>CAVQVC010000003.1:0-107006 GCA_963717065.1 uncultured Chloroflexia bacterium | reverse complement strand
CGGCTCACCCATCACGCTCACGAACACATCGGCGTTCTCCAGGTCGGGTGAGATGTCAACCCGCGTGATGCTGATCAGAGTGCCGAGCCGCGGGTCGCGCAGCTCGGTCAAGATCAGGCTCGAAAGCTCCTGGCGAAAGAGCACGTTAAGCCGTTGAATGCGTCTGCTGCTCATGGCATCGCCCGCGCAATGCTCGTCAGGGGCGCCCGTTACGCTCGAGTAGCCGCAGGTGGTGGGCTGTCCGCTGATAGCTGCCGGCTGACCGCTATCAGCCCTTCTGCTCCGTGTGGAAGGCCTCGATCACGTCGCCTTCCTGGAAGTCTGTGAACTTCTCCGACGCCGATGCCGCACTCAAGGCCCGCTGTCACCTCGCGCACGTCCTCCTTGAAGCGCGCAGGCTCGATATCCGGGATCTCGTGGATCATCTCTCCGTCGCGCAGCACCCGGGCCAGCGAGTTCCTGCGGACGAGCCCGTCCGTCACCATGCAGCCGGCGATGCGCCCGCCGCGTACCCGGAAGACCGCGCGCACCTCCGCGTGACCGTCGATCACCTCCACGATCACCGGCTCCATCAGCCCCTTCACGGCCTTCTCGACGTCCTCGATCAGCTCGTAGATGATCTGGTAGTGGCGGATGTCGACGCGCTCGGTCTCCGCCACCTTCTTGCCGCCCAGCTCCGTCTTCACGTGGAAGCCGACGATGATCGCCTTCGAGGCCGTCGCCAGCATCACGTCCGACTCGTTGACGTTGCCCGACGCCGGTGTGGATCACGTTGACGCGCACGTCCGCCTGGTCCAGCTGCTCCAGCGAGCCGCGGATCGCCTCCAGACTCCCGTTGGTGTCCGCCTTGATCACGATGTTCAGGTCCTTGATGCGGCCCGCCGCGATGTCGCCGGAAACCGCTTCCAGCGTCACGGCTCGCGTCTGAGCCTCGTCGGTGCTGTCCCGCTGCCGCTGCTCGGCAATGTCGCGCGCCTCGCGCTCGTCCTCGACGGCAACCAGCATGTCGCCGGGGCCGGGTACGGAGCTCAGCCCCATGACCTCGACCGGCGTCGACGGCGGCGGCTTCCGTGATGCGTTGGCCCTTGTCGTCGAACATCGCCTTGACCTTGCCGCATGCCTCGCCCGCCACGACGATGTCGCCGATGCGCAGAGTCCCCTTCTGGACGATCACGGTCGCCATCGGCCCGCGGTTCGCGTCCTTCTCCGATTCGATGATCGTCGCCCTCGGCGGGCCGGTTCGGGTTCGCCTTCAGTTCGGCGATCTCGGCGACCAGCAGGATGTGCTCGAGCAGGTCGTCCAGCCCCTCGCGAGTCTTCGCCGAGACCTCGATCGCCGGCACGTCGCCGCCGAACTCTTCGACCACGACGTCGTTCTGCGTCAAGCTGCGTGCTTGACCTTGTTCGGGTTCGCCGCCGGCAGGTCGATCTTGTTGATCGCCACGATGATCGGCACTCCGGCCGCCTTGGCGTGGTCGATCGCCTCGATCGTCTGCGGCATCACGCTGTCGTCCGCCGCCACCACCAGCACGACGATGTCCGTGACGCGCGCGCCGCGTGCTCGCAGCGCCGTGAACGCCTCGTGGCCCGGCGTGTCGATGAACGTGATCTTGTGCCCGTTCACCTCCACCTGGTAGGCGCCGATGTGCTGCGTGATCGCGCCCACCTCGGAGGCCGTCACGTTCGTCTTCGCGGATCGCGTCGAGCAGGCTCGTCTTGCCGTGGTCGACGTGGCCCATCACGGTCACGACCGGCGGCCGCGGCTGCAGGTCCTTGTCTTCCTCGCTCCTGCATCGACTCCGCTCACCGGCCTCTGCTGCCGGCAGCGCCTCCAGCCTCCACCTCGAAGCCCAGCGCCTCGCGCCACCGACGCCGCCATGTCGTAGTCGACGGTCTGGTTGATCGACGCCATCACGCCGCGCTTCATCAGCTCCTTGATGATCGTCGATCCGCGGTCGTCTCAGCAGCTCTCGCCCAGGTCGCGGACGGTGATGTGCCGCGGGAGCTCCACGATGCGCTCGGCCGTCGCCGGTCGCTGCCGTTCCTGCGTTGCGTCATGCCTGTCACCTCCGTACCCAGCCCGCGCGATACGCCCGCAGCGCCTCAGCATCCGCCGGCGATATCTTCGCCTTCAGCGAGCGCTCCAGTCGGCCCTTGCGCGAGCGCCGGTCTCCCAGCAGCTCCGCCTGCGTGCACGTAGGCGCCGCGGCCCGGCCTGCTTGCCGGTCGGGTCGGCCACCACGCGGCCTTCGGGCGTGCGGACGACGCGGACCAGCTCGCGCTTGTTCGTCGTCGTCCCGCAGCCCACGCAGGTGCGCTGCGGCACCGGCCGTGTTCGGACGTCGGCGCGCCGCTCACGGCTTCTTCGTCGTCGTCCTTGCGCTCGCGTACTCGAACTCCAGCACCGCGTCGAAGTCCTCGTCCTCTTCCACGACTGCGAAGCCGCCGGCCGCTTCGTTCGGCGCCTTCTTCGCCGCCTTGCCTTCTTCCGTCTCTGGCCGCTCGTTCCTTCTTGCGCCTTCTTCGCCTTCTTCGGTCCGGCTTGCGCGGGTGCCGGTGCCAGGTCCTCGGCGAACCGCATCCGCGGCCGCCGGCTCCGGCGCCTGCGCCTCGACGGGAGCCGCTTCTGCCACCGCCGCGGCCACTTCCACCGCAGGTTCCGCAGCTCGCAGCTGCCTCCGCCGACTTCCATCCCACGGCTCGGCCGCCTCGGCGCGCTCCGCGTCGGCCTCTTCCCGGGCGGCCTTCGTCGCGCGCTTGGGCCGTGCCGGCGCCTCGGTCGGTGGTGCCGCCGCTGCGCCGGCCAGCTGCTCCGGCCATCGCCGACTCCGGCTTGATGTCGATGCGCCAGCCCGTCAGCTTCGCCGCCAGGCGCGCGTTCTGCCCTTCCTTGCCGATCGCCAGCGAGAGCTGCCGGTCCGGCACGATCACCGAGGCCGTGTTGTCTTCTTCGCTCGATGCTGCACGCGTCAGCACCTGCGCCGGGCTCAGCGCGTTGGCGACGAACTTCGCGGCGTCCGGCGTCCCACTGGATCACGTCGATCCGCTCGCCGTTCAGCTCGTTGACGATGTTCTGGATGCGGATGCCGCGCAGCCCGACGCACGACCCCACCGGGTCGACGCCTTCCTGGCGCGCCGTCACCGCCACCTTGCTGCGGTAGCCGGCCTCCCGCGCGATCGACTTGATCTCGACGATCGCCGCGGTAGATCTCCGGCACTTCCAGCTCGAACAGCCGCTTCAGCAGGTTCTTGTGCGTGCGCGAAAGGATCAGCTGCGGGCCCTTGATGCGAGCGGTGCACCTCCAGCAGGTAGAACTTCATCCGCTGGCCGCCGCGGTAGTGCTCGTTGCGCACCTGCTCCGTGCATCGGGAGGATCGCCTCCGTCTTGCCGAGGTCGACGACGATGTGCTTCGGCTCGAGCCGCTGGACCACGCCGGAGACGATGTCGCCCTTCGCGGTTCGAGAACTCCTCGAACACCATCTCGCGCTCGGCCTCGCGCAGCCGCTGCAGCACCACCTGCTTCGCCGTCTGCGCGGCGATGCGGCCGCGCGTGCGCCGGGGTGCACCTCTTCCAGCATTACGTCGCCGAGCTGCACGTCCGGCTTCGCGCTTGCGCGCCTCCTGCGAGGCCGACCTCGGTCTTCGGGTCGGTCACTTCCTGCACGATCGTGTGCTCGACGGTACACGTGGTGGTCGCCGGTCTCGCGGTCGATCCGGACGGCGACGTTGCCCTGCGATCTCGGTGTCTTTCTTGTATGCGGAAACAAGGGCCGCCTCCATCGCCTGGAGCACCACCTCCTTCGGCAGATTCTTCTCTGCCGCCAACTGCGTTATGGCGATCATGAACTCGCTTTTCACGCCGGCACGACCTCCCAAACGCCCCTTGGCCCGAAACCCCGGACTCCCCGGCGCAGGGCCAAAAAAAAGTGGGTGCCACCCCACTCCAACTGAGAGCGTATTTACGTTCGTAACTATATCACTGTTGATACACGACTACAAGCGTGAAGGGCGACCGGCGATCATCGTCCGTCAGGGTTGATTTCGTTTGGTAATTTTTGCCAGCGCCTCCACCGCACCCTCCAGCGGAACCAGCCGCGCTCTCCCCCTCCGTCCGGCCCTTCACCTCAAGCGACCCCTTCTCCAGGTTCCGGGGCTCACCGTCACCCGCAGCGGCATCCCCAGCAGGTCCGCGTCGTTGAACTTCACCCCCGGCGTCTCCTCACGGTCGTCGTACAGCACCCGCACGCCCGCGTCGTTGCAGCTCGTCGTACAGCCGCTCCGCCGTCTCCCGCACTCCCGCCTTGTCCGCCTGGATCACCACCATGTGCACGTCGAACGGCGCCAGCTCCGCCGGCCACACGATCCCGTTCTCGTCGTGGTTCTCCTCGATCGCCGCCGCCAGCAGACGCTCGATCCCGATCCCGTAGCTGCCCATGATCGGCGGCCTGCTGCTTCCCCTCGGCGTCGAGGAAATGCGCCCCCAGCTTCTCCCCGTAGCCGTCGCCCAGCTTGAACACCTGCCCCATCTCGATCCCCCGCCGCACCTCCATCGCCGTCCCGCAGTTCGCGCAGCGCGACCCCTCCCCCGCCAGCGCGATATCCGCCACGACGTCCGCCTCCCAGTCGCGACCGTAATTCGTGTTCAGCAAGTGCTTGTCCGCCTTATTCGCCCCCGCCACCAAATTCCGCTCCCGAGTCACCAGCTCGTCCGCCACCACAATCACCTCGTGGCTCAGGGCTCCCAGCCCTGAGCCCCACGGCCCCCGCGCTCCCCGCCACAAACCCCGCCTCCCGCACCGACTCCTCGTCCATGTACAGAAGCTCCATCGCCCCCAGCGCGTTCCTCAGCTTCGCCTCGTTGACTTCCATGTCCCCCCGGATCGCCACAAACACCGGCACCCGTTCGCCGATTTCCCCGCCCGCTAGCTTCGCCAGGTAAAACACCGCCTTCGCCGTCTTCGTCTCCGGCACCCCCAGGAACGACGCCAGATCCGCGATCGTCTTCATCCCCGGCGTGTCCACCTCCTCCAGCGCGGCCATCTCCTCGTTGCCATGCGCCGGCTCCTTCGCGAACGCCGCTACCTCGCTGTCCGCCGCGTACCCGCAGTTCGGGCACAGGAGCGACGTATCCTCTCCGTACTCCGTGAAGTAGGTGAACTGGTGCGTGTCCTTCCCCCCCATAGCCCCAGAGTCCGCCAGCACCGCCACCGTCGGCACCCCGCAGCGGTCGAAGATCCGCGTGTAGGCGTCGTACATCTTCTGGTAGCTGACGTCCAGCCCCTCCCAGTCCGCGTCGAAGCTGTACAGGTCCTTCATGATGAACTGCCGCAGCCGGATCAGCCCCCCGCGTGGCCGCGGCTCGTCGCGGAACTTCGCCCCGATCTGGTACACCAGCAGCGGCAGGTCCCGGTAGCTCTGCACGTTTCGCTTGAACACCTCCGCGAACAGCTCTTCGTGCGTCGGTCCCAGCGCGAACTCCCGCCCCCGGTTGTCCGAAAACCTGAACAGGATGTCCCCCATCGTCTTGTCCCGCCCCGACGCCTCGTACACCTCGATCGGCAGCATCGAGGGCATCAGCATCTCCTGCCCCCCCTCCGCGTCCATCTCCTCCCGCACGATCTCCTCGATGCGCTTCATCACCGCCCACCCCAGCGGCAGGTAAGCCCACACCCCCGCCGACACCTGCGTCGCCATCCCCGCCCGCAGCAGCAGCCGGTGGCTCGGCGTCTCGGCCTCGGCCGGGTCCTGCCGCAGCGTCTTGCCGAAGAGCTGTGACATGCGCATGGCCGTAGGATACGAGTGCAAGCGAGGATGGGTCGAGTGGGGCGCGCAGGCGAGGGTGGGTCGTCACGCTCGTTGACACGCGGCCCCGTCTGCGTGACCATTGGTTCGCTGTGTGCGAGCAACTGGGGGATTCCCCATGACTTGTCCCGATTGCGGCCACGATAACCGCGATGGCGCCCGCTTCTGCCGCGCCTGCGGTGCGTCGCTGGTGGCCGCCTGCGCGTCCTGCCGCGCTCCCCTCGATCCCGCAGCCGCCTTCTGCGACGCTTGCGGCGCCCCCGTCGCGCCCGCCTCCGCCGCCGAGTCCCGCAGCCCGACTCCGTCCCCCGCCCCTGCCCTCCCGTCCGCCTTCGCCGGCGGCCGCTATGACGTCCAGCGCTTCCTCGGCGAGGGCGGACGCAAGCGCGTCTACCTGGCGCGAGACGCCCGCCTCGACCGCGACGTTGCCCTCGCAGTCATCAAGACCGAAGGACTCGACGAAGCCGGGCTCGCCCGCGTGCGCCGCGAAGCCCAGGCCATGGGCCGGCTCGGCGACCACCCGCACATCGTCACCATCCACGACATCGGCGACGACAACGGCCAGCCCTACATCGTCTCCCAGTACATGGCCGGCGGCGCCCTGGAGGACCTCCTGCGCGACGAGGAAGCCCACCGCCTGGGCCTCGACCGCGCCCTCGCGCTCGCCCTCCAGATTACCCAGGGGCTCGCGCACGCCCATTCACAGGGGGTCGTCCACCGCGACATCAAGCCCGGCAATATCTGGCTCACCCAGGACGGCACCGCCAAGCTGGGCGACTTCGGCCTCGCCGTCGCCCTCGACCGCTCCCGCCTCACGATGGCAGGCACAATGGTCGGCACCGCCGCTTACATGCCCCCGGAGCAGGCCCTCGGCGGACAGGCCGACGCTCGCAGCGATCTCTACTCCCTGGGCTGCGTCCTCTACGAGATGCTCGCCGGCCGACCGCCCTTCCTCGGCGACGATACCCTCGCGATCATCTCCCAGCACGTCAACGCACCCCCGCTGGTGCCGTCCTGGCACAACCCCGAGGTCTCGCCCGTCCTCGATACACTCGTGCTTCGGCTGCTGGCCAAATCCCCGGACGACCGCCCCGCGTCAGCCGCGGACGTCGCCACCGCGCTGGAGAGCATCGCCTCCGCGCCCGTCGAAGCCCCCCTCCAGGGCGTGGCAGCACCCGCGCCGCCGGCCGGGGGGTACGTCCGCAGCCCCTTCGTGGGCCGTAGCTCCGAGCTCGAGGAGCTGAAGGGCCGGATGGAGGCGGCCATGTCCGGGAAGGGCGGGCTTGTGATGGTGGTCGGCGAGCCCGGCATCGGCAAGACGCGGCTCACCGAAGAGCTTTCCGTTTACGCTCGGATGCGCGGGGCCCAGGTGCTATTCGGCCAGTGCTACGAAAGCGAAGGCGCACCTCCCTACATCCCCTTCATCGAAGCGCTGCGTCAGTACGTGGGGAGCCGACCCGCCGAGGCTCTTCGCAGCGAGCTTGGCGACGCCGCGTCAGATGTGGCAAAGCTCGTTTCCGAAGTTCGGACGACCCTGCCCGATATTCCCCACTCTCCTGAGCAGGAGCCCGAGGCGGAACGCTATCGCCTGCTGGAAGCCGTCACCTCCTTCATGGTCAACGCCTCCACCGCCAACCCACTGCTGGTCGTCCTCGACGATCTGCACTGGGCCGACAAGCCCAGCCTCCTCCTCCTCCAGCACCTCGCCCGCCGGCTGCCGAGCAGCCGGATTCTTGCCGTCGGCACCTATCGCGACATCGAACTCGACCGTCGCCACCCGCTCTCAGATGTCGTCGCGGACCTCCGTCGCGAGCGCCTCTACGAACGCATTCTCCTGCGCGGCCTCGACGAAGATGGCGTTCTCGCACTACTCGAAGGCCGCGCCGGACACGACGTCCAGCGCGTCTTCGCAGTCGCCCTCCAGCGCCAGACCGAGGGAAACCCGTTCTTCATCGAGGAGATCACCCTGCACCTCCTCGAGAGCGGCGCTCTGCGCCGTGAGGAAGGTCGCTTCGTGGCCGCTGACCCAAACACGATCTTCGAGAGCATTCCTGAGGGCGTGCGCGAAGTCATCGGCCGACGATTGTCTAACCTTAGCCAACACACGAACGACGCGCTGACTTACGCCTCAGTCCTCGGCCGAGAGTTCGAGTTCGACATCCTCGTGGCGTTGACGGAAATGCCCGAAGATGATCTCCTGTCCGCACTCGAGGAAGCGCTCTCCGTACGCCTGATTGAGGAGCACCGCGGCTCGTCCGGCGCCGCCTACCGCTTCTCTCATGCCCTTGTGCGGGAAACCCTCTACGGTGAACTGTCGATCGTCCGCAAGCAGCGCTTCCACCTCCGCGCCGGTGAGGCCATCGAACTGGCCCGCGCCGGCCGCCTCGAGCCGTACACCGGCCAGCTCGCCAACCACTTCTACCAGGGCAATGAGCCCATCAAAGCCATCGATTACTGCCGCCGCGCCGGCGAGGCATCCGTCCGCGTCTACGCCTGGGAAGAGGCGCTCAAGCACTGGGAGGCCGCGCTCGAGCTGATGGAGGAGCACGGAGCGCCCGACGAAGAACTCGCCCAGCTCCTCGAGCGCACGGGCGACGTCATCTACTCAAGCGGCGTGGATTTCGAAAGAGGCTACGATTTCCTGGAGCGGGCGCTGGCCATCTACGAACGGCTCGGAGCCAGAGGCAAGGCCGCTGCCATCCATTCCCGCCTCGGACGCGCGATGGTGAGCTGGGCAGGCGCCATCGACGTCGGTAGAGCGATGCCTCATCTCGAGGCCGCACACGCCATCCTGGAAGAAGAGGCGCCCGGCAGTGCCTCTCTGGCATACGCCTATCTGGGACTGGCCCTCGCCTATTCGATGACTGAGGGGGTCGACGAAGGACTCAAGTACGCGCGCCTCGCCCGGGAGATCGGTGAGAAGCTGAAGTCCCGAAGCGTGACGACCAACGCCATCATCTTTGAGGGCTTGCACCTGGTGATTGCGGGCCGCTTCAAGGAAGGTTTCCCCTTGCTGGAGGAGGGATACCGGGTCGCGGACGAGAGCGAGTTTGCCTTGCTCGCGTTCACCGCCGCCGTCTTCCTCAGCACCAGCGAAGGCAACCGTATGAACCCGCGCGCCGCCAGGGAGTGGGCAGAGGCTGAGCTCGCAAAGCCCAGGGTTGCCTCGGCGCCGCTCGCTCGCTTCTATCTCCTCGGGCAACTGGGCCTGGCCCACTCGACGTTGGGCGAGATGGACGAAGCCCGGCGGATTCGAGACATGGGACACATCTTCCAGGGGGTCAGCAATGACCTGCAACTGAGCTCAGGCGAATGGGACGCGGTGGAGGCCCGCCTCCTCGAATCCCTGAAGAATGAGCGGGCGCTGGGTGCCGCTATCGGGGTCCGGGGAGTGTCTCTTCGCCTCGCCGATTTGTGCTACTGGCGGGGCGAATACGAGCGCGCCGCTGAATTCCTCAAGAGTTTAGGAGGGTCCAGTGGCGCTCGTTTGCTTGTGGTGAGAGCCGAACTGGCGCTCGCGGAGGCTCGCAGTGGCCGGATGGATGAAGCTGAGGCACAGTTGGAGATCTGCCGGCAATCATTGGACAACGAGGAAGACTGGGCGGGCGCGGTCTCGCTGGTCGACCTGGCCGCCGGTGTCGTCCTCGGCCTTCGGAGTGAGTTCGATGCCTCGTGGGTCGCTTTTGACCGGGCGCTCAATTCGGCCCGCGCGTACGGCCTCGTCTGGGTAGAAGGCAAGATCCTGCGCGAGCTAGCGCGCACCCACCTCGCGCGTGGGCAAGAGAACGATCGCGCGGACGCCCTGCGCCTGCTCGACGAAGCCGCCGCGATATTCGGGCGCCTCGGAGCCCCCAGGCACGTCGAAGTGGTCCTGGGCGACAAGCTCGCCGCGCAGGGCATAGAATCCGGCAACATAAACGCGTCCATCGACCGCGTCGCCGCCGCCGTCCAGTCCGAGCATCCCGACCTCAAGCCGCACGCCGCGCCCGACGGCACCGTCACGATCATGTTCAGCGACATCGAAGGCTCCACCGAGAAGACCGACCGCCTCGGCGACAAGGCCTGGATGGAGGTCCTCCGCGAGCACAACGCCATCGTCCGCGAGCAACTGAAAGCGCACGGCGGCTTCGAGGTGAAGAGCGAGGGCGACGGCTTCATGATCGCCTTCCAGTCCGCCGGAAAAGCGCTGGCCTGCGCCTCGGCGATCCAGCGGGCCCTGGCAGAACGAAACCGGGGCGTAGGGGCGCAGCACACACCGCTTTCGGATCGGGCCCCGAACGCCGATGACCAGTCGACTACGGATAACATCTCAGACACCGCGCGTGCTGCGCCCCTGCAGGCGTCTGACGCCGGCCCCGCGCCGCTCGAACCCATCCTCGTCCGCATCGGCCTCCACGCCGGTGAGGTCATCAAAGAGGGCGAGGACTTCTTCGGCCGCAACGTCATTGTCGCCGCCCGTGTCGCCTCCCAGGCCCATGGCGGCGAGGTCCTCACATCGTCGGTCGTCAAGGCGCTTGTCGAGGGCTCAGACGTCTCCTGGGGCGACCGCCGGACCGTCGAACTCAAAGGCCTCCCCGGCGATCACGAGATCTGGGCCGTCGACTGGGCCGAGACCTTGGCGCCACAAGACTGATTCGCGCTCTTCGCTTACCCCACCCTGTACGCCACGTACGGCCGCCGTTCCCCGAACCCCAGCCGCTCCGCCAGCACCGCCGACCCCTCGTGCGCCGCGTCCCAGCACGGTACCAGGCCCGACTCCAGGCAGTGCTCGATCATCCGCGACCCCGTCACCAGCGCCAGCCCTCGCCGCTGGTACTCCGGGTGCGTCTGGATCTCGAACTCGAGGCTCCGCGAGCTGATCGCGTACGAAGCGCACCCCGCCACGAACCTCCCTTCGTGCCGCACCCCGAACCCTACGCCGCGCGCCAGGAAATCCTCGCGCGACTCGAAGTTGTACACCAGCGAGTCCGCCAGCGCCTCGAACGCCCCGACCGTCTCCGCCGTGATCCGCTCCAGAGCGAACCCCTCCGGCAGCGACTCCCGCCGCGACGCCAGCCGCTGCCGGTCCCACTGCTCGGGCTGCCCGAAGTCGAAACGGTCGTACGCCTGGAGGCTCTCCCGGCACTCGATCAACAGATCCACCCAGGGATCGGGCGCCGCCACGTGTTCACCGGCCGGCAGCGACCGCAATACCTCCGCAGCTTCGGGTGACCCCGGATCCCCCGCCAGCAGGTGAAAGTCCAGCTCCAGGTGCGCGACGGTCGGCCGCTCCGGGTCGTCCGCCCACGCCTCGCCCAGCACCCCCTCCGTCACCGAGTCGATGACCCCGTGCAGCCCGGGAAACCCCTCGAATAACGGCCGCAGCCGTTCACGCTCGTTCGGGGCAACCGGCCTTAACATACCGCCAGTCTACAATGAGGCCATCCCGCAGGACGGCCTCATCTTGATCCGTGAAAATCCGCGCCAATCCGCGGTCGGCTAAGTCCGCCGCATCCGCTCCCGGTCACGCTCCTTGTCGATCAGCAGTTGCAGCTCCTCCGCGTTAGGCGCCCCGCCGATCAGGAATGTCCCGCCCTCGGTGCCGGAGGTGCTGCACAGCAGGTCCGAGTAGTGCAGGATGGTCGCCGTTATCCCGTGGCGCTCCACCTTCATGTCCTGGATGTTCACCAGGTCCGCGGTGGTCACCCGCTTGTTGAACGGGTTGGTTCGCAGGACATCGATCAGCCGCTGGCTCGTGATCACCCAGATGTCGTTCTGGTAGCGGTACCAGTTGAAGAAGGCCCTGAACAGCCAGTAGCCGAGCCAGAGCAGCGCCGGGATCCAGAAGAACCACCCCAGGTCGTCCGCCAGGCCGATCAGGTCCATGAACCAGTAGGCGATGCCGACGGGGACCAGCGCGACGATGAACAGCCACACTGTGAACGGCCAGAGGAACCACCAGTGCCGCCTCACCACGCGAATCACCTGCTCGTTATCCTGGAGCGGAAACGGCACCTTCGGCTGTGGCGGTGGCAACGGTTGTACCTCCGGCACCGGTTGCACTGGTTGTGCCTGGGGCGCTGGCTGTTGCGGCTGGGCCTCGTACGGCTGTTGCTGCTGTTGAGGAGGCGGCGCCTGAGGCTGCGGTTGTTGCGGTGGCGGTTGCTGCGCCGGTGGCTGCTGTGGCGGCGGCGCCTGCGGCTCTTGAGCCGGTGGTTGCTGTGCAGGTTGCTGTGCGGGTGGCTGTTGTGGCGGCGGCGCCTGCGGCTCCTGTGCCGGCGGTTGTTGCGGAGCCGGTTGCTGTGGCGGCTGCTGGGACGGCGGGTCCTCCCACACTGTCCCTTCGCTCGTCGGTTCGTCAGACATGATGCTACTCTCCTCGTTCTTTATACAACGCATCGGCAGGCGTTTGGTAGGCCCGGCCTTCGTGCGGCGCGAAGAGAGAGATTTTCGCTAGTGGATCAGCGGGCCGGTGTTGACGACTTCGAACGCGTCGCCGGGGATGTCTTTGATGTCTCCCAGCGCATCGTCGTCCCACCGCGAGTCCGGCGCGCCCGTAAGGTACCAGTCGCTACCGTTGTCTGCGACGAACATCCCGTACTTCTTGAGCGCCGTGCACACCACCTGCGTCTCCGCCGAAGCCCACGAGCAATTGTACGAGGCCTTCATGCGCAGGCGTAGCCCCATCGGCGGCCGCGCCGGGTCCGTGCTGCTGGAGGCGTAGTGTGTCGCCGGGTGGATGAACGCCTTCTGGCTGTTGTTCACAGTAAACCGCAGCGCGTGGTCGATCACGCCCTGCTCGACGACCTCTTCGTAGCGCACGAGCCCTGGGAAGATCGGTAGCCCTGCCGCGTCGGCCGACGTCCAGTAGTCCGGACGCAGCGCGTTCGAGTTCAGGTTATACACCGCGCCCGAACCGGCCTCCCACGACGTTCCGCCGTTCTGCGGCCAGGAGTAGAACATCTCGTACAGCTTGCAGTTGTCGTCGTCGATCACCAGCACGTGCCGGTCGCCGTCCGCGTTCGGGCCACCCTCGATCGGAGCGTTCGGTGGCACCGGGTACGGTCCCTGGTCGCTCTCGTCGTCGTAATCGAAGCTGATTGGCACCATCGGTTGTGAACCGCTCACGATGGCGTAGGGAATCCCGATAGGGGCGCCGTCCCAGACCGTGCCGAAGTCCGGGTGCATCTCCTCCCATCGCCCGATGTTGTCGATGTACGTGTCCGAGTTCGGGCTGAGGGCGTATCCGGAAACGTCGGTGTTCCAGGGGTTGTTCGCGGGGAAGATCGGGCAGTCCGGCTCCCCTCCCAGCGAAACGGGAGGTGGTGTAGGCGTAGCTGTAACAGGTCCCAAGGGTGGACAACTCGTCGGATAGCTCACGAACAGTCCCGCAGAGTGACGCAGGATTCTCAGCGCGTCTACCGAGTCGAGATCGCCGTCGCAGTCCGAGTCGGCATCCGCGAGACAACCCGCCGGCGGCTGTAGCTGTGCCGACGCGCGAAGCACCTGCAGCGCGTCCAGCGCGTTGACGCCGCCGCTGCAGTCGGCATCACCGTGCGCCGCCGCCAGCGCCGGCGGGCTCCACTCCGATCCATGGAACGAAGCGACGAGCAGCGCCAGCATCAATGCGCCAAGCGCGGCCGCGAAGATCGTCTTCACATAACTAGAGACGCTGCCGACGCGGAGTTGTGTCGGCGCTCTCGGTAAAATCTCTCGTGCAGCGCCTCGGCTTGCCCAGCACGCCGCGCCGGATAAGAATAGGGAACGACCCCATCCAGGAAGAGGTGCCAGTATGACTTCGAGTAATTACGACACCCAGAGTGACCGTGAGCTGGCCATAGGCGCCGCCAATCACGACCAGCGCGCCTTCGCCGCCCTCTACGACAGGCACTTCGCCGGCATCTACGACTTCGCCATACGCCTCCTGCGTGACCCGGACGCCGCGGCCGGCGTAGCCGAGCGCACGTTTGCAGAAGCCAATCGTTCCCTCGGTACCGGCCACGCCCCGGAGAGTCCGAAGGGCTGGCTCTACGCCATTGCCCTCGGCGAGGCGACTACGGGCACTGCACCTTCCGTCGACCCTGCGGCTGAGCATCGTCTGCCCTCGTTCATCGAGATAGACACCGTTCGGATGCGGAACGCTCAGCAGCTAGCGCAGGACGGTGGCCTCCGCAAGCTGGTGTGGGAACAGGCGGAGTCGCTCAGCCCGCGAGAGTACGCCCTTCTCGACATGACCGCGCGGCGGGATCTCAGCAACGAGGAAGTCGCCGAAAGCATCGGCATCAGCGCCGACACCGCGAACACCACGCTTTCCGGGCTGCGAGACTCGTTCCAGAAGAGCTTTCTCACCACGTTCCTGCTGCAGCGGGGACGGGAAGCCTGTCCCGACCTCGATGGGCTCCTCCAGCGCTCAACTGCGCCCGACACCTCGCCGGAGGTCCATGAAGCGGTCGAGGCTCATGCCGCCGCCTGCGAAACCTGCCAGGCCACGCTCGCCGGGCAGCCGGCGGCCGCGGATATCCTCGGCGGGTTCGCCCTGGTCCCGGCGCCCGCGGGCCTCAAAGAGGTCATCTGGGGCAACGTGACCGCACCCGCGGCTGCTGGAGCCGCGCCGCCGCCGCCTCCTCCCGTCGTGCCGCGTGAGGAGCCGTCTCGCAACCGTTGGTGGATTTGGGCCCTGGTCGCCGCCATGGCCGTGCTCGGGGTTATCGTCGCGGTTGTAATCCTCGTCGCAGGCGGGGATGACAACGAAGACACGACAACGGTCCAGAACCCCGACGACGTCCGCAGTACCTCCCACGACATAGACGAACCGTCCGAAGACAATACGATTGAGATGGTCTGGTCACGCCAGGACGAAGTTCGAGCCTACTCGGTCGACTTCACCGAAAACGCCTTCACGCTCCCGGACGAGGAAGGAGACCTCTCCGGAAACGCCACCGGGACGACAAGCTCAGCACTGGACCCCGGCGACTGGTATTTCCACATCCGAACGCAGGGAACCGACGGCACATGGTCCGATGCCGAGCACATCGGTCCCTACCCGATCGAAGAACCGGAAGCCTCGCCCACCCCGGCGCCGACCGAGGAGCCGACCGAGGCGCCGACGGCCTCGCCAGCGCCGACGGCAGCGCCCACGCCGACGCCTGTCCCTGCTACACCGACACCGTCGCCGGTTCCGGCCACGCCCACACCGACACCGTAACGCACCCCGGACAGGAGAAAATCGATGGGATTGGGAAGGCTCGATGGCAAGGTAGCAGTCATCACCGGGGGCGCCAGCGGCATCGGCGAAGGCACGGTCAAACTCTTCGTTGATGAAGGCGCCCGAGTTGTCATCGCCGACGTGCAAGACGCGAAGGGAGAGACGCTCGCCGATATCCTCGGCGGAAGCGCCGTTTATCAGCACGTTGACGTGAGCGAAGAAGCGGACGTGAAGGCCGCTGTCCAACGCGCTGTTGATGAGTACGGACGCCTCGACTGCATGTTTAACAACGCCGGCTTCGGCGGCGCCGTTGGCCCTATCGCGGACATTCCGGTCGATGAATACGACCGCACGATGAACGTGCTCCTGCGCGGCGTGTTCCTCGGAATGAAGCACGCAGCGCCCGTGATGAAGGCCCAGGGCCTTGGCAGCATCATCAGCACCGCCAGCGTCGCCGGTCTGGGCGGAGGCGATGGCCCACACATCTACAGCACAGCCAAGGCCGCCGTCATCCACCTCACGAAGTCGGTCGCCCTCGAACTCGGTGAAAGCGGCGTCCGGGTCAACGCCATCTGTCCTGGCGGCATCGCCACGCCGCTAGTAGCGAGTGCGTTCGCGAGTCCCGACCTCGACGAGGCGGCAGTTCTCGAGCGGGTCAAACCATTCCTCGCCCGGTTCCAACCGATCAAGCGCGCCGGAGTCCCCGATGACATCGCCCGAGCCGCCCTGTTCCTCGCGAGCGACGAGTCCACCTTTGTAACCGGACACGCACTCGTCGTCGACGGCGGACTGACTGCCGGGCGCCAGTGGTCCCAGCAGCCCGAGATGATGCGCACACACCGCCCGATGAGCTGGTAACCGGCATGACCCGCATCTACGACATCGCCCATCGTTACGTCGATGACCTCGCCGCTATCGATCCTTCCACCGCCACCGCTCTCGGTCTCCCCGGCCACGAGCGCGAGATGCCGGACTACTCGCCCCAGGGCTATGCGCGCGTGGCGGACCTGAACCGGCGCACCCTGGGCGACCTTGATGCGGCGCCTCCCGACGGAGATCGCGATCGCATCGCCAGAGAGATGATTTCCGAGCGGCTGCGCGTTTCGCTCGACATGTACGACAGCGGCGAACACCTCCGCGGCCTTCGAATCATCGGCTCCCCGCTGCAGCGCTGCCGCAGCATCTTCGATGACATGCCCAAGACCGGCGATGAGGAGTGGTCCAACATCGCAGCAAGGTTGGCGCTCGTCCCGGAGACCCTTGCCGGCTACCGCCTAACCCTCGACGAGGGGCTGTCGCAAGGCAAGCGTGCCGCGAGGAGGCAGGCTCTGGAGGGAGCGAAGCAGGCGGAGACCTGGGCGGGCCTCGCCGAGGGGCAGCCGTCATACTTCGACGGCCTGGCCACGGCGCTGGACAAGGCCGAAGTTGGTACCGAAGCCCTGCGGACGGACGTCGGCCGCGGTGTCCGCCTCGCGAAGGACGCCTTCGCCGAGACCGCCAGCTACCTGCGCGACGACTATGCGGCGAAGGCCGACGAACGAGAAGGATCCGGCGACGACCGCTACCGCCTGCTCACCCGCCTCTTCCTCGGCGCCGAGATCGATCTTGTCGACACCTACAACTGGGGATGGGATCAGCTACACGACCTCAAGCGACAGATGAACGAGACGGCCGAGCGAATCAAGCCCAGCGCGTCCGTCGACGAAGCAACGGCGCTGCTAGAGACGGATCCGACCCGCTCCATCGACGGCGTCGACGCCTACCGCGAATGGCTTCAAGGATTACACGACGAGGCCCTGGCGGCCCTGCACGGCAAGCACTTCGACATCCCGGAAGAGATCCGCCGCATGGAAGTGATGATCCCGCCGGCCGGTTCCGCCGCGGCAGCCTACTACACCGGCCCCTCCGAAGACTTCTCGCGCCCCGGCCGCACCTGGTGGCCGACGATGGGCCGCGACCGCTTTCCGAAATGGGGTGACGTCACCACGGTTCATCATGAGGGCGTCCCTGGCCACCACCTCCAGGTCGGCGGTGCGCGCACCCTCGGCGACAAGCTCTCCCGCTACCAGCGGCTGCTCGGCTTCATCTCCGGCTATGGCGAAGGTTGGGCGCTCTACGCCGAGCGCCTGATGGGCGAGCTGGGCTACCTCGAGAACCCGGACTACTACATGGGCCTCCTCAGCGCCCAGGCCCTGCGCGCCGTCCGCGTCATCATCGATATCGGGATGCACCTGGAGCTGAAGATTCCAGCCGGCGAGACCTTCCACCCGGGCGAGACCTGGGGCCACGACCTCGCCGTCGAGTTCGCCATCGAGAAGACTCGCCGCCCGCGCGAGTTCATGTCGAGCGAAGTCGTGCGCTACCTCGGCTGGCCGGCCCAGGCGATCAGCTACAAGGTCGGCGAGCGCTTCTGGCTCGAGGCTCGCGTAACCGCAAAACAGAGGATGGGGGCGGAATTCGACCTGAAGCGGTTCCACTCCGAGGCCCTGGACCTCGGGCCGATGGGCTTGGGTCAGCTCAAGCGCGAGCTGGGAGGATAACGAGATGCTCACACTAGTCCCTGAAGACATCGAGCGCTACGCGATGGCGCACTCCACGCCGCTGCCCACGTTGCTTGAAGAACTGATGACGGAAACGCAGAAAGAGTTCGGAGAAATGGCCAGGATGCTCTCCGGCCAGCTCGAGGGGACCCTGCTCCAGATCCTGGCGCTGTCGGTCGGCGCTCGGCGCATCCTCGAACTCGGCACCTTCACCGGTTTCAGCGCCCAGATGATGGCCGCCGCACTTCCTGACGACGGCCAGCTGATCACCTGCGACCTCAACCCAAAGGCCATCGCGGTCGCCCGCAGCCACTTCGAGCGCAGCCCCCACGGCCACAAGATCACCGTCCGCGAAGGCCCTGCCCTCGACACGCTGAAGTCACTCGATCCCGGATTCGACCTCATCTTCATCGACGCCGATAAGCAGAACTACACCAATTACTACGAAGCCTGTTTGCCGCTCCTCTCACCAAATGGCCTGATCGCCGTAGACAACGTCCTCTGGAGCGGCCGCGTTCTCGAACCCAGCAGTGACGACGACAAAGCGATCGTTGCCTTCAACGAGCACGTCCGGAGCGACGATCGTGTCACGAATGTCATGCTCACGGTGCGCGACGGCATCATGCTGATCCGCCGCGCCTAGCTGTCGCCTATCCGCACTGTGCGCTAGGGCTCAGTTGAACATGATCACCTGGCGCGCCACCTCACCCGCCTTCATCGCCCGGAACGCCTCGTTCACATCCTCCAGCTTCATCCGCGTCGTGATCATCTCGTCCAGCTTCAGCCGGCCCTGCCGGTAGAACTCGATGTATTGCGGCATGTCCACCCGGAACCGATTTGAGCCCATGATGCTGCCCTGCATCTTGCGCTCGCCGAACAGCAGGTGCCGCGCGTCCAGCTCCACTTTCTGGCCCAGCGGGACCATCCCGATCAGCGTTGCCGTGCCGCCCGTCCCCAGGCAGTCGAACGCCTGCTCGGTCGTCAGCTTCAGGCCGATCGCCTCGAACGAGTAGTCTACGCCGCCGCCCGTCAGCTCCCGGATCTTCATCACTGGGTCTCCCTGCGAGGCGTCCACCAGGTGCGTCGCCCCCAACTGCTTGGCAGTTCCGAGCTTCGCTTCGCTCACGTCCACCGCGATGATCATCGCGCGCACCGGCGATCAGCGAGCCCTGGATCGCTGCCAGCCCGACGCCGCCCGCGCCGAACACAGCCACGGTCGACCCCGGCTCGATCCGCGCCGTCCGCAGCGCTGCGCCCACGCCGGTGAGCACGCCGCAGCCGATCAGCGCCGCCACGTCCAGCGGGATGTCGTCGGCTATCTTCACGAGCGCGTTCTCGTGCACGAGCATCTTCTCCGCGTAGGTGGACAGGTTCGCGAACTGGTTGATCGGCTTCCCGTCCTGCGACAGCCGCGGCGGCTCACCTATTGCCCGCGGATTGCCGCCGCTCAGGCAGCGGTTCGGCGTGCCCGGTTAGGCACTGGTCGCACGAGCCACAGAACACCGACAGACACGAAATCACGTGGTCGCCGGGCTTCAGGTAAGTCACCCGGTCGCCGATCTCCTCCACGACTCCCGCCGCCTCGTGTCCGAGCACCGCCGGCGGCGGGAACGGCCAGAGACCCTCGATGAAGTGCAAGTCGCTGTGGCAGACGCCGCTGGCGGACGTCTTCACCAGCACCTCGTGCGACTGTGGCTTGCCGACCTCTACGTCTTCGATCACCAGTGGTTCATTGACGCCCCGGAATACGGCTGCTTTCATGGGCGGGTGCTCCTCTCGGAATTCAGGTTCAGCGCGTGCAAGCATATCCCAGCGGCATCCACCCGTAAACGGTGGGCCGTGCCGTATAATGAGCGCCATTCCAGCCGGAGGTACGACCGTGATCGACAAAGCCGACATCGCCGCCAGGCCCGAAGACGCCGGTGTCGACCCCGAGAAGCTCGAAGCCGTGTTCGCCCGCGCCCGGCGTGATGTCGAGGGCGGGCTGCTCCCAAGTGCCCAGGTGGCCGTCGCCCGCAACGGCAAGCTCGCCGGGATGCGTACCTTCGGCACCGCCGTTCAGGACGGCGTCGACAAGCCCGCCACGGACGAGACGCTCTACTGCATCTTCTCCTGCACCAAGGCCATCGTCGCCTCGGCCGTCTGGCTCCTCTTCGAGGACGGCAACCTGAAGCTCGAGGAGCGGGTGGCGGACATCATCCCTGAGTTCGGCACCAACGGTAAGGAAGTCGTCACGGTCGAGCAGGTGCTGCTGCACACCTCGGGCTTTCCGCACGCACCCTTTCTGCGCCCGACAAGTGGGGCGACCGCGCGGCAGCTGCTCGAGGCGTTCGAGCGCTGGCGGCTGAACTGGGAGCCCGACAGCCGGTTCGAGTATCATCCAACTTCCGCGCACTGGGTGCTGTCCGAGATCATCTACCGTCGCACCGGCAACGACTTTCGGGACGTTCATCCGCGAGCGCGTCACTGGCCCAATGGGGCTACCGGAGTTGTTCGTGGGCCTACCTGAAGAGTTATGACTACCGAGTCGCCGAAGTCTGCCACGTCGGCGAGCCGGTCGCGCCGCCCGGCGGCTGGGGCGAGGTGACGCCCGAGGCGATCCTCCGATTCAACGGGCCCGAGGGCCGGCGCTCGGGCGTACCGGGTGGAGGTGGCATTACGAACGCCGCGAGCCTTGCGATGTTCTACCAGACGCTGATCAACGGCGGCACCGCCGCTAACGGTAACCGAGGTCTTCAAGCCCGAGACGATCGAGTTCGCTACTACCGTCCGCAGCAAGGACCGCCACCGCGACATCATCCTCGACATACCCGTCAACCGCGCGCTCAGCGTCGTCGTCGCCGGCGACGACGGCAACGCCTTCATGCGCGGCTTCGGTCGCTGCACCTCGCCGCGCGCCTTCGGCCACGGCGGCGCCGGCGGCCAGATGGGCTGGGGCGACCCGGAGACCGGCATCTCCCTCGGCTTCTGCACCAACGGCTTCAACGACTGCATGACAATCGGCCGCCGCATCACAGCAATCTCAAGCCTCGCGGCTAGCTGCGCGTTGTAGTCGGCTTTGGCCACAGTCGCGAGACCTTCTGAGGGCAACCAGTTAAGTGACTCCCATCGAAGATATCCTGGACCGTGGTTTAGATGACATCCTGGATCTAAGCTTGATCGCATGGGTGGTCCAGTACACTCTCCAGCTACCGGAGGGCGCAGCGGGAGTGGAGGAAACGCTGAGTGTTGTCCAGACGCTCCTCGAGCAGAATCTCGCTCAGGTCGGAGATGCTGTCCTTGTCGAAGGACGGGTCGAAATTACTCCGTGGCGCGGCAGCGCGACGAACGTCACGAAAACGCATAAGATCAGAATGGACGGCGTTGGGCCGGGGCCCAACGCTTGGTGAAGTCCGCTGGCTAATTCTGACCAAGCGTGGTCGAACAGTCGCCCAGCGCGCGCGTGAGTCAGGCGAACCGGAAGAAACGCGCTAGCTTACTTCCGCGCTACGACAAACACGAATTCCCCCGGAATATCGAACGCATCACCCCGGCGGTGCTCCGCCACCGATGCCAGGAACTCCGCGTGCACCTGCTCCCGCACCTCTGGCGAGAACTTCGAGTACGCCAGCGCCACCGGCCCCCCCGCGAAGAACGCTCCGAGCATCTCCTCGCCGTTGTTCCAGGTCAGCGTCACGTCCATGCGCTCGTCGCGGATGTCGGCGAAGCCCGCTCGTTCGAACGAGTAAGAAAGCGAGTTGGGGAGTCCCAATTGGAAGAACATCGGGCAAACATCCGATTCCACCTGGGCGTCCGTTATCGGGAAGATTTCCGCCCAGCCGCACCGCTCTCGACGGCCCCAGACGCAGGCCGCTGCGCGTCCTCCCGGCTTCAACACCCGGTACATCTCCTCGATCGCCCGCTGCGGGTCCGCCGGATACATCAGCCCCAGCACACACATCGCCGCGTCGAAGGATCCATCAGGAAACGAAAGCTCCTCAGCGTCCATCCGCTCGAAGGTCATGTTCGAGACGCCTTGCTCGCGGGCGTATTCTGCGGTCTGTGCCACCATCTTCTCCGATATATCCGTAGCCACGATCTCGCCCTCGGCGCCGACTTTCTCCGCGGCCATGAACGCGGCGACTCCGGTGCCTGTCGCCACGTCTAGGATGCGTTCACCCGGCTGGGGGTCAAGCAGTTCCATCACTCGGTTGGAGCAGCGGCGCAGTAGCGGCACGAAGTACGCGTCGTAGTCCTTGACCGCCTTGTCCCAGCCGTACCGCTGGACTCGCCGGTGCAGCTTCGGCTCCACGGCCTACTTCTTGGCCGCGTTGGTGATCTTCAGTTCCGTGCTCACCGAAAGCGCCCGCGTGAAGTCGTCGAGGAGCGGGCTGTACCGGTTCACCTGTTCGTGGAGGCGTTGCAGGTCCGCCTCCGGCGCCGGACTCGAGATATTCGCGACGATTCGCACGGCGCCCCAGCCCGGTGGTGAGGATTCGTCGATGCCAAACATCGCCGCCGCGTTGTAGTCGGCCTCCACGGTCACCTCCACATCGTCCAGCGGGATGCCCAGGTAGTCCGCCCACATGACATATCCCATCGCCAGGCAGGACCCGATCGCCGCCCGCCCGAACACGCCGGAGTCCGGGCCCAGGCCCGCGCCGCCGTCGCCCTCGCTTTCATCGGCAACAAGCTTCCAGGCCCCGTCCTCGATGTCGCATGTTACGCCGCTCCGCACACGCACTCTCGTGGTCGCCGTCCCCACACCTATCGACGGCCGCAAACGCAGAGCCTTCTGGTTGCGTTCGATCAGTTCCTTGAACGACCTGCCTTCGGTCATCTGTTCCTCCTCGCGGTGAGAGAAGATGCCACTGATTCTATCAGTGTGACCCGTGGATAGACAGGTTCCAGGTTGGACATCTCCCGAGAGACGGTAAGCTGGCCAGCGATCTGCTGCTCAGAGAGGCAGCGGGCTCAGCACGAATTCGTGAATCGACCAGACGACGGAGATCAAACTGAGCGTAATCGTCACCTCGAGGAACTTTTGCGGTACCGCCATCAGCCGGCAGGCCATGTTCCCGGCAACCGCGCGCCATCCGGAGTAGCCCGCGACGCGGATGTAGTGATGGACAGCGACGATCCCTCCGCAAAACGTCGCGCCGAGCGCGATCGCAGACATCCTCACGAAGTGCGGTCGCTCCGGTCCCAGCCTTCGCACCACTTTCGCGTAGACGAGTTGCTGGAACCCCACCAGGTATCCCTTCACCGGGTTGGCTGTCTCCATCGGGTCGGGGAGTCTGCCGCGCGAACGGAGCCACTCGTAGATAAGGGTCATCAACCAGCCGTAGACCACCATGAACCCGAGAGCCCACCAGATGGAGAAGACAGCGGCCAATGGAAGCAGCAGCACGTACTTCGAGAACCGCGATTCGACTTCGACAAGTGTCGCCGGCCCGTAGCTCTTTGCCACCGGGCCCAGTATCCGGTGCTTGCCCCAGGTGACTGGCGCCTGGGTCAGCAGATATAGATTACTCTCCGGGAACATCAGCTCCCCCGACCTTATCTAAACCCCTGCCGTCAATTATAACTTGACAAGATATGAGTTTGGTAGAGGAGCGGGGATCTTTTTCTGATGCGTTTCCCGGCGGCTTCGCCTCTAGATCGCGCTCACCGGCGGACGCTTGTGCGCCCACGGCCGCGCATCTTCCAGTTGTGCGGCCAGCCTGAATAGCGTCGCCTCGTCGCCGAAGCGCCCCACGAAGTGCGTGCCGATCGGCAGTCCACCTTCGTTCCAGTACAATGGCACACTCATCGCCGGCTGCCCCGTAGCGTTCTGTATCGGCGTGTAGGGCACGAAATCGGCCGCGCGCTCGAAGTCGGCTATCGGATTGTCGTGCGCGTGCTCTGAGAGCGTCCCCAGCGGCAGCGGAGGTTCGCCCAGCGTCGGCGTCAGGCAAAGGTCGTACCGCTCCATCCACCCGGCAATCGTGCGAGACATTTGCTGCATCACCGATATGGCGTTGAGGTACTGCGCCGCCGTGATCTGCATGCCGGCCTCGTAGAGTGTCCAGGTGAGCGGCTCGACTTCGTCCGGGTTCGGCTTCTTGCCCAGCAGCGGCGCCACGGTCTCCAGCGTCTGCGCGACGCCGGCCTCCCAGAGCACAGTGAACGCCTCGACGATCGCTTCGCCGTTCCCCGGAGGCGTGTCCTCCACCACCTCGTGTCCCAGCTCCTCGCAGAGCGCTGCTGCATCCTTCACCGCGGCGATGCAGTCGGGGTGAAGCTCTCCTCCTCCGTACAGCCTCTTCGTTGTGAAGGCGATTCGCAGCTTTCCGGGATCCGCGCCCACTTCTTCGATGTACGGTCGTTCGGGCGGCGGCGCCCAGTAGGGGTCACCGGGCACCGGCCCGGCCGTCGCGTCCAGCAGCGCCGCGCTGTCCCGCACCGAACGCGAGACAGCGTGGTCGATCGTTAGGCCGCTCAGCTGGTCGCCGAAGAGAGGGGCCTGCGAGACTCGCGCCCTGGTCGGCTTCAGTCCGAACAGCCCGCAGCAAGATGCCGGGATGCGGATGCTGCCGCCGCCGTCGTTGGCGTGCGCCATCGGCACGATCCCCGCCGCCACCGCCGCCGCCGAGCCGCCGCTGGAACCGCCCGTCGTCCGGGTGGTGTCCCAGGGGTTACGGCTCGGCCCGAACAGCTCTGGCTCCGTTGTCGGCACTAGCCCGAACTCGGGCGTGTTCGTCTTGCCCACCGTGATCAGCCCCGCCTTTTTCTGGCGTATCGTCAGCTCGGTGTCCATCGGCGCTACGATGAACTGCGTCATCCGCGACCCCATCGTCAGGCGAACGCCCTGGTACATCGGCCCCAGGTCCTTCATCAGGAACGGCACGCCCGTGAAGGGCCCCTCTGGCAGTGGCCCCTCGGCCACTTTCCGGGCGATGTCGTACATCGGCGTGATAACCGCGTTGATCTCGGTATTGACCCGCTGGATCCGCTCGATCGTCGCCTCTACCAGCTCGATCGGCTTCACCTGCTTCTTGCGGACCAACTCCGCCTGTGCCGTGGCGTCCAGCAGCGCGATGTCGTTCATCGGTTCCTCCTCGGTAAGCGCACCTACCGTCGCACGGGGGAAGACAAACGTCAAGCGGGGCCGCTCATTTGCGGCATCGCGTCTTGCCTCTACGTTCCTTGGCTGGCTGCAGTTACCCCCACGGTCGCCCGCAACGCTTCCCACTCCCGCCTCAACACGCTCATCCGTATGACGTCCACATACCGGCCGTCCTCGTACACGTCTTCGCGGGACCGGCCCTCCTCGACGAAGCCGACCTTTCGGTAGACCGCTTGCGCCCGTTCGTTGAAATCGAACACGCCCAGCGCCACCTTGTGCAGGTTCATCTGCTCAAAAGCGAAGCGCAGCAGCGTCTCCATGGCGTCCGTCCCGTAACCGCCGTTCCAGTACGATTTGTCGCCGATCATGATCCCCAGCTCGGCGCCTCGGTCCTCAGGGCGCCCTCTGTGCAGCCCGCACATGCCGATGTGCACCCCGTCCGCCTTCGCCTCGATCGCGAAGCGCGCGTCCGAGAACTCCATCGGCTTGGCGGCATTGGCCACCCAATCTCGCTCCGCCGCCAACGACATCGGGTACCGGGCCATCAGGAACTGTGTGACCTCACGGTCGTTGATCCACAGAAACGCACGCTCCGCATCCGTCGGCTCCAGCGCCCTCAAGCGGACCATCTTCCCCTCAAACATCCTTTCCTCCTTCCTCCAGAAAAGCGAAAACCCGTCCTCTTGGACGGGCCTGGCTTCGTTCTTGGTGTGGTGGTTTGCTAGTTGTCAGCTACCCAGGCCCGTCCGCGAAAGCGTCCAATAAGGAGCAGTCCGGTGTGCTCAGGGCACATCGGGGCGCCGTATACGGACTTCGCGGCAAAGCGCTCGGTGTTCATGGTTAGGCGGATGCTATCAGCGGCGGGAAAAGTTGTCAAGGATGTCAGCCCCAACGGGGCTAACCCACCATCCCCGCCAGCGCTACGATCTGATCCCCGAACCACAACAGCGCCGGCCTGAACACCAGCACCCACGCGCTGCCGAACACCACCCCCACCCAGAACAACGACCGTGGGAACTGACCCAGGCAGGAAAGCGGATAGGCCACGTAATTCTTCAGGTTTAACACCCTGTAGGTCACCGCCCGCTCAAACGCTGACAGGAGCATCACGCTCGCCGGTGCCGCTAGCCAGCGCCCTCCCACGCCCAGGAGCCCCTCGCTGTTCTTCACCGGTAAGACGAAACGCCGCACCATCCGCCGGTCCCGCAGCCATTCTCGCAGTGCGCCTAGCGCCCGCTCCCCCTCAAGGAGAAACAGGAAAATGGCGGCGTACACCGACATGATGGCGCCCACCACCAGTGCACCGTTCCAGCGCCCGAAGGCCTCCACGCAGAAGATGACGAGCGGCGTCATCGTATATGACTCGAATCGCCAGATGATCCCCGCCGCAGTAAGCTTCGGCGTCGCGTACTTGCGCATGATCCGCCAGACGCCGCGCGCTCCCTCGGCGGCCTGCGTCTCGGGAGGTAGCGTTCGTTCGGAGGCGTAGTCCATCTTCGTTTAGTTTATCCGTCCAGCGCCCACGACTCGACCCGCGTGTAGACGGCGCCGCCCGAGCCGAGCTTGCTCAGCATCATCGAGACGGCGCTAACGGAGATAGTAGCCGGGGGCACACTTACAGAACGTACCGCCTGCGCCAGCGGTTCTGCCACCTCCCGCGCCGATTCCTCACGCACTCGCGCCAGCGTCAAGTGCGGCGAGAAGCGGCGCTTTTCGCCCGGGAAACCGATGGCGTCGAGCGCCCGGTCCACCTGCGCCTGCAGCCGCAGCAGCGTCTCGGTGTCGCCCGCCAGGTCGACCCACAACACCCGTGGGCTGTTCCGGCTCCCAAACGTCCCCATCGCTCCCAGCGATACCTCATGCTGTACGACGCCACCGACGGAACCAGCGATGGCCGCGCTGATACCCTCCACTCGAGTCTCCGGCGTTTCGCCCAGGAACTTCAGTGTCAGGTGGATCCCCTCGGGCCGCACCCATCGTAACCCGCGCGGGATTTGCCGCTGAAGGTCGTGTTGCAACTGCCCCAGCGCCTCGAGCACCTGCGCCGGCAGCTCCACCGCCACGAAGAGCCGAGGATTATCCGGCAGCCCGTCCAATGCTCGCCTCCAGCAACCTCGACGCGTTCCCGCCAAGCACCATGTCCGCCTCGGCCTCCGGCAGCGCGTTCCGGATCACCTCGATCTGCCGTTTCTGCGAAATCAGCGGCCAGTCGCTCCCCATCACCACGCTCTCACGGAACGGCCCGCCCGCCATCCGGCCGTATACGTCTTCGGGATACAGAAACGGCTGCGCCGCCGTGTCGAACGCCACGTGCGCGGCGATCGCCTTCATCTGCCCGGCCGGCGCGTGCAGCGGCAGCCCGCCCCCCAGGTGCGCCCCGACTATGCGGATATCCGGGTGCGCCATCTGGAATCTATAGAACACCCCGAGTTGAAGACCCTCTTTGCCCGGGTACTCGTGCCCGCCCGGCTCCGTCACATGAAACAACAAGATCAGGCGGTGCTCCCTCGCAAGCGCCGCCAACCGCTCCCCCGCCTCACCGTTCAGCTCCCAGCCCTGGCTCTCCGGTCGCAGCTCACCGATCCCGCGCGCTCCCGCCGCCGCGCACCGCGCGACCTCCGTTGCCGCACCGTCCACTGTCATGTTGACCGTGCAGAACGCCACGACCCGCCCGCCGCTCTCCGATGCGGACCCTAACAGGTAGTCGTTGTGCCGGACTATCGCTCCTGAATCCAGCCAGGCGAAGCCGAGCGCCACGCTGACTTCCACTCCGGCCTCGTCCATGCTTGCAAGCAACTCCTCCGCGGTCGCGATCTTCGCCTTGGGGTCCGCGTACATTTCCGCGAACGTCGGCTCATTCGAGCACATTTCCGCGCGCCGTTCGATGAACTCCGGTGGAAAGATATGCGTGTGCAAGTCGATGATCACGCCCTGATTCTACCGCTAACGACAGGCGTTGCTATAATGGCCGCGAAGGCGCCCCAACGCACCCGAAGGAGCACCATTGGCCCCCACCCGGACCGTCTCCAACGACGAGCTTGCGGCCATCGCCCGCCGCGTCCGCCGCCACATCGTCCAGATGACCGCCGCGGCCAACTCCGGCCACCCCGGCGGCTCGCTTTCCGGTGTTGAGATCCTCACCACTCTCTACTTCCGCATTATGCAGCACGACCCGAAGAACCCCCTGGATCCCGACCGTGACCGCGTCATCATCTCCAAGGGCCACGCCACCCCGCTCGTCTACGGCACGATGGCCGAGGCCGGCTACATCCCCGTCGACGAGCTGAAGACGTTCCGCAGCCTGGGCTCGAAGCTGCAGGGCCACACCGTCATGCAGAAGCCGCCCGGTGTCGAGATGACTGCGGGCGCGCTGGGCATGGGCCTGTCCTTCGCGCTCGGTTGTGCGCTGGCCGGTCGGCTCGACAGGCGCGACTACCACATCTACTGCCTCCTCGGTGACGGTGACAACCAAGAGGGCCAAACCTGGGAGGCGATCATGGCGGCGGCCCACCACAAGGCCGATAACCTCACCGCCATCGTCGACCGCAACCACATCCAGAACGACGGCTTCTCGGACTACCAGCGCTTCAGCGACGGCAACGGCAACCGCCCCGATGTCCCGGCGGGCTGGGTGATGAGCGACGGTCACACCGCCAACATCATGGATCTCGAGCCGCTCGAAGATAAGTGGAAGGCCTTCCGCTGGAAGACCTGGCATCTGCAGAACGGCCACGACTTCGACGCTCTCACCAGAGCGCTCGAAGAAGCCCGCGCCCACAAGGGCCAACCAAGCGTCATCATCTGCGAGACGATTAAGGGCAAGGGCGTCAGCTTCATGGAGAACAACCCCGACTTCCACGGCAAGGCGCCCGATCCCGAGCAGCTCAAGCAGGCGCTCAAGGAGCTGGCCGACTGATGGTACAGACCGCCAAATCCGAGGCAACCCGTGCCGCCCTCGGCCCGACGCTCGTCCGTCTCGCCCGAGAAGGCCTCGACATCATCTGCGTAGACGCTGACCTCGGCGTCTCCACCTCCGCCGTCAAGTTCGGCCAGGAGTTCCCCGAGCGCTTCTTCCCCGTCGGCGTTGCAGAGCAGAACATGATCGGCGTTGCCGCCGGCTTCGCTTCCTGCGGCAAGATCGCCTTCGCCTCCAGCTTTGCCGTCTTCGCGCCAGGCCACTGCTTCGACCAACTCCGCATGGCTGTCGCTCAGCCCCGCACAAACGTCAAACTCGTCGCCAGCCACGCCGGCGTTGTGGTCGGCGAGGACGGGGCATCGGCTGAGGCGCTCGAAGACCTCGCTTTGATGCTCTCGATGCCGCCCTTCAACGTCATCGTCCCCGCTGATTACACCCAGGCCGGACAGGCGATCGAAACCGCGGCTCGCAGCGATGGCCCGTTCTACATCCGAACGATGCGTCCGAAGACACCGATCATCTACGATGACACCCACCGTTTCCAGCTCGGCAAGTGGGACCGGCTCCGTGACGGCAACGACGTCACCCTCATCGCCATCGGCGAACTCGTATCCGCTGCCCTCGAAGCGGCTGAGACCCTCGCTGCCGAAGGCATCGAGGCCCGCGTCCTCAACGCCGCCTCCCTACGCCCCATGGACCGCGACGCCCTACTTGCTGCGGCGACCGAAACGGGCGCCATCGTCACCGCCGAAGACCACTTCATCCTCGGCGGCCTCGGCAGCCTAGTCGCCACGACCCTCGCCGAGCAACGGCCTGTCCCCATCGAATGCGTTGGAATGCGCGACCGCTACGGCACGAGTGGCACCTGGGAGCAACTGCTCGAGCACTTCGGCCTGACCCCGAATGCCATCGCAGATGCTGGCCGGAAGGCCATCGCCCGCAAGAGCAGTTAGCAACCCCCCGCTCGGCGTTGCCGTTACATTAACAGCATGGACCACGCGCCCGTACGCATCGCTGCTATATCTCTGTTTGCTACGGCCTGCCTGCTCGCCCTGAAGCTCGTCGCCGGTATCCTCAGCGATTCCATCGCTGTGCTCGGTGACGCCGTCGACAGCGGAACTGACCTAGTCGCGGCTACGGCCGCACTCGTCAGCGTTCGCATCGCCGCGCAGCCAGCCGACGAGGAGCACCCCTACGGCCACGGCAAGGTCGAAGCAATGTCCGCCGGCGTCGCCGCTACCATCGTCGCCCTTGGCGGCGGGTTCATAGTCGTGCAAGCCCTTCGCCGGCTCTTCGGCGATCAACCCGAGATCGACGTCGGTATTGGCCTCGTCGCCATGGTCATCGCCGCCGCCGTCAACGCCGTGCTGGCATTCTTCATGCGCCGGGAGGCCCGCCGCTCTCAGTCCATGGCCTTGATGGCCGAGTCCAGGCACCTGCAAACGAACGTCGTCCAGGCCGGGACAATCATTGCCGCGCTCCTTCTAATCAAAGCCACGGGCGAGGAGATATTCGACCCCCTGTTCGCCCTCGGCCTCGCCGCCTACATGGGCTGGATCGCCTACGGGCTCGTCCGCACAGCCGCCGCCGACATCATGGACACCGCCCTCCCCGAGGCGGAGCTGAACATCATCACCGAGTGCCTCATCAGTCACCCCGAAGTGCGCGGCTTCCACCGCTTGCGCACGCGCCGTTCCGGCGCCGACCGCCACGTCGATATGCACTGCCTGGTGGACCCGCAGCTCACGATTGAGGAGTCGCACGAAATCACCGAGAGCATCGAGCGCGAGATCGCCGAAAAACTCCCCGGCACCGTAGTCGTTATCCACCTTGAGCCGGACGACATCCATCGCGCCGCCCTGGAGCCGGCCACGAGCGATACCGGCGACGACTAGACTCGCGAGCGCAATGTGCTCGCCTCACCGCCGGCGGTGGCCGTTCCCCTCCATATCATCGTCATCCTCGTCGTCTCCGCCCTCACCCTCGAAGTCCTCGTCCGAGAACACGCCCGTCTCCTTGCCCGACCACACAGTCACGACGAAGTCTTCCCGGAATGGGTCGGTGGTGAGAACTAAGCGCTCGTCAACCTCACTGATCAGCTCCCGGACATCCTCTTCGCTCAGAGCCTCGGTGACGCAAAGCGTCGCGTAGGCCACAGATGTCGTGTAGTGGATGTCCACCCGTCCCACCTCGTCCTCGTCCAGCTCTACGATGTAACTTTCGGACTGAGGCGTGCGGCATTCGCGTTCGAACTGGTACCCGGACATCGGTGAACCTCCTGCGGCTAGAGGTTAAGAGGGGTGGGTATGGGCTCCGTACTGGCAACAGCCCCACTGTCGACTCTCCACCGGCGAACTGTCAACTACAACGGCCGTGTCTGCCCGTCCCCCAGTACGATCCACTTGTAGGTCGTGATCTCCCGCAGGCCCACAGGCCCGCGAGCAATCGTCTTCTGCGTCGAGTCGATGATCTCCGCGCCCAGCCCGAACTGCCCTCCGTCGGTGAACTGCGTGCTCGCGTTCACGTAGCAAACCGCTGAATCCACCTCGTCCAGGAACCGCATCCCTGCTGAGTAGTCCTCGGTCACGATTGCGTCCGAGTGCCCGGTCCCGAATCGGTAGATGTGCTCCAGCGCGTCGTCCAACGAGTCCACCACCTTGACCGACGCCACCAGCGACAGAAACTCGTGTCCGAAGTCCTCATCCGTCGCCGCGACCAGCTTCAGATCCGCGACCTCCGCCGCCTTGACGATGCTGTACGACGCCTCGTCGCAGCGCATTTCCACTCCAGAGTCCCTCCATGCCTTCGCGATCTCCGGCAGCGCCCGCGGGGCGATATCTCGATGGACCAACACCGTGTCCAGCGCGTTGCAGATGCTGTACTTGCGCGTCTTCGCGTTGTGCACGATTCGGGTCGCCTTGTCGACGTCGGCCGCACGGTCAACGTACGTGTGGCAGACCCCGATGCCGCCGGTCAGCACGGGCATCGTCGCGTTCTCCGCGACGTATCGGATCAGCTCAGCCCCGCCGCGCGGTACCACGAGGTCTATCGCGTCCTTCATCCGCAACAGCTCGCCGATGAGTGCCCGATCGGTGTCCTCGATCAGTTGCACCGCCTCGCCGGGCGCTCCTGCGGAAGCAATCGCTTCTCTGACAACACCCGCGATTACCCGGTTCGAGTTGATCGTCTCTTTGCCACCCCGTAGCACGCACGCGTTCCCGGACTTCAGGCACAGTGTGGCGATGTCCACCGTGACGTTTGGCCGGCTCTCGTAGATGGCCGCGATCACCCCGAGTGGCACCCGCCTCCGGCCAACCCGCAGTCCGTTCGGCAGCGTCTTCATCTCGATCATCTCGCCGACCGGGTCCGGCAGCAGCACGACGCTACGCACGTCCTCGGCGATGTTCGCGATGCGCTCCCTGGTCAGCGTCAACCGATCGATGACGGCATCCGTCAGCCCGGCATCTCGTGCTCCCTGCACGTCCTCCAGATTGGCGCTCAAAATGTTGCTCTCGTGACTGAGCAGCGCCTCCGCGATGGCGGACAACGCCCGGTTCTTGACATCGGTAGACGTGCGCGCCAACTCGCGCGCCGCCTGTTTGGCGGCCGCGCCCTTGGTTTGCAGTTCGCTGGCGGTGGTGGTCATCTTCTACCCCTTCGCGGGGGACGCAGCGGACGCTACTTGTGTCGCCGCTGCCAGCGCGTCTTCTTCAGCATCTTCCGGTGCTTGTGCTTGCTGATCTTCTTCCGACGCTTCTTGATTACGGAACCCATTCATCCTCCGGACATAGAACAGGGAACATGGATCGCGATGCCAGCCAATTCGGCTCGTATCCCGGTCCTTGTTCCCGGTTCCTCTTGCCTTGCCCTACGCCGGCTCGAATTTCAGGAGCGCGGCTTCAGGCGTAACGTTATCGTATAAGGCTTTCACGGGCATGTCCACCCTGAGCGCCTCCATATCGCAGTTCACGACGTTTGTGGTGACCCGCGGGCCTTCGGCAAGTTCTACGATCGCGTAGACGTACGGGACGTCCGGCTGAAACGCCGGATTCATTGCCCGCCGCACCACTGTGAACGAGTACAACGTCCCCCGCCCGCTCGCCGTCACCCAACCCAGCCGGTCCGAGAGGCAATACGGGCACACGGTCCTCGGATAGAACACGTGCTTCGAGCATTCCTCGCAGCGCTGAATCCGCAGCTCCCCATCACGCAGTCCGTCCCAGAACGGCTGCGAAACGGCCGAAGGCGCCGGTAGCGGCTTGGTGTATTCGCTCACTCCACCCCCAGCACCAACGACGCCTGCTCGCTCATGATCCCGCCGTTCCCGTTAACGAACGCCAGTTCACACTTCTGCACCTGCCGCTCGCCTGCTCGCCCTTGAAGCTGACGCACTGCCTCCGTCACGTGCGACATCCCTCCGGCCAGCCCCGGCTGCCCGAACGAGAGCTGTCCTCCGTGCGTGTTGAGTGGCAGGTCACCCCGGTATGTCATCTCGTGTTCCTCGACGAACGCCCCACCCTGCCCCTTGGCGCAGAACCCGGCGTCCTCGAGCGTTATGAGCACAGTGATCGTGTAGCAGTCGTAGACCGACACGAGGTCGATGTCCTTGTGCGCCACGCCGGCCATAGAGAACGCGGTCGGCGCCGAGACCGCGATAGGCGATGTGGTGATCGTCTCGTACTGAGAGAGCGTCAGCCCCGTGTTGCATTCTCCCGCTCCCAGCAGCCACACGGGCGTTTGCCGCGAGCGCTTCGCGATCTCCGGCGACACCACCACGAACGCCGCGCCTCCCGTGCAGGGTCGCACGATCTCCAGGAGGTGCAGCGGGTCCACCACTAGCGGCGAATCGAGTACCTGCTCGACTGTGATTGGCTCGCGATACAGGGCATCGGGGTTGGCGCCCGCGTTTGTGCGCTGGTCCACGGCGATCTTCGCCAGCTGCCGGCTCGTCGTCCCGTATTCGGCCATGTGTCGCCGCGCGATCAGCGCATACCCCGAGTTCACGCCCATCGGCCCGTACGGCGCCTCGAACTCCCGTATCGGCAGCTGTTGGGTAGGCCGCCTCGCTCGCGGCGCGTAGAACGTCTCGACATCCGAAGCCTCGCCCGTCACGCAGAGCACCGCGCTGCACAATCCCGCCTGGATCGCCGCCGCCGCCCGCCACGCCATCCCCGCCGCCGAAGCGCCGCCCAGGTCCACCACATCCTCGTATTTGGGGTGGATCCCCAGGTACTCCCCGACGTGCGCCGGCCACATCGCCACCATCTCCGTAATCGGCGGCCCGATCAGCAGCCCGTCGATCTCCTCACGGGACAACCCCGCGTCGAGAATCGCCTCCCGCCCCACCTCCACCATGATCCCGAGCGTGCTCCTCCCGTCCGGCGACCGCGAAGGCCGCATTTCGCCGATGCCCGTAATCGCCGCCGCCCGCTTAAGCGTCATGCTTCTGTTGCCATTCCGTTGCGGTCCCTCACGGATTCCTGGCGAGCCGTCGGCGGATGACCCGTGCGCTGAAAATAGCCGAATTGAAGGAGTACCATAGCAGCTAATAACAGCAACGCAAGAACGGGCCCGGATTGTAGCGCGGCCACGACCAAAAGTCCCACGCGAAGCGCGAGTCCCAGCCAATGGTGACGTATGAGTCCCCACGCAGTTGACGTCTCTGGCGCATTGGGTTGGGCTCGGTCCTCGGCTCCTTGCACTTCGCGGGACGTTGGGTTAAGCGCAACGAGAATCGTGGCCATGCCGGCGCAGTATGCGATTACCCACAGGCCCACTAACGCCATCAAGAGGGCAGTAACGACGCCCATGGCCACCATTGCGGCTTTAACCTGTTCTTGACTCATGGACCTTGCGTACCGCTATCACTAGTCACAGGCTCACCATGTTATCCCGGTGCACCACCTCGCTACCGTAGTGGTGCCCCAGCACCTCCTCGATCCGGTCCGAGCGCACGCCCTTGATCCGCAGGATCTCTTCCGCGCCGTAGTTCGCGATCCCGCAGGCGATGCGCCGCCCCTCAGCGTCCACGACGTCCACCGCGTCTCCGCGCGAGAACCGGCCGCGCACGTCCTGCACACCCGCCGGTAGCAGACTCCTTCGGTCGTGCGATAGCACCTTCGCCGCCCCGTCGTCCACCACGATCGACCCTTTCACCGAGAGCCCCGCCAGCATCCACCTCTTGCGGCTCTCCATGCGGTCCACCGTTGTCGGAAACAGTGTCCCCAGCGCCTCACCATGCGCCAGCCGCACTAGCGCGTCCGGTTCCCTTCCCGCGGCGATCACCACGTCTGTCCCGCCGCCTGTCGCCAGGCGTGCCGCCTGCACTTTCGTCGTCATCCCGCCAACTCCCGCGCCGCTCCGTGATCCCGCCGCCAACCCTTCGATGCGCGAGTCGATCTTCTCGACCCGTGCGATCAATTCCGCCGAGCTGTCCAGCCCCGGATCGGCCGTGTGCAGCCCGCCCGTGTCCGTCAGCAGCACCAGGAGGTCTGCGTCCACGAGATTGGCCACGAGCGCCGAGAGGTTGTCGTTGTCGCCGATCTTCGCCCCCTCGATCTCGTCCACCGCCACGACGTCGTTCTCGTTCACTACCGGCACCACCTTCAACTCCAGCATCGCCAGCAGCGTGTTCCGCGCGTTCAAGTACCCTTGCCGGTCCGTCAGGTCCTGCCGCGTCAGCAGCGTCTGCGCGATCGTGATCCGGTGCTTCGAGAACAGCTCCTGGTAGGCCTGCATCAGGTCGCTCTGACCCACCGCTGCCAGCACCTGCCGGAAGGGAATGTCCCGGCGTTGCTTCTTCAGCCCCAGCCGGTGCCGCCCCGCCGCGATCGCCCCCGAGGTCACGACGATTACTTCCGCACCCTGCTCCTGGAGGCGCGCCACCTGGGCGACCAGCAACCCCATCATCTCCAGGTCCAGCTGGTCCGACCCCGAAGTGAGCACGTTTGTGCCGAACTTGGCGACGATCCGGCTGTACTTTAGGGGTCCCTGCGTCCCGGAAGAGTTGCGTTGTTTCGCGGAGTTTCTACTCATGTTCCGGCGGTGTCCGAATTATATCAGGCGTCGTGCCACCGCCTGCAGGTCTACGACGTACGCGCGAATTGTGTTAAATTGCCGTGCAATGAACCTGCTTTCCTCCCTGTACCGGCATGCCCTCGCTTTTGCCGTCGCAGTGGCTGTCCTCGCGCTGGCGGGCGCCGTTCATCACTCTGCTCCTATCACCCACGCCGAGCAGCCTGAGATAACTTACCAGTGGCCGCAGGACGGCGACATCATCAAGGAGCCGCCGGTAGTCCTCCATATGTGCTTCAAGAATCCCGTCAACGTCAAAGACCTGCCGCCGCTCGACGTAGGCGATTTCGCATTCTCTCTGACCCGGCCCGACAACGTCGCCCTCGGCATGCGGATAGTCTTTCAGCCGGACGGATACGGTGTGGCAATATATCCGGGCACCGCCGAGACCGATCCGCCTGAAGGCGAATGGGTCTGGACATATCACGTTGTCGACGCCGCCAGCGGCGATCCGCTCGACGGCACGGTCCGCTTTACGGTCAACGCCGAGAACGGCGCAGACATTCTTCCTCTCGATCCTCCTCCGGCCGCCTGTCTGCCCGACGGGGCCACCCCCGTCCCCACCGGTCCCGACGGCTCGACCCCGACCTCGGCCGCCACCCCCGCGAGCTCCAGCGACGATGACGACAGTACCAGCGCTCTGACTCTCGTCCTAGTCGCCGTTGGTATCGCCGCCGCGGCACTCGTCGTCGGTGTGATGGCCTTCCTCTTCCGCAGCCGCAACCGGCGCGGCGGCCCGCCCACCGGCGGCAGCCCGCCCCCGCCAAGCAGTGCCCCACCGCCTCCGCCCGGCGGCGGCGTGTAGCGAATTCAGCCACGACTGGAGGTCACGATGGCTCTCAAAGTAGGCGACTCTGCCCCCGATTTCTCGCTCCTCGACCCTAACCGCCAGGCCGTGACACTGGGCGAGTTCAAAGGCAAGAACACCGTCGTACTCGCCTTCTACCCACTCGCCTTCACACCCGGCTGCACGATGGAGATGTCCTGCTTCCGCGACATCACCCCCGACTTCGAGGCTGCCGGCGCTAAGGTCCTCGGTGTCAGCGTCGACACCTTCGCGTCCCAGGGCGCCTTCGGCCGCGAGATCAAGGCCACCTTCCCCCTCCTCTCCGACTGGCCGAAGTACGAGACCGCGAAGGCCTACGGCGTCTTCCGCGAGGCGATCAACATCGCCGCCCGCGTCACCTACGTGATCGACAAAGAGGGTGTCATCCGCGGCGTCGTCGAGAGCGAGACCGACATGGAGCTCCACTCTAAAGAGGCGCTGAAGCTGGTCAAGGAATTGGCCTGACCTGCATTCAGGGGCCGGACACCGTCTTCACCGCGTCCACGTTAATCGGCTTATTAGCCTCATCGACGTATATTTGCACTCTGAGTGCTCCGTGCTGAAGGCCGTTCTTTACGTCGAGGGACGCCGTCACTTGCACCCAGTTTGTTGAGGTCAGGTAGAACTTCGTGCGGTCATCATCCACCGTGCCACCTAATCCGAACAGTACGAGCTGTCCCCTAACCGGGCACGCCGCTGGCCACTGCACGCTGCATCGCATCCAGACAGTGACACTGTAGCTGTTCCCTGGAACCGCGGTGATCCAGACGTCTTGATAGATCGAGCCACCGCCTGTTGTCTTGCTGAACTGCACGAAGCGCGAGCCACTCGCCGCACAGGAATTTGGGCTCGCCGGATCGCATTGCGCTGGTGTCCTGGTGAACGCCTCCATGCTGCTGCCGTCGGGCCATGGTGCCCACGGAGGCGCTAGCGGATCGTTACCCTTCTCGAACGATGCGCTCGAAGGCATGACTTTGTGCACGTCGACGCCATCAATGTTGATCGGACGGTTGGCTTCGTTTACGTATATCTGGATCCTTAGCTTTGTATGAGTGAAGCCATCCTTCACATCCAGCGCTGCCGTCACGGGCACCCACTGCGTCGACGCCGTCAACCTGAACTCCGTACGGTCGTCGTCCTGCGTTACGCCAAGGCCGTACAGGACCAATTCTCCCGTGGCAGGGCAGGCAGCGGGAAATTGGAAGCTACAACGCAGCCACACCGTAACGCTGTAGCTTTCTCCAGGCACAGCGGGGACTGTAATGTCCTGATAGATTGATCCGCCTCCTGAGGTGCTGCTAAATTCGACAAACCAGACTCCACTCTTGGGGCACATGGAACTGTAAGGAATGCAGAAGCTCGCGTACTGTTTCATTGAGCTCCCAACCCACGGTGACCACGGCGATGGATCTGTGCTCTTTTCGAACGACGCGTTGGATGGCAGCGTGTGGTGAACGTCAGCTCCGTCAACATGGATCGGCACATTGACTTGGTCGACATATACCTGGGCTCTCATCTGCGGATGGGTCTGGCCGGGCTTCACGTCGAGAGCCGTCGTTACCGGCTCCCACTGCGTAGAAGTGAGCTTGAACTCCGTATGGTCTTCATCCTGAGGGGCGCCCTGGCCCCAGAGCACAAGGTCACCCGTGACGTTGCAACCCGCCACCTTGCATCTCATCCAGACTGTCGCAACGTAGCTTTCGCCCGCAGCCGCCGGCAGCAAAATGTCTTGGTACATTGATCCGTTCGCGCCGGTCTTCTTGAACTCCGCGTACCAGGAACCGGCCTTTGCGCAACTAGAGGGACTCGTTGGGTTGCATGAGCTAGTAGTGTCCACGAGTGATACCTGACCGGTGTCCAACGGTGCCCAGGGAGGGCCTGGCGGCGGGCCCCCCCTCTCAAATGACGCGTTCGTCAGCAAATTGTGGGAACCAGAATAGTATTCCAGCGAGCAAGTCTTGTGATTATTGACTGCGGCGCCCGCATTGATGCGCCCCGTCCCGCCCTGCCAGCCAGGCGCCGGAAACGGATCGGCCGTCTGCTCGATAGTTGTCGCGGCGCGGCAGTTGTCTAGACCCATCGCCATGAGCAGCGCGCCGAGGCCTGCGACGTATGGCGCCGCCACAGATGTTCCACAGGTCGTTGTGTAATCCGAAGGATAGTTGGTGGTATATATTAGGGTCGTCGCGTCGCCCGTACAAGTCGGATTTGGTGGTGCAGTGCCCGTTCCACCCGGAGCGGAGACGTCTATCCAGGAGCCGTAGTTGCTGTAAGCAGCTCTGCTATCGTCTGGATTGGTAGCTGCAACGGCTACGACCTTCGGGCAGCCTGCTGGATCCTCGGAAGCCCCTGAATTGCTGTTGCCAGCAGCGGCAACCATGAGCATTCCCGCATTGTTCCCCCGGTTGATATCGTCGCATACGTCCGGATTCGGTCCGTTGTAGGAATAGCTCATGTTGACGACCTTCGCCCCACCCTCGATAGCCTTGGCAACGAGGACCTGCTCGTAGTTTGGACACAAGGCCCCGGCGTCGTCGTAGTACCTGAGGGGAAGTATCTGGCTATTCCAGCCGACGCCCGCTACGCCTTGTTGAGGTGACGTGTTTGTCACAGCGGCGGCAACCCCAGCCACAAGCGTCCCATGCGCGCTGCTGTTAAACGGGGCAACGTTCTGAGTTCCGCCACAGTTCCAACCGGGCAGCATGTGCCCGGCCAGATCTGTGTGAGAGGTCGCGAAACCCGTGTCGATGACAGCTATCTTGATGCCATCCCCCTTCGATTGATCCCAGGCTCCCGGCGCGTTTATCTTCGGAAGTGCCCATTGCTGGGAGTACAAAGTATCGTTTGGGACGACCGCCTGCTTGGGCAACGGCGATGGGGCGGCGTAGAGGATTTCCTCGTCGGAACTGTACTCGATGCTCTTCTCCAGCTCGGAACCCGGCGCCACCTTGAGCCGGAACCAATCGGCCTTGTACGAGGCTCCAGCGTCGCCGATGGCCTGGATCGCTTCTGGAGTCTCCCCCTTGCTCGCCGCAATCGCCTCAAGATTCGTTCCAGGGAAAGTCTTTATCTTAATAACGCCCGGCTCGATCGTCTTCGGGTCGATTACCAAAGGCAGTATGTCGAACGAAGCGGCTTGCTCGGCGAAATCTGCAGTCACCGTCACGTCACCGCTCTTGGCGTGCCAGGGGACGATCGCCCTGATGTGAGAAGGTGAGCACACCGGGACGTACGCGCGAACGCCTGAGAAGTAAACTCCGCACTCGCCGGCTTTCGAAGTTAAGTTGCTCCCAGTGATTTCCACGTAGCTCCATGGCGGCCCCGCTGCTGGCTCGACGCTGCTGATCGTCGGATTGTCGTCGGCAGTCACAACATTTTGGGCAGTCACGCTTCCGTTGGACTGGATGGAGGCAATGACAGCCGCAACTGCTACGACTCCGAGAAGCTGTATACGCATGCGGTTACCTCCTAATGAGTCGCGTTCAGTCGCGAAGGATTGACCGGAGCGATAGCAGAAACGCCAAGAGCGCGAAGGCAACGAGCAGCGCAACCCGGGATACATCTGGCGAAATCCCTTCGCCCGGATCAGCACCAGTTTGAGGCAATGATGTCGGAGCTGGGGTGGCGCTTGCCGCAGGGACCTCAATGTCTACCGCTACGTCGCGACCCATCCAAACAAATTCGGTGAACAGCGTACCGAACTCGATTCGCAAGGTGGTCGGTGGGCCCTTGGTGCAGTCAGCGGGCTGGCTTCCGCCCGCTGGGAGCGGCCATACGATGGAGTATTGTGAACCTACAAACTCGGTCGCGGGGACGAGACATCGTACGCCGTCAGCAGTAACGACCGGTGAGAAAGCAAGAATAGAAACTGTAACCGGCTGCCCGTTGCTCAAAAATCGAATTGTGATGGTGGACGGCGACCCGGAAAACGGCGTCGGCGACGCAATCGGAGTCGGCGACGGAGATTCTGTGGGCCCGTTTGTTGGAACGGGCGTTTGTGCCGAGGCAAGCTGCACGACCGTCGTCATTCCGACGACGATCAAAGCCCCAAGAGGCACAACGAAACCAACGCGCATTGCGGCCTCCCAGTTGGAATTGTTGGCAGCTTACCCCAATCTGGGGGTCATGTCAAAACCTCACTCGGGGGACTGCCGTTGTCCAGCCGCCTACCCTTGCGGCACCGGCTCCTGCTTCTCCAGCTCCTCGAGCTCCTTGAGCCAGCGGTCAAACGTCTTCAGCCAGCCCTCGATCTGGCCTTTCATCTCGTCCATCTGCTCTATCTTGTGCTTCACGATCGAGTACTGGCCCTGCACGACCTCTGTCGCCTTCACGAGCTGGCGGCGCTTCTCGTCAACGCCCGCCTCCGGCCGGTACTGGGCGCGCAGCTCGCGCAGCATCTCCTGCGCGTCCACCATCTCCTTGATGTCCGCGAGCGTTACCCCCAGCAGGTCCTGCAGCTTGCGGATCTGCTCCACCCGCCGCACGTCGTCCTCGGAGTACAGGCGAAACCCGCCGTCCATGCGGCTGGGCGGCCTCAGCAGACCCTTCTCCTCGTAGAACCGCAGTGTGCGCTGCGTCACCCCCGTGCGCTCGGCCACTTCACCTATCTGCAGGTTCGCTTCGTGCGACTCCGCCAAATTCCGCTCCTTTGGGTACCGGTAGCTTCAGCCGGTAGACTCATTCCGGAGTCTAAGAGCGCCTAACCCCTACGTCAAGGTTAATGTAGTCGTCAGCAGCTCAATGATGCCCGGCTCATGGATACCTGACGACGTCTAATCGTCATCATCGTCGTCGTGATCGTGCTCTCCCCCGCCGCCTCCCGCCGGAAGCACGGCGTCAGCACGCTCTTCCTTCTTCCGCCCCCGCGGAGGCAGCGCCGCGATCCTCTCCTGCAGCGACCCAAGCTTCCCGATGTCGGACGCATCGACGATCACCCCGGCCACTCCCGCCTCCCGCAGCGCCTGCAGCAGGTCCGCGTCGGCGTCGCCCTTCACCTCGGTCAGCAGCGGTGTCCGCGCCAGCGCCGCGATCCGCCTCAGCGCCAGCAGTTCCTGCACGCTCAGCCGCCCTCCCGGGCCGGGCACGATGAGCGCGTCCAGCCCCAGGTCCCCCAGTAGCCGCAGCGTCGTGTCCTCCGTGTCACCGTTCAGCGACAGCACGAGTCCGATCTTCTCCTCCAGCAGCGCGTCCGCCATCGCCGACCCGATGTCCATCACCGCGAAGTCCGTCCCAGCGTCACGGAGCGACGATACGGCGTTCCGCTCTGCGTGCTCCACCGCCGCCCCAACGAAGGCCTCTCCCGCCTTCTTCGCGAAATCCTTCGCCTTCCCCGCGTCCAGCCCATCGACGATGACGCCGTCCGCGCCCTTTTTCGCAGCGTCTTCCGCCTTCCCCGCGTCGTTCTTCCCAACCCGCACCAGGCAAAGCAGAGTCGGCGCCGCCTTCTTGGCGGCCGCCGCGGCGAACCCCAGCGGCGCTGGCTCCACCCGGCTGGCCCTCCGTATTCGGTCCGAAAGCTTACTCATTCCATCTCACCCACTGACCCTGATAATCGTTCACTGACAACTAATCACTCTGCACTATGCACCAACGACAGACAACCCATACGATGGACGGCGCAGAAGGAGGCACCCATGCGGCTCGAAGGCAAGACCGCCCTCGTCACCGGCGCCGGCTCCGGCATCGGCAAGTCCATCGCCACCATCTTCGCCCACGAAGGCGCGAAGGTGATGGCCTCCGACATCAACGGAGACACCGCGAAGCAGGTTGCCGCCGGGATTGAGGACGCCGGCGGCGAGGCCCACTCCCTCCGCACCGACACCACCAGTGAGGACGACGTGAAGACAGCCATCGCTGCCACCGCCGAGGCCTGGGGCCGCGTCGACATCGTCGTCAACAACGCGGGCATCGGCGGCGGTCAGTACAGCTACGAGCAGGTCATCGCTGTCAACGAGCACGGCGTCTACTACGGCTGCCTCCACGCCCTGGCGCAGATGCAGAAACAGGGCGGCAGCGGTGCCATCGTCAACCTGTCATCGATGATGGGCCTCATCGGCTGGCAGCCCGCGCCCGGCATCCCCGGCGGCGCCGGTTACGCCTATCACGCTTCCAAGCACGCCGTGATCGGCCTCACCCGCCAGTTCGGTCTCGACGGCGCCGCCCATAACATTCGGGTCAACGCCATATGCCCCGGCTGGATCGACACCCCCCTCCTCGCGCCTGTCCACACCCTCCCCCAGCTCCTCGAAGCGCTCGTCCAGCAAACACCCATGAACCGCCTCGGCCACCCGGACGAGATCGCCAAGGCTGCCCTCTTCCTGTCGAGCGACGACTCGTCGTTTGTGACAGGGACCTACCTCATCGTAGACGGCGGGTGGACCGCAAAGTAACGTGATCCGCCTGTCGTGACCGATTGCTACTCATGCCGTCAAAACGCGATCGACGCCGCACAACTTCCTCCCCGTGAGGCCGTTTACGACGACGGACTCTGGCGTGTCGCACACGCCTTCACCTCTGCGCTGGCCGGATGGGTGGTCGTCGTCGCTCGCCGCCACGTCACGTCGCTTTCGCAGCTCACCGCCGACGAGTCCGCGGCGCTCGGCCCGCTTCTGAGACAACTGTCCTCCGCCATCGAGCACTTGACCGGCGCGTCAAAGTGCTACGTGGTTTCCTCGCTGAGGCGCCGGACTTCGAGCACCTGCACATCCATGTCATCCCCCGCCTTCCGGATATACCGCCCGATAGAACCGGCATTGAGGCGATGAAATACCTTGCGCAACCCGAGAACGAACGGGTACCCGTCGAAGAAATGGATCAGATTTCCGCATCAATCCATGCCCGCCTCGCGAACCCGCACCATTCAACAGAGGTAGCATAGACGTGAACAACAGTTTCTCCTTGAGAGGAGGTGACCTAAATGGCGAATAAACGAGCAGCGAACAAGAAGTCCGGGGGATTCACGGACGAGGAACGCGCGGCAATGAAGGAACGCGCCCAGGAGCTGAAAGCGGGCAAGGCGGACGGTGAAAGCGCACTGCTTGCGAAGATCGGGGAGATGCAGGGATCGGATCGCGCCATGGCCGAGCGGATCCATGCGATCATCAAAGCCAGCGCGCCGGCCCTCCAGCCGAAAACGTGGTACGGCATGCCCGCGTATGCCAGGGACGGAAAGGTCGTCTGCTTCTTCCAAAGCGCGGCGAAGTTCAACGCGAGGTACGCGACGTTCGGCTTCAACGACACGGCGAACCTCGACGAAGGCGCCATGTGGCCGACCTCCTTCGCGCTGAAGGAGTTGACCGCCGCCGAAGAGGCAAAGATCGGCGCGCTCGTGAAGAAAGCCGCGAGCTGAGCAACCAGGGAGAGGGCGTTCCCGTGGCTCGCTAAGGGCCTGAATTTCGCACAGACTGCTAACCCCTGCGGGCGCCTCTGGCTCCTGTCTACTTAAGCGTCAGACGTCCCGCTTATCTCCGGCTCCCAGCGCCGCCTGCGCCGCCGCCAGCCGCGCGATCGGCACACGCATCGGCGAGCAGGACACGTAGTTCAGCCCCACGCGGTTGCAGAAATCGATGCTCTCGGGGTCGCCGCCGTGCTCGCCGCAGATCCCCAGCTCCAGCTTCGGGTTCGCCGCCCGCCCTTCCTCCGCCGCCATCTCGATCAGCCGCCCCACGCCCTTCTGGTCGATCGAGGCGAATGGGTTCGTCGGCAGCAGACCCGTCTCCAGGTAGAAGCTGAGGAACTTCTCCTCGGCGTCGTCCCGACTGAACCCGAACGTCATCTGCGTCAGGTCGTTCGACCCGAACGAGAAGAACTCCACCTCCGGCGCGATGCTCCCCGCCACCAGCGCCGCGCGCGGCAGCTCGATCATGGTCCCGAAGTGTAGCGGCGCTTTCTTACCCGGCGCCCGCTGGTATTCCTCGAGGATGTCCGCCAGGTGGTCTTTCAGCTCCTGAACCTCGCTCACGTCCATCACCAGCGGCACCATCACCTCCGGTCTCGGGTCCAACCCCTCGTTCACGAGGTCCAGCGCCGCGCGCACGATCGCCCGCACCTGCATCTGGTAGACCTCCGGGTAGGTTAGCCCCAGCCGCGAACCCCGGTGCCCCAGCATCGGGTTCGACTCCTGCAGCGACCGCGTCGCCTGCAGAAGCTCCTCTTTCTCCTTGAGCTCCGCCGAGTCGGGCTTCGTCGCCCGTAGCGCCGCCACTTCCTGCAGCACGTGTTCGTGCGGAGGCAGGAACTCGTGCAGCGGCGCGTCCAGCAACCGGATCACCACCGGGTAACCGTCCATCACGCGCAGGATGTCCCGGAAGTCCGCAGTCTGGTACTCGCCCAGCTTTTCGAGAGCCGCCCGGTAAGTCTTAGCCTCGTCGCTGTCCAGCCGCGCTTCCGCCTCCTTCACTGCCTGCTCGGCGGCGGCTTTCTCGCTCCCCCTCGCCATCTCCACGGCGATGCGCGCGTCCTTTACATCCCGCAGGATACGCGCCGTCTCCGCCGCGCCCATCAGCATGTCGCGGACGAACTCCAGCCTCTCTTGCTGGAAGAACATGTGCTCCGTGCGGCAGAGGCCGATCCCTTTCGCGCCGAAGTCCAGCGCCACCTTCGCGTCCCGCGGCGTGTCGGCGTTTGCCCGCACTCCCAGCCGTTTGAGGTCGTCTGCCCAGCCCAGCAGCGTCCGCAGCTCCTTGTTCGATGAGACGTCCGGGTCCAGCGTCCCGATATGGCCCGAGAACACCTCCCCCGTGAAGCCGTCAACGCTGATCTCGTCGCCCTCGTTCACGGTCTTCCCGTCCACGGTCATCTGACGGTTGCGCGCGTCCACCTTCAACTCCGTGCAGCCGACCACCGCCGGCTTTCCGAGTCCTCGTGTCACCACCGCCGCGTGGCTCGTGATGCCGCCGCGGCTGGTAAGCACCGCCGCCGCCCGCAGGATCCCCGGCATGTCGTCGGCGCTCGTTTCCGGGCGAACGAAAATGAAGCCGGGCGCCGTCGAAGCGTCCACCTCGAACACCGCGCGCCCGGTTGCCGCGCCGGGCGACGCGTTCAGCCCCTTGCCCAGCAGCCGCCCCTCCGCCACCGCCTGCTTCTTCGCTTCTTCGTCGAACCGCGGCAGCAAGAGCTGCGCCAGGTCGTCCGGCGGTACGCGCATCACCGCCTCGTCCTTGCTGATTAGCTTCTCGTCCACCATGTCCACGGCGACTCTCACGGCGGAATTCGCCGTCCGCTTTGCCGATCGCGTCTGCAGCATGTACAGCCGTGTGTGCTCGATCGTGAATTCGATGTCCTGCATCTCGCGGAAGTGCTGTTCCAGCTTCTGGCCGATGCCGTGCAGCTCGTCGTAGACCGCCGGCATCTCCTTCTGCAGCTCCGCGATCTTCTTAGGAGTCCGCGTGCCCGCTACCACGTCCTCGCCCTGCGCGTTCGGCAGGTACTCCCCGAACAGCACCTTCTCGCCGGTGCTCGGGTCGCGCGTGAAGGTGACGCCGGTGCCGCTGTCCCAGCCGCTGTTTCCGAACACCATCGCCATGATGTTCGCCGCCGTCCCCAGGTCGTGCGGGATGTGGCTGTACTCGCGGTAAGCAATCGCCCGCTCGCTGTTCCAGCTGTCGAACACGGCCAGCACGGCCATCCGTAGCTGGTCCCACGTGTCCTGCGGGAACGGCGCTTCGTTCTCGCGCTTCACGATCTCCAGATAGCGCTTCACCACTTCTTCCAGCGCCTCCACCGTCAGGTCCGCGTCTGTGGCCGCGCCTGTCCGTTCCTTCACCTCGCTCAGCACCTTGTCGAACCCCTCCGACTTCAGTCCCAGCGCTACCTTCGAGAAGAGCTGTATGAAACGACGGTAGGAGTCCAGCGCGAAGCGCCGGTCACCTGTCGAGCGGGCGAAACCCTCGACGGTCTCGTCGTTCAGCCCCAGGTTCAGGATCGTGTCCATCATCCCCGGCATCGAGAACTTCGACCCCGAGCGCACCGAAACCAACAGCGGGTTCGACGCGTCGCCGAACTTGCGCCCGACATTCTCCTCCACCTCCGCCAGGTGCATCCGCACGTCGTCCCAGAGCTCCTGCGGCACCGTCCGGTCCGCGTCGTAATAGGCGCGACAGGTATCGGTCGTTATCGTGAATCCGGGCGGCACCGGCAGCCCCAGCCGAGCCATCTCCGCCAGGTTCGCGCCCTTTCCGCCCAGCAGGTCGCGCATCTTCGCGTTCCCCTCGGCAAAGCGGTAGATGTACCGGGACTGTCCGGGCGTTGTCTGTTCCGTCGTCGTAGTCGTAGTCATAGCGTCAGCGCTCGTAGCCTGTCTCCTTCCGCTGTTCCGAGGTCCACCCCCGCTATTGTAAACGGTAACGCAGGGGGAAAATCGTAAGAAACTCGTAAGGGCGCAATGCCGAAACGCAGATTACGTTATGCCCGTTGGGACGGGCAAGCGTGCACGCACCGGTTGTCCACAAACCGGCGGCGGCGCCTATCTGAGGGGGGTGGTCAATACCGGGCATTTGTTTGGTAATTTTTGCGTTGGGATTACGTTGTTATTCCGGAATCGCACGACGGGTGCCCCCGCCCGGCCTGCGCTCGCTTCCCCGCCGCCGCGCTAGGGCGGCTTGATCTCCGGGCAGCCCACCGGAATGTTCACCGGTAGCCCTGCGTTCGCTCGCAGGATCAACAGCCCGTCCACCGCGTTCACCGGCGTCCCGCCGCCCGAGCAGTTCACGTCGCCCATCGCCCACCCCGACGGCAGCATCATCCCGATGTCCAGGCACGGCTCGCTCTGCGCCACGGACAACCCGCGCGGAGTGTCGTAGCGTCTTCAACGCATCGACGGAGTTCACCGCCTGCGAGCAGTCAACGTTCCCTGTCCCCGGCGCGTCGCAGGCGTCACCTGCGAGGTCGCCGTCCACGTCGTCAGCCTGTCCAGCGGTGTTCGCTACCGTTGGGCAGTTGTCGTAATTATCCGGGACGCCGTCATTGTCAGCATCGCAAGGCAAAGGAAGTTGCGGTGGAGTCCCGCCACCGGCTCCGACCTCGACATGATCGATCAAACAGACCATGTGCCTGTGTCCGTCGGCGTTGTACGGGTTCACGTCACAGTGATCACCGATTCCATCGCGATCGGTATCGATTTGGTTCGCCTCGAGCGGCCCGTTCTGCACCAACGGACAGTTATCCTGTCGGTTCAGATAACCGTCCCCATCCTCGTCCGAGTTCGTACCTCCAGTGCCGGGGTCGTCGTTTGGATCACAGGCCGCGTCCAGGCCGTCGAAATCCTGGTCTCCGGAATTGAGGAGTTTGGGGTTCCCCGCATTGGGGGCCAGCGGGCAGGTGTCGAGTTGGTTTTCGTAGCCGTCGTTATCGGCGTCGGGTAGGCTCACGGCAAACGTTCCGAACGGATAGGTACCCGAGACAGCCGGGTTGGTTCGATACACCTGGCCTGCTTCGTTGGCTGGTGTGTCCGGGTTGTTAAGTGTCACGCCCTCCACATCGGTTCGTACGAGAAGCGGGGCGCACCAATCGGTAATCGCACCAGGTTCTGGAATCGTTTGCGGGTCGCCATGATCGAAAAACACCACGACGGCCGGATACCCTAGGGTCGGATCGAGCGTGTATCCAAGTACATCTGTGCCCGGCTCGAATATGAGGATGTTGAGGAGGACGGGGATCCCCGCGACCGGAGTCAGGCCAAAAATCCGCTCCCGCGGCGTCAGGCCGGGAAATATTCGCGTCAGCGGCTCAGGTACTTCGTGACACCGTCATACAGGTTGTCCAGGTTTTCGTCTTCGAAGAATTCCCTGAAGCCGTCGTGGTCAACGTCCTCGAAGCTGACGGTATCGGCGATGTTGGTGCTCCCATCGAGCAATATCCCGACTACACCGGCATGAACACGTTCTTCCCCGTCCCCGCGTCGTGATGCACCCGCCCTCGCCGCCCCACGAACTCCTCCCGCGTCATCGACCACAGGAGGTTCACGTCCGGCTCTGTGTTCGCGAGGAACCGCGCGCCCGAGCCATCGGCGCCCAGCCTCCCGATCACGATCCCCTGCTCCGGCTCCCCGTCGCGGTCGAACGCCACGGTGTACGTCTCCACCACCGCCTCGCCCTCCGGCTGCCTCGACCAACGGCGGGCTCTCCTGCGCGTCCACGTGCGCCTGGTCGATCTCCGGCTCCGTCCGCTTCCACGGCTTCGCGGGCCGCCGCGCGCTGTACAGCCCCGCCGAGTGCTTCGTAACGAACCATCCGTTCCCCGTCACGAGGCCGTAGTCGTGCCGCCGCTCGCGCAGCCGCTCCACCATCGCCGCGATCGAGTGCCCGACGTAGTTGTTCCCCGGCCCGCCCGCGTAGGGCAGCCCGCCCGTTACCGTGATCGGCCGCGGGTCGTCCGGCTTCAGCCCCAGCGCGTCCAGTCCCAGCTGCACCGCCGACGGAAAGCAGGAATACAGGTCGAAGGCGCCGATGTCGTTCACCGTCAGCCCCGACATCCCCAGCGCCCGCTGCGTCACCGCCTTGATCGCCGGCGACGAGTGGTAGTTCACGCGCTCGCTCACGAACCACTTGTCCTTCGCGTCGCCGCAGCCCCAGAGGTACACCCAGCGCTCCTCCGGTATCCCCAGCTCATGCGCCGTCTCCGACCCCGTCACGATCACCGCCGCCGCCTGGTCCGTCTCGATGATCGAGTTCATCAGCTTCGGGTACGGGAAGCAGACCATCCGGTTCTCCGGTCCCACCGTCGTGATCTCCTCCGCCGTCCGCGCCTCCGGGAACCAGGCGTGCGGGTTCGTCGCCGCCACCCGCGTCATCCGTGCGCACAGTCTCGCCCAGCCGCCGCTGGTGCTCCTCCACGCTCAGTCCCAGGTGCGCCCGGATCGCGTTCTCGAACAGCGGGTACATCCGGATCGGCATCGTCGCCCCGTGCCTCGCCTCCGCTTCCGTGAATCCCGGCCCGCGTGTCCCCGACGACGTGCTCCGGGTTCCCCCGCAGCGACCAGTCCAGGTGCTCTCCCGCCTTCCGCGCCAGCCGCCGCGAGTTCAACGCCTCCGCCCCCGCGATCAGCGCCACCCGGATCGTCCCCTCGGCGATCGCCTCCGCCGCCTCGTTCACCAGTCGTTGCGGCGTCTCGCCACCCACGGCCGTGTACACCTTGTGCGACGGCGACGCTCCGATGCGCTCCGCCAGCGCCCCCGGCGCGTCCGCGTACGGCCACGACATGATGTTCACGACCTGCACGGAGTCCAGCTTCGATAGCAGTCCGGGCGCCCCCGAATCCTCCTCCGCCGCTCGCGCCACGCGCGCCATCATCTCCAGCGGCTCGGCGGCGTCTTCCAGCCGCTCGGACCGGTTCGTCCACTGCCCGACACCCACGATCACGGGATAGTTTTCAGAAGTCATCACACCAAACCTCCAGGCGAAGGCGAGCGTACGCAGCCCCCGTGCCGCCGGTCAACCCTCGTTCCGACCACCGACCTCTTACCTCCCACTTCCAACTTCCTACCTCCTGCCCCTATAATCCTTGCGTCCGTACATTAAAGGAGGCAGAACCATGCTATTGCGCACCAGGCACGCTCTCTTCTTACTGCTCGCGCTCCTGCTCGCTGCGACTCTCACGTTCGCGGCCTGCAACGACGATGATGACGACGACGGCGCCACTGCCACCGCGACCCCGGCCGCCGGCACCGGCGTAATCGACATCTCCGGCGTGCCTGAGCTCGAAGACGGCGTCCTCACCATCGGCTCCGATATCGCCTACGCCCCGATCGAGTACTACGAAGAGGGAACGGATGACGCGCGCGGAATGGACGTGGACCTCGCCAACGCCATGGGCGGCCTGATGGGCGTCGAGGTCGAGTTCCAGCAGGTGGCCGACTTCGCCGGCATCGTCGGCGACCTGACCTCCGGCCGCTACGACATCGTCATGTCCGCGATCAGCATCACCCCCGAGCGCGAGGCGGAAATCGACTTCGTCCCCTACTTCGGTCCCGTGGGCACAGCGATCCTCACGCAGACCGGGAACCCGAAGGGCTTCCAATCGGTGGAGGACCTCTGCGGACATCCTGTCGCCGCGCAGGACGGTACCTTCCAGGTAGAGCAAATGACCACGCTCAACGACGGTCCCTGCGCCGGCAACCCCATAGACATTCGCACCTTCCCCGATAACCCGGCGGCCGTCCAGGAACTGATACTCGGCCGCGTGGATGCCGAGCTCTCCGACGACCCCGTTGCCGCGTACAGCGCCCTCCAATCGGAACAAAACCTGATCGAGCTGGCGGTCCCGGGCTTCGAGTCCGCCCCTTACGGAATCGGTGTCCGCAAGGACTCGCCGGAGCTGAAGGCGGCACTCGAGGCGGCGTTTCAGCAGCTCCAGGACGATGGCACCTACGACGAGATCCTCAACGACTGGGGACAGGACGAGTTCGCTCTCCAGTGAGTCACAACGGCTAACGAAGCAATGAAGGCCCCCGCGAAATCCGATCGGGGGCCTTTCCTTATCAGCCGGTTAGCGGCAGGAGGCAGCCATGCTGACAGGAGATTTCGAATTCGGCGTCGTTCGCGAGTTCCTCTTCAACGAACAGATCGTTCACGGGGCCTGGCGCACGATCCAGGTCGCCGTCGTCGCGCAGATTATCGGCATCTTGCTCGGCTTCGTCTTCGCGCTCATGCGTACGTCACGCAACCCGTTTGCCCAGGTCTTCTCTGGATTCTACGTCTGGGTCTTCCGCGGCACCCCCGTACTCCTCCAGCTCTATATCGTCTACTTTGGCATCCCCCAGCTCATCGACAATCCTGAGTTCACCCGCGAGCTAACCGCCTTTCGCGCCGCCATCATCACATTCGGCATCAACGAAGGCGCCTACATGACCGAGATCATCCGCGCCGGCGTCCTCTCCGTTGAAGGCGGCCAGATGGATGCCGCCCAGAGCGTCGGCATGACTCGCCTCCAGGCGATGCGGCGCATCATCATCCCCCAGGCCTTCCGCTTCCTCGTCCCGCCCACCGGCAACGAGTTCATCGCCATGCTCAAGAACACCTCGCTCGCCAGTGCAATAAGCCTCGTCGAGCTCCTCCACGCCACCAACCTCATCTACTCCACGAACTTCGACATCATGGAGCTCCTTGTCGTAGCCGCCATCTGGTACCTGGCGATGGTCACGATATTCAGCATCGGGCAGGCCGAGCTCGAGCGCTGGCTCGCCGTCGGCGAACGTGACCAACCCGAAACCCTCTTCTCGCGCGCCCTGCTGGTCATGGGAGGCCGCCGCGGCGTTTAGTCCGTGGTTCCCTGACCCCGTAGGGGCGAGGCACACCCCTCTGTCCTATAGGCCCGGGTGGACCCCTTGCGATCCGAAACACCACGGACACAACGCACTGGAAGGTGCCTCGCCTGCGCACGTCTGTGATTGACCATCCAGCCGCTACAATGGCGCCATGAACAACGACAACCCCATGGTCCGCTGTATCGACGTCCACAAGAAATACGGCAAGCTCGAAGTCCTCCGCGGCATCACCATGGATGTCCCCAGAGGCGAGGTGGCCGTCGTCATCGGCCCCAGCGGCTCCGGCAAGAGCACCCTCCTTCGCTGCATCAACCACCTCGAGCGCCTCGACTTCGGCTACATCTACGTCGACGGCGCCCTCGTCGGCTACCGCATGAAGGACGGCAAGCTCGTCGAAGATAACGAGCAAGAGATCGCCCGCAAGCGTTCCGAGATCGGCCTCGTCTTCCAGCGCTTCAACCTCTTCCCCCACCTCACCGCCCTCTCCAACGTGATCGAGGCGCCGGTCCACGTCCAGGGCGTCCCACGCAAGCAGGCTGAAGAGTTCGGCCGCGAGCTGCTCGCCCGCGTCGGCCTCTCCGAGAAGGCGGATGTGCACCCCGGCAAGCTCTCAGGCGGACAGCAGCAGCGCGTCGCCATCGCCCGCGCCCTCGCCATGCGCCCCAAGCTCATGCTTTTCGACGAGCCCACCTCCGCCCTCGACCCCGAGCTCGTCGGCGAAGTCCTCGACGTGATGAAGGCCCTTGCCGACGACGGCATGACGATGATCGTAGTCACTCACGAGATGGGCTTCGCCCGCGAGGTCGCTCAGCGCGCGGTCTTCATGGACGAAGGCCAGATCGTCGAAGAGGGCACCCCTGACGATCTGCTCCTCCGCCCCCAACAAGAACGCACGAAGGCGTTCCTCAGCCGGATCTTATAGTGGGGGGAATCGACTCGCATCTCGGCGTCTTCAGAACCGACGGGCAACACGATCGCCAGTTAGTCGCGTAGCAAACGTGCTCTTTCCCACGTCTTATTAGTGTGGCGTGGCCCCTGTCACGGGTTACTAAATGCTGGTTAACCGTATGAGGAAGTTTTCAGTCTGGCTCATCGGCGCGGCGGCTCTGGCCGCGTTGCTCGCTTTGCCGAGCAATGTTTCGGCAGCGTCGACAACCACACGCGTTAGCGTCGCCAGCGGTGGCGCTCAGGGCAACGAGCGAAGTGAGCAGCCGGTGTTCAGCACAGACGGTCGCTATGTAGCGTTCATGTCTGCCGCATCCAACCTCGTGCCCGGCGACATCGATAACAGCTGTGACGTCGATGACGACGGCGAGTATGACGATAATTGCTTCGACGTATTCGTGCACGATCGCCAGACGGGGTCGGTTGCAATCGCTAGCGTGGATGCGGGTGGCAATCCAGCCAATGATCGGAGCTATCCGAGAGGCATCAGCGCTGATGGAAGATTCGTTGCCTTCACATCGTATGCGTCCAACCTGGTGCTCGGCGACACGAACGACGACGAAGACATCTTTGTTAAGGACATGCAGACCGGGTCGATTGAGCGGGTTAGTGTCGACGCCGCCGGCAACCAGTCGAACCGCGAGAGCTACGGAGGCTTGCTCAGTGATGATGGTCGTTTCGTTGGGTTCACTTCGTACGCAACCAATCTAGTCCCGGGCGACACGAACATCGACCCCGACGCGTTCGTGAAGGACCGTCAGACCGGGGCGATTGAGCGAGTGAGTGTAGGCAGTGGCGGTGCACAGGCTAAGGACGGTGGAGGTCTGAACGACCTGAGTTCAGATGGTCGATTCGCGGTGTTTACCTCGCGTTCGAAGGACCTCGTTACCGGCGACACCTCTCTGCATACCCACGTCTTCGTTTACGACCGCCAAACGGGACAGACCGACGTGTCCAGCGTCTCGAGTGCAGGTGCATTAGGTGATGGCAGCAGCGGTGAAGGGAAGATCTCGGCTGATGGACGCTTCGTCTTTTTCAACTCGACGTCCGACAATCTCGCCGGGAATTCACCGAATGCCACGAGCGTTTTTCGGCGCGATCGTCAAAGCGGCGTCACTCTGGTCGTAAGCGTCAGCACGACCGGTGTCCAGAACAACGGACCTAGTGGTGACTCAGGAAGCCCAACGGCGAGTACGCCCCCAAGCGGAATCGATATTTCACCAGACGGTCGTCTTGTGGCCTTCCAGTCCGACGCTAACAACCTGGTGCCACTCGATACCAATATTCTTCCGGACGTTTTCATGCGCGACGTAGACAGGGGAATCACCATACGGATCAGCGTCACCAGCCTTGGTGCTCAGGGCAATGACTACGGTTTCACGCCCAGCCTTGGTGGCGGTGGTCGATACATCGCCTTCGCATCGACGTCTTCAAACCTCATCGCAGGCGACTCGAACACCTGCCCGGCGAATGTTCCAATCATCTCCTGCCCTGACGTTTTTGTCCGGGATCTCGGCGATGACGATTCGGATGGCTCCTGGAATCCCTTCGACAACTGTCCTTTCTTCCCAAACGCAAACCAGGCTGACAATGAGGCCGACGGATTAGGGGACGCTTGCGATCCCGACGACGACAACGACGGCGTACCGGATGCATCCGACAACTGTCCTAACGATCACAACCCGACTCAAGTGGATACCGACTCCGACGGCACGGCGGACGCGTGCGACAGCGACGACGATAACGACGGCGTCCTGGACACATCGGACAACTGTGCCCTGACCGTGAATGCGGGTCAGGAGAACGTCGACTCCGATGCGCTGGGAGACAGCTGCGATAATTGCCCCGCGACGGCCAACGACAGCCAGCAAGATAGCGACGGGGATCCGGTGGGCGACGCGTGCGACAACTGTCCGGCAACCCCGAATGCCGCCCAGGCAGATACGGACGGCGACCTCGCCGGCGACGCTTGTGAAGCTCCGGGCTCAGGAAACACCGATTGCGACATGGCCATAAGCTCCGTCGACGCTCTAAAACTGCTGCGAAGCTCGGCAGCATTGTCAGTGACACAGAGCGAGCCGTGCATGGACATCGGTGCCGGTCCCCTGGCAAGCGGCTGGCCTCAAGGTGACGTCAACTGTAGCAATACGGTCAACTCGGTTGACGCCCTCCTGATCCTGCGTGCCAACGCTGGACTTCCCGTTTCCCTGCCACAGGGATGCCCAGCCATCAAGCCCTAGGAATCTCAGCCCCAGATTTAGGAGACCAGCTTTGGCAACTAGCTTGCTATCACGGATAAGCCGCCGCGGAGCGCCGACAGTGATCGTCGCCTTCTCGGCGTTCCTGCTACTGACATCGACTCCCAACGCCAGCGCCGCATCCATCACGGTGAACTCCACGGCTGACCCCGGTGACGGTGTGTGCAACGGCGCCCAATGCACCCTGCGCGAGGCGATTGCTGCCGCGAATGCCGATGTTCTGGCGGATGGTGTGACCTTCAACATCCCGGCGAATTCGGACCCAGGATGTGTCCCGGCGACTGGCGTCTGCACCATCACACCCGTCTCGGCTCTTCCCGCGATCACGCAACCGGCTGCCATCAACGGTTACTCGCAGCCGGGCGCCGGCCTCAACACTATGAGCATGGGCAACAACGCGGTCCTCAAGATCGAGATTGACGGCACGAACGCCGGAACGACAGATGGCCTCCGCATCACCGGGTCAGGCGTAAACATCCAAGGCTTGGTGATCAACGATTTCGTCGGCTACGCGGTCTCCATTGTTGGACCGGGGGCCACTCTCAACACCGTCACAGGCAACTTCATTGGAACGGACGTGACGGGCACCGTGGGCAAGGGTAATCACGGGGGGATCTCCATCACAGGCGGAGCCGTCGACAACACAATCGGCGCGGCCATCAACGGGTCGCGAAACGTCATCGCCGGCTCGTTCTTCGACGAGGGGATACTCCTGGAAGGCCCAAATACGATCCGCAACAATTACATTGGCACCGACAAGACCGGAACCGCAGCCATGTTCAACACCTACGGCGTGGTAATCAGAGGGTCCGGCGGCGCCACCATCGGCGGTGCCGGGGCGAACGAAGGCAACGTCATCTCCGGGAACTACTTCGAGGGGATCACCGTTTGTTGTGACGGCGGCACGGTCATCCAGGGGAACAAGATTGGCGTCGGTGCGGACGGCACGACTCCCCTCGGGAACGGCTCGCAGGGCATCTTCCTGGATAGCCCGGCGCAAGACGTCACAATCGGCGGCACCGCGCCGGGTGCCGGAAATATCATTGCTTACAACACGACCGTTGGTATCTACCATACGGGAGGGTTGGGAGTCTCGATCCGCGGGAACTCAATCCACGATCACTTCGGGGGCGCCATCGATCTCGACGGTGATGGGCCGACGGCGAATGACAACGGTGACGTCGACAGCGGCGCTAACAACCGCCAGAATTTCCCCGTCCTGACACACGTCGCCACCTCACCGGGAATCGTCTCCGTAATTGGGAGTCTCAACAGCACACCAAACACACTTTTCACGCTGGATTTCTACTCCGGTGGCTGCGACGGCATGCCTGAGGCAAAGGCGTGGCTGGGCTCCGTCGATATTCCCGTCGGGGCGTCGGGTGACGCCTCCTTCGACACCGACATTTCCAGCGATCTACCACCGGGTCAATTCGTGATCGCCACGGCAACAGACCCAGGCAACAACACGTCCGAGCTTGGATGGTGTGTCGGTGTGCTGACCCAGGGCGATGTTGATTGCAGCGGTTCGGTGAACTCCGTCGACGCGCTGAAGACTCTGCGGCATTCTGCGGGCTTGCCCGTGACTCAGAACGAGCCATGTACAGATATCGCCACCCCGGGCGTCATGACCTGGGGTGACGTGGACTGTAGCGGAGGGGTGAACGCCGTCGACGCACTGAAGCTGTTGCGGCATTCTGCGGGCCTCCCAGTGCAGCAAACAGAGCCACCGCCCTGCCCCGACATCGGGACGCAGATGTAGGTCACGATCGGCATTTAAGTCTTCCTTACCACGCACAACCACTAACAAACCTTAGCGAGTTGTTAGCAAAGTAAGCGTGCCATTGCCTTACCCGACCACCACCCACTCATCCCCCGCGCGCTTCACCCGCCCTTCCGCCTCCAGCTTGCAGAGGTGCGCCTCGATCTGCCGTAGCGCCATCGGCACGATCCGCTTGTCCAGCTCCATGTAGATCGCCGAGAGCATTGCCTTCGGCGTGCGCTTGCCGTCCGCCATCAGCTTCAGGATCTGCGCCTCGCGCTCGTGCCGGTGGTCGATCAACTCCTGGAGCTTCCGCGAGACGTCGTGCACGGCCTGCCCGTGCCCCGGCAGCATCAGCGCGCAGTCGTACCCCTTCAGCCGCTCCAGCGACTCCAGGTACAGCGCCATGTCACCGTACGGCGGCGGCGAGATCGCCACCGTTCCCAACCCCAGCGCAGTGTCCCCCGTGAACAGCGCCTTCTCCTCGCGCACGTACAGGCAGACCGACCCCAGGGTGTGCCCCGGCGTGTGCACTACCTCAACCGTCAGCCCACCGACGCTAACCGTGTCGCCGTCGCTGATGTGCGCGTCGGGAGTCGCCTCCGCTGCCTGCTCGCGGAACTTCTGCACCGCCTCCATCATCTTCTTCTCTGCTTCGGTAGGCTCCTTACCGTCCTCCCCCATCTCGATGTCCTGCGGCGCCTCGCTCTGGGAGTCCAGCAGGAACTCCTCCTCCTTAGGGTGCAGCACGACGGCCGCGCCGGTCGCCTCGCGCAGTTGCTGAGCGCCGCTGGAGTGGTCGAAGTGGTGGTGCGTCAGCACGATGTGCCGAACCTTGATGTTCGAGTGCTCCTTCAGGAAATCGAGCCGTTCCCTCACCGACTTCTCGTCGCCGAACCCGCTGTCAATCAGCGCGCCTTCGCCCCCGTCGTGTACCAGGAAGACGTTTGGCGCCTGCGGACCGGTATAGAATGCCGGCTGCGCCGGTATCGAGAAAATGCGCGGGGTCAGTTCCAAGTTATCTGCCGGCCCATTTCACTTCGAACAGGCGGACACGCTCATCGAACCCTTTCAGCGTAACGTCGCCCATATCCGAGAACTGAAATCCCTTGCCGATGCAAAGGTCGCGGACGGAAGTGGGCGCAAGTATCTGACCCGACTCCGCATGCCCACATGCCCGCGCAGCAAGCTGGACGCAGGCCCCGAAGAGGTCGCGGTTCTCCTCCACGGGCTCCCCGGCACTGAGGCCGATACGCACGCGTATGGCTATGTGGTCGCGGTTCTCGTTATGAATGGCGAACTGCCTCTGGATATCGATCGCGCACTCGACTGCTCTCCTAGGTGAGATGAACGAGGCCATTATCCCGTCGCCGGTGTGCTTCACTTCGGTTCCTCCGCGCGCGTGGAGCGCTCCTCGGATGATGTCGTTGTGTACGCGGAGTACCTCCATGGTCTGCTCGTCGCCCAACTTTTGCGTGAGTGGAGTCGAGCCCTCCATGTCGGTGAAGAGTATCGTGCGAAAGCCGGGGTCCAATCCCGGCGCCTCGCTCGCCCCCTCCGGTATCTGAGCGGCTTCAAGGCTGGCCGCTGTGGTTCCCATGAACGCCTCCACAAGCGTGTCCTGAACCTCGATGATCTCTTCCGGGCGCAGGCCGTGCGCCTTCTCGTGCACCGTTACGGCCGCCTCCGCGCTTGGCGCATCGACCAGGCAGAACACCTTGCCGGCCTCCTGGTTGAACCAGTAGCGCAGGTAGCGGACGTTGTATTCGTCCTGGACCTTCAAGTCCATCATGTGCGCCGCCGCCACATCTTCAACGGAGGCGCCCTCCACCTTCTTGTGCACGTCCATGTACAGAGGCATGACCTAGGTTCCTTCCCAATCTTCTCTCAGCACTCCCATTACTACCATATCGAGCGGCTCGCCGTAACGAAGGCGGTGCGCCCGCAGCACTCCCTCCCGCCGGAACCCGCATTTCTCGTAGCAGCGTATCCCTCGCTCGTTGTCCACGTCCGTGATCAGGTGCACTCGCCGCAGCCCCATCGTTGCGAACCCGTGTCCGAGCGCGAGCCGGATCGCCTCCGTCCCGTAGCCGCGGCTCCAATACTCCTTCTCGCCGATGGAGACCGCCAGCTCCGCCCGGCCGTGAGCGCCCTCAACTCCCTCGAGGCGGACGACGCCGATCGATTTCCCGTCTACTGCTTCGATGATCCACCGCACGTCGCTCCCGCGGTCTGTCCCCGGCCCGAACTTCGCGCGGACACGGGCCTCGTTGACGTCGCGGTACTCCGACTGGTGCAGCCAGTGGTTGACCTCCGGGTCTCCGTACCAGCGGATCAGGTCGGGCAGGTCGCTCTGCCGCAGCGGCCGCAGTCGCGCCAGCGTGCCTTCCAGCAGCGGTGCCGTCTCGATCACCCGGCCCACTCCTCCCGCAAAAGGCTCATTATCAGCGTGTTGACATACCGGCCATCCACGATCCGGTCCTGGCGCTTCAACCCCTCGCGAATGAAGCCGCACTTCTCGTAGCAGCGGACCGCGCGCTTGTTCTCCTCGGCTGTCGTCAGCTCGATGCGGTTCAATTCAAGCTCTGCAAACGCGTACCCGGCGATCAGGCGTACGGTCTCGGTTCCCAGCCCGGTGCTCCATTGCTCCTTGTCCCCGATCACGATCCCGAACTCGGCTTTCCGCCGCGCCGGCTCGAGCCGCAGTTCGGTGCTCCCCACCAGCCGCCCGTCCAGCGTCTCGATCGCCCACATCAGGCTCTCCGGGTCGGACCTCCGCCTCTCGTACCATTCGTACTCTTCCTCGAGCGTCGGAGCCGTCCCCACCTCCGCCAGCCAGCGCGTGACCTCAGCGTCACCGAACCATTCGACGAACGCCGGCAGGTCATGCTCCTCCATCGGCCGCAGCCGGACCTTCTCGCCCTGGAGGATGCTTTCGGAAATCACGGTGCGGCTATGGTATAACAACAGCCGTCGGCGGTCAGCATAACCCGCCCACCAAAACCTGTAGGTCGAGGCCCGGCCTCGACAATCGGGACTCTGGCCTCGCCGCTCGGAAGGACAACCATGGAGACATTCGAAGACGGCAACATCCGCATCACCAAGCTCGCCAATCTAGGTCCATACGGGAACAACGCTTACGTCATAGCCGATGCCGCCGGCGACGATGCAATCATCGTTGATATGCCTATCGGCAGCGCCGCGACGCTGGAGGCGGCCTCAGGGCAAAATGTGAGGGCGATTCTCATCACGCACACCCATCCGGACCACTGGGCAGAATACGACCTTGTGAAGCAGGCCACCGCAGCGCCCGTCTACTGCCACCCCGCCGAGCGGATCATGCCGGCGGCGCAGATCGACCGGCCGCTCTCCGGCGGAGACGAGATATCCGCCGGCGCCGTCCGCATCGGGGCTGTCCACACCCCGGGCCACACCCCCGGCAGCACCTGTTTCACGGTTGGACGGTTCGTCTTCTCCGGAGACACCCTGTTTCCCGGCGGTCCCGGCCGGACCCAGACCCCGCAGGACCTCGAAGAGACTATCCGGTCGATCACTGCGCGGTTGCACACGCTACCCGATGACACCGTGGTTCTCCCCGGCCATGGCGACAACACAACCATCGGCGAATCGAAGCGCGAGTACGCCGTCTTTGCGGCGCGCGAGCGCCCTGCCGGCCTTTGCGGCGATGTAACGTGGGCGGGCTGAGCGCGGTCGTTATTGTCATGAGACGCATGCCACCGCTTCGCAACTTCGCATACGTGCTTCCGACCGTCTGGCTGATCCTTGCAGGTGTCCTTTTCCTGCTCAGCCTGGCGTTCAGCTCGATAGGCCTGGAAGTGATTGTGCCGGTGTTAGCTGTGGGGACTATTGCCGGAATCGTCGCGGTTTACACCCAAACTTAAGCAGGCTTCGCCTCCTACCCATTCCCCGCTGAGAGCCCCTGCCTTACACTATTAACAGCGGCCGCACATGACCGATATCCCGTTCTTCGAGCGCACAGTACTCCCCAACGGACTGCGTATCCTCACGTCCTCGATGCCGCAGACGCACTCCGTATCGTTGTCCCTGTATGTGGGCACCGGCTCCCGCTATGAGCTCGACGGCGAAGCCGGCATTTCGCACTTCCTGGAACATCTGCTGTTCAAGGGCACCGAGCGCTGGCCGAGCGCCAAGGAGCTTTCCGAGACCATCGACGGCGTGGGCGGAATGATGAACGGTGGCACCGACCGCGAGTACACCGTCTATTACATCAAAGTGGCGCGCCCCCACATGCAGATCGCGCTGGACGTCCTGCTGGAACTGGTCCGGAAGCCGGTGCTCGATTCGTCGGAGCTGGAGAAGGAGCGCGGTGTCATCCTTGAGGAGCTGGCGATGGTCGAGGACTCGCCGCCCCAGCTCGCCGACCTCCTGCTGGACTCAATCCTCTTCCCCGGAAACCCGCTGGGCCGCGACGTTGCCGGCACCCCCGCCTCCGTGCAGGCGATCGATGGCCAGATGATCAAGGGCTACCTGCACAAGCAGTATGCGCCGAACAACACCGTGATGGCGGTCGCCGGCAACATCTCCCACGAGGAGATAGTGGGGGCGATAGAAGCCGCGATGGCCGACTGGCCCAAGGGATCGCCCGGCTCCTGGATCCCCCTGGACGGCGTAAAGCCATCCGGCCGCTTCGCCATGCACTACAAGAAGACCGAGCAGGCGCACGTAACCGTCGCTGTCCCCGGCATCCCCCTGAACCACCCGGACCGCCACGCCCTCTCCTTCCTCTCGGTAGTCCTGGGCGAGGGGATGTCTTCCCGCCTCTTCATGGAACTGCGCGAGAAGCGAGGGTTGGTCTACGACGTCCATACCTACGTTGCACACTTCCTGGATGCCGGGACCTTCAACATCTACACGGGGGTAGACCCCAAGAATGCCGTCGAAGCGCTCAAGGTGGTCGTTACCGAGTTCGCCCGCCTCCGCGACGACGGCATCACGGAAGCGGAGCTGACCAAGGCTCGCGAGCTTTCCAAGGGCCGCTTGTTGCTGCGCATGGAGGACAGCCGCAACGTCAGCGGTTGGATCGGCGCCCAGGAGCTACTCCTCGAGAACGTCCGGAGCATCGACGACGCCGTCGCCGAGATGGACGCCGTCACCCTGGACGACGTCAACCGCGTCGCCCGCAACCTGATCGACCCGCGCAAGGCGCACCTGGCCGTTGTCGGTCCCTACCGCTCCGACAAGCGCTTCGCTGGCGTGCTTCCTTAGCTCCGTTCCGGAGCCACTGAGGCGCGAAGTCTAGAGAACAACCCAGGACCTTAGTGCCTTCGCATTTTCGTGGTTATACTTGGGGTGTCATGGAACAAGACATCCGCTTCTGTAAGACCAGCGACGGCGTGCGCATCGCTTACGCATCGGTAGGGCAGGGGCCGCCGCTAATCCGGGCGCTCGGTTGGGCAACGCACCTCGAATACGAGTGGCAGAGCCCTCTCTGGCGCCACTTCATCGAGGCCCTTGCGCAGCACCACACGCTCATCCGCTACGACGGTCGCGGCACGGGTCTTTCGGACCGCGACGTGGACGTGCACTCGGTCGAGCAGTGGGCGACCGACCTCGAGGCAGTGGCCGACGCCGCCGGACACGAGCGCTTCGCCATCCTCGGGATCTCGCAGGGTGGCTCAACTGCCGTCACGTACGCACTGCGGCACCCGGAACGCGTGAGCCACCTGATCCTCTATGGATCGTTCGCCAAATGGTTCGCCCGGGCGGATGATGAGGAAGCCAGGGAGGTCGGAAACTCAATACTGACGCTCATCCGCGTCGGTTGGGGTCAGGACAATCCGGCGTTCCGGGCGATGTTCACCTCAGTGTTCGTGCCCGGCGCCAGCGCCGAGCAACAGCGCTGGTTCGACGACCTGTCTCGCAACTCCTGCTCAGCAGACAACGCCGTCAAGCTCATGCGGGCGTTCACGGAGATCGACATAACTGCGTCCTTGGCCGCGGTCAACGTCCCAACCCTGGTTCTGCACCGTCGCGGCGACCAGGCTGTCCCGTTCGAGGCCGGCCGCGAGTTCGCGTCCCTGATCCCCAATGCCCGGTTCGTGCCGTTGGAAGGAGACAACCACCTTTATCTGGACGGCGAGCCCGGCATCCAGGACTTCATCCGCAACGTCGAGGATTTCCTGGGGACGTCGGCGCCGGCCTCGTTGAGTGATTCGCCCGCCGCTCAGTCGGGCCTGGTCACCATCCTCTTTACCGACATGGAGGGCTCCACGGCCCTCACCCAGCGCTTGGGCGACGCGAAGGCGCAGGACCTCCTGAGGGCCCACAACACGATCATTCGCGACGCCCTCAAGGCCCACGGCGGCAGCGAGACCAAGCACACCGGCGACGGCGTCATGGCTTCGTTCGGCTCGGCCGTGAGGGCGTTGGAGTGTGCCGTCGCCATCCAGCGCGGCTTTTCCGACCGGAACGGCGGCGATGATACGCCCGTCAGCGTTCGCATCGGGCTCAACGCCGGCGAACCGGTGGCTGAGGACGGCGACCTTTTCGGGTCTACGGTGCAGCTCGCCGCCCGCGTCTGCAACCGCGCCGAGCCGGGACAAGTGCTCGTCTCCAACGTCGTGCGAGAGCTGGCGATGGGCAAGGGGTTCCTCTTCGCTGATATCGGTGACTTCGAACTGAAGGGGTTCGAGGATCCGGTGCGCTTGTACGAGGTGCGCCGGAGCTCGAGCTGATGGCGGCCAGACCGCGGCAACCCTACACGCTCTGGAATAACCAGTCGCCCCGCCGTTCAGGCGGGGCGACAAAGCTGTCTGCTGTCTGCTGTTAGCTGACTGCCTCTAGTAGTCCATCGGCGGCGGGCCACCCATCGGCATCGCCGGCGCTTCGGACGGGATCTCCGTGACCAGCGACTCCGTGGTCAGGACCAGCGAGGCGATCGAAGCGGCGTTTTCCAGCGCCGTCCGCGTCACCTTCGCCGGGTCGATGATGCCCTTCTTGAGCATATCTCCGTACTCGTCAGCGGCCGCGTCGTAGCCGTAGTTCACGTCCTTGCCGGCGCGTACCTTGTCGACGACCACCATGCCCTCCTGGCCGGCGTTCTCAGCGATCATTCGCAGCGGCTCCTCGAGCGCCTTGCGCAGAATGTTCGCGCCGCTCGTCTCGTCGTCGCTCAGCCCCTTCAGCTTGTCCAGCGCCTTCTGCGCACGGATGAGAGCGACGCCGCCGCCGGGAACGATCCCCTCCTCGACGGCCGCGCGGGTCGCCGAGAGGGCGTCCTCGACGCGGAGCTTGCGCTCCTTCAGCTCGACTTCAGTGGCCGCGCCGACCTTGATGACGGCGACGCCGCCGGCCAGCTTCGCCAGGCGCTCCTGCAGCTTCTCGCGGTCGAACTCCGAAGAGGCGTCCTCGGCCTGGGCCTTGATCTGCTTGATGCGGGCCTGGATCGCCTCGTCCGAGCCGTAGCCCTCGATGATCACCGTGTCGTCCTTCGTAGCGACGAGACGGCGGGCGCGCCCGAGATCGGTCACCTGGACGTTCTCCAGCTTGCGCCCCATATCCTCGGTGATGAAGCTCGCCCCCTGTGAGGATGGCGATGTCCTCGAGGATCGCCTTGCGGCGGTCGCCGAACGACGGGGCCTTGATGGCGATAGCGCTGATCGTGCCCCGCAGCTTGTTGACGACGAGCGTGGCGAGAGCCTCGCCGTCGACGTCATCGGCGAGAATGACGACGTTCTTTGTGACCTGGAGGATCCTCTCCAGGGTGGGGAGGAGGTCCTGCACGGAGGAGATCTTCTTGTCGGTGATAAGGATGTAGGGCTCATCGAGAGCCGCTTCCATGCGGTCTGGATTGGTGACGAAGTACGGGGAGACGTAACCTCGGTCGAGCTGCATGCCCTCCACGAACTCCGTTTCCATCCGGATGCCCTTGCCCTCTTCGACGGTGATAACGCCGTCTTTCCCGACCTTTTCCATGACGTCAGCGATGATGTCGCCGATCTCCTGGTCATGGCCGGAAATCGTCGCGACCTGGGCGATCTGTTCCTTGCCCGCGACGGGCGTGGCGATGTCGCGTACGCCCTCGATGACGGCGGACACGCCGGCTTCGAGGCCGCGCTTGAGCATCATCGGGTTGGAGCCGGCAGCGACCATCTTCATTCCTTCGCGGACGATCGCCTGGGCGAGCACGGTGGCGGTGGTGGTGCCGTCGCCGGCGACGTCGTTGGTCTTGCTGGCGACCTCGCGGGCGAGCTGTGCGCCGAGGTTCTCGAAGGGGTCCTTGAGCTCGATCTCCTTGGCGACGCTGACGCCGTCATCGACGATAGCGGGGGGGCCGAACTTTCTCTCAAGGATGACGTTGCGTCCGCGGGGACCCAGGGTGACGCGGACGGCGTCGGCGAGGGCGTCTACGCCGTCTTTGAGTCGGCGGCGGGCTTCCTCGTCGAACAGCAGTTGTTTGGCTGGCATGAGTTACCTCCGAATTTGAGCCACAGATTTACACGGATGGATCACGGATTTGGAGCGCAAGACAGAGTCTGTGCTTAATCTGCGTCCAACCGTGGCGGGCGGGTCCTAAGCCAGTTTGGCCAGGATGTCGCTCTCTTTGAGGACCATGTACTCGTCATCGTCCTCTCCGTAGACGCCGCGGGGGATCTCCTGGCCGCTGTACTTGGCGTAGAGAACGCGGTCGCCGGCCTTGACGTCGATCGGCAGGCGCTTGCCGTTGTCGTCCAGCTTGCCGGGACCGACGGCGATCACTTCTCCGAGCTGCGGCTTCTCACGCGCGGTGTCGGGGATCACGAGGCCGCTGGCGCGAACCTCTTCCTGGCGGCTCTGCTTGACGACGATGCGGTCGCCCAGGGGGACGACCTTGACCGAGGTCTTGGACTTTGTGTTGGTCTTCGTAGCTGCTGGCATCAGCGAGCTCCTCCTTCAGGTGCGTTGGATGGGCGGATTGCTTGTTAGCACTCGCACCCAGCGAGTGCTAATCCGCATATTATCAACCGCGCGGGTGCGGCGCAAGCGGTGTCCGCGCGGAACCGCAAGAAACCGGGGAGTCCTCCTTCCGCGGTTACACGGTTTCGTGTAAAATGCCAGGCGTGACGAAAAGCAAGCGCAAGGCGAATGACGGATGGGGCGCTCGCGAAGTTCGCGCCCTGCGCAGGCACATGGGCTTGAGCCAGGAGGCGCTGGCGGACGAACTGGGCACGCGTCAGCAGACGATCAGCGAGTGGGAGACGGGGCGTTACGAGCCGCGTGGCGGGTCTTCGCGGCTGCTCAGCATTGTCGCTGAGCGGGCCGGCTTTGAGTACCAGGCGCGGTCGCGTGTGGACCCGCGGGCGCGCGCCGAATGAGCGTGTTGCAGGAGGCCACCACAGCCCCGGTTGTGAGTAGTGCGGAGCTGCGGCTCACCGAGGCTGACCTGGTATCCATCTGGGAGGGTCAGCGCTTTCCGCCTGAAGCATTGCGTGCCGGGGACGGCCGTGCGCTGCGCGTGATCTACCGGGGCCGGCGCACGGGGGGCCGGGGCCCGATTTCAGGGACGCCATAATCAGCTCGCGGGATGAACTGCTGCAGGGCGACGTGGAGCTGCACGTGCGCTCCAGCGATTTCCGGCGTCACGGACATCACCGCGACCCGGCCTACGACGGTGTGGTGTTGCACCTGGTGTTCCGGCACGACGAGGCGGACGACACCGAACTGGCCTGCGGACGGCGCGTGCCGGTGTCAGCGCTGGGCGACTGGGTGGAACAGAGGACGCTGGAGATCCGGCGCTGGCTGCTCAGCGCTCCTCTCTGGGAGGAGCCCTGCCGCAGCGCCGTGGAGCGCCTCGGCGAAGCAGGCGACAGGCGCCGCGCTGGACCGGCTGGGGGATATGCGTTTGCGGCGGAAGATCGCCGCCGCCGGCCGCGGACATCGGACCTCGTACTTCGGTATCGATGATCTGATCTGGCGGGCAACGCTGGAAGCGCTGGGCTACGGCGGGCAGCGAGAGCTGTTCGCGGTCATCGCGGCAGGCGTCGAGTGGCCGGTGTTGTGCGGAACGCTTGCGGGCCTGCCTGCGTCGCATCGGAGGACCCGCGCCCTGGCGGTGCTGCTCGAAGCGCTGGAAGCTGCTCGGTTGAAGGTTCCCGCCGTCCTTCGTCCTCTGCGGAGAGGCAACCGGCCGGAGGCGCGGTTGAGAGGGGCGGCGGCGCTGGCCGCACGCTTCGCTCCCGGCGGCATCTGGACGCAGCTCGAACCGCTCCTGCGGGAGGCGTCGGCGGGACGGACAGCGCGCCTCCTTGCAGCCTTCGCCGTGCCCGGCGCCATCGGCCGGTCGCGCGCCGTCGAGATCGTCTCCAACGCCGTCCTGCCGGAGGCGGCCGCCGCCGGCCATGAATCGCTTGCCGCGGCCGTCTATGCGCGGCTTCCCCTGCCCGCGCGCTACGGTGCCGTCAAGCACCTGCACACGGCCGTCGGCGGGCAGATCACCCTGAATGCGCGGCGGCAGCAGGGGATGCTGTACCTCTTGAGCCAGTACTGCACGCAGGGCGGCTGCGGGAAATGCCCGCTGTCTTAGGAGTCGCGAGGTAAGAAGTAACAACCCTCTTACCTCTCACCTCCGATCCCCAGCCCCGGCTCCACATCCAGGCCGAGCGGCGATATCTCTCCCGCTGCCAGGCGCCGGTAGCCGGCGGCGGCGATCATCGCGCCGTTGTCGGTGCAGAGTACAGGAGGGGGTGCAATCACCGGCAGCGGCGAGCGGCGGGCCAGCTCCGAGCGCAAGAGGGTGTTGGCGGCTACTCCTCCGGAAAGGACGATGCAGCGAGCGCCGTGATCGGAGGCGGCGGCCACAGCCCTGGTTACCAGCGAATCCACGACCGATTCCTGGAATGCAGCCGCCAGCTCCGCCGTGCCCGCCGTTTCCGCGTCCTCGCCGCGGACGATGCGCTGCACCTTGGTCTTCAGTCCGCTGAAGCTGAAGTCGTACTCGCCTGCGACGCGTGCCCGGGGAAGCCGAAGCGCCGTCTCAGGCGCCTCCTCGCGTACCAGGCGGTCGATCTCGGGGCCGCCGGGAAAGCCCAGGCCGAGGAGGCGCGCCACCTTGTCGAAGGCCTCGCCCGCGGCGTCGTCCACGGTCTCGCCGAGTCGGCGGTACTGCCCGTGGTCCTCCATCAGCACGACGTCGCTATGGCCGCCGGAGACGATCAGCGCCAGCAGTGGAAACTCTGGCTCCTCCTCGCGGTCCAGCCAGGCGGCGTAGACGTGCCCCTCCAGGTGGTTCACCCCCAGGAGAGGCAGGCCGCGCGCCCAGGCCAGCGCCTTCGCGAAGTTCACGCCGACAAGCAGCGCCCCCGCCAGGCCCGGGCCGTGAGTGACGGCGACGCCGCCGATGCCGTCGAGGGGTACGCCCGCGCGCTCCAGCGCCTCGTCCAGCGCCGGCACGATCGCCTCGACGTGCCGCCTCGAGGCAACCTCGGGGACGACGCCGCCGTAGCGCGCGTGCAGGTCCACCTGCGAGGCGACGACGTTGGAGAGAATGCGCCTGCCGTCCTCGACGACGGCGATCGCCGTCTCGTCGCAGGAGGTCTCGATGCCGAGGACGAGCATGGGTCGGATGTCAGCCGTTGGCCGCGGGGCGTTCGCCGTTTTCAGAGGCCGCGACGAGCAGCGCCCCGCAGTCGGCGACGCCGCGGGCGTGACGGTAAAGCTCGGGCACCGCGTCCTCTCCCGGCCGGGCCAGGGCGTCCGTCAGCTCCACCTCCGGCACGGCGTCGGCGAGTCGCGGGCTGAGGATCAGGAGGCGGTCGTCGTCCTCCAGCTCGAAATGCGAGAAGTCCGGCCGGAACTCCTCCATCAGCCCCAGCGGCTCCAGCGCATCGGGGAGGCTCGGTTCGATCCGCATCAGCGCTCCGGAGCGGAAGAGGAAGGCCGTCGCCGGCGCCACCTGGGCCAGGTAGGCATCGCGGCCGCGAAGGGCGATGCAGGAAACGCCGGCAGCTATTCGGTGGTCTTTGATGCTCTTGCGGTTCCAGTCCCGCAGGTTCTCGTGGGCTCCCCGCAGCGCGCGCAAGACGCCGCCTGTAAGAGATGCCTTCTCCTTGTGGAAGAGCTCACCGATCACCTGTTTGAGGTCGGCGCAGAAGTCCTCGCTGCCCGGCGTCGCCGGCTCAACGATGAGGTAGAGGTCGGCGTCGTCCTCGCCGCCGCCGGGGAAGGCGCCGACCCAGGGCGTCTCCGGCTTCGCCTCGCCGTCCTGCATTCCGAACTGGCCGACCCAGAGCATGGCTAGATTATAGAGCCTGGCTATTCGGGGATCAGTAATCAGCAACGGTGTCGACGCTCAGCAAATCCATTACGATCACCGGTTCCCCTTGTCGCGCTCCAGCAACAGCTCAACGACTCTCGTCAGCGCCTCGTAGGCGTAGATCACGTAGTCGCGGGGGTGGAGCTCGAGGGGCTTGAGCTCCTCATTGCGCAGGGAGACGGGGTCGGCGATATCCAGCTCGAAGTCGGGGAGGTCCTGGCTGATCTCGAACTCGTAGAGCTCGCCGTCGGGCCCGAGGACGACGCAGCCGCGCTCCGGCGACTCGGCGCCCGGGGCGTCGATCTCGATGCCGTACGAGAAGAACGCTCCCGGGAAGGGTGGGAACGGGTCCAGGGCCTGCGCGGCCTCCTGCAGCGCCGCTCGCAGGCGGTCGGCGGCGCGTTCCAGCGCGGCGTCCGCCTCGTGCTTGTAAGCCAGCGGGTCAGACTTCAAGGTTGCGTGACTGCCCCGCGTCCTTCGCTTGCTAACATGGTTGTATTGTGGCAGTGAGGACGTCAGGTTTGGCAAGAGGATCGACGATTCTCTTCGTAAGGCCGTTGCCGGCCGGAACGAGTGGCGCCAGCAATGTCTGACCCGGCACCAAAGATCCGCCTGGCCAAGCTGCTGGCACAACGCGGGGTGGCCGCGCGCCGAAAGGCCGAGGAGTTGATCGCCTCCGGCGTCGTTACTGTGAATGGGGTGACGGCGGAAGTGGTCACCTTCGTCGACCCGGAATTGGACGTCGTGAAGGTGCGCGGCGAGCCGTTGCCTGCGGAGCCTCCGCTCGTGTACTACCTACTGAACAAACCGACCGGTTACATCACCGCCCGAAACGACCCACAGGGCCGGCCCGGCGTGCTTGACCTCTGCGGGGGGCTGCCGGCGCGCGTCGAGCCGGTGGGGCGGCTGGACTACGACACGGAGGGCGCCCTGCTCCTGACCAATGATGGCTCGCTGGCGCACCGGCTCACCCACCCCTCCCGCAAGGTGGCCAAGCGCTATGTTGCCCACGTCGCCGGGATTCCCGGGGCCGAGGCAATCCGCTCTATCGAGCGCGGCGTGGAGCTTGACGACGGCCGTACGGCGCCGGCCCGGGTGCGCCTGCTGGGCAGCGATTCCGGTAATTCGCGGGTCGAAGTCACGGTTATCGAGGGGCGGAACCGGCTGGTCCGGCGGATGATGTTGAAGGTTGGGCACCCGGTGTTGTCGCTCCGCCGCGAGGAGTTTGCGGGGATCAGCGTCCAACGGATGAAGCCCGGGGAGCTGAGGGCGCTGACCGCAGGGGAGGTCGGCCGTCTGCGGACGATGGTCGGACTCACCGAAGCCTGAGCCCGGCTGGATAAACGCAGCCGAAACTTATCTTATTGACCGGTTCGTGCTAGACTTTACATATGGCAGCGCCCGCAACGATGAAGACCAACCTCCACCTGCAATCAACGCGCCAGCAGATCCTCGAGTACATGCAGCGGCACGGCCGCGCCACCGTCAAGGAGCTGGGCGCGCTGCTCGGCCTCACCTCCACCGGCATCCGCCAGCACCTCACCGTGCTGGAGCGGGATGGACTAGTCGACGCTCGAGAGGAGAGGGGTCGGGTCGGCCGGCCGACGCTCGTCTACAGCCTGACCGAGAAGGCGGACGCGCTCTTCCCCAAGCGCTACGACATGCTCGCGAACGTTATCCTGGAGGAGATTCGCTCCGACGAGGGGAACGAGAAGCTGCACCAGGTCCTCCAGCGTGTCGCCTCCCGCCTGGCCGCTCCCTACACAGAGCGTGTCGAGGGCAGGCCGCTGACCGAGCGCGTCAAGGAGACAGTCCGCGTCATGGAGGAGCAGGGCTGCATGGTGGACTACGAGGAGAAGGACGGCGAGTACCTCATCGACGAGTACACCTGTCCCTTCCCCAAGGTCGCCGAGCGCGACCGCGCCGTCTGCGCACTGCACGTTGAGTTTGTGCGCCTGATGAGCGGCGGCGACACCCGCCTCACCCGCAGCCTCCTGCGCGGCCAGAACGCCTGCACCTACCGCATCCGCCCGGTCGACAAGCCCGCCGCCTCGGCTTAGGCCTCCCGGCGCGGCCAACCGCTTACAATCCTCGTGTGACTGATTTATCGTCCAAACGCGTTCTTCTCATCGGCGCCGAATCCGAGCGCGGCCGCGTCATCGCCGCCGCCCTTGCGGAAGCCGGTGCCCGCCTGGCGCTGGTCGGGTCGACCAACGATCCAGAGACTGCATTCGCTGTGCAGCGCCTCGCCCGCAAGCTGCAGGCGCAGGCCTCCCAGGCCATCGACGCCACCAACGAGATGGCAGTGCGCGTGATGGTGCGGCAGGTCTCGAAGGTACTTGGCGGCCTGGATGCAGTCGTTTTCGCCGCCGATCTGGGCGACGCCACCCCGTTGGCGGTCGACCTTGCCCGCCGCTTCGCTGATCGTGAGTTCGCCCGTCTGGGCCTGGCCGGCGCGCTCATCGCCGCCGTGCCCATGGAGACGCCGGCGGGCCTGGAGGAGGCGCCTCCGTCGGGCGCCATGCTCACCGTGCAGCGTGCCGAAGACGAAGCCGCGGTCGCGGCGCAGGTCGTCGCCGCCCTTGCCGCGCCCTCCCGATAACCGATAAGCTTTTCGCGCCAACCACGCAGGGGCGAACGGTGTTCGCCCTCAACGCTTGTCCCGCCGGAGAACCGCCCATGAGTTACGAGACCATCCTCTACGAGACAGACGCCGGCAAGGCCCGCATCACACTCAACCGCCCGGAGAAGCTCAACGCCATCTCCTGGCAGATGCAGCAGGAACTGCAGAAGGCCCTGTTCGACGTCGACCGCGATTCGGCGGTACACGTCGCGATCATTCGCGGCGCCGGGCGCGCCTTCTCCGCCGGCTACGACATATCGCCACCGCCCGGAGAGCTGACCCACGCAGCCGGACACCACTCGATGGAGCGCGACGTCTGGATGCTGGAGCGGGCGCAGGACATGCGTATGCCGATCTTTGACATGCACAAGCCCGTCATCGCCCAGGTGCACGGCTACTGCCTGGCCGGCGGCACCGACCTCGCCCTGCTCTGCGACATCGTTGTCGCTGCTGAGGACGCCCGCTTCGGATACCCGCCGGTGCGCGCCCTGGGCTCGCCCGTGAACCACATGTGGACCTACCTCGTTGGACCGCAGTGGGCCAAGCGCATGCTTCTCACCGGCGACACCGTCACCGGCGTCGAGGCCGAGCGCATTGGCCTCGTCCTCAAGGCTGTACCTGAGGGTGAGCTCGAGGCCGAAGTCGAAGACCTAGCCGACCGCATCGCCCTGGTCGATGTCGACCTCCTCTCCGCGAACAAGCGCATCGTCAACATGGCGATGGAGCTGATGGGCGCCCGCACGATGCAGCGCATGGCCGCCGAGCGCGACGCGATCGCCCGCCAGGCTCCCGTTGTCACCGAGTTCTACCAGATGGCGAAAGAGAAGGGCCTGAAAGCGGCCCTGGAATGGCGTGACACAAAGTTCGGTGACGGGCGGACGCATGCAAGGACCGACTAAGGGTATTCCGACGATCTTGGGGATCCGAACGCGGTATGTCTTTGGTTTCGGCGGCGGCGCTATCTACGTGCTGGCTGTGGTGGCGTACGGTGCAATCGAAGGAGTTTCGTTACTTGGGTTGCTTCTGTTTGTCTGCCTGGGAGCTTTGGTTGCCCCGATCGGCGTCTTCGGCACGTCTTGGTTGATAGACCGGTTCAGTGGGAGACCCGACGAGACGAGACCTGAGGAGACTGGAGACTCTGATGTCCATCCTTGATAAGTTCCGCCTCGATGGCCGCGTAGCCGTCGTCACCGGCGCCGGGCGCGGCCTCGGACGCGCGATCTCGCTCGCCCTCGCCGATGCCGGCGCTGACCTCGTCGTCACCGCCCGCACGAAGGACCAGATCGACGAGACGGCAACGCTCGTCCGCGACAAGGGCCGACGCGCGCTCCCCGTCGTCTGCGACGTCACCGACTCCGCTTCCGTCAACGCGATGGTCGAAGCGACGCTCGCCGAGTACGGCAAGGTCGACATCCTCGTCAACAACGCCGGCGGCGCCACCCCGGGCTTCGCCAACGCGCTGCCTGACATAACGGACGAGATCTGGCGCATCGGCATCGACACCAACCTCACCGGCGCCGTCTACTGCTCGCGTGCCGTCATCCCGCACATGCTGGAGGCCGGGAGCGGCAAGATCATCAACCTCACCTCCGGCTTCGGTCTCCGCGCCGGCAACAACAACTTCATGTACACCAGCGCCAAGGCCGGCCTCATCAACTTCACCCGCTCCCTGACGATGACCTACGCGCCGACGATCCAGGCGAACCTCATCGCCCCCGGCATGTTCCCCCACGACAACCAGGCAATGGCCGACTGGTGGAAGGGCGGCAAGTTCGTGCCGATGGGCCGCCTCGGCACCGACGAGGAACTGGCGCCGCTCGCCGTCTTCCTCGCCTCCGACCTAACGAACCACATGAACGGCCAGATCATGGTGCTCGATGGCGGCGGCCTCGCTGGCGGCCACGCGCCGACCGGCCTCGCGCCGGTGATCCCGCTGGAGGTGGAGTGATGACCTCCGAATTCTCCCTGGAAGGCAAGAACGCGCTTGTTATCGGTGCTTCGAATTGCCTTGGACGAGCGGCGGCGGTGGCCCTGGCCGAGGCAGGCGCGAACGTTGCGGTGACGACGACGCTTCCAGTGCAGCGGGAAGAGGTGCTGGCGAATTCCTGCGCGAACGAAATTTGGGCACTCCACCGAAGAGGCTTCGTCGAGGCGATCGATGCCGCCGAGGAGGCACAAGTCGCGGCGGTTGTACGGCGGGCGGCCGCCGAGTTCGGCTCGCTAGACGTGCTTGTGAACGCGCCCGACCTGCCGTTCGCCAAGCCGCTCCCCGAGATCACCCCGGCCGAGTGGCGCCGCGCCATCGACGTCAACCTCACCGGCGTGCTTCCTGGCCTGCCGCGCGGCGGGCGAGGTGATGCTCCCTCAGCAGGCGCGGTCGCATCATCAACATCGCCTCCATCCTCGGCGAGCGCGGCCTCGCTAACGGCAGCGCCTACTGCGCCGCCCAGGCCGGCGTCCTCAACCTCACCCGCGCCCTCGCCCTCGAATGGGCGCGCACCGGCGTCACCGTCAACGCCATCGGCGCCGGCTGGACCGAGGGCATGGGCATCATCACCGACGAGGCGAAGGCCCAGTTCGAGCGCTATCTCCCCTACAAGCGTCTCGGCAAGCCCGACGAGATCGCCGGCGCCGTTGTGTACCTCGCTTCCGGCGTCGCCGAGTACCTCACTGGTCAGGTGGTGTGGATTGAGGGCGGGGCACTGAGCCACGTGTGACGTGTGGGTAGTGAGTCAGAGCGACCCGTGAGGCTACCGGAGGGTGTCGTCTTGCTCAAAGCTGGCGAAAACCGGAGGCCGGGCCACGTTGTGCTGAAGGCCGGCAGTGAGGATACACGCGGAGCTTACGCCCTTCGAGAGAACACGATCCCGCCGGGGTTCGTCGTCAATCCCCACCGCCATCAGGCCGTTGATGAGGCGTGGTACGTCCTCGAAGGAGAGGTGACGTTCCTGGTGGAGAATGACGTCGTCACCGTGCCTGAGGGTGGGTTTGTCCTCGTGCCTCGAGGCGTGATTCATGCCTTTACGAATCGCAGCTCGGCCCCCACGCGGTTCCTAGTAGTGTTCTCTCCGCCCGGCTTCGAAGAAATGTTTGAAGAGTTGCTCGAACTTAGGGCGCGCGGGCAATCGACACCCGAACGCGTGCGAGAAATTGGCGCTCGCTACGAGACGGAAGATGTGGAGGTCGCTCCCGGTTCGTGGCCACCCTAGCCGGTTGAGGCGTAATCTGGTACTTCGACCACCTGATATATTGACACTGTGACCACCGAACAACCGCCAAAAGCCACCGCTGACGACATCAAGCGCTTTCAGGCCAACCTCGACGACGAGATCGACGGCATCGCCGTCTACCAGATGCTGGCGGAGGCCGAGAAGGACCCGGACCGCAAGACGATCTTCACCGAGCTGGCGGAGGTCGAGGTGCGTCACGCCAACATCTGGCGGCAGAAGCTTGCTGAGGCGGGCGTCGAGCCCCGAGAACACGGCCCCAGCCTGAAGATCCGGGCGATAGGCTGGCTGGCCCGCCGCTTCGGCCCGCGCTCTGTCCTGCCGATGGTGCGCAGCATGGAGGCCGGCGCTTACGGCGCTTACATGGCGCAGGGCGAGACCGGCCAGGCCATCGCTCCCGACGAGCGCCAGCACCGCAAGATGATGAGCAAGCTGGAGCGAGGTACACCCACCACTCCGCTTGAGCCGACCGAGGCCATCGCCCAGCGCGAGACATGGCACCGTCGTGGCGGTGGGGGCACGTTACGTGCCTCGGTATTCGGCGTGAGCGATGGTCTCGTCTCGAACGCCTCGCTGGTAATGGGTTTCTCCGGCGCGCAGACCCAGGGCGACGTCGTTCTCCTGGCGGGTGTCGCCGGCCTCCTTGCCGGCGCCTTCTCGATGGCCGCCGGCGAGTATGTCTCGATGCGGGCGCAACGGGAGCTGTTTGAGCGCCAGATCGAGCTTGAGCGAGAGGAGTTGGCTACGGCACCCGAAGAGGAGCTTGCCGAGCTCGCCCTGATCTATCGTGCAAAGGGTCTACCACAGAACGAGGCGCAAAACACAGCGGCACGCCTAATGGAAAACCAGGACATTGCCCTCACGACGCTCGTCAAAGAAGAGCTCGGGCTCGATCCGTCGGAGCTGGGCTCCCCCTGGGGAGCCGCCACCGGGTCCTTCCTGGCCTTCGCCATCGGCGCCTTCATCCCAGTGATCCCCTTCTTCTTCGCCCCGGCGAATGAGGAGATCGCCGCCGTCTACGTCGTCGCCAGCGCGACCCTCGCGCTTGTCGCCCTCTTCGCCGTCGGCGCCGCCCTCTCTCTCTTCACCGGCCGCAGCGCCCTCTGGAGCGGCTTCCGGCAGGCAGGCCTCGGCGCTGTCGCCGCCGCTCTCACCTACGGCATCGGCCGCATCATCGGCGTCTCCACCGGCGTGTAAAACCCTGTGCCTTCTGCGGATCGCTACTCGTGTACCGACCAGTCGGGGACGGTGCCTGTGACTCCCTCGGCTTCCAACGCCGCGATCTCCTCCCGCGACAACCCGAGCAGCTCGCCAAACACGTAGTGGTTGTGCTCGCCGAACCAGGGCGGTGGCACCCGGACGTGCGCTGATGTGTCGCTCATGCGCCAGTGGGGCGCCTCCATCTCCCATTCTCCCGCCACCGCCTGTGACACTGGCTCAAAGAAGCCGCGCGCCCGCAGATGCTCGTCCTCGAACACTTCCTGCACTGTGAGCACGGGCATCGCCGGCACTCCCGCCGCCTGTAGCATCTCAGCGGCCGGGTTCTTGTCCTGCCTTCGCGTCCATTCGCTGATGATTTCGTCCAGCGCTGTCTGGTTCCGGTACCGGCTGACCACGTCGGCGAACCGCGCGTCGTTCGCCAGCTCCGGGCGTTCGATCACTCGGCAAAGCGCCGCGAAATGCACGTCGTCCTCGCAGGCGATCGTTACCCATTGGTCGTCCCCAGCGCAGGGATAGCACCCGTGCGGCGCCATCGACGAGTGCCGGTTCCCCTTCCGTTCCGGCTCGCGGCCGTTCATCGAATACGCGAGGAGGAACTCCCCGATAGCGCCGATCAAGTTCTCCCGCTGCGGCACCTCAATGTATTGGCCCAGACCCGTCCGCCGCCGGTCCCACAGCGCCAGCGCCACCGCCCCTGCGGCCGCGATGCCTGCCATAGGGTCGCCGTAGGAGATCCCGGTCTTCTGCGGCGGCCCTCCCTGGTACCCGGTCAGGTGCGCTAGCCCCGCCAGCTGCTCCACGTTCGTCCCGTAGGCGACGAAGCCGCTCTCCGGCCCCGTCTTCCCGTGCCCGGGCATCGAGACGACGATGAGTTGTGGGTTCACCTCCCGCAGCGCCGAGTATCCAAGGCCAAGGTTATCCATCGCTTCCGCACGGAAGTTCTCTGTGACGACGTCGGCATCCTCCGCCAGGCGCAGGAACAACTCCCGGCCGCGCGGCTTCGAAAGATCCAGCGCGCAGCCGTACTTGTTCCGGTTGTAGTGGTTGAAGTATGGAGACTTGTCCCACACCCGCTCCACCGTCGGGGGTTGTCCGGTGTACGTCCGGAGCAGGTCCCAGTGCCCCACTGCTTCTATCTTGATCACCTCGGCGCCCATGTCCCCGAGGAGCCGGGTGGCGTAAGGGCCGGCCCACGACATCGTCAGGTCCAGCACACGGATCCCGTGCAGCGGGAGTTTGAACACTATTTGAGGTCTTTCGCGTAGTCGAACACCTTGAACGGCCCCATCATCCGTTCACCGGTTCGAGTGAAACTTGCCTTTTCGTAGAGCTGCTGCGCCGCCCTCTGCTGCTCTGTCGTATCGAGGATGATCCGGTTGTACCCCATCTCCCGGCAGAAATCCTCCGCCGTGTCGAGGAGGTCAGTACCCAGGCCCTTGCGGCGCCAGGCGCCCGTCACCCGCATCCGGCGCAACCGGGCCGTCTGGCCATCTATCCGCTGTACCGCCACCATGCCCACCAGCCGCCGGTTCGCCTCAGCCACGAAGAAATTCGATCCCGGCGCGAGGTAGTCGCGCTCGATGTTGCGCAGGTCCTCTTCCTGGTCAGAGTAGTCCTCGCCGGGATATTCGGCCCGTGTATCCGAGACGCCCTCGCGGTGAAGCGCCCAGACCCGGTCGTGGTCCATCGGTTCATAAGTTCGGATGATCACACGCGCCATCTTCCACCTGACATCAGATTGATACCTAAATGACGCCTGCCGCGCGCAATCGCGACAGTTCCTGGCCCGACAAACCTATCTCTTTACCGAACAACTGCTCGTTGTGCTCTCCCTGCAACGGTGCGCGGCCCGCCGACCACTCCACCTCCGACATCCGGAACTGCGGACCCGGGTAGGTCACCTCCCCAGCAACCGGGTGGTCCACTCTCTGGAAGAACTCGCGTTCGCTGAGATGCCTGGATTCCAGCAGGTCCTCTAACGTGTGCACGAAGGCGATTGGCGCCCGTTCCGCGCCTGCCCGCTGGTAAGCTTCCTTCGCGTCCTGCTGCGATGCCCACTCGTAGACGATCGCCTCGAGCTCGTCGTTGTGCTGGAGGCGCGAGAAATTGTCCTTGAAGCGCGGATCCTCCACCAGTTCGGGACGGCCGATCGCCTCTGCGAACCACGGCCAGTTGCGAGGCATGATGTGCAGCCCGATGTACCCCTCTCTCGCCGGGTAGATCCCGACCATCGCCGACAGCAAGTTCCCCTTGCGCTGAGCGATGTCGCGCTTGAGATAGGCCCACCAGGGCAGGTACAGCTCGAGCGCCGATGCCATGCACTCCTGCGCCGAAATGTCGATGTGGTTCGGCACCTCCAGCACATCAGCGTTGTGGGCCGCCACCGCGGAGGCCGCGAACGCTTGCAGTCCCGCCTGGTACTCGGCCTGGTATCCGCCGTTCACCAGCGGCTCCCGGTCCGCGTCGCCCGTCAGCGACATCTGCCCGCCAGACGCGAACGACGTGATGTTCGTAGCTCCCCAGCACGCCCTCGGTCCGTGCTGCCCGAACGGCGTTATCGACGTCAGGATGATCCGCCGCTTGATCCGCCGCAGGTCTGCGTGTCCCAGCCTCAGCTCCGTCATCCGCCCCGGCGCGAAGCTCTCGACGACAACATTCGCCTCCTCGACCATCGTCCGGAACAGGAACTGGCCGCTAATCGTGTCGATATCTAGAGTGACACTGCGCTTGTTCGTTCCCAGGTAAAGCCACAGCGCGCCCGTTTCACGATGCTGCCGGTCAGCGACGAACGGCCCGTGCCGACGCAGCGGGTGGCCCTCCGGTGGCTCGATGGCGATGACGTCCGCCCCGTAGTCGGCGAACAGCTTGGTGCAGTAGGCTCCGGCGACGGACCTGGACAGGTCCAGTACCCGCAGGTCGGAGAGAGTGGTGTCAGGCATAGCGGCCCTATCGTATAGGAAGTGGGAGGTAAGAGGTTAGATTTAAGACGGTCTCCGCGCTGTCCGTCTGCTGCCTCCTACTTCAGAAGCTTTTCCCCTGCCCGCCGTCCACCACCCAGCAGGCGCCCGTTACCCACGACGCTCGCGGCGAGCACAGAAAAGCGACGACATTCGCCACCTCTTCCGCCGTCCCGAAGCGACCGAGCGGTATGTTCTCCGCGACAAATCGCGCCATCCCCTCCGGGTCCTCCTGCTCGCGCTTCCACCACGTCCCGCCGGGTGCGCTGATCGACCCCGGCGCCACGCAGTTCACCCGGATCCCCTGCGGCGCCAATTCGATCGCCATCGCCTTCGCGTGGCTGATCAGCGCCGCCTTCATCGCGTTGTACCCCGGTTTGCCGCCAGCCTCTCGCCCGAATATCGAAGTCAGGTGCACGATTGAGGCGCCCTCCCGCATGTGCGGCGCCGCCAGCCGGGTCAGCCGCGCCGCCGGCAAGAAGAGGGTCTCGAACGACTGCCGCCACACCTCGTCCCCATCCCCGGCCGCCGAGAAGTGGATGCTATTGATGAGGATATCGACGCGCCCGAACCGCTCGACCGCCTCCGCCACCAGCCGTTCCGCATTGCTCGCATCCGTTACGTCGCAGGCTACCACCAGCACTTCCGCCCCGAGCGACTCAGCTTCCGCCGCCACCTCCCGCAACGCCTCCTCCCCCCGCGCCGCGAGGACCACGCGCGCTCCCTCGGTCGCTAGCGTCAGCGCCGTCGCCCGCCCTATTCCGCGCGATGCGCCGGCGATGATCGCGACTTTCCCTGCGAGTTCGAGTTCCATGACTGTCAGCGGCTTATCGTAAGTGTTCGCGTGGCCCGAAATCAAAACAAGACAAGCCCGGCCCGGGCCCGCCACAGCCAAGCCGCATTTTGTTCGCTAGGACAATCGGCGCAAGACCCAGCCACCCGCTACAAATGCCGCCGCCAGCAGTGCCAACACCAGGGGCGTCTCGTTGCCGTGTGACGATGCCGCGACGCCGCCGGTCGGGGGAAGCGCGGCGGGCGCCTGAGTCGGCGCTACGGTTGGCTCGTCCGTCGGCGCTGGGGTTGGAGTGGACACCTGATACTCGTAGGCGCCGATGTCGCATACGCTTTCCTGCGGCCGGCCAACTCCCCGCTGATCCGTCGCTGGACACAGGTCATTATCACCCGCGTTTCGCGCAGGACTGCCCGGCTGTAGCGCATGGGTTTGTGCGTAGACGGGCGGAGGCCCGCCGTTGTAGGCTAGCGGCTCCAACTGCGGGTCTGTGCTCTGCAGGTCGCCGGCGCCCAGGAATCCGCAGGATGTCCCGCTGTCAAGATTGTGTCCCAGCGACAGAATGGCGACCTTAAAGAGGCTGCAGCTCGCGCCGTTGTTGCTCGCGATTATCGTGTTCACCGTCGTCACCTCGGCGCTCGAGGTCAGACCGGCGCCGCCCGAGGCCGAGTTGGCGCTGATGGTGACGTTGGTCAGGTTAGCGGTGCTCTGACCATCGACCGCCATCCCTCCGCCATCGCCGGCACTGTTGCCGCTGATGGTGTCGTTGATCAGGTTCAGGGCGCTCGAGGAGGCGTTGCTTATACCTCCACCGCTTCCGGCCGACGTGTTTTCGCTGATCGTGCTGTTCGTGATCGCCAGCGCGGGGGCCCCACAGCACTGGTCGTTCGAAATTCCGCCACCGTCGGCACCCGCCGAATTGTCGATGATTACGCTTTCGGTGATCGTCCCGGTCGCATCGAAGACATTGTAGATGCCGCCGCCGTTCCCGCCGGCCGTATTGCTGAAGACGCCGTCCCCGATCATGGTCAGCGTGTCAGGCCCCTCGTTCACGATTCCGCCGCCGTCATCCGCCGCCATGTTGTTGCTGATATTGCTGTCAATCAGGGCGATGGTGCCGTCCGAGTCGTTCTGTATCCCGCCCCCATCGCCGCTGCTGGTGTTGCCGTAGATCTGGTTAGCCTGGATCGTCAGTGTCCCGTCGTTACGTATTCCGCCCCCGTCGCCGGTCACGCTGCCGTTTCGCACCGTGACATTGGCGAGGGTCACCTCGACACCCGAAAAAACATCGAACACGCGATCGATGCCGCCTCCGTCAATGATGGAGACGGCCGATCCGGTTCCGCCGATCGTCACGTCGTCTGTGATATCCAGGTCTCCGGTGGCGTTGGCGTCCTCATCGGCCCCGGAGATGCTCAATGCGTAGTAAGGGCAACTGGGCGTGGGGGGTGCGCAGAGACCCGGCACAGAGATCGTGTCGGCCCCGGGGGCCGTGTTCGCCGCAGTGATCGCCTCGCGCAGCGAGCAGTCGGTGTCGCACGCCCCATCGGCGCTATCCGTGGTCTTCGTCACCGTGAAGCTGGCTGCGTGAGCTGGCGAGGCTGCTGCGGTGGCGAGTACTGCGGCCAAAACCAGTAGCAAAGAGGCGAACCGTATGTACACTCGCGTTCCTCCCGGTCCCACGACACATGGCGTCGCGGGCGCCCACCGAGACAACGCATCGGTGGGTGCGGTAGTTACGACCGTTCACTTCAGATTGATCGTGCCCGTCATCTGTAGCGGATGAATGTCGCAGCGGAAGGGGATCGCGATGGCCTGGTCCGGCGTTTGCCACGTCACGGTAGACTTCTGCCCGCCAGGCGTCACCGTGGGGCTCGCGACCGCGTCGTCCAGCGTATCGAACTGACCGTCGGCGCCGGCGATGCGGAGAGCATGAGGGTACACTCCGTGATTCTCCACCACCAGACCCACGAGCCGGTTTCTCTTCGCCGAAAGCGCGTCAGGCTGCCAGAAGAAGTCTTGGGCCGAGACCACGGCGCCATCCACGGTGCCAATGGTCCTGCATCCTGGGGTCAGGTTCACGAGAAGGCCGGCGTTGTGCCTGAGCGTTAGTAACGCATCCACCGAATTCTCGGCATTGTCGCAGTTGATATCGCCGATCTCCTCCAAAGTCAGACTGTTGAACCGCCCGATCGACGGGCACGGCTTCGTCTGCGATACGGAAAGCGCGGCGGCTGACCGTAGAAGCTTCAGAGCGTCCACGGCATTGATCGCGCCGCTGCAGTCAACGTCGCCCTTGACCGGATCCATGTAACAATCCGAGAACTCGGACGTGTGCCCGGCCGGACTCGTAGCCGTCGAAGTGACGGTTGCTCCCGACGGCACCGCCGTGGGAATCGTCGCGCTGAAACTGGCGTTGCCGCCGGCATCGGTGGCGACGTCTGTGCTCCCCAGGAAGATCTGGCCCTCGCCGTGGTTGCTTGGGTTGCAGTCGTCGCTCTGAAACAGGTCCAGCGAGAACATCGTGCTGGCGGTGCTGTTGAGCAGTCCTTCAATGATTGTGCTGCCGCCGGACGGAAAGACCCCCGTGATCAAAGGGAAGTTCTGCATCCCATTGGGCCCACCGTCGGGATCACCTGGATCGTTCAGGTTTGGCCCGGGCGGCGCCAGGTCGATGCCCAGCCCGCCATTGCCGTAGATTGAGTTTCCGCGGATCGGGGCACTGTCAACAAACGAGTGCAGAATTCCCCCGGTACCCGGATGGGTCAGGCCGTTGAACGCAATCACGTTCCCCTGCCCCGGTGCAGTACCTCCGACACTGAACACGGTGGGACCGTCCTCGACCATCCCCCACCCCTGGTTCCCGAGCGGCGTCGTTCCATCAGAGGCAACCCCGACGTAGTTTCCCTGGATCTGGATCCCCGAGCCTCCGAACAGGCTTATCCCCTGAATCGTATTGCCGGAGATCACATTGCGCGCCGTCACGGTAGCCCCGCCTATCAGTGTGTTCGTCGCGTTAGACACGGTGATTCCATGCAGGTTGGGGATGGCCACGGTACCCGCCGCATTCGTTCCGATGAGGTTGCCCTGGATCAAGTCGTTCGGCGAGTCCGTCACCAAAACCCCTGAGGAGGCATTCCCGGAGATGAGGTTTCCGTCACCGGGGGAAGTGCCACCGATCGTGTTGCTGCCGGTTGAGTTCGGGAAGATGACGATCCCGTCAGCGTTCCCATTAGCCGTGGTGCCCGTGACGTCGACTCCTACGTAGTTGCCGAAGATCGTGTTGTTCCCGCCGCCCGAGATCCTGATCCCGCTATCGAAGTGGTTAACCACGAGGCCGCGGATCGAGCTGTTTCCCCCGGTGATCTCGAGGCCGATCGTGTTCGCCGGGTCAGCGGGGCCCGTGAGCTCGATCTTGAGGTCTCCCGCAGCTGCGCTCGGCTGGGTCAGGCCGTTGATCGTCACCGGATCCGTAACGGCAGGCAGGTTGGTGGCGGGACTGATGGTACAGACGCCGGACCCTCCGTCGCAGCCCGGATCGATCCCCGGGATGTCGAATTCGATGGTGTCGTGCTCGCCTGCATTGCCGTTGGCGTTCGTGATCGCCCCTCGCAGGCTACAGTCTCCGAGACCCGCGGTACAGGCAATGAGGGAGCCGTCCGACGTAGTGTCCACCGTATATGTGAAGGTGACTCCGGCACCTACGGGCTGGGGCAGCGCGAGGAGCGCCGCGAACAAGACCAACGCGCCGAATAGACTTGCCATGCGACCGAACAGTGCCATCTGTTCACCTCCAGGCTGAGAGGGAAAGCTGAGTGATATTCGGGCTTACGAGTATACGTCCCGAAGTCGATTGCCGATTCTACTCCGGCGGCCGCAGCGGCGGCGGCCTCTCGCCTTTCGCGTACTTTGCCAGCCACTCTCCCATCAGCGGGTCCGTCAGCGTCTCCCGGTGCGCCTCCACCTCGAACACCAGCCCCTCCTCGATCGGCATCGTTGCGCCCTCCAGGGCCGCCCGGCGGTCGTTGCGGATCGCCCTCTGCGGATACGCCGACAGCGCCGTCGCCACCTCCAGCGCCCGCTCCAGCGCCTTTCCTCTTGGCACCACCTCCTGCACCAGCCCCATCTTGCGCGCCGTCTTCGCGTCTATCAATGCCCCCGTCTCGATCAAGTACAGCGCGTTCCCAAGCCCGACGATCCGCGGCAGACGCTGTGTTCCACCGTCTACCAATGGCACCCCCCAGCGGCGATTCAGCACCCCGAACTGCGCCTTCTTCGAGGCGATCCGCCAGTCGCACCAGCAGGCAAGCTCCAGGCCGCCTGCCGTGCAGTACCCCTCGATCGCGCCGATTACGGGCTTCCCCACGTCCGTGATCCGCGAAATGCCCATCGGCCCCGACTCTCGCGCGCCCGGCCGTGCCCCGAGCGTCTGCGTCGCCTTCAGATCTGCGCCCGAGCAGAATGCCTCGCCTCCCGCGCCCGTCAGAATCATCACGTCGAGCGCATCGTCTCCCTTGAACGCCTCCACCGCCTCAAACAGCCCCTGCGCCGTCTCCCCATCAACGCAGTTCCGCACCTCCGGCCGGTTGATCGAGACTACGAGCGCCCGTTCGTACCGTTCCGAGAGCACCTTTGCTGGGGTCATTTCCTGCCTCCTGAACCATACTTCCCCGCCAGCCACTCACCCCACGTCATCTTCCCCTCCGCGTGCTCCGGCGTGCAGTTGTACCCCGCCTTGAACCCCGAAGCCAGCCCGCCCATCATCGGCAGGTTCACGAGCGGTTTTCCATCGCCCGTCGCCTTCTTCCAGGCTTCCGCCATCTCCCCGAAGTTGAGCACCTCCGGCCCGCCGAGGTCCGGCAGGCGGCCGCTCGGCCCCTGAGCCGAGTACTCAACCATCCGGTCGGCCACTTCGCCGGTCTCTATCGGCTGGAACTTGAACGCCTTCGGGATCAGACGCACGAAGGGCACCTTCCCCAGCGCGGGTAGCATCCCGTTCCGCAGGAACCCATCCAGCAGCGCGTGGAATTGCGTCGCGCGGAGGTTGGACGAGGGCACCCCAGACTCCTCGATCAGGCGCTCGCACTCCAGCTTCGCCTTGTAGTAGGCAAGCGGCAGCCGTTCTATGCCAACGATCGAGATGTAGAAGAAGTGCGGTGTCCCTGCCGCCTTGCAGGCGTCCAACAGGTTCTTCGTCCCCGGCGGGTCCGCCTTGGGCCGGAGCCCAGCGCCGGTCGCCGCGTGCACCACGAGGTCCGCTCCATGCACAGCCTCGGCGAGTCCCTGACCCGTCTCCATATCACCCCGCGCCCATTCCGTCGTCGCGTCCGACGGCTTCGGCTTCCGGCTGAGCACCCGCACCATGTCACCCCGCGCCGCAAACCGCCTCACGAGCTTCGATCCGAGGTCACCCGTGCCGCCGGTCACGAGCACGGTGCTCATGGTTCTCCCTCCTGCCGCCGGAACGTCCGATACGGCGCGACAGTCCTGAACCCCATCCGCTCGTACACAGGCTTGCCCATTGCTGATGCCTGGAGCGTAGCCACGGTGCAGCCCATCTCCCTGCCGCGCGCCACGCCCTGCCAGGTAATGGCGGCGCCGATACCCCTGCCGCGATATTCCTCCAGCGTCGTCACGTTGTAGATGCCGGCCGTACCGGCAGACGCGTAGAGGCTTGTAGTCGCCACCGGCTGTCCGTCAACGCTCGCGAGGAAGGACTGCCAGCCGGCCAACTCCAGGAACGACGGCTGTATCATCCGCTCGACCATCTTGAGCGGCATTCCGAACCCGTCGGCCATTACCTGTCGGTAGTTGGCCAGAGCCTCTTCGTCGCTCACCCGCTGGACCGATACGCCTTCGGGCAACGGAGGCGGTTCGCCGATCGGGAACATCGCCATGCCGGGGACCGTGTCGCTGTACGGCATGCTCATCGCCGTGGCCGCTTCCTCTGATTTCGGATCGACGCCTTCGCGGATGCGCACGACAAACGGGATGCTCCTGTCGTCGAAGAATTTCACGATTTTTGTAAACGCCGCCTCTGGATCGGCAAGCGGTTCCTGGATGAAGCCGATGTTGAGCATCGCCACCGGAAAGCCCGTGGATATGGCGAGGACGCCGTCGTCCTCCATGACTTCGCCGCCGCAGGCGCGGCCCAGCAGGGTGAACGATGACCAGTAGTTGGCGTCGACAGCGTTGGCTTGCTCTGCGTCGTTCACGGCGCCCGCCTCACTGGAACGCCGGTATCACGTCAGCCGAGAAGCGCTGAAGACTCTCGCGATGGAACCGCGGCCACTGCGCCAGCATGAACTCCTGCACTCCGGCCTCGACGTACTCCGCGATTCGCTCCTTGACCTCATCCACACTCCCAAGCAAGAGGGATCGTGACACCTCGTCTTCGTTGCGGCCGGTCGCCGCGGACATGCCCTGCAGCACCCGCTGCCGGAACCCCGCATCGTCCGTCAGGAATAGAGGGATCTGGATCGTTCGACGGATTGACGCATACGGGCGGCCGACATCCGTGCAATGCTTCTCCAGAACATCGTACTTGTGGCGGACCTCTTCCGGAGTCCCAGAGACGTTCGCCGCGTCTGCGTACTGCGCGACGATCCGCAGTGTGCGCTTCTCGCCCCCGCCTCCGATCAGTATCGGCGGGTACGGGTCCTGAACGTTGGGCGGGTTATACGGTGGCTGGTTCAGGTAGTAGTAGCGGCCGCTGATCTGCGGCAGCGGCTCCGTCCACAGCGCCTTAATGAACTTCACCGCTTCTTCCAGGCGGTCCAGCCTCTCCTTCGTGGTGTGGAACGGAATCCCGAACGCCTCGTGTTCATACGTGTGCCACGCCGCCCCGATGCCCAGCTCCAGCCGCCCGCCCGAGATGTGGTCGACCGTGGTCGCCTGCTTTGCAAGCACGGCCGGATGCCTGTAGGTGTTTCCTGTCACGAGAATCCCGAGACGCACCCGTGAGGTCGCCTGGGACAGCGCGGCAAGCGCTGTCCAACCCTCCAGGCAGGGCCCGTCCGCGCCGAACGCCGTCCCGAACCCGGTCACGAAGTGGTCCATCAACCACAGGTGGTCGAACGCGGTTTCGCGATCCAGCTCCTCCCAGACCGCCAGCAGGTCGTGCCAGGTCACCCCGGATTGGTTGGGCACCGCCCCGAATTTTACGCTCATGAGCCCCTCCGATTTGGAAGTAGGAAGTGGGAGGTTAGAAGTAGGAACAAGGGCGCCATCCTACCTCTCATCCTCCTACTTCTCCAGTTCCAGCTGCTCCTTGTAGTCCGTTTCCAGGCCTCCCAGCGCGCCCATCTGCTGGTAGGTCGCCAGCGGCCACTGCACGAACATCCTCATCACGTCCAGAGGCACCGGCAGTATCGGCGTGTCGCCGATCACCTGTCGCTCCTCCAACGCCGCAACCGCCTCGTCGCTCAGTCCGAGCAGCCCCTGCAGCACCTCGCGGTTGTGCTCGCCGAGCCTGGGAGCCGGCGCCTCGCAGTCGATGCTGAATCCCGAGAAGTGCGCCCCGAGCTGCTTGGGTATCGGCTTCCTGCCGACGTCGGGCTGCTCGATGACGTCGAAGTATCCGCGCTCCTTGAGATGGGGGTCGAGCAGCACCTGCTTCGGGTTCAGGACGGCGGCAGCGATGACACCGGTCGCCTGGAGCGACCGCATCGCCTCAATCTGCTCCTGCTCGCGGGTCCACGACGTGATCGCTTCGTCGAGGGCGTCATGGTTCGCGAACCGGCCAAGCACGTCCGCGAACCGCTTGTCCGTCTCCCACTCAGGATGCCCCGTCGCGCCACAGAGCGCCGCCCATTCCAGATCGTTGCGGATGGTGATTACGAGCCAGTCGTCATCGTTCTTGCACTGGTAGCAGCCCTGGGGCGCGTACCAGTGGCTGCGGTTGCCAGTTCGTTCCGGTATCCGCTTGTTCATCGCATAGTCCATAAGCGCGTATCCAACCACCGGGATCGCCGCCTCATGCTCCGACAGGTCGATGTACTGTCCCTTCCCCGTCCGGCGCCGGTAATGCAGCGCCGCCAGCACCGCCCCTGCTCCCACCATCCCCGAGTAGGGGTCCGTGAATGAGATCCCCGACCGCAGCGGGTCGCTGCCGCGGTACCCAGTCATCGAAGAGATGCCCGACGCCGGTTCCAACCCCATCCCGTACGCCGAGTAGTCCTTCCACGGCCCGTTCTGCCCGTATCCGGAGAGCGAGATCATGATGATGTCCTCGCGGATCGCCTTCAGTGACTCGTAGTCCAAGGCCCTTGCGCCTTCATCACGTGCGGCGTGAAGCTCTCGGCGACGATGTCGCAGAGCGGGACGAGCCGCTTCAGAATGTCGAACGGCCTCTTCGTCGCTCCAGTCCAGAGTCAGTGACTTCTTCCCGGAGTTGCGGAACGGGAAGTATCCGCCGTGGTTCCAGTACTCGCCCTTGCTGTCGTTGTCCGCGACTGCGAAGTTGCGCGTGATGTCCATCCGCTTCAAGCCCTCGAGCTTGATCACTTCCGCGCCGAGGTCCGCCAGGATCCGCGTGCACGTCGGCCCCGCATAGACCTGCGTCAGGTCCAGGACCCGGATGCCGGAGAGTGGGCGGTTCTCGGTCACGCGGGCACCCTCTGGAGTGCCGGGAAGCCGGGCATCGGCCCGTCGTCCAGCGCTCTTTGAGCCCGGCGTCGATGCGCTTCCGCAGCGGAGATACGAGTCCGTCGTTGTACTGCGAATTCGCCTCGAGGTAGTTCCGCGCCCGCCCGTAAGTCTCCACGGCGTCCTCGCGTCGTCCCATGCGATCGAGGATCATCGCCCTGGCTGTGAGTGCGTTCGCCCGGACGTCGAACGGCACTTCGTCACCATCGAGGGTACCGAGGATATCCGTCGCCTCCTCCAGCCGCCCCAACGACCACCCCGCGCGTGCCCGCGCCCAGGCGAGCCGGTGCGGCTCGATTAACGGCTCGCCTGCCAGCCCGTCCCAGATGGCGGATGCTTCTTCGACAGAACCTGTATCGAACAACTGCATTGCCCTTCGCAGGTCGGCTACCACTGCGACTTGGCGATAGAAGTCGGGCGTTCCGTACCGCGGATCTGGGGGCAGTGGAGCCGCTGGAGACTCCTCGATTCCGGACGTGAACGCCGCGAGTTCCCCAAAGGCCGCGAACGGCTGCCGCGCCGTCGAATGCCACAGTGTACGCGACGCCGGGTGCATCACAATGCTGTGGAATGCTGAGAGGTTCGCGACCGTCGATTCGTTCAGGTACTCGCTGTTGGACCGGTCCCGAAGGATTGTCGGCGCCGCCTGTGGGGTAATCTTCCCCAGCTGCGGCACGACAGCTGCCTCCATCGCCTCTCGCCTCGTGAAGGAGTCCACAGAGCGCCCTCGGTCGTGTGGGATCATCTTCTCGGTTCGTGCATGGTTCGATTGCGCGAACCAATCGCCGTCCAACGGCACTACCGAGGTATCTCCCGGTGTGCACTCCATCAGGGCGATGCCGCCCTCGGCGTCGGCCATCGATACGAAGCCGGAGATGCCCTGGTTCGGGCTCTCCTCGATGATCCGCATCCCCTCCGCCACGGTCGTTGCCGTCTGGAGCGCTCGCCGGTAAGGCCACTTCGGAAGCCCCAGCGACAGTACCTGGTCCGCGTTGAAAAAGTTCAGACCGAACGAAAACCCGGACTCGTTCATTCCGGCTGGAGCGAGCGGGCAAAGCGGCCAGGTCGCGATCACGTGCGCCAGGTCGCCGTTCGTCGGATGGTAATGCACCACGAGGGGCGGCCGCTTCCCGTAACGGTCCGGCCAGTCCGAGTTCTTGGCCAGGATAGCGCTGCCGTCCACCGTCGCACTCCCAGTCGCCGCAAAGGTAGTTGTGGCCCCGCCCAGCGTCCCGAACACGCCCCGCCAAGCCGCGGGAGCCGACACCCCCAGTCCGTCGCCAATCCCCAAGATTTCGTCGTATACGTTGGTGTCGTCGTTCGGCCGTGAAACCGTCATCCAGAACCGGGGCAGAATGGCGTCCGCCAGCTTTGCTGCCGGTCCGAAACTGGCTATCAACCCCGCCCAGTCGCTGCGATGCACATCATAGAGGTCGCGAGCCAGCGGACCGAGCAGTTCGACCTGCTGGCGGCCCATGTCGCGATAACTTCCGTGCAGGTTGAGAACGATGAGGTCGCCGATGTCCTCGCGCCGGGGCGTCGGCTGGGCTGTCGCCACGGCCATCACGCCACCCCCCGTTCCCGCAGTATCCGTTGGTCGTCTGCCTCGTACCCGGCCTCCCCCAGCACCTCCGCGTTGTCCTCCCCCAGCGCCGGCGCCGACCCGTAACGCAACGGGGTTTCCGAGAGATTAAACGGCCCGCCCGCAAGCGGAAGCTCGCCCACTCCCGGCTGCTCGATCCTTTGGAAAAAGGCGCGTTCCTCAAGGTGCTCGTTCTCGAGCAGCGTCTTCGCGTTCAGAACCGCCGCAAACGGCACCCGAAGCTCTTGCGCGCGTGTCAGCAGGTCCTCCCAGTCGTGCTCGTTCAAGTACGGCTGCAATATCTCATTGAACTTCTGCCACTGCATCGTTCGCAGCCAGAGGTTCGCAAACAACGGGTCGCTCTCCAGCTCCGGCCGCTCAATCAGGATCGCCATCATCGTCGGGAAGCCGGTTGCGCCGCCGATAACCACGATGTGCCCGTCACGGCAGGGGAAGATCTCGCTCGGATAGGTCGGGATGTGGTGCCGGGAGTAGTAGCGCCGCCGGATGGCACCCAGGTACGAGTACATCGCCGTGTTGTACTCGTCCGCGCAACCCAGCGACTCAAGCATCGAGACGTCGACTTGCTGGCCTACACCCGTCTGCGCCCGATGCTCCAGAGCCGCCATTATCGCGATCCAGGCGTGCAACGCCCCGACGTACTCCCCTGCCTCGGCTCCTGTCGCCAGCGGCTCCTTGTCCGGGTCGCCGGTCAGGTACATCAGGCCGGACAGCGCCAGCACAGCGAGCGAGTTCCCCCTGAACGAAGCATAGGGCCCGGTCTGCCCGAACGGAGTCACCGAGCAGTACACGAGCGCCGGGAACGCACCCTTCAGGTCGTCGTATCCCAGACCGAGCGTCGCCATATAGCCGGGATCGTCACTCTCCACGAGCACGTCGGCCTTCGTCAGCAGCTTACGGAGTACCACCTGCCCGCTCTTTGTAGAGACGTCCAGGGTGACGCTCTTCTTGTTGCCGTTGAGGTGGATGAAGAGCCCGCCCTTGTCTGGGTGCGGCACGTCGTCCGGGAACGGTCCGAGCCGTCGGGCGTAGTCACCTTCGGGAGGCTCGACCTTCACGACCTCAGCCCCGAGATCGGCGAGCAGCCGCGTACAATACGGGCCTGCTATCCCCTGGGAAAGATCGACGACGCGGACGCCGTCGAGTGCCATGTCTGGCAACGGGCGAGACCTCCGATTGGGGCGAGTCTGGGCCGGATATTACAGGAACAGGAACACGCGCGACAAGGCGGCTCAACCGAACGACTGTGACAGTCGACTACACGCGGGCCGGGGAAGCGCTATTGTGCGGCGGCGGAAGCCACGTTCGAGTAGTCCGAGTGGTTCGGGCCTTCGTACGCCCGAACGCGGTAGAAGTATGTCGTCCCCGCAGTAAGCCCGCCGTTGGAGTAGAAGGTCGTGTTCGCCGGGAGCTGCGCGATCTGAGTGAAGTTCACCCCGTCCGTCGATCGCTCTACCTTGAAACCGCCTTCGTTCGTGGCGTTGTCGGTCCACGTGACGATTATTCGCCCCTTGCCGCTCGGAGTCGCCGTTGCGCTGCTTGGCGCGTTCGGCGGCGGCAGCGTCGTCGCAGTCGCCGCATTCGAGTAGGCCGAGTTGTTCGCACCCTCGTAGGCGCGCACCCGGAAGGTGTACGCCGTGTTCGCGATCAGTCCGGTGCTCGAATACGTCACCCGGTTCGCCAGCGCAGTCGCTATCTGCGTGAAGTTCACGCCATCTGTGGAACGCTCGATCTTGAACCCGGTTTCGCTGCTGGAGTTGTCCGTCCATTGAATGTCGATCCGGCTCGACGTCACGGCGTTCGCGGCGAGGTTGCCCGGCGCCGGTGGCGCACCGGCAGTCGTCGCTGATGCCGTATTTGAATATGCGGAGTGGTTCGGGCCCTCGTATGCCCGCATTCGGTAGGTGTAGGTCACCCCCGGCGATAGGACGTTGTCTGACCATGCCACGAGGTTGGCAGTGAGCGTCGCGACCTGTACGAAGGTTACCCCGTCCGTCGCACGTTCCACCTTGAACCCGGCCTCGTTGGTCGCGTTGTCCGTCCACGTCAGGTCTATCCGGCTGGAGGAGACCGCCGTCGCGGCCAGGTTGCTCGGTGCCCCCGGCCCGGGCTGCGTCGTCGCGGAGGCGGTATTCGTGTATCCGGAGTGGTTTGGCCCCTCGTAGGCGCGGACCCGGTACGTGTAGGACGTCCCAGCCGGCAGGTTAGTGTTCGAATACGTCGTGTAGTTTGCTGGCATCAGGGCGATCTGCGTGAAGCTCACGCCATCCGTGGAACGCTCGATCTTGAACCCGGCCTCGCTGTTGGCGTTGTCGGTCCAGGTCAGGTTGATACGGCTGGATGACACCGCCGTCGCCGCCAGGTTGCTCGGCGCTGAGGGCCCGGCACCGGTCGTGGCCGATGCCGTGTTCGAGTACGCCGAGTTGTTCGGCCCGTCGTAAGCGCGGACCCGGTACGAGTATGTCGTGTTAGCGATCAGGTTTGTGTTCGCGAACGAGGTCTGATTCGCGAGCAGTATTGCCACCTGGAGCCAGTTCACGCCGTCCGCTGTCCGCTCCACCTTGAATCCAATCTCGTTCGTCGAGTTGTCGGTCCACGAGACGTCGATCCTGCTCGATGAGACGGCGGTCGTGATCAGGTTGCTCGGCGCCGCCGGCGGCGGGAATGTCGTCGCCGCGGCCGTATTCGAGTACGGTGAGTTGTCCGCGCCATTGCTCGCTCTCACCCGGTAAGTGAACGTCGTCCCACCCGTCAGATTCGTGTTCGAGTAGGCGACCGTGTTTGCCGGTAGCGTCGCGATCTGTGTAAACGCGCCGCCGCTCGTCGATCGCTCCACCTTGTACCCGGTCTCAGCCGTAGCATTGTCCGTCCAGGTCAGGTCGATCCGGCTGGTCGACAGCGCCGTCGCTGAAAGGTCGGTCGGTGCGTCAAGCCCTGGCACCGGTGTCGGCTCGGGCACCGGTACTCCCAACAACGACGCTACCGCGCCTGCCGCATTGAGCACACCCCATCCGTAAGCGTCGTCGCGTCCTGCCGGACCCTGGTCGCGCGCCGTGCCTTCCAGCAGCGACCGCACCTCATCCGGAGTGAGCGATGAGTCTTCACCGAGTAGCAACGCCGCTGTCCCAGCCACATGCGGCGTTGCCATCGATGTCCCTACGTTGTAAACGTCACAGAACGAACCGTAAAGGTTCAGATAGAGCAGGAAGATCGGGTCCCAACAGAAGCCTTCTTGCAGGACTCCATCGATCTGCCCATCGCCGCTCTGGTCGACGAAATCGCCCCCCGGCGCCGTGATATCCAGAGCAGAGCCTTGATTCGAGTACGAAGTCACCTGTGCGTCGAATTTCGTCGCGCCGACGGCGATCACGGTTGGATATGCCGCCGGGCACAGGACCGTGTTCGCACCGTCGTTACCGGACGCCGCGATTACCGTCACGCCGTGTGAGTACGCGTAGTCCAGCGATGCCGTCAGTCCTACGATCTCGCCGCAAACGTTGCCGTTTCCGTCCGGCGTGCCGGTGCCCGGGAAGCCGAGGCTCATGCTGATCACGTCGGCGCCGTGGTCCACCGCGTAGTAGATCGCGTCAGCAATGTCCGACTCTTCGCCGTTTCCGGTGTAGTCGATTGCCTTTAGCGGCATGATCGAAGCGTTCGGGGCCACACCAGCCATGCGCAGCCCATTGTTCGTGTCTTCCGTGATGGTTCCCGTCACGTGCGTCCCGTGACCGTGGTCGTCATTCGCGTGCGGCTCGTCATAGACGAAATCCCAGGGATCGACGAAGGTCGTCGTGGCCAGGTCAGGTGCCTTCATGAACGTTTGTGGCCTGCCTTCCAGCGACCCATTGTACGTCTCGTACGCAGCGCCGGTATCGATCACTGCAACGGTGACGCCCGCGCCGTCGTTGGTGGCCAGGTCCCAGGCTGTGTCCGCCCAGATGCCGCCCTCCGTGCTGCGGAGGTGCCACTGGTACGAGAAGCTGGGATCGTTAGGTGCGTCAAGAATTCGCGCGTTGCGGCTCGGCTGCGCTTCATCAACGAGTGGGTTCGTCTGGTAGACCGCAAGCGCTTGTGCCGCGTCTATTCCCTGCGGAACAGGCAGGCGTACTATGCCCGCGCGGCTATTCTCTACGGACACCCCCGGCTTGAAGCGGACCGTTATCTCGTTGGCGTCCGTGCCCTCACCTGCCGATGGCAGGCCCCGCTGGACAACCGGTCCTTGAGGCTCTGGAGCCGGTTGCGCTCCGGCGCCACCGGGCAAGCCGGCCGACACCAGGACGGCCAGCGCAATTATCAGGGCGGAGGCGAGTAGACGCATATCGATTTCCCCGAGACTCCAACCATGGAGTCCTATACTACGTTACACATTATGGACGTACGAAAGGTCGCCGGATTACGGTGAAGTTGGTGAATATCACCCGCTCCCTGCTAAAATTCGTCCGCTGGAATCATGCCTAACCCCCCGCTGATTGTCGAGACCCAGGGCGCTATCGCTTACCTGACGCTCTCACGCCCGGAGTCCGGCAATCCCGCGAACGCCGACCTGGTTGCCGCCCTCTCGTCCGCTTGCGAATCGCTCGCCTCAGATGCTGCGGTTCGCGCCGCGATATTGACCGCGCAGGGTGACGTCTTCTCGCGCGGCTGGGACTGGGCCGCCCTCGCCGCATCCTCCGAAGGCGGCTCTTTACTCCATTACGCGCCCGTGCAGGGGATGGCTGTTGACCCCTTCGGCTGCCTCGCTGCCTTTTCGCGACCCGTGGTGTGCGCGGTCAACGGCGAGGCCACCGGCGCTGGGCTCGAGCTCGCTCTTGCATGCGACATCCGTATTGCCTCCGAGGCAGCCCGATTCTCGCTACCGGAGCTTTCGATGGGGATGCTACCGATGGCAGGTGGTCTCCAGCGCCTCGCTCGGCTTGTCGGCCGAGGCAAGGCGCTCGAACTCGCCCTCATCGGCGACGAAATCGATGCCGCCGAGGCGCTCCGCATCGGCCTTGTCAGTGCCGTTGTTCCTCGCGATGCGCTCCTGCCGGAAGCGGAGGCGATCGCCCTCCGCATCGCCGAACGCGGCCCAATCGCTACCGCGTACGCAAAAGAGGCGGTCTCTCGCGGCGTCGACATGCCGCTCGAGCAGGGCCTCCGCTTCGAGACGGACCTCACGATCATCCTTCAGACCACGGAAGACCGCGCTGAGGGCGTCCGCGCCTTTATGGAGAAACGCAAGCCGGAGTTCAAGGGAGAATAAAGTCCCTCATACGGATGACAATGAAAGGTAACGAATGCAGATTGTAATCGAAACGGATGAGGCCTGGTCGCTGATGTCGGTGATCACATCTCACATCATCGACAACAGTGGTGTCTCGCAGGACGCCAAGCAGGGCATACGCAAGTGGCGTACCGACCGCGCCATGGGTACGGTGGAGATGGACCGCCTCGCCGTTGCTCTCAATGAGGCGATCGGCACCCATATCGATGAGAAGATGGCTCGCAAGGTGCACACCCGCGGCCGCTACATCTCGACGAAGGGTAAGTAGATGCGCCTGGAACTCGACCTCGAAGAATCCCACCGGCTTTTCGTCGCCGTCGTCGACGCTTTGCTCGTCGACCTCAAGCTCTCAACCACCGACAGCGCCGCCCTCAAGCGCTGGCGCAGCGAATCGATGCGCCCTGGCTCCCCCGGCATGAAAGAGCTGGCTGCGAAGATAAACGCCGACATTGCCCGCGCCCTCGAGAACAAGGCGAAGAGCGCCGTCAGGATACCGGACTGGAAGTGAAGCGATCGACGGAGCATGAGACACTATGGACCGGCTTGGGTGCTGCCACTCGCGGCCGTGACCGTGGTGGTGCTCGTTGCAGCGTACATTCTCGGACAGGGATGCAATGAGCAGCTGGGGTTGACCTTTGAGAACAACACGACTTCTGAACTCACGGTGGCCGTAAACGACGGTGGTGGCGTGACGATCAAGCCAATGTCTACGGAACACATCGGATACCCCTACGGCGGAAACGAAGCCCTTTGCATCGTCGCTCGTACACCTGGCGGGCTGGTCGTCTATCAGATGTCCACCACGGTGGATGCACTGAGGGAGTCAGGCACTCGCATCAGTCTCGACTCCCTGACCGCCCTGGAGGGCGAGTCATCGTGCTAGTCATGCGGAAGAGATGTACTCCCGTGCTCCGCCCCGTTGTCCAATGACCACCATCCTGTACTCCAAGCCCTCCCCCGGCCTCGCCACGATTACCCTCAACCGGCCCGAGATGCTCAACGCCATCAACCTTGAGATGCGTGACGAGATCTGGGAGATGCTGCACGCCGCTGAGGCTGACCCGGAGGTCCGCGTCCTCATCTTCAGTGGCGCCGGTGACCGCGCCTTCTCCGCCGGCGCCGACATCTCCGAGTTCGGGACCGCTCCCTCGTACGTCCAGGCCCGCCGCGGCCGCCGTGAGCGCGATCTCTGGGGGTACATGCTGGGAATGGAGACAGTTCTCATCGCCGCCATCCATGGCTACGCCCTTGGCGCCGGCATCGAGCTGCCGATGTGTTGCGACATCCGCATCGCCTCCGAAGACGCCACGATGGGGCTCCCGGAGGTGGGGCTCGGCTACATCCCTTCTGCCGGCGGCACGCAGACCCTCCCGCGCCATGTCCCACCCGGCATCGCCATGCAGATGATCCTGACCGGCGACCCGATCGACGCCGCCACGGCCCTCCGTTACGGCCTCGTCCAGCGCGTCGTCCCCAGCGACCGCCTTTACCCCGAAGCGGAGGCCCTCGCTGCGCGTATCCTCGCGATGCCCGCGGACGTCGTAATACTCACCAAACGTGCGATACTGGAGGGCGTGGAAATGCCCCTTCCAGACGCCCTCGCATTCGACTCAACGCTCGCTCAGCGCGCCCTCCTGACCGCCGGCCAGACGGCGACTTTTGACCTGCCGCCTGGTGGGGACGCAGCACGCCGGCCATGATCGCGGAAAATATCGGTCGAGTCTTCCGCCCGGGCGTCCGCCGCCTGTGGGCTGCGGGACTTCTCATACCCCTGACGGCTGGCATCTTCCTCGTCGGCTTGATCGCTCTATCCTTCACCCGCGAACCCTGGCAGCCCGACCGCCTCGTCACGGCCAATTCAGTCGGCGACTATACCGTGGGGGAACCGGTCTATTTCGAGGACGAACGCCTCTGGGTCGTCCGCACGCCCGATGACAGGATGATCGCGCTTTACGACGTCGATCCGCTCTCCAGTTGCCAGACCCCCTGGTGGGTCAACGAGGAGTACATGGGCCGGAAGGGGTGGTTCAGGGACGCCTGTCGAGGCTCGTACTATGACGTCGAAGGCCGCTGTTTCGGAGGGCCGTGCGAGATCGGTCTCAGCCGCTTCGACGTCCTTCTCAACGGCACCGAGGTCGTCGTCAATCTCACCGAGCTGAAACCTGGCCCCGAACGCGACGATAGCCTGACGCCTGTGAACCCGTCCGTCGATTGACCGACCTCCCTCCCGACTTCCGCGCCCGCGCTCGTTCCCTCGAAGCCGCCTACCTCGAGTCCGACGACCCGATCCGCCAGTCCGGCTTCGGCGGCGGCCCCGAGCGCTGGCGCGCCGAACGCCAGCCGATCCTCGACGCCGTCGAAGGCGACGGAGACCTGCTGGACATCGGCTGCGCGAACGGCTATCTCCTCGAATGTCTGGTCGCCTGGGGCGCCGAGCGCGGCCTCGCGCTCACCCCGCTTCGGCCTCGACATCGGGCCGCAACTCATCGCCGAGGCGAAGCGGCGCCTGCCCGATTGCGCGGACAACTTCTAGGTGGCAAACGCCTGGGACTGGCGCCCACCGCGCCGTTTCCGCTACGTTTATAGCCTGTACGACAACGTCCCGGAGGATCTGCTCGCCCCATACGTGCAGCGACTCCTGGACAGCGTCGTCGAGCCCGGGGGACGCCTCATCGTGGGAGCCTACGGCAGCCGCTCGCGGGGAACGCCGCCGTTCGGAATCTCGGAGTTCCTGGCGCAGAACGGCTACACCGTCGCCGGTCAGACCACCGCCGGCGACCCGCCCATCGTGGCGTTCGCCTGGCTCGACAACCCGTCGTAGGGCCGCCTGCCTGCAGCGTCTCGGAGGGTGGGGATCAACGCACCGATAGGGAGAACAACATGAACACATCCGAATTCCTGATGATCGCCTCGTCCGTCGTGCCGGACCGCCCGGCGATGGCCTGCGAAGGCGAGACCCGCGACTTCATGTCGCTCCAGGAGCGCGTCAACCGCCTCGCCAACGCCCTGCAGGCGATGGGCGTCGGCCGCGGCGACAAGATCGCCGTCATGGCGCTCAACTCGCATCCAGTACGTCGAGATCCTACTACGCCACGGCGAAGCTGGGCGGCGTCTTCGTTCCGCTCAACTACCGGGCGAAGAAGGAAGAGCTCACCTACATGTGCAACAACTCCGAAGCGGCGGTGCTCTTCGTCGGCGAGCGCTACCTCGACCTCGCCGAGTCGCATCCGCCCCGACATCAAGACCGTCCAGCACGTCGTCGCGCATCGACGCCGCGGCCGACGGGCTCATCAACTACGAAGAGCTCCTCGCGCAGCACGAGCCGGAGGAGATCTTCACCGACGATCGACGACGCCGACCCGACGATCGTCATCTACACCAGCGGCACCACGGCGCTCCCCAAGGGCGTCGTCCTCACCCACCTGGGCATGTCCGTCTACGTCACGAACACGGTCGAGCCCGCCGACCCGTGCCGAGGAGAACCCGGACGTGCTGCTGGTCTCCGTGCCGTTCTACCACGTCGCCGGCGCCACCACGATGCTCTCCTCCGTCTGGGGCGGTCGCAAGATGGTGATCCTGCCGCAGTTCGACCCGGAAGCCTGGCTCGAGGCCGTGCAGGACGCACGGAGTCACCCACAGCTTCGTCGTACCGACGATGCTCAAGCGCATCATGGAGCACCACGACTTCGACAAGCACGACCTCAGCTCCCTGAAGCTCGTCGCCTACGGCGCCGCGCCGATGCCGTACGAGGTCGTCACGCACGCAGTCAAGGTCTTCAAGTGCGGCCTGATGAACGCCTACGGCCAGACCGAGAGCACATCCTCGCTCACCTTCCTCGGCCCGGAAGACCACCAGATCCCGGACGGCCCGCCGGAGGAGCGCGACCCGCAAGCTCAGCCGTCTCCGCTCCGTCGGCAGGCCGCTCGATGACGTCGTCGTCGATGATCATGGACCCGCGAGGGCAATATCCTCCCACCCGGCGAGGAGGGCGAGATCGTCGCCCAGGGCGCGCGTGTGATGGCCGGCTATCTGAACCGCGAAGAGGAGACACATCGACGCCATCAAGGACGGCTGGCTCCACACCGGCGACGTCGGCTGGATGGACGAGGACGGCTACCTGTACATCACCGGCCGCACCAAGGACCTCATCATCCGCGGCGGCGAGAACATCGCGCCGGGCGAGATCGAGGCCGTCCTCCAGCAGCACGACGCCGTCGAGGACGCGGCCGTCATCGGCGTGCCCGACGTGGAGTGGGGCGAAGAGGTGAAAGCGGTCATCGTGCTGAAGCCCGAACGTCAGGCCACCGCGGACGAACTGTCCGCGTTCGTGAAGGAGCGCCTGGCCAGCTACAAGGTCGCCGAAGTACTACACCTTCGTCGACGAGCTCCCGCGCAACTACGTCGGCAAGGTGCTGAAGACCGACCTTGCGCAAGCTGCACGGCGAGCCGAAGAACGAATAGCGCGCGGTCCCGGAACCATGTCTGAGATCGAGATCGGGGAACTGCGCGCGGACGAGATCGCAAACGCCGGCGCCCTTTTCTCGGGTTACTCGCTGATGTAACGGATGGCTTTAGCCTTCCACTGGGGCTCTGGGATCACCACCTTCATCCGCATGCAACCCGGCGCACCGTCACGCCTCAACCAGCGCGCTGCGCTCCCAGACAAACGACCCGGTCCAGGGCCAATCTCGCGCTTCGTTCACGAGACCGGCCCTGACCGGATTCACGGCGATGTACAACGCCACATCCCATATTGACTCTTCCGTTCGCAGCACATGGTCGTGATAGCTCTTCTGCCATAGCTGGCGCTTGGTCCGTTTCTTGAACTCAAACCCTGTAGCTTGCTTGAAATCCCGAACGAAGTCCGGTAGGAAGGCTTCGTCCGGTGTCAAGGCGAGAAGATGCAGGTGGTTTGGCATGAAGCAGTAAGCGAGGATCTGCACCTGACGACGCGTTGCTGCTGCGCGAAGCTTGTCAATGCAAAAACGAGTTAGCGCTGGGTCGAAGACCTCCCTTCGGCCGAGGGAATTTACCGTCAGAAAGTACCCGTGGGACCCGGCGTAGGTCGGCATCGGGAGGCGGTTGGGTTTGCGCCGGAAGGGTGGTGCCATTTTTCGGTATGCTCGAGGTGGAAGGCTAAAGCCATCCGCTACATTACTGATTGCCGTCCGAGTGTGTAAGGCGCAAGTGTCACTCGCCCATATCCCTCCACCTGCGATACGTTGTCTTCATGTCTGAGATCGAGATCGGGGAACTGCGCGCCGACGAAATCACCGCCGCCGGCGCCCTCCTCGGTCGCGCCTATCGAGATAACCCGTTCATGGTCGCCTTTATCGGCGAGAACGCGGACGACAGACTGGCCGCGATGGAGTGCATCCACGGCACGCGCGTGTCAGCGCTGGACCCGCCCGCCATCGTCGCCCGTCGCGACGGCGGGCTCATCGGGGTCTGCGGTGCTGACGCTCCGGGCGCATCGCGCGTGCCCCCCGAATCGTGGCTCCGCATGCTACAGGTGGTGGCCGGAATTGGGCCAAACATCCTCCCGAACATGCAGGTCGCGCTCGCCGAGTTCGGCAGGCGCGCCCCGGCCGAGCCCCACTGGCACCTCGGTCCCGTCGGCGTTCACATCGACGCCCAGGGACAGGGCATCGGCAGCCTGATGATGAAGGAATTCTGCGCCCGCATGGACGCCGCGGGCGACCTCGCCTTCCTCGAGACGGACGTCCCGCAAAACGTCCGTCTCTACGAACGGTTCGGCTTCGAAACAACGGCTGAGGCGGAAGTTCTCGGCGCCCACGGCTGGTTCATGCTCCGGCACGCCCGCAAATGACCCGCCGGCGCCAGACCCGCCGCCGCCAACGGGCCGAACGGCGCGAACGTGACCCGTCGCCACGCGCCGTCACCCCGGCGTCGCCTGCTGCCAACGGCGCAGCCGTGGTACCGCGGCGTCTCGTGGACCGGACTGCTTGGCGGTATCGTCGGCGTTCTCGCCGTCGGGCAGTCCGCGGTGTACATCCTCGTCAAGGATCCCGAAGACGTCAAGACCATCTGGGTGATCCCCCTGTTTGCCGCGGCCTGCGTCTACCTCCCGGCGGTATGGGTCTCAATCCGGCCGAACCCCAGGCGCCGGCAGGTCATCCGCGGCGTCCTCGTCGTTACGCTCATCCTGATGGTCGCTGGCGCTATCTTGCTCGATCCCGCCTTCTTCGGCCTTCTCCTCATCCCCAGCGCCCTCCTCGCCCAGGCAGCCGGCCTGATCTACCAGGGCTCAAAGCCGCAGACGTAACTTCCGCCTAGAAGAAGTCCGACCCGAACGGCGGGTAATCCGACGCGAACACCCGGTCCGCCAGCGCCGCCGCCTCCGGGCTCGACACCTCCGCCAGCCCCGAACGTGCCGCGTCCGTCGTCCGCAGGAATCCGTCGTAGATCGCCGCGAACGTCGCGGCGTCCGTTGTGATGTCGGCCGTTCCGTCTGCTTTCGTCGCGCTCAGCCGGCCGTCCGCCGACTCGATCCGCCACGTCCCCGTGTTCCAGGGCGCCGACGCGTCCGAAATCGCGATCGTGAAAGCCCCCTCCGGCGAACCTTTCCCTGCCGGGCGTGCAGCCACCGCCTTCTCCACGTCCACCACTCTCAGCATGAAGTCGTCCACGAACTCCCGCTTCACCACGCGCTGGTCAGAGTCCTCCAGCACCGCGCTCAGAGGCTCGTCCACCGGCGTGAACCACATCACCTCTTCCATCAGGTCGTGTGAAAGGACGTATCGCAGCAACCCGAGGTAGGCGTCCCGGTCCAGCGCGATCAGCTCGCGCACCCAAATGGGCCGCGCGGAGTTCATCCCCTGCCAGCCGGTTTGCTGGTACGACACGTACCCGGTTGGCTCTCCGGCGCCGTTCTCCCACACCGCCACGTCCCATTGCGCGCGCTTGTCGTCATACATCCGGTGGAACACCGCCTCCTTCCACCAGCGCTCCGAGCGCACCTGCCAGCCCGTGCGTCCAGCAGAGTGACGCTTGTAGACCGACTCCAGCAGCGGCCAGTCCTCTTCGGTCACGCGCACGGCGTGCCCCGCCGGCGGCGCCTTCGCCTGCAATGCGACTTCCTTCGGGTTGAACGTCGTCTTCAGCTGTCCTGACGCCACCATCCACCCGTACCGCCGGTACAGCGAAGGGTGCGGCGTATACAGCGCCGACAGCGGTTGTCCGTTCTCTCGCATCGTTTCCAGCGCGTACCGTAGAAGCTGCCCCACGTATCCCTTCCGCCGGTGCTCCGGCAGGCAGGCCACGGACGAGACACCGCCCATCCCCACCGGGGCCCCGTTGATCAGGACGGTGAAGTCGTAGATCCGGAGCGACGCCACGATCTCGCCGTCCTCCAGCAGGACGTGCGGGTTCGCCATCTCTTCGACGTGCTTCATGCGCTCGCGCCCATCGCTCGTCCGGTCCGAAGCAAACGAATACGAGACCACGAAGTGCACGCGGTCCAGTTCATCGGGGTTGGCGGGGCGTATTTCAATCGTCACAACGCGCTCGATTCTACCACGTAGCCCAACTCACCAGATTACGGCCAACGCGCCAATAGCGTGAGCACTGAAAACTGATGAAAATCTAACAACTCGCTTCTAGTGCTGCCCCCAACCGGCCTGGCGGTGATTGGCTATAGTTGGCAGAGTACGTACAGTCGTAACCAAGGTTTAAGCAGAAACCCATGGCCTCGCACCCCGACGCCGCGGACACAGAGCTCGCTCTCCGGACTTCCCGGGGAGACCGGGACGGGTTCGCGGAGCTCTACAATCGCCATTTTCGCGCCGTATACGACCTCGTCTACCGGATGGTCCGCGACCAGGACGTCGCCGCCGACATCGCTCAGAACACATTCATCCGCGCCTGGGAAAACCTCCAGAAACGCCGGGTATCGGGTAACGTCCGAGCCTGGCTCCTGACCATCGCCCGCAACACCGCCATCAACGAGATCAAGCGGCGCAAGCGTTGGCGGGCCCTCGCAGCCGACGATCCCGAAGGTGAGACACCGCTCGTATTCGAAGCCATCGACGCCAGCAGATTGTCGAACCCCGAAGCGGTGGTGGACGACCAGGAGCTCGTCGATCTCGTGTGGACTTCCGCTGCTGCGCTGGGCCCAAAGGATTACTCGCTCCTCGACATGCACCTGCGGAAGGACTTGAGCGCGAGCGAACTCGCCGCCAGCCTCGGCCTCTCCAGCGCCAGGGTCCACGTGATGCTCTCCCGGATGAGGAGTACGCTCGAGGAATCGGTGGCGGTGTCCCTCCTGTCACGTCGCGGCCGCCGCGATTGTGCGCAACTGAACGATATCCTCGCCGGAGAGGGTGGAGCCCTTAGCCCGGAGGTCCGGTTAGGGGTGCGGCGCCATCTCAAGGATTGTGAACTCTGCGCCGAAAGCCGGAAGCGGTTCGTCGCGCCGGCGGAGATCTTCTCCGGGTTGGCGCTCCTTCCCGTCACCGATGCGCTCATAGCCGGCACCTGGGCACGGATTTCACCTCTGCTCGTCCCGGCTGCTGCCGGCCCGCTCGTCTTCCTCGCGGCCGCCATCGATCGCCTCGGACACTGGTGGGCCGGGGCTGGAATCGGAGTGAAAGCTGCGAGCGTCGCCGCGCTGGCAACCGTAGTCGTATTGCCGGTCGGGGTCTCGCTGTGTCGTATCGGGGGGCGGAGCGCATGATTCAGCGGGCCCGACGAACGCATCCAGCCAAATTCGACTCACCTCACCCAGCCCGGAAGCACCCGCGGCGACCGCTCAATCGGATGGCAGCGATACCGCGGCTCCGACGCCGCTGGTAGCAGGCGTGGTCACCTCTCCGGGCGCAACTTCCGCACCCACTGAAACCCCAGGGAGCGTATCGACTCCACTCGCCGGCCAGGCACCGGCATCACAAATTACCGGCGCAACCAGCACGCCTCCGCCGCTGGCCACGCCGCCGCCGAATCCAACGCCACCCTCTCAACCGACGTCGACGCCGTCCGCATCCAATCATGCCGACGTCACAGTCGTCAACGTAGTGCTCACCAGCTCCGGAGGCGTGGCAGGTCAGCAGTTCCTGCTTTCGGCCACCGCCCTTCTTCGAAACCTCGGTGGCGCCTCGTCCGCTATCGCCGATGCCAGCTTTGCCCTCACTGCGCCTGCCGGTTGCGCCTTTGCGCCCGCCGCGCCGGTAACCGTCCAGGACAGGACGCTCCCGTTCGGCACCGAAGTCTCAGTCACCCGCACCTGGTCGGTCACCTGCTCGTCTGTTGGCGATCACTCGTTTAGCGTCGGCGCATCCGTGGCCATTGACGTGACACAGCCACTCACGGACCCGAATCCTGGAAACAACGCCAACTCTGGCGCGCTCATCGTGACCGTCCTCTCGTGATTCCCCTCAGCTTGTAGTCTGCTCGCCAGGCTCCTCTTCTGAGCCATTGCAAGGATTTTCGTTTCCAGTTGTTGTACCGGATGGATACCATCGCGTGTTCACCTCGGGCAGCGGGAGGCGATTCCAGAATGGGAGCAATCACGACAAGCAGGGAAACGGCTCACGAAACAGCCGAAACGGCATTCACGCCCAACATCTTGATCATCGCGCCGGACGAGGGGGAGGGCTGGGAGCTAAAGGCCTGCCTGGCCGATGCCCGAGACTTCGCAGTCTGCGTTGTCCCTTACGATGCAGGTACTCTGGTCGACTTTGACGGCCGAGAGCCGGAAGTCGTCTTGCTGGCCAGCCAGGAAGCGGAGTCCGCCCTTTCTGCCTGCAAACGGCTGCGTCTTGCCTCTGACGTGCCGCTTGTGATCTGCTCCCGGAACGCTGGTGAGCAAGACATCGTTCGCGCCCTTGAAAGCGGCGCCGACGACTATGTGCTGACGCCTGTCCAGCCGCGGGCGCTCGTCGCGAGGCTGCACGCCCTGCTTCGCAGGACGATTCCCTTGTCGCCCTCATCACCAGCCGTGCAACCCCACTTCGCCGCGGGGCAATTCGAAATCATGCTCAACGACCACTGCGCGTTTCGGAACGGCAGGCCGCTGGAGCTCAGTACCACGGAATTCCGGCTGCTAACGTCCCTGATGCGGCGCCCGGGACAACTCGTTACTCATGCGCAACTCCTGGCGGAGGCCTGGGGTCCGCAGTACGTAGACTCCCGAAACTACCTGCGCCTCTACGTCCAGTACCTCCGCGAAAAGATTGAAGATGACCCGCACCGCCCCAGGTTCATCGTCAACGAATGGGGTGTCGGCTATCGATTTGAGCCGGATGGTTCCGGTGTCCTCCCGACAGCGCCCCGGGCTGCAGCTTGACGACGGCGGTGGAAATCCGATCCCTCTGGTGGACTCGGGGTGTAGGGGCTGAGCAACGTCGCCCGGGTTCCCCTAATCCGGGCGATTAGGTGGCAGTTGCTCGGCCCCTAGGCTCCGCGTGTGGCAATGGACGGCCAGGCAGGACAAGCCCTTGGGCTGGGCCGTCACTCGCGCGAGAGCAACGCCCGACGCAGCAGCAACAGCGCCGTCGTCACGGCCCGCCGCTTCGTCGCCTCGCGGCCCTGGAAAAACGTGTAGCTCACCGGCTGCGCCTGCGTCCCATCGTGCACCGCAATGTGCATTGTCCCGGGCGGGTGACCCTCGACCCCTTCGTGTCCCGCTACGCCCGTTACCCCGATCCCGTAATCGGATTCGAGGCTCTGGCGCGCGGCACGCGCCATGTCGCCGGCCACCTCGCTGCTGATCACTCCGTGCTGCTCGATTAAGTCGGCGCTCACGCCCAGCGACCGCTTCATCTGCGCCGTGTACGCCACATACCCACCCTTGAAGTACGCCGAACTGCCCTCTACGTCTGTGATCGTCGAGGCGATGAGCCCGCCTGTGCACGATTCCATCGTTGCCACTGTGAGGCCGCGTTGGTTCAACAGAGCGCCGATCGCACCCTCGAGCGTTTCGTCGTCAACGCCCCAGACGATCTCGCCGAGGATTCGCCGCGCCTCCTCCTCTACCGGATAGATCAGTGCGCGTGCTTTCTCAGCCGACTCCGCCTTGGCCGCAATTCGCAAGTGCACCCCGTCGGCCTTCGCGTAAACACCGATCGATGGGTTTGATGAGCTCAACAGGGGGCTGATCATCTCGTCGATGATGCTCTCACCCGCTCCCACTGTCTTGAGCGTGCGCGTAATCAGCACCTGTCCACCTGCAAGCTCCACCAGTTTCGGCTCCACCTCGATCTCCCACATGCGCTGCATCTCCGCTGGCGGCCCCGGCATCGCGATGATGATCTTGTCGCCCTCGTCCGGCCGGGTCGTTTCCACCCACCAGCCTGGAGCTGTTCCACGTGGGTTGGGGATCGCCCGCGCCGAGGGTATCAGCATCGTTTGCTTCTTGTTCCGCTCGGGAAAGCCGAATCCCCGCGCCTCGAAGAACGCCCGCAATTGCCGCAGGGCGTCCTCGTCGATGTACATGTCCTCGCCCAGCGTCTCGGCGATCGCCTCTCGCGTCAGGTCGTCCTCGGTCGGGCCCAGGCCGCCGGTCATGATCACGACGTCCGAGCGTTTTAGCGCGTGCTCCACGGTGTCGACGATTCGCGCCTGGTTGTCGCCCACGGTCGAGTGGAAGTACAGATCGAGTCCGATCGCGGGCATCCGCGCTGACAGGTACTGCGTATTAGTGTCGAGGATTTCACCGAGGAGGATCTCCGTGCCGACGGATACGATTTCTGCTCTCATGCGTTCGAGCATAGGGGTCGTTTGTCAACGTGG
>CAVQVC010000002.1:0-108190 GCA_963717065.1 uncultured Chloroflexia bacterium | reverse complement strand
AGGAGAAGACCGCGAGCATGCAGGCTCTGATGCACGCAGCGCCGTTCCTGCGTCGAGAACTGCTACAGCGGGTGGCGATACGGCGGATCCCGCAGCTGAAGTTCCACCTCGACCAGAGCATCGAGGAAGCGGCGCACGTGCTGGAGCTGATGAAGCAGGTGGGGCAGAAGCCGAAGGCGGACTGACGGTTAAGCCTGCCAGTTGACCTCATAGATCCGGACCGGGTCTTCGAAGCCCTTGGCGACGAACTCGCCGCGGTCGGCGAAGAGGAAGCCTTTGCCGGAGCAGAGGCCGCGGACGGTGTCGGCGACGAGGATCTCGCCGGCCTCGGCCTTTGCGGCGATGCGGGAGGCGAGGATGACTGTGGCGCCGAAGAGGTCGCCGTCCTCTTCGATCGGTTCGCCGGCGTTGAGGCCGACGCGAACGTTGAGGGGTTCGACGGGCGATTGGCGAGGTTCAGACGCCCGTAGGGGCGAGTCATGACTCGCCCCTACGCCCCGATTCGCCTCATCCGCATGATTCCGCGCATCAAACGCCTGCTGGAGCGCCACGGCGCATTCTACGGCTTTCGCGACGCTGGCGAAGGAGGCCATGAAACCGTCGCCCATGGTTTTCACTTCGGTGCCGGCGTGTTGCTTGAGGACTTCACGGGTGATCGATTCGTGCTCGCGGAGGACGGCGCGGCCACGCTCGTCGCCGAGTCGGGACATCATCTCGGTGTGGCCGACGAGGTCGGTGAAGAGCACCGTGCGGAATGCTGAGGGCTTCGTGTGCTCATAGAGAGTGGACTGTCTATCGGCGGTCGGAGTAAGAAACGGCAATGCCGCTCTGAGGACTGGCTCCTGGTCACCGAGTGCCGGGTGAGTCATGACACCCTCAACCGGAGCGAACAGTGCGTTTGGAATCAATGCGGCAACTTGCTGCCCTATCTCCAACGGAACATTGAGGTCACCGATTCGGTGCATGACAAGGGTGGGAACGGTCAATTTGGTTAGCTCATCCCGGATATCTTCGTTCGCCGCCAGTGATGCTTCAAAATTACGCATCATCGCGTCCGACCGAGATGATTCCAGGTAAAGCTTTCCCCAGCGCAATCCGGCTGAGGGGTCAGCCTGGCGCGTCGACATATCACCAAACGTTTGAGCGGCAAGGGGCCAGTTTGTTCGAACCAACTCGATGAAGCTTCGAACGATCTCCACGGGAAATACCGACGACTGTACTGGCATCGCCGAACACAGCACAAGTCGTTCCACCGCATCCGGGCTTTGCACGGCAAACCGCACCGCTGCAAAGACGTAGGTGAAGTACGCCCATATCGCCACCGGCTCAGTGCAGGACGCACGAACAACCGCCTGCAGGTCGAGATCACCCGACTGCGCGTCAATGGGCGCATCGCGTTCAGACAACCCGGTGCCACGCGGGTCGTACAGGATCACACGCCGGTTGGACCGCAACGGCTGCAGGAGTCGGTCCACTTCGGGGACGAGGTGATGGAGTGAGAATGATTCGTTGAAGAAAGGCGTCATGAGAAGCGGCGGTCCCTCTCCCTCAGCGCAATAGGCAATCCGGACGCCGTCTTCGGTGGTGCAGTAGCGGACTTCGCGTTCCATTGGGGCGATTATAGCGTGGAGGGCCGTTGCAGCCGTTGGCTGGGCGAACCGACAGCGAGGCGGGTTGAGCAACACCCCCGTCTTGTCGATACGGGCGATTATCCGGTAGTTGCTCAACCCCTACGCCATGGCCAGAAGGCCTCCCAATTCGGTCGTCTGCTACGCTTTGCGGCGATGGTGTCCGGCATTCTGAACGTCGCCAAGCCCGTGGGGCCGACCTCGTTCCGCATCGTGAGCCTGGTGCGGCGGCGAAGCGGGGTGAAGCGGGTGGGGCACGCTGGGACGTTGGACCCCATGGCGACCGGTGTCCTGCTGGTGCTGTTGGGGCAGGCGGTGAGGGTGAGCGAGTACCTGCTGGACCTGCCGAAGACTTACCGGGCGACGGTGCGGCTGGGCGTGTCGACTACGACCTACGACGCCGAGGGGGAGGTGACGCGGGAGGATGAGTATGGAGACGTGTCGAGGGCAGACATCGAGGAGGCGCTGGGGCAGTTCCGGGGAGAGATATCGCAAACACCACCCGCGTACAGCGCTGTGAAGGTCGAGGGCCGCCGGGCATACGAGCGGGCCAGGCGGGGCGAGACGGTGACACTCAAGGCGCGGAAGGCGCTGGTGTACCGGATTGAGCTGCTGAGGTTCGAGCCGCCGGAAGTGGAAATTGAAGTGGAGTGCGGGCGTGGGACGTACATCCGCAGCATCGCGCACGACCTTGGAGAGGCGCTGGGATGCGGAGCGCACCTGTCGGCGCTGACGCGGACGCGAGTGGGGCCGTTCGGGATCGAGGACGCGGTGGGGCTGGAGGAGCTGGAGTCGGCGTTCGACGGCGGGGAGTGGCAGGAACGGCTGCTGCCGCTGGACTACGGGCTGATCGACCTGCCGGCTGTGACTCTGCACATCGAGGACGAGAAGGACATCCGGCACGGCCAAGCGGTGGCGCTGGACGAGGACCGCGTCGAGCCGCTCGGCAAACTCAGCGAAGGCATGGAGTGCCGGGCCTACGCCGAGGACGGGTCGCTGGTCGCGATCATCCGTTACGCTGCGGAGGACGCAATGTGGCGGCCGCGGAAGGTGTTCGCCCCGGAAACTTGATTACGCAAGCCCGGCGTTGGACCGAACGTACTCAGTCAACCTGCGTTTCTCTCCCTCACTCGACGCCGACTCACTCATTCGCATCGCCGCCATGACGACCATATAGGGCCTAACTTCGGACAGAAGACCGGCGGCATCAGTCCCTGACAGGGCCGCATATGTACCGATGAATGACGCATCCACCTTCGTCAGTAGTGACTCGCGTAGGGCGGCAGGGGCGACCATGGTCAACGTGAGATGCTGGCGTGCCACATCAACCAGTGGGTTGGAATTCATGGCGCTGATCCAGTCTACAGCGACCGGGCCCGCAGCGGTCATCAGGACATTACCCGGGTGACCGTCCCCGTGGCAGAGCACTCCGTCTTCGGGAAGAGACATGATGAGTTCCTGCACGCGCTCCCGAACGTCCCGCGGAAGCCCGTGGGACACGAGGATTTCCAGCGTGACGAGTGTCCAGGCTCGAAACGTTTTGACATCTGCCTTGTGTGCGGCGACGTGGATGGAGTGATGCAATCTGGCCAGAATTTGCCCGCCGTCGTCAGGTGAGACTTGCCCATTCATCAGGCAGGCGAGGAGGGTTGGGCCATCGTACCTCGCGTACACGATTCCCGGCCGGCCCTCTACCGTGACGACATCCAGCACCTCAGGCGCAGGCGCGCCCGCGTCCATAACCGCCTTGACGACACGGACCTCGTATTTGGGGATTCTCGGATCGACTCCGGGCCTGAAAAGCTTGATGACCCGATGTTCGTCAAGGGCGAAGACTTCCGCGCCGGCTCCCTGGCCGACAAGCTCGCCAAGCTCCAACTTCACCCCCCGGCCCTAGGCCTCGTAGTACTCCTGTCCCAGGTGGGTGATCTGCTCCTCACCCATGAGCCAGCGGAGGGTGTTCTTGAGCTTCGTCTTCTGGACGAAGAGGTCGTGCTCGGGGTAGACGCTGGCGTGGTGATGCGGGCTCTTGAAGTAGAAGGAGAGCCACTCCTGGATCCCTTTCATCCCCGAGCGCTGGGCGAGGTCGAGAAAGAGGGCGAGGTCGAGGACGAGCGGCGCCGCCAGAATTGAGTCCCGGCAGAGGAAGTCGATCTTCAGCTGCATCGGGTAGCCCAGCCAGCCGAAGATGTCGATGTTGTCCCAGCCCTCCTTGTTGTCGCCGCGGGGAGGGTAATAGTTGATACGGACCTTGTGGTAAACGTTGCCGTAGAGGTCCGGGTAGAGGTGCGGCATGAGAGTGTATTCGAGGACACCGAGCTTGGATTCTTCCTTGGTCTTGAAGCTCTCGGGGTCATCGAGGACCTCGCCGTCGCGGTTCCCGAGGATGTTGGTGGAGAACCAGCCGCTGAGGCCAAGCTTGCGGTGTCGCAGCATGGGGGCAAGGACGGTCTTGAGCAGCGTCTGCCCGGTCTTGAAGTCTTTTCCGCAGATCGGCACGCTGCGTTCGACAGCCAGCGCCTCGATAGCCGGGATGTCAACGGTGAGGTTCGGGGCGCCGTTAGCGAACGGCACGCCTTCCAGCATCGCCGCGTATGCGTATATCATCGAGGGCGCGATGGCCTCGTCGTCTGCGCGCATGGCAGCTTCGAAGCGCTCGATGTCCTGGTGGACTTCCCCCGGTTCGAGGAAGATCTCAGTAGAGGCACACCAGATCATCACCAGGCGGTCGCAGCGGTTATCGGCCTTGAAATTGCGGATGTCTTCGCGGATAAGCTCCGCCAGGTGCATTTTCGACTCGCCCCGCTTGACGTTGGGTCCCTCCAGCCGCTTCACGTAATGGTTTTCGAATACAGCCGGCATGGGCTTGATGCTGTGCAGGTAGTCGGCGATGGGCTTAACGTGCCTTGTGTCGTCGAGCACTCCCGCCTTGAGCGCCGATTCGTAGGCGTCATCGGGAAAGGGGTCCCAGGCGCCAAAGACGAGCTTGTCGACGTCGGCCAGGGGAACCAAGTCGCGGATCAGGGGCCGGCGTTCCTCCGTCCGCTTGCCGAGGCGAATGGTGCCTATCTGCGTGAGCGAGCCGATGTAGGGGGCGGACTCGCGGCGGGCGAGCTCGACGCCGGCGATGAAGGTGGTGGCAACGGCGCCGAGTCCGACGAGGAGGACGCCCAGGCGACCGGACGCGGGCTGCACGGCGTTGGGTTGGGGAGCAACGAAGTCTTTCGGTTCCAAGGCAATCCCTTTCTGTTTTGCGAGTGACATCAGCGGCTGGTGCCATTGGGCGGGTATGCGGCCGGTGCTGGCCCAGTGCTGGATAGTACTTTGCCGTTTGCCGAGCAGGGCCGCAAGGGTGCTCTGGTTACCAAAGCGTCGTATGATTCGTTCTGCTGAGTTGAGTTCTTTATTTGTCATCACGGCTATAATAACGAGTTTTTCGTTACTGCGGTTTTCCAGTCGGCGGCCAGGACGATGAGGTACTGGATCTTCTGGTTCGTCTTTAACGTGCTGGGACGCCTGCCGGTGTGGGCGCTTTACCGGGTGGCCGATGTCGTCGCCTGGACGGGCTATCGGCTTGCCAGCCGGTCGCGGGCCGATGTGATCGACAACCTGCGCCACGTGCGGCCGGACTGGCCGGCGGGGAAACTGGAGGCGGCGGCGAAGCAGGTGTTTCTGAACGTGGCGCTGTACTACGCAGACCTGGCTTCGCTTCCGCGGCAGAATGCGAAGCGGCTGTTCGAGGAACGATTTCGCATCGAAGGGATTGAAGAGCACCTCGTACCGGCGCTGGAGTCGAAGAAGGGCGTGGTGTTGCTCACAAGCCATTTCGGAAACCCGGAGCTTGTGCTGCAGGGGCTGCTGGCGCTGGGGATCCAGGGATTCGCGCTAACCGAACCACTGGAGCCGCCGCGCCTCTCGAAGCTGATGGACGAGCACCGATCGAGCCTGGGGTTGCAGTTCGCGCCAGTGAGCGTGAGTAACGTCAAGAAGGTGATGCAAACGCTAAAGAAGGGCGGGCTGGTGGCGTTGACGGGCGATCGCGACATCGAAGGGCCAAGGGCGAGGCTCCCCTTCTTCGGAGTGGAGACGTGGATGCCGACCGGGCCGATTGAATTGGCGCTGCGTACAGGCGCTATAGTTATTCCAGCGTTTTGCTACCGGCGGCGGGAGAAGTTCGAGGGGTACGCGGAGGAACCGCTCGCGCTGGAGCGGACGGGAGACATGGAAGCGGACGTGCGGCGGGGGGAGCTCCTGTATCTCGAGCGATTCGAGCGTCACCTGCGGGAAGAACCCGGGCAATGGGCAGTGCTGGAACGCATCTGGGACGGGCAGAAGGAAGCGGGAGGTAGGAAGTAGGAACGGGAGCAATGGGCAAGGCGGACCTGCACATACACACGTCGTTCAGCGACGGGATGGCCTCGGCGCGCGAGATGCTCGACCGCGTGCAGGAGCACACGGAGATGGACGTGGTCGCGATTACGGACCACGACGACGTGCGGGGCGCGCTGGAAGCGCGGGAGGTGTGGGCGCGGGGGAGCTACCGGTTCGATTTCGTGCCCGGCGTTGAGATCACGACGATAGAGGGGCATCTTTTGGCGTTGTTCGTGGAGGAGCCTCTACCAAATCTGTGCCGCGTCGAAGAAGCGGTTGAGGCTGTGCACAGGCAGGGAGGCCTCTGCGTGGCGGCACACCCGTTGAACCCGCTGACGCGGAGCCTCGGGATGAAGGAATTGCGCCGGTTGGCGAACCGGACAGACGGAACAGGACTGGACGGCATCGAGACGGCGAACTGCTCGCCGGGATCGCGTTGGCGGCGCCAAAAGGCCATAGCGCTAAACCGCGGAGAGCTGGGGTTGGCGGAGGTGGGCGGCAGCGACGCGCACTTCGGGGACTTCGCGGGAGGGGCGTACACGGTGTTTGAGGGGGCGACGGCGGACGAACTCAAGGCAGCGATCCTGCAACGGAAAACGCAGGCCCGGGACGGCGTGAGGCCGGGGTACTGGGAGATCGGGCCGCATAGACTCGTGCACCAAGCGTGGCGCGGGATGATGACGACGCCGCGGCGGATGGGGTGGGGGCCAACGGCGAACAGCTTCGTGCAGCGGGTGTTTTCGCGGCGATGAAGATCGCGCTTGTCTCGCCGTACGACTGGATGGTGCCGGGGGGCGTGAACGGGCATATCTCGTACCTGACGAAGCATTTCCAGCGGCACGGGCACGATGTGACTGTGGTGGCGCCGGCGTCGAAGCAGACGGGGCGGGAGCCCCCGTGGGTAACGATCATCGGGCACAGCTCGATCGGTTTGCCGGCGAGCGGGTCTGTGGCCAACGTATCGCTTTCCTACAACCTGGGGCCACGGGTGAAGCGGCTGCTGGCGCGAGAGGGGTTCGACGTCGTGCACGTCCACGAGCCCTTCCAGCCGCTGCTGCCGTTCCAGTTCGTGCGTTACTCGCAGGCGACGAACATCGCAACGTTCCACGCGGCGCGGGAAGGCGGGAGTAGGCCATACGCATATGCAAAATTTCTGATCCGTCCCTGGATGAAGAACATCCACGGGCGAATAGTCGTGTCATTCGCGTCGCTGCGGATGATCTCACGGCACTTCGAAGATGATTTTCACGTAATCCCGAACGGCGTAGAGTGCGCCCAGTTCGCCGAGGCCACGCCTTTGCCCGAGTATCTGGACGGCAAGCGCAACATCCTCTACCTAGGCCGGCTGGAGAAGCGCAAGGGCCTGCCGACGCTACTCGAGTCCTACCGCAAGCTGAAGCGGCAGCGGCCGGACACGCGGCTGATCGTGGTTGGGGGAGACGGCGGGCTGCGGCCCGGCGCCGAGAAGTTCGTCCAGCAGTACGGGATCGAGGACGTGGTATTCGTCGGTTTCGTCTCAGAGGAAGAGAAGGCGCGGTACTACAAGACTGCGGACGTCTACTGCGCGCCGAACACCGGCGGCGAGAGCTTCGGGCTGGTGCTGCTGGAGGCGATGGCGGCAGGGACGCCGGTGATCGCCTCGCACATCGAGGGGTTCTCGGACGTGCTGACGCACGAGCAGGAGGGATTGCTGGCACCGCCGCGAGACAGCGAAGCCTGGTGCGAAGCGCTGAAACGGGTGCTGGACGACGCGGGGGCACGGGAGGCGATGGGGAAGGCGGGCGCGAAGACATCGCAGGCATTCAGCTGGGAACGGATGTCGGCGTTGGTGCTGCGGTACTACGAAGAGGTGGCGAAGGGACGAGCGAACGGGCAGCGGACAGCGGACGGCGAGTAACAGACAGCGAGTAATGACTTGCCCACGCTGATCCCCCGTCGGCCGCCGTCCTGGTTCGTCGACCCGGCAGTTTCGTTCCTGTCCGGGATAGGAGTGACGCCGAACATGCTGACGGTGTTCGGTGTGGCGGGGAATGTCGTGGCGGCGGTGCTCTGCGGCTTTGGGGAGTTCCTGGCAGGCGGCATCGTGATGCTGGCGTTCAGCGCGCTCGACTTCCTGGACGGCGCGCTTGCGCGGGCGACCGGGCAGGCGACGGACTTCGGAGGAGTGTTCGACTCGGTGATGGACCGTGTGTCGGAGGCTGCGGTGCTGTTCGGGCTACTGGTGTGGTTCAGCGACCAAGGCGATCGCACCGAGGAGCTGCTGATCTTCGTGGCGCTGGCGGGGTCGATGCTGGTGAGCTACGTTCGGGCGCGGGCGCAGGCTGTCGGTGTGGAGCTGCGGGAAGGGCTGTTCACGCGGGAGGTGAGGGTGGCGGTGCTGGGGATCGGACTAATCGTGGCGGACGTTGCAGACGAGATTGATGTGCTAACGTGGGTGCTGTGGGCGCTGGCAGTGCTGACGGTGCTGACGGCGGCGCAGCGGTTGTGGATGGTGTGGCGGGCGACAAGGGAAGCTGGCAGATGATTCCGCTGAAAGACCAGGAAGCGATCCGGCAGAAGTTCGCGCAGGAGCTTCTGGGACCGGTGAAGATCGACTTCTTCACGGAGCGGGAGACCGGCCTTACCGTGCCGGGTAAGCAGCCGTGCACTTTCTGCAAGCCGGCGAGAGAGATGCTGCAGGAACTGGCCGGTCTGAGCGATTCGCTCAGTTTGCGCGTCCACTACCTGGAGGACGGACCGGAGGAAGCGCGAACGTTCGGGATCGAGCGGATACCGGCGATCGTGCTGCGCGGGCCGTCGCGGGGAGAGGGAGACGGGCGTGCGTACGTGTTCTACGGGATGCCGGGCGGAACCGAATTCCCGGCGTTCCTGGAGTCCATCGTTGACGCCTCCCGCAACGAAGTGCTGCTGTCCGAGGAGTCGGTGAAAGTGCTCGCCCAACTCGAGGCAGCGACGATCAGGGTCTTCGTGACCCCAACCTGCCCCTACTGCCCTGCGATGGTGCGGATGGCCTACCAGATGACGATGGTGAACCCGAAGATCCGTTCCGAAGGTATCGAGATCAACGAGTTTCCGGAGCTGGCGGAACGATACGGCGTGCAGGCGGTGCCACTGACTGTGATCAATGACCGGGTGGCGATCCCCGGGATGATTCCCGAAGAAACGCTGGTTGAGCAGGTGGTGAAGGCGGCGGAGTCACCGCTGGTGACGCCGGAGCGAGTGGAGGGGCCGACCAATGCGGTCGAGGCGCAGCCACCGGCAGCAACTCGCGTGGAACGCGGGAAAGAGCGGCCGAGCGGACTCTACATTCCGTAGCTGCGAGCTAACCTCAGGCGGGGTTTGAATCCCGCCTTTCGGGGGGCATCGTTGACACTCGTTCGTGGCTAAGTGACTATTGAGTCACCGTCCGGCCCGTATCTAGGGGGAGCACCTTTTGGTCTGTGTATCCTGCGGCACCGAGAACCGTGAAGGCGCGCGCTTCTGCGAGGCGTGCGGTACGGTGCTGTCCGCGCGCTGCGTGTCGTGCAACGCGGAGCTGAGGCCCTCGGCGCGGTTCTGCGATTCGTGCGGAGCGGCAGTCGGCACACCGGCAGCGTCCCCGGGCGCAGCAAGCAGCGCCCCTACGCCAACGCCGAAACCGTCGGTACCGCTGCCGGATACGCTGGGCGAGGGCCGCTATGAGGTCAAGGGCTTCCTGGGAGAAGGCGGACGCAAGAGGGTCTACCTGGCGCACGACACGAAACTCGACCGCGACGTCGCCTTTGCCGTGATCAAGACAGAGGGGCTCGATGCAGACGGGCTGGCCCGCGTGCAGCGCGAGGCGCAGGCGATGGGACGGCTAGGAGACCACGCGCACATCGTTACCGTGTTTGATACGGGCGAGGATGGCGACGAGCCGTTCATCGTCTCGCAGTACATGGCGGGGGGCGATCTCGCGGCGGTGCTGAACAATCGGGAAGAGCACCGTCTGCCGATCGACGCGGCAGTGAAGGTCGCCGAGCAGGTGTGCTCGGGACTCGAGCACGCGCACGCCAGGGGCGTCGTTCATCGGGACTTGAAGCCGGGAAACATCTGGTTCGACAGCCCGGGCGTGGCGAAGATCGGCGATTTCGGCCTGGCTGTGGCGCTGGACCGTTCGCGGCTGACGATGGCGGGGATGATGGTTGGAACGGCGAGCTACATGCCGCCGGAGCAGGCGATGGGCGGCGAGACAACGTTTGCCAGCGACCTGTACGCGCTGGGTTGCGTTCTCTACGAGATGGTCACGGGACGCCCGCCGTTCGTCGGTGACGACACGGTGGCCGTGATTTCGCAGCACGTGAATACGCCGCCTGTTTCGCCGACGTGGCACAACGCCGAGTGCCCGCCGGGGCTGGAAACGCTGATCCTGCGGATGCTGGAGAAGGACCCGAAACTACGGCCGGCGAGCGCGACCGAGGTGCGTGAAGCGCTGGGGTCGGTGTCACGCGGGTCGACGCCCGCGCCCCAGCCGGCAACGGAAGCGGCACAGGCCGAGCAGGCGAACCCCATATACCGGCGGACGTTCGTGGGCCGCGAGCCGGAGCTGAAGACGCTGGAAACGGCGTTCGACGCCGCGTTATCCGGCCAGGGCTCGCTGGTGATGGTGGTCGGCGAGCCGGGCATCGGCAAGACAACGATCACAGAACAGCTTTCGACTTATGTAGGCATGCGCGGCGGGCGGTCGCTCACGGGCCATTGCTACGAGGAAGGCTCGCTCTCCCTGCCCTACCTGCCGTTCGTGGAGATGATGCGCTCGTATGTCGTCGACCAGAGCCGCGAGGACCTGACAAAGCAATTGGGAACCGGCGCCGCCGAAGTAGCGCGGATCGTCTCCGAAGTGCGCGATCGCGTCACCGTAGAACCAGGCGGCGCCTCCAGCCCGGAGGAGGAGCGCTTTCGCCTCTTCCAGGCCGTGGCCACGTTCCTCCGCAACGCCTCCGGAGCGCAGGCCCTGTGCCTGGTGCTGGAGGACCTGCACGACGCCGACAAGGGCACGATGGAGATGCTGATGCACCTCGCGCGCAACCTGGCGGGTGCGCGCATCCTGCTTGTCGGCACCTATCGCGACGTCGAGGTGGACCGCACGCACCCGCTGTCTGCGGCGCTGGCCGAACTCCGGCGCATAGAGAACTTCCAGCGCATCCCGCTGCGCGGGCTGAGCCCGGACGAGGTTGTGCGGATGGTTTCGCACATTGCCGGGCAGGAGATCCCGTTCGAGTTGGGTGAGGCAATCTACCGGCAGACGGAGGGGAACCCTCTGTTCGTACAGGAGCTGATCCGCAACGCAGCGGAGGAGGGGTTGATCAAGCGGGAGGGCGGCCAGTGGGTGGCCACAGTCGATTCGCTGATCAACTACATCCCGGAAGGCCTGCGCGACGTCATCGGCCGGCGGCTTTCGCGCCTGAGCGAGGAGTGCAACCGCATCCTTGCAGTGGCAGCGATCATCGGCCGCGACTTCGCGGTGGACGTGCTGCGACGAGTCGCAGGAGTTTCCGAGGATGAACTGCTGGCTTCGTTGGAGGAGGCGATCAACGTCTCGCTGATCGAGGAGATGCGTGGCCAGCGCGAATTGCGCTACCGCTTCACGCACGCCTTCTTCCGGCAGACGCTGTACGAGGAGATGATCGCGCCGCGCCGCCTGCGCATGCACAATGAGGTGGCGAAGGCGCTGGAGGCGCACTACGCGGGCCGCGAAGAGGAGCACGCCGCCGAGCTGGCCGAGCACTTCTCGCACTCGTCCACCGAGGAGGACCTTCGGAAAGCCGTCGAGTACGGCGAACTGGCCGCCGCCCGCGCCGCCTCCGTCCACGCCTACGGCGAGGCAGTGCGCCACCTGGACCAGGCGCTCGAGGTGCAGGAAGTGCTGGACCCTAAGGACGGCGAGGCGCGCCTGGAGCTGCTGGCGGAACTAACGACGGCGTTGCTGTCGGCTGGCGAGCCGGAGCGTGTGCTCACAGACGCCGCACCGCGCGCCTGTGATCTGGCTGAATCGCTTGGTCAAGGCACCGTTGCGGCCCGAGTAGCCGAGGCGGCGGTGTACGCCCTGATCTACAGGGACGGGACATTCACATTCATCACGCCAGAGTTCCGGGGGTGGTGTGAGCGGATAGGCAAGAATGCGACACCCGACTCAAGAGAAGAGGTCATGGGACATGGGCTCCTGTCCTGGGCCTACTGGTCAGCGCGGCAGCCAGAGAAATGCTGGGAGCTGCGCCGGAAGACGCTTGAAGTTGCGCGTCGAGTTAACGATCCGGAAGCTCTGACATACGCGGCGTTCTGTCAGATGGTGGTTGGCGCGCCACCAAGGTTCGTGAAGGAACGTCTTGAAATCGCGCGCGAGATGAAGGGAGTATCGTCCACCAGCCTCGCACCCAATTTGAGGGGCCAATATCTTTACAACTTTGCCCAACTCCTAACAGCCTCAGGCGACGTGGATGATGCCAACCGCATTTGGGATGAGCTCGAGGATTTTGCGGCGCGCGTGCCGGAGCCCTACCTGCAGTCGTGGCAAATGAACGCGGCGGCTGTCCGGTTGCGGATGAACGGAGACCTCGAAGATGTGCTTGAGATGGCCGAGCAGTTTAACGCCCGATCGAAGGACATGGGGATCGAGCAGTGGGGTGACTTCATTAGCAGACTGCCGACTACTTTCGCGCTGGAAGCGCTGGGGCGTTACGACGAACTAGAATCGACGTTCCCGATATGGCGCACCCTACCGTACGGTGAAGCGGTGGTCGCTGAATACATGGCGCAAATTGGACGCGCCGAGGACGCCCAGAAAGAGATCCATCGCCTGATCAACGACCGGCGAATCGGAGACCCGGAAGGCTGGGCCGAGGACGTTACATTGAGCGCGCTGTTGGACGCCGCGGCGACGGTGGGAGACGCGAAGTCCGCCGCGACGCTCATGGAGTGCCTCAATGGCCTCGAAGAATGGTACGCATGGGGCGCGTATACATTCGGGCGCTTGATGGGCAGGGCAACGTTGCTGCTCGGCGACATTCCCGCAGCGAGAAGGCACTTCGAGACAGGTCTGCGCGTAGGCGAAAAGGTTGCAGACCGCGTGGATGTCGCGCGCTCTCATTTCGCCCTTGCAAGACTGCTGTTCGAGCACTTCCCTAACGAGAAGGCAGAAGCGGTGGAGCACCTGAACCTCGCCACTCAGCAAGCGCAGGCGATGAAGATGAAGCCTCTTCTCGACGACTGCCTGGCGCTGAAGCTGCGCTTTCAGGGCATCACTTCGAGCGACATCAACACCTCGATCGACACCGTCGCGAGGGTGGTGGCACGGGAGCAGCCAGACCTGAAGTCGCACGCTGCCCCCGATGGCACCGTCACGATCATGTTCAGTGACATCGAGGGGTCGACGGCGATGGCCGACCGCCTTGGCGACACGAAGTTCATGGAGGTGCTGCGCGAGCACAACGCCATTGTCCGTGAGCAGGTGGAGGCCAACGCGGGGTTCGAGGTAAAGAGCGAAGGCGACGGCTTCATGGTCGCCTTCCAATCCGCCGGCAAGGCACTCGCCTGCGCCGGCGGGATCCAGAAGGCGCTGGTAACGCGGAATGAAAGCGCCGAGGAGCCGGTGAAGGTACGCATGGGCCTCCACGCGGGCGAGGTGATCAAGGAGGGCGAAGACTTCTTCGGGCGGAACGTGATCATGGCCGCGCGGGTAGCTTCGCAGGCGCACGGTGGCGAGATCCTGGCGTCGAGCGTCGTGAAGGCCCTCGTGCAGGGGTCGGACGTGACCTGGGGCGAGGTGCGAACGGTAGAATTGAAGGGCCTATCCGGCGAGCAAGAGATATGGAGCGTGGATTGGACCGCATAGAGGCAGACGTCATCGAACCGCTGACGCGGGACGACGTGGAGAAGGGCACCACCACGCTGGCACGCGCGTTTTCGAGTGACCCGATGTTCACGTGGATGTTCCCACACCCGGACAGGCGATCTCGGTCGCTGGTGCGGTTCCTTCGGGTGCCGCTGGAGTATGGTCTCAAGTACGGTAGTGTGACCCGGTCCAACGGCGCCAAGGCGGTCGCGATCTGGGCACCACCGGAACGCCCGATGTCGACGACCGGCCTGGTGCGCACAGGATTCCTGGCCGTGCCGTTCCAGATCGGTTTCGGGCCGTTCGTCAAGTTCGTCGGTGCGAACAGCGTGATGGAGAAGATACACAAGAAGTACATGCCCGAGCCGCACTGGTACCTCCTGATCGTCGGGGTCGACCCCGAGTTGCAGGGAAAAGGACACGGCGGCGCGCTGGTTGCAGAGGGCCTGGAGCGAGCCGATGGGGTCAACGCGCCCTGTTACCTCGAAACGAGCGAAGAACGGAACCTCGCATTCTACGAACGCCAGGGCTTCAAAGTGGTCGACACAGCGCCGCTCGGCAAAGACGGCCCGCCCGGTTGGGGGATGCGGCGCGAACCAGCGGGATCGAGGACTTGATGAACTGTCAGGCCTGCGGCAACGCCAATCCCGAGGGCGTGAAGTTTTGCGGCGAGTGCGGCCAGGCACTGACGGTCGATGTGACTTGCGCCGGCTGTGGCAGCGTGAACCCGCCCGGCGTGAAGTTCTGCCACGAGTGCGGCGCGGCGCTATCAGGCGCGCCAGCCGCAATCTCGAGCATGCAGGGCGCCACGCCCACGCCGGCGCCGTCGCCGGTTATGCCATCTTCGTTCGCCGACGGCCGCTACACCGTCAAGGGCTTCCTGGGCGAGGGCGGCCGCAAGCGCGTCTACCTCGCACACGACTCGAAGCTGGACCGCGATGTCGCAGTGGCCGTCATCAAGACCGACGGCCTCGACGAGGCCGGCCTCTCGCGCGTGAAGCGCGAGGCGCAGGCGATGGGCCGGCTGGGCGACCACCCGAACATCGTCACGGTGTTCGACATCGGCGACGACAATGGACAGCCGTACATCGTCTCGCAGTACATGGGAGGCGGCGACCTCGACGGCATGCTGAACAAGGCGCCCGACCGCCGCCTGCCGATCCAGGAGGCGATGCGTATCGCCCAGCAGGTGCAGCAGGGGCTGGCCCACGCCCACGACCGCGGCATCATCCACCGCGACCTCAAGCCGGGGAACATCTGGCTGACCGAAGACGGAACCGCCAAGATCGGCGACTTCGGCCTGGCCGTGTCGCTCGACCGCAGCCGTCTAACGATGGAAGGGATGATGGTGGGGACGGTCGCCTACATGCCGCCGGAGCAGGCGCTGGGCCGCCAGCCGGACGCCCGGAGCGACCTCTACTCGCTGGGATGCGTGACCTACGAGATGGTGACGGGCCGCGCGCCGTTCCTGGGCGACGACCCTGTCGCGATCATCTCGCAGCACATCAACACGGCGCCGGTCGCGCCCTCCTGGCACAACCCGGAGGTGCCGCGGGCGCTGGAGTCGCTGATCCTGCGGCTGCTGGCGAAGGACCCGAACGAGCGGCCCGGAGAGCGCCGCCGCGATACCGGAAGCGCTTGCCGCCATCGTGGCCAGCGCATCGACGACGGCGCCGGTTGCGCAGGAGTCGGACGTCAACCCGCTCGACCGCCTGGCGACGGGCATCTTCGTCGGCCGCGACAAGGAGATGGACGAGCTGCGGGCCGGCCTCGAAGACTCGCTCTCCGGCCGCGGTCGGCTGATGATGCTCGTCGGCGAGCCCGGCATCGGCAAGACGCGCACGTCAGAGGAGTTCGCGACCTACGCGCGTCTGCGCAACGTGCAGGTGCTCTGGGGCCGCTGCTACGAGGGCGAGGGCGCGCCGGCCTACTGGCCGTGGGTGCAGATCATCCGCTCCTACGTCCACGACAAGGAGCCGAAGGAGCTGATGTCGGAGATGGGGCCGGGCGCGGCGGACATCGCGCAGGTGGTGTCCGAGGTTGGGAGCGGCTGCCGGGTCTGCCGGCGCCGCCGCAACTGGAGCCGGAGCAGGCCCGCTTCCGCCTGTTCGACAGCATCACCACCTTCCTCAAGAACGCCTCGAAAGACACGCCGCTGATGGTCGTGCTCGACGACATGCACTGGGCGGACAAGCCGTCGCTGCTGCTGCTGCAGTTCCTGGCGAAGGAGCTGCGGGGCAGCCGCCTGCTGGTGCTCGGCACCTACCGCGACGTCGAGCTGCGACGCCAGCACCCGCTCGCCCAGACGCTGGGCGAGCTGAACCGCGAGAACCTGAGCCAGCGCGTGCTCCTGCGCGGCCTCACCGAGAACGACGTGCGCCGCTTCGTCGAGGTCACAGCGGGGACGTCGCCACCGGACGCTCTGGTGGCGGCGGTCTACCGCGAGACGGAGGGCAACCCGTTCTTCGTCAACGAGATCGTGCGCCTGCTGGTCGCCGACGGGCGCCTCGAGAAGGCGGAAGGCGTCAAGGAGTGGAGCGTGACGATCCCGCAGAGCGTGCGCGAGGTCGTCGGACGTCGCCTCGACCACCTGTCGGACGAGTGCAACAAGGTGCTGACGATCGGCTCCGTGATCGGGCGCGAGTTCGGCGTGAAGCTCCTGGAGAAGGTCGCAGAGGTGAAGGGCGACCGCCTGCTGGAGGCGCTCGAAGAGGCGATGGCCGCCCGCGTGATCGCCGAGCTGCCGCGCGCGACGGACCAGTACTGGTTCTCGCACGCCCTGATCCGCGAGACGCTGTACGAGGAGCTGAGCACCACCCGCCGCGTGCGCCTGCACCGCCAGATCGGCGAGGCGCTGGAGGAGCTGGACGCGGAGGGCAACCTGCCGCAACTCGCCTACCACTTCGCCGAGGCGGCGCCCGGGCGGCGACGTCGAGAAGGCGGTGGACTACGCGCGGAGAGCCGGCGAGAGAGCGGTCGCGCATGTACGCGTGGGAAGACGCCGTCACGCAGTTCGAGCGCGCCGCTCCAGGTCGTGGACCTGGCGACGCCGGTGGACGAGTCGCTCAAGTGCGACCTCCTGATGCAGGCTGGCAGATGCGCATCTACGGAACCGGCGACCAGGCGCGATTCCAGAGCACCTACAGCAGCGCCGCCGACATCGCCCGGCGCCTGAACGACCCCGACCGTTTTGCCAGTGCCGCGATGGGATACTCGCGCCCCTTCAGTGTGGGCGTTGTCGACGACACCGTTGTGCGCCTGTTAAACGAAGCGCTTGAGGGCATACCCGACGAGGACAGCGCTATGCGCGCCCGGCTGGTGTCCCGGCTTGGTCGCGAGCAGTACTTCGGCGACCTGGAGGAGTCCCAGGGCCTTACAAGCGAGGCAGTTGAGATGGCCCGGCGAGTCGGCGACAAGCGGGCCCTGGTCGAGACGCTCTGGAACATGGGATGGGGCGGAACGATGGCGCTGGAGGGTCCAGAGGAAAGGGTAGCCCAGGTCAACGAAGCGATCCAGCTGGCAGAGGAACTCGGTGACCGCTCGGCGGTCCTATCGGGGACATTCTCATTGATCGCCACTCAGATGATTCTCGGAGATAGCGAATCCGCCTTCGCGAACATCGACGCTTACGCGGGCATCGCTGAGGAAGTCACGGATACCGTTGTGGCTCTGGCAGCTGGAGTTGTTGCGCGGCATGCGTGCGATGTTCCAGGGCACGATGGCAGAGGCAGAAGACTTGGCGCAGAGCGCGCTCGCCCTCGGCCAGCGCGCTGACCCGGACACCGCGATGCAGATGTACGGGGCGCAAATCTACGCGATACGCCGTGAGCAAGGGCGAGTGGCCGAGATGGAAGCCGGCCGTTCGAGGGATGGTCCAGATGTACCCGCTGATACCGGCCTGGCGGACGGCGCTCGCCTTCGGCTACGCGGAGCGGGGAATGGTGGATGAGGCCCGCGCCGAGTTCGAGATACTGGCGAAGGACGACTTCGCGATCTTTCCCCGCGACGGTAACTGGCCGATCGCGGATGGCGTTGCTGACCGAGACCTGCGCGTTCCTCGGTGACAAAGAGCGGGCGGACTACCTGTACGACGAGCTGTTGCCGGTTGGCGACCGCTGCATCCTGGTCGGCGCCGCCGTCGACTGCTACGGAGCGACCCATCGGCTTCTCGGCCGTCTGGCGGCCACGCTGGAGCGCTACGAAGACGCTGAGCGACACTTCGAAGACTGCGTTGAGATGGACAGCGCGGATGGGCGCAGGCCGGTTTGCGGGCTGGACCTTCCACCTGTACGCCGACATGCTACTCCGGCGCGACGGTCCGGGCGACCGGGAGAAGGCGCTATCGCTGCTGTCGCAGGCGCTGGACGTGGCGGAGCGGCTGGGGATGACGGCGTTGCTGGAGCGCTCGCTAGCGATGAAGCTGAAGGCGCAGGGGGTCGACCTCAGCGACCTCGGCACCTCGATCGACACCGTCGCCCGTGAGGCGCTGGCCGAACAGCCCGACCTCAAGGCGCACGCGGCGCCCGACGGCACGGTCACGATCATGTTCAGCGACATCGAGGGCTCAACCGCGATGGCCGACCGCCTCGGCGACGCGCAGTTCATGGAGGTGCTTCGCGAACACAACACCATCGTCCGCGAGCAGATCAAGGCCAACAGTGGCTTCGAGGTAAAGAGCGAGGGCGACGGGTTCATGGTGGCGTTCCAGTCGGCAGCGAAGGCTCTGGCCTGCGCGTCGGCCATTCAGCAGACATTGGTCGCGCGAAACGGTAGCGCGGAAGAGCCGGTGCAGGTGCGGGTAGGGTTGCACGCCGGCGAGGTGATCAAGGAAGGCGAAGACTTCTTCGGCCGCAACGTGATCATGGCGGCGCGGGTGGCTTCACAGGCGCACGGCGGCGAGATCCTGGCGTCGAGCGTCGTGAAGGCGCTGGTGGCCGGTTCCGACGTCACGTGGGGCGAGTCGAGAACGGTGGAGCTGAAGGGGCTGTCGGGCGAGCACGAGATCTGGGCGGTGGAGTGGGCTGACTGACGCCGGTTCGGCGCTTACGGAGTGGGTGCCAGGTCTGTCTTCGGTGCAAATTTCATGCGCTCGTCCCCCTTGCCGTCCTCTAGCGTAAGCGTTTCGCCTTCGGAGGTGTAGGAAGCGGTCTCTCTAAGAGCCGCCGTGAACGCCGCCTCCTGTTCTCCAACCGGTCCCGGGCAGCCGATGAGAGTGGTGGCGATATCGTGGAACAACAGGTTAGAGCCGCTGCTTTCCCAGGACCCGCTCAGCGAGTTGCACCCCGTCGATCCTTGAAGAAGACTGCCTTCGTCGAATTGCAGCCACGCGGACACATCAGGAAGGGCGTCCTGGCCATCCAGCATCGTTAGTTCCCATGATGTGCCTGCCAAGCCGCCGGGGTCATCATTGCTTTCGTCATTACAGGCACCCAGGAGGAACGCTCCCACGATCCCCGCGAGAAGCAGAACCAACGGTGCCTTCGGTCTCCCCTCAAGGAGCAGGTGCATGAGAGACCGTCTCCCCGGCGTCACTTCACTCGGCGGGCGAGAGTGATGCCGGCGAAGGCGATAGCGCCGGCGAGAGCGAGCGTACCGACGAGGATGGCGATGATCGTTCCCGTACTCGTGCCACCGCCATCCTCTGAGGCAGGGTTGTCGGCGGAGTCTGAGCCGGGAGTTTGGTCCTGTGCCGGCGCGGTAGCCTCGAACGTCTCACGCGCCGGAAGGTCGTGGAACTGGCGCCACTCGTCTTCGAGGCCGTCCTGGTTGAAGCCGTAGACGGCCTCGAGGGCGCTGTCGATGCGCTTGCCAGTCTTGATTTCCGCGTAGAGCTGCGCGAATTTCTCCTGGCCGTACTGCTCGTTGAGGTAAGACACGAGGCTCCATGCTTCACCATAGAACAGGCCCACCTTGGCCGGATCTCCGGGCGATGACGTGATCGAGCGGACAGACAGGATGTTGCCGCGGTCGATGGCGGCGTTGATGGCATCCTCGAAGCCGCCGGGGTCGTCCTGGCTGTAGACGGCGGTGCCTTCATCGAGCCAGGCAGGCAGCGTGCCGAGGCCACCTTCGCCGGCGGCGGCGGTGACGACGTGGGTGAGTTCGTGGCGAAGCGTGTCGTAGGACACCTCACCCAGAACGAGGACGGTGTCCGAAGAGATGCGGATGCCTGCGGTGATCACCGAATCTTCGTAGGTAGCGCTCCGACGAGGGAGCGCGGGGCGCATGTCCGACACTGAGTCGTAGATCCAGACCTTCACGGGGAAATCGACGGAACCACCCAGCAACGCGGACATTTTGGCGATGTTCTGGGCACCGACGTCGAGCATCTCCTGAGCGGCCTGGTCGTTGCCGGAGTAGTAGTAGATTGTGACGCCGCCCTGTTCGCGGCTCGTCCATTCGAAGCGGTCGTCGTTGTAAAAGAAGGTGGCCTCGGGAGTTTGCGAGGTATCGCCATCGGCGTCTTCGGCCTCCCAGTGGTAGACGATTGTCGTGCCGGGAGGGAGATAGAAGGTCGGCTGATCGGGGGATTGGAGCGCGACTTCGCCGGTGACAGATGTGCCAGCCTCGAAATCGGCGTCCGCGGTGGCGCGAGTGCCGTCGGGCTGGATTTCGTAGCGCAGGCGCAGCCGTTCGATATTGGAATCGCTCGCGGCGGACGCTCGGAAGACCAGACGGTCGGGGAAGGATGATTGGACGCCGAGGTCGGTGACGGTGGGCGCGGCCTGGGCATCGGAAGGAGTAGGAAGCAGGAGGTATGAAGAGGCAAGAAGTGTGAGGGCGAAGGCGGCCGTTAGCGCAAACGCGAGCCGGCGCGTCGTACCGCCGCTCATCCTACGAGAACCTCAGGATGAGCGGAGCGAGGCGCCTGGTTGGCTCCGAGTTTGTCGGAGGCAAGGTCATCTATTTTAGTCACCTATGGTTGCTTTCTGGTAGGCGCGAATGAAGGGGTCGAGGTCGCCGTCGAGGACGGCTTCGGCGTCGCTGGTCTCGTAGTTGGTGCGATGGTCCTTCACCATCTTATACGGATGAAGTACATAGGACCGGATCTGGTTACCCCAGCCAGCGGAGACGTTTTCGCCCTTGATGCGTGCCCGCTCCCCTTCCTGGCGTTCGATTTCCAGCTCCAGCAGACGTGATTCCAGCACCTTCATTGCGAGCTCCCGGTTGCGGCCCTGGGAACGCTCGTTCTGACAGGTGACAACGATGCCCGTGGGTAAGTGCGTGATGCGAACGGCGGTGGAGTTCTTCTGGACGTTCTGGCCTCCGTGGCCGCTGGCGCGGAAAACGTCGATGCGGAGGTCGTCCGGGTCGATCTCGACTTCTGCCTCGCCCTCCACCTCAGGCATCACCTCGATCTTCGCGAACGAAGTATGGCGGGACTTCGAGGCGTCGTATGGGGAAATTCGGACGAGGCGATGGACACCGCGCTCGGCTCGCAGGTAGCCGAAGGCGTTGCGGCCCGATACTTCGACGGTCGCGGACTTGATGCCGGCCTCTTCGCCGGACATCTGGTCGAGAATGCTGGTCTTGAAGCCGCGCTTGTCTGCCCAGCGCAGGTACATGCGGAGGAGCATCTCAGCCCAGTCCTGGGAGTCAGTGCCGCCGGCGCCGGCATGCACCGCGAGGATGGCGTCGCGCCGGTCGTATTCGCCGGACAGCGCTAGCTCGAGTTCCATCTCCTCGAGAGTTGCGGCGAGAGCATCCGACTCACGGATGACTTCTTCAGCGACGGCGGCATCGCCTTCAGCCTCGGCCAGTTCGAGGAGTGCCGAGAGGTCGCGCGCCTGGTTCTCCAGAGACCGCCAGGCCTCCACCTGTTCGCGGGCCTCAGACAGGCGACGCATGGCGGCCTGGGCTGATTGCGGATCGTCCCAGAAGCCCGGCTGCCCCGATTGTCCTTCGAGGCGGGCTATCTCTTGTTCGATAGCAGGGACGTCAAAGACGGCGGAGGACGTGCGCTATTCGCTCCTGGAGCTCGGTGAGTTCCGGCTTTGTCTCTTGCATCGAGTTCCTCCGCTGACTTCAGTATAGGCGGCCCCTCAGCTATGAGGCTAACGAATAGGCCGACTCCGGATCACATGAGGTGACAAAGGCGCCGATATAGAAAGAAATCTGCAAGATAACCTGTCGATGGCGGGGTGTGGATAACCGTATAATCCTAGTAAGAGGGGGGACGCCACCGCGCGGTCATAGCCCAGCCAAGGGATGGGGAGGGGCAATTGAGCCAGGAGCGGGGGTCCACTGGCCGTATCTCCGGAATTCGGCTCGTAGACGCTTCGACATCTCCCGGGAAAGGGACTCCCGGGAGGTCAATATTTGCCGTTGTTATTCTCAGCTGTATGCTGCTGTCCGCAGTGGGCGTGTTTCTCGTCGCCTCAGGCACAACGATCGGGGCACCCCTCGCCCAGGTACCAAACCCGCCCCCGTGCCAATCGCCTGTAGACATCTCGCTCGTCTTCGACCATTCGGGGAGCATGTCGCAGAACAGCAAGCTCAGTAACGCCCGGACTGCTGTCGAAGGCTTCATTTCGACAATCGATAACGACGACGACGATGACCTGAGTCCGCACGAGGTCGCGCTTACCGGGCTCGCCGACGGGAGTGCGCAGACGGACGTGCCGCTGACTACCGATGCGAGTATTTTGAAGTCTACAGTCCTGGGATACCAAGCGAGCGGCTTCACGAACATCGGCCGGGGTATTCAGCTCGGCCAGTTGCAGCTCTCAGGCCAGACCGACCCGGATACGATGGTAATCCTGTCGGACGGCTCGTCGAACACGCCTATGGACGTGGATGAAGCCGGGTCGCAGAACGACTTCTACATCGACGTCAACGACAACGGCGTCCTGGACTTTTTCGATGGCATTAACGTCGACTTCCCGGACCCTGAGAGCGACCCAGGCACGGACACCGCGGACTTCCAGGTGCTGAACGGGTTGTGGCTGATTGATGACAGCGCAGACTTGCTGAACCAGCTGGACGTTAACGGCGACGGCATCCTCGACACCGCCGATGACTACAACTTCGGGCCGGGATACAACTTCTCAATCATCAACGGAGCCCTCTACCTGGATGCAGATGGAGACGGGTCGTTTGCAGAGAACCTGCTGGAGCCGCCGGAGTTCACGATGGGCCACGACGACGAACTGGCGATAATCCGCACCGGGCGGGCCTGGGGAGGGCTTTCCGACTTCTCGCGGCGATGGCTCCGACGTGTACTCCGAATACTGGGCGACCCAGAGCAAGAGTGCAGGAACGATAGTCTACGCAGTCGGTTATGACCTGGACATCTCACAGGACACTGAGTTGCTGCAGTCGATGGCTTCTTCTCCTCTGCACTACTTTCCGGGCGGCCCGGACGAGATTGGGGCGGTCTTCAACCAGATCCTGGAAGACATCTGCAGCATAGGAATCGTGAAGCAACTAACCAGCGAGAGTCCGGCTCGCGCCGGGCGATACCGTCCAATTCGAGGTGACGGTCAGCAACAACGGCGACGATACGGTCTCCGGCATGAGCGTCGCCGACAATTACGACACGGACTTTCTCCAGTTTGTGAGCGCGGTTCCGGCGCCGGACTTTGACGCCACGCCGGACGACGGGACGCTCGACTGGACGAACCTGGAACACGCCCCGCCCGACGGCACGCCAACGACGTGGGAGCCCGGCAGCCAGCGCAACGATCACGGTGACATTCCAAGCCAACACCATCGCCGGAACCACTGATAACTGCTCGCTGGCGACGGCAACTGTGGTTAACTCACTCGACACGGTGGACGCGGGCCCGAGTTGCGCGGGCGTAGCGTTGGAGATCCCGACTCCGGAGGCCGACTTAGCCGTCAATGGCCCGCCGACAACGGACGCCGCCGCCGACGCCAACGCGGGCACGCCCTTCACCGTCACAATCAATGGCTCAGCCATCAACCTCGGATCCGACACGACTTACGGCATCGCCAATCTGTCCCTCATCACCCCTCCCGACTGCACGCCCCTGCCCAACACGCCGAAGCAGAGTACGATCCTCCCGCTTTCCCAGTCCCAGACACAACCACTGTCCGCCTCCTGGCAGGTCACTTGTGCCAACCCATCCGACCATGTCTTCGGCGGCTCGGTGTCAGTCTTCTCAACGAGCGGACTCACTGATCCCAACTTCGCTAATAACGGCCCGGTAGCAGCCTCAACGGACACAACCACAGTCACCGCCGCCGCCGACCTCTCTGTCGTAGGCCTCACGGTCGACGCTCCCAATACCGCTACCACCGGCATCGCCTTCAACGTCAGCGTGAGCGGCGACATCCACAACGCCGGCCCCTTCTCGCCGGCCATCGCCAACGCCTCTCTTAACCTCACCGTCGCGGCAGATTGCACACGCTCTCCCGGCGCCCAGTCCGACAACGGGCTCTCGATCTCCACGGCGAGCGACTTCCCGATCTCCAAGAGCTGGTCGGTCACCTGCTCCGGCACGGGTTCCCACTCCTTCAGCGGCAGCGCCACCATCACTCTCAACCAGCTGCACGTCTCCGATCCCAACGCCGAAAACAACACCGCCACCGCCAGCGACAGCTCAGACCTCTCCCCTCAACCAACTCCCAAGGCCGACCTCGCCGTCAACAGCACACCAACCACCGACGCCCCATCTGGCGCCTCGGCCGGCTCTCCTTTCACCGTCACCATCAACGGCTCCGCCATCAACCTCGGCCCCGATGCCACCTTCGGCGAGGCCACCCTCTCACTCACCATCCCTCCCGACTGCACCGCCTCCCCGGACCAGCCCCAGCAGAACACCATCCCCTCCCTCAACATGAACGGCACCCACCCTCTCTCCGCCTCCTGGCAGGTCACCTGCTCCACCCCCTCCAACCACAACTTCGGCGGCGCTATCTCCGTCGTTGCCACCAGCGGCATCACCGACCCCAACCTCGCCAACAACGGCCCCGTCTCCGCTCCAACGGACACCACCACCGTCACCGGCACGGCTGACCTCTCCGTCGTCGGCCTCACTGTCGACGCCCCCGGCTCCGCCATTACCGGCACGCCTTTCAACATCACCGTCAGCTCCGGCATCCACAACGCCGGCCCCTTCTCCCCAGCCAACGCCAACGCCACCCTTAACCTCACCGTCCCCGCCGACTGCCTGCGCTCTCCCAACTCCTCCCAGTCCGACAACGGACTCTCCGTCTCAACAGCGACCGACACCCTCGTCTCCAAGAGTTGGTCCGTTACCTGCTCCGCTACCGGCTCCCATTCATTCATCGGCAACGCCTCCGTCTCCCTCAGCGAGCTCCACGTCTCCGACGAGCAAGCCGAGAACGACACGGCCAACTCTGGCGACGAAGCAGTTCTCGATGACGACCAGCCCGCGGAAGCCGACCTGGCCGTCAGCGGGACACCGACAACAAACGCCCCCGCCGGCGCCAACGCAGGCACACCCTTTACCGTCACCATCAACGGCTCCGCCATCAACCTGGGCCCCGACTCCACGTTCGGTACGGGCACCATGGGCCTCACTGTCCCTCCCGATTGCACCGCATCCCCCGACGGTCCCCAGCAAAACATAATTTCCCCGCTGAACATGAGTGAGACGCAGCCCCTATCCGCCTCATGGGAGGTGACCTGCTCCAATCCTTCGGACCACTCCTTCGGTGGCGCCGTCTCGGTCGTCGCCACCAGTGGCATCACCGATCCCAACCTCGCCAATAACGGCCCGGTCGCCTCCACTGGCACTACCACAGTCACCAGCACCGCCAACCTCTCCGTCGTCGGCCTCGCCGTCAACGCCCCCAACACTGCCACTACCGGCGTCGCCTTCAACGTCAGCGTCAGCGGCGACATCCACAACGCCGGCTCCTTCTCGCCAGCTAACGCCAACGCGACCCTTGACGTGACGGTCCCGGGAGACTGCACGCGCAGTCCCAATGCTTCACAGACGGATAGCGGTCTCTCCATTTCAACCGCCTCTGATCTGCCCATTACGAAGAGCTGGTCGGTCACCTGTTCCGGCACGGGTTCCCACTCCTTCAGCGGCAGCGCCACCATCACTCTCAACCAGCTGCACGTCTCCGATCCCAACGCCGAAAACAACACCGCCACCGCCGGCGACAGCTCAGACCTCTCCCCTCAACCAACTCCCAAGGCCGACCTCGCTGTCAACGGCACCCCCACCACCACCGCCCCATCTGGCGCCTCCGCCGGCTCTCCTTTCACCGTCACCATCAACGGCTCCGCCATCAACCTCGGCCCCGATGCCACCTTCGGCGAGGCCACCCTCTCACTCACCATCCCTCCCGACTGCACCGCCTCCCCGGACCAGCCCCAGCAGAACACCATCCCCTCCCTCAACATGAACGGCACCCACCCTCTCTCCGCCTCCTGGCAGGTCACCTGCTCCACCCCCTCCAACCACAACTTCGGCGGCGCTATCTCCGTGGTTGCCACCAGCGGCATCACCGACCCCAACCTCGCCAACAACGGCCCCGTCTCCGCTCCAACGGACACCACCACCGTCACCGGCACGGCTGACCTCTCCGTCGTCGGCCTCACTGTCGACGCCCCCGGCTCCGCCATTACCGGCACGCCTTTCAACATCACCGTCAGCTCCGGCATCCACAACGCCGGCCCCTTCTCCCCAGCCAACGCCAACGCCACCCTTAACCTCACCGTCCCCGCCGACTGCCTGCGCTCTCCCAACTCCTCCCAGTCCGACAACGGACTCTCCGTCTCAACAGCGACCGACACCCTCGTCTCCAAGAGTTGGTCCGTTACCTGCTCCGCTACCGGCTCCCATTCATTCACCGGCAACGCCTCCGTCTCCCTCAGCGAGCTCCACGTCTCCGACAACGCGAGCGAAGGCAACAGCGCGAGTGGGAACGACAACACGACGGTGAGCCCGGCGCAGCAGGGAACGCCCGTCTGCTACCCGTTCAAGGGTGGCAAGAGCGTCTGGTACTGGAAAATCTACTCGGGCATCTGGCACCTGCGGGACAAGACGTACGATCAGCTCCCAATTTTCCTCGGGGTTGAGCCGTACAGCGGCCCGCCCGAGAAGTGGATCAACGACGAAGACGACGCGGTCTACGTGTTCCACGACGCGTTCGATGGTTTCAACATGGTGGATTGGCTGAAAGCGCAGCTCCTGGCGGCGAAGTTGAACGCACTGAAGTACCCCGGCTTCGAAGACGCGTACCTTCCGCACGGGCAACGTGTGGGTGACGTAATCGACGACGGCGCTGAGATCCTCGACCAGCTGGCGCACGGGTACGACGTGGAGAAGGGCAAGATAGTGATCACCAAACTGTTGCTGCTCGCGGCTAACAGCAACGGTTTTGCACACCTGAAGATCCTGCGCACATGCACCTTCCCGCCCCAAAACCCACCGAGACCGCACCACGACTACGACGGCGACGGCTACTCGGACGAGGTGGAGGGCTGGCACCTGGGGACTGACGCAATGGAGCGCTGCGGAGAAGGGAATTGGCCCGCAGACCTCCACCGGGAAGGCCCGGGAGCAAACAAGCTTGACGTGCAGGACGTACTGAGCTTCATCGGTCCGGTGAGACACTTCGGCACCAATCCCGGCGACCCTGAGTACGACGCGCGCTGGGATCTGGACCCCGCACCGAGCTTCGATTCGGCGATCAACATCCTTGACCTGACTTCGCTGATCGCAGGCCCAACGGCGTACCCGGAGATGTTCAACGGACAGCGCGCATTCGGGCGGACCTGCACTCCATAGGACCAGCACAGCCTTCAGACAAACGCAACAGAAAACCTCGTTTACGTGTTGCGCGTTTGCAATGTTCGGGCGATGATACTAGATGCGTTCCCCCTGAGATTTTGAGCCAGGCGCTTGTTGGCGTTTGAGAGGAGCCCCGCATGCCAGGTAAAGGCGTAAACCAAGTATTTAACAACGTTGACGAGGGCTATGCCGCAGTCTTCGAAGCGGTCAGAGCTGGCAATGAGACTACTGCGCGTCTTTACCGGCTCACGATTGATGAACTGGAGCAGTCCACGCGGGAACGGACAGAACTCGCGCGGCAGTGGGCCGAGTCGCCGCTAGACGTAATCGGGCTCTCCCGGTCGGTGCTGGAGACGTGGCGGACACGGGCACAGCGTCGCGCTGACCTGGCGCGCAGTTTCCTCGGGGAAGTTGTTAGCGCGGGGCGGGAAACGCAGCACGCGATGAACACGGTTGTGCGCAGCGGACGCTCAAGCGCCGAGACCGGGCTGACGGCGGCCCGCCGCACCGCACAGGGCGCCGGTGACGATCTCCGCCGCGGCGTGAAGCAGGCGGTTGATCGCGCGAGCGCGGTGGCAGGCAACGGAGGAACACAGGTGCGGAAGGCGGCCGAACGCGCGACATCTACGGTTGAGGACGCGGTCAAGAAGGCGCCGACGGCCGCGAACGGAGCCGCGAGCGCGGCTGCAAACCAGGCCCGCAAGGCAACGGGCGGCAGCAGCAGCACGAGAAAGAGGCGGAGCAGCGGGACCACGCGACGCCGCACGAGCGGCCGCTAGCCCGACAGAACCAGTAATTCGCACCCGGTCCGTATTCGCGGGCCGGGTGTTTGTTTTCTGGGCGCTCCCGGAGCGGATATAGTCATGGGGCATCGAGGAGGTGGGCCATGGCTCTGGAAACAATCAATTATTCGACGGCTGACGGCATCGCAGGCATCGTCCTGAACAGGCCGGAGCGTTTGAATGCGATCAGCCGCCAGCTGACGGCAGACTTGCGCGAGGCGGTGCGGACGGCCAACGAGGACGCGGGAGTGCGCGTGATCGTCCTGAGCGGAGCAGGGCGGGCGTTCTGCGCAGGCTACGACCTGGACTGGGGTACGAAAGCTGAGGACGCCACCCAGCGCGCCCTGGGAGGCCAGTGGGACCCCGTGCGGGACTTCCTGGGCATGTCGCAGAACGTTCGGGCGTTCATGTCGCTCTGGGAGAGCCCGAAGCCGGTGATCGCGCAGGTACACGGCTGGTGCGTGGGGGGCGGCACGGACATGGCCCTTTGCAGCGACCTGATCTACATGGCCGAGGACGCGCAGATCGGCTATCCGCCGGCGCGCGTGTGGGGCGAACCGACGACGGTTATGTGGGTGTACAGGCTGGGGCTGGAGCGCGCGAAGCGGCAGATGCTTACCGGCGAGGCGCTCACGGGAGTAGAAGCGGAGCAGGCCGGACTGGCGTCAAAAGCGGTACCCGAGGCGGAGCTGCCGGCGACCGTGACCGAGGTGGCGAAGAAGCTGGCAACGTTGCCGCTGAACCAGCTCGTGATGAGCAAGCTGCTCGTTAACCAGGCTTACGAGAACATGGGGCTGCGCTCGAGCCAGACGCTGGGGACTTTCCTGGACGGCATCGCGCGGCACACGCCGGAAGGGATCGAGTGGCGCGACCTGGCGATGAAGGAGGGCTTTCGGGAGGCGGTACGGCGGCGGGACGCGCCGTGGGGTGACTATGGGGAGCGGAGGGAGGAAGTAGGAAGTAGGGTATGACCTCTTACGAGCCCCCCTCGGCAGCTTGTGCCTGGGTCATGCCGTAACGTTCCTTGTAGGGATCCGTGTCGACCTCTGCAAGCTCGATCTCTCCGTCGAGGACGGACTGCTTCCAGGCCAGGTGCTCGGGTTCCCTGTCGTGAAACTCGGGCATTACCTCCCGCGCGAATAGCTCGAGACTGGTGCAGATGTCCTCGTGCGTGTTCTTGCCAGCCTGGTTCAGAAGGATCACCTGGTCGATGTTCGAGGACTCGAACTTGCGGAGCCTCTTACGCAGGGTCTCCGGAGAGCCCACCAGCGCCGTGGTCCTGGCCTGCTGACTGGACTTCGACTCCTTCCACTTCTGGTATTCCTGCCAGAGGTTCACGGTGCCGGGCTCGACGGGCCGGCCCAGTTGCACGTAGAAGCCGAGGGCGAACTGGAAGAAGGTCCAGCCCTCGGCTTTCTTGAGCGCTTCTTCGTCCGTTTCCGCGCACATGAAACCGCAGACGAGGGCGATATTCGGGTTGGTCTCGTAGTCGGTTAGCTTTTCCTGGCGTTTCAGGAAGTTGTTGTAGTAGCTGCTCACCCAGGCGTGGGCGGCATCGGCAGAGACGAACTGAAACCCGAGCGCGCCCATGCCGCGCCGCCCCGCCATCGCCAGCGTCTCGAGCTGGGAGCAGGCCACCCAGAGAGGAGGATGGGGCTTCTGGAACGGCTTGGGCAGGACGTTGCGAAGCGGGAAGTCGAAGTATTCACCGTGGTATTCCCAGGGCTCGTCTTTGAACATCGGGATCACCGCTCTGACCGCGTCCTCCCAGGCGGCGCGCTTGTCGCGATACCGCCGGTCGAACGGGTGAAGCTCCGTGATGTTCGAGCCCTCGCCGATGCCGAGTTCCACTCGGCCACGGCTGAGCAAGTCGAGCGTGCTGACGCGTTCGGCGACGCGTGCCGGGTGGTTGGTGGTCAACTGGACGATCCCGTGCCCCAACCGGATCCGCTGCGTACGCTGGCTTGCCGCGGCGAGAAACACTTCCGGCGCTGAGGAGTGCGAATACTCCTCGAGGAAGTGGTGCTCCACCTCCCAGGCGTAGTCATAGCCGAGCCCGTCGGCAAGCTCGATTTGGTCCAATGAGTTCTGGAACAGTTCGTACTCGCTCCGCTCGGTCCACGGGCGTGGCAACTGGTGCTCGTAGAAGATACCGAATTTCATCTCCGCACTCCTTCGGTAACGTCGGCTCAGATGTTCTCGGTGATCCGGAACACCGGGTGATCGACTGCAATCCGCTGGAAGTCTTCGATGGGTGCGTCGGGCTCGATACCGAACTCGCGCTTGGTGACCCAGGCGTTCTGGCCGCAGGTAGGTCTGGATGATCGGCGCGCGCTCCGCGACCGGAATCTCCTCCAGTTTCACCCGTTCGCGCTTGTTGCGGCGGATGACGGCCTCACCGCCGGCGGCGCGTACGTTCCGCACCCACTCAGTCTCGCCGCGCGGCGCGACCAGGTAACGCTGGCCGTCGTGCTCCGAGATGTTGACTGCGACTGAACGAGGCTCGCCGGTCTTCCGGCCGCGCACCTCGAGCGTCACCATCTTCTTCGGACCGATACCCGTCGACGCCAGGATTGACATGAAGCGGTTCATCAGCTGGGTAATGCCGGAAGGCTTGTTGTAGAACGTGGACATGGCCTGCTCCTCTGAGGGGACGGTTTCAGGCGCTATGCTACACCATCGGATGCAACCGAAGGTGCACCCTGAACGCAAGGTGCGTCAGGGCTCAGAGACGCTCGCGGGCTTGAAGTCGGCCAGGCGCAGCTCGAGGGCGCCTTCCGGCGTGCGGTCGCGGGTGAAGGTGTAGACGATGTCGAGGCGAGCACCGGGGCAGAGCTCAGGAGGCATGGGCGCCGCTTCTGATCCTTCGGCCCCGCTTCCGTTTCCGTTGCCGCGGCGGAAGGCGACGGCGGGGTAGGTGACACGGCCGTCGCGTAGCTTCAGTCGCAGGTGAGAGCCGTCGTCGCCCATGTTCCAGGCGTCGATGACTTCGACGTTGCGGCTGAGGAACGTCGGCTCGGGATTCTTCTCGCCGAACGGCGCGAGGCGCGAGATCATCTCGATCATCTTTCCGTTCAGATGGTGCAGCGCCACTTCGGCGTCGATGTCGAGGACCGGCGCCAGCTCGACGCCGGCGAGGCCTTGTGAGGCTTGTTCGAGGAGTGCCTGCTTGAGGGCAGCCAGCTTTTCGTTCTCGACGGTGAAGCCGGCGGCGGCGCGGTGTCCGCCGAAGCGCACCATCAGCTCCGGGCAGGTGCGGAGCGCGCCCGTGATATCGAACTCCGGGATGCTGCGGCAGCTGGCGCGGCTGGTCTCCGCCTCGCGCTGATAGACGACGGCCGGCCGGTAGTACTCCTCGGCCAGGCGGCCGGCGACGATGCCGACGATGCCCGCCGGGAAGTCCTCGTGGCCGACGAATATCAGAGGCGCCGACGGGGTCTTCGTCCGCGAGCAGCCTGTCGGGCGAGTTCCATGGCATCGGCGGTGGCCTGCTGACGCTGCTGGTTTAGGTCGGAGAGAGCGATCGCCTGCTGCATTGCGCGGTCGGAGTCGGTCTCCATCAACAGCTCGAGCGCGATACGCGCGTGCGCCAGCCGCCCCGCCGCGTTGAGGCGCGGTCCCAAAGTGTATCCGATCGTGTCGGTATCGGCACGCGCGGGGTCGACTCCGGCGACCTCGAGAAGGGCACGGAGTCCGGGGCGCTCGCTCCGCGCGAACGTCGCCAGCCCGCGACGGACGAGCGAGCGGTTCTCGCCGCGGAGCGGGGCCACGTCGCAAACGGTGGAGAGGGCGACGAGGTCCAGGTAGCGCTCGGCGGGGTAGTCGCGACCGAGGTCCGAGTAGAGAGCGGACATCAGCTTGAAGGCGAGTCCGCCCGAGGCCAGCTCGTCCTCCGGATAGCGGTTCCCCGGGCGCTTGGGGTTGACGAGGGCGACGGCAGCGGGTAGTTCGGGCGGGACGGTGTGGTGGTCGAGGACGATCGTATCGACGCCGAGAGCCGCGGGCGTGGGCGATCTCGGCGACGGAGCTGGTACCGCAATCGGCGGTGATCATGAGGGAGACGCCCTGTCCGGCGAGAGTATCGATCGCCGCGGCGTTGACGCCGTAGCCCTCGGAGAAGCGGTCGGGTAGATACGAGATGACCTTCGCCCCAAGGCCGGTGAGACCCTCGAGGAGGATCGCTGAGGCGGTTACACCATCGACATCGAAGTCGCCGTAAACGGCGATGGTCTCGCGGCCGTGAATGGCGCGACGGAGGCGTTCGAGGGCAGGCCAGATGTCGGGGAGGAGGAGCGGGTCGTGGTTCACGGGCGTGGCATCGAAGAAGGCCGCCGCCTCATCGGCGGTGCGCACCCCACGGTGGTAGAGGAGGTGGCGGATCAGCGGCGGGTAGGGTGTGCTGGCGAGGTCGCCTTCCGGGAAGCGGCCGCGGAGACGCCAGCGGCGCGCAGGGGGAGCAGGTGTCGCCACGGTGGTGTTAGCCACAGATTTTCAGCGATTGCGCAAAGATGATCTTGATGGAGTTGATTGTGCGCGCGTTCAGGGGTTAAGAGGCGAGAGGGAAATGGCACCGAGTTGTGGACTAGTCCCCTCGTAGATCCTTGATCACGCGCGGCAGCGCCGGGAGGAGGTCTCCGGCGAGCATACCGGCGGAGCCGAGGTCGCGGCGGACGTGCTCGGCGGCGAGGCCGTGGAGGTAGACGCCGAGGGAGGCGGCTTCGAAGGGGGCGAGGCCCTGGGCGACGAGGCCGGTGATAACGCCGGCGAGGACGTCGCCGGTGCCGCCGGAGGCGAGGCCGGGGTTGGCGAAGGGGCTGATCCGCGCGCTGCCATCGGCGGCGGCGACGATCGTGTTGGCACCCTTGAGGACGAGCGTGACGCTCCACTCGGCGGCGAAGCGGCGCGCCATGGCGAGGCGGTCGGCCTGGATCTCGGCGGTGGATAGGCCGGTCAGGCGGGAGAGCTCGCCGGGGTGCGGGGTGAGGATGGTCGGCAGCGTGAGCATCGACGTGCCAGCCGTCGATCTTCGCCATGTTGTTGAGGCCGTCGGCGTCGATGATCAGCGCTCCGAGCCCGTCGCGCGCCGAGTCATCCTGCGAGCCGGGTATCCGCTGAGACAGGTGGGACAGCAGCGCCTTCATGAACGCCTGGGGGTATCCGCCCTGACTCAGCCCGGGACCGACGAGGAGTGTGCGATAGTCACGCGACTCCAGCGCTCGCTGGACGTCGCCCGCATCGCGGCCGCTGAGCACGCCGTCCGTGCCGTCGAGCGGCTCGAATGTGGTCTCGGTGAGCTTGGAGGCGAGGATCGGATAGATCGCGCGCGAGCAGGCAAGGGTTACGATGCCGGCGCCGGTGCGCAGACCGCCCATGGAAGCGAGGTAGGCGGCGCCGGTGTATTGCGGGGAGCCAGCGACCACGAGGGCACTGCCGAATGTACCCTTGTGGGCATCCGGAGGCCGGTCGGGCAGCAGGCCCCGCGCCCAGCGGTCGGTCATGAGTTCCGTGGCGCCGCCCACCGTGCCAAGGGCTGATTCGGGGATGCCGATGTCGACGACCTCGACGCGGCCGGTGTACTGCGCGCCGGGGAGGACGTGGAGGCCGATCTTGGACCACTGGAAGGTAACCGTGTGGTCTGCGGCGACGCAGAGCGGGTCGACGCCGCCGGTGTCGGCATCGACGCCGGTGGGGAGGTCGACCGCGATCAGGCGAGGCGGCAAGCGGCGGGCGCGGGCATCTCGAACGCGGGTCATCACCTCCGCGAGCGTGTCCCTCGATGGCGCGCGCCCTTGCCGGTGCCGAGGAGGGCGTCGACGACGAGCTCCGCGCCGCCGAGCGCTTCATCTAAGCGCTCCAGACCCTCGGCCTCCTCGATGATAGTGGTAGGAACGCTCGCGCTCGGTGACCTGGGCGAAGTTGGCGTCGTCTGACCGCGGTTTGAGGAGAGCGACGGCGACGTCTGCGCCCCAGTCCTTGAGGTGGCGAGCGGCGACGAGGCCATCGCCGCCGTTGTTCCCGGGCCCGCAGAGGACGAGGATGCGCCGGTCGGCGAGCTCGCCGAGGAGGAGCCAGGCCTCCTGCGCGGCGGCGAGACCGGCGTTCTCCATGAGCTGCTCGACGGGGACGCCGGCGTTCTGCTCGGCGGCTTGCATCTCGGCCGTGGTGACGAGCCTCATTTAGCGTATCGGTCCGGATTCGCGATGAACTTGCGCAGGCAGTCTTCGGAGCAGAATGCGCGGTCTTCGCCCTCGAGCGTGAGGCGAGCGGTCACTTCGGCATCGCTCAGCTCCATACCGCAGACGGGATCGACGTGCTTTTCGGCGCCCGCAGCCGCGGCGGAACGGGCGGCGAACAGCTCGAAGCGGCCACCGAGTCCCTTCAGCGTGCGCTTGCCGAGGCGGACGAACTCGGCGCCGGGCGTGGCTGCAGCTTCGCGACGGACGTCGGCGGTGACGAGCACCTGGTGGCGGTCGGCCTCGGAGGCGAGCCGGGCAGCGATGTTGACGTTGGAGCCGACGTAGTCGCCCTCACGGTAGAGGAGGTCGCCCCACTGGATCCCCGCGCGCACGGCGGGAAACTGGGGCTCCTTCGCCGTTTCGGCATCGATTTCCAGCGCGCAGGCGACGGCGGAGCGGGCGGACTGGAAGACGAGCATGAAGGCGTCGCCGATCTGCTTGACGACGCGCCCGTCGAAGGCGCTGACCGAGCGGCGGACGATATGAGAAAAGCGATCGAGCACGTCGGCGGCTGTGGCGTCGCCCATCGCCTCGGCGAGCGGTGTGAAGCTGGAGAGGTCAATGAAGACGACCCCAGCCTGAAGCTGGCCGGGCACGTCCCCGCTCTGGATCAGGCCCGCCTCCTCGGCGACATGCATCACCCAATCCTCGCGGATCGCGCGCTGCCATGCTTTGCGGTGGAAATACAGGAGCGTGGGTTCGATCAGGGGACGAGCCGCATCGCCTGCCTGGTCCACCGCTTCCAGGAGGTCGGCGGCCGAAAGGCCCGACGCTTCGAGGCGCTTGTGCACGTAAAAGTGGAACGTCTTCGATTCCATCTCAGCGACGCGAGACATCGTGTCCGCGTAGACGCGCGCACCTTCGAGGATAGCGTTCTCGGGAAAACCGGTGTCCAGGAGACGCTTGAGCAGGGTTAACGCCTCGACGTCATCGTCGGTGAGCTCGTCGTAGTCGTCGGGGAAGCCGGTAGCCTGCCAGATGCGATCCAGCATCCCGGGATCGAATCCGATTATCTCTGCGGCCTCGGTGACGGAATACGTCCGACCGTGGATGTCCGACTGCACAAGATCGACGTAGCGGTCGATCATGCCAAAGCGCAGGGCGGCGTCTGCGACATCCTCAACAGCGATGCCGCGACGCAGACAGAGCTGCACCAGGCGAATGCACTCGATATCGTAGCGAGAGAACCCGTCGTGCGATGAGCCTTTGAGCAAGCCTAGCACGCGCCACTCCTCGAGTCGCAGTGAGGGCTCGCCCGTCAAGTGGCTGAGGTCCTCCAGGGTCAGGTTGGCACCCATTGCCTGTAGTCTACTTCCGGTAGGCGTCTGGTAACATGACGTACTTGCGCAGGCACTCATCGGAACAAAATGAATGCTCGACGCCTTCGGATGTGAGCCGGGCCGCCACTTCAGGCCCCAGCAGTTCCACCCCGCAGACTGGATCGACCAGCCGAGCAGAGGGTATTAGCGGTGTGAGACGAGCGATGAACACCTCGATCTCTTCGGTTACGCCCTTCAGTCGCCGCTTGCCGCCGCTCGCGAACTCAACCCCCGGGGCGCCGGCGCTCTCTTTCCTGACCGCGTTGGAGACGAGGACCTGGTGACGCTCGGCAGAGTCCGCCAACCGAGACGCTATATTGACGTTCGCGCCGACGTAGTCGCCTTCGCGATAGAGGACTGCGCCCCAGTGGATACCTGCCCTGACGGCGGGAAAGTGAGGTTCGGCCGCCGACTCCGCTTCGATGGCGAGGGCGCAGGTCACGGCCGAACGTGGCTCCGGGAAAACAAGCATGAAAGCATCACCGATCTGCTTAACAACGCGGCCAGCCGACGCCGCTACCGCACCTCGCACGATTTCCGAGAAGCGCTCGAGGACACGCCCGGCCGCCACGTCGCCCATAGCGCCGGTCAGAGGAGTGAAGCTCGAGAGGTCGATGAAGACAACTGCCGCGTGGACCTCGGAGGGTGACTCCGGAGGCTTGACCAGGCCCATTTGTTCAGCGACAGTCATCACGATGTCCTCGCGAGCGGCGGTCGCGAGACCCCGGTTGTGAAAGTATATGATTATCGGCTCGAGCAAGGGGATGAGCTGGTCTGCGACGGCCTGGCCCTGGGCGAGGAATTGTTCGGGTGAAGCACCTTCCGCTTCCAACCTTCTCTGCACGTAGAAGTGGAATATCTTCTGCTCGGCCTCTGCAACGCGCGAGAGGTTGTCGTGATAGACACGGATCATCTCGATCATCGCCTCTTCCGGGACACCGGCCTGGCCCGCGATGTTCCAGCCCCTTATCAAGTCCAGTTCACGTTCGCTTATAACGTCCTCAGGACCACTGGAACCCATCGCCTGACGCAGCCGTTGGAGTGTCCTGAGCCCGAGCCCGACCAGTTCTGCCGCCTCCGCCAGGGGGAAATACGAGCCCTCGTCATCGCGGAAGGGGAAGTTGAAGAACCAGTCGAACTGCCCAGACTTCATCGCGCGAGCAACCGCCTCGATGTCGATGCCGCGGCGCACGAAGAGCTGGAGCAAGCGCACTCTCTCGATATCGTCCGTGCTGAGCCCGGCGTCGTCGCGAGCGCCGAACACACCGGCGAACATCCAACTGTCAAGGCGTTCCACGGATTCGCCGGTGTAGCGCGAGAGCTGCTCCATCGTTATGCGGTCTGCCATGCCACGTCCAGTCTACTGCCGGTATGGCCAGGCGATACGAAAAACTTGCGAGGCAAGGCTTCCGAGCAGAAGGAGTCCTCGATGCTCAGAGGCCCGCCTCATTTCACCAGACCCCGCTCGCGCATGGCGGCGCGGATGTCTTCGATTATCGACTCGTTGGCCTTCCAGAGAGGCAGGCGGTACTCGTACTGGATGCCACCGACGCCGGCGACCACAAGGGTCCGCCAGCGCGGCCACCAGCGGAGCATGCGCCGCGGGATGTAGCATCGCTTGATCTCGTCAAGCGCGATCTCTATCGTGCGCGGCGCCTCCGCCGAGGAGAGGCGGCCTCGTATCCAGACCAGGCGGCGGTCGGTCAGGTAGAGGATGCCGTCGGCCGCTGCGCCTGCGCCGCGATACGAGGCATCCCAGGCCCGCAGCGCCGTCTCGCCGTCCTCGACCGGGACGCTCGTGGAGAGCGAGGGGTCGGTGAGGAATCGCTGGCCGATGCTCATTCCAGGAGCCCTCTTTCGCGGAGGATGCCGGCGAACTCTTCGCGCCAGGCAGCGCGCTCCCGCTGGAGGTCCAGTGACTGGCCTACTACGATAGCGACGGAGAATTCACGGCTGTGCGTCATGCTGACGTCGATGGCGGTGAGGCCGATGCGCTCGGCCCGGGCGGCGGCTCGCCCGTGGAGATACACGAGCGGCTTGCCGCGGTGGTTGGGGATGATCTCGATCTCGCGCCAGGCGACGCCACGGGCGCCGGTGCCGAGCGCCTTCATCACGCCTTCCTTGGCGGCGAAGCGGGCGGCGAGCTCGTTGACGCGGCCGCGGCAGAAGGCGACCTCGAGTGGTGTATAGACGCGGCCGAGGAAGCGTTCGCCGTGCCGGGCCAACGCCTTCTCGACGCGCTCGATTTCGATGATGTCGACGCCGACAGCGTTCATTTGCATGGCGAGACGATGATAGCAGGTGGGTAAACCTACCGTACCGAGCTTTCGGGGCGCATTGAGAGGAGCGCCGCCAGGGCCATCAGGAGCGCCGGAAGCAGATACGGCACACCCATCAACCCCGGGGAAATCACGGATAAACCGAGCACGGCGGCGCCGGCCCAAGTGAGTCCGAGACCGAAGTCACTCCGAAGAAGCGTTCCCAGGAACCCCACCGCCGAGAAGGTCAGCGGGACCAGGGCTACTACCATTGCGATCCCGCGTGTGGTCGTGTCGTCATCGGACGACCAGGCGATCAGCCAGGTAGCCCAGGGCAAGGCGAAGCAAACCGCGAAGAACGCGAGTATCGGAGCCGCGATTCTCTTCCAGGGCCTAGACCCGGCCGGGTCAGGGCGACGCCCGGCTAGCTCCACCAAGGGTTGCCTCCTTTTGATGGCGATTCAGAGACGCCCGATACCACAGCCTGTTACCGGGCGCCGCCGAACAATTCGGGGAACGTTTCGACGGGATAGCCTCATATCCACAACGCAGTGCCGTTTGTCCGGTACGTCGGTAACCTGTCAGGCATACAATGGGTTTGTAGTAACAAGGCCCCAACGACACCCACATAGCTGCGGCCCTTCAGGGCTGCCCCAGCGGCAGGAGACGGCACCATGGTCACGAGCACGAACGGCACATCGACGACACAGGCGGCGGCGCACGAACCGACAATCATTCGCGAGCCGCGAGTGTACCTCGTGGGGCGGCAGGTGATGGACCGCGAGGCCGTCGACGGCTTCCTCGAGGAGTACGGGATGACGTGGGAGACGGACACGGAGGTGGGCGGCGAGCAGATCGTGGAAGCGGCGGGCCGCATCTGCTACATGTCGTTCGGGAAGGGCCGGAAGACGAACAAAGAGTACATCGAGAACCTGATGTCGATGAAGCACGGGTCGGTGCTGGAGCACGCGGTATGGGACCTGGTAATCGCGGGTGTCTCGCGGTCGTTTTCTCACGAGCTGGTGCGGCACCGGGCGGGGTTTGGGTACTCGCAGCTCTCGCAGCGTTATGTCGACGAGACGATGGCGAACTTCGTGGAACCGGAGATCATAGCGAAGGACGAGAGGCTGCACGAGGTCTGGCTGCGGTCGGTGAAAGCATCGCACGCAGCATACGTGGAGCTGGTGGAGGGGCTGATGGCAGTGGCGGAGGAGCGGGCGGCTGCGTCGGGCGAGAAGGTGAACAAGACGCACCTCCGTAAGCAGGTGCGGGAAGCGGCGCGGAGCGTGCTACCAAACGCGACGGAGACAATGATCTTCGTATCGGCAAACGCGCGGGCGCTGCGCCACTTCATAGAGCTGCGCGGGTCCGAGGGCGCGGACGCCGAGATCCGCCGAGTGGCGGTGAAGGTGCTACGCACTATGCAGGCCGAAGCGCCGACTCTGTTCGCGGACTACGTCATCGAGACGCTAGCCGACGGCGGCGAGGTGGCCCGCACGGCGTGGGAGAAGGTCTAGCAGCACAAGCCACCCATCGGCGACTGGCAACAGTAGCCTATCGCACGACCTCCACCACATCTCCTACCCGCACGGTTCCCGTGCGTTCCACTGTGGCGTAGACGCCGACGTTTCCGGCGTTGTGCTTGTTGGCGGTGCGCAGGATCTCGTTGTCTTTCGGGAGGCCGTGGTGCGGGAGGGTAGGTGCGGCGCAGCGGTGGGTCTTCATGAAGACGCGCACGCGCACTTGGTTGCCGACGGCAAGGGTGTTGCCGATCCAGGTCTCTTCCAGGAAGCCGGTCTCGCCCGGTGTGTCCAGGACGATATTGGGGCGAAAGCGGCGGGCGTCGAAGTCGCCGCCGGAGTAGAGCGAGCGGAAGTGCTCGAGGGTGGCGGTCGTGACGATGTGGAGGGCGGCGAAATCGAAGAACGGGTTGACGAGCGGAAAGTCGACGGTCTCCGCCAGTTCGACGGCGTCGAGACCCGGCTTCACAGCCTCGAGCTTGAGGTCTCCGGGCTTCTGGGACACGAAGCGGACTTCGCGGCCGAACTCGGCGGACAGCCGCGACTCGAGGTCAGGAGCATCGGCGGGGACGACAGAGCCGTCGGGGAAGGCGATAGACGGCGTTGGGAGAGTGCCATCGCTGGCTCCGTCGTACGTCGCGCGGAATTCGTAGAGGCGGGCCCACTTCTTCGGTATCTTGGCGCTGCCGACGCGGTTCTCGGCAGGATCGATGACGGCGTAGGCGCGGTCACCGATGACGCCGCGAGGGTCGATCTCGACGGCGGCGAGGTCCTCGCCAAGCATGGATTTGATGGGGTAGCGGTAGAGGGCGGATACGATGGGAGGCATTAGACGGCTCCTTCGTGGTGGATTATAGCGCGGCGCCAGGCGTTGCTGACGAGGGAGTCTCTAAACAAACGCTCGGGCGAAGCGGACCGTCAACGCTTCGCCCGAGACTCCTCGAGGTGTGGACTGGAAGCGGGTCTTCCTTCCGGGGGTGCGGCAGGTCAGTGCATACCGCTTCCATCCATGCCTGTTGGCCCGAAAGATAAGCCCTCTGCACGCGCCGATACTATGACGCGCGTCACGAAAGGCCGGTAGCCATCGCCTTTGAGGCAGGACTTGCCTACGGGTCCACCTCTATGGACGCCGGCACAACGTCCGTCAGAGAGTAGCCGCGGCGGGGGATGGTGCGGATCGCATACGGAGTGCTGCCCGCAAGCTTCTTGCGCAGGCGCGAGATGTGGACGGTAAGCTTCCGCGCCTCGCCCTCGGTCTCGTTCTCGTCGGGCCAGATGGCGCGGTGCAGGCGCTCCCGCGACACCACCTTCTGAAGATTACGGGCGAGGAGGGAAAGAATCTCGAACTCGACGTAGGTGACGTCGACCGGGCGCTCGTCTATCCAGACCAGATAGGCGCCCCGGTCAATCGTTACGTTACCGAGCGTGAGGAGCGCGCTCATGGCCCCATAATCCTCGGTCGAGGTGAGAGAAGGGTGACGAAAATGTTGCTTGCAGGTTACGGCTTTGTTACGCGGCGTTCGCCAATGAACTGCTCGCGAATCAGGACAGGGCGGAGTGCCCTACTCACCTTCGAATCGAGATATCCGGAGCGGAGTGGATGAATTGGCGTCAACGACGTGTACGTAGCGCTTGCCTTCCATCAGTTCGACCAGGGGCCGCCCGAGGATCTCGCCACGCCAGCCCGTCATGAGCGCCGGCTCCTCGTCGCTCAACCCGAGGCGCCCGCGAACGAATGCCTGCAGATCCGACGTCGTCGCCAACATCGAGCCTGCAACCTGGTGCTCGGCGGCCAGGCTACTGGTGAGTATGGCCAGGAGCTGTCCGAGCACGGCGACCTGGGGCGGATCATCGTGCCGCACGAGCGCCACAAGCGCGGGCAGCTCCTTCTCGGGCACGGCGAGCCCGGCCTGGACCGCGGCCACTATCTCGTCGCCGGACTTGCGCAGCGCGGGCCGATCCATGCCCCGTAGGGCGAAGAGGTTGGCGACGTTGCGCGGGCTCCGCCTGGCGATTTGCAGCATCAAGTCGTCCCCCAGCACACGCCGAGGAGGCAGGTCAGCTCCACGGGCGGTGCGGTCGCGCCATCTCCACAGCTCGCGCACCACCGCCAGGCTGCGGCCGTCCATCCGTGATATCCCGGGGGTCTTCCACCAGCGCTCCTCCTCGTCGGCCCTGCGCACCCGCTCCAGGAGGTCGTCAAACTCGCTGCGGAGCCAGTCGACGCGGCCCATCCGCTTGGCTTGGTAAATCAGTTTCTGTCTGCTCTCCAGAAGGTGGCGCACGTCGTCTGCGGCGTACTCGAGCTGCTGACCGGACAACGGGCGCCGTCCCCAGTCCGTGTAGGCCTCGCCGCCGGCAAGACGAACGCCGAACAGCTTGCGCACGAAGTTGGTATGGCTGAGCGGATAGCCGAATCCCACGAGGCCGACGGCGATCTGCGGGTCGAAGACGGATTCCGGAAGGCGCCCGGCGTAGCGAAGGCAGAACAGTAGCTCCTGGCGGGCCGCGAACGCGACGATTTCGCGCCCGGGAGCGGTCAGCGCGAGCCAGAATTCGCTCAAGTCCAGCCGCGAAAGCGGATCGATGAGAAAGATGCTGTCGCCGGCTGCCACCTGGATGAGGCAGAGGCGCGGCTCGTATGTCGTGTCCCCCACGAATTCGGTATCGAGGCCGACCACAGAGGCCCGGCTCGTCGCGGCGACCGCGGCGGCCAGGCCGGACGGGTTGTCGACGAAGACGGCCTCCTGGCCGGTCGCAGGTTTACTCAAGGCAACAGGGGAACATTACTGGAGTCACGGTCAATCCGATCCGACGAACTGCTGTCGCGTGAGCTTCTGAGCGCAGACAAGCACTTATATTAGCGCCTGCATCCTCTGTGCGCGTCCTGCGCAGGGCGGGATGCAGACGGCAGAGCCGGAATGGCGGAGATGCTGGCCGGCGCGGAGGAGGAGATCGGCTTTACCTTAGCAAGTGTCGTCTGATGAGGCCAAATGGCACGATGAGGTAGAGAGCGATCGCCAGGTAACCGAACACGGCGACTGTCGGCAAGAATAGCCCAAGAATGAGCATGACCACGTAAGCGCCCATGCCGGGGGTGAGGCGCTTCGTCAGCATTTGGATATCCTCGTCAGAGGCATCGGGCACAACAAGCCGCTCATGAACCGCATAACGCCACAGCGCCGACACGAGTGTCGACACCGCCAGCAATGTGAGTCCGTAGATGGTGACCGCTACCCTTTCCGGACTTGACTCACCGATGTGCTCGCCCAGCAGACGCGTGGGGAAGGGAAGGAAAGACACCGCTAATAGAAGTAGCAGGTTCAATCGAACGAACCCCGCGTCAATCCGCTCAAGGTATGCCGTTATGGCGTGGTGCGCGAGCCATACTGCCCCAATGGTGGCGAAGCTGACAACGTAGGCCAGATAGAGCGGCCACTGGTCGAGGACTGCATCCAGGAAATCGCCCTCGGTCTCGGGAACCACTAGCTCGAGGACCAGCAGGGTAATGGCGATCGCGAATACGCCGTCGCTAAACGCCTCCATGCGTCCAGTGCCAATCTTCCGCCGCGGCGGCCCCTCCTCTTCGGTTGTCACTGCGTGCGCCTGCGATTAGAACCCGCAAGGCTAAGGGAAGATTCCATGGGTCTCAGCGATTTCCGATCATCAGATTGGGTGGGGGGCATGGGGCCGGTCACAAGACTCAACAGTAAAACGCGAAGATGCCGAGCGCCACCCCGCCTGTAGCCTGTCTGGCACCCTTCATCGCGGTGTGGGCGATCCTGCTACACGCCGCCCGGCATTCTGGACGCTGGCTCTGGACTGACCCCCACGTTGCCGTGATACTTGCGGGTATGATCAGGAAAACCAGCGCTCTCCTGTCGCCTTTAGCAACGTCCCTCCCTTCCGGCTTGTCTGAGCAGCCAGCTACATCGCGCAGAGACTGGCAGCACCTCGCGTCGCCATGAGGTCACGCCCTCAATAGCCGTTACAGACGGTGACGGCCCAGCGTTGCGCCGGCGCGCGCAGAAGTAGACGTGAGAGACGTGGCCAATGCTATGGGCGCGTCAATACGCTCTGCCCCGGCTTTGCTAATATGGGCTTCGCTCTCACGACACAAGGGGGGACCTCGCCATCGATCATCCGCGCTTCCGGCTCCGACAAGCAGGTCGCAATTGAACATTGAGTCGCCTCAACCCGCAGTGACGGAGACAGTCGATGGCAAGCACATATGGCATCCCGGCGAGCGGGCGGTCCGCCTGCGCGCCAGCCACCAGTACTTCCCGGTCCTCGCGGCGATAGTCGCCGAATTCATCTTTATTGCTGCTGCGCCCAACGAGGCCTGGACGGCGGGCGTACTGGCGCTGCTCCAGGGCGGCGTGCTATTCCTGGCGCTGTGGACTGCAGGTCTGGCGCAGGACAGGCGGCCCCACGTTCCGCTGGCCGCCGTGGTCATTACGGCCGGCCTAGCGGCGATAGTCATCCGGAACGCAACTTCCGAGGGGCTAGTGGCCATCCTGAACACCGTGCTGATCACTGCGACGATCGTGGTGCTGGGGGCAGGCGTCATCGATCAGGGCAAGGTCAACGTCAAATCAATTACCGGCGCGGTATGCATATACCTGCTGTTGGGATTTACTTTCTTCTTCTTCTATGGCGCCGTGGCAGCGCTCGGAGATGGTCCCTTCTTCGCGAATGGTAGCGACGGTACCTCATTCGAGCGTCTCTATTTCAGTTTCGTGACGCTGGCCACCCTGGGCTATGGAGACTACACGGCCGGGGGGACACTCGGCCGCTCGTTGGCGGTGGCAGAGGTACTGATCGGACAACTCTTCCTCGTGACCGCGGTTGGGCTTCTCGTGGGCCTGCTAGTCTTGGCCAGAAGGCCACCGGACTCGCAGTGACCTAATCGGAGGGCGCGGCTACCACGAAATGAATGGAGCCAACGGTCGGATTCGAACCGACGACCTGCTGTTTACGAAACAAGTTTTGCGCTTAACAAGCGCTCCTAACCGCTGCCAACAATTGCCCGATTTGTATCTGAAATCGAGGCTTTAGCGTCGCCGGACTACCAATCACTGACAACCGTTTCTAACCGCCTTGTTAGAAGATTCGTTAGAAGTCTTGTGCCACCCAAGCCTTACCCTACGACGTCCAGCGCGCCGCCGACTTGCAACACTTCCCCAGGCGCCCGCGCGCAAAGTAAGCAACACGGACCCAGACCCCCAGGACAGGATGGCTCCCGCCACAATAATCGCGGGTGCAGCGTTCAACCGGACAGCGATAGACGGCCTCGCGGTATCCCCAAAGGTGCGCCAGTCAATAAAGTAGGCGAAAGCCAACTGAAGTTTAAAGGGTAACTATGGACAAATTGACCTGGGAGCAAGTGGAAGACACTGCAAATAAACTTGCCGACGAAGTTGAAGAAAGTAAATTCCAACCCGATTACTTGGTTGGAGTAACAACTGGGGGTCTGTTTCCGCTTGCGTTTCTAGCAAAACGGTTGAAGCAAACGGAAATCTTGACCATTACAGCCAAGAAGAACAAAGAAGAAATTGTAGCGGTAAAGAATATTCCGAAAGTAGACTTCCGGGGAAAGACAGTACTGCTGGTCGATGAAATTGCGGAAAGTGGGAAAACTTTGCATGAAGTTGCGAAGATACTGAGAGAGAACGGCGCAGAAAAGGTCAAAACTGCTACTCTCGCCGCCAATGAAGATGTCTGTGAATACTGGCCAGACTACTATGTCCTTATTGAAAAGGGCGACTGGACGGTTTTCCCGTGGGAAAAGGAAGAGTTCCCTCCTTATAAGCAAAACCAATGAAGGCCCGTGCGCCCTGGGCGCGTCCACAAGGGAACAGGGCATCGCTGGTATCTCGGTCATGGCGTCGGGCGGTTCGAGAGCCACCTAGCACAAGGTGCCCGAAATGATGCGCGGATGGGCCGCTAGTCAACGTCGAGACGGGACGTTCGGCACTGACGCCGCAATTGGGGGAGGATCGAGAATGAGATTGATGGCTGGACGCGCTTCCCTCCGGCCTTGGAGCGGACGAAGGGGTAGGCGCGTTTGGCCTCGAAACGAAGAGCCCACCCTGAATGCACGGCACTGCTAGCGGACGAGCTACCGAGGATGGGCTCTCTCGGAAAGAATAGGGCAACTGAACCGCCGCAATGCTAGCGCCGACTCGTACGGCTGTCAATGATTTTGGGCTTGGACTATGTTGACAGTTTCGACCTAGCTCCCGCGCGGATCGGTTACGATGTCGGCAATTACCGGGGCAAACTAGGACAGCGCGAGCGTCCAGACGATACCGGCAGCGAGTAGCAGGATCGCCCACAGAGCGATGAACGGGGCGAGACGGCGATTTGCCAGTCGCGCCGATGTGCCCAAACGATTGCCACGGCGAGCGCGATGACAGCGAGGGCGATGAACGGGGCGAGACGTCCACGTGAAGACGCTTTCAGACAGGCTGGGGCACTCGCAGATCAGCGTGACGATGGACACCTACGCCAGCGTGCTGCCTTCGCTCCAGGAAGAGGCCGCCGAGAAGGCGGCGAAGTTGGTAGTAGGCTGAACCCGCCGTTAGAAGCTTGTTCGAAGAAAGGCCCTCCGACCACCTGGAGGGCCTTTCAATTTGTCCCGTTTCAGATACGAAAAACTGGAGCCAACGGTCGGATTCGAACCGACGACCTGCTGTTTACGAAACAGCTGCTCTACCACTGAGCTACGTTGGCCCTGCCATCAATGGTAAGGGATGCGGCGGGAAGCAGAAAGAGGCGTTGAGTCGTAGCGAATGGTCTTCGACCGAGCGAAGTGATCACGCTTGTGCGCGGTGGCCTTTTTTCGATTGCCAACCCTCCCACCCTGTGTTATCCTCAATCCCGCTTGTCTTCGGAACAAGTTATCCACAATCGAATAAAGTCCTCTCTGCGAAACGCGCGGAGGGGGTCTCTCCGTGACCCCAAGTTTCCGGCCCACTTGGCTACCAAGGTACTAAGGAAAGGACCGGGGAATTCGGAGGCCTGCATTACCCTGGTCCGAACCGGGGCAATACAAGGAGGGATTCACATGCACGTCATTATTGACGGCTACGGAGGTGATCCGGCACAGCTCGACGACGAAAATGTCGTCCGCGTGATTTTGGACCAGTATCCAGGGATGCTGGAGATGACCAAGATAACGCAGCCTACAGTACTGAGATACCAGGGCACGAAACCAGAGGACTGGGGCGTCTCCGGCTATGTGATGATCGCGGAAAGCCATATCGCGATCCACACATTTCCGGAGCGCGGTCTTGTTTGGGCCGACATCTTCTCCTGCAAGGACTTCGATGCGTCACTGGTCCTCGATGACATGAAGCAGCGGTTCAGCCTGCGCCAGATGGACGTCAGCACGCTGCAGCGCCAACTGGAGCCCGTAGCGGCGGCATCATGACCGGACACCCGGGCCGGAGCGTCGGAAGACGACCAGCTCCGGCCCCTTCGTCATAGAAAGCGGCGCCACCGCGGACGACATCGTCCGGCGGATGGGCGACACGGCATTCCAGGCCCGAACACTGGGACAGGCAACGGAGATATGGGACGCCGCCCTGCGCGACGAAGCGACGATATTCCTGGGCCTGGCGGGAGCGATGGTGCCCGCGGGGATGCGGCCGCTGATCGTCTACCTGATCGAGAACCGGCTGGTGGACGTCATCGTCAGCACCGGGGCGAACCTCTACCACGACGTCTACGAGACGCTGGGGTTCGAGCACGGCCAGGGCGATCCCGCCGGCGACGACATGCGGCTGGCGCACCTGCGAGTCGTCCGCTTTTACGACGTGCTGGCGCCGGAGCACGAGTTCGCGATCGGCGAGCGCTTCTGCACCGAGTACTCCCTGGCGCTGGACGGCGACCGCCCCTACACGACTCGGGAATATTTCCACGGTCTCGGCAAGGCGCTGGCAGTGAAGGCGAAGCAGGAGGGCATCCTGACGGCGGCAGCCAAGCACGGCGTGCCGATTTACTGCCCGGCCTTCGGGGACAGTGTGCACGGCCTGGCCGTGGCCGAGGGGAGGCTGCGCACCGGCAAACGCGTGATCTTCGACGTCATCGGGGACGTGCTGGAGATGACGCACCTGTCGATGACGGCGAACAAGACGGCCGTGATTTACGTGGGCGGCGGGACACCGAAGAACTACATCCAGCAGTGCGGCGTCGCCGGCTACCTGTTCGGGCGGCAGCGGCCCGGGCACAGCTACGGCATACAGGTCACGATGGACCAGCCGCAGTGGGGCGGCCTATCCGGCTGCACGTTCGAGGAAGCGCAGTCCTGGCGCAAGATCTCGCCGGACGCGCAGTTCATCACCGTCTACGCGGAGGCGACGATCGGCATGCCGCTGATCGTGAGCGCGCTGGCGGAGCGCTCGGCGGACGCGATCAAGTCGCGCAAGCTACCCGAGCTCGACTGGGACTGGGAGAAGTCGAAGCAGCTATAGAGGGTGACCGGTAATCGGGACCCGTTCCTGATTTTCGATGCCCGATTGCCTCTACACGAAGTAGTTCTGGCAGGCGTCGTCGATCGTGGCGTTGCTCAGGGCGCGTTCCTTGTCCTGGTAGCGCGACGAAGCGGCAATCGCCTCGACGATGTCGCGCGGCTGGCAGCCGCGCATCTGTCGCCCGGCCTTCTCAAAGTAGGTCTCCACCAGGTACTTCGCAGCCCTGTCGTTGTAGCCGACGCCGTTGTTCGCGCATTCCTTCTTGAGGATCTGCAGGAAGAGTTCCTTCGATGGGCTGGGGATCTCCACCTTGTAGCGGATGCGCCGCAGGAAGCCCTCGTCGGCGAGGTCGCTGGGCATGCGGTTGGTGACGAAGAGGGGAATGACGTCGAACGGGGTCTGGAAGCGTGCGCCGTTGCGGAGCGAGAGGTTGTCCACCCCCTTCTCCAGAGGCACGATCCAGCGGTTCAGCAGGTAGGCCGCGTCCAGGTGCTGGCGGCCGAAGTCGTCGATGACGAGGATGCCGCCGTTGGCCTTCATCTGGATTGGCGCTTCATAGGTCTTGTATGTCTCGTCGAGGATCAGCTCGAGGTGGCTGGGAGCGAGCTCGCCGGCGGCGACCACGACCGGGCGGCGGACGGTCATCCATCGCGGGTCAACCACGCGGCCGTTGGCGTTGCGCTTGGGCGCGTCGTGGACGATCTCGTGGACGTTGTGGTCGTACACCTGGATGACCTGGTGCATCACTTCGACGGCGTGCGGGATCAGGATCTCGCCGGGGAGGGCCTCGCGGAAGCTCTCGGCCATCGTGCTCTTGCCGTTGCCGGAGGCGCCGTAGATCAGAGTCGCCTTCTTGGAGCTCAGCGCCTGGCCAATGAGGTCAAGCGTGCGCTGCTCGAGGACCAGGTTGGCGAGGCTGGCCTCGATCTGGTCGCGGGCGAGGAGGACGTTGGTGACGGACTGCTTGCGTACCTGGTCGAAGTAGGCCTCCAGAGGCACCGGCGCCGGGCCGACATAGCCGCTCATGCCAAGGGCAGAGCTGGCGCGCTCGATGCCGGCGGCAGAAAGCGTGTACTGGAGGGTGGCTGCGGAAAGACCGACGCCACCGGTGGTCTCCGCCAGGCGCTGCCGCCGGAGGAAGTCCATGACCTCCGAGACAACGTTGAGGGAGAGTGCGAGCCGCTCGCAGAGCTCGCTACCGGAGATATTGCCACCGAAGTAGAGTGTCTTCAGCGTCAGGTCGGCGAGGAAGCCCGGGTCGAGCCCTGTCTCGGCTACAGAACTGGGCGATTCAGCCTGTTCAAGCATCAGTACCAATTCAGATCTCCTTCGGGTTGGCTCGGCGGGTCGTGCTCAATTATGAGTGAACGGGGCCTGTGGGTGAACCCATGCGGCCTAAGCTGATAGACGGTGAGAGCAGGCTCAGCGTTTCAAAGGCCGGTCTCGGCGTACAATGCGAGTGATATGGCGGACGAACGCTTCTCAACGCCAAAGAACTTCGGCTGGCTCGAGCCGGATCACAGTAATTACGAACATTCCCGCGTCGTCGTCCTTCCCGTTCCGTACGATTCAACGGCATCGGGGTGGGTGGGTTCGCGAGAGGGGCCGGCGGCGATCATAGACGCCTCGGGAAACATGGAACTGTATGACATCGGCATCGGTTCGGAGCCATACCGGGTGGGGATTCACACGCTGCCGGAGGTGGCGCTGCAGAGCGCGGGGCCAGAGGCGATGGTCGCTCGCATCGAGGAGATCGTTGGGGAACTGGTGGACGACGGGAAGTTCGTGGTGACGCTGGGCGGCGAGCACACGGTGGCCGTCGGCGCTGCGAGGGCGTACGCGAAGCGGGTGCCGGGGCTGTCGGTGCTGGCGTTCGACGCCAACGCCGACATGCGCGACACATACCTGGACTCGCCGTACAACCACGCCTGCACGCTACGCCGGACCAGCGAGGCAATAGGCACGGAGCGCGTCGTGCAGGTGGGCCTGCGCAGCGCTGAGCGCGAGGAGCACGAATACATCCTCGAGCAGGGGATGCGCTTCTACGGTCCGCGCGAGTTCCGCGCGTTGGGCCCGGAGGGCGTCTCGGCCCAGCTTGCAGAGAGCGTGTACATCACGTTCGACCTTGACGCCTTCGATTCGTCCGTCGTGTCGGCGCTGGGCACTCCGGAGCCGGGCGGTCTGCAATGGGACGAGGTCAGCGACCTGCTGGAGACGGTGGCCGGCGAGCACCGCATCGTCGGCTTCGACGTGACCGAGTTGGCGCCGTCGCTGGGACCGCGCGCAAACGCGCAACTGGCGGCAAAGCTGGCCTACAGGATCATCGGGCTGGCGGTGCGGGAGTAAAGCGAACCCGATCCGCCGCCAGTGACACAGATTGCTTAGACTCCCCGCGACAATCCCTACACTGACGGTATGGGCACGTCGCTTCACGATCGCCTGAGACACCATCGTCTGATTGAACGCGGCTCCTCCAACGCTTGTTGGTCCATCAATCAAACGAGCCCACGTTTGAGCAGCCGGAGCTCCAGATACGATTTTGTCCCAACGCTTCGAGACCTTCGGGCCAACAATCAAACAGCGCTCGTGGCGCGCGCCGAACAATCAGAAAACAGATACGAAATCCTTCTGATTGAACGTCTCTTGGCCCGAGATTCGGGGCGAGTTACCGCGCGTGGTAGATGGTAACCGTGTCGCCGGGTCCCACGCTTTCACCCGGTGCGGGCGATTGGTCCACCACCTGGTTCGTCGGGGCGTCGCCCTGCAAGACCCCTACGAGCACGTAGGAGGCGCCTGTATCCGATACGAGCCTGGCGGCCGTCTCCACGCTCTGCCCAACGAGGTCGGGGAGCGGCGTCTTGGCGACCGGGACTACGCCGCCGCCGTCTTCCGGCGTGACGACGTCTGAGCCGGAGTCGCCGGACTGCTGGGTGTCGGTGATAAATGCGGGCTGGTTCTCATCGCGGCCGAAGCTGTAGAGGGCGATGACGAGCAGGATGAGGCCGCCGACGACGGCCATGGCGACGACGCCGGAGAGGTTCCAGGTGCGGGGCTCGTTGACCTCCGGCAGGTTCTCCAGCGTCGGCTCCTCGACGTGTCCGACAGGGAAAAAAGGCAGTAGTTCACCCGGGTCGAGGCCGAGGTAGCCGGCGTACGAACGGAGGAAGCCGCGGGCGAAAACGGGGGCGGGGAGGATGCCGTAGTTCTCGGTCTCCAGGGCTTCGAGGTATTTGCGGGGAATACGTGTGACGCGTTCGGCATCTTCGAAGGTGACCCCCCTGTCGAGCCGCGCGCGCCGGAGCGTTTCCCCAAGCGGGGACACGTTGACCTCCTGCGTCTGCATCGGGCGTAGTATACGAAATCCGGCTGGCAGGGCAAACCCTTTACGGGAACGGGTAAGTGGAAAGGTGAAGTTTCGCTGGTGTCAGGTGCGAGGTGTTGAGTGTCGGCGGCTGGGTGTAGGCTAGCGGTGAGAACGCCATGAAAAGGGTACTTCGCGGCCTGGGGATGACCAGGAACCTGCTGGTGCGGGCGGCGACAGAGTTCGCATCGCACGGGGCGTCGAAGAACGCCGCGGCGATCTCCTACTACGTGCTGTTCTCGATCTTTCCGCTGCTGATCTTCATCATCGGCGCGGCAGGACTGATCTTCGGGAGCCAGAGCCAGATCCGCCAGGACATCGTGGACGAGGTGGTTGAGCAGGTACCGCTCACCGAGACCGAGGGCCGGGATCAGGTGAAAGAGGCGGTCGCGGACGTCGAAGGAGCGCCGAGCGGCGTGGTCGGTCTCGTGGCGTTGATCGCGATGATGTGGGGCGCGAGCGGGATGTTCGGAGCGATCCGTTACTCGTTGAACGCCGCTTTCGACGACGTGAACGTGAGTCGGCCGTGGGTGCCCCAAAAGCTCATCGACCTGGCGCTGGTGCTGGGCTTAGCGGCAGCGTTCGTTTCGTCGGTGGCGGCGAGCGCGTTGCTGCAATACGCATCGAGCACCTCGAAATCGCTGGAGGGGTTGGGCGACCTGGCGGACGACCTGGGTCGGCTGTGGGGGGTGGTGTCGTTCGTGATCCCGGTGCTCCTGGCTTTCGTGGGTTTCACGGTGCTGTACACCCTGGTGTCGTCACGCCTGCGATCACCGCTGGACGTATGGCCGGGGGCGCTGCTGGCAGCGGCGATGTTCCAGGTGCTGAACCTCGGCTTCGGCGTCTACCTTGAGCATTTTGCCAGCGACAATGTAGTGTTCGGGGCGATCGGTGGGGTGGCAGTATTCCTCTTCTGGGTATACGTGGGCGCGAACATCATGATCTTCGGCGCCGAGGTCGCGGCGGAGTATCCCCGCGTGCGGGCCGAGCCCTCCGAGCAGCCGGGCATGGAGGGGATATCGGAGCCGTTGAGCAAACGGGCATGGGGAGTGGCGAAGGGGCTGTTTGTGCGGACGGGCAATCCGCGTGCAGAGGAGCCAGCCGAGAATGAGCCGCGGACGCAGGGCCAGGCGGACAGGCGAGGCTAGACCTTTGTCACCCCGAGCGTGACGACCTGCCCGTCCAGCTTCATTTCATCCGTGTAGGCGTCCGCCGGCGCTGGACCCTCGGAGACCTCGTTCGCCAGCGTCTCTTCGCGGATGTAGTCGCCGTGGGCTGCGAATAGTTCGCGGAGGCGGTCCAGACCGTGCCAATGGACAGCGATACGGTCGCTGATCTCGAATCCGGCTGACTTGCGCAGGTTCTGGATGCGGTGCACCAGCTCACGGGCGAGGCCCTTCGTCGGCCAGCTCCGGAGTGATGCGCGTGTCGAGGCCGACGGCGTAACCGGAGTCCTCGGCGAGTGCGTGCGCCCTCGCCGGAAGCTGCTTGAGCAGGTCGTCCGGGACGTGAATACGGCTCCGTGAAAAGCTCGCTGAGGACGAGCGCGTTGACGTCGCGCCACGTTGAGCTCGTCCTTCACCTGGTCGGCGAGACGGCTCAGACCTTCGGCATGCTGCGCTCGTCGACACGAAGGCCGTCGCGCTGGCCAGCGGCTGGCGCACCTTGATGCCGCGCCTTGCTGCGGGCGGCGCGGCCGAGGCTGGCGACGCGCATGACCAGTGCGCGTCTCGTCCATCAGCGCTCTGGTCGATCAGCGACTGCGTCGGCCTCCGGCCAGTCGGCGAGGTGGACGCTCTCCGGTGCGTCCGCGTCGACGGAGCAGACGAGGTTCTGGTAGACCGCCTCGGCGACGAACGGCGTGAACGGCGCGAGCAGCTTCGCGACGGTGACCAGGCAGGTGTAGAGCGTGTGGTAGGCGGCCAGCTTGTCGTCGTCGAGCTCGCCCTTCCAGAAGCGGCGGCGGCTGCGGCGGACGTACCAGTTCGAGAGGTCGTCGACGAAGTCCTGGATGGCGCGGCCGGACGTCGTCGGGTCGTACTCCTCGAGGTTCGTCGGTCACCTTCTGGACGAGCGCGTTCAGCTCGGAGAGCACCCAGCGGTCGAGCTCCGAGCGCTCGCCCGCCGGCGCCGTGCTGGTCGGGTCGAAGCCGTCGATGTTGGCGTAGGTGACGAAGAAGCTGTAGGTGTTCCAGAGCGTGAGCAGGAAGCGGCGCAGCGACTCCTGCGACGAGCTGCGGCGAGAAGCGGCGCGGCGTCGCCGGGCCGCGTCGGCGGTGAACAGGTACCAGCGCAGGGCGTCGGCGCCGTGCTCGTCGATCACGGTCCACGGGTCGACGACGTTGCCCAGCGCTCTTGCTCATCTTGCGGCCCTTGTCGTCCAGGATGTGGCCGAGGCAGATGACGTTCCGGTAGGCAGACGGCCGTCCGGCACGATCGCCGGTCGTCGAGTTGAGCAGGGCGGCCTCGGCGTGCAGCGTGTAGAACCAGCCGCGCGTCTGGTCGACCGCCTCGCAGATGTAGTCGGCGGGGAACATGCGCTCGAACGTCGTCCTTGTTCTCGAACGGGTAGTGCCACTGCGCGTAGGGCATGGCGCCGGAGTCGAACCAGACGTCCATCACCTCGGGCGACGCGCTTCATGCGTGCCGCCGCACTCCGCGCAGCTGCAGCTCGATGCGGTCGATGTAGGGGCGGTGGAGGTCGTCCAGCGCGTCGACGGCCGGCCGGGTCGGCGGCGCGGTCGCGCAGCTCCGCGCGCGAGCCGATGCAGTCGTGGCGTCGCCGCAGCCGCTCGCACTGCCAGATGGGCAGCGGCGTGCCCCAGTAGCGCTCGCGGGAGAGCGCCCAGTCGATGTTGTTGCGCAGCCAGTCGCCGAAGCGGCCGTGCTTGATGTGCTCCGGGTACCAGTTGATCTGCTCGTTGCCGGCGATCAGGCTGTCCTTGACGGCCGTCGTGCGGATGTACCAGGTCGGCTTGGCGTAGTAGAGCAGGGGCGTGTCGCAGCGCCAGCAGAAGGGGTAGGTGTGCTTGATCGTCTCGCGCTTGCAGCAGCAGGCCGCGCGTCTGCCAGGTCGTCCATGATGCCGGGGTCGGCGTTCTTCACGAACTCGCCGGCCACGGCGAGCCCGCGCGGCAGCTGCCCGCGCAGGTCGACCGGCTGCAGGAAGAGCAGGCCGTTCTCCTTGCCGAGCTCGAAGTCCTCGCCACCGAAGGCCGGCGCGATGTGCACGATGCCGGTGCCGTCGTCCAGCGAGACGAAGTCGCCGGCGAGGACCGTGTAGGCCGTCTCGACGTCGGCGATGCTGTCGCCGCGACGAGGCGGCCGCCCTGCGCCGGTCGAACGTCATCGCCGGCATGCCCCACGTCCGTCGGGTCGTAGAGCGGCTCGTACTTGCAGGCCGACGAGCACGTCGCCGGTGCCCCAACGCACCGGCTCAGCTTCCTCGCCGAGCACGGCGCGCGCCGAGGTCGCGCGCGACCACGAGCAGCTCGCCGTCGCGCCGATAGACGCCGTACTCGGCGTCCGGCTTGACGGCGAGAGCGGTGTTGCCGGGGAGCGTCCACGGCGTAGTTGTCCAGGCCACAAGGCTGACCGGCTCGCTACGCCTCCGACCTTCGCGGTGCGTCGCAGGCGCTCCGCCGACTCGTCGGCGTCAGGCGGAACTTCACGAAGACGCGACGGGTCCGGCGTGTTCTCCTTGTAGCCGAGGGCGACCTCGTGCGTCGGAGAGCGAGGTCCCGCAGCGCGGGCAGTGCGGCGTCGAGCGGTAGTCCTGGTAGACGAGGTCGTTGTCCCAGAGCGCTTGATGATCCACCAGCCGGTCTCGATGTAGTCGTTGTCGTAGGTGACGTAGGCGTCCTCCATGTCCACCCAGAAGGCGATGCGCTCGGTCAGCGGTTCCCACTCCTGGACGTAGCGGAAGACGCTCTCGCGGCAGCGGCGGTTGAACTCCTCGACGCCGAACTCCTCGATCTCGGCTTGCTCTTGAGACCGAGCTCCCGCTCGACCTCCAGCTCGACGGGCAGGCCGTGCGTGTCCCAGCCGCCCTTGCGGGGGACGCGGTAGCCGCGCATGGTCTTGTAGCGCGGGAAGAGGTCCTTGAAGACGCGCGCGAGGACGTGGTGGATGCCCGGAGCGGCGTTGGCGGTGGGCGGGCCCTCGTAGAAGACGTAGGTGTTGTCCTCCGGGCGCTCGTCGACGCTCTTGCGGAAGATGTCGTTGTCCTTCCAGAAACGAAGGACTTCTTCCTCCATCTTCGGGAAGCTCTGTCTTCTATCGACTGGTTTGAACATGGCTTACTCCGCTGGTGGTGAGTCGTCAGTGCTTTGGGCATAAAAAAAGCCCGTCCCGTAAGGGACGAGCCTGTGCCCGTGGTACCACCCTTGTTCTCCTTCCGAGGAAGGAACACTCTTGCGAGTACGTCCCGGCCCGGCGTGACCGAGGTTATACGTCTGCCTCTGCTAACGGGGGCTTCCGGCCGAGCCTACTGCCGGTGAACCGTTTCGGTCGGCGGCTCGGGAGGGATTTTCGGGCGGTTGAACCGCGCCCCGCTTGCACTGTCCGGGGCTCGCTGGGCGGTCGGTGGCGCCGTACTCGTCTCCGTCATCGCCTTTGGGTGCTCGTTTTCGGTTGTTGGTTCAGTGTAGGTGGATGCCGGAAGGCTGTCAATCGTTACGCGCTGGCGGAGTAGCGCCGGTCGCCGGGAGCGGGAGCGCGCATGAGGCCGAAGCACTCGAAGCAGAAGACGGGACGACTCTCCTTGGGAACGAAGGGGACTTCGGTCATCTCGCCGCACTTGGAGCAGGTGGCGGGGTGCATCTGGCGCGGGTTGCGGCCGCCGAAGCTGGCGAAGGAACCGTAACTGACATAGCTCCCGGCACCACCGGGGCCGCCGCCACGGCGGGCGCTTCGGCAGGTCGGGCATCGCTGGGGCTGGTTCATGAGACCGCGGGCGGCGTAGAAAGCCTGCTCGCCCGAAGAGAACGTGAAGCTGCTGGAACAATCGCGGCAGGCGAGGATGCGATCGACGTACGACACATCGCGACTCCTATGGCTGGCAAGGGGCTGTCGGGAAGGGGCGTGAATTTGGCGTAAGTATAGGCCTGGGATGGGGGTTGATCAATCGGTTTAGACCCCTATTTCTCGGTATTCCGGCAGGGTCGAATCGCAGGTACGACCGGCCTGACCAGGCTTCTACACACACTGCGCTCCTCGTCCAGGTCGCCGCAACCACGCTTCTTAAAACCGTCGGCGGCCCATCGGTGGAGGGCGAGCTTCGCGTTGACCGCGATTTCGGGGCGGCCATATAATTACTTCGGCCCTGAGAATGCGGGCAAACGACTCGACGCCTATCTCTTCATCGAACCGGAGGACGCCCTTTTGCCGAAACGCACCTACCAGCCTAAGAAGTTGCGCCGAAAGAGACGGCACGGCTTCATGGCGCGGAACAGCACGAAGGACGGCCGAGCAGTCCTCAAGCGTCGTATCCTCAAGGGCAGGTGGCGGCTTACCGTCTGAACAGGCCTGCCTGCGGCAGGCAGGCGTGCGTCCGGGAAGGATGGCCGCGCCGAACATGCGCAAAGAGCTTCGGCTCCGCCGCCGGAAAGATTTCGATAACGTATTTCGCAAGGCTCGCTCCTGGAGCAACGATCTGCTGGTTCTGAGAACTTTGCCCAACGACTTACCCCATAACCGGTTCGGGTTCATCACGAGCAAGCGCCTGGGTAAGGCGGTCGTGCGCAACCGAACGCGTCGGCGGTTGCGTGAAGCCGTTCGGGTGCTGTCGCTGTCTACTTCGTGGGATGTAGTCGTCTCTACGAAGAAGGCGGCGGGGGCGGCCGACTTTCAGCAGTTGCGTACTGCGGTCGCCGACCTCCTCGTTAGATCCGGGCTGTTGAGGGACGCCCCCGAGAACGAGGCAGAAGCGTGAAAGCGGCAGCGATGAAAGCGATTAAGGTCTATCAACGGAGTATCTCCGGTATGCTCCCCTCGGCCTGCCGGTTCCAGCCGACGTGCTCGCAATACGGCTATGAGGCGATCGAGAAGCACGGACTGATCAAGGGGTGCCTGCTGACCGCCTGGCGGCTGCTGCGATGCAACCCACTGAACCGGAATCGAGGCTACGATCCAGTTCCCTAGTTTGAGGCCAAAGGTCCGCGTCCGGGTCTGGCTGTTCGCCCTGCTCGTCGTCCTCGCCGTGCTGGCAGTTGGATGCAAGCGGGCGTCAAAGCCGGAGGGCTGGATGCCGCCTTCGCCGGTCGACGGCGCAGGGGTGTTTGTGGGCGATACGCTCTACGTATCTCGAGACGCCGGCAAGATTTCGGCCATGGAGGTCTCCGCGAGCGGCTGGACGGAAAAGTGGGAGTTCGGCGGAAAGAGCCAATTCGCATGTGACAGCAAAGGCGGCGAGCCGACGAAGCACGAGTTGAAAGCGATCTACGGGGCTCCCGTCATCTACCAGGACCGTGTTTTCTTCGGCGCGTGGGACGGGAGTGCCTACGCCCTGGACATTTCGGACGGCCACTGCGTGTGGGACTTTGCCGGGACAGACGGTCCGATCGTGGGCGGGGTAGCGCTGGCCGGCGATGTCCTCTACTTCGGCTCCGACGACGGCAAGCTGTACGGTGTCGACCCTTCCACGGGCGAGCTGACTCATGGCCCATATGACGTGGGAGCGTCCATCTGGACGACGCCGCTGGTAAATGGGGATAACCTCTACGTCTCGACTGTCGGCGGAAAAGTGTACGCCCTCACAACCGCAGACCTGCACCCGGCGTGGCCGGACGGGCCGTTCGAGACGAGCGGGGGAATGCTCACGAACCCGGTCATTGTCGATGACGTGCTGATAGTCGGCGGGATCGGCAAGAAGCTGTACGGTCTCGACCCTGCGACGGGGAAAGAAGCATGGGCCAACCCATTTGAGGGAGGAAACTGGTTCTGGGGAGACCCGGCGGTTGACGGCAGCACGATGTATTACCCCAACATGGACCACAAGGTGTACGCACTGGACGCGAAAACGGGAACCGCAAAATGGAATCAGCCGTTCACGGGCGACGATGCGATCCGTTCAGCACCGCTGCTCGCCGGGGGCACGCTCACGGTAATTGATCGCGTGGGCAACGTTTTCACTGTCGACCCGGCAAGCGGCGAAGCGCGCGGGGCAGCGATCGTGCTCGACAAGAAGGTGCTGGCCAATCCGGCGCTGGTCGAGGACAACGTACTGGTGGTCACCCAGGGCGGCGATTTGTATGAAGTCGACCCGGCAGGGCAGGAACCGCCGCGCGCCGTGCAGGTGGTGCAGTGACGCAAACAGAGACGCCCGAAGCCCCGCGCCCGCAGGGAGGTGGTCCGCGCCCCAGCCCGATGACGATGCTGATGATAGGCATCGTGGGGACGTTCGCGCTGTTGATCCTGTTCTACGGATTCAGCAACACGTTCAACCTGCTGATCATCAACCCGCTGATCAACCTGTTGGTGCTGCTGGACTATATCGTGCTTGGCAACTTCGGGATGGCGATCATCCTGTTCACCGCCCTGCTCAGGTTGGCGACGACGCCCCTGACGATGAACACATTCAAATCGCAGAAGAATATGCAGGCGGCGCAGCCGGTGATCGCGGAGATCCAGAAGAAATACAAGGACCCCCAGAAGCAGCGCCAGGAGATGGCGAAAGTCTACAAAGAATACGGGATCAACCCGCTGGGGTGCGCCCTTCCGTTCGTCATCCAGATCATCTTCTTCGGAGCGCTGTACCGCGCGCTTGTCTACATGGTAGGAGGGAGCCCGGAGAGCCTCGTGGGACTCTCTCAGCGGCTGTACGACATCCCCTTCCTGCAGGACTCAATCCCGCTGAACCAGCAGTTCCTCTGGATGGACCTGGGACAGCCTGACCAGACGCTGATATTGCCGATCACTGGTATTCGTGACCACATACGTGCAGCAGAAGATGAGCACGCCGGCCAACCCAACGCCTCAGCAAGCTCAACAGCAGGCGATGATGACGTGGATGATGCCTTTGATCATCACTATGTTCATGCTGAGACTGCCAACGGGAGTCGGCCTGTACTGGGTGGTTTCGAACATCATCAGCCTCTTTACGGGCTACTACGTGCTGGGCAAGACACTGAGCTGGCGGAACTTGCTGCCGTTCCCACCCCCGGCGCCAGAACCAAAGCCGGGGAAGAGCCGGGACGGCACGACACCGCAGCAGGCGGAGACAGCAACTCCGCTGCTTGAAGACGCAACAAACGGAGAGGGTCCAGGGACAGGGGCCCCTGTAGAAAGAGTGAGGGTTCGCGATGGAAAGCGTAGAGGTAAGCGCAAAAACCGTCGATGAAGCCATCGACATCGCCCTGGAAGAGCTCGGCCTGCGACGCAACCAGGTCGACATCGAGATCCTGACGCCGGGCAAGCCCGGTCTCTTCGGGTTGGGCGGCGAGCAGGCGCGCGTCCGAGTAACGGCGCTTGAAGGCGTGGAGGTCCAACGCCCGGAGACCGGAAGAGGAGCCTCCGCAGGAAGAGATATTCCCCGACAGCGAGATCGAGGTCAAGGACATCGGCTCGGAAGAAGTGGAGCTCGCCTCGGACTACCTGCGGACGCTGCTGGAGCTGATGGGGATAAACGCCGAGGTGACGGTGCGGGCGCCCGAAACCCCGGCGGATGGGCTGGGACGGGCAACGGCCGTGCTGGACATCGATGGCGAGGACCTGGGACTGCTGATCGGCCGGCGCGGGAGTAGCCTCGCCGCGCTGCAGTACCTGGTGAACGTGATGGTGACGAGACGACTGGGAAGCCGCGTGCTTGTCACGATCGACGTCGAGCACTATCACCGGCGCCGCGAGGACAGCCTGCGGGGCCTGGCGCGCAGGATGGCGGACCGAGTTCGACAATCACGGAGGCCGGTGACCCTGGAACCGATGCCGGCGGCAGAGCGACGGATCATCCACCTGGCGCTATCGGAGGACCAGAACGTGATGACGGCGTCCGTTGGCCAGGGAGACGAACGCAAAGTCGTAATCAGGCCGCGTGGAGGGGGCGGAGACCGGCCGGACGGTGGCGGATACGGACGGCGGGGCGGCGGGGGCGGCGGCTACAGGCAACGACGCTAGAGTGCCCGACGGGGCGGACAAGACCCCAGAGTTCCTGGTCTGCGGCCACGTTGTCCAGGACCTCCTGTCGGACGGCGAGCCCGAAGCCTGGCGACTGGGTGGCGCCGTAGCGTACGCGTCGCGTCTCGCCAGGAAATTTGGGTTGCGGACAGCAGCCCTTACCTCAGCCGGGCCTGACATGGACTTCAGCGAGCTTCTGCCCGGAATTGCTGTGGCCACGCGAAGAAGCGAAGAGACCACGCAGATCAGAAACATGTATACCGATGGACGGCGCAGCCAGGAGATGCCGCAGCGCGCATCGGACATCGGCGCGAACGACCTCCCAGAAGCCTGGCGTGCAGCACCTGTGGTGCTGCTGGGACCGGTGGCGGGAGAGGTGGATGAGTCGCTCGCTTCCAGCTTCTCGGGCCGGCTGGTCGGGGCTGGCGCGCAGGGTTGGTTGCGTGAGGTAGGTCCGCACGCCCAGGTCCGTCCGGTGCCGCCGGAGCGCTGGGAGGCGTCGGCCGTGCTTGAGCGCGTTGGTGCCCTGTTTGTCTCTGACGAAGACGTTCCAGCGCAGAGTGCTGAGGCCGCGCTGCAGCGCTGGACCGGTATGGTGCAGACGGTGGCCTTCACGCGAGGCTACAACGGTGCGGACGTGTGCCACCTGGGCGAATGGCGGCACATTGACGCGTTTCCAGCGCAGGCGACAGACCCGACGGGCGCGGGAGACGTGTTTGCGACGGCGTTCTTGATTCGGTTGAGTGAAACGCGTGAGGTCTGGGAGGCTACACGGTTCGCGAGTTGCGCGGCGTCATTTGTAGTTGAAGGAGAGGGCGTAAGTGCTGTGCCGGACCGCGCAAGCGTTGAGGCTCGCCTCCGTGAAAACCCGGACATCGTCGCCACTCCCAAATGAAGAGGCCGGACAATGGCCCGGCCTTGCTGCTCGATCGATTTACCGAGTCTATTCGTCCGAGTCGTCGTCACTGATGTCGATATCCGGCTCTTCAGCGTCCTCGTCGTACGCCGCAGCAGCGGGCTCGTCGGTGTCGGCGTCCGGTTCCCAATCACCGTCGCCGCTTTCGTCCCAGTAGGCGTCATCGTCGGCGTCTTGCCGAAGCAAACGGCTCTTGGTATATGGGCGGAAGTTTTCGGTCACCGTCGGCGGGAAGGAGAGCTTGCCGGTCTGTGAGGCATGCTGAAACGTCTCGCGGATGAATACGCGGACCTGGCTGTCCGCGAGGGCCTGGATAGCGGCGACGTATTCGTTGCCACCACCGATGAGCTTGAGGAGACGCTGCCCGAGCTTGGGTTCGACCTCGCCGATGTGGTCGCCGTTCATGGTCTGCACAACAAGCAGTGAGCCGCTGGGGTGGAGGGCGACCTGATCTCCGGCGGTCATGCGTGCGGCGATGTCCATGTTCGGGCGCATGAGGGTTGTGATGCCGGTCTTGCCCATCTCCTCGATGAACATTTGCGGTGACAGCTTCTGGTTGGCGAGCGGGGGCTTGGCCTCATCGCCGAGTGTCTCAAGGCGAGAGAGATTCTTGCGGGCGATGCTGTTAAGGGAATCTATTTCCAGCGCTTTCATGTAGGCGCTGCGAGCCTCGCCGTAGCGACCGAGCTCAGTGAAAGCCTTACCCAGCCGATTGTAGGCGTCAACGTCGGCCGGGAAGGACTCGATGATCATCTGGTTGATCTGGAGCGCTTCCGGCCAGCGGCCCTGTAGCGCCATCTGGATTGCGGCGTCCGCATGCAGCTTTTTCGCCCGTGTCCTGTCTTCTGCCTGAAATACCATCACTCTATCCTGTGATAACGCCGCCGCATTCTACTCACGTTTCCGCAGCAGCCGCAAGGCATTCCGGTGCCGATTTGTCACCGATATAACGTAGATAGGCGGCGGATAGTTGCTTGGACTGGATGGTAAGACGCGCGGAGATGCGGGCTGTTACCAAACTGTAACCTTCTTTACGACTCGTGGACCGTGCCCGGAGAGCCTGGTGATCGTAACCGCGTGACACAAACGGCGTTTCAGAGGCAGAGAAACAGGAGCAACAAATGGAATGGTCGGGGTGGGCGGATTCGAACCGCCGACCTCACGGTCCCGAACCGTGCGCTCTAGCCTGACTGAGCTACACCCCGCGGAGATACGAAACTAATCTTAACGGATGTGGACAAGGTAATTCGAGGTGCAGGAGCTTCTGGAGGCGCCTGAGGGGCGCGGGCGCGGGTTCTTTCTCAACGTCAATATAGTCTTCCTGGCACAGGTGGCCCTCTACGGGCTGGCTTTCCTGTTGCGGGTCCTGCTCGCGCGTACGTTGGGAGACGACGGCCTGGGCACCTACGCGCTGTTCTTCAACGCCGTGCTGATCGCTGGAGGCATCGCCAACCTGGGGATCGGCTTCGGGAACGTCTACTACCTCAACAAGGGCGACTACTCGTACGCGACGCTGCTGGCAAATAGCCTCTTCGTGGTTGGGCTGGTCACCGCGCTGACAGCCGCGGCGGTTGTGGCCTGGGGAGTAGTGGCCGGCGACGACCTGTTCGTGGAGGGATGGGCATACTGGCTGTACGCTGCCGCGCTGCCGGCGGTGGTCGCCTACTTGCTGCTGACCTCGTTCTTGCTGGGGTCCCACCGTTTCCTGGCGATGGCGGTGGTCGGCGTAGCGCAGGGAGGCTCCGCTCTGCTCATCGCGGTGGTGCTGGAGCTGACAAGCGGCCTGGACGTCTCCGATGCGGTAGCTTCCTGGACGGCTTCATTCGTTATCGCCGACGTAATCGCTGTAGGGGCGGTGGGGCTACGTGAGGTGCATCCGGGAAGGGTGCTGAGACCCGCGTGGAGCGTGCTCGCAGCGCAGATCCGCTACGGTGTCCCCGGACAGGTCGCGAACCTGGCGGCGCTGTTCAACTACCGGCTGGACCAGTTCCTGGTGGCGGCCTTCGTCACGCGCGCGGCCGTGGGCCAGTACACGGTCGCCGTCGGGCTCGGCGAGAGCGTCTGGTGGATCTCATCCGCGGTGGCGCTTGTGCTGATGCCCCGGTTGACGGAGATGGAGAGCGAGCAGGCCCGCGAAGTAACGCCTGTGGTGTCCCGTAACACGCTTGCGCTGAGCGTGGTGGCGGGATTAGCGCTGATCATCGTGGCGCCGCTGGCGATCCGCGTTCTGTTCGGCGAGGAGTTCGATCCTTCGTTCCTGCCGCTCGTCCTGCTTATGCCGGGGATTGTCGCGGCGAGCGCCACGCGAGTCCTCGGAAGTTACCTGTTCAGCCAGGGGAAGATCGCCTACAACGCCTACGCGACTCTGATAGCCCTTGCCGTAACGGTGGGGTTGGACGTGGCTTTGATCCCGCTCCTGGAGGTTGAAGGCGCGGCGATCGCGTCGTCGATCGCCTATGCGTGCGCGTTGGTGGCCACCTTGTTCTGGTATCGGAAGGTCTCGCGCGGATCGATCGAAGAGGCGTTGATACCGCGCTGGGAGGATAGAGAGCTTTACGCCGGCGTCTGGCGGCGGCTAAGACGGCTGCCGGGCGGCAACTCAGACGCTGCGGGAGAGGCGCTCGCGCAGGACCAGCCAAACGAACCGGGGTAGCGCTAGCTGGCGACGAAGCCTCCAGGGCTGGCGAAGCAGCCGATAGAGCCACTCCAGACCCGTATTTCGCATCCACGACGGCCCCCGAGCGGTCGACCCCGCGACGAAGGAGAATGACCCTCCCTCGGCGATTGCGACGTGGATGTGCAGGCGTGATAGGTTGTCGGCGATCCAGCGCTCCTGGCGAGGGAAGCCCATTGCGACGAGCAGCGCGTCCGGCCGGGCGGCGTTGACCTGTTCAACCACTGCGTCACTGGCGGGTCCCTTTGCCTTGAAATAGCCGTCGCGGGCGCCCACGATATTGATTTCGGGAAAGCGTTCAGCAATGCGACTCCGCGCTCCCTCCGCCTCCTCGCTGGAGCCGCCAAGAAGGTAGACGGAGGCATCCGCGCTCTGAAGGGCCGCCAGCATCTCCCAGGTGAGATCGACTCCTGCCATTGGCTCCCGGATGGGGTGGCGGACCGCTGAAGGGTTCAGGACCATGGCCAGTAGCGACAGTGGAAACTGGAAAAGGGCACGCAGCCGCCCGCCGCGCAAAGAGAGGTAGTGTGCTGCCCACAGCATCCCCACGCCATCGGCAAGGCAGAGCGCAGCGCCGGCCAGGAGGTCGCGAATAGCCGGGTCGGCAGCCGCGCGGGGCATGAACTCGGAGTACGGCTTGACAACATAGTACTTGCCATCGCTCTTCGCGAGTGAGGCGATCGCCTCGGCGGCCCGGCGCCGTGTCAGGTTGTCAAAGCGCACGCCCAGGACATCGATAGAATCGCGTTCGGGCATCGAGTTCAGCGCGATACCGGGAGTGCGCTCAGGGCCTCATCCAGGACCCTGAACGCCACCGACGCAATGTAGCGCTCCCGGATCAGTTCGCGGCCGGCGATCGAGAGGCGACGCCACAGCACCTCGTCGCGAAGTGCGGAGACGAGAGCGTCAGCCATGGCGTCGTCGCCCTCAGGAATCAAGAGATGCTCACCTCCGGTGACCTCCAAGCCGGCAGCAGCTTCGGGGCTGGTGACGACAGGAAGGCCGCGCGCCAGGGAGTTCAGCACCTTCAACTTCGTACCACCGCCTGTTGTCGTCGCCTCAACGAAGACACGCGCGCCTCTGTAAAGCGCCTCGGGATTGTCGGCATCCCGGATGTACTCGATGCCGGGTGCGTGGTTGACCAGCGTTTCCAGGTAGCGCGGAGCATCTCGACCGGCAAGAACGAAGCGCGCACCCGGAAGGCGCTCCCGGACGAGCGGGAAAACGCCCGCCAGGAAACGCTCGATGCCATCGATGTTGGGCTGCCAGCTGAGTGTCCCGAAGTAGAGGATCACAGGACCGGACTCGGCGAACGTCAGCTCAGGCTGATCCAGCAACAGTGGATCCGGGATGTTCGGAAGTACGGCGACACTCGCGGGCTTAGCCCCGAGGGCGATCAGCGCCTCGCGGTCATTGTCCGATACCGCGAAGACATGATCGAAGCGCGCGAGGATACGGGACTCGTAGCCCCGGACGCGAGCGGCTTCCCGGCGGACCAGCGGATTGCGCGAACGGGCTGCCTGGCGCTGCCAGATGACGTACTCGGCGTTGTGCTCATGCAGCACTCGACGCCCGCCAAATGTATCCGGCAGGTACTGGGCCATGAGCCAGTGATCCACGAAGACTGCGTCGAAGGCTGCTCGGTGGAGTTCCTCCGCTACGACGGAAGCCATGGCGGATGTGCGGTTACGCTCGATGCTGAGTGGTACCCGATGGCGGTAGCTCCGGGCCAGCGTGAGCGGATCGCGGCCGCGGTTGAGGGGGATGGTCCGGATGCGAGGAAACCTGCTGGCCCAGGCGTCTTGCAGCGCATCGAGCGGGCGGCGACGAAAGCAGAGCAACGTCAATTCGTGGTTGTCGCGCAGGTAGTCGAGAATGGAGGATGTCTTGAGGCGGCCACCGCTGTCCGGCGGAAAGGGGACTTCCGGCGTGAGGAAGAGGATGCGCATAGCGACTGGTCAGCCAGCGGTGAAACTGGAGTTCAACGGGCACCCTTCTTGCTGGCGACGAGGCTCAGGGTCTTCCAGAGGATGCGAAGATCACGAGTGAGCGGGTGGTTGCGCACGTAGGCCAGGTCGTATTTGACCTTCTGATAATGGGTGATGTCGGAACGGCCGTTGACCTGTGCGAGGCCGGTCATTCCCGGACGGACCAGGTGACGCTGGCGGAAGGACGCAGGCCAATGATTGACGATTTCGGGAACATCGGGCCGTGGACCTACTATGCTCATGTCGCCCTTGATGACGTTGAGGAGCTGGGGCAACTCGTCGACGGTGGTCTGTCGAAGCGCCCAGCCAATTGTGGTGGCGTTGCGGGGGCGGCCCCTGGGGCTGAGTAGCCGCTGCCGAAGGTCGCCGACGGGCAATCGTTCGTGGATGTCGTGCTTGGTCTTGTGATGATACATCGTACGGAACTTGAGGAAGTCAAACTCGCGATTCCCGAGGCCCACGCGTTTCTGCTTGACCAGCACCGGACCTTGGGAATCGAGCTTGATGAGGAGCGCCGCGGAAGCGAAGACGGGCCAGAGGATGGCCACTGCGGTGGTGCAGGCGGCAAGGTCGATTACCCGTTTCCATGGCGAGGTGGGGCCCACGACGACATCAGGGGGGATGCCTTCGTACTGGTGTTCAGCCGGCGAGCGGAGCCCGTGCCCGTTTGTGGCAGGCGGAGAGTCGACTTCGTGCTCCGGGCCGGCTGTGGGTATGGGCTTTGGTGTTTTTTCCACTCGCATCATCTCTCGCGGAATTAAAACGCTCGCCTGCTCTACCGGTTACTGGAGCCGACGCGGGCGCCGGCCATATGTTCGGCAAGCGCGTCACGCCATGAACGCAGGTTGATTCCGAGGGCTTTGGCACGTGTATTGGCCAGCGCGGAGAAGTGCGGCTTCTGGACAGGCGAGCCGAACTCCGCCTGCGTTACGGGCTCGACTTCGCAGTCTGCCAACCCGGCAAGGTCGAGAATCGCGTGCGCCCATTCAAACCGAGAGCAGTAGCCGTCGTTGGTGAGGTGATAAACGCCCGAAGGGTTGGAGCGAAGGAGGGCGGCTATCGCTTGCGCGAGGTCGACAGTGAAGGTAGGGTTGGCAACTTCATCTGTGACGAGGCGGAGTTTGCCATCCCGGCGGGCGATATCGAGCACCTTCTCCGGGAAGCTCTTACGCCCCGGTCCGTACAGCCACGACGTGCGAACGATGGCACAGTGGTCGAGCGTGGTACCCACCAGATGCTCGCCCTCCAACTTGGAGCGGCCGTACGCGTTGACTGGACGCGGCTGTGAGTCTTCGTCATATGGCTCATCAGTTTCGCCGTCGAAGACTTCGTTGGTACTGATATGGAGGAGCTTCGCGCCGGATCGGGCGCAAGCCTCCGCGACATAGCCCGCCGCCGCGCCATTGACGAGCGTGGCGCGGGCCGGATCCCTCTCGCAGCCGGCTGTGTCCGTCCAGGCGGCGGTGTGAACGACGAATTCGGGTCGAGCATCAGCGACCGTAGCGGAAACGGCGCGCTGGTCGGTTACGTCGAGGTCCGCGTGGCCGAGGGCGGTGACGTTCTCACGGACGAGCGCCGATTGGAGGGCCAATCCGAGCTGTCCGGTGGCGCCGGTGATGAGAACGCGCATCTACTTGAACTCGATCTCCCAGTCGAAGGGGACGTCGGGGTCGTCCCAAGGGATACGGTGTTCGTCGGGGTCTGCGGCGTTATAGACCTCGGTCGGAAAGTTCAGGAGGAGTGACGGCTCAGAACCCAGGGTCTTGTAGCCGTGCGCCACCCCGATCGGAATGCGGAGCACGACGTTATTCTGCTCACCCAGGTAGTACGCTTCGGCCTGTCCACGCGAAGGTGAGCCGTCGCGGATGTCGTACAAGCCGACCTTGCACATTCCCTTGACGACCACGAAATAGTCGTCCTGCTTCTTGTGGTAGTGCCAAGCACGAACGATGCCAGGATAGTTGAGCGAGACGTAGCACTGACCGAACTTGGTGAAAAAGTCGTCGGTGCTGCGGATGAGCTCCATCAGATAGCCGCGCTCGTCGGCGTGGGGCTGGAGCTGTTTGAGCTGGACGCCTTCGATCATGTGGTATTCCTCGCAGGAGATGGCGGGCTGACCCTCGTTGCGATTCTACGCGGTTCGTGCGGTTCGTGCCGGTGCCCTGTCTCCACGAATATTACTCAGAAGTGGCGGCACGCGTTACACCCATGTAATGCTGTCTTTTCTGTTCATCTTCGTAACTTTCTTCCGGACCTTCCGGCACGCGATGCTGGACCCGCACTTCCGGGCGCTCGGGGTCATGACGGTCATAATTCTTGCAGTCGGAACGGTATTCTACACGCTAGTTGAGGACTGGAGCGTGATCACCTCGCTCTACTTCTGCGTGATAACACTCTTGACGATCGGGTACGGCGATTTCACGCCTACAACGGACGCAGCGAGGGTGTTCACGATCTTCTACGTTTTCGTCGGGTTAGGATTTGTGCTGACGTTTGTTTCCACCGTCTTCCAGAAGTCAAGAATCTGGTCGATAGCGGACGAGGAAGCCGAGCGGCGGAAACGGGAGGCCGAGACCTCAGAGGGGGTTTGATCAGGCACCGTACGGTCTGGCCTCGGCGAGGCGCTTGCCGTACTGCCGCTCGTAGTACTCCTTGAATTCGCCGGCAGCGCACCTTCTCCCACCACCAGCGGTTGTCGGCGTACCAGCGTACGGTCTCCTCGATCGCCGTCGTGAAGTCGTGGCGCGGCGCCCAGCCGAGTGCGCGGATCTTGTCGAAGTTCACGTCGTAGCGGCGGTCGTGTCCCGGGCGGTCTTCGACGAATCGGATGAGGTTTCGCGGCTTGTCCAGGAGATCGAGGATGGCCTCGGCCACCTCGATGTTGTAGCGGTGGTTGGCGGCGCCGATGTTGTAGACCTCGCCAGGCTCGCCCTCGTGCAGCAGCAGGTCGAGCGCCTCGCAAGAGTCTTCGACGAAGAGCCAGTCGCGGGCCTGCCGTCCGTCGCCGTAGAGAGGGAGGGGCTCGTCGCACAGTGCGTTGGTGGTGAAGAGCGGGACGAGCTTCTCGACGTGCTGACGCGGGCCGACGTTGTTCGCAGGACGAGCGATGATGACGGGCAGCCCGTAGGTCTCGATGTAGGCGCGGCACTGCATCTCGGCGCCCGCCTTGCTGGCCGAGTAAGGGCTGCGCGGGTGCAAGAGGTCCGTTTCGACCGATCGAACTCCCTCCAGGACGTCTCCGTAGACCTCGTCGGTTGACATGTGGAGAAAGCGTTTGACATTGGGGTGATGGCGGACAGCTTCCAGGAGGACGTACGTGCCGTAAACGTCCGTGTGTATGAACTCCGACGGCGAGATTAGCGAGCGGTCGACGTGCGTCTCGGCGGCGAAGTTGACGATGACGTCCGCCTGGGCAACCAGGTCTTCAACAATGTCAGGGTGGCAGACATTGCCTTCGACGAAGCGGTAGCCTTCATCTGCCTCCAACTCGCGAAGATTGTCCGGGTTACCAGCGTAGGTGAGGGCGTCGAGATTGATGACGCGGGCTCCGGGGCGTTCGCGGAGCAGGCGGAGGATAAAGTTGGAGCCAATGAAGCCGCTGCCACCGGTGACGAGGTAGGTGGTCAAGCGTCCGGGCACCTCGATGCGGGAGTGGTCACCGAGGGTGAGGCTGTGGGCGGCGCCGCCGTCGTGGGCGCCCCGCAGCTCCACGAAACGGCCGATCATGCTCTTGACGATGGGCCAGTGAAGGCCCTCGATGACTGCGCCCTCCATCACGATGCTGTCTTCTATGCGGCAGCCGCTGAGCGTACAGGCGCGGTCGATCGAGGTTGAAGGGCCGATTTCGCAGTCGGTGACTTGCGTATCGAATCCGATGATGAGGGGGCCGCGCAGCGCACTGTTTGTGACCTTCGCCCCGGATTCGATGATCACGGGCCCTTCGACGCGAGTGCTGCTATCGATTTCTCCGTCGCAACGCGCAGCGAGTGTATTGAGGACACGGCGGTTGGCGTTGAGCATGTCGTCCATCTTGCCCGTATCGATCCAGTAGCTCTCCAGGACCTCGGCATCGACGGGAAGTCCGCCGTCGATCAGGCCCTGGATGGCGTCGGTGATTTCGAGCTCACCGCGCGCGGACGGAGTCAGCGTGTCGATGACGTCGAGCACCGCGGAGTCGAACATGTAGACGCCGACTACCGCCAGGTCTGTGGGCGGATCTTTGGGCTTCTCGATTACTCGTGTCAGGCGGCCGTTCGAGAACTCCGCTACTCCGAACGCGCCGGGGTTATCCACTACGCGGAGAAGGATGCGCGAACCAGCGGTCGCTCCGCCGAAAACGTCGACGTGGCGTTTGATGCCGCCGAGCACGAAGTTATCGCCGAGGTAGAGGACAAAGCGGGAGGTACCCAGGTAGTCACGGGCGATCTTTACCCCGTGGGCGATGCCGAGCGGCTCTTCCTGAACGATGTACTCGATGCGGGCGCCGAACGCGCTACCATCACCGGCTGAGGCGCGCACCTGATCCGCCGTATCACCGACAACGATGCCGATATCCGTGATCCCGGCCTCCACGAGCTGCTCGATCGCGTAGAAGAGGACGGGCTTGTTGGCGATGGGGACGAGCTGCTTGGCGTTTGTGTAGGTAAACGGGCGGAGTCTGCTGCCCTTGCCGCCGGATAGGATCAACCCCTTGAGGCGCGCGTCCGCGGCACCCGCGCCCGAGGTGGGGCCGGTGGAACGTTTGGTCTCCGTCGCTGAAGTCGCCAAGTCAGGGCCTCACTTTACAGTAACGGTCGCCGCCGCACACGGTTACTGAGGTGCCAGAAGACTGCGCGGAGCTCGGCCAGGGCGCGGCCGATGCGTTTGGGGTGCTTGATGAAGTAGAGCGGGGCGTAGTAGAACGCTTGCGCAGCAAGAGCGGTGGCGAAATGGACGGGGCCGCCGCGCTTGCGCACGAACATGAGGGCGTTGCGGCGATAGTGGAAGTTAAAGGCGTCGCTGGCCCTCCTGGAGCGTTCTGCCTTGTGCCAGACCTTTGCCTCCGGCACGTAGTAGCAGCGTAGGCCCTTGTCGCTGGCGCGCACACACCAGTCGGTCTCTTCCCAGTAGGCGAAGTAGTCCTCATCAAGGAGACCGACTCTATCGAGAGCAGCAGACGGGATAAGCATGCAAAGGCCATCAGCGTAGTCGCGCCGAGCCGGCCGTTCGAATTGACCGCTGTCCTCTTCGCCGCGCCCGATCTGTCGCGCAACCCCGGTCCAGCGCTTGACGGTTCCGCCGGTGGAGTAGATCACGTTTGGAGGATCGTAGAAGTAGGCGCGGGGGGACAGGGCGGCCAGGCGCTTGTAACCAGCAGCGGCGTTAACCATGGCGTCCAAAAACGCAGGGTCAACCGTGACGTCGTTGTTGAGCAGCAGCACATAGTCCGTGCCCTGCTCGAGCGCACGGCGGATGCCGACGTTCGCGCCCCCCGCAAAGCCGAGGTTGCGTTCGTTGCGGACGACTTCAACGAACCCGTCGAACTCGCGCTCCAGTTGACCGGCCTGGTCGCCGTCGGATCCGTTGTCGACCACTATGATCCGCTGATCGGGGTACGTGACCTTACGCAGGCTCGCAAGACACTCGCGAGTGTCCTCGATGCCGTTCCAATTCAGGATAATCGTGGCTACGCGGGGGCGAGGATCCGACAAGGATATGCTCCGGAACGGGCGCCGTTCTTTGAGTGGTTATCGGGTGCTAGTGTCGCCGGGTCGTGCAGGGCCGTCAACCGCACTGGAGGGCGAGGTCCGAGAGCGAGTGGCGGGCAGGGCAGTGAATGTAGGCCGTATAACTGCTGGACTCACGATTGCCAGCATCCAGCCGGCGAAGATGAAGTAGGGCGCGTTGCCAAGGAGGCCGAGGGCCGACTCGGAAACGAACGAGATAGCGAATAGACCGAAGAGCGCGCCGGCGAGAACAAGGGAGAGGTCGCTGAGCGGCCCGGACCGCTTCCAGGCAGCGGACACCAGAGCCGCGATGATGGCGGCGTAAAAACCGACGTATAGAAGCAACCCGGGAACTCCGGTCTGCGCGGCGACAACGCCGATGGTGCTCTCGCCGCCCGCTTCCGGGGCGTCGCTCCAGTTGCCTGCCGCGCCTAAGCCAGCGCCGAGCGGTTCATCGAGCATGCGGTCGAGCCCGCTGCGCAGGCCGTCAAAGTGCTTGGAGGCGCCCTCTGCAGTGCTGCCGGGAGGATGTTGGGTGATCTCGTCGAGGCCTCCCGGGCCGCTGTCAGCTGCAGGAGGGAGAGCCGCCGAAGGTTCGTCCGTAAGTCCTGAGACTGCGCGCGTCTCGAGGACGTCGCGGGCAAGGCCATCTCCCGGGAAGGTGCTGAACGTCGTGATAACGAAGCCGACAGCCATCGTGAGCGCGACAATGACGCCGAGCACGACCGGGAGTCCGGCCCACCTCCTTGTCTGCACTAGTCTCACGAAGACGAATAGGGCGCCGCCGGCGAGCACGGCCGCCATTGCACCCCTGCTTAGCGTTGCCAGGGCGGCGAAGGCCAGCAGCAGAGCGACTGCTCCCAGGAGCCAGCGCTGGGAGACGCGAGGCTTCTCGGAGCCGAGGCCGGGAGCGAGGAGGACGAGCAGAATAGCGAATGCGAAGAAACTGCCAAGAGTAGTCGGCTCGAGATAGGACGAAACGAGCCGTCGAACGGGGACCTCCAGCGGCAGGGCAATGAAAATGCCGTCGGGAACTCCGCGGTAGATGACGGTCCAATCCTCGGGAAGCAGACCGGAGTCCACCTGTTTGCCGTAGAACGTGGCGGCGTCGATACCGTTGGACCAGAACGCGATATCGAACACGAATCTCTCAACAAGCCCGAAGACAGCGACACCAACAGCGACGACGACAAGCAGGCGCAGGGAAGCCGTGAACTGTGGGAGCAACGGAATCAGCATCCTTCCGCCGAGATAGAGGAGCACGGGCGCAGCGAAGCGTCTGGCATAGGTCAGCTCGGGGGTTGAGGGATCGCCAGCGGCCACGAAATGAACGGCGACGAGGACCAGGAACGAAACGGCAACCAGGTCGGCCGCGAGCACGGGGGTCAATGTACGCTCGCCTCTGCGCCATGCAAGATAGAGGCCGATGGCGGCGGCAGAGGGAAGTATGAAGCAAAACCCCTCTTTGTATGTCAGCAGCACGCGCACCATGTCGGCATCGATGTCAGGTGCGGCCACGGCGATGACCAGACGCTGAAGGGCGAACCAGAGGATCAGAACGCCTACGAAGAGGGCAGGCCGCGAATAAGTGACAACACCGAAGACGAAGAGAGCAACCAGGTCGAGGACGAGGAGCGCCCAAAAGATGGGATTCGGGTCTTCAAAGACGAGGGCGGCGATAAAGAGCGGGGCGACGAAGAGTCCCGTGAGGAGCGCTACATAGGCGATGAGAGGGAATCGGGCGCCGAAAGTTGATCCAAGCCAGGCGTCCAGCGCCGTGGGCGGCCCCCTTCGAGCCGGCTCCGCAATGCCCGTTCCTGACGCCATCGGAACCATCTTGCCGTCTTGATGCGTTGTAATTCAAGACAAGGAGGAACGTTGCATGAGCCGCGCCCGGACGAATAATATCTTGTCAAAGAGCATGCACCTTTCGCGCGCAATTAGCGGCCGGAAAAAATAGATGGCACGAGTAGCCACCCGCCGCCAGCCCCTGAGTCACAGTTTCGGCGTCTTGGACGCCGGTCCGCACCTGCTGGACTTCTGGCGACGCCGGGACCTCCTGTGGCACATGACGGTGCGCCACCTGCGGGGGCAGTACAAGCAGTCGATCCTGGGATTCGCCTGGGCGTTCGTCAACCCGCTATCGCAGCTGCTGATCCTCAGCTTCGTATTCGCAAAGATCCTGCGCGTACCGAGTGAAGAGATTCCATACCCGCTGTTCGTGTTCGTGGGGCTGATCCCGTGGATGTTCTTCGCCGGCGCCCTCGGCTCAGCCACTGACTCTGTGGCAGGCGCCCCGAGCCTGGTGACCAAGGTCTACTTCCCGCGCGAGATTCTGCCGACGGCGGCGGTGTTCACGAAGATTGTGGACCTGGTAATCGGGATGCTGATCCTCGCAGTCTTGATGATCTGGTATGGTGAGCCGCCGTCTGTCACTGCCCTCTGGGTGCCAGTGATTTTCGCGATCCAGTTCATATTCACGATGGGCCTGTCGCTGCCCCTAGCAGCTATGAACTTGTACTTCCATGATGTGCGATTCCTGGTGGGCGTGGCGCTGAACCTCTGGTTCTACCTGACCCCGGTGCTCTACCCGGTAACCTTGATCCCCCCGCAATACCGCTGGATCTTTGACATCAATCCGATGGCGATCTTCATTCATGCCTACCGACGCGTGCTCCTGCACGGTGACGCGCCGGACGTGGAACGGCTGCTCATCGGTTTCGCGATTTCGATCGTGGTTTTCCTGTTCGGGTACTACGCGTTTAAGAAGATGGAGCCGGGATTTGCAGACAGCATTTGACGACGCCATCGAGATAGAGTTCCAGAACGTCAGCAAGCGGTTCAAGCTGGCAGAGGGCCGCACGCTGCGGGAGTTTATCCCTGCCCTGTTCAAGGGTAGCGGGTTCACGGAGCCGTTCTACGCACTCCGGGACGCCACGTTTCAGATACGGCGCGGCGAGACCGTAGCCCTCATCGGGCGAAACGGTTGCGGCAAGAGCACGACTTTGAAGCTGATAGCCGGGGTGACCGCTCCGAGCATTGGAGATGTGTACATCAGCGGCAGAGTTTCACCGCTCATCGAACTCGGAGCAGGCTTCCACGGCGACCTGACCGGGCGCGAGAACGTGCACATGAACGCCTCGATCCTAGGCATGAGCGGCAAGGAGATCGAGCGGCAGTTCAACAATATCGTGGAGTTTGCAGATCTCTGGGACTTCATCGATACCCCGGTGAAGCGGTACTCGTCGGGGATGTACATCCGGCTCGCGTTCGCTGTTGCGGTGCACGCGGATCCGGAGATCCTGCTCGTGGACGAGGTGCTGTCAGTGGGCGACGCGTTCTTCCAGGAGAAGTGCATCGAGCGCATGCACCAGTTCCAGCGGGACGGCACGACGATCGTAGTCGTTTCGCACAGCCTCGAACTGCTGAAGTCTTTCTGCGACCGCGGAATCTGGCTGGACCATGGTCGGGTGATCGCCGATGGGCCTATAGAAGACGTTGTGCGCGAGTATAAGGCGACGGTGACCCACCACGAGGAAGCGGCAGTCTAGCGCCGTTTATCGAGCGGGCGTTTCGACGAGCGCTGCCTCATATTCCAGGTCCGCCTTTACCATCATCTCGATTAGCTGAGCGAAGCTGACTTCGGGCTGCCAGCCGAGCTTCTCGCGGGCCTTTGCGCTGTCGGCCTGGAGTCGATTTACCTCGGCGGGACGGATGAACTGTTCATCGATGACGACGTACTTCTCCCAGTCTTCGTAGCCGGCGTGATGGAACGCGAGCTGAACGAGGTCGCGCACGGTGGGGGCCTCCTCGGTGCCGACGACGAAATCGTCGGGCTCGTCCTGCTGCAGCATCATCCACATGGCGCGGACGTAGTCGCCGGCATAACCCCAGTTACGCCGGGCGTCGAGGTTGCCCATGCGCAGCTCGTTCTGCTTGCCCAGCTTGATGCGGGCGACGCCGTTGGTGACCTTGCGCGAGACGAACTCGAGGCCACGGCGGGGGGATTCGTGGTTGAAGAGGATGCCCGAGCAGGCGAAAAGGCCGTACGACTCACGGTAGTTGACGGTGATCTGGTGTCCGTAAACCTTGGCAACGCCGTAGGGGCTGCGGGGGTAGAACTGGGTCTTCTCATTTTGCGGCCACTCTTGCACATTCCCAAACATCTCCGACGACGAGGCCTGGTAGAAGCGGGCGTCCGGTTTGCCGATGCGGATCGCCTCGAGCATACGTGTGACGCCGAGGCCGGTGATATCAGCGGTGAGCACTGGCTGGGACCACGAGGTCGGCACGAAGGACTGCGCAGCCAGATTGTAGACCTCATCCGGTTGCATCTCCTGCACGACGTGGGTGAGGGAGTGCTGATCCGTGAGATCGCCGGGGACGAGTTGAATTCGGTCGGCGATATGCGCGACACGGCTGATGTTTGGCATGGAAGTACGGCGAACGAGGCCAAAGACCTCGTAGCCCTTGTCCAGCAGGAGGTCGGCGAGGTAGGAGCCATCCTGGCCGGTGATGCCGGTGATCAGTGCCTTCTTGGTCATGTAGCCTCCCTCGTGGCTGGGGCTGCAGTCGCCTTGACCTCGGTGTCGATGCTGCGTTCGCGTGCGATCTCCAAGAGACGGACCTTCATACGCTCTCCGACAACGCGCGGGTGGAGGAGGCGCAGGATGTCGTCGTGTCCTCGGGCTCCGGTCGCCGCTGCCTGCTCGCGATTCTCGAAGACCCGTCGCATGAGTTCGGCGGAGTGGTCGAGGTCCGGCTCGGCCCAGTGCCAACCCTTGCGATACGGCGGGTGATCGCGCTCGATCTCTTTAAGACTGTAACGAACGGGAAAACTATTTCGGTCCGACATGAAGTCCATGTTGCCGCTGTACCCTGTCGCGATGACCGGCCTGGCGGCGACCATAGCTTCCGCGATAGTGAGCCCAAAGCCTTCGGAGCGGTGTAGCGAGACGTAGCAGTCACACGCTTGATAGAGGGCGTTCACCTCTTCCCGGCTGATCACGGCATCGAGGATGGAAATATTGGCGCCGGTCGCGGCTTCCCGCATCGCGGCGAGCCCCGCGTCATCGGCGCGCGAGGACTTGATGAGGAGCGCCGCTTCGCGGTCGGCGCCGAAGGCGCGCTTGAACGCCTCGATGAGGCCAAGCGGGTTCTTGCGCTCCATCACGCTGTGGAAGTCGAACATGAAGAGGAAGAGGAAGTTTTCGCGGGACACCCCAAAACGCTCGACGTCCAAATCCGAAGGGGGTGGATCGGGATCGACAGCGTAGGGCACGCAGGTTACGGGGACGGATGAGACGCGTGCCAGGGCATCACGGACGAAGGTTGTACCCGCCCATATTTCGTCGAAGTAATCGAAGCGTGGGATCCACTCTTCCGGAAAGTCGGTGAGCTCCCAATTCCAGACGCCGACGCTGTAGCGGCCGCGGAAGTAACTATCCCCTTTGTGCCAGGCGAAGTTGGCGGCCTGGTCGGCGTTTACGCAGACGAGGTTGAACGCGTAGGGGTTGTGCTTGGAGACGCCGGCGCCGGGGCCCGTCGTGTTCGAGGACGAGGCGTCGACGATATTGTTGAGGACGACGGGGACGCCCTGCGCCTCCAGCACCTCCGCGGTCGCCCGGGCGGCCTGGCCCGTGCCCTTCTCGGAGCCGAAGAACCCGGAGACGTTGACACCGAAGGGTAGCGGGCGTTCGTAGGCTCGGCCGTTGGTGGAGCCAAACCAACTGCGGAAGGTAGACCGCGCTCTGTCACCGATGGGCGCCTCTAGGCCGTCCGGGAGGGGCTGTCCGTGTATCAGGCGGTCGCGGGTCCGCTTGAGCGCCTCCCAGGCCGACCTGTTGCGGCCAAGCGTGGCGCGCAAAGCCGGCTTGAGGGCTGGAGTCACGACGTAGAACAGGCCCGTGAAGAGGCCGAGGCGGGCATGTCCCTCTTTCGAGTCACGAGGCACTGATGACCTCTTGCCAGAGCCGATCAGCGACTCTTTCGAACGAAAGGTCGCGGGCGTGGCTGCGCGCACCATCGGCCAGTCGGTTGGTTAGCGCCTCGTCGGATAGGAGTGATGCGATAGCCGAACCCAGTTCAGCCGGTTGTGGCTGAGCGGCGATCTTTAGCACGACCTCGTCAGGAAGTTCGCGGGCAGAGCCATGATCGTTAACGATGGTGGGCACGCCGGCCGCCAGGCAACGCATGAGATCGAATGACGACTCTCCGTTCGTGGGGTAAGCCGTGTGTACAGCACACGTCGCTGCATCCAGCCAGCGATCGATGTCCGGTTCTGCCGGTGCTCTCGCAAAGACGAGGCGGTCTGTGAGCCCCAAAGACGCTGCTCTGCCGCGAACCTGCTGCTCGATCGCATCGGACCAGTTACCCGTCAACACCACCGTTGCTTCGGCAAGCTGCGACGAACCGGCGACCGCTTCAAACAGGGCGGGGATGCACCGCCTTTCGTCGATTTCGCCGAGGCTCAAGACAATCGGAGCCTCCTTGGCGATGCCATATCTCTCGCGAAGGGCGGAGGCGGCGACGCTGAGCCTCGATCGGGTACCCGGTGCTGCCATAGGCAGGACGATGGTACGCCCCCCACCACCCTCGAGCGCAACCAGTTCCGCGGCGAATGCCGAGTTGACGATGATGCGGTCGGCGTGGTCTATAACCTCGGAGGCCATGTAGATACCGTGCTCATGCTGAGTTGAGGTGTCCCGGAGGAGAAGAGAATCGTCGAACTCGGGGTATCGCCGCGCCCAGTGTGCGAGCTCGGGGGGATCTTCTTGAGATCGTAGCCGCGCGTCTGGAAGTAGGACCGGTAGAAGCTGGAAAGGCGCACGTCAAATAGCCAGACAGCGCCGCGAAACTCGCGGATGAGGTGGTAGGCGGCCTCGTAGCCGGCGTCATTTGCCATGCAGTGGATGATTTTGTCGTAGTGGGCATGCTTCGCCAGCCAGCGCGCCTGCCGTTCGGACACGAAGGCCAGCTGGCCGGCATGTGACCCGGCCGTACCAGTGTCTTCGGCAAGCGCGAGCTCGATATCAACTGGATGACGCTGTGCGACGGTTTCGGCAATTCGGCGGACATAGGTGGAGGCTTCAGTACCGCCCGGTGGCAGCGAGATCACGACCGTGCGCACCTTCGGCGTGGACCAACTGCGGCGGTTCGCCTTACGCTCAGCCACTTCGTGGTAGCAATCGGCAGCGATATCCGCGACGCGACCCCAGGAGAAGAAGTCGGCCCGCTGGAGCCCGTAGTCGACGAGGTGTTGCTTGTAACCCTGGTCGGTCAACGCTCGCTGCATGACCGCTCCGATCTCATCGAAGTCTTCGGGATCGAACTTGCCATCGGCGAGTTCCATAATCTCGCCGGTTGACGATCGTTCGCTGACGACAGTGGGGGCCGCGGAGCGCATTGCCTCGACGACGGGAAGACCCAACCCTTCGTAGAACGAGGGGAATATGAAGAGATCGCACGCCTGGTAGAGCGTTCGCAGCAGTTCATCGGAAACGAGACCGGTGAATGCAAGACGGTCGCCGACTCCAAGCGCAGCAGCGTAAGCCGTGAGCTGGTCATAGTCGGACTGCCAGCCATGTCCGGCAAATACGAACTGGTAGGCAGCGCGGACCTCGGGCGACATGCGAGCGAAGCCGGCGATCGCGCCTTCCATGTTCTTCCGTTTTCCGAACTCGTCGGTGTAGAGGAGCGTGAAGATGAACGGACCTGTAATCTGCGGTACGGACTCCGAGAGACGCTGCCTGACTACGTCACGAGGTTCGACGGGAGGGTGAAACTCGGGGCTAACGCCACCCCAGCTCACCGTTGTGCGACCAGGATCCAGACCGAGGTGCTTGACCCCGTCATCCTTGGTGGTCTGGGAGACCGTCAGGACATGATCAGCCTCACGAGCTATCCGAAAGCGGCTCTTGTGGAAAATGTCGACGGTTGGGTAGGTCATGTAAAGGTCGGGGAAGAGGAGCGGGATGATGTCGTGAAGAGTTACGACGATTTGCGAATTGCCGCGCAGGAAGGACGAGGGCAAGACCGTTTGCATCGGACCGGCGGGGAACGTCGGTGAGATGACGTGGTAGATGACGACGTCACCGTCTGCATGCGGGTCGTAGGCGGTCGTGCGGTTGAACTCGTGTAGAAGATCGTAACCAGCGTAATCGGCGAGGTCCTTGGCTGACGGGAGCTCGGGGTCGAGCACAAGCCCGCCGACAAGATCGCGGTGGTTCTTCAGCAACGCAAACGTGAAATCGCGGACGGTGCGGGAGAACCCGCGGTGCCTGGTCCAGAGGGGGGCCTGGAGCGTCTGCATTCCCAGGTAGACCCTCGGTTGGGGCCTCGAGCGGGACGGATTGCGAACAGCGCGAGTCTGCAGTACCACGAAGGCTAGGACCTGCCTCCGGCCATCGTCTAGGCCTCAGTGAACGGTGGCGGCGTAGGCTTCACGCGACGGCATCGAACGGTGTAGCGCGCAGGTTCTATGCCTCCGGTGATGCCCGGTTGCTCCCAAACGACTCGGTCTTCGACGGCGAAGCCGAGGTGCTCCATCATCGCATCGACGCAGCGAGGGTTGGGGCCCCACCACGTCGTCGGGTCGTTGTTGAGTTCCGAGCCGGGATAAAAGAGCATCATGGGGTAACTGAGGTCGTCGTTGACCGTACAGTGCGTCTCCAGTAAGAAGACTTCGTTGCAGACGCTGGCGGCCCGGTACAGTCCGTACAAGGGAAACTTCAAATGATAGAGTACTCCGTACATCAGCACGTAGTCGTAAGTGCCAAAGTCGGAAGGCTCGAGGTCATATACGGATTTCGTGCGATACGTTGCCCTGGACTTCAGGACTCCTGCAGCGAAGCGGAAGGACTCTCGCGCGTCCTCCGGTATGGTGGGGTCGCGGTCGATGGCGACGACGGGTCCCGCGCCACGCATTTCGGCGAGGAACGCGTACAGACCGTTGAGTGTACCGATCTCGAGCAACGACTTGCCTTTGAGCTCCTCTTCAGAAGGGAAGAGGTATTTCTGTTCCCAGTCTGGAATAACGTCCGGGCCGACGATGCCCGGTGTGACGTAGCCGGGAACGAGTGGAATGCGATGGTGCCATTTGTAACGGTTCGCCTCGGCGTCTAACACTGCGAGATCCTGAGACGCCGGCTGGCGCTTCCGCATGAACGGTAATGACAAAGCCTTACTTTCCTTTCGGTGCAACCTGGACGGCCACGGGTGCGGCCCCACCGCGGGCGCTGCGGTTGGGCAAGGCCACGCGGGCGATGTCCATCAGGATGAAGTCGCCATTCCGGCTGGTGGTGATCTCCGCATCGTAGCCCTTAGGGACGAGTTGTTTGACGTTCTCATCGGTCGGTTCCCAAACGTGTTCTGGATTATGAACGAGGTCATGATCGTAATCCACCTTACCTGCATTAGGGGTGGTGACGAGGATCCGCTCTGGCTTGGTCTCGGACCAGAGGCGAATCATCTCCTTCGCCTCGGCGAGGGTCATGTGCTCAACGATCTCACCGAAGATTATCGTGTCGTAACCAGCCAGCACCTGCGCCTTACCATCGATGACCCGGAAGTCGATATGAGGGTAGCGCAGGCTGGCGTAGGCGACGCGGTCGGCACGGATTTCAGCGCCGGCCACGGACCGCATGCGGTTCGTGGAGAATCCGTTCCCGATGCCGATGTCGATAGCGCGACCGGTTGAACGATCGCGGAGCCAGTCGATGCGTTCCATCTGAATGGCGTCGTCAAAGTAGATGCTGTCGCTATGCTGGATCTGGATGGCGACGCCCTTCGCCCAGGCGAGGCGCTGGATGAGCTCGCGGTACTGGATGATACCATCGTAAGGCTCGGGTGTATCTGTTGTGTTCTCGAGGAACTCACGCGAGATAGTTTCGATGCTATCAACGGTGATGGCGCCGACGCTGCGAGCGGGTTCGGTGTCAACGGATATCAGCGGCCGACCAACCGCAGCCATTGAGCGGAGGGAAGCGGACTGAGCCCCGTTGTCGTCCATGCATGAGACAAGGTGGGAGCATGATGCGAGTCGCCGCATGACCGCGTCCATGGGGAGGTAGTCCTCAACGATTTCGACGGTTGGACCGGCGAGCTTCTTGAGATCAGCGAGGTATTTGGTTGAAAGGTCGCTCTGCCAATCGGTCGAGTTGTTGTGAGCGGCGAGGACGGTGCATCGGACACCGAGCCGGTTGGCGAGCTCGATGACACGCTCGTACCGCTTGGCTGGAAAAGCGAAACCAAACGTGCCAAGGTGAATCTCTGAGGGTGGAGGCAAGGCCTCAGACTGTTCTGCGGCCGTCTCGAGGCATAGCGGCAGGTGGATAGTGCCGGGAAGTATGTCCCGCTTCATGGCGACGATGGCGTGCCATTTCAGTTCTTCGACAACCTCCGGGAAGATGTAGTGGGCATCGACGACGACGACCGTCTTCGGGCTGACTAATGAGACTTCGTTGATGATATCGCTCGTCTCGGGGTAAAAGCTGGGCTCGTACTGAATAAGGACGACGTCCGCGTCCATCGGGAGCTCGCCTGCAGACGCGACAGCGACGGCACCCAACCTGTTCGCGAGCAGAGACGTGTACTCGCCAACCCCACAGCGCTTGCCGAGCGAGCGACAGAGTAGAGCGACCTTCAGCGGATCCGGCTGAGGAAGTGTCTGGTATATGGCGGGCTCCGGCGCATGGTCACTCATGGCCAGAGTGGTCGTGCTCGGTACCCTTCCCGGTGATGGCGTGAATCGGCTGCGACCAGGCAATCACCTCCTGCTGGATTGCGCCGAGGGGCCGCTTGAGGTCGGCGACTTCGCTGCGCAAGGCAGCCATAGGTTTCGCGATAGCAACTGTCTCTTCTTCCACGCGCTGAAGGCGCCTCAGGAAGAAATCCATCATCTCGCTCTGGGCCTCTATCTGCGAGCTCTGGACGGCCACGTTGTGTGAGAGTTCCTGCATCCGGCGAACGCCGTTGCGGATGTACCAACCGGTGATCAGCCGCCAGCATACCCGTACGGCCCAGCGGATCCGGTATGGAATGAAGCGGCGGATACCGCCACGGGCACTCTCATCAGCCATAAACGTTACCTCCGGCAGGGCGCCCGCTCAGGACACCTCGGGGTCTCCGGCGGGCAGAATTGCAGACAATAAGCTGTCTCATGGTTAAACGTCTCAACGAAGCATTCGTTATTGGCGCCGGCGCCAGTGCGCAGGCGATTCTTACGTGGGCAAGATATCACAGGGAGCGACACCCGGCAAAGTTATGGAACGTAGACCTCGAGCTGGAAGCGCCCGTCTGCTGTGGAGCGCCAGAGGTTGGCGTAATGACAGCAGACGTGTAGCAGGTCCGCCTTGCCATCACCGTCGTAATCGCCGGGCTGCCAGAAACCCAGCCCGAGGTTGTACTGCGGCCACGGCTCGTAACTCACGAGCACGAAGTTGCCGCCACCTGTGAAGAGCCAGACGTTGGCGGAGCTGCCGCAGCACAGGTGAACGAGGTCCGTGAGGCCGTCACCGTTGACGTCGATCGGCCACCAGGAACCTGTCTGCATTCCGTACCCCGGCCAGGGAGAGGCAGGGAGGACAGAAAACGAACCGTTGCCCAGCGACCACCACATGTTGGCCTCGTGCTGGCCCCACAGGTGAATGAGGTCGGTCTGGTGGTCGCCATTGAAGTCACCGGTGCGCCAGAAACCGGACGAGGTGCCGTATCCCGGCCACGGCTGGAAGCCGGAGAGAGAGAAACCGCCTTTCCCGTCCGAGCGCCAGATGTTGACGGTGTCTCCGCCCCAGATGTGCATGAGGTCCGTCTTCCCGTCGCCGTCGAAGTCGCCGGTCTGCCATGAACCGAGTGTCATCCCATATCCGGGCCAGGACTGGAAGGGGATGATCGTGAAACCGCCGTCCGGTGCGTTCAGCCAGACGTTTGCAGAATCGGTGCCCCAAATGTGCAGGAGATCGGTGCGCAGATCCCCGTTGAAATCGCCGGTAAGCCAGGAGCCAAGCTGCATGCCATAGCCGCTCCCCGGGTTGAACGCCCGCACATCAAAGGTGCCATCCCCATTGGAGAACCAAACGTTGGCCGTTCCTTCGCAACAGATGTGGAGGAGGTCGAGGCGGCTGTCGGCGTTGAAGTAGCCGAGCTGCCAGGAGCCGACAGTCATGCCGTATTCGGGCCAGGGCCGGAAGGTGGTCCTCGCGAAGTTACCGTTACCCTGGGACGCCCACATCGACGCGTAGTCGGAGCAGCAGAGGAAGATTGTGTCGGTCTTGCCATCGCCCGTGAAGTCTCCGGCCCCGGTGGCGCCCGCCTGCAGGCTCACCGTGAGCGTAACCGGCACCTTGAGCGGGGTACCCCAGGCGAAGAGCGAGTCGATGATGATGTCGGCGTGATAGGTGCCGGGGCCGAGGCCAGAGGCGCTGGCGTGGACGCTGAGTTCCTGATTGACGCCACCCATCTCGGGGCCGAGGCTTACGCCCTGGTAACGGTCGACTTTGAGCCAGGGGGCGGGGGAGAGCGCCCGCCAGGCCAGGATCCCACCGCCCGCGTTGACAACGGCAACGCTGGAAGAGAAGCTCTCACCTCCCGGAAGGGCGTCGAAGCTGAGGCTCGTGGGGGATGAGGCCAGCGTCGGTGCGCCAAAAATAGCTTCGCGGGCGAGAGGAGGCGTGGCCGGGTCCTGGTGGTAGTTGACGGGCACCATGTCCATGGGAGCGCAATTGAGCTGGAAGGCGCAGGGCTCCCAGTTGGCGACGCTGAGCGGGCCGGCAAAGAGCGGGTTGTTGCGGTCGGGGAGGTGGCACCTCCACCGGGTCCCAGAGCTGGACGCCGTTCTTGACGGGCGGATGTGCGGCGCAGCCGAGTACGAGCTCCTGGTAGGGGTACTTGCTGCGGTCGTGGCCCATGCCGTCACCCTCGGGACCGCAGCTGAACGGGAGGCCGGTTAGGAGTCGTAGGCCGGGTTCAAGGGGTGGTTCTTGAAGGCGAAGCCGTTGTAGGACCAGAGCGCGTAGTACCACTCCTCGGCGACGTGCGGGTCGCGGTTGCCGATGATGGGGCGGAATTCGGGGCCGAGGTTCCACTTGTCAGCAAGGAGATGGGCGCCGCGGGCGATGTTGAACGCGTAGTGTCCGCCGATCATCGCCTGCTCGAGGTTGGGGACGCCGGTGACGTTCTGCATGCCGCTGGTTACCTGCATGACGCCGTAGCCGCAGTCGTGCGATACGAGGGTTGAGCCGACCTGGCCGTAGGGAACGTCGTAGTCTCCTTGTGCCCAGCGGCTTTCCATCCAGGCGACGGCTTTGAGGATGACCGGCGGGATGTAGCCGGGGATTAGCTGTGAAGAGCCGGCGGAGCGGTCTCCGGTCTCCATGTTAGGCAGAGCGAAGCTGGGGTGCTCGGGGAAAAGCTGGTTGTAGCCGGCCAGCTCCATGGTATGCGCGTAGGCGGAGCGGTAGTCCGCGGCCTCGTAGGTTTGCATCTGGAAGGGGCCGGCGGGGCTACCGGTGTTGCCGCAGAGGTGGTGCGCCTGGACGGGGTCTGCCAGTCCCCCCAGTAGCGCGCCGAGGGCGGCGGCGATTAGCAGGAGCAGGAACAAGCCCGCCCTGTTTACACTCAGGGTGCTACCTCCCGGGTTGGGTTCAGTGTGTATAACGCGTCGGGGCGTGTCCGAGTAATGAGACGCGAGAAATTCTAACCGTGTGACATCGCAGATTGGATGTCGGTGAGCGGAATCGGCGTTCAGGGATCGGGTGATCGGGTTCCGACACACGGCGTCAGACTGAGCCGTACGCCCAGAATCGCACCGTTCAACGGGTACGGGCGACTATGGTAGTCGAGAGTCTGCCGTGGAAGAGCCTGAGCCGCCAGGAGTGGTTCTGTCAGGCGCGGACGCGGGGCGTGTGCATGGCGCCGCTGGAGATCGGCTCGTCTATGTAGAGGTCTCCGTTGCGGATCTTGATGTTGAACCCGCAGGACGGGTTGGTGCAGGCCCAGGCCTTGAAGAAGATAGCCGCTCCCTGGCTACCAAAGTCGGAGAGCGGGACCAGATCCCCCAAGTCACACTTCTGGCACTTCGGAAAAGACGTCACCACGACCACTGTACTCCCTCCCGCCTTAACGCAGTCTTGCGCGGAGTATACCAACGAACTCTCAACGTGACAACTTAGGTGGAATGTGGGTAGCGGGTCAGTTTGACTGACCAAGTGCGAGCTAAGGATTTCGAAGGACTGCCCGCCGGAACATGGCTCCAATTCCGGTACCCATCATCACGATTCCCACCGATAGGCACAGAAACGCGACGGTAAAGACCCAACCTCCCCAAACGAGCGCAGGCGTCGGGAGGAGTATCAATACGTCGCCAACGATTAGCGCCGTTAGCGTGCGCTGTGGGTTCCAGCGGAAGACGACGCCGAGCATAAGCCCGATGAGGAACATCGAACCGATCCACGTGATCCATGGGAGGGATTCGGCTCCCTCAGCCGCAAGAAACGAGATCCAAACTACTCCTGGCACAGCTACGACTATATACGCCCAAGGCGCAGGTTCGTTGCGCATGTTCATGAGAACGTAGACGCCCTGGTCTTCGGGAATGTTTCCGGTGTTGGAGGGACGGGAAACGGGACGCGTCTACGATTGGCGGTTCTGCCGCCGCGTCAGCCAGTATTCCAGGCTGTCGGAGAGGGCCAGCCACGACGCCTCGATGATGTCCGTGGAGGAGCCGACGGTGGTCCAGGTGTGGTCGCCGTCCTTGGACTCGATGAGAACGCGGGTAACCGCGGCGGTGCCGGCGTCGGAGTCGATGATGCGCACCTTGTAGTCGACGAGGTGGATGGCGTGAATGTCGGGGTAGAAGCTGACGAGCGCCTTGCGGACGGCGGCGTCGAGGGCGTTGACGGGGCCGTTGCCCTCGGCGGCGGTATGGAACATCTCGTCACCGACGCGCAGCTTGACCATCGCCTCGGACTGCATTTCGCGGCCCTCGCGGCCGGCGCGGTGCCGGCGCTCGACGACCCAGAAGTCCTCGAGCTCGAAGAAGGGCTTGTATCCGGGCAAACTGCGTCGGACGAGCAGCTCGAAGGAGGCCTCGGCGCCTTCGTAGACGAAGCCGCGGCTCTCCTGCAGCTTCACGAGCTCGAGCAGGTCGCGGAGCTGGGCGTCGCCGAGCTTGATATCGATGCCCTGCTCCTTGATCTGGGCGAGGATGTTGCGGCGGCCGGATAGCTCGGAGACGACGAAGCGGGTGTCGTTGCCGACGACGGCGGGGTCAACGTGCTGGTAGCGACCAGCCTTCCTTCACAACGGCGGCTGCGTGGAGGCCGGCCTTGTGCGAGAAGGCGCCGGAGCCGACGTAGGCGGCGCGCGGGCTGCGCGGCATGTTGGCGGTCTCGGTGACGTAGTTGGAGACCTCCGTAAGGCGGACAAGCTGCTCATCGCTCACGACATCTAGGCCGAGCTTGAGCTTGAGGTTGGCGATGATGCTGAACATGTTGGCGTTGCCGCACATGTCGCCGTAGCCGTTGGCCGCGCCCTGGACGTGCGTGGCGCCCGCCTCCACGCCCGCCAGGCTGTTGGCGACGGCCACGTCGGCGCCGTTGTGGGCGTGCACGCCGACCTCGCACTTCACCTCGGAGACGACGTGGCGCGTGATCTCGGCGAATCGAGAGGTTATCGTGCCGCCGTTCGTGTCGCAGAGGACGACGCAGTCGACACCGGCGTTGGCGGCCGTCTTCAGGCACTGGACGGCGTACCGCCTGTCCGATTCGAAGCCGTCGAAGAAGTGCTCGGCGTCGAAGAAGACGGTGTGCCCTTGCGACTTCAGGAAGCGGATCGAGTCGGCGATCATCGCCAGATTTTCTTCGACGGTGGTCTCGAGGACATGGGTGACCTGGCGGTCGTGAGCCTTGCCGACGATGGTGACGACGGGTGTCTTCGCGTTGACGAGCGCCTTGAGGTTGGGATCGCTGTCGGCCTGGCCGCCGGCCTTGCGGGTGGAGCCGAAGGCGGCGAGGCGGGCGTTCTTAAGCTCGAGCTTTCCCGCCTGCTTGAAGAACTGGATGTCCTTCGGGTTGGATCCGGGATAGCCGCCCTCGATGTAATGGACACCAAGCTCGTCCAGCTTGCGGGCGATCTTGAGCTTGTCCTCGACGGACAGCGAGATGCCCTCCATCTGGGTACCGTCGCGGAGGGTGGTGTCGTAGAGCTCGATACGCTTCGCGGGCATGGTGGGTTCAGTGTATCGGACGCCGTTGGTAAGAGGTAAGAGGATGCCCAATTTGGACGCACATTAAGTCTTCTTAAGGACAGGGCTGGCTGCGGCGCCTATGCTCGAACGAGGGAAACCCCTGCGGCGAAACCACTGCGGCAAGGCAGCCGTAGTCTCAAACGGAGGTTGATTTTCAAATGCGCTCTCGATTGGTAATGATCCTTGCGGCGGTAGGGACGGTGCTCTTGCTGGCGACTGTCGCGATGGTGGCAGTGGCGGCGACGGACAGCGACGACGATTCGGACACGAAGTCAGCACAGCAGGAAGGGACTAACGACCAGTCCCAGGACGACGAAGGCACGAATGAGGCCTGGCTTGGCGTTAGCGTGCATCCGGCCGAGGGAACAGATGGGCTGTTCGTGGAAGCGGTGGTAGAGGACGGTCCCGCCGACAAGGCTGGGATCGAGCAGGGTGACGTGATCACCGCAATTGATGGCACTGACGTGACGACCGTCGCCGGGCTGAAGGACGCCATCGACGCAAAGGCAGTTGGTGACGAGGTGACGCTGAAAGTGGTCAAAGAAGACGCGGAGAACGGCGCCACGGAAGACGTCAAAGTCACTCTGGGCGAGCGGCCCTCGCCGGCGGACGTCAAGGAGGACATCAAGGCCGAGATCGGCGAGTACTTCGACCGGTTCCTCGGCGGCAGCTTCAGCTATGTGAATGACGATGGCGACACGGTCAAGGTGGAAGTATTCCCGGGAACCGTTACGTCTGTCAGCGATAGCGAGATCAAGCTGGACATCAACGGCGACGAGGGCGAGAAGACGTTCAGTCTACCCGACGGCATCGACGTGTCTGACCTCGCGGTCGGCGACCGCGCGGCCGTCGTCACCGAGAACGGCGACGTCAGCAAGGTGCTGTCCGGGCACCTGCCGCTGCTGCCTTTCGGCTTGTTCGGCGGCGAAGGCTCCGGACTCCCGTTCGGTGAGGGCGGGTTCCCGATGCCGTTTGATGGCGGCGGGATCTTCCCGCACATCGAACCGCGGGAACCGGCGCCGGCGACACCGGAGGCGTAGGGCCCGCGCTGATATAATCCGGCCATCATGCCGGATGCGCCCGTCACCGCGACACTGCTGATTTCCTGCCACGACCAGAAGGGACTGGTCGCCGGAGTGTCGGACTTCCTCTACCGCAACGACGGGAATATCATCCACGCGGATCAGCACACCGACCAGGAAGAGTCCGTATTCGTGCAGCGCGTGGAGTGGGAGCTGGCGGGGTTCAAGATACCCCGCGAGGAGATCGCGCCGGCGTTCGAGCCGCTGGCGGAGCGGTTCGGGATGCGCTGGAGCCTCCGCTTTTCAGACTACACGCCGCGGATGGCGGTGCTCGTGTCGAAGCTGCCGCACTGCCTGTACGACCTGCTGGCGCGCTGGCGAATGGGGGAGTTCCGCGCGGACGTGCGGGCGGTCATCAGCAACCACGATGAGCTCGCTGGGATCGCGGACAGCTTCGGGGTAACGTACCGCTGCATCGAAGTGAGCCCGGAGACGAAAGAAGCGGCGGAGGAGGAGACGCCGCAAGGTGATGGAGGCGGAGCGGGTGGACTTCATCGTGCTGGCGCGCTACATGCAGGTGCTGAGCCCGGCATTCGTAGAACGGTATCCGAACCGGATCATCAACATCCACCACTCGTTCCTGCCCGCCTTCGCCGGGGCGCGGCCGTACCACCAGGCGCACGAGCGCGGCGTCAAGCTGATCGGGGCGACGGCGCACTACGTGACGGCGGAGCTGGACCAGGGGCCGATCATCTCGCAGGACGTGGCGCAGGTCAGCCACCGCGACTCGGTGGAAGACCTCGTGCGCAAGGGCCGGGACCTCGAGAAGACAGTGCTGGCGCGGGCGGTTGACCTGCACCTGCGGAACCGGGTGGTGGTGTACGGGAACAAGACGGTTGTGTTTGATTGAGAGGCAAGGGGTGGACGCTCACGTTTCGGTGCTGGACGCGATTGCCGGGCTTTCCGGGCCGTGGCAGCCGGTGGAGCTGGCGGTCGTGAACGATGCGGTCGTGCGGGTGGCGCGGCTCGAGGGAGAGTTTCCGTGGCACGAGCACGAGGATGACGAGCTGTTCCTGTGTTGGGACGGGAGCTTCCGGATCGAGATGGAGGGCGCGACGCCGGTAGAGCTGACGGCTGGGGACCTGTTCGTGGTGCCGCGTGGAACCAGGCACCGGCCGGTGGCGGAGGCGCGCGCTCACACGCTGCTCATCGAACGGCCGCAGACGAAGCAGTACGGGAGTTGAGGGTAGAGGCCAATCGTCAGTTTGGGCAGGTCGTCGGTGGCGGAATGAGGGCCGCCGAGGCGCGGAGGATAATGAGGGCGTCGATGGAGTTGATGAAGCCGTTGCAGTTGATGTCGCCGTTGCCGGCGCAGGGGGGTTTGGGGAAGAGGTTGGCCGAGACTCGGAGGACGCCGAGGGCGTCGATGGAGTTGAGCGTGTCGGAGCAGTTGACGTCGCCCATCATGCTCTCGTGGATGGAGAACTCAACCTCGGGCCAGCCGTACCACCCGTACTGAAAGGAGGTCTGGAAGAAGTAGGGTGTATCGGCTTCCGCCTTGAAGGCGAGATATTCTTCGAATTGGTACTCGGGGCTGGGCGGCGGTCCCGAGCCCAAAGGGCCGGTGGCGAGGGGGCCGTAGTACGAGGAGTCGCATTGCAGGAGCGCAAGATTGTCGAGCGCGGCGCCGGTGTAGGCCGCGAGGGATACGGGGCCGCCCTTAGTCTCCGCTTCGACGGTGATGAGCACGTCTGCGGCGGGGGTGAAGCTGTACCAGGTGGTGTTGGACACCGGTCCACAGGGGGCAGGCTCGCCGGGTTCCACCTCGGCCGTAATCGGGAACTGCGAGTCCTCGAACGGCAGCGAGCCGGCGGGCATCGCGTCGGCGAAGGCATCGTTGGGAGCCTCGGCGCACCCAGAGGTTGGTCGCCGTGTCGGACACCTCGTATCCGTCGATGGTGGCGGAGGCGGTGATCGTGTCGAGCCCGAGGTTGGGGCCGGCGAAGTTGAACTGGCACTCCCCGCCGTTGTTGGTGAGACAGGAGCCGGTCACGGGATTGGCGCCGCTGACCTGGAAGGACATCGTGACGCCGACGGCAGAACCGCCGAGGTTAGCGTGCGAGGCGTCTACGTAGACGGAGTGGACTCCGCCCACCGCCTCGACAGCGGGCGACGGGTAGATGAGTAGCCGCGGGAGGACCGGCAGGTCGGGGCCGCTGGGACAGGCCCACTCGGGAGCGTCGCCCGTTGCACCGCCGATCGTGAACTCATCGTTGACGCAGAGAGCGTGGCGGTGCGCGGCGCCGTTGTTGGAGTCGTCGCCGGGGAAGGGGTCGCAGGGATTGCCGATGCCGTCGCGGTCCTGGTCCGGGTTGTTGTAGTACTGGCTGGCGACGGTGGGACAGAGGTCGGCCCGGTTGAGGAACGCATCGCCGTCCTGGTCGGTGTTGTGCTGGGCATCATTGGGATCGCAGGAGTCAGGGAGACCGTCGATATCGGCGTCGCCGGACGGGCCGTCTGAGCGGGGGTCCCAGGCCGGGTCGTAGGTCAGGGGGCAGGGATCGATGCCGTTGTCAATGCCGTCGTTGTCGGCGTCCCAGCGGCTGCGAGCGAAGATGATGGAGTTGAAGCGGCCCGATTCCGCGGGATTCGTTCGCAGTACCTGTCCGGCCTGGTTGCCGGGGAGGCCTGTGTGGTCCTTCGTGATGCCTTCGAGGGTCGTGGTGGCCGAAAGGGGCGTACAGAAGTCGCTGATCGGGTCGTCGGGGTAGGGGGTCGCGAAGGGGTCGCCGAGCATGGTGACGGTGGGGAAGCCGAGCGAGGAGTCGAACTCGGGCATCAGCGGGATCGGCGTGCCGGGCGCGAAGATGACTAGGTTTAGCGGTACAAGCGTGCCGGCGACGGGGATCTGGCCGTACAGGCGCTGGATCGGAACCGTGCCCGGCGCGAGAGCGGAGAGGGTGCTGGGGTAATAATCGACGTTGTCGGGCAGACCATTGTGGTCGTAGTCATAGACGCCGTCGTAGAGGTAGGTGCTGAACTCCGGGTCGGTGCTGGCATCCATCAGGTCGATACCGACGATGACGTTGGAGTTGCAGGCGCCGTTTATCAGGCCGACGCGGGCGACGGAGGTGACGTGGCCGGAGACGGCACCGTTTGTGATGTCGTCGCCGTTGGTGATCGAGAATTCGGGCGGGATGAAGGCGACGAGGTTCTGGAATTGGGCGCCGGGCGCGGGCAGGTTGAGGTCGAAGACGAGGGCGGAGGAGGCGCCGGGAGCCGCGTCGGGGACGGTGATGTTCCAGGACGGGGAGAAGGATGTGGCGCCGGCGTGGTCTGCGGGCAGCATGAGGAGGGCTGCTGCGAAAACGCAGGGCCCGAGGAGGAGGCGGACGAACCGCCTGAGGGCGACGCTGCGGCCGGCGTTCATTGGTGGGCGCTCCAGCCTTAGTCAACGTAGCGAGTAGCCGGAAAGTTCCGGCTCCCGATGGTGGAACGATGATGCGCCCGTTCGGGGCAGATGTCAAGCCGAGTTAGCGCGGGCTAATTTTCAGGGTTAGCCAGCAAGTTTGTTTTGGCAAAATCGACTCGCACCCACGCCTGGCGTCTGGGGCTGATTGTTGGTCGATCAATCAGCCGGCGGCCCGGATATTGGCCAGGTGCGCGTTCACGTGATCGATCAGCACACCACCCTCGATGATCTGCTGGGTCGAGACCTCCGCGCCATCCGCCAGCGGCAGCGCCGTCTTCCGGTCCAGTTGCTCATCGCTCAGGCCACGCAGGTACGCCGCCACCGAAGCCGCTCCCGTCTTCAGCTCCTCAAGGACCGCAGCCTTGCTGACGGCATCGTTCTTTGCCGCCCGGCCGTCGTTCTTGGCGTTGACGTCGTCCCAGGAGTAGCCGGGGGATGGTCTGCCCTCCGCAAAGGCGGTAATGTATTCCATCTCGAGCGGGAACTGGCCCGAAACGTGCTGCGCCGCGGCTGCCACGTTCCATCCCTCGTCAGTCTTCGCGCTGGTCCATCTGTCGTCGGGCGCGCTCTCGATCTCCTTCGCGAGGTCTGCCACTGCCTTCTCAAAGCGGTCTGCGAGTTCTGCTGAACGCTGTCCCATGGGTGATCTCCTTCCTGTGTCCTGGCTGTTCCGTTTTGTTCAGGATACCCCGTGGGGGTACCCTCCGAAAGTGACCTCCGTCACTTCAAGCTACTCCTTGCCGCCCGCCTGCTCCACGAACAACGCGATGGTTTCGCCGCTCATGTCGCAGATGCGGACGGAGTTTAGGCTCGAATCCGGGTGCTCGTCAAGATACCGCACGATCGCGCCCAGGATTGCAGGCACGGCCAGCCTGCGCGGGTACCCAAAGATGCCGGTGGAGATTGCGGGCAGCGAGATGCTGCGAATGCCGTTATTGTCCGCTAGCGCGAGGGCGTTGGTCACCGCGCTTTCCAGTAGCCGCTCCTCATCGCTCGAGCCGCCGTTCCAGACGGGCCCGACGGCGTGGATGACGTAGCGAGCCCTGAGGTTACCGCCGCTCGTGATAGCCGCGCCGCCGGTCGGCACGCGTCCGTTTTCCTGCACCCAGCGCCGGCTCTCCTCGCGGACCGTCTCTCCGCCGCGCGCGGCGATAGCGCCGGCGACGCCTCCGCCGTGCGCCAGTTGCTCGTTCGCGGCGTTTACGATGGCGTCCACGTCCTCGGCCGTGATGTCCCCCTCGACGATGGTGACCGAGCGGCCGTCAGGGCGGCGTAGGGTGTGGTGTTCGCGGTTCACGCTACCAGACCTGCCATTCTTTTCTGTCATCCCGACAGCCGCCGCAGCGGCGTGTCGGGATCTCCCCACCCGGACGATTGAGGCCGTGCGAAGGTTGAGAGCGGAGACCCCAGACGCTGCCTCCCTGGGGACTTGGTCGGGGGTGACAAACCTACACCAACCCCGCCACCAGGTCGCCCACCTCCGACGTTCCCATCCCCATCTTCCCCGCCGATAGCGAGGTGATCTTCCCGCTCTCCAGCGCCGACACCACCGCCTTCTGGATCGCTGCCCCCGCCGCCTCCTCGCCGAGGTGCTCCAGCATCATCCGGCCCGGCCTCGATCGCGGCCAGCGGGCAGATCACGTTCTGGCCGGTGTACTTCGGGGCGCTGCCGCCGATCGGCTCGAACATGGAGACGCCGTGCGGGGTTGATGTTGCCGCCGGCGGCGATGCCCATGCCGCCCTGGATCATCGCGCCGAGGTCGGTGATGATGTCGCCGAACATGTTCTCGACGACGATGACGTCGAACCACTCGGGGTTCTTGACGAACCACATGCAGGTGGCGTCGACGTGGGCGTACTCGCGCTTGATGTCGGGGTAATCGGCCTCGCCGACCTCGTTGAAGGCGCGCCACCAGGTGTCGTGCACGAAGGTCAGCACGTTCGTCTTGCGCGACGAGGTGGAGCTGCTGTCATGTCGTTGCGCTTGCGGGTGAGGTCGAAGGCGTAGCGGATCGCGCGCTCGGCGCCGAAGCGCGTGGTCACGTGCACCTGCGTCGAGACCTCGTGCGGCGTGCCCTTGTACTGGAAGCCGCCCATGCCGCTGTACAGCCCCTCGGTGTTCTCGCGCACGACGACGAAGTCGATGTCCTCCGGCCCCTTGTCCTTGAGCGGGCAGTCGACGCCCGGGTAGAGCTTCACCGGGCGCAGGTTGATGTACTGGTCCAGCTCGAAGCGCAGGCGCAGGAGCAGCCCCTTCTCGAGGATGCCGGGCGCCACGTCCGGGTGGCCGATGGCGCCGAGGTAGATCGCGTCGAAGCCGCGCAGCTCCTCGAGGACGGAGTCGGGCAGGATGTCGCCGGTCTTCTTGTAGCGCTCGCCGCCGAGGTCGTAGTGCGTGCAGGTCGAGCTTGAAGCCGTGCTTCGCTGCGCGGCGGCGTCGAGGACCTTCAGGCCCTCGCGGACGACTTCGGGGCCGGTGCCGTCGCCGCCGAGGACGGCGATGCGGTATGTGTTGGGCATGCGGGTGTGCTCCTCGTTTTCAGTGGCCAGTGGTCAGTATTCAGTGGGTAGGGTAGCAGGGCGGGTGGGTTACGGAGTAGGACTCACTCAAGGTATCCGATTGAGGTGGGCTCAAAGAAATCATCGGGCAAAGACCCAGCATCGACGAATTCGTTCTCGATGAGAGTCACCCATTTCGTAGAGGGTATACCCCCCGAAACGAGTTCCCGCTCGAAGAGTATTGGCAGGTATGAGGCCGCGTCGAGAGTGAGTCTGCTGTTCATGATCGACGTTTCACCTTCGCTGTCGAATGTCGTCTTCACAATGATGACCACCGCTGGCCTTCCTTCAAGTTCACCCGAAACGATACTGGCATCAGGCGACCCAACCGATTCGGGACATGGTGTCAACACCGGGGTTGGCGTAGTCTCGCTTGCGCAATCGGATCGCCAGGGCTCGGAGGAACTCGATGTCTGACCTTCCTTCGTCTCAACGGTAAAGACCGTTTCGCCAAGCACGACCGATTGCCTGTGTACTTCCGCATAAGGAGCATCGTATGAGTCCCGTGCGCGATTATTCTCAGTGTCGATCCATTGCTCTGTGTGAGTATCGCCTGAGATATCAGCGACCGTGAGGGTGGTGCGTCCAGTCGCGTGGTACACGCTGTTCGGGCGCTGGATGGCGCTGCCGTAACATCGCGCCACGGCCTCGACAGTGAGTTCACAACCACCTGAACCTGTCCCTATCTCGCTGGAATCGCCTTCGTTCTCCCACACCCCCCCAGGCCAGCACCCCCAGCCCCGCCACCGCCGCCACCACGAGCGCAGCCCCCGCCGCCTTCGCGGCCAGCGGCAGCGCCACCCACCAGCGGCGCCGCTCTGGCGCCCGTACTGGCGGCTCCGCCGCAGCGGCAGCGGCCTCTTCGCGTGTGGCAACGCCGAGCTTCGAGAGGATCTGGGAGACGTGGTACTTGGCGCCGTCGAGCGTGATGCCGAGGCGGTCGGCGATCTCTTCGTTCGTGAGGCCCTGGCGAACGAGGCCGAGGACTTCGCGCTCGCGCGCCGTCAGCTCGTGTGGGTCACGTCCCCCCATAGTGGCCTCGATTGTCGCACCGGCGCGGCCCGGCTGCACTACCCGAAAGGTGCGCAAATCTTGCAGCGCAGGCGCGTTGGTGGATCGGGGCGTAGGGGTTGAGCAACTGTCGTTCCGGTGAAGCGCCTCGATCCTGTTTCTCGCGGTTGGATGTTTTCGAACATTCACAGTTGCTCAACCCCTACGGGCGTCCGTGCTCGGCGCGACGGCCCGTAATACAATCCTCCGTATGGCAACCTGGACCCAACTCGAAGCCGAAGCTCCCGAACTCGCCGCTGCAGCAAAGAAGGTGTTCGAGACCCACCTCCACAAGACCCTCGCCACCATCCGCAAGGACGGCTCGCCGCGGATCAGCGGCACCGAGGCCCGCTTCTTCGAGGGGGATATCTGGCTCGGATCGATGTCAGACTCCCGCAAGGCGAACGATCTGCGCCGCGACCCGCGACTCGCGCTGCACAGCGCCACCTGCGACGCCACCATGGCGGAGGGCGACGCGAAGCTTTCGGGGCGGGCGGTGGAAGTGACGGACGCTGCGACGATCGCCAGATTCGTCGAGGGGCGGGAGGAGACGCCGGAGGAGCCGTTCCACCTGTTCCGCGTGGACGTTACCGAGCTTTCGATTGTCCGCATCGGTGACCCGCCCGATCACCTGGTCATCGAGTCGTGGAGCGCGGACGGGGGCCTGAAGCGGGTGGAGCGTAAGTAGTCGACCCACCGTAGCAGCGCTAACGTATTCGGGTTTTCGTGCGTTTTAGCATTCTGCAAGGTGGGCGCACCAGTGTGTCTGTCGCGTGTTATACGTGGGCGCCCTCAGGCTTTACGGAGTGAGGTGGCTGGAAATGGTTACACAACAGCTTCAGAGAACGAAGGTTGACCGCCCGAAAGCGGATGACGAAGGCGACGGCTCGGTCGTCGTGCGGGCGAGCGCCGTTGCGAAAGTAGCTGGAATGACGGTGCGCGAGATGGAAGGGGTGAACCTGGGCGCGATGGGCGGCGTGATGGCGTCGATCGTCGGCGCCGGACCGGGGATGGCGCAGGAGATCCGTCGCGGCGTGAAGGCGGCGATCACAGACAACGGCAAGGCCAATGTGGACGTCTGGATAACGGTCGATTACGGGCTGGACATCCCGGAGGTGGTCACCGAGGTCCGGAGCCGCATTTCGGAACGCGTGCTGCGGATGACCGGCCTCGAGACGAAGCGCGTGAACATCGAAGTGACCGACATCTCACTCCCGAACGAAGCGGCCTCGCCCGCGGCCGACTAGGGATTCCCGAACGTGCGTACGCTGGAGCTCGTATTTCCTTTCGCCGTCGCCGCATCGGCTGCGGTGGCTGCGCTGGTGTGGCTGCTCGTCCTGCTGGACGTCAGCGGGGCCGCGGCGGCGATCGCGCTACTGATGATCGTCGCCGGGTGCGGACTGGGGGCCGCCGTGCTGGGGTTTCGGCGACTCGCGCCGCGATCGCTGCGAGCCCTGGACAACAACGGGACGAAGTTCCGGATCAGCCAGGTCGGGATCGACCACCTGGTGGAGCTGGCAGCGTCCGAGGTGCCGGGGGTGGAGGAGCTTGCGTCGACGGTGCACACGAGAAGCCAGGGGCTGGCCGTGGAGTGCATCGCGCGGATAGAGCCGCGCTACAACCCGATCGACGTGCGGCAGCGGCTGCGGGGCCACCTGAAGGAGCGCGTGCCGGCGCTTGCGGGGGTGCCTGTGGCGGGAGTCGCGGTGCGTTTCCAGGGGCTGCCGAACCCGGACTGGGACGAGCTGCCGTAGGGCAGCTGACGGCAGACAGCGGACAGCCGACGATAATCGGTGCGCTGTCAGACAATCGCGACCGCCGAGATCCTTCGCACAAAGAACACGGGGCAGGGAAGCAGAGGGCCATACCTCCCGACTGTGGTGCTAAGTCTGGCTCAGGATGACAGCTGGCGGACGCCTCCGCCTGTATCACGCTTCGGGTTCGGGGAGGTGTTTGGGTTGGGCAGCGGGCTCGTGGGAGAGGCTGCGCAGCTCTACGACCATAGTCGTGCCCTTGCCAACTTCGCTCTCGGCCTGAATCGTGCCGCCGTGGGCGTGGACGATGTGCCAGGCGATAGAGAGGCCGAGACCGGTGCCACCTTCGTCGCGTGAGCGTGCGGCGTCGACGCGGTAGAAGCGCTCGAAAAGGTGGGGGAGGGACCCCGGGGGGATGCCAGCGCCCGTGTCGGCGACGATGATTGTGGCCTTACGGTGGCTGCGGGCGACTGATAGGGTGATGCGCCCGCCGCCGGGGGTGTACTTGATAGCGTTGTCGACGAGCGTGACGATTACTTCGCGCAGGCGCTCGCGGTCACCGTGGACCCAGACGTTGACGGAAGCTTCAACGTCGAACGCGATCCCCTTGGCTTGAGCAAGCGCGCGCATCGAACGGCCGACTTCTTCTGCCAGCTCGCCGAGGGATAGGTCGGATTCAGCAAGGACTGTCTGGCCCGCATCAGCCTGGGCCAGGGTAAGCATCTGGCCGACCATCTTGCCCAACCGGTCGGTCTCGCTAAGGATGTCCTGCACGGCGAGAGTGTCCGTCTCGGCCTGACCGAGCTTGCCAGCCTCGATGTGGCGATCGAGGATCTCGGCGTTGGTGCGGACGACTGCGACGGGTGTGCGGAGCTCGTGCGAGGCGTCGGCGATGAAGGCGCGTTGGCCGTCCATGGCAACCTTGATCGGACGCAGGGCGCGGCCGGAGAGGACGTAGCCACCGACAAGGGCCGGGACGACGCTGAAGGCGACGACGGCCATAAGGATGTTGCGAAGCCGTGAGAGCGTCTCCAGCTCCGGTTCGATGCTGCGGCCCATCTGGAGGAACACCTGCTGGCCTTCTCGCGTGGTGGCGGCCATTACGTAGAGTCTCTGAGTATCTCCATCGGGAGATTGCGTCTCGGTGGTGGCATCGCCGTGATAAGACGCCTGTTGCACGGTAGTAGTGGGAGCAAGCTCATCGAGCTCGCAGTTGCCGGACTTGTCGATGACTGTGCCGTTGCCGTCGACGACGGCAAAGAAGTAGCCGTCCTGCTCGAACTCCTGCTCGCTGGGACCGCCCCCACCACCCGGGCCGTCGTCTGCGTCGCGGGGCTCATGGTCGACCAGGAACAGGTCGCTCTGGGCCTTGGCGGCAAGCTCGGCGTCGACCTGGTCGTAGATGAGGGAGCGCGTGGTGAGGTAGACGGCGGCGCCGCTCGCGATGAGGATTATCACGAGCGCGGCCGTGAACGCGGTGGTGAGGCGCCAACGGGCGGCTGAGAACAAGGTCAGGTCCCCAGCACGTACCCGACGCCGCGAATGGCTTTGATCTGGACCGGCACGCGCAGCTGCTTGAACTTGCGCCTCAGGTAGGTGACGTAGACGGCGACGAGGTTTGATTCCGGCCAGGAGTCATAGCCCCAAACGTGGTCGAGGATCTGCGCCTGGCTGAGGACTCTGCCTTCGTTGCGCATTAGAACCTCGAGGAGGGCGAGCTCGGTGGGGCTCAGTTCCATCGAATGCCCGTGGTACTCGGCGCGCCGGCGGCGGAGATCCAGGGCGAGGCCCTCGACTTCGAGGCGGTCGGAATTGCGCGCCTCGATCCCGCGGCGGGTAAGCGCGCGCAGGCGCGCCATCAGCTCGCGGAAGGCGAAGGGCTTGGGGAGGTAGTCGTCGGCGCCGGCATCGAGGCCTTCGACACGGTCCCCGACGGCGGTGCGGGCGGTGAGCATGAGGACCGGTATTTCGATGCGGTTGGCGCGCAGGGTGCGACAGACCTCGAATCCGTCCATGAGGGGGAGCATGACGTCGAGAATAATGACGTCGTAAGTGTTCTCCATCCCCAGCTCGAGGCCGCGCTCGCCGTCGTGAGCGAGGGTGACTGTGTGTTCGTCTTCTTCGAGAAGAGTGGTGAGGGCACGGGCAAGTTTCCGGTCGTCTTCCACAAGCAAAATGTTCATCGTGGCCTCATTCTCACACGCGAAGATTAAAGAACGGTTGGAGCACACGCTCGATTGGAGAACTCTAAGGCAGCTCCAAACCCGCATTAAGACGAGCGCCATAGTCTTGGATCATGAAGCGGCGAAAGGAGCGCCGCCACGAACGTAAACAGGAGACGGCAGAGGAAAGGAGGTGATCATGACCCGAGTACAAAGCTGGACGCTTGTCCTGGTCGCGATGGTGGCGCTGATTGCAGGCGCCCTCCTGGCGACCGGCGCCGTGAGCTGGGCGCAGGAAGGCTCGCCTACCCCCACCGAGTCACCCGCGGCGGCCACGGCTTCGCCGGGAGCGACAGACGACTCCTCGGACGACGCGGCAACGCCGACACCACAGGCAGATGATGGTTCGGACGATTCGGGCAGCGGTGGCGAGCAGAGGGACGGGAAGAACTGCCCGGAGCAAGAGGACAACGCAACCAGCGAAACATCAGACGCATAGCGCATACGAGGTCCCCCCTCAGAGAGGGCGCCCGACGGGCGCCCTCTTCTCTTTGCCCGGCGCCGGATTGACGCTCTTTAATGTTCCCTCAAGCTTCCCCTAATCTTGGGGCTCTACCTTCGAAGTGCATGACAAGCCCCCAATCGAAGGAGGAGAAGCAACAATGGGTATGAGGAAGCTCGCCGGGGTGGCATTCGCCGCCGCGGCGATCGGTGCGATCATCGCGACGGGGGCGCTCACAGCGTTCGACGGAGGTGGAGGCGGCAGCCGCGAAAGCGCGGCCAGCACTGCCACCGCAGACAAGGCGGATACGCAGAGCGTCTCTATCTCCACGGAGTGTCAGACGGCGTCAGACATCTTTGAATCGGTACGGCCATCGGTAGTCGAGATCACCAGCGTTTTCACGTCCAGCGGCCCATTCGGACAGCAGTCTGAGGGTACGGGCACGGGGACCGGCGTCGTGATCGATAAGGACGGACACATCCTCACGAACAACCACGTGGTGAACGACGCCAGGACGATCGAGGTGCACTTCTCCGATGGCACAACCGTGCCTGCTGAGTTCGTAGGCGCAGACACGGCGAACGACCTGGCGGTCATCAAGGTTGACCCGTCGGCACACGACCTTACAGTGGCCACGCTGGGCGACTCGGACGCCCTGCGAGTCGGTGACGCTGTGCTGGCGATTGGTAACCCGTTCAGCCTTGAAGGGACGCTGACGCAGGGGATCGTGAGCGCGCTGGACCGCACCTACTCGACGGGCGGTAGCACGCGACCGATCCGAGGGATGATTCAGACGGACGCAGCGGTGAACCCGGGGAACTCGGGCGGGCCGCTCATCAATTGCCACGGAGAGGTGATCGGCATCAATTCTCTCTTGGAGAACCCGACGGGCGAGAATGTCAACGTCGGCGTCGCCTTCGCGGTGGCGATCAACACCGCCAAGAATTCGATGAACGATATGCTGGCGGGCGACAGCGTGTCGCACCCCTGGCTGGGGATCGCCGGCGTCAATGTGACAGCCGCGATAGCCGAGCAGGCGGACCTGGGAGATGTCGACAGCGGCGTCTACCTGACACTGGTTTCAAACGGTAGCCCCGCCGACGATGCCGGTCTCCAGGGCGCCTTCAGCTCCCAGGAAGAGGCGTCCAACAGCACGGAGGTAGCTCCGGGAGGTGACGTCATCATCGCGGTTGACGGCAACGACGTGACCAGCATCGACCAACTCGCGGGTTACCTGGACGAGAACAAGAAGCCGGGCGACTCCGTGCAGCTGACGGTCATCCGAGACGGCGAGCAGCAGACGGTGGAGGCTACCCTGGCCGAATGGCCGTCGTAGTTGGAGCGTTTTAATCGTTCGCCAAATCTTCTTTAACATCCACGCACGATGATGAAGCTGAAGCAAGCGACAGAGTGCGAAAGGAGAAACGAAGATGCTGAAGAAGATGCAGGCGGCGATGAGGTCCTCGGTAATGCTCGGAGGGATCGCACCGGCAATCATCGCTCTTTCGGTAACCGCGATGAGCATCGCGAGCTACAACGGATAGAGCGGCGAAGCAGGAAAATCAAGAGCCGGTCACCTGGCCCAACGGATGGAAGGCCAGGCGGCCGGCTCCCTGAGAGCAGGATCGAGGAGCTAAGCAAATGATCAAGGTATTCGGAGGAATAGCCGTAGCCGCCCTGCTGGTGCTCGGGGCAGCTGCCGCCGGATGGTGGCTGCTGATCCGGGAAGACGACCAGCTCGCGACGAGCCCGCCAGAGATACCAGACGAGGTGGCGGCGGCGACAACCACGGCAGACGGTGCTGTCGCGGAAGGGATGGCGGTGGTCGAGACGAGCGAAGTGCTGGCCTTCCAGATAAATTCCGGCCTCTCTGAGGCAGCCTACTTCGTAGACGAAGAGCTGGCCTCGATTGGCCTTCCTTCAACGGCGAAGGGCTCGACGAGCGACATCTCGGGCACAATCTACCTTACAAATGGCGGTACGCTCGCTGAGGGTACCGTGTCCGAATTTACGGTGGACCTGCGGAGTCTGACGAGCGACGAGTCGCGCCGCGATATGCGGGTACAGGAAGCGCTGGCGACCGGCGCCTATCCGACGGCGACGTTCACGATCACGAGCGTGACCGGGTATGATGCCTCGATCCCGGAGGGTGAGGAGCAGTCCCTCCAGCTCACGGGAATCCTCGACCTGCACGGCGTGCAGAAAGAAGTAACGTGGGATGTTAAAGCCTACCGGGAAGGCGACGCGATCTCGGCGCTGGCGACGCTAACAGTACCGTTTAGTGACTTCGGCATCACGCCACCGACCTTTCAAGGTCTCGTTTCGATCAGTGACGAGACTACGCTGCAGGTACAGTTGATCGCAGAGCTGGCGTAAGCCGGGTGGCACGAGGAGGACGAGCGTGAGCGACAACAATCAGGAAAAGACCGAACAAAAGCGGCTCCTGAGCCGCCGACAAACGATCGGTCTGCTGGGTGCGGCGGGGCTGGCGCTGGCGGTCGGCTGCAATGGCGACAGCGACTCCGGCTCGTCGCAGGCGACAGGAACTACGGGCGCAACGAGGACACCGGGCGCTACGGGGACAACGGCGGCGACCGCGACCACCTCAGCCGCAACCGCCACGCCGGAAGTCGCGTGCGTGGTGACGCCTCAGGTTACGGAGGGCCCGTACTTCGTGGACGAGATGCTGAACCGCTCTGATATTCGAGCTGATCCGACGACAGGCGAAGTGAGCGAAGGAGTGCCTCTAACCCTGACGCTGTTGGTATCGAGCGTGGCCAATGGAGGTTGCGCACCGTTGGCGGGCGCCGTCGTGGACATGTGGCACTGCAACGCGCTGGGCGTGTACTCAGACGTGAGCTCCGGCGCGGGGCAGGCTGATACGACGGGACAGAAGTTCCTACGCGGGTACCAGGTCACGGATAGCAACGGCCAGGTCGTATTCCAGACGATCTACCCCGGCTGGTACAGCGGCCGGGCGATCCACATCCATTACAAGGTGCGCACGGACCCCGACTCAAGCCAGGGTTTGGAGTTCACGTCGCAGCTCTTCTTCGACGAAGAGCTGAACAACACTGTCATGACGACACGATCGCCGTACAGCCAAAAGGGCACACCAGACGTGACCAACGCGAGAGACAACATCTACGACTCGCAGCTGCTGGTGACGCTGAACGAAGCCGGCGACGGTTATACCGGGACCTTCCACGTCGGCGTGGCCTGAAGAAGCGCAACAAACTACAACTAAGCCCTCCCTTTGCAGGGCGCGGCGGCCGGAAGCGGCGCCGCGCCCTTTCATTTCGTCACCCGGTGCGGTCTTTCGCGGTTGGAGAAGCTTAACGCCGCTCCAAGCACGGCTTAATCGCCCACACCTAACTTGAATGTCGTGAGCCGAAGGGCTCGTCCGAGGTGAAAGGAGGGAGCAGGGGCATTAACCCAGCCTCGGAGTGAGGAAACAACACGACGAAAAGGAGTGAGAATGACGAAAGTACACACATGGACATTGACGGGACTCGGCGCCGCCGCGCTGGTGTTCGGAGCCTTGCTGGCAAGCGGAGCCATAAGCTCCGCGCAGGAAGGGACAACGACTCCAACGCCGGCACCGACGGAAGACACTGGGACCGGCGGAAGCACGCCAACACCGAGTCAGAGCGATGACTCGACGGGGGATGACACGCCGTCGGACGACGCCGATACCAACGACGCGAATGAAGGTAACGGCTGCCCCGGTGGCGGCAAGCACCTGATCGAGGAAGCAGTCGCCGAGGTACTCGGAATCACCGAGGACGAGCTGCGAGCCGACCTGCAGTCTGGCCAGACACTGGCTCAGATCGCCGAAGCGCAGGGGATGAGCGCGGAGGACTTCCGCACGGCTCTCGAATCAGCGGTGCGAACCGACCTCCAGGCGCAACTCGACGCCGGCGCCATCACGCAGGAACAGTTCGACGAGATTAGCGGCGAGCTGGACACAAAGCTGGACGAGGCTATCAACTCGACCGGTGGGTTGGGGTTCCACGGCGGACCACGCGGCGAAGGCTCCGATGGAACTGAGAGCGGCGCGGGCTTCCGCGGGCCGTTCCAGAGCGCGCCTACTGGCACTGACGCCTGATCAGAACGTCGGGCCAGGGAATGAGAGGGCTGGAGAGATCCGGCCCTCTCTGCGTTTGCTCAGGCGTCGATCCTTTCGAGGAGCTCGCCATGCTGCGTGAGTTGGCGGAGGCCGAGGAAATTCTTGATCACGGTCTCGTGGGCGTTGCGAGCGAGGGTAGTGGAGAGTGCGGGGTCATCGAGCAAGCGCTGGATCAGCGAGCCGAAGCCGGCAAGGTCCTCCGGGTCTGCCAGGAGCAATCCGTTGACACCGTCCTGGATCTGCTCCTGGATGCCGCCGACGGCGCTGCCGACGACGGGGCGCGATTTCCACAGGGCCTCCGTGACGGTTAGACCGAAGCCCTCCTGCAAGCTCTTCTGGACGACGATGGCCGCGTGTCGCTGGAGGGCGTTCACGATCGCGGCGTTCTCTTCGAGGTCAGCCATGGGGAGGGAAACAAGGTGTATCCGGTCGCGATGCCCATTGGGGAGGCCACGCCAGACGCGCACGGTGTGGTTGAGGACGTCGGAGCCTTCGGGATCGTCGGCTATGTCTGCAACGTTGGGGCCCGCGAGCACAAGGTCAGCGTCGGCGGCGCGGTGTTCGTCCAGCAGGCGCGCGAAGCCTGTCATGACGCCGATCGGGTCTTTTAGGGGATCCCAGCGGGAGACCTGGACAACGAGTGGAACGTCCCATGTCGGAGCGCGCCCGTGGCGAAGGACGTCCGCCTGGCGGTCAACGCGGCCCGGCGAGCCGTCCTCACGGTGAAAGACGGGCAGGCCGGGGCCGTGCGGACCCTCAATAATGCCGGCGTGGACGAGAATGGCGTGCACTGTCTCCTCATCCAGTTCCTGGTTCTTGGGGGAGAACGGATCGATGGCGGGAGGGATGATTACGCTGCGGCCGTGATTGCAGCATTCCGGCACATACTGGCGGCGAGTGAATACGAACGCGCGAACGTCCTCCAGGTATGGCTCGAGGAAGTCCCAACCGAGGTCAACCTGGTCGTTGGCGAAATCTGCCCCGATGTGGCAGCGCCATATGACAACCGCGCCGGCCCGAACCAACTCCGGGGCCAGGCCCGCAGTCTGCGGGTCATGCAGGAGCACGATGTCGCGTGGGCGGACAAGCCCGGAGAGTTCCCTGGTGTTAGCCACGAGCGTCTCTTCGAAGATCTTGCGTTGCTCCTGGCCCAGCGGGCTGCCGTCACCTGTTAGGCCGTGCAGGGCGTGGTGCAGACGCTTGGTCAGGTGGAAGAACTGCTCGTTGCCATCGATCACCAGCCAGCGGGCATCGATCCCCGCCCCACGGACGTAAGGGAGCAACGTACTGAGGATCTCGGCGACGCCGCCACCGCGAGCGGTGGAGTTGATGTTCCAGAAGACACGGCCGCCGATCCGTTTGCGAGCGCGTTCGGCGACCGAACGCGCCTCTTGAACCGCTTCGGGGCCAACGATCGGAAGGTAGCGGTCAAGAGGCTGCGCCACCACCGGTACTTCGATCATGGAGTTGGCTTACTTCCGCTGCCGAACGGGACGGATGCGCTTGTTCGCAAGCTCGGAGAAGACCCCACGGAAGCTGATGAGTCCGGCAGACATGAACACGATCACGAGGGGCCAGGCCCGCCAGTGCCGGAAGTTGCCCCAGCCGAGGTTGGCGCCCATCGTCCAGCAACCAGCGATGATTCCGGGGACGAACCAGACAGCGGCGAAGGTGGCGGCAGGAAGGCCGATCCACCACTTGCGCCAGCCAAGGCCGCGGTCGGCGATGATCAGCCAGAGGAGCCCGCCGAAGCCGAGGAGGCCGAGGGTGCGTTCTGCGATGTTGGCCTGGGAGGCCTTCCACATCGTAAGGAAGCCGTTGATGAGGGCGATCAGGGTGTTACGGCCACGCGGCTCTTCGTCGGTCTCGGCATCCTCCTCGGTGAAGTCGTAGACCTCTTCCTCGACCTTACGACCGAGTGCCCGCAAGCGGTTCCAGAGGTCGCGGATGGGGTTAGACGGCATCTACTTTGAGGCCCGAACCGATGATGGGGTTACCGTTGAGAGACACTTTGCCGTTGGGATCGCCGCCACCGGCCGCAGCTGCGATCTCATCGCCGATCTTAGCCTGAACGTCGGCTGGCATGCCGGCCAGGATCCGGCGGAGCGGGCCTGAGAACTGGCGAGTATAGTCCCAGAACTCGCGGCCCGTGTCGAAGACGGACATCGGGAGTTCCATCTCATCGGCGCGAAAGCTCTGAAATCCTGCCTGTTCGAAGACGAATTGAAGCTTTGTCTTGTCGGCGAAAGAGAATACGCCGCCCGCAGCCGTTGCGTCAGGCAGGGGCGGCCCCTCGTAGTATTTGCGGGCGATACCCATCGGCAACGAGATCCAGGCGTTACGATCTGGCGGGCCCCAGACGGCGAAGGCGGCGCGCCCGCCGGGTTTAAGGGCTGCGTAGGCCTGCTGGAGGCAACGGAGGGGCTCGGGCATGAACATCAGGCCCCAGCGACAGGTAACGGCGTTGAACGTCCCGGAGACGACGTTGAGTTCCTCTCCGTCGACCAACCGAAACTCGATGTTGTTGAGTCCCTGCGCAGCTGCGTTTTCTCTGGCGATGTCGAGCATCTCGGGCGTCATATCGGTGGCGAGGACGAAGCCGGGGGCTCCGACGAGTTTGGCCACAGGTATGGAGGGTTCGCCGCTGCCGCATGCAATATCGAGAACGCGGTGTCCAGGAAGGATGGCGGCAAGTTCGATCATGCGGGTCGTGATGGGAGCGGTGGTCTCGCGGAAGCGCTCGTAGTTCTGACGCCAGGCGGGAGCGGCATCACCCCAATCCTTGCGCTGCTGCTCCTTGATGGCGCCGGGGTCGATTCGCTGATCGGTCATTGCAGCCTCCCTTCGCCGTCAGATTTTACGACTTCACCGCCTCCTCGAGGTAGGTTCAGGCGACTTCGGCGAAGCCATCGGCGCTGGTCGTTGGTCAGACGCAAGCGTACACAGCATCGATCAGGGAGGCCCAACGGGGGTCGGAGACGCTCTCTTCCTGGATCATCCGGTTCATCACATAGCCGAATCCGACCTTGGCGTCGAGGTCCGCGAAACCGAGGGAACCACCAGCGCCGGAGTGTCCGAATGACCGCTGGTTCGGGCCCAAGCGGGCCTCCGGGCTCGTCAGCGCCCAACCCAGCGCAAAGCGCAGCGGCAGGTGCATCAATTCGTCCGGTCCGGAGACCTGTTCGACGATGGCGCGCTCGATGGCGCCGAGGCTGATGATTCGGATGCCGTCCACTTCGCCGCCGCGGGCGAGGGCGCCGTAGATGCGGGCGACCGAGCGGGCGTTGCCGTGTCCGTTGGCCGCCGGGATCTCTGCACGGCGCCAGGGCACGCCGTTGGCGATGGCCATATTCATCACGTCAGGCG
>CAVQVC010000001.1:0-2780033 GCA_963717065.1 uncultured Chloroflexia bacterium | reverse complement strand
ACCTTCCAGGATCTGATCCTCAAGCTGCAGAGTTACTGGGGCGGCAAGGGCTGCGCCCTGCTCCAGCCCTACGACATGGAGGTCGGCGCGGGCACTTTCCACACGGCGACCTTCCTTCGAGCGATCGGGCCGGAGCCCTGGAAGGCGGCCTACGTTCAGCCCTCCCGCAGGCCGAAGGACGGACGCTACGGCGACAACCCCAACCGCCTGCAGCACTACTATCAGTTTCAGGTGGCGATGAAGCCCTCTCCGCTCGATCTGCAGGACCTCTATCTCGGATCGCTCAAGGCACTCGGCATTGATCCGCGCAAAAACGACATTCGCTTCGTCGAGGACGACTGGGAATCGCCCACGCTCGGCGCCTGGGGCCTGGGCTGGGAGGTGTGGCTGAACGGCATGGAAGTCACCCAGTTCACCTACTTCCAGCAGGTCGGCAGCCTGGACTGTAAGCCCGTGCTGGGCGAACTCACCTACGGCCTGGAGCGCCTTGCGATGTACCTCCAACGAAAAGAAAGCGTTTTCGAGCTTGTATGGGTGGACGGGGTCACCTACGGCGATGTCTACCACCAGAACGAAGTCGAGCAGTCTCGCTACAACTTCGAGCTCGCTGACACGGCCATGCTGTTTCAGCATTTCGGCCAGTTCGAAGCGGAGGCGAAACGTCTCATCGAAGCGCAGTGCGTGCTGCCCGCCTACGAGATGGTGATCCGCTGCTCGCATGCATTCAACCTGCTCGATGCGCGCGGCGCGATCTCGGTTACCGAACGCGCGACGTTCATCGACCGGGTGCGCACGCTCGCGCGGCTTGTTGCCAAGGCCTATCTCGATTCCCGCGAAAAGCTCGGCTTTCCCCTGCGGGATTCGCAGCGCATTTCAAAGAAGAAGCGGCGAGCCTAGGCGATGGCCAAAAAGAAAGCCGCGGCGCCAGCGACCGATACGCTGCTCGTCGAGCTGCTCACCGAGGAATTGCCGCCCAAGTCGCTGAGTCAGCTCGGACAAGCCTTCGCCGACGAAGTATCGAGCGGTCTGGTCCGATATCAGCTCAAGCTTCGGGGCTCTTCCGCAGGATCCGTCTTCGCGACACCCCGTCGCCTCGCCGTACTGATGCCGAACGTGTCCGCGGTTGCCGAGACCCGGTCGAACGAAATCACAGGACCCTCGGTAACGGCGCCGCCCGAGGCAGTGGCCGGATTCGCGAGAAAGCACGGCCTTGCCGCGGGTGCTCTTGGGCAACGCGACACGCCGAAGGGCCGCGTCTTCGTCGCGCACGTCACTATCGAGGGTGCGTCGCTGGACAGGGTACTGGGCGAGATCGTCACGGAAGCCGTGAAGAAGCTTCCGATTCCCAAGCTCATGCGGTGGGGATCGGGCGATGCCCAGTTCGTGCGCCCCGTACACGGGCTTGTGATGATGCACGGAAAGCGCGTCGTGCCGGGCGATGTCCTCGACATGAGGAGCGGGAAAACCACGCTCGGGCATCGTTTCCTTAGCAGCGGCCGCATCGGCATAGACAGCGCGGAGCGCTACGAGGCGACTCTCGATTCAAAGGGACGCGTTGTCGCCGTGTTCGCCGAACGCCGGGACCGTATCCGCGCCAAGCTGAAAAGCCTTGCCCGCGGCGCAATGATGGTATGCGACGATGCTCTGCTCGATGAGATCACCGCACTCGTCGAATGGCCCGCCGCCTATCAAGGCACCTTCAGCACCGAGTTCCTCGAAGTGCCGCCCGAGTGCTTGGTTCTCTCGATGCAGCAGCACCAGAAATACGTGCCGCTGCGCGACAGGGAGACCGGCGAGCTGCTGCCACGTTTTCTGTTCGTTTCCAATCTCGAGACGAAGGATCCGCGCGAGATCATTCGCGGCAACGAGCGCGTGCTGCGCGCAAGGCTCGCCGACGCCAAGTTCTTTTACGCCCAAGACCGAAGGACCAAACTAGAAGACCGCGTGGAACGACTCAAGAGCGTCCTTTACCACAACAAGCTCGGCACGACGCTACTGGACCGCGTCAACAACATCCGACAGCTTGCGAAGAGAATCGCGGAGAAGACCGGCTCAGATCCGGAGCTCGCCGACCGCGCGGCCTTGCTTTGCAAGGCCGATCTGGTCACGGAAATGGTCGGAGAGTTTCCAGAGCTTCAGGGCGTGATGGGGCGCTATTATGCGCTGGACGACGGGGAATCGAAGGAGGTTGCAGACGCGATCGAAGCGCACTATCGTCCGCGCGTCGCCGGCGACAAGATCCCGGAAGGGCCCATCGCCTGCGCCGTAGCGCTCGCCGACAAGCTCGACACCCTCGCCGGGCTATTCAGCATCCGCGAACTGCCCACCGGAGATAAGGATCCGTTCGGCCTTCGCCGCGCTGCCCTCGGGGTCATCAGGATCGTTGTTGAGAATCAACTTCCTTTGTCGCTATGGGATCTTGTAAGCGCCGCTTTTGAACCTTTCAAAGGCAAGGCGCAAACGGATCTGCAGATGTTTTTCATGGAACGCTTGCGCAGCTACTTTCAGGAGCGCGGCTATACAGCGAACGAGGTCGAGGCGGTTCTCAGCCTGAACCCGGTCGCGATAGCCCTCATCCCCAAGCAACTCGAAGCCGTTCGCGCGTTTTCCGCGCTTCCAGAAGCGGCCAGTCTTGCCGCCGCAAACAAGCGCATCGCCAACATACTGCGACAGGCGGAAAGCAAGGGCGAGTCATTTATAAATGCCGACGTTTCAGCACTCAAGGAACCCGCAGAAATCGCGCTTTTTGAAGCCTTACAGGTGGCATCCCGTTCGGCGAACCCGCTATTCGATTCTGGCGATTTCTCTGGATACCTAAAGACCTTTGCCTCGTTAAAGGATCCCGTGGATTCTTTCTTCGATTCGGTCATGGTGATGGCCGACGACAAGAAGCTCCGCGAGAATCGGCTTGCGCTGCTCACCGATATGCGGAAAGCGATGAATCGTTTCTCTGACATCTCCAAACTCGCCGTCGAGAAATGAAACTCGTCATCCTCGACCGCGACGGTGTCATCAATTTCGACAGCGAGGGCTTCATCAAGCACCCCGACGAATGGCGGCCCATTCCCGGGAGCCTCGAGGCCATCGCGCGCCTCACCCAGGACGGCTGGCGCGTCGTGGTGGCAACCAACCAGTCCGGCATCGGACGCGGACTGTTCGACATGGCCGCGCTCAACGCGATCAACGCCAAGATGCACAAGGCTGTGAATCAGGCGGGAGGACGCATCGAAGCGGTCTTCTACTGTCCCGACACCGACGAGTCGCATTCGCCCTGCCGCAAACCCAATCCCGGGATGTTCCTCGCCATCGCGGAGCGCTTCAACGCTTCCCTCGAGCGCGCCCCTGCTGTGGGAGACAGCCTGCGCGATCTCCAGGCTGCGGTTTCGGCGGGGGCGCGGCCGATCCTCGTTCTCACGGGCAAGGGCGGGAAGACGCGCGCAGCGGGAGGGCTGCCGGAGGGCACGGAGGTCTATCCCGACCTCGCAGCCGTGGCGCGGGCGCTGTGTCAATGATCTTTCTACGGTCGTTCGTTTTTCTCGTCGCGCAGACTCTCATTACCGCCACCTACGCAATCTTCGCCCTTGCCACAGCGCCGCTCCCGAGACTCGCGTTCGGCGCGCTTGATCAGTTCCTGCACGCGGTCCTCGGGCAGCACGACGGGGAGCATGCCGTTCTGAATGCAGTTGTTGTAGAAGATGTCGGCGAACGAGGAGGCGATGATGCAGCGCAAGCCCATCTCGTTTAGGGCCCAGGGGGCATGCTCGCGAGAAGAGCCGCAACCGAAGTTGCGTCCGGCTACGAGGATCCGTGCCTCCTCGTAGCCAGGGCGGTTCAGCTCGAAGTCCGGGTTAAGGGAGCCGTCTGGCAGGTAGCGCCAGTCGTAGAACGCAAACTCGCCGAAGCCCGTGCGCTCGATGCGCTTGAGGAACTGCTTGGGGATGATCTGGTCGGTGTCGACGTTGGGCCGGTTGAGGGGCCCGACGACTCCGGAGAGGCGCTTGAAGGGTTCCATCAGTTCCACTCCCGGATGTCTACGAAGTGGCCGGCGATGGCGGCCGCGGCGGCCATCTGCGGGCTGACCAGGTGGGTGCGGCCGCCTTTGCCCTGGCGCCCCTCGAAGTTGCGGTTGGATGTGGAGGCGCAGCGCTCTCCGGGTTGGAGTATGTCTGGGTTCATGCCCAGGCACATCGAGCAGCCCGCCTCCCGCCAGTCGAAACCGGCCTCTTTGAAGATGACGTCGAGGCCTTCCTCCTCGGCCTCTCGTTTCACGTGCATTGAACCGGGGACGACCATCGCGTAGACGGTCTCGGCAACCTTCTTGCCGCGGATGATCTCGGAGGCGGCGCGCAGGTCCTCGATGCGAGCGTTGGTGCAGGAGCCCAGGAAAACGCGGTCAATGCTGATCTCCTGGATCGCCTCGCCGCCCTCGAGGCCCATGTACTCCAGCGCACGTTCGGCGGCGACGCGGTCCGATTCATCCTCGAACGAACCGGCGTCGGGGACGCGGCCCGTGATGGGGGCGACCATGCCGGGGTTGGTGCCCCAGGTGACGAACGGTTCGAGGTCGGAGGCCTTGATGATGACTGTCTTGTCGAAGGTGGCGCCTTCATCCGTCGGGAGTTGACGCCAGGCTTCGACGGCGGCCTCCCAGTCTTCGCCCTTCGGCATGAACTGGCGGTCCATCATGTACTCAAATGTGGTGTCGTCGGGGGCGATCATGCCCGCGCGGGCGCCGCCTTCGATGGACATGTTGCAGATGGTCATGCGACCGGCCATGGTGAGCGAGCGGATGGCATCACCGGTGTACTCGATGACGTGACCGACGGCACCATCGACGCCGATGCGGCCGATGATACCCAGGATAACGTCCTTGGCGGTGACGCCATTGGGCAGCGAGCCCTCGATGCGCACCTCCATCGTCTGCGGTCGCTTCTGGGATAGCGTCTGCGTCGCGAGGACGTGCTCAACCTCGGACGTGCCGATGCCGAGCGCGAACGAGCCGAAGGCGCCGTGGGTGGAGGTGTGGCTGTCGCCGCAGACGATGACCATGCCGGGGCGCGTGTAGCCCAGCTCGGGCCCGATGACGTGCACGATGCCCTGGCGGTCGGACTCGATGCCGTAGAAGGGGAGCTCGAACTCTTCAGCGTTGCGGTTCAGCGTCTCCACCTGCTTTCGGGAGGTCTCGTCCTTGATGTTGAGGCGGTCGATGGTCGGGACGTTGTGGTCTACCGTGGCGACGGTGAGCTCCGGGCGGCGGACCTTGCGGCCGGCCAGGCGGAGGCCCTCGAACGCCTGCGCCGATGTGACCTCGTGCACGAGGTGCAGGTCGACGTAGAGGGTGGCGGGCTTCCCGGGCTCCTCGTGGACGACGTGGGAGTCCCATATCTTCTCGAACATCGTTTGCGGCTTCACGTCATGTCTCCAGGTCGCGCCACTGTGTCTGAGGCGCGTGTTTCTAGACTAAACGATTGCCGCACAGCTTGGAAACGGGCGCTATCGAAAGAAGTTGGGTGAGACCGCCGCCAGGGGGTGGTGCATGAGCGGCGGTCCCACCATGTGAAGGGAGGGGCGTCTAGATCAAGTCGCGCCGCGTGGTCATGGAGCAGCGAGCCAGTCAGGCGACGCGAGATGTCGTGCGATCAAGTCTCGGTAGAAAGAAAACACCCGGCCACAGCTGCAGCCAGGCGATAAGCCGGCGTCCCGCTCAATCATCCCCCTCTCCGGTCCACCGCGTGGCGGCGAAACCGACGATGGGCTCTTCGGCTTGGTGACTGCATTGTAGCGCCGCTCCGGAAGATGTCAATAAGAATTGGGGAAGCCAGGCGACAAACCAAGCGCCCGCTCGGTTTGGCAGGCGCGGTGTGCTAATCTGGCGCCAGCCTGGAATCGAGGGTGCAATGGAAGAATCGCAGTTTTCGGACGTCACGCGACGCTGGCTGGAGTCCGGGCGCAGGGTGCAGATGGACGGGCGTCGGGTATTCGTGTACGAGCGGGGGAGCGGGCCCAGCGTCCTGCTGCTGCACGGCTTCCCGACCTCCGGGAACGACTGGGTGGGGGTGATCGAACGGCTGCAGGACGAGTTTCGGTGCGTCGCGTTGGACTTCCCGGGGTACGGGCTGTCGGACAAGCCGGCGGCGTTCAGCTACTCGCTGTTTCAGCAGGCGGACACGGTGGAGGCGCTGTCGCGCGAGCTGGGCATCAACGAGGCGCACCTCGTGAGCCACGACGTGGGGACGAGCGTGCACACGGAGCTGCTCGCGCGCGACCAGGAGGGCCGGCTGCCGTTCCAGGTGCTGTCATCGACATTCCTGAACGGGAGCATGCTGCAGGACGTGGCGACGATCACGCCTTTCCAGAAGCTGCTGGCGAACAACGAGACGCTGCCACAGGGGATGGCGATCTGCGACAACATGTCCGTGAACTACATCGATGGGCTGAAGACGGTAATGAAAAAGCCAGAGTGCATCAGCAAAGACGACGCGACGCTGATAACAGAGCTGCTGCAGTACCAGGACGGCAACAAGCGGCTGCCCGCGCTCTCCCTCTACATGCGCGAGCGATATCTGCACAAGGAGCGCTGGATCGGGGCGTTGCGGAAGACGAAGGCGCCGCTTCAGTTCGTGTGGGCGGACGGCGACCCTGTGGCGAACGTCAACGTCGGGCGGGGGCTGGCGAAGGAAGCGCCGCAGGCGACATACACGGAGCTTCCGGGGCTCGGCCACTTCCTGCTGATGGAGGACCCAGAAGCGGTGGCGGGGCACATCCGGGCGTTCATCGGCTCTTTGTGAGGGCAGTCCTCGCGGCCGTTTCGCGCTGTTATATCAGCGCGCGAACGAGAGATATGAGGGCGACCAAGACGGCGCCCACGATCGAGCCCAGGCCAAGAACGATTATTCCTAATGGGAAGCTCTGGCCCCAATAGCAAAGCCGGGCCCAGACCCTGGCTACCTCGCGACCAATCAACATCGTCGTTAGCGTCCCATTGTAGCAAAGCCAGGTTGCGTCCCTGCTCGTTTGCGCAATAAACTTCCACTCGCACCGAAGGAGTGGACTTGCCCCCGAGCAGCGACGGCTTCAAGCACGAATACGCCGACATTAACGGCCTGAAGTATCACTACGTCCGGCAGGGCTCGGGGCCGCCGCTGATGCTGGTCCACGGCTGGCCGGGGTTTTACTACGAGTGGCACTTGAACATCGGTCCGCTGTCCGAGAAGTTCGACGCGGTCGCTCCGGACATGCGCGGCTACGCTTACACGGACAAGCCTGACCTGCCTCCCGAGGAAGGGTACACGCCGGCCGTGTTCGCACAGGACATCGCGGCGCTGCTGGACCACTTCGGGTGGGAGAAGGCGAACTTCGTGACGCACGACTTCGGCGCCGTGTGGGTGCAGGCGTTCGCGCGGACGCACCGCGAACGTGTCGACAAACTGGTGCTGTTCGATCCGCCGTATCCCGGGATCGGGGCGCGCTGGCTCGAGCCCTCGTACGTGCGGGAGACGTGGTACCAGTCGTTCCACCAACTTCCTTGGGCGGAGGACCTGGTGGGCTCCAGCCGCAAGGCAACGGAGCTGTACGTCAGGCACTTCCTGTCGCACTGGTCGCACGACAAGAACCTGTGGAGCGAGGAGGAGATCGGGGAGTACGTCGAGGCGTTCTCGCAGCCGGGAGCGATCCGGGGTGGGTTCAATTGCTATCGGGCGGCGTTTCGCTCGGCGGCCTCGGCGTTCGGCGGGGGCGACCCCAAGATATACGCTGACACGATGGTGCTGTGGGCGGACGACGACGCGGTGTTGCCGTTCGCCTGGAGCGACCACCTGGGCGATTTCTTCCCCAACCTTACTTTTCGGAAGATGGAGAACGCAGGGCATTTCATGATGCGCGAGAGGCCGGACGAGGTGAACGCGGCGATCGCCGAGTTCGTGTTGGAATGACACACCCACGTAGGCGGGGGGCTTCAGCCCCCCGCGAAGAGACGCTGCGACCGTGAAGAAGGTACGCCTACACGACGGCGCGTACCGCTCCGGCGCTGTCTTCTCGGTGACCGTCGCCACGAATCTTCGACGCCCCTTCTTCGCTCGGCCAGGAGCAGCGACTGTGGGAGTCGAGGCGCTCCGAGAATGTGCAGTCAAACTTCGGTCGAGGGTGTTCGCGTACTGCTTCATGCCAAACCACGTGCATTTGCTCGTGGCGACACCTACGAACTTCCCGCTCACGAAATTCATGAATGGGTTCAAGCAGCTGGCCGGGTATCGCCTCAAGAAGTCTCTCGGCCTCAGCGAATCCGTCTGGCAGACGCGGTACTTCGACCATGCTCTCCGAGACGAGGAGAGCCTGGAAGATGTGGCGAACTATATCTGGCACAATCCGGTCAGGGCCGGACTCGTGGGTAGCCCCAGCGATTATCCGTATTCGGGGTCATTAGAGTTTCCGAATGCACTCTCGTCGGGGGCTGAAGCCCCCGACCTACGTTCCAACCCCAACCGAAGTTCCACGAGAGGGCCTGTCAACCTGGCGAGGAGTGAGAAATGAAGGTGGAGACGACGATCCTGGCGCCGACGATCCCGGCGATAGCGGAAGCGGCGAAGCGCGTTGAGAACATGGGGTACGACTCGGTGGTGACGGCAGAAGCCGGGCACGACCCGTTCCTGCCACTGATGACTGTGGCGGAGAACACAAAGACGCTTCGCTTTGGGACCGGCGTCGCAATCGCCTTCCCGCGCAGCCCGTTCGTGACGGCGCAGATTTCGTGGGACTTGCAGCGCTTCTCCGGCGGGCGCTTCATGCTCGGCCTGGGGACGCAGGTGAAGGGCCACAACGAGCGGCGCTACTCGACTTCCTGGCCGTCGCCGCCGGGGCCGCGACTAAAGGAGTACATCCTCTGCTTGAAGGCGATCTTCAAGACATTCCAGACGAACGCGCGGCCGGACTACAAGGGCGAGCACTATCAGTTCACGCTGATCTCGCCGTTCTTCAACCCGGGAGCGAACGAGGGGGACGGGCACGTCCCGATCTACATCTCGGCTGTGAACCGCTACAACTGCCGCCTGGTGGGCGAGGTGTGCGACGGCATCCGCATGCACGCCTTCAACACGCAAAAGTACACCGATGAAGTAATCATCCCGGCGATCAAAGAGGGCGCGCAAAGGGCCGGGCGGAAGTTTGAGAATATCGACCTCATAGGTGGGGCGTTCGTGATTACGGGCAAGAACGAGGAGGAGATCGAGAAGAACAAGGCGCCGGTGCGGCAGCAGCTGTCGTTCTACGCGTCAACACGCGTGTATCACCCGGTGCTGGAGGTGCACGGCTGGCAGGACGCCGGCGATCAGTTGTTCCGCCTCTCGATGGAAGGCAACTGGCCGGAGATGGCGAAAGATGATCACCGACGAGATGCTCGAAGAGTTCGCGATCATCGGCACCTACGACGAGCTACTCCCGAAGATCAAGGAGCGCTACGCCGGGAAAGTGACGACGCTGGACTTTGGGTTCGGAGTACGGTCGGCTGTTGAAGAAGAGCAGCTCGGCGCGCTCGTGCAGGAGCTGAAGAAGCTATAGCTCCCGAGGCACAGTTCATCGATCTCCCGGCAGGAGAGAACGGCCGCGAGCCGATACGGATCGCCTACCGCGATTGGGGCGGAGAAGGCGCGCCGATAGTGCTGCTGCACGGCCTGTCATCCAATGCCCGGATCTGGGACCTGACGGCACCGCTGCTGGCGGAACGCTTTCGGGTGGTGGCCGTGGACCAGCGCGGCCACGGCCTGAGCGACAAGCCTTCCACATACTCGTCGGCCGAAGTCGTGGGCGACCTGTCCGGGCTGCTTGATCAACTGCAATTCGAGCGTTCGGTCGTGGTCGGGCACTCGTGGGGAGCGAGCGTGGCGTTGCAGTTCGCGGCCGAACACCCGGTCCGGGCGACGGCGATCGCGCTTGTGGACGGCGGGATCATCGACGTGGGTGCTCGGATGAGCTGGGAGGAAGCGGAGAAGGTGATGCGACCGCCGGAGATCGACGGCGTGCCGCTGGAGCGGTTCCTGGGGTTTGCGCGGCAGTGGCCGGACATGGCCAAGCTGTGGAACGACCAGGTGCAGGAGATGGTACTGAGCAACTTCGAAGTGCGCGACGGGAAGATCTACCGGCGCCTGACGATAGAAAACCACATGAAGATACTGCGCGGAATGTACGACCAGAAGACGTCACAGATGTTGGGCGACGTTGAGTGCCCCGTGCTGGCGATCGTGGCGCGCAAGGAACCGGCGAACGAGCCGGCACAGCGATGGGCGGAGTGGCGTCGGGAGGGCGTGAACAACGCCGAGAAACGCATGCGAAACGGACACGTGATGTGGATGGACGATACGATCCACGATGTGCCAGTGCAACGCCCGGGGGAGCTGGCTGACGCGATCAGCTCGTTCGCGCTGAAGGCGATCTAGTCGTCGTCGGGGATTGAGCCGTCGGACTCCTGGGAGACGAACATCCGGAAGATGGCGTCGAACGACTGCTTGTCGAGAACCGGGTCGCGGCCGTCAAAGGACGCGCTCTCGATGAGCATCTCGAGAAGGTCACGGGCGTAGGAGACGCGAGGCTTCAATCGCGGCTCTGAGTAGAGCCTTTCGACGACGTACTCGAGACCACCTTCGACAACGAGTATGCGCTTCTGAAGGCAAATCCGGCGGAGCGCCTCGGCGAATTCGCGTGGCTCGGGTCGCGGAATCTCCACTTTGTAGAGGATGCGGCGAAGAAGCGAGTCATCGGCGAGCTGTCGAGTGTTGATGTTGGTACCGAAGAGTAGCTGCAGGCTCAGGGGAGCGGTCAGCTTTTCGCCGGTCACAAGCGTGAGAGTGTCCCACCCGCGTTCCAGTGGGATCAGGAGCCGTGTGAGCAGGTCCCTGGCGGGTATCCGCTGGCGTCCGAAATCGTCGATTACGAGGACGCCACCCTGGGCCTTGATGTGGGCGGGCGCCTGGTAGAATCGCGCCGTCGGGTCATAGGGCATTTCAAGGCCCTCGGCTCCGAGCTCTGCGCCCAGCACGACGGCAGGACGCCGGATGATCACCCAACGCCGATCAATACGGCCCTCCTTGCCGCTCATCACGTCGGCATCGTCCAGTTCCTCGATCGGCTCGTGGATCGACTGGTCGAAGACGCGGATCGTCTGGCCGTAGGCGTAGATTGCGTAGGGGACGATGGAAAAACCGTCGAGCTCATGAACGAAGCGCTCTAGGACGCTGGTCTTGCCATTGCCGGAGGGACCGAAGAAGAGCGCTGATTTGCCGGAGTAAAGCGCCCTGGCGGTGGCGTCGGAAACGTCGGTGGAAAGCACGAGTTCGTTGAGCAGCGCCTTAATGCGAGCGCGGGACGGCTCCTGCTTGAATGCGTGGAACCGGCGCATCGCCTCGCCGTATTGCTCGGCGGTGACGGGTGCAGGGCCGGCATAGCGGCTGCGCTCCAGGGCTTGCGCGGCGCGGGCGGTGCCGCGGTCGGTGAGCCGGTACCGATAGTTGCCGGTGTAGAGATCCGACTGGGTCAGTACCTCAACCGTGTGCTCCTCATTGAGAATGGATATCAGCTGCTCGACCACGTTGGAGTTCAGACCGAGGCGGCGAATCAGCTGCGACAGAGAAGGCGTGCCGGAATAGTGGATGATCTTGAGCGTCAGGTCAGTGAGGAAAGCCTTCGATAGCCCGACGTCGATGAGGTTGCGGGGCTGCGGGGGCATAATCGAGGCTGTGTTGCCCTCTTCAACAGGCGGGGGAGCCACTTCGGCCGGCGCGGGGCTGCGGATGAACTGCGAGAAGGAATTGAGTTCCTCCTCCTGGGGTTGCGGCTGCGCGAAGTCGAAGTCCTCGGCCTCGCCGGGCGCCACGGCGGGCCGGTGAGGTACCGGTGCTGCAGGCTGCGCGGGCTGAGGCGCCTGAGCGACCGGCGCCTGCCCCTCCGGCGAAATGTTCCCCTGGGACTGTTCCGGGTCTGTAGTCATAGTTGTCCTCGTGGCTGAGAGCGACGGAAGTGCCCTAGTTACCTACCGGTTAAGACGCGGCGCGCCATAGAGTCGTTACCGCACGAAAATAGCTCCCCACACCCTGCAGATTGACTCCGGTTATTGACCGACCAGCAAAGGCGGTGCTATAAAAATGCTAAGGCGATTGTGAAAATCGGCACCAATAACTGCAATAGGGTTGGTCTATAGGCAAAGATGCAGATACCTGAAGTTGTGATCGACAGGCTCCCACTGTACGCGAGAGCACTCGCCTCGCTGGAGAGCCAGGGGCGGGAAGTCGTGAGTTCGCAGGAGCTGGGGGCGCTCCTGGGCGTAACACCGGCACAGATCCGAAAGGACCTGAGCTATTTCGGGCGGTTCGGTAAGCAAGGGCGAGGATACAACGTGCGCAAGCTCCTCGACGAGCTGCGGACGCATCCTGGGCTTGAACCGGCAGTGGCAGATGGTGCTCGTCGGGATCGGCCGCCTCGGTCATGCGATCCTGGGATACCAGGGATTCACACCGCAGGGGTTCCGCATCGTGGAGGCATTCGACTCGAGCCCGGAGCTCATCGGGCGTCAGGTGGACGGGTTGGTGATCAAGAACACGGCAGACCTGGAGGATACGCTGCAGGGCACCCGTGTCGACATAGGCATCGTCGCTGTTCCGGCGGAGACAGCGCAAGACGTGATCGACGCGTTGGTACGCTGCGGAGTGCGGGCGATCCTAAACTACGCGCCGATTGCGGCGCAGGTGCCCAAGGACGTACAGATCCACCGGGTCGATCCGGTGCTCGCGCTGCAAGGGATGACGTACTATCTGAAGGCCGGGGCGACGCTGAAGTAGGCCCTAGAAGCTGACCAGCCACTCGCCCTCGGCGGGCTGGAGCGCTTGATCAGGTCCAGGTGGTCGAGGGCGATACCGGCGCCCATGGCGACGCACTCCATCGGGTTGTCGGCGACGTAGCAGGGGATACCAATTTCCTTCGTGATCAGGCGGTCGAGGTTGCGCAGCAGTCGCCGTGCCGCCGGTGAGCACGATGCCGCGGTCGACGACGTCTGAGGCGAGCTCCGGCGGCGTGCGCTCGAGAACGGAGCGGACGGCGCCGACGATGGACTGGAGGCGAGTCCTGGATCGCGCTGCGTGACGTCGGTGGAGGAGACGGTGATCGTGCGCGGCAGGCCGGTGATCTGGTCGCGGCCGCGCACCTGGTAGGTCATCTCTTCGTCGAGCGGCAGGGCGCTGCCGATGGCGATCTTCAGCTCTTCGGCCGTGCGGTCGCCGATGACGAGGTTGTGGCGGCGCTTCACGTAGGCGGCGATGGCGTCGTCGAGTCGGTCGCCGGCGACGCGGACGGACTCGCTGACGACGATCCCGTACATCGAGATGACGGCGGCCTCGGTGCGGCCGCCGCCGATGTCGACGATCATGTGGCCCTGCGGGACGTGCACGGGGATGCGGGCGCCGATAGCGGCGGCCAGCGGCTCCGGGATCAGGTGCGCGGGCCGGCGCGCGCCCGCGGCCTCGGCGGCGTCCTGGACAGCGCGCTGCTCGACGCCGGTGACGCCGGCCGGGACGCAGATCATCACCTCCGGCCTGATCAATGAAAAGCGGCCGACGACCGTGCCGATGAAGTAGCGGAGCATCGCCTCCGTCGTCACGTAGTCGGCGATGACGCCTTCGCGCATGGGGCGGATCACCTGGATGGCGCCGGGGGTGCGGCCGAGCATGTCGCGCGCCTCGGTGCCGACGGCGACGATGCTGTTGTCGCGCTGGGCGACGGCGACGACGGCGGGCTCGGCGATGACGATGCCGCGGCCCTTGACGTAGACGAGGACGTTGGCCGTGCCGAGGTCTACGCCGATCCGTTTTCCGAAACCATTAAACCCTTTCGATCTCGGCGCCCAGACCCCGCAGCTTCTCGTCAATGCGTTCGTAGCCGCGGTCGACGTGGTAGACGTCGGTGATCTCCGTGCGGCCGCGGGCGACGAGCCCGGCCAGGATAAAGGCAGCGCCGGCGCGGACGTCCAGTGCGCGGACGCTCGCGCCGATCAGGAGGCGTAGGCCCGCTAATGATAGCAATGGTCGTACCGGTCGTCACTATCTCGGCGCCCATCTTGCGCAGCTCGCTGATGTAGAGCAGGCGGTTGTCGAAGACGCGCTCGTGGACGATAGCTGACGCCGTTGGCCTGCGTCAGCAGCACGGCCATCGGCGCCTGGAGGTCGGTCGCGAAGCCGGGGTAGGGCAGCGCCTGCACGGCGATCGCGTTCAGGTCTGTCGACGCCGCGGACGCGGATGCTTGTCGTCGCCGGTCTCGACGTCGACGCCGGTCTGCGCGCAGCTTGCAGATGAGCGACGATGAGGTGCTCGAGGTTGATGCCGCGGACTTCCACGTCGCCGTCGGTGATGGCGGCGGCGATGGCGAAGGTGCCGGCTTCGAGGCGGTCTGGGATGATGCGTGTAGCGGTGCCATGCAGCGCTGCGACGCCATCGATAGTGACGGTGTGGGTGCCGGCGCCGGATGATCTGCGCGCCCATCGTCGTGCAGCATCTCGGCCAGGCTCTGCACCTCGGGCTCGGCGGCGGCGTTGACGATGGTTGTCGTGCCCTTGGCGCAGACGGCCGCCATCATGCGTGTTCTGCGTGCCGAGGACGCTGGGGTAGTCGGCAGAAGAACGTCGCGCCCGTGAGCTTCGCTGCGCGCGCGCGTGGAACGTGTCGGCGTCACGCTCGATCTCCGCGCCGAGCAGGCGGAAGCCGTCGAGATGCACTTCGATCGGGCGCTGGCCGATGACGTCGCCGCCCGGCGGCGGGCAGGACGCCTCGCCGAAGCGGCCGAGGAGCGCGCCCATCACGAGGAAGCTGCCGCGCAGCGTGCCGACGAGGTCGGCGGTCGGGGCGGAGGCTGTTCACGGCCGCGCGCGTTGATGCGCAGAGCGTGTGCCCGTCCTCCCACTCGACCGTGGCGCCGAGGCTGCGCAGGACGTGCGCCATCTGCTCGACGTCGTCGATGTCGGGGACGTTGTCGCAGGATGCAGTCGTCCGGAGACGAGGAGGCGGCGGCCATGGCGCCGAGGGTGGCGTTCTTGGAGCCGCTGATCTCGACGGCGCCGCGCGAGGGTATGGCCGCCCTCGATGACGAGCGTCTGTCCGGTCGCCTGTCAAGGGTCATCGACGCTGATCGTACCGTGCCGGCGGTTAGACCCCGGGCGGGCCCGGCCGCGACGCCAGACGCGGCGGCGGCGGCGCTCGACAGCCTGCAGGCGGAGGAGGGCGCGCTGGAGGGCAGCGGCGGCCTCGGCGAGGTCTTCGCGTCCGACTTGCGCTCCTCGAGGGCGCGCTCGGCGCGCTGGCGCGCTTCTTCGGCGCGGGCGCGTCGATCTCCTCGGCGCGCTCGGCGGCGTCGGCGAGGATCGTCACGCGGTCGTCCCGCACTTCGAGGAAGCCGCCGGTGATCGTCATGTCGATCTCCTCGCTGCCCTTGACGATGCGCATGATGCCGGGCTTGATCATCGTCAGCAGCGGCGCGTGCTGCGGCAGGACGGTGAACTCGCCCTCGCTGCCCGGGCGCAACGACCTCGTCGACGCCATCTTCGGAGTAGACTTCGCGCTCTGCGGTGACGATGTGAACGCTAAGTGGCATGGTTCTCCGGCTACCGATAGCTCAACGTCACGGGCAGTCCCGTGGTTACGCTGCGGCCTGTCTCCTTCTCGCGGCCATCTTCTCCGCGGCTTCAGCGGCCTCTTCGATCGTGCCGACCATGTAGAAGGCCTGCTCCGGCAGGTGGTCCCACTTGCCGTCGAGGATCTCGAGGAAGCCGCGCACGCTGTCCTTGACCGAGACGTAGCGGCCGGGGCGGCCGGTGTAGACCTCGGCGACGAACATCGGCTGGGTGAGGAAGCGCTGGATCTTGCGGGCGCGGGCCACGGCGAGCTTGTCGTCGTCGGAAAGCTCTTCGACACCGAGGATGGCGATGATGTCCTGCAGGTCCTTGTAGCGCTGGAGCACGGCCTGCACGCCGCGCGCGGCGCGGTAGTGGTCGTCGCCGACGATGCAGCGGGTCGAGGATGCGCGAGAACGAGGACAGCGGGTCGACGGCCGGGTACAGCGCCTGCTCGACGAGCGCGCGGTCCAGCGAGATCACGGCGTCCAGGTGGCCGAAGGTGGTCACGATGCCGGGGTCGGTGTAGTCGTCGGCGGGCACGTAGATCGCCTGGAAGGACGTGATCGAGCCGCGCTTCGTGGAGGTGATGCGCTCTTCCAGGTCGCCCATGTCCGTGGCCAGCGTCGGCTGGTAACCGACGGCGGAGGGCATGCGGCCGAGGAGCGCGGAGACTTCCATGTTGGCGAGGATGTAGCGGTAGATGTTGTCGATGAAGATGAGCACGTCCTGGCCCATCGTGTCGCGGAAGTACTCGGCCATCGTGACGCCGGTGAGGGCGATGCGGGCGCGCACGCCCGGCGGCTCGTTCATCTGGCCGAAGACGAGCGCCGTCTTCTCGATGACGCCGGACTCCTTCATCTCGTTCCACATGTCGTTGCCTTCGCGGGAGCGCTCGCCGACGCCGGCGAAGACGGAGTAGCCGCCGTGCTCGGTGGCGATGTTGCGGATCAGCTCCTGGATGATGACGGTCTTGCCGGTGCCGGCGCCGCCGTACGCGCCGACCTTGCCGCCCTTCGTGAAGGGCGCGACGAGGTCGAGCACCTTGACGCCGGTCTCGAGGATGTTCGGGGAGGTCTCGCGCTCCTCCAGGGTCGGCGCCGGGCGGTGGATCGGCCAGTGCTCGTCCGACTTCACCTCGCCGAGGTTGTCGATCGGCTCGCCGAGGACGTTGAAGAGCCGGCCGAGGCAGCGGCTCGCCGACGGGCACGGTGATCGGCAGGCCGGTGTCGACTGCCGGGGATGCCGCGCGCGCAGGCCGTCGGTCGTGTCCATGGCCAGCGCGCGCACCCAGTTGTTGCCCAGGTGCTGCTGCACCTCGGCGATCAGCGTCTTGCCATCGCCCATGTCGATCTCGATGGCGTTGTAGATCTCCGGCAGGTTCTCGGCCGGGAACTCGATGTCCACGACCGTGCCGATGACCTGTACGACGTGTTCCTTTGCGTTCCCTTGGCCATGTCGGTCCTCCGTACAGCACGCCTTCAGTGCTTCGACGCCGCCGACGATGTCGAGCAGCTCGCTGGTGATGCTCTCCTGGCGGGCCTTGTTGTAGACCAGCGTCAGGTCGTGCATCAGATCGTTTGCGTTGTCGGTGGCGTTGCGCATGGCGACCATGCGGGCGGACTGCTCGCTGCGCCAGGCCTCGAGGATCGCGCCGTAGACCTGCCGCTCGATGTAGCGGGGGAGCAGCTCGGCGAGCACGGCCTCGCGGGTTGGTTCGTAGATGTAGTCGACGCTCGTGGTCGCGGCGTCTTCGGGCGCCTCGACGGGAGCAGCTTGAAAACGGTCGGGGCGCTGCGTCACGGTGTTCACGAACTCGGCGTAGAGGATGTAGACCTCGTCGACGGCGCCGCTGATGAAGTCCTCGATGGCGACCTGGGCGATCGGGACGGATATCTGCGTAGCCGGGGTAATCGCCCAGGTCCAGGAACTCAGCGACGATCTCCTGGCCGGTGCGGCGCATGAAGTCGCGGCCCTTGCGTGCCGACGGCGATGACGCGCACCGGGACTTGCCCGCGTCCAGGACGAACTGCGCGGCGCGGCGGTTGAGGTTGGCGGGAAGCCCGCCGGAGAGGCCGCGGTTGGGCGTCACGAGGATCAGCTCGACCGTCTTCGACCTCCGCCGCGAGCCTGGAGGAGCGGGTGGCGGTCTCCGGATCGATGAGCGGCAGCGTCTCGGCGAGGTCGGCGAGCACCCAGCGCAGCTGCTCGGCGTAGGGACGGCGCGGCGAGGGCGTTGAGCTGGGCGCGTCGCATCTTGGACGCAGCGACGAGCTCCATTGCGCGCGTGATCTTGGCGGTGCTCTGGATCGGAGCGGATACGCCGCCGGATTTCGCGAAGCTGGCCGGCTGCCATCTACGCTACCAGCGCCACCGTCTTCTTGAACTGGACTCGATGCGCAGTCCGTTGCAGCTTCTCTATCGAGCTCGTCGTCGATCGCCTTGGTTTCTGCTCGATCGTCGTCGAGCGACGTCTGGGACTGGCTGCGAGCTCCATGTAGCGTGGAAGGCTCCTCGAAGTCGCGGACCTTGGCGGGCTCGATGTCGTTCAGGTAGCCGTTGACGACGGCGTAGATGATCGTGACCTCGTGGCCCAGCGTCAGCGGCTGGTACTGCGGCTGCTTGAGGATCTCTGTCAGCCGCTGACCGAGGTCGAGCTGGCGGCGCGTCGCGGCGTCGAGCTCGGCGGTGCCGAACTGGGCGAAAGCCTGCAGCTCGCGGTACTGGGCGAGGCCGAGGCGCATGCCGCCCGCGACCTGGCGCATCGCCTTCGTCTGCGCCGCGCCACCCACACGGGAGACGGAGAGGCCGGCGTTGATGGCGGGCCGGATGCCGGCGGCGAAGAGGTCGCTTCCAGGTAGATCTGGCCGTCGGTAATCGAAATCACGTTCGTCGGCACGTAGGCGGAGACGTCGCCGGCCTGCGTCTCGATGATCGGGAGCGCAGTCAGCGAGCCGCCGCCGTACTCGGGCGCCAGCTTGGCCGCGCGCTCCAGCAGGCGGCTGTGCAGGTAGAAGACGTCGCCGGGGTAGGCCTCGCGGCCCGGCGGGCCGGCGGAGCAGCAGCGACATCTGGCGGTAGGCCCAGGCGTGCTTGGAGAGGTCGTCGTAGATGATCGAGGCGTCCTTGCCCTGCCCATGAACTCCTCGCCCATCGCAGCAGCCGGCGTAAGGAGCGATGTACTGCAGCGCCGCCGGGTCGGCGGCGTTGGCGGCGACGACGATCGTGTGGTCCATGGCGCCGTTCTCTTCCAGGATGCCGACGACCTGCGCCACCTTCGAGGCCTGCTGGCCGATGGCCGACGTAGATGCAGATCACGTCGCGTGCCCTTCTGGGCGATGATCGCGTCCAGGCAGATCGCCGTCTTGCCGGTGAAGCGGTCGCCGATGATGAGCTCGCGCTGGCCGCGGCCGATCGGCACCATGGCGTCGATGGCCTTGACGCCGGTGTGCAGCGGACTGTGTTGACGCTCTGCCGCATCGACGACGTTCGGGGCGATCTTCTCGACGGGCGCGGCTGCTTGTCGATGGTGACCGGGCCCTTGCCGTCCAGCGGCTGGCCCAGCGGGTCGACGACGCGGCCGATCAGGCCTTCGCCGACCGGGCACCTCGATGATGCGGCCGGTGGAGCGGACTTCGTCGCCTTCCTTGATCTCCGGTGTAGTCGCCGAGGACGATGGCGCCGACGGTGTCCTCTTCCAGGTTCAGCGCCAGGCCCATGACCGTGTTCTCGTTGCCGGCGTCGTCCTTGGTGTGGAACTCCAGCAGCTCGCTGTACTGGGCGTTGCGCAGGCCGTAGATGCGGGCGATGCCGTCGCCGGCCTCGACCACGCTGCCGACGTCGACAGCGGTGACGCCGCCGCCGAACTGCTCGATCTGCTGCTGGATTATCGATGCGATTTCGTCTGGTCTTACTGCCATCTGGTCTCTCCTCCAGGCGGGTGCGGCAACCGGGCCGCGCACCGTCGGCGTTATTCTTCCGTGGTCTCCAGTCGGGTCAACCAAGCCCGGATTTGTTCTTCGTGCTCTCGGTAGTGTTCGGTGGTGTCGCCGAGAAAGCGTTTGACCTGCGGAAAGCCTTTCACTTCGAGTTCCAGGCGGTCAACCGGAGTCGAATCGAGGGCTGTGCGAGCAGCTTCGAAGCTTGCCTTCCAATCTTTTCGCAACTCTCCCAGCGATTTGCCCGCCTGGCGGCCGCCTCACGAGCGTTCCATTCGTCTACCGCCTTCTCGCTGCCTGGCGTCTCGATCTTACGTTCGGCCCCGGTGGTCAGGGCCTCGAGATCGGTCGCCGCCTTGTTCGCCCAGAATGCCATGTGGCCAAAGAGGTCTTTAACGGACCATTCCTCAACGACTCCGGGTTGCATCAGTTCCCGTTCGGGAATCGAATCCACGAGCGAGCTCAAGTCTTTCCATGCCTTATCGAGGTCGCTGCGGATCGCTGACTTGTCAACGGTCACGACTGCACTCCAGCGAGCTGTTGCTTGAGCGCAAGCAGCTTGTTGCGCGTGCTGCCGTCGATAAGGCGGTCGCCGATGCGGACGACGAGCCCGCCGAGTATGTTCTCGTCGACGCGCGTCTCGATGATGACCGGGCCACCGGTGATCTCGCTGAGTTTGCGGGATACGGCCTCAGAGTCGTCCGCTGTGAGCGGCACGGCGCTGGTAACGAGCGCATGGGAGATACCCCTGGCCTCATCCACCAGTTCCTGATACGCCTCCGATATCTGAGGGGCGAGCCTTGTCTTGTTGCGCCGTAAGAGCAGCCGCGCCAGGTTCAGGACAAGGGGGTCGACGCCGGCGAGTGCCTTCTCGACGAGCTCCGCCTTGGCGGCGGGCGGGACGCGGCTGTTCTCCAGGAATGCCTGGGCTTCCTCGCTGCCGAACAGGGTGGCCATGTCGGTCAGCCCTTCCGACCAGACTTCTTCCTTGCCGTCTTCGCGGGCGATGAGGTAGGCGGCCTCCGCGTACCGTTTGGCAGCGATGTCCTGGATCACGCCTGGCTCCGGCCTCCGTCACCCGCCGGGGCTTCGGCAAGCACCTCTTCGATCAGGCGGCGATGAGTGTTCTCGTCGATTTCCTTCTGATAACCCGCTCGGCGGCCAGGACGGCGAGGTCGGCGAACTCACGTCGCAGGTCCGCGATCGCGGCGTCACGTTCCAGCTGAATCTCGCTGCGGGCGCGCTCGATGAGCTGCTCCGCTTCGTGGCGGGCCCGCTGCGTCTCCTCTTCGCGGAGGCGATTTGCGGCCTGCTGGGCCTGCGCGATGAGGGCCTGGCCCTCCTGACGGGCGTTGTCGAGCACAGCCGCCGTCTCTTCCTCCGTCGGAGCAAGGCGGCGCTTGGCCTCGTCGGAGGCTTCGATGCCCTCCTCGATCCGCTTCTTTCGCTCGTCGAGCACGTTCAGCAGCGGCTTATAGAGCAACAGGCGGAAGATGATGAGGAGCAGCAGGAAGTTTATGAGCTGGGCGACGAGCGCCGGCAGGTTGAAGCCCAGCGAGCCTATTCCCAGAAATACTGGATCCATCGTGTTTCCTCGTGCTAAGGCGCTGTGCGCCGGTTGCGCCTGGTTAGAACACGAAGCCGATCATGATCGCGATGACCAGCGCGTAAATCCCGATGGCCTCTGCGAACGCCAGACCAAGAATCATGTTGGTCTGGATCACTGGCTGCGCCTCCGGGTTGCGGCCGAGCGCGTCCATAGCGCGGCCGACCAGGTTACCGATGGCGAGGGACGGGCCGAGGGCGCCGAGGCCCATCGCCAGACCGGCGCCGAGGAACTTCATGCCGTCGTCGGTGATCGAGATTGTCGTCCCGCTATCCTGGGCAGCGACGCGCATTGCGTCGACTGCGGGCGGCACAAGCGCTAGAAGCACATCCATTTGAGTCTAACCCTCCTTTGGTCTCAACTTCGGTGCTTTTCTAGTGGGTGGCCGGTTCAAGGCTGCCCTCACTTTTGACTGTCTCATGGTCTTCGCCATGATCCTCGGCGTGCGCCTCGTGACCACCATGTTCGACCGCCATCACCGCGAAGACGAGCGTGAGCATGGCGAAGATAAACGCCTGGATGACGCCGACGAATAGCTCGAGTCCGTAGAAGGGCATGGTCATCACGAGCGGCGTGAGGAACGTGAACATCAGGATCACCACCTCGCCGGCGAACATGTTGCCGAAGAGACGGAAGGTGAAGCTGACGAGCCGCACCAGCTCCGAGATCAGCTCCAGGAAGCCGACGAAGAAGTCGATCATCCCCGTGGCGATCATCCCGAAATTGAACCTGAAGATGCCACGGAAAAATTGCCCGAAGTTGAAGAACTTCTTCCCGTATCCTGATGCCCAACGAGCGGATGGCCCAGGTCTCGACGGCGATGGCGGAGACGATAGCCAGGGCCAGCGGCGTATTCAGGTCAGAGTCGGGCGCCGCGGAGGAACGGGAACAGCTCACCGACCGTCTTTCCATCCGCGATCGCTTCCTCATACTGTTGCTCGGCGTCCGGATCATCCTCGTCGATCGACGGTGAGCTGAGCTGACCCGGGTTGGAGAACTCTGTGGCGAGAACGCCGCCCGTGTCGCTGGAAGACGAACCCGTGCTCCGCTTCATGCACTGTCCCGAACAGTTCGAAGAAGGGAAGCAGCGAGAGCCAGTTGAACGCAAGGACGATGAAGAAAATCGTGGCGACGACGGGGAAGAAGCGGCGCCCGCCCTTCTCACCGGCGACGCCGACGACGAGGTTGTAGAACGTCTCGACGATCGCCTCCACGACGTTCTGAATGCCGTGCGGCACCATCTCCCAGCGGCGTGTGCCGAATAAGACGAAGACTACGAGCACGGCAACGATAATCCAGGACGTGATCATCGTGTTGGTGATCTCGACCGATCCGATGCTGAAGATAGGTTCGGCGGCGACGACGATGATCGGTGTCGGGCCGCGGAGGAAGATGAAACCGAACACGAACAGGGCCACGAGGGCGATTGCTATGAGACGTCCGCGGCTAATCTCGGTCCGTTCCCTTCTCTTCCTTGTCTGCTTGCAGCACTCGGTTCAATGCCTGGTAACCGCCGTAGAAGGCAACCGCCAGCCCGAGGAACAGGCCGAGAAAGGTGAAGAGGGGCTTCGTGTCCAGCCAGTTGTCGAGCAGCACGCCACCGACGATGCCTCCAACTATACTGATCGCAAAGAACCAGCCGATGCCGATGAGGGACATGGCTGACGCGAGTTTACTCCCGGATTCTGGCCTGGTCAGGGGACCTTCCCTTCGGGCAATTGCGAAGAATATCACAATCGATAGTTACCCACAACCCTTGTCTATAGCACGCCATGCGCAAACAGAAAAGCCCAGGCTATCGGCTGCGGGCGAATTAGCTCTGAATTCCTACGACGACGACTTCTTGCCGAAGTCTTCCAGGTCCAACCCCTCGATCACGTCGCGGAAGGGGCTCAGCTTCTCCAGCTCCTCCGGCGAGACCTCGCTTCGGCTCGTCGGCCAGCTCTCCGGTCACGGCCTCGAGCGAGCCCTCCTCGTCGAGCCGGACGCCGGCCTTCTCGAGCACGGACTCGTCGGCGAAGATCGGCACCTGGACGCGGACGGCCAGCGCGATGGCGTCGCTGGGTCGCGAGTCGATCTCCATGCTGCGGCCGTCGACCTGGAGCATGATGCGTGCGAAGAAGGTGTCGTTCGAGAGGTCGTTGACGATGACGTACTCGACGGTGGCGCCGAGGCTGTCGATGACGGAGCGGAGCAGGTCGTGCGTGAGCGGGCGGGCGACCTGAACGTCCTGGAGGCGGACGGCGATGGCGTCGGCCTCAGCGGGGCCGATCCAGATCGGGAGGTAGCGGTCGGAGTCTTTCTCCTTCAAGATGACCACGCGCTGATAGTTCATCAGGCTCACGCGTATGCTCTCGATGGTCATCTCGACCACACTGCCACCTCCCTGATCATCTCGCCCAAAGTCTATCTAACCCCCTGGGGGTGTCAATTGAATCAGGCGCTTCGTCACGCCGTGCGGACGGCTCCGACGGACGCGCTCGGAGGCTGGCATCTTCGCCGGCCCCCGACATAGTGGCTGACGACCGCCATGGCGAGCAGGCCGAGGGCGAGCAGGAGCAGTACCAGCGGCACGTTCAGCAGGTCGGTGATGGCGCCGATGAGGAGCAGCGGCAGCAGCGAGATGAAGTTCGCGGAGATGACCTGCGTGGCGAAGATGCGGCCGCGCATCTCCGGCGGCGCGCGCTCGTGGAGGACGGTCTGGGCCGGCGCGTTGAGCAGCGCGTAGAAGAAGCCCATCGGCGCCGCGAAGCACATCGCCAGCGCCTGCAGCAGCGACACGCGCAGAAGTCGCACGACGTCGTCAGAGCCGGGCGCCTGCTCCGTGACGTCGGCGATGGGCTGAACGACGCCAGCAGCACCAGGCAGACGGCGATGCCGACGAGGCCGATGACGACGACGCGGTTCTTGCCGTAGCGTGCGAACCACGGGATGAAGCGCAGCCCAATCAAGCGCGCCGATGCCGGCGGGCGCGAAGACGAAGCGCGGCGTTGTCGGGTGGAGCCTCGATCACGTCGCTCATGTAGCGAGGGATGAGGATGGCGAACAGCAGTACCAGCGTGCTGCTCACCGATCAGCTGCGCCAGCGCCAGCATCGAGTAGCGGTCCGCGACGCAGCACCCGCCAGCTCTCGCGAAACTCCTCGGGATGCCTGCCAGATGTCGCCCTCCTGGCGCGAAGCGTCGCGCTCGCTCGGGACGTTCACACAGCGCGGTAGCAGAGACGCGGCGGCAATGAGGAACATGACCGTAGTCGTGATGAACAGTCCGTCGGCGCCGACCATCTTGAGCAGAGTCGGGGCGAGGAAGACGATGCCGATGAGCTGCGAGCCGGTCAGCGTGAAGTTGTAGAGGCTGTTGGCCGGCACGAGCCTGTCCCGCGACACCAACGAGGGCACAAGCGAGACGACCGTCGGGTTGAAGAAGAGACCGGCGATGGCGAAGACGATGCTGATCCCGTAGATGACCGTCACTCATCGCTGTGGAAGAAGAAGGAAAAGGACGCAGCAGCCCGCGCGCACCAGGTTGGTGACGATCGAGCACGGGCCCCTTGTTCGACGCGGTCGAGCATGACGCCGACGACGAACCCCAGCGGGATCGAAGGCAGGATGAAGCAGAGGACGAGGATCGACTGGTGTGGACGGAGGAGCCCGTGATGTTGAGGACGATGACGAGCAGGCTGAGAACAGGACCGCGTTCTGCGCCGTCTGGGCGATACCCTGGCCAGCCAGAGGCTCGCGAAGCGGCGGTCGGAGAGAAGCGCTCGCGACTTCACGACGTCGCGGACGTGGGCTCGTAGCGGAAGTTCATCCCTGTGTAGGCGATTCCGAGACCTCCGGGCCCCGGGACACGAACGTCTTCACGCGCTTCTCGAACACGCTGCGGGCCAGCAGGACGCGGCGGCCGCAGGTGCGGCAGACGAATGCCGATGTCAGCTCCCAGCCGGACTACCTCCCAGTCGTAGCCGCCACAGGGGTGCACCTTGCGCAGGCGAACGACGTCGCCCAGGCGTATCTCCATTATCATGGAACTCAGCGCCTGGCGAGGGACGGCTTCCCGCATGAGGTTGATGCGGCCGCGCAGTTTCTGCGCTGCCTTGCGGGCGCCTTCGCGTAGTCATCGCCCCGTGATGCGTAGAGCACGCCGCGCGAGACGTTGATCAGGAAGCCGCCGCCGCGCGTCGTCCATCGCCGCCTGGACGGCCGCCTCGAGATCGCCCTCCTGCGAGCCGACGCCGGGCACGAGGATCAGCATCGTCCGGGCAGATGTCGCGCACGCGTTCGATCTGCTCGGGCCAGGTGGCGCCCAGCGACGAGGCCGACGTTGCCGTGCGTGTTCCAGTCGCCGGGCCTGCTCCGCGATCGCTTCGTAGACGGTGCGGCCTTCGGCCAGGATCAGGTCCTGCACGTCCGCGGCGCCGGGGTTCGAGCTGCGGCACCAGACGAAGACGCCTCTGTCGCGTGTAGTCGATGAAGGGCTGGACGCGCTCGCGGCCGCCGTAGGGGTTCACCGTGCACGGCATCGAACTTGTAGATGTCGAAGAGCGCCTTCGCGTAGAAGCGGGCCGTGTTGCCGATGTCGCCGCGCTTGGCGTCGGCGATGATCGGGATGTGCTTGGGCACGGCGCGCAGGCTCTCGAGCATCACCTGCATCCCCTCGAGGCCCATCGCCTCGAAGAAGGCCAGGTTCGGCTTGTAGGCGCAGACGAGGTCGTTCGTCGCGTCGACGATCTCCTGGAGGAACGAGGGGACGTGCGGGTGCGCCATCAGCTCCGGGTCAGGGTCGAGCCCGATGCAGAGGTAGCTGTTGTTCGTCTGCTGGGCGGCCCGCAGCTTTTCGGCGAAGCATCGATGGCACCCGCGCGATCGCCGCCGGGGTGCGGTGGACCGCCCTTGTTGTGGCCGGTGCATCGTCGGCATGATAGCACGGGCGGGGCGATGGCGAGTAGGAATTACGAAGTATGAGAATAGGAGCAGGATGCGTTGCGGATAGACGTCGCGCTGCTGCCGGGGCAGCGGTTTGATGTGGCGAACTCGGTCTGCATCGTCGTTGACGTGCTGCGGGCGTCGTCGAGCATCGTCACGCTGCTTGAGCGCGGCGCTGCGACAGGTCGTCGCCGCGAAGGACATCGACGAAGCGCGGCGGCTACACGAGCGGTTGCCGGAACACCTGCTCTGCGGCGAGGTGAACGGGCTGCCGCCGGAAGGGTTCGACTACGGCAACTCGCCCGTCGGAGTTCTCGCGGCTCGACCTGGCCGGGAAGTCGGTGATCCTGGCGACGTCGAACGGGACGCGCAGTCCTGGCGGCGCTGGCGGAGGCGCCGGCTGCTGCTCGTCGGGTGCCTGCTGAACCGCACGGCCGTGGCGCGAGGCGGCGGTCGACATTCGCCCGTGAGCGGGGCCTCGACATCGCCGTCGTCTGTTCGGCCGCTTACGGTGGCTCGACATTCGTGCTCGAGGACGCGCTCGGCGCGGCGGCGATCGTTGACGCCGCGCTGCGGCTGAACGATCCGCCGCGAGCCCGGCGACGCGGCCCGCTTCGCACGGAACGCCTTCGAAGTGGCAGCGCGTGATCTGCCGGCGGCCGTGGCCTCGGCCTACCACGCAGCGGAGCTGGTGGCGGCCGGCCTGGGGGAAGACGTAGCGTACTGCGCGCGGCTGGACGTCTCGGGCGTGGCGCCGTGGTTGAGCGAGGAGAAGATGGGGCGTTGCGCATTCGCGGAGCGGCGCTTGCCCGCAACTTAGCGGGTGCTATACTACGTCGGGTGATAAATTTCACACACGGATCGCGCACCCGAAGCCGATAGGGGCTGCGGCCCCGCAACACACTCGCTAATTTCCGCGATCCAACCCCAGGAGGAACCAGCCTATGCCCCACATCATCTGTCTGGCCAAGCAGGTGCCGGACCCGGAGACCCCCGCCTCCCAGTTCAAGGTGGACGAGGCGGCCAAGAAGGTACTTCCCGTCCCCGGGCATCCAGCCCGTGCCCAGCCAGTTCGACACGATCGGAGTCGAGGCCGCGCTGCGCATCAAGGACAAGCATGCCGGACACCATCATCACCGTCCTCAGCCTCGGCCCCGACTCCTTCCGCGACACGATCAAGCACTGCCTGGCGATGGGCGCCGACGAAGGCGTGCACATCAACGACCCGGCCGTGAACGACGCCGACCACTGGGTGACCGCCGAGGTGCTCGCCGCCGCGATCCAGAAGCTCGGCGCCTTCGACCTGTCATCGCCGGCCGCCAGGCCGTCGACTGGGACATGGGCGTCGTCGGCTCGACGATCGCCGAGATCCTCGGCGTGCCCGTCGTCACGATCGCCAAGCAGATCGACTACGACGGCGGCAAGGTGACCGTCGAGCGCGTGCTGCTGGACGGCTTCGAGACCGTCGAAGCGCCGACGCCCGCCGTCGTCACCGTCAGCAACGAGCTGGGCGAGCCGCGCTACCCGCAGCTCCGCCAGATCATGCTGGCGGCGAAGAAAGAAGTGAAGAACTGGACGCTGCGCCGACCTCGGCATCGGCGCCCCGCCGCCCGCGTGAACCTCGAAGCGCTGTTCGTGCCGGACACCTCGGTCGAGACGGAGTTCATCGACGGCGAGACGGCGCAGGAGAAGGCGCAGAAGCTGGCGCAGCGGCTGCACGAAGCGAAGCTGATCTAATCCATTCGTAGGGCGGGGCCCCAGCCCCGACCGTCGAGGCTGGGGCCTCGACCTACAGGTTGAGGACAGGGAGATAAGCGATATGGCAAGTGGAGTACTGGTCTTCGGCGAAGCGACCGAAGACGGCAAGCTGAACCCGGTGACGGCCGAGCTGATCGGCGACCGGCACCGCGTCTGGGCGGACCGGTCACGTGCGTGCTGCTCGGTTCCGGTGTCGAAGGCCTCGCAGCAGGACTGCGTTGCCGCGCGGCGCGAGCAAGGTGATCGTCGTCGACGACGCGGTCCTCAAGGACTACCAGGGCGACGCGTACCTGCCGATGGCGGAACGGATCGCGAAGGAAGTCGATCCGTCGATCGTCCTGATGGGGCAGACGATGATGGGCCGCGACCTGGCGCCGCGCCTGGCGCAGCGGCTGGGCACGGCGGTCGCGATGGACTGCATGGCGCTTTCGATGAACGGCGACAAGCTGGTCGCGGAGCGACCCTGCTACGGCGGCAGCGCCCGCGCCCGCTACACGATCAACGGCTCGCCGCAGATGGCCACGGTGCGCGCGAAGTCGCAGGAGCCCGCTGGAGGCGGACGCCTCGCGCAGCGGCGAGATCGTCAAGCAGGACGCCGGGTCGCCGTAACGTGCGCACGAAGGTCGTCGACCGGCGCAAGGAGAAGGCGGAGGGCGTGCGCCTCGAGGACGCGAAGGTCGTCGTCAGCGGCGGCCGCGGCCTCGGCGGGCCGGAGGGCTTCCAGCCGCTGGAGGAGCTGGCGGGCGTCCTCGGCGGCGCCGTCGGCGCGAGCCGCGCGGTCTGCGACCTCGGCTGGTACCCGGTGGCGGCGCAGGTCGGCCTGACGGGCAAGGTGGTGACGCCCGACCTCTACATCGCCGTCGGCATCTCCGGCGCCAGCCAGCACATGGCCGGCATCTCGTCGGTGAAGAACATCGTCTCGATCAACAAGGACCCCGAGGCGAGCATCTTCAAGGCTTCGCGCTTCGCGATCGTCGGTGACTGGAAGGAAGTTCATCCCGGCGTTCACGGAAGAAGTGAAGAAGGTCAAGGCGAGCTAGGAACAGCGCCACGAACGGCTTTTCAATTCGACCAGCAACGGCCGCCGATGAGGCGGCCGTTCTCGTCTTGCTGGAGGAGTTGTTCGTGCCGCCCGGCGTAAGGCCGGAAGGATACAGCGAAGAACGCGCTCGGACCGGCCTGTCGTGGGCGATCGACAACCCGGACGCTGAGGTGCTGCTGGCGGTGGACGGGGAACGAGCCGTCGGGCTGGCGTCGCTTTATGCAGACATTCAGTCGATCCGCTACGGCAGGCGATGCTGGCTGCAAGATCTCGTCGTAACCGGGGAGTACCGGAGCCGGGGTGTCGGAAAGCTGCTCTTGGACGCCAGCACGGAGTGGGCACGAGCGCGCGGGTGCACCCACCTCGAGCTGAGTTCGGGGTCTGGGCGAGTGGACGCGCACCGGTTCTACCGCCGAGAGGGAATGGCACAGTCGTATACGTTCCAACGGTGGCTGGGGGAGTGACGGAGGGGGAGCGCCTCGATGTTCAGGCGCTTGCGACCGAGATCTCTTCGCGGTACAGAGCGGTCGACAATCCGAGCACAGCGAACCTGAGGCGGCTCTGTCGGGAGTACTCGAAGAGCCTGCGGACGGCGCCGGCGCGCGATGTGGTCGCGCTGGCTCTCGCGCTGCAGCGGCAGCCAGGCGTGCACCGCTTCTTCGGCGACGAGTTGATCGTGAACCACCCTACGGCTCTCGGGACGCTGACCAGGACCGACCTGGAAGAGCTCGGGAGTGGGATGGACAGCTGGGACCAGGTGGACTGCTTTGCGCCGTACCTGGCCGGGCCGGCGTGGCGGAACGGCCAGATAGGGGACGGTGTGATCCACGAGTGGGCGCGGTCGCCCGACCGCTGGTGGCGACGAGCTGCGCTCGTGAGCACTGTGGCGCTCAACGTGAAGGCGCGCGGCGGCTCGGGCGACTCTCCGCGGACGCTGGCCGTGTGCGAACTGCTGATCAAGGATCGAGACGACATGGTGGTGAAGGCGATGTTCTGGGCGCTGCGAGCGCTAGCGGAGCGCGATCCGGCAACCGTGGGCGACTTTGTTGACAGGCACCGCGAGGAACTGGCGCCGAGGGTGGTACGCGAGGTGGGTAACAAACTTGGCACGGGGTTGAAGAACCCGCGTCGTCGGGCGTAGCCTCCCCGCTCATTTCTTGACCGAGTCAGCGAGCGTTTGACACAATCGGCGATACCGGGCCGGGGCTCCCAGTGCGGGCTCCGGCTCTTTCATTCCCTGGAGCAGCAAGCTTATGCATGTAGTCGGCCTTACGGGTGGCATCGGCACGGGCAAGTCGGTGGTCGCGGAAATACTGGAGGAGCAGGGCGCCAGGATCCTCAACGCAGACCTGGTCGGGCACGAGGCCTATCAGCCGGGCGCGCCGGCATACGAGGACATCGTCGTCGGAGTTCGGTAGCGAGGTCGTCGCCGAGGACGGGACGATCGACCGCAAGAAGCTGGGGCCGATCGTCTTCGCCGACCCGTCGAAGCTGGCGCGGCTTGAACGCCATCACGCACCCGCGGATGAAGGAGATGATGCGCGATAAGCTGCGCGACATGGGGCGGGACGGGGCGGAGTTCGTCGTGCTGGAAGCGGCGCTGCTGTTCGACGCCGGCTGGGAGGACCTGACGGACGAGGTGTGGGTGACGGTGGTCGATCCAGAGACGGCGGCGCGGCGGACGTCCGAGCGCAGCGGGATACCGGTGGAGCAGGTGCTGGAGCGCATTCAGAAGGCCCAGATGGCGAACGAGGAGCGCATCCGGCGCTCCGACGTCGTCATCGACACGTCGGGGACGTTCGAGGACACCCGGAACCGGACGCTGGAGGCGTGGGGTGCGTTGACAGAGCGCATAGCAGCGTCATAGGCGAGATGCTGGCCCGCAAACTAAGCCCTGACGAGTTCCACTCTCGTGCTGAAGCAGCTCTCGCAAAGGTCTTCAAGTCATTCGATTTCAAACGTGAACCTTTTCAGGACGGAATCGATGAGCGTCTGATCCTGGATCTAGTCGGTTTCTGGCTGGATGAGGAGCAGTTCCGAAGCGTCTGTGAAGCTGCGAGGGCAGTCGGCGACGAGACGATGTTCTATTCAATGGTTCGCGGCTACACAGGTGGTCCAGAGCTGATTCCCTACTACACTTCGGAACTGCCTCTTTGGGATTACGAGACCTATTGCGACGCGGAGGATGAGCCGGTTAACAACGAACGTGACATCGGCATACCGCTCGACCGAGTTCTCTACTCCACCGCCGGGACGTGGGGAATTCTCCTTCCCGACGAGATGGCCCTAGTCGGTGGATCAACAGCATTCGCAATGCGTTTCAAGGATGAGTACAGGGTATGGCCCGAGGATCTGAAGGCCTTCGTCGCAAGGCGCTTAGAGGCCGTGCGAGAGCGAAATGCCGACATGTCTTGGGTCCCTGCGCTTCTGCACCACATGTATGGCCCAAACGCGCCTCCGTTCGAACCGTAAGCGCACCCTGCACCCACCAATCCTCTATAATTCCTGCGGGACGTGGGCATATGCCAATCGAGAACATCAACGGCGTCAAGATCTTCATCGAGGAATTTGGCTCCGGTGACCCGCTAATCCTCGTCCACGGCTCCTGGGTCGACCACATCGAGTGGCCGCTCATCGCGCCCGACCTCGCCGAGCGCTTCCGCGTCGTTGTCTACGACCGACGCGGCCACAGCCAGAGCGAGCGCCTGCCAACCCAGGGCAGCGTCCGCGAAGACATGTCTGACCTCGCAGCGATCATCGAGCGGGCGGGCGGGCCAGCCCACGTGCTGGGCAACTCCTTGGGCGCTTCTATCTCTCTCCGACTCGCCGCCGAGCGGCCGGAGCTGTTCCGAACGCTCGCTGCCCACGAGCCGCCCCTGCTCGACCTTCTGCGCGACGATCCGGCGACGAGACCGATCGCTGAGAACCTCACGACCGGCTTTCTATCCGTCGCGGAGGCTATCGCGGCGGGGAACTTGGAAGAGGGCGCTCAGCGATTCGTCGGAATGGTCCTCGGTCCGGGCGCCTGGGAGACGATGCTCACGGACGACGAGAAACGCACGCTCATCAGCAACGCCCCGACTTTCCTCGATGAGACCCGAGACCCTGAATTGCTCAGCATCGACATTGGAGCCCTCTCCCGCTTTCGCGGTCCGGTGCTCCTCAGCGATGGCTCCGAGAGCCCGCCCTTCTTCACGATGGTGCTCGACAAGCTCGCCGCCGTCCTGCCGAACGCCACCCGCAAGACATTCGCCGGCGCCGGCCACATCCCCCACGTCAGCCACCCTCAGGAGTACGTGGCGACAATTACGGAGTTCATCTCTGGCGCTTCATCGTAGAGAAGAATTCTCGCACCTCGACACTGGGCACTCCGCACTCTAACCTCTAACCTCTCACCTCTTGTAAGATGAGGGTGGAGGAGCAGCCCCAGCTATGACGACCGAAGAAGAAACCTACCGCCAATACGCGATCGAGGAGTACACCGTCGACCGGGAGCCGTTCTACGTCCCGGTGAAGGACGAGATCGAGCTGTTCATGGCGGCCTACACGCAGAAGATCCCGGTTCTGCTGAAGGGGCCGACGGGCTGCGGCAAGACTCGTTTCATCGAGCACATGGCCTTCAAGCTGGGCCGGCCCGTATCGTCGATCAAAGAGACGACCGGCAAGAACGGCCACGGCCGGCCGCTGGTGACGGTGGCATGTCACGAGGACCTGACGGCATCGGACCTCGTCGGCCGCTACCTGCTGGAAGGCGACTCGACGCGCTGGATCGACGGCCCGCTCACCCGCGCGGTGAAGGTTGGCGCGATCTGCTACCTGGACGAGGTCGTGGAGGCGCGCAAGGACACGACCGTCCTCATCCACCCGCTGACAGACCACCGGCGGCTGCTGCCCGTCGAGAAGCTGGGGCAGATCGTCGAGGCGCGGGACGGTTTCCTGCTCGTGATCTCGTACAACCCCGGCTACCAGAGCGCGCTCAAAGACCTGAAGCACAGCACCCGGCAGCGCTTCATGGCCGTAGAGTTCGGCTACCCACCACGCGACCTGGAAGCGAGGATCATCAGCCATGAGGCCGAGGTTAACGAGTCGGTCGCGAACGACCTGGCCAAGCTGGGCGAGAAGGTCCGCCACTTGAAGGAGCATGGCCTCGCTGAGGGCGTCAGCACTCGGCTGCTGATCTACGCCGGGCGGCTGATCCACGAAAGCATACCCGGCCCGCCGCGCCTGCCAGGTCGCCGTGGTCTGGGCGCTTACGGACGACCGCGACGTGCAGCGCAGCATCGAAGAGGTGGTGTCGTCCATCTTTGAGTAGGACGACGCCAGCTCGCGGCGCTATCCTCCGCTCATCCCACGAGAACCTCAGGATGAGCGGGTCGCGGCGATGTGCCTTGACGGACCCGTTGATATGACCACGCCCGAACGCAAGCGACTGCTGGCGCAGTACGAAAAGCAACTGACGCCGTTCTCGACGAGCCTCGTCGCGGAATTCCACCGCAGCGCCGACGCCATAGGCGACGACGTCTCCGACGAGGAGCTGTCGCAGTGGGCGGAGGACGGGCTGGACCTGGCGCGGCAGTCGTGGCGGTCGTGGGAGGCGGCGGGAGAGTACTTCCGCGTCACGCCCCAGGTTCTCCCTTCGCTCGGCTTCGACGCCTTCCGGCGCTGGACGAAGTCCGGCCGCGACCTGGCCGAGATGTCCTCCGCGCTGGCCGCCTCGTACTTCCGGGCCTCGCCGCAGACGCTGCCCGAGGTCACGTTCGCGCGGCTGGGCGACTGGGTGGGGCTGGGACGGCTGCTCTACAAGGGCACGTGGCGCTCGGCCTCGCTGGCCGTGCAGTTCTTCGACGGCAGCCCGCTCCTCTTCTCGCAGCTCAGCGTGGAGGAAGCGCGCGTGCTCGTGCGCTTCGTCGACGCACTCTGCGACCGCTCCTACGACCTCGCTTCGCACTGCCTGGGCATCGCGCCGACGGTCCTGCAGCCGCTTGAGGGCGAAGACCGCTCCGCATTCCTGACGTTCGCGGAGGCGCTCGCCTCGACCGGGTGGGCGGACGCCCGCTCGTACCTGGAGAAGGGCCCGCAGCTCCTGACGTACATCCACCCTCTGGGCCGGACACGATTCCTGGCGCTCTCGCGGGAGCTGGCGCGGCGGGAGGGCCGGCAGGCGTTCGCCTTCTTCTCTGACGCCGCAAAGGCGCTCTCGCAGGTTGATCCGGAGACGCACGGGCTGCTGCTGTCGCTGGCGGAGGAGCTGGTGGAGCGCTCGCCCGTCGCGGCGATGGAGTTCCTGAAGACGGCGGCGCGGGTGCTCGAGCGGGTGCCCGTGGAGACGATCGCGCTTTGGCACCACGAGGGGAGCGTGCTGCTCGACCAGAGCATCGAGGGTGGGGAAGCCTACTTCCGGCTGGAGTCGAGCAAGGGCGAGGAGATGCTGGAGGCGCTGTCCTCGCGCATCGACCTCAACCGCGTGTCGGACATCCTGCGCATGTACTGCAAGGCGCTGACGGGATACGAGGTGGCGGTGCACTCGGCGGAGGCGCTGGCAGAAAAGGGGATCGGCTGGGTGGAGACGGAGGCGCCCTCGACCGAGGGCACGGCGATCTTCCTGCCGGCGTGGGTCGAAGAGTTCAGCGAGAAGGACGACAACTTCATCGTCTACAAGGTCTACTGCACGCACCAGGCGGGGCACCTCGAGTTCGGGACGTTCGAGTTCGAGTTCGACCGCGACGGGACGATATTCGAAACGACGCGCGCTGCTCAAGAGTCCGATACAGGCGCACGCAACGACGCGCCCCCAGCGGCCGAGGTCATTCCCGACCCGGCGGCCGACCCGGACAGCGACATCCTCGAGGGCGCCGCCCCTTCCGTGCGCGGCCCTTTGACGGACATGGAACGCTTCTTCGACCTCTTCGCGGACCGGCGGCTGGCCTCGGACCTGTTCGCTGTAACCGAGGACGCGCGCATCGACGTGATGATCGACCGCGAGTACGCGGGGATACGCCGGCCTTACGGGAGCCGCCAGGAGCGCGAGCTGGACCGGCGGGCGCCCGTCGAGCAGATGCCTCTGCGCCAGGCGTTCGTCGAGAACATGGTTCGGGCGAGCCTGGGCGGCACCGATCGCATCGTCTGGCCGGAGTCGCTGCTGCCGATGATGGCCGAAGCGGTCGGCGTCGTGGAGACGCTGAAGCAGCCACAGGCGCTGGTCGAAGACTCGGCGGAGGCGGCGCTGCGGCTCTACCGGATCGCCGAGCGCATCCCGAACATCGACCCGGAGATGATGGAGGACTGGGAGGACGTCGACGAAGAGTCGATGCAGCAGCTCCAGATGTCCGCCGACTCGCTCGGGGACTCGGACATCCAGATGCCGCAGGGCGAGCCGATGCCCTACGAGAGCCCGCAGCCGGTGGACTTCCGCGGCGACTTCAAGCCGGAGCTGGTGCAGATGCTGATGAAGCTGCGCAACCAGCGCGACGAGAAGGGTCCCGCCTCGCCGATATCGCCGGAGCAGCTCAAGCAGATGCTGGAGAAGAGCGTCGAGATCACGATCGCCGACATGGCGGAGGCGGACCTCACGCAGTCCTCGGAGCTGTTCCTGACGAACCTGATCAAGGAGCTGAACCAGCAGGAGCAGGAGGCGAAGCAAAAGCAGCCGGTGCCGATCAAGGAAGGCCAGCCCGTCACCGGCATGAGCACCGGCGACGATGACCACGAGCTGCCCACGGAGCCCTCGTACTACTACTACGACGAGTGGGACTTCCGGGCGGCCGACTACCGGCCGCGCTGGTGCCGCATCGTCGAGTACGCCGTCGGCGAGGGGTCGCCGCAGTACTTCGACCAGACGCTGGCCAAGTACGCCTCGCTGGTGGGGCAGACGCGCCGCCAGTTCGAGCTGCTGCGGCCGGAGATGTTCCGCAAGATCAAGCGCCTGCTGGACGGCGAGGAGATCGACTTCGACGCCGTCACGGACTACGCCGTGGAGCGGCGGGCGCGGATCACGCCGAACGACAAGGTCTACTGGCGGCGGAACAAGATCGAGCGCGACGTCTCGGTGGCGTTCCTGCTGGACATGAGCGCCTCGACGGACGAGGAGATCGCCAAGCACGAGCGCAAGTACCAGCAGGACGACTTCGACGACGACCCGCGGCGCTACTTCTCCTGGTGGATGGCGCGCCGCGCGCAGGAGCTGCTGACGCCGCCCAAGCGCATCATCGACCTCGAGAAGGAGAGCATCGTCCTCCTGATCAAGGCGCTGGAGACGATCGGCGACCGCTACGGCATCTACGGCTTCTCCGGCTACGGGCGCGACAACGTCGAGTTCTACGTCGTGAAGGACCTCGAGGAGATATTCAGCGACACCGTCAAGAGGCGCATCGACAAGATCGCGCCGGTGCGCTCTACTCGGATGGGCCCCGCCATCCGGCACGCGACCTGGAAGCTGGACCAGCAGGACTCGAAGGTGAAGATCCTCTTCCTCGTCTCGGACGGGCGGCCGCAGGACCACGGCTACGGCCGCGACCGCACGGAGAAGGAGTACGCCATCCACGACACGCACATGGCGCTGATCGAGAGCAAGCGCAAGGGGATGGTGCCGTTCTGCATGACCGTCGACCGCTACGGCCACGACTACCTGAAGCAGATGTGCGCCGACGTGGGTTACGCCGTCGTGCCGGACATCGAGAGCCTGCCCAGCCGCATCACTACCCTCTATCGAGAGCTAACGGCATAGCCTGACGGCGTCAGTTTAGCTGCGCGTCGTCCGCCGCTGATTGATCGGGCGAAGTCCACGATTCAATCGACGGTTTTTCGTATCGATGAAGCGTTGAGTTGAATTTCATGTGGCGATGATATGCGCGTGGGGAGGCGAATTCCAAGGGGCAATTGGCGCACACGCCTTCCCCCTTAGAGATCGCCCCCGTTTCCGCTACCCTACAATCGAGCAGACCCCGCTCGCCAAACCAGCGCCCTAGCGCCCAGCGATTCAGCGGATGTGCACGCCCGTCGTACCGGCGGAGCAGGCAGGGAGGTGGATGTGGTGGAAACCAACGACAACCCAGTCAGCGACAATCCACGCAAGTCCGCGGCAAGAAGAAGCGGAAGGGCCGCGGCCCTCGACCCGGCTCCGGCGCCCCGAAGGGCAACCTCAACGCCCTCAAGCACGGCCGCTACTCCCAGCAGTTCGCCGTCATCGGCAAGCTCCTCGCCTCCGACCCCCGCACCCTCGGCGCCCTTCTCCAACAGGCCGCCCGTATGGACACCAAGATGCTGAAAACCCACGAGATCACCGCGGTCCTCCTCACCCAGCTCGTGCAGCGCGCCCGCCGCGGCCGTGCCCCCGAACCCGCCTCGGCTCGGGTCGAAGGATTGAACCTCGGCGTCGGCGCTCATGAATGGGAAACAATCACAGCCGCCGCCCGCCAACTCGCCGGCTCCGGATACGACACAACCCTCCCGGGGCCCGAAAAACCAGAAAAAAAGTCCCACGCCCGCCGGAACAACCAAACACCAGATACACCCGCCGAAAATACAACCAAACCTCAGATACAAAATGACGTCGATTGAACCGCGAAATCGACCGGAACAACCAATCCAACGACTGGATCCCGTCTCCCCTCGCCCGCCGCAGCGGGAGAGGGACGTCCGCCGAAGGCGGAGTGGGTGAGGGCGGTGAGGGCCTACGCCGCCGCGTCGGCGAACTTCTCGGGCGTGGCCTCGAAGATCTTCTGGCACTGCTCGCCGCAGAAGTAGAAGAGGACGCCGATGTGCTCGATCTGGGGGGCGCCGGCGACTTCGACGACGCGGCTGCAGACGGGGTCCTTCGCGGTCTCGACGTCGGAGCGGAAGGTGCCGTCCTCCAGCCAGACGATGCGGCTGGCGACCTCGCGGATGCGGTGGTCGTGGCTGACGATGACGACGGCCTTGTTCATCTCGTAGGCGATCTGGCGCAGGAGGAGCATCACCTCGCGGCCGCGCTTGGAGTCGAGGTTGGCGGTGGGCTCGTCGGCGAGGATGAGGTCGGGGTTGTTGGAGAGGGCGCGGGCGATGGCGACGCGCTGCTTCTCGCCGCCGCTGAGGTTCTTGGGAAGGGCGTTCATGCGGTGGGTGAGCCCCATGATACCCATCAGCTCTTTGGCGCGGCTGGTGCCGGCCTGGCCGCGGGAGCGGTCCGGAGTCATCACGAGCATGACGTTCTCGAGCGCGGTTAGCGCCTCGAGCAGGTTGAAGCTCTGGAAGACGAAGCCGATCTTCTCGCGGCGGATGTCGGGGAGGTCTTTCTCGCTCATCGAGGTGATCTCCTGTCCGGAGATCGTGACCTTGCCGCTGGTGGGCTTGAGGAGGGCGCCGGCGATCGTGAGGAAGGTGGTCTTGCCGGCGCCGGAGGGGCCCATGATAACGACGACCTCGCCGGGGTTGGCGTGGAACTGGATGTTGTCGAGCGCGGTGGTTGCCGCCTCACCGGAGCCGTAGACCTTGGTGACGCCGTCCATGCCGAGGATGACGTTGTTGTCGTTCGCCATAACCAGCCCCTAGGCCTTGAACACCGCCACCGGGTCGATGGAAGCGAGCCGCCGGACCGGGATGTAGGCGGCGACGGCGGACATCAGGAGCGTCGCCCCGGCGACGAAGAGCAGGTCCGTTATCCGCGTGTAGGTCACGAACTGCGGGACGAGGTCGGAGGCGAAGGGGCTGATGAGCAGCGTGATACCGACGCCGATGGTGAAGCCTAGGAAGCCGGTGACGAGGCTCTGTTCGAGGACGGTGCGGAATAAGTACGAGTTCTTGAAGCCGACGGCCTTGAGGATGCCGTACTCGCGCTGCTTCTCGACGGTGGCGGTGTAGATCGTGAGGCCGGCGACGGCGAGGCCGACGATGAAGGCGAGGAGGAGGACGACGAGAAGGATGGGGAGGACGTTGGAGAGGATGCGGTCGCGGGTGTTGGTGGCGAACTCGCTTCGGGTGTAAATGACGACACGCTCGGCGATGAGAGGGTTGCTCGTCTGAAAATCTTCTCGGTACTGGTTGAGATCGATGCCGTCCTTGGTGTCGAGGACGATGAACGTAGTCTGGTCCTCCATGCCGAGGGCGGAGCGGGCCTCGTCGTGGTTTACGAAGACGGTCTGGGTGGCGACGAAGTCTCCGCCGCTGGAGACGCCGATCACGTTCCAGTCCTTACCGCCGGCGCGGACGATGTCGCCGACATCTACCCCGTAACGCTTGCGGAGGGCTTCGTCGACGACGACTTCGCTGAAGCCGGGATCGCCGTGACCGTCGATGATCTCGATGGGGCCGCCGAGGCCGGTCTCGAGGTCGTAGCCGATGAACTGGAGGTTCATCGCTTTCCCGACCTTTTCCCCGCCCGCCTTCCGGATTTCCACCTTCACGCCCTCCATTTGCCGCACGATGAGCGGGCTCCAGGCCTCGACGTTGGGGTCGTTGTCCAGGGAATCGCGGACGCCCTGGAGCTGTGGGTCGTCGATGGGGAGGAGGGAGGCGGCCGCGAGGAAGTCCTTGGCGCCCTTGCTGGCTATCCAGACATCGATGTCGGAGTTCTCGACGAAGCCACCGACCTTTTCGTCCCAGCCGCGGTAGAGGGAGAGGAGGAGTGTGATGAGGAGAACGGAGAGGGCGACGCCGCCAACGGAGATGGCGAGGCGGGTCTTCTCGGCGAATAGGTTCTTACGGGCGACCAGGAGCATAGGTGAGCGCTAGTCTAGCAGATTGGTGCGCTACAGGGCGTACCTATTTTCAGGTGTGCGGCACCGGTGGCACGTGACGAGTGAAACATGTTCGGGCGTGTTCAGTCCCGGCGCCGCGGTTGCAAACCCCACCAGAGGAGGGCAGCGCCGGACGCGGCGACCAGCGCGGCCAGGCCCAGGTAGGCGAGGCGCGTGGAAGCGGCGTCCGCCTGGTCGGAAGGGACGGGCCGCGGCTCGTCCAGGAGGCCGGTAATGCCACCGACGGCAGGGGCGCCTGCGGGCGGGCAGCCCGCGTTGTCTACGAGGCCGAAGTAGTTGGGACAACCGTCCTCGTCGTCGGCGACGCCGTCGAAGTCGACGTCGCAGGGTACGCCGACGGCGATGTAGGCGTTGTCGATGGTTTTGGGGAATTGTGCTGCGTTCTGCGAGTCGAGATGCGCTGAGTCGGTTCGAAGGCTGATCGAGTGCAGGCCAGCGGGCGCACCAGCATCGACAGCCAATCGTACTCGTGTCAGAACACCGTTTCCGCTCTCGGGGATAGACGGCGGACTGCTCGTATCGGCGTTGTTTGATATCCATTCATCATTGCCGTCGACATCCGGGAGCGGTTCACTGCCGTTGGCTACCGTGCTACTAGGGGACACGGCAAGAAGGAAATTGAAGTCCTGGAATACCACCGTAAACGCGTCCTCGGGGTACAGGATGATGGCTTTGAACGCGATCATGCCACCGTAATCGTCGAGCGGGTTCCCGGGTGTGCCGTTGAGGCTAGGTGCCGGAATACCGGTTGTCGTGATATCCAGTGTCACTTGATCACCTGGACCGGCTTCCGCGCACGGATTTCGCAAGCCAACAGTAGTGGCATCATTGCCGGCGACATTCATGTCAATGCTCATCCGCTGCATACCCTGGTCAGGCGGAATCGGGTTAGGCGGTGGGGTCGGAGACGGAGAGGAAGGGGGGGCGGGGGACGGTATCGGCGTCGGAGTGATCAGCGGTGCCCCAGCGCAGGAAACGCCGACTGCCAAGAGGGCAGATTCATGCGTATCCGGTGAGAAGGCCTCTTGCAGTGAAGTTATATGAAACCCATCGAATATATGGATGTTGTAGAAGCCCGCCGGTGCGGCCGCGTTGGCAGAGATCGTCAGCCTGGACAGCACACCTGACCCGCTTTCGGGCGGGCTGACGTCGGCGCTGGCAAGGTCAGCGACAGCAGCTGACCAGCGGTTATTGCCATTTGTGTCAGGTATGAATTCACTGACCGTTGCCGGCGCGCTGCCGGGATCGCTAGCGAGGAGGAAATGGAAGTTGTGGGACGTTAGGGTAAGGGGTGCCTCATCGTATGCCAGAGTGAATGAGTAGGCGATCAGGGCAGTCGACGAAGGTACGTTCAGTGCCGTGACGTCGAATGTCTTCGTGCCACCCGGGGAGACTTCGCCGCAGCTTTCGCGCGGGCCGAGGCTGGTGGCGGTGTTGCCGGCGGTGTCCATGTCGATGGACATGGCATCCATGCCGCCCATGTGAGACGCGCCCGCGGGCCCGGAGGGGCTGTTGAGCACGAGGATGAGCGAAACTACGAGCAGCAGCGCTGCCGCAACGATGACCGCCGGTCGGTGCACCCCCGTCATACGATCCCCCTACGATCTGGTGAGGCAAGCATACCAACGTTGTCAGAGATGTCAAGTCGCGATGCCCGCGAGTTGTCGCGGACCCGTGAAATATTCGATCAGTGGTGGCGGGAGTGCATGGGAGTCGAACCCACCCGGGACGGGTACACCGCCCCGCAACCGTTTTGAAGACGGAGAGGCCCACCGGGACCCTTCCACTCCCGAGGGGTAGGGTAGCGGGTGCGGGACCTAAGAGGTAAGGGCGGGCTGATATACTTTGGCGCGCACCCCGAGGAACCCAGGAGGATACCCGTGAGCGAGTACAAGAACGTTATTTTCGAGAAGAAGGAACACCTGGCGTATGTGACGCTGAACCGGCCGGAGCGGCGGAACGCGATCGACCCGACGACGAGTCAGGAGCTACTGGAGGCGTTCACGGAGTTCAAGGAGGACGATGACCTCTGGGTGGCGATCGTGACGGGGTCAGGGGACCAGGCGTTCTCGGCGGGGGCGGACCTCGTGGCGATGGCGGAGTCGTTCGCGGGGGGTGGCGAGGGGAGACTGATGAGCGTGCCGTTCGCGGGCATCACGCGCGGGTTCGAGTGCTGGAAGCCGATGATCGCGGCGATCAACGGCTACTGCCTGGCGGGCGGGCTGGAGCTGGCGCTGATGTGCGATGTGCGGGTGGCGGCGGAGCACGCGACGTTCGGGCTGCCGGAGCCGAAACGGGCGATCATCCCGGGGGCGGGCGGGACGCAACGGTTGCCGCGGGCGGTGCCGCTGGCGTTCGCGATGGAGCTGCTGCTGACTGGCGACCGATTCGACTCGGAGACGGCTCTGCGTTTTGGGCTGGTGTCACAGGTGGTGCCGGCAGAGAAGCTGATGGCGACGGCGGAGGAGATCGCAGGGAAGATACTGGAGTGCGGGCCGCTGGCGGTGCGGGCGATCAAGCAGGCGGCGATGGAGGGACGACAGATGCCCTTGGTGGATGGGTTGAAGCTGGAGTCGGAGATGGCGGGCAAGGTGTTCCGGTCGGAGGACGCGCGCGAAGGGCCGACGGCGTTCGCCCAGAAGCGCAAGCCTGCGTACAAAGGCCAGTAAGATGGTGGACCAGGCGCTCCTCGACAACCTGCGGCACGACTCGCCGGTGTTCAGCTCGGACAGCGAGGAAGTGGGGAAACTGCACTCAGTGGTGATCGACCCCAGGGACGACGAGGTTACGCACATCGTCGTAAACGCGGGGCCGTTCTTCCCGGCGCCGGGGTTCGGGGCGCCGACATTGATAAGCGTGTCGATCGACGATATGGCGGACGCACAGGAAGAGGGCGTCATCCTCAAGATCACGAAGCAAAAGTTCGAGGGCTACGAGGAATACGTAGAGCGGGACTTCTTGCCGCACCCGGAGCAGGCTGCGGCCGACGGGGAGGCGCCGCACCGGGGGCTGGCGCGCATCGTCTGGGACACGGGAGCGGCGCTGGCGGCCTCGATCGGGAACCAGCTCGTGGGCATCCCGGTGCCGCGTGAGACGTTCCAGAAGGCGAAGTTCGAGCGGAACATCCTGAACGACACGCCGGTGTGGCGACAGGAGCCTCACGAGGAGCTCGGTGAGGTCGACCGGCTGCTGGTAGATGAGATCAACGACGATGTGGAGGCGCTGGTGATCAGGCGCGGACACGTGTTCGGGGAGGATAAGATACTTCCGATCGAATACGTTACCGAGGTGCTTGACGGCGTCGTGCGGGTGCAGTTGTCGGACGAGGAGATCGCCGGGCTGGAGTCGTTCGAGGCGGACTAGGGCGGGCCGGCCGTGGGTGCCGCCTCCGTGGGTCGGCTCCCGAGATGGAGCCTTGATGGGGCTGCGCTACAGCGCTAACGGGCGTCTGGGCGTTCGGCGTCGCGAATGGCGATAAATCGGTCCCAGCGCGTGCGGAGGATGGATTGCCCCCACGCGTATCCGAGAGCATCGCCAACGCTGTTGGCAAGGTTGGCCGAGAGCAGGTAGAAGAAGATCAGCAGGCCGAAGAACCCGAAAATGCTCCACCAGTGCACACCACCGAAAGCGATGGGGACGAGGGAGAGGCAAACGCCGATGGTGAGACCGCCCCAGGCGATGCTTCGCACGACGATACCCTCGCGGGAATGGGCTTTGCGGTACATCTCGCGAACTTCCTTCGGAATCGCTTCGACTGAGGGCCACTCCGAGGTCGGCCGCGCGCAGTTGGGGCAAGAAGTTCGATCGGGGGCGAGCGGATGATAGCAGTAGCCGCAGAAGCGGCCGGCATTGGGCGCCTTGCCCTCGGCGATGTCGTCGAGGAGCGCGGTCAAGCGCTGCGAGAGGACCCCGGTGTCGGGTCCGGCGTCCGTCGGCGCACCTTGCTGGCTGTCTATCGCCGTGGGAGACCTCAGTCCGTCATCATGCCGGAAACGGCCTCCGGCTGGATGATGATCTTGACCCGCTGCTCCGCCGGGTTGCGCCAGGGGTAAGTGTCCGCGTCGAGGTACTTCTTGGCGAGACTGTCGATGTGTGCGTCGGCGCCATCGTGGCTGAGCTCGACAACCTTTCCCCTGACCGCGGCGCTCGGGTAGCCGGATGGGTCTGAGATGGAGATGGCGACGCGTGGGTCACGGCGCGCGTTCTTCACCTTGACGCGGCCCTCGGCGGAGTTGAGGGCGATGCGGTCTCCATCGAGGTCTACCCAGACGACCGTGACCTGGGGCGAGCCATCGGGCATTAACGTAGCCAGGTGGCCGTAGTTCTTGTCGGTGAAAAGCTTCCTGACGCCGGGCGTAAGCTTAGCGGGCATATGAGACCTCCTCAGTAATTTGAACCCGACGCTGTCTAGCTTAGCGCGGGACGGTTGGGCAGGCCAACCGACGGTGAGCGCCAGTCTTACGAATGGTCTCCGAGTAATTTTGCGTTAATTTCAAGTAGCATAATGCGCCAATCATGCGTCTATGACTTCGGACACTCATCGGTCCGGACGTGGAGAGCTGAGAGAGGTGGACCGTAATTTGCGTGGGACTACGTCCGGGCTGATGGGCGATCCAGGGGGTATCTCTTTGCTATGACGAAACGAGCAGGAAACGTGCTGTGGGCTTCCTAGGCCGGAAGCGCAAACAACAAGTAGAAGAGGTCGTCGCTGAGCCCAAGGTGATACTGCCTACGGGTCCGGCGCTCGTCCTGCTGATGCCCGAAGTGGCAGGCGGGACCTCGTTCCGAATGATACGGTTCTACGACGTTCCCAGCGCGATTGACTACGTGGCGAGCCTCAGGCAGGCCGCCACCGTCGGCATTCACGCCTTCTGGGCTCTCCTCGGAAAGCCCGAACAGGAGACCGAAGGCGGCGAGGCCATGGTGCTCATGCGGGCGGATGAGGGGTCAGACCTTGTATATGTCGTCTCGTTCGTGGACATCGAATCGGCACTGTCGTTTGCGCGGTTCGAGGTGAAGCGGGGGATGGCCCTGGGAATGTTCATGGTCTATTGGGCCGAACTCGCGACGGTCGACCTGACCGGTGAGGAGATCCGAATTACCCCTGAAGTGCCGTCCCGAGCCGGGACAAGGGCGCCCATGCCGACGCCGGATGCGGCGGTAGCACAAGAAGCGGCGCCGCCAGAGGCGGTCTCAGCACCCGCGGTGGAAGTCGCACCGGCGCCGCCCCCTCAGGCGCAGCAAGCCGTGGCGCCAGCGCCTGTGGCGCCGGTTGCTGAGCCCGTGGCCAACGTTGCGCCCCCTACGGTCGCTGACGCCGTCACGTCCGAGGCACCGGTGTCACAGCCGGAGCCGCTGGCACCGATTAACGGCGTGAGCGACGCACCCGTCGAGCCTTCCTACGAGGCGGTGCCGGAAGTGGCGCCGGTCGTAGACGAAATCATCGCGCCTGAACCGCCTGCAGAAGCCCCTGCTAGAGTCGAAGAACCACAAGAACCGATCGGGCAGACAGCGCCAGCGCCCGTGGTGACCGAGCCTGTCGCGGAAGTGCAGGCGGTGGAGCCGGCGGTGGAAGCGGCGCCTGCAGTCATGGAGACGATCTCGGAGGCGCCTGCCGCCGCCGAGCCAGTGGTCACAACCGTAGGAGAAGAGTTGATCTCGGAGGACGAAACTGCACCGGGTGAGATCGCCGCTGAGCCTGAGCCCGACAGCAGAGCCGAGCCAGCAACAGAATCAGAACGAGAGCACGAGGCGACGAAAGCTTCCTTCGAAACCACTGAGCCCACGGTTGTCGCAGCCGAAGAAGAAACGACAGAGGCCGAGCCACAGTGGGCAACGGAACTCCAAAGCGCGGTGAGTGCGGAAGCGAGGACCGAAGCCGAACCGGCTCCAGAAGCGGACACGGTCGAAGAGGTCGAAGCATCGGAGGCACCGGTAGCCGACGAGCCCGCCGTCGAGGCGGAGCCGGCGATAGTGTCGAGCGAAGAGTCGCCGTCAGGCGCGCCACTGGTTGAGGCGGTCGACGCGGCGATCGATCAGCTTGCGGAGGAGCCTGTTCCGGAACCCGAGGCTGAAGTAGAGCTGGCTGGGCCCGAAGCCGAGGTAATCGCCGAAGAGGGTGATGACACGGAGCCGGTGCTGGAAGTCGGTGCGGAAGAGACCGTCGAACTCGTCGAGGAGCCAGAGGTAGAGGAAGTTTCCGAAGGGGCTGAAGACGAGGAGTCCGAGGTAGAGGCAGTCGCTGAAGAGGTTCACGACGCGGAGACCGTGCTAGAAGTCGCTGCCCAAGAGACCCTCAAGCTCGTCGAGGAGCCGGAGGTAGAGGCAGCCGCCGAGGAGGCTGATGACGCGGAGACCGTGCTGGAAGTCGTCGCTGAAGAGGAGACCGCCGAGCTCCTCGAGGAGCCTGACGTAGAGGTAATCGCCGAAGAGGCTGATGACACTGAGCCGCTGCCAGAAGTCGTCGCTGAAGAAGAGACTGCCGAGCTCGTCGAGGAACCCGAAGCCGCGGCGATCGCCGAAGAGACTGCCGACGCGGAGCGGCTGCTGGAAGTCGTCGCTGAAGAGGAGGCGGCAGAACTCGTCGACGAGCCTGAAGTAGAGGTAATCGCCGAAGAGGCTGTCGATGCGGAGCCGGTCCTGGAAGTCGTCGCTGAGGAAGAGACCGTTGAACTCGTCGAGGAGCCCGAAGCCGAGGCAATCGCCGAAGAGACTGACGACGCGGAGCCCGTGCTGGAGGTCGTCGCTGAAGAGGAGACCGCGGAACTCGTCGAGGAGCCCGAAGCCGAGGTAATCGCCGAAGAGAGTACCGATGCGGAGCCGGTGTTGGAAGTCGTCGCTGAAGAAGAGGCTGCCAAGCTCGTCGAGGAGTCCGAAGCCGAGGCAATCGCCGAAGAGAATACCGATGCGGAGCCGCTGCTGGAGGTCGTTGCTGAAGAGGAGACCGCGGAACTCGTCAAGGAGACCGAGGTCGACGTAGCCGCCGAAGAGGCTGATGACGCGGAGACCGTGCCAGAAGTCGTCGCTGGAGAAGAGACTGCCGAGCTCGTCGAGGAACCCGTAGAGGCTATCGCCGAAGAGACTGCCGACGTAGAGCCGGTGCTGGAGTCCGAGGCCTGGACGGCAGACGCGGCTGAAGAAATCGAAATGGGATCATTGGAAGAGTCACTTGAGGCGCTCGCGGAAGTCGAAGCTGAGCTGGAAGCCGGCAGCGCACCCTCCCCGGAACCATTCCCGACCGACGACTATGAAACCGATGAAGAGACGGTAGCGGCCGAGGCGCCGTCATTCCTCCGGGAAGTCGGAGAGGACGGGTTCGGGTCCCAAGCGACGGACGAGGAGTACACCCCGCAGACCCGCTTCCTGGAGAACGGCGACTCCGAAGAGCCGGCATGGCCGTCGCTGGCGGCCCAGGCGTCCGAGGAACAGTCCGAAAGCGAGCGAGACCTCATGAGCTCGCTGGCGGCGAGCGCTGCCGCACGGCGGGCAGGCTCGATGTACGAGGAATCGGCGGAAGCGGTCGGACCGGAGGGAGCCAGCCTCGGCGGCAATGGCGTCCACGCGACGGAAAACGAAGACGAACCGCCGGAGAACATCCCCGGCGAAGAAAGCCTGAGCCCGGAGATGGCGGCGTTCCTGCGGTCGCGGCGGCGCGACAAGAAGGACAAGCCGTTCCGCGGGTTCGAGTCACCGCCCGGCCGCTTTTAGCAGACAGCTCACCAAAACGGACAGCGATTGCCCCGCGCTCGGTGCGGCACCTACAATCCTCGTAGGTTTGGCGTAAGTGCGCGTTTGCGCCCCGCTCGTACGTAACGGACGCTCCGCAGCCGGTGATCTGCGCCCGCCTGTCCTGTCTGCGATACTAACTTCCCGGGATAATGATGACTCAACCTGACGTTCAGTCCGAGATGCCCAAGGCTTATGACCCCTCGAAGGCCGAGGGGCCGTTGTACGCCTACTGGATGGACCGCGGCTACTTCCGCCCAAACAAAGAAGCGCCCGGGGAGCCGTTCTGCATCATTATGCCGCCGCCGAACGTGACGGGTGAGCTACACCTCGGACACGCGCTGACGGCGACGATCGAGGACCTGCTCATCCGCTGGCACCGGATGAAGGGCGACCCGACGCTGTGGGTGCCGGGAGTGGACCACGCGGGTATCGCGACGCAGAACGTCGTCGAGAAGGACCTGGCCAAGGAGGGGATCTCGCGGCACGACCTGGGCCGCGAAGAGTTCGTGAACCGCGTCTGGCAGTGGGTGGGGAAGTACCGAAGTCTGATCACGACACAGCACATGCGCCTGGGCGTTTCCTGCGACTGGGACCGCGAGGTCTTCACGATGGACGACGGGCCGCAGAGGGCCGTGCGGACGACGTTCAAGAAGATGTACGACGAGGGGCTGATCTACCGCGGCGAACGCATTATCAACTGGTGCCCGCGCTGCATGACGGCGCTCTCGGACCTCGAGGTGGAGCACGAGGAGACCGACGGCTTCCTCTGGTACGTCCGCTATCCAGTACTGGACGAGCAGGACCACCCGACGGACGACCACATCGTTATGGGCACGACGCGGCCGGAAACGATCGTGGGCGACGTGGCGGTAGCGGTCCACCCCGATTCGAAGCGCTGGAAGGCCTACATCGGGAGGAAGGTGCTGCTGCCTATCATCGAGCGGCAGATCCCGGTGATCGCGGACGAAGCAGTCGACCCTGAGTTCGGGACAGGAGCGGTGAAGGTCACGCCGGGCCATGACCCGAATGACTTCGAGATCGGGGCGAGGCATGGCCTTCCGATCATCAAAGCGATGAACGGTGACGCCACGATGAACGCGGAAGCGGGCCCGTACGAAGGCCTCGACCGCTTCGAAACCAGAGAACGGATCGTGGCGGACCTCGATGCGCTGGGGCTGCTTGAGAAGGTAGAGCCGCACAAGCTCTCAGTCGGACACTGCGAGCGCTGCGGCACGATCGTGGAGCCGCTGGTAAGCAAGCAGTGGTTCGTGAAGACGGAGCCGCTGGCGAAGCCGGCGATCGAGGTGGTAACGAACGGGACCATTGAGATCATCCCGGAGCGGTTCGAGAAAATCTACATGCACTGGATGGAGAATATCCGCGACTGGTGCATCTCGCGGCAGCTCTGGTGGGGGCACCGCATCCCGGTCTGGTACTGCGATAACGCGCACCAGTTTGCGTCTATCGAGGAGCCGACGGCGTGTCCAGAGTGCGGCTCGTCGGCGCTGGAGCAGGACCCTGACGTGCTGGACACGTGGTTTTCGTCGGGGCTGTGGCCGCTGTCGACGCTGGGCTGGCCGGAGGAGACGGAGGACCTGCGCTTCTGGTACCCGACATCGGTGCTGGAGACGGGGTACGACATCCTGTTCTTCTGGGTGGCGCGGATGATCATGATGGGTTTGTACAACAGCGGGGAGATCCCGTTCCGGCACGTCTACCTGCACGGGCTGATCCGCGACTCGCAGGGGCGGAAGATGACGAAGAGCCTTGGCAATGTGGTGGACCCGCTGAAGCTGGCGGACAAGTACGGCACAGACGCGCTGCGCTTCACGCTGGCGACAAGCGGGACGCCTGGGAACGACTTCCGGCTATTCGACGAGAAGCTGGAGGCGAGCCGCAACTTCGCGAACAAGATCTGGAACGCGGCGCGGTTTGTGGTCCAGAGCATCGGGACGGACAGAGTGCGCCTGCCGGAGGAGGCGCGGACGGTGGCAAAACGGTCGGACTGGCCTTTGGAGGACCGCTGGATCGTCTCGCGGGCGCTGGCGACGGCGCAGGAAACGAACAAGCTGCTGGGCGAATTCCAGATCAACGAGGCTGGGCGGCTCCTCTACGAGTTCTTCTGGAGCGATTACTGCGACTGGTACCTGGAGATGGCGAAGGTGCGCCTGCGGGACGGCGACCGCTCGCCTTTGCCGGTGCTGGCTTACGTGCTGCAGTCGTCTCTGCGGCTGCTGCACCCGATCGCGCCGTTCGTGACGGAGGCGGTGTGGCAGCACCTGCGCGGCGCCGTGGAGGGCCTGGAGCCGGAGTCGATCATGACGGCAACCTATACGGCAGGGGATGGAGAGCTGGATCCCGGGGCGGAGGAACGCATGACCGTCGTGATGGACGTCGTCCGGGCGATCCGAAACTTGAGAGCAGAGCGTGGTGTCGATCCGGCACGATTCGTCGAGGCCTATGTCTCGGCGGATGGGGCGTTGCCGGTGCTGGAGGCATCGCGGCCGGTCGTGGAGACGCTGGCGCGGGTGCGTCCTCTGCACCTGGTGGCCGCCTCGGATGCGTTGCCGTCGACGGGCGTGGCTTCCGCGGTGCTGGCGGATGCGCAGGTGGCGCTGCCGCTCGCCGGTCTGCTGGACATCGAGGTGGAGAGAAACAAGCTCGCCGGACAGCTCTCGGAGGCTGAGGCGGAGGCAGAGCGAATGGAGACCAAGCTCTCGAACCAGGAGTTCCGTTCGAAGGCGCCGGAACAGGTGGTGGCGCGTGAGGAGGAGAAGCTGGTAGCCACACGGGCGCGGGCGGACGGGCTGCGACAGCGTTTGAAGGAACTGGGCTGATGCCGCAGGTGGACCTGCCGACGCTGCAAACGATGATGGAGGGGCACTTTCCGTCCTACCTGGGGATACAGTTCACGCACGCGGACCCCGAGCTGGTACGCGCAGAGCTCAGAGTGCGTCGGGAAATCTGCACGATGCCGATGGCCGTGCTTCACGGCGGTGCTCTTATGTCTCTGGCGGACACGCTGGGCGCGGTGGCGACGTTCCTGAACCTGGAGCCGGGCGCGGGTACGACGACGCTGGAGTCGAAGACGAACTTCCTGCGGGCGGCGCCGATCGATACGACGGTCACAGGCGAGTGCACGCCAGTCCACCGCGGCAAGAGCACGATGGTCTGGCAGACCCGCATCATGTCGCAGGAGGGCGAGCTCGTCGCGATCGTGACACAGACACAGATGGTGATGCAGCCGCGCGGTTCCTGACACTCATCGGCGATGTCGGTGCGCCCCCATAAGCGGTAACATAGAATCCTGTAGTCTCGTCTCTGCATCGTGATGTCTACGCGCTTTTCGATTCTGATCGCCCTGCTCTTTCTGGGCCTGCTCTCATGCGGTGGCCCGGCTGACAATGCTGCCGAAGTAGCTCCCAGCCGTAGCGCGACCGCGAATGAGCACCCGGCGACGCACACGGCCGCGCAGTCACAGGTCCCCACGCAAAGCGTACCGCCGTCGTCGACAGAACCTGCGAGCGATACTCAAGCAGCGCAGCAGGCGAGCTTCGTCTTCGCGGCGGCGGGAGACCACGGGGCGAACACGAACACGACGGCTAGTCTGGCGGCGCTCGATCAGTCCGGGGCGGCCTTCTACCTGGCGCTGGGAGACATGGACTACGACCAGACGGCGTCCGACCAGGCGTGGTGCGACTACATGCTGGGCGGCCTGCCGACGCTGGGCCCGACGTTTGCATTCGAACTAATCGCCGGCAACCATGAGGAGCACGGTGGCCCGGACGGAGACATCCTGAACCATGCTGCCTGCCTGCCGGACAGGATGAACTCCAGCGGGGTCTACGCGGCCGAGTATCACTTCGACTACCCTTTGAGCACGCCGCTGGTCCGCGTAATCATGATCGCCGCTGACCTGAATGTCGGCGGTGTCACGTACGATTACGCGCTAGGGAACCCACACTATAACTGGCTGGCAAGCGCCATCGATAGCGCGCGCGCCGGGGGAATACCGTGGGTTGTTGTGGGCATGCACAAGAACTGCATATCGACGGGCGACAAGACGTGCGAGATCGGCACGGCGCTGATGAACCTGCTGGTCAACAAGAAGGTGGACCTCGTGTTCCAGGGGCATGACCACACATACCAGCGCGGCAAGCAGCTGGCGCACCGCCCGGGGTGCACCGCGGTGCCGGTGAACTCGTACGACCCCGATTGCGTCGCCGACGACGGCTCCGACGGCGAATACCTCAAGGGCGCCGGAAGTGTGCTGGTAGTGTCCGGAGCCTTCGGACGATGCTGCTACCAGGTCAACCCGAACGACAGCGAAGCAGGGGACTTCGCGGTGATCAGCAGCGCCTCGAACGGGTTCTCCAAGTTCAGCGTGTACCCGGACCACATCGACGGCGAGTTCGTCCGGTCGACAGGAACACTGTCCGACAACTTCACGATCACCGCGGACGCGGACAGGGATGGGTTTGCGGACGGGGTGGAGGGGAGCGTCGGCACCAGTCCGCAGGACCCCTGTGGGGATTATCCGTCGGTCGGTGAGCCGAGCGGGTCGTGGCCCGCCGATTTCGTGTCCGGAGGCGGCCAGGTCGACAGCACGGACAAGGTCACGCTGGTGGACCTCACGAGCTTCCTGGCGCCGGCAAGGCACTTCGGGACGAGTACCGGGGACGTGGCGTTCGACGAGCGCTGGGACGTGGTGCCGGGTCCTGGGCTTCTCGAGGAGACGATCAACCTGCAAGACTTCCTCGAATTGGTCGTGGTTAAGCCGCCGATGTTCGCGGGGCAGAGGGCGTTCGGGGGACCGGTGTGCACGGGGTGAGGAGCGCCACCTCCAGGATGGCCCTCTAGAACCAGCGCCAGAGCCAGGTGCGCTCGAAGCCGATCTTTGACCAGCGCCAGAAACGGCTGGGGCCCTTCATCTGGGCGTGGGCCGGGTGTTTGAAGAAGTCGGCGGTAATGTAGGCGCTCTTTCCGCCGCCAGTTTCCAAGAAGCAGGCGCCCTGGCCGCCGTAGGCCCATATAGGGTCGGCGCCTTCGACTTCGGCAGCGATGTTCCGCGCGACGACCTCAGCCTCGCCATGGGCAAAGACACCGGCCTTGGGAAGGACGCGGCCCTCGCCGATGGGGACGACGGTGCAATCGCCGATGGCGTAGACGTCCTCGAAGTGGGTGCCGAGCGTCTCGGGGTTCGCAGGCACCCAGCTCCCGGCCTCGGCGAAGCCGGAGTGTACGAGGACGTCCGGCGCGCGATGGACGGGCGTGGCGACGATCATGTCCCAGGGTGCGCTCGAGCCGTCAGCGTAATGCAGGAGCTTGCTCTCATGTTCGATCCGCTGAAGTTGTGTGTTTCCGCTGAAGGAAATGCCGCGCTGTTCGAGGAGCTTGACGATGCGTGTCCCGATCTCTTCGCCGGTGACGCTGAGGGGCAGCGTCTCCGGCGTGACAACACTGATCTCGATGCGATCCCGCATGTTGCGTTTGCGAAAGTAGTGCTCAAGGAGGAGGGCGCCTTCGTAGGGGGCGGGCGGGCACTTGTAGGGGAGGGAGCTAACGACGAAAACGATGCGGCCGCCTTCGAACGTAGGGAGGTACTCCTGGAGGCCGTCGGCGCCCTCGAGGTGGTAGTAGGTCCAGGTGCGGCCGAGGCCCTCGATCTCTTCGTGCGAATACTGGGCGCCGAGCGCAAGCACAAGGTAGTCGTACGATAGCTGGCCGCTTTCGAGGAGGACGCGCTTGTTCGCCGGGTCGATGCGGGTGATGTCCGCCTGCTTGAACTCGATGCCCTTCTTCTCCAACCACCGCAGGTCGCGGGAGATGCGACGGCCGGTCGTCTCCTTGAGCATGACGCGGGTGTAGGAGGGCGCGAAGGAGTAGACGTAGCTGCGGTCGACGAGGACGATGCGGTGCTCCTTCGGCAGGAGCTTGCGGAGGCGGTTGGCCGCGACGAGCCCACCGGTGCCGCCGCCGAGGATGAGGACGGTCTTAGGAGGCAATGTCAGGCAATGCCCAGCAGCTTTTCGAGCCCCACCACCAGCTCCGTGCGGCTCATCACCTCGCGGGTGGCAAGCAGGATGCCGGGCATGAAGGACTCGCGGCTGGTGCTGTCGTGGCGTATGGTGAGCGTCTCGCCGGGGCCGCCGAAGATGACTTCCTGGTGAGCGACGAAGCCGGGGAGGCGGACGCTGTGTATCGTCGCGCCGTCCAGTTCGCCGCCGCGAGTGCCGGGGAGGTTCTCGCGTTGGGTGCCGGGGCGGGTGAAGCTCCCCTTGCGGGCTTCCGACATCAGCTTCGCGGTCGCGATTGCCGTGCCGGACGGTGCGTCGACCTTCTGGTCGTGGTGGAGTTCGATGATCTCAGTGAACTCGTAGAACGGCGCGGCCATCCGCGCCATCTGCTGCATGAGGACGGCGCCGACCGCGAAGTTAGAGGCGACGACTGCGCCGAGCGAGCGTTTGTGGCACTCCTCGCCGAGGTGCGACACGAAATCGTCGGGGAGACCGGAGGTGCCGATGATAAGGCGGACACCGGCATCCAGCGCGGGCGGCGTCAGTTTCGGAGTCCATTCCGCGTTCGTGAAGTCGATGATGACGTCGGGCTTCGTCGCTGCGATGATCGCGGCGGCATCCGTTCCCAGCGGGAGCGTCCCGCCGTCGGGCATGGCTATGGTGTCGCCGGAGGAGAGGGCATCGACGGCGCCGACGGGCTCGAGGTCAGGCTCGCGGGAGAGGGTAGCGAGGATTTCGCGGCCCATCTTGCCGGAACCGGAGACAAGGACGCGGATGGTCATGGGGCAATGATACGGGATGGCCTCGTCTATGCGGGCGATGCTTGGAATATCTGCATGCCGTCAGGGCTCGTGTCGATCGTGCGGTCGAGGTTGAAGTCGGCGCCGTTCAGCAGGTCACTCATCTCTTCGCTGGTGCGTTCGCGTCCACCCGGCACGGCGAGCATGTTCAGATCGCTAAATTTCCCCAGAGCACCTCGGTTCGGCTCGCGGATCCCCATTTCGACGATCAAGAGCTTGCCGGAGGCAGGGATCGCTTCCCGGCAAACCTTCAGGATTGCGGTCGCCTGGGGGTCAGCCCAGTCATGGATGATGTTCTTGAGCATATACGCATCGGCGCCGCCCGGTACTGACTCGAAGAAGCTGCCGCCCACGGTCTCACAGCGGTCTTTGACGCCGGCCTGTTTCAGGATATCGGCAGCGCCCGCGACCACGTGCGGCTGATCGAAGAGGATGCCGCGGGCGTCGGGTGTGGCCCGGAGTACCTCCGCAAGCAGGTAGCCGTTCCCGCCGGCTATGTCCGCAATGCAGCCAAAGGCGGAGAAGTCATATGCCCTTACTACATCGCGGGCACGAGCGCGAGAGACCGCGGTCATCGCCTGGTCAAACAACCGGCTGAGTTCCGGGCGTTGTTCCCTGTAAGTCCAAACGTCTGTGTCGTAGAGGTGCTGGAAGCCGTTCTCGCCGGTGCGTACGCTGTGAGCCAGCATACCCCAGGAGTTCCAGTGGGCGGTTGAGCCGATATAGGCAGCCCAGTCCTTCACGCTGCGGCTGTCGTCCGAACGCAAACATTCCCCGAGCTCGGTTAATGAGAAGGTGCGCCCGTCCTCTTCGCTGAAGACGCCGATCGCCGAGAGCGCACGCAGTAGGCGGTAGAGAGCGTCCGGGTCCGTGCTGGTCGCGGCCGCGAGTTCGTCGCTCGTGCGCGGTCCATCATTCAGGAGGTCAGCGATGCCGAGCTGCGCTGCCACGGACACCGCCTGGGACCTCTGAAAGCCGATTACGAGCGCCATCATTGTGGCGGAGGGATTCTCATCGGGCATGGTGCTCTCCCTTCTTCGGCTACGGCGGCCCTCAGTTTAGCGCATCATTCTGCGTAGGAGCGCGGTAGCGGCAGTCCGAACCGCTCGCAGAGGGCCTGCACGTTGTGGCGGTCCTTTTCCTGTGGTTCGTAGCCGGTGTGGTGCAGAAGAAGCAACTGCGGTGTCAGGCAACACACGGACCTGCCGTCAATCGTACCTTCAGCCGTCAAGCCAGCCGCAGGATAAATCGCGTCACCTCCGTTGGGGCCGGCACCAATCTGCCTACCGTGGCCTTGTCCGTCGATCACGATCGGATGTAAATCGATACGCCGGTCACCGTCGCCGGCCAGTACGAGGCGGGTCGGCCGATTGTCGAGCCTCACTTCGAAGCCAAGTGCCGACAGAATCCCAACAATCGCGTCCGTATCCGACAGCTCGACAACAGCGTCAAGGTCGTCGTGGGGTCTCGTTTGTTCGCCGAGCAGCGCGTCGACACCCCAGCCACCGTCGAGCCAATAGCGAAGGCCGGCTCTCTCGAGCCGGCCAACAACTTCCATTACATCCGTGTCGGTCATCATGTTGCGACCGACGGGTGACCTACCAGCGCTTCATCGGGGCGGGAGGCGGAGGGGGTGGGGGAGAGCCGGGCTCGCGCCGGAATCCCGCGCCGGTGTCTCCGCCGCCGCCACCCCCGGGGCGACGCTGTCCGCCGCCGCCGCCACCGTAGCCGCCACCACCGCCGGGGCGACGCTGACCGCCGCCGCCGCCGCCATAGCCACCACCGCCGCCACCGCCTGTGCGCTGACCATCGCCGCCGCCACCGCCACCGCCGCCATAGCCGCGGCCGCCACCGCCGCCGCCACCGCCGTCGCCACCGCCACGGGGCCGGCCGCCGTCGCCGCCGCCACCACCGCGGCCACCGCGGTCGCCGTAGTCACCGCCGCGGGCCGCCGCGGCCGCCTCCGCGCGGACCGCGGGCCTGCTGGTCGGCCTGGGAGGCGTCGATCGCCTCTTCGAGGGTCAGGCCTTCCAGGACGGCGCGGCGCGAGAGGTTCACGCGGCCCATCGAGTCGACTTCGATCACCATGACCTTGACGCTCGTCGCCGATCTTGACGACTTCTTCGGGCCGGCGGATCGGGTGAGTCGGCGAGGTCCTCGATGCGCACGAGGCCGTCCTTGCCGGGCAGGATCTCGACGAAGGCGCCGAAGTTCGGTGAGCCGAGTCACCGTACCGGTGTAGGTCTCGCCGAGCTCGACGTCCTTGGTCAGGCCCTCGATGATGCTGATCGCCTTCTGGGCCATCTCTTCGTTCGGGGAACCGATGAAGACGGTGCCGTCGTCCTCGATGTCGATGGAGCACCGGTCTCTTCGATGATCGAGCGGATCATGCGGCCGCCGGGGCCGATGACCGCGCCGATCTTGTCCTGCGGCACCGTGATGCGGTACATGCGCGGCGCGAAGGGTGACATCTCCGTGCGCGGCTCCGGCGATGACCTCGCGGATCTTGTCGAGGATGAAGAGGCGGGCGTCACGGGCCTGCTCCAGCGCCTCCTCCATGATCTCGTAGGTGATGCCCTTGATCTTGATGTCCATCTGGAGGGCCGTGACGCCCTCGCTGGTGCCGGCGACCTTGAAGTCCATGTCGCCGTAGTGGTCTTCCATGCCGGCGATGTCGGTCAGCACCTGGTAGCTCGTCGTCGCCCTTGATCAGGCCCATGGCGATGCCGGCCACGGGCGCCTTGATCGGGACGCCGGCGTCCATCAGCGCCAGCGTGCTGCCGCAGGTGCTGGCCATCGAGGTGCTGCCGTTGCTGGAGAGCACCTCGGAGACGAGGCGGATGGTGTACGGGAACTCGTCCTCGTCCGGGATGACCGGGCACGAGCGCGCGCTCTGCGAGGGCGCCGTGGCCGATGTCGCGGCGGCTGGCGCCGCGCAGAGGCCGCGCCTCGCCGACGGAGAACGGCGGGAAGTTGTAGTGGTGGATGTAGCGCCGCGTCTCTTCCGGCTCGAGGCCGTCCAGCCGCTGCTGCTCGCCCATGGAGCCGAGGGTGAGCGATGGTCAGCACCTGCGTCTCGCCACGCGTGAAGAGGCCGGAGCCGTGCGTCCGCGGCAGGAGACCGACCTCGGCGCTGATGGGGCGGATCTCGTCGGTCTTGCGGCCGTCGGGCCGCACGCCGTCGTTGAGGATGCGGTCGCGCACGAGCTGTTTGCATGTAGCTCGTCGAAGGCTTCCTTGAGTTGCTTCGAGTCGTAGCTGCTCGCCGAGGGCCTCGATCACCTCCTTCTGGGCGCTGCGCATCGCTTCGGCGCGCTCGTCCTTGGCCGCGGCGACGAGGTCCCAGTCGCTGGGTTCGCGAAGTCGACGACCGCCTGGTAGATATCGCTCGGGAAGCGGCACGGTGGCGAATTCGGCCTTGGGCTTGCCGACTTCTTGCGCCATCTCCTCCTGGAGATCGATGACCTGCGCGTTGACGTCCTGCGCGCGCTGCGATGCGCCTCGAGGAGAATTTCCTCGGAGACTTCGCTGGCGCCGGCCTCGACCATGACGATGGCGTCCTTGGTGCCGGCGACGACGATGTCGAGCGACGCTGTCGTCGAGCTCGGCGAAGGTCGGGTTGACCACGAACTCGCCGTCGATGTAGCCGATGCGGGTGCCGGAGATCGGGCCGCTGGAAGGGGATGTCGGAGATCGTGAGCGCCGCGGAGGCGCCGATGATCGAGAGGATGTCGGGGTCGTTCTCCTGGTCGGCGGAGAGCGTCGTGACGACGATCTGCACGTCGTTGCGCATGCCCTTCGGGAAGAGCGGGCGCAGGGGTCGGTCGGTGAGGCGCGCCGTGAGGATGCCGGCGGTGCTGGGGCGGCCCTCGCGGCGGAACCAGCCGCCGGGGATCTTGCCGGCGGCGTAGAGCCGCTCCTCGAAGTCGACCGTCAGCGGGAAGAAATCGATGCCCTCGCGCGGGCTCGGCGCTCATGCATGCCGTGACCAGCACTACGGTGTCGCCGTAGCGGACTGTGACGGCGCCGTTGGCCAGACCGGCGACCTTGCCGACCTCGAAGATGAGGTCCTGGTCGCCGATGCGGCGCTGGAAAACTTCTGACATTTATTGAACCTCCATGCAGTTCAGAAACTAGATTGATGCCGCAACGCAGCCGTACCGGCTGTGGCTCCTCGCACCATATGCGTTTGCGGTAAGGGAGATGATGAGTATCGCTTCCCTCTGGTCAGGCCGGGTTCGCGATTAACAGCCTTGTGGCTTGTCGCCGGCTATGTGCCCCGGGCCGGCCTGTATATGAGAAGAGCCTCCGCTCTTTCGACTACTTGCGGAGGCCCAAACTGGCTATGAGCGCCTTGTATCGAGCCGGTTCCGACCGGCTGATGTAGCGCAGCAACCTGCGGCGCTGGCCTACCAGCATCATGAGACCGCGCTGAGTGTGGTGGTCCTTCCTGTGGACCCGCAGGTGCTCCGTCAAATAGCGGATGCGCTCGGTGAGAACTGCCACCTGAACGTCCGCTGAACCGGTATCCGTTGGGTGCAGCTGGTGCACCTGAACCAGTTCTTCCTTCTTTTCCTTCGTGAGCATGCTCTGCGCGGGTTACCTCTGTCCTCTACAGGTTGTCAGGGGCAGTATAGCATGCAGGCGCGGCGCGCGGCAAAGAGAGCGGTTATACTTTGGCTCGGATGGAGTCCAGCGCCGCCGCACCAGGGCCGAGTGACGTTGCCGTCGTCTCCGATAGCTCCGCTTGTCTGCCGGAGCCGCTGCTGGCCGAGTACGAAATCACTACCGTCGCTCTCGCTTACCTGATCGACGGAGAGCTGTTTCACGACGGTCAGATTGAGCCGGCTGAGCTACGCAAGCGGATCGAGACGGCGACGCGCGTTCCGACCACCACCGCGCCCGCGCCCGGTGAGTTTCTCGACACCTTCCGGCAACTACACGCGCAGGGAAAGCGATCCGTCCTCTGCCTGACTTTACCGTCGGTGTTCAGCGGCACGCACAGCTCGGCGGTCAACGCGGCGGACATGGCCGCGAAGGAGATACCTGACCTGCGCGTCGTGGTCCTCGACACGGGAGGGCTGGCGATGGCGCACGGGTTCGCTGTGCTTGCCGCGGCGAGGGCGGCGAAGGGCGGCGGCAGCCTCGACGACTGCGTTGCAGCCGTACAGGAGGTCGGGCGGAGCGCCCAACTGATCGGAGCGCTGGACACCACGCACTACCTGGCCAAAAGCGGACGGGTGCCGTGGATCGTGCACTGGGCGGCATCGGTGCTGCAGATCAAGCCGGTACTGGTGGCGACGGAGGGGCATGTGCGCTCCTTCGGACGCCCGCGAACAATGCGAAACGCGCTGGACCGCCTGCTGCGCTACCTGGAAAAGAGAGGCGGCCCGCCGGAACGGCTGCACGTCTCCGTGGCCCACTGGGACGCGCCCGAGCGGGCGGCGGAGCTGGCAGAGCGCGTGCGGGAAGCGGTGTCTCCGGCGGAGCTGATCACAACGGAATTCACGCCTGTGATGAGCATCCACAGCGGGCCCGGGTTCGTGGGGTTGGCGTTCTACTCTGACGAGCCTCAACCGGAGGTCGACACGGCGGCCGCGACGCGATCGAGGCGACTGGAGCGCGACGCGCGAGTCCTGGAGGAGGCGCTGGGGGAGCTGCCGGCGCCGATCGAGAGCCCGACATTCGTGATGTTGGCGGGGCTGCCGGGGGCGGGAAAAACACACCTGGCCAGCGCCATCACAAGCCGGGAGGCGTTCGCCGTTATCGAGAGCGACAGACTGCGGAAGGTGCTCGTGAAGCAGCCGAACTACAGCCAGCGGGAGAGCGGACGTGTGTTTGCGGCGATTCACGAGCTGCTTGACCGACTCCTCGCGCGGGGAGTCCCATGCCTGCTGGACGCTACGAATCTACGAGAGGCGCACCGTCGGCCCGTCTACGAGATCGCCGAAAAGCGTGGCGCGCGGACGGTCGTCGTGTGGGTGGAAGCGCCGGACGGGGTGGCGCGGGCGCGGCTGGAAGAACGGTCCGCGGGCGGCGACCCGCAGGCGCGATCGGACGCGGGCGTCGACGTATACGAGATGATGAGCGAGGAAGTGGACTCGATCCCGCGCGAGCACCTGGTGGTGGATACGACGGGCGACGTCGATGCGGAGGCCGCGAGGGTGCTGCGGGCGCTGGGAGTTGAGGTAGGAAGTAAGAAGTAGGAGGCGTAGGTCCTGCCTCCTACCTCCTGCTTCCAGCCTCGTGGCATACTCTTAGCGAGTATCGCCCCGATGACAAAGCCCTACCTTGTTGTGCGCGCGAGCATAGAGCCCGGCGTGATGGACGAGTTCCTGCGCTGGTACGTGGAAACGCACCTGCCGCACGTGATGGCGATCCCGGGCATCGAGCGAGCGTACCGCTCGAACTGTCACCGGACGGGCATCAACTGGACGGCGCTGTACGAGCTAAAGGACGACGCATCGGTGAACGCGGCGATCACGAGCAACGAGGCGGAGCGGGCGCGGCAGGACTGGGAGCGCTGGCTACCGCACGTGCAGGACCTGAGCGTTGAGGTTTACGCGGGGCTGGGGCCTCAGCCGTCGTTCCACCACTGGAACTAGAGGGCGATCAAGGCTTCGCCGTCAGGACCGTTCCTTCAAGTCCGCCTGGAAGAACGCGTCCAACTCGGCGAACGGCGCCGAGCCGTCGAAGCCCTCGAAGTTGCCTTTGTCGGCCAACCCCTTCGCGGCGCGGATGAAGCCGCCCCAGGCGGCGCGGGAGAGCCCTGAGCCGACGCTGACTCGGCGGACGCCCAGGTCCGCGAGATCTGCGATTGTAAGGCCGATGTTTGCGCTGACGAGCACGTTGACAGGCTTTGGAGCGACGGCATCGACGATTGCCTTGATGTCCTCACGGGTACTGGGGCCGGGCGCGTAGAGCACGTCGGCACCCGCTTCGGCGTAGGACTGCAGGCGACGGATGGACTCCTGGAGCGGCTCCGGGTGACGGGTCAGGTAGCACTCGGCGCGGGCGGTGAGTAGCGCGCCGCTGCCCGAAGCGTCGATGGCGGCGCGGGCGGCCCGGATGCGCTCGACCGCAAGCGCGAACTCGTAGAGGGGGTTCGTGTCGTCGCCGGTGGCGTCCTCAATCGAAAGGCCGGCGACGCCCGTCTCAATGCACAGACGTACGCTTGCGACCACGCCATCCGGGTCTGCCGCGTAGCCGTCCTGGAAGTCGGCGTTCACCGGGACATCGACTGCGGCCGCGATCTCGGCGAAGTGGGCGAGTACCATGTCGCGCGGCACGGCCGACCGGAGATCGGGCAGGCCGCGGGAGAAGGCGAAGCCAGAGCTGGTAGTCGCGAGCGCCTGAAAACCGAGGTGCTGGAGGTAGCGCGCGGTCCCGATGTCCCAGGGATTGGGGATGGCGAAACAACCGTTCTCATGGAGCTTGCGGAAAGCGGCACGGCGAGCTTCGACGTCGGGCTGCGGCAAGTCGCTCTCCGCTAGGCCGGCGTGCCGTCTGGTTCGCGCTGCGGTTGTTTCTGCGGTTCGGCAAGCCAGCGCACGGCGGGGATGCGGCTGCGGCGCATCTGGGCTCCAGCCCAGGGGTAGACGAGACGGGACAAAACCAGGGCAACCGCTATGCCGGCAAGGGCCACCACTCCGCCGACCATCGCGTCGAGGAAGAAGTGGTTGGCGGTAAGGGTTATCGAGAACACCTGCAGGATAGGGAGCACGATGGCGACGGGGAGGGCGAACCAGGCCCAGCGGGTTCCCCAGAGGGCGTAGAGCACCGCCAGACCCAGTAGGAGGTCCCAGCCGAAATGGAGGCTAGGCATTGCAGCGTAAGGGTTCACAAAAGCCCGAGTGCTCTGGGTGTCATAGGCGTAGCCCAGATACTCCTGCATCGTGTCCAGAAATCCGCCGATATAGGCGGGAGCACTTGGGTCAAACCTGTCGGCCAGCACAGGCAGTTCGCGGGGAGGCGCCACGGGGTAGAGCCAGTAGATGACCAGCGCGATCGCGCCGGAGGCAAGAAAGGCGTCCCGTGCCAGCGTGTAGCGGTCGCGCCGGAAGTAGTACAGCCAGATGCCGAAGGCGATGATAAGCGGAAAGTGGAGGTAGAAGTAAATGATATTCATCGCCTGGGCGATGAAGTGCTTGTCGGAAACCCATTCGTTCATCTGGTCTTCCCAGAAGAAGCCGAGTGAGCGCTGAACGTCGATGACGTGGCGGGCGTGCCAGTAGGCGGCCTCGGGACGATCGATGACTGCACCCCTGACACCGAAATAGGCCAGAAAGGCGGCGGCTACTATGGCTGCTTCGACGAAATCGCGACGGCTGAACCGGGAAGTGAGGCGTCGGACGGCCTCGCTCATGCTGGGGCTTCCGCCTCACCGCGGTCGAACAAGAAACGGGAGACTTTCCAGCCGTGGTCCCTGATAAGGAGGGCGGCGGCGAGGCCAATCCCGGCGACGATGTATCCTGCCACGATGTCGAGTATAAAGTGATTGCCGGTCACGACGACGGATATGGCCATCATGATGGGCATGAGCACGCCAATGGCCCTGATCCCCGGATTGGTGAAGGCGCAGATGAGCGCAAGGCTGATGAGCAGGTTCCAGCCGGCGTGGAGACTGGGCATCGCAGCGTGCTGATTCACGAAGGTGCCGCCCGAGTGGTAGTTCACTTTTGAGAACTCGGACAGCGTGTCCACCATGCCGTACGGCCAGGGGACGAGGCGGGGAGGCGCCATCGGGAAGAGGTGGAAGATTACCAGCCCGATAGCGCCGGATATCAAGAAGGCGTTGCGGAAGAGGACATAGCGCTCACGCTGAAAGAAGAACAGATAAAGACCAATGGCGTAGATCGGGGGGAAGAAGCCGTAGGCGTAGAACGCGTTGAACCAGTTGACCAACAGGTGGCTGGACAGCACCCAGTCCTGCAAAGTCTGCTCGCGGAAGACGCCCACCTTTTGTTCGAGCTCGATCAGGCTCATTGAGTGTGCGGTCGCCTGGGGAGCGCTGCCGGCGGCGAGCTCGCGCACGGCGGAGTAGAAGAAGAAGGCGAGCACGACAAGCGCCAAGTCCAGCACACCGAGCCTGTTGATCCAATATGAGGCGCGGGATAGCGCCGGGGTCACAGAATGCAGCAACCTACTGTCTCCAGGACTCATTCGGGCTTCCAGTTATTCTACGCAGTGGTACGCGAGGTGTTCAACTGAAATAACGGTCGGATTTGTGTACAGGTGCTTGTATATCGCCAGGACCGGGATTCGTGCGCGCCGGGAATTTGTTCCTACGACACTAATGTCGGCCCCGACTGAGAGGCTCCCAGCCGGTAACATCGCTGGCCTCGTGTGCGGTATCGTAAAATCATGCATCTTCATCGCGGGGTTCTCAGGCGGTGCGCCGCCGGCGTTGTCGCTTCGGCCGTGTGCCTGTTGCTGGCCGCGGCGTTCACTCGCGATGTCTCGGCGGATCCACCCATGCCGCTGCCCCAGATGCCTGTGTGCGGCGACCAGGACGGATCCGAGGCTCCGCTCGTCACCAGCTGTCCCGATCTCGAGCAATTATCCGATGTCCAGTCGTTCACCGTCTCGGGCTCCGGGCAGGTCGACATCACCTTCGACTTCGTCTTCAGGCACTCGGGTTACCGTGATGAACTCGGCTTCTTCACTGTGGACGGGAGCGGCGGAGAGGTCGGCGACCTAAAACCGGGCGACGAAGGCTATCTGGAGGCTGCGCTCGAGCGCGCCGTCATCATCTTTCCGGCCGGTTCGGACCCGTCCGTCCCTGATAACGTGAAGTCTGTCCCAGCAGATAGCAAGCTCGTCTTCTTCATCATCCAGGACAGCAATCTTCAACGCTTCGCGGCACTAAATCCCGCCAACGACCGGTCCAAGCTGCCGCTCCTGTTCGCTTCCTGGACCGCCCTTAACCCCGATGAGATTGACCACTTTATCGGCTTTCAGCACAAAACCAACGGTTCCATCCAGTTCGGCTTCGAGAACCTTACAGACGGTGGGGATGCCGACTACGATGACGTCGTCTACACCGTCTCGACGGTACAAGAGAACGCTGCAGTGGTGGCAACGGGTTCCGGGGAACAGGGAGGCGACGGAAACTTCCTGCCCTTCGTACTCCTGGCGGCGATCGTTGCGGTGATCGGAGCAAGTGGATTGGTCCTCTGGCGTCGGCGCGCTACTGCGGCAACCGCCGCCGCGATGGCGCTGCCGAGAGTTGCCGTCGGTCCGGCAACGGCAGCGATCGCCACTCGCCCGGAGCAGGCCCGAGCCAACCTCAACGCGTGGCTGCAAGTGGAGGGCGATGCGAATCGTCATGTGCTGGGCGAAGACCCTGTCACAGTAGGGTTTACGCCGGATTGTTCGATCACTTTACCTTCGGATGACGATACACTGACAGGGCGGGTCCGCATCTGGCGGCGAGAAGGTGCATACATGCTCCACAATTTGTCGCGCTTCGGCGAAGCCGGCGTCACGGTGAGCGGGCGCGCCGCGGGCGTGTGGACGGTACTGGACGATGGCGATGTGATCGAGCTGGGCGGCCGACACATCATCTTTCGCGCTGTTCCCGTTGACTGAGTCCTGGTCGTGGCATCCTGGGCGCCCACGTCCTTGCCTCTGCCTCCTGATTCGCCTATAATCCGCGCGGACTCCACGTTCGAAAGGAGGGGCCGCAAGCGGCCCTATATTTATGCCAGCAATAGTCGTGGTGGGCGGCCAATGGGGGGACGAGGGCAAGGGCCGGATCGTTGACCTGCTGGCAGAGAAGGCCCACATCGTTGCCCGCTACTCGGCAGGGAACAACGCCGGGCACACTATCATCAACGAACTTGGGGAGTTCGCCCTCCACATCGTGCCCGCGGGCATCTTTCGCCCCGACAAGGTGTGCATCATCGGCAACGGCGTCGTCGTTGACCCGGCGGTCCTCCTGGGCGAGATCGAACACCTCGAGGAGCGCGGAATCGAGGTCAAGGGCCGCCTCTTCCTGAGCGACCGTGCCCACGTGCTCATGCCCTGGCACCGCCTGCTGGACAAGCTTGACGAGGACATGCGGGGAGACGCGGCGGTTGGCAGCACGGGGCGCGGCATTACTCCGGCTTTTGTGGACAAGGTGAGCCGCTCGGGTATCCGCGTGGCTGACCTCATCGACCCCGAGTCGCTCCTCAGCATCCTCGAGCTGCGAGTTCCCTACAAGAACCGGCTGCTGGAGGGCGTCTACGGCGCGAAGCCGCTGAACTTCGACGACATCTTCGAAGAGTACCGGGAGTTCGGCAGCCGCCTGGCGCCTTATGTCGCGGACACGGCAGACCTGGTCCAGAAGTCGCTGCGCGCCGGCGACACGGTTCTCCTCGAGGGTGCACAGGGCGCCCTCCTCGACCTTGACTTCGGAACCTACGAGTACGTAACTTCCTCGGTCCCAACCTCCCTGGCAGGCGGAGCCGCGCTGGGCGTCGGAATCGGCCCAACACAGATCAAGGACGTCATCGCCGTCTACAAGGCCTACAACACGCGCGTTGGCGCCGGCCCGTTCCCCACGGAGCTGTTCGACGAGACTGCCACGATCCTCCGCGAAGGTGGACCGCGGCCGGAATACGGCGCGACGACAGGGCGGCCGCGACGCTGCGGCTGGTTCGACGCCGTTGCGGCACGCTACAGCGCGCGTATCAACGGGATCACGGCGGCGGTGCTGACGCGCCTTGACGTGCTCGACCCGCTGCCCACGATCAAAGTGTGCACAGCCTACCAGCTCGACGGCCGGACGGTGGATACGATGCCCGCGGCCGGGTTGGCGATGGCACAGGCGAAGCCGGTATACGAGGAGCTGCCTGGGTGGCAGACGGAGACGGCAACCTGCCGGCGCTGGGAAGACCTGCCGCCGCAGGCACAATCCTACGTACGCTACATCCAGGACGTGCTTGATGCCACCGTGTGCATCGTGTCGGTCGGGCCGGAGCGCGACCAGGCTATCAATGTGAAGGGGCTCCTCTAGGAGTGTCCGAAGCGATCACGCCCTGGCTCCACATCGTGGGCGTGACAATGTGGGTAGGCCCGCAGTTCTTCCTGTTCATTGCCGCCGTACCCGCAGTGCGCTCGATCGAAGACGGCGCTGCGCGTGCACGCGTGATGCGCATCATCACGACTCGATTCGGCTGGATGGCGTGGGGCGCGCTGCTCCTCATCCTGCTTACCGGCATCTCCCAGATCTTCTCAGAGGCCGACGACTTCGATGAGCTGCTGAACTTTGACTACCGCTGGGTGAACTACTTCGCATTGAAGATGGTTCTGGTCGCCGTGATGGTGCTCCTGACTGCTGTCCACTCCTTCATCGTCGGACCGCGGCAGCTGGCAATGATGGAGCGCGGCGAGACGGGAGAAGAAGCAGCACGGTTCCGGCGGACGTCCATCATCCTCAGCTCCACGATCCTGGTCTTGAGCATAGCGGTAATCTTCCTTGGGGTGCTCATTGCCGAGCACGAGTGGTCGTTCCAGAAGATCTGAGCCACATGGCCCCGCCACGAGTCGAGATCGAATACTGCACCAAATGCCGGTTCCAGCTCCGCGCCGCCTGGTTCGCCCAGGAGTTGCTGACAACTTTCGAGGGCGACCTGGGTGAAGTGGCGCTCGTGCCAGGCTCTGGCGGCATCTTTGAGGTGCGGCTAGACGGTGAGGTGGTCGCCTCCAACCGCCACGACAAGAAAATGCCGGAGGTCTCCGAGGTCAAGCGCCAGGTTCGCGACCGAGTTGCGCCCGATCGGCGCGTCGGTCACGACTGACGGCGCGGCTGTGCTATCGTGACGCCGTGAGCGGCTGGTTCCGTCTCGGTAAACTCGAACTCCTCGTAGTCAGTGACGGTGTCCTGCGCCAGGATGCAGGCGCAGTCTTCGGCCTGGTTCCACGAATAATGTGGGAGCGTTACGCAGGCGATCTGGACGACAAGTACCGGATGGGCCTCGGGTTGAACTCGCTGCTGGTGCGAGCCGAAGGCAAGCTGTTCTTGATCGACACCGGTTGCGGCTGGAAGGGCTCGAAGGCGCCCGGGGCGGTGAGCACCGAGGAGAGCGGGCATCTGATCGAGAATCTGGCGGCGGAGGGCGTGCGCCCCGGAGAGATCGATGTCGTCATCAACACGCACCTGCACTTCGACCATTGCGGGGGCAACACGGCACTCGTGGACGGCCGGCTGGCGCCCTCATTCCCACGAGCGAAATACGTCATCCAGGCAGGGGAATGGCACGCCGCCACCCACCCGAACGAGAGGACGCGCGGCACCTACCTCGCCGAGAACATCGAGCCTCTGGACGATGCGAAGCAGGTTGAGCTGGTGCAGGGCGATGTCGAGCTCGCCAGGGGAGTGCGGGTCGTGCTCGCGCCCGGTCACACCGAAGACCACGTGATCGTCGAACTTGAATCGGAAGGGGAGATGGCAGTTTACGTGGGAGAGCTGGCGCAGCATCCTGTGATGCTGGAACGGCTGCCCTGGATCTCATCGTTTGATATCCTGCCGCTGGTCTCGTTGGAAACGAAGCGCCGGCTGGTGGAGCGAGCGCTGGAGAAGCGAGCGCTGCTGATCTCGGTGCACGCACCGTATCCTGGGCTGGGACGGCTACGGGCGGACGACGGGAAGCGAAAGTGGGAGGAGGAGAGATGAAACGGAGCGAGCCAGTGAAGGGCAACGCGGGTCAGTGACCAGTGGCCCACCCGTGAAATGACCGCAGAACAGCTCCTCCGCACAGCCCTTTACGAGGAACATCTGCGCCTCGGAGCGAAGATGGTGCCGTTTGCCGGGTACGAGATGCCGGTGCGCTACACAGGCGACATCGAGGAGCACAACGCCGTGCGCCAGCGGGCCGGCATGTTCGACGTCTCGCACATGGGGCGGTACGAGGTAGCCGGCCCCGAGGCGGGTCGCTTCTTGCGGCACATTTGCACCTGGGATATGAGGCGGCTGGCGCCGGGTGAAGGACATTATGCGGCCGCCTGCCGGGATGACGGCGGCATCATGGATGACGTGTACGTGTTCGCAGTCGAGCCAGAGCGTTACCTCATCGTGGTCAACGCCTCGAACGCGCCCAAGATGAAACGGTGGATGGAGCAGCACATCGGCGAGTTCGACGCGCGTCTGGTTGACCGGCATTCGTCGACTGCGATGATCGCGGTGCAGGGCCCGGAGGCTCTCGCCAAGCTGGACGGTGTGCTCGGCTCGGAGTTCGTGCGTTCTCTGAAGCCGCGGCGGTGCGGCGAGGCGGAGTGGCGTGGACAGAGTCTTTTCGCCTCACGGACCGGATACACGGGCGAGGATGGCCTGGAGCTCGTCGTCGACGCCAGGTCCGGACCCGAACTCTGGCAGGCGCTGCTTGACGCGGGCGTGACGTCATGTGGACTGGGCGCGAGGGACACACTCCGACTGGAGGCGGCGCTGCTGCTCTACGGAAACGACATGGACGAGGGAACGAACCCGTTCGAAGTCGGGCTGGACTGGGTGGTGACACTGGACGACGGCGCGGACTTCGTCGGGAGAGAAGCCCTGGTACAAATCAAGAAGCGGGGCCCGCAGCGCGAACTGGTCTGCCTTAAGGCCGAAGGGCGCGGGATAATGCGCGGGCACTGTGACGTCTTCCGCTCCGGCGAGAGGGTCGGTACAATTTCCAGCGGTGGCTATTCTCCCACGCTCGGCGTCAGCATTGGCATGGGCTTCGTGCCCCCTGAATACGCTGCTGAGACGACGGAACTGACCGTAGACGTGCGAGGCAAGCCGCTCCCTGTTCGCGTTGTACCCCGCCCCTTCTACAAGCGACCAAAGAAGGAGTAAGCATGCCCAGTCCCGGCGATCTCCGCTACACGAAAGAGCACGAATGGCTGCGAATTGAAGGAGACACCGGCACTATCGGCATCACAGATTACGCGCAGGACCAGTTGGGTGACATCGTCTTTGTCGACTTGCCGGAGCCCGGTACGGCGGTGGAGTACATGTGTAAGTTCGGGGAGATCGAGTCCGTCAAGGCGGTTTCAGAGCTGTTTTCTCCCATCTCCGGCGAGGTGTTGGGGGCGAACGCCGCGCTCGCGGACAACCCGCAGCTCGTGAACGAGTCGCCATACGACGAAGGCTGGATGCTCCGTGTGCGGCTGACAAACCCCTCGGAGCTGGAGCAGCTCCTGACGGCCGAACAGTACGACGACTTCCTGGTGTCGGAGCCCACATAGTGCCGAGCAGCCCGCACCCGTACATCCCGAACACAGAAGAAGACCGCCGTCGGATGCTGGACGCGATCGGCGTGGCGACTGCAGACGAGCTGTTCGCCGACATCCCGCCGGAGTTCCGGATCGACGGGCTCGACCTGGCGTCTGCGCTGTCGGAGCAGGAGCTGACATCGCAGCTCTCGGACCAGGCGCACCGCAACGTCGTGGCTGGAAACGGGACTGCGAGCTTCCTCGGCGGCGGCGCCTACCGGCACTTCATCCCGAGCACGGTCGGGCACGTGGTCGGGCGCAGCGAGTACTACACCGCTTACACCCCATACCAGCCGGAGATCAGCCAGGGGACGCTCCAGACGATGTTCGAGCTGCAATCGATGACCTGCGAGCTGATGGCGATGGACGTGTCGAACGCGGGGATGTACGACGGCGCCAGCGCGCTGGCTGAGGCCTGCCTGATGGCCTGCCGAGTGACCGGCAGGGACCGCATAGCGGTGCAGATGAGCGTGAACCCGTCGTATCTGGCGGTGGTACGGACCTATGCGTCCGGGCCGGGAATCGCTGTGGACGTGGTGGACGGCGAGCCGCTGACGGACAGGTACGCCTGCCTCGCGATTCAGCAACCTTCGTTCCTGGGAACCCTGGAGGACACGCAGGCGCTGAGCGCGTCGGCTAAGGCGGCGGGGGCATTGCTGATAGCCAACGTGAACCCGATCTCGCTGGGGATGCTGACGCCGCCGGGAGAGTACGGGGCAGACATCGCGGTGGCGGAGGGGCAGCCCCTGGGTTGGCCGGTGAACTTCGGCGGGCCGTACCTGGGGCTGTTCGCCTGCAGGAACGAGTACATCCGGCAGATGCCGGGGCGTATCGTGGGCCGGACGACGGACATGGACGGGCGCACGGCTTACGTCCTCACGCTGCAAACACGAGAACAGCACATCCGCCGCGAGCGAGCGACGAGCAACATCTGCACGAGCCAGCAACTCGTGGGGTTGGCGGCAACGGTGTATCTCGCGACTGTCGGAAAGCACGGGCTGCGACAAATCGCCGAGGCCTGCTATCACAAAGCGCACTACGCGGCGGCGCTGATCGGGCGCATCGACCCGTATGACGTCGATGACTCGAAACCGTTCTTCAACGAGTTCGTCGTGCGCTGTCCGCTGCCTCCGGCGGAGATGAACCGGCGGTTGCTGGAGCGGGACATCATCGGCGGAATCGACGTGAGCGATGCTGTCCCAAACGGCATGCTGCTGTGCGTGACGGAGATGAACACGCGAGAGGAGATCGAGCGGCTGGCGGCGGCACTGGCGGAGGTGGGGAGATGACGATGGCGGAGAGACGCCGCGTTGACCCAAAGCGAGCTGACACCGGCTCGCGGCTCACGTTCGACCGGTCGGAGTCGGGGCGGAGGGGAGTGCTGCTGCCGCGAACTGGACGTGCCGGAGGCGGCGCCGCTGCCGGAGCAGTTCGTGCGTCGCGAGCTGCGGCTGCCAGAGATGGCGCAGAACGAGATCATCCGCTACTTCCTGGGGTTGAGCCGTCTGAACTACAGCGTCGACACGGGGTTCTACCCGCTCGGGTCGTGCACGATGAAGTACAACCCGAAGATCAACGAGGACGTCGCGCGGCTGCCGGGGTTTGCGTTCGCGCACCCCAACCAGCCGGAGGAGACGATGCAGGGCGTGCTCTACGTCCTGCACGAACTCCAGGAGGCGCTGCGGGAGATCACGGGGATGGACGCGGTGGGGCTGGCGCCGGCGGCGGGTGCTCAGGGGGAGCTGTCCGGGATCCTGATGGTGAAGGAGTACCTGGTGGACCGCGGCGAGACGCAGCGCCGCAAGGTGCTCGTGCCGGACTCGGCGCACGGGACGAACCCGGCGACGGCGGCGATGGCAGGGTTCGAGGTAGTGACCGTGCCGTCGGACGCGGACGGCAACACGGACCTCGAGTTCATGCGAGCGAACCTCGACGGCAACGTGGCGGCGATGATGCTCACGCTGCCCTCGACGCTGGGGCTGTTCGACCCGAACATCGCGGAGATCGCGCGGCTGCTGCACGAGCACGGTGCGCTGCTGTACGGCGACGGCGCGAACCAGAACGCGTTCCTCGGGCGCGCGCGGTTCGGGGACATGGGGTTCGACGTGGTGCACCTGAACCTGCACAAGACGTTCTCGACGCCGCATGGGGGCGGCGGGCCGGGGGCAGGCCCGGTGTGCGTGAAGTCGCACCTGGCGCCGTATCTGCCCGCGCCAGTGGTGGAGCGTGAGGGCGAATCCTACCGCTTCGACATGCCCGAGAAGACGATCGGGAAGACGATGGCGTTCCACGGGAATTTCGGGGTGCTGCTGCGGGCGCTGACGTACATCCGCTCGCTAGGCGCCGAGGGGCTGCGGGCGGTGAGCGAGAACGCGGTGATCAACGCCAACTACGTGCAGTCGCGGCTGCGCGGGTCGTACAGGCTGGCGCGGGAGCGAAACTGCATGCACGAGGTCGTGCTCTCGGGCAGTCGCCAGAAGGCGCTGGGCGTGAAGACGCTGGACATCGCCAAGCGGCTGATCGACTACGGCTTCCACCCGCCGACGATCTACTTCCCGCTGATCGTGGACGAGGCGATGATGGTCGAGCCGACGGAGACCGAGGGGATCGAGGCCCTAGACGCCTTCTGCGAGGCGATGCTGGAGATCGCGCGCGAGGCGGAGGAGGACCCGGACCTCGTGCGCGGCGCGCCGTACACGGCGCCGCTGCGCCGCCTCGACGAGGCGACGGCAGCGCGCAAGCCGGTGCTGCGCTGGCCTGGCCGGCTGATGCGGTGGGTTAGCTTCGGGATGGCGACCTCCATTGTGTTTCTCGCACTGACGGGATGCCGTGGCTCCACTCCGCTCAGTTGGGAAACGCCACGAAGATGATCTCCTAGCTATGACCCTAAGCGAACGTGACCTTGGCTCGTCATTTCGCCGTCTGGACGGAGGTCTGTCAGGATGTGTATCGCCAGACAACCCCCAACCGTCCTGTAACCCCATCTACGAAGTCTCTTTTGAACCCACTTCGACCAAGATGACGCTACGTCTTGCGTGTACATTGAGCTGCAGGACGGTCTCGACTGTTGACGGCGCGCGACTTGGGTTTGATTAATCCTAGAAGGTGTGAACCAAAGAGCGGACGTGAGTCCAATCGGCCGGCTGGCCTCGTGGGCCAAGCTGTCGCTATACCGACATTAGGCAGGGCCATGCTTTGTGCGTCGACAACCGTCGATCACAACGCAGGCATATGGAGTCACGATTCTTCGGAGGAACGTACACGCGTTGTCGCATAGTCTGGTCAGTGAGGATCAATGACCGGAGCTCGCGGTGATCTACGTTCGCACGCAAGCTGATCGCACGAGTCGGTGCTCGCGGAGGGCTAGCCGTCAACGCAGGTTCGCCGGTTGTTCGGGTCCTCGGCCCATTTGCGCGGGTTGTCGAGGATGTATTCGCGGACCGCGTTCAGTTCACGGTCGTCGCGGATGACGCGCTCGTAGTAGTTGCGTTGCCAGACGGGAGCGCCTGGCGTGTCGCGGAGGTTGTTGATGCGTTTAGCAGTCGCCGCCTTGAATGACCGGACGATCGCGGCCAGGGAACCAGGTTCGACGCGTCTTCACGGCATCGGGGCGTTGTAGGGGCGCAGCAACCGGCCAGTCCGCTGACGGGTTCCTGGTCTGAATCAGATCACGGCTCGTCTGCAGCCGTTTCGGTTGCTGCGCCCCTACGGCGTTTGTGCCGGGAAGCCACATGATTCCGTGGATGTGGTTCGGCATCACCACGAACTGATCCGGTGGGTCGTCGCGGCCGAAGACGACGGTTCGCCACACATCCTCGATAACTTCGCGCCATGTGTCGTCCTCGAACAGCAGCGCACGTTCGTGGGTACAGATGGTCACGAAATACGCGCCGCGTGCGCGGTAGTCCCACGTCGACAGCCTGATGGAGCGGCGGTGGCTGAGATGATGCGTCGCGGACATCGATTGCACGATACGGTGGTGGCCCGTGATTGCCAAGACGAAAGTGGCACCGCTAATATCACGCCATGACTTCCGAATACACGACCTCAACGTGCCCGGCCGGAACCTGCTCGGGCCGGGGCCTTCGAACGTGCACCCGCGGGTGTACAAGGCGATGATGACGCCGGTGATCGGCTACCTGGACCCGGCGTTCATCCAGCTGATGGACGACACGCAGAAGCCGCTGCGCACGGTGTTCCGCACGGAGAACGACATGACGATGCCGATCTCCGGCACGGGGACGTGCGGTATGGAGGCGGCGGTGTACAACATCGTCGAGCCGGGGGACGTGGTGGTGGTCTGCCAGAACGGCTACTTCGCGACGAGGCTGGCGGACATGTCGAAGCGCTGCGGGGCGGAAGTGATCCTCATCGAGCAGGAGTGGGGGCGGATCATCGAGCCGGAGCAGGTGGAGGAGGCGCTGAAGTCGGCGGGGCGGCAGGTAAAGGCTGTGATGATCGTGCACGGGGAGACGAGCACGGGCATCCTGCAGCCGATGGAGGAGATCTCGCGGATCACTCACGAGCAGGGAGCGCTGCTGCTGGTGGACGCGGTGACGTCGCTGGCGGGGTGCGAGCTGCTGATCGACGAGTGGGGGATCGACGTCTGCTACAGCGGCACCCAGAAGTGCCTGTCGGCGCCGCCGGGGATGTCGCCGATGACGGTGAGCGGCGCGGCGATGGAGGTGATCCAGAAGCGCGAGACGCCGGTGCTGAGCTGGTACGTGGACCTGAACATGCTCGGGCGCTACTGGACGGGCGGCGACGACGCGGATGTACCACCACACGCCGCCGATGACGATGCTCTACGCGCTGCGCGAGGGGTTGCGGATCGTGCTGGAAGAAGGGCTGGAGGCGAGGATCGCACGGCACAAGCGGAACGCGGGCGCGCTCGGGGCGGGGCTGGAGGCGATGGGACTGACGCTGCATGCGGACGAGCGCTACCGGCTGCCGCCGCTAACTACGGTGCGAGTGCCGGAAGGCGTGGACGACATGAAGCTGCGAGTGGGGCTGCTCAACGAGCACAACATCGAAGTCGGGGGCGGTATCACCGACCTGGCGGGGAAGGTGATCCGAATCGGGCTGATGGGCGTCGGCTCGACGGAGGCGAACGTCTACGCGCTACTGCAGGCGCTGGAGACGCAGCTTCCGAAGCAGGGGTTCAAGCGGGACCCGGGCGCCGGGCCGGCGGCTGCCTCGCGATACTACGCGGCGAACTGATCCGCGCTGGCAATCGGGAAGCCCTGGAATTTGTTTGGCAAAATCGGTGTCCGTGTGTGATATGCTAGTCCCATAGGTAATGGGATTTAGAGGTCACACAGCATGCGCACACATGTGATTTTACCGGACGAACTTGTCGATGGGGTGGACCGGCTTGTGGGAAAGCGTAATCGCAGTAGATTCATTGCCGAGTCTGTCGACCAGGCTCTCAGGCGGGAAAGGCTGCTGAAAGTCATCCGCGAGGGCGCAGGGTCATTGGATTCCAGCCGACATCCGGAGTGGGAGACGCCTGAGAAGGTGGCGGAGTGGGTGCGCGCCCTCCGGGATACGCCGTCAATTCGTGAACAAGGGGAATATGCGTTATCTACTAGACTCCAGCGTGGTGATCAACTGGCTAAACGGCCTGCCGCACGCCGAAAGCCTCCTCGCTGAGCTCGTCGAGACAGGCGAGACTCTGGCCCTTAACGCCGCCTGCGTAGCCGAGATTTTTTCGGGGTTGGCGGCGGATGAACGCGCAGCGGCTGACGAGCTCGTAGGCAGCGCTGAGTACTGGGACCTCACGGTCGAAGACGCCGTGCTAGCCGGCACTTACCGATACGCTTACGCGAGGCAGGGGACTGCTCTCAGTGTTCCGGATATGCTGATAGCGGCTCAGGCTGTGCACCGGGATGCGACGTTGATCACAGGAAACGTCAAGGATTTTCCAATGCCGGAGTTGAAGCTGCTGCGGTTGCCGTAACCCTGACCTGCGCAGGCATCGAGGTTCCTTCGTGCTATGCTGAGGCAGTGCCGCACGTTGGGGCACGCAGCGGGGTCCTGGAGCACTTGCTCCGTGACGCTTCCCCGGCCGAAGGCGGCTGATCGGGAAGAGACCAGGCGGTCCATCTCCTCGCAGAAGGAGAATGGTTGTTGTCCGCCAGCACTGAGTTCGAAATTACGCGCTGCCGCCAGGACCAGCAGTCCAGCGCCGGCGGATGCTCGGTGTTCCTGCGCTTCTCGATCACCGGCCCGCCGGGGACTCATGCGGTCAACGTCTCGATTCCGAAGTCCAATGGCCAGAGTCCGCGCCTCAAGCACGACCGTCAGCTAAACATCGAGCAGGGCGCGACGGGCTACCTCGATGTGACCCTTGAGTTTGACAGGAAGGCTCTAGATTCCTGCATGCTCAGCATCGCCGTTGGACGCCACCCGCTCGCCAGGTTCGTGGTGCGGCCGCCCGGCGGTGAACCGTCTCCGGCGCAATAGCGCTGACACTTACCTCTTAGAGATCGCGGCGAAATCCGCTACCCTACGGGCACGATGCGCACTCTCTCGGCGCCCCTGCTCGCCGCGCAACGTTCCGCCTCTGCGGTCCCTTACCTGAAGGTCGTCGTGTCCGACCGCATCGGCGGTATAAGACGGTTGGCGTGGTCGCGCCTGTATTCGGGGAGCGAGGCTGACGGCTATCACGCGGCGACGATGCCCGGTGACGGATCGCTGATTCGGGCTCGCGCCACCGGCGGGCGCGTGTATTACCAGCGGGTGACCAGCCCGGATGGCGGCAGTGGTTTCGGGTCGTGGACGGACCTGGAGGCAGCGGCGAACGCGGGCGTGGCCCTGTGCGCGGACGGCTCGCGAGTTCTGCTGTTCTTCGTGGCGCCGGACGGCACGACGCTTAAGGTGCGGGAGAGCACGGACAACGGCGCGACTCTGGGGTCAGCGGTGACCGCTGCGACGGCCTCGGGCGCCGTCGCGTGGCTGGCGGCGGATGTGAAGTCAAACGGCGACGCGCTGCTCCTGTACTCGGTTGGGGCGACGGTGTACTCCGCGAAGCGCACAGGCGGATCCTGGGGCTCGCCGGCCGCGTGGTCAAACAGTGTCGCCTCGGTCACTGGCCTCGCAGTCTACTACCAGGGCGACTGGAACGTGGCGGTCTGCGGCACCGACGCAAACGGCATCGCTTACGCGTGGACGTGCGTGTTCGGCGACGGCTTCGCGCAGGCGGCTAACACGTGGTCGGCCCTCCGCGAGGTGACGCGGGCGAGCGCGGGCTCGAACGTGAGTTTCCGGGCGCCGTTTCTCTCGCAGCCGGACACATACCGGCTGACGTTCGTCGAGAAGTACACGGGAGCGGCGGCGTACAACCGGCCGCAGCACAGCTTCTCGCCGGCGACGGCGGACTTCGCCTCGAACATGTGGCGGGAGCCGGTGCCGTTCGACCTGGCGACGGACTACGGGCAGGCGATCGCGTTCAGCGCGAGCGCGGCATGGCTCAGTACACCCTCAGGCGTCTGGACGGCAACGCTCACGGCGCCTTCGCTCGATGTGACGGCCGACGTTCTGGAGGCGACGACGGAAGAGCGGCCGTTCGAGGGGCTGGCGCGTGTTGTGCTGCGGAACGACGATGGACGCTACTCGACGCTGCCGGCAGCGATCAAGACGGGCGCGGAAATGCGGATCAGCCCGGGATACGTTACGTCGAGCGGCGCGCAGGCCTCTGACGGGCCGGCGTACTGGATCGAGCGGATCGAGAAGCGATCCGGGAACGGCTCAGCGACCGTTGGGATCGAGGCGCGGGACGCCTGGTCATTGCCGGAGGGCTGGCGGGCGCGGCGGCAGTACACGTGGGCGGCGGGCGAGAATAACGTCTTCGGGATCCTGCAGTACCTGTTCGCGCGGGCGGGGCTGGAGTTCTCGGCGAGCGGCGCGAGCAGCGCTTCGAGCAACCTCTCGCCGGCGTTCACGGTGCACCCGGGCGAGAACGCGCGGACGGCGGTGCTGAGGCTGCTGGCGCTGGTGCCGGACGCGATCTTCGTACGAGGCGAGTTCGCGTTCCTGACGGAGCCGCTGGCGTCGGAGGCGACCGACTACGCATACGGCACCGACCATCGGATCTACGCCGGGCGCTACGCCGACGAGCCGCTGGAAGCGGACCGCGTCCAGGTGTTCGGCAGCGGCGTCTTCGCCGAGCGGTTCGATTGGCCGGCTGCCGCCTCCGACTACGACCGGCTGCGGCAGGTGGACGACCGCAATGTGGCGACGGTGGCTGAGGCGGAGTCCCGCGCCGACTACGTGTTACGCGCGGCGGCGATGGCGGCAGCCGAGGGCGAGATCACGGTGCCGTTGAACTGCGGCCAGGAGCTGTACGATGTCGTCGAGGTCACGGACGCGCCGGCGGGGCTGGCATCGGCGAAACGGCGGGTGACGGGCCTGGCGCTGCGCTACTCAACGGGCGAGCGTCCGGTGTATGAGCAGCGGATACGGCTGGGCGGGGTGTAGGCTCAGCGGACGACCACAACGTCCGCGTAAACCGGCTGAGTGTCTAGAGTCACGACGACCCGGTATTCGCCGGGTTCGAGATAACCGTTGTTCCCGGGAACGAAGTTCATCATGGTGCTCCCGCTTTCGCTGCCGGGGACCGTCTCAGGCGCACCGCCGAGGGGGACGCCGTTGATGAGCCATCGTATAGAGAGCGTTGAAGCTTCCGGCATGTGGAAGGGTCCGACGAAGTAATAGAATTCCGGCGTGTTGCGGGAGAGGTCGCTGGTTATTCTCAGGAGTCCCCCGTTACCGTCGGGTTCGAGGCCGATCAGGAACCTTTCGAAAGGGGGCGAGGCGGCGATCTCGGGAGTGGTGAGCGCCAGGGCGCCGCTGCGAAGCAGCTTGCTATCGAGGTACAGGCGCACATCGATGACGCCGGGAGTTACCGTCGGGGGCAGGTCGATCGGGACGGTCAGCGTAGCGCTACCCGGCACCTCAACCGTACCGTCAGTGATCTGAGCGCCATCTTTCTCGACAGAGTAGGCGAGGCCGTATTCCAGGGGCTCTCCGATGTACTCGAATCGAGCGAACAGCTGCCCGGGCTGGCCCGAGTAGAAGAGGAGCGGTTGCGCTCCCTCTGCGTCGGCGGAGAACGCGACGGCGCCGACGTACGGGTCGCTTCTGAGGTAGAAATTCATGGTTACCGGCTCGCCATCGTCGAACCGGAGGAGGAGGGTGTTCTCGCTGGCTTCGTCCGGGTAGCGGTTTTCCAGACGGATCCAGGCGCGACCCTTGTTCATTCCCGGCCAGGCCTCAAAGCCGACGGTCTGTCGCTCGGAGTTCTGCGTCCATTCCCAGTAGATGTTCTGGGCATTCGCGGCATTGTCGAACTCGAAGTAGGCCCACAAGTGACCGCGGTCCGGAGTGAGGTACCGCACGCCCTGCGGTGCGTCCACTTCTCGCTCCGCGGCAAACGTGACGTGCGTGAACGCAGGCTCGCCTCCCGGCTCGTCATCTACGCCGAGGCAGCAGTCCACGAATAGAGCGGATGGCTCGAGTTGGCCGCCGACCGCAGGGTCGCCTCCTTCGTCTGGAACAACGTTTCCACTTACAAGCCGCTGCGCCCAGTCGATGAGGTTTCCCGGCTCGCCAAATTCCTCGGCGTTCTTCAAGTAGGTGACGGCGTGATCCTGCGCGGGCCCAAACTCCTCAAGCGACGCCAGGTAGTAGGCCGCCAGGTAATAAGGGCGTGGGCGCTCGGGGTAGAATCTGGCGGCGGCCTCCGCTTCCTCTACGCCGCGGCGCAGGCCCTCCGGGTCCCCCCGCTCGCCGTAAGCCAATGACATGTAGAGATGGTTGCTGTGGCAGTCGTAGTTGTAGGTCTCGAAGCTGCCGTTACAGGCATCCAGTTCGATGGCCTTACCGGCATCGGCAGACGCGGCGTCGTACTGGCCGGTGAAGATGTTGTACCAGGCGCGCTCGCGATATCCTTCCGCGAGCTCGGGATCGAGCTCGAGCGCCTTATCGAGGTCCGCGATGGCGAGGTCGGGAACGTTCGCCTCGGTGTAAAGGGCGCCACGGTAGGCGTAAGCCAGGTCGAAGTCCGGGGCGAGTTCAATCGCTCTCGTGAAGTCGCGGATGGCCTGCGAGCTATCGTCGGCGCCGCGAGCGCGGAGGTAGAAGAAGTACGGGTCCTCGGGGTCATACGCCGGCAAACGGCCATGACCGCCGAGCGTGACCTTCAACGTGACTTCGTCGACCTCGCCCGGACGGACGACGGTGAACCCCTGGGTGCGCTTGTCCAGGGATTCCCAGTAGATAGTGAATTGCGGGCCGCTGGTCACGGGGACGCCTTCGAGGGCGACGACCAGGTCCCCTTCACGAAGACCCGCGTCGTACGCGCCGGTGCCTTCGTTTACGCGAAGGACGACGCAGCCATGGCGGTCCGGCAGGTCGTACTTCTCTCGCAGGTACCCGCTGGCGTACGAGCAACGCATGCCGAGGACGTTTCCCTGGGGAAGAAAACGCGCACCGACGAGGACTGTCAGTACCATGATGGCCGCGAACAGGCCGAAGCTCAGCGCGTTGGCTTTCGCGAAACGGACCATTGGGACGCCTTGCGGCCATGGCTGTAGGTCTAGTTGGTGCGACGCGAGGTGAGCGCGAAGCACGCGATAAATTGCGGTCAGCGTGGCGGCAGGATAGGCGGAGGTGTCCACCGTCAAAGAGTTTCTGACGCCTTCAACCTTGAATCGGGAGAGGTCATCGGCGGCGAGTACCTGCTGGACCTCCCACCACGAGACCGAGCGCCTGCGGAAGAGGTCGCGATTCTCGATGCTTTCTGCGGATATCGTCAGCCTCCGGGTGACGCTGATGAGGACCGGCGTCCCGTGCGTGAGGAGCAACAGTACCTCGGCGACGGCAAGGAGGAGGCTAACGAGGTTCCAACCCGCGCTACGGAAGGCGATCAGGAACAGAATCAGAATGACGGCCGACACGGCGAGATAGGCAACGGTTTGGATGACGTGTGGGCGGCGGAAGGTGTGCTCGTGCTCCACCAGCGCGGGATCGACGCTCTCGGCCAGCAAGGAGGCGAGCGTAGGAGGGGGTTCGACGGGCCGCGGCCCGAGCTTACGGAAGAATTCCACGTCAATAGTTAGAGACGTGGAGCGCGCGCGGAGTTACAGGTTCAGGTCCGAGCGGGGGTTCCCGTTTGCCGCCCGAATGGTCGGCCTGGCTTCGGCAGTTTGCCGCAACTCGTGCCGGAAACGAATACGAATGAAGGCGAGGGCACAGACGCGCCAGAAGGCGTCACGCCAGCCGAGGATCGCCGGTTCGGGAGGCAGGTTCAACGATCGTTACTTGCCCTTCTTGTGTCCTTCCTCTTTATGGTGCTTCATGACGGTGCGCGCGGCAACCTGTTTTGCTCGCTTACCGTAACGTCCTTCTTTCCTGTCATCCTCCAGGACATGCTCGTACATCCGCTGCTCCTTCGGGCCGACGCCGCGAAGGTGTTTTTTCTCGGGCATGATGTTGTCACCTCCGGACGTCAGAGTGCCGCGAGTGTAGTTACGGGAGGATGACAGTTTGTTACGGCGGGTTGCAGGTGCGTGACGACCTGATCACACCTCGCGGCGACCGGCGACGGGGCGGCCGGCCTCGACGTCGTCGAGGAAGTGCTCGACTTGCTGGAGGAAGGTGTCGAGGCGCCAGCGGGAGCCGTGGCCGCAGCGCTTGCGGATAACGAGGCGAGAGCCGGGGATCAGATCGTGGTCGCGCAGGGCGCAGGGGAGGAAGTCGTCCCACTCGCCGATCATGACGAGGGTGGGGGCGGTGATGGAGGTGACGCGGCCTGTTAGGTCGGGGCGGTCGACGATGGCCTGGGCAGCGCCGAGGTAGCCTTCGACGGTCATCAGCTTGATGCGCTGGTAGTTGTCCTCGAGCGTGTACGGGATCTCATCGATGTGCTGGTTGTTCTGCTGGCCCCACTCCCACTCGCGGCGAACGGTCTCCTCCATGCCGCGCTCGCGGACGCTGTCTATTAGCAGCGGGAAGCCGGTCTGCAGGCGACGCTCCCAGTCGGCGGCAGGCCCCTCGCCAACGCCGTTGCCGCAGGTGGTGTCGCAGAGGAGGACGGACTCGCACATCTCGGGAAAATCGACCGCGAACTGGGCGGTGACCATGCCGCCCATCGAGACGCCGCCGATGTGCGCGCTTCTCGATGCCGAGGGCCCGGAGCAGCGCCGCGAGGTCGGCAGCGAACATGGGGAGCGAGTAGTCGGCGGGATCGGGCGGGACCGTCCGTTCGTCCGTGGCCGCGGACGTCGTACATCAGGACGGGTCGCTCGCCGGCGAGAGGGCGGATTTCGTCGATCCACTGGTCGATCGGGCCGGCGAAACCGTGGGTGAGGACGAGCGGGTAGACGGGGCCCTGGCGACTGCCGGGAGGCAGGTCTTCGCCGAGGAGTCTCGTAACGAATGTCGATACCGTTGGCGCGGGCGCTGGGCATCAGGTATTCCTCCTGGCAGGAGCAGGGATCGCGGATTCTGTCATTCTGAGGTACGAAGAATCCGGGGACGGGGCGGGGGAGAACCACGACTCGGCCAGGTCACACCACCCCGGATTGACGGACTCGATCAACTCGATCTTGCGAGCGCGGGTCCAGCCCTTGATTTCCTTCTCGCGTTGGATGGCGTCCCAGACGTTTGAGCATTCCTCGCAGTACACAAGACGTGTAACGTTGTAGCGTTTCGTGAATCCAGCAAAGACGCCGTTTCGATGCTGATTGATCCGCGCTTCGATGTTGTTCGTGAAGCCGGTATAAAGAACCGTGTACATCGGGTTCGTGAGGATGTAGACGACGTAGTGCTTACCCATCGTTGGTCACCTTCGCGGCGCCTGCCACCCCACCGCCCCAGATTCTTCGTCCCTCAGAATGACATGGGGCCTTCGGCCAGGCAAGACTGCAGCGTCACTATTTGCGTGACCGCAGTCATCAGGGGAAGCCCCAGCGCGCCGGTTCCGCGATCGCCACTTGCGCGGGCAGCGGCTCCGTGGCCGAGCGGCGCACGGTCACGCGGCGGGCCTCGTGCCAGCAGGCGAGCACCATGGGGACGGTGACGAAGAAGTTGTAACTGAAGTGCAGGTACGGCCGGGCGAGCGGGGAGCCGATGACGCCGCCCTTGCCGAGAATCCCGGCGAGTCCTCCCTCGGCGTAGAAGTCCATGTCCGCGAGGTAGACGAAGTAGAGGTAGACGTGCTCCATCTGGTGCAGGCTGGCGGCCCCGAAGGCCACCCAGAGCCAGGGGTTGCGCACAAAGCGATGAAGCATGAGCGCCGTGATCAGCCAGATGGACGTGTCCCAGTAGAAGTGGACGGTCTCGAAATCGAGTGCGCCGAAGACGCCGTGTGAACGGGCGATGTCGCCGTCGGTCATCATGAGCTGGCTGACCTGAGTCGTATGCTCGCCCATATGCCCGACCTGGAGGATGGTCACCAACCAGAGCAGCGCAAAGACGCCGTATTGCTGGTACTTCCATATCGTTTCGAAGAGGATCAGGGGAAACCAGGGCAGCAGCGCCGCGAGGACGATACCCCACAGCGGCATCCCGTGCATTACGGCCATCGAGCCGAGTAGCGCCGAGATTGCGGCGACGGCAGCTATGACCAGAGCCGGCGTGCCCTGAAAACCGATCGCAGCGGGCCACCCGTGGCCGGCCGGGACGGAGGGCGCCTCGGCATCGAGCCGGCGGGCGCTCCGGCGTGCCTGCAGAGCGACGAAGGTGGCGGCACCAAGGACGATAACGGCGGCGCCCAGGGCGGCGGGCCAGTATCGCTCTGCCTCGGCGCGCATGCCGAACATCGGGATGTCGACGGGCACGGCCAGAGTCAGGTAGGCGACTAGCGCCAGCGGGAGGCACAGAGGCAGGGCGAACAGAGCGAGGCGGCGGTTATCGGACCATCTCATATCGCTGCGTTCGGGAAGGCGCGCGGCCATGATACCACGCGCGACCACAGACCGTGCCGTCCCGCTGGCGCCAACGGGCGAGGCTACGCGAACGCAGGCACTTTGACCGGCCAGCGATCGTTCCAGGGTCGAGCCTGCTCGAAGGCGTAGGCGGCCTGGAGGACGAGGTCGTCGCGGTGGCGGGGACCGACGATCTGGAGTCCGATTGGGAGGTCGTTGTCGCTGAACCCGCTGCGCACTGTCGCTGCCGGGTGCCCGCTGAGGTTGAAGGGCGGCGTGAAGGGGACGACGTGGAGAGCATTTTTCAGTGGTTTGCCGTCGATCTCGGTGGGCCAGTGGCCACGCGCGTCGATCGCTTCGAAGGGAAGCGTCGGCGTCAGCAGCAGGTCGTACTTCTCGAAGAAGCCCGCTAGCTGGTTTACGAGGGTGGCGCGGGCGCGCTGGGCCTCGCCGTAGTCGGGCCAGGTGATCTTACGCGCCTGCATGGCGCCCTTGAGGAAGGCGTGTCCGAATTCGTCCTTGTGATCCTCCAGCTTGTCGTAGATCGTGGCGTAGGTCTCGGTGGAGGATACGCGGCCCCAGAGCAAGCCGAGGTCATCGAAGACATGGCCGATGAGATCAACACCGTAGCCCATCTCTTCGAACGCCTTGACGCCGTTCTCGCACTCGCGGCGGACGTAGGGCTCGACGCTGGCGTAGCCGAGATCGGGACTCCAGGCGATGCGCAGGTTCCGGGGGAGCCTCTCGAGGACGTCCACGTAAGAGTAACCGGGGTGTGGAAGAGAGTCGGGGTCGGTCTCCGAGGTGCCGACCACCTGGTCTGTGAAGAGAGCAATGTCCTGGACCGTGCGGGCCATCGCGCCGTAGACGCTGGTATCGCCCCAGCCGAGCATCTGACGGGGGCCCATCGGGATGCGTCCCTTGGAGCACTTGAGCCCGGGCAGACCCGTCCACGAGCAGGGGATGCGGATGCTGCCACCGCCGTCGGAGCCGGTGCAGAAGGGCACCTGGCCGGAGGCAACGGCCGCGGAGGAGCCGCCGCTGGATCCGCCGGGCGTCCGCTCGGGGTTCCAGGGGTTGCGGGAGACGCCGAAGAGGAGGTTCTTTGTGATCGCGGTGTATCCGAATTCAGGGGCGTTGGTCTTGCCCATGGCGATGGCGCCGGCCGCCTTCAACCGCTCGACCTCAGTGGAATCGCCTTCGGGGAAGACGTCGCGATAGGGCTTGGAGCCGTGCGTGGAGGGGAAGCCGGCCAGGTCCTCGAGTTCCTTGACGCCGAACCCGAGACCTGCGAGTGGGCCGGGGTCGTCGCCCTTCGCTATGCGGTCTTCGATGTCGCGGGCCTCGGCGAGAAGCTCGTCGCGGTCACGCATGCCCGACCACGCGTTCAGCACCTCGTTCGTCTCGTCGATGCGGTCGAAGCAGGCCTGCATCAGCTCGACGGGGGAGAGCTTCTTTGCGTGGATGAGGTCAGCGAGTTCGTGGGCGGGCTTGAACCAGAGTTCGGACATGGGACGGCTCCTTCGCGTTGGTGCGGCGATGATACTACGGGATTGGGGCGTTTGACGAGCTATCCGCGGTGACCCGACACTAAGAAGGTGAACGCCAGATGGGGGACGATGATCTGAGCGAACCGCAGATACAGTACGCGAGGGCCTCCGATGGAGTCAGGATCGCCTACTGGCAGACGGGGGACGGGCCGCCGCTCTTGCATATGCCGCCGCTGCCGCTTAGCAACCTGCAGCTGGAATGGCAGAACGATGCTTGCCGCGGGCTTTACCTAGACCTGGCGCGGAGGCGGCGGCTGATTCGTTACGACTGTCGCGGCGCAGGCCTCTCCGACCGCGACGCCCTCGACTTTTCGCTCGAGGCGCAGGTGCGGGACCTGACTGCCGTCGCCGATCAGCTGAAACTGGAACGTTTCGCACTGCTCGGGTTCACGCATACCGGACCGGCGGCGATCGCCTTTGCCGCTGCGCATCCGGAGCGCGTGACGCACCTCATTCTGTGGTGTTCGTATGCGCGCGCGACTGACTACAATCGCGCGCCGCGAGTGGAAGCGGCACGCTCGCTAATCCCCAGGAACTGGGAACTTTACACGGAGATGGAGGGCTACAGGTTCAGCGAGTGGGAGGGCGGCGAGCAAGCGCGCTGGTACACCCGTTACATCCGCGAGTCGACCAGTCAGCAGGCTCTTGAAGCGGCGTTTGCAGCAATCAGCCGACTCGACGCGACCGGCCTGTTGCCGCAGGTTCGCGCTCCGACGCTGGTTCTGCACCGGCAGGACAGCCGGCTGCTCAGCGTCGACGTGGCGCGCGGCCTGGCGGCGGGCATTCCCGGCGGGCGCCTCGTCCTGGTGGATGGCATGTGGATCGCTCACTTCCTTGGCGATGCCGGTGCTGTGGTCTCGGCGATCGAGGCCTTCCTGGGCGATTCCTCCGGCGACGCGCCTGATCGAGCGAGCCGACAGCACGAGGATGTGGTTGCGTCCACGGGTCTAACGCCAAAAGAGATCCAGGTGTTGCGCCTGATCGCGCATGGCCTGACTACAACTGAGATATCGCTGGAGCTCCAGCTGAGCGCCCGAACGGTGGGCCGTCACATCACCAACATCTACACGAAGGTGGGTGTTGAGAGCCGAGCAGAGGCGACGGCTTTCGCGATTCGAAACGGAGTAGTAAGGAGCGATTGACGGCGCGGCGGCAAGGGGGAACACTGAGCCTGAAAGGCTCAAGCTACGGGGGTTCCGCTGACCGACCCACAGGTTCAGTACTGCAAGACTGAAGATGGAGTCCGACTCGCCTATTTCGTCATGGGTGACGGGCTGCCGCTCGTCCACATGCCTCCTACACCCCTGGGCCACCTCGCGGCCGAGGTCCAGAACCCGGCGAACGGCGACTACTACCACCGCCTGGCGCAACAGCACCGACTGATCAGGTACGACGGCAGGGGGACGGGGTTGTCTGATCGGGACGTGAGCAGCTACTCGCCGGAATCACACGCTGGCGATGTGGACGGCCTCGTAAGGCATCTGGGTCTTGAGCGGTTTGCTCTGCTCGGCTTCGGCCACTCCGGTCCCGCCGCCATTGCGTACGCAGCGCTAAACCCGGATCGCGTTTCGCACCTGATCCTATGGCATTCGTACGCAAGGGCATCCGACGTCACCAGCCTATCCCGTATCGAGGCGGCGCGGCAGTTGATTCAGAAAGATTGGGACTCTTACACCCGACTGGAGGGGTATCGAGTGTCGGGCTTCCGGGGCGGAGCCGCTGCCCGCTGGTACACCGAGTACGTCAAGCAATCGGTGACGCCGGAGGGACTCGTGGCCGCATACGAAGCGATCAGCAGAATCGACGTAAGGATTTCGCTACGGAAGGTGAAGGCGCCCACGCTGGTGATGGCCCGCCGGGGCAGCGAGGTGCTCCCGCTGGAGGTAGCGCGCGAACTCACGACGACGATTCCGGACGCTCGACTCGTACTTCTTGAAGGCACCGGGGTCATTCCCTTCCCGGACGTGGTTGAGCAGTTTGTCAGCGCTGTGAACGATTTTCTCGCAGGGACACCGGACCAGCCCCAGGCGACGCGCGCCGACCCCTCGCCCGGCATCCTAACTCCCCGCGAGCTGGAGATCCTTCGCCTGCTGGCGATGGGCCGCTCAAGCGGCGATGTCTCTCGTGAACTGTCGTTGAGCGTGCGGACCGTCGGAAGGCACATCACGAACATCTACGCCAAGATCGGCGCCCGCACGCGGGCCGACGCCACGGCCTACGCGATCCGTCACGAAATCATCTGAACCCGCGTCCTACGCAGTCTCTGCCACCGGGCCAACAAACGTAGAAGAACTCCCGTAGTAAGCCTACGCAGTTCCTCCGATGCCGCCCTCGCGGTGGCAGCGGCACGATGCTACCAGCCGGGGATCGCCTGGGCGGTTCGCCCCAGCGGACGCGTCTGGCGGCCCCCGGCTCAAATAAGAAGCGGGAACTGGAGGAACGCAATGAAACGGATCGTCCCAACCCTACTGATCGGAGGCATCGCCGTTTTGACATTGCTTCTGCCTGCGGCCGCGGGAGCGGCGGCGACAACGGAGCGCGTCAGCGTCACGAGTGCGGAGCTGGAGGCGCACGGCGGCGACAGTCTCGATGCCGCTGTGAGTGGCGACGGCCGCTACGTCGCGTTCAGCTCCAAGGCCACCGACCTGGTGGCAGGCGACGGAAACGCCAAGTCCGATGTCTTCGTTCGCGACCGAGTGAACGGCACGACCGAGCGTGTCAGCGTGGACAGCAGCGAGGCGGAGGCGACAGGAGGCGACAGCCAGTACGCGTCGATCAGCGCCGACGGGCGGTTCGTGGCGTTCAGTTCGGAAGCGACGAACCTCGTGGCCAGCGACACCAATGACGATACCGACATCTTCCTGCGTGACCGCACGAACGGTACGACAGAGCGCGTCAGCGTCAGCAGCAGCGAGGCGCAAGGGGACGGCGGAGTCAGCGAGCACTCATCGCTCAGCGCGGACGGACGCTTCGTCGCGTTTGAGTCTTACCAGACCGGCCTCGTGGCGAACGACGTCGGCGGGCAGCAAGACATCTTCGTGAGGGACAGGACGGCGGGAACGACCGAGCAGGTGAACCTGACGAGTACGGACCAGCCGGCCCCCAATGGCTTCCATTCGCTCCCTGCCATTAGCGCGAACGGCAATCTGGTGGCCTTCTTCTCGTCGTCGACGGGGCTCGTGCCCGAGGATACCTCGTACGTCTCGGACATCTACGTACGCGATCGGGGCGCCGGTACAACACAGCGCGTGAGCGTGAATAGCAATGAGGAAGAGGCGATCTATTCGTGCCAATCGCCCCCTTGCCAGCTGGCGCAGAGCTACGGTCCCGCCGCCATCAGTGGTGATGGCCGGTATATTGCTTTTTCGTCGGACGGAGACAACCTGGCCCCTGGTGACACCAATCCCAGTGCCGACCTGTTCCTGCGCGACATGCAGCTGGGTACGACCGAGCGCGTGAACCTCAACAACGCCGGGGAGGAGACGCTGGGCGGCGGTGGTTACCAACCCTCCCTGAGCACGGATGGACGATTCGTCGCTTTTGAAACTCCTGCCTACAACCTGGTGGCGGGAGACAACAATGGCGGAAGCGACGTCTTCGTGCGCGACCGACTCCTGGGCACCGTTGAGCGTGTGAGTGTGACGACGGCTGGAGCCCAGGTGGCGCTTCCCAGCCGTGACCCCTCAATCAGCGGCGACGGCGGCATCGTGGTGTTCGACTCGGATGCCATTGATCTGGTTGGCGACGACACGAACGGAAAGGTAGACGTCTTCCAGCACGCCTATGACATCGACATCGACGGCGTCTCCGACTTCAGCGACAACTGCCCGACGGTAGCGAACACGGCGGGGCAGGGGGATGACGTGGACGGCGACCTCGCGGGCGACGCCTGCGACGCACCGGGTACGGGAAATGTCGACTGCAACCAGGCGGTGAACTCCGTGGACGCGCTGAAGGTCCTGCGACACAACGCCGGGCTTTCCGTGGCGCAGAGCGAGCCCTGCCTGGACCTCGGGCTCGACCTGGCGTCCGGGTTCGACCACGGCGACGTGGACTGCAGCGGAGCGATTAACGCCGTTGATGGGCTGAAGGTGCTACGGGCGGTCGCGGGCCTGCCGGTCAGCACCAGCTGCGCCGGGCCGGTGATAGGGCCGTAGACCGGCGCCTATCACCGACAACAAATGGGAAGCGAGAGAAAAGGGGATAACGCATGAAGCGTATACGAATCGCGGCAATAGCAATTATCGCGGCAGCGGTCTTGCTGCCGGGCGCCGCCGGCGCTGCCGCCAGCACCGAGCGCGTGAGCGTCACGAGCGCCGAACTGGAGGCGAACGGCGGCGACAGCGTGGGCGCCGCGGTCAGCGCCGACGGGCGGTTCATCGCGTTCAGCTCGGAGGCCACTGACCTCGTTGCCGGCGATGGGAACGGGATGTCGGACGTCTTCGTCCGCGACCGCGCGCTGGGAACCACGGAGCGGGTGAGCGTGGACAGCGCCGAGGACGAGGGCAACAGCGTCAGTGACCAGCCCGCCATCAGCGGCGACGGCCGGTTCGTTTCGTTCTACTCACTATCGAACGACCTGGTGGCCAGTGACACGAACGGCGGCGGTGACGTGTTCGTGCGGGACCGCCTCGACGGCACCACGGAGCGGGTCAGCGTCGATAGCTCGGAAGGGGAGGCGAACAACAGCTAGCGGTGCATCCGCGATCACGCCGGACGGGCGCTACGTGGCGTTCGCGTCGATCGCGAGCGACCTCGCGGCGCCTGACGGCGTAGGTTGGGACATATTCGTGCGAGACCGCCAGGCCGGGACGACCGAGAGTGGCGAGCATACCGGGTCCGGGGGCGGCGGAGAGCGGTGGCACCGACTTCCCGTCGATCAGCGACGACGGCAATCTCGTGGCCTTCGAGTCGAGCAAGAAATTGACCTCGACAGATAGCACGATACATTCCGACGTCTTCCTGCGGGACCGCACGGCGGGGACGACGACGCTGCTCAGCGTCAGCAGCTCGGAGGTGCAGTCGGACTACCCCAGCTACAGCGCCGCGATCAGCGGCAACGGGCTGTTCGTAGCGTTCGCCACGGGGGCAACGAACTTCGGTCCGGATCCCTCCGGCTACGATGTGTACCTTCGCGATCTGGCGGCGGGGACGACCGAGCGGATCGGGGTGGCGTCCGACGGGACGGCAGCGAACAACAACACACTGGACCCGGCGATCAACCGGGACGGGCGGTTTGTGGCGTTTCACTCCTCGGCGACGAACCTCGGTTCCGGCGACACCACGGGGTATGCCGACGTGTTCGTGCGCGACCGGCAGTTCAGCACCACGGAGCGCGTGAGCCAGTCCACGGCCGGAGTGGAAGGGAACCAGGCGAGCACGAACGCTTCAATCAGCGCCGACGGCGGCGTGATCGGGTTCGAGTCGATGGCCTCGAACCTGGTGTCGGACGACGCGAACGCCAAGACCGACGTCTTCCAGCACGCGTGGGATACCGACGGCGACGGTGTCTCCGACTTCAGCGACAACTGCCCAACGGTGGCGAACACGGCGGGCCAGGGTGATGACGTGGACGGCGACCTGGCGGGCGACGCCTGCGATGCTCCGGGCACCGGGAACGTGGACTGCAACCAGGCGGTCAACTCCGTCGATGCGCTGAAGATCCTGCGGCACAATGCCGGCCTCTCCGTGGCACAGAGCGAGCCCTGCCTGGACCTCGGGCTGGACCTGGCGTCCGGGTTTGATCACGGCGACGTGGACTGCAGCGGAGCGATTAACGCGGTCGACGGGTTGAAGGTGCTGCGGGCGGTAGCGGGCCTGCCGGTGATGACAAGCTGCGCCGGGCCGGTGATCGGGACGTAGCCGGCGGGACTGAGCAGGGAGAGCACTGTCCGGAAAGCGAGGCAAAACATGAGGCACTTTCGACCAGCATTCATAGGCATCGCCGCACTCGCCGCGCTGGCGCTAGGAGCCGTAGCCCCCGGCCACGGCCCGGCGCCCGCGCTCGCCGTACCCACGAACGACAACTTTGTGGACGCCATGACGATCACCGCGCCCGGGACGCCGGACATCGCGGCCTCGGGTGATTCGTCCGGCGCCACGACCGAGGCGGGAGAGCGAGTGTCGTTCCCGCTCAACGGATGCTCCACGACCGGATTTCCATTCTCATGGAACTCGACCGTCTGGTACAACTGGACGAGCCCAGCCACGGCCGGATCCTTAAGGCTCGACACCTGGGGCAGCGACTACGGAACATCAATCGTCGTTTACACGGGCAACGCAGTGAACGCGCTAACCCCTGTGGCGGGCGCCTGCAACTACGGCGGGAACGCCACGGGCGGCAACCCGGCATGGGTGACTCTGAACTACGCGCCCAGTACGACTTACCGCATCCAGGTGGGGCGACAGGCGGGGTCCGCGGGGAACCTGGTGCTGAACATGGAGTCTGGCGCTCTCCTCATCGTAAACAGCACTGCCGACAACAACACAAGCGACGGATTCCTTTCGCTGAGAGAAGCGCTGCTTCTGTCAGCTGGAGGCACCACGCCGGGCGGACTCAACCGCGCGCTGGATGGCAGCGAGCAGTTTCAGGTCATCGGTACGCCCAACGATACAACCGCGGACGCCGTCCGCTTCCTGCCTGGCTCGTTTGCCCCCGGAACACCGACGACAATTCTCCTGGGGAGCGGCCTACCGATGCCTGGAAGCAACAACACGATCAGCGGAATCGGTGCGGGCGTGATCATCGACGGCAACGGTAGCTATCCCATCTACTGTCTAACGATGAATTTTCAGAATCACGTAGAAGGCGTGCAGGTACGCCGGTGTACTTCCGGGATCATCGCCTCGGATAACACCAGAATCGGAGGGGACCACCCGCTGCAAAGAAACGTTATCAAGGAGAACATCTACGGCGTCGCTATAGGTGTCGTCTGTCAAATTGAGGTCCTGAACAACCTCATCGGTACGGATTCGACCGGATCAATTGCGGCGGGCAATGCCACGGGAATCTATGTTGGGACCGTCGTGCCCGCTCGCGTATACCATCTCTGGAAACACTATCTCGGGTAACTCCTCCGATGGGATATCCGGCAACAACGCCTCCAGCGGATTGATCCGAAACAACAAGATCGGCACGAAGGCTGATTCGACGGGGGACCTAGGGAACGGCGCATATGGCATCAATCTCATCGGCTCAAGTGGTGTCGAGGTGCGCGACAACATCGTCAGCGGCAACACAGCAGACGGCATCCACCTGCTTGATTCGCCCGGCGTTCAGATCAAAGGAAACCGAATTGGGATGGTCGCGTTCAACCAGATCGCCAGGAACGATTTGAGCGGAATCTCCGTGTTTGGCAACTCTCCCGGGACCGTTATCGGGGCTCCGGGCGAGGGGAACATCATTTCGGCCAATGGGCATCGCGGGCTATACCTTGTGGGGGCGGCCTCCGGCACCGTTCAGAGCAACAGGATCGGTGTCGACAACGGAGGCACCGTGGGCGTCGCCAACGCGCTGGAGGGCATTTTCCTGGACGGCGGGGCATTCACTATCGGCGGCACCGGCCCAGGGGAGGGCAACATCATCTCGGGAAACGGGGGCAACGGGATTACTTCCTATTCTGACAATCATGTGATCAAGGGCAATTTGATTGGGATCGGCACTACTGGTGGCGCGATACCTAACGGTGGAGACGGCATACGCCTTGGCGGAGCGCAGGCGTCAGAGTCCTCAAAAAACGTACTGGTCGGCGCGGGGACCGGTGAAGGGGGCGCCAATACGATCGCGCACAACACGGCCCACGGCGTGGAGGTGGTGGGTTTGTCTTCGTACTTCAATCAGATACGAATCAACTCGATCTATTCCAACGGCGGACTTGGGATAGCGTTCACCAACGGGGGCAACGGCGAGCCGCCCCCACCGGTGATCCAGAACTACGTGGGTGGAACCCTGTTCGGCAGCGGGTGCGGGGGCTGCACCATTGATGTCTACGAGGACTTCGGCGGTGAAGGCGAGATATATATCGGCACGACGACGGCCGGCCCGAACACAGCTTGGGCCCTGGCCGCCGCCGCACACGGGTTTGGTGACTTTACGGCCGTGGCGACCAGGCCCCTCCCCGGCTACTACGAGAGTACGGTGTTCTCGACGCCGTTCACTGCACCGCCGAACCATGATGGCGACGGGATGTTTGATTCGACCGACCCCTGCCCGTTCTCCGCCGAAGATTATGACGCCTACTCCGACGGTGACGGCTGCCCCGATAGCGACAATGACGTGGACGGGATCTGTGATCCAGGCCAGGAGTCGGTCTCCTGTACTGGGTCCGACACGGGCAAGATCTGCTTCGACCCGGCCGGAACGCTGTCCTGCGGGACGCTTGACTGCCGCAATGTCGCTGAGGACCTCGATGCATTCAAGGATTCCGACGGCTGCCCTGAACCGGATAATGACAACGACGCCTTCCCGGACCCCGCCGATGCCTGTCCGGGAGCAGACGCTCACACCGGGCCTGACGGCATGCTGGGGTCGCCGCAAGACATGAACCATAACGGCGTCTCTGACGGCGGCGAGGGCACGCTCACTTCAGACGACCTGCTCAGCGTCAAGTGGGTGTTCGAGGATTACGACGGCGTCCTGGACACCGACGGCTGCCACGACTCCCCGGGCGAAGACTTCGACGGCGACGGCTACGCCGATGACGTCGAGGCGCTGAACATCGGCACCAACGCCGGCTACCCCTGCGGCATCAACGGCTGGCCCTCCAACCTCTTCGACAACCCGAACGGCGCCGTCCCAACCGTGAACGAGCTCACGATCCAGGACATCCTCAGCTTCGTCGCACCGGTGCGTCACTTCGGTACAAGCCCGCCCAACTCCCTCTACGACAAGCGCTGGGACCTGCTGCCCGGTCCTGGCACGCTCGGCGACTACATCAACATCCAGGACCTGATCGCGACGATCGCGCAGACACCCACCGGCTACCCGCCGATGCTCAACGGCGTCCGCGCCTTCGGCCAGTCCTGCCCCCTGCCGCCGTAGCGAGGGCCCGCCTCGTTATCCGGCAGGCTGAATGTTGCGATTGACGCGGAACAGGTTGTTCGGATCGTACTTCTTCTTGAGGGCGGCGAGGCGGTCGTATTTCTCCTTGCCGTAGGCTTCGAGGGTGCGGTCGTCGCCCTCGTCCTCGGTGAGGAAGTTTACGTAGACTCCGTTGGTAGAGTGCGGCCGCATGGCGGACCAGAGGCCGCGCGCCCAGTCCTTGCAGGCGTCGATCTTTCCCGGGTCAATGCAAGAGGAGGCAACGTTCATGACGTACGGGGCGTCGCGGTGGGCGGCAGCGGATGCATTGTCGTCCATGCGCGCGGCCGCGCCGCCGAGCTGGAAGACGACCAGGGCCGATTCTGGAGACGGCAACTCTGTGGTGTGCGCGAGGAGCGTTTCCTTGACGGCGTCGTTGACGCCCGGGAGGTAGTCGGACTTCCAGTAGTAATAGCGGCCCGGCGGGTTCGTGCCGTCGAGAGCTGACTGGTGCGTGGCGAACGGCTTGGGCACGATGGTGTCCGCTACGGGAGCGCCGAACTCTTTCAGCGGCTTGACCGCCTTCTCGCCGTCCTCGACGGAGCCGGCATAGCAGACGGCGAAGGCGGCTATGGGCTTGCCGTGGATGCTTTCAGGGAGGAAAGGAGCGGGAGGTGCTATGCGCAGCAAGAGAACGCTCGTCAGCTCGTCGGGCGATGATTCCGTGAACTCCTTGTAGAAATCGATCACATCAGGCGCCACGTCCATCGGGTAAGCGACGAGGCCGGCCATGACCATTGGACCGAGCTGGCGCAGCTTGTACTCATAGGAGGCGACGATCCCGAAATTACCGCCTCCGCCGCGGATGCCCCAGAAGAGGTCGGGGTTCTCGTTTTCGCTGGCGCGGACGAGGTCTCCGGTGACGGTGACTACGTCGGCTGAGATTAGGTGGTCGGAGGTGAAGCCCCACTTGCGGGTCAGCCAGCCGAAGCCGCCCCCGAGCGTGAGGCCGGAAAGGCCGGTCTGGGAAATGAAGCCGCTGGGGACGACGCGGCCGAACGCCTGGGTCTCACGGTCGATGTCACCGAGGAGGACACCAGGCTGCACGCGGACGGTTTCGGCGGCGCGATCGATGTAAATGCCTTTCAGGTGTGAGAGATCGATAACGATGCCGTCGTCGCAGAGGGCGGTGCCGCCGATATTGTGGCCGCCAGCGCGCATAGAGAGCGGAAGACCGGCGTCGCGGGCGAACTTGAGCGATTCGATGATGTCTGCGGTCCCGGTACAGCGGGCGATCGCGGCGGGGCGCTTGTCGATCATGGCGTTCCAGATTGCCCGGGCCTCGTCGTACGCCGGGTCGCCCGGTGTGATGACCGGTCCACGGACGCGTGCTCGAAGATCTTCGACATTGGCGGGGGCGACAGTAGTGTCCGTCACAGCTTCCTCCTTCGACTCATTCACGACTACCGATGGTCAAGCCTACTGCCAGCAACAACGCATCGCAAGACCCGCGCAGGCTAAGAGAGAGCCTAGACGAGCGCGCCGGTTGCAAGCACTTCGGTCATTTGTTCGTCGGTCATGCCAAGGATGTCGCGCATGACTTGCTCATTGTGCTGGCCGAGGCAGGGGGCGGGAGAACGCGGGCCGCTGTCGTAGCCGCCGATGCGGAACTGATGCCCCGTGTAGGGGATGTTTCCCATTTCCGGGTGCTCCAGGTAACGGTGGAATCCCCGGTAAGCGAGCTGGGGGTCGTTCAACAGGTCGCTGCTGCGCTGAGCGACGCCGGCGGGGACACCGGCCTCCTGAAGGATGCGCATCACATCGTACGGTGATCGCTCGCGCGTCCATTCGCTCAGTCGGTCATCGATCTCGTCCTGCGCGGCAATACGCCCTGCAGCGTTCGAGTAGCGCTCGTCCAGCGCCCAACCGGGTTCACCGATGGCCCGGCGGAGAGCCTCCCACTGCTCGTCGCTCTCGGCGGCTATGGCGCACCATTGGTCCTCGCCGGCGCAGGGGTAGGCCGCGTGCGGTGCGGCGGTCTCCGAGCGGTTGCCGTCGCGGGTGATGATACGACCGCTCACCTGGTAATCGATGAGCTGAGGAGCCAGGAACGTGAGGGCAGCCTCGAGCTGGCTCAGGTCGATGCGCTCGCCCTGGCCGGTGCGCCGACGGCGGTCGAGCGCGGCCATGATGGTGGTGGCGAAGAAGCGGGGAGCGACGACGTCCGTATAGGCCGACCAGGGGCCCGCCGGGGGCAGGTCGGGCCAGCCTGTGATCTCGAAGTAGCCTGCGATAGCGGCCGCATGATATCCGTAGCCGGCAAACGCGGCCGCGGGCCCGGTCTGGCCCATCAGGCAGCTGCTGGCGAAGATGATCGAAGGATTGATCTCCCTTGCGACTTCGTAGCCGATACCCAGGTCATCCATCGTGCCCGGTGTGAAGTTTTCGACGCAGACATCGGCCCAGGCGATGAGGCGGCGGACAACGTCGCGGGCGGCCGGGTTCTTGAGGTCGAGCGAGATACTCAGCTTTGAGGTATTGAAGTCGCCGAAGAACTGCGAGCGGTTGGCGCCGGGCACGCCGTCCTTGTACGGCCCTGCCGCGCGCAACCGGCAGGGCGGGTTCGCGGTCTCTACGCGGACGACCGTGGCACCGTGGTCGGCGAGATACTTCGTGGCGACGGGGCCGGCCATGAGCCAGGTGAAGTCGACGACGTTGAGACCGCTGAAGGGCAGCCCTCTTCCGTCGCGCCCGTTTCCTGTTGGAGTCGCCGCTTGGGCTGGTGCAGCCGGGGCCCGCTCGCCCAGCACCTCGGACGTGTGCTCCCCGAGACGTGGCGCCCAGCGCCGCACCGTCAGCGGGGCCTCCGCGGCAATGGCCGGGAACCCGGGGACACGGGCCGTGCCGCCCTGCGGCAAAGGCGCCTGCAGCCAGAAACCACGCTCCTCCAGCTGACGGAAACGCGAGAGATCGGCGACCGTGTTGACGGGGGCTATCGTTACTCCCTCACGAATACCGCGTTCCATAAGTTCGTCTTTGGTGTGGTTCTTCATGAAGCGGCGGGTGGCGTCGAGCACTTCATCCATTGAGTAGCTGAGAGGCTGGCCCTGGAGCAGGCGGATGTCGTAGCTTCGCCACTCTTCGCCCTCTATCCATTCCGCGGGCACCACGCCGTCCTCGACGAACCAGGGCACCATCCTGGCGAGCGCGGCGCCGTTCGGGGCGGCGACGACATGACCGTCGGCGCTCTCGTAACAGAGGGGAAAAGCGATCATCCCCAGCTGGAGAATGGATCCCAAGCGGTTGAAGTCCCTGCCCTGGATTGCGTGCGCAACCATCCCCTGCATCATCGTCCAGACGACGGCCGCCTGCGCGGAGACGTCCACAAACTGCGCCTCGCCGATACGGAGCATGAGGGCATGAGCGATCAGCGCGGCGACAGCCGCTTCCGATGCCGCGTGCAGCCAGACCTGGGGGACGGTAATGCGCACGGGTGGTCGCTCGGGGTCACCCTGGAGCGCCATCTGGCCGCCCATCGCGGAGAGCGTGAGGTCGGTGGCAGCAAAATCAGCGTACGGGCCGTCCTGGCCGTAGGGTGTCATCGCAACGTAGATCAGCCTCGGGTTCAACCTGCGCAGGTCGTCGAACCCCAGACCCAGCGCAGCCATCGCGCCTGGGGGTGAGGATTCGAAGAGGAAATCCGCTCCCTCGACAAGCCGCCGAAGCTCGGAGCGCCCGGCATCCGAGGCGAGATCGAGCGTGATGCCGCGCTTGTTGCGATTAAAGGCGAAGTACTGGAGGCTGCGCTCGGCAGCGGGCGCGCCATCAACGAAGGGTGGCAGGCGACGGCTGGACGAGCCCTCGGGCGGTTCGACCTTGATGACGTCGGCACCCAGGTCACCGAGGACCATGGAGGCCAGTTCACCACGCTCATCGGTGAGGTCGAGGACACGGTAAGGACTGAGCATGGCGCGCCTCCCTCGGGTATGATGGCGCATTATAGCACCGGAGTGCGCGAAGGAGGCCTAATGATGAAGACCGCGATCGGCGCGGGCGGCGTGGATGCCAGCGAAAACTGGGATGAGCTATCGACGTACGTGATTGAGGCGGAGAAGCTGGGCGTGAATAGCGTCTGGTCGGCGGAAGCCTGGGGGCACGATGGGGCGACGCCGCTGGGCTACCTGGCGGCGAAAACATCACGGATCAAGCTGGGCAGCGGAATCCTGCAGACGATCGGCCGCACGCCGGCGAACACGGCAATGACTGCAATGACGCTGGCGAGCATGTCCGGCGGGCGCTTCATCCTGGGCCTCGGTGTGAGCGGGCCGCAGGTGGTGGAGGGCTGGCACGGCATCCGCTACACTCGCCCGATCCAGCGTATGCGCGAGGTGATCGATATCGTGCGCCTGATCAGCAGCGGCGAAAAGTCGGCATACGACGGCCAGATCTTCCAGCTTCCTTTGCCCGGTGGCGAAGGCAAGGCGATCCGCTCGCGGGCGACGCCGCAGCCGAACATCCCGATATACCTCGCAACGCTCAGCCCGAACTCGCTGGCGCTTACCGGGGAGATGGCGGACGGGTGGATCGGTACCTCCTTCATGCCAGAGCACGCGGATGTCTTCTTCGAGCACATCGAGCGCGGAGCAAAGAAGGCGGGGCGCTCGCTGGGCGACCTCGAATTGATGGCAGGCGGCGCTGTGGGCTTTTCAGACGACGTCGACAAGCTGATCGCGCGACACCGGCCGGGGATCGCCTTCACGCTGGGGGCGATGGGCTCCAAGCAGCACAACTTCTACAACAACGCCTACCGCCGGGCGGGATTCGACGAGGACGCGCTGGCGGTGCAGCGCCTGTGGATCGAGGGCGACCGCGAGGGGGCCACGAAGCTGGTGCCGGACGAGATGGTCGTGCAGTCCAACCTCCTGGGTACAGAGGATATGGTCCGCGACCGCATCCGCACCTACCGCGACACGGGAATCACGACGCTGCGCCTGCAGCCTGACGGCCGCACGCTGGAAGAGCGGCTGGAGACGTTGGGCCGGGCCGTGAAGCTGGTGCAGGAGGTGAGCGCCGAGACGCCCGTGGCATAGCTGTGTCCACCCTCGATTTTGCCGAGGAATTTCCGATGCGTAGGGGATGGGACAGCGCCGGGTACCTTCTTATCTTTGTCGGGCTGATTGTTGTCGTGTGGGCGGTATCAGGTCTGGCCTGGTGGATTCTGCTTGCAGGCGTTGTCTACTTCGTCGCTGACATAGCCATAAGTGAGTTCTGGTTCAGGCGGCTGCGCTACCTCAACATCGACTCACAGGGGTTGAGCATACCACTGCATTGGTGGGGCGGTGTGATTCGCCTGGTCTGGCCTATGAAGGGTGAGCGACGCATACCTTACTCGCGGATCAATTCGATCAGCCCGGCGCGCGGTGATCGCATCAGGATTGACCACTGGGCGCCCGATTCTGGCGGTCGCCTTCTGCATGAAGAGACGACACATTTGAGGCCGGTCTCCCCCCAAGCTGTCATGGAAGCACTCAAACGACGAGCGCCAGAATCCGTACAGTTTGCGCAAACCAGCACTTTGCCTGCGAGCTCTTAGCACCGGGCCGGGGACGCATCCCATGGCGCACCCGTTGCTTTGGCGTATAATGTCTCAAAGTAGCACAAGTATTCGAAAGGGCCCGCACCCACGACTACCGAGCGCATCATCTCCGGCGACGCCCAGGAAGACGAAGAGGCGCTGGACCTCACGCTCCGGCCGCGGAAGCTCGACGAGTTTATCGGCCAGGAGAAGCTGAAGGACAACCTTGGCATCTCCATCGATGCCGCCCAGGGCCGTAACGAACCGCTGGACCACCTGCTCTTCTACGGCCCTCCCGGCCTCGGCAAGACCACACTCGCACATATCATCGCTTCCGAGATGGGCGTCTCGGTTCGCGTCACGTCCGGCCCTGCCGTCGAGCGCGCCGGCGACCTGGCCGCGATCCTCACGAACCTGCAGGAGAACGACGTCCTCTTCATCGACGAGGTGCACCGGCTGCCGCGCGCAGCGGAAGAGGTGCTCTACCCGGCGATGGAGGACTTCGCGCTCGACATCGTGCTGGGCAAGGGCCCGGGAGCGCGCAGCGTGCGCCTGTCCGTCCCGCCATTCACGCTCGTCGGCGCCACCACGCGCTACGCGATGCTCAGCCCTCCGCTGCGAGACCGCTTCGGCTCCGTCTACCGGCTGGACTTCTACGACAGCGCGGCGATCGCCGCCATCATCCGCCGCAACGCCGCGCTGCTGAAGATGCCGATCGAAGCGGACGGCGCGGAGGAGATCGCGCGCCGTTCGCGCGGTACGCCTCGCGTGGCCAACCGCCTGCTGCGACGCGTCCGCGACTACGCACAGGTGCGGGCCGACGGCAAGATCACAGCCGAGGTGGCCCGCGAAGCGATGGAACGGCTGGACGTGGATGACCTGGGCCTGGACGACGTGGACCACAAGGTGCTGCGCACGATCATCGAGAAATACGACGGCGGGCCGGTTGGCATCGAGACCATCGCCGCCTCTATTTCAGAAGAAGCCGACACGATCATGGACGTGTACGAGCCCTACCTGATGCAGGTTGGCTTCCTTCAGCGCACGCCCCGAGGACGGGTCGCCACGCGACACGCCTACGCGCACCTGGGCCTCGAAGCGCCTCGAGGCGCTCAGTCGGCGCTCTGGGAATAGTCCGTTTTGCTGCGACTGATTGCGATAGCAGTTGCGGTGGCTGCGCTTCTTTCCGCGTGTGCAGACGATGACGACGCCACCGCCACACCTACTGCCGCGGCTGCTCCACTGGCCGTTCAGTCGCCGGCATTCGAAGACGGACTCGTCATCCCGACTCGCTTTTCCTGCGAAGGAGAGAACATATCCCCGGCGCTCACCTGGGATGAGGCCCCGGAGCGCACGAAGTCGTTCGCCGTGATCGCATACGACCCGGATGCGCCGGGCGGCACATATACGCATTGGGTCCTGTTCGACCTTCCCGCGGAGACCCGCGGGCTACCCGAGGCGGTCGAGCCGATAGACTCGCCAACGCCGGGAGGCACGCAAGGCGAAAACGACAGCGGCGGAATCGGCTACACGGGGCCGTGCCCGCCCGAGGGCACGCCGCATCACTACGCATTCACGGCCTACGCGCTGGACGAAATGCTCAAACTCGATCCCGGTGTCTCGAAAGACGACCTGCTCTCGGCGATGGAGGGACACGTTCTCGCCCAGGGCCAGACGACGGGTACTTACCAGCGCTAACCGGTCAGACGCGCACAAGACCGGGGTGGATGTCCGCCACCGAGCGGCAGCCACACAGCGCCATCGCCAGGCGAAACTCCTCTCGCAGCATCTCGATGACGTGGAGCGCGCCCTGCTCGCCGCGCGCTGCGAGACCCCAAACGTAAGGTCGGCCGACGAGCACCGCCTGCGCGCCGAGGGCCACCGCCTTCACGATATCGGTGCCGCGCCGCACGCCGCCGTCCACCAGCACGGGCGCCCTACCACCCACCGCTTCAACGATCTCCGGAAGCACCTCGACCGGCGCGGGGACCCCGTCAAGCTGCCGGCCGCCGTGGTTGGAGACGATGATCCCGGCGACGCCGTGGTCGAGCGCGATCCGGGCGTCCTCCGCATCGAGCACACCCTTTACGAGGACAGGCATCGAAGTGATCGAGCGTAGCCAGTCTACGCCCTCCCACGTCATGCCAGGGTCGATCAGGCTGGCCGCCTGCGCGGTCAACGTGTTCTGCGCTGCGTAGGGTTCGGTGTCGACCATGCCCTCGAAGTTCCGAGGAACCATGTCAGGGGCGAACTGGAGCTGGTTGTAAAGGTCGCGCTCGCGGCGGCCGAGGTAGGGCACGTCGACTGTGAGGCAGAGGGCCTTGTACCCTGCCTCCTCGGCGCGGGCGACCATTTTCCGGGTAACGCCGCGGTCCGGGTTGACGTACAGCTGGAACCACTTCGGGCCGGCGGCGGCTGCGGCCACCTCTTCGATCGTATAGGTTGACATCGTGCTCAGCACCATTAGTACGCCGGCGGCGGCTGCGGCGCGTGCCGTGGCTTGCTCGCCCTCCGGATCGGCCAGCTTGTGCATCGCTACAGGCGCGAGGAGGAGCGGAAACGACGGACGCAGCCCCAGGATTTCGGTAGATGTGTCGACGTTCGTTACGTCGACTAGCATTCGCGGGCGCAGCTGGATGCGGCCCCATGCCTCGCGATTGCCGCGCAGGCTGATCTCGTCCTCGGCGCCACCCGCGATAAAGTCGTAGACCTCTTTCGGCAGCTTCTTGCGGGCCGCCTCCTCGTAGTCGAGCACGTTGACGATGGGCATGCGCGTATAATGCGGTTCCACGTTCGCGACGTTCAACTCTGGAGGACTCTGATGCCCACGAAGCGGCACCTTATCTCATCCGGCAGCCCCTATGAGCCCGTCATCGGCTTCTCGCGCGCGGTGCGCGTTGGCGATACGATCTACGTTTCCGGTACGGTGAGCCGCGACGACGCTGGTGAGCCTGTGGGCGAAGGCGACTCTTTCACGCAAGCGAAGCAGATCATCCGCAACATCGAAAAAGCGCTCGTCACCGCGGGTGCGTCACTCAAGGACGTCGTCCGAACGCGCGTGTACCTGGCCCCGTCTTCGAACTTCGATGACGTCGCGCGGGCGCACGGCGGAGCGTTCGGGGAGATCCGCCCGGCATCGACTTTCGTGACGGTGGCGGCGCTGGCGGACGCGTGGATGCTGGTGGAGATAGAGGCGGTGGCGGTGATCTAGGAGGCCGCCGCGCCTTCCTGCACCATGGCGATCAAGTCAGCCGGCGCGTAGCTCCCCGGCCGGCGCTTCTCCCGCGCCGCTTCCGCAGCCAGCCGCTGCAGCAGGCGGTTGTACTGAGCAGGAACACCATGCAGGGCGCCGAGAAGCGCGATTTCGCCGTTCAGATAGTCCGTCTCGATACTGCCCGCGCCGCGCTCGAGGCTCTGCCAGGTGGAGCCACCCCAGCGTCCCTGGCCGGCAATCTGGCCCATGCGGATGCCAGCGTGACGACCTTGAAGCTCCTCGACGGGAGCGTAGTCGATACCCGCCGCCTGGTAAGCGGCGATGACCTCCCCTCGTACCAGCCGCGCGAGGTCTCCGGCGGCGGCCTCTGGGCCGCACAGCGCCTGTATCACGTTGCCGCAGTTCTGGAGCAGCTTGGTGTACTTCAATCGCATGACGTTTGGGTCCGGAAGGGCGCCGAACCCGGCTTCCGCAAGATCAGATGTCACCCGTTCAATTAGCGGGTCCACGCCCGTCGGGTAGCGGCCGGCGTCGAGCACGCCACCGATCGATCCCTCGCCTGCTGAGGCGTGGGTAAGCACCTCGCCCGGCGCCAGATGCACGGCAGGGAGCACCACGAGCATCCCGTATACGCGCTCGAACCGGCGCAGCGCCATCCGCTCGTTCACAACGCCGTTCTGGGCGCAGACCACCGGGACGTCGCCCGCGCCAGCGCGAAGCTCGTCCAGCGCAGCCACCGTATCCTGTGATTTCATCGTCAGCAGCACGACATCATCCGCCGTGAACTTGATTTCGGACGGGTGCCCCACCGCCGGTATCGCCAGGGTGACGGTTTCGTCGGGTGTTACGAACGTGAGACCTTCGCGCTTCAGCGCCTCGAGGTGGGCGCCGCGGGCGATGAGAACGACGTCGTGCCCCTTCTGGAACAGCCGCGCGCCGATCGTGCCGCCGATGCCGCCGGCGCCGTAGATGATGTAGCGCATGGCCCGCAGTATAGCGGAGTGCAGGGCTGACGTAGAATATGCGCGTGATGGAGCCGCAGATCCGCTACGCCCGCACTTCCGACGACGCAAGCATCGCCTACGCCCAGGCGGGCGACGGGCCGGACCTCGTGTGCGTGCCGTTCATCACGCTTACGCACACGAAACTGGTCTGGTCGAAGCCCTGGTCCATCCAGGCGCAGCTCGCCGAGTATTTCCGTGTGCTGCACTACGATTCACGAGGTTCCGGGATGTCGCAGCGTGACGCAACTGACTTCTCTCTCGAGGCGATGGTGCGGGACGCAGAGGCGGCAATAGACGCAGCAGGCCTTGACTGCTTCGTCCTGTTCGGCTACTGGGACGGCGGCCCGGTTGCAATGAAGTACGCGGTGGAGCATCCGGATCGAGTCTCGCACCTGGTACTGGCGGACACTGCTGCCGCGCACTCCGACTACCCGGAAGAGGGCGCCATCGAGATGGAGAAGGCTACACGCAACATGGACTGGGTGCTGTTCACGAACATGATGGCGCGAGTCCTAACAGGCTTCGACGACATTGAGACTGCGGACGATTTCGCGGAGTACCTGCGAGCCTGCCTCACCGCCGACGTCTGGCGGGCGAAGGAAGAAGCGATCGCCGACTGGGATGTGCGACCAGACCTGCCCCGCATCAAGGCGCCGACTCTCGTCTTTCACCTGACGACGAACACGTGGCTGCCGGTAGAAGCCGCACAACGCCTCGCCGCCGCAATTCCCGACTCCCGGCTGGTGCTCTCGGACAAGAAGGTGTCATACGAGGAGTTTCCGCCCATCATCGCCGAGTTCTGCGGCCTCGCCGCAAAGCCCGCCCCGGCCGAGGCCAGCACGTTCCGCACCATCCTGTTCACCGACATCGAAGGCTCGACGGCACTGACGGAGCGGCTGGGAGACGCCGCCGCGCGCGAGGTGCTGCGCGAGCACGAGCGCATCACGCGCGAGGCGCTGAACGAGCACGGCGGCAGCGAGGTGAAGACGATGGGCGACGGATTCATGGCCTCGTTCGGGAGCGCGACGAAGGCGCTGGAATGCGCGGTGGCGATGCAACTGGCGTTCGGGGACGGTGACGTCCGCGTTCGCATCGGGTTGAACGCCGGCGAGCCGATCGCCGAAGACGATGACCTCTCACGGCACGGCCGTCATCGTCGCCGCGCGCATCGCCGCACAGGCGCAGGGCGGGCGAGATCCTGGTCTCGGACGTCGTCCGGCAACTCGTGGCGGGCAAGGGCTTCCTGTTCAACGACCGCGGCGAGCACGCGCTCAAGGGATTCGAAGACCCGGTGCGGGTGTTCGAGGTACGATGGCAGGAGACCATGACCAACGGGAAGCAGGACTGAGATGCCTTTCGCGACGATCAACGGGGTGAAGCTGAACTACGAGCTGCACGGGGAATCCGGCGAGCCGCTTGTGCTGGTGCATGGATATACGGGCGACATCACAGACTGGAGGCACCAGATCCCGGCGTTCTCGCCATCTTTCCGCGTTCTCATCGTGGATAACCGCGGGCACGGGCAGTCGGAGGCGCCGCAGGACCGCTCGTTCTATACGGTCGAGCAGATGGCCGCGGACGTCCAGGCTTTGGCGGACGAGATGGGATTCGACCGCTTTCATCTGCTCGGGCACTCGATGGGCGGGGCGGTCGCGCAGGAGATCGCTCTCGAGAACCCGGAGCGTCTGATCTCGCTGACACTGCACGACACCACCGATTCGTTCTCCGGGGCGACGGCGAACCCCAACATCGCGATCTGGCGAGACCTTCGGTTCAAGCTCGCGGAAACCCAGGGGATGCGCGCCGTGTCGAACATGCAGGCGCCGTTTCCTCTGCCTCCGCACATGCCAAGGGAACGCACCCAGGAGACCAACGAGCGACTCGCAGCGATGTCTATAGATGCATTCATCGGCGCCTGGGAGGGCCTGTCGGCGTGGCAAGGAACACGTGGCGAGCGCGCGCGGCAGATATCGGCGCCAACGCTGGTCATCTACGGAGATCTGGACAACGGAGTCATCATCGGCGGGTCGCGCCGGCTGGCGGAGACGATCGAAGGGGCGGAGCTCGCGGTGATCCCGGAGACAGGCCATTCCCCCCAGTGGGAGCGGCCGGAGCTGTTCAACGCCGCCCTCGGCGCCTTTTTCAACCGGGTGTCCGGCGAGCGGTGACTGGTGGAAGTTGGCGGGACAGGCAACGCACTACCGCGATTGCCTATCATTGACTGTGATGGAGGTATGAGATGGCGAAGGTAAAGCTTCCAGCGGCCCCTTCTGAATTGACGGCCGACTGGGTGACGGCAGCGTTGCGCGAGACGAACACGATTTCGGACTCTGCGGTCACCGGCCTGGACTGCGAGATCATCGGCGAGGGCGTTGGCGTGCTGGGACAGCTCGCCCGCGTGCGCCTCGAGTACGACACGCCCGAGCCGGGAGCGCCGGCCACTCTCGTCGGCAAGTTCCCGGCGTCGATGCAGGAGAACCGCGACCTGGCGAACCTCTTTCGCTTTTACGAGCGCGAGGTGCGCTTCTACGAGCGGATCGCGGAAGAGGTGGAGTTGCGGACGCCGAAGCGCTACTACAGCCACTTCGACGACGAGAGCTCTGACTTTGTGCTGTTAATCGAGGACATGCATCCGGCGCGATGTGGGAACCAGGTTGAGGGATGCTCGAAGGAAGAAGCGGCGAAGACAGTGATGAACATGGCGCCGTTTCACGCCACCTGGTGGGACAAGGTGGACACCCCGCACCTCGACTGGATCCCCTACGGCAATGATCCCATCCAGCATTTCGCCGAATCCTCGTACAACGACGGCTGGGACAACTTCACGCGCAACTTCGGCGACCGCCTCTCATCGCGCGCGATGGCGATCGCCGAGCGCTTCAAGACCAGGATCATTGCCACCGAGGACGCCTTCACAACGCCGCCGATGACGATCGCCCACGGCGACCTGCGCTACGACAATCTCTTCTTCAGTCACGACGGCGAGATGGCCGTCGCAGACTGGCAGATCATCGTCCGTGCTCGCGGTCCATACGATATCGCCTACTTCATGAGCCAGAGCGTGGATCCGGCGGACCGAAAATCAAGTGAGATGGAGATCCTCCACAGTTATCACGAGAAGCTGCTCGAGCACGGCGTCAGGGACTACAGCTTCGACGAGTGCTTCAATGATTACCGCCGGGCCGCGATGTTCTGCCTGGTTTACCCCGTGATCTCCGGCGGTAACCTGGACCTGGCGAACGAGCGCGGCGTGGAGCTGGTGACAGCGATGCTCGACCGCTCGGTCGCGACGATCCTCGACCTCGACTGCGACGAGATGATCCCGGCCTAGCCGGAACTCACATCCGGTAGCCGGGCCACGGTTGGAAGGCGCCGATACTGAACGACCCGTCAGGCTGCCCCAGCCAGATGTTCGCGTAGTCCAGGTCGGTGATGTGCGCAACGTCATCGCGGCCGTCGCCGTTGAAGTCGCCGATGTGATAGGAGCCGGTCTGGATGCCGTAACCGGCCCAGGGCCGGAAGGTGCGTACGGTGAAGCCGCCGCCCGCCTGCCCAAGCCACACGTTGGCGTAGTCGCCGTTTGTGAGGTGCAAGAGGTCAATGCGCCCGTCGCCGTTGAAGTCGCCCTTCTCATAGGAGCCCATCTGGATCCCGTATCCCGTCCAGGGCCGGAATGTGCTGACACTGAAACCGCCACTCGCCTGCCCGAACCAGATGTTCGCGTAGTCGTAGTCCGTGAGGTGGACCAGGTCGTCGCGACCGTCGCCGTTGAAGTCGCCCGCCTGCCAGGAGCCGGTCTGGATCCCGTAACCGGCCCAGGGGCGCACGGCCTTGATGCTGAAACCTCCGCCCGGCAGGGCCAACCAGAGATTGGCGTAGTCGCCGTCGGTCAGGTGCATCAGGTCGTCAAGGCCATCGCCGTTGAAGTCGCCGGCCCACCAGGCACCGGTCTGGATGCCGTAGCCGGCCCACGGGCGGAAGGTGCTTATGCTGAACGACCCGTTCGGCTGTGAAGTCCAGATGTTCGCGTAGTCGGAATCGGTGAGGTGCGCAAGGTCGGTCCGGCCGTCGCCGTTGAAGTCGCCCTTCTGCCAGGACCCTGTCTGGATACCGTAGCCCGGCCAGGGACGGTAGGTGCTGATGCTGAACGCGCCCTGCCGCTTTGCCAGCCAGACCTGCGCGTAGTCGGAGTTGGTGAGATGGATGAGGTCATCGCGGAGATCGCCGCCGTTGAACTGCCCGGTGAGCCAGGAACCGCTCTGGATCCCGTAGCCCGGCCACGGACGTACGAAGCCGACGGTGAAGGAAGTGCCGCTCGGCGAGGACAACCAGGGCCGGGCGAAGTCGCGCGCAGTGAGGTGCATCAGGTCGTCGCGCCCGTCGCCGTCGAAATCGCCGCTCCGGAACAGCGGCTCGACACCGCTGGTGCAGGCGTCGGGCCAGCCGGCGGCCGGCCTGTCTCGGAGCAGGTCAAACACCGGTGGATTCGTCACGCCATGCCGCCAGTCGGAGACAACCGGCATCCCGAGTTGAGTGGCGTGGTCGATGAAGCGAGTCCATGAGGTCGATATCCGAGGCGCCCTGTCCGATGGGCAGGATCGGCAGGTTGTAGCGGTCGAGCAGATCGGCGCCCACGTCGAGAACAAATTCCGGGGTGACGCCTTCGGGCGGCGGCGGATATCCCGCAGCTGGCGTAGAGCGGGCCGTTGCTCTTGTAACTCTCCCAGTAGGCCATCGGAGCGAAGGCGTCGCTGAATGAGGCGAACTCGGCGACGGGAACGTTCGGCAGGACCCATGGCCGCGGCTCAACAGCGGTGATCACGGTGGCGTCAGGGACCAGCCGGCGCAGCTCCTGGCCGAAGATCAGGGCGCTCTGGGGCGTTCCCTTCCAGTATCCCGACCACGGCTCGAGGTCGAGATATATACCCCGCGAACCAGAGGTTATCGTTTGCGCCGCCATCTCCGCTTCTCGCAGAGGATCGACGCCCTGAACCACGGCGTAGTTGAAGAACGGCACGCCCCGCGACTCAAAGTAATCCGCCAGCTGGCCCACCTTGGCGGGGCCGCTGACGGCATCGGGCGAGTGGTCGTACGTGGACATCCAGTCGGTGCCGTCGTGGGTTTTGAGGATGATGCCCATACGGCTGCTGACGAGCTTGTCGGCGACGGCCTCTTTCGGTCCGTCCACCGGGAAGTACCAGACCCAGCTCAGGTGGCGCAGGTCACCGGCACAGGCCGGACTCACCGGCGCCGCCTCGACAGGGCGGTCCTGATTGGCGCCGAGAGAAACAAGGGTGACGGCGATGATGCCAGCCACCGACCCCCAGCCAACTTTCCGGATCACCCACAACTTCAGCATCTGCCAATCGCCCCCGCTCGCGATTCTACCAGCCGTCCATTGGAGGCATACGCAGATACAACGTGCGCTGGTTTCAGGGAGCGCGTTCGACAACCTCGAGGGCGAGGACGCCTACGGAGCGAGATGCTAGGATGAGCGTTGATGGAGCCGCGAATTCAGTACTGCACGACGAGCGACGGCGTCAGCATAGCCTACTGGGTCATGGGTGACGGTCATCCACTCATCTACATGCCGCCGCTTCCGCAGCACCTGCAACTCGAACTGGCAAATGCCCCACATTCGTCGACTCTACGAATGGCTCGCAGCCGGCGTCAACTCGTCACCTTCGACGACACGCAACACTGGCCTGTCAGAGCCGGCCGTAGCTGAGATAGATTCACTTGATGCCCGGCGAATGGACATGGAGGCGGTGGCGGAACGGGCGGGTCTCGACGTTTTCGATATCATCGCGCACGGAACATCGGCGGCAATTGGCATTTCCTTTGCAGCCCTTCATCAAGATCGCGTGCGGCGGCTGATTCTCGTCGATGCGGTTGTGCCACTGCAAGGCATGGAATACGAGGCACCGGTGCGCGACGCTGATGACGGTGCTCGATGTCGACTGGGAAACGTTTACGGAAATGCTGGCCGGGATTGTTTTCGGATGGGCTGCCGGCGAAAGCTACTCGAGGTACGCGGAGCTGCTCAGAGCTTCGACCACCTGGGAGGACTACAAGCGCCGACGCGCCACCGAGTCAAGACCTGAGCTCGATATCTCCCCCTTGCTTGGGCAGGTTGCGGCGCCAACCCTGATCGTCCACCACACGCAGGCCATAGCCCTGTCGATCGAAGCCGGCCGAAGACTGGCTGCGGCAATCGCCAATTCTCATCTGGTGCCTCTCGAGGGACGCGGCGTCGCGGCGAGCTACAGTGATCCGCGGTTTGTGAGCGCCGTCAACGAATCTCCTTAGCGGTGAGAGCAGGACGCTGCCCCAGGCGCCTGCAATCGCAACCCCGGGGGCGTTTCTCAACAATCCTCTTCACAGACGTCGAAGGCTCCACGGCACTCACTGATCGCCTCGGCGACGCCGCTGCGCGCGAGGTGTTACGAGAGCACGAACGAACCACTCGCGAGGCGCTGAAGGCGCACGGGGGCAGCGAGGTCAAGACGATGGGAGACGGCTTCATGGCGTCGTTCGGCAGTGCGACGAAGGCCCTGGAGTGCGCGGTCGGGATACAGCGCGCGTTCGGTGACGGTGATATCCGCGTGCGCATCGGCCTCAACGCCGGCGAGCCGATCGCCGAAGACGATGACCTCCACGGCACCGCAGTGATCGTGGCGGCGCGGATCGCCGCGCAGGCTAATGGCGGCGAGATACTGGTATCGGACGTGGTGCGGCAGCTGGTGGCGGGCAAGGGGTTCCTGTTCAACGATCGCGGCGAACACGCGCTCAAGGGCTTCGAGGATCCGGTACGAGTGTTCGAGGTGAGTTGGCGAGCATGAGCGACGCGCCGCCCATCCAGTACGCGAAGACATCCGACGGCGTGAACATCGCCTTCTGGACGTACGGGAGCGGGCCGCCGCTGGTCCTCATGCCGCTGCTGATCGGCTCTCACGTCCAGATCGACTGGTCTGAGCCGAATCGTCGTGCTGCATTCGAGCGCCTGGCGGCGGGCGCAACGATTATTCGCTACGACACCCGAGGTATGGGCATGTCGGATCGTGAGCCGATCGACTTTGGACCAGAGGCTGGCGTTCGAGACCTGGAAGCCGTGGTCGACAAACTGGGCCTGGATCGCTTTGCGATTCTGAATCAGCATGTGACCGGCGACGCCGCCCTGAAATACGCTGCCGCCAATCCCGAACGTGTGAATGCGCTCATCCACCGGGTAGTCCTCGCGGTTGCGACACAATCAGATGCCCTACGACGAATCCAGCTGATTCGTCCTCTGATGGACGAAGATTGGGAACTCTACACGCAGATCCTCGGCCGGCTAATGGCGGGTTGGAATGATACGGATGCCGGTGTGCTGGGAAGCATCATCTGTGCATCACACACGCCGGCAAGCTTCAAAGCCGTCAGCCAGTACCTAGTCAGCAGGGCTTTTTCGGATTGGATTGCCGAAATCCGTGCGCCCGTCTTGCTCTTGCATTCGATTGGCGACGAAGCAGAATCAGCCGTGGCCCGGCAGATGGCAAGCGCCATAACCAATTGCCGTGTGCTGGCAATTCCGAGGCTCGGTTACGGAGCGAGTGCCGAGGGCCTCGGCGGGCCTTACCCGAACGAAGTCGGCCTAACGGCGATCCTCGACTTCATCGCCGCGCCGGAGAAGGCAAAGGTGGAGGTGCGGGCGGATACCGGCCTGCGCACGATCCTCTGGACTGACCTGGTCGAACACACGAAGATGATGACGCGGCTTGGCGACGAAAAGGGCCGCGATGTGCTGCGCGAACATGAGCGGATCACGCGCGAGGTGCTCAAGGAGCACGGCGGCATCGAAGTGAAGTCGATGGGCGACGGGTTCATGGCGTCGTTCGGGAGTGTCACGAAGGCGGTCGAATGCGCGATCGCGCTTCAGCAGGGAATGGAGAGCGGCGCCGGGAATATGGACGGCGTGGCGGTGAGAATCGGGCTCAACGCCGGGGAGCCGATAGAGGAGGAAGGGGACCTGTTCGGTTCAACCGTGATTCTTGCGGCGCGGATCGCGGCCATAGCGGAGGCAGGCGAGATCCTGGTCTCGGATGTGATCCGGCAGTTGCTGAGCGGGAAGGGGTTCCTGTTCAACGACCGTAGCGAGCACGCACTCAAGGGGTTCGAGGACCCGGTGCGCGTGTACGAGGTCAGCTGGAGGCAGGACGCGTGACCGAACAATCCATCTCCTTCGACCGCGCCGCCGACTTCTACGACGAGACGCGGGCGCTCCCGGACGAGGTGTCGGCGACTCTCACCGATGCGATCCTCGCGGAGCTGTCCACTGCGAACGCTGAGCACCTGCTCGAAGTCGGCGTTGGCACCGGGCGCATCTCGCGGCCGTTGATGGAACGCGGGTTGCGGGTCACCGGCATCGACATTTCGCCGCGGATGATGGGTCGGTTGCGGGAAAAGCTCACGCCCGCGCACACTGCACCCGACCTGCTACTGGCTGACGCCACACGGATGCCGTTCCGCGACGACAGCTTCCCGGCGATGCTGTTCGTCCACGTGCTGCACCTGATCCCCGCCTGGCGTGAAGCGATCGCCGAGATGCTGCGGGTCTTGATGCCGGAGGGAGTTATCTTGTCGAGCTGGGACCAGACGAAGGGCGCGAACTGGGGCGAGGCGTCGACGGCGAGCGACTGGGACGTGGCGTTTGAGTGGTGGAAGAAGGCGCTCGATGGTCGGGGCGTGGTGCGCCGCAAGCGCGCGAACATCCCGCACATCGATGAGGCGCTTGTCGCCGCCGGTGCGAGCACGGAAGGCTCGGTGATAGCGGAAATTGAGGAGACGTCGACCGTCGCTGAGGAGCTGGCGCTGATCCGCAACCGCATCCACTCCTGGAGCTGGGAGATATCGGACGAGATATTCAACCCACTGGTGCCGCAGCACGAGAAGTGGGCGGTCGAGCACTTCGGCAGCGCGGACGCAAAGTTGCGGCGGACGGTGCATTACAAACTGCAGGTCTGGCGTTTTCCCTGACGCCAATGGATCCGGAAGCGGGCGAGCACCCGCCCGAGTACCTCGCAGCAGATATACGGGCCACCGCACAACGCCTCCACAAGATCCCCTGGGACGACCCCGGGTTCAGCGAACGAATGCTGCGCGAGCACCTCTCGCAGGCCCACGACGGAGCCAGCCGGCGGACAGAGATCATCGAGGCGCAGGTGAATTGGATCGAAGAGCGCCTGCTTCCCCACAAGAGCTCGCGCGTCCTCGACCTCGGCTGCGGACCGGGCTTGTACACCGAACGCCTGGCCGCGCTGGGGCACCGCTGCACGGGGATCGATTTCTCGCCGGCATCGATCGAATATGCACGAAGATCAGCCGCTGAGCGCAACACTGGCTCCAGTTACGTCTGCGAAGAGGTGCGAACGGCCGACTACGGTGGGCCGTTCGACCTGATCATGATGCTCTCAGGCGAGCTGAACACGTTCGGCCGCAACGACACGCTGGAGGTCCTGCGCAAGGCCCGAGCATCTCTTGCCGATGGCGGCATTCTTCTCCTCGAGGTACACACGCTGGACGCAGTTCGAAACCGCGGCCTTCGCGGCAGCCGGAGATACGCGTCCAAGTGGGGCCCGTTCTCCGGCAGGGCGCATATCGTGCATCAGGAGCACACCTGGGACGAGGAAGAGCAGACGGCGCACACCTCCTACTTCGTTATTGATGCGGCGACCTCCGAAGTTACGCCATACGGCGAGACCGCTCACGGATACCCGGATGAGGCGCTGGAGCAGATGCTTAGGTCGACAGGATTCGCGCGGATCGAGCGGGACGACACGTTCCCGCCGGGAGGTGCCGGCGGAGATGGGCTCGTCGCCTGGATTGCGCATGCGTCCCGTGACGCTTAACGTGTCCATCGGCTGCACGACATTGACGTTCCGGAACGGCCGGGGATGAGGAGGTCATCTTGAGCACTGATTACGACATCATCACAGTAGGCGGCGGCCTTGGCGGCTCCACACTCGCGAAGGTCATGGCCGAGCGCGGCTACAGGGTTCTCGTCGTTGAGCGCGAGGAGAAGTTCAAGGACCGCGTGCGCGGCGAGTACATGGCCCCGTGGGGTGTGGCGGAAACACAGGAACTGGGCATCTACGATCTGTTGATGGCCCACGGCGGGTACCACCCGCTGATATTCGACGGGCGCCTCGGGCCGGCGCCACTGGGCGACCGCGACCTGTCAAAGACGACTCCCCAGGGCCTTCACGCCCTCGCGATGTACCACCCAGAACTGCAAGAAGTATTGCTCGGCGCCGCGGAAGCCGCCGGCGCCGAGGTGCGGCGTGGCGTGAAGGTCAGCGGCGTCCACACCGGCGCAGAGCCCGCCATATCGGTCTCGAACGGCAGCGGCGATGAGAAATTGACGGCCAGGATTGTCGTGGGAGCGGACGGGCGCCAGTCGATGGTGCGGAAGTGGGCCGGGTTCGAAGTCACATACGAGACGCTCGGGCTGCAGCTCTCCGGTGTCCTGCTCGACGGCGTGAAAGGGCATTGACGGGCGGTCGCTGATGGTCCTGAACCCGTTCGTCGGACACATCGCGTTTCTCTTCCCGCAAGGGAACGGACGGGCGCGGGCGTATTTCGGGAATCGCGTGGATGAAGACTTCCGGCCGCAGGGGAGCAAGGACGTCCCCCGGTTCATAGAGGAGTCGATCAAGGCGGGCGCTCCCGCGGAGTTCTACGAGACCGCCCAAGCCGTGGGGCCCCTCGCCACATTCCCGGGCATATACGACTGGGTGGAGCACCCCTACCGCGATGGGGTCGCCCTCGTCGGCGATTCGGCAACCACCAGTGACCAGACATGGGGCCAAGGCCTTTCGTTGACGGTCGGCGCGGTGCGGAGGCTGCGCGACGCCCTCGTCTCCGGCGATGACTGGGACAAGGCCGGGCACGAGTTCGCGGAGGCTGTCGACAGGATGTGGGAACCGATCCGAATCGTCGAGCACTGGTACTCCGAGCTGTTCATGCTACAGACCGCCGAGGCGAACGCAGCGCGCATGAAGGCGCTGCCGCTGCTTGCAGCCGACCAGGACCGCCTCCCCGATAACTTGAACAGCGGACCGGACTTCATACCCATCGACGAAGCCGCCCGCCGCCGCCTCTTCGGCGAGGAATAGGGTGCGCTGCGTCTAACACCTAACCTCTAACAGCGGCTATACTTCCTCTGTTCGAGAGGAGACGCGCCCCATGACCAACGCCAACTCCGCCGACGTAATCGTCGTCGGCGCGGGCTTCGCCGGCCTCGTCACCGCCCGCAGGCTCCAGGCGCAGGGAGTCTCCGTGATCCTTGCCGAGGCCCGTGACCGCGTGGGCGGCAGAGTGTGCACGGTCCGTCCCCGCGAGGGGTTGTGGTTGGACGTCGGCGGACAGTGGACCGGCCCGGGCCAGGACCGCATCATCGCCCTCGGCAAAGAGATGGGGGTCGAGAGCTTCCCCACGTGGCCCGAAGGCGAGCACCTCCAGTACCGAGAGGGCAGGCTGAGCCGCTACAGCGGTGGCGCGCCCGAGATGGATGCGGAGATGGTCTCCGACTTCTTCAACGCTGTCATGACGCTGGACGGGATGTCGACGGACGTGCCATTGGAGGCACCGTGGGAGGCCGCGCAGGCGCTGGAGTGGGACAGCCAGACGCTGCAGTCCTGGATCGACGCCAACATGAAGCACGCGGGTGCGAAGGCGACGATGGAGATGGCGATCGAGGCGGTGTACTCGGCGGAGCCGCGCGACATGTCCGTGCTCCATCACCTGTTCTACTCGCGCTCCGGGACCAGTTTCCTGAACCTGATCTCGACAGAAGGCGGCGCGCAGGCGGACCGCTTCGACGGCGGCGCCGGCCTCGTGGCTGAACGAGTGGCAGAGCAGATCGGAGACAGCCTGCGACTGGGGCAGCCCGTGAGGCGCATAACGCAGTCTAACGGTGACGCCACCGTCGAGGGGGATGGCTTCCGGTACAGCGGCCAAGCGCGTTGTCGTCAGCGCGCCGCCCGCGCTGGCCGGACGCATCGAATACACGCCCGGCCTGCCCGCCGCTGCGCGACCAGCTCACGCAGCGCGCGCCGATGGGCAGCGTCATCAAGGCCCAGGCCGTGTACGACAGCCCGTGGTGGCGCGAGGACGGCCTCTCCGGTCGTGTCATCAGCGACGAAGGCCCGATCAAGGTCGTCTTCGACAACTCGCCGAAGGACGGCTCGTCGGGCGTCCTCATGGGGTTCATCGAGGGCGACGACGGACGCAAGTGGGCCCAGCGAACGGAGGACGACCGCCGCAAGGTGACGCTGGAGTGCTTCGACTCGCTACTTCGGCCCGAAGGCGGCAGAGCCGGTGATGTACGTCGAGCGAAACTGGCCCGCCGAGCAGTGGAGCCGGGGCTGCTACGGTGCTGTGTTCCCACCCGGTACCTGGGTCGCCTTCGGCAGCGCGATCCGGGAGCCGGCGGGCCTGATCCACTGGGCGGGGACCGAGACATCCACCGTCTTTGCCGGCTACATCGATGGCGCCGTTCGCTCGGGCGAACGCGCAGCAACCGAAGTACTCGAGGGGCTGGCCTGACGACTCGACCGACACCCGGAGCAACTGAGGCTACTGCAACCCAAACAAGAGAAGGCAACGACTCCACCAGAGACCCGCACCAAACTCGCGCTGATCACGGGCGCCTCCGCCGGCATCGGCGAGGAGTTCGCGCGACAACTCGCGCGCAAGGGTTACGCGCTGGTGCTGGTGGCGCGGCGACAGGACAGGCTCGAGGAGCTGGCCGCCGAGCTGGCAGCGCGCTACAACGTCGAGACCGACGTGATCGTGGCCGACCTCGCCACCCCCGACGGCGTCGCCGCCGTCGAAAAGCGGCTGACCTCAGGCGACGTCGGCCTTCTCGTCAATAACGCCGGCTTCGGCACGCTCGGCGAGTTCGCGGAGCTTGCGCCGGACCGCGAACTGGAGGAGATCGACCTCAACGTGAAGGCGCTCGTGGCGCTCACGCACGCCGGCCTCGGGCCGATGGTCCAGCAGCGCAGCGGGACTGTGATCAACGTGGCCTCGCTCGGCGCCTTCAACCCCTGCCCTTACATGGCAACCTACGTCGCGACGAAGGCCTTCGTCCTCCACTTCTCGGAGAGCGTGCACGAGGAGGTGCGCGGCTACGGCGTGACCGTGACCTGCCTCTGCCCCGGCTTCGTGGCGACAGAGTTCCAGCAGGTGTCCGGCGTTGACCTGGAGAAGATGACGACGCCGGGCAAGCAAACCACGAGGCAGGTCGTGCAGGCCGCCCTCAAAGGGCGCCGCCTCCGGGCGCGCGATTGTCGTGCCCGGTGCCCTGAACGGAGTGATGGCTCAGAGCATTCGCTTCGCGCCGCGCTTCGTCTCACGCAAAGTGGCCGGGTCGGTGTTTAAAGAGTACGGCGACGAAGCGCGAGTAGGGGCGCAGCACACGCGGTCGCCTACCGCAGATATCCGGCTACGGAAGCGGCCTGGTGTTCGCCTCGTAGACGTGGTGGATGCCGTGCAGCATGATCGAACTGGCGAGGATGTCTGATACCGGCACCGTCTCCGAGAGGAAGCGGCGCTTCATGGTCAGCGTGTCGTCCGGGAGAGTCTTCACCCAGTCGATGAGCTTGCCGTAGTTGGCCTCGAACGCCTGCATCACCTGCTCCGGCGTCATCGAGGACATGCCGGCGACCGCCGTGTCGTTCATCTGGTTGATATTCGCGCCCGCGGCAAGGTCCTGGTCCTCCGGCGCCGCCAGCATCGCTCCGGCGAACCCGGGGACGATGCCCGCCGTCGCCGCCAGGTGCGCGTATATCTCCTTCGGCGTCCAGCCAACCTCGCGCTTCGCATCCCACTCCCCTTCGGGGAACAGCGCTGTTGTGCGCTTCGCCTGCGCGACCGTGAAGTTCAGTCCGTCGATGATCTCGTCTCGTGTTGCCATGTGTGGGCGTCCTCCTTCTACGGGAGGGATTATACCGGACGCTGTGCCAGCCGCCCTACGGCCCCACCACCGTGCTCTGGTCCATCACACCCGCCGCCGCCGTGCACATCCGCCGCACTCGCACGGCGTTCCGCCGCCCGTGGCGCGCCCCATTTGGCTGTGCGCTACGGTTCTGTTGGCAGGCTGTCCGTTACCACGAACTCATCGCCACGCTGTTCGATAACGAACAGACGGTCCGAGTCCTGCCAAACGCGGCACTCTTCCGTCCTGTCGTAGATTCGGTGTTCGCCGTTCGCCACCGTCAGGATAACTGTTAAAGGCAGTTCGTCCGCATCTGGGCCTTTGCCACACCCTGGACGCCAAGAAGTCCGTGCGAGCGGCTCCACTTCGTGCAGGCAATCGCACCATGCGGCAAGCGCGTATCTTCGTAGTGGATGACAACGGAGTGCGCGGAATCGTCCGGCTCTGACAACGTATAAATCGACGGCATCCTCGTTGACGTGACCCGGATGGCACGCAGTCGCGTATCGGAAGCAACTGCCCGGTAGCAGCCCACATGCGTGTTCACGGTCAAGTCTACATACGGACGACATGGCGCGTCGCCGTCGCGCACCCGGACGAACTGCCCACCGGACCGAGCTCTGGTCCACCGGATCCGCCAGCCGGCGCGTACAGCCGCTGCACGCGTTCGACGGCCGTTGCCGCGCTGGCGCCGCTGGAACGCGGCGAGCCGCTCGGCGCCAGCTGCGCCGAGAGTCGACGCCGACGAGATGCCGGGTGACAGAACTTACGCACCGACGGTATTCGGGTGTGTTCCAGCCCGCATTTCGACCACCGACTGATCCAGCCGTCGCCACGGTCGCGATCGCCTCCACGTTGCACGCACATCGCGAACGACACCGATTCCAGCATAGCCTGTTGGACTTCGGCGGATCGAGCGAGATGGCGTCGACAGCGCGCTAGACGATGTCTTCGCGTTGCGAACGATGTCCGGCATGGTACCTGCTGTCGCGATTCCTGTTCCAGCCGTAGCGCAAGGCCCGCGCCTCACGCGTTCACCTCGACCGTCTGCCGGGCGCCGCGTTCCGCTCCGGCTCGATCGGAATCGGCCGGGTGGACAACCGCGAGCAATGTGCGTAATGCGAGCCCTGCGCGACGCATCCGGCGCGCCTGTTCCAGCGCAATTACCACGACCGAATGATCGCGCCCGACCGGGAACGACCGGCGTCGCAGGGGATATCTTCTGGATTAGCCGTCTTTGGGTGGGCGCGAGCATTGCACGTGCCAGCGTTGTTCCGCACGAAGGCTCCCTAAGATAGCGCACGATGGCTATCGTGTAGTCGCATTACGATGCGCGCACATCCCGGCATGACGGCGATCAACGTGAAGTCGTGACGTCCGCGGACCCCCGCCTACGGGCGCAACGCTTGAGCTCCTGCTCGACCTATCCGTCAGCCTTACGGCCCCACGACCGTCGCTCTGGTCCACCGGATCCGCCGCCGGCGCGTAGAGCCGCCGCACCCGCACCGCGTTGCGCCGGCCGTGGCGGGCGAGCGCGCGCTGGAATGCGGCGAGGCGCTCCTGGCCCCAGGCCAGGTACTCGCGCCAGACGTCGCGGCCGCCGACGTTGATGCGGTTCGTCGAGAACGACGCCCACTCGAGCGCCGCGTAGCCGCCGGCGCCGTCGGCGATCACGTCCTCGAAGCGCGCGGGGACGGTCGACGACGTGGCGTCGATCGTGTGCAGCTTCGTCCAGTAGACGTTGACGGTCTCGCCGCCCGCTGGCGTGGAGTCGATCGAGCAGCGTCAGCGTGTTCAGCCAGACCGAGAAGCGGGCGTACGCGGGCGGGTACTGCCCCGCCGGGTACTCCACCGCCTCGATCGCGACGAGGTCGGTCAGCGCCGAGATCGACAGCTCGCGGCTGCCCGCGCGTCGTCGTCAGCGCCGTCTTCGCTTCGAGCGGCGCGGCGAGCGAGAACTCGCGGACCGCGTGCTGGATGTGGCGGTCGAGTTCGCCGTCGGTCCAGCGGTAGTTGGCGGAGTCTTCGTCGTGCAGGTCCTTGCGCAGGCGGGCGCGCATCGTGGGCAGGTCCATGGGTCACCTCCGGTGGAAATCGGGGAGCGGAAATCGGATCCGGGCGTTGGTCGGTTGTCGGGGCGTAGGGGTTGAGCAACTCCGAGTTCGTTTTGCAAAAACGAGCATCCGAAAATCGCAGCACGACCGGCATCGGGCCATAGAGTTGCTCAACCCCTACGGTGTGGCATTGGCTTACGCAACGCTTTCCAGCAGCCGCTGGCGCTCGGCGGCGAAGGCGGCCTGCGCCGTCTCGTCGGCCTGGCGCTTGAGGTCCTCGGCGGCGCGCAGGAGATCGTCCTGCACGGCCAGCTCCTTCAGGTGCAGCAGGATCCAGTCCTGCACCGAGAGCGCGGCGCCGTTGTCGGCGTTGTAGCGCGCGACGAGCCGCTGCAGTCCCGCGAGGGCCGCGTCGCTCAGTTCGATGTCGAATCGGGGCATTTGTCCCTCCTCCTCTAGAAGATCTGAAGCCAGAACCAGAAACTAAACGTCCCCACGCCCACCAGCACGAAGAAGGTCAGCGCCACGACCGCGATCATCTCGAACCAGACGCCCATGTGCCTCCTCCTATGCTGCCGCGATCGTTGTAACGGTGCCGCCGGAGCCGCGCCACTTGAGGGCGCCGCCCTCGGCGTAGAGCACGCCGCCTCCGGATGGGTTGGTTGATGGGACCGTAGAGGCGTTCGTGATGCCGATGACGCCGCCGCCACCGCCGAATGCGCCCGTGGTCGAGCCGAACTGCGTGTTCGAGCTGAAGCGGTTGCCGTCGCCGCCGGTGCGAGCGAGGTCTTCCCAGAACGGATAGCGGTTGGTGCCGAGGCTGACGCTCTCGGTCTTGAACCCGTACCAGTTCGTGAGGGTCGCCGTTATCAGGGTGCCGCCGCGGGCTGCGAAGCCGATGTAGTCGGTGACGGTGACGCCGGAGCCGCTGATGAGCGCCTGCGTCCTGCACCCGTAGGCCGCGGTGAGCGAGCGGCCGCTGGTGCCTGCGAGGTAGTCGAGGCCGAAGACGTTGTTGGTGGTCGAGTCGTGGGCGATGGCGCGGCCGCCTACCCCCGCAACGGTGCCGCCCGGCGAGCTGCTGGCGCTTCCGATGTCCACCAGGAGCCCGTACCTGGCGTTGATGCCGCTGCTGGCGTCCGTGCCGAAGTAGCCGTAGGCGAAGGTGACGGGCACGACGCCGCCGGCGCCTGCCGAGAAGCCGCCATTGGTCAGCGCCGTCGGCAGGTCCACCTGGACGCTCTCCGTCAGGTAGACGTGCGGGTTGGTGTTCTGGAAGTAGATGCGGCGCGCGCCGGTGTGCGAGCCGAGCTGCTTCCCCTGCCCCAGCCGCACGTCCGAGGAGATGTCCACGCGGTCGCTGCCGGGCGAGCCGTTCGAGGAACCCCGGAGCGTGAGGACGCCGTTCGCGGCCGGATCGCCGCTCAGCGTCTGGCCGCCGGACCGCCCCAGCAGGAGCGCATACAGGTTCATCGCGACGTTTGCTTCCGGCGTCGAGCCCGAGATCAGCACCGCGTCCGGCTCGGTGAAGTCGAGCGTCGTGACGCCGGTGACGGCGTCGACGTCAGACTCCTGCACGGTGATCGAGCCGCCGGGCGAGGACGGCGCCGCGCCGTAGACGCAGATCACGACGGCGTCGTCGGGGTTGTCGTCGGTGAAGAAGAGGACGGCGCACTCGCGCCCGGCCACGACGTCCGCGGCGGCGATGTCCGTAGCGACGGGAACGCCGTCCAGCCAGACCGAGAGCGAGCCGGCGATCTGCAGCGAGGCGCGGTGCGTGGCGCCGCTGTAAGACTTGATGGTCGCGCGTTTCAGTGTGGTCATTGTGTGATTCCGTCGTCGAGGCGTAGGGGCTGAGCAACTGCCGTTCCGCTTGACTGCCCTCGAGACGAAGTCCTAGCTCTTTCGCGAACAGCACGCTGCAGTTGCTCAGCCCCTACGGACGTTGGCTTACGGCCTCACGCCGATCAGGCGGGCCAGCTTCAGCGCGTTGAACAGCGCCAGCGACGAGTACCACTTGATCCGCGTGCGCGTGGCGTCCTTCGTCTCCAGGCTGCCGACGCGCTCGACCGCCAGGCCGCCGGGCGCGGTCAGGCCGCCGAGGGCGCCTTCGCCGATCTGGAAGGCGTAGATCGTCGAGCAGTCGGTGCTCGTGCCCACCGTCTGCGCGTCCGAGATGTAGTCGGAGACGCCGATCGGGATGCCGTCGTAGAACTGCAGCATCTGGCCGAACTCGTCGCGGTCCGTCTCCAGAAGCGAGCCGGAGGTGCGCGCCAGCTTGTTGAGGATGCGGCGGGAGCGCCGGCTCATCAGCAGCAGGTCCGGCTTGCCGCCCTTCACCGGTCCACCAGCTCGTCGAGCTTGTCCAGCGTCAGCGAGCCGCCGTTCGCGCCCATCGAGACGCTCTGCCCGGCGTCGCGCAGCTTGTCGAGGCCGTCGAAGCTCTTCGGGTTGGCCGTGGCGTCGCCGGTGACGAACGTCGTCTCGAAGAGCTGGCGCACGGCCTTCGCCTTGAGCTGGACGACGGCCGCCTCCAGGTCCTGGAGGTTGGAGCGCGTCGCGATCAGGAAGTTGTCGATGTCCGCGTCGCCGCCCATGATCTTCAGCGTCACCGTCAGCTGCGTGAACGTCGGCGTCGACTCCGTCCAGGTGTCGCCGACGTCGAAGAAGGCGGCGGTCGGCGCCGCGTTCTCGCGGTTGTAGGTGAGCCCGTTGCCGACGATCTCGATGAACGGCAGCCGCTGCAGGACCGGGCGAGTCCTTGATGATCGTCTCGACGACGCCCGTGAGCAGGACGTCGTTGGAGAGCTTGGCCGCCTCGGCCAGTGTGAGAGCCATGGTCATACCTCCTTCTTGCGGTGCCGAGGTGTCGGGTGCCAGGTGACGAGCGGGCCGGGGGACAGATAACCCGCTCGCACCCAACACCTCGGCACCCAGCACCCAAACACAAGGGGGCGGGAGAACTCCTCCTCAATCCTCCGCCGCTTCCACCGGTCTCCCGCCCCCTTTGGACGCTTTTCGTGCCACTGGTGTGGCTGATGTGGTGACATAATAGAACATCTGTTCTGTTCATGGAAGAGGGAAGTGTCACTGTCACAGCCGCACCAGAAACACGGCTGCAAGCGCGAGCGTCTACATAGAGTCATGCAACACCCCTGGAGGATCCTTGCAGCGTTGACTCTTGGCACAGTAGGAACGCTGATGACGGCGTGCGAACCTGGCGCCACTATCGACTTCGTCAACGAGACCAACAAAGCGGTGTGCTTCTACTCAGTCGAAGGGGACTTTGAGGAGTGCCTGGAAATCGGACCGAACGTAACTGACCGGCACATTACAAAGGCTTGCGGAACAAATGACAATAGCCTCGTACTACTAACCGCAAACGGCAGTCGTGAATACTTCTACCAGCAAGAAGCGCCTTGCCGTGACTGGGATGATGTGACGATTACGATCTCGGAATCGGGCGGACGATTGGCCGCGACCGACACGCTCGATCAGTAGCGGCCACCCACCACCACCTCCCGCCCACCGGCTCCGCCGCCGGCGCGTGCAGGCGGCGCACGCGGACGGCGTCGCGGCGGCCGTGACCCGCCAGCGCCCGCTGGAGCGCGGCGCGGCGCCTGTGCTATACCCAAGAAGATGACGATCAAGAGATTGGACCACGTCAGCGTCGTCGTCGACGACCTTGCGGCCGCTATCGCCTTTTTCACCGCGCTCGGCATGACGCCCGAAGGCGAGATGCCGATCGAGGGCCCGTGGGTGGACCGCGTCAACGGGCTCGAAAATGTCCAGGTCGACATCGTTATGATGCGAACCCCGGATGGGCACGGGCGGCTCGAGCTGACGAAGTTTCGCAATCCAAAACTGGTCGAGGTCGAACCGGCGATTGCACCGCCGAACGCGCTGGGCCTCCGGAGCGTCATGTTTGCAGTCGAAAGCGTGGACGACACTGTCGCCAGCCTGCGCGGCCACGGGGCGGAGCTGGTCGGCGAGGTGGTCCAGTACGAGGACCAGTACAGGCTCTGCTACGTGCGAGGCCCCGCGGGCATCATCGTCGCGCTGGCCGAGGAACTGTTCTGAGTCGTTCACCCCCTGAAAGACTCAGTGTCGTCGCCTCACGGCGAACCGAATGGCTACCTTCTCAGCTCATACCGCAGCGCCACCGCCCCGGAGGCGTACTCCAGCCGGTCCACGAGCTTCAGGTCGACATACGTCGATAGCCCCGCGAACGGTGTCGGCCCGTGTCCCGCTATCCTGGGGTGCACCACGAACTCGTACTCATCGATCAGGCCCAGCTCCGCCAACGCCAGCGGGAGCGTCACGCCCCCCAGGCCAATTCCTTTGCCCGGCTCCTCCTTGAGCTGTCGAACGGCCTCCCCCAGGTCCCCGCGCAGGAGCTCCGCGTTCCAATCGACGCGCTCCAGGGTGCTCGACACGACGTACTTCTTTTGCGCGTCGATCGTCCGGGCGAACGGTTTCTGCCAGTCGGCCATCCAATCGGGCCACTCTCCCGTCGCCGACGGCCGCCACGCTTCCTCCATCATCTGGTAGGTGACGCGGCCAAGGAGCATGGCATCGGACCGCGCGATGCCCTCGGCGGCGTGACGGTGCAGTTCTTCGTCGGCCATGCCTGCACGATGATCGCAGCAGCCGTCCAGAGTGACGTTGATGGAATACCGAAGGGGTCGCATTGCGTGCGACAGAATACCGCCTGTTTGGGTAGAAAGCAACGTTGGCCCGCTGGAACGCCGCGCGCCGTCACGCTGACACTCCCCAAATCGAAGTGTGGGTAGTGGGTCAGTTTGAATCGAGGGGCTGCCACGACGGGTCTATCTCATCGTCTGGGGTGGGCTCACGAACCAATTGTAGGAACCGAGGCTCTGCGGCGCCGGACTCGCGATAATTCCGCTGTGCCTCGCGCAGCGACGGAACATTTGCCCCGCCACGATAATCAGGGTCATCGCGCTGGATGTTGTCGTCCTCCCAGAAACAGATCGGACAGATTTCAAACAAACCAGGGTAGGGGGTTTCGAATGTCCTGTGTCCGCAGCAGGGGCAAGTGTATTTTGCCATGTGATAGATAATGACAGCGGCGTGCGTCGTCTGTTACCCGTGATGCGCCGGCGCCCGCGCGACTGCGTTAGCTGTCGCCGAGGATCTGCTCGACCATCCCCGGCTTCTGCTCGACTTTGGTCGCCGGTTCATACGAGTCACGGCCGCGGTCGTACATGCGCCAGTTGGCGCGCATTTCCTCTTCGGAACGGCCTCGCTCCAGCCCGACCAGCTTGCCCAATTCACCTTTGTCGAGCCAGACCCCGCCGCACTTCTCGCATATGTCGATCTCGATGCCCCCGTAGTGCGGGTCGTGAGGGAAGATTTGCAACGTGGGCAGTCCATCAAAACCTCCGGTCGTCCACTCGCTTGCCGATTATCGTGGAGGAAGTATAACAAGCAGCCGAAGGCGGTTCCACTCGGCGGTCTGAGCTGTGGGGTCGGCCGCGGATCCTCGCCTTAGGCGCCCAACGGTCACTTCGGCATCGGCACCAACACCTTAAGCAAGTCAGAGGCCGTCGGTTCGCGGATCAACGTCTCGAGCTTCGCCACGAAGCGCTGTGACTCGGCGTCCGACTGGTACCACTGGCGCATAGTCTCGAATGCCGCCGTGTCCTTGTACAGCGTGCTGACCGTGAACTGGGGTATCTCGGCGCCTTCCACCAGCTCAGCAAACTCGGCCCGTACCCCGATCGCCTGCCGGGACTTGATGCGTTCCACGAACATCGTTCGCACCTCGTCGATATTCTCCGGCTTCGGGTAGACAAAGACTCGATGCATATGCGTCATGACAACCTCCCTGCGAACGCCGAATCGTGAAGCGGTTGGCGGCGATGCTCGCACGACCCGATGGCCCGGTCAAGCCTGTCCCTCACCATAGCAAGCAGCCGAACGCTCCTTCCACTCGGTGGTCTGATCTGTCATCTTCTCAGCTCGTACCGCAGCGCCACCGCCCCGGAGGCGTACTCCAGCCGGTCCACGAGCTTCAGGTCGACATACGTCGATAGCCCCGCGAACGGTGTCGGCCCGTGGCCCGCTATCCTGGGGTGCACCACGAACTCGTACTCGTCGATCAGTCCCAGCTCCGCCAGCGCCAGCGGGAGCGTCACGCCCCCCAGGCCAATTCCCTTGCCCGGCTGCTCCTTGAGCCGTTGAACGGCCTCCCCCAGGTCCCCGCGCAGGAGCTCCGCGTTCCAATCGACCCGCTCCAGGGTGCTCGACACGACGTACTTCTTTGCCGCGTCGATCGTCCGGGCGAACGGTTTCTGCCAGTCGGCCATCCAATCGGGCCACTCTCCCGTCGCCGACGGCCGCCACGCTTCCTCCATCATCTGGTAGGTCACCCGGCCAAGGAGCATGGCATCGGACCGCGCGATGCCCTCGGCCGCGTGGCGGTGCAACTCTTCGTCGGCGATTCCCGCCGTGATGATCGCAGCAGCCGTCGAGGGTGACGTTGATGGAATACCGAAGGGGTCGCATTGCGTGTACCTCCACTCGTCGCGGGAGCTCAGGCTATCAGCAGCAGGCGACAGAATACCGGCTATCGGGTAGAAGAGCAACGTTGGACCGCGTCAAGGCTGGTGTCACTCCGGGCAGAAATTTGTGTGAATTGGGCACGGGCGACGAGTATTCGCATTCGACCCGTTGACACGTTACCCGCGCGGTAGGACTATGGAGCGTGGACTAGCCAGGAGAGGTGCCCATGCCGAACCCGCGGTTCATAGTCCCCGCCCTTGTCGCCGTGCTCGCGGCTATTCTTGGCAGTTCCCACGCACCCTGCGCTGGCTGCTCCGTTCACCGTCACCACAAACGGCGACACCAACGACGGAATCTGCGACGCGCATTGCTCCCTGCGCGAAGCGATAATTGCCGCCAACGGAACGCCCGGCGCAGACACGATCACGGTACCGGCTGGGCCGCCCTATATATTGGCGCTCGCGGGTAGCGGCGAGGATTTCGCGGCAACCGGTGACCTGGATATCAGGGATAGCGTCACGATCACGGGCGCTGGAACCGCCACCACGATCATCGACGGCGGCGCCCTGGACCGGGTGTTCGACGTAACCGGCGCCTACACCGTGAGTATCTCAGGCGTCACCATCCGCAACGGGTCCACAACTTTCGGCGGCGGTGTCTTCAACCTTGGTGGCACGCTGACGATCGCCAACAGCGCAGTCAACAGCAACGTGGCCTCCTCCAGCGGCGGCGGCATCTACAACCAGAACGGCACGCTGAACGTGAACAACACCACAGTCAACACCAACTCAGCAGCAAATGGGGGCGGCATCTACACAGCGTCCGGCGGAACGATCAATCTCAACGGCAGCACCGTCAGCGGCAATACTGTCTCCGCGGCGGGCGGCGGGATATTCAACAGCAACTCGACCACTGCCACTCTCACGGACACGACCGTCAGCGGCAACACGGCACCCAGCGGCGGCGGCGGCATACAGAACAACAACTCCGCCCTCACCCTCAACAGCAGCTCCGTGAGCAACAACAATACCCCTTCGTCCGGCGGAGGGATCAGCAATCAACAGTCCAGCTTCTTCAGCAGCACCGTTGCGCTAAACAGCGGGAGCAGAGTGGCCAACAACTCAGCAGCCGATGGCGGGGGGATCAACAGCAACGGTTCGGGAGCAAGCGTTACGACGACGAACGCCTCCATCAGCAACAACACCGCGACCAATTTCGGCGGAGGAATGAATCTCGCCAACTTCAGCGGCGCTAACCTCAACGGCACGACGATCAATGGCAATTCAGCTTACGACGGCGGCGGGATCAGGAGCGCTGGCCTGGCTCCGTTTACCATCACGGGCAGCACGATCAGCAACAACCTGGCGACGCACAACGGCGGTGGGATGGATCACCGCGGGGTGATCATCACCAACACCACCATCAGCAACAACACCGCCGGGAACGAAGGCGGTGGGTTCGAGAATGGCGCGGGTTCTGTCTACGACAGCATCACTGTGGCCAACAACTCAGCAAGCGCAGGGAACGGAAGTGGCTGGTACAATCCTGGCGGCGTCATCCATATCAGAAACAGCATCGTCGCAGATAACAATCCGATCGGCGGCAACTGCGGTGGTAACGCTGCAATCTCTACTGGTTACAACATCAGCAGCGACGGCACCTGCGCAGCCAGTTTCACCGCCCTCGGCGACATGAACACACACCGACCCCAAGCTCGGCCCGCTGGTGTTCAACGGCGGTCCGACTCCCACTCGGGCGCTCATGCCCGGAAGCCCCGCTTTGGAGGGCGGGATAGTGCCCTGTCCACCACCGGCCACCGACCAGAGAGGCGTCAGCCGGCCGCAGGGGCTACGCTGCGACATCGGTGCCTACGAGGCTTCGGACACCGATGGTGATGGGTTGCCGGATCCCCTGGACCAGGATGACGACAACGACGGCTTCCTCGACGCAAGCGACGGCTGCCCGGCCGCCGCCGAAGACGTCGACGGCTCCCAGGACAGCGACGGCTGCCCCGACCCGGACAACGACAGCGACGGGGTCTGCGACGCGGGTATGACCTCTGTAGCGTGCACGGGCTCCGATTCCGGCCAGAACTGCTTCGACCCTGCCGGAACACTAATCTTGCACGGCGCACGACTGCCGCAACACCGCTGAAGACTATGGACGCCTTCAAAGACACCGACGGCTGCCCCGAGCCCGACAACGACAACGACGGCTTCCCGGACACCACAGACCAGTGTCCTGGCGCTGCCTCCGGCGCCGGGGCGGACGGCATGCTGGGTTCTCCGCAAGACTTGAACCACAATGGTATCCAGGACGGCGCGGAGGGCTCGTTGACCACAGACGACGTCCTGACCTACGCATTCGAAGACCGCGACGGCGTGCTAGACACCGACGGCTGCCACGATTCGCCGGGAGAGGACTTCGACGGCGACGGCTACGCCGACGACATCGAGGCGCTCAACATCGGCACCAACGCCGGCTACCCCTGCGGCATCAACGGCTGGCCCTCCAACCTCTTCGAACCGGCGGTACCAACACCCGCATCGCCTCTCAACACCCTCACCATCCAGGACATCCTCAGCTTCGTCGCCCCCGTCCGCCACTTCGGCACCAGCCCGCCCAACGCCCTGTACAGTCCGCGCTGGGACCTCATCCCCGGGCCCGGCGGCCTCGGCGACTACATCAACATCCAGGACCTGATCGAGACCTTCGCGCAGACCTCAGCCGGCTACCCGCCGATGCTCAACGGGACTCGGGCCTTCGGCCAGGCCTGCCCGCTGCCGCCATAGCCTCCCTCGTTAAACGCTACGAGAGTTTACACGCGGTGTATTGACACGTTACCCGCGCGGTAGGAGTATGGAGCGTGGACGAGCCAGGAGCTGTGCCCATGCGGAACCTGCGTTTCATAGTCCCCGCCGTTACTGTTGCCGTGCTGTTGCTTGCCGGCAGCGCCCTGCACACGCGGTCGGCGCTGGCGGTGCCGGCGAACGATAACTTCGCCAACGCCGTCACGATCGCCTACCCATCGAAGTCCGGGACGGTAGCCACCGTTGACACGACGGGCGCGACGACAGAGGTGGCTGAACCTACTGCGGCGTTGTTGGGTTGCACGCCCCCGACAAACCCAAACACCGGCTCCACCGTGTGGTACACATGGACCGCACCCAATATCGGTGGTGGTGTCATATTCGACACCTACGGGAGCAACTTCGACACGGTGATCGCCGTGTACACGGGGAATTCGCTCGGCTCGCTCACCCTCGTCTCCTGCAATGATGACTTCGGCGCGTCGACACTCGCTCTTCGGTGGTGATCTCGAACAGCCCGGCACAGACCTACCGGATTCAGGTCGGTGGATTCAACGGAGCGCAGGGCAACCTGGTGCTGAACGCCTCCGTCGGCGCCGCATCATAATCGTCAATTCGACGGCGGACAACAACGTGTCGGACCCTGTCCTAACGCTCCGCGAGGCGATGATGCTGGCGGATATCAACCCGGGCGGAGTTGGGCGCCCGCTTAGTTCCGGGGAACAAGCCCAGGTCCAGACTTCGGGATTCTGGATTTGGGTTCGGCGACTTGATCCACTTCAGCCCTGCCGCATTCCCACCGGGCAGCCCCGCAACAATCCCGCTAACCGGCACCCTGGAGGAACTGAACAGCGAAGACATAGTGATCAGCGCCATCGGCGCGGGCGTGATCGTGGACGGAGCAGACCCTCGCGTTCAACTGTTTCACAGTCGGAGTCAACGGCAACGGCCACGTCTTCGAAAGATGCAGGTCAGGCGATGCGTCGACGCATTCAACATCACCGAAGACAACAACGTGGTCGACCCTTGAATGTGATCACAGAGAGCTTCGTGGGTGTCCGCCTGACGAGCGCGACGGCGCACAGCAACTCCGTGTTCTTCAACTTCATCGGCACGAACGGCGTGTCCGCGCTGGCCAACGGCATCGGCATCCGCGTGGACGCAGGTGCCGATAACAACTTCATCGGCTTCACCAACGTCATCTCCGGCAACAACGGGCAGGGCGTTCTCATCACGGGGTCGGGAACCGACGGAAACGTCGTCGCCGGCAACATGATCGGAACAAACCCGGCGGGGACCGCAGCTCTGGGCAACGGCAACGCGGGCGTGGAGATTTCCGCCGGAGCGCAGAACAACGTCGTCGGAGGTGCCACCGTCGCCGAGCGGAACGTGATTTCGGGCAACTCGTCAGGGGGCGTGGTCATCAGCGGGGCGGGCAGCACCGGCAACCAGGTCAGGGGCAACTATCTCGGGACGAACGCGGCGGGGACGGCGGCGCTGGCCAACGGAAACGGCGTGATCATCAACCTGGGCGCGACGAACAACACGATCGGCGGTACGGCGGCGGGGCAGGCCAACGTTATCTCGGGCAATACCTTCGACGGCGTGCGGATGCTTGACTCCGACACGAGCGCCAACACGGTGGCGGGGAATCTGATCGGCACGAACGCGGCCGGGACGGCCGACCTGGGGAACAGCGTGCACGGAGTGTCGATCTTCAACGGCGCCCACGACAACACGGTGGGCGGGACGGTGGCGGCGGCACGGAACGTGATCTCGGGCAACGACGTGAATGGGGTAAGCATCTCGGCACCGGGCAGTACGGGGAACAGCGTCCTGGGGCAACTACATCGGGTTGAACGCTGCGGGAAGTGCAGCAATCGGCAACACCGAGGACGGCGTGGACATCTTCACCAACGCGTCCGGGAACCAGGTGGGTGGCACGACCGCGGGAACCGGAAACATCATCTCGGGCAACGGCTACGGGGTAACGATGGAGGGGGCGTCCGGCAACTTCGTGCGGGGTAACTTCATCGGCACGAACGCCGCCGGTAGCTCAGCGGTCGCAAACCTGCACGCCGGTGTGCTGCTGATCCAGGGCTCGTCGAACAACCAGATAGGCGGGCCCGGCGCGACGGAAGGCAACGTGATCTCCGGGAACCTCGAGAGCGGGGTGGCCGTGGCCGACCCGACAACCACATCGAACATCATCGAGGGCAACCTCATTGGCACCAACGCAGCGGGGACAGCCGCCCTCGCCAATTCGCATCACGGCGTGATCATCCAGAACGGCTCCTCGAACAATACGGTTGGTGGGGATGCTCCAGCGGAGAGGAACGTGATTTCCGGCAACCTGCTGACCGGCGTCGAGATCAACAGTCCAACGGCGCAAAACAACACCGTCTCGGGCAACTACATCGGGCTGAACAAGGCCGGAACGGCGGCTGTTGGCAATGGATCCGACGGTGTGAACGTGTTCAACGGAGCGGGGAACAACCTGGTCGGCGGGGACTCGCCGGGCGAGCGGAACGTCATTTCGGGCAACGCCTGGGGAGTGACAATCAACGGCGCGGGCAATAACACCGTCAGTGGCAACTACATAGGCACGAACGCCACGGGTAACGCTGCGCTCGCGAATGCCAACTCCGGCGTGTTGCTCTTCAACGGCGCGACAACCAACCGAGTGGGAGGCGGCGCGACCGAGCGAAACGTCATTTCGGGCAACAGCGGTTCCGGTGTGAGCATCAGTGACTCCGACAACGACACTGAACGTCGTGCGGGGAAACTTCATCGGCACAGACGCGACCGGGGTGGCCGCGCTGGGCAACGGCGGTCGAGGTGTGCTCATCAACAACGGCGCCTCCTACAACCGCATAGGCGACACGCCCGCCGGCGGCAACGTCATCGCCTTCAACACCGGTAACGGCGTCGAGGTGGACGGCGCCGGGTAGCGACGCCAATCTCATTCGCGTGAACTCGGTGCACAGTAACGGCGGACTGGGAATCGACCTCGTGAACTCCGGCAACGATTCGGTTCCGGCGCCGGTCATAACCGGGACCTCGGGATCGCTCGTCTCCGGCACAGCATGTCCCGGCTGTACCGTTGATGTGTATTCAGACGCGGCGAACGAGGGGCGTTATTATCACGCGACGGTGACGGCGACTCTCGGCGGTCTGTGGGATTACGCCGGGCAAACGACGGGAACGAACGTCACGGCCACGGCCTCAGACGCCGCCGGGAACACGTCGGAATTCGCCTCTGCACCCGCAGAGTTGTGCGACGGAGCGGACAACGACGGCGATTCCCTCGCGGACGAAGGCTGGCCAGACGCGGACTCCGACGGCAGGAAGGACTGCGTCGACAACGGCAAGATGGTGTGGGACCCGGCAGGGACGCTCCCGTCACCTGTGGTGGACTGCAGCATTATCCCCGAGGACTTCGACGCTTTCAAGGACACCGACGGCTGCCCCGAACCCGACAACGACAACGACGGCTTCCCCGACGCGACCGACCAATGCCCGGGCGCCGGCTCAGGCGCGGGAGCCGACGGCATGCTGGGCTCACCGCAGGACCTCAACCACAACGGCATCCAGGACGGCGCGCGAGGGCTCGTTGACCACGGACGACGTCCTGACCTACGCCTTCGAGGACCGCGACGGCGTCCTCGACACCGACGGCTGCCACGACAGCCCCGGCGAGGACTTCGACGGCGACGGCTACGCGGACGACATCGAGGCGCTCAACATCGGCACCAACGCCGGCTACCCCTGCGGCATCAACGGCTGGCCCTCCAACCTCTTCGAACCGGCCGTGCCCACTCCGGCATCGCCTCTGAACACCCTCACTATCCAGGACATCCTGAGCTACGTGGCGCCCGTCCGCCACTTCGGCACCAGCCCGCCTAACGCCCTATACAGTCCGCGCTGGGACCTGATCCCCGGGCCCGGCGGCCTCGGCGACTACATCAACATCCAGGACCTGATCGAGACGTTCGCGCAAACGACAGCCGGCTACCCGCCCATGCTCAACGGCACGCGCGCCTTCGGCCAGGCCTGCCCGCTGCCGCCGTAGCCTCTGCTTTGTAAACGCTACTAGAGTTTACGCGCGGCGTATTGACACCCCTGCCCGGCGGTAGGAGTATGAGGAAAACGGAGCGACCTGGGGAGTGCTGCCCATGAACACGATCTCCCGACTGCGTTTTGCCCTGCTGCTCGGCGTCCTAACGCCGGCCGTTGCTCTGCTTGCCCTCACGGGTGACTATATCGGCCATTCGCCTGCTCTGGCGGCACCGCCCAACGACAACTTCGCGAACGCTGCCCCCGTCACCACGCCCGGCGTCTCCGGCATCGTGGCGATCGGGAGTACCGTGGGCGCCAGCGACGAAGTGTCCGAGCCTCATGCCTGTGGCGCGGCCAATACGGTCTGGTACAACTGGATGAGCCCGGCTGGCACCGGCACCGTAGTCTTTGACACCTACGGGAGCAGCTTCGACACCGTCCTCAGCATATACACTGGCAGCACTCTCAACGCTCTCGACAGCGCCGGCTGCAACGACGACTTTGGTGGTACGTTCGCGCCCTCAGCCGTCGCCCTCACCTATGCTGCGACCACGACTTATCGCATCCAGGTCGGCGGATTCCTCGGCGCATCCGGCAACACCGTCCTCAACATGTCGCTGGGCGCCGAGATCGTCGTCAACAACACCGCCGACAACAATGCTTCTGATGCAGCCATTACGTTGCGCGAGGCGATGCTCCTGGCCCGGGGCGGGACCGGCGCCGGCGGGTTGGGGAGGGCGCTCGGCGGATCCGAACCGGGCTTCACCTTGAACAGCGCCGCCGCCGGAGCCGCTGCCTCCGACCTGATCCACTTCAGCGACACGGCGTTCCCAATCGGCATCGGCGGATTCATCGCGACCGGTTCGTCCCTCCCCGACCTGAACGGCACGGGAGACGTCGTGAGCGGCATCGGCGCCGGACCAGTCGTGCTGGGTACAGGAAAAGGGACCAATCCCTGCTTCACCCTCTCCGGGAACTCAAATGTTGTGGAGGGCATGCAGGGGATCGTTACCTGCGCCGCAGCCGTCAGCGTTACCGGGGCCGGCAACCGCGTCGGCGGGAGCATTCTGCCCGGCCAGGGGAACACGATCGACAACAATTCGCAGGGAGTCTTGATCAGCGGTGCCGCGGCCACGGCTAACTTGGTCGTGGGCAACCGCATCGGTACCGACTCTCTCGCGAAGAACACCACAGGCATCCTAATCAACTCGGGAGCGCACGACAATACGATCGGTGGGGCGGCCGCCGGCCAGCGCAATGTGGTCAACCTCGCTACATCCAGTGGCATCGAGATCAACAGCGTCGGAAGCACGGGCAACGCGATTTACGGCAACTATATTGGTACCGATGGAGCGTTCGGGTTGGGTAACAGCTCCAACGGAGTGGTCATTAAGAACGGAGCGCAGGCCAACACGGTCGGAGGCGCAGCGGTCGGACAGGGGAACCTGATCTCCGCCAACGTCTCCTACGGAGTCAGCATCGAAGATGCCACCTCCACACAGAACGTCGTCCGCGGCAATGTCCTCGGGCTGAACGCCGCCGGCACGCTCAAGCTCCCGAACTCGGTCGGGATCGCGATATTCAGTTCCTCAAACACCATCGGAGGCGCCAGTCCCGGGGAAGGGAACGTGTCTTCCGGTAACGGCCAGGGCATTAACATCAGCCTCGGCAACAATAACCTGGTCTACGGAAACAAGATCGGCACCAACGCCGCCGGTACCGCGGCGATGGCGAACACGACCTATGGAGTCGTCCTCGCAGACCGCAACAACATTATCGGCGGCACCGCGGCGGGCCAGGGCAACACAATCGCCTACAACCAGATTGGTGTGACGACTACCAACAACAACGCCCTCGGCAACGCCATCCGCGGCAACAGCATCTACGGGAATACCACAGCCGGGATCGACAACACCGGCGGAGGCAACCTTGAACTGCCTCCACCCTCCGTCACCAGCGTCTCCGGGACGAACGTGAACGGAATTGCCTGCAACTCCTGCACGGTGGATGTGTACAACGATCTGGGCGCGCAGGGGCGGCTCTACATGGGGACCACGACAGCCAATAGCGCCGGCCTCTGGACGCTGGGCAGCGGCAGCCACCCGCTGCCGAACATCACCACCCTCGCGGTCGACGCGAACAACAACACATCGGAATTCTCGGAACCGTTCGCTGCTCCCATCGACAGCGATGGCGACGGCATCAGCAACGCAAACGACGAGTGCGCGAGTTCGGCCGAAGACGCCGACGGCTTCCAGGACGGCGACGGCTGCCCCGACCCGGACAACGACGGCGACGGCGTCTGCGACGCCGGTCAGACGGCTCTGACGTGTGCCGGCTCGGACTCCGGTAAGCTCTGCTTCGATCCCGCGGGTACCCTCTCCTGCGCCACGCAGGACTGCCGCAGCCTCGCTGAGGACTACGACGCATTCAAAGACACCGACGGCTGCCCGGAGCCCGACAACGACAACGACGGCTTCCCCGACGTCACCGACCAGTGCCCGGGGACCGGCTCACAGGCCGGCGCCGACGGTATGCTCGGCTCGCCGCAGGACCTCAACCACAACGGCATCCGCGACAATCCCCCGGAAGGCGTCTTTACGCTCGATGACGTCGTCCTAGTGTTCGAGGATTACGACCTCGTCCTCGACGGCGACGGCTGCCACGACAGCCCCGGCGAGGACTTCGATGGTGATGGCTACGCGGACGAAGTGGAAGCGCTCGACATCGGCACCAACGCGGGCTATCCCTGCGGCATCAACGGCTGGCCTTCCAACCTCTTCGAACCGGCCGTACCCACACCTGCGTCGCCGTTGAATACTCTGACCATCCAGGACATCCTCAGCTACGTGGCGCCCGTACGGCACTTCGGCACCAGCCCTCCCAACTCCCTCTACGACAAGCGCTGGGACCTTCTACCCGGGCCGGGCACGCTGGGCGACTACATCAACATCCAGGACCTGATCGAAACGATCGCGCAGACACCCACCGGCTACCCGCCGATGCTGAACGGCAGCGTGCCTTCGGGCAGGCCTGCCCGCTTCCCCCGTAGGGCTCCTCGCCGCCTTTCGAAAACCGTCATCGGCGCCGAACGTGAGTCAGTGCGCCCCATCGTTGCCTGCTTGTTCACTCGAGAACCGTTGACACCCCCTCCCGGCTGTGCCCCAATGGACTGCAATGGAGCCGACGATACATCGCACGACCAGCGCCGACGGCACGACCATAGCCGCCTGGCGCATCGGCGAGGGCCCGACGCTCGTCCACATGCCGTTCTTCCCGCTCAGCAACTTCCAGATGGAGTGGCAGAACGATTCCGCCCGCGCCTGGTACGAAGGGCTGTCACGCGGACGGTCCGTCCTGCGCTACGACTGCCGGGGCGCCGGGCAGTCCGACCGAGACGTGTCCGACTACTCGCTGGAGACTCAGATCGCTGACATCGAGGCGGTCGTTGACCAATTCCACATCGAAACCTTCGCGCTCCTGGCGTTCGTGCACAGCGGCCCCGCCGCGATCGCCTACGCCGCCCGGTACCCGGAGCGCGTGTCGCAGCTGATCCTCTACTGCTCCTACGCAGACGCCGTGGACTACGTGCGGGCTCCCAGGGTAGAGGCGGCCCGTTCGCTGGTGGAGCGGGACTTTGATTTGTACACGGCAATGGAAGGCGTGCGGGCGACGGATTGGGAGGGAGGCGAGACAGCCCAGTGGTACACAGCGTACATCCGCGCCTCCGTATCACCCGCGGGTCTCCAGCAAGCTTTCGAGGCGTTGCGGGGCTACAATGTCCGAGAACTCCTGCGACTGGTGAAGGCGCCGACGCTGGTACTGCACCGCCGGGACCTCCGCACGATTACGACAGACGTAGCGAGGGAGCTGGCGTCATCGATCCCCAATGCGGGGCTGGTGATGCTGGAGGGGCCCTGGCTTATCCCCTACCTGGGCGACATGGAGTTCCTGCTGAACGCGATCCGCACCTTCCTGGACGAGACCACGCCCGCCTCACTGCCCGACGGGCTCACTCCCCGCGAGGCGGAGGTCCTGCGGCTGATCGCCTCCGGTCACAGTAACAGAGAGATCGCCGCCGCCCTGGAACTAAGCGAGCGCACGGTCGCGAGACACATCACGAACGTCTACGGCAAGATCGACGCACACAGCAAAGCCGACGCCACCTCCTACGCCATCCGCAACAAGCTCGCCTGAAACGCGTCTCCGCCGGGCACTACACAATTCCGTTTCGGGAAGGTACAGTGGTGCGGAGATGGAGCCTCGAATTCAGTACGCGACCAGCCGGGATGGCACACGGATAGCCTGCTGGTGCATCGGCGAGGGGCCGGCATTCGTACACATGCCCACCACTCCCATCAGCAACATCCAGATCGAGTGGGAGACCACGCTGGTGCGGACCTGGTACGAGCGGTTAGCGCAGGGGAGGTCCCTGGTTCGCTTCGATTGCCGGGGGTCCGGCCTCTCGGACCGCGAGGTGAGCGACTATTCGTTGGAGGCTCAAGTCAGCGACCTTGAGGCGGTAGCGGACCGGCTGGATCTCGGACGGTTCGTGCTGTTTGCTTACCTGCATAGCGGGCCCGCGGCAATATCCTACGCAGCACACAGTCCCGAGCGCGTGTCGCAGCTGATCCTCTATGCCTCCTACGCCGACGCGGCCGATCATGTGCGGACGCCGCGGGTGGAGGCTGCCCGCTCGCTAATCGAGCGGGACTTTGAACTGTACACGGAGATGGAAGGAGCGCGTGGCGCCGCGTTCCAGGGAGGCCCGGTGGCGCAGTGGTATACCCAATGGCTGCGTGCGTCTGTTTCACCCTCGGGACTCCGACGGGCCTTTGATGCGATAGTCGAGTACAGCGCCAGGGCACTCCTCACGAAGGTGAGCGCTCCGACGCTGGTAATACAGCATCGCGCCGCCCAGGCGATAACGATGGACATCGCGAGAGATCTTGCGTCATCGATTCCGAACGCAGGCCTGGCGGTGCTTGAAGGTTCGGCGGCGGCGTTCTTCGGGCATTTCGACACGCTGGAAAGTCACATCAACGAATTCCTTGCGGAGACTGCTACGCCGGCCCATCCGGACGGGCTAACCCCACGCGAAGTTGAGGTGCTGAGCCTCATCGCCGCCGGGCGGAGCAACCGGGAGATCGCCGGCGACCTGGTGCTGAGCGAGCGCACCGTCGCCCGCCACATCACAAACATCTACGCGAAGATCGGCGCGCACGGCAAAGGCCGACGCCACCGCGTACGCGATCCGCCACAAGCTGGCCTGACGACACCCGCCTACGCGGTTTTCGCCACAAAACCCCTCACCACCGGCTATCACGGGATTGGATCCCGCGAAAGCCCGGTTGGATTTGCGCGGTTTGCTCGATGCGGCGCCTCGCGCCTCCGCCGGACACTGATCACAACCGGGGATCGCCGGACGTGTCGGGCCAACGCTGCGGCGCCTGGCGGCCCCCGGGGGAAACCTTCGAGCAGATCCGGCGAAGAGTGCCGGGAAGGCGGTGTGCGATGTCCAACGGTAACGTAGTGCGACTATCCGGCGTTTGGCTGCTGCGTGTGGCCCTGGTGTTGCTGGGGCTGTTCCTGTTCCTTGAGGCGGGCGACGGCGCGCATGCCGCGACGGCGACCGTCACGGCAACCGGGCGCGCCACGTACATAAACGACTCAGGCGTGGAGGTGGGAATCAAGAACGCGAGGGTCAGTCTGTACGACACGGAGTGGTTCTTCCCGTGCGGTCCAACCCTGGGTGTGTGCCACACATTGATGGGACCACCAGGCGTGACCGACGACAACGGCTTCTTCACGATCGTCGGCACCGGCGACGACGGCCCCTTCGGCGACCTGCCGGACCCGTATATCACGATCGAGGCGCGGGGGCCGCAGGGCTCCGTCTATCCGATAAATCTGCCGCTCGTGACTCCGTACTGCTTCAAGTCCAACTACTTCAACGACGCGGCCGACGGCTCTACCCTGAACTTCGGCACCATCCGGCCGGACGTGCAGGGTATCGCTCCCCTCCAGCAGGGCGCAGGGGGCTGCAAGGCCGGTGAAGCGGTTGCCGGTGACCACGCGGCGTATCAGCTCAGCAATAACATCTTCGAGGCCTGGAGCTTCATGCGCGGCTTCACGCTGGTCATCCCGGGGTTAGACGTCCCGCCGGTCAGCGTGTTCTGGCCCGACCCGATTGGCGACGTCTTTGGGACGACGTTCTACCTGCCACCGCCATGGGCCGGGCAGGGTGGGATCTCAGTAGTCAACAAGGATCCGGACGGTCCTGGTGTCTTGCCGGCTGACCAGTGGAACGAGGCGGTGATCTTTCACGAGTACGGTCACCACATCATGACGCACTTCGCCGAGTCGCCCACACCCAACTACAACAACGGCAACTGCGACGGCATCGCCTTCCTCGCCTTCGGCGGACACTGCGTCTGGTGGCCGGAACTCGGAGCCGTCCACTGGACCGAGGGATGGCCGGACTACCTGTCCCAGGTGTTGACGACCTTCCTGGGTAAGAACAACACCGCTTCCCAGGTATGGGGCTGCGATCCGATCACCTTCGCCTGTGGCAGCTTCGAGACGCCGCCGCACCTGGGGGGCAGCCACCCAAACAACACGTTCGACCGCATCGAAGGATATACGGCTGCGATCCTCTGGGATATGCACGATGCGGCGTCCGATGATCACGACGGCAACGGCATTCGAGACCGTATGTCGGAAGGATTCGGCACGCAATGGAACCTGCTGATGAACTTCGACCCTGATCCGGGCAACCCCTCCCACAACCACATAACAGACATCCACGAATTCTGGATGGGGATGTTCCTGCAACGGCCGGACCTGGCCAACCGCCTGAGTGGGGTGTACGGCGAAAACCACATCCCGAAGCCGGGGGCCAACCTGTTCGTCAACACAGTTTCCAACCCGCCTGCCAATGCGACTACCGGCGGAAGTTTCTCAGCGAGCGACACCACCTGCAACGGGGGAACTCTCCGCACGGGCGAGGGAACGACTACCCTCTTTCGCTCTCCGTGCTGTCCACGGGCGGCACGACCTACAACCTCGGGACTAGGCCTGTTGGTGACCTTGTCAGCGGCGGCTGCTCCGCATCCGGCTCAGTCCAGCTCAACATCCCCAGCATGCCTCCCGGAAGCTACTATCTGAGGGCCTGCGCCAACGCCGACAGCCTCATCTTCGAGGATAACTTTACGGACGACTGCAGAGCGTCTGGCACGACCGTCAACGTGCAGCCACCGGCCCCTCCGGACCTCTATCGTGGAAAGCATCGTCGCAAATCCCACACAACCGAACGTCGGCCAGACAGTGACGATCACGGCAACCGTCCGCAACCTGGGACAGACGGCGGCGAACAACTTCTACGTGGACGTCTACCCCGACTCAGCAGGCACGCCTCCGGCGGGTTGTCCAACCTGTTCTGCCTGGCATCTCCGCACCGGCTGGCGGCACGGGCACCTGCGCGGTCAACACGTCCTACGGGTCCGCGGGCACCTTACAACATGTGGGCCGTCGGGCTGACAGCCTTTCGGCAATGCGATTGCTGAGGCGAACGAGTCTAACAACATCGGCGGGCCCGTGCCCATCACCGTCGGCAAGCCGGACCTCGTGGTGGACAGCATTGTCGCCAACCCGGCGACGCCGCAGGCCGGCCAGCCTGTTGCTTTGACCATAACTGTACGGAACGCGGGGACGATCCCTGTCGTGACCGCCCACATGCCAGGTAGAACCATGCTTCAAAGCTCGGCATCTGCCGGGGCGTCGGCATCAATTGCCTGCTTACCTTCGATGAAGGAGCCGCGTTCTACATCGACTTCTACAAGGATCGCCAGACGCCGCCGACCGTCAATGACGGAGGAGATGCGTACTGCGCGATCGTTAGCCTGGCGGCCGGAGCAACGACGAGCTGCACTTTCGATGCGAACTATTCGACATCTCTGATCAGTGCACAGTTCAATATGTATGCCCAGGTGGACTTCAGGAACAACATCCCGAACGAGAGCAATGAATCCAACAATGTTCTCGGCCCCCAGGTCCTGCATGTACAGACGCCCGACGACGACGGTGACCTGACCAACAACAACTTCGATAACTGCCCGGTGCTATACAACTCGAACCAGGCGAATACGGACGGCGATAGCAACGGCAACGCCTGCGACAACTGCCCCGCGACACCCAACGGCGCGGTTGAGTCGGCAGTCCTCGGTGTGGGCAACCAGCTCGATGCCGACAATGACGGAGTTGTCGGCCAGCAGCCGCCGGCGGGCGCCACCTGGGGCGGCGACGCCTGTGACGTCGACGACGACAACGATGCCAAGCCGGACACGACCGACGGTTGCCGGACGGACCCGGAGGACTACGACCAGTTCGAGGACGGCGACGGCTGCCGTGACTCCGACAACGATGGCGACGGGGTGTGCGACTCCGGACAGGCCTCCGTGTCCTGCACAGGGTCGGACATCGGCAAGTTCTGCTTCGACCCGGCCGGCACTCTCTTCTGCCACCAAGCGCCGGCTACTGATTGTCGTAACGTGGACGAGGACATCGACGGTTTCCACGACGGCGACGGTTGCCCGGACTTCGACAACGACAACGACGGCTTCACTGACCCTGTCGACCAGTGCCCCGGCGTCGACTGGCAGGCCGGGCCGGACGGAATGTTCGGCTCGCCACAGGACTTGAACCACAACGGCGTCCGGGACAACCCGCCGGAGGGCGTCTTCACCACAGACGACATCCTGCTGGCGTTTGAAGACCGTGACGGCGTCCTCGACACCGACGGCTGCCACGACTCACCCGGCGAAGACTTCGACGGCGATGGCTACGCGGACGACGTCGAAGCCAAGAATATCGGCACGAACGCCGGATACCCCTGCGGCCTCAACGGCTGGCCCTCCAACCTCTTCGATAACCCGAACGGCGCCATCCCAACCGTGAACGAGCTCACCATCCAGGACATCCTCAGCTTCGTCGCGCCCGTGCGCCACTTCGGCACGAGTCCACCCAATTCGCTCTACAGCAAGAGGTGGGACCTGATCCCCGGTCCGGGTACGCTCGGCGATCACATCAACATCCAGGACCTGATAGCAACGATCGCGCAGACACCCACCGGATACCCGCCGATGCTCAACGGCACGCGCGCCTTCGGCCAGGCCTGCCCGCTGCCGCCGCAATGAGACAGGCCGCTGAAATCGCGCTAAAATAGATGCGGCGTGCGGCAGAAGGGGCGCCCAGTCACTACGGTGAGGAAGGCGCCCCTTCTCCCATTCCTGAGCTCGGTGGCACTCACGCGGTGCCGGCGGTGCCGGGTCGGAACGGCCAGATCGCCAGTCCGCTCCGCTTGATCGCGAAGGCGATGACCACCATCGCCAGGGGTACGGTGATGAACGCCATCCAGAACATCAACAGAGCCGTCGACAGAGCCCCTCCCACGACCAACCCGAGGCCGAGCTTCGGCCGGGTGCGACAGAGCCAGAGCCCAATCGCGCTTACGAGCGGGCACACCAGGAAGGAGAATCCCCAGATAATCTGCTCCTGGCGGTTGTCAAATTCGCCGTTGCCCAGCATTATTCCCAGGCCATTCGCGACGAGGAACAGGAGAGGCAGCATGACTGCCACAAACCCAATACGCATGGGCCATGTATCGTTCACGGAAGTTTGTCCTTTCATTCGGGAAGGGGCACCTGCTTGGAGGCGCCACATCAGATCGTCGAAGATACCGAGTACAGCGCGCGAGAGCACCACAACAGCTGTGCCGAAGGCTGGATCACCCCGGCGAGAGGCCAGCCACTGCTGTTCCCAGAGGTCGGAGTCGATCTCACCACGTCTCCCCTCGCGCAGCTCGCGGGGGAGTCCCAGCGTGTATACGGACACCCAGCCCAACGCGAGACCCGTGGCGAGAGAGAGCATCGCGTTCATGGTGTCACCGGACCCGTCTTGCGCTGCTGCGTCGCGCCCCGAGCCTCGGGTGCACGCGCCTTCGCGAGGGCAGCTTCGCCGGCGGTGGTGACCCTGTAGAACCGGCGGCGCGGGCGGTTCTGACCCGCAGCCACCACAGGGTCCTCCCACTGGCTCTCGAGGAAGCCAGCCTTCTCGAGACGGTCGAGCGCCTTGTAAAGCGTTCCGTGCGCGGTCAGGAGGCGAGCGTCCTCTCGTTCCTTGATCTCGCTCGCGATCAAGAACCCGTGAAACTGCGGAACGCCTCGAACGGAAAGCTCGATTCCCGTCTCCAGGATCGAGACCTCCAGGGGGACAAGCGCGCCCGCTTTCCGTCTCATGCCAGCATAATAGGAAGATATCTGCCGTTTGTCAACCCCAAGTGAAAATTACCCCCATCTGGCTCCGCCGGACTCACATCCGCTACATTTAGCGCATGCCCGAAAACTTCATCTGCCTCACTTGCGGCGCCCAACATGCCGCGAGCGAAGCGGAGCCTGAACGCTGCATCATCTGCGACGACGAGCGCCAGTACGTAGGGTGGGCCGGCCAGCAATGGACGACGCTGGAGTCGATGAGAGCGGCAGGCCACTCCAACCGCGTCCAGGAAGTTCGGGACGAGCCCGGGCTCTGGAGCATCGATACGCGGCCGCGTTTCGCCATCGGACAGCGGGCACTCCTGGTGCAGACGCCGAACGGCAACTTCCTCTGGGACTGCATCACCTACTTCGACGAGACGACGGCCGAGCGCATCCAGGAGCTCGGCGGAATCGCCGGCATCTCCGTCTCGCACCCGCACTTCTACGGCACGATGATCGAATGGAGCCACGCCTTCGGCGGCGCGCCGGTCTACATCCCGCGCGCCGACGCGGAGTGGGTGGTGAGGCCGGACCCCGTGGTGGAGTACTACGAGGGATCATGCGAGGCCCTGCCCGGCGTCACTGTCGTGCAGGTGGGCGGGCACTTCGAGGGCAGCGGAGTGCTGCACTGGGCGCAGGGAGCGCAGGGCCGCGGCGCCCTGCTGACCGGCGACAGCATCGCCGTCGCCGCCGACCGCCGCTGGGTGACTTTCATGCGCAGCTACCCCAACTACATCCCGCTTCCGCGTTCGGCCCTCGACGGCATCGTGCAGGCCCTCGAGCCTTACGAGTTTGACCGCATCCACGGCGGCTGGTGGGAGCTCACGGTAGACGGCGGCGCGAAGGAAGCGGTGCGCCGTTCCGCCGAGCGATACGCCCGCTGGATCCGCGACGACGACCGCGGCTGACTCCACGCTTTTTCCTTCTATTTGTCACGCAATTGCCTGTACCGGCGTCTAGCAATATTGGAAGACTGATTCAAGACTTCACAAATCGCCTCACAAGGAGTAGAATTCAGTCCCCAATCATAAGATTTGACGATGTACCAGCAGCCTTTCAACTCGAGAGACGAGAACCGGAGAATATCCGCCTACTCACTCGCCCTGCTCTTCGTTTTCGTTGGCGCAGTCGCTGTCACCGTCTACCTGGCGCTCATGATCAAGCCGTGGGATTCCGACACAGCAGGCGACGGCAATTCGCTCGCGGCTGAGACGCCCGCCGCCGCCGCGCCGACCGAGGTGCCGGCAGCGGCGCCCGCGGCTGCACCCTGAAATAGTCCCCTCACTGTAACGTGTCACGTGCTGCTCCCCTCTTAATGTTGGGGGTCTAATATGGAGGCAACTATGCGCACGTTATTGAAGTCGCTGCCGGCGTTCCTGATCGCCGTGCTCCTGATGCTCGCTGTCGCCTGCGAAAACGGCGGGGACAGCGGGGATTCCAGCTCGAACGAACCCGCCGGAAACAACAGCTCCACGTCCAACGAGCCCAACGACGCCGGAAACGCCGAACCGGAAGCAGCCGTCCTCAGCGCCACGGAAGCGCTCGGGCGCTCTGCCAGCGACTTCGACGAAGACGTGCAGTCTCTCCAGGGCGAGATGCAGATGCAGATGGCCATGGCGGGCATGGAGTTCGGCCTCAACGGAGACTTCGCCTTCCAGTCGCCCGACCAGGCGCACATGAAGATGGCGTTCACGGGCGGAGACGACAGCGTCTTCGATCTCAGCCAGTTCGGCACCATCGAGGTCCTTGTGGACGGCGACATGATCTACATGAACATGCCCTTCCTCGGCGGCTGGGTGAAGGGCTCGCTGAGTGAGCTCGGCGTCGACGCCGCGCAGTTCGAGAAGCTCCTCGAGAACCAGTCACCGTTCGACTACTCCGCCCTGATCGAGGGCTTCTCCGGCGACATCCAGGACCTGGGTGTCGAAGAGGTCGACGGTGGCTCCTACCGCCACTACCGCATCGACAGCGACTTCGCCACCCTGATGAGTTCGCTCTCCGGCGCACTCGGCGAAGACAGCGGCGTACCGACAGACGCCTTCAGTGGCCCGATCGTGATGGACATCTGGCTGGACACCGAGACGCTCCTGCCGCACAAGGTGACGGCCGAAGGCTCGTTCGACACCGGCGAAGCGATCACGGACGCGGTCGTGGGCGACATGACCTTCAGCTTCACGATCGTCATCAACCAGTACAACGGCAACGTTACCTTCCCCGAGCCTCCCGCCGACGCGAAGTCGATCAACGAGCTCGAAGACTCCCTCGGCGGCGCGGATGAAACCCCCGCGGGAAACACCTACGAATAGGGAAAAGAAGCAGTCTATCAAGCCTTCCAGGCCCCCGCAGCAACGCGGGGGCCTGATGTTATACTCCGCCTCACGAAGGAGCGAGTGAATGAGCGACTGCCTGTTCTGCAAGATGGTGGACGGCGAGATACCCGACCGATCCGCTGTACGACGACGACCTCGTCTTCGCGATCTGGGACATCAACCCGCGCGCGCCCAAGCACTTCATGGTCATCCCCAAGGAGCACATCCCCACGGCCAAAGACGTCAAGGGAGAGCACGGTCCAGTCATATCTCGCATGTTTACAGCGGCGACCCAGGTAGCCCGCGAAGAGAAGATCGCCCAAACCGGCTACCGCCTCGCCTTCAACGTCGGCGACGACGCCGGCATGACCATCCCGCACCTGCACATGCACTGCCTCGGCGGCCGCCAGCTGGGCCCGGAGGGGTAGGGGGCGAGCTAGAACAGGTAGGAAGCAGGAGGCCGGGCGCCCGCGCCTCACGGCACCGGCTCGGCGTCTCCGACGCCACGGGTGACGGCGACGGCAGGCCCTTCGCCGCGCGCAGGCACTCGTCGAGCAGGAGCTTCTCCGCGGCGTCTCCCTGCGTGCCGCGCGGGTGCGTGATGTAGCACTGCTCGACAGCCTGCTGCCTGGGGTCGTACCCGCTCCCCATACCGCGAGCGCCCTCGATCGAGTCGGGGAGCTGCCGGCTGAGTCCGGCAAAGAGGAAGCCGACAACGCCAAGGGCCACGACCACCAGCACCAGTGAGTAGGGCCTGAACGAGAAGTCCCCGGTGCGTGCCCGTTTGCGCGCGGTCGCGCCAGGCGGTGCCCGGCGGCTCGGCTCGGGCCCGGGCGTTGCCCCCGTTGCCGCGCCGCCGCTCCAGCTGTATTCCGGCGGCGGTTCGGGGCGGATCTCGGTGTCGTAGCGCGCCCGCCGCTCCGGGTCGGACAGCGTCTCGTAGGCCATGTTGATGCGCGCCATCCGCTGGTTGGCGTCCGGACTGTTGTTCAGGTCCGGGTGATACTTGCGCGCCAGCGAGCGGTACGCCTTGTGCACCGCCGCCATCGTCGCGTTGGGCTTGATCCCCAGGATTCCGTAATACGTCTCGCGCAAAATTCGCCTCTCGTGTTAGAGACGATTTGACGAAGCACCGCCGTTACGCCAACAGCTAGGAACGCTCTTACCTCATACTTCCCACCTCCCAGTGCCACTTACCTCTTAGAGATCGCCTCGATTTCCGCTAACATCGGCCCATCAACAAGGTCCGGTTTGGGCGCGCTCGATGCGCCCGGAGGTTCCCGAATGGTCGCCCCCTGGCGCGGCGTCATCGCCGCCATCGACATGGCGACGGCGCTCTGCGCGGCGCTCAACTTCGCCTACTTTGCGCGCCTCTTCACGGCGCCGGGCGATGAGACGCGATCGCGGCGCGTCGCGGCGGCGGTGCTCGCCGTCGTCTCGCTGGGGACGGCGGTGGAGGCGGCGGCTCTGCTCGTGATCGCGGCCCAGGGCGATTCGGACGCGCTGGCGTCCGGTTCGTGGGCGCTGGTGCGGGCGCTGCCGTTGGCGGGGACCCTGGGCGTTTCGGCGCTGGTGGCGAGGAGGTTGGCCGATGGAACGTAGACGACTACTGAAGAGGCGCTGGCAGAAGGACGCGATCAGGCAGGCCGACAAGCACGGCTTCTCGCGCGGGCTCGACGCCGAGGACTACGAGCTGGCCGCGCTCGCCCTCGTCGTGGGCATGCTGGAAGCGCTGGACAAGCTGCCCCCGGACGGCGCGGACGCCCTGCTCTCGCTCCTCGCCGAAGAGGACGAGGCGGCGAAGCAGGGTCACCGGCGGCGGGTCGAGAAGGGCCGGCGCAATGGGCACCGGCGCTAAGCCCGGCGACCCGGCGCCGCCCGAAGGCGAGAACTACTACGACGGCCCGCTGCGCAGCGAACCTGAGGAGCTGCGCCGCGCCGGGCAAGTCGAGGGCCTGGGCGACGAGATAGCGCTGTTGCGAATGATGCTGAAGTCCGCGGCGAAGGAGACGGACGACCCGAAGCTGATGATGCGCGGCATAGAGGTGCTGATACGAGCCGTCGCCGCCGAGTACCGGCTCTCGCCGAAGGCCTCGAAGCACCTCTCCGACAACCTCTCGGCGCTGCTCAAGAACCTCGGCGACCAGATCCTGCCCCCCGACAGGTGAGGGCGCCCGCTAATCGCGGATGTTCGCCGGGTTGTGCTTGCCCTCCGCCCATTTCCGCGGGTTGTCGAGGATGTATTCGCGGGCCCGATACAGTTCTTCGTCGTTGCGCAGCACGCGTTCGTAATAATTCCGCTGCCAGACCGGCGCGCCCGGCGTGTCTCGCAGGTTGTTAATCCGTTTCGCGGTCGCCGATTTGAACGTCCGCACCAGCACGGCCAGCGACCCGGGATCGAGGCCCTCTCGCATCATCCGACGCTGTAGGGGCTGAGCAACTGTAAGGCCCGTTAGCGATCCAAAGGGGATGTCCTGCGCCTGACGATGTTCTCCCGCGTTGCAGTTGCTCAGCCCCTACGTCCGTTACCGGTTGACGCAGTTGTCTCTACCCCGACGGCCGTTGTCGTTGCGCGGGTAATCCAGACGATGCCATGCACATGATTCGGCATCACCACGAACTCACCGGGCCCCTCACCCGGCCCCACGATGTCGTCGCCAGGCGTCGGCGACGATGCACCGCAACCGTGCGTCCTCGAACAGCAGCGCGCGTTCGTGCGTGCAGATCGTCACGAAATAGGCGCCGCTTTCGCCGTAATCCCAGTGTTCGAGACGGATCGAGCGCCGGTGCCTGTCACGCGAGCCGTAGACCATGGCCCGGACGATACCGAGGACGGCGGCATTTCGGAAGGGGGAAATGTCACTCGCGGGGCGACGGGCAACTCGGGTAACATCAACCTTCCGAAGGTAGTCTATCCTAACGAGTGTGCTAAACCGATCATGATCCACGTCGAACGCAGGGCTCTGTTCATATGCGCCGAAGTTGCGATTGCACTCCTAACTATCGCATGCGATCCAGGCATCCACCATCAAAGTCGAAAATAGGACAGATTCCGACATTTGCTGGCGACAAATCGTTGGACACGGCATAGTTTCTGCGACGAGGTACCAGCAAATGAGACCAAGGACTACGGCACCTTGTCGCACCGGTGACCAGGACAAACCGGTAATCCTGAGTAGTCGTCCGCCACAGGCGAGATCATCGTACAAGCGGACGGCCACCTGTGACGAATGGAAGGACTCCGGAGCGCGCCTGACAATCACGCAAGAAGGTCAGCGGTTCGTGGTTGACGCCACTTTGCCACCCGGGCCCTAATCCGCTGCCTCGGACGGGCCTACAGTCGACAGGTGAGGGGCGGTGCGCTCCGGCGGGGCGGGGCCCGGAGCGCACCCTCCGTCTGGGCTCGCTGACCGTTGTCCAGACAAAGAGACGGCCCCCGCCGCCATTTGTTACGCGATATTCGGCGATTGTTGCGCTAATTTCCAGATCGGCGGGTTGGGGTGCGCGCCTCGTCCGGCAGGCTATCGGTGACGACGAACTCCCCGCCAACTGCTTCGATCGTTATGGTCGCGCCTGAATCGAGCCCTTGTTGACACGTGGCGGTCCGGCGATAGATCACCTCTCCTCCCATGCCTGCGGTCGAGCACCATTCTTCGTAAGACAGGTCGAAATTGTTGGGCGTGCACCCGGGCACCAGAAGCTCTTCGTGCGCGATCTTACATCGTTGCAAGCAGCAGACGGCACAGGCAGCCCTGTATATGTGCAGAGCAGCGAATCAGTCTTGTTGTCGAAACCAATTCGCACGCCGTCATTGCGCTCTCCAAAGCATCCCGCGAGAACGGCGAGGGCCAGAGCACTTAACCATAGATGGATCACGTAGGCCGATTCGTTGCTTTCAGTGTCATCAGCTCAAGTATCTCCAACCTGCTAGACGACAATTCAACGCCGCCCATCACACTTCTGATGATGATTTAGAACATTCGTCCTGATATTGACCATAAGTCCATTGACAACGCAGAACGCGCGTTCTAATATCAGTCGCACGGATGTTCGAAATGCACGACCTCGATTCCTCAAACGACCGCCTCAACCGCGCCATCGCCCGCTTTCGGCCCCGCCCGCAGGCCAACGGCGACGCGCCCTCACGCATCTCCGCGGCCGCCTTCCGCGCGATGGCGCTGGAGCGCCTGCGCTCCGTTGAGCGCGACGTCGCCGAGCTGAAAAGCCGCGTCAACGGACTGATCTTCGTCGTCATCGGCGCCGTCGTCGCGCAACTGGTTCTGAGGGTCGCGGGATGACACAGATGGGAAACCGGGTATCGGAAATCGGAAATCGGGAATGGGAGAACGGTGCGCCGAACTTTGAACCCTCGGTCCCCCGGTACCAGCAATTGGAAGCGTGGCGGCATGCCGATGATCTCGCCGTAGAAGTCTACCATCTCACGAAGAAACTGCCCTGGGATGCCCGCGAGCTAAGAGGCCAGCTGATCCGGGCGGGCACCTCGGCACCGGCGAATATTGCTGAAGGCTACGGCCGGCCGTCCAGCAAGGAATTCCTCCAGTTCCTGGTAATCGCTCGATCATCACTTTACGAGGTGCATTACTTTCTCCACTTCCTCAAGCGGATCGAAGTCATAGACCAGGACACCCACAAGCGATTGTCCGCCGAGTGTGAGAGGGCAGTGCGAATCATGTACGGCCTGATGCGCTCTGTTCACGCCCGAACGAACACGTCCAAGAACGGCCGTCGCTACCTGAAAGAGCAGGACAAGAAATGAGCGCCCCTTCAAAGACCTCAGTCCAGCCTGACCTTAACACTGATTTCCGATCGCCGATCACCGATCACTCGCAGGCTCCTGCCCCCCAAACCCGATTGCCGATCACCGATTTCCGATTTCCCGTGGCTCACTGGTCGCTCCCGCCTGCTCCGCCCCTACCAGATGGAGGCGGCCAACGCCATCGTGGACTCCGTCCTGAACCGGCGCGGGCTCACGTTCACCGTCGTGATGGCGCGCCAGGCCGGCAAGAACGAGCTGTCGGCGCAGGTGGAGCTGTTCCTGCTTGTCAAGCACGCGCAGCAGGCCGTCGACGCCATCAAGTGCGCGCCCACGTTCATGCCGCAGGGATACATCAGCATGCGCCGCCTGCGGGACCGCATCACGCAGGCCGGGGTCGCAGGAGGGGTTCGACGCAGGAAGCTGGCCGCGCGGTGCGTTTCGGCGCCGCCCGCCAGCTCTTCCTCTCCGCCGACGACTCCGCGAACGTCGTCGGCCACACCGCCGGCCTCCTGCTCGAGGTCGACGAGGCGCAGGACGTCTCGCCGCGAGAAGTTCGACCGCGAGTTCCGGCCGATGGCCGCCAGCACCGGCGCCACCACCGTCTACTACGGCACCCCCTGGGACGACTCGACGCTGCTGGAGCAGGCCGTCGAGCAGAACCTGGAGCTGCAGCGCCGCGACGGCATCCGCCGCCACTTCGAGGCCGACTGGCCGGACGCGTCGCCGCCGCTCAACCCCGACTACGCCCGCTACGTGGAGGCGGAACGCGACCGCCTGGGCGAGAACCACCCGCTGTTCCTCACGCAGTACGCGCTGCAAGACGATCTCCGGCGGCGGCCGGCTCTTCACCGGCTCGCAGCGGGCGCAGCTGCAGGGCGGCGCACGCGCGCCAGCACGTCCCGTCCACGGCGAGACGTCTACGTCGCCGGGCTGGACATCGGCGGCCAGGCGTGCGAGAGCGGCCGAGAACACGACTCGACCGTCCTCACGATCGCCCGCGCCGTCGCGCCGGCGGCCGGCGCAGCTCGTCCAGGAGCCGCGCCTCGAAGTCGTCGAGCACATCGCCTTGACCGGCGTGCCCGCACGACGAGCGTCCTCGAGCGCCTCTCGGACCTGCTCGGCCGCGTCTGGCGGGTGCGCCGCCTCGCCGTCGACGCCACCGGCCTCGGCGAGACGCTCGCGCGCATGCTGGCGAACGCCCTCGGAGACGACGTCGTCCGCCCGGTCAAGCTTCACGCGCGGACTCGAAGTCGAAACTCGGCTACGACCTGATCGCCGCGGTGAACGGCGGACGCCTGCGCATGTACGCGCCGCGACGGCTCTGAGGAATACCGCGCCTTCTGGCGTGAGGCCGAGCTCGCCCGCGTGGCCTACCGCCCGAACCAGACGATGAACTTCTACGTCGACCCGGCCGACGGCCACGACGACTACGTGATCAGCCTGGCCCTCGCCGTCGACGCCGCCCGCGACCTCGACCCGCGGCCGCGCGTCGCCCGGGGCCGCATGCAGCCGCTGGCGGCTCCTCAACTAAGCAACAGAAGCACAGAAGGAGGACGCAAATGTCAGCAGTCGCCACAGTCGAAGTGCAGAGAGCGGTAACGGGCGCCCGCCCCGTACGGCTCGTCCGGCAGAAGACCCGCGAAGGGCGGCGCCTGCCCCGTGTCAGGGGCGACACGCTGCCCGAGGAAACCCGCTACCGCGACGACGGGTGCGACATTCACCCGAACTGCCTCACCTGCCCGCTCCCCCGCTGCCGCTACGAAGAGCCCGGCGGCCTGCGCGGCCTGATCAACGACTACCGCGACCGCCAGATCGTCGCCCTCAGGGAGCAGGGGATGGAAGTGCCGGAGCTGTCGGAGCAGTTCGACGTCTCGCGGCGCACCGTCTTCCGCATCATCGGCAACGCCTCGCACCGCCGCCGCTCCCAACGCCGGATGCCCGTACCCATCTTCCGAAACAACCAGGACACGAAGGAGGCCCAGTGTGCGTGAAGCAAAGCTCAACCGCAGCGAACGGAAGACCGACAACGGACTGATCCAGGTGATCGAGGGCGCCGCCCAGGCCATCGGCTATCTCGGCCTGACCCTGGGAGCGATCTGGCTCCTGTACCAGTACGTGCCGTAGGACAGTGATCGTGACGCTGTAGGGGCGCAGCAACCTTGCAGCGGTAAAGAATGGACCTTCCGGCTTTGGACATGGCTCCGATGCCGGGACGAGAGGTTTGCTGCGCCCTGACGGAGGTTGGGGACGAGGAGGAGTGATGAATGATCGGCGCATCGACGGCGCCCGAGACGCTCCCGCTGCCGCAGCAGATCGCGCGGATGGACGCGGAGCGGCTGCGGGCTACCGGGAGAACCTGGAGTTCTACCAGGGACGGCAGTGGACGGACACGCTGCGACGGCGTGAACGGCGCCTGACGTTCAACTACGCGAAAGCGGTCATCGAGAAGACGGCGTCGTACACGATGAACGGCGTCTCGACCGTCGTCGACCCGGAGGACGGGACGGCCGGAAGCGCAGGAGCGAGCGCGCCGCACCGAGCGCGTCCTCCGCGAAGTCTACGAGGACAACGGGCTCGACCAGCTCGACTTCGACAACGAGGTCGACTGCTCGGTGCTGGGCGACGCCGCCTACAAGGTGACGTGGGACGCCGCCGACCGACGAGTGCGCGTGACCGCGCCGGACGTGCAGGGCCTGTTCGTCTGGCACCGCCGGCGACGACCCGTCACGCCTCTGGCGGGTGGCCTCGCGGTACACGCTCCTGAGCCACGAAGAGGCGGAGATCACGTTTGGCGCGCTGCCCGTGCCCCGCAAGCGCGGAGCACACTGTCGTCGAGGTCTGGACGGACGAGACGTTCGAGCTGTGGCTGGACGGCGAGCTCCTCGAAGAGTCGGCGAACCCGTACGGCTTCATCCCGTTCGTGATCTACCCGAACGTGCGCGAGCCGAAGCAGTTCTGGGGCGTGTCGGACCTCGTGCCGCTGAAGGAGCCGCTGCGCGAGCTGAACCGCGCGATGTCGCAGCTCTCGCCGATCCTCGAGCTGTCCGGGCAACCCGATCGCCGTCCTCGAGAACGTGACCGAGGCGCAGGACATCGCGGTGCAGCCGGGCGCCGTCTGGGAGATCCCGGAGAAGGCGCGCGCCTACCTGCTGGACCTGCTCCAGGGCGGCGGCGTGAGCCTGCACGTCGACTTCGCAAACCTGGTGCTGCGCGACGCTTCCACGACCTCGCCGAGGTGCCGCGCAGCGCCTTCGGCGAGACACGGCAGCCGCTCTCCGGCGTCGCGCTCGAGATGGAGCTCGACCCGCTGCTCAAGAAGGTGCGCGCGTAAGCGGCTGATCCGCGGCGCCGCGTTCCGCCGGCGCAACGAGATGATCCTGCGCATCCTCGAGCAGCACACCGGCGAGAGCGTTCGCGCCGACCGCACGCGCGTAGTCTGGGGGGCCGTCCTGCCGCAGGACCGCTCGCGCCTGGTCACCGACGAAGCGCGGCTCGTCGCAGGCGGCATCCACTCGCGCCGCACGGCGGCAGGGCTGCTGGACGTGGCGGACCCGGACGGAGAGTGGGAGCGCTGGCTGAGCGAGGAAGAGGACAAGAGGAGGACGGAGGTGGATGGATGACACGAATCAAGGTCAGCGATACGGCCGGGGAAGGCGAACCCCTGGGCCTCCCGAAAGGCAGCGTGCGCTCCGTGATGTCACTCGGAGTGCTCGCCGTCGCCGCGGCCATCGCCGCCGCGTTGCTGGTCCAGGACCCGGAATCCGACATGACGAAGGTCGTGATCGGAGGCTGGATCGCAGCGCTGGGCAACGTGATCGGCTTCTATTTCGGGGTGCGCGCCGGCAGCTGAGACGGCCCGGGCGATTCCGGCATCGGGATGCCACGACGAAAGTTTCCAGGGTACGAATCTTTCACACATTCCTGCTTGAAACGGCGCCGCGGGCACTCTTATTCTCTACCGGGCGCCTCAATGAGGGGGACTAATCCGAGGGGGACTAGAGGAGGAAACTCATGAGGCAGACCAGCGAGCACGCGGTTGATGGGGAGACCGCAGAAGTCCAGGACGTCGCGGCGATTGACGACGGCGACGACGCCGGACACATCGAGGCGGACGATCGCATCGCCGCCCTTGAGGGGGAACTGGCCGCTGCGCGGTCAGAAAGTGCATCCGTCGCCGCTGAGGCCGCGGACCTGCGCGCTCAGCTCGACGCTTCGCGGGCCGGGATGCTCGAAGCGGCCCTCAAGTACCGGGAGGCGCGCCTTGCCGCCGCACCAGACGTGCCGGCCGAGCTCGTCCCGGAGTCGCCGGACATAGGTGAGATCGACAACGGGTTCCAGGCTGCCGTGCGCATCGTCAGGCAGGTGCGCGAAAGCGCCGAGCAGGACGCCCGCCTCGCGCGGGTACCGGCAGGTGCGCCCGCCCGGCGGCCGGCTGACCTGTCCACACTGTCGGCCTCGGAGAAGATCCGCCTGGGCCTGGAACGACTCGCCGACAGATAACGGCAATCAGGGCTGCCCCTCAATAGCACACACCGTCTCCGGTCCTGCATATCCACGACCACGGGCCCGGCACGGTACACGTGCGCCTGCCCGCTTCCACACACACGCCTCGGGCCGTTCCGTTTACCAACTCTTTACTGACCAGGCGCCCACCAAAGTAAACAAAAGGTGAACGGATACAGGTTATTTATGTCCCGAAGTGTAACGGGCTCTTAACCAGGGGCGTCCCTAACTAGTCACAACCCAGCCCCAGTGACAAGGAGTGTAGCAATGCCCCAAGAACGCCTACACGAGGTCCCCGGCGAAGCAGATCCCTTGCTCCTGGAATTCGGGCCTCAACAGAATACTCGTCCCGCCGACCCTCCTCCGACGCCAGTCGAGGCCACCGGCGGACGGCCTCCCCGCAGGCCGGCCAGGACCGTGCCACGGATCGCCTTCTGGTCCTGGCTCGGCTTTGGAATCACGCTGCTGGCGGCGCTCGTAATACTCCCCGCCGGAAGCGCACGTGGTGGCACGACAACGACGATCGTCGCCTCCGAAGACACCTACGTTAAGAACACCGAGCCGGACAAGAACCTTGGTCCGCTGCTCTGGGTCGAGTCCGACGGCGGCCCGATCGTCAAGCACATGCTCATGCGGTTCCCGCTCACCTCGGTTCCTGCCGGAGCGACGATCAAGTCCGCAAAGCTGAGCATGTATATCCTGAACGCCTCTGACCAGTCCGGTGATGTCTACTCGGTTGTCGGAAACTGGTCAACGGGCTCGACCACGTGGAGCAACAAGCCCGGCGTCGGCGCGCTGGTCGCCCAGGGCACCGGCCCCGCCGAGTTCGGCCGCTGGCGCAATGTCGATGTTACGCCCGTAGTCTCCGGCGGCGGGTCGATCAGCTTCTACGTCATCTCCAATTCCCAGGACGGCGTGGTCTACGGGTCCAGCGAGAGGCCCGACGGCAGCAAGCCCAAGCTCACCGTTGAGTGGGACATGAACACCACCAGCTCAACGCTGCCCACGGCGACCGCTGCTCCGACCCAGGCCCCGACCGCTCCTCCGACGTTAGCTCCGACGAACGCGCCGACGACGGCCCCCACGGCCGCTCCGGCCCCGGCCGTGACCCCCACGCCGCGCCCATCTGGAGCATCCAAGCCCACCGCAGCCGCCGCGCCGCCGGCTCCCACAGCTCCGCCTCCCGTTGCCCCGAGCGGGAGCGGCAAGATGCGCTTCTTCAGCAAGCTCGACGGCGGCTTCGACTCGTGGGCCGCCGGGTCCACCGGCCGCAACTTCGCCAACGCGCACTACGCCGGAGCGCTGGGCTACCCGCCCCACTCCGACACCTACAAGCAGTGGTACGGCGGCGAAATCTACTTCTACTTCGACGTCCTGCGGCTCGAAGGGATGCAGTTCTCGGTCTCCTACCCCTCCCACGGCCTCACGAACATGAGCGGCCAGCCCTGCTGGTACGTATGGAGTTCCGTCCACGTGGCCGATGTCGGTAACCCCGATTTCCGGCAGCGCGCGATCAACTACATCAACTCCAAAACCACCTACGCCGGCCCTTACCTGGACGATGTCAACATGAACATCGACACGGTTGGTTGCGGTGGCTCCAGCGGCTCCAGCTCGAACGCCTGCCCCGGCGACAACTCGCTGAAGTGCCCCAAGGACCCGCGGACGGGCCAGGTGATGACCAAGGACGCCTGGGCGCGATATTTCGCCGAGTTCCTGGAACAGGTCAAGGCGCAGGGCAGGCCCGTCATCCACAACGCACAGCCCTACGACCTGCCGATCGGCAACCCCTACCAGGACCGCCAGCAGAGGGCTGCCACCTACGTCGAGATCGAGCACAACTTCGTCAACAGTTGGGTGAGCCCGACCTGGCTCTGGACCTGGATTGACTCGGTGCACGCAAATGGCGCCGGTGTCCTCGACCAGGGATTCAAGCCAGGCTTCGAGGGGATCTCCGACTCCGAGAAGCGGTTCGGCGTGGCGGCGCACATGCTGACCATGTCGTCCAAGGACTTCTACTCAGCGTTCCTGAACGGAAGCCCGGACGACTGGGACACGTTGTACGACAAGAACCTCGGACAGCCGCTCGGCAATCGCTATCAAGTGGGCTCGGAGTGGCGCCGCGACTTCCAGGGCGGCACCGTGAGGGTCAACACCTCAACGCGCACGGCCACGATCCCCTAGCAACGTAATAACACGACCGCACTGGTCGTAAATGGATGGCGCTGGGCTAGCGTTTGTTCAGGACATATCCCAGGACAGACAGGCCCAGCGCTTCCATTTGTCCGGTGACCGAGGAGATCGACTCTACGGTCGTCTTTCGCGCCTCCACGACGATGATCGCGGCGTCCAATACCGGCCCCAGCACCACCGCCTCCGTCCCATCGCTCAGGGGCGGCGTATCGAAAAGCAGAAGGTCGGTCCCGTTGGACTTGAGCTGGTCCACCGCACGTGACACCTCCACTGCGCTCAAGCGCCGCGACGGGATGCTCGGGTCCTGTCCGCAGGGAATGACTCGCAGGTGGTCGAGCACCGCCGTGGAGCTTTCGATGAGCGCCCGCGGCGAGTTGCCGGACCACATCACATCTGTGATTCCGAAGTTGTTTGGCACCTTGAACTGCTCGTGCAACTGCGGCCGCCGCAGGTCGAAATCGATCAGCGTCACCCGTTTCCCTTCCATCGCTGCCGCAACACCCAGCCGCGCCGTTAGCGACGTGCGCCCTTCGCCTCGCACTGCGCTCACCACCGCTATCGCCAGCGTCCCATCATCGGCAAATTCCAGGCGCGATAACGCTGAAAAGGCCGTCGTGGCCATCGTACGGCACGGTTCGGTCAGCGCTGGTATAGCCCGGCCGCTCGTGAGGAGCGTTGAGCCCCCGATAGCACCGTTCGGGACAACTCCCAGGCAGGGCAGCTGAAGGCCGGCCGTCCGTAGGTCGTCCGGACTCCACACGGTGCTGTCGAAGTACGCCCTGCCTGCGAGGAGGATGAGCACGAGCGACGCGCCAGCGAACGCCCCCGCCACCGTGCGGACCAATACTGATGAACTCCCGGTGCTGCCCGACGCCTCAGCCGTTTCCACGATTGTCAGGCTGTTTTGCGGTTGTTGTGCCGTTTCGCCCGGGGCCGGGGTGGCAACCGGCGTTGTAGCCTGCACGGTGCGTTGAATGAACACGTTCGCGACAGTGTCCGCGATCTGCGCGGCGCGCTCCGGCGTGTCCGCTGTTGCGCTAATCTCGATGAGCTGCGCATCTACGTTTGCCTTGGCGCTGACCTGTCCCTCCAGGTCACCGGCAGTTTCCGGGCCTCCGAGTTGGGTCGCCGCGGCTTCCATGACAGGCCGAGTCGTAACGAGCGCCGTATAGGTGGTGGTCAGACGCTCGGCGACCAGCAGGTCGTCCAGCACCGGACGGCCCGGCTCCGTCGACACCGTCACCAGGAGCTTCGTGGTTGCCTCGTATGACTTCGCGGCCGTCGACGAGATAGCAAACGTTGCCAGCCCCGCGATCAGCGCGGCGAAGGCCACGAGGACCCACCAGCGCTTGAGGTGGAATATGTACCTGTCAACCGCGTTCATCCGTCAACCTCATCTGTCGCCGCTTGCGCGCGTGTTGTCGCTATGATGTTCGGCACCGCCAGCAATAGCGCGATGAGCACCCACAGGTGTCGCTGATAGAGCGAGTCCACAAACAACGCGAATAGCATCATTGCCAGCAACGAAGCCGTCAGGCCCGCCAACCGCCATTTATCCTCCGGTTCCAAAAAGCGAAACCCATCTCGTATGGCCCGCATTACAGCGCCTGCGAACAATATCAGCGCCAGCACTCCAGTAATTCCCAGCTCCAACACGCTCGCTAGATAAGTATTATGCGCTCTTACGTGGAACGCAGCTTGCTGCGATGGGTCTACATCGGAGTTGATCTGTTCGAATGCACCGATACCGATGCCGGTCAGGCCTTCGGAGGGTAGCAGGCTGGCGCCGCGCCGAAAATACTCTGTCCGTGACGAGATCGTGTCCTGGCTGAAGCGCCCCTCGTCCCAGATGCCGCCCGTCCCGATCGGTAGCCCGATCAGCACACTGACCGACCAGATCAAAGCGACCACGGCCACCGCCAGGAGCCCGCCCGCTACCAGGACCGCAGGGCGCGCGAAGAGCCCGAGCACCGCCAGCCCCAGGATGGCAGACATGGTGGCGCTCCTCGACTGGCTAAAGAATAGTGCTAGGGCCGTCACGATAATGCACCCTGCCCACATCCACCGCCCGCCGCCCTCGCTCTGTGTCACGCGCACTACCGAGAGGATCAGCGACACGGCCATGAAGCTTCCGAAGATATTGGGGTCGGTCCACATCGTAGACGACACCCGGTCGTAGTCCATCATTGGGGTCCCCACCCCCAGCCGCCACAGCACGTAGCCGGCCAGCCCGATCAATCCACAGGCAGCTCCCGATAAGGCCAGCGAATCGATCGCGCGGTCCCACCAGATCTTCTCGCGGATTATCTCCACCAGAACCGCAGCAAAAACGACCAGGTAAGCAAGGCCCAGGAACTTTCCTGTGGAAAACGACGACAAGGTTTGCAGGTAAAATGCCGACTGGGCCCAGCTGAACGCAATCGCGGCGATCAGAGCCACGAAGAGGATCACAGAGCGCGTGCGCAACGGCGAGTCCGAATCGAGGCGGGTCTTCACCAGCACCAGGAAGATGAGAGGGAACACAAGGTCAGCCGCCGCCAGGCGGAACCCGAAGCTTGCCCGCTCGATGGAGATCAGGGCGCCGCCTCCCACAAAAAACTGGAGCGGCATCAGGAAGATGTAGAGGAGCATCAAGCGCTCGGCCGTCTCATGTCGCAGAACACCCGCCGCGACGACTGCAACGAGCACGCCGGCTGCCATTGCGCCCAGCACCAACGCTGGCGGCGCCTCGGCGCGCGTCAATGCAAGAGTGAACAGGAGGACCGTCGCCGAGGCGCCCAGCACAAACGCGAGCGTCCCCGCTGACCCGCCTAGCGTTAGGTCCCGGGGTTTACCAATCGCTGTCATCGCCGTCCAGTGCTCCGAATTCCCATCAAAATCACCGTAACCCCGAACCCTCCCGAGTCACAACCTCCTCCACGCACAACGCACGCGTTCCACAGAGAGGTACGCCTCCCGGACCGACGACGATTACGTCAGGCTGGGTAGTGCTCGCCGCGTTGGACCGCTTCCCCCGGTGCCGGCTCCTCCAACAAGGAGCGATAAAGGCTCCCCCACCCATCCACCATCACCTCCAGTCGCCGCGGCCACGCGATCGTTTCGAAAGCATTGGCGGCAAGCGTCTCGGCCATCTTCGCATCTCTCGCCAGTCGCAGGACAGCCTCCGCAATCGCGGTATCGTCTCCGATGCCGGTAAGGATGCCGCTCACGCCGTCGTCTATCAGGACGCCCACTCCGGGGCTCGCCGCTGCAACGATCGGCCGGCGCGCCGCCGCTGCTTCCAATACGGTGAACGAACCTCCCTCATAGCGGGAGGTCATGACGAAGACATCGAAGAGCTTGAGCACTTCTCCGGCATCATCCCTCCAGCCCAGCAGGTGTACCCGGTCGGAAAGCGCGAAGCCCTCCGCCATCTCTCGCAGGGCTCCTTCCAGGGGCCCATCGCCAACAATTACGAAGTGCGCCTCCGGCGCCTCCTCCGAGATGCGCCTCGCTGCCCGGATAAACGTCTGGGGATCCTTCTGGGGCGATAGTCTCCCAACAGTGCCGGCCACGAAGGCGTCTTCTGGCACTCCGATCTCCTCACGGGACAGGAGCGACGGCGCCGAAAGCGCCTCCAGATCCACGCCGTTGTCAACCATCTTGAGCTTCTCACCCGACGCCAGCTTGGCGTCATCTACACTCTGCGCTTCAGCCGCCGAACAGGCAGCGACCACGTCAACCGACCCGCAGATCCGCCCCTCGACAAACAGCGCTATCGGTCGCATCGGCGACCCGCTCCCGTATGCGTGAGACCTCAGAGCATGGGGCGTGAAGATCGTGCTCGTGGCCGGCAGCTTCCCGCGCAGCCAGATCCCCAGCACCCCCGCCTTTGTTGAGTTCAGATGAACAACGTCATACCCGCCCGCCTCAACGATCTCGGCCACGCGTTGCGCGGCTTTCCGGTCGCCAAACGGACGGATCTGGTGTGGTATTTCCACCGGGTATACCGCCGTGTTGTCCGGCGGCCGCGATACCAGGTCCGAATCGGGTGGACAAACGATGCCGAATTCGACATCGTCGCCGAGACCCTCACAGAGGCGCCTGATAAACGCAGGGACGCCACCCTTTCCTGACTCGGCAACGTGCAGTACGCGTACCAAATTCAGGGCCCTAGAGGGCGCCCCGACCGCTGATTACAGCCACAACCGTCCGGCCGATGATCGAGAGGTCCTGCACGAACGACATCGTCGTCACATACCGCAGCTCAATCAGTGTTCGCTCCGGATAAGGGACATCCGACCGGCCGCTCACAGTCCAGAGCCCGGTCATTCCCGGCTTGGCCATCAGAAGGATAGGCGCTGTCTCCCCGAAGTGCAGGCGCAGCTCCTCCGGCACCACCGGGCGCGGACCCACGATACTCATATCACCACCGACCACGTTGAGGAGCTGCGGCAGCTCGTCCAGGCTCGTCCTCCGCAGGAAAGAGGTCACTTTGGTTGTTCGGGTGTCCGTCCCATCCTTGAACTCCGGATGGAACGCCCCTTCTTCTTCTGGTTCCGGGTCTCTCATCGTCCGGAACTTGAGACACTTGAATGGAACGCCGTCCCGGCCCACGCGCTCGTGAGCGAACAGCGGGTTGCGGCGGAACTGGAGTGCGACGATGACCGCGATCAAAAGGAGCAGCGGACTCGCGATCACGAGAAGCGAAATCCCCAGCATGATGTCGAAGGTGCGCTTGCCCGTGTCTCGCGTCCTGCTCGGCTGGCAGAACGCCTGCTCGATAACGTCAAGGTCTAACCCCGGAGCGAGCGCGATGCGCTCAGCCGCGGTCTGTTCTGCTACCGTCACACCCGGGACCGATTGCTCCGCCCTCGGACTGTAATCCGACAAGTCACGCCCCTCCCTGCTATCCCCTAATCTCCGTGAGTACCCAGCGGCGACGGCGGCGCGGGGATGGTCGGATTCCCCTGACCTCGAGGCCTACTCTGGAGCGATGGTCCGATCCGCGCTCGCGGGCCGGGGTGCCTCCTTCAGAGCACCCTCCTTCCCCTCCGCAACCACATCCTGGGCTTCCTTCAACCCTGAGCGACGGTGAATCTCACGGTAAACATAACGATCGAGCGTTGTCAACGGAGTGCTGCAATGCACCTTCAGTCGTAAATCGAATGAAAACATAAGAAAGCTGTTAATCATAAACGGTATACGAGCGGTATTTGGGGAAGTTGCCTTGACAACCCTTGGTGCCGCTGCGAAGAATAAGTAGCAACGCGCCTAAACATCGTTCTGTCAAGTTGATTCGGGCCGCTGTACGAAGGGGGAACCCTTTCGCCCCACCCGCCGGGGCGACCGGTTACAGCGTCCGCGCGGAGTGCGAATACTGTGAGTCCAGACCTCGTTTTGCTATTCAGGCGCCTCTTGCGCAAGCCGGCCAATCGCCCGGTCTGCTTTCACTCAGACCTTCCCAACGCTCCTCTTTCCCGCCTTTACGAGTATCGACGAGTTTCGTTCTGAATAGCCGAACCTATGGACGTCGCTGAACCAGACGCGAAGCTAACGCTTTCCCGCGTCGTAGCCCGCAACACGGTCGTGCAGCTGGTCGGGCGTGGCCTCACCATGGCCGTGGCGCTGGCGACGGTCATGGTCCTCACTCGCTACCTTGGCGTCGAGGGCGTCGGCCAATACCTTCTCGTTAGCTCGCTCATTACGCTCCTCAACTTCAGCGATATGGGTCTGTTCCTGATCACCGTCCGCGAGCTATCCGCCGAAAAAGAGAAGCCGGACGTCCTGCTCGGTAACGTCCTCGTCCTTCGCGTAGTCACCGCCGGCGCTTCGATGCTCCTCGCCGTCATCGTCGCCCTCACGCTGAACTACTCCCCCGAAGTCACAGCCGCCATCATCGTCGGGTCCTTCTCGTACTTCTTGATCGCCATCGGCAGCGGCAGCCTCGGGGCGATATTCGTCGCCAAACTTCGCATGGAGTTCCAGGTCCTTGGCAACGTCGTTCAGGCTGTTGTCTTTATAGTCCTTGTCGCCTTGGTCACCATCTTCGAGCTCGGGATCGTCGCGATATTCCTCGCTTACAACGCGTCCGTGCTCGCCAACACCCTCGTCGTTATCGCCATTTCGCGGCGTTTCGTTATTCCCCGGCTCCGGCTCGACGGAGCTCTCTGCCGTCGCATACTGATGGCCTCGATCCCGGCCGGTGTCAGCACGATCGCATGGATCCTCTACTCCCGCATCGACATGGTGCTCCTGTCACAGATGAAGGACGCCGAGGCTGTCGGTCTCTATGGTCTCGCTTACAGGTTCGTCGACCTCGCCTTCCCTATCGGATTCTTCTTCGTCGGCTCCGTCTACCCGATCCTCTCCCGGCACTACAAGGCCGAGGAAAGCACCGACTTCCGCTGGCTCCTCCAGCGCTCCACCGATGTCCTGACTCTGCTCGCGCTCGGCCCTATTACGATTCTGTTCGTATTCGCCGAACCGATCCTCAGGATCGTTGCCTCGGACGACTTCACTCCGGCCACCACCACGTTGCGCATCCTGGCCGTCGCGATTTTCCCGCTCTGGCTCGGCATGCTGAGCGCCTACACCCTGATCGCAACAGAGAAGCAGGTTGCGCTGCTTTGGATCGGTCTGACCGCCCTGGCGGTCAACATCATCACGAACCTGATCCTGATCCCGGGCATGAGCTACGAAGGCGCTGCGGTCGCCACTCTGATCACCGAGGGAACCGCCCTATTCCTGTCCCTCGCCGTGATCTACCGCCACGTCGGCTACATTCCCTCCTTCGGGACGGCGGCTCGCATGGCGCCGCCCCTCGTCGCCGCCTCGGCGGCGGCCGTCCTCCTCACACCGAACTCCATCCCGGCCCAGATCGCGTTCGTAGTTCCCGGCCTCGCCGCCGCCTACTTCTTCAGTCGCGCGATCTCCATTAGCGACATCCGCGCACTGGTGGGGGGCCGTCCTGCGCCGGAGGCCGGTGCGTACGCGTCGGCCGGAGAGCTGGGGTAGGCGCGATGAAAGTGCTCCAGGTCAACCGTTTCTATTCCAACCGCGGCGGCGCCGAGACCGTCCTCTTCCAGACGATCCGCCTGCTGGAACGCCACGGCCACGAGGTCGTGCCGTTCTCGATGCACGACGCGGCTAATCCACCCACGGAATACTCGCGCTACTTCGTCGGAAAGGTGGACCTGCGACGCTCCTCGGCATCGCTCGCCCGCTTCTCACCTACGCGCTGGCCCCTCGCTGGCCGCGTAATCTATTCACGAGAGGCTGAGAAGAACCTGGAGGCGCTCGTCCAGGCGTCGGCTCCCGACCTGGCGCACCTGCACAGCATCTACCATCAGCTGTCTCCATCGGTCCTGGTTCCCTTGCACCGGCACGGTATCCCGACGGTGCTAACCCTGCACGACTACAAGACGGTTTGTCCCAGCTCGCTGATGTTCGCCAACGGCGAAATCTGCGAGCGTTGCAAGGGCGGAAAGTTCTACAACGCCGTCATCCAGGGCTGCGTTCACGACTCTCGAATGAAGAGTGCGTTTTGCGCGACCGAATCCTACATTCACTCGGCCTGGGGCGCCTACCGCAAGTACGTGGACCTCTACATCGCTCCCAGCCGATTCATGAAACAGAAGATGACTGAGTTCGGTATAGACGGTGATCGCATCGTGCACGTCCCGAACCCTCTGAACCTCGATGCCTACACGCCCGGCGCCTCTTCCGGCGACTACTTCCTGTTCGCAGGACGCCTCGAGAAAGCGAAAGGCGCCGAGACTCTGTTGAAGGCGATCGCCGGGAGCGAAATCGCCTCGCGGTTCGAGCTACGGATAGCCGGCGAAGGAAAGCAACGCGCCGAGCTGGAGGCGTTCTGCCGCAGTAATGGGCTCAACAACGTCCGCTTTCTGGGCTGGCTCTCCCAGGGCGAGCTCGGGGAGCTACACCAGAACGCCCTGTTTGCGGTCGTCCCGTCGCAGTGGTACGAGGTGTTCTCGCTCGCGGTATTTGAAGCGCAGGCGTACGCGAAAGCCGTCGTCGGCGCGCGCATCGGGGGCATACCCGAGCTGATAGAAGAGGGTCGCACCGGCCTCCTCTTCGAGGCCGGCAACCCGGACGACCTGAGATCAAAGATCGAGTGGCTTTTGCTCAACCCACAGCGCGCCGAGGAAATGGGAAAGAGTGCCCGCGAGGTACTCGAGAAGAGGTGCGCGCCTGAAATCCAGTACCGGAGCCTGATGGAAGTCTACGACAGGGCACGCGACGCCCACCGCGAGGTCGCGGCCGTCGCTGGGGGCATGGCCGGGGAGGGGGTTGGACAATGAAGGTTGCAATCCTCGCCGGTGGGCTGGGTACCCGGCTCGCGGAAGAGACAGAAGTGCGCCCCAAGCCAATGGTGGAAGTCGGTGGGCGGCCACTGCTCTGGCACATCATGAAGCACTACTCCTATCACGGCTTCAACCACTTCGTCGTCGCCCTCGGCTACCGCGGCGAATACATCAAGCGATACATGGTCGATTACTCCACGCTCAACGGGAGCTTCTCCGTCAACACCAAGGACGGCTCGGTGATGATGCACGAAGGTCAGAACGGTCACGAGTCCTGGACCGTTGACCTCGTGGATACCGGACTCGAGACCCAGACGGGCGGCCGCCTGAAGCGGATGCAGCCCTATCTCGACGGCGACACCTTCCTGCTGACATACGGGGACGGCGTCTCCAACGTCGACCTCCGCGGCCTCGTCGAATTTCACCGCTCGCACGGCCGCCTGGCAACAGTCACCGCCGTGCGCCCGCCCGCCCGCTTCGGCGCGCTCGATATAGAGGATGGACGGGTCGTCCAGTTCCGCGAAAAGCCCCAGCTGGAGGCCGGCTGGATCAACGGCGGGTTCTTCGTCCTCGAACCCGGGGTATTCGACTACATCGACGAGGACGACGACGTCGTTTGGGAGCAGCAACCGCTGGAGCGCCTGGCGGAGCAAAACCAGTTGATGGCCTACCAGCACGATTCCTTCTGGTTGGGCGTTGACACGCTGCGTGACAAGCGGCTCCTGGAAAGCATGTGGAAGGCGGGTGATCCGCCGTGGAGAGTATGGGAGTAGGGATGCGAGTACTGCTAACGGGACACGACGGGTATATCGGCGCCGTCATGGCGCCATGGTTGAAAGCGCGGGGCCACGAGGTCGTCGGCCTGGACAGCTTCTACTTCGAAGGCTGTGATTTCGGCGCACAGGGCACGCCGGTCTCCGCTCTGCGCCTCGATGTTCGGGACGTCGAGCCGCACCACCTCTCCGGCTTCGACGCGGTGATCCACCTCGCCGGCTTGTCCAACGACGTCCTCGGCGACCTCGACCCGGAGCTTACATACGAAATCAATCATCGCGCCTCGATCCGGCTGGCCGCATACGCGAAGGAAGCCGGCGTCAAGCGATTCCTCTTCTCGTCATCTTGCAGCATGTACGGCGCCGCCGCCGGTGATGCGATGCTCACTGAAGAAGCCTCCTTCAACCCGGTTACGCCGTACGCGGAGTCCAAGGTGCGGGTGGAGGAAGAACTGTCCGGAATGGCCGACGACGACTTCAGCCCGATTTTCCTGCGTAATGCCACGGTCTACGGCCTTTCGCCAAAGCTCCGCGCCGACCTTGTCGTCAACAACCTGGTCGGCTACGCGGTCGCGACTGGCGAGGTCAAGCTACAGAGCGACGGCACGCCCTGGAGGCCGCTCGTTCACATCGAGGACGTGTGCCAGGCGTTCGCTATCGTTCTCGAGGCGCCCCGTGAACTCGTTCACAACCAGGCCTTCAACGTCGGCCGTAACGAGGACAACGTACAGATTCGCGACATCGCCGAGATCGTCGCAGAGGTTGTCCCGGACAGCCGTATTACCTACGCCGAGGGCGCCTCGGCGGACACCAGATGCTATCAGGTGGACTGCGGGAAGCTGCCACGCACGCTCCCCGAATTCTCACCTCAATGGACACTCCGACGCGGCATCGAATCGCTCTACCAGGCCTACGCGGGGGATGGCCTGACTATCGACCGGTTCCTCGACAGGTACGTCCGGCTGAAATGGATCAAGGGACTCCAGGACAGCGGACAATTGGATGCCGATCTACGCCCGCTCGCTACCGGCGCGGGAACCCCGAATGCGGATAGGGTTAGTGATGTACGAGTCTAGGACCGAATGTCGTTCTTGTAATTCTGAGCGGCTAACGCCGTTTCTCTCGCTTGGTGAGCTTCCCCTCACCGCGGCTTTCGTGTCAGAAGCGCAACTCGGGCAACCCGAGGTGCGAATCCCTCTGACAATCGCCATCTGTGAAGACTGCTCCCTCGTCCAAACGCTTGAGACGGTGGCGCCCGAGGTCATATTTTCCCGGGACTACGCCTACTACTCTTCCTACTCGGACGCTCTGCTGGAACACTCACGCGAGCACGCCCTGGCGCTCATCGCCTCCAGGAAACTCGACGAGTCCAGTTTGGTCGTCGAACTCGCCAGCAACGACGGCTACCTGCTACGAAACTTCGTCGAACGCGGCGTCGGCGTTCTCGGCATTGATCCGGCGGAAGGTCCCGCGAAGGCCGCGGAAGCCTCAGGCGTGAAGACGTTGCACGAGTTCTTCGGGGAAGAACTCGCCGGCCGGCTCCGCGACGAAGGACTGACCGCGGACGTGATCATAGCCAACAACGTCCTCGCTCACGTGCCCGACCTGAACGGCTTCGTTGAGGGGATCCGCTTGTTGCTCAAGCCCTGTGGCGTCGCTTCAATCGAGGCGCCGTACGTGAGGGACCTCGTGGAGGGCAGCCAGTTCGACACCATGTATCACGAGCACCAGTGCTACTTCTCCGTGACCGCGCTCAAGCGCCTGTTTGAGCGCCACGAGCTCTACATCAACCGCGTTGAGCACCTGCCGATCCACGGCGGGTCCCTGCGTATCCAGGTTGGCCTTAAGAACAAGCCGGAGAAGTCGGTGCGCAACCTCCTCAAGGAGGAAGCCGAGACGGGCGTCGCCGGATCAGAGTACTACGAGGACTTCGCCGAACGCGTGCGCCAGGCGCGGGACAGCATCACCGATCTGCTGCGCGAACTCAAGTCCTCCGGAAAGAGCGTGGCTGCATACGGGGCCGCGGCCAAAGGTTGCGTTCTCCTCAACTACGGCCGGATCGGACCCGATGTCATCGACTTCGTCGCAGACCGCAACGTCCACAAACAGGGCATGTACATGCCCGGCGTGAGCATTCCCGTGCGGGCGCCCGAAGATATCCTGGTGGAAATGCCCGACTATCTCCTCCTCCTGGCCTGGAATTTTGGAGAGGAGATCATGAAGCAACAGGATGAGTACGCCCGTCGCGGCGGAAAGTTTATACTTCCAATCCCATCTCCTCAGGTGGTGTCCAGAAGCGAGGAGGTTCGTCACGTGGCTGCGAAGAGCACTCCAAAACTCAGCATAGGCCTGCCCATTTACAACGGCGAAGATTACCTCCGCGTGACCATCGACGCCATTCTCGGCCAGACCTTCGAAGACTTCGAGTTACTGATCTCCGACAACGCCTCCACAGACGCTACCGAAGAGATCTGCCGGGAATACGCCGCAATGGACTCCCGGATCCGCTATCTCCGCGCCCGCACCAACCGGGGCGCGTCCTGGAACTACAAGCGCGTCTTCGACCTCACCAACGGCCCGTACTTCCGGTGGGCGACCGACGATGATCTCATCGCGCCCCGGTTCCTGGAGCGCTGTGTGGAGGCCCTCGACGATCACCAGGACGCCGTGGCCGCCTACACCCTGGCTCGGCACATCGACAGCTCGGGCTCCGTCATTGAAGATGGCGCCGACAGCCCGCTGCGTCATTTTGAGTGGCCCGCCCGGCCGCAGGACCGCTTTCGTCAGCTCATGCAGACATTCCAGGTCGACGGCGGCGCCTCGGCGCCGATGCTCATGCATGGCGTCATCCGGCGAGAGCCTCTCGCGCAAACACATCTGATGCAGGCCTACTTCGCGGCAGACATCGTATTGCTGGCCGATCTCATGCTCCGCGGTACATTCGTCGAAGTACCGGAGCTGCTGTTCGATATTCGCCTGCACCCGGGTTCATCCTCGTGGCCGGAAACATGGACACCGGAGTCAGTCCAGGAATTCTATGATCCGCGCGTCAAGGGCAAGCTGAACCTGAGCCTGAGCATGCGGAGACACTACCTCGAGTACTTCGGGGCCGTCGCGCGGTCACCCCTTGGCCCATTCGACAAGGCGGAACTCCTCCTCTACTGCACGACGCCGCCGCTCAAGAAGCTCGGGAACAAGCTCGGCAGCTACGTCACACCGCAATCGCGAAACGGGCATCGCAATGGAAATTCCCACTGAGAGTCTCGCGCGGGCTGATTCGCTGAACCCTGACTCCGGACACCACCCGCGGACCATCCCCATAGCGGGGCCCTCTATCACCGACAAGGAAGTCGCCTATATTGCCGAGGCCGCCCGCGACGGCTGGCACGAGAACTACCAGAAGTACATCAAGCGCTTCGAATCGGAGTTCGCCCGCCACTGCGAGCGCCGCTTTGCCATCGCTACTTCTTCCGGCACTGGCGCTCTCCATCTTTCGTACCTGGGCATCGGCATCGAAGCTGGTGACGAGATCATCGCCCCCAACATCACCTGGATAGCCTCCATCGGCCCCGCCGCTCACATGGGCGCTGAGATCGTTGTCGCCGACATCGAGTGGGACACCTGGTGCCTCGACCCCGCGGACATTGAGCGCCGGATCACCGAACGCACAAAAGCCATTCTCGTCGTGCACCTTTACGGCCACGTGGCAGACATGGACCCGATTCTCGACATCGCCCGCCGGCGTGGTCTGAAGGTTATCGAGGACGCAGCCCAGGCCGTGGGTGCCACCTACAAGGGAAAGCCGGCTGGGTCCTTCGGCGACGTCTCCGCCGTTAGCTTCACCGGGACAAAAACCATGGTGACCGGCGAAGGTGGAATGTTGCTCACCGACGACGAGGAGATCTACCGCAGAGCCGCGCTCTTCAACGACCAGTGCCAGGACCCTGAGCAACGCTTCTGGAACCTGGAGCTCGGCTACAAGTACAAGATGAGCAACATCCAGGCGGCCTGCGGGCTCGCGCAACTGGAGCGCCTCGACGAGCTCGTCGCCAAAAAGCGCGAGATCTTCTCCTGGTACCAGGTTCGGCTCGCCGACCTTCCCGGCCTGCAGCTCAACTGCGAGCGCCCCGGCACCACCAACGCCCTCTGGATGACAACGGTGATCCTTGACAAGACCTACGGCATCGAGAAAGCCGCTCTCATGCAGCGGCTCGCTGAATACGGCATTCAGACGCGACCCTTCTTCTACCCGCTTTCCGAGCTGCCCCCGCTGAAGCGCGAGGCGGACACGCCCGTATCTCTTGATCTCGCGCCTCGCGGCATCAATCTGCCGTCAGCGCACGACCTGACGGAGGAAGACGTCGATTACGTCTGCGCGGCCCTCAAGACCGTCCTCAAGCTGTAAGCCGGCTCACGCCTGTCCACCGGGCTCCAGAAGCGCCTCGAGCTCCTCCAGTCGCGCCCGCATCTGTGCCTGCGCCTTCTCCTGGTCGTCCAGCAACCGCCGTGTCGCCGCCAGCATCGACTTCGCGTCCCCCGCCTTGACCGGGCCAGCGGCGGCCTCCTCCTCCTTCTTCGCCGGAGAGAGGAACACGTTCGCCAGGAACCCCGTCAGCACACCGAATAGCGCCACGCCCCCTGTCATCACCAGCACGCCGATGAAACGTCCCGTCGGCGTGACCGGGAACTGGTCCCCGTAACCCACTGTCGTGATCGTCACGTATGCCCACCACACCGCATCGCCGCCGGTGGTGATGTTCGCGCCCGGGGCGTTCTCTTCCGCCCGGACCATCGCCATGCTGCCGAACTCCAATAGAAGGAGGATGAACAGCAATACAGCCAGCAGCGCACTCTGGGCCCGCTCTTCCCAGAACGTGCGCGCCATGTTGCGGACGCCGTATTCCTTGCCGAGGCGATAAGCTCGGAACAGGCGGAAGACGCGCAGGATTTTGAACTGCGGAATTGGGACGCTGGCCACCAGGTCAGCCCACCCGAACTCCTTGAAGAAATACTTCCAGCGGTCATTGCCCGCGGTTACGAAGCGATAGGTAAAGTCAGAGAGGAATATTATGCTCAGGAAGCCGTTCATGATATCGACAACGGTATCGACGTTGTCGCTCCGCGCCAGGTAGAGAAACGCGATGTTGACGATAGAGAGGATGGACAGGATTCCGATGAACGCCTCATACGTCGTGTTCTTGAATTCCTTGTTGGTAACAGCCATGTTCTTCCCCTGAGGTGCCTGCCGCGACGAGAATCGCGGGCGTGAAACGGTAGTGACCGCGCGGACGATGCGCCCACGCGACTACAAGAGGGTAACGCTCCCCGTCTGTCGGGGTTAGGCGGAGAAATCAAAAGGGCGGGTCTCTCGACCCGCCCTTTTCACTGTCTGCTGTCTACGGTCAGCTACTTAATGTGCACTCCCGAGATGTTCCGAGCGATCACCAGCCGCTGCACCTCCGAGGTACCCTCAAAGATCGTGTAGATCTTCGAGTCGCGGTGCCAGCGCTCGACAGGGTTCTCCCGGACGTAGCCGTAACCGCCCATGATCTGGATCGCCTGCTCGGTCACCCACACCGCCGTCTCGCCCGCGAACAGCTTGGACATCGAGCCCTCGCCGTTCTCGAAGCGCTTGCCGTTCTTTCCCATCCACGCCGCGCGCCACACGAGTAGTCGCGAGGCGTCGATCCGTGTCTTCATGTCCGCCAGCTTGAATGCGATCGCCTGGTTCTCGATGATCGCGCGCCCGAACTGCTGCCGCTCCTTGGCGTAGTCCAGAGAGAACTCGTACGCGGCACGGGCAATGCCCACCGCCTGCGAGCCGACAGCCGGGCGCGTGGCCTCGAAAGTGGCCATCGCCGCCTGCGACTTGTTGCTCTGGCCCGCGCGGGCGCGCGCCAGACGCTCGTCCAGCTTCTCCTTGCCTCCCAGGAGGCAGCTTCCCGGCACGCGGCAGTTGTCCAACACAACCTCGGCCGTGTGGCTGGCGCGGATACCGTGCTTCTTGAACTTCTGCCCCTGGCTGATCCCCTTCGTCCCCGGCGGCACCACAAACGCGGCGTGGCCGCGCGAGCCCAGCTCAGGGTCTACGGACAGGACCAGGACGTGCACGTCGGCGATGCCGCCGTTCGTGATCCAGGTCTTCGTGCCGTTCAGCACCCACTCGTCCTTCGCCTCGTCGTACACCGCGCGCGACTTCAGCGAGGAGACGTCGGACCCCGCGTCCGGCTCGGAGACGCCGAACGCGCCCAGTTGAATCTTCTGAGGGGTGCCGAAGCACTGCGGGACCCACTCCACGATCTGCTGCGGAGTCCCGTTCGCGATCAGGCCGGCCACACAGAGCGTCGAGCCCATGATCGCCAGGCCGATGCCCGCGTCACCCCAGAACAGCTCCTCGTTGACGATCGGCATCGTCAGGCCGGAGGGGTCGGCGAACGCGTTCTGCAGGAACTCGAAAGAGTAGATACCAACCTTGGCCGCCTCTTCGATGACCGGCCAGGGGGTCTCCTCGCGCTCGTCCCATTCGTGCGCTACGGGCCTGATGACGTTCTTCGCGAAGTCGTGGACCCAGTTCTTCATCATTACCTGGTCCTCGCTCAGATCCATCGAGAACTGGGTGGTCTGGGCGGGGGCCGGTGAGACAGATGGTTCGGTAGGTGGCTGCTCGGTCTGTACCATAGTGGATTGTGTCGGCAGCAAGCGTTGGGCGCGTCGTCGCCGCCGCTCTCCTTTCCGAATTTATGTAAGTTCCGCTCTCAGATTAATGTTGAATCACAAACTCGACAAGTGTCGGAAAAATACTGCAATACTGAATAAGGAACGGAGATTCGCGGTTTCGCACACCACAACTCCGCCCCTTGCGCCCTCCGCTGATTAATACGATTCCGCCCGCCGGACGGGTCAGATCGCCCGCCCCGCCGTCGCCAGCCGGCCCTTCCCTGCCTCCTTGGCCGACCTCAGGCAATCGTCCGCCGCCGCGAGAGCGCCGTCCAGCGTCGCCTCGTCCAGCGGCCACATCGCGATCCCGATGCTTATCGGCACCGCGTCCGGGCAATCCGGAGAGATCAGGCATAGTGCCTTCGCCTCCGCCACGGACACCGTGTGACAGGGCATGAGCACAACGAACTCGTCGCCACCATACCGCGACAGCGTGTGCGCCTCCGGGAAGTGCGACCGAAGAGAATCGCCGAGCCTCTCCAGCAGCTGGTCTCCCGCCAGGTGCCCGTAGGAATCGTTGTACCTCTTGAAATTGTCGACGTCCATCACGATTACAGCGACCGGCGTTTCGATTTTACCCGGGTTAGCCAGCACTTCCGACAGCCGCCGCCGGTTGGCGAGGCCGGTAAGCGAGTCCGTGACCGCCATCCGCCGAATGTAAGCCCGCAGTCTGCGGCTCCCGTCAAACGTAGTTGTCAGGTTCACTCCCAGGAATGTCATGATCGCCACCGTCACGAAAACGATGCCCGGATCGGGCGTGTACCAGCCGGCGGCCGTCATGACTGCGGCCGCTCCGAGGTACGCCGCCACGCACGTTGCCACCGCAATGTAAGATTGCCGCGTCGTCCGCTCTGCCGCGCTGCCGTTCATCACCATCACGTACGCCAGCCAGATCGGATAATCGAGGTTCGCTGTCGAAAGCACCCCCGCCGTCACGCAGGCAATGTCCAGGAAGAGGTAGGTCTTCTCATACCACGGCACCGGCCGCTTCAGCGACCAGACCCACGTCGCCAGCGCATTCGCGCCGAAGATCAGCAGCGACGTGCCCGCCAGCGCCAGCGGGTTGATCGGGACCAGCCCCGTCACGCCGATCAGTATGTAGGTGGCCAGGATCACCCAGCGCAGCGCAACCAGTGCGCCGATGTACGCTGAATCGAAGCGCCCGACCTCGTCCTCCGGCCGCACGAAGCCGAGGCTCTTGAGTTCCTGGTCCGCGCGGGGCGCCACGCGTCCGGTGTGTCGGATAGATGAAGACATGATGTCCCTCACTAAGTGAGACGGACACCGCGCCCCCGCGTTTACGACGGGAAAGATAAGGTCGGGTAAAAGGACAAAAATCGATGCGCTAATGCAGTGTCTGCACGCGCGCGTATCCGAAAGGATTGCGCCGGAAGATCCGCGAGATCACGAACGAAACGAACGAGATGACCAGCGCCCCCACGAACGCCGCCCAGAAGCCGTCGATCGAAAAGCCGATGCCGAACAGGTCGCAGACCCACTCGACGAAGATCAGGATCAGCGCGTTGATGATGAAGATGAACAACCCCAGCGTGATCAGCAGGCAGGGAAGGCTGAAAATGAACAGTATCGGCCGCAGAAACGCCCGAATTACCACGAAGAACCCCGACGCCAGCAGCAGGTCCCAGAAATCACCGATGTAGAAGGGGCTGCCGCTCCAGATCAGGTTCACGAACCAGTCGGCCGCGAGGAAGCCCAGGATGACGATCCCCCAGCGCACCAGGATGCGCACAATCCACGGCACATCGACGCGGTCCCACGGCGGCTCCGTCTCGTCCCAGTAGGTGACAACTGTGACTCTGCGCATTTCACGCGCAGTATAGGGCTGAACAGGGAGAGATGGAAGGATATAATCGTACAAACTTCGTAAGTCCAGTTTGAGCGGAGAACCCATGGACGCATACAAGGCGATCATCACCAAGCGCGACACTCGTGCATACACCGACGACGAGATTCGCAACGAAGTGCTCAACCGTATCATCCAGGCCGGGCGCATGGCCGGCAGCAGCAAGAACACCCAGCCCATCCGCCTGATCATCATCCGCAACCGCGAGTGGCTCAAAGAAGTCGCCACCTGCGGCACCTTCTCGCAGCCCCTGCTCACCGCCCAGGTGGGCATCGCCGTCTGCGCCGCCCCCGACGGCAGCGACTTCGACGCCGGCCGCGCCGCCCAGAACATGATGGTCGCCGCCTGGAACGAGGGCGTCGCCACCTGCCCCACCTCCGTCCACGACCAGGCCTGCGCCCGCGAGAAGCTGCGATTGCCGCAAGACGTTGAAGACGAGGCCAGCGGGCGGAAGGGTTGGCGAGTCGTCGTCATCATCGCCCTCGGCTACCCCAACCCCGACGTCCCCATGTCCATGGGCCGCAAGCGCGTCGAGCTCGGCGACTACGTCCACTGGGAGAAGTGGGACGACTGAGTCAATCGCCGTATTTTGAACAGACCAACGAAGCCGCCGTAGCGGAGCCTATCATGGCTCCAAAATGCACCGAATTACATCCACCGCTCCGCTGCGCTAGAATAACCCCCTAACGCCTATCCAGGAGCCCGCCCATGACTACCGTCGAACAGCGAATCGCCCCGCCGGAGCGGCCCGGCGGCCAGGGCCTCGACCACGACCAGGAGGAGTCCGGCAACCGCGCCATCATCGCCCTCCTCACGGATCCCACGCACGGCCGGTTCACCGACATCGTCGCCACCTACCGCCACGGCCCACCGGACGAGGACGGCGTACCGACGCCCGGCGCCTACGAGGTGTGGGCTGCGCGCGGCATGATCCGCTTCCGCCGCTTCTACGACCCCGATGGCGGCTGCGGCTACGAGGTGATCGAACAGGCGGGAGAAAACCCGCTCGCCAACCAGGACCCCACCGCCCTCGCCACCCTCGCCGAGGAACTCGAAGCGGGCGCCAGGTCCGGCTTCTCCGGCGAAGACCCCGCACAGGCCTTCGTCGAGCCGGAACACCTCAGCCACCCGCTCGCCTACGAGCGCCTCGCCCAGCTCTTCGACAGCCCGAACGCCCCCGACCTCGTCGTCAGCCCCAAGCACTACGCGTGGGGACGTCAGCCCGGCCAGCACGGCTCGCTTGACGTCGTCCAGTCCCGCGCCCCACTGGTCTTCTCCGGCCCCGGCATCCGCCACGGAACCACCGACACCATCTGCGCACAAGTCGACGTCGCGCCAACGCTCGCGAAGCTCCTCGGCCTCCCACTCATCGACGGAATGGACTCCACCGGCCGCACCTCCAGCGAGCGCGGCACCCCTCCCGACGTCTACCTGAAGCGCCAGGACGGGAAGGTTATCGATACCCTCCTCGAAACCGATGCTAACGGCGAGCTGAGCTCCCGACCCGAGCGTGCCTACATCTTCCTCCTCGACGGCGTCTCCAACACCGAGCTGAAGGAGCGCCTCGAGCACGACCGCGAGTCCATCCCCGCCCTCTCGCGCCTCGTTGACCACGGAGCGTTCTTCGAGTACGGCACGACCGTGAACTTCCCCAGCATCACCTGGCCCAGCCACAACGCGCTCGGCACCGGCGCCTGGAGCGGTCACCACGACATCGTCAACCCCACCTACCACCTGCGCGAGACCAAAGAGACGGTGACTCCCCAGGGCATGACCTGGGACACCGCCCGGTTCCTCGGCGACGGCGTGGAGACCCTATACGAAGCCGTCCACCGCGTCTACGGCGAGTGGGACGGGAAGACCGGCGCCGTTACCGCCTCGATCAACGAGCCCTGCTGCCGCGGGGCCGCTCACGCCACGCTGGAACGCAAGATGCTCGTCAACGGCGACGCCATCCGCGCCGTCGCCCGCGAAAACAAGGAGGACACGAACCCGCGCTGGAAGGAGGAAGGCCAGGAGGCCTGCTACCGCTATTCCGGTACGGACATGCAGGGCCTCGCACAGTCCCTGCTCCTCTTCGACAACGACGAGACCCCACCGCCGATGTTCACCTATCACGAGTTCTCGCTGAACGACTCCGTCGGCCACGACTACGGCCCGCATTCCGACGCCGTCCGCGACTCGCTGATCGAGACGGACAAGCGTATCTCCAAGATCCTCGCCCTCCTCGACCAGAAGGGCCTCTTCGATTCGACGCTCTTCGTCGTCACCACCGATCACGGCATGGCGCCGATCGACGTGGACCTCGCCGCAAACCAGGTGCAGGCGGTGGCCGACGCCGGAATCAAGTCGGTCCTAACGATGCCGCTCATCTACCTCACCGACATGGACGTCACCGTCGAAGCCGCCCCCGACGGCCGCACCGCCACCGTCACCGTCCTCGACAACGACGCCGACGTCCACGGCGAGAAGCAACCTGTGTCCGGCGCCCGCGTCGAAGTCGTCGCCCCCCATGCCCGCGTCGCCGCCGAAGCCAAGACCGACGCCCACGGCGTCGCCGGTCTCCCGCTACCCGCCGACGTCGACCCGGCAGACCTCGTGATCGCCGTCCACCACGACTCATTCAACACCCGCCACCTCCATCTCGATGGCTCGAACGTCGCCGAGGACCCGCGAGAGCGCCTGTACGGCTGAAGCTCAAATGGAACAGAACGCCGCATGACCAGCATCTGGCAGAGCGGAGACGCGTACGAGAACTTCGTCGGCCGCTGGAGCAGGCGTGTCGCCGAGGAATTCCTCGACTGGCTGTCCATATCGCCGGGCGGCAATTGGCTCGACGTCGGCTGCGGCACCGGCGAGTTGACCCGCGCCATCCTGGAACGCTGCGACCCACTGACCGTAACAGGCCTGGACCCCTCGCCTGCGTTCCTCGCCCATGCAATCAACCACACCGACGACGCCCGCGCCGACTTCCACGAAGCTGATGCGCAGGTGCTGCCGTTCCCCGATGACCACTTCCACGCCACGGTCTCCGGCCTCGTTCTGAACTTCGTGCCCGATCCCGCGCTCGCACTCTCCGAGGCGGCGCGCGTCACCCGGCCCGGAGGCGTCGTCGCTGCCTACGTCTGGGACTACGCCGGTAAGATGGAACTGATCCGCTACTTCTTCGACGCCGCCATCGCCATCGACCCCGCCGCAGCGGATGTCGACGAGGCCCGATTCACCATCTGCAATCCCATGGGCCTCGCGGACCTGTTCCGCGGCGCCCGCCTCCGCGACGTGGACACCCGCGCGATCGACGTCACGACCCGCTTCCGCGACTTCGACGACTACTGGACGCCTTTCCTGGCTCGCGTCGGCGTCGCACCCGCCTATGCCCTGTCGCTCTCCGAGCCGCAGCGCGAAGCGCTCCGCGAGCGCCTCCGCGGATCCCTTCCCGTCGAGCCCGACGGCTCGATCAACCTCGTCGCCCGCGCCTGGGCGGTCCGCGGCACGAACTAGGTCAGTGCCGGGGCAAATCCCTCTCGCGTGCATTGCTGCGACCGCTTACACCCTAAGGGTCGCGAGCCCGGATGGCAAAGAGACGCTGCGGATCAGCGACGCCCTTGAGGTCGTGTTCGCCGCGGTCTTCGAAATCGACTCCGGCGGAGGTGCGAGCAAGGCTGCGGACGGTGTCCGAGACCAGCACTTCGCCCGGCGCCGAGAGGCCGCTGATGCGCGACGCGATGTTGACCGCGCCGCCGTAGACGTTGTTCTCTTCGTGGATCACGTCGCCGGCGTGGATGCCGAGGTGCAAGGGTAAACCAGCCTCGTCTCCCGCCGAGCCACAGCGCAGCGCGCAGTCGATCGCGTAGCTAGCCGACGTGAAGACAGCGAGAACGCCGTCGCCGAGCAGCTTGCCGTCGATGGGCTTGCCGCTCGTGTCGCGGATGAGAGAGCGGAGCGCGGAATCCAGCTCTCGCGCTTTGTCGCGAAATGCGGTGTCGCCCAGGCGTTCCGTGAGGGCCGTGGAGTCCGCGATGTCTGCGAAGAGGATGACGGCGGCGCCCTGGGGCGATTCGTCGCCCTGAGACCGGCCTTCGTCTTCGTCGAGGAACTGCTCGATGATCTCGACGGCGGCTTCGCCATAGAAAGTCATGGAGTACTGCTGGTCGAACTGGACGAAGCGGGCATTGGGTAACGAGGCGGCCAGCTGCTTGACGACGGCCAGCGAGACCCATGGACTCTTGCGATGGTGCATCACCAGGGTGGGTGAGCCCACGTCGGACAGGAGGTGCGTCACGTCATGCTGGCCGGTGGCGCGCGAGGCGGCGAGAAACGACTGAGGGGTACTATTCGCGATATTGGCTTCGGCCAGGTCAAGCCCGACGTGCGTCCAGCCAGCGGCTAAAAGCGTTTGCACGCGCACAAAGAGGTCCCATTCCGACCCGATCAACGGCCACAGCGCACGCGTATGGGATTCGCGCTGAATATCACGCGCCCGTGCCAGAGCGTCCAGGAGAATGAGGCGCCGCACCTTCGTTGGATTCCGGGCAGCGTAGGCGATGGCGACAGGACCGCCAGAGATGGTTCCCAGTAAGTCGACGTCTTCACGCGCCACAATGGTCAACCACCGCCACCAGGTCGCTCACTCTTGCGTCTAGCGAGATGTCGGTTACCTCGCGCTCCGACAGACCAATGCCGCGGTGGTCAAATCGAACGACCGTGCGCCGTTGGGCGAGGCGTTCGAGGTTTTCACGAATCTCGGGCACCACCCAGTAGGTCTCCATAGCCGTTAGCCATATCTCCGACACCATGACCAGCGGCCTGCCCCGGCCAAGCGTCTGCATAGCGATGCGGGTGCCGTCCGCGCTGGTAACGTAGCGTGTCTGGAGCTCCATGACGGAGCCTATGTTAGCAGGATGATCTCAGCGCGAAGGAGCCGCGCCAGGGCAGGGCCTTCCGCCCCGCCGTCCGAGGGCGCAGCGAGCTACCCCATCCCGCAGCCCGCCCGTCGCGAGGCTTACGTCTGTGCCATCGCCGCCGCGGCGCGCTTCTCCATCTCCTCCGGCGGAACGTCCTCGACGTGGGTGTGGAACCACCAGGTGACCCCGAACGCCTCTACGCCCGCTGTCCGGTCGCCGTAAAACTGGTCCGCGGGCTCGCGCCTGGACGCGCCACCTGCTGACAGCGCCCGCTTGTACGTCGCGTCGCAGTCCTCGAGGTAGACGAGGAGCGTCGATTGCTGGACCGGGTTCTCGGAATTGGCGTCCGACAGCATCACGACCGAATCACCAATGCGCATCTCCGCGTGCCCGATCTTGCCGTTGTCACCGAGCATCCGGAACATCTCCTCAGCCCCAAGGACCTCTTTCGCGAAATCCATCAGGCCCGCCGCGTTATCCACGATCAGGTAGGGCGTCACCGACTGATACCCCTCCGGAATTGGTTTGACTGCCATCTGGCACCTCCTTCTTGCCCCAACGATAAGCGCTGGGAAGACAACCCGTCTTGTACGGATCTTACCGCCGTTGCCGATTCCGTCGTGCCTCACCACCCATCACACCACATTGCGATCACCTATCACCTCGCAACTATCACCTACAATAGAAGCGTGGACTGGCAAACGGCGCTCCTCATTTTCGCGGGCCTGGTCGTCTCCTGGCTCATTCTCATCGCTGCCGTCGCCGCCTTCCTCTGGTGGAAGATCGCCACCTCCGACGAGAAGAAGCTCGGCCGCCGCATCGCCAAACTCGACTTCAGCGACAAACTCTCGCTTGCCGGCTCGCTCTTCACAGATCCGCGCATCCCCATCGTCTCGCGCATCATCGCCGTCGCCCTCGTCGTCTACCTGGCGAGCCCGATCGATATCATCCCCGACTTCATCCCCTTCATCGGCTTTCTCGACGACCTGCTGATCGTGATGATCGGCGCCGGCTTCATCCTCCGCACCATCCCCCGCTGGCTCATCGAGGAGCACGTCAAGCGCTTCGAGTTCATCGAGGGCGAATCCCGCCCCTCGACCAAACAGCTCCCCAGTCCCCGCGGGTAGACACGCAAGCACCGCTAACCATCCGTCTCCAGGACGATGCGGCGGAACGACTCACCGAACTCGAAGTCTTGCCCCTCGGCACCCCAGCGAGCCAGCTGCCTGGCGAACTCAACGACGTCCTCGCCGAGTTGACTCGGATGAGCGCGAAGAGCTTTCAATTTCAGGTCGAGAGTGTCGCCGATGTCGATAGACGTATTGGGCTGGCCGGAAGCTCCCAGCCACAGCTGAGCCACTTTATGTGGTTCCAGACCATCTGCCAACAACTCGGGAAAGGTCAAGCGATCGCGAGCGCTGGGGAATACGGCATCGATCGTGGCATCGCCGCTGGCGCGGTGGTCGGGATGGTTAACGTAGTTGTCAGATAGGAAGCGGTTGGTCGGATCGAAACAGATCACAACCTCCGGGCAATATGTGCGTATCACCCGAGCCAGGTCGCGTCTCAGTTCCAGCGTGTGTTCCAGGTAACCATCTGGATACCCCATGAACACGAAGTTTGCCACGCCGAGGATCGTTCCTGCGGCACGCTGTTCTTCCTCACGTATCTGCGCGAGCTGCGAGGGTGTCATGTTCTTGTCATCGCTGCCCTTGTCGCCCTTGGTCACAATGACGTAGGTAACTGTGCTCCCGGCACGGGTCCACTTGGCCACGGTGCCGGCGGCCATGAACTCAGCGTCATCAGGATGAGCGACGACGACCATCGCGTTCTTGGGGATGTATGAGTCAAGGCCGTTGGTCAAAGATGCCCTCCGCCCGGATCTCGCACATTGCCGGCTCCTTCTTGGCGATGTACCCCAGGCCTCGATTCTACTAGGTCGGTTCCCGATGGCGCGGGGAGATCAGATTTGTTGCGGCACGGATGTCAGTGTACGTCGGGCCGTCGAAGTCGGCCACCGGCAGACTCCGGATCGAAGTCGAGACTAAGGTTTGTCAGTGTCGAGGCGCCCGACAAGACTCGAACGCTGCTGTGCACCCGGGACCGCAAGGAAGTCCCGCCAGTGGGTCGAAGCTGGTCGGGTGGCCCGGCTAGCCTGGCCCTGCTGTGAACAGATCGGTGACCTCGTCGGCACTCAACGCTCGGTCCCAGATCGTCACCTCGTCAATGCCACCTGGCAGGAAGTCCGTTCCCTCGCGGGCGAGATTTGAGAACCCAGCGATATACAGGTCCCGGCCGTAGCTGCTCATAGATCCAGTGGCAGGAACACTCGCTTTGAGATCACCGTCAACATACAGCCGGACTTGAGAGCCATCGTAGGTACCGACCAGGTGATACAACCGGCCGGGTGTCCAGGGAGCGTAGTCCGTAGATGCGATTTTGTTGTCCGCAGCCACCCAGAAGGCGAAGTGCCCCTCACCTTTGTAGCCGGGTCCGGTTACCCCGAGGTGATATTGATAGTAGGGGGCGGAATGGCTGGTGTATCCCTTGTCCACGAGACCATTGTTGCCGGCGCCGACAAAGTCGACGGCGTTCCACCAGGCCGACACTGTGATGGCGTTCGCCGGATTGAGGTCCGGCGTGTCGGCCACCTGGAACGCATCGTCTGCCCCATCCATCGAGGCGGCGCCGTCTACGAACGTGGCTCCGCCGAGGACGGTCGCGTCGTGACCGTTTCCGGTCACATCGGTCGCATCGCCTTCGAAGGTCCACTGCGCTACCGGTCCGTCGCCCTCCGCCACAGAGCGTGGCGTGCCCGTCTCAAGGCTCGCTGATGGCGCTGTGGGACTCGACGGGTTCAGCATCTCCGCGGCCTGATCGTCGTCGCCTCCGCCACATTGGCTGAGGGCAAGCAACAGGAAAAGCAGCGCCAGAGCGATCGCCGCCCCAATAATGACCACGATTCGAAACCGTTGACTGCCGGGCTCCGAGGGCTGTTCAGTTGCCACACGATCTCCTCTCTTGTGGGTTCAACGAATTTGGACAATCATAACTGAACCGCACAAACCACTTGCGCCCTCGGCAAGATTCAACCCTGCGCAACGAATTCGGAAACGGCGCCCTGAGTAGGGCGCCGCACGTTAGCTCGTCGATTGTTGGTGTTTTCGATACCGGATCAAGCGTCAGCCTTACTCCGCCCCAGCGCCCATCGCCCACAAATCTCCGCCCCAGCTATCGTCGGCGCCCGTGTGTTTCCCGCTGTAGATCCAGAGCTTGTCTTGATAAACGACGCACAACGGATCGCGAGGGCCCCACGGCGCGTGCTCTGTCTGCGCTGTCCACTTCGCGCCGTCCGTTGAATACCAGACGTCATTGAGCGCGTCTTTTGGCTCGCTCGGGTAACCGCCGAGCACCCACATCCTGCCATCAAAGGCGTTCACGGCGTACCCGAATCGTGGCCCCCACGGGACGGATTCTGCGACTTGCGTCCACGTGAACCCATCTGTTGATCGCCAGACGTCCGCCATACCTTCGGCGCCGACCATGTACATCGCGTCGTCCAGCACCACGACTCGGGCGCCCTCCCGAGGCGACCATGGCGCGGAGGCCGTTACCTGCGTCCAGTCCAGGCCGTCATCGGAAGACCAGACGTCGTTGAGCTTGTGCGCCGTGGTGAAGTCGCTGTTGACCTGGTCGGCCCCGCCAAACAGCCATAGTTTGTCGTGGTACGCAACTACTGCGTGCTGTTTCCTGGGTGACCAATCCGCCGGGCTTTCCTCCTGCCAGTTAGTACCGTCACTCGCTGACCAGATCTCGTTCAGTGGGACTCGTTGGCTGTAGGCCATCCCTCCGAACGACCAGAGGCGGTCCTCGAAGAACACCTCCGCGTCCCAGATGCGGCTCCCCGTGTCTGCCTTCGCGTAGTGCGTCCAGTCGACACCATTGTTGGAAGACCAGGCGTTGGTGCGGCTCGTCATCCATAAGTCACCGTCAAATGCCAGGGTCGGCTGCATAGTGACAGGGAGCTTCCCGGGCTCCCACTTCGGTCTGTCGTTCGACCCCGGCTCGTCCGGATGCCCGCCGCTCCCGAGGGGCAGGATCATCTGCCATGGCGAATCGCTCGCCGATGGTGCGGCCGTGGTGGAAGGGCCATCGTCGCCAGAACAAGCGGCCGTCACTATCCCAACGACGACAAGGATGGCGGCGGTGGTTCGTGTGCTCTTGCGTAACATGGTCTACTAACATATACCAGCGACCCACACGTTTGGTTCCCTCGGGCACCCGGGTCCTCACTAAGCGCCGCATTACCATGTCATCCTGAGGAGCGGAAGCCGCCGCAGGCGGCTGGAGCGAGCGAAGGATCTCGGCGGCCCCGATTCGCCAACGGACTTACTCGACACGCCGATGCGGCGCCCGTCGGGTATGATATCCCCCGCGCGGAGCACCCACACCTCCGAGCCTGGAAGGAACCCCATGCTACGCCACGTGGTCGCCTTCACGTGGAAAGACGGCGTAACCACTGACCAGGTCGCTGCCGTCGTCGAGGGCCTCGGCCGCCTGCCCGGAGCGATACCCCAGATCGCTGCCTACCGCTTCGGCCCCGACCTCGGCCTGGCCGACGGAAACGCCGATTTCGTCGTCGTCGCCGACTTCGCCTCCGCGGAGACTGGCGCGCCTACCTCGCGCACCCGGCTCACGTTCGCATCGTCGAGGAACTGTCGCCCCGATCCGGGCATCGCGCCTCGCCGTCCAATTCGAGATGGATGCCTGATCACCCATGAGCAAGCTCCAGCTACTCAGCACCCTCTACGAATACAACGAGTGGGCGAACACAGTCATCCTCGACGCCGCCGCCGAACTCCCGGCCGCCGAACTGGCCGCCGCCACCACCGCCAGCCACGAGAGCGTCATCTCGCTCCTTGTGCACACCCTGGGTACCGAGGTTTTCTGGCTCACCCGCTGGAAGGGCGACCCGTTTCCCACCACGCCGTTGATGCAACCCGATCGCCCTCTGGAATCCCTCCGCGAGTCCTTCGCCCGGGGGATACCGGCACCCGGCAGTTCATCGGCACCCTGTCGGAGCCGGACATGGACCGTTCCACGCCCATGCCCGAATTCGTCGAGCGCATGAAGGGCGTCGACCTGCCCCTCTGGCAGGTGATGTTCCAGGTCATCGAGCACGGCATCCACCACCGCGCCGAGGTCCAGTCCTCCCTCACCGCCGCCGGCCACCCCGTCCGCGACCTCGACTACATCATCTGGGAGATCGAACGCAGGCGGGCGTCATGAGCAAGCTCGAACTCCTCCGCGCCTTCTACGACTACAACGAGTACGCCAACAACCGGCTCCTCGGCGCCGCCGGAAACCTCAGCCCTGACGACCTCTCCCGCAAGCAGGGCGCCAGCTTCGAAAGCGTCGAGGGCAACCTCGCGCACATCATGGCCGGGCAGGTTGTCTGGCTCGCTCGCTGGCGGACCGGGCGCAACCCGGGATCCCTCGAGAAGGTGCAAGCGGTGCGAGGCCTCGAACCTATCCACGCCGCCTTCGACGCCTCTCACGCCGACCTCCGCGATTTCCTCTCGACCCTGACAGAAGATCGCCTCGATGAGACCCTCGCCTATAAGGACAGCCGCGGCGACGCCTACCAGCGCCTCCTCTGGCAATTGATGCTGCACGTCGCCAATCACGGCTCCTACCACCGCGCCGAAACGGCGATGGCGCTCACGGCGATGGGCCACGACCCCGGCGACCTCGACTATTCCTACTTCGAGATTGCACGCGAGGCCGGCCATGTCCGCTGAAGCCCGCGTCACCGAGCTTGGTCTCGAAATTCCAGCGCCCTCCAAGCCCGCGGGCCAGTACGTCAACGCGGTCCGCACCGGCAACCTCCTCTTTCTTGCCGGCCACGTCCCCTACCTCCCCAACGGCTCGCTTGTCCGCGGCAAGCTCGGCGCCGACCTGGACATTCCCGCCGGCTACGAAGCCGCAAAACGCGCCGCCCTCGGCGCCCTCGCTACCCTCCGCGAGGAGCTCGGCTCGCTGGACCGGGTCGTGCGCATCGTCCGCGTCCTCGGCGTCGTAAACTCAACGCCCGACTTCATGATGCACACCGGCGTCATCAACGGCGCCTCGGACCTCCTCGTCGCGGTCTTCGGCGACGCCGGCAAGCACGCCCGCCTCGCCGTCGGTGTCTCCTCGCTCCCCGCTGGCATGGCCCTCGAGATCGAACTGGTCGTCGAGGTGTCCGATTGACCGCCGGCGCAGGCTGGGCGCGCAACCTCATCGCCTACAACGGGTGGGCCAACAACCTCGTGCTCAACGCGGCCGCCGGGCTCGACGAGGAGCAGTTCAAGCGAAATGCCGGCGGATCCTGGGGCAGCGTCCGCGGCCACCTCGTGCACATCCTCAGCGCCGAGGTCTGGTGGCATTCCGTCCTGACCGCTGCCGAGCACCGGCCCGACTACGACCAGTGGCACAACGCCTCCTCCGAGCAAATGCGAGGCTCGCTCGGCGAATCCCGGGAGCGGTTCCAGGCATACGCCGCCGGACTGACAGACGAGTCGCTGGCGGCAACCGTAAAGGGGAAGGAGAAGGACTGGCCGGCCTGGCAGCCCCTCCTGCACGTGATCCTCCACGGCACCCAGCATCGGGGAGAAATCGGCGTCCTGCTTTCGTCAATGGGCAATTCGCCCGGCGACCTCGACTACGGCCATTTCTGCGACATCAGCGGCAGCGATTCCCCCGGCACGCTCCAGATCATGCGCACGCTCTACGACTTCACCGAGTGGGCCAACGGTCGCGTGCTCGAGAAAATCAAAGGCATGACGGACGACGAGCTACGCGAATCCCGCGGCGTCAGCCACAACAGCATCGGCATGGACCTCCTGCACCTGCTCGGCGCGCAGGTCGGCTGGCTCAGCATCTGGCAGAAGCACGCGCCCATGATCGCGCTACCTTCAGGAGACGGTGCAACGTTCGCCCAAAACCTCCGCGACTGGTTTGGACTGTCCCATGCGGCTATCCGCGAGTTCATCGCGACGCTGAGTGACGGAACGCTGGGCGAAACTCGCACCGATAACGAAGACGGCCACAACCCCCACGTCGAACAGCACCGCTCGATGCTCCTCTGGGACATGATGGCCCACGTCGTCAACCACGGCGCTCAGCATCGCGGCGAAGTCGGCGCCGCCCTGGCCGCAATCGACCGATCGCCCGGCGACCTCGACTTCCTGGACTACACCGACACGATTGCGGTCGCGTAGGGTCGGAAACCCGGATGAGCGAAACCACGTTTCGTTGACAGAATCCCCCCAAAACGCTACCATCACGGCAGAAAAAGCGAATAGCAGCGCTCCCATCCAGAGCGGTGGAGGGAACGGCCCAACGAAGCCCGGCAACCGCTCCTTCCCTGGAAGGAGAACGGTGCCAACTCCGACCCTTTCGGTCGAACGGAAGGGACAGATGCGAGCGTAGATGACAGCACTTCTCCACCGCGAGAAGTTTTTTTGTGTCTGGAGATCGAACCACGTCTGAATTCCGCCCCATCGAATGGCTCTCCGAGGGGAAGGTCCGCTTCCTCGACCAGACCCGCCTGCCCGGCGACGAGGTCTGGAAGGAAACGGCCGACTACCGCGTGATCGCCGAGGCCATCCGCCGCCTGGAGGTGCGCGGCGCGCCTCTCATCGGCATCGCCGCCGCTTACGGCCTCGCGCTCGCCGCTCGTTCCGGCGAAGACATCCACACGGCGGCTGCGGAGCTGCGCTCCACGCGGCCCACCGCCGTGAACCTCGCCTGGGCGCTCGACCGCTGCCTGCGGAGCGTCGACGGGGCCTCCGGAAACGCCGCCTCGGACCGCCTCGCCCAGGAAGCCGTCGCGATCCACGAAGAAGACATCGCGGCGAACCACCGCATGGGCAGGCTCGGCGCCGAGCTCCTGTCCACCAGCACCAGCGTCCTCACGCACTGCAACGCCGGCGCCCTCGCCACCGGCGGATACGGCACCGCCCTCGGCGTCATCCGGTCCGCCCACGAAGCGGGCACGCTTTCACACGTTTACGTCGACGAGACCCGGCCGCTCCTGCAGGGCGCGCGCCTCACCGCCTGGGAGCTCGCCCGCGACGACATTCCCTGCACCGTCATCGTCGACAGCGCCGCCGGCTCCTACATGCGCCGCGGCCAAATCGACGCCGTCATCACCGGCGCCGACCGCATCACGGCCAACGGCGACGTCGCCAACAAGATCGGCACCTACCAGATCGCCGTACTCGCCCACGAGAACGGCATCCCCTTCTACGTCGCCGCGCCCACCAGCACGATCGACCTCTCCCTCGCCTCCGGCGACGACATCCCGATCGAGCAGCGCTCCCCCGACGAGGTAACTCGACCGTCGCTCCGAGCGCTTGACCCCGGCGGCGTCGACGTCCTGGCGAAAACCCCGCCTTCGATGTGACCCCGCACACTTACGTCACCGCCATCATCACCGAGAATGGAGTGGCCGTGCCGCCCTTCACAGAAAACCTCCGCCGGCTGTGCAAAGTCGAGGTACCCGCCCGTGGCTGAACCCAGCGCCCGAGCCGCAGTCATCGGCGGCAGCGGCTTCTACCAGATGGAAGGCCTGTCGGACATCGACGAAGTCCGCATCGACACGCCCTACGGCCCACCCAGCGACGCCATTACAATCGGCAATCTTGAGGGCCAGCGAGTCGCCTTCCTCCCGCGCCACGGCGTCGGCCACCGCATCCTTCCCTCCGAGCTGCCCGCCCGCGCCAACATCTGGGCGCTGAAGTCGCTCGGCGTCGAGTTCATATTCGCCGTGAGCGCCGTCGGCAGCCTGCGCGAGGACATCGAACCGCTGCACATGGTCGTGCCCGACCAGGTGATCGACCGCACCCGCGGGCGCGTGAACAGCTTCTTCGGTGAGGGCATCGTCGCCCACATCGCCTTCGCGGACCCCTTCTGCCCCGACCTGCGCTCGCTGCTCTCATCCACGACGCGCGAGGCCGGCGCCACCGTCCACAACGGCGGCACTCTCGTTGTGATCGAAGGCCCCGCCTTCTCCACCCGGGCCGAATCTAACCTCTATCGCACCTGGGGCGCCGATGTCATCGGCATGACCGCGCTCCCCGAAGCCAAACTCGCCCGCGAGGCCGAGATGTGCTACGCCACCTTAGCCTGCTCGACCGACTATGACGTCTGGCACGATACCCACGACGACGTCTCCGCCGACATGATCGTGGCCAACCTCCTGAAGAACGTCGAGGTCTCGCGCGCCGCCGTCCGCCTGGCAGTGGGCCGCCTTCCCGCGCAGCGCATCTGCGGCTGTGACGCCGCCCTCAAGGACTCCCTGATCACGAACTTTGACCTCGTTCCCGCGGATACGCTCCGCCGCCTCGGCCCGATCATCGAAAAATACGCCGGCCAGCGCGTCGCCGGGGGCGGTGCATGACCGCAACTCTCTCTCGACGCCGCGAGGATGCAGGCGCTGAGTTCACCGTCCGCCGCCTCACCGACCCCGATACGTTGCGCGAGTTGCTGTCTACAGACCGCGAATACGCGGCCTACGCCCTCGCCCAGCTCGATCCCGGCCGCTTCGAGCGCAGCGAATGGTACGAAGCCCGGACGACGGAAGGCCGCCACGGCCTCGTCGTCCACTCCAACAGCGGCCTCGGGCAGGCCCTCTTCGCCGAGGGCGACCCGCAGGCCGTCGATGCAATCCTCAGCCTGCACCCTGGCGCCCGCTTCACGTTCGGCAGCATCAAGCCGGAGCACCGGCCCGTCGCCGAACGATACTTCCTCATGGCCAGGCCCCCGCGCATGCTCCGAATGACCGTCAGCAACGAGACCTTCGTGAACGCCGGTCGCGGCGCCGAGCGGCTTACCGCCGCCGACATCTCAGAGATCAACCGCCTCTACTCGCTCGAAGGCGGCCCCGCCTACTACCGCACCTCCCACCTGGAGGAAGGCGTGTACTGCGGCGTCTACGAGAACGGCCGGTTGAGCGCCATCGCCGGCACGCACGCTGTCTCCGACCGCGAAGGCGTAGCTGTCGTCGGCAACGTTTTCACGCACCCTCGCCAGCGCGGCCGCGGCCTCGCCACTCTCGCCACCAGCGCCGTCACGGCCGCACTCCTCGAGCGATGCCCGCTCGTGGTCCTCACTGTTGAAGAGGGAAACGACCCGGCCCTGGCCGTCTACAAAAGGCTCGGATACACTCCGCACTGCACCCTGCACGAATCCCCCCTCATCCGCAAGGAACCGATCGGCGTCGTCAGCGCCGCCCGGCGCCTCATCGCCGGCTGGCGCGGCCGCGCCGACGGCACGGAAGTCGTTCTGCGATGAGCCACAGCTACGTTCCGATCGACGCAGCCGTCGCTGAGCGCATACATGCCCTGCACAAGCAGTATCCGAAGCTGGGTCACCATGGCATCGCTTCTGCTCTCCACGACGAAGGCACCAAGGTCCACCCAGAAGAACTCGACCGTTTCATGAAGGAGCACCGCATCGCCGCCGAGAAGCCCTGGCGTCCGTGGAGATGGCGCGGCGCCCCCGGCTGGCTGGGCGGCCGCGCTGAGGACTTATAGGAGGGATTTGTGACAAAGACCATCGGTATCGTCCTCTACGAAGGCTTCGAAGAGCTCGACGCCGTCGGCCCCTATGAGGTCCTCGGCATGCTCAGCAAGATCGACCCTGATTGGAAGGTCGTCTCGATCGCCGAAAAGGCGGGCCCCGTCGCCGCCTTCAACGGCCTCAAGCTGGTCGCTGACTACGGATTCGACGACGCCCCTCCTCTCGACGTCATCCTCCTCCCGGGAGGCCTCGGCGCCCGCAAGGAAATGGAGAACCCGCGCATGGTCGATTTCGTGCGCAAGGCCGGCGGCAAAGCCGAGTGGGTTACATCCGTTTGCACAGGCGCCATGATCCTGCACGGCGCCGGCTTCCTGAAGGGTCGCAAGGCCACCACCCACTGGGGCGCCATCTACGAGTTGCGCAACCTGGGCGACGTTGAGGTGCTGGAAGACGCCCGCTGGGTCGTCGACGGCAATGTCATCACCTCCGCCGGCGTGTCTGCCGGCATCGACATGTCGTTGTACCTGGTAAGCCTGCTCAGAGACGCTCAGACGGCCCAGAACGTGCAGAAAATGATGGAGTACTACCCAAAGCCACCCACCTTCGAAGAGGCCGCTGTATGACCTTTTCCGTCGCCGCACGCTGTCCCAACACGGGCCAGCTTGGCATCGCGACCTCCAGCAAGGCCCTCGCCGCCGGCGCCCTTGTCCCCTACGTCCGCTCCGGCGTCGGCGCCGTCGCCAGCCAGTCGTTCGTCAATCCTTACATCGGCATCGACGGCCTCACCCTCCTTCAGAAGGGCCTCGGAGCCAGTGACGCCCTCAACCGGCTCATCGAAGGCGACGCCGGGCGCGACCTGCGGCAGGCCGCCCTCGTCGACACCAACGGCAGCGTCGCCGCATACACCGGCGCCCAGTGCATCAACTGGGCCGGGCATAACCTCGGCGACGGCTACGTCTGCCTGGGCAACATCCTCGCCGGTGAGGAGGTCGTCCGTGCCATGGCCTCCGCATTCGAGGAGGGCGGCGGACTGGAACTCTCCGAACGCCTGCTGCTCGCGCTCGAGGCCGGGCAGGAGGCCGGAGGCGACCGCCGCGGTCGCCAGTCCGCCGGTATCCTCGTCGTCGCCGAAGAAGAGTACCCGCTCTGCGACCTCCGCGTGGACGACCACGTCGACCCCGTCCCCGAGCTGCGTCGCGTCTACGAGGTCTACAAGGCTGAGGAGCTCCCCTTCCTGCGCATGATGCCCAAGCGCGCCGACTTCACCCCCCACTGGGACGAGGTCGGCCGCGTGCACGATGAAGTGATTTCCACACTCGAGTCTGAAGAGTCGGCAATAAAGGAGAGTTGATGGTACGCCCCGCTATCGAACACGACGTCAAGGACCTCGCCCTCGCGGAAGAGGGCAACAGCCGCATCGAGTGGGCCGCCCGCGAAATGCCCGTCATCCGCCTCATTCGCGAGCGTTTCGGCCGCGACAAACCGCTGAAGGGACTGCGCATCTCCGCCTGCCTTCATGTCACTACGGAAACCGCCAACCTCATGCTCGCCCTTCGTGACGGTGGCGCCGAGGTCGCCCTCTGCGCCAGCAACCCCCTCTCGACGCAGGACGACGTGGCGGCAGCGCTCGTCGCCATGCACGGCATCCAGGTCTTCTCCATCCGCGGCGAAGACGACCAGACCTACTACAACCACATACACGCCGCCCTCGCCCACCTGCCCCACATCACGATGGACGACGGCGCCGACCTCGTCGCCACGCTCCACAAGGAGCGCCGCGAGCTGCTCGACTCCGTCGTCGGCGGCACCGAGGAGACGACAACCGGCGTTATTCGCCTCCGGGCGATGGCCGTGGACGGCGCCCTCGGCTACCCCATCATCGCCATCAACGAAGCTCAGACCAAGCACTTCTTCGACAACCGCTACGGCACCGGCCAGAGCACGCTCGACGGCATCACCCGCGCCACCAACATCCTCTGGGCCGGCAAGCACGTCGTCGTCGCCGGCTACGGCTGGTGCGGCAAGGGCTTCGCCATGCGCGCCCGCGGCCTCGGCGCCCAGACCATCGTCACCGAGATCGATGCCGTCAAAGCCCTTGAGGCCACGATGGACGGCCACCGCGTGATGAGCATGGAAGAGGCCGCGAAAATCGGCGACATCTTCGTCACTCTCACCGGCGACATCCACGTCCTCGACCGCCACCACTTCGACGCCATGAAGGACGGCGCCATCATCGCCAACAGCGGACACTTCAACGTCGAGATCAACATCAACGCCCTCGAAGAGATGAGCGAGTCCCGCCGCCGCGTCCGCGAGAACGTCGAGGAGTTCCGCACCATGGACGGCCGCAAGCTGCACCTGCTCGGCGAAGGCCGCCTGATCAACCTCGCCGCCGCTGAGGGCCACCCGGCCAGCGTCATGGACATGAGCTTCGCCAACCAGGCCCTGACCACGGAATACCTGGCGCAGCGCGACCAGCGCCTCCCCGTCGACGTCTACAACGTCCCTGACGAGATCGACCAGGAGGTCGCGCGCCTCAAGCTCGCCTCTATGGGCATCGAAATCGACACCCTCACCGACGAGCAGCAGAAGTACCTGTCGAGCTGGGAATCAGGCACGTGAAAACAGAAAAAGCGGGCTATCGCCCGCGCTTCCTTCGAACAGTTCAAGTGACGGCCCCATTGACACCTGCTGGTGCGTTCAAAGTCTCACGAGGACTGAGAGAAGTCAACCTGTTGATGGCTTTTGAGAGCGGAGAGCGAGAGACTCGAACCCCATCCACCTCTCGACGGAAGCAGGCGTCAAGTGTGGGCGTTCACCCGAACGCTTCACTCTCCCACCTGTCAGCGAAAGCGATTAATTAGAACACAAGAACTAATGGCACAACCCAACCACAAGGAGGAACCGATCCAAATGACCATGACCTTCATGTCCAGCCCCTCGCTCCTCATGACTAGCGAGTCCGTCACCGAGGGCCACCCCGACAAGGTCTGCGACCAGATCGCCGACGCCATCCTCGACGAGATCATCGCCCACGACCCGGGCGCCCACGTCGCCTGCGAGGTCACCGCCACGACCGGCCTCGTCCTCATCCTCGGCGAGATCTCCACCTCCCACTACGTCGACTGCGCCGGCATCGCCCGCAAGGTCATCCGCAACATCGGCTACACCCGGCCCGAGTACGCCTTCGACGCCGACAGCTGCGGCGTGCTCGTCTCCGTCAAAGAGCAGTCATCTGAAATCAACGCCGCCGTCGGCGAGGACCTCGGCGCCGGCGACCAGGGCATCATGCTCGGCTTCGCCTGCAACGAGACCCCCGAGCTCATGCCGCTGCCGATCCAGCTCGCGCACCAGCTCTGCCTTCGTCTCGCTCATCTGCGCAAGGACGGCACCCTCCCCTACCTGCGCCCCGACGGCAAGTCCCAGGTCACCATCGAGTACGCGTACGGCAAGCCCAAGCGCGCCCACGCCGTCGTCATCGCCGCCCAGCACGACCCCGACATCACCGCCAAACAGCTCTGGGACGACGTCACCGCCCACGTCATCAACCCCGTCGTCGGCGACTGGCTCGACGACAAGACCGAGATTCACGTCAACCGCAGCGGCTCCTTCATCCTCGGCGGCCCTGCCGCCGACTCCGGCCTCTCCGGCCGCAAGAACATCGTCGACACCTACGGCGGCATCGGCCGCCACGGCGGCGGCTCCTACTCCGGCAAGGACCCCTCCAAGGTCGACCGCTCCGCCTCCTACGCCGCCCGCTGGGTCGCCAAGAACGTCGTCGCCGCCGGCCTCGCCGACCGCGTCGAAGTCGAGCTCTCCTACGCCATCGGCCACCCCCAGCCCATCGGCATCTCCGTCGAGTCCTTCGGCACCCACAAGTTCGACCACGACGGCATCCTCGGCCTCGTCCGCGAACACTTCGATCTCAGCCCCACCGGCATCATCCGCGACCTCCGCCTGCGCCGCCCCATCTACCTCCCCACCGCCTCCTACGGCCACTTCGGCCGCACAGACATCGACGCCCCCTGGGAGGCCACCGACCGCGCCGACGAGCTCCGCAAAGCCGCCGGCCTGGGGGAGAAGCAACCGGCGTAACGGTCCCGTCATTCTGAGCAGCACAGCGCCCTTGCCCCCATAACACAGCTTCGCGAAGGAATCTGGGGCGGGGCATACGGTGTTGTCCGCTGCGTAGGCGGACGGGGCACTGCCGGATGAGAGACGTTGCAGCGCTCCGTCTCTTCCGTAGGGGCGCAGCACATGTCGCTCCCCGCACCAGGTCCGTCTCAACATAGCGCATGCAATGGGCGGGGCGCCCCGTCCCTGCAGTGCTGCGCCCGGGGGTGTGGGGCACGAGGCCGCCGTCCCACCTCCGACTTTGGTCGGAGGGACAGGATCCGGCCAAGGCCGTGCTCCCGCCCGTCCCTCGGCACGATTCCAGGGCACACGGCGATGCCCGAAACTGGTCCCAATGAGATCAAATCACACAAGGAGGATAGTGATGAATCGCCCGGGGACTTACGACGCAAGCTGGAACGAGACAACCGCTCAACCGGTGTCGCAAGCAATGCCCGGCGCCGCCGAAGACGGAGCGCAGTACTCGCTCCTAAAGATACTGGGCATCTGGGCCGCCGCCGTCATACCGATGGTGATCCTCGGCTGGGCGGTCGCCCCCTTGATCGGCGACAGCATCGATCTCGGCGTCGGAGACGAGAACCGCGAGGCGTTCACGCGGGCCGGCCTGCTCACGATCGGCCTCATCTGGCAGTTCGTGCTGTGCATGGGCATCATCTTCCGCGAAGAGGGCGACCTCCGCTGGTCCACGATCAGCCGCCGCTGCTGGCTCAACACGCCGCGCGACCCAAAGACCGGCGAGCCGCGCGCGAAGCTCTGGCTCTGGCTGTTGCCCTTCCTCGCCCTCCTCGTCCTCTTCCAGATGGCCCCCTTCCAGGAGCTGTGGGAAGCCGTCTTTCCCTTCCTCGGCGAGCCCGACAGGTACAGCTTTCAGGCCATCATTGACTCCGAGGAGCGGAAGCAAGCCCTCGAAGGAGCGTGGCAGCTCCTGGCGCTCTTCGCCGTCCTCGGTATCTTCAACACCGTCCTCGGCGAGGAGCTCCTCTTCCGCGGCATCCTCCTTCCCCGCATGCGCGGGGTCTTTGGCAAGCGCGACTGGGTGGCCAACGGCCTCCTATTCGGCGCCTACCACCTGCACCAGCCGTGGTCGATCATCGGCTCCGCCTTCGAGGGCGTCTTCTGCCTCGCCTTCCCCTCGCGCCGCTACCGCAGCGCTTGGTTCGGGATCATCCTCCACTCCGGGCAGACCGTCTTCTTCATCTTCATTGCGCTCGGCCTCGTCCTCGGCTTCGCCTAGCGCCCACCCAAAACCAAATATCGCTTACCGCCGAATCAGCCGCAGGCCGCACCCTGCGGCTGCTCTTCGAGCAGGCGATAGCGGTGCGCCAACGGGTCGGATGGCACTATGCGTGCGCAGCGCGCGCCTGTAGATTGAGCCCATGGGAGAGCAGAATAGTCATGCATCAGCGAGTCACTTTGGTCTGGCTCCACAGACGCCTTTGGGCCGTCGAGCAGTGGTCCTGCTCGGGGTTGGGGTAGTGTTCTTCGTGGCAACCATCCTCGTTGCCAATGTCGGCGGCCAGGCTGGGACCGGTTGGCCCGCGCTCACGCTGGCTCCGTCGGGATTGGCTGCTGTCGCCAGCGCTATCTCGGCTGTCGTGGCGGTTATTCGAGACCGTGACCGTGGCGGAATCGTGCTCATCACCTTGATCGTGGGATTGGCGATTGCCTTGGTCGTTTTCGCCGAATTCATATTTCCGGAGTAGGGTCTAATGCATGGCCTGTCGTATCAGCACACGTCGCAGACGAGTTCAGGCTGGGCTGACGCCGGCGGCCGTCCTCAACTCCACATACGACTCGACTAGGTAGTCGCTTAGCAGGTGGGCGTCAGGAGCTGCGCCCAGGTCTGCGGTCAGCCCCAGGTAGAGCGTGCCGTTGTAGCTTGCGATTGCACAACCTATGCCCATCTCCCACGCAATCGGCACAATCGGGTACATAGACAACATCTGATGCCCGATCGAGTACAACGGGAAGCGGGGCCCCGGAACGTTCGTGCAGACCATATTCCCCATTCTGTCCAGGGGCAGCGCGCCGAGATTGACCAGCGCCTTCGACACCGGCGCCGGCATCGCAAACACGGCATTGCTCAAGTTCTCAACTCCCTCGCTCACGTGCTCCTTCTTGAGCTGCGCGGTTCGTTGCTGGACCACCTTTAACCTGGCGACCGGATCTTTCTCACCTGCCGGAACCTCAACGAGCAGCATCGACACCTTGTTGCCCAGTGTCCCTTCTTCGTTGCCGTGCCGCACGTTCACGGGCGTGTATATGCGGATAATCCTGTCAGACACATCCTCTCCGTGCCCCTCAAGGTAGCGGGCGACAGCGCCGCCGAGCACTGTTAGGGCAGCATCATTGATCGTGCCACCCGTAACAGCCCTGATGCGGTTCACTTCATCCATCTGCGCGGCCAGACCGGTGATCCCCCGTCTCCCGGAGAACGGCCTGTTGAACGGCGTCTTCCGTGCCGGGAACAGGAAGTAAGGAAGCGCCGTGCGCAGCGAGGCTCCCATCATCTTCAGCCAATCTCCACCCGCTCCCGTAGCAACATCGAGGAGTCGCTCCTCGATGTTCGTGAGGGCGTCCAGCCCCTCCGAAAGTCCGTCAAAGAACGCGTCGTTGAATCGCGCAAAAGGGCCTGGAATCGGCGGCGGATCGTACTCCTTCGCGGCCGCTGTTGATCGTTGGGCTTCCGACGAAGGGTCCAAAATGATCATTAGGAGCGAAATCCCGCCTATCCCATCCACCATGCAGTGGTGCACTTTCGAGATCATCCCGGTGTTGCCGTCCTGCAATCCTTTGACCAGATCTATCTCCCACAACGGCCTTTCTCGGTCCAGGCGCGTTTCGTGAATGCGGGCTGCTGCTGCGAAGAGCTGGTCGAGAGTGCCGGGCGGCTCGAGGACCAACTCGCGCACGTGCCGACGGACGTCAAACGACGGGTCGAACTCCCATGTAGGTCTCCCGACTCCGAACGGCGGCGACACTACGAGCTGCTGGTAGCGCGGGATCAGGTGGATCTTCGACTCGATGTTCTCGACGAACTCGTCTAACGCGACGTCCCCTTCAAGCACACTAACCGCGCCGATATTCATCGGGGTCGTTTCGGTGTCGTATACGAGGAAAGAATTGTCCTCAGGTCCCAGCCGGTGGTTCAACTGTTGATTGAGCATGACGTTCCTCACGCTGATCGACTCATCTACACAGTGAACCGCGGAGTCAGAGTATTCGAGAGCCAGTTGGCCTCAAAACGCCCTGCCATTCAGGGACTTCGTGTGCTGGCGTAACCGGGTGCGGTCTCGAACTGTTCACCACGATTGCCGCGTGCGTCTGCGCCCGTGCTAGACTCCGCCGCACTACCCTAAGGAGGCCGCATTGAAGCTCGATTACCTGATGACATATCACGCCGACCTGAAACCGCCCGTAGACGTCGGGCAGTGTCCGCTCGGCGTGCGGCAGATCTACGACGTAACCGGCGGCACGTTCGAGGGGCCGAAGCTGCGCGGGACAATTCAGCCGAGCGGCGGCGACTGGCTCCGCGTCGGCTCCGACGGCATCGCGCACCTGGACGTGCGCGCTACCTTCACGACCGACGACGGCGCTCAAAATCTACGTGCAGTACTTCGGCGTCGCTGACTTCGCGGGCGTAACCGAAAAGCTCGCGCGCGGCGAGGAAATGGACTTCGGCGAAACATATTTCATGACCACGCCCCGATTCGAGACCGGAGACGCCCGCTACGCCTGGCTCAATGGCATAGCTGCGGTCGCCGAGGGCCGCCCGGGCGGTGAGTGGGTGGAGTACCGCGTCTACCAGCTCGTGAACGGCTAGCCTGCGATAATATCTCCCCTGTGGGCCGGCGTGGCCGTCGGCCGCGGTACTAACCGCAGGTCTCGTACGAGAGGAGGTCCTTCATGACCGAACCCGATCAGTACGTCCTCGGATACAGGCGGGCGGAACAAGAGAGGCTGCAGCGGCAGGCGCAAGAACTCGCCCACGAGTCCAGCTGGCTCTTTGATCAGCTCGGTGATCTCCAGGGTAGGCGCGTCGTTGAGATCGGCTGCGGCCCGCACGGATGTCTCGAGCTCCTCTCCGGTCGCGTTGGGCCTTCGGGAAGCGTGGTGGGCGTCGAGAGGAGCCAGGATGCCGTCGATCTAGCGCGTGAGATGATCCAGGAACGCGGCCTGAACAACGTCGAAGTGCTGTGTCGAGACGCTCGGTCCACCGATCTCCCTCGTGCCTCGTTCGACCTCGCGACGGCGCGCCTCGTTCTCGTCAACATTCCGGAGCCTCGCCAGGTCCTTGATGAGGCTGTCGCGCTCGTTAAGCCTGGAGCATGGGTCGCTTTTCACGAGGCGGACTGGTCGTCCTACGTCTGCGATCCTCCGTCCGATGCGTGGAGCACTTTCACCCAACTCTTCGTGACATACTCCGAGCAGAACGGGGTCGATCCGTTCATCGGTCGCAAGCTGCCGCGCCTCCTTCGCGAGGCGGGTGTCGAGGACGTCCACGTCAACCCTCTCATCCACGTCTACCCGCCCGGTCACCCTCGTCGGCCCATTATCCTGGATTTCGCGGAGAACCTGACAGAGCGGATACTCGCGGACAATCTGATAAGCGAGGGCGAACTCGCGGACTTGAAGACGGCTATCCGCCTTCACCTCGACGACCCCGGCACGCTCGTGGTTTCGCACTTATGGATCCAGGCATGGGGCCACAAGCCTGGTTAAGCGGGCGCACTCCGGCCAACGAACGAGCACTGGAACAGTCGGGACGGCAACGGAGAGGGCCGAGGCGACGATGAACGCGTCCGAGGTACAGCGTGCCGTGGCGGCGGCCACGTCGATCGCGGCAGCGCTCGGCCTGGCAGTGGACGACGCGATCGTTCTTCACAACTCGAACAAACTCGCGCTGCGCGTGCTGCCCTGTGACGTCCTTGCTCGGGTGGCACACGCAGGACATGAGGTTGCGCAGTTCGAAGTAGACCTTGCTCAACGGCTGGCCGAAACCGATAGCCCGGTGGCTGCTCTTGAGCCTCGAGTGGAGCCGCGCGTCTACGCGCGTGACGGCTTCGTGGTCACGCTGTGGACCTACTACGAACCTGTAACCCCTCATGAGGTCTCACCAGTCGACTACGCGCATGCGCTGGCGCGGCTGCACGCTGGCATGCGGGAGATCGATCTCCCTGCTCCGCACTTCACGGATCGAGTCGCGGAGGCTCAACAACTCGTTGCGAGTCGCGACCACACTCCGGCGCTCGCCGACGCGGACCGGGAGCTTCTCAGCAACACGCTACGAAGCCTGAGACGAGCGATCGGCGACCGCGGCGCCGCCGAGCAGCTGCTGCACGGCGAGCCGCACCCAGGCAACGTGCTCAGCACGAAGAACGGACTGTTGTTCATAGACCTCGAGACGTGTTGCCGTGGGCCTGTCGAATTCGACCTCGCCCATGTGCCTGAAGAGGTCAGCGAGCTCTATCCGGGCGCTGATCAAGAACTGCTCCGCGAGTGCCGGGTCCTGATGCTTGCGATGGTCGCATCGTGGCGCTGGGATCGAGACGACCAATTCCCGAACGGGCGCCGAATGGGCACAGAGTTGCTCGGCCAGATCCGAGCAGCGCTCGATCGCTACGGACTGGATGCCCATCGCTGATCGCGGGAGGAGTCAGGTCCCGCACAGTCTACCGAACCACTCCTAGGCGATGTGGCAGGGAAATAACGTTTTCGGCTGAACATTTCCATCAATCGGGCTTGACGTATCAATACGTCTTGATGTAATCTTGTCTGCGATGGTTACTGACGAAGCGACCGTATCGCCGTCCCGGTTCCTTCAACTGCTGGCTGATGAGCAACGTTGGCGACTGCTTCAAGAGTTAGCGCGAAGCGACCGTAAGGTCAGCGAGCTGACGGAGCTCGTCGGTAAGCCGCAGAATCTTGTGTCTTACCATCTCGCCAGTCTCCGCAACGCAGGGATCGTCTCGGCTCGACGCAGCTCAGCGGACCGGCGCGATACCTACTACCGCATCGACATGCGTCGCTGCGCCGACTTGCTGTGTGGGGTCGGCCCTGCTCTCCAGCCCGGCCTGCGCCTCGACGTGGTCGATCCGCGGACCCTGGATGGGCACCCACCTCGGCGGCGCCCAAGCGTGCTCTTCCTCTGCACCGGAAACAGCGCTCGCTCTCAAATGGCCGAAGCGCTTCTCGAGCATCACTCCGGCGGGACGATCCGGGCTCGCAGCGCGGGCAGCCATCCGAAGCCGTTACATCCTAATGCGGTGCGGGTGATGGCCGAACGCGGGATCGACATCTCGACGCGCACGAGCAAGCACCTGGATCGGTTCAGGCGAGACGCGATTCGACCGGGTCATCACGCTCTGCGACAAGGTTCGGGAGATCTGCCCGCAGTTCCCCGGGGCGGCGGCGACCGCTCACTGGAGCATGCCCGATCCGGCTTCCGAGGGTGCAAGCCGACGAAACGAGCTACCCGGCATTCAAGCGCACGGCCGAGGAGCTCGAATCGCGGATTCCCGTTCTTGATCGGCGAGTTGAACGTGCGCACAGAGAGGAGATCGCCCCAATGAATAACACTGACACCGCCGTCCGCTACCTCGTCGACGACGTCCAGGCGGCCGTCGACTTTTACACCACGCATCTCGGCTTCACGCTGGGCATGAACGCCGCGCCTGCAATCGCCATGGTGACACGTGGCCCGATGCGGCTGTTGTTGTCCGGGCCAACTACCTCGGGCGCCCGCGCCACCCCGGACGACATGAAAACCGCCGGTCGCAACCGCATTCACGTGATCGTCGACGACCTGGATGCCGAGATCGACCGACTACGTGGCGCGGGACTATCGTTCCGCAGCGACCTGGTGAAGGGCCCCGGCGGACGCCAGATCCTGATCAGCGATCCGGCGGGCAACCTGGTTGAGATCTTCCAGCCGGGCTAAGAGGTCTGAAGATGCGAGTGTCTCTCCGCTACATCGTTCGAGCTATCCGCTCGAAAGTAACCAGGAATGGAGGTCTGAAGATGCCCGTGTCCGTTCGCTACATCGTTGATGACGTCGACACCGCAGTCCCGTTCTACACCGACATGCTCGACTTCAAAGTGGACATGCATCTGGGGTCGGGATTCGCGATGCTCTCGCGAGGTGACCTGCGTTTGCTGCTCAACAAACCGGGCGGCGTGGGCGGCGCAGGCCAATCGATGCCGGACGGCCGCGCGCCCGCACCGGGCGGCTGGCTCCGTTTCCAGATCGAAGTGCCCGATATCGAGGCGACGGTTGCCAACCTGAAGGCTGCGGGAGCGAGCCTCCGAAGCGAGATCATTGAGGGTCGCGGCGGCAAGCAGGTCCTTGTCGACGACCCTTCCGGCAACCCCGTGGAGCTGTTCCAACCGGCGTAGCCCCCTTCAACGCTTCGGCCGTAGGCGGGACGGCGCTCGCGGAACCCAAAACAAGCACGCCTGAACCATCGACGGCGGGCCTGCAGTTGAGAAACGAGGTAACCGATACTCACTCCTATCTCCGAGCGCGCGTACGCGCGGCCAGAGCTCCTTGCGGAGACTGGCTGGCTCGCTGATCGGATGGCCGACCCGCGCATCCGCGTCGTTGGAATCTGATGACCATCTGCCTCGCCGTGCAGATGCGGCTTCGCTCAGATACAAAACTGGGCTTGGAGGTCGATTTGGTGGCCTGACTTCGCCAGCAGAGCGTCGCGGGTTCGAGCCCCTTCTCCCGTCTACTGCCACTTACCCCTTAGACTTCCGCCCCCAATCCGCTACGCTGGTACCGGAGGTGCTGCGTGCCCGCATCCCACCAATCGCCGCTCACCGATCGCCGATCACCCCGGCCACCACTCACAATTGAATTCGCGCCCCAACGCTTTGTCTTCAAATCAATTCTCCGCAACCACCCAATCCGGCCCCCGCGCCAACACGGACCGCACCGAAAATCCGATTTTCCCCCACAAAACAATTCGCCGCCAGATACGACCCGCCCAAAATAATTCCCCGCCAGATACAAAATCCGCCCCCGATCACCCCAATTGATTTTCCCCTGCCTCTAGCCTCCTACCTCCTACTTCCTACCTCCTATCCACAGCCTCCGGTATCCTAGTCTCGTGCACGCCATCACCATCGCCGGCGGCGAGGGCCAGCGCCTCCGCCCCTACACCGAGGACCGCCCCAAACCCATGGTCCCCCTCGGCGGCAAGCCCATCCTCGAACACCAGGTCGAGTGGCTCCGCGACAACGGCGTCACGCACGTCGTCGTCGCCTGCGGCTACATGCACGAGGTCATCGAGGACTACTTCGAAGACGGCGCACGCTGGGGCATCGCCATCTCCTACTCCATCGAGGACACCCCCCTCGGCCGCGGCGGCGCCCTCAAGCAGGCCTACGCACAGATCCCGCCCGGCCAGCCCCTCGTCATCGCCACCAACGGCGACAACATCAACACCCAGCCCCTGGCTCCTATGCTCCGCCAGCACCAGCGCACCGCCGCCGCCGCCACCCTCCTCCTCACCCAGCTCCGCAGCCCCTACGGCATCGCTCACGAGAAGGGCAAGCACATCCTCGGCTTCCGCGAGAAGCCCCTCCTGCACCACTGGCTCAGCGCCGGCGTTTATATACTGAGCCCCGAGTTCTTCGCCGGCCTCCCCGACATCGGCGACCACGAAGACGAGCTGTTCCCCCGCCTCGCCGCCGAAGGCAAGCTCTTCGGGTTCCGCTCCCGCTCCTACTGGAAAGCGATCGACACCGTGAAAGACCTCAAGGAAGCAGAAGAGGCCCTCGCCGAGCTGGAAACGGCGAAGGCATAACCGTGCCTCGAACCAGCGGCAACACCGCGACCGCTCATGGTGGGCGGGCCCGAGCCGGCGACAACGCCGCGACCGCTCATGGTGAGGCTCTCGTACCATGAGCGGCGGGACACCGTCGGCACGCACCAGCCCCATCCGCTTCGGCACCGACGGCTGGCGCGCCATCATCGCCGAGGACTTCACCTTCGAGAACGTCCGCCACGCCGCCCAGGCCACCGCCCTCTACTACAAGCGCCAGGGCGAGCACGAGCGCGGCGTCATCGTCGGCTACGACACCCGCTTCCTCTCCGAGCGCTTCGCCGCCGCCGTAGCCGAGGTCATGGCCGCCAACGACATCCCGGTCTTCCTCTGCGACACTCCCGCCCCTACACCCGTCATCGGCTACTCGATCCTCGACCGCGGCGCCGCCGGTTCCGTCGTCATCACCTCCAGCCACAACCCCGCCGAGTACTCCGGCTTCAAGGTCCGCACCGACTACGCCGGCGCCGCCTCGCCCGAGACCGTCACCGAGATCGAGTCGCTCCTCGCCGAAGCCGCAGAAGTGAGCGTAACGCCACTCGAGGAGGCCCTGAAGAGTGGCCTCGCGCAGATAATCGACCCCAAACCGCCCTACCTCCACCACCTCGGCGACCTCGTCGAGCTCGACCGCCTGCGCAACGCCGGCCTCCGCGTCGTCGTCGACCCCATGTACGGCGCCGGCGCCGGCTACCTGCGCGAGCTCCTCACCGGCGGCTCGACCGAGGTCCTCGAGATCCGCGGCGAGCGCAACCCAGCCTTCCCCGGCATGCACAACCCGGAGCCGATCCCACGCAACCTCGATGCCACGCGTCAGGCCGTCATCGATCACCGCGCGTCCGTCGCCCTCGCCACCGATGGCGACGCCGACCGCATCGGTGTCATGGACGGCACCGGCCGCTTCGTCAACCAGCTTGAGACCTTCGCCCTGCTCGCCTACTACCTCCTCGAAGTGCGCGGCCTGCGCGGTCCCATCGTCAAGTCTGTCACCACCACCAGCATGGTCCTCCGGCTGGGCGAGCTCTACGGCGTCCCCGTGCATGAGACCGGCGTCGGCTTCAAGTTCCTCGGCCCCAAGATGCGTGAGACGGACGCCCTGATCGCTGGCGAGGAGTCCGGCGGCTTCGCCTTCCGCGGCCACATGCCGGAGCGCGACGGCGTCCTCTCCGGCCTCTACATCCTCGACCTGATGGCCCGTCGCGAGAAGGACCTCCCCGCCCTCATCGCCGAGCTCTTCGAGAAGGTCGGCCCGCACTACTACGACCGCATCGACATCACCATGACCGAAGAAGCCCGCACCCAGGTACAGAAGACGATCGCAGGCCTCGCGCCGAAGGAGATCGCCGGTCTCCCGGTCACCGGCATCGACCGCACCGACGGCCTCCGCTTCCTCCTCGAGGACGGCGCCTGGGCGCTGATCCGGCTCTCAGGCACCGAACCGCTGATGCGCATCTACACAGAAGTCCGCCAGGAAAAGCAGGTGCAACCCGTCCTCCAGGCCGTGAAGGAGATGACAGGCGTATGACAGACATCCTCGACGACCCCGCAGCCCGTCAGCGCATAGACCCCTCCGGCATGCTGGAGAGCATCATCGGCCTCCCGCAGCAATGCCGCGACGCCTGGGCAGCCGCTCAGTCCCTGGAACTGCCCGACTACCGAGACATCGACCGAATCGTCGTGCTGGGCATGGGCGGAAGCGCCATCGCCGGCGACTTCCTGCGCGTCCTCCTCACTCGCGAGTCACCCGTTCCCGTCTTCAACGTCCGCGGTTACGAGTTGCCGCCCTACGTCAACGAACGCACGCTGGTGATCGCCTCCAGCTTCAGCGGCAACACGGAGGAGACCCTCTCCACCTTCGACCAGGCGCTCAAGACCCCCGCGAAGAAGCTCGCGATCACCTCCGGCGGCAAACTGCTGACCGCCGCCCGCGCCAACGGCATCCCGGCCTTCACCTACGAGTTCCACGGCGAGCCCCGTGCCGCCGTCGGCTGGGGCCTGATGCCCCTCCTCGCCGTTGCCCAAAAGCTCGGACTCATTCAGGGCGTTGACCGCGACGTCGACGAGATGCTCGCGGTAATGGACGCCCTCCAGTCCGAGATCGGAGTCGACGCTCCCGCCTCAGGCAACGAAGCCAAGCAAGTCGCCCTCAAACTTCACGAGAAGCTCCCGATAACCTACGGCGCCGGCCCCCTCACCGAGATCGCTCACCGCTGGAAGACACAGCTCAACGAGTCCTCCAAGGTCTGGGCGTTCTACGAAGAGCTCCCCGAGCTCCACCACAACGCGATTATCGGCTACAAGCTCCCCACCGGCATCGTTCGCGACACCTTCGTCGTCTTCCTCCGCTCCGAGGACATCATCCACCCACGCGTCCTCCTCCGCTACAATTTCACCGAGCGCCTCCTCCGAGACGCCGGCGTCGAATCGCTGACCGTCCGCACGCAAGGCAGGAGCGCCCTCGCCCAGATGATGTCCCTCGTCCTCTTCGGAGACTACGTCAGCGGCTACCTCGCGCTGCTCTACGAAGTCGATCCCACCCCCACGACGGTCATAGACGAACTCAAGGCCTGGCTCGCGACGCAGAAGTAACACAACATCTTCCCACATATCATTGTGTGGTACGATGTGTAAGCCATGAAAAAGAAGGTCATCCAGGTCCCAATGCCTGAAGACTTGCTGGATCAGGTCGATGCAGCAGCCGAGCTCAAAGGCGCATCGCGCTCCGCCCTTATTCGGGAGGCCTGCGTGGAATACATCGCATCAAATCGCAAAGCAGACCTGATCCGCCAGGATATCGAGGGATACACCCGCCTTCCGGAGTCGGCAGCCGACTCGGAGTGGCGCAGCAGGAACGCCGCCGAAGTCTGGGGCGAAGAAGACTGGGGCGAAGAGGACCGCTAGTTGCGCCGAGGGGATATCTGGTACGCCAACCTCGGCCATCCAAGGAACTCGCGGCCGGTACTTCTCCTGACGAGAGACGGCGTATACGATGTCCGGACGCACGTCACAGTGGCGATGGTGACGAGGACGACGAGAGGTCTGCGTTTCGAGGTGGCGGTTGGTCCGCGCGATGGCCTCCGCTATGAATCCGTCATCAATTTGGATGACATCAACACGATCCCAAAGGCCGATCTCGAACGCCGAATCGCTACGCTCTCGACCGAAAAAATGGCCGAGGTCAGTGACGCCGTTAAGTACGCGCTCAGCCTCGAATAACTGCTTCTACCGCTTCGTGTACTGCGGCGCCTTCCGTGCCCGCTTCAGGCCGGGCTTCTTCCGCTCCTTGACTCGCGGATCGCGGGTGAGCAAGCCCGCCTTGCGCATCTCCGGCCGTAGTTTCTCGTCGTAGGAAAGCAACGCCCGCGCCGTACCGTGCGCGAGTGCGTCCGCCCAGGCGCTGACCCCACCGCCGTTGATCTTGGCGACGATGTCGAACTTGTCCGCCAACTCGGCGATTTCCAGCGCCCGCCGTGCCTTCTGCTGGAGCGTCGACCGTGGTAGGGCGTCCATGTAACCGCGGCCGTTGATCTCTATCGTGCCGCTGCCGGCGTAAAGGCGCACCCGCGCCACCGCGCACTTGCGGCGTCCCGTTCCATAGTAGTACTGGCCCGTTCGGACCGCTGGTTCCTGTGTCATCGCCTACTCCGTATCTTCGCTCGCCGCCGCTGCAACCGCCACCGGCTCCCCCGTTTCGCCCTGCCGTTTGTCAGAGGCGCGCACCTGCGCTTCGTGTGGATGCTCGGGTCCTGCGTACACCTTCAGGTGCCCCAGGAGGTGCCTGCCTAGCTTGTTGCGCGGCAGCATCCCCTTCACCGACAACTCCAGCACCCGCCGGGGCTTGCGCTGCAGCATGTCGCCCAGCGTCGTCTCCTTGAGACCACCCACGTATCCCGTGTGGCGGTAGTAGATCTTGTCGTCCAGCTTCTTCCCCGTCACACGGATTTTCTCGGCGTTGACCACGACGACAAAATCGCCCATGTCGAGATGGGGAGAGTACGTCGGCTTGTGCTTCCCCATCAGCAGCCCCGCCACTTCCGTCGAAAGACGGCCGAGGGTCTGGCCGCTGGCGTCAATGACGTGCCACGCCTTGTGAATCTCGGCCTTCTTCAGGCTATATGTCTTCGTTCGTTTCATCGTCGAATAACCCGCTTTCGTAGCGAACCTTCATCAGGCAGAGCCCCCGCGCTGGCGCCATCGCTGAAGCCGCGCCCGGCACCGCGTCCCGGACCAGGTCCCGAAACTCGCCGACAGAGCGCTTCCCGCTACCCACATCCACCAGCGCCGCGACCGATCCGCCGCACCATGTGCCGCAGAAACGCGTTGGCCTCGATGTCGAAGTGTACCAGTTGTCCCGGCGCCTCCGTCCAATCGACCCGCGTCACACATCGCTGCGTGCTCGTTCGTTGCGCTTCCGAAGGCGGCGTGAACGCCGCGAAATCGTGAGCGCCCACGAGCACCTGCGCCGCCGCATCCATCGTACCTACGTCCAGCCGCGTCACGCAGATGCCAGACTCGGTCTCGCTTCAGCGCAGGCCGCTGTGGCCTGACACAAAGCGTGTACCGGTACCAGCGGCTGCGCGCGTCACGCCGGGGGTCGAATCCCTGAGCGACCTCCACCGCTGCACGGACGGCGATGTCCCGCGGCAGCAGCGCATTACACCCGCGCGTCGACCACACTCGAGGAGTGCCGCGTTCGCGTCGAGAACGCCGCTACCTGCCCGAGAGCGTGTACGCCGGCGTCCGTGCGGCCCGCCATCGCCACTCTTATCGGTTCGCCTGTTAAGCTGCTAAGCGCGCGCTCCAGCGCGCCCTGCACCGTCGGTGCGTTCTTCTGTAGCTGGGACCCTCCGTAGGCCGTACCCTCGTACTCCACAAGGAGCGCCAGCCGGCGCACGTTGGTTCCCGCGGTCCTTCACCTTCAGCACCAGCGGAGAAGGGCTAGACCTCGCCTCCCACCAACTCCAGTTGCGCCATGCGGGCGCCGTCGCCCTGCCGCGGACCGATCTTGACCATTCGGCTGTAACCGCCCGGGCGGTTCGCGTAGCGCGGAGCGAGGTCGTCGAACAGCTTGTCAACGATCTTGCGGTCGTAAACAAACTCGATCGCCTGCCGGCGCGCGTGTAGGTCGCCCTTCTTGCCAAGCGTAATCATCTTCTCAGCAAGGCCCCTTACTTCGTGGGCCTTCGCCTCGGTCGTGATGATCCGCTCGTGCTTAAGGAGGTCCGTCACCAGGTTCCGGAAGAGCGCCAGCCGGTGATCCGTCGCACGGCCCAGCTTGCGACCGTCGACTCGGTGAGCCATTCCTTACTGCCCCTCTTCGTCCCCGGTTAGCTTAAGCAGAGCCGCGTTTCCAGTCCGGCATTTCTTCGTCACCCTCTTCGCCTTCCGATTCAGTGGCCGATTTAGCCTTCCCCCGCGACTTCTTGGCGCCGCCGCGGCCACCGGCTCCGGTTCAGGTGCCGACGCTCGCTCCAGCGTTGGCTCCAGCGTTGGCTCCGGCGACAGGATCGCTTCCGGCTCCGCCTCCGGCTCGGGCGCGAACTCCGGCTGCGCCCGTGGCGCCACATCTGACTCCGCGATGAGAGTCCGCCCGATCGGCTGCTCTTCATCGGTCGAGCGGCGGCGCCTCGGCAGGTCGCCGTAATCGACCCATGTCGCCACGGTCGGCCGGGAGCAGGTCCAGCTCGTCCAGCTTCTCCCGCAGCTCGTCGTACGACTTGCGGCCGAAGTTGCGCAGCGCCAGCAGCTCTTCCTCGCTCTTCTCCAGCACCTGGCCCACGGTCATCAGGCCGCTGCGGCGCAGGCAGTTGTAGGCGCGCATCGAAAGGTTCAGGTCTTCGATCGGCATGTTGTACTTGTCGGGCGGCAGCTGGATACCGGCGCCGAGCCCGCGCTCGACCGTCGGCATCGTCGGGCGGCCCATGTGCGAGAACAGACGGAACTGCTCGATCAGCACCTCCGCGCTCTTGCTCACGGCCTCGACGGCCGGTCACGGTGCCGTCTGTCCAGATCTCCAGAGTCAGCTTGTCGTAGTTCGTGGCCTGGCCGACGCGCGTGTGCTCGATCTTGTAGTTCACCTTGCGCACCGGCGAGAAGATCGCGTCGACGGGGATGACGCCGATCGTCGTGCCGTCGACCTGGCCGGCCGGCTCGTAGCCGCGGCCCTGGTCGACGTTGAACTCGACGTACAGCCGCCCGTCCTCGGAGTCGACGGTGGCCAGGTACAGGTCGTGGTTCACGATCTCGTAGTGCTCCGGCACCTGGATGTCCGCGGCGGTGATCGGGCCCGTCGCGGCCGCTGATGTCCGAGCACCAGCGTGCCCGGCCGGTCGGCCAGCGCGCGCAGGCGCAGCTCCTTCACGTTGAGCAGGAACTCGATCGTGTCTTCCTTGACGTTGGGGATCGTCGAGAACTCGTGCTGCACGCTGTCGATCCGCACGGAGGTGACGGCCGCGCCCTGCAGCGAGCTCAGGAGCACGCGCCGCAGGGCGTTGCCCAGCGTGATGCCGAACCCGGGCGGCAGCGGCGAGGCGACGATCCGGGCGTAGTCGCTCTCGCGACTCTTCTACCTCGATCGTCGCTTCGATCTGAGGCTCATCCGAGGGCTGCTGCGTCGCGAACGACTCCGGTTCCCCGGTACAATTGCTGTTCTAGCATCTCCATCCTCTCTCCCACCGGCGCGCGAGTAGTACTCGACGATCGTCGCCGCGCTGAACTTGGCGCCGATCTCCTCGATCTCCGGAAGCTGCTCGACTCTGCCGGACATGCTGCGTGGCGTCGCGCGTCAGCCAGGAAGGGATCGTCTTACTCGCAACCGTTCTCACTCACGATTCTTGAAGTACTCGCTGTTCTCGCCCGCGGCGTCGTCCAGCGTCACGGTGTCGCCCGAGCTTGAGGATGCGCGAAGGGATCGTCGTCTTGCGGCCGTTCACCGCCAGCTGGCCGTGCAGAGACGAGCTGCCGCGCCTGCTGCCGCGAGTCCGCGAAGCCCAGCCGGTAGACCACGTTGTCCATCCGCAGCTCCAGCGTGCGCAGCAGCGTTGTCGCCGGTGACGCCCGGGCGCCGCACCGCGTCCTCGTAGTACTTGCGGAACTGGCTCTCCAGGATGCCGTAGACCGCGCGCGGCCTTCTGCTTCTCGCGCCACTGCAGGCCTCGGTCGGAGACCTTGCGGCGTCGCGTCTGAGCGCGGGCCGGGCGGGTAGGGCCGCTTATCGAAAGTGCACTTGGCGTGAAGCACTTCTCGCCCTTGAGGTAGAGCTTCTCCCCCAGGCGGCGGCACAGTCTGCAACGGGCGTCGGTGTATCTTGCCATTCGTTCTCCTAGACGCGTCGCCGCTTCGGCGGGCGGCAGCCGTTGTGCGGGATGGGCGTCACGTCGCGGATGCTCGTCACCTGGAGGCCGGCCGCCTGCAGCGAGCGGATCGCCGCTTCGCGGCCGCTGCCGGGGCCCTTCACCCGCACCTCGACCTGGCGCAGCCCGTGCTCGATCGCCTTGCGGGCTGCGGTCTCGGCGGCCAGGCCGGCGGCGTACGGCGTGCTCTTGCGGGAGCCCTTGAAGCCGGCGGTGCCGGCGGAAGCCCAGGAGAGCACCGCGCCGTTCGGGTCGGTCAGCGTGATCACGTGTTGTTGAACGTCGAAGTGATGAACGCCTTGCCGACGGGGACGTTCTTCTTCTCGCGTCGCGTGGTCTGTGTCTTGCGTCTCTGCCATGCCGTCCCTTACTTCTTCGCCATCGCCCGGCGCTTGCCGGCGACGGTGCGGCGAGGCCCGCGCTTCGTTCGTGCGTTCGTCTTCGTGCGCTGGCCGCGCGCGGGCAGGCCGCGGCGGTGGCGTATCCCGCGGTAACTGTTGATCTCGATCAGGCGCTGGATGTCCTGGCGCACCTGCTTCCGCAGCTCACCTTCGACGATGAAGTTCTTGTCGATGAAGTCGCGGATGCGGTTGACCTCGTCGTCGGTGAGGTCGCGTACCTTCGTCTCCGGTGGTACGCCGGCCTGCGCGCAGATCTTCTGCGCCGTCGGGCGGCCGATGCCGTAGATGTAGCAGAGCGACACGTCGACCTTCTTGTCGCGCGGGATGTCTACGCCCGAGATACGGGCCATGTCTGACCTCCTACCCCTGCCTCTGCTTGTGGCGGGGGTTCGAGCAGATAATGCGAACGACGCCTTCACGGCGCACGATCTTGCACTTCTCACAGCGCTTTTTGACAGATGCCTGTACTTTCATGATCTTCTACCTGAATCGATACGTGATCCTGCCCCGGGTCAGGTCATAGGGAGAAGTTCCACAAGGACCTTGTCCCCGGGGAGGATACGGATAAAGTGCATCCGGATCTTGCCGGAAGCATGGGCGAGCACCTTGTGCCCGTTTGCCAATTCTACACGAAACATGGCGTTGGGCAAATTTTCCTTTACCGTTCCCTCTACTTCGATTGCTTCTTTCTTCGCCATTCAGCCTCAGTCGGCCAATCACCTCCTGGAAGCTCCAATCGTCGAGGCACCCAAAGAAGTAGATTCTACGATACGTTACCGCTTACGGCAAAGTCAGCACTTCCGCCTCACCATCGGTGATAGCGAGCGTGTGCTCGAAGTGCGCGGATAGCGAGCCGTCCATGCGTCCGCACCGTCCAGTTGTCCGGGTCCTTCTTCGTTCTGCCAGTCTGCCAATGTTCACCATCGGCTCGATGGCGATCACCATGCCCGGGCGCAGCACGGTCCCCGTGCCCGGTGTGCCGTAGTTCGGGATCTGCGGGTCTTCGTGCATCTGCCGGCCCACGCCGTGCCCGACGTACTCCCGGACGACTGTCAGCCCTTCGCCTTCGACATACGTCTGGATCGCGTGGCCGATGTCGCCGATGCGCGCGCCGCCTCGGGCGGCGCCGATCCCCCGCCAGAGTCGCCTCTTTGTCAGACATCGATCAGCTTCTGGGCTTCTCCGGCGCCGACATCGCCGACGCCGACCGTACACCGCCGAGTCGGCGACGAAGCCCTTGTACGTGCAACCGAGATCGATGCTGACGATGTCGCCGTCCACGATCTCACGCTTGCCAGGGATGCCGTGCACGATCTCGTCGTTGACGGAGACGCAGATCGTGGCCGGGTAGCCGGTAGCGTAGCCGAGGAACGTCGGGATGACGTCCGCGCTTCTTGAACTCCTTCCGCACGATCTCGTCCAGCTCCATCTCCATGAGGCCGGGGCGCAGCGCGTCGACAAGAATCTGCAGCATCTCCGCCAGGATGGCGGCCGGACTCCCGCATGATGCTGATCTCGTCCCGTGATTTGACGATGATCGGCATCAGTTTCCCGCTGATCACCTTCCGTACGTCGTCCGTGATTGCGTCAGCGTCGCGTTCGCCGTCGATCTCGATGAGCTTTTCCTTGCTTCTCGTAGTAGTCCAGCAGTGGCTCCAGGTTCTTCAAGTTCACCTCCAGCCGCGTCCGCACCACCTCCGGCTTATCGTCCTCGCGCTGCGTAAGCTTCGAGCCGCAGTTGTCGCAGACTCCTGGCTGCCTTCGGCGGCTGGCTCACCTCGTGGTACACCGCGCCGCACTGCGGGCAGCTCCAGCGTCCGGCCAGCCGCGCGCACCAGCTCGTCCGTCGCTCACCTTGATGTAGATCGCCTTGTCGATCTGCTTTTCCCTGTCGCTTCAGCGCCTCGTCCAGCGCCTCCGCCTGCTCGATAGTCGCGCGGGAAGCCATCCAGCATGAACCCGTCTCGCCGCGTCTGGTTGCGAATGCGGTCCAGCAGCATGCCGATCGTAATTTCGTCCGGTACCAGTACTCCGCCCTCGACGAACGACTTCGCCTTCTTTCCCAGCTCCGTCTCGTTGCGGATGTTCTCGCGGAAGAGCTCGCCCGTCGTGATGTGGGCCAGCCCAGTCTCGTCCTGTCAGACGCGCAGCCTGAGTGCCCTTTGCCGGCGCCGGGCAGGCCCAGGAAGACTACGTACAACCCACGCGGGCCCTACCGGATGAAGCCTTCGTACTGGCGCATCATCAGCTGGGCCTCGATCTGCCGCAGCGTATCGAGAACGACACCGACGACGATGATCAGAGCCGCTGCTGGTGATGCCGAAGGCCGCGTCGCGCCGACTTCCCCCGTTAGCGATGTCACTCCGACCAGGTGCGGAAGATGAACGGCGCGACGGCGACGTGACCCCAGGAAGAAGGCGCCACCCCATGTGATCCGGATCAGCACGCGGTTGATGTACTGCTCCGTGGGGCGGCCTGGGCGGATGCCCGGCACGAAGCCGCCCTGTCGCTGCAGGTTCTCCGCCAGGTTCTGCTGCTGGAAGACGACGATCGTGTAGAAGAACGTGAAGACGACGTCACGATGACGAACACGAATATCCAGTAGAAGGGTTGTCCGGGTTGAAGACGTTACTTCAAGAATCGCCGAAGCTGGCCAGCGTCGCGTTGCTGGACGTGGCCAGGATCTGGCCCATGAACGCCGGGAAGATGATGATCGAGAACGCGAAGATGAGCGGGATCATGCCCGTCGTGTTCACCTTCAGCGGGATATGCGTCTGCCCCGGACTGCCGGTACATGCGCCCAGATCGGAAGACGCTACGCGAGTACTGTACCGGGATACGCCGCGTCGCCTCCTGGAAGAAGACGATGTAGGCGATGATCGCCGACGATCGCGAAACGCCAGGATGACGGTCGTGGTCAGGCCCTGCGCCCGTCCCGCTATAGAGCTGTCCGATGATGAACTGCGGTAAGCCGGAGATGATGCCGGCGAAGATCAGCACCGAGATGCCGTTGCCGATACCCTTCTCGCTGATCAGCTCGCCGATCCAGACCAGGAACATCGTCCCGGCCGTCATCGTGATGACCGCGGAGAACGTGGGTAGGGCGTTCGGGCCCGTCAGCGCGATGCCCGTGATGCCGCCCTGGCTCTGCACGATGATCAGCTGGCCGTAGCCCTGCACGAACGCCATCGGCACCGTCATCCAGTGCGTGTAGATGTTGATCTGCTTCCGGCCCTGCTCGCCCTCTTTGGAGAGCGCCTGCAAGCGTCGGCACGATCGGCACCATCAGCTGCATAACGATCGACGACGTGATGTACGGATACACGCCCATCGCGGCGACGCTCATGTTCTGCAGCGCGCCGCCGGTGAAGATGTTCAGGAAGCCGAGCACGGTGCTGCGCTCGAACATGTCGTCCAGCGCCGCGGGTTGATGCCGGGCACCGGCACGTTGCGAAACGAACCGGAAGATGACCAGCATCGCGAACGTGAACAGCAGCTTCTGGCGGATGTCCGGCTGGGTAAACGCCTGGATGCCGCGCCTGCAGTAGCTGCGGGCTTCCGCCCGTCCGCGTGGCTGCGGCCACTACTCTGTCGCCTCCGCCTCTTGCGCACTTGCGGCATCCGCTGCCTCTTCGGCGGGTGCCTCCTCGGCCTCTCCTCTCGCTGGCCTCCTCAGCCTGGGGCTGAGCGGTACCCTTCTTGGCCTTCTTCCTCTTCTTCTTTCGCTCTCGGGCTTCGGTTCCGGTCGCGGGTTCGTCTCGATCACCGTTCCACCGGCGCTCGATCTTCTCCTTCGCCGCAGACGAGAAGCGGTGCGCCGTAACCGTCAGCGCGCGGTCTATTTCGCCCGTCGCCAGGACCTTGACCGGCTGCGCAGGCTACGCAGGACGCGCCTCTCCTTGAGAAGCTCCGGCGTGACTTCGGTGCCTGCCTCGAACTTGTTGAGGTCGCGCAGGTTCACGGCCTGGTACTCGACGCGGAAGAGGTTTGTGAACCCGCGCCTGCGTCGGCAGGCGGCGCATCATCCGTGTCTGGCCGCCCTCGAAGAAACGCCGTGGCTTGTTGCCCGCGCGCGCCTTCTGGCCCTTCAGACCGCGTCCGGAATACGTGCCCGTGCCGCTGGCGTTGCCGCGGCCGACGCGTTTTCGAGCATGCGTCGCCCCGTGTGAGGGCTTCAGTTGGTGGGCTTGCATCAGTCGCTGATCCTCGGTCACCTCTACGAGGTGGCGAACCTTAGTAATCATACCACGCACGGCCCGGTTATCCGGCTGCTCCACAGTGTGGCCCAGCCGCCTCAGACCAAGCGCCTGCGATCGTGCGCTTCTGGTCTTCCTTGTAGCCGATGGCGCTCTTCTTCCAGGTGATGCGCAGCTTATCGGCCAATGGACGCCTCCGCCGAGACCTGCTGCCGCCTGCGCAAGCACTTCCTCGGGCGAGCGCATCATGCGACAGCGCCAGGATCGTCGCCTTCACGGTGTTCGCCGGGTTGTTCGAGCCGAGCGACTTCGCGACAGCGTCCTTGACGCCGGCCATCTCCAGCACGGCGCGCACGCCGCCGCCGGCGATCAGGCCGGTCCCCGGGGGGGCTGGCTTGATCAGCACCTTGGACGCGCCGAAGCGCACCAGCAGCGGGTGCGGGATCGTCGTGTTGCTCATCGGCACGCTGATCATGTGCTTGCGGGCGACGGTAGCGGCCTTGCGGATCGCCTCCGGCACCTCGGTCGCCTTGGCCATGGCGGCGCCGACGTGGCCCGCCTGGTCGCCGACGACGACGATCGCCGTGAAGTGGAAGCGGCGGCCGCCCTTCATCACCTTCGCCACGCGGTTGATGAAGACGACCTTCTCCTGCAGCTCGACGTCGCCTGGGTCGACTCGTTCGCTTCTTGGCGATGTACTTACGTGGATTCGACATAGCTATCTCCTTCGTCCTTCTAGAAGGTCAGGCCGCCCTTGCGCGCGGCGTCCGCCAGCGCCTTCACGCGGCCGTGGTAGCTGAAGCCCGCCGCGGTCGAACACGACGACTGTGATCCCCTTCTCCTTCGCCTTCTTCGCCAGCGCCTCGCCGACCAGCGCCGGCGACCTCCGACTTCTTCTTGCCGGTCACGACCCGTGCGCACGTCCGCGTCCAGGTCGCTCGCCGCGACCAGCGTGTGGCCGGCCGCGTCGTCGATGACCTGCGCGTAGATGTGGTTCAGGCTGCGGAAGACAGCCAGTCGCGGCCGCTCCGGCGTACCCGCCAGCGTCGTGCCGCACGCGGATGTGCCTGCCGGACGCGTGGCTGCTCGTTGCTGTCTTGTGTCACTCTTCATAGCATCGATGCCCTAGTGAGTCGCCTTACCGGCCTTGCCGGCCTTGCGCCGGACGTACTCGCCGACGTAGCGGATGCCCTTGCCCTTGTAAGGCTCCGGCGGCCGGATCTTGCGGACGTCCGCGGCCACCTGGCCGACCTGCTCCTTGTTGATTCCTTTGACGATGATCTCGCGACGTGCCCTCCACCTCGAACTCGATGTTCTGGCGGCGGCGGCACGTTGACCGGGTGCGAGAAGCCGATGGCCAGCACCAGGTCCTTCCCCTGCATCTGCGCGCGGTAGCCCACGCCCTGCATCTCCAGCGTCTTGGAGAAGCCCTCGCTGACGCCCGTCACCATGTTGGCGACCAGCGCGCGCGTCAGGCCGTGCATCGCCCGGTGGCGCGGCTGATCGGTCGGGCGGCTGACGATGACCTGGCCGTCCTTCTGCTCGAGCTGTCATGTCCGGCGTAGATGTCGCGGCGTCAGCTCGCCCTTGGGGCCCTTCACGGTGACGCGTGTGCCGTCCATGCGCACGTCGACGCCCTTGGGCAGCGTGATCGGCATCTTTCCTACTCGTGACTCATCTGCATCCTTACCACACGTAGCACAGGACTTCGCCGCCGACGCCGCGCTTGCGCGCTTCCTTGCCGGTCATCACGCCCTGCGGCGTCGACATGATAGCGATGCCCAGGCCGCCGTACACGCGCGGGATCTCCCCCGCGCCGGTGTAGACGCGCAGGCCCGGCTTGCTCACGCGGTCCAGGCCCGTGATCATCGGCTCGCGCTTGCCGCCGTAGGCCAGGTGCACGCGAGATCTTGCGCTGCGCACCGTCCGCGCGCGTCTCGAAGTCCTTGATGTAGCCTTCCTTCTTCAGCACTTCCGCCAGCGCCACCTTGAGCGTGGAGGCGGGCATCTCCGTGAAGTCGTGCCGCGCCACCAGCGCGTTGCGGATGCGGGTCAGCATGTCGGCGATCGGATCAGTGACATGCCATGGCTTACCAGCTCGACTTCTTCACGCCCGGCAGGTGGCCCAGCAGGGCGAGCTGCCGGAAGCAGATGCGGCAGAGGCGCGAACTTGCGGATGTAAGCGCGCGGCCGCCCGCACAGGCGGCAGCGGTTGCGCTGCCGCACCGCGAACTTCGGCGTCTTGTTGAACGTCTTCTCGTAGAGTGATTTCCGTGGTCATATCAGGATCCTCGCCGCGCGAACGGCATTCCCAGCAGCTCCAGCAGCCGCTTGCGCCTCTTCGTCCGTCTTCGCCGTCGTGCATGATCGTGATCTGCATGCCGCGGACCTTGTCGATCTTGTCGTATTCGATCTCCGGGAAGATCACCTGCTCGCGCAGGCCCAGGCTGTAGTTGCCGCGGCCGTCGAACGAGTTCGGGCTGACGCCGTTGAAGTCGCGGATGCGCGGCAGCGCCGCGTTCAGCAGGCGGTCCAGGAACTCCCACATCCGGTCGCCGCGGAGCGTCACCATGACGCCGATCGGCATACCTTCGCGCAGCTTGAAGTTGGAGATCGACTTCTTGGCGCGCGTGATCACCGGGTGTTGCCCCGTGATCGTCGGCGATGTCGTCGGACGCCGTCTCCAGCGCCTTGCGCGTTCGGCCACGGCCTCGCCCAGCGCCGATGTTCAGCGTCACCTTCTCCAGCGCGCGGCGCCTGCATGACGTTGGCGTAGCTGAACTCCTGCACCAGCGCCGGCACGATCTCGCTCTTGTATCGTTCCTCTGCAGCCTTGGTGCTACTCGCGTTATCACATTCTCACCTTAGTCGATGTTCGCGTCGCAGCGCTTGCAGTAGCGCACTTTGCGGTCGTTGCCGACGTCGGAAGCCGACGCGCGCGGGCTTGGAGCAGGAGGTGCAGATCAGCGCCACGTTGGCCCAGGCGATCGGCGACTCGCGCTCGATGATGCCGCCGGGCTTGTCCTGGCCGCGCGGCTTCATGTGCCGCTTGACCATGTTGATGCCGGTCACGATGACGCGTGCCGGCTCCGGGCGGCCGTACTTGTCGAGTCCGCTTGCCGGCGGGCATGCACCTTGCGGACCTGGCCCGTGGCGGCCGCGGTCCTTGCCCTTGGTGACGAGTACGGTGTCTTCTCGCTTGATCTTGTTCACTTGCTAAACCACTTCCGGCGCCAGCGATACGATCTTCATGAAGTTGCGCTCGCGCAGCTCGCGGGCCACCGGGCCCGAAGATGCGCGTGCCGCGCGGGTTCTCGGCGTCGGACAGCACCACCGCCGCGTTCTCGTCGAAGCGGATGTAGGAGCCGTCGTTCGCGGCGCCAGCCCTGCGCAGCGCGAACGACAACCGCCTTCACCACCTCGCCCTTCTTCACGCCGCCGCCGGGAGCCGCCTGCTTCACAGAGGCGACGATCGTGTCGCCGACCGTCGCCGTAGCGTCGCCGCGAGCCACCCATCACCTGGATGACCATCAGCTGCTTGGCGCCGGAGTTGTCCGCCACCCGCAGCCGGGAGTACTGCTGGATCACTCGCTTGTCCTCCGTCGGCTTCCGGCGCGGCTTCGCCTGCGGCTTGTACTACTTCCTCGGCCTCCATCGGCGGCACTTCGGGCTCTTCGGCGGCGGGCTCGGCCTCGTCGAGGCTCAACTCTGCTCGAGCTGCCTCCAGGCCGGCGTCCTCCGTCTCAACGGTCATCTGCCTCCGTCGACGGTTCAGGCTCCTGAGCGGGTTCCGGCTCTGGCTCGGCTGCGGCCGGCTCGGCTGATGCGGTCTGCTCCGATCGGAGCGGCCAGTTCCTCGCGCTTGACTTCGCCGATGCTGTCGAGGTCGATCGACTCGGGCGCGATTCCGGCAGCTCGGCTCGGCTCAGCACCTCGAACGAGCCGTCCACCGCTTGTGCCGCGACATCGGCGCCGCCTCGACGATGCGGACGCGGTCGCCCATCTTGGCCTCGCCGACTTCGTCGTGTGCCATGTACTTCTTCACTGCGGCGGATACGTCTTCTTGTAGAGCCGGTGCCGGATGTTCGACTGCACCGCACACGACGATCGTCTTCTCCATCTTGTCGCTAACGACGGTGCCGTCGCGGACCTTGCGGCCGCCCCAGTACTCCCGGAATGTTCGTCATGCCTGCGCCCCCGTGCTCCTTGGCCAGCTCACGCTGTCGCTGGATCGTCTTCAGCCGGGCGATCGTGTGCGCTGCACCCGCGGGATCTCGCGGTGGTTCGCCAGCTGCAGCGTCTCCTTCTGGAGGCGGAGCGACGAAGAGCCGGCGGTAGCGACTCGTCCAGCTCCTTCTGCAGGTCGGCGTCGGAGAGCTTGCGGATATCGGCCGATCTTGTGTCTTGGTCTTCTTTGCCATGCTAGTCTTCTTCTCGCTTCAGGAAGCGCGTCGGTGATCGGCAGCTTGTGCGCGGCCAGGCGCATCGCCTCGCGGGCCAGTTCTTCCTTGCACGCCTGAGATCTCGTAGATCACGCGGCCTGGCCTGACGACGCAGACCCACGCTTCGACGGGGCCCTTACCGCTGCCCTGGCGCACTTCCAGCGGCTTCTTGGTGATCGGCTTGTCCGGGATAGACGCGGATCCAGAGCTTGCCGCCGCGGCGGACGTAGCGGGTGATCGCGCGGCGGCCGGCCTCGATCTGGCGGGCGGTCATCCAGCACCGGCCCGAGCGCCTGCAGGCCGAAGTCGCCGAACTGCGATCTTGTTGCCCGGTGACGCGGTGCCGCGCATGCGGCCGCGCATCATCTTCCGGAATTTCGTTCGTTTAGGCTGAAGCATCGGTCGCTTCCTCTGTAGCAGGCGCGGCGGCCTCGGCCGTAGCCGGAGCTTCGGCAGCCGGTGCCTCGGCGGCTGCGGCTGCTGCGCAGGTGCTGCGGCCTCAGCGGCCGGAGCTTCGGCTGGCCTCTCCGCGCGCCTCGCTCTTCGGCGGCTGCCGCGGCTCGCGGTCGGCGTCGGCGTACGCGCTCGATCTGGCTGTCGCCCTTGTAGATCCAGACCTTCACGCCGATCTGGCCCAGCGTAGTCCGTGCCTCCGACGTCCCGTAGTCCACGTCTGCCTTCAGCGTGTGCAGCGGCACCCGGCCCTGGCGCTCCTGGTCCTGGCGGGACATGTCCGCGCCGCCGAGCCGGCCGCTGATCTTGATGCGCACGCCCTGCGCGCCGCGCTGCATCGCGCGCAGCGCCGCCTGCTTGATCGCCCGCCGGTGCGAGACACGCGCGCTCGATCTGCTCGGCGACCGAGCGCGCCACCAGTGGCGCCTCGATCTCCGGCACGCGCACCTCGTTGATGTTCACGCGTACCTTGTGGCCGCGTCACCTTCTCCAGCTGCGTGCGCAGCTCGTCCACACGCTGGCCGCCGCGGCCGATGACGATGCCCGGGCCGCGCCGTGTGAATCGAGACCGTGACCTGGTTGGCGTTTCGCTCGATCTCGACCTTGGAGATGCCGGCGTCCGGGAGCATCTTCTTGATCGCTGCGCCGGATCGACAGGTCCTCGTGCAGCAGCTCCGTGTAGTTGCGGTCGGCGTACCACTTGCGGTTCCAGTCGTAGATGTAGCCCAGGCGGAAGCCGTGCGGGTGTACTTTCTGACCCATTACCTGAGCTCCTCTTCCACCACGATCGTCGATGTTGCTGTGGCGGTGGCGGATGATGTCGCCGCGGCCGCGTGCTCGTGGCGTCATCCGGCGCAGCCGCTGCCCTTCGGACACGAGACGCGTGCGTCACCCGCAGCGTGCGCGGGTTCATGTTGTAGTTGTTCTCAGCGTTGGCGGCCGCGGAGCGCACCGTCTTGGCGACGACTCGCGCGTGCGGCGTCGGCATGAAGCGCAGAATCGCCATCGCCTCGTCCACGCGCTTGCCGCGCACCTGCGTCATCAGGATCACGCGCAGCTTCTTCGGCGCGATCTGGCGCGTCCCGGGAGAACGACTCGTACTGCGACCATCGCTACTTCTTCCTCGACCTGTCGTGCGTCTGCGCCGACTTGCTGGTGTGGCCGCGGAACGTCCGCGTCGGCGCGAACTCACCCAGCTTGTGGCCGACCATGTTCTCCGTGACGAAGATCGGCACGTGGCGGCGGCCGTCGTGGACGGCGATGGTCAGGCCGACCATCTCCGGCAGGATCGTCGAGCGGCGCGACCACGTCTTGATCACGGTCTTCTGGCCGGACTGCTGTGAGCTTCATCACCTTCTCGATCAGGTTCGCGTCGGCGAAGGGGCCCTTCTTCGTCGATCGTGACATTAGTTAGCCTCGATACCTTCGCCGCACGATGTACTTGTTCGTGTCTTTGCGCCGGCGCGTGCGGGCGCCGAGCGTCGGCTTGCCCCACGGGCGTCTTCGGGCCGGTCATGCCGATCGGCGCCTTGCCCTCGCCGCCGCCGTGCGGGTGGTCGCGCGGGTTCATGACCGTGCCACGGACTTGTCGGCCGCCGGCCCATCAGGCGGCTTGCGCCCGGCGCGGCCCAGCTTGATCTGGCTGTGCTCCGACGTTGCCGACCTGGCCGATCGTGGCCATGCACTCGGCCAGGATGCGGCGCACCTCGCCGGAAGGCAGCCGCACCAGTCGCGTAGCCTTCGTCGCGGCCGAGGAGCTGCGCCGAGCCGCCGGCGCCGCGCACGAGTCTGGCGCGCCCTTGCCCTTGTGCATCTCGATGTTGTGAATCATCGTGCCGGACGGGATGTTCGTCAGCGGCAGCGCGTTGCCCGGCTTGATCTCGGCCTCGGGGCCCGACATCACCGTGTCGCCCACCTTCACGCCCACCGGCCAGATGATGTACCGCTTCTCGCCGTCCACGTACTGCACCAGGCAGATGCGCGCCGAGCGGTTCGGGTCGTACTCGACCGAGACGACCTTGCCCGGCACACCGATCTTGTCGCGCTTGAAGTCGATGATGCGGCAGGCGGCGCTTGGCGCCGCCGCCGCGGTGGCGTACCGTGATCTTGCCCTGGTTGTTGCGGCCGGCCTTGCTCTTGGCGCGGCGAGACGAGCGACTTCTCGGGCTTCTTGCGGGTCATCTCCTCGAAGCGTCGAGCCGGTGGCGCCGCGGCGTCCGGGTGATGTTGGTTTGTAGTTGCTTAATCGCCATCTCTATACGCCCTCAAACAGCTCTAGCTTGTCGTCCGGCGCCAGAGTGACGACCGCCTTCTTCCAGTCGGCGCGCGTGCTTGATGCGGTTACCCCGCACCCGGTACGGCTTGCCCTTCATGATCATCACGTTGACTGACTGTGACCTTCACGTTGAAGCCCTTCTCGACGGCCTCTTTGATCTGCGCCTTGTTGGCGTGTGCCTCGCACCTCGAACGCGTACTTGTTCTCGCCGGCCAGGCGCGTACGCCTTCTCGGTGATCAGCGGCCGCAGCAGGACGTTGAGCAGCGGGTGGAGTGCCTTGGCCATGCCCTACTCCTCCCCCTCGGTCTTCTTCGTCGTCCGGCGGCGTGGTGCGGGCTTCTTCTCCCCCGCTGCCTCGGTCGGTGCTTCCGCCTTCGGCTTTCGCGCGGCCGCGGGCCGGCTTCGGCCGGCGCTTCCAGCTTTAGCCTCGGCCTTCGGCTTCCTCGCCGCGCGCGCGGGCTTCGCAGGCGCCTCAGCCTCCGGCTGCAGGCGCTGCTTCCGCCCTTGCGGCCGTTGCTCGACGCGCCTTCGCCGGGCGCCTTCTCTTCTGCTGGCGTCTCGGCTTCGGCCACAACTTCTTCGACTCGGCGTTCAGCCTTGGCGCCTCGCGCCTTGCGAGCAGCTGGTTTGGCCGGCGCCTTCACCGGAGCGGGAGCAGCCTTCGTCACCGCCCAGAGCTGCTCAGCGATGCGAACGGCATCTTCGGTCATCAGCACGCTCTGGTGGTTCAGCATGTCGACGACGTTCAGGTAAGCCGCCGGCAGCGCCTTGGTCTTCTGGCAGGTTGCGAACGCTGGCCAGCACCGTTCGGTCGGACTGCGCCGTGACGATCAGCGCCGAGCGCTCGATGCCCACGTTTCGAAGGATGCGAATCATCTCCTTTGTCTTCGGCGTCTCGAAGGCGAGCTGGTCGATGACCACGAGTTGGCCGTCGGCCACCTTGCCCGAGAGCGCCGAGCGGATCGCCAGGCGCCGCATCTTCTTAGGCAGTCGCTTGCGCGTAGCTGCGCATGACGCGGCCCGAAGGCGACGCCGCCGCCTACGTGGTGCGGCGCGCGGATACCGCCCTGGCGCGGGCGCGTCCGGTGTACTTCTGGCGGCGGATCTTGCGCGTGCTGCCCTGCACTTCGCCGCGTGTCTTCGTCTGCGCGTTGCCCCAGCCGTTGGTTGTTCCGCTCGGCGACGAACGCCTGGTGCAGCACTGACATGTTCGGCTCAATGCCGAAGACGCTGTCGTCCACGTCCAGCGAGCGCAGCTCCTTGCCGTGCTGCATTCAGGACCGCGAGCTTCATTGCTTCGCCTTGCCTCTCGGCGACTTGCGGACTCTTCACGAGAGCGCCCTCGTTTCCGGGTACCGCGCCGCGGACCAGCAATACGCCCCGGTCGGCGTCCGACCGGACTACCTTGAGGTTCTTGACCGTCGCCTGGCCTGTGCCCATGTGGCCGGCCATCCTCATGCCCTTCCACACCCTGCCCGGCGTGGTGCCGGAGCCGATCGAACCCGGCGCGCGCGCCCGGTCCGACTGCCCGTGTGTCTTGGGGCCGCCGTGGAAGCCGTGGCGCTTCATCACGCCCGCGAACCCGCGGCCCTTGGATGGCCCCGAGACGTCAACGAGATCCCCTGGCTCGAATATCTCGCAGCCGACCTTGGTGCCGACTTCCCAGTCACCGATGTTTTCGACCGGCATCTCGCGCAGGTAGCGGAACTGTCCGTGGCCCTTCATGTGTCCCTTCAGCGGCGAGTTCACGCGCTTTCGCGTCCCCGCAGCCGATCTGCACGGCCTCGTAGCCGTCCTTTTCTTTCGTCTTCACCTGCACGACCACGTTCGGTGGCGTCTCGATCACCGTCACCGGCACTGCCTTGCCATCGCTCTCGAAGACCTGTGTCATGCCGAGCTTGCGGCCGAGGATACCCCTGATCGTCATAGCTTGATCTCGATATCCACGCCCGAAGGCAACTGCAGCCGCATCAGCGCGTCGACCGTCTTCGACGTCGGCTCCAGGATGTCGATCATCCGCTTGTGCGTCCGGATTTCGAACTGCTCCCGTGAGTCCTTGTCGATGTGCGGAGAGCGGATCACGCAGAACTTCTCGATCGCTGTCGGCAGCGGCACCGGTCCGGCAACGGCCGCGCCCGTGCGCTCCGCGGCCTCGACGATCAGCACCGCAGACTGGTCCAGAATGCGGTGGTCGAACGCCTTGAGCCGGATCCGTATCTTCTGCCGCGCCATCTTATCTCCGAACTGCTCCCGTGCATCCGGCCCGCAACCTGGTCAGCCAGAGACGCGGGCAACTGCTCGTAGTGATCGAACTCCATCGTGTAGCTCGCGCGCCCCTGCGTGAGAGACCGCAAGACGGTAGCGTACCCAAACGTCTCCGCAAGCGGAATATGCGCGGTGATCACCCGCAGGTGACCGCGGTGGTCACATCGTCCACCTGCCCGCGGCGGGAGCTGATGTCGCCCAACACGTCGCCGAAGAACTGGTCCGGCGTCGCGACTTCCACCTTCATGATCGGCTCAAGCAGGACTGGCTTGCCGCGCTTCATCGCTTCCTGGATGCGCCAGCGAGCCTGCCATCTTGAACGCCAACTCCGAGGAGTCCACCGGGTGATAGGAGCCCGTCGACCAGCTGTCACCTTCACGTCGATGACCGGATAGCCGGCAAGCACGCCGGTATCCAGTGCCTCTTTGATCCCCTGCTCTGTCGGCGTGATGTACTCCTTCGGAATCGAGCCGCCGACGATCTTGTTCTCGAATACGAACCCGGACCCCGGGCGGCAACGGCTCGGCCTCCAGCTCGACGACACCGAACTGCCCGCGGCCACCGGTCTGGCGCACGAACCGACCTTCGGCCTTCGACGGCTGCGTGATCGTCTCCTTGTACGCCACCTCAGGCCGGCCCACGTTCGCCTGCACGTTGAACTCGCGCAGCATGCGGTCGACGATGATCTCCAGGTGCAATTCACCCATGCCGGAGATGATCGTCTGTCCCGTCTCCTGGTCGTAGCGCGCCTTGAACGTCGGGTCCTCTTCCACCAGCCGTGTCAGGCTGTCGCCCATCCGCTCCTGGTCGTCCTTCGTCTTCGGCTCGATCGCCACCGCGATGACCGGCTCGGGGAACTTGATCGCCTCGAGGATCGACCTGCTGGCTCTCGTCGCAGAGCGTGTCGCCCGTGAACGTGTTCTTCAGGCCGACCGTCGCCGCGATCTGTCCGGCCTCGATGGCATCCATGTCCTCTCGCCGGTTCGCGTGCATCCTCAGGATGCGGCCCAGCCGCTCCCGCCCGTGCCGGGTGCTGTTGTACAGCATCGCGCCCTGCTTGGCCACGCCGGAGTACACCCGGAAGTAAACGAGCCGGCCCACGTAGGGGTCGGCTACGACCTTGAACGCCAGCGCCGCAAAAGGCTCGTCGTTCACTGGCGCCCGCGGAAACTTCCTCACCGGTCTTCGGGTCAATGCCAGTAACCGGCGGAACTTCCGCCGGGGACGGAAGGTAATCGACGACGGCGTCAAGCAGCGGCTGTACGCCCTTGTTCGTGCAGTGCGGTGCCGCAAAAGATCGGGTTCACGAGGCCGGCGATCGTCGCGCGGCGGATCGCCTTCTTCAGCTCGACGGCGGTCACCTCGTGCTGCTCCACGTAGCTGATCAGCATCTGGTCGTCCACCTCGGCGATGCCTTCGATCAGGGCCTCGCGCTGCGGTCTTGGCCTCTTCCAGGAAATCGTCGGGGATCTCGCTGCGGCTCCAACGTGATGGTCTCTTCCTCCCCGAAGACGTAGGCCACCTCCTCGACGAGGTCGATCACGCCCTTGAAGTTGTCTTCCGCGCCCATCGGCGATCTGCACCGGCAGCGGGCGCGCGTGCGAGCCGTTCGCGGATCATTTCAACGCGTTCCAGAAATCAGCGCCCACGCGGTCCATCTTGTTGACGAAGCCGATGCGCGGGATGTGGTAGCGGTCCGCCTGGCGCCAGACCGTCTCCGACTGGCTCTGCACGCCGGCCACTGCGTCAAACACAACAACGCCTCCGTCGAGTACGCGGAGGCTTCGTTCTACTTCGACCGTGAAGTCGACGTGGCCGGGTGTGTCTACGATATTGATCTGGTAGTCTTTCCAGCTCGTGGTCGTAGCAGCGGCGGTGATCGTGATACCCGCGCTCTCGCTCCTGCGCCATCCAGTCCATGACGGCAGTACCGGAGTCCACGTCACCGATCTTGTACGTGATCCCCGTGTAATAGAGGATACGCTCGGTGACCGTCGTCTTACCGGCATCGATGTGCGCAATAATTCCGATATTTCGCACCCGTTCTATGGGCACAGTTGCTACTTGATTCAGCCATCTTCCACTTCCCGGGGCGGGAACTACTTACGCATTGCTGCGGGCCGACTGTCCCCTACCACCGGTAGTGAACGAAGGCCTTGTTGGCCTCCGCCATCCGGTGTGTGTCGTCCCGCTTCTTGATTGCGGCGCCCTGCTCGCGGTAGGCGTCGATGATCTCGGCCGCCAGCCGCTCCGCCATCGGGCGCCCTGAGCGCGACTGTGCCGCACCCAGCAGCCAGCGCATCGCCAGCGATGTCTGCCGTGCCGGTCGCACCTCCAGCGGGATCTGGTAGGTCGCGCCACCGACGCGGCGCGGGCGCACTTCCAGGACTGGCATCGTGTTGCGCATCGCCTGCTCGAAGACCGTGCGCGGCTCTTCCTTCGTGCGCTCGCCCATCTGGTCCAGCGCCTCGTAAACGATGCGCTCGGCCGCGCTCTTCTTCCCGTCCTTCATCACCTTGTTGATCAGAACCTGCACCCAGACGCTGTTGTACTCGGCGTCGGGCGGCGTGGGACGGCGTACTACCTTACCGCGTCGCGGCATTCTCTACTCCGCTGGTTAGCCGGCGCCCCCGCCCTTGCGGGTGCCGTACTTGCTACGCTGCTGCTGGCGGCCCTGTACGCCGCCGCGTCCAGCGCGCCGCGAATGATGTGGTAGCGCACGCCCGGCAGGTCCCTCACACGGCCGCCGCGGATGAGCACCACGGAGTGCTCCTGGAGCGTGTGCCCCTCGCCCGGGATGTACGCCGTGACCTCGATACCGTTCGTCAGCCGTACGCGGGCCACCTTGCGGAGCGCCGAGTTCGGCTTATTCGGAGTCTGCGTGCGCACGTTGGTGCACACCCCGCGCTTCTGAGGATTACCCTCGCCGCGGATCGTGCGGTTCTTGAGCGCGTTGAAACGGAAACGCAGAGCAGGAGCCTTGGTCTTCTTGACCATCGGCTTCCGCCCATGTCGCACTAACTGATTTATCGTTGGCACTGCGTTTCCTCGTCTGCCTCACTCTAATTCGTGCCTCTGTGAACTTGTCGCAGCCAGGAGATTTCTGACTGGCAACCCCTCACAACCCAAACAAAAAGCCGGACAGCCTTCCCAAACGAAACCTGAATAGGCGAGCGGCTCTCTAGCGCGCCGCGGGGGTCCCGCCGGCTAAGTCTTCCGACCGCAATGTAACGCCCGGGTCACGATACCCGGACGCCAAAGGGAAATGTTAGCAGCGGGGCAGTGCGGTGTCAACCGCGAAAAGTGCCTACACGCCCGCGTACGAGTGCAGCCCGCTCACCCACAAGTTCACGGCGAAGTACGTGAACAGGACCGCGCCGAATCCGCCCACGAGCACCCACGCCGACCGCGTCCGCGGCCAGCTCCGCAATCCACGCATGTGCAGGTATACACCGTAGATTAGCAACGTCACCAGCGCCGACGTCTCCTTCGGGTCCCAGCCCCAGTACCGCCCCCAGGCGTGGTCCGCCCAGTACGCGCCCAGCGCGATACCCAGCGCCAGCAGAGGGAACCCCACCATCACCGACCGGTACGCGAGGTCATCGAGCGTCGTCGCCCTCGGTAACCGCTCGAAGCGGTTACGGTCCCCACCCTGCGCAAGGTACAGGACCGCGGCAGCGAACGACACGCTCAGCGCCCCGTACGCCAGGATCATCGAGGCCACGTGGATCGCCAGCAGGTCCGTGTTCTGCAGCGCCGGTACCAGCGGGTGTATGTCCGAAGGAAAGAAGGCCGCCGTCAGCACCAGCATCGCCAGCACCAGCGGCATCACCACCGCCCCCAGCGCTCTTGCCGAAGCCGCTCGCTCTTCGCGGCCGTACACCCGCTCGAAGATCACGAAAAACATCGTGATCGCCGCCGCGAACGCCGTCGTGAACTCGTACATGTTCGACCACGGCGCGTGGTCCACCGCCTGCCACCTCGCGAACAACCAGACCACCAGGCTCGCCGCCGTCGCCCGCGCCCCCCACGTCCCCCAACCCGCCAGCCTCTCCGTCCACGACCCGTTCGCCGTCTCCACCGTCGCCACCACCGGCCCGTCTCCAGCATCAGTAGCCAGCCGTCTCACAACAAGCTGAAGGCCCAGCAGATGCGCCCAGTAGCAGCCCGAAGCAAACCCCGCCGCCACCACGGCCGCCCAGAACGCTACGTAGGAAAGGTCTTCCATCTAGCTACTTTCACCTAACACCTAACACCCAACTTCATCCCCACACGATCCGCCGAAACGCCTCGGCCATCTCGAACTCCTGCTCCTTCGCCACTTCCCGCAGCCGTTCCTGCAAGCGCTTCCGCAGCATCCTCACAGGCGCGCCGCCGATCTGGCTCTGGTGCTTGCGCAGCGCCTGTATGCGTATGTCGAAGTACGACGTCACGTCCACGTAGTGGTCCGGCTCTGCGCTCCCTGCCAGCCACACCTCGTTCACCCGGTGCACCGCCAACCCCTCAAGGAAGTGCTCCGCATACCCCATCGGGTTCCTCGCCAGCGGGTAGATAGCATCGATCGCCGACTGCCCTGTAAGCCTGTGGTCCCTGTGCGTGAACGAGGTCCGGAACGGGTCCCACGTGATCACCAGGTCCGGCTTCAACCGCCTGACCTCGCGCACTATTTTCCCGCGGGCCTCCGCCGTGTCCTCGTAAAACCCGTCCGGGTAGCGCAGGAACACCACTTCCTTCACCCCAAGCACAGTCGCTGCCGCCACCTGCTCCTTCTCCCGGATCGCTGCCAGGGCCGGGCGGCTCATCTTCTCGTCCCGGCTGCCCATGTCGCCGCTGGTGGTGAGCACGTAGTTCACCTCCCAGCCCTCGGCGCACAGCTTGGCGACGGTCCCCCCGCAGAGGAACTCAGCGTCGTCCGGATGGGCGACGATCACGAGTGCTCGTTTCGGTTGCTTCGGCTTCCTGGCCACGGGCTAAGTCTAGGCCACGTGCGCGCCGACGGCCACGCCCCGGCTGGCCGACACCAGGTCGTGGTACACGTCCTCGACCTGCGCGGCTACCTCTGACCAGCGGAAGCGCTCGGCGGCCGCGCGCGCTTCACGTCCCAGCTTCCGGCGGAGAGGCTCGTTGCTGAGAAGAAGCTCCACACGCTCGGCGAACGGTTCCGGGCAACGCCACGGCACTAGGTAGCCGGTGCGACCGTCGATGACAGTCTCCTTGAGACCACCCACCCGTGAAGCCACCACGGGCACGCCGCAGGCCATCGCCTCCAGCGCTACAAGGCCAAAACTCTCGTAATAGGACGGGACCACGCAGATGTCCGCAGCGTTGTAGTAGAGCGGCAGGTCATCATGCACCACTGCGTCCAGGAAAGTCACTCTCTCTCCGACACCCAGTTCCGATGCCAGCTCCACGAGGTTCCCTTTCCTGCCGGCGTCCTTGCTGTCGCCACCCACCACGAGCAGGCGCACCGGCGTCTCCAGCCGCGCCGTTGCCTGGATCAACACATCGATTCCCTTGAGAGGCTCGATCCGGCCGACATACAGGACGACCGCCTCGTCTTCTGGCAGCCCCAGGTGACGGCGCACGCGGTCCCGCCTCATCGGACGGAATCGCACCGTGTCCACCCCGCAGGGCACCACGCTCACCTGTTGCGGTGACGCCCCATAAAGGCTGATCAGCATCTCTTTCTCGCCCTCGCTGGCGCAGACGATGCGGTCTGCCGAGATCGCAACCTCGCGCTCCCCGCGAACCCGGTAGGCCGGTTCTCGCTCCGCAGGATGGTGCCGGTTCTTCGCTTCCGCCAGCGTGTGGAACATCACAACGTGCGGGACACCCCACTCATCCTTCAGTGCCCGCCCTACGAACCCCGACAGCCAGTAGTGGCTGTGCACCAGGTCGTAAGCCCGTCCGTGTGAGCGCTGGAACGCCAGTACACCCTCTGTAAACTCCGGCAGGTGCGCTTGCATCGACGCCTTGCCGGAGCCTATCGGTCCAGCGTCCACCTGGATCACCCGCGTCCGCTCGTCGATGATCGTGACTTCGGGCGTCGCCGCGTCCGTCCGCCGGGTGAAGATGTCCATCGTGTGAGCACGCCGGGCCATCTGCTGGGAAAGCTGCCGAATGTACACGTTCATTCCGCCGCTGTCCCGCGTCCCCGGCTTCGCCAGGGGCGACGTGTGCACCGATACGACCGCTATGTTACACATTGCTTCTGATAATACTACGCTCGCCGGATCACGCAGCGGTGTACCCGGACATCCTTTGCTCCCAGGTCGTACTTGTACGGCTCGGCGCCCCTCAGGAAATCGAACCGCTTTACTCCCAGCTCAATCGCCCGCTTCAGCGCCAGGGCCTTCGAAAGCAGCCCAACGGACAGGCTCGCATACCCCGGATCATAGCCACTGTTGTACAGCAACAGTTCGTCGCCCGCCCGGAAGCACAACACGCAGGCTGTGCGCACGCCACCCAATCGCAGGAACGTCACCTCCACCGCGCCCTCTTCCGCCAGTGCGACCACGACGCTCCGGAAGAAGCCTTCCATCTGGTCCGTCATGAACGCTTCTTTCTCCGCGCGACTGGCCTTGTGCATCCGCAGGAAGTCGTCCAGCGCCGCCGCCACCTCTTCCGGAGAGGTCAGCACCTCCAGCTCCGGCTCGCCGCCCTGCGACAGTTTCCTCAGCTTCCGCCGCAACTCGTGCCGGTCCTTCTTGTCAAGCCCCGACACGTACTCCTCCCAGTCGCCGGGCAGCTCGATCTGCGGACAAACGTCCTCCACCGCCGACTCCACGACCAACCCCAGGTCTGAACACACGGATGACAGCGCCGCAAACGTCGGGGAGTCCTCCCGCACCGCCCAGAGCACCACCTCGTCCCAAGCCTCCTCGCTCAACGATCGGAGTGTCGCGGACAGGGCATCCGCCGCCTGGGAACCCTCCGAAACAACATCCATGTAGTCGCAGATCTTCGTGTCTCCAGCAAATGTCAGCGTCGACCCTTCCCTCATCAGCGGAACCACCGCGCACACCCCGTCCCCATCACCCACCCGCAACAGCACGCGTTCTCTGGGCACAACATCCGTCATCGCTGTAGCGGAGCCTGTCACGGCTCCACCGGGCGGGGCGGGGGGCTCCATCGAAACGCCATCATCCCCAAACGACTCCCACCACACCCTGTGCCACGTCGGCGAAAGGAACGGATACGAAGACCCGCAGGCCCCGAGCAGCTCCCGCCACTCCGGCTCCAGCGCCCCGAACTCCACCTGCTCGACGCTCAACCCCATATCAGAGGCTCCGTCCCAATGTCATTCTGAGCATCACTACGGCCTTGTCCCGACAACTCATCTTCGCGAAGGAATCTGCCGGGGTGTGGGGAGTGAGCGTGGCAATTGTCCGATCACCACCCACCGCGTTCCCCCGCACCGGTGACCAACCGAAAGCACCAGGACTCCTGTTTCCTACCTCATACCTCATACTTCTTACTTCCTATCTCCCCTGCACCAGCGACAGGAACTCGCTCCGCGTCACCCCCCGCCGCCGGAACCCGCCCCTCATCGCCGACGTCACCATCACCGCCCCCGGCTTCTGCGCTCCTCGCATCGTCAGACACAGGTGCTCCGCCTCGATCACTACCGCCACCCCGTCCGGCGACAGACCCTCCATAATCGCGTCTGCTATTTGCCCGGTCAGCCGTTCCTGCAGCTGCGGCCGTCGCGCCAGTATGTCCACGGCTCGTGCCAGCTTGCTCACGCCCACAATTCGCCCTTCGGGCACATATCCAACGTGCGCCTGCCCGTGAAACGGAAGAAAGTGGTGCTCACAGAGCGAGTAGAACGGGATGTTCTTCAGGATCACCATCTCTTTGTGGCTCTCCTCGAACGTCCGCGACAGCACCTCTCGCGGGTCCTCCGCGAGCCCCGAGAACATCTCCGCGTACAGCTGCGCGATCCGCCGCGGCGTCTCCTGCAGCCCCTCCCGTCCCGCTTCCTCACCGATCGCCGCAATGATCTCGCGCACCGCTGCCGCGATGCGTTCCTGATCGATGCCTGCCGTAATGGTCTGCGTCATTTGCGCAATCTCTGCTCTGGACAACGGGGCTCTCGTCATTCTGACGAAGAATCTGGGCTGGTGGCGGGGCCTCTGTCAGCTGTCAACTATCAACCAACCGTACGTGCGAGAGGTAATGATAGCATACCCCCACTGGGGTACGCCGCGTCCGGGCGTCCGGGCTGATTTGAGCGTGGTCTTGAAGGGAGTGCCGGAGCGTGGCGCTCGAAGTGCGGCGTAACCGCGGAACAGCCCCTACCTCAGCCCCATCGCCCGCTCCACCGCGCCCTGCTCCGCCGCCACCTCCACCATCTCCCCCTCCACGCCCAGCGCCGTGTCCGGGTCCTTCAACCCATGCCCCGTGATAATGCACACGACCGTCGCATTGGCCATTGCTGTACGTTTCCCACCGTCCGCCGCCTGCTTCAACAGCCCTGCGACGCACGCCGCCGACGCCGGCTCGCAGAAGATCCCCTCCTCCTGCGCCAGCAGCCGGTACGCCTCCAGGATCTCCTCGTCGCTCACCGACTGGATCGCCCCGCCGGACTCATCGCGCGCGGCCTCGGCGAAGCGCCAGGAGGCGGGGTTGCCGATGCGGATGGCGCTGGCGACTGTCTTCGGGTCTGCGATCGCCTCGCCACGCACGATCGGGTCCGCTCCCTCGGCCTGCCACCCCATCATCCGGGGCTTGATCGTCGCCTGCTCGGACTGGTAGTACTCGACGAAGCCACGCCAGTAAGCGGTGATATTTCCGGCGTTGCCGACGGGTATGAACACCAGGTCAGGCGCGTCCCCGAGAGCATCGACGATCTCGAACGCGGCCGTCTTCTGCCCTTCGATGCGATACGGGTTCACGGAGTTGACGAGCGCCACAGGGTGCTCCTCACTGATCCCCCGCGCGATGCGCAGCGCGTCGTCGAAGTTGCCCTGCACGTTCAGCACCTTCGCTCCGTGCGCCACCGCCTGCGCCAGCTTCCCCTGTGCGATGTTCCCGCTGGGCACGAGCACATAAGCGTCCAGCCCACAGTGCGCCGCGTAGGCGGCCGCCGACGCGCTCGTGTTGCCTGTCGATGCGCAGAGGACTGCCTTCGCCTCCGCCTCCAACGCCCGTGCCACAGCGACGACCATCCCCCGGTCCTTGAACGAGCCCGTCGGGTTACACGACTCCAGCTTGAACCACAGTTCCTTGCACCCCACGCGCTCGACAAGCCTGCGCGAGCGCACCAGCGGCGTATTCCCCTCGCCGATACAGATGCGCGGAGTGTCCCGCGTTATCGGCAACCGGTCCCCGTACCTCGCGAGTACGCCCGGCTTGTACGCCGGGGCGAGCGTCGGTTCAGGCGCCATTACCTATCGCCCGCACGTATGGGCAACGACCCACCAAATGCCTCCCCTCTCCCGCAAAGTGGGAGAGGGATGTCAGGCGGAGCCGGACTGGTGAGGGCCTATGTCTGCGCCTGCGACTCACCCTGGCTCAGCTCCTTGATCTCTGCGGACAGCGTATCGAGCTGCCGCCGTCGCTGGCGCACGAGCTGCTGCGTCAGGCGCTTGTGTTTGGCATCCACCACCTCCGCTGTCTCCTGCACCTGCCCGGCGAGGTCCATCACCTGCGCGTTGTTCACCTGCTGCCGCTGCTCCACCTTCGCCAGCCCGTGACCAAAGTTCTGCACGCGCTCCGCCAGCTCGCCCAGCAGCTTCTCGACCAGCGCCACGCGTTGCGCCAGCGTGTCACGGTCGGCCGTGACGCGGTGGATCAAGTCCCGCGCCTCTTCCGGGAACTGCGAGAAGTCCTCCAGCTTGTTGATGCGCTCGTTGTGGCGGTGCACCTGCTCCAGGATCATGTTTACCCGGTCCGCCATCGCTTCGTCCGTCTTGCGCAGGCTGTCAACAGCGCTCGTTGCCAGGTGCACCTGCTGCTCCACTCGGGCCGAGGTCTCCATGCTGCGGTTTGCGCGCGTGCCCGTCTCGTCGATGATTCGGTCCAACGCCTGCGACGCCAGGCGCACCCCCGCCACGTCTTCCTCGCTCTTCCGGACGTTCTCTTCGAGCAACTGTATCCGGTTCTCGTATTGATCGATGCCCCGCGAAAGCGCCTCCAGCTGCTTCACCACGTTGCCCAGGTCGTGCTTCTCGCGGCCGCCTTCGGAGGAACGCAGACGCAACGCTTCTTCCGCGCGGTTCGCGATCGCCACCTGCCGTTCCTGCATGCGGCCCAGCAGGTCACGCACCTGCCGTAACTCCTCGCGCAGACCGGCCACCACCGTCGCCGATGACCCGGCCACGGACGTAACCTCGGAGACCCGCCTGAGGTCTGATTCCAGCGTCCAGACCCGCTTCAGAGCCTGCTCCAGCTCTCCCTCCACCTTGTGCAGGCGCGCTCGAGTATCACGTAGCTCGCGGTCTATGTACGCGTTGAGATCTTCGGGCTTGCGGTCTTTCGCCGGCGCCGCCATTGGTCAGCCCTCCACCCTCAGCACGTTACCGACGCTGCGGACCTCGTCCAGGCTCTCCAGTTGTCCCGAGGCTCTCCTGGATCGCCGCCTCCTTGGCCACGTGCGTCATGATCACAATCTCCGCCGACTGAGCTTCCTCGTCGGTCTCCTTCTGGATCACCGACGCGATGCTCACGCCGTGATCGCCGAACGACCGCGCGATGACCGCCAGCACGCCCGGCTTGTCCGCCACTTCGAGCCGGATGTAGTAGCGGCTGACGAGCTCCGAGATCGGCTGAACGCTCATATCCGCAGTATAGCGCCACGGGAAGGGGTCGCGACCCCAGCACGATCGCCCGCGCCGCGTCGAGCACGTCCGCCATCACCGCGGAGGTGCGTCGGCAGCGACCCGGCGCCCGCGCCCTGGAACAGCACCCGGCCAACGAGGTCACCCTCCACCTGCACGGCGTTCAGCACCCCGTCAACCTTCGCCAGCAGCTCGTCGCTCGGCACCAGCGTCGGGTGCACGCGCACCTGCGATCGCCCGGTGATCGACGCTGCGGGCGATCGCCAGCAGCTTGATCGCGTATCCCAGCTCTGCCGCGTAGCTAAGTCGCGCGGCGTCAGCCGCGTAATCCCTTCGCGGTAGACGTCGTCGGGCGAGACCCGCGTGTGAAACGCCAGGCTCGCCAGGATCGCCAGCTTGTAGACGGCGTCGTGTGCCTTCGATGTCGTTCGTCGGGTCCGCCTCGGCGTAGCCAAGCGCCTGCGCCTGCTTGAGCGCGTCGTCCGAAGTCCATGCCTTCGCGGCTCATGCGCGTCAGGATGTAGTTCGTCGTGCCGTTGATGATCGCCCGCAGGCTGGTGATGTCGTTCGCCGAAAGGTCCCGCTTGAGCGGCGACACGATCGGTATGCCGCCGCCGACGCTCGCCTCGTAGAGAATGTCCGTGTTGTGCTTCGCGTCGCCACGCGCGAGCAGCTCCGGGCCGTGCTTGGCCATGACCTCCTTGCTTGCGGTGACCACGTAACGCCCGGCTTCCAGGCTCCTGCGCATTAGGTCGAAGGCCGGCTGCTCGCCGCCCATCACCTCGACAACGATGTCGCAGTCGACGGACAGCGCTTCTTCCGGGTCAGTGGTTAACAGTGATGGGTCGAGCGACACGTCGCGCTCTTTGGCGGCGTCTCGCACCAGCACCTTCTTCAGGACGATGGGGACGCCTATGCGCTGTACGTAACTGTCGGACTTCTCGGAGATGGAGCGCGCCACGCCGCTCCCGACCACGCCGAGACCGAGCAGGACTATGCCGATTTGGGAGCGGCCGGACATCCGCAGCTCCGTTCTAGAGCCGGTCCGGCCTACCCAGCAGCGGAAGCTTCTTCGGGCCAGACCCTCTTGATGAGGTAGACTACGTTATCGCCGTTGTTCTGGTCGAATTCCTTGATCGTCAAGGAGTCGCGCTTCCCTTGCGCCCACTCGGCGTACTTCTTGTCCGCCAGCGTAGCCTTCTGCTCATCGTCCACCGCTCTGTCGGGCGACTTCTCCGTGACCTTGTAGATGTAGACATTGCTGGCCGTAGGGTAGGTCGTGACCTGGTTCACTTCCTGCGCGAAGAGGTGCTCCTCGACTGATGTCTCAAGCGTGCCCTTCGGCACCCAGCCCGCATCGCCGCCGTTTTCCTTCGTCTGGCCGTCAAGCGACTTCTCCTTCGCCAGTGCCGCGAAGTCGGCGCCGTTCTCGAGCTGCGTGCGGATGTCATCCGCCTCCGCCTGCGTCGTCACCAGTATCTGCTGGTAGTGGATGGACTCAGCGCTCGCCGGGACGTCCGTCTTGAACTTGTCCGTGACCTTCGTCCGCAGCACGGCCGCCGTGGCGATCTCCCGGAACTGCTCTTCGGTCATTCCTGTGCGCGTCAGTTCTTCCTGGAAGCGAGTGGTGAAATTCGGGTCGTCCTTCGTGATGTTCATGCGGGTGGCCATCTCCGTGAGGATCTCATCCTCGGTCGCCGCCAGCCCGAATTCGCTCGCAAACTTGAGGAGTAGCTGCTCTTCGATGATCTGCTCCTGGACGGACGTGATGGCCAGCGAAGCGTTCTGCAGCGTGATCGCGCCGGTACCGCCGTTCTGCTGCACCCACGTGTCCACCCGGTCCGTGAAGTAATCGCAGCGAGAACTTTCGGTCGGCCACGGCGACGGCCGTGGACCCCGGCCTGTTGCGGTCGGCGATCTCATCCGAGATGACGGCGTAGGCGACGACTCCGAGCGCTATCACGGCAAGCGCGATGATGCCGGCCATGGCGTAGAACTGAGGAGAAAGCCCCAGCAGCCGGTTGCCGATCGTGCCGTGGTCCTTCTCCCATGCGGGGGTAGGTATCTTCCCCTGATGTCTTTTCCTGGGCAAATCGAGTCTCCTGAGTGAAGCTAACGGTGCGCGATACCCGAGCTCCGGATGTGCTCGGGCGTGTAGGGCAGGAGAGCGAGATGCCGCGCGCGCTTGATCGCCCGCGCAATCGCCCGCTGGTGCTTGGCGCAAGCGCTTGTCTTGCGTCGGGTATCGATGCGGGCGCGGTCCGAGATGAAGCGGCGCAGGAAGCTGACGTTCTTGTAGTCGACAGACTTCATCTTGTCGGCGCACATGATGCAAACGCGGCGCCTGCGGCCGCCACGGCGTGGCCTGCGGTCGTCGTCGCCGCGGCCTTCGCCGCGCGGAGCGCGGGGGCCCTCTCCGGCTTCAGCCGACCGGGCCCGCAACAGCCACGGCTGGTGCCTCCGCTTCGGCCACCGGGGCGGCGTCAACGGCCACAGCTGGTGCTTCAGCTTCAGCCACAGGGGCGGCATCCACGGCCACAGCTGGCGCTTCCGCTTCGGCCGCCGGGGCGGCCTCCGCTTCAGGCGCTGCCGGAGCCGCTTCCGGCTCTGCTACTTCGATCTCGTCGTCGCGTTCTTTCTCCATAGTCCTTCTCTGAATACGCTGCCGCTACTCGAACGGGATGTCCTCTGGCTCCAGCTCCATGCCACCACCACCCTCGTGGCTTTCGTGTTGTTCACCAAACGGTGCCTGCCCGGCGCGGTCCAGGAACAGCACCTGCTCCGCCACCACCTCCGTCCGGTACCGCTTTTCCCCTTCAGGCGTGTCCCACGACCGCGTCCTCAACCGTCCTTCGACGTAGACGCGGCGTCCCTTCTGCAAGAACTGGCTGCACTGCTCGGCCAGCTTTCGCCAGGCGGTGACCGAAAACCATTCGGTCTCCTCCTTCCGCTCGCCGTCCGAGCCGCTGTAGTTGCGGGTGGACGCCACGCGGAAGGTCGTGAGGGCCGTGCCGTCAGCCATGTAGCGCATCTCCGGGTCAGCCCCCAGGTTGCCGATGATCATGACCTTGTTCAGGCCCGCCATCTCTGACTCCTTCCGGCCCTAGGCCACTTCCTCTTGCCGGGTGACGAGATGCCGCAGGACGTCCTCGGCGAGGTCTAGGTTGCCTTCCAGGGCCCTGAGTTCATCGGGTTCGATGCTGAACTGTGTCACCACGTAGAACCCCTCGGTCTGCCGCTTGATCGGGTAGGCGAGGCGCCGCTTCCCCCACTCGTCCACTTCCTTTACCGCTCCGCCGTGCTCCTGTATGAAGCCGTGCACGCGCTCGACGGTGGCGGGGATGCTCTCATCGCCGGCCTCGGGGCTAACAACGAATACAAGTTCATAATCTCGCAAGGGAAAACCAGCCTCTATCTGAAACTAAACGCCCGAGAGGCACGGCCACACAGGCCTCTCCCTCACGGGCAACGGGATTATAGCACGCGGACTTGTCAACAACAACCGGCGATGCGCGCCTCAGGAGTCCCCGGTCCATCCCACGATTACTGCAGACGTGATCGCGGCGACAAGCAGCAACATCGCAGCCGCAAGTGTGACCGACGGTCCGCCAGCAGGGGACGCACCGCCGGCCGGAAGCTCGACTGGGGCCGGCGTCGCAGTCGGCCCTGCAGGTGCCTGCGTTGGTGTAGCTTGCCCGGAAGGAACTTCAATATCGATTACCACATCGGAGCCGATCCAAACGAACTCTGTAGAAAGACCGTCAAATTCAAATCGGAGATTCGTTGGAGGACCCTTTTGGCACTGGACTGGCTGGCCGCTTAACGTCAAGATCGGCCATATAAGGGAAAACTCGGATGCTTGGCTCTCTATCCTGGGATACGGGCACGGGACGCCATCTGCTGAAATGAGCTTAGGGAAACTCAAGAATGAGACGGTAACCGGCTGTCCGCCGCGGACGAAACGTATTGTTATGGTGGAAGTGGGCCCTCCGTATGGGGTGGAAGTTGGCGCGGCCGAAGGGCTCGGCGGCGCTGTACTAGTCGGTGTCGGCGTCTGTGCCGAGGTAAGCGACACCAGCCCCATCAAAATTACGGATACAAGCGCTCCAACAGCGACGACCAAACCAAAACGCATGGCGGCCTCCCCGATCGAACGCTGCGAGTCTACACCCCCGGATGGGGCCTGTCAACACGTTGGCTCTGGCTACTGACACGTTCTCCTGCGAGATCGCCTGACCAACCTGCTATCCTCGTTCCATGCATGGCTTTCCTCGCGAGCGAGCAGGCTTCTGATTGAATGCACCACTCCACGTTCTTGTTGGTCCATCAATCAGAGAAATCTCCGCCTTTTACGGGTCCGTCAGACACCAACGCCGCCGCTCTTTCCCGTTTCCATCGGCCAACAATCAAAGGCCCAGCACAGACCCGGCCAAACAATCGAAGATTAGATACGAATTCCGTTTGATTGTCCGTTCCGCCGAGCCGGAAATTCGCCAATCCGGGTCCCGGAGCGTGCTCTAAAGCTCGATCTGAGGGTACAGCGGAAACCGCCCGAGCAGATCGCGCGCGCGGCCTTCCGCCTGCGCCCGGGCCTCCTCTTCGAGCGTGTAGTTCGCCAGCGACGGCTTCCCCGACGCCGTCTTGGTCGCCGCAGTCGCCCGCAGCACACCTGCAATCATCGAGGCGATCTCCCGCATCTCGGCCGCGCCCATCCCCAACGTCGTCACCGCCGGCGTGCCGAGCCGCAGCCCGCTCGTGTACCACGAGCCGTTCGTGTCGTACGGGATCACGTTGCGGTTGAGCGTCACCCCCGCCGAGCGCAGCGCCGCCTCCGCCTGGCGGCCCGTCAGCCCGAACGGGCGCACGTCCACCAGCACGATGTGGTTCTCGCTGCCCCCGGTAACGACAGTCACGCCCTCGGACAGGAGGGCCTCGGCAAGCGCGGCCGCGTTATCGACGATGCGCTGCGCGTATGTCTCGAACTCCGGCTGCGAAGCCTCGTGCAGCGCGATCGCCTTTGCCGCGAGAACGTGCGGCAGCGGCCCCCCGAGCACGAGCGGGCAGCCCCGGTCCACCGTGTCGGCAAGCTCCGCGTCGCAGAGCACCAGACCGCCGCGGGGGCCGCGCAGCGTCTTGTGCGTCGTCGTCGTCACGATGTGCGCGTGGCGTACGGGGTCGAAGTCACCCGTGTAGACCTTGCCAGCGACGAGGCCCGCGAAGTGGGCCATGTCGACCATGAACGTCGCGCCGACTTCGTCGGCAATCTCGCGGAAGATGCGGAAGTTGACCCGCCGCGGATACGAGCTGTAGCCGGCGATGAGGAGCAGGGGGCGCTCCTCGCGCGCGCGCTGCCGCACCTGGTCGTAGTCGAGGAGGTTCGTCTGCGCATCGACCGTGTACGAGGTGTACTCGAACAACTTGCCGGAGACGTTCGGCCGAAAGCCGTGCGTGAGGTGCCCGCCGGCATCGAGCGCCATGCCCATCATCTTCTGGCTGCCGAGCTTGCGTCGCAGCGCCTCCCAGTCTTCGGCCGAGAGGTCACGCACGTCCTTGGCGTCCAGCCGCTCGAGTTCGGGGGCCTCGACGCGATGGGTAAGCACGGCCCAGAAGGCGACCAGGTTGGCGTCGATGCCGCTATGGGGCTGGACGTAGGCATGTTGGGCCGCGAAGAGGGACTTCGCCAGCTCGACCGCGCGCGTCTCGATAGCGTCGACGTTGTCGCAGCCGGCGTAGAAGCGGTGGCCGGGAGACGCCTTCGGCGTACTTATCGCTGAGCCAGTTGCCCATCGCCAGGAGCACGGCGGGCGAGGCGAAGTTCTCGCTGGCGATGAGCTTCAGGTGCGAACGCTGGTCGGCGCAGCTCCTGCCGGATCGCGTCCGCGATTTCGGGCAGTGCGGCGCCCACGACCTCGAGGGCAGCGCGGAAGGCGGTGGTCTCTGGCGCGGCTGACGTCGAAGGGGCTGCGGTGGTTGTCTGCGCTTTCACGGGCTTTCTCCAATATCCTTCGATACCTCAGGATGAGCGGTTCAGATGCCCAGGCGCGCGGCTAATGATTTGCGTCGCTCCCCGGTGGTCGATTCCACCTTAAGGCGCCAGTCGCGACGGGGTAAGTCTAGCACAGAACCGGAGCGGCTACGACGTCCGCGCCTATGCCGGCCTGCCGTCTCGTGCACCACGCCCAGCGCGACCATCCGGCCGCCACTACGCCGGTGACCTTCGTCATTGACTGGGCGCCGCCGTTACGACACGATTGCCGCTGCAACTGGAGAATGTGATGAATTGCCCTGCCTGCGGCCGCGAGAACCCGACCGACGCGCGCTTCTGCAACGGCTGCGGATCGAAAATCGACATTCCTGCGGCCGCCGCCCGAGCGTCCCGCTCAACCACTGCCGCCGCCGCTGGCCGCCGGGCGCTACGTCCCGTTGCGCTTCCTCGGTGAAGGCGGCCGCAAGCGGGTGTACCTGGCGAGGGACGACAAGCTTGACCGCGAAGTGGCGCTGGCGATCATCAAGATCGAGGGCCTCGACGAGGCCGGACTCACGCGTGTGAAACGTGAAGCGCAGGCCATGGCCCGCCTTGGCGACCACCCCAACATCGTCACAGTTCACGACTTCGGCGAGGACAAGGCGGACGGCCGTTCCGAGCAGCCCTACATCGTCTCCCAGTACATGGCCGGCGGTGACCTCGAGGGGCGCCTGCTCGACGCGCCTGATGGCCGCCTCTCCCTCGAGGAGTCCAAGCGCGTCGCGATCGATGTTTGCCGGGCGCTGGAGTACGCGCACGCCGGCGGCATCGTGCACCGCGACCTCAAGCCGGGCAACATCTGGTTCGGACAGGGCGGGACCGCGAAGCTGGGCGACTTCGGGCTGGCCGTGGCGCTGGAAGGTCCTCGGGTGACTCTCGAAGGCATGATGGTGGGCACGGTCGCCTACATGGCCCCCGAGCAAGCGCTCGGTGGCACTCCGGACGCCCGCAGCGACATCTATTCGCTCGGTTGCATCATGTACGAAATGCTCGCCGGTCGCCCGGTCTTCGTGAGCGAAGAGGCGCTCGCGCCTGATCTCCCAGCACATGAACACGGCGCCCGTGGCGCCCTCCTGGCACAACCCTGAGATTCCGCCCGCCCTTGAGGCGCTCGTCCTGCAAATGCTCGAGAAGGACCCGGGCCGTCGCCCGCCGTCCGCCGCCGAAGTCCGCGAAGCGCTCACGGCGATCGAAGATGCGCCGCCGCCACTGGATGGAGCTACCGCCCCAGCTCCGGCCCGTGACCCACTCTACCGGCGGACGTTCATCGGACGCGAAGCGGAGTTGCGCAGGCTCGAATCGGCGTTCGACGGCGCGCTCTCCGGCAACGGAAACCTGATGATGGTCGTGGGTGAGCCCGGCATCGGCAAGACTTCAGTCTGCGAACAACTCTCGACGTACGTGGCCCTTCGCGGCGGACGGACGCTCGTCGGCCACTGCTACGAGGAGGGATCGCTCTCGCTACCGTACTTGCCGTTCGTGGAGACCCTCCGCACCTACGTGCTGGGCCGGGAGCCGGCAGCTTTGAAAGATGAGCTGGGCTCCGGGGCGCCCGAAGTCGCGCGCATCGTATCCGAGATCCGCGACCGCATCGACGTTGAAGCAGTGCCGCCGGTCGACCCGGCCGAGGAGCGCTACCGCCTCCTGCAATCCGTGAGCGCCTTTCTCCGCAACGCCTCGGCTGCTCAACCGCTGATGATCGTTCTCGAAGACCTGCACGACGCCGACCGCGGCACGCTGGACATGCTCACCTACTTGGCGCGCAACCTCACCGGCTCTCGGGTGCTGATCGTCGGCACCTATCGCGACGTCGAGGTGGACCGCACACACCCGCTGTCCGGCGCCCTCGTCGAACTCCGCCGCGGCGGTGAGTTCGAACGCGTCCTGCTGCGCGGCCTGACCGCCGACGAAGTCCTGCGTATGCTCTCGGCGATCGCCGGGCAGCAGGTGCAATGGGGGCTGGCGGAAGCCGTGCACCGGCAGACCGAAGGCAACCCGCTCTTCGTGCAGGAGGTGACCCGCTACCTGGCTGAGGAAGGGCTGGTCAAGGGCGGGCACGGCCGCTGGCAATCCACCACCGAGAACCTGGCGCTGATCATTCCCGAAGGCCTGCGCGACGTCATCGGCAAGCGGCTCTCGCGCCTCTCCAATGAGTGCAACCGCCTGCTGCAGGTCGCCGCCGTCGTCGGCCGCGAGTTCGCGCTTGAGACGCTGGTCGCCGTCGCCGGCGTGCCCGAGGACGCGCTTCTCGAGGCGCTCGAAGAGGCCGTGCGCGTCGGCGTGCTGGAGGAACGGACACGGGGCAGCGAGGTGCGCTACCGCTTCGCGCACGCCTTCTTCCGCCAGAGCCTCTACGAAGAGCTGATCGCGCCCCGCCGCATACGCATGCACCAGCAGGTGGCCCTGGCGCTGGAAGCGCAGTACGCCGGGCGTCTGGAGGAGCACGCGGCCGAGTTGGCGGAACACTTCTCGTATTCCTCCGAGCGCCGATGAGTTGTCGAAGGCTGTTCGCTATGGCGAGCTCGCCGCGCAGCGCGCATCAGAGGTATACGCGCACTCCGAAGCCGCTGCTCATCTCCAGAAGGCGCTTGAGATACAGGAAGTACTCGATCCCGCGGACCTGGCCAAGCGATGCGAGCTGCTGGTCGAACAATCTGAGCCTCGCCGCCTCGGCGGCGACGTCGACGGAGGACGGGCTGCGGTGTTGGAAGCCGCGGACATCGCCCGGTCTACGGGAGACAATGACCGCCTCGTGACAGTGGCCGCCGCTGGCACTCGCTACCTGGGGATCATCGGCCTGAGCGACCCGGAACTCGACGCCATTTACGCGGAAGCGCTGCCCCACGCGGACGTCGAGAACGACCCCCGTGGCGTGCGCATCCTCGCCCGGGTGGCTGTCACTGAAGCCGCGCGCGCCGGCAACGTGGAGGGCGTATCACAGCTCGCGATGCAAGCTTTTGAGGCGGCCAAGCGGCTCCAGGACCCGGGAGCAATCGGGATGGCGGCGATGGCCCGTCTCGCGACGGCAGTGCAACCTTCGCAGTTGGAGGAGCGCTACGCGCTGGGGGATGAGTTCGATAAGGCTGTAACTGCGTCGGGCGACCCCGAGCAGCGCACCATGGTCTGCATCGTGCACATGGGGCTCGCCCTGTTCGTCGGAGACCTGGGCGAGGTGGAACGGCAGGCCGAGCGCCTGGCCGAGATGGTGGACCGCTACAAACTCACTCTTGACCGCCGCACGATCCTGGCTGTCAGAGCTGAGCTATGCCGGATTTCCGGTGACCTGGTGGAGGCGGAGCGATTGACCCGCGAGGCCGCCGAAGCGCGCAGCGAGATCAACTGGTCCTTGCTCAACGAGTTGAGCGCTGTCGGCGGCGGGTCCCGGCTCATGCTTTTCGCGGACCGCGGGAAGCTGGATGAGATTGCGCAAAGCGAAAAAGAAACCTTCCAGCGGTTCCCGGATTGGCGTTACGCTCCCGTACGCGGTTCGCTCTACTACGCACTCGCCGGTGACGTGAGCAATTGTCAGACCTGGTACGAAAGGCTCCAATCCGAACCTAACGCCCTTCTAACCGACAACCAGCCCGGCTTCATAGCAGCCGCAGCCGCCGAGGCCTGCGTGTTCCTGGAGGACAGGACACGTGCGCCGGAAGTCTACGAGTTCATCGCTCCTTACTCCGGCTACTGCCTGACGCTGCGCGCGCGCACCCCTGGATTCTTCGGCCCGGCCGATCGTTACCTGGGGATGCTCGCCTCGCTGATGGAACGATGGGACGACGCCGAGAAGCACTTCCATGATGCGCTCGCGCTTTGTGAAAAGATGCCCACCCCCACCTACCTCGCGCAAACACAGTACGAATACGCCCGTATGCTGCTGAAACGCGGCGCGGGCGACGACAGGAAACGGGCCCTTCAACTTCTGGGTGAAGCTGGCGACGCGGCTCAGCGGATGGGCATGATCCGCCTGGCGAATCAAGTGATCGAAGCAAAAGCAGGGGCACAGGGCATCTCGCTCGTCGACGTTAGGACATCGATCGACGCAGTCCTCGAATCGGTGGAGGAAGAACACCTCGACCTCGCCGCGCACGCGGCGTCAGGCGGTCACCTGACGATCATGTTCACTGACATCGAGGCGCACACCGAGATAGCCGAGCGACTCGGGGACAAGGCGTACGTCGCCTTCTTGCGTGAACACAACTCAGTCGTCCGCGAGCAACTCGCAGAGCACGGCGGGCATGAAGTGAAGAACGACGGCGACGGGTTCATGATCGTCTTCCGGGAAGCGAGCGAAGGGTTGCAGTGCGCCATCGCAATTCAGCGCGCATTGGCCGCGCGGCACGAGTCCCAGGAGGCGATCAGAGTGCGCATCGGCCTGCACACCGGCGAGGTAATCGAGGAAGCGGCGGACTTCTTCGGCAAGAACGTGATCCTGGCCGCGCGGGTGGCTTCGCTGGCGTCCGGAGGCGAGATCCTGGTATCCGGCGTCACTAAGGAGTTGGCTGAACAGAGCGAAGGCCTCTCATTCGGAGAGGGCAGGATGGTGAAGCTGAAGGGGCTCTCGGGGAGCCACGAGGTGTGGTCGGTCGTCTGGCAGGCTTGAATCGCCCGGCGACCTACAGTTGCCCTTCGTCCCGAAGACACCAGGCGTACTCGTTCAGCAACATCAGAGCGCCCGACATCATTGAGTGACCCCCGAGGAGCACAGGGATGGGCGCCTCGGATGCGCCACGGGTCAGGTCGCGCAGGAACGGATCGGTGACCTCCTGCCAGCCCCCGAGGTCGGACAGAAAGCGGTCCTCGCGGGAAGGCTGCGCTCCCGCGTGGGCGCAAAGCACACGCGAATCGACGAACGCGGCGTCGCACAGCTCCCGGAGGGTCTCGAAGAAGCGCTCGAGACCCACCGCCTCCAAATGATATCCAAGCAGCGAGCGCGCCGTCCCCGCCTCTACGCGCCCATCGGCCTCCATTCCTCGCTCCTCGGCGAACAGCCGCACCCGGCACGCCGTCTCCGTCTCAAGGTAACGCCATACATGGCTACCCACACGTCCCGCGACGACGATCTGCTTCTGCCGGTCGAGGAAGAGCGGCAGCACACGCTCGTAGACGGCGGTGTCGATGTCCACCTCAGCGACGCAGGCGCGTAACCGTGGTCCCCCGCGACCGGAGAGCTTCAGGAGAGCTGCGTCAGTGGGTGCATCGATGTCGAACAGCGTCTCGACAGTGCGAGGGAGCTCCTCGAGCTCCCGCCCGGCGTCGGTCAGTGTTTGCGCCAACGCGTTATCGCGCTCGATGCCTTCAATCGCGCCCATCAGCTTCTCATCAGCCGAGAAACCCACGAGGTCAGATGAGTAGCGGTTGTTCGTGATCGCACGCCCGGCCGATACGCCGCGTGCGATCGCCGCCAGTTCATCCGCCGCGAGTAGCGGCACGCTTCCGCCACCCATATACACAACGCTCGCGAGTTTGCGGTCACGGACCAACCGCGCGAGGCGCCGGCCGAAATGGAATTCACCGCCGTCCACGTCCACTTCGAGTCCTGGCAACCCCACCTCCGTCAGCGCCGCGTCCGTAGCGAGGACGGCGGCAGCATAGCCGCCGGAGCCTAGGGCTCTCGTGACTGTGTCGAGGGTAGCCGCGAGGCGCGCCTCTCCAACCACGCGCTCGACAGGAGAATCTCCGAGATCGCCGAGAAATACGACAAGAGTGGGCTGGCTCACGCCTCAAGCTTAACCGCGGCGGCCAGGAGGCGTCAGGGAGGAGACTATCGCCCGGCGGCGGCAGCGATTGGCTGGACGCGAACGCGCGGGATCAAGATGTCGACCTCGCGGCGGTGGCAGAGCTCGGTGCCGGGGTTGAGAACCGACGCTGTTCCGGCGGCGATACCCAGCCGCAGCGCGTCCTTCATGGCGCCGCCGTTGCTCAAGGTAAGCACCACCCCCGCCAGAAACGCATCACCGGAGCCGACGGCGCTCACCGCGCGTACCCGCGGGGCGACGCCGCGCAGGAACTCCTGGTCGGTCGTGGCAACAGCGCCCTCCCTGCCCCTCGTGACCACGACGCATTCAACTCCGGTATCATGCACCTCGCGTGCCGCCTTCAGAGTCGAGGATTCGTCGTCCAGGTGGCGTCCCAGCAGGCGTTCAAGCTCGCGCCGGTTTCCCTTCACGATCTCCGGCCGCGCGCTGGCACCGGCGACGAGCGCCTCTCCGTCGGCGTCGAGAACTGTGTGTATCCCGGCCTCAGACGCCTCGCGAATGATGTCGGTGTACACACGAGCATCGAGAGGCGGAGGGATACTGCCGGCCAGCACCAGCCAGTCACCCCGCTCCAACCGGTCACGCAGGTGAGCACGCAGCTCTTCGACATACTTTCCGTCGGTCGGAGGGCCTGGATCGCTAAGAATCGTGTGAACGTGGCGTGACTCGTCCAGGATCGTGATGTTCGTGCGCGTCTCGCCCTTCGTGTGGACGAAATCGCACTCGATGCCCTGCGCCTCCAGCGTGTGCTCGATGTAGCGGCCCAGGCCACCGGGCGCAAAGCCCATCGCTACGCTGTGGCCCCCTAGCTCCTGGATTACGCGTGAGACGTTGATCCCCTTGCCCCCGGGATCGAAGCGGCTGGACTTCACGCGCAGAGTGTCCCCGGCGACGAAACGCGGAAGGACCAGTGTCTGGTCGATCGCCGGGTTCAGGGTAAGTGTTACGATCATGCTTCCTCGGGAAGGATCATCCCGTAGTCTCCGTCGTGCCGGCGGTACAGGACAGCCAGCGTGTCCTTTTCGGTGTCTTCAAAGAGGAAAAAGTCGTGGGCCAAGAGTTCCATCTGTTCGATCGCTTCCGCCTCAGTCATCGGCTTCATCGCGAATCGCTTGATCCGCACCACACGGCCCAACACTAGTTCTACGTCCGGCGGCAGTTGTTTGGGCTTGTCTTCATGTTCCAGGGGTAGTCGGTCTTCCTTACTGACCCGCCTTTCGCTGCGCAGCAGTTTCTTCTCCTTGAAACGCTTAGCCTGCTGTGACAACGCATCTGTCGCTGCGTCGACCGCGGCCATCAGGTCGAAGTTTCGCTCCTCGGCCCGCAGGAAAGTGCCGTTCGCGCTTATCGTCACCTGCACCACATAGCGCCCCTCGTCGCCTTTGGCCTCGCGGCGCACATCCACGATGGCGTGGTCAGCCATCGGGAGGTAGCGGCTCATCTTGTTCAGGCGTTCATTCGCGTGGTCACGGAAGCCGTCGTCGACGTGGAGGTGCTGTCCTCGAAAGATCGTTTCCATGCTTGCGCGTCTCCCTGCTGGAATAGGCCTGCGGGGGATTCAATTGTATGTCGCGGTTTCGCGGCCCATCAACCGCGATCGCGCCCGATCAGTCTTCCCGTGCGTACGTCAGGGCAAAGATGGGCCCGCCGCCCGCATCCAGTAGGACGCGCGCACAGGTGTTAATTGTTGCGGATGTAGTCATAACGTCGTCGACAAGCAATACGCTGCGGCCCGCAACGCTCCGCCGGCCCGCTGCAAAGGCGCCTTCGACGTTCGCTACCCGTTCGTCATAGCCTTTCTGTCGCACCTGCGGCGTCGTGGCTTTGCGGCGGCGCAGGATCCCGGGCTCAACTGCCACCCCGGTGATACGCCCGATCTCACGCGCCAGCAGTTCCGACTGGTTGTAGCCGCGCGTGCGCTGCCGGATCCCGAACAGGGGCACCGGGACGATCACATCAATCGGGGGTCCCCACCCCATAAACAGATCGGCCATGGGCCGCGCCATGCCCGGTGCCAGCGCCGAAACTCCGCGGTACTTCAGCGCGTGCACTGCCGATCGCACAGCACCATCGTGCTTGTACGCTCGCAGTACCTCCGTGTCGTAAACAAATACCGATCGGGCACCCCGAAATGCCGGGCGTGTGTAGCGGCAGCGTCCACAGGGATCTCCTTCCCCACCGGCCCAGCAAATGCCGCAACGCTGCCCTTCCGCCCGCACCATTCCAGTCTCGCATTCCGCGCAGATGAACGCGCCCATCGCGCCGCAGGAGACGCAGTGCGGCGGGTAGAAGAGATCGAGGAGGGCGCGGGAGAAGCTGCTCAGCGGGGATGCGCGGGTTGCGCCCCTGGTCGTCACGGTTTATGTAGCCGCGTCTTCGCGCGTCATCCCATCGATGAATTCGGAGATGACCGCCCGCACCGGCGCCTTGTCTTCCATCTTCGCGATGGCGCCATAGACTGCGGCCTGTCCTCCCGGCGGTTGCTCACCGGCCCTCACCTTCGCCGCAGCCTGCTCCAGGGCACTCAGGAACTCGGCCGCGACGTCCGCGTGAACGGGAGTCACCATGACATGCAGGCTCGGCGGGTCCTGCTGCCGGTCGGGAAACCACCCGGCCTCAGCAAGAGCGTCCCCCACCGCGTAGATATCGAGGACATCGGACGTAAACGCAAACACGCTCATGTCCGGCTGTCCCACGACATCCAGGCCTTCGATGCCGTTGATCCCGTCGATCAGGTGTCGCGTAGTCTTGATGATGGAGTCGGCGCGCTGCTTGTAGCCATCCTCGCCGAGGTAGTTCATCACAGCCCAGGAGGCAGCGACCGCGCCGCCGGGCCGGCTCCCGGCCATCGTCGGCGACCCGTACAGCCCGCCCGGCCAGTCCTCCTTCAAGAAGTACTGGTGCCGCCGGTAGTCCTTGCTCCTGTACATGATCGTGGAAGCGCCCCGCGCCGCGAACCCGTACTTGTGCAGGTCGGAGGAGATCGATTCCACACCAGGTACGCGGAAATCCCACGGCGGGATGTCATGTCCCAACCGCTCAACGAACGGCAGCAGAAAACCGCCCAGGCAGGCGTCCACGTGGCAGGGGATCCCTGACTCAGCCGCCAGCGCGGCAAGCTCCGGGATCGGGTCGATCACTCCGAACGGATAACAGGGCGCCGAACCCACCACGAGGACCGTATTCGGCGTGACAGCGGCGCGAACTGCTTCGATGTCCGCCCGGTAGTCGTCCCCTATGGGCACGGGCACTCGCTTCATGCCCAGGTAGTGCGCGGCCTTGTCGAAAGCGGGATGCGCCGTCACTGGCATCACTACCTCCGGCTCGGTGATGCCCCTCTCCGCACGCGCCCAGTCTCGGGCCGTCTTTAGCGCCATCAAGATGCTCTCGGTGCCCCCCGAAGTCATGTTGCCGACGGCTTCCGGCAGGCCGACCAGCCCGGCGGTCATACCGATTACCTCCGACTCCATCTTCTTCAGACTCCGGAAGGCGGCGGGGCCGAGACCGTTTGTGTAGATCGCCGCGCTGTACGCGTCCCGAATCACGTCCGAAACATCGTCACCCGCGAAATAGACCAGGCTGAAGATCCGCCCGTGCCGCCAGTCGGCGTCCCCGCCCAGCGCACCGTTCACGCGCGACAACACTTCGTCGTGAGACAGACCCTTATCGGGAAGACTCATCGGCACCTCCAGCGGGGGCAATACTAGCAGGGGCCGTTCGGCGGGTAAAGCACTGGGGGAAGAAACGCCCAATGTTGAGGGTTTGTTGAGCGGGGCGCCTCGTCCGTTGAGCGGTTGTTGAGCGGCGCGGCGCGATGATTGGATCGAGATGCCGCGATACCAACGAATCCTGGTAGTTGAAGACGACCCGACTTTTCGGTCGGTAGTCGTGCGCAACCTCACCGCCCGGGGATGCGAGGTCAGCGAGGCCGAGACAGCCGGGGTAGCAATAGCCTACCTCGAGGCCGAGACACCGGACCTCCTCCTCCTCGACATCAACCTGCCAGATCGGAGCGGCTGGGACGTACTCAGGGAGCTGCAAACGCGGGGCCGCGACCTGCCCACGATCATCGTGTCGGCGGTGAGATTGAGCCAGGAGCGCCTCGACCAGTTCAAGCCACTTGCCTATCTGCCAAAACCGTTTCCCATAGAGGCTCTCACGAGGCTTGTCCTCGGTGAATCAGAGGACATCCCCGCGGAGAACGAGCCGATCGCCTGAAGGAGTGTGTGATGGAAGAGATTCTCTGGGTATTGGCGCCGTTCCTCTTCTGTGCGTTCGCGCTTGCGTTCGCCCTGTTCTGTGCCCGGCTGGGAGGTGAATCGTGAAACGTCCCTTATCGCCGATGATCTGGAGCGCCGCGCCTTTGATCGTTTTGGCCCTGGCGATCGCGCTCGCGAGTGTTCTGAGGTAATTGCAATGACATTTGAGTACATCCTGGGCGGAGTGGTGGCCGGACTCGGCGTGCTGTGCCTGTTCTATGCCTGTTCTGGCCAGAAAGGTTCTGAGTGACGGTGAAATGGCTGTGGAAATAGTTGGCGCGATGGTTGCGCTTCGTAGTGGAGAGGCAGTCCCCAAATATTCCGCGGAGGCGGTCCTCGTGCGGTCCGCATGCAGGACGCTGTTGAACGCTCCGCGAGGCTTGATTGACGCGATGACCGTGTCAATGCCTCTGGACGAGTCCAGCCGCCTCGCGGAGCTACAGGCCCTCACCCGGAAGATCGCCACCCAGCACTGTTTAAGAGTCGACATGGTGGTCAAGGAGGCACACTTGAAGGTTAGGATCACGCGCCCCGATCTCAAAGTCGTTGGAGGCGGACTATGACGCTGACCACTCGTTTGTCAAAGCGTTCTAATCGGCAGCGCCAGCGCAGATTGCTTGGCGAAATCCGTCGCCACCAATCAGTGGGAGGGATCAATGGTTGATGTTCTTTTCATGATCGGGACCTTCGGGTTCTTTGCATTCGCTTTGATCGTGACTTACGGCTGCTATCTGCTGATGGGAAACAAGTCATGACCGAGGAATACATCATCGGGGGCGTGGTCTCCGGACTCGCCTTACTGTACCTGTTCTACGTGCTGATCTGGCCGGAGAGGTTCTGATGACTTTCAACGGCTGGGTCCAGATCATCGTCTATTTCCTGGTCCTGGTGGCTATCACGAAGCCGCTGGGCCTCTACATGTTCAAAGTTTTCACGGGCGAGCGCACCTGGCTTTCGCCGATCCTGCGCCCGGTGGAAGCGGGCCTCTACCGCATCTCCGGCGTCGATAAGGACCAGGAGCAGAGCTGGTGGCGGTATGCCGTCGCCGTTCTGCTGTTCAGCCTCGCCGGCATGGTCGTCGTCTACGCCCTGCAGCGATTGCAGGGAGACCTGCCCCTCAACCCCGCCGATATGCCTGCCGTGAAGGAGGACTCCGCCTTTAACACGGCGGCGAGCTTCACAAGTAACACCAACTGGCAGGGTTACGGCGGCGAGTATACGATGAGCTACCTCACGCAGATGATGGCGCTCACGGTGCAGAACTTCCTGTCCGCCGCGGCAGGCATCGCCGTCGCGCTGGCCCTGATCCGAGGCATCGCGCGGCGCCGCGCCGACACGGTGGGCAACTTCTGGGTGGACATGATCCGCTCGACGCTGTACGTTCTCCTGCCGATATCGATTGTGATGGCAATATTCCTGGTCTGGCAGGGCCTGCCACAGAACCTGAACGACTACACGGCTGTAAAGGGCCTCGACAACTTCTCGCAGACCATCGCCCAGGGCCCCGTGGCCTCACAGCTCGCGATCAAGCAACTCGGCACCAACGGCGGCGGTTTCTTCAACGCCAACTCCGCCCACCCATTCGAGAACCCAACCGCTTTGACTAATTTCGTCGAGACATTGGGAATTCTCTCAATTTCCGCCGGTCTGACCTACACGTTCGGCAAGATGGTGAACAACACGAAGCAGGGCTGGGCGCTTTTCGCCGCCATGTCCGTGATCTTCCTTCTCGGGACGGCCGTCTGCTACTGGGCAGAGACCCAGCCGAATGACGCCATTGCCGGCCTTGGCATCGACCAGTCCGTTGGCAACCTCGAGGGCAAGGAGATCCGCTTCGGCGTCCCTCTATCTGCGCTCTGGGCCGTGGCTACCACGGCGGCCTCCAACGGCTCCGTCAACTCAATGCACGATAGCTTTAATGCCCTCGGCGGAATGATCCCGATGGCGAACATCCAGCTAGGGGAGGTCGTGTTCGGCGGCGTGGGCAGTGGCCTCTACGGCATGCTCTTCTTCGCCCTCCTGGCAGTCTTCCTGGCCGGCCTCATGGTTGGCCGCACGCCGGAGTACATCGGCAAGAAGGTGCAGAGCTTCGAGGTACGGATGGTGGTGGTGGCGATACTCATTTTCCCGCTGTTCATCCTGGCAATGACTGGCCTCGCCGTGGTCACGGACTGGGGCACGGCGACGATGAACAACGGCGGGCCTCATGGATTCAGCGAGGCCTTATATGCGTTCACCTCGGGAACGGGAAACAACGGGTCCGCGTTCGCGGGACTGGGCGCCAACACTGGCTTCTACAACAGCGCTATCGGCTTCGCCATGCTCGGCGGCAGATTCCTGATCATCGTCGTCACGTTAGCGGTGGCTGGCTCGCTTGCTCGCAAGCAGCCAGTGCCCGCCAGCCTGGGCACCTTCCCGACAACCAGCACGCTCTGGGTCGGCCTGCTGGTCGGTGTCGTCCTGATAGTCGGCCTGCTGACCTTCTTCCCGGCGCTGGCGCTGGGACCGATAGTCGAACACTTCATGGGCAACGAAGGCATCACCTTCTGAGGACAATGAGATGACTGACGAAACACCAAAGACCGAACAACGAGCACCGCGCACAGTCCCGGAACGCGACGCCGATCCGACGCGCGGCCTCGAGCCACCGCCGGTGCGCACTCCTGAGACCGATGAGATGAAGGATGTTGCTGCCAGCCGCCGCGCCGGCAAGAGCGTCTGGAGCTGGCCGCTCGTCCGCTCCGCCATCATCAACGCCTTCCCAAAGCTGAACCCAGTGACGCTGGCTCGCAACCCCGTCATGTTCATCGTCGAGATCGGCAGCGTTCTCACGACTTTCTGGGCCATAGATGCCGCAGTGTCGGGCGAAAACGTCGGGTTCGAGATTCAGATTGCCGCCTGGCTCTGGTTCACCGTCCTCTTCGCGAACTTCTCGGAAGCCATTGCCGAGGCGCGTGGTAAGGCGCAGGCGGACACGCTACGGGCGACGAAGAAAGACACGCCGGCGCGCCGCCTTCTCAACGGTACGGAAGACATGGTCTCGTCGAGCGTCCTGCGCAAGGGTGACCTCGTCATCGTCCGCGAGGGCGAGATCGTCCCCGGCGACGGCGAGGTCATCGAAGGGCGTCGCCTACGTTAACGAGGCGGCGATCACCGGTGAATCCGCGCCGGTGCTGAAAGAGCCAGGAACTGACATTCGCACCGGCGTCACCGGCGGTACGCAGGTAGTCTCCGACTGGCTGAAGATACGAATCACGGCTGACCCCGGCGAGACGTTCCTCGACCGCATGATCGCACTGGTTGAAGGCGCGCGCCGGCAGAAGACACCGAACGAGATCGCCCTGACTATCCTCCTCTCGGGCCTCAGCATCATCTTCCTGATTGCCGTCGTCACGCTCCAGCCGTTTGCCGTCTACGCCGGCGATGCTGTCGACACGATCATCTTGATCGCCCTTCTTGTCTGCCTGTTGCCAACGACGATCGGCGCGCTACTGTCGGCGATCGGCATCGCCGGCATGGACCGCGTAACGCGATTTAACGTGCTGGCGATGTCCGGTCGGGCCGTCGAGACAGCGGGCGACGTGGACGTTCTGCTCCTCGACAAGACAGGAACGATCACTTACGGCAACCGCCTTGCAGCGGAGATCCTGGCGGTCGCAGGCGCCTCGAAGGATGAGGCCGTCAAGGCGGCCCTCTGGTCCTCCCTCGGAGACGAGACGCCGGAGGGCAAGAGCATCGTAGCTCTTGCGCGCCAGATGGGCGCTGCCCTCCCGGACGGCGATTCGCCTGGCGCGCCCGCCGGGGCGGAGCTAATCCCATTCTCCGCCGAGACCCGCATGAGCGGCGTGCGCCTCAACGGCGCGTCGTGGATGAAGGGCGCAGTCGACGCGATCACGGCGACTGTCCCAGGCGGCATCCCGGACGACCTGCGCGGCGCCGCGGACCGCATCTCCGGCGAGGGCGGAACTCCGCTCGCCGTGACCCAGGATGGCCGGCTGGTCGGAGCTATCTATCTGAAGGACACCGTAAAGCCGGGAATGCGAGACCGCTTCGACGAACTGCGACGCATGGGCATCACGACAATCATGGTTACCGGCGACAACAAGCTGACCGCGGCCACTATCGCTGCCGAGGCCGGTGTCGATGACTTCCTGGCGGAGTCGAAGCCGGAAGACAAGATCGAGAAGATCCGCGAGCTTCAGGCGGAGGGTCACCTGGTCGCGATGACAGGCGACGGCACCAACGACGCGCCGGCTCTCGCGCAGGCCGATGTCGGGATGGCCATGAACTCGGGGACAGCCGCTGCCAAGGAAGCAGCGAACATGGTGGACCTGGATTCCAACCCCACGAAGCTTATTGAAGTCGTGCGAATCGGCAAGCAGCTCCTGATCACGCGTGGTTCCATCACCACCTTCTCGATCGCGAACGACGTCGCGAAGTACTTCGCGATCATCCCGGCCGCATTTGTGGTCACCTACCCACAACTCGACAAGCTAAACATCATGAACCTCGACTCGCCGGAGAGCGCGATCCTTTCCGCCGTAATCTTCAACGCGCTCGTCATCATCGCGCTAGTACCACTCGCCCTTCGAGGAGTGGCCTACAGGGCGGCACCCGCTGCTGAGTTGCTCGGCCGCAACCTCCTCATCTACGGTCTGGGCGGGCTCATCGCACCATTCATCGGGATCAAGGTCATCGACGTAATCGTGTCGACGATTGGGCTGGCATAGGAGAACAACATGCAGACACTACTCAAAGAAACTCGCCCCGCGATCGTGATGGTCTTGGCCTTGACCGTCCTCCTCGGCCTGGCCTACCCGCTTGGGATTACCGGCATCGCCCAGGTGGTGTTCCCCGGTAACGCAGACGGCAGCTTGGTCAAGGACGCGGAGGGGAACGTGATCGGCTCGGAGCTGATCGGCCAGATGTTCACATCCGACGAGTACTTCTGGGGGCGCCCTTCAGCGGCGGGCGACGGTTACGACGCCACGTCTTCAAGCGGCTCCAACCTCGGTCCGACCAGCCAGAAGCTGCGAGATAGGGTGACCGAGCGGGCAGCGGCGCTTCGCGAGGCCCACGACCTGCCGGACGATGCCGAAGTCCCCGCCGAGTTGGTGACGGCCTCCGGCAGCGGACTCGACCCACACATCTCGCCCGAGGCCGCCCGCTTCCAGGCAGCTCGCGTTGCTGACGCGCGGGGGCTGTCCGAGCAGCAGGTGCTGGACCTGATCGATGACAACACGGACGGACGCACGCTATGGTTCATGGGCCAGGAAACCGTCAACGTCCTGAAGCTGAACATTGCTCTGGACGAGCTCGCCGCGAGCCAATGATTTGAGCCGATGACCATGTCTGCGCTCTCCTACAAGGAAGCTCTCGTACTCGAGATAGTTCGACGCCACGGCAGAATGCTGACGAGAATCGAAGAGGCCAGTGACGGCGATCGGGAGTTCGTGCAGCCGATAGTCCCCAGCGTTGATGCAGACGGCCGGCGCGAAGCATCCGCCATTCCGGAGGACGACGTGCTGAGGTGCCTGTATTCGCTGGAAGACCGAGGCCTGATTGCATGTACCATCCGCCCGCACACCTGGAGCGCAACGCAGTACGTCTGCGAATGGACACTTCGCGAAGGTGAAGGCAATCCGGCTCAACGCGGCACTTGATGCGCTAACCTAATAGCCGTGAAAGACACCGCTCCGCGGTCGGACCCGGACCGACCCACCGCCGAGCAAATGCTCAAACGCGTGCGGCGCGAAGCGGGCGCGGGCGCCCGCGGCCGTCTGCGCGTCTATCTCGGCATGGCGCCCGGCGTCGGCAAGACCTACGCCATGCTCATGGAGGGCCACCGCCGCAAGGAGCGCGGCACCGTCGTCGCCATCGGTTATGTAGAGACCTACAACCGCCCGCTCACCGTCCAGGCGGTGGGTGAACTCGAGATCATCCCCCGAAAGAAAGTCGAGTACAAGGGTGTCGTACTCGAGGAGATGGACACGGAGGCGATCATCGCCCGCCATCCGCAGGTCGCGCTGGTAGACGAGCTGGCTCACACAAACGCGGCCGGTTCGCGCCACGAAAAGCGCTGGGAGGACGTCCACGAGATCCTCTCGCACGGCATCACGGTAATCAGCACCGTCAACATTCAGCACCTGGAGAGCCTGGCCGACATCGTCGAAACCATTACTGGACAACCGGTCCGTGAACGCATACCCGACTGGGTGATCGACGAGGCCGACGAGGTCGAGGTCGTCGACATGTCGCCCCATGCGCTACGGCAGCGAATGAAGCACGGCAACGTCTATCCGCGGGAGCGCGCCGAACAGGCACTCCAGAGCTTCTTCCGCGAAGGCAATCTGAACGCCCTCCGCGAGCTCGCGCTGCGGAAAGTGGCGACGACGGTCGAGGAAGACCTCGAAGAGTACATGCGCGAGCATCAGATCGATACCGCCTGGGCTGCGGCCGACCGAGTGATTGTAGCGGTACACGACGGTCCGGCCTCCCAACGAGCCGTCCGCCGCGCCTGGCGCCTAGCTCACGGCCTGGGCTCAGACCTTGTCGCCGTGTTTGTGGAAACTCCAGGCTGGGCGGGCGCCGGTCCCGAAGAGCGCATGTCCCTCGAAGAGAACATCCGCTATGCCGGGGACCTCGGTGCCGACATAGTTCGGGTTCAGGGCTCCGATGTGGCCCGTGAGCTGGCAAGAGTGGCCCGCGAAAAGAACGCGGGAAGTATTGTTGTCGGCCGCCCTCATCGCCGCGGCGTCCTCGCTCGTGTCCGCCCATCGATCATCGCCAAGCTCCTGGAGGAGGCCCCGGACGCCGAATTGCACGTCGTGACCGAGTCCGGCGAACCCTAGCCGATGACTGCTCAGCGATCCGTCACAAGCCGATAGCCTACGCCCGGCTCGGTAACGAGGTATCGGGGCCGTTGTGGGTCAGGCTCAATCTTCTTTCGCAGCCGGGCCATGTACACATGCAGGTAGTGCGCCTCATCTCCGTACTCGGGCCCCCAAACCTGCTGCAGCAACATCCGGTCAGTGAGCAGCTTGTCGGGCTGAGCGACGAACGCCCTCAATAGCTCGTATTCGGTAGGCGTCAGGTGCACCTCCTCGCCCGAGTGGCGCACGTGCCGCTTCTCCAGGTCCACCTCCAGGTCATCGGCACTGAATACCGGCGCGGCCCCCGCCGCCGGGTGCGCCGAATGACGCAGCGCCACCCGCACGCGCGCCAGCAGCTCGTCCACCCCGAACGGCTTCGTCAGGTAATCGTCTGCGCCCGACTCCAGCGCCTTCACCTTCTCGCGCTCTTCTCCGCGGACGGACAGGACGATAACCGGCGTGCTTCCCTCCGCACGCAGGCGGGTGATCACTTCCAGTCCATCCATATCGGGCAGGCCCAGGTCGAGCAGCACCACATCCGGGTGCCCACGCTCGTACGATTCGATGCCAAGGCTGCCGGTCTCCGCCGTGTCTACCTCGAATCCATGCGCGGACAGGTTCTTCGAGACGGCGCGCGCGATCGCCGGCTCATCGTCGATCACCAGGACGCGCGCACCCTTTGACATGGGCTCAGGCCGCCACTACGGGCGTTTCAGCCCGCGGCAGCGTAAATACGAACCGCGCGCCCCCTTCGAGGCGGTTCTCAGCGCGGATGCCCCCGCCGTGCGCCTCCACCAGGCCCCTTGCCACGGCGAGGCCCAGGCCACTTCCTTTGGCCTGCCCGGCGGCTGTGGCAACCTGGTAGAAGGGCTTGAATACGTTCTCCAACGCATTAGCTGGAATCCCGGGCCCGTTATCGCTGACGCTCACCTCTACCCTGTCGTCCATCAACCGCAGCGACACTGTGATCTCCGAGCCCTCCGGTGTGTACTTCAGCGCGTTCTCCACCAGGTTCGTCAGCACCTGGTCTATCTCAACGTAGTCGAACTGCAGCGGCGGCAGACCGTCCGGAACCTCGACTCGCAGTCTGTGCCTCGACGCCAGCGGGCGCAACCTGCCTGCCACCTCGTTCACCAGTGACCCGATGTCGTACCAACCCTTGTCCGGCCGGATAATGCCCGACTCAATCCTCCCCAGGTCCAGGAGGTTGCTCACCAGGCGGTTGAGCCGCTCCGCTTCCTCGACGATCGCCCCAGCGAACTGCCGCTTGTCATCGTCGGACCAGTCGACATCCACCTGCAGCAGGCTTCCGGCCGACGCGATAATCGACGAAAGCGGCGTCCGCAGGTCGTGAGAGACGGCGTTAATGAGCGCCGTCCTCAGCTCGTCCGTGCGCCGCAGCACCTCCGCCTCCGTCGCCTCTCGCTGCAGGCGCACGCGCTCGAGCGCGAGACCAACCTGGTGAGCGACCGCCGAGAGCAGCCGGTCATCAGAAGCGGAGAACTCGGCCGCGTCTCTTCGTCGTACCAGCGTGATCGAGCCCACTCGTGTGCCGGCCCGCATCAAAGGCACACTGCGTACGCGCTTACTGTCGACAGGCGCTCCCGCCGAGCGGCCCTTCGGGTCTACCACCCGGATCCAGCGCCCCGGCGTCGCGCTGGTTTCCCGGGTCGCGGATTGTCCGCCACCGAGTACCATCCCCGGTACCATGGCCGCCGCCCGGGCGAGTTCGATCGCCTCGCTGTCCCCAACGTCAGCCTGCGCTCGCACCGGCTCCACATCCTCGACGGCTATCAGCACCGTCGCCAAATCCAGGTCCGACCGCAGCTTCTCCGCCACAGCCGTCAGCGCCCTCTGGATATCCGGCTCAGCGACGAGCCTCACAACGTCGTACAGGGCCACCGCCTCCCGTTCACGGCGCTCAGCGTCCCTCGCACGTTCTCGCAACAACGCGGCTAGCTGGCCTGTGATAATCCCCGTGATAAGCAACAGCGCGAGCGCGACCAATTCTTCGTCCTGCGCCACAGTGAACGTGTATCGCGGCTCGACGAAGAAGAAGTTAAATGCCAGGAAGGAGCCGATCGCCGCCGCGATAGCCGGCCCCCGCCCGAACGCGACCGCGCTGGCGATCACCGCAAGCAAGTACAGCATCGACACGTTCTCCACGTCCGCCGTGACGCGAAAGAGCGCGACGACGCCGGTCATCAAACCGACTAAGGCAATCGCCAGCAGATAGCCGGCCACCGGATGGTTCAAACGCTGCGCAATGCTCACAAAACCAGTCTAATACGCCATGCCCAGAACGACGAGACACCCGCGCGTTGATGCGCATCCCCTCAACGTCTAGACTCGAAGCGAAGGAGGACATTAGTGGCGAAGGTGAAGGTTCGTCTGTTCGCCCGGCTCAGCGAGGTGGCAGGAGTACGCGAGGCGGATGTCGAGCTCGGTGAAGGAATCACCGCCGGAGACGCCTACCGCCTCTTGTGCAACCGCTACCCGGCGATGGCCGGCTTCGACGACGCGCTGATGTACGCCGTAAACGCCGAGTACGTGCCCTCCGAGCAGCCGCTGCAGGACGGCGACGAACTGGCGCTGATCCCGCCCGTGAGTGGGGGAACCGATGCTGTTTGAAGTAACAGCCGAACCTCTCGACCCGCAGCGACTCGTCGAGCATGTCCGCAACGACGAAGCCGGCGCCGTCGCGCTCTTCTACGGCGTCGTCCGCGACAACAACATGGGCCGGCGCGTCCTCTACCTCGAATACGACGCCTACCCCGAAATGGCCACGAAGGTAATGCGCCAGATCGCCGAGGACGCAGCCTCCCGATACCCGATCACGGACGTCGCCATCCAGCACCGCACCGGCCGCCTCGAAATCGGCGAGACGTCCCTCCTCGTCGCCGTATCAGCGCCCCACCGCAAGGAGGCCTTCGAGGCCTGCCACGTCCTTGTCGACCGCTTCAAAGAAGTCGTCCCGATCTGGAAGAAGGAAGTCTGGGAAGGCGGCGAGGAGTGGATCGAGGGCGAGGCGGTGAAACGCGAATGAACCACCTTGACTGAAGAAGCATTCGCTCCGCCCGGCGAAGACCTCCATTACTGCCCGAGTTGCGGCGCTCCCCTCATCGTCCGCCTGCTCCCGAGCGAAGACCGCCCACGCCTCGTCTGCGACCGCGGCCACATCCTCTACGTGAACCCCAAGCTCGTCATCGGCGTGGTCCCCGAGCGCCGTGGCAAGATTCTCCTCATGCGCCGCGCCATCGAGCCCCGCATCGGGTTCTGGACGTTCCCCGGCGGCTTCCTCGAGATAGACGAGACCATTGAGGAGTGCGCCGCCCGCGAGGCAGAGGAGGAGACAGGCGTTACCGTCCGCATTGACGACGTCGTCGGCGTTTACTCGCGACCAACCATCGGCATCGTCTCGATCGTCTTCCGAGGCCGCGTCACCGCCGGCCGCGTCGACCCGGGCCGCGAAGCCCTAGAGGTACGCTGGTTCGAACCGAAACACATTCCCTGGGACGAGCTCGCCTACGACACGACCCGCTGGGCCCTGCGCGACTGGCTCAAGGACTGGACGCACACAGCACGAAGAAGGAAGAGGTCTTGACCACCGTACGAGTGCGACGCGCTGGACCCGACGACGCCGATGACGTCTTCGCACTGATCCAGGCGCTCGCCGACTTCGAGAAGCTCCAGGGGCCGGACGACGCCGCCAAGGAACGCATGCGCACCGGCCTCTTCGACGGCAGCCTCGGCATGATCACTCTCCTGGCGGAGGTCGACGGCGCCGCCGTCGGCTACGCGATCGCCTACGAGAAGTACTCGACGTTCGAAGGCCTACCCAAGCTCTTCCTCGAAGACATCTTCGTCCTCGAGCCGCACCGCGGCAGCGGCGCCGGCTACGCCCTCTTCCGGGAGATCGCCGCTGAGGCCGCCCGCCGCGGCTGCTGCGAGATCGAGTGGCAGGTCCTCACTTGGAACCGCCGCGCGATGGACTTCTACGAAAGGCTCGGCGCGCGCCGCGACGAGGCCTGGTACACCTACCTGCTGGATTCAGACGGCATCCGCACCGTCGCCGGCGCGTAGGGGCGAGGCACGCCCGGTGCCACCTCAACCAGCCGAACGTCTAACGCGCTCGTCATTTGAACTCCCCCCACCCCGGAATTTGCCTCGCCCGGCGGGCGTCGGATCCTGTCCAACCCTTCGTCCCCCACCTCACACCCGCCGCGGCCGCCCACGCGGCGCCGCCGCCGGTCGCGAGGGCCCAACCTCCCGCTTGCTGAAGAAATCGAAATCCCCCATCAGCACGATCGAGCTGAACTCCGGGTCCGTGATCCGCGTCCGGATGCGCGTCTCCAGCTGTCCTACGGTGGCGTTGGTCGTGATCACAGTCGGCAACGCGGCGTTGTACCTATAGTTCAGCAGCTGGAACAGCTTCTCCTGCGCCCACGGTGTGGTCGTCTGCGAACCCAGGTCATCGAGCACGAGCAACGGCACCGTGCGCACCTTCTCGAACTGCTCGTCGAACGTAGCCGTGTTCTCCGGGCTGAAGCTGACTCGTAGCCAGTCCAGCAGGTCGGGCACCACCGCGAAAATCACCCGAGTGCCCGAATCCCGGCAATAGTTGGCGATCGCCGCCGCCAGCCGCGTCTTCCCTCGCCCTGTGTCTCCGGCGATGATCCACCACCCCTTCGGCTCCTGGGCGAACCGGATCGACTCGCGGTGGGCGTGGTGTATCGCCCTCGCCTCATCGCGCCGCGCTACTTCGACGATGTCGGGGTTGAACCCCTTGAAGCTCATCCCCCGCAGGTGAGGCAGGTCGAGCGCGTCCAGCCCGTTCACCTCGAACCCTCCGCCGGACTCCAGCGGGTACACTTGCGAAAGCTCCGCGTCCCCCAGCCGGCTCTGGATGCGCGCGTCGAACTCGGACAGGCTCAGGTTGGTGGTGAATATCGTCGGCATCCGCGCGTTATAGCGGTGGTTGATCAGCTGGAACAGCTTCTCCTGCGCCCACGGCGTCGAGCTCTGTACCCCCAGGTCGTCAAGCGCCAGCACAGGCGCGTTCTTGAGCATCTCGAACAGGTCGTCGTATCCGACGTCGCTCCCCGGCTGGTAAGCCGCGCGCAGGTGGTCAAGCAGGTCCGGCACGACCATGAATAGCGCCGCCCGCCCCGCCTCGATGCACTCTCCGGCGATAGCCGCCGCCAGGTGCGTCTTTCCCGAACCGCTCGGTCCGGTGAACACGAGCCATCCCTCCGGCTCCACTGAAAACGCTCGCGCCGCAGTCACCGCCTGCGCGAACGCCTCCTGGTGACGCAGATCAGGGCTGCGACCTCGCTCGCTCAGGTTGTCGAAGCTCAGGCGCGAAAGCGGCCCCAGGTTGCTGTAGCGCAGGAGACGGGTGAGCCGCTCGTCCTCCTCCTCATCGTCGGTGCACTCGCAGGGGAAGGCCCTGCCGAAGTCAGGGTGGCCCAGCCGGACAGTACGCCGCACGAAACCGGCGCCACCGCATAGGGCGCAGATGTTCTCCTGCTCGGGCTCCGGATCAGCGACGGGCGCTGATGCGCTTCTTCCCTTCGCGGTAGCGGCGCTCGAGCCACTCGATTCGATTATCTCTTTCAGGCTCTTCATAGTCCGGCCCCTCGGTCTCCCAGCGGCGGAGGATCCGCTCCACGTACCGCCAGCTCCGTTTGTTTACCTCCACCGCCTCCCGGAACGCCGCCTCCAGCCATTCCGGCGGATATGTTGCCTCCGCCTCCTGCAACTCCTCCGCCATCAGCGGCGTTATCGTCCCGATGTTCTGTTCGTATAACGCAAATATGTTGGGTCGGGCAGCCCCTTCCGCCGGCGGCAGCGCTTCTTCGATGTCCACTCGAGCCCCCGCCAGCGCTTCCAGTGCCCGCCGGTTGGACGGCGTGTTCACCGCGAATACCTCCTCACCGCCGCTGCCCGTCTCCACCGAAGCGCGCACCAGCGTCCTCCGCTGCACGGCCAGTCGCAGTCCCGCCTCGAGCGCTTCGTGGTCCTGGCCGCCGACCAGAGATGCCAGCGCCCGCAGCAGCGTCCCGTCCGCCGCCAGTTCCGCGCGAGTCACGAAACGCGGCCTCCGCGACCGGTCCGACTGCGCCGCCGCGTAGAAGAAGTAGGCTGAGACGGCCAGCTCCGTCGGCTCCTCGATTTCCGGCATCACCCGCGCGAAGAACAGGTTCGGGACCGTCGTCGCCAGCCCCGAGTCCGGAAAGCCGTTGAACGTACCCGCGTCCTCGTCGTTCAATCCCGTTTCCTACCTCTTACCTCATACTTCCTACTTCTCACATTTCCTCCTCCCACTCCTCTTCCGCCTCCCGCACCAGCAGGTCTTCGAAGCGCGCGATCTTGTCTCGAAACCGCAGGTGGATCGTCCCCGTCGGCCCGTTGCGGTGCTTCGCCAGGATGACCTGCGTTATCCCGGCCGGGTACTCCCGCGGCCGCTCGGCGTGCTGCTTCTCCCACTGCTCCCGCGACACATACTTGTCCTCGCGGTAGATGAACATCACGACGTCCGCGTCCTGCTCGATGCTCCCCGACTCCCTCAGGTCCGAAAGCTGAGGGACGTTACTCGCCCGCATCTCCGCCGCTCGCGAGAGCTGAGAGCAGGCGATCACCGGCACGTCGAGGTCGCGCGCCAGCTGCTTCAGCGAGCGGGAGATGTAGCTCACCTCTTGCACGCGGTTCTCGTTGCGCATCCCGGACTGCATCAGCTGCAGGTAGTCGATGACGATCAGGTCCAGGCTCCCGCGCTCGAGCTGCAAACGGCGCGCCTTCGCTCGCATCTCTGCGATCGTCAATCCCGCCGAGTCGTCGAAGTACAACGAGAGGTCGGAGAGCGACCCCAGTGCCTGCGAGATCTTGCGCTCGTCGCGCTCCGAGTGCTGTCCGAACGCAAGCCTCGTGGAGTCCACACCCGACTCCATCGCAATCATGCGCTGCACCAGTTGCTCCGCCGCCATCTCGATCGAGAAGAAGGCAACCACGGCCTGCTGCCGCGCCGCTGCGTTGCGGGCGTAGTTCAGGACGAGCGACGTCTTCCCGAGGCTGGGTCGCGCCGCGACGACCACGAGGTCTCCACGCTTGAGACCGCCCAGAAGCGTATCGAGATCCATGAATCCGGTCGTGACAGCCCGCGTCTCCGCGGCGATCGCGCCTGTCCCCGATTCCGCATTCTCCAGGTACCCCGAGAGCAGCTCCCGGATGTGAACAAAATCCCGCAGGGCGTCACCCTCGCGCACGGCCGCGATGAGCGTCTCCGCCCGCGCCAGGACATCGGCGACGTCAGACTCGCCGACATAGGCGATGCGCGCGATCTCTCCGGCGGCGCTGATCAGCCGTCGGTATAGGGCGTCGCGCTGGATGATCCCCGCGTAGTGCTCGACGCCGATCGATGTTGGCAGGTCGGTGACGATCTGGCTGAGGTAGGACACCCCGCCGACGTCCTCCAGCCGGTTGGCGCGCGCCAATTCGTGCGCGACCGTGACCTGGTTTATCGATTCGCTGCGGTCCCACAGCGCCCGGCAGGCCTGGTACACCCAGGCGTTTTTCTCGCGGAAGAAGTCTTCCGGCTTCAGGCGGGGGGCGACTTTGTAGATAGCGTCCGGGTCGACGAGGAGAGAGGCGATTACAGCCTCTTCGGCATCGACATCATGCGGTGGCAGCTTCTCGCCGCCGCGAGTTGACCCTGTTTCGACGACCATATGCTGGACGCTTCCCCTGATAGCGCCCGTGCCGCCGAATGGAGCCTCCCCGCTCCCGCTGACAGGTTGCAGGCCTGTCCGCGTGTCCGACGCCCGGGCGCGCTAGCCTGGTTCTCCGGTGTTTTCTAGTTCCTCTTCGTCTGGTTCTTCTACCTCGGCAACGGCTTGGGGCTCCGCCACCTGCGCCGCCTCGGCAACGGCCTCGACGCCCGTCTCCGTATCGGCGCTCGTGTCCTGCGAGCCTTCGCGCGCCTGGCGGCGCTGGTCGGCGTCCTGCGCGTCTGAAGCGGATGCCGTGTCGGCGACCAGCGTGTCTTCGGGGCGCTCCCGCGCTTCGCCGGCCTCCGCTGCCTCAGCTTCGGCCTCCGGCTCAACGCCGAGCGCCACCACGCTGACGTTGATCGTGGCGATCACGTTCCTCGTCAGCCGCACTTTCACTTCTTCTGTCCCGACTTCGCGGATCGCCTGTCCCAGGAGCACCTGTTGGTGCTGTATCTCGACGCCGGTGGCCTCCTGCAGCGCCTCCGCGATATCACGCGCCGTCACCGAGCCGAACAGCTTGTCCTGCTCGCCTACGCGAACCTCCATGCTGATGGAGGTGCCGTCCACCCTGGGCAGGAGGTGGGTTCGGGCCTCGTCGTCCAGCCGGTCCTGGCGCTTGGCGTGCTTCGTCGCTTTGGCGTTGGCGATGGCGATGTAATGGTCGTTCGCCGGGGCGGCGAGCTTGCGTGGGAGGAGGAAGTTGCGCGCGAACCCATCGGCGACGTTCTTCACGTCACCGGGGCTGGCGGTGCCTTCGACCTCCTCCAGGAAAACTACTTTCATGGCGATCTCCTCCGTAAGTTAATGGGCGACAATGTCAGACGATACACGGTTTCCCACGCGCCGTCACCCGCGATGTTGATGGGGTGTGAACGCTGAGCGCGAGGCCGTGTTCACAGTCGATTTTAGAACGGGTGTGCGGCCTCGGTCAAAGGGCTGGCGGCACTAGCCCTATCCCGCCAGCGCCCGCTCCAGCGCCCCCTCGTACACCCCTCGCATCTCCTCCAGCGAGACGTCGAGCGGGCCCAGCCGCATCCGCAACTCGCCGGTAACGCGGCCCAGCAGGTACGCCGGGACGCCCAGCCCGTCGGCGATTCCCAGCAGCCGCTGCCGGTTCTCCGGCCGTATCGTCACGATGATCCGCGACTGCGTCTCGCCGAACAGCGCCGCGTCCAGCCGCCGCCCTACCGGCGCCGCCGACGCGTCCACGCCCTTCTCCCCCGCCAGGCCCGCCTCACCAGCGGCCAGGCACATCTCGGCCAGCGCCACCGCGAGGCCACCGTCCGAGCAGTCGTGGCAGGCAGTGACCAGTCCCTGCTTGATTGCCGCCAGCGTCGCCCGCTGCACTCGTCCCTCCAGCGCCAGGTCGATGTTCAGCTTGCCGCCGACGAGCCCGTGCTCCAGCTTCAGATACTCGCTGCCGGCCAGCGCACCCACGGGCTGCTCCACGGTGGAGCCAAGAAGGAAGACCTCCTCGCCCTCGTTCGGAAGCGCCATCGTGCGGTGCTGCGTTACGTCATCCAGTATCCCCAGCATCCCGATCACCGGCGTCGGGTACACGGGCTGCCCACCCGTCTCGTTGTAGAGGCTGACGTTCCCGGAGATCACCGGCGTTCCCAGCGCGTTGCAGGCCTCGGCGATGCCGTGCACCACCGACTGCATCTGGAAGTAGACGTCCGGCCGCTCCGGGTTGCCGAAGTTGAGGCAATCGGTCACGGCCACGGGCACCGCGCCCGCACAGACGACGTTCCGCGCCGCCTCCGCTACGGCGATCGCGGCCCCTATGTAGGGGTCGATGTGGCAGTAGCGCCCGTTGCAGTCCGTGCTGACGGCAATCCCCTTCTCGGTGCCCTTGATCCGCAGCACCGCCGCGTCCCCACCCGCCTGCACCACGGTGTTGGACAGCACGCTCTGGTCGTACTGCCGGAACACCCAGCGCTTCGAGGCGATGTTCGGCGAGGCCAGCAGGCGCAAGAAGGCCGCCTGCGGGTCGCTCACCTCGGGGACACCCGAGAGGTCCATCGTCTGCAGCGTGTACAGTTCCTCCGCCGGTTCGCCTTCGCGCGTGTACTCGGGGGCGTCCACCAGCGTCCCAACCGGCAGCGCCGCCACCTCGCGGCCGTTGTCCAGGATGCGGATCACCTGGTCACCCGTCACGCTGCCGATGATCGCCCACGGCACTTCCCAGCGCTCAAAGAGCGAGGCGACATGATCGACGTGCGGCTCTCGGGCAATTATCAGCATCCGCTCCTGCGACTCCGAGAGCATCACCTCGTACGGTGTCATCCCTTCCTCGCGCCGCGGCACCCTCCCCACATCGATGATGAGACCGGTTTTCGCGCGCGCGGCCGACTCAGCGCTGGACGCCGACAGTCCGGCCGCCCCGAGGTCCTGGATGCCGGTGATCCAGTTCGGGTGGTTGTGCGCCAGGTCAAGACACGCCTCCAGCAACATCTTCTCCAGGAACGGGTTGCCCACTTGCACCGCCGGCCGTAACTCGTCGAAGCGAGCGTTGGGGTCCGTGCGCGACGCCAGTCCGGACGCGCCGTGGATGCCGTCGCGGCCCGTGTCCGCGCCCACCAGCATTAGCACGTTGCCCACGCCATCCGCCTTCGCGCTCGCCAGCTTCTCCACCGGCGCCACGCCGACGCACATCGCGTTCACCAGCGGGTTCGCCGAATAAGCGTTCTCGAAATACACCTCGCCGCCCACCGTCGGGATGCCCAGGCAGTTTCCGTAGCCGCCGATGCCCGAGACGACGCCGCCGAACAAATAGCGGTTGCGCGCCATCACCTCGTTCATGAGGTCACTTGTCCCCGCGGCACCCGGCGGTGGCGCGACCGGCCCGAACCGTAGCGAGTCCAAAATCGCGATCGGACGCGCGCCCATCGCAAAGATGTCGCGCACGATGCCGCCTACACCCGTCGCCGCCCCCTGGTAGGGTTCGATCGCGCTCGGGTGGTTGTGCGACTCAATCTTCATCACCACGCACAGCCCGTCTCCGATGTCGACAGCCCCTGCGTTCTCAGCGCCTCGCCGCGTCAGTACGTAAGCGCCCTCGGCCGGCAGGAGGCGCAGCAAAGGCTTGGAGTTCTTGTAGCCGCAGTGCTCGCTCCACAGCGCCCCGAACATTCCCAGCTCCACCTCGTTCGGTTCACGACCCAGCCGCTCGACGATGAGGTCATATTCGGCCCGGGAGAGGGCTATAACATCGAGCAGGGACTGGTCTACGGCCATAACTCGAATTCGATGATAACGGCCAAGCCCACCAGAGACAAAATCGCGGCTCGGCTGACCAGGCCGCCTCACGGGGTGTGCAGAGGGGCAGCGCCCCTCGTCGGGGGTTCAGGGGGTGTCCCCCTGAGCTAATAAAATCGGGCGGGTGGCGGGTCCATATGAGACGGACGGCTGACAAAGCAGTCAGAATATCCGGGGCATGACGTACGTGGAAGTAATGTACGACGACGCAAACATCAGTGTCAGGCCGATCACCGTCACCAGCACCTTCGCCGGCACGGACCACGGCCCGTACCGCCACATCAGGAACAGCCCCAACGGCGGAAACACATAGCCCGCACCGACCATGACCCACGGACTCTCGTACCAGGCGCGCCGCAATAGCCGGGCGTTCTATTTCAGGCTGAACGGCGGGTATTCGTCCCGCATCAGGTAGTAGTAGGCGTTCACCCGGTACAGCCAGCGGAAGAATCCCGCTACGAATTCGAACAACCCCTGAGGGTAGCGTCTCGTGAACAGGATCACGAAGAAGGCGATGACCCATATGACCGATACAACCAGGCCCAGTACCAGGAGCACCAGGAAGTGCGGAATGATGAGCAACCACTTGATCAGCGGCAGCCAGCGGTTCAACTCCTGCGGGTAGTCGGCTTCGAACGTAACCGGATACTGGCCCGCGTCCCACGAAAACGGCGGGTACTCGTCTCTCATCAGGCTGTAGTACACCGATACGTTAAGACTCCAGCGAAAATAATTCGCCACAAAGTCATACAGCCCCTGCGGATATTTCTTCGTGAACAGGATCGCGAAGAAGGCGATGAACACCATGATGGAAGCGACGGCACCCAGCACATACAGGATGAGTAGATGTGGGATCACCAGCAGCCACTTGACAAGCGGCAGCCAGCGGTTCAGCTCGTCCGGGTATTCGACGTCGAACCGCACTGGATAGCCGCCCGCTGCGGCCGGCGCGTATCCCGTTCCAGACGACGGCGGTTCGTCTCCTCCCGGCATCTGCGTTGTGTCTGTTGCCATATCGCGCTCCTTTCGCGTGCCCCGGGGACGTCAGGGCGCGACAGGTGTGGTTAGCCGCTGGATGGAACGCGATAACACCGCGTGAAGTTAGCCCGTCATCGGAATTCGTACCGCACCTGCTCGCCGAACGGCACGTATGCCGCGAATCCCGGCGAGTACGTAACTGACGCCGGGTCCACACTGTTGCCCAGCTCGAATATGACGGACACGCGCGCCCGCTCTCCCTTGTCGAGCTGAATGTCTTCCATCGGCGTCAAGTAGAAAATGTCCGTTGGATCGTGCTTGTCCCCCGAGGTGTCCTCCATCTCAAACGCCTCATCGCCCACGAGCGTGAAAAGACTGTCCACGTTCGTAATACGGAATTCGAACGACACGAGGCGCTCGCCGGGGTCAGGCAATCCTGCCGCGGGGTCCTCCGCATCCACAAGCACAACCGCCGTGCCTTCAACATCCACCACACCCGTCTCTTGCCCGGCGACTATGCGACTGTATGACACCTCCACCGTCTCGGTGTTCGATGACACGCTCGCAACGGCTACCACGATGAGGGCGATGATTCCCGCTATCAACGGCAGCCCAAGCAGCGCCGAAAGCACGAAGCTCGTCGTGCCTCCCGGGCGGGCATCCGCTGAAAGGCTGTACGGAGGGAACTCGTCCCGCATCAGCCCCACGAACGCCCCCACCCTCAGGTTCCACCGCTGCAGGCCGACGCTGTAGTTGAAGAAGCCCCGAGGATAACGCCCCGTGAACAGGATCGCGAAGAAGCTGATGAACAATAGCAGCGACCCGACGAGCCCCAGAACGAGCAGGACGAGGTAATGCGGAATCGCGGCCAGCCACTTGACGAAGATCTTCCACCGGCTCAGCGTCTGGGGGTAGTCCACCTCGTACCGCAGCGGATATCGGCCGACGTCCATCGCGAACGGTGGGTACTCGTCTCGCAACAGGCCTGTGTACGTGCTCACGTTAGCGCCCCAGCGGTTGAAACCGACCACCAGGTCGAACAGTCCCTTTGGGTAGCGCTTCGTGAACAGGATGCAGAAGAACGCCAGGAATCCGATAACGCTCGAGACGTTGGTTAGCGCGTAGACGATCAGGTACTGCGGGATCGCCAGCAACCACTTCACGAAGATCAGCAGCCGCGACAGCCGCTCAGGGTATTGGACGTCGAAGCGTACCGGATAGCTCCCTGGTGCTACCGCGGCAAACTCGCTCGTCATGTCGAGTGCGGCGCCACAGCTTGTGCAGAACCGGCTCCCCGCCGCGACCTGGCTTCCGCACGAGGGGCACACCCGCTGCCCTGTCTCGTACGGCGTGCCGCAGCGGATACAGTATCGGTAGGTGGGGTCAAGTTCGGCGCCGCAGTTGCTGCAGGTCCGTGCGACCGGCCCCGGTTCCGGGGTCGCTCCCCCCGGTGGCTCCTCGAAGAGCATGGGATTAAGCCTGTCTCTGGCGACGGAGCAGCATCACGCCCGGACGGCCGCCCATTCCAGCGCCGATTTCCAGATCAGTAGCCCGTCCTCGCCGCCCATCAGAGGCTCGCAGGCGCGCTCCGGGTGCGGCATCATCCCCAGCACATTGCCGCGTTCGTTGACGATCCCGGCGATGTTTCGGGCGCTCCCGTTCGGGTTCGACTCCGACGTTACCTCGCCGTCCGGCCCGCAGTAGCGGAACGCCACGCGGCTCGGCCTTCTCCAGCGCATCGAGCGTCTTGTCGTCTGCGAAGTAGCGTCCCTCCCCGTGCGAGATCGGGACACGAAGCACCTGTCCCGGCTCCAGCGCCGCCGTGAACGCCGACGATGTGTTCTCAGCGCGGAGGTTCGTCCAGACGCAACGGTACTGCAGCGAGTCGTTGCGCAGAAGCGCACCGGGCAGGAGGTGCGCCTCGCAGAGCACCTGGAAGCCGTTGCAGATGCCGATCACCGGCTTGCCCGCCTCCGCGTCCTTCGCAACCGCTTCCATCACCGGCGAAAAGCGCGCGATGGCGCCCGTGCGCAGGTAGTCGCCGTAGGAGAAGCCGCCGGGGAGGACGATCGCGTCGAAGCGGGAGAGGTCGCTCTCGCGGTGCCAGACCAGCTCCGCCTGCTGGCCCATCACGTTGGCCAGCGAGTACTGGCAGTCGTGGTCGCTCCAGGTGCCGGGGAAGACGACGACAGCGAAGCGCATATGCACTTCGGTTATAACACGTGGGGCACCTAGGCGGTAGGAATTACTCGGCCGGTGATCCCTCACGCATGAAGCGCGAGACGACCCAGCCGAGAACCCAGGCGGCGCTGCCAACGATCCCCATCGTAAGGAACGTGAACAGGGCGAGCTGCGCCAGGTCCGTGCTGTTTGCCACGCCGTTCGCGAGGCTCAAGCCGGCCGCAATCGCCGCACCGATGCGCGCGAACGTGACGGCCATGGTCTGTCGGGTGAAGAGAGGTTCCGCCACCGGCATGCTCTCCTGGCTGAAATTCGAGTCGGTCATCACTTCTCCGCTGAGGTAGACGCTCCGGGTTAGCCCCCGTTACGCCCTCACTGCTTGTCCGCTGTTTCTTTCTGCCTGTAGGCTTGAGGCCATGGCCGCGAAGCAATCCATAGATGATACGTATAGGACGATAGATCGTATCTTTCACCCGCGTTCGATAGCTGTCGTTGGCGCCTCCGCCAACCCCGACACCCCCGGATACGACTACGTGCAATCGCTCCAGCACGGCGGCTACAAAGGCGCGATCTACCCCATCAACCCGAAAGCCGACGAGATCCTCGGCCTGCCCGTCTCAAGGTCACTCCGTGAGACGCCCGGCGACGTTGACTACGTGATCTCCTGCATTCCTTCGGTCCACATCCTCGGCCTCGTCGAGGACGCCGCCGCGAAAGGCGTCCGTGCCCTCCAGCTCTTCACCGGCCGCTTCAGCGAAACCGGCAAGCAGGACGCGATCGAGCTCGAGGAACGCCTGCGCGAGACCGCCCGCGAGAAGGGTGTGCGAATCATCGGCCCCAACTGCATGGGCCTTCTCGACCCTGCCCAGGGCATCTCCTTCCGCACCGACATGTCGACCGCGCCCGGACCCATTGGCTTCCTATCGCAGAGCGGGAACCTGCTCTTCGAGCTCACACACTTCGCCGGACAGCGCGGATTCCGCTTCTCCAGGGCGATCAGCTACGGCAACGCCCTCGACCTGAACGAATGCGACTTCCTCGACTACTTCGCGGCAGACTCGGAATCCCACGTCGTCGGCGCCTACATCGAGGGCGTCCGCGACGGCCGCCGCTTCCTCGCATCCGCTGAAGCGCGCGGCCACCCAAAAGCCCGTCGTCGTGCTCAAAGGCGGCCGCACCAGCGCCGGCGGCCGCACCGCCGCCTCGCACACCGCCGCCTCGCAGGGACTACGACGTCTGGAACGCGGCCGTCGCCCAGGCCGGCGCGGTAGCAGTGGACACGGTCGAGGATCTGATCGACATGCTCCTCGCATTCGCCTACTTGAAACCGGGCCGCGGTGCGCGTCTCGCCATGGTCGGCGCCGGCGGCGGCCGCTCCGTCCTCACCGCCGACCTCTGCGAGGAGCTGGGCCTCTCCGTCCCGCCGCTACCCGACGACGTCGAACGGAAAGTCGCCGAAAAGGCGCCCGACCTCGCCGGCTGGGTCACGAACCCCGTCGATCAGTCCATCCTCGCCGGCAGCGGCCTCGGCGGCGCCCAGGTCCTCGAATGGCTCGACGAAAGCCCCGGCATCGACATGCTCGTCGGCAACATCGGCGAGCCCTGGGCCTTCGGACGCCCCGATCCCGAGCGCATAATCGACCGCGTCACCGAGCGCTTCATCCAGGTCGCCCAGCGGACCTCAAAGCCCTTCGCCGTCGTCATCGGCTCCAGCGACTACGCAGACGAAGAGCGCCGGCGGATCACATCACAGGCGCGAGAGAGCCTCGCCGAAGCCAATGTCGCCCAGTTCCCCAGCGTCGAACGCGCCATCCGCGCCCTGGCGCGAGCAGCCGCCTACTGGCAGGCACGCGAAACCGCTCCGTAGGGCTCTCTAATCTGTCCGCCGTCCGCTAAAACGAGTACCCCTTCGCGCCCTGTATTCCCTTCATCGCTGAAATCTCGCCAATGTGGTTCGAGGGGTGGATGACAGAGGTCATCGTGATGAAATCACCGAGGCTCATCTTGCCCATGCCAGCAGGGCTCAGGTCGACTTCGCGGTCCAGGTCCTCAGGCGTCAGCGAGGCTACATACTCCTCGGTATTCTTGAACACAGCGGCCATGTAGTCCTTCACCTGCGGCACGTCGGCCTGCACCCGCTTCGCCCAGTCGCCATAGCCGCCCATCGGGTGGGGCTCGCTGGCACCGGTCTTACCGGCGTAAGGGCCCATCGCCAGCGGCTGGCGGCTGGTCATCATTGTGAGAAACATGTCCTCTGCCGCGATCAGGTGAAGCAGCTCCGCACCGATTCCGTTCGCCTCGCCTCCGGGGCTCCAGGCGGCTTGTTCGGGCGTGAGGTCGGCTACGGTTCCGGAAACGACTCCATGGGCCTGCCTAATTTGTGAGGTCAGTAGTTCGACTGCGTTCAAGGGGCTCCTCCTGATGACTGGCGATTTGTTACTGCGCGCACATTATCAGGTATGGTGCTCTCGCGGAGTCAAGTAGCTGGAGCAATCGGCGAGAGCAGTAAGCACTTACCGTATGAATGCTTGTCGGGGCTATCGCCCCTCTGGCCCGAACGGCGGCGCCTCGATCGCGCTCGGCGGCTTCAGGTAGCCCACCGTCTGCGTCCCCGCCGTCTGCAGCTCCGCCGCCGTCGGCGCCGGGTACTCGATCCGCGGGTGGTAAATCCCGCGCAACGTCGCCTTGAACGACTCCGCGATCGTCTTCAGGTCGCGCAAAGTCAGGTCGGAGTCGTCAAGCTGGCCTTCGGAGACCCGCTCCGCGATCACACTGTCCACGAGCTGGTCGATACGGTCGTACGAGCGGTCCTTGCTCGCGCGCACCACCGCTTCGGTAGAATCCGCGAGCATCACGATCGCCGTCTCCTTGCTCTGCGGCTTCGGCCCCGGGTAGCGGAACTTCTCCGCGTCGGTGTTCGCGTCCAGCTCGCTCGCCTTGCGGTAGAAGTATGTCACCAGCCGCGTCCCGTGGTGCTCCGGCACGAACGCCCGCACCTTCTGCGGCACCCGGTGCTTCGCCGTGATCTCCAGCCCGTACCGCACGTGCTCCGACACGTACCGCGCGCTGTCCGCCGGTGACAGCCGGTCGTGCGGGTTGTCGCCGCCTTCGGTCTGGTTCTCGATGAAGAACCCGGGCCGCCCGATCTTCCCGATGTCGTGGAAGTAGCAGCCTACGCGGACGAGCAGCGAGTCCGCCCCCACGAGGTCCGCCGCGCGCTCCCCCAGGTTGCCGACGATAACGCTGTGGTGGAACGTCCCCGGCGCCTTCTCCTGCAGGTCGCGCAGCAACGGGTGGCTGAGCTGTGCCAGTTCCATCAGCTGGATCCGCGTGTTCACGCCGAACATGTACCCGAGAACTGCCGTCGCGCCCACCGTCACCACCGCCGCCCCGAAGCCCCCGAACGCCGTCGCCCCCAGCATCCAGACAATGTCCTCCGCCGAGCGGTCCGGCGCCAGCAGCCAGAACGAGAACAGCACTCCGAACGTCACCACCGCGATCAGGAACCCCGCCCAGGCGTAGTGGTTCACCCGCGTCGCCCTGCCCACCGCGAACACTCCGGTCAGCCCACCCAGCAGAAAGGCGATCACCATCTGCAGACCGTCGAACGGTTCGCCCGCCAGCGGGTCGCCTCGAGTCCGCCAGGTGGAACCCGGCAAACGTGCACAGCACAGACAGCACGCAGGCCACCGCCACGGCCAGACCACCGTCCAGCAGCGTTGCGATCAGCATCGGCGCCGCCGCGATCGGCAGCATGTAGCTCAGGTAGTAGCGGTCGTTGTCCGGCAGCGTCAGCGACAGGAACACCTTCGCACCCGCCACCCACATCACCACCAGCATCCCCACCATCACCAGCCGCGCAATGTTATTCACTTCCTTTGGCTGGTAGAGGTACAGGTATAGCCCCAGGCTCGCGCCGCCCAGCACCGCGAAGATCAGCGCCGCCACCGTCCCCGTGAACGTCACCCGGTTCTCCAGCAGGCCCGCATCCTGGATCTGGTCAACGTCCGACTCCGAGACGACGTCGCCCTTCTCGGCGATGAGCACGTTGTTGATCTTGAACGTCTTGAACGCGACATCGCCCTGCTGCAGCGAAATCTCGCCCGGAAGCGATGGGATGCAGGACAGCGGCGAGGGCGAGGGCCAACGCCACTGCGAAGACGAATGCCTGCAGCGGCGAAATCGTTTCGCTCGCCTGAATTCTGGCGGTCATAGCGTCGCCCTGCGTAAGCGGAGGCTCAATTCATGATATCAAGACGATGATGGGATGGCGAATGTTAGAGTGGCGCGATCAGCGCCCGTGCCCCAAAGATGCATCCGTTTGCCGTTAACGATCGCAGCCGCTGTAGCGGAGCCTGCCATGGCTCCATCGCGCTGCGGCGCCGGCGAGAGGCGCGTTTTTTCGGGCCTACCCGCCCGCCAAGAGCTCCGTGACGACCTCGTTGATCGCCCGCCCGTCCGCCTTGCCCGCCAGCGTCTTCATGATCACCGGCATCACTTTGCCCTTGTCCGCAGGGCCGTTCGCCCCCGTCTCAGCGATCACCTTTCGCACCTCCGCGACGATCTCCTCCCGCGACATCATCGCCGGCAGGTACTCCTCGAGTATCTTCAGCTCCGCCGCTTCCCTGTCCGCCAGGTCCTTGCGGTCCGCCTTCGTGAACTCCTCGATGCTCTCGCGTCGCTGCTTTGCCTGCTTGGCGATCACTCCGAGCACCTGCTCGTCCGTCAGCTCCTGCCGCGTCGCGTCGGGGTTCTTGATGTCGACCGCCGCGATCTCCGCGTTCTGGACAGCTGTCGTCAGCATCCGCAGCGTCGACTTGCGCGTCTCGTCGCCGCTGCGCATGGCGTCCATCAAATCATCGGCGAGCTGCTGTTTCAAGGACATGGCTTCACAGGGAACTGAAAGCTGATCACTGACTGTTGATACCTACCCGCGCTGGGCGTTCTTGAGGCTCTTGCGCCGCTTCGCGGCCGCCTTCTTCTTGCGAGTGACGCTGGGGGGTTCGAAGTGCTCGCGGCGACGGGCCTCGGCGAGTATACCCGACTGCTGCACCATCTTGTTGAAGCGCTTGAGAGACGCGTCGAAGCTCTCATTGCTACTGATATAGACTTCCGGCAAAAGCAATCGCCTCCAGGCTAAGAAATTAAACGTCCTTCGCCGGAAGGACGTTCGAGGGGTATGATAGGCGTCCTCTCGAAACCCTGTCAAGGTGAAACCGGCGTTCGTCCATCACCACAGACGAAGCAGCAATCGGTATGTTACGCCGCCGATTTCTGATTGCCGATCCCCGATCGTCAGATCAGTCGGCGGAGGGCAGCACCTTCGGCTGCAGCAGCTCCATCGGCTTGCCGCAGCACTCCACCGCCCCGTCTCCCGCCTTGATGCAGAGCACTTCCGTGTTGCAGGTCTCGCACTGGAATCGCTTTCCAAGCTGGTTGGGCATCGTCCTGTCTCCCGTTATTGCTTCTGCTGCATCGGCTGCCCGCAGCAACCGAGGTCGCCGTCACCGCCCTTGGTGACGATCATCTCTGTCCCGCACTTCGTGCATTGGTATCGCTTGCCTACCTGGTTCGCCACTAAATCCTCAGCCTCCCTTGGTCATTAATGGACGCCCGCGCGTCCAGCGGGTAGCGTAGCGCAGCCGCCCCGAGCGAGTCAACGACTCGGCCGCCGTCACTCCACGACGACCACGCCACCCATCGAACCCGGGTGATAGTCACAATGGAACGTGTAGACCCCGGGCACCGCCGGCGCGAACTGGAGCGAGCCGGATCCGTTCGCTGCGATCGGGTCGGGGTCCGAGACCGCATCGTCTTCCGTCTGGTACTGGCCGTCGAACCCCGCTATGCGCAGGTTGTGCACTTGCCCATCCTTGTTTGTCACGTCGATCGTCACCGTCTGTGCCACGGGCACGCGCAACTTGTTTCCACGGAACGCCGCCCCCTGGATCGTCACCTCGATAACCCCGTCCGACGCCTCCGTGAACTGCTCATCGAGCGTCTGTACCGGCTCCGGCTGTGATAGCACCTGGGTCGGTGAAGCGACCGGCGGTGAGGGTGCGCCGGTCGCGAGTTGCTCGTCGTCGTCGTCATCTCCGCAGGCAACAACCAGCGCGGCCAGGAGAATCAGTGCGACGAGACCAATCTTGCGGGCGGGCATGCGTGTCTCCTCGAATTATAGGGCGCGGCCGGCCGTTGTCACTCGGCTATGATCTGCCCGTTCATCTGGTCCGGGTGGAATTGACACTCGTAGTCGTATGTTCCCGCCGGAGCGGTGAACTCGAGCGTGCCGGTCCCCCCGGCCGGTATCAAGTCCGGATCCGAAACGACGTCGTCATCCGTTTCGAACTCACCGTCTGTTCCGGCGATCCGCATATTGTGGGGCGCTGCCCCGTTGTTCGCGAGACTGAACGTCACGGGCGTGCCCGCCGCGACCTTGAAGTTCGGGTTCTGGTTACCGTCCGAATCGAAGAAGTTGTCGTTCAACGAAACATCAGCCGTGCCGCTGACTTCAACCTCGGTGGCGCCGCCTCCTCCCGTCTGCGCCGGAAGCTGGCCGCACGGCGGATATCCTTCGCTGCCTCCCGTAATCGTGTCTGGAGGCGTGATCGGTCCGTTAAATACCTGGGTGCCGGTCTCGTGCTCAGCTGCCTGCGTCCCAAAGGTTCCCCGCTCGACGGTCACTTCGCTGCCGACCTCGAACACGGTCGTCTTGATCTCGTGTGATTGCGCGTCCGTGTCTTCCACGCCACGCTTCACTCTAAGGACGTCGGTCACCTGCTCGAGCGGCGCTCCCGCAGCGTGATCCCTTGCCTTGGTGTCGTCGTAGCCTCGCTCCACCTCCAACTCGTCGCCCGACACGGAGGTCACGAGCATCTTCTCCCGGCCCACTCGCAGCACCTGGCCCTCGAGGAACCCGCCCCCATCCTCCACAACGATCGTCGTGTCGCTGGCGGTAACGTCGTTCGTCAGCTTGTCAGACACGCCTGTTTCGAAGATCGGTGAGTCGGCCGTGTGGTCCACAGCCTGAGTGCCGTCCACCGCGCGTACTACATCGAGCGTGTCCCCTGAGACCGATACTATCCGCATTTTTTCCGCGCCGACCTGCACCGTCTCATCGGCCTCGAACCCGGCGCCGTCGGCCACTTCCACCGAAGTCGCGGCCGCAACCAGGTCCGACGCCAGTACTGACCGCGCCGGCGCTGCCAGCACCTCCATCAGCTCCTTGTCGACGATGATGATGTCTCCAACTTCGAAGACCGTCCCGTCGTCAACGACCAGCTCCTCGTCGTCCGTGCCTGCTTCCTCGGCCAGGGCGCTACCCGCGGGCGCGCTGACCACGGTGACGACTTCGTAGTCCGTGGTCTCCGGGTCATCATCGATGCGCAGGTACTGACCTGTATTCAGGTTCCGCGGGTTATCCAGGACGAGAGTATCCGTGTCCGCGTTGATCGCCTCCTGGATATGCTTTGCAGGAACGAACGCGTCCGCGTGGTTCGCCTGCTCGATTGCATACTCCCATCCCGCGGTTGAGGCGGCGGGATCCTGGTCGAAGCCCGTCATCGTCCCAGTTATAAGGGCCACGAGCTGATCGATCTGGAAGAAGTTCAGCGAACCGCCGTTCTCGACCGCCCAGGGAGGCATCCTTGTGCCCACTCGGCCACAGGCGATCGTCGCGCGGATATAGTCCTGGCGCGCCTTGTCGGCCTCGCGGTTAGCGTCAGTGTTGAGCGGAAGCCCCGGCAAGTCCGAGCTCTCGAGCGCGCCCAGGCCGTTCAGCCCGTGACAGGCGCGGCAGTTGAGCGAGAATAGACGCCCACCGCGCTCCGCGTTCGTCGTTAACTGGCGCTCGGTGGCGGCCGACTGTCGGTCACCTTCCCACAGGAAGTAAAGCAGCGTGGCAAGAGCACCGATGAAGAGCAGGCCTATCATCGTGTTGACCTGCTTGCTGGTATTCATTCGCTAGACCAGGGGCGGAGTGATGTTGCCGGCCTCAAGCGGCACTGAGCGGCTGGGGTTCTGCGGGCTCCCCGTACCTGCGAACTGAATTCCCGTCGATACGATGAGTCCGCCGTTGCCCTGGACCTCAAGAGGAAAGACGTCCATCGGTCGCGGCGCCGGCCCGAACACGATGATCCCGCCTTCCTTCGTGTAAGTTGAGCCGTGACACGGGCAGCGGAACCAGCCCTTACGCCCCTGAAACGTGAAGTCCGGGCGAAACGGTATCGTGCACCCGAGGTGCGGGCACTTGCGCCAGAGCGCGAGGACGCCTCCCGGCGTCTCCTCGCCGTTTGGTGTCGTGCCGGCCTCCAGGTTGAGGAGCAAGAAGCGCCCCTCCTGGATCACAACGGGATCGCTGCCGGCGGCTGGGATGCGGTCGGGTGTGACCGGAATCGGGCCTCCGAAGCCCGAGAGCTTCCGCAGCCACATGAAGTCCAGGGGCGCCCCGACCATGCCTACGACCAGCAGGCCCAAACCCGCGAAGAACCCACCCAGGATGAAGACGCGACGCGTGACTACGCGCCGCTTCGGCACCGGCTTCGCGACCGGCGTGTCTACCGCGATCGCTCGGGTGGGTGAGACGGGTGCGACCGGCGCCGCCGGTGGTGTTGCTTCCGCTTCCGATGTCATCCGTTACCCCTCGTCCACCTTGATGTCCCATGGCGGAATCAACGCTTGTCCCTGTCCACGGAAGAAGCTCCCGACCATCGAAAGCGTCAGGTAGGCAGTCATCACAGCAGGTGAACATCACGATGAACAGGTCTCTTCTAGTCCGCAGCCATCCGATCCGGAACGTCACATACAGGATCAGGACAGCGAAGAATACTATGAGCACCAGCGGTATCACCTGCTCCGACATCGTCGTCGGTAAGTTCAGGTACATGCCTTCGTAGAGGTGGATGCTTCCGTAGCAGCAATCGATCTTGTTGCCCGGAAGCGGTATGTGGTCCAGGTCGCCCGGCCAATCGAGGTACCCGTCGTCTGTGTCCGACCCCGTAATGCCATCCGGCACAGGAATGCTGAACTGGAGCCGCTTGGCCAGGTCCTTCGTCGAAATCAGGCCCTGGTGGCGGGTGCCCTCTTCGTCCTTCAGACACGGCGTCGTGTGATGCAGCTCATCCACGTTGCAGGACGGGATCCAGCGGGTGGCCTGCTCCGTCTTGATCACCGCGCCCTCGACCGGGCTTAGGTTCCGGTCCCCGGCGTCCATCACCACCAGGAACGCGCTTACCAGCACCGCATAAATCACGGCGACGACCGTCAGCCGTACCGAGTGCTTCGTGCCGAACCAGATCGCCCTGCGCCTCGCGGCTGCGGTCGATGTACGGGATGACGGCGAAGAAGACGAGCGCGATCGTCGGCAGCAGCACGCCGGCCCACGCCTTGTCCATGTGCAGCAGCAGCTCCTGCAGGTTCAGGAAGTACCACGGCGCCTTGGACGGGTTCGGCGTCACGTCCGCGTTCGCCCGGTTCAACAGCGGCGCGTTGATGAACACCGACAGGATCAGGAACGTGATCGTGAAGAGGACGGCGGCAATGAACTCGACGAACACGAGGTCCGGCCAGACCAGCACCTCCTCTTCACGCTCGCGCTTCGGGCGTGGCCGTGGCGGGCGCTGCACGGTCGTCTGGCGTTTCTACAGCCATCGGGTGCGAATCCCTAGAGCGGCCTCGCCATGCCACCGTCGCGGCGGATTCGCCAGAAGTGGACGGCCATGAAGATCGCGGCGAGCAGCGGCAAGGCGATCACGTGCAGCGTGTAGAAGCGGATCAGCGTGTTCGGGCCGACCTCGAAGCCGCCGAACACGATCAGCTGCGTCTCGTCGCCGAAGTACGGCGCCGAGCCGCCGATGCCGTGACCGACCGTGACCGCCCAGAGCGCCAGCTGGTCCCACGGCAGCAGGTAGCCCGTGAAGCTGAGCACGAGCGTCAGCACCAGCAGGATCACGCCGACCACCCAGTTGAACTCGCGCGGCGGCTTGTAGGCGCCCGTGTAGAACACGCGCATCATGTGCAGGAACACCAGGATGACCATCGCGTGCGCCGTCCAGCGGTGCATGTTGCGCATCAGCAGCCCGAACTTTACGTTCGTCTCCAGTGCGGCGATGTCCTGGTACGCCCGTTCACGGACGGCACGTAGTAGAACATCAGCAGCACGCCCGTGACCGTGAGCACCAGGAACATGAAGAACGTCAGGCCGCCCAGGCAGTAGGTGTGCGTGATCTTGACGTGCGTGCGGTGGATCCGCGTCGGGTGCAGGTGGAGGAAGACGTTCGTCGCCACCACCAGCATCTGGTTGCGGGGAGTGTTCGGGTAGCCGGAGCGGAAGATCGACTGCCAGACGTAGTTGTGGAAGATCTTGTCGTAGACGCAGTCCTGCACCGAGCCTGACGCGCTCCGAGAAGTTTCGTGGTCTTCCGGGTTTCTCCGTTACTGCCATCCGCCCATTCCCCTGCTAGCGAGACCACCAGGCGCCGAGCAGCACCATGATCGCCAGGGAGCCGAGAATAGTGAGGAGAACTGCCACGAACTCCATGCCTTCCGGCACCTGCCGGAACAGTATGTCGAGCGGGGGCATTCTGTCCGCTTCCTCCCTGTCAGAACCCGGAACGCATCGCAACCGGACTTTGTGAATCCAGTTGCAAGCGAAATCTAGCACCGGTCATAGGTACAGTCAAGACGCGAATACGCCCCTTCAGGAGTGATTGAGCGCCGTTGTGGAAAAGAATCCGGCTAGTGCCGGAACGCCCGTGTCCCTGTCAGCACCATTGCCACACCGTACTGGTCGCAGACCTCAACAGCCTCGTCGTCCCGCACGCCCCCGCCCGGCTGGATGATCGCCGTTACCCCGGCCTTGCAGGCGTCCTCCACGGCATCGCCCTTCGCGAACGGAAAGAACGCGTCGGATGCCAGGACCGCTCCCTTAGCGCGCTCTCCGGCGTGCTCGAGAGCGTGCTGCGTCGCCCAGAGCCGGTTGGGCTGGCCGCAGCCGATCCCGATGGTCGCGCGCGCCCTTCGCGACAACCACAGCGTTCGACTTCGCGTACTTCACGCACGTCCAGGCGAAGCGCAGGTCCTCCAGCTCCGCAGAGGTCGGCGCACGCTTCGTCGCGACCCGAATCTCCAGCTCCGAAGCGCGAAGAACATCCGGTGTCTGCACAAGCATTCCGCCTATGATCGAGCGGTACTCAAGCCCGATTTCCCGATTTCTGGTCACCCATCGCCAGTATTCGCAGGTCGCGGCGCTTCTTTAGCCGCTCCAGCGCCTTCTCCTCGTATCCCGGCGCGACGATGATGTCGTAGCGCTTCCCCTTCATCGCCTCCGTCATATCCCAGGTCACCTCGCGGTTGGCCGCGATAATGCCTCCAAACGGCGATATCTCGTCCCCCTCGTACGCCCGTTGGTAAGCGACAGCGATGTCTTCATCGGAGGCGATGCCGCAGGGCGTCGCGTGCTTCACGATGACGACAGCCGGCTCAGTCGAATTCAATCGCGGTGCGCCAGGCGGCATCCGCATCGAGGTAGTTCAAGTAAGACATCTCCATGCCGTGGAGCAACTCGGCTCCGAGCAGGCCGCCCGCCTGCCCCGGAGTGTCCTCTCGATAAATCGCCCCTTTCAGGTGCGGGTTCTCTCCGTAGCGAAGATCCCCGGTCTTCTGCAGCCCGACCGTCAATTCCTGGGGGAACAGGTCTTCGCCCTCGGCTCGTCCTGCGGCACCCGTACGAGCGGAGGGGCCACGCATGAACTGCGCAATCGCAGTGTCGTAGGCCGCCACGTGCTGAAACGCCTTCGCCGCCAGCCTGCGACGATACTCGAGTGTCTCTTGATCGCCCCCGCCATCAGCGCTCGCCCGCAGCCGGTCGATGCGCCTCCTCATAGTCGGCCGGGTCGACCAGGACAAGCACGGATGGGTGGTTCTTCGCCGCCGCCCGCAACATCGTCGGACCGCCGATGTCGATGTTCTCGAGCGCGTCTTCCATTGTCACTCCGGGCTTCGACACGGTCTCGCGGAACGGATAGAGGTTCACGCAAACGACGTCGATCGGCGGGATCTCGCTGCGCTGCAGCTCCTCCATGTGCTCCGCCTTGTCTCGGCGCGCCAGGATACCTCCGTACACCATCGGGTGCAAAGTCTTCACCCGCCCGTCGAGGATTTCCGGGAAGCCCGTCAGCGACGAGACCGAATGCACCGGCAGCCCTTCTTGTTGCGACAGGAACCGCTGCGTCCCGGACGTCGAGTAGATCTCGAAGCCTAGCTCCGCCAGTGCGAACGCCAGCTCCGCCAGCCCGGTCTTGTCATACGGTGCGAGAAGCGCGATCGGCACGGGCTATCCCTTGACGTCCGCGTCGACGGCGTCTTCGTCCTCGTTCCAGACCTCGTCGAACTCGGCCGCCAACTCCTCCTCCACCTCGCCGTGCCCGTTGCACAGCGGGCACGTTACCATCCCCTCCGTGGCCTCATCCAAGCCCTGGAACTCCATCAACTTCCCGTCTTCAACCCAGATGTAGGTCAGGTCCGGATTGTAGTCGAGCCCCTCGACGGTGCGCGCCTCGCCATCGTCATCCACCCACGCCAGTTCGCTGTTGTTACGCAACCGCTCGCGGAAGAAGGCATCGAGCGCACCCACCGGATCGCTGGCCTTTACCGTCTCCTCCCACTCGGTCTCGGTGAACGCATCGCTGTGCCGCCCCCTGCCGGCGATCGGACTGTTTCTGAGAGCGGCCTTGTCGTGCGGCTCGCGCTCCGAGTAATAGATGCGATAGGTCGGCATGCTAGACAACGTTCGCAGCAGCGTGCGAGGAGGTACGAGTCGGCCTGATCACGGCCCTCATTATCAGCGAATCAGGCAGTCTACGATAGCGCCCTAGACCGTCGGCTTGATGTTCTGATTTAGGCGGAAGAAGTTTGTCGGGTCGTACTTGTTCTTCAGCTCCACCATTCGGTCGTATTGCGGCCCAAAGCTATCTCGCACGCGCTGTTCGCCTTCGTCCATCAGGTAGTTCAAGTACGTGCCCTTCTGCCGCCAGGGCTCCATCGTAGCCGCGACGTTCCGCACCCAGGCGATGTTCTTCTCGTCCAGCGAAGCATCGTTCTCCCACGTGCCGAGAACGTGCAGCGCCCAGTTTGAGCTGCGCCAGCCCATCGCGCTTGCGTCATCGGCCACGCGGTGCACCGCCCCACCCGTCGGCTGGACGATGATCGCCGTCATCGTAGAGACGGGCTCAGCGGTTGCCGCCGCCAGCGTGTCGACTGCATCATCCGGGAGTTCCGGGTACATGTCCGCCTTCCAGTACTGCCTGAAGCCGGGCTGGTTGCCCCCCTCGATCAGCTTCTGCACCTCGACGTAAGGCATCACCTGCGTCATGTTCATCACCGGCCCCAGGTCCAGTATCGGCTTGAAGGCCGTCTCACCCTCCTCCGGCTTGCCCGTGTAGCAGACGATCACTGCCACGATCGGCATCCCGTGCATCGGCTCGGGCACGAACTCCTCCGGCGGCGCGCAGAGCAGCGCCACTGCGCCGCCGATGTCGTCCGGCGCGTTCTCAATGAAATCCCGGTAGGCCTTGATGACCTCAGCCGCCCTTGGCCTCGGGAAGATGAGCAGGCCGCCGAAGACCATCGGGCCGATTGGATGCAAGCGGTACTCAAACTTCGTCACGATGCCGAAGTTCCCGCCGCCGCCCCGGAGTCCCCAGAAGAGGTCCGGGTTCTCGTTCTCGCTGGCGTGGAGTACCTCGCCGTCCGCCGTGACGACCTCGGCGCCGATCATGTTGTCGACTGTGTAGCCGAGCTTGCGCTCCAGCCATCCGGAGCCACTACCCAGCGTCAGCCCGCCGATGCCGGTGCTGGGCACCCGACCGCCGGTGACCGCCAGGCCATGGGCCTGCGTGGCGGCATCCAACTCGCCCCAGCAGACGCCTCCTTCGGCGACAGCGATCCGCTTCTCCGGATCGACGCTGATCGCCTTCAGCAACGACAGGTCGATCATCAAGCCGCCGTCAACGACAGCGTGTCCCGAAGCAGCGTGCCCGCCGCCCTTCACCGAGACGAGCATCTCGTGCCGGCGTCCGAATCTCACCGCCTTCTGCACGTCCTCGACCGTCGCCGGCCGGGCGATAACCGCCGGGCGGCGGTCGATCATCACGTTGAAAATCGTGCGAGCTTCGTCGTAGCCCGCATCCCCTTCGCGCAGGACGCGGCCTTTGAACCCGTCAGCGAGTTCCTGGATCGTCGATTCGGCAACCTGTGTCATTGGGGCTCCTCCTCCTCTACGGGCAATCACGCCGGGAGGGAGCGTCGATTTGCGCCGCCTTACCCGGCATCCGAACTGGGCCACACCAAATCGTACTCCCGCGGGCACGGCGAGTCTATGCGGCTCGTCACACCCGCCCGCCCCGGCACGAGATGGCGAGTCCTTATCGGCGGCGGCCCGAACTGCTCGTGGCAAGCGAGAAGAATGTATCCACTAGTTGCGCCGTGAGCGGGTCGAACGCCAGCAGGCCGGGGGCCCCTGCGGGCCCGAAGGCGGCCATCACCTCCGCTCTCGTGTCGCCGGTCGTGTCGGCGGCGCCCCACGAAAGTCCGCCGACGTAAAGCCGGCTTCCAGCTAGGCTCGTGCCTATCGGCGACCACAAGAAGTCCGGATGGCCGGACGGTGAGCCGTGATACATCCCCATCCAGTGGCCAACTTCGTGCGTCGCCGTATCGTTGTACCATCCATCGTTAATCGGGTCGTCGTAGTGGATGCCCAACCGATCCTGCCAAGGCCAGACCCTGGACTCCTTGAGCATGTCCTCCGGGAAGTAGAGCGACTGCTTGCGCTTGTCGGCCGCGCCGCCGGCGGGTACGCCTCCCAGGCTGTACAACGTCACACCCTCAGAAACCCATGGTCCGTCGCCCACGTCCGGCGGCGGTGGCGGCGACGGCGGACGAATTTTTCTGTCCATAGGATCGTAGCGGTAATCGCCGCCGACCGGCGGGTATGGAGTGGTCGGTGGTCCGGCAAGGTCGACACCCTCGGGTACCCAGGGCGCATCGCTGACCCTGGGGCCGTTCATGAAAACCGCGCCGGATCCGGAGTTAACGGTGCTCATGTCCCAGGAAAGGTTCCCGACGTACAGGCGGTTGCTGGCCGGGACGGACCTGCCACTCGCCCCCGCGAGGTTGCTTGGGCAGGTCGGACAGAAATCGCTCGCACCGCCGTGGCGCAAGCGAATATTGTGACCCATTTCGTGCAGGGATGTCCCCGCCTCGTGCCGAGCCAGTCCGCCGAGGAAGGGCTTCTTGCCACCTGTCTGCAGCGGTAGCCAGATGAAATCGGGATGCCCCTGTATGCCTGACCCGTGCCACTCGCCACCAGTGCTCTTCGAACCGGCGCTCGCTGGATTGCCGCCGGCATAGGTGTAGGCGCTCGACCCACGCCCTCGCTGCAGCCGGTGAGACGCATCGTAGCCTCGCATGATGAAGCGCCCTTCATCCGGCTTGTAGGACGCCGTTGTGCTGTCGCCATAGCCATCGATGTCGACATCCCTCATGACCGAATACTCGAGAATCTTGTCATCGCAACCGGGGTCCTTGCACTCTCCCGCTGAGTACAGATGGTTCTCACCCTCCCAGTACATCCCGCCGAACAGCCAGGGGTTGCCGTTCGCGCTCGCCTGCCCGCCGGTGTTCACACCCGACCCGTTCTTGAACGTCGGCACACCGTAGGCGTCGTAGTCGTAGCGCTCCAACGGCTGCTGGTTGAGGTCGGTCATCAGCGACGCGTTTTCCCTGCCGTCTTCGTGCATGAACCGCGTCTGGCCAAGCGGCGAGGAGTCCATGCGGAGGGCTATGCCCGGGGACTGGACTGGCCCCGGCTGTGAGGTTACGTAGTCACGCGCTGATCCTGCAGAGTCCGTCTCTCGGATGGTCTGGCTACCGTCGCTGAAGTAGCTGAAGCTGCCGTTGAAGGCGCCGCTGTTTGTGACCGTCTTGCTCGTACGCCGCCCCGTCGCGTCGTAGCGGACGTCGTCAAGCTGGAGCGCGCCTCCGCCGGTGCTGACGCGCGTCAGCCGGTTCCACGGGTCGTACTGATACTGGTACTCCGTCGGCATCGTCCCCGTCATCAGCAGGTTGCCATTGTTGTCGTAGGTGCGGCTCTTGCCCTGGAACACGCTGTACTCGTTCATGTTGTTGTCCGTCGCCTGGTTGTCCCAGTTGCCGTTGCCGTCCAATGTGTAGCCGGTAAACATGCCCGGCAACGGCGGCGTGATCTGGGCGTCCCGTTGGAACTGAGTTAGCCGGTAGAGCGAGTCGTAACTGTAGGTGTCCATCCGGTTAGCGTGCTGGCGTTGTTCCTGTGTGCGGTTGCCCATCCTGTCGTAGGTGTACACAAAGTCCGCCAGCGCAGCGTTCACTGAGTTCACGTGACGGACGCGGACTGCCCGCCCGTCTCCGTCGTACCCGTCGAGCACCCCCGTCGTTGGGTTGCGCATCGTCAGCCGGACGGTGAAGTTGCCTGTCAGAGGGTTGCGGTTTTGCCGCTCCAGGAGACGCGAGCCGATGTAGGCGAACGTGGCCGTGGGCTGCGGCTCCGCGGAGTCCTGCAATTGCGTCATGCGGCTCATCGCGTCGTACGTGTAGTCGATGCGGCGGTTCGTAGGGTAAATCAGCGAGACGCGGCGCCCGGCGCCGTCGTAGCGGCTGGAGATAGCGGAAGGCGCGCCCGTCCCCGTCTGCTGAGTCTCCTCGAGCAGCCTGCCCAGGGAATCGTATGCGTACGTAAGGGTCGAGTCGTCGGTCGGGATGGTCGGGTCGTTGTTATCGGTGGCGCGCACGAGCCGTCCCATCGCGTCGTACTGATACGTACGCTGGGTGCTGCGGTTTGCCACTCCCGCTCCCGGAACGACCGTCACCTGTTTCACGCGGTTGAGCGCGTCGTATTGGTAGGTGAAGACGCTCCCGTTCTGGTCTGTCTCCTGCACCGGGTAATCTTCCCGGTTTTGCGTGATCACGTGATTCGACCCGTCGTCGTAGATGCCGGTCGCCAACCGGTTCAGGTCATCGTATGTTGAGCGAGTCACATTTCCGAGCGGAGTGCTGTTCTCGATAACACCGATGCTTGTGTTGTTGTCACCGGAGACGCTGCCGTCGTCCGCGACGGCGCGAGGTCGGCCGTTGAGATCGTATTTCATGTCGGATACGACCAGGCCGTCGGCGTTCGAAGGGTTGGCGGTATCGATGGCGCCGGCGCCCGTTCCGCCGACGCGGAGGTCAGAGACGGCGGCGATGCGCCGCCCGAGCCCGTCGTAGACGTACGAACCGGTGTTCCCCACATCGTTAATCATTCCAGGGTACTGGCCGGTGGGGTCCGCCATGAGCGTGTTGTTCTGGGCATCCGACCACGTGAGGGGACTGTCGAAGCTGTCGTACGTCATGCGGCTGGTGTTCCCGAGCGTGTCAACGGCACGGACGTGGCGGTTCAGGGAGTCGTAAAGGGAGCGGTCCGTGAACAGCTGCTGGACCGGCGGCGTTATCCCGGTCGTGCTCCGCTCGATCAGGTCTGCACTGCGCAGGTTGCTATTGTCGTCGTATACGGCATTGTTCGCTTCCATAGTGTTGGTCGAGTCGACGCTGCGGACGAGGCGCCCGGCCCCGTCAAACTGCGACTGATTGCCGGCTCCGGAGGACATGAAGTCCTCAACGGCAATCGCGGAGCGCCCCAGGCGGTCATAATCCCTGCGGCTGACTACCATCCCATCGTTCGTCCCGCCCAGAGGCCCGTCAATGATAACCGGCGGCCGGACGTAGGTGACGCCCATGCAGGCGGGTGTGGAGCCGTTGCACGCGTAGAGATGGCCGTCGGACTCGAACGAGCGGCCAACCTCATCGTACTTGTAGTCTCTCCGCGAGAGCTGCTGCTGCGTGAACGAACCCGGGCTCAGCGGCTGCGAGAACGTCGCCGCGCTGTTGCTCGTCGGCGTGGCGCCGCCAACTGGTCCGTAGAACCGGCTGGAGACCATGTTGCCGGCTGGGTCGTACTGGTGGAACGACTGCCCCCCCGCCGCGTCAACTTCGCTGACACGACGGTCGAAGCCATCGTACATGTACGTCGTAGTCTCAGCGCCGCCGACGGCGTCCGTGTCCTCGGGGTCCGTGGTCAGAGAGATCGCACCATTGCCGTTGTACGCCATCGATGATGTAGCGATGCCGGAGCTGTTGGGGATCGACGCGCCGCCCGGGATATCGTCGTTGGCCTCCAAGGCCTGCCACTGCGTCGTCGTTCCGCCGCGTGTGGACGTCGCGAGCATGTCCCGCTCGTCGAACACCCCCGACCAGACGTTTGAGAGCTGGAGGTCCGGATCGCCTGAGCCGAGGTTGGAAACCGGCGATCGCACGAGCACCACGTTGCCGTTGCGATCGTAGTGATACTCCGTGCGCCTCACCGAGAAAATCACGCCAGGAAGGTCGACGGACGAGAAGAATTGGTCCAGTGACGTGTACTGGTAAGCGGTATCGTCGAACGCGGGACCGCCGACAGGGTCGGGGTTCGGCGCCACAACCGGCAGTTCCACTGCAGGCAAGTTGCCATCGACCCCTCGTGTGTTTCCCCTGTCCTCAATCTGCTTGAGCACCATCCGGTCGTTGTGGTCGTACCAGTAGCGCTCTAGGAGCGCGTCGGCCGTAGGCGCCTGAGGCTCGGGCGGGTCAGGCGGGTAAACGTTGACAGCCGCCGCCCGGCTCACCTGCACCACCTGGTCGAGCTGGTTCACCGAGTAGTCCGTCGCGACGCCCCGCCCGTCTACGGCTCGGATGATGTTGCCCCGAGCGTCGTAGAGGTAGCGGTTGCGGATGTTCACCGGCGTCGGGTTTGACCCCGACTCGCGCTGAGGGTCGCTCGAAGTATCGACGTTCACCTGCTTCAAGTAGCCGCCCGTTACCGGGTTGCACACCGCGCAATCGACCGTGCCGTCGCCGTTGGGATCGGATTCCGGATAGTACTCCAGCGTGGTGACATTGGCCTCCCGGTCTTTAGCAAGTACCGGCTGGCCAAACAGGTTGAACTGAACGAGCTCTACCTGGATCTGCGTCGGCGGGCACCCATCGTTCACTACGCTGTCGCTGTCGTCATCGGTCGCGTTGTCGCACTGCGCGCCCGACTCCGGAGGCCCGCTGGCCGGGCAGCCGTCATTCACATATCCATCGCCATCGTCATCGTTGGCGCCATTGCAGTCCAGATCTATTAAAGATTCCGACTCCCAGGTGTCGAGTAGTGAATCGTCGTCCACCATTTGCACGCTGGGCGCTTGCGCGAGCTCGACGCTGCCGCTGACCTGGTTGGTCGTGCCATCAGAGTTCAGGTCGCCGGCGGGCGACAGACACATGCCTGAAGCAGCCAGCTCCGCCTGCACCTGCGCGGGCGTTCTTCCAACCTTCGCGCCGATGGCCGCGAAGTCACATCCCTCCTCGTAGTCGAGTCGGTAGCGCGTCGTGTATCGCATAGCTGACTGGACACCGAATGGCGGAACGTAAGAGTTGTCGTTGCCTCGCGGTTCGACGGCAAGACGCACCTGGTTGTAGACCGGTTCATACGAGTACGTGCTTCGGATCATCGCCTGATCGCCGCCGCGGTCAAGGTCCGGGTTGTCCTGCACGGAAAGCAGGTTGCCCTGTGCGAGGCGGTTGGCGTTACCGGTGTCATACGTATAGGCGACCGAGTTTCCCTCCGGCAGCGTTTCAAGCGCCAGCTCGCCATCGCCATTGAACTGCCTCGTGGTCACCCAGGACACCGGTCCGTCGCCCGGATGTCACGGTTGCTCAGTTCCCGCACCGCCACCGGGTGGCCGTGGCGGCTCAAGTCATACTCCTTCTGGTTGCCGTTCGGGTCAATCACCGTGACTCGCGTGTGTGCAGAGTTGACCGGCTCCGGCGGGCTGGGGTTGACGACGGAGTAGTCGAATGTCGTGGTTCCGCCAGCGGGCACCCCGCTCGCGTTCGTGCCCCCCACTGTGGCTGAGGCGACACGGTCGAAGTTCAGTTGCCCGATGCTATAGAGCAGCTGGTCTCGTGGTTGCCCTCCCAGCGCCACCTGCTCGGGCGCTGTGACGGTGAGGAGGTTGTGGTTTAGCCGCGGGTCACTCATGCCGGAAGAGTAGGTGAAGCGTGTAGTCTTCCCGGCCGGAAAATCGTTTCCCATAGGCGTACCGGTGACCGCCGGTCCTGTGACCGTCTCCACATCCAGCGCCGGCGTATACGTGAAAGTCGTGATACGTCCCGTCGGGTCCGTCACGGTGCTCAATAGGCCCTGCGGGTTGTAACCGTAGGTGGAACCGCGACCGAGGTCGTCCCTCACGGACGACAGCAGGTCGTCTGCGTTGTAGTTATAGGTCACCTGGTTGCCGAACCGATCGCGGATGAACCCGATGCGCGCCAGTCCTGCGCGCGCGGCGTTGTATTCAATCAGCGTCCCATCCGGGAACCGCTCGTCGTAAGTTCCGTTCGAGTTGCGCATCAGCGTCGTGTAGCTCCCCGAAGGGGCACGAAACGAGCCGTTGGTCTGGAGAAGATACCAGTCACCCCGGCCGCTCCCGTCGGCCCGCATCACGTTCCCCGACGGCCGGACCAGCAGGCGCTGGTTGTGCGGCGACTCCCAGTTGTGACCCATCGGTCCCAGCATGGTGATGCGGCTGTTATACGTCTCGCTCACGTCCAATTGGGCGAACCCGCGCCCCGAACGGCCCTGAGACTCGATCGTGATCTCCGCCGCGCCGCTGCTGTCGACTGCTCCCCAGCTCAGGTTCCCGACGTACAGCCTGCCGCGCAGCGGCGTCTGGTCTGGGTTCGGCACCAGGATGTTGTGCATCTGGTCCCGGCAAGTGGCGTTGCCGAATGAGCGCTGGCCATGGTGGAAGCGTGGCGATGCGGTTGCGCCGGCCAACAGCGCAGTGAAGTCCTGGAGGTTGATCCAGTCCAGGAACACGCCGCGGCCGGGGAGCAGGTCCCACCTTGAATTGAAGTCGGGATGCCCGGGGCTTGTTCCGAATCGACGCGGCATCGCCGTGAAGCTGGTGAGGTCCTGGAGCGTTACCTGATTGACGCTCCCCATCCCCGTAAACAGCTCTAGAGGCCAGCCATTTCCCTGGCAGGTGACCTGGTCGTTCGTCCCTATCTTGAACTGCGCCTCCGAGAACGCTCCCGCCTGGGTCGGCCCTCCCGGGCAACCGTCGTCAACAATGCTGTCGTCGGGAACACCTCCATTGATCGATGAGTCGTCATCTACTCCGTTCCCGCACAACGGGGTGCCAGACTCCGCTGCGCCGCTGAAGCCGTCTCCGTCGCAGTCCTGCGATGGGGCCGTTCCCGGCAGCGCCTCGTCGACCGCGAGGTCCCCGTCGTCGTCGATGCCGTTGTTCCGTTCGGGAGTCGACGCCGGGTTCGCCTGGTCAGACCCACAGCCGATTTCTGTGGCCTGCGGGATCAGATCGCCGTCGTCGACCTGGAAGGTGAGCGACTGCGGTCGCGCAATTGTTGGCGAGGTTCGGGTCGGTGGTGCCGATTTCTGGCGCGACACAATTCGTTAGCTGGATCTGGTGGTCGCTGGCGGAGACTGCAGACGATTGTGTCTGTCTCAACGTAGGGTGTTGGCGCGCTCATCGGGAGAGCGCCTGCTGTGCCGGTGATGATCTGCGTTCCGCCGGGGCCGAGGCTGTTTATCGCGCAATCGGGCGGCAGCGACACCGTGTTGGTGACATCCACACTCACCGTGTCCGGCCCGTTGTTGTGGATTGTCTTGTTCACGAGTAGATTTACGGGCTCGCCCGCGTTGAATGATGTTGGGAAGCTTACGTTCTGGCTTTGCAGCTTGATGTCGGCCGTACCGGCGGCCAGCGGCGCCAGAACCAACGGACGTTCCGCCTGAACATCGCCTGTGCCAGCTGCGTTGGTACCCGGCGCCTGCCAGCCAAGGAGCAGCGCACACACGACAACGGCCATCATTGCCGGGGGAACGACCCGTAGGCCTTGCGCGATCCTCATTTCGTCCGCCTTTCACAGGCTGCAAACGAAAACAGCCGAGACCATCCGGTGGATAGTCCCGGCCTTCGTTACTTACTTGGGCCTGAGTCGGTCAGCCGCATGTGGGCTTCACCCCTGTCTCCGCGAGTGAAGCGGTTTATGCGCGAATTATACGTCTGGATGAGGGAAAGTCAAGGCTGAAGGGTTTACGAGGGTCGCGGCGCGTCCAGCCGGTCAGAAGGCGCCCTGCGCCCCAACTGACCCCCACGGTCCTACGATGTCACCCAGGCGCTGCGCGAGCTCCGGACAGTAACGCGCGCTCGGCAGCTCCATCTCGATCTCTTCCCCGTCGCGCTGCCTGATCGCCAGTCGCACCGACCCATCACCCGAGTAGTCACGGAGCGTGGTCACTAGTGCGCTCAGCCGTTCCTGATCTCCGTCTGGGTCATCTGTTTCCTCCAGGAGAATGCGCAACGCAGACGCGGCCGCGCCGCCGAACGCGGCAGGCCTTGTTGGAGGACCAGCCTGGGAATGGCTCTCCCCAACCCCCGCACCGACCGGAGCGTCCACAGCGGCAGTAGAGGCCGCATCAGCAGCCGGCCCACTTGAGTCGTCAACCTCTGCCCGGCCGGCCACATGCCCGATCTCCGTTTTGCCGTTCCCGTTCCGCCCGCCGCCTCCGCCGTTCCGTCGGTAACCACCGTTACCATACGACGGCTGCGGCTCGGCAAAGAGCTGTTGCGCATCGATCGGCCCCTCGCCGTACAAAGCCACCTTTTGAACAGCCGCCGAAAGGCGATCGTCACGTGCGCGGATCCGCGCGTTCACCACGACGATGTTTCCCGACTCCCAGAGCGTACGGGTTTGCTCGTACGTCTCAGGCCAGACCGTAACCTCGAGTCCGCCGGTCTGGTCTTCGATCTCCGCCGCGATGAACGAGCGCCCGTCTTTCGTGCTGAGGAGTCGCGTGCCCGTGATGATCCCCCCGATAATTACATCGCGGCCGCTCAGCTCGTCGTTGACCTCGGCAATGGCGCAGGTTAGCAACTGCCGAAGCTCGGCTGCCGCATTGGAAAAAGGATGCTCGGAAAGGTAGATGCCGAGTAGCTCCTTTTCCCACGCCAGCTTCTGCTGTTGCGGCGCCTCTCCGACTGATTCCAGTTGCGGCCCCGCCAGTGCGGGTTGGTCCTCGGCGCTCATCAAATCGAAAAGCGAAGTCTGGCCCGACTCGCGCTGCTTCTGCACACCCTGGCCGTACGCGATCAGCCGGTCAAGACCGGCGAGAAGCGACGCCCGTTCCCCCAATGAGTCGAAGGCACCCGCCTTGACAAGGCTTTCCAGCGCGCGCTTGTTCAGGTATCTGGCGTTCACGCGCTCGAAGAAGTCATCGATGCGCGTGAACTGGCCGTTGGCGGTCCGCTCTTCGACCACCCCCTCAGCCATGCCCTCCCCGGCGTTCTTGATACAGGCGATGCCGAAGCGGATCGCCTTCCTGCCGTCCGCCCGGTCTTCGAGCGAGAAATTTGCGGCGCTGTGGTTAACGTCAGGCGGCAGCACGTCGATACCAAGGCGTACGCACTCCGCGTAAGCCTCGGCGATCCGTTGCTGCCCACCGGCCATCATCAGGACGGCTGTCATGTACTCTTCCGGATAGTTCGCCTTGAGGTACGCAGTCTGGTAGGCGATCGTCCCGTAGGAGACGGCGTGCGCCTTGTTGAACGCGTACCCGGCGAACGGCTCGATCAGCTTGAAGATCTCGTCGGCCAGGTCCTTCGTATAACCGCGGGCGATCGCGCCCTTCGATGAAGCGCTCTTCCTCGGCGGCCATGATCGAGCGCACCTTCTTGCCCATCGCCTTGCGCATGACATCGGCCTGGCCCAGCGAGTAGCCCGCAAATTTCTGCGCGATCAGCAGCACCTGATCCTGGTAAACGATCACGCCGTACGTCTCGTCCAGGAGCTCCGAAAAGTCCTCGTGTGGATAGACGATCTCCTGCTGGCCGTGCTTCGCGGCGATGTACGTCGGAATGTGCTGCATCGGCCCCGGACGGTAGAGTGCCACCATCGCCGCCAGGTCCTTGATCGACTCCGGTCGAAGGTCCTGCACGTAGCGCGTCATCCCGCCGGACTCCAGCTGAAAAACGCCGAACGTCTCGCCCCGCGCCAGCATCTCATACGTTTTAGCGTCCCCATCCGGGAGATTCGCGAGGTCGATGTCTATGCCCTGCGCCTGCTTGATGACGTCACGCGCCGTCCCCAGGATCGTGAGGTTGGTCAGCCCGAGGAAGTCCATCTTCAGGAGACCCAGTGCCGCAACGTCCCACATCCCGAACTGCGTCGTCGGCAGCCCATTCTCGTCGCCCGAGGACGGTCGCTGCAGCGGCAGGAAGTTTACGAGCGGTTCGGGTGCGATAACCACTCCGGCCGCATGCGTGCTGGCGTGCCGAGCGACGCCCTCTAACTCCTTCGCGGTGTCGATCAGCTTGGTGATCGAGGGGTCGGCCTGGTAGAGTTGCTTGAACTCTGGGCCCTCTTCGAACGCCTTGTCGATGGTCATGACGCCGAACGATGCCGGCATCGTCGGCACGAGCCGTGCTACCCGGTCGACATCCGCATAGCTCATACCCAGCGCGCGGCCGGTGTCGCGAATCGAGGCCTTCGCGCCTAGCGTCCCGAAGGTGATGATCTGCGCCACCCGGTCATACCCGTACGTCTCGGACGCGTAGCGGATCATCTCATCGCGGCGGTCCTCCGCGAAGTCCAGGTCCACATCCGGCATCTCTCGCCGTTCGACGTTCAGGAAGCGCTCGAAGACCAGCCGGTGCTCCAGCGGGTCGATGTCCGTGACGCTAAGGGTGTACAGGATGACAGATGCCGCCGCGGAACCGCGCACCGCCATCAGGATGCCCTTCTCTCGGGCATAGTGGGCGAAGTCCGCAACTATCAGTATGTAGTCAGCGAATCCCGTCTGCCGGACAACGTCGAGTTCGTAATCGAGCCGCCGCTCAGCCTCCTCAGGTTCGTCCGGGTAGAGGCGTCGCAGACCTTCGCGGCAGAGGCTCGCCAGGTGCTCGTCGGAGGAGACTCCCGGCGGGACATCGGCGCGCGGCAGCCGTGGCCGGCCGAACTCGATCTCGATGTCGCACATCTCCGCGATCTGCCACGTGTTGTCAATCGCCTCCGGATGGTCCGGGAACAGCGCCCGCATCTCGTCCTCAGACTTGAGCGCGTAGCACCCGAACTCGCCCGCCATCTTGAGCCGGTTCTCTTCCTGGACACTTGAGTTAGTGCCAATGCATAGAAGGATGTCCTGCGCGTATGCGTCTTCGCGCCGGACGTAGTGAACATCATTGGTAGCCACGATCGGGAAGCCCGTCTCATCAGCCAGCCGCAAGAGGTCTTTGTGGAGTGTTTCAAACTCCGTGATCCCGTGTTGCTGGAGCTCGATGTAGAAGTCCCCGAACACTTCCTTGAAGTAACGGGCAGTCTTCACGGCTTCGTCGAACCGCCCGTCGATTAGCCTCCGGCTGATGTCACTGGTCGGGCACCCGGAGAGAGCGATGATCCCCTCGTGATGCTGCTCCAGCAGCTCGCGATCCATGCGAGGTCGGTAGTAGTAGCCCTCGAGGTGGGACTTGGTGCTGAGCGCCAGGAGGTTACGATAGCCCGCCTCGTTCTTTGCCAGCAGTGTCATGTGGTACGGCTGCTTGTCCCCCGGATCGCGCGATAGGCGCGAGCTCTGCGCGACATACGCCTCAATGCCGATGATCGGCTTGATGCCCTTTGCCTTCGCTTCCTTGTAGAACTGTACAGCTCCGTACAGGTTCCCATGGTCGGTCAGTGCGATCGCTTCCTGCCCCAACATCTGCGCCTGCTCCATGAGTCGCGGAATCCGTGACAGCCCGTCGAGCAGCGAGAATTCCGTATGGTTGTGCAGGTGCGTAAACATCAAGAAGCGCTAGGCAGGAGGTAGGCACTGAGACGAGAGTAGGTGTTTAGATGCATAAACAATTTACCCGAAACGAGAAAACTGCGAACGGCCCTATTATGCCACCGCCGCGGCCGGAATGGGAGCCTCTGCAAGACCAATTCCACCGGTTGATTTGTGGGAAGCTGTCGAAAACCTCCGCGCCGTCACCACCACATCGTGTCATCGAGATCTTCCCCCGACTCCATCTCGTCGTTCCCCGCCCACAGCTCTTGCGCCAGGTACTTCCAGCCGCCGTCGGCGAAGATCAGGACGACATTGCCCTGACCAATGCGGTGTGCCACTCGCCTTGCGGCGTGCAGTACAGCCCCCGAGGAGATACCAGCAAAAATCGCCTCACGACGCATCAGCTCCGCCGTGCCGCGGAACGCGTCGGCCCCGCGCACAAGAATCTTCCCGTCCAGGAGCTCCAGATCCATGATCGGCGGTACGTAACCCTCGCTAAGGCTGCGCAAACCCTGCACGGCGCTCCCCGGGTGAGGCTCAACTGCAATGACTTTCGTTGCTCGGTTCGCCTCTTTGAGCCGGCGGCCTGCTCCCATCAAAGTCCCTCCCGTCCCGAAGCCCGCAATGAACGCATCGACTCGCGGCAACTCCTCAAGGATCTCCACAGCCGTCGTATCGTAGTGTGCCTGCGCGTTTGCGGCATCTGAGAACTGGTCGAAGAGCACCCACCCTTCCTTCCCAGCCAGCTCCTGCGCCGCCAGAATCGCTGTGTGCATTCCGCGTTCAGCCCTGACCCATACAACCTCGCCTCCGAACGCCTCAATCACGTGCGGGATCTCGGCAAAAACGTTCTCGGGCATCACAACACGGACGTTAAATCCGAGCGCCCGGCCCATCATCGCGAACGAGATCCCCGTGTTCCCTGTCGATGCTACGATCGCCGTGTCACCATCCGCCAGTCGCCCCTCGCGCGATGCCGCCATCACCATCTGTCGGGCGATGCGGTCCTTGACGCTCCCGCTTGGGTTTCTCGCCTCCAGCTTGGCGAATAAACGCACGCCATCAGCCGGGCTGCAGTGCGGAAGCTCTACGAGCGGCGTGCGCCCGATGACATCAGCGATATGGGATCTTTCTGCGGGCACGAGACCATGTTACATCCCGCGATGACGCAGCTCCTGTATCACGCAATAGACGAGGCCCGGCCCCACTTTGGCCGAGGCCTCTAACGCGGCGGCTAGCCGTCGTTGTCGTGGTTCAGGCCGCTAGTCTCGTCGGCCGGGTCACCTTCCTGCGGCGAGATCGCCGCACCGGTCGCGCCCTCCTCGGGCGCGCCGCCGGCGCCGGCTCGATGCCCACTTCCAGCGGCGCCTCCATCGGCAGCCGCTCCAGGCCCAGTACCCAGTTGAGCGGGAACCAGAAAGCTCGGTGCACTGCTAGCGTCCACTCAAACAAGAAGTTCATCACTAGAATCTACGGTTAGGTTCCAGCTCTGGATCCTCAGTTTGCCGTGGTGACGGAACCCGCCCTCAGGCGGGCATCAGGTAAGCCGCGACCAGTGCGAAGTGCAGCGCGCTTCCGGCGATCACGAACAGGTGGAACACCTCGTGGTACCCGAACACCGTCGGGAACGGATCGGGCCGGCGCAAGGCGTAGATCACCCCGCCCACTGTGTAGAGCAACCCCCCAAGCACCAGCAGCAACAGCGGCAACAAGGCGAACCAGTCGGCCATTGGCAGCCCGACGACAATACCCATCCAGCCCGCGGAGGCATAGATGATGACGCTCAACCAGCGTGGCGCGCCCGGCCACACCACCTTCATTACGATCCCGGCAATCGCTAGACTCCAGATGAAGACTAAAGTCCCCACACCCCAGGCGCCGTTCGCAACCAGAAGGCAGAACGGCGTGTAACTTCCGGCGATCAGCACGAAGATCATCGAGTGATCCAGCCGCTTGAGAACCGCCTGCATCCGGCGACCCCATGAGATCGAGTGATACGTGCCGCTTGTGACGTACAGCAGGATTAGACTCAGCGCAAAAATCGCGCCCCCGACATAGGCCCGCAGCGACCCCGCCAGGATCATCAGCAGTACCAACCCGGCCACGGCGGCACCGGCGGCGAGCGCATGAAAGTAGCCTCGCAAGAGCGGCCTCCCGCTCTCCGTGCCATGCCTGCCGCCCATCCCGTTGCCGCTTGTTGTTGTGCTCGTCAACTGGCGTCTCTCCGCGCTCTCCTACTCTTAACGACTACGCTATCACACGCTATGTAACACGTCTTGTAGAACCCCCGTCTAACATATTGGTCCCAAACCCTCCCTTTTGGGCTCGTCACAGGATGGCTCCGGCAGGCTGTCCTGTGACACTTCAAAAAGTGAGCCGTCCTTCGTTCGAAGGGCGGCTCTTCAATTATCCCGTAGCGGGGCCTCGGGGCCCGAGCACTGCCGGCGTCTGGCCCGCTAGCTACCGCCGCCACTGGGCTTGATGAACAGCAACGGCACGAACATCAATGCCAGGCAGAACAGAAAGAACCACGGGCTCACGAAAAGGCCGGCCGCGATCGCTGGAAAAGTGATCACGACAACGAGAAGGATTGCGGCCATCCACTTCATCTAATGTGTTCTCCTGCCTCGAATGCGCCGGGCCAACGGTCGCCGGGCGCTGAGCGCATATTCGCCTCAATCGGGGCGGCCGGTCAAGGTTTTATGCGTGGCTCAGACCGCCAGAGATAGCTTCTTCGGCCCGCGGATGATGAACGTCCCGCCCCACGCCGGCTCCCCTGCCATCTCGATCTTCGGGTAACGCTTGAGTGTCTCCTCGAACGCGATCTGCGCCTCCGCACGCGCCAGCGGCGCGCCAATGCAGAAGTGGATCCCGTCTCCGAACGCCAGGTGGTCGGTCGGGTTTCGCCGGAGATCCAGCCGTTCCGGATCCGGAAACTTAGCCGGGTCGTGATTCGCCGACCCGAGGAGTACGAAGGCCGTCTGGCCCTCTTTAACAGTCACCCCGCCGATCTCGATGTCCTCCATCGCCACGCGGCCCGTCGCCTGGACTGGACCGTTGTAGCGCAAAAGCTCCTCGATCGCCGAAGGCATCAGCGAGAGCTCGCCGCGGAGCAACTTGAGCTGGTCGGGGTTCTGGAGCAGCGAAAACATCGCGGTCCCGATGAGGTTCGTCGTCGTCTCATTTCCCGCAATCAGAAGAAGGATCGTCGTCGAGTAGATCTCTTGCTCGCTCAATACCTGGCCACCGTCCTCCGCCGCGATCAGACCGCTGATCAAGTCGTCGCGCGGATTGGTGCGCCGCTCCGCAATCTGCTCCGACAGGTACACCACCAGTTCCTCGATCGATGTTCGAGCCCTGTCCATCACGTCCTGAGGGGTGAACGGCCCGCCCAGGGTTGCGACGACATCATCCGACCACCGCTTGAAATCGGCCCGGTCCTCCGGCGGAACGCCGAGCATCTCGGCGATGACGATTACGGGCAGCGGGTAGGCTATCTCCTCAACAAGATCAAACTCCGAGCGCCCGCTGACGTTGTCCAGCAACTCATCGACGATCTCTCGAATTCTGGGTCGTAGGTTCTCGACGGCTCGCGGTGTGAATGCCTTGCTCACAAGCCGGCGCAGGCGGGTGTGCTCCGGCGGGTCCGAGGTGAGCATCGTCGGCGCCTGGGAGAACGGCCCGTACTCCTGCTGCTGTTGCCGGATCATCTCGGCGAAGCGGCTTTGCGCACGGGCCCGGTCGGCCGAGAAACGCGGGTGCATGAGCACGGCGTCGACGTCTTCGTAGCGAGTAAATATCCAGGCCTCGAAGATATCATTCCAGCTTACGGGCGCTTCCTCGCGCAGGGCCTTGTACATCGGGTAGGGGTTGGAGATGGCTTCGGGAACGAGAGGGTTGTACTGCGCCGTTACCATGCACACGCTCCTTCGTTGGCTGCACCGAACATAGAACCGCCGGAGCCCGAGTGTCAACGCACGCCACAAACTGACCAGTCGGTCAGTTTCTCGATATGCGCCCGTCACACCGGGTTGTCAATCCGCGCGGCGGATTTCTTGACCCGCTTCTACCGCCGCTCTTACGCTGGCCTGCGGAGGTCTCATGGACGTCGCCATCGTCGGCCCGCCGGCGGCCGGCAAGACAACCGTATTTCAGGCGCTTACCGCCGGCCACGGAAGCGCCGGCGGCGACGCGCGCGGCGAGCACCTCGGAGCTGTCAAGATACCTGACGTGCGCCTGGAGAAGCTGGCCGCTCTCGTCAAGGCGAAGAAGACGACGCCGCTCGAGGTGCGCCTCTTCGACCTGCCGCCCCTCTTCATCCGCGGCGCTGCGCCTTCCGGCGAAGCCGCCGAAACACTGGGTCGCGCCGACGCGCTCCTCCACGTCGTTCGCGCTTTCGACCGGGCGGACGTCCCTCACCCCACCGGCAGCGTCGACCCCGACCGCGACGTCACCGCCTTCGACTCCGAGCTGATGCTGAACGACCTCGGGATCATCGAGCGACGCCTCGAGAAGCTCGACATCACAGTGCGTTCGGGGCGGCCCGCGGAGCGAGAAGCCGGTGAGCGCGAGCAAGCGCTGCTTCTTCGCGCCAGGGCAGCCCTGGACAGCGAGAAACCGCTGCGCGGCGAGATTAACGACCCGCAGGACATCAAGGGGCTGTCCAACTTCGGTCTGCTTTCGCTGAAGCCAGTGCTCCTCGTGCTGAACCTCGACGAGGCCCGAGCCGGAGAGGTCCATGCGGGCGAAGCAGCCTTCGCGGCGCGCCACAGCCAACCCAGGACCGCCTGCTCGGCGATGTGCGCGAAGCTGGAGGCCGAGCTGGCGGAGCTGACGGCCGATGAAGCCGAGGAGTTCCGCCACGAACTGGGCGCGGAGGAGGGAGCCGTCGTGCGGCTCCTGGGACGCTTGATCGAGTTGCTCGGACTCGTCACCTTCTTCACGGCAGGCGAGAAGGAGACGCGCGCCTGGACGGTCACCGCCGGTGGCTCCGCCCTGCAGGCCGCGGGTCGCATCCACACCGACATCGAGCGTGGCTTCATCCGCGCCGAAGTGATCGGCTGGGAGGAACTCCTGGAGTTCGGCACCCACGCGGAGGCGCGGAAGCACGGCAAGCTGCGTACGGAAGGAAAGCAGTACGTGGTGCAGGAGGGCGACGTGATCAACGTGCTGTTCAACGTCTGATGGCCGATCCCGCACTGATCGCGCAGATCACGAAGGAGGTCGCCGCCGCGCTGGCAGAGGGGCCCCCTATCCTCGTCGCCACGATCGTCGCCGTACCGGAGGGACGGAAGGACATCCTTGGCGCCAAAATGCTCGTCCGCGGTGACGGTTCGGCGCTCGGCTCGCTTGATGACGGCCCGCTCGACGACCTCGTGAAACGGGAGGCGACCGACAGCGTGCGTCGGGGCGGCGTCGAGACGATCACGGTGAGCCCGGAGGGACAGGCACTATCGCGCGGCGATTCCCGAGACAGGCCCGTGTTCCAACTCATGCTCGAGGTCCACGAGCGCCCGGCGACGCTGTTGATCATCGGCGGCGGTCACATCGGCAAAGCTCTTGCCGTAATCGGCGACCTCTGCGCGTTCTCCGTCGAAATCGTCGACGACCGACCCGAATACGCCAATGCCGAGCGCTTCCCCGAAGCCGACCGCATCACTCGCGGACGCTTCGACGAGGTTCTCGCGGACTACCCGATAGACAAGAACACATACATTGTCTGTGTCACCCGCGGACACCGGCACGACGAGATGAGCCTGCGAGCCGTCGTGGGCTCGCCAGCGGCCTACGTCGGGATGATCGGCTCACGGCGGCGGGTCCGGGCCGTGCTCCAGCACCTGCTGGACGAGGGCATCGACTCTGAGAGTGTCGGCCGCGTGCACACTCCGATCGGCCTCGACATCGGAGCGGAGACGCCGGAGGAGATAGCAGTCTCTATCATGGCGGAGATCATCATGCGGCGTCGCGGAGGCAGCGGCAAACCGATGAGCGAGCCCGACAAGCGCTGAATCGGCCTTAGCCGCTGTAGTCGCCGCGGCTCATATCCAGAACAGGGGGCCCCTCGGGCAAGTCGCGAAGGTACGACCGGATGACGAGCCACGATATCACCGCTATCGCTCCCAGCGGCAGAGCAGGCCACGGGTCTCCGCTAAAGATGCTGGCCGCAACGGCGAATGTAGCTCCGGTAGCCGCAACCGCGTATCCCGTCGTCGCCTGGTTCTGTCTCGGGGCGCCAGCCTTCGCCTGCGCCGGAAGCACGAACCACCGAATGATCACCAGGTCAGCGATCGCTACCAGAACCAGCACTCCGTACAACAGCTCCGGATTGCTCATCCCGGAGTCAATGACGAAGCCAAGCGCGAACGCCACGCCAGCCGCAATGAGGATGAAGGCCAGCGTGGCCGGCGCCAAGACTCGTTCGATCTGCTCGGCTGTGTGCTGGTTCGCGCGTTCCATAGCTGATAGAACGAACGGCGTGCCTTCAGGTTGCCCGCGCGCCCTCCGCTTGGAGCAGTGCCTCCTTCATCGGCAGGCCGCCGCCGTAGCCGTGCAGCCCCCCGTCGCTGCCGATTACCCTGTGGCAAGGGACGACGATGGCCAGCGGGTTCGTCGCCATCACTCTTCCCGCCGCCCGCGCCGCGCGCGGGTTCCCCGCTTGCTCGGCGAGCCACTTGTAGGTCCGCGTCTCTCCGTGAGGGATGCTCATCGCCGCCTCCATCACTCTCCGGCGAAACCCCGTGACGCCGTTCCAGTCAATGTGCACTGCCAAGTTCTCGTAGCGCCCCGACGCCAGCGCGCAAACCCGCTCCGGCACGTCGGCCAGCTCGTTCTCCGGCATTATCTCCGTCGCGCCCAGTTCCATGACCTGCCGCAGCGCCTCCTCGCGCGTCCGCAGGGGCAGCGTCGTATTACGCAGGCCGTGCTCCGAGAAGACGAGGCCCATCCATCCTCGCTCCGTGTCGCAAACGTAAAACCTTAGTGAAGCGGTCATCTGCTCCTCCTCCGGCGATCAGACGCACCCATACTACAGCTTGAACTCACGATTGATAACCGTCCGGCAAAGGCTTTCCACATAACCACCCGCAGACTCTACGATTAGACCACGATGCGCCCTCTCATTCTCTTCCTTGTTGCCGTCCTTCTCCCGCTCGCCTGCACCGCCTGCGGCGACTCGAGTGGCGCCCCCGCGGCCACGCCAACGCAGGCTCCGTCGCCCACTCAGACGCGCCCGCCTACGCCCTCGCCGTCACCATCACCCGCACCAACGCCCACGCCGGCTCCTGGAATCGATCTTTCTGGGAGCCAGGCAAGACAGGGCGGATTTCTCGTCGTCCGCCTGGTGAACCCCCCACGCGGAATGTCGAGCGCGACCGTCTACTTCAACAACAGCGCGTACAACATGGTGGCCGAGGGAGACCACTGGTACCGGTTGATCGGACTCGATACTGGGTTCACTGTCGGCGACTATCCGATCGAGATATCGTCGGAAACGGCGGCCGTCGCCGGTGGCAGGCTCGCCGTCTCTGATGGCGGCTTCGAGTTCATTTCCATCGAGCTGCCGCCGTCCAGCATCGGCCTCCTCCAGGACCAGGCCGCGATCGACCAGGAGCGCGCGACGCTGGCGCAGACCTACTCGCAGTTCACCCCCGAACAACTGTGGTCGGGCCCCTGGATATGGCCTACGAAGGGCGAAATCTCCAACGCTTTCGGTGTCCAGCGCTCGATCAACGGCGGGCCGTATTCAGCCCACACCGGCACCGACATCGCAAACGCGAAGGGCACGCCCGTCGTCGCCGCCGCCAGCGGGAAAGTTGCGCTCGCCCAGCATCTCTACCTCTACGGCAACGCCGTCGTCATCGACCACGGCGGAGGCGTCTTCAGCAGCTACAACCACCTAGACTCCATCGCCGTCACAGCTGGCCAGTCCGTGACCGTCGGCGACTTGATAGGGTTCATGGGTGAGACGGGCTTCGTAAGCGGCCCTCACGTCCACTGGGAAGCCGTCATCTCAGGCGTCCGCACCGACCCGACACTCTGGATCACGTCAGACGTCAACCCGTAGCGGGTCTGATGAGAATCTCGCCCTCGCAGGGGCCGCTCATGCGTTCAGCAAGCGACGGTCGCGTAGCCGACCCAAATTAGTCATCGGACTTGCCGGTTGCTGTCCCTGTCGGGCACTGGTTCGCGGGAGGGGGAGACGGGGCTAGCCGCGGTAGTCCAGCAGCATCACCTGCGTGTCCGCAGGTAGCGAATTCTTGGTCACCGACAGTTTCGCCTGCGGCTCGTGAGTGCTCGTCGCGCCCATCTCCTTAAGGAAGCGCTCGGGCGTCTCCAGCTCACCCTTGTAGGCGGGCGTCTTGTAGTGCATCGGGATCACCAACCGCGCTTCCAGCAGGCTTACGACTTCTGCCGCGCGGACTCCATCAAGCGTCGTCCCTCCACCGATCGGAACGAATAGAACGTCGGCGCCGGTTATCTCCTCGGCTTGCTCCGCCGTCGGCGTATGGCCCAGGTCACCCAGGTGGCAAATCTTGATCTCTTCCATCTCGATGATGAAGGCCAGGTTCGGGCCGTGCTCCTCGCCGTTCTTGCTGTCGTGGTGCGTCGACACGCCGGTGACGAAGGCGCCGGAGATCTCGTACTCGCCGGGACCGTCCAGCACCGTCGGGCTACCCGCCACAGCCTTCAGATAGGAGTGGTTGTCGTGCCGATGGCTGATCGTGACGATGTCCGCCGTCGGCTTTCCGATTGTGTACCCGCTCGCTGGCGGGCACGGATCGGTGACGACTGTCGCTTCGCGGGCGCGTATGCGGAAGCAGGAGTGGCCCAGCCACACTATCTCCACGGGCAGGGCTTCTCAGGGCGAGCGTTCGGTGATATCAAGCGGTCGATTGCCTGTTCGGCCTAGATCTCGTCCTCGAGGTCCTCCTCGTCCTCGGACGAGGAGCTGCGGTGACGCCAGAACATGAGGCCTGCGACGGCTGCCGCGATGACGGCCACCAGAGCAATGATCGGGACCCTTGCGGCTCTTCTTCTTCTCTTCGACGGGCGTGTCCATGTCTGTCATGAGACGACTCCTTGGGCTGGGAATGCACTGATACCAACAAAACGGGGCTGAAAACCGCGCTCACTATAGCAAGCGCACTCCGAGGCGGTCAACAGACGGGCAAGATATGCAGGAGTTTGCGTAATGTCTCCGAGCAGCGATTGCCGGTCGCCGATCTCCCGTCCCGGCATTGACACCTGCCCCCTTCGGTGCTACCCTTGACAGCAGTTAGCACTCTCCCTGTCCGAGTGCTAAAATAGATACGAAATCCACTGAATATGCTTACCGAACGGCGCCAGAAACTCCTCCAGATAATCGTCGACGAGTACGTCACGTCGGCCCAGCCCGTGGGCTCGTCCGCGCTCGTAGAGAAGTACCGGCTACCCTACTCCTCCGCCACCGTGCGCAACGAGATGGCTCGGCTTGAGGAAGACGGCTACATCTCACAGCCGCACACCTCCGCCGGCCGCATTCCTACCGACAGCGGCTACCGCTACTACGTCGAAACGTTGATGCACGAGGAAACGCCCTCGGAGGCCCTCCAGCAGACAATCCGCCACCAGTTCCATCAGGCGGCGCGCGAGCTGGAGGAGTGGGCGCGGCTCGCTGCTGCCATCCTCGCCGGGCGCCTCCAGAACGCGGCGGTTGTCACCACGCCGCACTCTCCCGAGCCGCGCATTCGCTGGCTGGAGATCGTCGGCGTGCACGACTACCTGGCGCTGCTGGTGGTGGTCCTCCAGGAAGCGCGGGTGCTCCAGCAGACACTGGCGCTCGAGCAACCGATGACGCAGGACGAGCTGACCACCGTCGCCCGCCGTTTGAACGGCCTGTTCGACGGCAAGACCGCCGCCCAAATCCGCAGCCAGAAATTGCCCGCTATCCCGGTCGAGTCCGCGATAGCCGAGGCCGCCGCCTCGATGCTGGACGCCGCGGACGTCGAGGGCGTCGAGCCGTCCTTCATGGAAGGCATGCGCGACCTCCTGCGCCAGCCGGAATTCATCCAGGGCGAGCGCATCATCGGCATCCTTGAACTGCTGGACGAGCGCAACCTCTCTCGCGCCATCCCGGCGGCCTCCGCCGGAGACCTGCGAATCCTCATCGGCGGCGAGCACCCCGTCGACGCCATGCGCGTCTGCACCGTCATCACCAGCAACTACGCCGGCCCCGCCGGACTGCGCGGCAGCCTCGCCGTCGTCGGCCCCACCCGCATGCACTACCCGCGGACCGTCTCAATGGTCCGCTACATGTCCTCGCTCATGGAAGAGCTATTGGGCGTGTACTTCACCTGACAACCGGAGATGTGACAATGGAAACCGACCCCGCACGGCCCGGCGACGCGCCCCAGGCCAACAACCCTGACGCCGGTTCCGCCCATCCTGAGGTATCGAAGGACGAGCGCAGGGACGCCACCCCCGAAGAACAGCTGGCAAAGGCCAAAGAGGACGCGCAGAAATATCTCGGAAACTGGCAACGCGCCGAGGCCGACTTCCAGAACTACAAGAAGCGCACCGAGCAGGAGCGTGAGGAGCTGCGCCGCTTCGGCAACGTCTCGCTGATCATCAACCTGCTCCCGGTCCTCGACGACTTCGAGCGCGCCTTCAGCTCGCTCGACAGCAACCTCGCTGGCCTCTCCTGGTTCGACGGCATCTACCTGATCTACCGCAAGCTCCAGCAGTTGCTTGAGAACTCCGGCGTCAAGCCGATAGTGACCGAGGGTCAGGACTTCGACCCCCGCTTCCACGAGGCCGTCGCCCACGTCGACGGTGAGGACGGTAAGGTCGCTATCAGTCGTCCAACGTGGCTACAAGCTGCACGACCGAGTCCTCCGCCCCGCAATGGTGGTGGTGGGTAAGGGGAAATCAAACGAAGAAGGGAATACACCGTCGTAGATGCAGGCCTTCAGGCCTGCTCGTCGGACGGCTGAAGGAGAACCAGCCATGCCAAGAGCAATAGGAATCGACCTCGGAACCACGAACAGCTGCATCGCCGTCATGGAAGGCGGCGAGCCCGTCGTCATCCCCAGCGCCGAGGGCGGACGCACGATACCCTCCGTCGTCGCCATCGCCAAGACCGGCGAGCGCCTCGTCGGCCAGGTCGCCAAGCGCCAGGGCGTCACCAACCCGGAGAACACGATCTTCTCGATCAAGCGCCTCATGGGCCGCCGCTTCGACGACGAGGAGGTCCAGCGCGACCTCAAGATCCTCCCCTACAAGATCGACGCCGCCGAGAACGGCGACGCCCGCGTCTGGATGGGCGAGCGGTCGTACTCCCCGCCCGAGATCAGCGCCATGATCCTCCAGAAGCTGAAGGCCGACGCCGAGGCCTACCTGGGCGACCAGGTGAACGAGGCCGTGATCACCGTGCCCGCCTACTTCAACGACTCCCAACGCCAGGCCACCAAGGCCGCCGGCGACATCGCCGGTCTCAACGTCCTGCGCATCATCAACGAGCCGACGGCGGCCGCACTGGCCTACGGCCTCGACAAGTCCGAGGACAAGGTCATCGCCGTCTACGACCTCGGCGGCGGCACGTTCGACATCTCGATCCTCGAGATCGGCGAGGGCACCTTCCACGTGAAGTCCACCAACGGCGACACGCACCTCGGCGGCGACGACTTCGACCAGTTGATCATCAACTGGCTGATCGACGAGTTCAAGAAGGACCAGGGCATCGACCTCAAGCAGGACCGGATGGCCCTCCAGCGCCTGAAAGAGGCGGCGGAGAAGGCCAAGGTCGAGCTGTCGTCCACCCAGGAAACCGAGGTTAACCTACCCTTCGTCACCGCCGATGCCTCCGGCCCCAAGCACATGACCGTCAAGCTCACCCGCGCCAAGCTCGAGCAGCTTGTCGGAGAGCTGGTCGAAGGCACGATCGGGCCCTGCCGCCAGGCGCTGGAAGACGCCAAGGTAACCGCTGACCAGGTCGGCGAGGTGATCCTCGTCGGCGGACAGACCCGCATGCCCCTCGTCCAGGAGACCGTCAAGAAGTTCTTTGGACGTGAGCCCCACAAGGGCGTGAACCCGGACGAGGTCGTCGCCGTAGGCGCCGCCATCCAGGCCGGTGTCCTGAAAGGTGACGTCCGCGAAGTCCTGCTGCTCGACGTCACCCCCCTGACACTCGGCATCGAGACTCTGGGCGGCGTTTCCACCGGCATCATCCCGCGCAACACTACAATCCCCACGTCCAAGTCGCAGGTGTTCTCCACCGCGACCGACAACCAGACATCGGTCGAAATTCACGTCCTCCAGGGTGAGCGCGCCATGGCCCAGGACAACAAATCGCTCGGCCGCTTCATCCTCGACGGCATCCTGCCGGCGCCGCGCGGTATGCCCCAGGTCGAGGTCGCCTTCGACATCGACGCCAACGGCATCCTCCACGTCTCCGCGCGCGACAAGGGCACCGGCCGCGAACAGAAGATCACGATCCAGGCCGGCACCGGCCTCTCACAGGACGAGATCGAGCGCATGAAGAAGGACGCCGAGTCTTACGCCGACGAAGACCGCGGTCGCCGCGAGGCAGTCGAGGTCCGCAACCAGGCGGACTCCCTCGCCTACCAGGCCGAGAAGACCGTCCGCGAGTCCGGCGACAAGCTCCCGCGCCGACATCCGCACCGAGATCGAGACCGGCATCAAGGACGTCCGCGACGCGCTGTCCGCGGAAGCCCCCGCCGAAACCGTCAGCGCCGCCCGCGACCGACTCATGGAGGCCCTCCAGAAGGCCGGCTCTGCCCTCTACGAGCAACCGGGCGAGAACGGCGCCGCACCAGAAGGCGAGAGCCCTGAGGGCGAAGCCGAAGCGCCCGCCGAGGAAGGCACCGTGGAAGGCGAATACCGCGAGGTGTAGGCTTGCGAAGGCGCGTCACGAGGCCGAAATGCCGTCGTTTGCTTGAAAAACGATACGAATAGCCCTTATCACCCGGCCCCATCAACGCGTATGATGGGGCCGACGAGCATTTACAACATCACCGGAGGTTAGCCATGGCCTCGTATCCTGCGACTTTTGACATACAGCGCCCCGAAAAGTTCGAGCGCACCCAGTTGCTCTGGCGCCTGCTCATCCTGCTGGTTCTCTCGTTCGTCTCCGGAATCCTTGGACTCCTCTACCTCTTCGTCCCCGTCTACGCCGCGATCCTCATCTCGCAAAAGGGCGCCGAGGCCTACCACTCCGAACGCGGCGGCCCAATGCTCACTTTGCTCCGCTGGTACATGGCGGTTTACGCCTACATCGACATCCTCACCGACCGCTTCCCGACCGAGAAGCCGGAAGAGGCAATCCAGTTCGAAGTCACCCCTGGCGGATCACCCTCCGTCGGCTCGGCGCTCCTTCGCATCATCCTCGCAATCCCCAGCGCCTTCGTGCTGGGTCTGCTCGGTATTGTCGGCTTCGTCATCTGGATCATCGCCTTCATCAGCGTGCTCCTCCAGGAGAACTACTCGCAGGGACTCTGGGACTTCCAGCTTGGGATCAACCGCTGGCAGGCGCGCATGCTCGCCTACCTTGCGTCTTTGGTGGACGAATACCCCCCGTTCGCCCTCGACACCGGCCACGAGCGGACCCCGGTGACCGGCTCCGATCAGCCGCCGGCCCCGGAAACACCGACCCAGGCCTAGAGTTCGGCTCGCGTGGGGCAGACTTGAAACCTGCCCGCGGGGCCCGGCGCGTCGCCCGCGCCTACGAGGCTGGTGGCGTATCCTCGGGCTCGCCGATCAGCCCGTACCACAGCTCTATCATCTTCAGCACGGCGTCTTTGTATACAGCCGAGACCGGCATCCCGTCAGAGTGGTCGTCGTCGAATGAGTGGTTGAGATCGACCCGGTCCAGCGTCTCCTCGTCGATCTCCTGCGTGTCCTGCGCAGTCAGCGATGGTTGCGCCCAGTCCCGAACGATGTTGTAGAGGTACTCGCCGGCGCCGACGCGGTCCTCGTTCTCGAGATTCTTTCGCACGTCATCCAGCCCGGAGGTGTCACCATTGCCGTTGAGGATAAGCAGCATTCGCTTCTGCAGCTCAGCCTCGGGGACCTGCGTGGCGGCGACAAGAGCGCCGTTTGGTTCGCTGACCATCCCCTCTATCTCATCGACCAGCGCCAGGGCGGCCACCGTGGACAGCGCCGGGGGCGCAATGAACGGTGTCGGAGACGAACTGTCACCGTTCGACGCTCCGTCGCCCGAACTGTCGTCGTCTCCGCTGCAGGCAACGCCGAGCAGGAGAACAATCGGTAGGGCAACCAGGACGGCGCGGAATGCTCGCATCATGTAAAGGAAATACGTTCGGCAGCGCCGTTCGCGACTTATCCCCGCGGCAGCCCCAGCCCGCGGATCGCTGCTACGCCCCTCATCACTTCGCTCGTCCCGCCCGCGATCGTCTCCGACACGCTGAGCTGGTAGTAGCGCTCCGCGAAGCCCTTCAGTTTCGTGTGCTTGCTCTTCGGATGAAGCTGACCGTGCAATCCCAGCATCTCAATAGTCGTCCCTGCCATTCGCTGCCCCAGTTCCGACGAGAAAAGCTTCGCGATCGTCGCCTCGTAGTTCGGGATCTTGCCACCCTGCTGCAGCGATGCCACTCGATACGACAGGTACTTCGCAATGTCAATCTCGATGCTCACGTCCGCCAGGCGGTACCGGATCTCGGGCTTTGCCTCTACAAACGGCTTGTTCTCGCCAGCGAACCGCACGACCTCCTCATACATTCGGCGCGCCCGCGCCGAGCCTGCGATCGATGAACGCTCGAAGTCCAGCGCCACAGCCAATTGGTACCATCCCTGGTTCTCTTGGCCCACCAGGTAATTTGCCGGGATACGCACGTCCTCAAAGAACACCTCGTTGAACCCGTGCTGTCCCGCCATATTCACCAGCGGCTGGATCGATATCCCCGGCGAGTCCATCGGCACCAGGAACATACTGATCCCTTTGTGCTTCGGGGCGTCCGGGTCAGTCCTCGCTGCCAGCCAGCCCCAGTTCGAGCGGTGGGCGCCCGAGGTCCAGATCTTCTGCCCGTTGATCACCCACTCATCGCCGTCGCGTACCGCACGCGTCTGCAACGACGCCAGGTCCGACCCTGATCCGGGCTCTGAGTAGAGAGTGCACCAGACGTGCTCCAGGTTCGTGATCTTCGGCAGGAACTCCTTCTTCTGCTCGTCCGTGCCGTAGATCATCAAGGAAGGCCCCACCCAGGCCACACCCATGTTGAACCCTGTCGGCGCGCCCGCGTAGGCCATCTCTTCGTTGTAGACCACTTGCTGCATCACAGTGGCCTTCAACCCGCCGTACTCCTTCGGCCAGGGCAAGGCCAGCCAGTTGCGCTCCGCGAGCTTCCTGTTGAACTGCTTGGCGAAGTCACCCTGCGCGGCCATCCCCATCTCGTTCTCGCTGTCGAACTGCTCGTCCCAGCGCGGCGGCAACTCTTGCTTCAGAAACGTCTTGACTTCGGTGCGAAAATCTTCTTCTTCGGGGGCGAATCGAAAGTCCATCGGGCGGGCTCCTCCCTTTACCTTTGCGTCAAGGTTATCGCTAGTTTCCGACTTTCCGGGCGCGTGCGCAATTGCGGCCCTGCTAGCCCTCGCCCTTCCGCTCCAGGACGCGCCGCGCCACATCTTTGAACACCTCGTAGTCCTGCGCGCCTACAACCGCGAATCGTCCGTTGTAGATTAGCGTCGGCACTCCCGTGATCCCGACATCGCGCGCCCACTCCATCTGCTCCTCGATCGCCGTCTCGTACCGCCCGTCCGCAAGCGCTTCTCGCAGTCCGTCCGCGTCCAGATCACATTCCGCCGCGATCTCGCACAGCACCTCCACCTCGCCGATGTTTCGCTCCTCCGTCCAGTAGGCGTGGAAAACTGCTCGGTGAAACGCCAGCACGTCGCCGTATTCCCGTGCGAACTCAGTTGCCTCGTGTGCCTTCCGCGTGTTCGGTATAACCGGCGGCCTCTTCATGTCGATCCCGGAGTCGGCAGCCATCTGGCGCAGGTTGTCCAGGTAACCGGGCGGGAACACCCGGCCCGCGTACGCCTGCTCCCGGGGGATCCCTTCCGGCGGAATCCCCGGCCGTAGGTCATACGCGCAGGGATCGAACTCTACCTCATAGTCTTCGCGCAGCGGTTCCGCCCGCGCGAACCCCACGTAGCACCACGGACAGATGTAATCCGACACCGCACGCAGGTGCAGGCGCGGCTTCACGGTGCCGCGCACGTCACGCATCCCCGCGTGCCGCTCCACGTCATCGTCACCGTCGAAACCCACCGACCAGGACTCCATGCCGCCAGTATATCCCGACGATACCACCCTCGGGATCTCGTACGGTGCAGCATGCCTGCAGACCGTTAGTCAGTTGACAACGCTCGCCTTGTGTATCGGATCGGCTCTGGATCGACCCTTCGTGCTGCGCCCGACGGACGCCCCGAATGCCCTACGCTTCGAGCCAGGAAGCCAGCAGCCGCGACAGCGGCTCGATCAGTTCCTGTGGCCGTACCGCATCCGGCGCTATCCGCGACTGGATCAGCGTCCCCTCGATCAGCGCGATCAGGACCGAAGCCATGAACTCGATGTCGAGGTCCGCCCGAACCTTCCCGGCCTCGCGTGCGCCGCGGAGCATCTCCACGGTGAAGCTGTGCCAGCGCTGGTACATTTCGGCGAGCCGAACCCGAACTTTTTCGTTGCGGGCAGCGTGCGCCGCGAACTCCATGAACAGCGCTGGCCAGGCCGCCTCTTGCTGGTCCAGCGAGAAGATCGCCGTCAGTATCCGCCGCTCGTTCTCAGCTACGGACACGTCGATATCGATCGCGCCCAGCAGGGTCTCCTGGACAGCCTCTATCCGCTCCTCAAGCATCGCCCAGAAGAGATCTTCTTTGCTCTCGAAGTGAACATAGAACGCGCCCTTCGAGTAGCCGGCCTCACGGACGATTTCATCGACGGTGGCGCGCTCAAAACCGTTTCGCGCGAACACGGGCAGCGCGGCGTCAACCAGTCTCTGGCGGGTCTCTTCGCGGCGGCGGCGTTTTGTCGCTGGTTCGGCGGCGGTCGTCATGGAGTTGTGCGGATTATACACCCACCCGTCCGGACACGCGACCGACCGGTCAGTATTGCCACTCTCTTTGCCGCGCCGGATGGGCTGCACCCCCTCCCACGTGTGCCGCACCAGTCAGAGGCGTGGGTGAATGCTACGCCCCGTGTGAGGCGCGTCAGATAAGGGTTCGGGAGGAAGAGGAACAAGAGGTTCCGCCCGATGCCCGGCCCGGGCCCACGGTCGTCGCTCTATGAAGTGTGTAATCAGTCTGTTAAATCTGGCCGGCAGCTGTCCCTAACGTATTGCCCCACAAGCACTCTGTTGGTTACCTTCGGCTGCGATGAGTGCGTCCGCCGCGAACCTGGTAGCCGTGGCGTGCGCATCGACACCCGCTTGCTCCATTTGTAGCGGAAGCGCTCGGCACCTTCGCGCTGGTCTTCATCGGTCCCGGCGCCGCGTCCGTCAATGCCGCGTCGCAAGGCAGCGTCCAGAACATCGGCATCGGCCTCTGTTTCGGACTCGCTGTGATGTCCGCGATCTTCGCTTTCGGACACATCTCCGGCGCCCACATCAACCCCGCCGTATCCGTCGCGTTCCGCCTCGGCGGCCGGATCGACAACACTCGCTTCGCCGGATACGTCGGCGCGCAACTGACCGGCGCGGTCCTGGCCGCGCTGGCCATCTACGCCATCCTCGGCGACGACGTTGACGCGGCGACGACCGTCCCAACGATTGGCGGTTGGGACTCCGCGCTCGTGTCGGAGCTGGTGCTAACGTTCTTCCTCGCCATCGTCGTCCTCGCCGTCGCAACCGACGACCGCGCCGTCAGCGCGTTCGCTGCGATTGCTATCGGCGGCTTCGTCGCCGCCGCCGCCACAGGCTGGGGCCCCGTCGCCGGCGCCTCCATGAACCCCGCCCGCTCGTTCGGTCCCGCCGTCGTCTCCGGCATCTGGGACTATCAGTGGGTGTACTGGGTCGGCCCTATTTGCGGCGCTGTCGCCGCTGTGTTCACATATGAGCTACTGCGCGCCCGTGAAATTCGCATCGCCACCAAGGAGGTCACCGATGCCTAGCCAGCTCTTGCTCGACACCCGAATCGAGGACGCAGCCAACGCGCTCTGTGACGAGTTCCGCGGCATCTTCGCTCCCGAAACGATCCGGCGCTGCGCCTTCGAGACGCACGAAGTCTACGCCAACTCCCGGGTCCTCGATTTCGTGCCACTCCTGGTCTATCGGTTTACCCGCGAACGCCTGCGCGCGCTCGCTCAAGTGGAGGGAAAATTGGCGAAAGAAGTCCCCGAGATACTCTTTGTTTGCGTGCACAACGCGGGCCGGTCTCAGATGGCGTCCGCGCTCGCGGCTTCGATGAGCGGAGGCCGCATCCACATCCGCTCGGCAGGGTCCACCCCGGCCGACGAGATCAAACCGGTGGTGATTGAGGCCATGCGCGAAGTCGGCCTCGATATCTCAGCCGAGTTCCCCAAGCCACTGACCGACGAAGTCGTGGAAGCCGCCGACGTCGTCATCACCATGGGCTGCGGGGACGCCTGCCCGGTGTATCCGGGGAAGCGCTACGTCGACTGGCAGCTCGAGGACCCCTCAGGCCAGCCCATCGAAGTCGTGCGCCGCATCCGCGAGGACATTCGCGAGCGCGTCGCCTCCCTGCTCGACGAGCTGGGCGTCAAGCCCGGCAACACGCTCGTCTCGGCCAAGCGAACTTTAGACTCCTGAGCGAGGCTTACTGCCGCTGAACCAATGAGCGGGATCAGTGGAGTTGTAAGGGCAGTATGCGAAAAGCCCATCCGCTGGCAAGGGTCTCTTTGCCGCGCCGGATGGGCTGCACCCCCTCCCTTGTGTGCCGCACCAGTCAGGGGCGTGGTGAATGCTACGCCCCGGCGTGATGCGCGTCAATAGGGGCGGGTTTCAGGGTTGGGACGTGCGCGGGCCCTCACCCGGTCCTTCCGTGGAAGGACATCCCTCTCCCGTGCCTGGGAGAGGGGAGATTTGACCTGGACTGCGGTGAGCCTGCTACTCGCTGCGGGTCTGGCCGCCGAAGCGGAGCCACATGCGCAGGGCGTCCTGCAGGTTGCGCAGCGCCTCCTCCGACGAGCGGTCGGAGATCAGACAGCGGTCGATGTGGCGGTCGATGATCAGGAGGCCCGCCTGGTCGAGCCCGCTGCGCGCCGCCATCAGTTGCGTTACTATGTCCTCGCAAACGCGGTCCTCCGCCAGCATCTTGTGGATGCCCCGGATCTGACCCTCGATGCGACGGAGCCGCGCCAGGATCGCCTCGGTGTCTGGGCTGGTCTGTGTGGTGGGTTCGGATTCGTTCATTGACATACCCCTCGGGGGTATAGTAGCATAAGGCTACGATAACGGTCAAAATTACCAAACAAACTCTGCCCCAAGGAGGACTCATGAGCAAGCCCGCAGAAGTAACCGACAACGACTGGGACTCCCAGGTACTGAAGAGCGACGTTCCCGTGATGGTGGACTTCTGGGCGCCCTGGTGCGGGCCCTGCCGCATGGTTTCGCCCCTCGTCGATGAACTGGCCGAGGAGTACGACGGCAAGGTACGCTTCCTCAAGCTCAACACCGACGACAACATCCAGACGGCGTCCCGCTACGGCATCCGCAGCATCCCGGCGCTGCTGGTATTCAACGACGGCGAGATCGTCGACCAGGTGATCGGCTTCCGCCCGAAGAGCGAGCTCAAGAAGTCCGTCGAGAAAGCCCTCGCATAAGTGGCTGACCGCGAATACGACGTCGTCATCGTCGGCGGCGGGCCGGCGGGGCTGGCGGCGGGCTTGTACGCCGCGCGGGGCATGCACCGCACCGTCCTCATCGAGAAGGGCGTCGTGGGCGGCCAGATCTCGCTGACGGAGCTGGTCGAGAACTACCCGGGCGTGCCCAGCGTCAACGGCTTCGACCTGGCCCAGACGATGCTCAAGCAGTCCGAGTCCTACGGGATGGAGACGGAGTACGTCGAGGTGACCGGCGTCGAGAAGGACGGCCAGAAGTGGCGCGTCAAGACGCCGGAGGACGACTTCATCGGCAAGGCGCTGATCGTCACCAGCGGGGCGGAGTACAACCGGCTCGGCATCCCCGGCGAGGAGCGGCTGACCGGCAAGGGCGTCTCTTACTGCGCGACCTGCGACGCCGCCTTCTTCAAGGGGATGGACGTGGCGGTCGTCGGCGGCGGCGACGCGGCGATGGACGAAGGCCTCTTCACGTCACGCTACGCCGACAAGGTCACCGTCATCCACCGGCGGGACGAGCTGCGCGCCAGCCGCATTCTGCAGGATCGCGCCTTCGCCAACGAGAAGATGGACTTCATCTGGAACACGGTCGTCGACGAGGTGGTAGGCGACGGTCAGGTCACCAGCGTCAAGCTGCGCGATGTGATCACCGGCAAGACGAAGGACTTCCCGCTATCGGCCGTGTTCATCTTCATCGGCCAGCACCCCAACTCCAGCTTCCTGGAAGGGTTGGTCGAGATGGACGCCGGCAAGCACGTGCTCGTCGACGAGTGGATGCGCACCAAGCAGCCGGGGCTCTACGCCGCCGGCGACGTGCGCCAGAACTCGGCGCGCCAGGTCGCGACTTCGGTTGGCGACGGCGTGACGGCGGCGATCGCGGCGGACCACTACATCACCGACACCTTCCGCGACTAGCGGGGGGCCGACGACGACCGAATGCATCCGTTCGAACTGGTTGTGGGCGTGAGTCTGATTCTGTTGGCCATTTGGCAAGCCACTCGTGTTGAGGATTCGGCGAATGCGGATATGCGGCTACTTCTCTCGGCCTCAACCCGACTGGCAGGAACGAAATTGGTTCCTTCGTCGTAGGAGGGTCAGCGACCGTCAGGCAAAATGGGCCGCGCTCTTCCTCATATTCGCGCTTATCCTGCTGGGGTCAGTTGCGGTGCTCCGGGGCTTCGGTGTCGACATTCCGCTGAGAGGCCTCGGCGCTTAGCCGCCACTAGCACCGGGCGCTCAGGGCAGGCTGACTTCCACGGTCTTTCCGGTAGCTTCGTTCTCTACGACCAGTTTGCCGTTGGCGACGGCTCGCAGCTGCTGTGTTGCGTTCAGCAGTTCAATTCCGTAGATTTTGCCGTCCGGGGTCATATCTACATTGAGTTCGTCACTGACGCGAATCGTCTCAACTTCGACGCTCTTTTCTTCCAGCCTCAAGTAGGCAATGTTGTGACTCGGGTCATATGTGATTTTCATTATTGCGTTCCTCTCAGAAGAATTTCGTCACGAACGTGATTACGACCCACGCTCCGCCTTCTTCAACGGCATAGGCTTCGACCTGCTTGGTGTCGTAACGCTTCCCTCGCCACACGCGCCCGTAACTGAAGTTGCGCCTGAAGCCGGTCCTCTCGAACTTGGCCTCGAACCGCTCACCTTCCTGGACGGTCGCGATGACCTCTTGTTCGGTTGCCCCACGCTCGGCGAGACGATCGACCGCGTGCGGATGAAGGGTCACGTTCAAGCCGTGGGCACCACACCCTGCATTATAGCCCTCTCCGGCCCGCTCCCGAAGACTGCCGACACGGTCTACAAGGTCGTCGGCGCAATGGGTGGCCTCCAATTCGGTGCGCTTGGCCGACGTTAACCGTTCGTTCACTTACATTGCAGTTCGCGAATGTAATACGACAAGCGGTGCGCTGTTATTAGTGTTGGAGGAGGTGCGGTTCTCATTTCATCAGTTGCGGGGCTGATGAAGGTCTCTTAAGGACTCGGGGTGCGTGCGCATCTCCTCCTAAAACGAAAACAGCTCCGGGGGTGCGGCGATGAGGCCCTGATCCGCGGTTAGCGGGGGGCCTCATCTTTTTGCCTCCAGCCCCCCGAACTGTGAAGCGCGGGCACAGTCTTAATACCTAGAATCTGGTATTGCGGCCGATTTTTCATTGACAGACGGAGCGACGGCGGGGTTTAGTCAAACCAAGAGAGGCTGGATCAGTCAGACCCAAGGGGGCGGGGGCCACCAAATAAGGAGCCCCGCGCAGCTAGGGGTCTGCGCGGGGCCAGCGGCAAAAAGATAGCGCCCTTGCCAGCCTTTTGCCATTCCAGATTATAGCACGGCAGTCATTAACGTCTTCCAATAAACCCATCAACTTCGTAACAATCCTCACGTTCGGGACCGGCTATGCGACCAGTTCGGCGAGCGCCTCTTCTTCCACGTCCGGGCCGACGACCGCCAGCGCCGCCTTCTCCCGCACCACTATCCGCTGCGCCACGCGCAGCAGGTCGGAGGCGTCCACCGCCCGCAGCTTCTCGACGACGCTCTCGATCGGCTCCACTTCGCCCATCGTCAGCAGCCCCTCGCCCGCCCTCTGCCCGAGCGCCATCGACGACTCCAGGCTCAGGCGGAAGCTGCCGACGGTGTAGTCGCGGGCCTTCGTCAGCTCCTCGTCGCCGACCCGCTCCTGAGTCAGCTTCTCCAGCTCCTCAAAGATCACCTGCGTGGCCTCCGCCAGTTTCTCGGGCGAGACGCCCGCCGAGACGACGAACGTCCCCGTGTCAGAGTGCCGGCTCGCTGACGACCCGACGGAGTAGGCCAGGCCGCGCCGCTCCCGCACTTCCTTGAAGAGGCGCGAGCTCATGCCGCGGCCGAGCAGCGAGTTGAGGATCATCAGCGCGTAGCGGTCGGGGTCGTGGCGGGAGACGCCGGGGAGGGCGATCGCCATGTTGGCCTGCGAGATCGGGCGGGCGTCGGCGATGGCGCGCTTCGCGGGCATGTTGCCGTTGACGGCGGGCATGCCGGGCGCCGTGCCGTCCTTGCCGGCGGCGAAGTAGCGGTTGGCCAGCGCCATCACCTCGTCGTGGGTGGTGTTGCCGGCGATGCTGAGGACGGAGTTGGAGGCGCCGTACCAGCTCGCGATCCAGTCCTTGAAGTCCTGCTGCCGCATCTCCTCCACGGTCTCCTCGGTGCCGGCCGTCGACCAGCCGAGGGGGTGGTCGCCGTATACCGCGCGGCCCAGCAGCTCGCCCACCCAGGCGCCCGGCTGGTCCTGCGTGCGCCGGATCTCCTGCTGGACGACGGAGCGCTCGCGGTCGATCTCCTCGGGGTCGAGGAGGGAGTTCTGGAGCATGTCCGCGAGCACCTCGACGGCGGTCTCCAGGCGGTCGAAGGGGACGTGGTTCCAGTAGCAGGTCATCTCCTTGGCGGTGTAGGCGTTGAGGACGCCGCCGGCGCCCTCGATCGCTTCGGCGATCTCGATGGCGGTGGTGCGGGTGGGGGTGCCCTTGAACACCATGTGCTCGAGGAAGTGGGCGACGCCCTTGGTGCGCTCGGACTCGCCGCGCGAGCCGGCGCCGACGAAGAGGCTGACGCTGACGGACTGGGACGTGGGCAGGGGCGTCGTGACGACGCGGAGGCCGTTGTCGAGACGGCCGATTTCGGATGCCAGGGGCATGGTTCCTCCAGGGTGCGTGAACGCGAGGTGTGGTTCCAGTATAGCGGAAGGGGTGCCCTCACCCAGCCCGGCTACGCCGGGCATCCCTCTCCCACTGCGGCAGGAGAGGGGAGGAACTGGCTACTGCGAGAGTGCGGGGACGAACGAGGACTACTTTGCCGGACAGGAGGAATCGCTAAGGCTGCCGCAAAGAGAGACGCCCTCGCCGTTTCTCGGTTCCCCTGGGATGGAAACTTCCGCGGGCAAGGGCGTCTCTTGGCGCCTGGCCACTTTGGCTGCTATCGCGGCCTGATTCAAACGACGGAGGCGTTACGAATACTGGCCGCCGTTACCCGGGCGACGACTCTCCCGCCCGAAGCCGGCGCCCACGAGCTCGAAGTCCTGCTTGAAGTTCTTCATCACACCCTGGACGTCCGTGTCGGCAGCCTCCGCCGCTGCCTCAAGGTCGCGGAGCGTGATGTTCCTCTCGTCGCCGTGATTCTCGTTGGGTTGCTTGCATCCACATGACATACACATGAGATACCTCCTTCCACTAACCCTTTGTCCGCACCTTATACCTCGCGCCGTTGATATCGCCTTACCATTCGCCACGGCGGTCTATCAGGGACATATCAATGAAGCCCGAGCCACCACAACGGACAACGCTATGCCGCCTTCCCTCGCTGAAGTGACGCGTAACGGGCGTTCACGAAGCAGCGTTTCTTAGGTGGAACTTCACATGAGTACTCCGTTTCGCCGACGCCCGGGCGAGGGCGTCTGGCACTTCAACAACGAATGTTCGGCATGGCCCGGCGGGTCTTTCGAAGGCCTCAGCGTCCTCGGAGCCGCCGACGTCAAATGCATTGAATGCCGGGAACGTTGCCGCGCTGCTGCGGACTACGTCCCGAGGCTCCCCACGCGGACAACCGACAAGCTGATGGTTGGTGACGACAGCGAGATCGTCTGTTAAAACGGGTCCCGGCGTAGCCGAGTGTTGCGGCATGTCGATTCCACGTTACTGACTGAGCGATTGAGCGGACGAGGCGTTACGCAAGAAAGCTCCGGCACTCGACGGTGCTCCGCGAGGCATAATCCAGGAACAAAACGGTACGCCGATCGAGGGGAGCTGCCAGGCGATGGTATCCTCGCGACGTTCACCTCCGCACGACATACTGGGACCGCTGGCGTGCCCCGGTGCGGGGGATAACGCTGGTTGCCGCTTCACCCTGGGGCTGCACGCCGGCGATGTGATCCGGGAAGACAACAACGTCTAGGGCGGTGCGGTTGACATCGCTTCGCCGATCAGCGGACTGTCGGCGCCAGGGGAGGTGCTGGTGTCGGGACGCTGCGAATCGCTGGCGCGGACGTAGGCGGGCAATGCCATGACCCCACCATCGTCGTCGCCGTGCGCGTCCGCAAGTCCCTTATAGCACTCCGTAGACGGCGGGCCGTTAGGACGTCTTCACCAGCGGGCAACCCGCAGCCTGAGCTACCGCCATACCGGCCACCGCGCGCTGAATCTTGAGCGAGTCAACCGAGTTCACTTCACCGGAGCAGTCCACATCCCCCATAATCCCGCTCACTGCCAACGCCTGACCAATGTCCGTGCACGGCTCGGTCTGCATTACCGTCAGGGCAGCCGAGTGCCGCAGCACCTGCAGGGCATCCACCGCGTTTACTATGCCGTTGCAGTCCACATCGCCGGCGTTGTCACAGGCGTCGCCGATTCCATCACCATCGGCATCTGCTTGCCCCGGATTTGACACCGCCGGACAGTTATCCGACCCGTCCGGGACCCCGTCCCCATCGGCATCTGGGGCGGGCGTTGGTGTCGGCGTGGGAGTTGACGTTGGAGCAGGCGTCGCGGTCGGCGTTGGCGTCGGAGTAGGGGTGTCTGTAGGAGTGGGGGTGTCCGTTGGGGTGGGCGCAGGCGTGTCCGTCGGCCCCGGAGTCGGCGTTGGCGAGTCGGTCGGAGCCGGCGTATCCGTCGGCGAAGGGGTCGGACTGCTCGTTGGCGCTGGTGAAGGAGATGGCGTCGCCGAAGAGTCGTAGCTGAGGTCAAGGTTCAAAGCGAATACCCGGGCCGCTGTGCGTACGGGTCCTGCCGCCCCGTGGTTTCGGGCGAATACGTTTGCAGAGAGCCCGCTCACCTCCGCTGGCGTCAGGCTCAGCCCCGATATCGTGTACGACAGGTCGGTGCCGGTGGTGGTGCTCGGGATGTCCAGCCACGGCGGATTGCCCAGCACGGTCCCGTCGGGGGTTAACACCTCAACGGTGATCTGGGTGCTTTTGCTGGGAACAACCTCGCGCGCCGCACGCACCCGTACGTCGATCTGTGTTGCCGTCACCAGGTCGGCGGGTGCGTCCGCCAGCTCAAACTCCACAGACTCATCGCTGTTCGGATTGTCGTCCGAGCTGCCGAAGTCCGCGTCGTCAGGGGTATCAATGTCTTCGTCGATGCTTCCCGAGCATATCGCACTGACTGAATCGGCGCCGCACGAAGCGTCCGCCTGGTTCACCCAGCCCCCGGCATTAGCCTTGTCCGCGGCGGGAACGATCGTCACTGCCGCTGGAACTGCTCCGGCCGGACCGCTGAGCCCGGTCATCATTAGCGCAATCGCGCCCAACAGCGACGCTGCCGTCGCCATCACTATCATTCTCCCGGCCATCGTAACAAGACCTCCCGGCTTAACTAATTATTCTCCCCAATAAGACAGACGATTGAACCCGCGCGGTGTTTCGCGCCTACACGCGTCGTTCCCAAAACTTTCACCCTTCCTCCGCGCACTCGTGCCGCGCGACGCGCACACTCGCTTCCTTTACTGACCGTGAACGAACCAGCTTGAAACGGCGGGCGATCTAATCCGTCTAACCATGTGACCGCCAGCCGTACGGGGCTAAGGGCGTCGGCTGTTCGCGCGCTCAATTTGCTCCGAGGAGGGAGCTATGGCATTGGTTGGGAATAGCCTCGGCCAGCGGGGCCAGATGATGCTGGTCATGGGAATCTTCATGGGCGCTCTGCTCGGATTCACGGCAATGGCCATCGATGTCGGACTCGCCTATCGAGACCGGCGGGATCTTCAGAACGACGTGGACGCTGCTGCTCTGGCAGGCGTGGCTTACCTCCCGTCCAATCCCACCGAAGCGGAGGACAAGGCCGAGGAGTGGCTGACCAAGAACGAGGTCACGCCGGACCAGGTCACTGACATCGAGGTGCAGTCTACTCACACCGCTAACGACACAATTTACGTCGAGGTGGATGACGATTTCGGTTGGATTTTCGCCCGGGTCCTGGGCATGACGACCAGCAACATCGGTGCCCAGTCCAAGGCTGTTGTTGGCACCCTGAATGCAACGGGCGACCTGATGCCCTGGTCTATCGTGTACGGGGACTCACCGTGCCTCGACGCCAACAATGATGCCATCTTCGGCCAGACTTGTTCAGTGAAGGTCGGCGCACAGGGGAAGTACGGGGGCGGCTGGCGCGGCGCGCTTGACTTCGACGGCAACGGCGGCGGCGCCAATGAGTACCGCGACAACATCATTGACGGTCAGGCGGACACGTACTATTGCATCCAGGGCCAATCTGCCCCGCCCTGCGAAGCAACAATCATCGACATCAAGAATGGCAACGTGGTGGGCCCGACTGAACAAGGCATATAAGGGCCGTCTGGCGCAGGGTGCCCAGTGTGACAAGAACAGCAACGGCAAGGATGACTTCTCAGAAGTCTTCACGCCTACCGGGCAATCATCGCCCGCCTACACGGTATCGTGTCCGGACAGCCCATGGCTGCTGATCATCCCGATCGTCGAGTACAGCGGTGGCCAGACCGTCATCATCCGCGGCTGGAGCCTCTCATACTTCGAAACGTATTACTGTGCTTCCACGTCCATCGCGCCGGTGGGAGCCGGCAACTACGTGTACTCCTACGACGAAGTGAAGGCAGTCTCGGGCGTGGCTCCGGCCTGCAACCAGGCGAATGGCTCGCCGTTCGTGTCCACCATGCCGCCGGCAGAGGCAACCGTTGCGGATTCGTCCGACCTTTTCGTTGCCGATCCGCACACGGGGGCTCTGCCTGCTCCAGCGGCGTGCCACCACGGCACACCTCATGGACAGCAGCAGAGCTGCGGTACCGCCACGCCGACGCCCTCGCCGAGTCCGTCACCGTCACCCAGTCCATCACCATCACCCAGCCCATCGACATCACCTACGGCATCAGCAAGCCCCTCGCCATCTCCGGGGCCCACGCCGGCCCCGGGCGGAAACTGCAACGGTCAGGGTCACTGGGAAGTGCAAGTAAAGATAGTGGACGCCTCCTATTCGCAGGCGGCCGGGTTCCTCGGCGCCTACGATCCCAACGGCGGTATCACAGTACGCAAGCTGGTCGAGTAACAACTGCAATCGAGAGCCAGGTCTGGCGGCGCCGTCCGAGCCACCTATTCGGCGGCGCCGCTTACCTCGTCCGGGGCGTGTTGTCCGCCAACAATCATCCTTGACCCCACCCCAAAAGACGCGTTTCTGCGAAACAAACTTCCGCTAGATACCCCGAACCGCTCCTCCCCCTGCCTCCCCTACCGTTCCCCCGGCGTACCCAACCGGCCCCTGCCGTACCCTGAACCCCGTTTTCGCGCCCGATTGCCGCTTTCCGCTCCCCGATTTCCCGCCCCACGCCTACGCGGGCGCGTCGGGCGGCTCCGCTTCGCGGTCGCGGCGGGCTTGGACGGCGCAGAGGTCGCCGTAGAGGAGGCCGGAGGCGATGAAGCCGAGGGGGAAGAGGACGAGGACGTAGAGGGCGCAGAGGAGCGGGTAGACGGTCTCGATGATGGGCGGGCGCGTGAAGATGAGGAGGGCGAAGGCGATGAGCGGGCCGGGAAGGCCCACGAAGAGGCCGATGAGGACGACGGTGCCGAGGACGCGGAGCCAGCTGCCCATGACGAGCTCGGCGCTGCGACCGAGGGAGGCGAGGGCCGGCCGGTCCTCCACGACGAGGGCCTGGGCGGCGACGGCCCAGGCAACGGCGCGGTTGACGGCGATGGGGATGAGGATGACGGTGAAGGAGAGCAGTGCGATGGTGGCGGTGTAGACGACGATCTCGCCGACGATGGAGGGGCCGCGGTCGAGGACGCGGCGGTAGACGCCGAACTACGGACGGGGGGTTGCCCTCGTCGAGGTCGCGCAGGGCGGCGAAGACGGCAACGGACACGACAGAGGCGCCGATGAAGGCGCCGACGGTCATGCCGACGAGCTCGGAGGCGGGCGCGGCGGCGGTGGTGTTGGCCATGTCGACCATCCACTCGAGGCCGACGAGCTGCTCAAGGAACATGACGAGAAGAGAGATGGGGACCATGACGGCGCCGATGACCATCCACAACGGCCAGTGCGCGGCGTAAATGCGAAGCGCGCCGCGGACGAGCTGTCGCAGCAGACGCTCGCGGCGGAGGAAGCCCCTGCCGGGAGTGACGGGCGCCTTTGGATCGAGGGCGACGCGCCCGCCGGGGCGCCCGGTGAGCCAGGAGGGGGCGCCGTAGACAAGGACGGCGCCGAGCATGCCCATCGTGATGACGGCGCCGGCGCCGACGATGAAGGGATGCTCGCCGTAGAAGAGCATGATGTCGGAGCCGGTGTTGACGACGGCACAGATGGCGCCGACGGGATCGATGCCGAGGAAGTTGTCGGGGATCTTGTCGCTGAAGTCGCGGAGGTCGTTGGCCCAGGTGAAGGGCTCGTACCAGCGCTCACGGACCGCGGGACCGGCGATGCCCGAGAAGAGGGAGCCGGACTCCTCGCCCCAGAGACCGGCGAAAGTGAGCCAGGCGAACTCGCCGGTGGCGGGCGGCTGGTCGGGCAGCATTACGAGCTCGGGGTCGACGGTGCGGTGAGGTCCTGTCGTGGGGTCGCAGCCGAAGACCTGGCCGCGCTTGGCGACGCCGATGAAGGTGCCCTCGGAGTAGTGGGCGGCGTGGGCGCCGGTGGTGACGTAGACGACGGGCCGACCGTCGATCTTCTCGAGCTTCTTGTCAGTCCAGTCGGCGAGCTCGCCGCCGGCGTGGCCGGAGTAGGCGGTGCGGGTGGGATCCTGCTGGAGGGCTTCCTCGACGGTATCGGCGTCGTCGAACATGACCTGGACCATCTCCCAGTCGCCCTCGTGCTTGTTGGCGAAGTCGTTGTAGTAGTAGTTGTACCAGTACTGGACGGCGATGCCGGGCTCGCCGTCCTCGGTGGCGACGTGGGCGTAGACGGTGGGCTTCAGGCCCATCGACTGGACGAGCGCCAGGTAGTCGCGTTCGTAGGTGCACCCGGGGCGGCGCGGGTTGCCAGGCCAGTTCAGGTCGTGGTCCTCGTCCAAGCCGGCGACGTCTTCGGCGGTGGGCGCGGTCTTGATGACGGTGCGGTCGCCGTCGAGGATGCGGAGCTGAACGTCGGGGTTTCCGAGGATGATGTCGACGGGAGCCGGGTTGTAGACGTTGCCGGTCTTGGTGCAGGGGCGTCGTTGTTCGGTGAGCTTGAGGATAGGGTTGTACTTGATCGCGAGCTGTTCTTCAGCGGAGGTCTGCAGGACGTGGCTCGCGGCTGCGGCGTCAACGGGCGTGGAGTGAGCGCTGGCGCCCTGTTTTACGCAGAGGAAGGCAATGAGCGCCAGAAATAGGGCGGCTCCAGCGGCGACCAATCGCCGGGTCTTAGGTCGAGCCATGTGCGTGGGTGATACCTGCCCGGGCGGCCGTTGGAGCGCGCATTAGCAATCATCCTAAGGCACGGCCAAGCGCAAACGCACGACGTAGGCCCGGGGTGGCTGCTTTGGCCCGCGCTAGGGGATGATGATGCGGGATTTGTAGGATGTCGTATCGTAGGCGACCCAAACGTCATCGGCCGAGGAGTTGGGGACGGTGATCGTCAGCTGCAGGCTGTGACCCGCGGGCACCGTGTAGTTGCCCACGCCGATCTGGGGCGCTCCCAGCGAGAAGGAAGCCAATCCCGCCTGCGCAAACCCGGCCTGCCCGATGATATTGCTGCCACCCGGCCAGACATCGCTGAGGTAGAGAGAGCCCTGCATGGTGCCCAGCCTTAAAGTCTTTCAGCGCGACCCACAGCTCGACCGTCACGTTCCCCTGCAACGCGAGGTTGCTCGCCAGCGCCGGGGTCGTCCAGTGCTGATGCTTGTTGGGGTCAGGCTCACTCGGGCCGGAGCCGCCTCTAGCGATCACACGGCCAGGACCGGAGTCACGGTCCGTGTCGTAGTTGAAGAGGGTCACACCCAGCGGGACGACTATGTCGCAGGGGAGGTCGTGGTGAGATGCAGTGTTGCCCAGGGGCGGCGACGGGTTGTTGTGAAGGTAAAACGCGAACAGACCGGGCGGCGTCGGCGCAGGCGTCGGCGTGGCAGGGTGTGGCGTGGGCGTTGCCGGCTTCGGCGTCGGCGTTGCCGGCCTCGGCGTGGCGGTAACGTTTGGCGGCGGGCTCGGCGTCGCTCCAGGCGCGAGTGTGGGCCCGGGTGTCTCGCCCGGCCGCGGCGTCGGTGTCACGCTACCCGTCCCGCGCGGAGTCGCGCCCGGGGTGCCGCCGCCATGGCCGCCGTCATCGTCATCGGATCCCGGCGTCGGAGGCGCGGCCACAAAGATATCTGTATTCGGCGTATCGTCGTTCGGGTCCGGAGGATGCACGTAGAAGACCTGCACGAGCTCCGGGTCCTTCGCGTCCTTGTCGAGGCCCGCTTCATCACGACGGACGACTTCGACGATCTCGGGCGCCAGAGGCGCAAACTTCGTGTTGCCGTTGGCTGAGTAGTCGGCGCTCAAGTGGGAGGAGATTTCGGCGTCGAGGGTGGAGGTGGTGGGCCGGGCGAGCGCCAGAGAGGCGCCGACGCCGGCCAGCATGATGCAAACCGCAACGAGGAGGATACCGATGAGGACGGGTGGAGCCAGCGACCGCATATCAGACCCGGACGCGCACCTTTTTGGGGCTCATGTCCGGCAGACGGAATCCGCGCAGCTCTTGTTCCACTGCGCGGCGACGCTCCCACTCGGGCAGTATCGATTCGAGGGCGTTCAGAACGCCCGGATCCAGCTTCACGGCGGCGTCGGAACGGAGGCGGGAAATCGCCTGGCCCGCAGTCTCGGGCCCACGGTAGGGCCGCTCACTGGTGAGAGCGTCGTACATATCGGCGATGGCGGCGATGCGGGCGATGATAGAAATGTCGTCGCCGCGCAGGCCGCGGGGGTAGCCGGTGCCGTCGAGACGCTCGTGGTGGTTCTGCACGAACTGAATGACATCTGCCGGAAGTTCGACGGCCTCAAGTATCGCGAGGCCGATGCGGGGGTGTTCTTCGATGGCGCGACGCTCCTCGTCCGTGAGCTTGTCCGGCTTGAGGAGGACGTTGTCGCGGATGCCGATCTTGCCGATGTCGTGCAGGTAGCCACCGATTTCGAGCTGCGAGAGGATGCTCTCACCAAGGCCAAGCTCGCGGCCGAGCATCATCGCGAGCTGCCCGACCCGGACGGAGTGACCCATCGTGTAGGGGTCGCGGGCGTCGATCGCCGAGGTTAGCGCCCGCACGGTCGAGAGGTGCTGCCTCTGTAGCCTCTCGGTCATATCGTCGAAGGAAGATGCCAGCGTGCCGATCTCGTCGCTGGAGCGGACGCCGCTACGAGCGTTGAGGTCGCCCGCGGCGACGAGCCGGGCGGCGCGCACGAGGCGCATGATCGGCCGCGTCAGGATGTGCGCGAGGATGAGGCCAATGGCCATCGCTGCCGCCATGCCGATACCGAAGAGCAATGCCACCTGGGTACGGGTGGTGGCGCCGGCGTTGAATATGAAGTCCGTGGGAAGGCCGACCGAGTAGAGGCCGACAACCTGGTCGCGAACCTCGAGACGACCGTAAGCGAGGTCGTGGCCGCGTCCCCACAGCTCCCGGTGCTCGATTACGGTCGCGGCTCCGGGCACGACTGTATCGAGCCCTTCCTGCGTCATCGTCAGGTCGGCCTCGGGGGAGGTCGGCTCGTCCGGCTGAACGTATGTCGAGACGAGCGGGTTGCCGGCGAAATCATAAAGCGTGACGTCAGCCAGCGACTCGGTCTTGGCCTGGATGACGAATGATTCGAGCGTTGTGCCGACGAGGACGACGCCGACGGTATTGTTCCCATCTTTCACTGGGCCGGCAGTGTAGAAGACGAAGCCTTCCGCAGTCTGGACGATCTGAGCGTACTTGTCGCCCAACTCGTCGCTCTCTCCTGATAGCACTTTCTGCACGAGCGGCCAGGCGGACGGGTCGTCGGTGTCATTGACTTCGCTGTAGGTGAGCGTATCCGGGTCGGTAAGCTCCATCGTCTTCATCCGCGCGCCGGTGGCGTCGAGCACCTCGAGGCGCTCGATCTTGGCGTTGCCGGCGATGGGATCGACGAGTCGCGAGACCGTGGTTGTGTCTTTAGCCTCCACGGCTTGCGCGAGGCCTTCGGTGAAGGCCACGGAGCGCACGACCGTCAGGTGCTGGCGCTCCTTGCGGACGACGGAGTCGGAAACTACGCGCCCGGCCTCGGCGAGCTGGTTGTCGAAGCGGTCGGAGAGGGAGCTGGTGACGAGGCGCGTAGCGATGTAGCTGCCAGCGACTGCGAGGATCACGGTAAGAAGCGCGTACGGCAACACGATCTTCCAGCGGACATGGCGAACCGGCCACGTCAGGAGGTGGCTGATGGAGAAACCGCTGGGGCGTGTGTTTGCGAGCGCACTCATCCGTATAAAGAGGATGCTCGCGGGGGCGGGGGCGTTACGACGTGTGAAGTAGGAGCTCGGTAGTAAGTCCGGAGGGCCCGACTTCCGGGTCCATGCTATTCTGCGCTGTTCGCCTGGTCGGCTCGGATAATGCAACGAAACCCCAGGTGGCAGGTCGAGGTGTCGATGGGCTCGGCCATACGCGCCGCGGGGCGGTAGCGCCGGCAGTAATTCGGCGCGCAGAGGTGCGACCCGCCCTTCATCACCCTCCGCGGCACCTTTGCAACGTCGTTCGGGTCTATGCTCTCCTCTCGCGGGTCAGCACCGCAGCAGGGCGCCGCGGCGTCATGGTTCGAGGTGTACCAGTCGGTCGTCCACTCCCAGACGTTCCCGATCATGTCCAGCAGCCCGTACCCGTTGGCCGGAAACGTACCCACGGGCGAGGTTCCCTCGTACCCATCAAGCAGCAGGTTTTCGTACGGGAACTCCCCCTGCCAAGTGTTCGCCATCGCCTTGCCCTTTGGCATCATCTCGGAGCCCCAGGCGTATTCGGCCCCATCGAGTCCTCCGCGGGCCGCGAACTCCCACTCCGCCTCCGTCGGCAGCTCCTTGCCCGCCCACTTCGCGTAAGCCTCCGCGTCGCTGTACGCCACGTGCACCACCGGATGCCGCTCTCGTCCATGCAGCGAGCTTCCGGGCCCTTCGGGGTGACGCCAGTCGGCGCCCTTCTTCCAGTCCCACCAGTTGTACGGGTAGCGCAGGTCCACCGGGCCCGACGACTTTTTGAACACGATCGACCCCGCGACCAGCATCTCCGGCTTCGCGCCGGGGTACTTCTCCGGGTCCGGCGGCAACTCGGCGAAAGTCACGTGCCCTGTCGCCTTCACGAACCGCGTGAACTCCAGGTTCGTCGCCGGGTGCTCGTCCATCCAGAACCCGCCGACCTTCGCCTCGCGCACCGGGGCCTCTTCCGGGTAGTGATCATTCGAGCCCATATCGAAAACGCCGCCCGGTATCCACACCATGCCTTTCTGGGACACCGCGCTTGAGTCCTGCGACGTTTTCAAATGCGCCTACCCAAGGAAATCCACGGAGGAGGCAGACCTCATGCGGCCGCCCAGGCGAGCGCCTGGTCCAGTTCATCCACCCCGAATACTTTGATCTCTCCAGGCATAATGACACTGAAAGCCTTTATCGCGTCGGCCATGAACGTGTGGTTCGTGACGACGGCGCAGCGCTCCCAACTTGTGAGGTGAGGCGCCCAGAGCTTCGCGTCCTCCCAGGCGGCGCCTGCCGTGTATCCCTCGAATTCTGAGCCCATCTGGAAAACGATCCGCACCTTCCCATGGTCCTTGATCCCTTGCTCGACAGCCGGCCTGAGAACGTCGTAGTCAGCGGCCTCGACCTTCCCTACGGCTTTGAACGCCAGGACGCCTGCGGGTGTGTCCTCGATTAATTGGATCATGCGGGTTCCTCCCTGGCTTGGCGGAGTATATAGCGTCGTGAGGGCGAACCGTGATTCCGGCAACGACGGGCGCGAAAGAGCATAGCACGCTTAGATTGACGACTCCACATGTAATTCCCGATAGTACTGTCAACTTCCTATCTTGTGAGAGGCGGTTCCAACCTTGATCGAAGCCTTTGCCTGGGGGTTCCTGGCGGCCTCGTCTCTCCTTATCGGCGCGGTTCTCGCCCTCAACGTCTCCATCAGCAAGTTGACCCTGGGCTTGATCATGGCCTTCGGCGCCGGCGTGCTGATAAGCGCCGTGGCGTATGACCTGGTGCTGGAAGCCTTCAACACGTCTGACGGGAACGTTATCGTAGGGATCGGTCTGCTCGCGGGCGCTCTGACGTTCTTTGCCGGCGACGCCTTCATCGACTACAGGGGCGGGAAGGACCGAAAGAGATCAAGCGGCGCGCAGGCGGAGGGATCGTCCCTGGCGATCGTGCTCGGCGCAGTCCTCGACGGCATTCCCGAGTCAGTCGTCCTCGGCCTGACGCTGATCGATGGCGGCGGCGTCAGCATCGCCGTGCTGGCGGCGATATTTCTCTCCAACCTCCCGGAGTCGATCGCTGCCACCTCCGGCCTGGCTGCCAGCGGATGGCGGCCCGCCACTCTGTACGGGATGTGGTCCGGTGTCGCCCTCGCCAGCGCCGCCGCCGCGGCCATCGGCTTCGGTCTCCTGGACGACGCCTCGCCTAACATGATCGCCTTCGTGGACGCCTTCGCCGCCGGCGCCATACTTACGATGCTCGCCGACACGATGATGCCGGAAGCGTTCGAGCACGGCGGCAAATACGTCGGCCTCGCGACGACGCTGGGCTTCATGGCCGCGTTCTTCCTCGTCACAATCGAATGAGGGAGAACAGTCGCGGGTGGTGGGTTCCTCGGATCGGCGCTACGCGACCGGTTCGAGATCCAGGGACAGGCTGTTCATGCAGTAGCGCAGGCCGCCGCGGTCGCGCGGCCCGTCGTCGAAGACGTGGCCCAGGTGCGAGTGACAGCGGGAGCAGCGGACTTCGGTCCGCCGCATGCTGTGCGAGGTATCCTCGATCAATTCGACGGCGTCCGGTGACACGGTCTCGGTGAAGCTGGGCCAGCCGCAGCCGGAGTGGTACTTGGTGTCGCTGTTAAAGAGCGGGTTACCGCAGGCGCCGCAGCGGTAGAGGCCGGGGTCCTCGGTGTCGGTGTAGGCGCCCGTGAAGGCGCGCTCGGTGCCGGCCTCTCGCAGGACGGCGTACTGGGCCGGCGTCAGGCGCTGCCGCCACTCTTCGTCGGTGCCGGGGAGGTCCTTCAGGCCGCGCTCGCTCACGTCGCCGCTCCCACGTTGCAGCTGACGCCCGTACCCTGGAGGCCGCAGTAGCCGTGCGGGACCTTGTGCAGGTACTGCTGGTGGTAGTCCTCGGCATAGTAGAAGGGGCCTGCCGGTGCGATCTCCGTCGTGATGGGGTCGAAGCCCCGCTCCTTGAGGGCATCGTTGTACATGTCGCGCGCCGCTTCGGCGGCGAGCCGCTGCTCCTCGGTCGTGTAGTAGATCGCAGACCGGTACTGGGTGCCGATGTCGTTGCCCTGGCGCATCCCCTGGGTCGGGTCGTGCTCCTCGAAGAAAGTCTTCAGCAGCGACTCGTACGAGACCAGCTTCGGGTCGAAAGCGACGAGGACGGCCTCGGCGTGGCCGGTGCGGCCGGAGCAGGCCTCTTCGTACGTCGGGTTCGGCGTAACGCCGCCGCTGTAGCCGACCGCCGTCGTGTAGACGCCCGGCATCTGCCAGAACAGCCGCTCCGCGCCCCAGAAGCAGCCGAGCGCGAACACCGCCGTCTCGATCGCGTCCGGGAACGGCGGCTGGATCGGCGTGCCGAGAACCTCGTGGCGTTCAGGCACGGCGAAGGCGGGCCGGTCGCGGCCGGGCAGCGCCTCCTCGGGCGTGATCATGGTGGGCTGGTGTCGTCTGAATATCATGTTGATTCGTACCTCGCGAAAAATATCATACGGCACGCGTCAAGAGGGCAGGCTACGGGGAGCCGGGCAGCGGCGCCTGAGCCAGTTCAGCCCGCAGCAACAGGTTCGAGCCGGTTTTCCCGATACCACGTCCAGGCTGTGTCGATGCCGATCGCGATTACGAATATCGCGATGATTGCTCCGAACGTCTCCGGGTCGTTGCGGGCAGTGTCCACGGCGAAGAACCCGAGAACGCCCGCGGTCACCGCCAGGGCCAATACGATAATAGCCGGGTTACTGCCGGTGTCGGCGCGTCTTCGGTATCCGGCGGTTCCAACGAACAGGAATAGCACGAGGGCGGTGGCGCTGCCAACCGAGGCTATCGCAGATAGATCGACAACGTTGGCGACCACCAGTATGACAGCGGCGCTGATGATCAAACCGGCCTTTGGGCCGAGTGGCGAACCAGCGCCGAAGAAGGGCGGAAAGGTACCGTCCTTCGCCAGCGTACTGGTGAGGTTACCCGACGCGTAGAGCATGGAGTTGGTGGCGCCCGCCGTGGAGAGCATGGCCGTGGCCGCCATAAGCGTGAAACCGGCGTCGCCGAGCTCCGGCCGCGCCGCCTCGGCGATCGCGGTTTCTCCGTAGCCAACGACTTCGGCTACAGTGAGCGTGCCAAATACGCACAGGGCGATCAGGACGTACGTAACCGCCGTGATGCCGACGGCGCCGGACATCGCGCGCGGCAGATCATGCGGCGGATCGCGCAAGTCACCGGCGGCGAACGTAATCACGTTAAAGCCGATGTAAGCGAAGAAGGTCAGTGCCACGCTGGCCACGATTTTCGAGAGCGATGGATAGCCGTCGAACGCAAGCAGATCAAAGTCGATTGAGGGAAACGTTACGGCGATGAAGAAGGCGAAGGAGGCAAGTACGAGCGCCACAATCACTGACTGGGCGCGCGCCACGAATGCGGCGCCGACCATATTCACGAGGACCATGACCACGATAAGCGCTGTCGTGAAGACGTTGTTCCACCATGATTCGGCGTCGTCACCAATGAAGAGAGAGGTCGCGTAGCTGCCAAACGAAACGGCAACTAGCGAACAGGTGATCACCATCGCCGAAATGTACCCAAGCCACGAACAGACCCCGACGATCCGACCCTTGCCAAATCCCTCCGCAAGAAAGGTGATCAGACCACCGGAGGAGGGGAAGCGCATGCCTAGCTTCACGCATACGTACGCGAGAAGGGACGTGACGATGGCGCCCAGGAGGAACGATATCCACACGGCTGCACCGGCCATTGTGCCGGCTTCGCCCAGGAGCGCGAATATCCCTGCTCCGATCATCGCGCCTATTCCGAGGACGGTGGCGCCGACGACGGACATCCCCTTCGGCGTCTCCGGCGGATTCCCGGTAGATTCAGTCGCCATCGTCTGTCTGCTCCTCTCCCTTTGACCTCTGCCGCCGTACGCGTGGCAGCCTGATCCTGGCCGGCATAGTGGGCGTGGGGACCATTGTCTGCACATGCGCGGGAAGATCTGTAGCCACCGGGGTCTGCCAGCCCAGGCGTAGTGCCAGGAATCGCAGCGCGACCACGATGACTACGGGCATCCACCATAGCCACTTCTCGTTGATATCCAGCGCGTCCAAGATGACAACCATGATGCCGCCAAGAAGACTCAGCAAGGCGTAGGGTGCGCCTGGGAGGAATGCGGTTGGGGTCCTTGTCAGCAAGACGTCGAGCAGAATTCCACCACCGGCCGCCGTGATGATACCGAGCATTAACACGCTAAGGGTCGGAAGGTCGGCATCGAGACCCTTCTGCACGCCGACGAGTGTATATAGACCCAACGATAAGGCGCTGAACATCGTGAACACCCAGTCGGCGCGGCCCATTCGCTTGGAGAAAAAAAAGCCTATCGTCGCCGCCACAAAGGCCACAATGAGGTAATCACTGTTCGTGAATGCGACGGGCGTGCCCCTCTGTATGAGGGTGTCGCGCAGGATTCCTCCGCCAAGACCAGAAATCACCGCCAGGAATATCACGCCCGTTATATCAAAGTCGTGACGCGCGGCGATCAGCGCGCCAGCAATACCAGCGACGAAGACCGCGAGGAGGTCGACCCCGGTCGGGACCTCAACTGGTGATACTTCCACGCCTGCGTCTTCCAGGCACGCTACGGGTAATCCCGCAGCTGACCGATTCTACTTCGCCCCGAGTTTTTGCAGAAACAATGACTGAGCCAGGATCATGTTCTCGATTTCGCTGGGATCCACACTCTCGTTGGAGGCGTGTATGCGTGACAGGGCAAGATCCTCGGCGCCCCAGAGGATGAATTCGGCCTTGGGCGCGACTTCCTTAAGGATGTCCAGGAGCGGGATCGAGCCGCCGGACCCACAGACACCGGCCGGCTTGCCATAGGCATCGGTCAGGGCGGCTTGTGCGGCCTGGACGGCCTTCCGCTCCATCTCGACCTCGAAGCCGTTCGACACCTTCCCGGGCTCCGTCTTTACGTGGACGCCCCATGGCGCCACGGAGTGCAGGTGCTTCATCAAGGTGTCGAGCTCTTTGGCCTTGTCTGAGCCCGGAGCGATCCGCATGCCGATACGTGCACGCGCCACCGGGTGAAGGATGTTCGACGCTTCAGCCACAGACGGGATATCCATGCCCAGCACGCTGATCGACGGCTTCGACCAGAGGCGCGAACCGACAGTGCCCTTGCCGATGAGTTGCACACCGTCGAGGATGGCGGACGTTTCCCGGTACGTCTTCTCAGGGTAGTCGCCGCCCTCCCAGTCAAACGAGCGCAGGCCCTTGACCGCGACCTCTCCGTCGTCATCGTGGAGCGTCGCGAGCATCCGGATCAGCGCGACCCAGGCGTCAGGGGCGACGCCACCGAACTCACCAGAGTGCAGCGGGTGGTCCAGCGTGCTGACCTCCACGATGCAGTGGACATGCCCGCGCAGAGTCGCCGTGACGGCGGGTTCGCCCGGCGCCAGGTTGCCCATGTCGGCGACGATGAAAGCATCGGCCTGGAACAGGTCCGGGTTGGCGTAGACGAAGTCGTTGAGGTGGCTGACCGTCTCTTCCTCCCCTTCAACGATGAGCTTGAGGTTCACCGGGCAATCGGCCCCGATTGCCTTCACAGTCCCAAGGTGAACGGCGATGCCGGACTTGTCGTCGGCGGCGCCGCGACCGAAGATGCGGCCGTTCTTCCGGGTGGGGACGAACGGCTCTGTGTCCCAACCCTGCTCCTTCGGGGCGGGCTGCACATCGTAGTGGGCGTACATCATCACGGTCGGCGCACCCGGTGGGCCGGGAATCTCACCGTAGATAGCAGGGTATCCTCCGGGAATGTCGAGCAGACGCGCGTCGGCCAGCCCATAACGCTTGAACAGGTCGGTCGTGACCTTTGCCATCTCGTTTACAGGCTCCGCCGGGAATCCGGGGAAGGCGCACGAGGGGATGGCGACCAGCTTTTCGAGATCGCTTATCACCTCGGGCATCATGTCTTTGACTTTGGAGCGCAGTTCTTCTGTTTTCATTGGGGGCGATCCTCCTTCAAATCCAATCGTTACTCGTCGCTGCGCTCCTGGCCACCCTGGCCCGAACCACAGTTTACGTCGTTCAGCGCCTGGCTGAGCTGATTCGATACCTCGTCCACATCGTCCTTGATCGAATCTCTGGCCTCCTGGAGTGTGGCATCATCGTCGATGTCGTCGACGGCGGCGCGCAGGTTGTCGTTGGCCTCCTGGAGGTCGTCCAGGCGCACATCGCGGACCTGCGCAGCGGACGCGATCATGTTGTCGTAGGAGACACGAACGTTTTCGCGAGCGTCCTCGAACTCGCTGATCGGCGTGTCCTTGTCTATGTCGCGCAGGTCGCCGAGCGACGCAAGAAAGACGCCGACGTCGTCACAGAACTGCTGGTTAGCCTCATCCTGTGTCGGTTCGTCGTCGCACGCTGCCAGCAACAGAAGCAGAGCGACCATGGAGGCAGCTACTATCAGGCCGGTGTATTTGCGTACCATCATCATCTCCTATCGTACCGTCTCGAGATCGCCTCCCGGGCTCCTAGGGTGATGGCGCCGGACTCGGCGATGATGTTGCCTCCTCAGTTCGGTTCGGCGAGTGGGTTCGACGGTAGGCGTGTCCGTGGGCTCAGCGGTGGGTTCTGGAGTCGCAGTGACAGACGCGGGTGCCTCCGTTGCTTCGGCAGTGGGCTCCGGTGTGGGTTCCGCGGTCGCTTCGGCGACCGGGGGAGTCTCGCCACCAGTGTCCTGCGCATTAGATGTGCCTGTTCCGTGCAGTCCCGCCGCTATCACGAGGCCGACGATGATCGCGACAACCCACATGAAGAGCACGTTGGGCATGAAGGAGTGGTTCAAGACGGCGTTACCGATCTTGGTCGTGCCGGTGCGGTCGATCGCCACGGCAGCAAGCTGGGTGCCGTTGGCCGGCAGGAAGTAGACACCGATCAAAGATGGCCACATGGCGATCATGAACTGCGCAGGGATCAATAGAGCGATTCCGATTGGCACGATTGACTTTGTAGTCGCTGACTGGCTGGTGGTCAGAGCAGCCATCGCGAACAGTGCGATTGCGAATGAGATCGGGTAGTTGTCCACCAGGCCGCCGAGGACGTCCACGATGGTGTCCATGTTGGCCTGGACGAACGTGTCGGCGAGCCAGGCTATGCCGAAGAGGGCGATCAACCCGGTCATGCCGCTCCCGAACACCGGGGCCTTGATAACGTCACCAGGTTTGGTGTCGCATAACAGGACGATGAGCAACGCCACCGTGAGCATCACGATCTGTATGCAGGTCGTCACGTCGAGCTGCTCGAACACCTCCGGCTCGACTTCGTATACAGGCCGCAATCCCTCGAACAATCCCAGGGCGATGATCGTGGCGACTCCCGCAAGGAAGATGTAAGCGGACAGCGGACCCCTGGGCTTCAGCTCGATCGTTGTAGCATCCGCCTTGCGCGCTTCGATCTCGCCGGCGGCGAGGCGGCGCTGGTACTCGGGGTCGTCCTTGAGGTCCTTGCCCAGGCGATTCTGGAAGAAGGAGCCGGCAACGATGGCCACCAGGCTGGCGGGGATCGTAATCAGGAGTATGTCGGTCAGGTCAAAGCCGAGCGGCTCCATGAGCGAAATCATCACGGCCATCGCCGCCGAGACCGGGCTGGCGGTGATCCCGAGTCCGCCGGCAACAGTCGCTGCCGCCAGCGGCCGTTCTGGCCGGATGCCGTTCTCGTATGCGGTCTCTTCGATCACCGGGATGAGAGAGAAGTAGATGTTGCTGGTACCGGCGCCAACGGTGAAGAAGAAGCTCACGATTGGCGCCACAATCGTGATGTTCTTTGGATTTGCCCGAATTATTCCTGATGCAACCTTGACCAGGTAATCCATCCCGCCCGCCGCCTGCATCGCCGAGGCGGCGGTGATCACCGCAAGGATGATCAGCATTGCGCTGATCGGCGGTTCGCCCGGCTGCTCTTGCAGGACGAACGCAAAGAAGACTACGCCCGCGGCGCCCCACAATCCCAGCCCGATGCCGCCCATCCGCACGCCGAGGAAGATGAATACAAGGACGGTCAATCAGCTGGAGGACTAATTGTGCGTTATCGGACATGGCCCCTCCTAGTGGACTCGCGCCGAGTCACTATTCCGGTTCCTGGGTCACTGCCGTCACGAGGATCTTCGCGGCTGTGTTGAGATCCTCGATTGAGATGTGCTCGCTGTTGGCATGTTCGTCAACCATGCCAGTGCACATCGCCACGCAGGGAATCCCCGCGTTGTTGAAATTGTTGCCGTCCGTTCCGCCGCCGCTCTTGCGGTGGATCACCTCGATGCCGAGGCTCTCGATCGCCCGGACCGCTTCGCGATAGGGCTTCGCGGACGGGTCGATCTTGTAGGTGCGGTACATCTCTTCGGCAACGAAGTCGACAGTGGCTCCGGCGCGCTGCGGCGGCGTCCTCGAATGCCTTCTTCATCACTGCGATCTGGGCATCGAGCTTCGCCTGGTCGTGACTGCGCGCCATACCCTGCATGTGAGCCTCGCCTGGGACGATGTTGCGCGCCTCGCCACTCTCGATCGTGCCGATGTTGGCGACGGTCTCGGGGTCAATGCGGCCGAGCGGCATCGCGGCGATTGCCTCGGCGGCAACCTTCATTGCATTGATGCCCTTTTCGGGCTCGACGCCGGCGTGGACCTTCTTTCCGTGGACGGTCACTGTGATGTAAACGGTTGTCGGGGCCCAGTAGGTTACCGCGCCGACGCCGCCGGCGGCATCGTAGACCAGCCCCCACTTCGCCTTGAGCTGGCTCATATCGAGCGCGCGCGAGCCGAGAAGGCCCTGCTCCTCGCCGACCGTAACCACAATCTCCAGGTTGGGATGCGACGGCTTATGCGCGTTCAGCAGCTCGAGCAGCTCGAGCACCTGGGCGAGGCCCGACTTGTCGTCGGCTCCGAGAATGGTGGTGCCATCCGAGTAGATCACGCCGTCGCGGATCTGCGGCTTGATGCCGGTGTCGGTGCCGGCGGTGTCCATGTGGAAGGCCAGGAGGAGGGTTTCGTCGCGGTCGCCGGGATAGGTGGCGATGAGGTTGCCGGAATCGTCTCGGCGCACCGTGCAGCCCAGAGCGCGGAATCGGCCTTCCAGCTCTTTGCCGATCGCTTCCTCGTGGCCGGTGGGGCTGTCGATGGCCACGAGATCGAGGAACGTCTTCAGAAGGCGGTCACCGTCAACCTGGTCGCTGAGACTCATATCGAACTCCTCGATGCTGCGATAGTCACGCCAATATGCTCGACCATACCAAACCTCGCTGATTTCACCAACAGTAGATGCATGCCAGCCGTGCAGCTGCCTGCCGAATCGGCACTCGTGACCGAGGGCCGTTAAGCCCTAAGCGATTGGACAGGCCCGATTTACCCGGATGCCTGATGCGGCGTTTGAGTGACTAATGGCCCTACACACTTCATGGAGAGCTCTTCGCGTGGGTCGGCGCAGCCGTCTTTGGACTCGCGTGCATCGGCGTGCTCCTGATGGCTCTGTCCGAGAACGCCTTCGGCCTCCTCGATGATCCCGGCGACGACGCGGGAACCTATTTCGCGGTGTTCGCGCTGGTCTTCGGCGACGCGGTCTTCGCCATCTTCCCGGGCGAGACGACTCTCAACACTGCTTCAGTGCTCGCCAGTGACGGCGCGCTCGACCTGGGACTGGTGATCTTCGCCGGGTTCCTCGGAGCGTGGCTCGGCGACAACACGCTCTACTGGATCGCGCGGTCAGTGCCCGCGCTTCACTCACGCGTCGTCCAAGCACAGGAGGACGAGCGGTTCAAGAAGATGGTGCATGTCGTCGATCAGAGCTCCTTTGTGCTCGTCATAGTTTGCCGGTTCTTGCCGTTTGTGAGGTGGGCCGTCATTGCGGGTATGGGCGCGTTGCCAATGCCCTACCCCCGTTTCTTGCTGGCGTCGTTCATCGGCGACCTCGCATGGGCGACCTACACGTGCCTCATGGCTTACTTCATAGGCACCGCGCTGGCCGACTTCCCGATCGCCTCGGTGGCGATGGCCTGCGCCAGTTCAGCGATTCTCCTGGGGATCGGTTGGGTGATCTGGCGCCGCGTTCGTCACGAGACCACTCCAGGCGAGCGTCTGCCGGCGGGATAGGTTGACAGAGTCCACTAACGGGCCCCAGCGACGGAACGTTATCAGATTCGTGAAGCACTGGATCCCCGCAGGCGCACTCGTGGGATTGGCGTGTGTTGCCGCAGCAATTGCCGCTTCCTGCGGCGACGATGACGACGCGCAGGTTCTGACCTGGCAACAACTGCGGAACGCCACATATCCGTCGTCGGTGAATGATAACGAAGAGGTCACCCTCAGTAACGGGCGGGCGTCTGACAGTGAGGACGCGCAGCCTTATGCACGTCTCGTCGACGTGGGCGCCTTCGGGAACATCGATGGCGAGGGCGGCGAGGACGCCGCGGTCTTCCTGGCGGAGCGTTCAGGCGACGAAGAGCAGGTCACGAGCCTGGTGGCGGTCGTCAACGACCGTGGCGACCCAAATATCGAGGGGTTCATCGAACTCGGCTCCAACGTCGTAATCCGATCGGTCGAGATCGTGGACGAGGAGATCGTGATCAAGGAGTTTCCCACCGGGTCCGCAGACGCGGCCTCCGGTAAAGCGACGCAAGTGACCCAGCGATACAAACTCGACCGCCGGGGGCTGGAGCTAACGAACGAAGAGACGGAAACGACAGAAGTCCGGCCGCCGCAGGAGTTTGTGTACAATCCCGAGCCGCTGGCGCCGACCGGCGGCGGCGCTACCACGATCAGCCGTTCGCTGGGTGCCCGCGGTGTCGCTCCCTTCGTAATCGGCGGAGCGCAGGGTCAGCGCGTCGAACTTTCCCTCGGTAGCGCGAACGATAGCGCGGTGCTCTCGATCCAGGGGCTCGGGGATGAGTCCCAACTCGTCCCGTTTCGCGACTACACAACCTCCTTCGAAGGCGAGTTCTCCGTAACGCAGGACTACGCCGTGAACGTGATCTCCGTCCTCGGCTCGGACATCGACGTCGCGATCGAGTACGACCTCGCCGAACCGCCCGCGACGCCGACGCCGGCACCGACGCCGGTAAGCCCGCCACAGACCGCGGCAGAGCTGGCAGAGGGCGTACCGCTGATGTTCCAGGGCTTGCCCCCGGTCGCCGACACTGCCCTGGGGGAGATTTCGCCGACAGCCGCGAGCTTTATCCCCGGCCGGGCACCACCGAGGGGGATCGCGGTGGTGTCGGCAAACGACGGCGCCGTATGGGTGGACAACGCCGACGAGCAGATGGAGACCGCGAGCGTGATCAAGGTGGCGGTGATGACATGCGTGATGGCGAACGCCGAGCAACAGGGACGGCTCGTGAATGAATACGAACTCTCACTGATCTGGCCGATGATCACGCAAAGTAACAATGACGCGACCGATGCACTCTGGTCAGATTTGGGTGGCGGCCCCGGCGTGGCGGCCTGCTTGAGCAGGCTCGGTGTCGCGGGGATCACGCCCTACAACGGACCCTACTGGGGAACGAGCACCGCATCGGCGAGAGGAATGGCCACTCTCATGGCGCGAATCGCCTATGGCGACATCGTGAACGCCGAGCACAGGGCGGCCGCGCTTGCGATGCTTGTGAGCGTCATTCCAGGTCAGCGATGGGGAGTCCCCGCGGGCGCAGACGCGAGCGGCGAGGAAATCGTCGGTGTGAAGGACGGATGGTATCCCGACGAGGATGGATGGAGGGTCAACAGCGTTGGCTTCATCTCGCCGCTGTCATCGGGCGATGACCCGTACGCGATCGCCGTCATGGCCAACCGGCAGACGACGCAGGAATACGGGATCGCCACGATCGAAGGGCTCGCCGAGCCCGTGTGGACAGATGTTCGCGTCCGCTAACTGCTACTATCCGCCCGCACATCCCTTGAACGAACACCACGACGGGTGAGGTTACCAAGCACTACTATGCCGCTGGCAAGCGCATCGCCGTCCGCAAGGGTGGCACCCTGAACTACATCACCGGCGACCACCTGGGAAGCACCACGATCATCACCGATGGCGCGGCGCCGATCGTCGCCAGCCGCACCCGTTACTATCCCTTCGGCGGCGTCGAGTACCAGACGGCGCCCGCACCCACCGATCGCCTATACATCGGCCAGCGCCGCCTCGCCACCAACGAAATCTACGATTACGGGAACGCGCGCCTCTACAGCGCGCGCACGGGCCGCTTCCTCCAGGCCGACAGCATCGTTCCCGAGCCCGGCAACCCCCAGGCGCTCAACCGCTACTCGTATGTGGTCAACAACCCGATGCGGTACACCGACCCGACGGGGCACTGCATGGTGGACATTGGCGGGCCGGGAGGATGCGGCATACCGAGGAGCAGCTCTGGGCCAGAGCCCTTGGCTGACGCCATCGGGACGGTGGGGGCCCCAGATCCCATCGTTGGGCTTGGCGGCGACCCGGATGCCCACTGCTTCTGGGCCACGGGCAACTGTTCTGGCCAACACGACGAGTGGCTTCTTGATACGTTTAAGGCCGCGGACTATTTCTTGAGCATCGGCTGGAACGTTGACGAGGTCCCATGGAGCCACGAGCAGCGGTTTCGCCTCTGGAGTTACTACAACTACAAAGGGCTTCGCTCATGGGTCACGATGTGGGAGCTCCAAGACGACGCTGCAAAATTCTTCACAAGGATAGGGAACGCAGCGCCTGCGGTGCTGTTGGGAATGACGGGTGCGAAGTGGCATGACGCCAACCTATCGCGCCACTTCAACGAGCACGGTTGGCAGCTCAGCAGAATGATCAACCGTCCGGTCACGAAGGGCTCCGATGGGTCGCTCGCCGAGATAGCGACGCTAGGTAAACCCGTGCACACCGTTGAGGGTGTGAGCACTTATGTGACCCCAGTATCTAAAATAAACCCAACGACGGGTCCTCAGTACGAGATACTTTACAGTTGTCGTTGGACCCAACAACATAATACGCACGGCGATACCCATGTCGAGCCTTTCTTCGAAATTCACTTGGCCACCTTAGTATGTGGATCCCGCTCTGGCCTGACTTGGTCGAATCACGCCGTGCGGCGCCTGGGCTCGCGCGGGAGCTAGAGTCACTCAAGCCGACGATCCGCGAACTGGATCTCGGACACTCGCTGCGTGGTGAAGGCGAGAGCGGTATTTTCGGCATCGTGGCGTGGATTGTGGCGCTTGGCGAGGCATTGGACTTGATTAAGTCTGCATCCGAGGCGAGGGGATTGGGGCCGCTTGATAAATGGTCCGACGAAGCGGTACGCTCGTGGCGAGGTTGGCTACACCACGCGCCCGTCGAGGCGCGTCAGGTTGCGATTGAGAACTACACCAGGATCGTGGAGCCAATCTTAAGGGTCATGTTGACAACCCTCCGGGCACCGATATTGAGCTTTGCCTGAACGACCTGGACGTTTGCGCTCTCTTCGTGATGGGTGCCGACTCCGTGTGGAACGATATCCACCTGCAAGACCTCTTCGAGCCACACAGCCAGTGGATTCGGCGCCATTTTGAAACTGTGCTGATTCCCCAGATCGCGCGGCTTGGTGGCGTGGTGGGGCCCGATGGCGATCTTTACACGTTCGGACTCACGCATTTGCAGGAGCTCGTAGTTCCTTGGTTACCACCGACGTTTTGGTGGCGCCACCTTGAGGACATTTATCAGGGGAGCCTGCCCTGAGCGCGTAGCAGTCGAAGGGGCGGCGTCGAGTACCAGACGGCGCCCGTGCCGACCGACCACCTCTACACCGGCCAGCGCCGCCTCGCCGCCAACGAAATCTACGATGGAGCCTGCCCTGAGCGCGGCCTGGCCGCAGCCGAAGGGCGGCGCACATGCGGCAGCATCTCGTACGCCTCCAGCGCCGCCCACTCTTACGGCCGTTATCTCCTCCGGGTCGGGCGCCTTCGGTTCAGCCGTCGAGGCGGCCTGCCCGCAGGTCGCGGGCGCCGTGAAGCACCGTGACCACCTGTAAGTCGTCCCCTCGAGTCCTGTAGATCACCCGAAACGGCGAAACGATCACCTCGCTGACTTCGCTGTCCGGCGCTTCCGGGACGGCCCGGCCTGACCGGGGAAAGGTCAAAAGCCGTCGCGTCGATTCACGTATTCGCTCGATCGTCAGTTCCGCCGCGGCTACCGAGTCCCGGGCGATGAACCGATGGATTTCCTCGAGGTCAGCGACCGCCTGTTCCGACCAGGTTACTTCCGCCATTGCTTGACACGTTGGGTCAGTTCACTTTCTGACAGAACACGCCCCGCGTCCAGGTCGGCGACCCCCTGTTCGATCTTGAACAGCACGTACAGGCGGTCGATGGCGTCCTCGACGGTGGCGTCCGCGGGAAGTTCTTCCAGCGCCTTCATGAATTCCGGTTTGCTCACCATCGCTCGCCCTCCTGCCCACATTTTACGCCATCCGGGTCCAAACCAGCCGGCCGCCATGCATCGTCCGGTACGGATCGTCGTAACGATCGAGGGGTTGGCCGAGCCGGTATGGACGGATATCCGCGCCCGGTAACTGCCACTATCCGCCGCGAATCCCCTTGAACGGATGTTCCCTTCTCCGCTATCATGTCTCTTGGGCCGATGAAGTGGTGCCCCCGTGAAAGGGGATAGTTGGCGACAAAGTACATATTCGTAACCGGCGGTGTGGTCAGTAGCGTAGGCAAGGGCATCACCACCGCCGCCATCGGCCGGCTCCTCAAGTCCCGCGGCGTCCCCGTCGTCATCCAGAAACTCGACCCCTACCTCAACGTCGACCCGGGCACCATGTCCCCCTACCAGCACGGGGAGGTCTACGTCACCGCCGACGGCGCCGAGACCGACCTCGACCTCGGCCACTACGAGCGCTTCCTCGACCAGGACCTGACCCGCGGCTCCTCCATCACCACCGGCCAGATCTACCAGGCCGTGATCGCCCGCGAGCGCCGCGGCGACTACCTCGGCCGCACGATCCAGCCCATCCCCCACGTCACCAACGAGATCAAGGAGCGCATCCGCGGCATCGGCCGCGAGGCCGGCGCCGGACGTGGTGATCGTCGAGGTCGGCGGCACGGTCGGTGACATCGAGGGCCAGCCGTTCCTCGAAGCGATCCGCCAGATGCGCAACGAAGAGGGCCGCCACGACACGCTTTCCATCCACGTCACGCTGCTCCCTCACATCTCGACCACCGGCGAGCTGAAGACCAAGCCCACCCAGCACAGCGTCCGCGAGCTGCGCTCCATCGGCATCCAGCCCGACGTCATCGTCTGCCGCAGCGACTTTCCGCTCGCCAACGACATCCGCGACAAGATCTCCCTCTTCTGCGACGTCGAGCCGCGCGCCGTCATCCCCCTGCTCACGATGCCGTCGATCTACGAGGTGCCGCTCGTTCTCGAGAACGCCGGCCTCACCGACTACATCTCCGACCGAATGGACCTGCCGCCCGCCTCCCGCGAACTGGAGGAATGGAAGTCCTGGGTCGAGCGGTTGCAGAACCCCGCGCGCATTCTCGAAGTGGCCGTCGTCGGCAAGTACGTTGAACTGCCGGACGCCTACCTTTCGGTCAAGGAGTCGCTCATCCACGCCGGCGTCGATCACAGCGCCGGCATCAACGTGCGCTGGATCCAGTCCGAGACGCTGGTGGACGACGGCGTCGAATCGGTGCTCGGCGACGTCGACGGCATCGTCGTGCCCGGTGGATTCGGCGAGCGCGGGTTCGAGGGCAAGGTCGAAGCCGCCCGCTATGCGCGGCTGAACGGCGTCCCCTACCTCGGCCTCTGCTACGGCCTGCACGTGATGACGGTGGAGTTCGCGCGCGATCACTTCGGCACGAAGGACGTCAACACTACAGAGAACGACCCCGAGACGCCCTACCCCGTAATCACCCTGCTGGACGAGCAGCGCCGCGTCGTCGACAAGGGCGGCACGATGCGCCTCGGAAGCTACCCCTGCCGCCTCGTCCCCGGTACGAAGGCACACGCCGCCTACGGCGTCGACGAAGTCGCCGAGCGGCACCGCCACCGCTGGGAGTTCAACAACGAATACCGCCAGGAGTTCGAAGAAGCCGGCCTCATCGCCAGCGGCACCCTCCCTGACGGCTCCCTCGTCGAGATCTGCGAGCTCCGCGACCACCCCTGGATGGTCGGCTCTCAGTTCCACCCCGAATTCCGCTCCCGGCCCGGCCGCCCGCACCCTCTCTTCAGCGGCTTCATCGCCGCCGCCGCCGACCGCTCCCGCGCACGCGAAACCGCCCCCGCCGTCGGCTCCCACGCCCGCCGCGCCGCCCGCGCCACCCGCCCGTAGGGGCTACCGGCCGGTCGCCCACACCCCCGTTCTCCCACCTCCTACGTCCTACCTCTTACCTCCTACCTCGCACCCTCTATACTGTCCCAGATGGAATCCCTCCTCCTCTTCGCCCACATCCTCTCCGCCTACTGGTACGTCATGGGCCTCGCCGCCGTCCAGCTCACCTACGTCCGCGCCATGCGCACCGAGTCCCTCGAAGAGCGCATCCACGCCGTCGAGGAAGCATCCCACTTCCAGGGCGTCCTCCTCGTCCCCGGCGCCATCGCCGCCGGGTTCAGCGGCGCGTTCTTCTGGTCCGCCGCCGGCTACAACCTCGTCACCACCGAGTGGCTCTGGGCCCTTGAAGCCGCCTTCGCCGTCACCCTCCTCGTCTGCCTCCCCCTCATCGGCGCCGGCCTCCGCCGCGTCCGCATCGCCGCCCTCAAAGCCCGGCGCAACCCCGACCTCGCCCCCGACCTTGAACGCGCCCTCAACGAGGGGGTCCCCCTCATCTTCGGCGGCCTCGCCACCCTCCTCGTCGTCGTTATGACGGCCGTCTCCGTCTGGGGCCCGTAGGGGCAGCACACGCCGCCTACCGGACTACGTTGAGATCGCAGATGCCGTCCCGATTGTCGGATGCCATCGCCCAACCCGCGTGCTGCGCCCCTACGCCCCGGACGCCAGCCTCTCGCTCATCCTGAGGTATCGAAGGGCCAGCCTCTCGGCTGCTACAATCGAACCGTGACCGACACCCAGGCCTACGAACGCTCCGGCGTCTCCCGCCTTGACGAACGCCCCGGCTTCCGCTCACTCATCGCCTCCCTCGCCCAGACCTTCGACCTCCGCGCCGGCGCCCCCGGCCATCCCCTCGTCGACTTCGGCGCCTACGCCACCGTCCTCGACATCGGCGGCCCCAACGCCCTCGCCCTCTCCACCGACGGCATCGGCACCAAGGCCATCGTCGCCGAAATGATGGACCGCTACGACACCGTCGGCATCGACTGCGTCGCCATGAACGCCAACGACATCCTCTGCGTCGGCGCCGAACCCATCGCCATGCTCGACTACATCGCCGTCGAGCTCGCCTCCGACCGCCTCCTCGAAGAAATCGGCAAGGGCCTCCTCGAAGGCGCTCGGCAGGCCAACATCAGCATCCCCGGCGGCGAAATCTCCCAGGTCCCCGAAATCATCCGCTCACACCGTCCCGGCCACGGCTTCGACCTCGCCGGCACCTGCGTCGGCCTCGTCGATCGCGACCGCATCATCGCCGGCCAGGACGCCCGCCCCGGCGACGCCATCGTCGGCCTCGCCAGCACCGGCATCCACTCCAACGGCCTCACCCTCGCCCGCCGCGCCCTCCTGCGGGCCGACAACGGACAACCGCCGCTTCCCGCTCGTCCTGAGGCTCTCGTAGGACGAGCGGAGGATGACGCCTCGGCCCTCGACGCCCGCCCCCCCGAGCTCGCCGGCCGCTCCATCGGCGAGGAACTCCTCGAGCCCACCCGCATCTACGTCAACGCCGTCATGCCCCTCCTCCGGGAAGGCGCCCCCCTCAAGGCCCTCTGCCACATCACCGGCGACGGCTTCCTCAACCTCTCCCGCGTTACCGCCCCCGTCGGCTTCGAGATCGACGCCCTGCCCGAGCCACCGCCCGTCTTCGGCCTCATCCAGCGCTCCGGCGGCGTCCCCATCGAGGAGATGTTCACCGTCTACAACATGGGCGTCGGATTCTGCATCGTCTGCGCCCCCGAAGCCGTCTCCCGCGTCATCCAGAGCGCCGCCGACGCCGGCGTCCCCGCCTCGCCCATCGGCCGCGTCGTCGAGGACGGCAGCAAGCGAGTCTGGCTCCGCCAGCACGGCCTCGTCGGCCAGGACGGCCGCTTCACCCGCGCCTAGGGGCGCCCGCTCGCCGCGGCCCCCTGTCATCCTGAGGAACGAAGGATCTGGGGAGGGGCCAACGCCGCGAATCACCCGGACGCCCCGACCCGCTCATCCTGAGGCTCTCGTAGGATGAGCGGCGGAACAACGCCCCCGATTCCAGACCCTGCCCGCGTTCTGCTACAATTCCCCCACCACAGATGACGGCTGGCTTCTCGGTGCGCATATTCATTCCCTCCGGAGAGCCGGAAGGGCTGCGCATCATCGAGAAATCGAACTGGACTGGCCAAGGGCTGGTGTTCCCCCGCTCGCTCTTCGGTGAGACGCGGCCGCGCCCCGAATTGAAGCGTACGGGTGTCTACGTGCTGTGGGGACCAGGTGAGTCCGGCCAGTTGCCGCGCGTCTATGTGGGTGAAGGCGACGGAGTGCTCTCACGACTCGATCAGCACGCTCGGATCAAGGACTTCTGGACGCACGCGGCAGTCTTCACGAGCAAGGACCAGAACCTAAACAAGGCCACGTGCAATACCTGGAAGCGCGACTGGTGGCTCTGGCGAACGACGCTAAGCGTTGCGAGTTTGACAATGCGAATGTCCCCCAGGTCTCGACGCTGTCCGAAGCGGATGCGGCAGACGCGAATAGCTTTCTCGAGGATGTCCTGCTCTGCTTGCCGGTCGTAGGAGTCACCGTCTTTGAGAAGGCACAAGTTGCCGCTCCCAAGGGTAGCGATCTGCTGCTTAAGGGCAAGGGCATGGAGGCGCGAGGCGTCGACAGTCTTGAAGGGTTCGTCGTGCGCGCGGGCTCGACCGCCGTTAGGACGGAAGTGCCATCGATCCACGCGTACCTTTCCGGCCTCCGCCGGGCACTCCTCGACCAGGGCGTCCTGACGGATGCGGGCGAAGTATATCGACTGTCGCAGGACTACACGTTCAACTCCCCATCGACGGCGGCGGGCGCCCTATTGGGCAGGTCTGCCAATGGTCGGACGGAATGGAAGGACGCCGATGGCCGATCATTGAAGGACATCCAGGAGAGGCAAGCAAGTGGATGACGCGGCCGCCTAGCAGCGGGCAACAGCACCCCGCTCCCAAGCCCACACCCGTCCCACCCCTCGTTACACTCTCCCCCTATTGCGCGTCTACCTTCTTTGGGGTACATTGACCTTGGTTCCCCGCCGCGGCGGGGACGACACCTCCCCGAACGTTTATCACACCCCACCCTGACGGAACTCTATCCCGTCACGCATTTATCGGAGACCCCGTGAACCTGGTTGAACTCGAAACCAAGACCAAAGACGAACTATTAGAGGTCGCTAAAGACCTCGAGATCACCGGCACCAACGGCATGCGCAAGCAGGACCTGGTGTTCAAGATCATGCAGGCCAAGGCCGAGCGCGAAGGCAACTACTTCGCCGGCGGCATCCTCGAAATGGCCTCCGACGGCTACGGCTTCCTCCGCACCCAGGGCCTGCGCCCCTCCATGAGCGACGTCTACGTCTCCCAGACCCAGGTCCGCCGCTTCGCCCTCCGTACCGGCGACTACGTCATGGGCGCCGTCCGTCCCCCCAAGGACAGCGAGAAGTACTACGGCCTCCTCCGCGTCGACTCCGTCAACGGCCTCGACCCCGAGACCGCCAAGCGCCGCCCCTACTTCGAGCAGCTCACCCCGATCTTCCCCGACGAGCGTATTGAGTTGGAAGCCGGCGTCAACAACCTCTCCACTCGCATCATCGACCTCATCGCGCCGATCGGCCGCGGCCAGCGCGGGCTCATCGTCTCCCCTCCCAAGGCTGGCAAGACCCTCCTTCTGAAGACGATCGCCGCCGCCACCGCCAAGCACTACGACGACATCCACATCATGGTCGCCCTCATCGGCGAACGGCCCGAAGAGGTGACCGACTGGCGGCGCTCCGTGGAGGACGCCGAGGTCGTCGCCGCGACGTTCGATGACCCTGTGGAAGAACAGACGCGCGTCGCCGAGATGGCCCTCGAGCGCGCCAAGCGCCTCGTCGAGTGCGGCCGCCACGTGATGGTCCTCCTCGACGGCATCACCCGCCTAACCCGCGCCTACAACCTGGCGCTGCCTCCCTCCGGGCGAACGCTCTCCGGCGGCATCGACCCCGTCGCTCTGCACCCGCCCAAGCGGCTCTTCGGCGCCGCCCGCAACGTCGAGGACGGCGGCAGTCTGACGATGATCGCCACCTGCCTCGTCGACACCGGCAGCCGCATGGACGAGGTGATCTTCGAAGAGTTCAAGGGCACCGGCAACTGGGAGCTCTGGCTCGACCGCCGCCTCGCCGAAAAGCGCACCTTCCCCGCCATCGACATCGCCCGCAGCGGTACACGCCGCGATGAGCTGCTGCTCGACGAATCGACCTACTCGCGGGTGGTCCTCCTGCGCCGCATGACGGCCCTCGTCGGCCAGAACAGCCAGAACCCGAGCGAGTCTACGGAGCTGATCCTCGAGCGCCTCGGGCGCACCAAGAGCAACAAGGAGTTCCTGGCCACTCTGAAAGAGGCCATTTAACGGAAAACGGTTATAAAATCAGACGATTTTCGTAACAGTCTGCCCCGAAGGGCGCACGGAACCTCCCGAGTTAACTGCAAGCCTCCAGAGACCACGGCCGGATCCGGCCCGATAATCGGGAAACACTCCCAAAAGCTCCCGTTTTCATCCTTGTTAACCGTAACTTCACTGCGTACATGTAAGCCGTCAAATTGTGAAATGCTTGACAAGTGGGGTATACTAACCCGCGATTAACCGGAACCGAAAGACGGGCCGATGTTGGGTTGTGGAGGTGTGATTCAAGGCCCGCCCATAGGAGGTAGGTTATTCAGAAACCGACCCTTCCACCTCGGGAGCCAGGGGGCAACCTGAGGCGCGAGAGGCGCCGGTCTCGCCTGAATCTAGCGGGGCAGTCGCTAACAGAATACAGGCAATACGCCCTACACGGTCTTCTCCTCGTACTCCCGGTCATGGCCCTTCTCACCGCCATATCGGGGCACGTCTCTGACCTCGGCTCTACCGTCCGCGCAGGTAACTCCGAAGAGCCTGCCGCCACGGCCGCCGCCGGCTACCTGAAACCACCCGTCATCGTCTCCACGGTCCCGGGTATCCTCGCGCGCCACCAGGCCGAGGCCATGGCCACCGCCGTCCCCGGCACCACTCCCGCTCCCTCCGTCGAAGACACCACGACCGCGACGACGCCACCGGCGCCCGTCTCCGCTTCCTTCACTTACACGATCCAGCCCGGCGACACGATCGAGTCGATCGCCGCCGCCTTCGGTCTCAACCCCGCCTATATCCTCTGGAGCAACACCGAAGTCAGCTCCGACCCCAACCTCCTCCTAATCGGCGAGACGCTCGTCATCCCCGGCACCGACGGCATCGTCTACCACGTCGTCGAGGGCGACACCCTCAGCGGTATCGCCGCCTACTACGGTATCGACATGTCCGCGATCACCGGCTTCGCCGGCAATAACCTGAGCACGCCCGAAAGCCTGATCACCGACGGCATGGTGCTCGTTCTCCCCGGCGCCGTCCCGCCGCCCGAGCCCGAGCCCGTCTACGTGGCTGAGACTCCGGTTGAGGACGAGCCCTCCGCGCCCGTCTTCGCCGGCGCTGCCGCCGCAGCAGCTTCGGTGCCGGCGCCCTCCTACGGCTACGTCTGGCCCGTATACGGCAATATCACCACCTACTTCATGGAGGGCGGCCACAAGGGTATCGACATCGACGGCTTCGGGCAGTATGGCGCGCCCATCGGCGCCGCCGCCGGCGGCACCGTCATCCTCGCCAGCTGGAGCGACTGGGGCCTCGGTTACCAGGTGATCGTGGACCACGGCGACGGCATGCAGACCGTCTATGGGCACCTCTCCGAGATCTGGGTCACCCAGGGCCAGTACGTGAACCAGGGCGAGGCCGTCGGCGCGCTCGGCAGCACCGGCTACTCCACGGGCCCCCACCTGCACTTCGAGATGCACTACTACGGCGGTCTCGTAGACCCCCTCGCCTACCTCCCCTGAGCTAAACTAGACCCGTAGTGCGTCGCTCTCTGCCGCCTCTGGCGGCTTTCTTGTCTCTGGCAGTCCTCGTTGCTTTCTTGCCGTCTCCGCGCGCCCACGCCGCCGACGGCCCCGCCTACATCGCCCTCGGCGATTCCCTCGCCTTCGGTGTCGGCGTCCCCGAGCCCTCCCGCGAGGGCTACGTCGCGCTCGCCTACGGTTCTCTCCAGACGAGCGACCGCTACGGCGAGCGCAACCTCGAGCTGCTCAACTTCGCCGTCCCCGGCGCCACCAGCGCCGACCTCCTCCTCGAAGGCGGCCAGCTCGACGCCGCCCTGGACGAGATCAACCTCCGCACCGAGGAAGACGAGCACGCCGACGACAACGTCGAGCTGATCAGTATCAGCATCGGCGGCAACGACCTCCTGTCGCTCGCCGGCGCCAACTCACCCTGCACGCGCGACACCTCCGGCGAGGAGTGCCTCGAGTTCCTGGGAGAAACGCTGAGCGGCCTGCAGAACAACCTGACGACAGCCCTCCACCGCCTGCGCGACGCTGCCCCCAACGCCGGGATTTACGTCATAGACCTCTACAACCCGTTCTCCGGCACCGGCGACTTCCGCGAGGGCCTCGCCGACCTCGCCGTCCAACAGCTCAACGGCGTCATCGGCGCCGTCACCGCCGACGAGGACTTGAACGTCCACATGGGCGACGTCTTCCAGCTCTTCCGCGGCCGCGGCAACCAGTGGATCGCCGGCGACGGTCTGCACCCCAACGAGCAGGGCCACCAGGTGATGGCCGAGGTCCTCCTCGCCACGATCGACAACCGCGAGCCCCAGATCCCGCCGGAGCTCCTCGCGGCGACCCCCGCCCCCGTCGTCGAGACCGGCGACATCCCCCGCATCCCCAGCTCCGGCGGCGACGACAACAGCCCCTGGCTCCTCCTCGCCGTCGTCATCCCTATCGCCTTCATATCCGGCGCCTTGATAGCCGGCGCCTACTTCATGGCCCGCGGCCACAAGCCAGCCTAACCCAGCTCTCCCAGCCCCTCCAGCACCAGCGCCGACGCCACGATCCCCGCCGTCTCCGAACGCATGATTCGTTCCCCCAGCGACACGACCACCCATCCCTGTTCACGCGCAGTATCCACCTCCGCCACCTCCAGCCCCCCCTCAGGGCCGGTGAGAAGGCTCACAACGCGGGGGCGCACCCGCAGTGAGTGCACGTAGGCGGACAGGTGCTGCGACCGCTCCTCTTCCCAGGAGAGGAGCTTAAGACCGGTCCCGCTGCGAATGGCCTGCTCAAACTGCAGCGGCTGGTCGACGGCCGGCAACCGCCCGCGACCGCACTGCTCGGCCGCCTCGACGACGATCCGCCGCCAGCGTTCCGAGCGCGCGGAGTCGGGCTCGCCGTTGCCCTGCACCACGGAGCGAGCCGACACGACCGGCACGAAGTGCGAGACGCCGATCTCGGTCCCCTTCTCGAGAACCAGGTCGAAGCGGTTCGCGCGGATCAACGACTGGTAGAGCATCAGCTCCACGTCCGGCTCCGGCGGCGGCTCCCGCTCGGCGACGACGTTCGCCGTGAGCGCATTCCCGGATATCGCCGTTATCTGCACTTCGTACTCATGCGGCCCGCCCTCGGTGAGGATGACGTGGTCGCCCACGCGGAAGCGGAGGACGCGGCCCAGGCGGTGAGCAAGTTCGGGGCCGAGAGTGACGTGGCGCGCCCGCAGGGAGCCGGGAGGAACGAAGAAACGGCGGAGGGCGCTAGCCATCGCTCGTCACGGGCTGCGGGACGACCGCCCAGACGCGCACCGGCTCACCGACGCCCTTCAGCGACTGCTCGCCGCGGTCCTCGAACGTGACGCCGGCTGACGTGCGCGCCAGCGAGCGCACAGTCTCCGACACCAGCACCTCCCCCGGCGCAGACAGCCCGCTGATCCGCGACGCGATGTTCACCGCGCCGCCGTAGACGTTGTTGTCCTCGCGGATCACGTCGCCGGCGTGAAGGCCGAGGTGGAGGGGCAGACCACGCCTCATCTCCCGCGCGCCCGCACGCTAGCGCCGCCTCGATCGCCTGCCGTGCGCTTGTGAAGACGGCGAGCACGCCGTCGCCGAGCAGCTTGCCTTCGATGGGAGTCCCGGCGTTATCGCGGATGATGGACGCGAAGCGACTCGTCGAGCTCGCGCGCCTTGTCGCGAAAGGCGGCGTCGCCGAGGCGTTCGGTGAGGGCGGTGGAGTCGACGATGTCTGCGAAGAGGATGATGGCGGTGTCGGAGGGTAGGTCTTTGTCGGATGGGTCGGTTGGTGCAGATATGCGAAAGAACCGAAATGCTGCGTCCACGATCGCTTCATGCGCCGGATAGGGGGTTGCCGCTTCGCCGGGGACGAATTGCAAATGGCCATTTGGCAAGTGACCCGCAACATGAACGGCGATTTGCCGAACCGGTCCAGGCCAAGCTTCGCGGTGCAGAACGAGGGTTGGCGAGGTGACCGCGCCAACGAATGGCAGGAGGTCGGGCTCGGACTCGAAGCGCCGTGCAGCCATGTCAGCGGAGACGGTGTCCTTGAACGCTCGCCCCGCGGTCTTCTGAAGCGACACCGGGCCCTCTCGGTAGAGTTTGCCTGCCCAGAGGCGACGGTAGTATGACCAGTCCTTGCGAATGGCATCTGCCGACTCGCGGGCAACACCTCCCAGCGGGATGCTGGTCTGCACCGCCCAGAGCACGAGGCGCTGAACGCGCTCCGGATGGGTGCTTGCGAAACATGCACCCGCCGCGCCAGCGGTTGCGTCAGCAAACAAGTGGAATGCGCGCAGACCTGCGGCGTCTGCGACGGCAGCGATGTCACCTGCCTCCGCCTCCGCTGAGAGGTCTTCCACTTCGCGTTTGGACGCGCCGGTGCCGCGCCGGTCGAACGCAACGAGGGTGGTTCGCGCGGCCAGGGCATCGAAGAAGACGCGAGCCTCGGGCCAGGTGAACTGTGCGTCCATGCTCAGGACCCAGGTGTTGGCGAATATCAGTGGCGGCCCATCGCCGTATGTGCCGTAGGCGATGCGGGTGCCGTCGACGCTCGTGCAAAATCGGTACTGCGGCTCCATCACTCCCGCTCCACCACTGCCCACACCCGCACCGCTTCGCCCACGCCCTTCAGCGCTTGCTCGCCGCGGTCATCGAACGATACCCCCGCCGACGTCCGCGCCAGCGACCGCACCGTCTCCGACACCAGCACTTCCCCCGGCGCCGACAGCCCGCTTATCCGCGAAGCGATGTTCACGGCCCCGCCGTAGACGTTGTCGCGCCCGTCCGGATCCTTCTCGCGTGTGACGTCTCCGGCGTGAAGACCGACGTGCAGGGGGAAACCGGCGTCATCTCCCGCCTTGCCGCAGCGCCGCGCCGCCTCGATCGCTTCTCGCGCCGACGTGAACACCGCCAGAACACCGTCGCCCAGCGTCGGGCCTTCAACAGGGGTGCCCGAGCACTCCCGGATCACCACCCGCAACGAGCCACCAAGTTCGCGCGCCTTCGTGCGGAAGGCCGCGTCGCCCAGGCGCTCAGTGAGGCCGGTGGAGTCGGCGATGTCGGCGAAGAGGATGACGGCGGTGCCTGTTGGGACGCCCACTCGTGTCTCCGCCGGCTCTGCTGGCGGTCTCGGTGGCGTCGGCACAAGCCCGCCCTCTTGCAGGAATTCGTCGATCACGCCCGCCAGATCATTCGTCTCGACAAATCGCGCATCTGGAATGGCGGGCGCGAGGCGTTGCGTCGGTATCTCTGCCCTTTCGGGACCTTCGGTCCTATCGTGGATCACGATAGTCGGTACAGTGATCTGTGGGAGCAGGCCCCTCACGTCTATCCTTTCAATATCATCTCGAAGCGCCATGTAGCCCTGGGCTGTGATGCCTGTCCGGAATGCCGCTGCCATCCCGCGCGCACGTTCGCTATCCCGGTATCCGGTGTAAGCGTTCGCGAAGGTCAGGGTGACGAATTCCCAGTCACTTTTCGGCATCGTGCAGCGTCTGCTGGGCGATCCGCTGGGCGGGCACTAGCTGGTGCCACTCGGAGCCGTTAGCGAACGTGTTGCTCAGCGCCAGACGAGAGACCCTATCGGGGTACTGGACAGCGTAGCTGATCGCGGTGGGACCCCCAAAATAGCGCCCGCAAAGGGCAAAGCGATCAGGTGCAACGCGCGTCACCACCGCCTCCAGATCCCGCACCCGGCCGCCGAGTGTCCAGTCGTCTATATCGCGGTCCGACGAACCCGTGCCCCTGCCGTCGTACGTGATGATCGACCAGCCCTGAGAAACAAGCGCGTCGTAGAGTTCCTGGCGAGGCGCTGAGTCATGCCTGTACATGTGTAGACTTCCGAAGACGAGGCTGGGAAACACGACCGGCGGACCGGACCCAAACACCGCATAGGCGATGTTCACTCCGTCGCTGGTCTTCGCGTACTGAATGCGTGGTTCCATCACTCGCTCCGAACAACCCACACCCGCACCTTCTCCCCCACCCCCTTCAGCGCCTGCTCGCCGCGGTCCTCGAATGTAACGCCGGCGGAGGTGCGCGCCAAAGTGCGGACGACGTCAGAGACCAGCACCTCACCCGGCGCCGAGAGGCCGCTGATGCGCGAGGCGATGTTGACGGCGCCACCGTAGACGTTGTTGTCCTCGCGGATCACGTCCCCGGCGTGGAGGCCGACGTGGAGCGGCAACCCACCCTCATTCCCCGCCTTCCCGCAGGCCAGCGCCGCCTCGATCGCCTGCCGCGCGCTCGCGAAGGTGGCGAGCACGCCGTCCCCCAGTAGCTTGCCTTCGATGGGCGAGCCGGCATGGTCGCGAATGATGCCTCGGAGCGCAGAGTCGAGGTCGCGGGCCTTCTCGCGGAACGCGGCGTCCCCGAGACGCTCGGTTAGCGCCGTGGAGTCGACGATGTCGGCGAAGAGGATGATGGCGGTGCCTGACGGGAGATCAGAGGCCGCCGGGGGCAGAGCCGTGCCCTCGCTCAGGAACTCTTCGATGGCTCCCAGGCTCGCTTCCATATTCTCCCCCGGATTCAATGCTCCTGACTTACCCTCCAGCATCAGCAGGCGGGCGTTCGGCATCTGAGAGACCAGCTCATTCACCAGCGCCTGCGGGGGCCAGCGGACCTGGCGCCGATGAAGTACGAGCGTTGGCGCCTTCACGCTGGGCAGGAGGGACACGACGTCATACTCCTCGGCAGCCCGTATGAACTCCGACGCGCTTTCCGCGTCGGTAGACTCATCGGCCATGCCGGACCAGAATTGCGCTTCCTCTGACCACCCGGTTACGACATAGGTCGCAACGTGCTTATAGGTCTCCCAGTCCAGATCGATGAGGGCTCGGATCGCCCTGCCCTGTGGTGAACTGGCGTAGTCGGATCCCCGCGCGTAGGGCCGGAACAGAACCAGGTGCGACACTCGTTCCGGGTGTCGAGCAGCGTATGCCACGGCTACGGGCGCCGTGTGCAGGAACCCGTAGATTGCCAACTTCTCCAGCTGAAGGCGATCGACGACGGCCTCGAGGTCCGAAACATGGGTGTCCAGCGAGTAATCGGCGATGTTGCGCTGAGAAAGTCCGGTGCCCCGGAAGTCGTAGCGGGCCAGCATTCGTTTCGATGCCAAGCGCTCATACCAGTGTCGCCTCGGCGGGTGTTCCCACTCCAACTGGATGTGGTTGAAAGGGAAGATCGGCATGTATACGAGACAGGGACCCACTCCTGCGGTGGCGAAGCCGATAGTTACACCGTCGTTGGTCTTCGCGTACTGGATGCGCGGTTCCATGCTGGCGTTATTCTACAGCGGGAGTAGTCAGCTGGGGCGGCTCGCGATGATCGCTCTCCAGACGCCATCCTCCACCACCTCTTCAACGCGCATGCCCGCTTCTTCGAAGGATGTGCTCAGATAGGCGACCGCGTCGTCGAGAAAGCCACTGGCGACGAGGGCGCCGCCGGGAGCGAGCGCTGAGGACAGGTCTGGCGCCAGCCGCTCGAGGGTGAAGCCGGAAATGTTCGCGGCGATGAGGTCGAACGCGTCTCCATGCGATGCGGTGCGTCGCCCTGCTCGGCCCTTCGATGCCTCCGGGCGAGCGGACCGCTGAGCCGCTCTTTCTCCCAGGGTGCCTTCGCGCGCCTTGATGAGGGCCGCCACGCCATTGGCGACAGCGTTTTCCGTGGTGGCTTTGACGGCGAGCGGGTCGACATCGAGGGCGAGGACGCGGGCGGCGCCGAGTTTGGCGGCGGCAATGGAGAGGATTCCGGAGCCGCAGCCGAGGTCGAGGACGGACATGCCGGGCCGGACGCGGGCCTCGAGAGCGAGGAGGCACATGGCGGTGGTCGGGTGCTGGCCGGTGCCGAAGGCCATACCCGGGTCGATGCGGATTACGGTTTCGCCCTCCTTGAGACGGTACTCCACCCAGGACGGGGCGACGACGAGCGCGCGGCCGATTCGCTGGACGCCGAAGTGCTTCTTCCAGGCGTCGCGCCAGGACTCCTCGCGGATGCGCCTGGCGCGGCGCCAGCGGGCCGGCGAGACGAGCGGGGCCGCCTGCACAGCGAGGCGCAGGGAGCGGCGGATGCGCTCGGTATCGGCATCTTCGGGCAGGTAGCCGCGGACTACGGCCGGAGCGTCGCCGTCAACCACGTAGGCGTCGATCTCGGGGTCGAGGCGGTGAGCGGGCTCGATGGCGGCGCCACCCGCGCAGGCCTGGCGGAAGAGATCGGCTACCGTCTCGGTGTCGATGCCGACGACCTCGACGGAAATTTCGAGCCAGGAGTCGAGGTTATCGGAGGTCATCCTGCGCTCATCCTACGAGAGCCTCAGGACGAGCGGGAAGCGGCGTGGGGTGGGTCGGGGCGTAGGGGCTGAGCAACCGAGCGCTCCGCAGCCCAGACTTACCTCGATGCGGAACGTTGTCTTAGTCGCGTGCCGTGCGGTTGCTCAGCCCCTACAGGTCTTGGTTACGTGCCCTACGTTGGGTCTACGACAGGGCGTCTTTGACCTTGCCGAAAAAACCCTTGTCGCCGTTTTCGACGGGGGTTTCGAAGGTCTCGGCAAGGCGGCGAAGGAGTTCGCGCTGCTCATCGGTGAGGTCGGTGGGGATGAGGACGTTGGCGCGCACGATGAGGTTGCCGCGGCCGTTCTCGTGGAGGCGCTGGACGCCCTTGCCCTTGAGCGTGAACGTCTGGCCGTTCTGGGTGCCGGCGGGGACCTTATGCGTCGTCCATTCATCGTCGAGGGTGGGGATGTCGGCCTCGAAGCCGAGGGCTGCCTGCGCCGGGTTCATCGGCAGGTCGTAGATGAGGTCATTCTCGTCGCGGGTGAAGTAGGGGTGCTCGGCGACGTTGATGTAGACGTAGAGGTGCCCGGGCTGGCCTCCCTGGAGGCCGGTGTCGCCTTCGCCGCTGAGGCGCATACGGGAGCCGTCGCTGACGCCGGCGGGGATCTTGACCATGAGACTGCGCTGTTTGCGCTCCTGGCCGCTGCCGCGGCAGTCGGTGCAGGGGGTGGTGATAACTTTTCCTTCGCCGCGGCACTGGCCGCAAGTCGCGATGTTGACGAACTGGCCGAAAAAGCTGCGCGAGACGCGCTTCACCTGTCCGGTGCCTTCACAGGTGGCGCAGCGAACGACCTGCGAGCCGGGCTCGCTGCCAGCGCCGGCGCAGCGGATGCAGCGCTCGATGCGGTCAACGATGATTTCGCGCTCGCAGCCGAAGGCGGCGTCCTCGAGCTCGATGCTGATATCGACGCGACGGTCGCCGCCGCGTTGGGCACCGCGAGAGCGGCGGCCGGTGGCGGTGTTGCCGAAGAAGGCCTCGAAGATGTCGCCGAAGCCGCCGAAGTCGGCGCCCTCGAAGCCGCGGCCGAAGTCGAAGCCCTGGAGTCCGGCGTGGCCGAAGCGGTCGTAGGCGGAGCGCTTCTCGGTATCGGAGAGGACCTCGTAAGCCTCGCCCACCTCCTTGAAGCGAGCCTCCGCGTCATCCTCCTTGTTGCGGTCCGGGTGGTATTGCATGGCCAGCCTGCGGAACGCCTTCTTGATCTCGTCCTGGGAGGCGCTGCGATCGACGCCGAGGACGTCGTAGTAATCGCGCTGGGTTGTGGCCATATCTGGCCTATTGTATCAGGCAAGAACGAGGTAGGCGGCGGGGGGTCAGGGACGCGGGTCGAATTTATTTGGTAATTTTGGGTGCGGAGGGGTTGACAACTAAATGCGTATATGCTAGTTTGAGCATAGACGAAAGCGAGGAAGACAGCGTGCCCAGATTGACCCCGACACGAGTAGACGCCGAGATTCGCTCGATCCAGTTCGCGGCCTCACCCTCCCTCGACCTGATGAACGCGATGTATTTCACGTCGCTGGTGCCCCAGATGGAGGGCGTGGAGGGATGGCCTGTACGGCTGCGCGACGAGATGGCGCCCGACTTGCTGGCCGAGCTGGACTTCCTCTACAACTACCCTGCCGGCGACCCGGGCTTGATGGGCACCCTCGGCGACAACCTGTTCGCCCGCCCCGAGACCTGGCGCAGCGTGGACGCGCTGATCGAATACGTTGAGAGCATGCCCGACGGAATCGGCGAGCTGGATGCCAACCCTGGCATCCAGGGGCTGATCTACCAGGCAACATTCCGCTACCCCGATGACTTCGACCGGGAGACATACGAGCGGATGCCGCAGCGCGACGCTATCGAACAGCGCATCCGCAGCTTCGACGACCGTGACGCGGACGCGATCATGCCGTACTACGACCGTCCGGCAGAACTCCGCGAACGGATGGTGGGTCTGATAAGGCGCTTCTACGCCGAGCACTACGCAAGCGAGATGCCACATCGATTGCACGCGCTGGAGCGCAGCGTGGGCGTGCACAGCGCGGAGGCGATGTCCGATGCGGAGGCGGTGGCGCGGACCGTTACGGGCAGGCCGAAATCGTGCCTGGAGGCAGGCTGCGGGGGCCCGTATGAGCGCCACATCTTTGTGCCCTCCATGGACATGGGCGTCTACAACTCCTGCGCGATCGTGAATGGTGTTCACGGCATGTTCTACCCGCTCGAGCCCGAGTTCCTGGGCGTGAGCGTGGATATGGAAGAGACACGGCTGGCGCGGATCTACAAGGCGCTCGCAGACGAGCAGAGGCTGCGAATATTACGGCTGCTGCGGAATCGCGAGATGTACGCGCAGGAGATCGTGGAGGCGACCGGGATCCACCAGTCGGTGGTATCGCGGCACCTGAGTTTCATGAAGGCGGTGGGACTGGTGAACGCGCGGCGGCAGAACAACATGAAGTTTTTCTCGGTGAACCCGGCGATACGGGAAGAGCTCACCGGAGCGCTGGACCTGCTGGCGCCCGCGGCGAGCCGGACACGCTAAGAGGAGTTTATCGATGCTGGAGCAACACCTATACGCGACTGAAAAGATAAGGGATGCCGAATCGCGCATGCACTGTGCGCAGTTCGTGGAGCAGGCGCCGAGTAAGCCGGCTCTGGCACCGCTCGCGCGGCCGGTAGGCAGGGCGCTGCACCGCCTGGGTCACCGGCTCGAAGCCTGGGCCAGCCCCAACGCAAGCAGCGAAGTCTCTGAGCTGACGCTTCGGCGAAAGGCACGGTGAGAATCATGGCATTGCTCTCTGCATCGACGATCGCGGCAAACAGGCGCAATGGGACATCGGTCGAGTCACGCCTGGTGCTTTACGAGGGAGAGGCGTATCTGCTTCCTCGTGGGACCTCGGGAATCCGCGTGCTGGCGGGTCAGGCCTGGGTCGCATTCGCGGGGCGAGATACCGTCCTCGGTATCGGCGGTGAAATGAAACTGGCGCCAGGCCGCGACCATGCCGTGGTTACGACCATTGGGCGCACGCCACTTGTTCTGGAAGTGCTGGCTCCTGGCCGATCACCTCGACGGCCGCGGATGCCGTCGCTGCGGCGGGCGATCCCCCCTGGCCTTTGAGGCCGCGCAAACTCGAGGCTCGCTAGGCGATACAGCCCTCGGCCGAAGCCCGCGCCCGGTGGTCCACCGGCATCAGGCCGCCGCCAATTGAACTACCAGGAGCGTGCTCATCCCCGTAAGACAGACGAGGTGATCGCGCAAGATGCTGCGGGCGAAGGTGCTCTGCACATCCGGCGGATCGACTCTTGAACCGAGCCTTCTTGCGCGGCCGAACACCCGCAACAGAGCGAGGCCGATGGCAAGCCCCCCGGCCACGAACGAAACGACGCTTACCCAGGCAGGCGCGTCACCATCCACCGCCTGCCAGACCAGGGCCAGCAAAAGCACGACCATCACGAGCCCGACGAGCCGTCCCATCGGCGACGCTGTGGTGGTGACCCGCCGGTAGTAGGCGGCGATCGAGCCCAGCGTTTCCTCGGCCACCTCCGGGCTGTGGCGGTGACGGAGGATCTGGACGTCGAACATGAGGTCGAACCAGAGGACGGCGATCAGGAAGCCAGCGGCTGCGGCGATGATCGGTTCCGGTTCCAGTGAATGCCTCCCGTTGAATGATGTCAGGAAGCAGGTTAGCAGATGGGCGCGCGTTCGGATGTTGTGGGGTGTCGCTGCGTCCGCCATGGAGCCACGACGGGCTCCGCTACAGAGGGGTCGGAGCTTTGGGGCAGGACGGGTCAGGCTGGGAGGGGGTCGGGAGCGCGCTGGAGCTGGAGGCCGGACCACTCACCGACGCGGTTCTTGCCGACGGACTTGGCCCAGTACATCGCCATGTCGGCGCGGTAGATCAACTCTTCGATCGGCCCGGCGATCCCTGACAGATCGGCAACACCGAGGCTGACGGTAACTTTGGTGTCGCTCTGCTGCAGGGTGCTTTCGACGGAGGCTCGCAGCTTTTCCGCGACGACGGTGGCGCGCTTTGTGTCCTTGCCACGCAACAGTATGGCAAATTCATCGCCGCCGTAACGGTAGGCGTTCTCCTTCGAGACGACCTTGCGGATGGCGCGCGCCAGGCCGCGCAGGATGCGGTCGCCGGCAAGGTGACCGAGGTGGTCGTTGATGCGCTTGAAGTTGTCGACGTCCAGCATGATCAGGCTGATGCTGTCCTCGGCGGCTTCGGCGGCGGGGATCTCCTGGGCGATGCGTTCGTGGAAGGCGCGGTGGTTGCGCAGCCCGGTAAGGGCGTCTGTGGCCGCCTCGGCCTTGGCGTGCACAAGTTCCTTGGTGCGCTGGTGTAGCTCATCGATAGGCGCGGCGGAGGTCGGCGGTGCGCTCCCTGACCTTCATCTCGAGGTCGCGGTTGAGGTCTTCGACAATGCGTCGCTCTTCCTGGAGCTCCTGGTTCAGCCGCAAAAGGTCGCGCTGGGACTCCGCAAGATGAGCCGCGGTCTCGCTGAGGCGTGTGTTGAAGGAGGAAAGCTCCTGGGCCTGTGCGCGGATCTCTTCCTCCGCCTGCTTGATGTCGGTGATGTCGCGGGAGAAGATCGCGAGCCGCGCCACGTTGCCCTGTGCGTCCTTCATCGGGTAGATCGTGTTGTCGAACCAGAACCCGTTCCGCTTGTCGACGAAACGCGCGGCGCGGCCGGTGCGCACGACTTCGTCGTTTCGGGCGCGTCGTGTGGCGGCGACGTCCTCGTGAAAGAGGTCGAAGACACAGAGGCCGACGAGGTCGTGGTGTTCCTGCCGTCGGCGGGCGGCGAGCTCCCTCAGCCGCAGGGTCGCAGTCTTGTTTAGGGCAATGATCGTGCCCTTCGTGTCGATGAGGAGCGCGGTGTCGGTGGGTGCGTTCAGAAGCGCTCGAGCGGTCTCCCTGCTTTCGGCCAGCGCCTGCTCGTTGCGCTTGCGCTCGGTGACTTCGCGGCTGAACACCGCGAGGGCGACAACCTTGCCATCGGGGTCGGTTACGGGCTGGATGCTCGTGTCAAACCACTGGTCGTTCCGCTGGTCTTCGTAGCGGAGGGGTTTGCCCGTGCGGATGACCTCGCGGTCTCGGGCGCGGCGGCTGCGCGCGAGATCGGGGGGGAATAGGTCGAAGACACAGGTACCGATGAGGTCTCGCTTGCGGGGTGCAGAGCCGCTACTGTCGGCGGATTGCGCGAAGGCTGCCAAGCGCTTCTTGGCAGTCTCGTTGAGCGCCAGGATGGTGCCGTTGGTCGTGATCAGCAGGGCGGTGTCCGGCGAGGCGTTGAGCAACGCCATCAGCGTGCGGTCGGCGCGCCAGCCGTCCCACGGGGCCGTTTGCCGGCCCGGCGCCGGGGCGTCGTCATTCTGCCTGCGGTATCGGGTTGGCGTTCCCAGGCCGTTCCCATTGTTTCCCCTAGCCGTCTTTGCGGGCTCGGCCAGCACGGGGGACTTTGGCATCTGTACCTCTCGTCTGGCTACGGGCTGTATGACGCGAGGTTTCACTTCTCGTTACCCGGCGTGGACATAATTTAGTTGCAAGCACCCAACGGGGGGTGAGCGGGCGCCTTCCGGAGGCAGTCCGGGATCCCGGCGCCCGTCATGGAGCCACGATGGGCTCCGCTACAGCGGGGTCGGAGCGTTGTTGTTCGGACCGGCCTAGAAGACGGCTTCGGCGGCGATCTGGAGGGCGAGGCCGCTGACGAAGAGCATGCCGAAGCGCCGGTTGTGGATGAAGGCGACGGCCACGAACCATAGCGGCCAGCCACGGTAGCCCTCCGGCGGCTCATGCGGCTTGGGGTTGCGGAAGAAGCGGATGAGCAGCAGGAGCAGCGGGATGGCACCGGCGGCGAGGACGAGAGCCCACATCCCCTGCCAGACGGCGAGGGCGACGGTAGAGACGTACATGAGGACGGAGAGGACGACCGTCGTGCGACGGGCCCAGTACTCGCCGAGGAGGATGGGCATCGTGCGGATGTGCTTGGACTTATCGAAGTCGAGTTTGTCGAGGTGCTTGCCGAAGAGGACGGTCGTGACGCCGAGGCCGTAGGGGACGGAGGCGAGGAGCACCCAGCCGGGGAGGGTCTCGGTGATGACGTAGTAGGTGCCGCCGATCATCAGCGGGCCCCAGATGAAGAAGACGGCGATCTCGCCGAGGCCGATGTACTTGAGCGGGTAGGGGCCGCCGGAGTAGAGAAGCAGGAGGGCAGCGCCGGTCAGCGCGAAGATGAGGACGCCCGGGCCGGAGGCGATCGTGAGGACGACGCCGATGACCGTGGCGGCGGCGAGGACGAGCACCGTGACGAGGGCGAACTCGCGACTGCCGCCTTCGCCCGTAAGCGGGTGGGGGCCGTAGTTGACGCGGGGGGAGTCGGGTGAATCGATGCCGTGGCGGTGAGTCCCAGAAGTCGTTGACGAGGTTGGAGCCGGTGTGGGCGAGGAGGAGGCCGAGGGCGCAGAGGAGGGCGAGGCCGAGGTTGAAGTCGTCCTCGCGCAGGGCGAGCATGCCGCCGATGAGCGCGGAGATGAGGCTCATGACGGCGACGGAGACGCGGCCGAGGATCAGCCAGCGCGAGAGTGGGTCGACCTCGGAGGTGTTGACCTGGGGGACGGTGTAGATGGCCTGGAGCCAGAGTTTGGGGCCGGTGATTGGCTTGGCGGCGGTGGTCATAAGGTGCGCCTCCGGCGAGGGGGATGGGATGCGCCTCGCGGCGTCATTGTAGCAGGTAGGTGGCGATTGTGAAATGGGGCACGAATACTGGGGCAGCGGCGCGACATTAAGGCGCTCTAATTCCGCCTTCATCACGCGTTAACGCTCATGCGACACACTGCACTTTAAGTAGGCCGGAAACGACGGGAGGTGTAGCTTGCTCGATACGATGATTCGCGCGTTCAAGGGCGCGGTGCGCAGCCCGCTGCGGACGGCGCTGGTGGTGGTGCTGCTGGCGGTGGGGTTGAGCTTCGCGCTGACGTCGGTGGCGCTGGCGATGGCGGCGCAGGATGAGCTGGACAAGGTGAAGGCCACCACCGGCGTAGAGGCGACCGTCGACATCAACCCCGAACAGTTCCAGAAAGCAATCCAGGAGCAGATCGACGCGGCGGGAGGCGACCCGGCGGGAGTTGACTTCGGCGCAATCCAGGACAGCGTCGAGCCTCTTACGCAGGAGGACGTGGACGCCATCGCGTCGCTCCCGTACGTCAGGAACGCGCAGGGGTTCGCGACAACTCCAGTCAACTACTCCATCCCCGGCCAGGAGGAGGAAGAAACGCCCGACGCGTCGCCCACGAGCCCGGGCGCGCAGACAGGCCCCGGCGGCGGCTTCGCCTTCGGTAGTCTGCCCGACGCCACTCTAACCGGCGTCGCGGACCCCGCCTTCCTAGGGGGGTTCCGAGACGGCTCGAACACTCTCGTGGATGGACGCCTGTTCACAGGGGGTGACACCGGCAAGAACGTCGTCGTCATCGATCAGAACACAGCGACGCTGGGTGGCCTGAAGGTCGGGGATACAATCACGTTGAAGGCCCCACAGCTCGGCGAGGGGCCGGTGTTAATCAGAAACGGCGAGGAGCCCCCTGAGATCACCTACACAGAGACTGAAGCCGAGATCATCGGCATTTACGAGACGCCGGATACGGCATCTTCCGGAGGCCTCGGGTTTAGCATCGCCGACTGGTACTCGCCTCTCAGCGTTGTCCAGGACCTCCAGGACGATTCCAGCGCCGGCGAACTAAGCTCGATCGCCATCGTCGTCGGCTCGGTCGATGAATTCGATGCGCTACGCTCGGATCTCGCGGGGATCGTTGACCCGGAACAGTATTCCCTGAACACGACCGAGGAAAGTTTCCAGCAGATCTCGGAGCCCGTCGAGACGATGCGAAACACCAGCCTCGTCGTGATGGCGGTGGGCATGGCCGTGGTCGGCGCAATCATGGTCCTGCTGATGATCCTCGTGATGCGGGGCCGGCTGCGAGAGATCGGCATCCTCCGCGCGATCGGCGCAAAGAGCCGCACGGTCGTGTCGCAATTCGCGCTTGAAACATTAGGCATCGCGCTGGTGGCCGTAGTAATCGCCATCCCTTCCGTACTGGCGATCAACACGTTCTTGCCGGACCTCATCCGGCCTAGCACTTCCGCCGAAGCAGCGACGGATCAATCGCAGGGTGGCTTCTTCGCTCCGCCCGGCGGCCCGGGCGGCCCCGGCGGGAACGTAAACGCGGCGATCGGCGGCCCTGCAGGTGACCCTGTCCGCACTGAAGAGGTGGAAGCTGCGCTCGACCAGATCGACGCAGGCGTAGGCCCGGAGGTTATCGCCATCGGCGCGGCCATCGCGATCTTCCTGGGATTGATTGGAACCCTCGTAACCGTTGTCACAGTGGCGCGATTGCGGCCCGCGGACGTCCTGAGAATGGAGGGATAGTGATGACCGAAGCAGTACTCAGTTGCCGTGGCCTTACCCGCACCTACAGCAACGGTGGAGGCGTGGTGAACGCAGTCTCCGAGATCGACCTCGAAATGCGCAGGAGCGAATTCATCGCCATCGTCGGCCCTTCGGGGAGTGGCAAGACGACGCTGTTGAGCATGCTCGGCGGCCTGGAGAAACCGTCGTCAGGTCAGATGTTCGTGGACGGCGAGCAGGTGGACAAGAAGTTCCGAGACCTCAGCGACTATCGCCGCGAGCAGGTGGGGTTCGTGTTCCAGGCCTACAACCTCGTGCCGCACCTGACGGCGATGGAAAACGTCCTTCTGCCGATGGAACTCGCAGGCGTGCGGCGGCGCGATCGCAAGCCGCGCGCCGTGGAGCTCCTGACCTCCGTGGGGATCCCGGCGGAGCGCTACGGCCACAAGCCTTCCCGGCTCAGCGGCGGCGAGCAGCAACGCGTCGCCATCGCCCGCGCTCTGGCGAACACGCCGCCGGTGCTGCTGGCAGACGAGCCGACCGGAAACCTCGACAAGAAGAACGCGACCCAGGTCATCGATTTGCTCAGGCGGATGGCGAAGAACGGCGGTCTCTGCGTCGTCCTCGTCACCCACAACGAGAAGATCGCCTCCGAGGCGGACCGGGTGGTGACGTTGAATTACGGGCGGGTGGAGTACGACCGAGCGACCAGCGGGTGGTGAGTGTGGGTGGAAGAGGTTAAGAGTCACTCCACCAGGACGGTGACGCGCTGGACGGGGTTGTTGCCCATGCCGTGGGCGTTCCACTGTGGATCTGGCGGCTGCGTGTTGCCGGCGCTGTCTGTCGCGCGGACGCAGAGAGTGTGAAGGCCGGGCTGCGCGAGCCAATCGTGGCGCCAGCCTCGCCAGGCATACCGGTCGATCGGCTTGTCGAGGGAAGCGTCTGACCAGGCGTTACCGCCGTCGGTGCTGACCTCGACGCGCTCCACGGTGTTGCGGCCGGCCCAGGCGCGGCCGAAGAGCGTGACCGGGCCGGGTTCAAGGAGGCGCGCCCGGGTTGCGAAGTCCGGGATGCCGGGGGGCGTCATCATGGAGCGGACGTTCTGCAGTGTCACAGGCTCGCCGGGGTCGTCCAGTGATTGTGTATAACGGTAGGAACCGAGCTGCTGGTAGCCGGTGAACGTCTCAGCGATTGCTTCGATGCCGGCAAGCCATTTGACGCTGGCCATGCCGTACCAACCGGGCACGATCAGCCGCAAAGGGTAGCCGTGCTGCGGCTCCAGCGGACGCCCGTTCATCTCGTAGACGAGCAGGACTTCCTCCCTCATCGCCTCTGCCATCGTGAGGCTGCGCTGGTAGAGCTGGACCTCGTCGCCCTGCACGCCCCTGTCGAGGCCGGTGAAGAGGATCTCGACGGCACCTGGCTTGATACCGCCCTCTTCGAGGATGGGGCGTAGCGGGGTCCCCTTCCACTCGGCGGTGCCGATGGCCTCAGCGTGCCAGGGCTGGCTGATGGGCCGCGGGTCCATGAATGCACGTCCGTTGCCGGCGCACTCCATGGTCACAACCTGAGCGACAGCGGGGCGTCGCTGTATCTCATCCAACGAAAGCTTGAGAGGCTTGTCGACAAGCCCCCCGACCTCCAGCCTCCAGCTCTCAGCTTTCACGTCGGGGATGTCGAAGTGGACGAGAAGGTAGTGCATGCCGGTCGGAGTGATATCGTACCGCAGGCCCTCCAGAGGCATGCCGTGGTTGCGAAGGGCAAGCTGGACTTCCTGCGGGAGGAACTCTTCGCCCTGCGCCACACTGGGGCTGGGGAAGCGGACGGTCTTCTGCCCGGTCATAGCATGCCGGTCGCGCCCAGCGCGAGAATGGCAACGCCGCCGACGGCCAGAGAGGCCCCGAGTGGCGTGCTGAGTTGCCGCCCCCAGGATACGTTCTTCTCGACGGCCATGATCGCGCCCAGAATGAGCATCCAGCCGATGTTTCCGACGCCCACGACGAACATCAGAAGCATCAGCGACCAGCAGCAGCCCACGCAGAACACACCGTGGGCCATCCCGAGCCGAAGCGATGCCATGCGTTGCCGGCTGCCGCTCCAGTGACCAGCGATGAACATCATCGGCGAGCGGCATTTGTCGAGGCACATGTATTTGAGCGGCGTGAACTGATACAGGCCGGCGACCATGATCGTGGCGCCGCCGATGACGTAGGCGTTGTCTTGAAGCCAGGCGCTGTCGTTTACGGCTAGGTGTATCACCCGGTCGCTGAAGAGAGCAACAACGCCAAACCCAGCCCAGACAACGATGTAGCCGGCGATCACCAGCGCAAGCAGCATTCCTGCGTCATCCCGCCTCGCCGTCATGCGACGGAACATGTCGATCAGCGGAAGGCTGGTCGGCAGCATCATTGCGAACGTCATCAGGGTCCAGCCGCCGACGAAAACGAACGTCAGTCCCAGCGACTGCGCGCTGAGGCCAAGACTGACGTTTCCAAACTCGCCGTGGTCAAGGAAGCGGCTGTACGGCGACTCATCCCAGGCGATGAGCATCACCCACGCCAACACGATGAGCCCGATGAGCATCGGGCCCAGGTATCGACGGTTGTCTACGCGCTGGACGAACAAGGTCTGGTATCAGGCAGTAGCGGGCGGGGCCGGTAGCGACCCCGCCGCCTTATACCTGTCTCAGTTGTGCTCGAACGGAACGAGCCCTGGATGGCGTTGTGGCCTTCCAGGTTGATGTCTTTTTGGCCGAAGCGCGCCGCGTTTCGCACGTACTTGGATGCCTTGCTAACCCAGGCCGGCGCCCCCGGGATGGTGGTGAAGATGCTCTCATTGAGAGTCGTGACCTGGCCGGTCGGACCGCGGTAGGGCTCCATCACGCACTCCGCAACGTCGCCCACTATGAGCGTCCCTTTGCCCTCCTGGACGTCGAACGTAATCGGTACGCGCTCAACGGCAGCGACCTCGCCGACCAGCGAAGCCGTGTCAGCGAGAGGCCCACCGAGCTTGCCGGTGAACGCGGAGACGAGGGCGTCCGCTTGCTCGTCGGACGCCTTGTCGTCGACAAAGAGCGCCACCTTCCAGTTCCCCGCCAGGACGTTGCCGGGGATGTGCACCGAGAAAGCCAGGGTGCGGCCAGAGACGTCGACGTCGTTGATTTTGCCGGAGCGCAACGTTGTACCCCATCACGGAGTCGCACGTGCCGTTGTCGGGGTCTTCACCGATCCAGCAGGGGCAGAGGACGTCGCAGTTGCATACTTCGAGGAGACTACCTTCAAGCTTGTATCCCATGGGACCTCCTTAGGGGCGAAAAAGGTATGTTATCGCTTCTGTCGCACGATGAGAATGCGTAGCCGTTCGCACCACCTCCAGTTCGCAACACGGATTGAACGAGCCACATCTTACACCGGCGCCGTACCTGTGTCAGCCTGATTCAGCGCACAAATTTCGTGATTTTCGAGACTGGAAGGGGACAAGAGCGCATAGCGCGACCTCGCGCCACGATCAGGCGGTGAGAACGTAGTCCAAGAATGGTCGGCCAGGCATCGGATTCGACAGTATAATCAGCGCACAGTGAATGCCGGGGTATTGATGCGGGCCGCGCTGGCAGGAGCGATCCTTCTGCTGGCCGTCCGCACGGACGCGTCCGACGCGCGGGCCTCGGCGGCGGAGTACGTGCGGACAGGGATGGCGCTGGTGGCGGACGGAGGGCTGCTTGACTGGTCGCACGATGGTTCGGCGATCTTCTACGACCACCTGGAGGCGGACGGCGACTACGACGTCTGGCGGATGGACGCGGACGGCTCCAGCCACTCTTGCGTTACCTGCGACCACCCGCAGTTGCCGAACCGCGACCAGGGGAACCCGGTTGTGCATCCAGACGGCCGGTACGTCGTTTTCCAGGCGGAGCAGGCGGTGCACGAGTCGGTCCCGAGCGGGTTCACGGAGCCAGGATTCGGACGCTTCAACGACCTCTGGGCGATCGACCTGCAGACGAACGACGCTTATAAACTCACGGATGTCGGATCTGCGGGCTGGCAGGGGACACTGCAGCCGCAGTTCAGCAACGACGGCTCGAAGCTCCTCTGGGGACAGCTCGAGGGGCAGGGAACCGGCGGGCTCAACGACTGGGGCCTGATCGTTGCCGACTGGGTGACGACTCCTGTGCCGCACCTGGAGAACCCGGTGACCTACAACCCCGGGCCGGCGCCGGGCTGGCTGGAGGTGCACGGCTGGAGCGCCGACGACTCCTGGATCTACATCACCTGCACGGCGGTGTCCGGCATGCCGGACAGCTACATGGACACCTGCCGCATGAGCTTCGACACGCCGACACAAGTGACGCGGCTCAACTTCACTTCAGGGATGAACGGCGAGGCGGCGGAGTGGGAAGACCACTCGCAGCTAACGCCCGCGGGTGACGTTTACGCCTATATCGCCACCGAGCCGTACGGCATCTCGGCGGACGCTGTCACGGCGCTACTCAATATCAAATCCGACGTCTGGCTGATGAACACCGACGGCTCGGGGCGGCAGCGGATCACATACTTCAACGAGCCGGGCAACGCGGATTACCTGGGCGTGCGGGTCGTGGCCTCCGAGTTGCGCTGGAGCCCCGACGGCACGAAGCTGGCGGCACGCATACAGACTCCTTCGCTGCCGGTGCGCAATCACATCTACATCATCGACCTGGCCCGCAACGTCGACGGCGACGGGGCAGCCGACGCTTCGGACACGGGCGACACGGACGGCGATGGCCGCTCCGACAAGCTCGAGCATTTCTGCGGCGCCGACACGGGCTCTCCCGCCGGGATGCCTGAGCGCACCGACGGAGTCTTCGCCGGCGCGGACGACGACGGGGACGATTCGACGGACGAACCGCTGTTGTTCGTATCGTCGCCGTACGACTGTGACGGTGACGGATTCACGGGCGCGGCCGAATTCGGCACGCCGCTCTGCGGCAACGGAAAGAACGACGACGGCGTCTCGCCGATGAGCGACGACGGCGTACTCGACGACGGCTGCCCGGGTGGTCCCGCCCAGGTGGGGACGTTCTCCGAAGCCCAGTTCAAGATCGGCACGCCCGATCAGGACCCCTGCGGCAACAACGGCTGGCCGCTGGAGCTCTTCAGCGGCGCGGGCAGCGTTAACCAGATCACACTGCAGGACCTCACCAGCTTCCTCGGAGGGCCTCGAAGGTTCGGCACCAGCCCCGGAAATCCTGACTTCAGCTCGCGCTGGGACCTCCTGCCGGGCGGTGCTCCAACCTGGATCAACCTCCAGGACTTCACGGCGATGATCGCCGCCGCCAGCAGCACCGGTAAGCCGCCGATGCTCGGCGGCGCGAGAGCGTTCGGGAGCCCCGGACCGGTGTGCCCATGGCCTTAGGGTAGGGGGGGCGCAAGCGGCCAAGTTCGACCTCCAGCTAGTACGCATTCTCTGCCACAAATTGCCAGAAACGGTGCTCGTTCGGTCATTCTCGCCTCCTTTTCGCCCTGAGAAATGGGTAGTTTGCTCGATGCCGGGCTCCGAATCGCGGCGATATACTCGCAGAAAAGCACGCCCTGCCTAACTGCCCCCGCCCAAGCCGTGCCTAGAGGGCGCGCGGAAGAGGTCGCGATGATCAAGCAAGCTACCCTTACGACAATGGGAGCCGCGCTCCTGTCACTCCTAGTGCTGCTCGCTGAGACAGGCACACCGCCGCCCGCAAACGCCGCTCCGCCCAACGACAACCTGGCTTCGGCGCGGGACATCGCCTTGCAGCCGTACACCGACCTTCTGGACACCACCGGCGCCACCACCGAAGCCGGCGAGACGACCGGCTATTCCGGCTGCCAGGGCCAGTTCTCCGGCGGCACCTCCACGGGGGCGACGGCCTGGTACAGGTACACAGCCACAGCTAACGGCACGCTGCTGGTGGACACGATCGGCCCGCCTCCTTTTGACGCCGTCCTGGGCGTGTACAGCGGGCCGGCGACCCCCCCTACCTACGGCGCGCTCACCTACATCGCCTGCGGGGACGAAGAGTTCAACTCCGGGAATGCAGCCGTGAGTTTCGCTGTGACGAACGGCACGACGTACTACTTCCAGCTGGGAGGTTACTTGGGAGCCTCCGGAGTCAACGCTATTCTCAACCTCGGCGCCGCCCCCGCTACCGTGGGGCAGGCATTTACCGTCAACTCGACAGGAGACGCCGGTGACCCGCTCCCCGGCGACGGATTCTGCCAGACGGCGGTTCCCGGCGTATGCACGCTGCGCGCGGCTATTGACGAGGCCAACAACCTGGCCGGCCCAAACTTCATCCGCTTCGGTATCGGCGCCGGGGCGGCCACGATCACTATGAGCGGACTCGTGCCAATCGTTGAGCCGGTGAACATCGACGCCCGCACTCAACCGGGGTTCTCCGGAAGCCCCTTGATCCAGCTGAGCGGGCCGTTCATTGGGTTCGAAGTGTCCGGCGGCTCGACCACCATGAGGGGGCTCGTGATCAACGGCGCCACCATCGCGATCCTGGTCGAGTCTTCGGACAACAACGTGATCCAGGGGAATTGGCTTGGTACTAACGCCCGGGGCACAGGACCTGCTCCCAACTACCAGGGTGTGAGCATGAACAGCGGCTCCGACTCCAACACGGTGGGCGGGACGACGGCTGCCGCCCGAAACGTGCTGTCGGGCAACACTAACGCCGGTGTATCCATCTTCGATCACGGGTTTGGTGGATCGCCGTCGAACAACACCGTAATCGGCAACTACATTGGCCTGGACAAGGATGGTTTCAACGCCGTGCCTAACGACACCGGAGTCTTCTTCGAGGTCCAGCCTCCAGGTACCGGCGGGGTGAATAACCAGATAGGGCTGCCCGGTGCCGGAAACGTCATTTCCGGCAACGAGTGGGGTGTGCTGGCAGTAGGGTCGCCGGCGTACAACCGGATCCGGAGCAACTGGATTGGCCTGGACGCCACCGGAACCCTTGACCGGGGAAACACCAGGACGGGCGTGACGTTTTACGAGAGCGCCACGCTGAACTGGATCGGCGGAGTTACGACGGCGGAGGGGAACGTTATCTCGGGAAACGATCTGGTAGGCGTCGAGCTGACAGCAGGGGCGCACGCCAACAATCTCGGGCACAACCGGATTGGCGTCGCAGCCGACGGCGTGACGCCAATGGGCAATGATCTCGGCGTACTCATAGAGTCCAACGCCAACACGATGACGGACAATGTCGTGGCGAACAGCGCCCTGGAAGGGGTATTTGTAAGTGGATCAGCGAGCGGCAACACTATCCAGTCCGGGTCTTTCTACGGTAACGGCCGCATGGCCATTGACCTCTACCCTCCGCTCGGGGTTACGCCGAACGATCTGGGGGACCTGGATGGGGGGCCGAACAACCTCCAGAACTTCCCGGTACTGTCCAGTGCCGGGACGGCCGGTACGGTTACGGCGGTGACCGGGAACTTGAACACGACCGCAAACACTAACGTGGCGATCCTGTTCTACTCGAACGCCATGTGCGATGGCACTCACGGCGAAGGGCGGACCCACGTCGGTACTCTCTTCGGGATGACCGATGGCGCGGGCAACCTGCCGTTCACGGTGACGATGGGACAGACGGTTCCGGTGGGCGAGGTGATGACCGCGATCACGGTCAACGTAGACACCAACGACACGTCCGAGTTCTCGGCGTGCCGCGTAGTAACAACCGACTCCGACGGTGACGGCGTCGACGACGTCGCCGAAGGGCAGTGCGGGAACGCGGTGGACGACGACGGTGACGGATTCGTGAACGACGCGTGTCCGCAGGTGGGTGGCACCTCCGAAGCAGGAAGCCAGTGCAACAACGCCACCGACGACGATGGCGACGCCTGGATCAACGACGGCTGCCCCGGACATTCCGAGACCAACGCCTGCGGATCGAACAGCCTCGGCCCCAGCCGCCCCGAACGCATCGACGGCATGTTCGCCGGGGTCAGCGACGACGGGGACGCCCTCGTAGACGAGGCGCTACCGGCAGGTGCAGAAGCCTACGATTGCGACGGTGACGGCTTCACGGGCGCGGCCGAGACCGGCACTCCACTTTGCGGCAACGGAAAGAATGACGACGGCGTCTCGCCGATGAGCGATGACGGCGTGCTCGACGACGGCTGCCCGGGCGGTCCCGCCCAGGTGGGTACGTTCTCCGAAGCTCAGTTCAAGATCGGCACGCTCGACCAGGACCCCTGCGGAAGCAACGGCTGGCCGCTGGAACTGTTCACCGGAGCAGGCAGCATGAACCAGATCACCCTGCAAGACCTGACCAGCTTTCTCGGTGGCCCTCGAAGGTTCGGCACCAGCCCGGGACATCCCGATTTCAGCTCGCGCTGGGACCTGCTGCCGGGCGGTGCTCCAAACTGGATCAACCTCCAGGACTTCACGGCGATGATCGCCGCCGCCAGCAGCACCGGTAAGCCGCCGATGCTGGGCGGCGCGAGAGCATTCGGGAGCCCCGGGCCGGTGTGCCCCTGGCCGTAAGGCGGCGGGTATTCACCGTTTGTAAACATTCGGATGCCGCATTTTGGCTCCCGCGACCTGTTGTTGTGGGTAAGGGGAGGTGCGCGCGTGGGAACCAGATTCGCATCCTCAATACGACTGCTGTCCCGCAGGACGGCAATCGTCGGCATCGTGATAGCCACGGCCGCCGTCGCGGGCCTGGCGGGGAGCCGAGGTTCGGCGTCCGCCGATGTGCCTTGCTCGATCGTACCGCCGCCGCCGGGGCCGGGCGAGACGGAAGTGTTCTTCGAAGACTTCTGCGCGTTCAACCCAGCCGATTGGACCCTGGGCGCCAACTCATCATGGGACGCGGCTGCGCAGAACTTTGTTCTCACGCCGAACGAGATGATGAACAGCGGGCGCCTTTTCTACAACCCCCCGGTGAATGCAGAGGCGTTCCGCGCCGAGTTTGATTACCAGGCATCGGGCGGCACCGGGGCGGACGGGGTTGTCTTCGGGATCGTGCCGGACCCGAACTATCCGTATGGAAACGGCGGGACAATTGACTTCTGCCCGGGCGCGGGGGCGTTCGGGGTGGAGTTCGACACGTTCCAGAGCACGACCGAGGGCTGGACTGACCCGGTGGAAGATCACATCGGGGTCGTGGCGGGCTGCACGAACACGCACCTGGCCACGGTGCCCGCGGTGACGCGCGGGGCGCACCACGTCCGAATCGATTTCGACCGCGGGCGGGTCCTTGTGCAGTTCGACGGAACGCAGGTGATGGACTACACGATCTCCGGCTACGTCGCGGCCAGCAAGTACTTCGGCTGGTCGGCCGCGACCGGTGGCCTGACCGACAAGCACGTTCTCGACAACGTTCACCTGACGCTGACGACGCCGGCGTCACCGATGCACGGCGACGCGGACTGCAGTACCGCGATCAACTCCGTCGATGCACTGGTGGCGTTGCGCCACTCGGCGGGGCTCACCAACACGGCGTCGCTGGCCTGCGTGATGCAGGGTGATACGGACTGCAACGGCTTTATCAACGCCATCGACGCGCTCAGACTGCTAAGGTACTCGGTCGAGCTGCCGGTCTCCTATCCGGAAGGATGCCCAGCGATCGGTAGCTGACTCCTTTTCGCTTGACTGCGGTCACATCCTCGCTATAATCGGTTCATCTGGTTGAGGGGGTGCGGCTTGCTGTTTCGTGCCGCATTTGTCGCCGCAGTAGGCTCAGTAACGCTCATGGCGCTTGGTGTGTCCGAGTTCCCTGACTCCGTGGACGCGCAAGCGGGGTTCGGCCCCGACTTGGTGGCCGTTGACATGGATCCCGAAGACGGCGCACCGGCAGGTCCATTTTCGCCAACGAACCTCACGCGACCAACTACCCCCTCGTTCGTAGGCGACTACGAGCGGGATTCGCTTGATCAGTGTGGACCTGATGGCACTGGTGATGGAGTGAACGACGACGCTCCGGACGACACCGTAGCTGACGATGGTTGCCCGGCCGTGGGCCTGATTGGCGCGATCCAGCAATGCGCACGGATGAACACAGATACGGGAAATATCACCGATGCCGACGAGGAAGGCGTAGATTCGATTAGCGTCGATGTCGTGGCGGACAACATCAAGGAGCCCAATTCGGTATCGGACGGCTACGGAGCCAGGCTGACTTATCCTCACCCCGGCGGCGTGATCGCGGGCTTCCAGTCCAGCTACGCCGATATGCTGGTCGGGCAGGCTGGCGGGAGCTATCCAGCGAACGCGGGCGACGCCAACGGAGATAACGACGGGGCCTTCCAACAGTCAGTCGCTCAACCTCGGTTGGGATATGACGATGAGTGGGGCGACGGGCCGCTGTTCCGGCTGAACGTGACGAGCCCGGGAGCCGAAATCCACGCAGGCGTTTACCCCATGAAGCTATCGAACGTCCGCATATTCCCTGTATGGGGTGGCGCGGTCGTGCCGGCGCAACTCCAGCACGGAATGTTGGCCGTGAACCAGGATTGTCCATCAGATGTGGACGAAGATCTCATCGCGGATCCGCTGGACAATTGTCCTACGGTTCCAAACGAGGGGCAGGAGAATGCTGATGCTGACGGCTTTGGCGATGCTTGCGACGTTTGTCCGACGGTATCCGGTTCCGACACGCCACAGGGGTGCCCGCCCCCGGGACCGCCCGCGGCTGTCGGTGGTGTCGTGGGGCTGGTGGATGATGGTGAGGCAGTGGAATCCGAGCGGGGCGTAACGCAAGAAAGGTCACTTGTCTCGCTGGTGGGAGTGGTGGGACTCGTTGGGCTGCTCGCGAGCGGGCTGTTGGTGCTGCGCCGGCAGCGACGCTAGCGGGCAGCGCCTACAGTATCGGCAGGTAGCGCTTCAGCTCGTAGTCGGTGACCTGGCGGCGGAAGTTCGACCACTCGATCTTCTTGTTCAGGAGCAGGCTTTCGTAGAGGTGCTCGCCCAGACACCGGCGTAGCAGGTCGCTCTCCTGCGCGCACTCGATCGGCCTCCCAGAGGCTACCGGGGAGGTGTTCGATGCCGCGTTCCTTGCGCTCCGCCTCGCTCATCTCGAAGACGTTCTCCTCGACCGGATCGGGGCAGGGGTACTCTTTCTCGATACCCTCGAGACCGGCGGCCAGCATCGCGGCGAAGGCGAGATATGGATTGCAGGCCGGGTCGGCGGCGCGGTACTCGATGCGCGTGGCGTTCTCCTTGCCCGGCTTGTATTCCGGCACGCGAATGAGGTCCGAGCGGTTGCGGCGCGCCCAGGAGAGGTAGACGGGTGCCTCGAAGCCGGGGACGAGGCGCTTGTAGGAGTTCACCCACTGGTTGGTGACCAGCGTAATCTCGCGGGCATGGCGGAGCAGGCCGGCGATATAGCTCCGGGCCAGCGCCGAAAGGCTGGTAAGGATCTGACGCGTCGAAGAAGGCGTTGCGCTCGCCCTTGAACAGCGACTGGTGGACGTGCATGCCGGAGCCGTTCTCGTCGGCGAGCGGCTTGGGCATGAAGGTGGCGTAGACGCCGTTCTTGATCGCCACCTCTTTGACGGCGAGGCGGTAGGTCATCGTGTTGTCGGCCATCGTGAGGGCGTCGGTGTATCGGAGGTCGATCTCGTGCTGCGAGGGCGCGACCTCGTGGTGGGATGCCTCAACCGGGATGCCTAGCTCCTCGAGGGTGAGCACGGTCTCGCGGCGGAGATCGGTGGCGGCGTCGAGGGGAGTCAGGTCGAAGTAGCCGCCGGTGTCGAGGACCGTGGGAGTCTCCGAGTTCGCGAAGTAGAAGTACTCCAGCTCAGGGCCGACATAGAACGTGTAGCCGAGGTCTGCGGCGCGCTTGAGGTTGCGGCGGAGCACGTAGCGGGAGTCGCCCTCGAACGGCGAGCCGTCCGGGAGCTGGATGTCGCAGAAGATGCGAGCGACGCGGTTCTCGCTGCGGGCGCCAGGGCAGGATGGCGAAGGTCGTGGGGTCGGGCATGGCGATCATGTCCGACTCGTCGATGCGGGCGAAGCCCTCGATCGAGGAGCCGTCGAAGCCGACGCCCTCCTCGAGCGCCTCCGGCAAGCTCGCTCGACGGTGATGGCGACGCTCTTCAGGGTGCCGAGGATGTCGGTGAACCAGAGGCGGATGAACTTGACGTCGTGCTCACGCGCCGTCTGGAGGACGTAATCGATGGATTCGGAGCGGTCGTTCATGGCGATCCCGGCTCAGGGGCGCATGGCGCTGCGCCCCTGAGCGAGTTCAGAATCAGGCGTCGAAGTAGAGGTGGAACTCCCAGGGTGCGGGCGCAGGCGGACGGGGTCGACCTCTGATTCACGCTTGTAGGCGAGCCAGATGTCGATCACGTCCTGGGTGAAGACGCCGCCCTTGAGGAGGTACTCGTGGTCTCGCTCGTAGTTCGTTCAGGGCCTCATCGAGAGAGCCGGGGACAGTCCGGATGCGGGCCTGCTCACGCGCCGAGAGGTCGTAGGTGTTCTTCTCCAGCGGCGCGCCCGGGTCGATCTTATTCTCGATACCGTCCAGGCCGGCCATCAGCATCGCGGAGAACGCGAGGTACGGGTTGCAGGTGGGGTCCGGCGGGCGGAACTCGATGCGCTTCGCCTTCGGGTTCTCGTTGAACACCGGGATGCGGGCGGCGGCGGAACGATTGCGGGCCGAGTACACGAGGTTCACGGGCGCCTCGAAGCCGGGCACCAGCCGCTTGTAGGAGTTCGTCGTGGGCGCGGCCAGAGGCCATCAGCGCGCGCGCGTGCTTCAGCAGGCCGCCGATGTACCAGCGGCAGATGTCGCTCGTGAGGGCGTATCCCTTCTTGTCGAAGAAGAGCGGCTTGTCGCCGTTCCACAGCGACTGGTGAGTGTGCATGCCGGAGCCGTTGTCGTCGAAGAGTGGCTTCGGCATGAACGTCGCGACCTTATCGTGCTTGAGGGCGACGTTCTTGACGATGTACTTGTACCAGAGCAGGTTGTCGGCCATCTTCGTCAGCGTTGTGAAGCGCATGTCGATCTCGCACTGGCCGGCGGTCGCCACTTCGTGGTGGTGGACCTCCACGTTGATGCCGACCCTCTCCATCGTCAGGACCATCTCGCTGCGGATGTCCTGCAGCGTGTCGTGCGGGGGCAGCGGGAAGTAGCCTTCCTTGTGCCTGGGCTTGTAGCCAAGGTTCGGGCCGCTCGTCGCGCCCGGAGTTCCAGGCGCCTTCGATGCTGTCGACGTGGTAGTAGCCCTCGTGGTGGTTCTGCGTCGAAACGGACGTCGTCGAAGACGAAGAACTCGGCCTCGGGGCCGAAGTAAGCGGTGTCGGCGATGCCAGTCTTCTTCAGGTAGGCTTCGGCCTTCCGGGCGACGTACCGCGGGTCGCGGGAGTAGTCGCTCTTCGTGATCGGGTCCTGCACGTCGCAGATCATGGTCAGCGTGGGCACCTCGGTAAACGGGTCGATCTGCGCGGTCTCGATGTCCGGGATCAGGATCATGTCCGATTCCTGGATCTCCTGGAAGCCGCGGATGCTTGAGCCATCGAACCCGATGCCTTCGGTCCAGATGGCGCCCGAGATCTCACGCAGGGGTGGTCGAGAAGTGTTGCCAGAGACCGGGCAGGTCTGTGAAGCGAAGGTCGACGATCTGGGCGCTGTTGGCCTTGACGAGATCGTCGAATCGCTTTTGTGGTGTTTGGTCCGTGGTTGCCAAATGAACTTCCTCCTTGTTTGTCAGCCTGTCGATTATAGGTTCCCGTGCGCCTTCGGCGAGGCGGCGCGCGTTAAGGGTTTATTACGGCGCAGCAGGGGCGACGCAATTGCCGCCCCCGCCACGCACCAGCGTTTTGCTGAAACTAGACCGCCGCGTCGCCGCGCTCCCCGGTGCGGACGCGCACAGCGTCGATCACCGGCAGGAGAAAGATCTTGCCGTCGCCGATGTTGCCGGTCTTTGCCGCGTCGCACGATCAGCTTCACGGCCTTCTCCGCGTCGCTGTCCTTGACCACGATTTCGATCCTTCACCTTGGGTAGCATGTCCACGGTGTAGCTCTCGCCACCTCTACCCATGTGCACGATGCCGCGCTGTGTACCGCGCCCGGTTACATGCACCACGTTCAGGCCTGTGAAGCCGGCGTTGGCGAGAGCGTCCTTCACGTCGTCCAGCTTCTCCGGTCTGATGATCGCTTCGATCTTCTGCATTAGCTATGTCTCCTTATGCGCCGCTGCCGCCGGGTTGCGTCTGCGTCTGCGCGGACGGCGCGGCCTGAGGCGTGGATTCGTACTGCATGACCGGGATGGCACCGCCCTCTTCGAGGTCGTAGCCGCGCTCCCCGTGCTGGCTGACATCCAGGCCGATCTCTTCCTCTTCCTCCTTCACGCGCAGGCCGATGGTGACGTCGAGGACCTTGAGGATGACCGTTGTCATCACGAACGAGTACGTTGCCACAATGCGCGATAGCGGCTACCTGGTCGAGCAGCTGCTCGGGGTTGCCGTAGAAAGCGCCCTCGTAGTCGGTGAGGCCGCTGACGGCCGCTGTCGCGAAGAGGCCCGTCGCGATGCCACCCCAGATGCCACCGACACCGTGGACGCCGACGACGTCCAGGGAGTCGTCGAGCTTGGTGAGCCCGCGCAGGCGAACGGCCCCGTAGCAGAGGGCGCCTGCGACGCCGCCGATAACGATCGCCTGCATCGGCTCTACAAAGCCGGACGCCGGCGTGATGGCGACCAGTCCGGCCACAGCAGCCGGCGGCGGCGCCGATGACGCTTGCCTTGCCGGTGAGCACCCAGCTGCAGAACAGCCAGGACAGGGCGGCCGCGGCCGCCGCGGTGTTGGTGACTACGAAGGCGTTGGCGGCCTGGCCGTTGGCGGCGCCGGCGCTGCCGGCGTTGAAGCCGAACCAACCGAACCACAGGATAGCCGCGCCGAGAACGATGTACGTGACGTTATGCGGCTCCATCGGCTCCTTGCCGTATCCCTTGCCGCCGGCCGTATAGCCAGGCCGCTGCAAGCGCCGCGACATCCGGCGTTCACGTGGATCGCCGTGCCACCGGCGAAGTCGAGAGCGTTGATCCCATCGGGATCGAGGATGCCCAGGCCAGCCGGGGCCGAAGACCCAGTGCGCGACCGGGTCGTAAACGAGGAACGACCAGGCGAGCATGAAGACGAGGAATGTGCTGAACTTGGCGCGCTCAGCGAAGGCGCCGGTGATCAGCGCTGGCGTGATGATGGCGAACATCGCCTGGAAGATCATGAACGCTTCGAGGGGCACGCCTGTTGCCGTCGTGTAAGGATCGGCGGGCACCAGGCCTACGTCCTTGAGCCCGAAGATAGTCGAGGTTGCCAATGATGCCGCCCTGCGTCAGGCGCCGAAGGCCAGCGTGTAGCCGATGACCACCCACTGTATGCCGACCAGCGCCGACGACGATAAAGCTTTGCAGATCGTACCGAGCACGTTCTTGCTGCGGGTGAAGCCGGCGTAGAAGAAGCCGAGGCCGGGCGTCATGAACATGACAAGCGCCGCGGCCGCCAGCACCCACGCGGTGTTCCCGCTATCGATAGGTATGGCGTCCTGCATGGTGGACAGTTACCCCCTTCGGTTGAATTTATGGGTGAACACTAGCACGGGGGTCGTGGCCGAATGTTACGGGCGTGTTACGCCGGAATTAAGCGGACGTTACGCCGCGAAGGAACCGCGCAGGGCGGGATGAAGTGCAGGTCGAACCGTGATCCGGAGCGATGCGGACAGCGAAAGCGTTCGCGAGTGTAACCCTACACCCGGAAGCGGTAACCCACGTTCCGCACGGTTTCCACGAAGGTATTGTGGCGATCCTCGATCTTGGCGCGGAGGCGGCGGATGTGGACGTCGACGGTGCGCGCGCCGCCGTAGAAATCGTATCCCCAGACCTTGTTCAGGAGCGTCTCGCGGGTGACGACGCGGCCCTGGTTCTGGGCGAGGTAGCGCAGCAGCTCGTACTCCTTGTAGGTTAGCTCGACGGGTCGCCCGGTGATATGAACGGTGTAGTTGGCGAGGTCCATCGTCAGGTCACCGCACTTCAGGACGTTCTTCGTGTCCACGCGATGTCGCTTCCAGACTGCCTGGCGCACGCGGGCGGAAAGCTCTTCCGGTGGCGCGCTGGCGAGCAGGAAGTCGTCGAGGTCAAGCACCGGGTCGTATGCCGAAAGCTGCGCCGGTGCGAAGACGCCGATGACAGGCGGGGCGTCTCCAGCCTGTGCGGCCTCGAGGTACCGCCTGGCGACGGCGTCTTCGGAGGCAACGCCGAGTTCTATCACGACCGCATCGAAGTCGCCCTTAGCGTCACCGTCATCGCCGGGCGCCCGCACGGAGACCTCGAATCCGTCGCCGGTGAGGGCGCGGGCATGCGGATTCAGGGCTTCGCCGCCGATGAGAAGGACGTTTCGCATGGGAATATCGTCAATGGTACGCAATTCGCGTCCGGCAGCGCAAAAACCCACGACGCCTGACCTGCTGGTTGGGCTAAAATGGACACGTGACACCCACCTCTTTGCCCGGTCCCGGAAGCGCGCCGGGGGGCGGGCGAAAGCCGCCCTGGCTGAAGGTGCGATTCCCGGGCGGCGAGAACTACCTGCGGCTGAAGAAGGTCATGCGGGACGGGACCCTCCATACGGTTTGCGAGGAGGCCCACTGCCCCAACATCGGCGAGTGCTGGGAGGCCGGCACAGCGACGTTCATGATTCTAGGCGACACCTGCACTCGCGCCTGTGGGTTCTGCGCGGTCAAGACGGGGCGGCCACTGGTGCTCGACCGGCTGGAGCCGATGCGGGTCGCCCAGGCGGTGCGTCAGATGGGTCTGACGCACGCCGTGGTGACGTCTGTGAACAGGGATGACGAGCCGGACGGAGGCGCCGAGATGTTCGCGCAGACGATTCGCTGGATCCGCCGCCTTTCCCCGGGCACCTCAATCGAGGTGCTGATCCCGGATTTCGAAGGCAACCGGGACGCCCTGGCGACGGTGATGAGCGCGCAGCCGGAGATCCTGAACCACAACACGGAAACGGTTCCGCGCCTCTATCGCCGCGTCCGGCCCAAGGCCCGCTTCGAGCAGTCTCTCGAGTTGCTGCGGCGCGCGAAGGAGCTGGACCCAGGTGCGATCACCAAGAGCGGGATGATGGTCGGACTCGGAGAGACCAAGCATGAGATGCTCATGGCCTTCGCGGCTCTCGTGGACAACGGTGTCGACGTGCTGACGCTCGGGCAGTACCTCCGCCCGAGCCAGAAGCACCTGCCGCTCGTGCGCTACTACCACCCGGATGAGTTCGCGGAGCTACGGGCGGACGCACTCGCGCTGGGGTTCAAGCACGTGGAAGCGGGCCCGTTAGTGCGGTCGTCGTATCACGCGGAACGACAGGTGGACCGCATAGCCTTGCGGTCGGTCAGCGACCCTACAGCTCTGTAATCGAGACCTCAACGATGCGGTCGCCCTGCTGCATGCAGTCGGCGATTTCCTGTCCCTGCACGACCTCGCCGAACACGGTGTAGGAACCGTTGAGGTGCGCCGCATCGCCCAGGGTAATGAACCACTGGCTGCCGGCGCTGTTGGGGTCGTTGGTGCGGGCCATACCCACAACTCCGCGCACAAACGGAACGTCGCTGGCCTCGAGGGGTATCGTGTAACCGGGGCCACCCGACCCCGTGCCTGTCGGATCACCTGTTTGCGCCACAAAGCCGGGGATTACCCGGTGGAAGCTGAGTCCGTCGAAGTACTTGTCATTGGCGAGGAAGACGAAGCTGTTCACGTGTTGAGGCGCCAGGTCCGGGCGCAGGTTGATGATGATATGACCCCTCTCCGTGTAGATGTGCGCCAGGTAGTTCTTCGCGGGGTCGATAGTCATCGGGGGCGCCTCGGGGTAGCTCTTCATCTGGACCTCCGGTGGTGTCGGCACAGGCGGGGTGGGGGTTGGCAACGTTGCACAGTTAGTGACGGCCGTTGGCTCGGGGGTTTCGTCCGCCAGGCTCAATGTGGCGGTCGGCGATGTCCCGCTGGACGAGTTGTCGTCGCCGCTGCTGCCGCAGGCCGCTGCCAAGATCAGGACAACGGGCAGGACGAGCAAGAAGCAACGCGAGACGTAACGCATGGGGTTGTTCCATTATGAGGTTACGTTCGCCGCTGTGTCACGGATCAGATTGTCAGCCGCAACCCACGGAGAGGCGTCTGCGTTGTCTAGATTGACGGCCGTACAGGGTATCCTGCCGTTGGCACGAGAGCGGAAGCGAGGAAGCAATGGACAATCGCCCCATAGGCATGTTCGACTCCGGCGTCGGCGGCCTCTCTATCTGGCGCGCGACGCGACGGCTCCTGCCCGGGGAGAACATGATCTTCTTCGCAGACAGCGGGCACGTCCCCTACGGCGAGAAGTCCAGTCCTGAACTGCATGACCTTACCAGCCGAATCACGCGTTTTCTGCTCGGCGAAGACAGCAAGATTATCGTCGTGGCCTGCAACACCGCAACGGTGCACGCGATCGGGCACCTGCGCGAGACCTTCCCGGAGATACCATTCGTCGGCGTGGTCCCCGTGGTGAAGACGCTGGCGCGGCGGACGCGCACTGGCACCATCGCCGTTCTCTCCACGCCGGCCACCTCTGCCAGCCCCTACCTCGACGGCTTGATCCGCGAGTTCGCCGCCGACAAAGACGTGATCAACGTCGGGTGCGACGGGCTGGAGAACGTGGTCGAGGCGGGAGAGTTGCGAACACGGCAGACTACGGCGCTCCTTGAGCGGCACCTAGCGCCGGTGGCCGGAAGCCGCGCCGACGTAGTTGGTCTGGGCTGCACGCACTATCCGTTCCTGCGCGCCCGGATCAAACGGATGCTTGGCCCGCGGGTCCGCGTCTTTGACCCCTCGCGTCCGGTCGCGCGCCGCACCCGTGAAGTGCTGCGCGAGCGCGACGCGCTGGGCCAGAACGAGAAGCCCGATTACCGCTTCTACACAACGGGCGACCCGAAGTTGTTCGGCCGCGTGGCGACGACGCTGTTGCGACGCCCGGTCCGCGACGTGGGATACGTCGAGCTGTAGCCCTGCGTACCTTGACTCAACCCATACACCCGTTTGCTCGAGGACGGCGGTCTTGGTAGATTAGCGCAGCCAATGGCAACGTCAGACAGCCACCAGATGGGGGTATCCGGCCGTCGCTTCGCCGCGGCAGCCGGAATCGAGGTCCCGGACGACCGCATTGAGGTCTTCGCGGCCTCGTTGGCGCGCAATCATGAGCTGACGCGGCCCGTGGTCGAGATTGACTACGGGTCAATTGAACCCGCGCCCCGCTTCCGGGCGCCACGGGCGCAAGCGTGAGCGCCGATCTGTCAGTCCTGACACTCGCGGAGGCGGCGCGTCTCATCCAGCGTGGCGAATTGTCCGCTGTGGCCCTCACCGAAGCCTACCTTGACCGAATCAAGGCCATCGAGCCGGCGGTGAACGCCTTTATCACGGTCACCGGAGAAGAAGCCCTGGCGACCGCGAGAGGCGCGGACAAGGAAATCAAGGGCGGGACGTACCGGGGCCCGTTGCACGGCATACCCCTCGCGGTCAAGGACCTGTTCGACACGGCGGGCATACGCACGACGTCCGGCTCCAAGATCCTGTCGGGCTACGTGCCGGATGCAGATTCGGGGGCCGTCGAACGCTTGAAGGCGGCCGGCGCCGTCCTCCTGGGCAAGCTGAACCTGCACGAGTTCGCCTGCGGAGCGACGGGCGTGAATCCGCACTATGGCCCGGCCCGCAACCCCTGGGACACCGAGCGCGTCACGGGTGGTTCGAGCTCGGGGTCAGGTGCGTCCGTGGCCGCCGGCGAGTGCCTGGCTGCACTGGGCACAGACACCGGCGGCAGCATCCGCATTCCGGCCTCGTTGTGCGGGATTACCGGCCTCAAGCCAACATTCGGCCGGGTTACGCGGCGCGGTGTCCTGCCGTTAAGCTGGTCGCTGGACCACGTTGGCCCGATGGCGCGGACAGCCGAGGACTGCGCGATCGTGCTGCAAGCGGTCGCGGGACACGATCCGGAAGACCCATCTTCGGCGGACGAGCCGGTGCCGGACTACGCGGCAGCGCTGGGCGGCGGCGCCAGGGGGATGCGCATCGGCATCCCGCGCCAGTTCTTCTTCGAGTCGCTCGATCCGGAGGTGGAAAGCGCGGTGCGGGCCGCCATCGGGACGCTGGAGAGCCTCGGCGCCGAGTTGAGTGAGGTGTCGCTCCCGCACATCGCCGAGGCGCCGGCGGCACTCAGCGCGATGATGCTGCCGGAGGCTCTCGCCTACCACCAGCGCTGGATGGCGGAGCGCGCCGGTGACTACGGAGACGACGTCCGCTACCGTCTGGAGCTGGGCGCGAGCTACTCGGCGGTCCAGTACGTGCAGGCGCAGCGCTTCCGGGAGATGATCGTGAGCGAGTGGCGGGACGACGTGTTTGGGAGCGTCGATCTGCTGGCCATGCCGACGACGATGATAACGGCGCCGTTGATCGAAGCCGGTGACCTGCAAGCGACGTTCCGCCTGATCCGCAACACCAACCCGTTGAACCTGCTCGGCGTCCCGGCGATCTCGCTCCCCTGCGGGTTCACACAGGGCGGCCTACCCATCGGCCTCCAGCTGGCGGGGCGCTGGTGGGACGAGGCGACGGTGCTGCGCGCAGCACACGCCTACCAGGGAGCAACGGACTGGCACACGCGGCGCCCACGTCTCGCGGCTAACCAGACGCCTGCCTGACCGCGTAGAATAGCGGCAGCATGGAGCCGCAGGTCCAGTACGCGCAGTCGAGCGATGGCGTGAGCATCGCGTATTGGACCATGGGCAGCGGCGGGACTCCTCTCGTCATGCTCTCTCCGCTTCTGTTCGGACACCTGACACGGGAGCTGGAGGAACCTTTAATACGCGCGTGGTATGAGCGCCTGGCGAAGAAACGCATGCTCGTCCGCCTCGACCTGCGAAATATGGGGTTGTCGCAGCGAGGATGTGCTGTGAGCGATCAGTCCGTAAGGTCTACCGATGTCCTGGCGGTGATCGACAGACTCAGCCTGGAGCGCGCGAGTTTGCTGGGCTTCTATGGTCCCGCGCAAAACATGGTCCAGCTGGCGGTGGCACATCCCGATCGCGTGGAGCGGTTGGTATTGTGGGCGGCGATGGCCACGAACGCATTCGTGGCGGACGAAAGATACGCGACGCTCGTCGGGCTGGCGGAACGAGACTGGGGGCTCTTCGCCGAGACGTTTGCTCACGTCTACCTGGGATGGACTCCCGGCAGCGAGGCCCACTGGTGGGCTGGCTTCATACGCGACAGCACGGATCCAGAGGACTTCGTAGCAACGATGAAGAGTCTTCCGAAAGAAGGAATCGCAGGCATCTTACCCCTCGTCAGGGCGCCTGCGCTGGTGCTACACCAGGGCGGCTTAACTCCCCAGTCCTTCGGCCTGGAACAGACGCGGACCCTGGCGTCTGGCATTCCTGACGCACGACTCCTCCACCTCGGCGAGACGTTCGTTGCGCCGTATCAGAGCGAGCCGGGTACGGCGGCACTGGAAGCGTTCCTCGCAGAGGGAGACGCGCCCACCGCCGCGCTACCGGACCTTCCGTCAGGCACCGCCGTTATCCTCTTCGCCGACATCGCCGAGTCCACCGCGCTCACCGAGCGGCTTGGGGACGCCGCCTTTCGCGAGAAGGCGCGCGAGCTCGGCGGCGCGCTGCGGGCGGTGATCCGCGGGTGTGGGGGGACTTCCGTTGAGGGACCGACGCTGGGCGACGGAGTCCTGGCGATGTTCACGTCCGCGCGAGAGGCGATCGAAGCGGCGCGACGCTGCGGCAAGGCCGGCGATGACGCCGGCCTACCCCTGCACCTCGGCCTCCATGCCGGCGACGTTACGCGCGAGAAAGACCCGGACGGGCGCGACAACGTTTACGGCGGCGCCGTCAACATCGCGTCGCGGATCAGCGGGCTGTCGGCGCCGGGCGAGGTGCTGGTGTCTGAAACGGTGCGTTCGCTGGCGCGGACGTCGGCGGGGGTGGCGTTCGAGGACCGCGGCGAGCAGTCGCTGAAAGGCGTCGGAGAGCCGGTGCGGGTGTGGGCAGTGGTCCAGGGGAACGGCGACTGATGGAACCGCAGGTAAGGTACGCGAGGACGAGCGATGGCGTGAACATCGCTTACTACACGATGGGCAGCGGACGACCTTTGGTCTGGCTGTCCGCGCCGCAGTCTCACCTGCTGGCAGAGAGGCGCCTCGACGGAATGCGCAACGCGCTCGACGGGACAGCGCGGTTCTTTACCCTGGTACGCCTGGATCCGCGCGGATTCGGCCTTTCCGACCGCGAGATCACTGACTTCTCGCTCGACTGCCTGGTCCGGGACGTTGAAGCCGTCCTGGAGAAAGAAAAGACTGGCCCCGTCATTCTGCTCGGAGTCGCCATCGCCAGCCGCATCGCGATCAAGTATGCTTCGGTGCACCCGGAAAACGTCTCTCACCTGATTCTCCTGGCCAACTTTTCGAGGGGGCGAAACGAGATATTGGACAGGCTCGCCGACCTCGCGCAGCTCGACTGGGACCTCGCTTCAGAAACGATCATTCGCAGCTTCTACGGGGTTGAGAACATAGGGCTAACTTCGCTCTTCAAAGAGTCGGTCAAGCCCCAACAGTTGCAGGCAATCGGAAAGCAGTCGCAGGAGGCTGACGTCAGCGAACTGCTCACGGGCCTCCCGATGCCTGCGCTGGTCCTGCACGACTTGAGCGACCGCCACGCCGACGGCCCAGCCGCCCGGAGCGTGGCTGCGCAGATGCCCGATGGCCGGTTCGCGGAAATCGACACCGCCCTTGGGGCCGTTCCCGCGATTGCGCGCTTCCTGGCGAGCACGGGAGGCGGACCGCCTCGACCACGAGATGCCGAGCTCCCCGCCGGCACCGCTATCATCCTGTTCGCCGACATCGTCGACTCCACCGCCCTCACCGAGCGGCACGGCGACGACGCCTTCCGCGCGCAGGCGCGGAAGCTGGACGGCGCGCTGCGGGCGATCATCCGTGACAACGCCGGCACACCCATCGAGGGCAAGCTGCTGGGCGACGGGGTGCTCGCGGTCTTCACCAGCGCGCGGCAGGCGATTGAGGCAGCACTCGCCTGCGGCCAAGCGGGTGATGATGGCGGGCTACCGTTGCACCTGGGGCTGCACGCAGGGGACGTGATTCGCGAGGAGAATAACGTTTACGGCGGCGCAGTCAACATCGCCTCGCGGATCAGCGGGCTCTCGGCGCCGGGGGAGGTGCTGGTGTCGGAGACGGTGCGGTCGCTGGCGCGGACGTCGGCGGGGGTGGAGTTCGAGGACCGGGGGGAGCAGGCGTTGAAGGGGGTGGGCGAGGAGGTGCGGGTGTGGGCTGTGCGGGAGGGCGGTGAGTGATGGAACCCGAGGTCCGCTATTGCATGACCACCGACGGCATCCGTATCGCCTACACCGTTACGGGCGAAGGGCCCCCAATGCTCTACTGTGTTGACCCACTGATCAGCCATGTGCAACTCGAATGGTCGCATCCCGTGGGCGGGCGCGTACTACGCGATCATGCTCACAGCAACACGCTGATTCGCTTCGACTTCCGGGGTTGCGGCCTCTCAGATCGAGTGGTGGCACAGACCCTGGACGAACAGGTCCTGGATATCGAGGCAGTTGTCCAGCGATCGGGGTTCGAGCAATTCGCACTGTTCGCGCTCCAGTTGGCGACGCCGCCGGCGATCGCCTTCGCTGCGCGCCACCCGCATCAGGTCAGTCGGATGGTGATCCAGAACGGGTTCTCGCGGCCCAGCGAATTACTGGGAACGCAGCAGGTGCGAGCGCTCCTGGCCGCGGCGAAGCTTGACTGGCTAGTCGCCACGGAGGCGATCGGGGCGGTGGCGTTCGGAGCCGGTCAAGATCCAAATAAGGTCCATGGCGAATTCATCCGGAAGTGCATCGGGCCTGAGTACTTCGAGAGCGCAGAGACGTTCGCAACCTGGGATGCCTCTGAGATGGCCCGGTCCGTCACCGCACCGACATTGGTGATAAACCAAAGTGACCTTCAGTTCGTCCCTGTGGACTCGGCCAAGGACCTGGTTGCTCGCATACCTGATGCCCAACTCCTGGTCATCGAAGGAAAGTGGCCGGAGAACGCAGACATTATTGTGCAACGCGCCAGGGACTTCATCAATGGCCGAGTCGCCGAATCCACCCCTACACGCGAAATTCCCTCCGGCACCGCCGTCATCCTCTTCGCCGACATTGTCGACTCCACCGTGCTTACGGAGCGCCTGGGCGACGCTGCATTCCGCGACAAGGCGCGCGATCTGGACGGCGCGCTACGTACGATCATCCGCGACAACGCCGGCACCGCCATTGAAGGCAAGCTCCTGGGCGACGGCGTCCTCGCCGTCTTCACGAGCGCGCGGCAGGCGATCGAGGCGGCGCTGGCCTGCGCAATGGCGGGGTACGACTGTGGCTTGCCGCTGCACCTCGGGCTGCACGCCGGAGACGTGATCCGCGAGGAGAACAACGTCTACGGCGGCGCGGTCAACATCGCCTCGCGGATAAGCGGGCTGTCGGCGCCGGGCGAGGTGCTGGTGTCGGAGACAGTTCGCTCCCTGGCGCGGACGTCGGCGGGGGTCACCTACGACGATCGCGGCGAGCAGTCTCTCAAGGGCGTGGGGGAGCCGGTGCGCGTCTGGGCGGTGCGGGAGGTAGAGTGATGGAACCGCAGGTACAGTACGCAAAGACGAGCGACGGCGTGAACATCGCTTACGCTACGGTTGGCGAAGGCCGTCCGTTTATCGCGATCCTGCCTCCTGGTTTCAGTCATGCTGAACTGAACTTTCAGATGTTTCGCCTGATCAATGAAGCCCTTGCCGCCAGGTTTCACGTCGTTAACTACGATTCGCGCGGAACTGGTCTGTCCGACCGGAGCGCGGTCGACTTCTCGATGGAGGCGATGATCTGCGATCTTGATGCGGTGGTCGAGCGCAGCGGCTTCGAATCGTTCGTGCTGGTTTCGTGGGCCACGGCAGTGCCGATCGGTGTGACCTACGCGGCTACTCACCCGGAGCGGGTCTCCCACCTGATCCTGATCGATGGTCCCGCCAGCTTTTCGGACTTTTCGGAATCACCCGCGTACAAGGCGGGTGTGGCGCTGCTGGACGCGGATTGGGTGCTCTTCACGGAGACGTTCGCCCAGGTGCTGTGGTGGCACGGCGATGCGGAATTTGGGCGGCAGTATGCGGAGTACATGCGTGCGTGCTGCGAACCGGAGACGATGCGGGCCGCCTGGGAGTCGTGGACGACCCGCGACACCTCGGCACTCCTGCCGCAGGTGACCGCTCCTACACTCGTCGTCCAGAACAAGAACAACAGGTGGATCCCCACGGCAGCGGGCCAGCGCCTGGCGGCGGCTATCTCGGATGCGCGTCTAGCGCTCATCGACGACATGACGTACGCGCTCGTGCCGAGCCTTATCGAGGAGTTCGTGGGAGAAGGCGACGTGCGCGAGGCGAACCTCCCTTCCGGCACCGCCATCATCCTCTTCGCCGACATCATCGACTCCACCGCCCTGACCGAGCGCCTTGGCGACGCCGCCTTCCGCGAGAAGGCGCGGGAGCTGGATGGCGCGCTCCGCGCGATCATCCGCGACAACGCGGGCACGCCGATCGAAGGCAAGCTGCTGGGAGATGGCGTCCTTGCCGTCTTTACGAGCGCGCGGCAGGCGATCGAGGCGGCGCTGGCCTGCGCTACGGCGGGGGACGCGGGTGGCTTGCCGCTGCACCTGGGGTTGCATGCCGGCGACGTGATCCGCGAGGACAACAACGTCTATGGCGGGGCTGTCAACATCGCCTCCCGCATTAGCGGGCTGTCGGCGCCGGGGGAGGTGCTGGTGTCGGAGACGGTGCGGTCGCTGGCGCGAACCAGTGCAGGCGTGGCGTTCGAGGACCGGGGTGAGCAGGCGCTGAAGGGTGTGGGTGAGCCGCTGCGGGTGTGGGCGGTGGTGGAGGCGGGGTGACGAGACGGGAGTAGAATAGCGGCTTCATGGAGCCGCGCGTCCAGTATGCCAAGATGAGCGATGGGGTGAGGGAAGACGTACACTGATATTGGCGAGACCGGAGGTATCCATGGAAGCCCGAACTCGATACGCCAAGAGCGGCGACGTTCATATCGCCTATCGAGTCTTCGGCGACGGGCCGCGCGATATCGTGCTGATCCCGGGGACGCTCTCGCATGTGGAGCTCACCTGGGAGATACCCTCAAATGAGCACCTGCTCAAAAGGCTGACCGCTATCTCTCGGGTAATTGTGTTCGACAAGCGCGGCCAGGGGCTCTCCGACCGGGTTGCCGAGCAGACTCTCGAAGAGCGGATTGGCGACGTCCGAGCGGTGATGGACGCGGCAGGATCCGAGCGCGCAACCATCTATGGCTGGTCGGAAGGCGGGCCAATGTCGCTGATGTTCGCTGCGACCTACCCCGAGCGAACCTTGGCCCTCGTGCTGTACGGCACGTTTGCGTCCATGCAGAGTGAACCTATCTCTCTGACCCCCGGGCTAGGCGAGCAAATACTTGAACAATGGGAAGCTCATTGGGGTGAAGGCATTCTACTCGCCATGAATGCGCCGAGCGCCCTCAAGGACGAAGCGATGGTCCAGCGCGTTGCCCATCTCGAGCGGGCCTCGGCAAGCCCAGGCTCCATTCTTGCTCTGATGCGGGCCAATTACGAGATAGACGTCCGGCACCTTCTTCCCACGGTTCGAGTGCCGACCCTGATACTCCATCGCGTCGGCGACGCGCTTGTGCCGGTCGCAGCCGGGCGCTACCTGGCGGAGCACATTCCGGGAGCGAGGTATGTTGAGATTCCCGGGATCGACCATCTCGTGCTTGATAACGAGACGCAGGATGTCATCGCCGATGAGATCGAGGAGTTTCTGACCGGCGTGAGGCCGGCTCCGGAACCCGATCGTGTGCTATCTACAGTGCTTTTCACTGATATCGTCGGGTCAACCGAGCGTGCCTCGGCCATAGGCGACCGCAAGTGGGTGGACCTGCTGGCGGCCCACAACGAGCTCGCGAATCGAGAGATCGGCCGGTTCCGGGGGCGCGCCGTCAAGAGCACCGGCGATGGCGTGCTGGCGACGTTCGATGGTCCGGGCCGGGCCATTCGTTGTGCGCAGGCCATCTCTTCCGGGGTGAGCGACCTCGGGATCAAGGTACGTGCTGGACTCCACACGGGGGAATGCGAGCTCTTGGGGGCCGACGTCGGTGGCATCGCCGTCCATATCGCGGCCCGGGTCGCCGCGCAGGCCGGTGCGGACGAGGTTATGGTCTCGAGCACGGTGAAGGATCTCGTCGCGGGCTCGGGCATCGAGTTCGAGGATAGGGGCAGCCATGCGCTGAAGGGTGTTCCCGAGGAGTGGCGGCTGTTCCTGGCCAGGACGTGATACCGAACCGCCCGCTGAAACAAGACCGTCTGCGACGTTGATGTCGCAGGAAAGGCCGTGCTGTGTCGTTCGAGGACCGGGGGAGAGCAAGCGCTGAGGGGCGTGGGCGAAGCATTAAGGGTGTGGGCGGTAGCGCAGGAGGGAGCGCAATGACGAAGGCAACCACCAAAGTGTTCACGGTCATGCGCCGCAAGGTGAAGATTCCGGTCGAGGTGCGGAACGCGAGCGCTTCCGTCGCCTATTACGTCGTGCCTGCTAAGGCTGCGCAGGCGCTGATTGCCCCGTCGGGTCTACGGATCGCCACGACGATGCCGGGGCGCACGCTGTGCACGATCGGCACGATGGACTACCGGGACAATGACCTCGGACAGTATCACGAGATCGCGGTTACGTTTTTCGTTCACGAGCCAGGCGCGCGGGCGGTGCCCGTCGTGGGAGCACCTTTCGCGATGGCCCGTGGAGGGCTGGCTGCGTACATCCACCAACTGCCGGTGGACGCGGACTTTTCCCGCGAAGCTGGCCGGAAGATCTGGGGGTTCCCGAAGTTCATGTCCACGATCGACATCGTGCGTGACCGCGGGGTCGAGACGGCTGTGCTGACGATTGACGGGGCGCACGCGCTCACGCAGAGCGTGCGTCTGGGCGGCACTGGCAGCTTCTCCGAACGCCCGCAGATCTCGTTCGCGCTGCGAGACGGGGTGCTTTATCGTACCCCTTCGGCCATGAGCGGCGAAGGCGTGGGGTTTCGGCTCGGTGGCGCGCGCATTGAACTGGGGGGGCACCCGATAGCGGATGAGCTGCGGACGCTGGGTCTCCCGAAGAAGCCGCTGTTCAGCACGACGATCGCGCGCATGAGCGGCCGTTTCGACGCGCCTCAGACGACGCCGGTGGCGTTGCCAGACTGAGCGAACTCGCTCGCGCTCCTGGCCCGGGTCCACAAAATGGTTCGTTTGGCCTACCGGATTTGAGGCAAATGCCTCATGTGCCGCTTTTGCGTTCTTGCGATGCTTGAGCCGAACGGAGGTGTGAGATGGAAGAAGAACGGTTCGCGATAAGACTGGACCTGGAGGACGGATTCCGCTTTCTCGCCGATTTCCAGCAACCAGGGGTTGAGCCTCTGGCGATGGACGAGCCCGCACCCCTCGGCGAGGGCAGCGGCCCAAACGCCGCGCGCGTGCTCGGCGCCGCGGTAGGCGACTGTTTGAGCGCCTCAGCCCTGTTCTGTCTGCGCAGGGCACACATCGACGTGAAATCAATGCGCACCGAAGTCTCGGGTACGCTGACGCGGAACGAGGCGGGGAGGCTGCGGATCGGCGGCATCTCGGTGAAGATCGAGCCGGAGGTAGCAGAAGAGGACATCCCACGAATGAAGCGGTGCCTCGATATCTTCGAGGATTACTGCATCGTGGCGGCGAGTGTGCGTAAGGGGATTCCGATCGAGGTGGCAATAGACACGCGGGCCGCTACGCCGGCGTAGGGGCGCCTGCCGCTAGCAGGTCTTCGAACCAGAAGCCCTCGCGCTCCACCCGCTCGCCCGGGCGTACGTCGATCGCCGCCGCGAAGTTGGGCGCATCCCACACGAAGGTGTGGAACTCGCCGCGCTCGCCGCAGGGGTCGGCGGTGGGGGGAAGGTCCGACAGAAGCTTGGCATCGTATTCGCGGCCCGCCAGCTCGCCCGGTACCTGGTTGGGATCGACGCAGACGAGCGTGGCCTTCAAATTCTCTGTCATCCAGCGCGCCAGATCGGTGGTGTCCTCGCCCCAGATGGGGAAGATGCACTCCAGACCGGTCGGCGCCATCTGCGTCTCGCGGTAGGCGCGGACGTCCTCCAAGAAGAGGTCGCCGAAGGCCACGGCCTGGACGCCGTCCGCTTTCAGTTTTTCGACCGCCTCGCCCATCCGCGCCTCGTAAACGGGGTTCACGCAGGCCGGCGGGATCCAGACCTCCTGGACCGGGAGCCCAAGAGCGTGCGCCTGCTGGTGGAGGAGCTCCTGCCGCACGCCGCTCATGCTCACGCGGTCGTAGCCTTCGGTGAGCGTGGTGAGCAGGCCGACCATTTCGTAAGCCGGGTCCTGCTGGAGACGGTAGAGCGCGGTCGCGCTGTCCTTCCCGCAGCTCCAGCAGATGACGGTCCTGGTCGGCATCCTGTCCCTACGTCACAATCGGGGTGTCGTCGCGGTTGCCCCATTCGCTCCACGAGGCGTCGTAGTTCTGGACGCGGTCGTAACCCATCAGGCGCAGGAGGAAGACGGCGTGCGCGGCGCGAATTCCGGCCTGGCAGTGGGTGACGACCCGCTTGTCGGGCGTGACGCCGATGCTCCCCAGCTTCGCGCGAATCTCGTCCGGCGGCAGCAGTACGCCCGAGCGTACCGGAGGCTCCAGCATCTCGAGCCATTCCAGGTGCGCGGCGCCCGGGATGTGGCCGTGTCGTTTGTTGGGCCGGTCGTCCGTACCAGCGTTCTCCTCGCGCGAACGGACGTCCCAGATGATCGTTTGAGGGTCGTCGATCGCGGCCTTCACGCCCTCGAGGCTGCACAGAGTATCGGGAGTCCCCGGGTCGGCGCGGAACTGAGTCCGTTCGATGCGCTGGCTATCCTGAGTCACGGGTCGCCCCTCCTGGTACCAGAAGCGGAACCCGCCGTTCAGCACCTTGCACGCGGTGTGGCCGTAGTAGTCGAGCGCCCACCACAACCGCGCGGCGTAGAGCCCGCCGGAGTTATCGTAGGCGACGACGGTGTGTTCGTTGCCGATGCCATGTGACGACATCACCTTCTCGAATTGCGCGGCGTCCATCAGGTGGTAGCCCGTGGCCGTGCCGTCACTTTTTAGGTAGTGATGCACTCGGAGCCCAATCGCGCCCTTGATGTGCAGTCGCTGGTAGCCGACGTACTCGTCGCAGTCGACGATGCGGACGGAAGCGTCATCGAGGTGCTCGGCGAGCCACTCGGTGGTCGCGAGGAGGTCTGGGCGGGCGTAGTCGGAGGTCATCTGTGATTGCTCGTTCGCGATTGCGAGGCCCATTATAGCGCCGTGAGTGCCACGGAACGCCCCCAGCCGATCACGATAGGAAACCGTGAGTTTGCCTGGGGTGCGCGCACGTACGTCATGGGCGTGGTGAACGTCACGCCCGACTCGTTTTCGGGAGACGGCCTGGGAAGCGATGTCGAGGCCGCCGTCCGGCAGGCTGTGCAGATGGTCGAGGACGGCGCAGACATTATCGACGTCGGCGGCGAATCGACGCGGCCGGGCTTCGATGAGGTTTCGGCCGAGGAGGAATTGCGGCGCGTGATCCCGGTGATCGAACGGTTGGCGGTGGACATCGACGCCCCGATCAGCATCGACACGTACAAGGCGGAGGTCGCGCGCGCTGGCCTGGCCGCAGGCGCCAGGATCGTGAACGATGTGCACGGGTTTCGCCGCGAACCAACGATTGCCCGCGTCGCGGCTGAGTTCGGTGCGCCTGCCATTGCGATGCACTACCAGCGCGGGAAGGAGTTCCACGACACGATCGGCGACATCATCGCCGGGCTTCTAGAAAGCCTTCGCGTCGCCCGCGAGCAGGGTCTGTCGGAGGAGCAGGTGATTGTCGACCCGGGGTTTAACTTTGGATGGACGGAGGAGCAAGCGCTGGAGATGCTGCGGCGGCTGGGGGAGCTGCGAGTGCTGGGGAGGCCGGTCCTCGTCGGCACCTCTCGCAAGTCGACGATCGGGAAGGTTCTGGGGGACGCGCCGGTGGAGGAACGGCTGGAGGGAACGGCGGCGACGGTCGCCATCGCAATCGCGAATGGTGCCGACATCGTGCGCGTGCACGACGTGAAGGAGATGACAAGGGTGGCACGTGTGGCGGACGCCGTTGTGCGAGGTTGGTCTAAAGAAAGTGCTCTGGCATGAAGCTGTACGGGCCCCCGCGACGTATCAGTCCTTGTGTGAAGCGGGACTTCGCACTGGGTATCCCCAGCCGAGGAGGTCAGAGATGAAGCTGATTCGGGTCGCAGTCCTTCTGGCGGCGAGCGTCTTCCTGGTAGGCGCGGTTGCTGCCTGTGGCGATGACGACGACGACAATTCCGACAACGACGGCGGTACCGCAACGTCGGCGGCGGCAACGACGCCGGCGACCGGCGGCGGCGGTAACCAGGCGCAGGTGGAGGCAAAGGACTTTTCGTTCACGCCTGACGAGATCACAGTGCCCGTCGGCGAACCCGTGACCGTGACTCTGAACAACGCCGGGAACGCAACTCACACCCTGACCGTCTACTCGGACGAGGCGTTTACCAGTCCCGTTGAGGGGGCCGATACCGACAACGTCCCCTCAGGCGACAGCGGTGACTTTACCGTCACCTTCACGGGCGGCGAGTACTACTTCCGCTGCGAGATCCACAACCAGATGCAGGGCGAACTGATCGCGGAATAGCGTATTGGCTGAAGTTTACATCGCCCTCGGGGCGAACATCGGAAACCGGCGCGAGAATTTGCGGATGGCCCTCCGTGGGATGACCCGCATGGCGCGTGTGGATGCGGTCTCCTCTCTTTACGAGAGCGAGCCCGAGGGGTCGCCGCAACCGTCGTACTACAACGCCGTCTGCCGGATCGAAACCGGGCTGGAGCCTCTCCCTCTCCTGCGGTTCCTGCAGGGGCTGGAGCACGAGGTCGGGCGGCGTGCGACCGCTGAGGGTGCATCGCCGCGGCCGATAGACCTCGACGTCCTGCTATACGACGACCGTGCCATCGACGAACCCGGCCTGATGATCCCTCATCCGCGGATGCTGACCCGCGGGTTCGTAATGACGCCCCTGGCTGAAATAGCAGCCGATGTCGAGGTGGGCGGGCGGTCAGCGGCAGCGGTTGCGACGGAGCTGGGCGAGGGTAGCCTGACGGTAGCCGCGGAAGCGGGATGGGACGGCGTGGTGGCGGCGGAGCAAGACGTCCGGTTGTAGACCGGGATCAGGCAGACTCGGTGGCGTTTTTGTCGTCCAGCTCTTCGTCTTCGTCTTCGCCGGCGAAAAGCGTCCAGCCGATCCAGAAGGCGAGGCCGGAGACGACGGCGAGCGCGCTCATCACCGGCAGAGCGACGGCCATATAGCTGCGCTTCAGCATTGCCCAGACGAAAACGACAAGCGTGAAGGCGGAGACGATCATGATCACCAGACCGGTCTGCTGGGAGCGCTGCATCAGCCGTTTACCTTGTCCCGCATCGCGGGCGGCAGCAGGTTCGGGATGCGGTCCTCGATCGGGTACTTCTCGCCGCACTGGGTGCAGGTGAGGCTGCCCTGGACGACCTCGTCGCCCACCTCTTCATCGACGGTGAGCGTGAGCGGACTCTTGTCCACAGGGCAGGCGAGGATGTCCAGAAGGCTCTTTCTCATAGGGGCGTCGCGATGATTTTATGCCCCGTGGGGAGGCGCGTCAAATAGCGGGCGGCCCGGCGGCGCGACCGCGCATCCACTGCCACACGGCCCCGCCCAGCAGCGCCGCCGCCATCAACCCCAGAGTGATTGTCTGACCCGTCGTGCCACCCTGGTCCTCGTCCTGTATGTGCGCCACGAAATGGAAGGCGGCGGCGATCCCCGTCCCCGCCAGGGCCACGAGCAGCGCGTCGCGCGGCCAGATCAGCGCCAGGACGAGGATGATCCCGAGCCCGATCTGGAAGGCACCGATGTCGTGCAGGAAGTGAGCGTTGTACGGCGGGAACTCCGCCACGTTGTCGTAAAAAGACCTCGGGTCGAAGAACGGCCAGAGGCCCGTGACCAGGAAAGAAGCCGCCGCGGCCCCGGCGATGGCGTACAGCACGTAGCGTCGGTTCATCTGCGTCCCTCCGTCCTCACACATTACAATTGTTTCGCGATGAGTGAACAGGCGAAGCGCATCCCCCTGGACCGGCGTGTTTGTATCGTGAGGGAGCACCGTATCGACCTGCGGCCGGAGCGCGGGGCCATTATCGGGCCGGCGATCGGGCTGGTGATCAGCGGCGCGCTCTTCGCGGCGATCGCAACCTACGCGAACGACCTCTCGGTCTGGGTGCTGGCGGTGATGCTGCTGGCGGCGGTGATAATCACCCCGTTTTCGGCGATGGGCTTCCTCTACTCGCTGATCGGCGCGGCGGTTGTGGTCGAGAAGGCGAAGAACTCCGTGCGCTTCCAGCAAGGCGTGATGGGACTGGGTCTCGGCACGTACGAACTGGTGCCGTTCTGGAAAATCGAGCACATTGAGGTCGAAGACTATGCCCTCGGTGACGTGCTGCCGTCGGGACGAATTCGGCCGCCGCTGGACCTGCGGGCATGGGACATCACCCTCGTCAAGACCAGCGGGAAGCGGCTGCCGATCGGCCAGGTGGTCTCGGGCAACACGAACGACCTCATCGACGAGGGGTTCGACCGCGCCCTGGACGCTGCCGAGGCGATCGGGGCGATGGTAGACAAGCCGGTGGTGATAACGGCAGCCGTAGAGGAGCGAGACAAAAAGGACGATGGTGAGCCTGAGGTGCAGGCGGAGCCGAGACCCGGCCGAGCAGCGCCCTTGACACCCTACTGCTGACTCTATACGTTTGCCTTACCCGCGGAGGAGACGACGCTCATGACTACCGAAGCCAGGCCAGAGAAGACCGCCGAGCGCGACTGGGCCTCGAACTACGACATCTTCGACCCGCAGTACGTGCGCGACCCCTACCCTATCTGGGACGAGCTACGTGATAAATGCCCCGTTGCTCACACCGAGCAGTGGGGCGGCTCCTGGATGCCGACGAAGTACGCGGATTTGTTCGCGATCGCCCAGGACATCGAGCACTTCTCGTCGCGCGAGATCCTGGTGGCGCCGGTGACGCCGCCGCCGGGAGTCGACCCGGACACGATACCGTTCTACGGCGTGCGCGCGCCGCCGATCAGCGCCGATCCGCCGGAGCACACGTGGACGCGCAAGATGCTCCTGCCGCATTTCTCGATCAAGGCTGTGGCTCCGTACGAGGAGGAGACACGCGAGCTCTGCAATCGTCTGATCGACAGGTTCATCGACACCGGCCGCGCGGACGCGGCCGTAGACTATGCGCAGCAGATCCCGCCACGGATCATCGGCTCGATGCTGGGCGTCCCCGAGGAGATGTCAGACACCTTCATCAACTGGGTGCGTGACCTGCTGGAGATCGGTCTCTCAAAGCCCGAGGTCCGAGGGCCTGCCCGCGTGGCGCTGCTAAGCTTCCTCAACGATCAGATCAACGAACGTCGAGCGAATCCTCGGGACGACTTGATCAGCCGCCTCCTGGAGACGGAAATCGACGGCGCGCCGGTGCCCCATATCATCATGATGGGGATGTGCCAACTGCTCGTCGTGGCCGGCATCGACACGACGTGGAGCTCGATCGGTTCGGCGCTCTGGCACCTGGCCCAGCACCCGGAGGACCGCAAGGTGCTGATCGCGCAGCCGGAGCTCATGCCCAACGCCGTCGAAGAACTCCTGCGCGCTTACTCGCCTGTGACGATGGCCCGGCTGATGAACTCCGACTACGAATACGACGGCTGCCCGATGAAGACGGACGACCGCGTGCTGATGAACTTCCCGGCCGCCAACCGCGACCCGGAGAAGTTCGAGGAACCCGACAAGGTGATCCTGGACCGAAAGTTCAACCCTCACATCGCCTTCGGAGTCGGCATTCACCGCTGCGCGGGCTCGAACCTGGCGCGCATGGAGATGAGAATATCGATCGAAGAGTGGTTGCGGCGGATACCCGACTACCGGCTCGAAGACCCTTCGGCAGTCACGTGGGCTGGCGGGCAGGTCCGCGGCCCACGCAAGCTAGCGGTGGTGTTTCCATGAAAATATGTGTCGAATCGGAGAAGTGCCAGGGCCACAACCGGTGCTTCGTCGTCGCTCCCGATCTCTTTGAGCTGGATGAGTACGGCTACGCGCACGAGGTCAACGACGGCGTCGTCCCGCCCGGAGAAGAGGAGAAGGCCCGCCTGGCCGTAGCCAACTGCCCCGAGCAAGCGATCATCGTCGTCGAAGAGTAGATGGCTCCGGAGACACGGCCGGCGGTCGAGGACTGGGCCAGCGACTACGATATCTTCGATCCCGAATACGTGAAGGATCCTTACGGCGTATGGGATGACCTGCGAGAAAAGTGCCCGATAGCGCACTCCGACCGCTGGGGCGCCTCATGGATGCCGACCCGATACGCCGACCTGTTCGCGATCGCGCAGGACTTCTCGCACTTCTCGTCTCGGGACATCGGCGTCGTCACCGATACGCCTTCTGCCTATTCCGACGGAGACAAGAAGGAAGACCCTTTCGAGGGGGTAAGTGTCCCGCCGATCTCATCGGACCCGCCTGAGCACACATGGTCGCGCAAACTGCTCCTCCCATTCTTCTCGCTGAAGGCGATCGCGAAGTACGAGGACGAGACAAGAGACCATTGCCGGGGGCTTATCGAGGCGTTCATCGACAAGGGCCGCGCGGATGCCGCCGCGGACTACGCGCAGCAGATACCGCCGTACGTGATCGCGGGCATGTTGGGGGTGCCCCAGGAGATGTCCGCCACATTCGTCGAGTGGGTGCGCGATGTACTCGAGTTTGGCCTCACCGACCCCGAGCGCGCGGCGTCCGGTCGCATGAAGGGTCTGACCTACCTCTGGCAGGCCATCCAGGAGCGGAAGGCAGCGCCCCGCGATGACCTTATCAGCGACCTGGTCCGCGCCGAGGTGGACGGCGCGCCGGTGCCGGACATGCACATCCTGGGCACATGCGGACTCCTGCTCGTCGCCGGCATCGACACGACCTGGAGCTCGATCGGCTCGGCAATGCTGCACCTGGCGCAGAACCCGAAGGACGCGAAGCGGCTCGTCGACGAACCGGGACTGATCCCGACTGCGGTCGAGGAGCTGCTGCGTGCCTACTCGCCCGTAACGATGGCCCGGGTCCTGAACGAGGACTACCAGTACAACGGCTGCCCGATGAAGGCGAACGAGAAGGTGCTGATGAACTTCCCGGCGGCGAACCGCGACCCCGAGAAGTTCGAAGACTCCGACAGCGTCATCATCGACCGCGAGAAGAACCCGCACATCGCGTTCGGCGTCGGCATCCACCGCTGCGTCGGCTCCAACCTGGCGCGGATGGAGATGCGCGTCGCGATCGAGGAGTGGCTGCGGCGCATCCCGGAGTTCAGGCTGGAGGATGCGGATGCGGTGACCTGGGCGTGCGGGCAGGTGCGCGGCCCGCGCACTGTGCCGGTGGTGTTCTAGGCTTCGACGCCACTGTCTCCAATGACTCTTGCCCGCGAGATCCTGCGCCGCTACCGCACGATCGCCGTGGTTGGCGCATCGAACGACCTCGAGAAGCCGGCGGGATACGTCCCCGATTACCTGAAGGAGCACGGGTACCGGATCATCCCTGTGAACCCGACGGAGACCGAAGTGCAGGGCGAGAAATCGTACCCTGACCTGGCGTCGGTGCCGGAACCGGTTGAGGTCGTCGACGTCTTCCGCCACTCCGAGGACATGCCGCCGGTTGTGGAGGACGCTATCCGCGTCGGCGCGAAGGCAATCTGGATGCAGCTCGGGATCGTGAACGAAGAGGCGGCGCAACGGGCGCGGGAGGCCGGGCTTGAGGTGGTGATGGACCGCTGCATGAAGACGGAGCTGCGCCACATGATCGAGGACGGAGAGTTCACGTCCCCTTGATTACGAACGGCGCGGCGCTACGAGAGGACGCGGCGGTGGAACATGCGCATGCCCCAGTAGGTGCAGGCGATGTTGAAGAAGATCAGCCCGCCATACACGGCAAAGTAGCTCATGTGGCCGTACTGCGGGGTGAGGGCCCCACGTAGCCCTTCGCTGAGATAGACGAGAGGGTTGCCGAGGGTTAGAACCTGCAGCCAGGGTATAGCCGAGAGCTGAGACCACGGATAGTACACCGCCCCCAGGAACGTCAGCGGCATGACGATCAGCGCGAAGATCAGCGTTATCTGTCGAGGGTTTACCGCCGTACCGATGAGCAGTCCCATTGAAGCCGACAATAACGCTCCCAGCGGAATGATCGTCGCCAGCACCAGCGGCGAGACGGTGAGACTGGGGGTGTCCAGCGGTACGATGTAAACCAGCGGAAACACGACAAGCACGACGAGCAAAGACTGCAGGACGGCAAACGCCATCTTCTCGGCGGCGACGCCCCAAACCGGCAGCGGCGCCATCACCCTGTCTTCGATCTCTCGTGTCTGGCTGAACTCCATGACCAGCGGTATGGCCACCGCCTGAATCCCTTGAAAGATGACGGTTGATGCAATTAGCCCCGGCACGAGCACATTCTGAAATCCCGGCGCGCCCGCTCCGATCTTCGGTTGAACGTAGGTGAACACGAACACGAACAGGAACGGCTGCATGGCGGTCCGGGCGAGGAACGGAGCCATGTCGCGTCGCAACACGCGAAAGTCTCGCTCCATCATCGCCCAGAACGGCTGAATGAAAGCCATCGGCGAAGCCCGAAGCGGCCGGCCGGGCCGGCGGGCTGCCAGCGTCGCGGTTTCCGTGGTCAATCCCTCAACTCCCTTCCCGTCAGCCTCATGAACACGGTCTCCAGCGTTGGCACGCTCACCGAAATGTCCCTCACATCGACGTCCTGGTTGAGCGCTGCTTCCGCTACGTGGGGAACCAGCCCGCGCGATGCTCCAGCGAGGACCTGGATGCCGCGCGGGCTCTCTTCCACGGCATGGACGTCCGGGAGGGCGCGCAGGGATTCGATCAACGCAAGGGTCACCGGTTCCGCCTGTAAGGTCAAGACCGTTTCCGCCCCCACAGACCGCTTGAGCTCGTCCGGCGAGCCGAGGGCAAGGACCTTGCCATGGTCCATTATCGCTACGCGGCCGCAAAGCCGCTCCGCCTCCTCCATGTAGTGCGTGGTCAGGAGGATCGTCTGGCCTTCTGAGTGGAGCTGCAGAAGGATATCCCAGAGCGCCAGGCGCCCCTGGGGGTCGACACCGGTTGTGGGCTCATCGAGAAACAGCACCTCGGGCCGGTGAACGAGCGCCCGCCCGATCAAGAGCCGCTGCTGCATCCCGCCGGACAGGTCGTCGACCTGCGACCGCGCTCGATCTTCGAGCCGCACGAGCGCAAGGATCCGCGTGGCTTCCTCGCGGGCTTTTTCGCGGGGGAGGCCGAAGTACCGGCCGTGGTGGTAGAGGTTTTCCCAGGCGGTCAGGCGCCGGTCAAGGGTGTTGAACTGGGTCACCACGCCGATGATTCTCTTCACGTCCTGCTGATGCGCCCGGACGTTGATCCCGGCGATCCACATCTCCCCGCTCGTCGGCACGACACGAGTTGTGAGCATACCGATCGTAGTCGTTTTGCCGGCGCCGTTCGGGCCGAGAAGCCCGAAGAATTCGCCTTCGGCAACGCCAAGGTCGAGGTAGTCCACGGCGCGTGTGCCGCCCGGGTACAGCTTCGTCAAGCGGCGCGTTAGGATCGCCATTCCCTCGGGACTGCTGGATTCTTGTGGTGGTTGTCTGAGCTGGAGCTCGGGAGTAGTCATGGGCAAGGACTATGCTACCACCGGATCGACTGGGAGTAACTGGATCAGCATCGGCCGGTTCGCACGCTGAGGCCGGGCATGATACAATTCTGGCGTCGAAGGCGGAGGGATTCCCAACTGGTTTTGTTGATGCATTACTCTTCTTTGTCGTCCTGTCGTAACCGATAGAGCGAACACGTATTGCATAACAGAGGTTTGCGACCCGAGACCTGGCGCGAGAAGTGCGGCGTCTTCGGTGTCTTCGCACCCGGATGAAGACGTAGCCCGCATCACCTTCTACGGCATCTACGCCCTGCAGCACCGCGGCCAGGAAAGCGCCGGCATCGCCACCGCCGACGGCTATCGCATCTTCACATCCGCACCGGCATGGGGCTCGTCTCCCAGGTCTTCGACGAAGAAGACCTCGGCCACCTTCCCGGCCACATCGCCATCGGCCACACCCGCTACTCCACGACCGGCTCCAGCCAGCCAGGAGAACGCGCAGCCGGTCTACGTCGAAGGCGCGCAACGGCCCGCTGGCCCTGGCTCACAACGGCAACCTGATCAACGCCGAGGAGCCTGCACGACGACTCTGGAGGACGCCGGCACTGACGTTCACCGGCTCGCACCGACACGGAGGTCGCGGCGCGCCTGCTGGCCTCCGCGCCCGGCGACGACTGGCTGGAGCGCGGCGCCAACACGATGCAGGCGATGGCCGGCGCCTACTGCTTCGTCGCCGTCACGCCTGATTCCCTGATCGCCATGCGCGACCCCTACGGCATGCGCCCGCTCTGCATCGGCCGCATGAACGGCGACGGCTGGATCGTCGCCTCCGAGACCTGCGCCCTCGACCACCTGGGCGCGGAGTTCGTGCGCGAAGTGGAGCCCGGCGAGGCGGTCGTCATCGACCGGCAGGGGCTGCACGCCGTCCAGGCGGTCGAGAAGCAGCGCGACGCCCTCTGCGTATTCGAGTACATCTACTTCGCGCGGCCGGACAGCGTGATCCGCGGCAAGCTCCTGCACCCGATGCGCATGAACATGGGCCGCGAGCTGGCCCGCCAGGCGCCCGTCGAGGCCGACGTCGTGATCGGCGTGCCGGACTCGGCGACGGCGGCGGCGATCGGCTACGCGCAACGAGTCGGGCATCCCGTACGCCGAGGGACTGGTCAAGAACCGCTACGTGGGCCGCACGTTCATCAAGCCGGACCAGCGCCTGCGCGACCAGGGCGTATACCTGAAGTTCAACCCGCTGAAGCAGGTGATCGACGGGCAAGCGCCTCGTCGTCGTCGACGACTCGATCGTGCGCGGGCACGACGACGCCGAAGGTCGTCGAGATGCTGCGCAACGCGGGCGCCGACGGAAGTGCACATGCGCATCTGCGCGCCGCCGATCATGCACCCCTGCCACTTCGGCATCGACATGGCCACGCAGTGGGAGCTGATCGCCTCCCGCCAGGAGATCGAGCGAGATCCGCGCAGCACATCGGCGCGGACAGCCTGCACTACCTCGACATCGACGGCCTGATGCGCGCGGTCGAGCAGCCGGAGAACACCTTCTGCACGGCCTGTTTCACCGGCGAGTACCCGATGCCGGTCCAGCTGCAGATGGACAAGCTCGTATTCGAACGCGTGGGGCGTCGAGGCAAGCGCGAGCCGGTGATGGCCGGCTGGAGCTGGGAAGAAGACAAGCGCTAACGACACAATCGCCTGCCGTCGCCTGAAATTGGTTGACTGGCTCGCCACGACGCAAATAAACTGCGCTCCAGAGCGATGAGGCTCGCTTGGCGCTCCGCGCCGAACCGCTTCGGCTGATAGCTTCTACTGACCGTACCGGCAGTGGAGGCTTTTTTGTTTCCTGGAAAGGATTGACAGTGACAGTTCTGGCGATAGCAGTTGGTGGAGCACTGGGATCCGTGACGAGATACGTGATCGCCGTGCGACTCTACCGGCTCCTCGGACTCGGGCTCCCTTATGGAACCCTCACCGTCAATATTCTCGGTAGCATGCTCCTTGGTATCGTCCTCGCCCTTGTGGAGCAGCGGGGGATGTTCACTCCGGAGCAGCGGTCGTTCATTACGATCGGGTTCCTGGGCGGAATGACGACGTTCTCGACGTTCATCTATGAAGGCTGGGATTACACGCGAGACGGCGAGATCCTGCGGGCGGGCCTGTACGCGGGGCTCAGCCTGGCGGGCGCGTTCCTCGCGTTCACGTTGGGACATACGGCCGTGCGATTGGTGGAGAGTTGACGATGGAATCGGAGAGCGAAGCCCTACTACTGCGGATATTCATCGGCGAGAGCGACCACTGGCACGGAAAGGCCCTCCATCTGGCGATCGTGGAAAAGGCGCGTGAGCACGAGATGGCCGGTACGACCGTGCTGCGGGGGATCGAAGGGTTCGGCGCACGAAGCGTGATACACGCCAGCCGCTTCCTTGACCTCTCGACCGACCTGCCGATCGTGATTGAGATCGTCGACAGCGAAGAGAAGGTGATGGCCTTCCTCGAAATTGCACGCGAGATGGTACAAGAGGGCCTCGTCACTCTCGAGCGAGTTCGAGTGCTCCTCTACCGAGCCGGTGACTAGCCGGCCTGCTGAACCGTTTCCGGATAATGCGTCGGGTTAGCATAACTGTCTTGACGCCTTAGCATTTATCGCCCTACGCTTTCTCTACATCGTGGCGGAGAAGCCGAGTGCGCCACGGCATCCTGCCGCGACGAGATGGGAGGGACGATATGTCCATATCTGCCGAAACCCTTGGATTCACCGAGGAGTACATAGGGCCGAAGATCTGGCTGGCGGCACTGGCGGAATTCATCGGCGTGCTGTTGTTCGTGTTCGTGGGGTGCGGAGCGGTGGTCACAGTGACCGGCATCCTTGGGACAGGGCCTGACAGAGATGCGGGTGCCCTCGTGGCGATCGCACTGGCCTTCGGGTTGGCAATCGCGACGTTGGTCGCTGCCACTGCGGCGATCTCCGGCGGTCACATCAATCCCGCAGTCACTTTTGCCGCCATAATGACAGGGCAAACAAAGGCAACCGTCGGGGTTGTCTATATAGCGGCGCAGTTGCTCGGGGCGGTCGTAGGCGCCTTCCTGCTGGACCTAGTCGTCGTCGACGCCGTGTCGGACCCCAGCAACCTCGGTAGCACGACGCTGAATAATGCCGCTCTGGAGAGCACGGGAGCCGGCGTGGCCGTCGAAGCGATCCTCACCTTCGTGCTTGTGTTCACAGTGTTCGCCACTGCCGTCGACAAAAAGCGCGGGCTTGGCCACGTCGCACCGCTGGCCATCGGTCTGGCGGTTCTCATCGACCACTTCATCGGCGTGCCGCTCACGGGGGCATCGATGAACCCGGCTCGCTCGTTCGGGCCGGCCCTCGTCTCCGACACGTGGGACGACCAGTGGGTGTACTGGATCGGGCCCCTGATCGGCGCCGCGCTAGCCGCGATCCTATACTACCTAGCCTACCTGAGGCCGTCTGAAGGAGAGTCAGCTTAAGAACGCAGGAGGGGCGGGCCAATTGGGCCCGCCCCTCGTCATTTCCCCTCGCTAGCTGCTACTCATAGCGCAACGCCTCTGCGACCGGCACACCGGCGGCGCTCCGGCTGGGCCACCAGGTCATGAACAGAGACACCGCGAAGGCCACGATGACAAAGACAGCGACTTCCGTCCACGGCATCGCGAAGTCGACCCCTTCGCCGGAGAACTGGCCCACCGTGAACAGGTTTCGCGAGACCACCACACCGCCGACGACTCCCGAGAGGATGCCCATCAGGGCGACGAAGGTCGACTCCAGCATGAAGGTCAGCGCCACGCTGTTGCTCTGGTAACCAATCGCCCGCAGCATCCCGATCTGCTGCCTGCGCTCCACGACGGAACGGAAGGCGATCACGCCAAGCGCGGCGACACCCACGAACAGTCCGAGCGCCATGAATGCCTGGAAGACGCGGGTGAACGCTCGGTCCATGGCCGCCGAGTCATCGATCAACTTGTCGATGGAGTCCGCCTGGACACCGCTGGTGCTGAGCGCCGCCTCGATGCCCTTCGCGGTCACCACTGCGTCGCTGCCGGGAGCCAACCGGACGAAGGTTCGCCGGTAGTCGGGCGCCCCGAAGACCGGCTTGTACGTGTCTTCGTTGACGTAGACACCACCCACGTAATCGAGGCCCAGCTTGGTGGCGAGCACGCCGATCACCGTCACGGTGCTCGACTCGCCGGTCGTCGGGTTGCGGAACTCAACCTGGAAAGGCTCGAAGCGGTCATCCTTGACCGTCACGTCCGGCTTCCAGTCGTAAGTGCCGTTGCCGTTGTCTGAAGTTGAGTTCCAGTCGAGGAGCGCCAGCCCGGGCTCGCTGAGGACCGCATCGAAGGCCGCGCGGTCGCTGTCGTAACCATTGGCGCGCGAGTCGAGGTGCGCCTCGGGCATTCCAAGGAACGCGTCGTCAGCGGCTATCACCGGGTAGTTCTCCCAGTCGGCGGCGTCGCCCTGGCGCACCTGCTGCTCACCCGTGAACAACGTGACCTGTCCGGTCGCCACGACCTGTTGCGCCTCCGGCGCACCCGCCGTATCGAGCGCCGCGCTCAGGTCTGGAACATCGTATGTGCGGTTCTCGGTCGCGATCACGTCCCAGCCGTCCTGCCCCGTGTCGCCGGAGATCATCGCGATGAAGTTGGCGTTGACGGCGCTGAAAACCGTGAGCGAGAAGATGATGAGCGAGAACATCGCGATCGTCATGCCCGTCCGGAAGCGGTTGGACAGCGGGTAAGCCACGCCCATCTTGAGGGCGGGGGCAATTCCGGGGAACTGGACCGAGGCGAAGGAGACGGCCGCGGCAATCGCCAGCAGAATCGCCACCAGGTAGAAGAGTTGACCCACGCCGTTGCCGGTGTCCCCCAACGCAAACCCGATTACCGCCGCAGCCACCGTTCCCGCGCCCAGCAGAGCCGGCGTGCGGTACTTCCAGTGCCCGTTGCGCTTGAACAGCAGCGTCAGCAGATTCGCGTTGAACACGATGATCAGGGTGAACGCTACGACCGTCATGACGCCGGAGACCACGAACATCTCGATGTCCCCGTTCATCTCGCGGCCGAGAAGCTTCTCGCCAACGTTGATGGGCGCCATCCAGTAGGCGGCCAGTACGAGGCCGACCAGGGTCCAGGTCAGCCGTGCCGGCGCCCGGTAGTACGAGGCCAGGAGCGCCGCGGACAGCGGGATTATGCAGAAACCGAAGGAGAAGAGGAACTCTGATCCGCCCGAATTAGCTGCCATGATGCTGAGCGCGCCCAGCATGAAGCCGATCGGCGCCAGGATCCACGCCCAAGGGAGGCCGAGGCCCTTGCGGAAGAAGAACCAGATTCCGAGCGGCGGGATGATCATCGCCGGGATACCAATCGCCATCCAGAACCAACTCACCTTCTTGCGGGGCTCCGGCGTCTCGTCTTCGGGCGTGCCGCGGATTGCCGCCACGATGTTGACCGAGCTTACCTTGATGGAGGCGATGACAACGGTGATGAACGTGATGACCACGCCGAGACAGTAGCTGATGACCAGCGACTGCACCGTTACCTTGCCGGTCACGAAACTGAGCTCGTCACCCATGCTCAGCTTCAGGAAGCCGACGATCAGCCCGATAGCGGCTGCGACGCCGAGCGCCGAGCCGACAGCTCCCGCGATCAGGTTGTAGGCCATACCCTCGGCGAGGAACGCCTGCACCAGGTTGCTGCGCTGGGCTCCCACGGCCCGGGACATCCCCATTTCCGGCTTTCGCTCCGCTGCCAGCATCACGAAGATCATGAAGATCAGGAGGATGCCTGCAGCGATCGAGAACATGCCCAGGATCAGGAAGAAGCTCGTGAACAGGTTGCCGAACTCCTCCGCCTCTGCCACAGCGTCCTGCTTGATCTTCTCGACTTCGACATCGTAATCCAGGGCCAGGAGGGCCTTTCCCTCAGGGCTGCGAAGATACGACTCAAGGCGCGGCGCAGCGACATCGGAGCTAGCGTAGCTGTCACGCACTCCGCCGTTGAGCGCCACCGTCAGTGCGTCGATCTGGTCGCGGTGACCGGTAAAACGCTGAACGATAGCGAGCTGCATCACGGCACCACCGACATTACCGGCGCCTCCGGGACTGAATAGACCAGCGCTGCCGCTGGCCAACTCGTCCACAACGACGCCTGCCACGGTCGCCTGGTACCGGCGGCCGTTGGCGAACACGGTAAGCGTGTCGCCCGTGCGAGCATCGAGATCCTCAGCCGCAGTCTCGTTCAACAGCACCTGGTCCGGTCCCAGTGTCGACAGGTCGAACTTCCCACCGCCCACGACGCGCAGGCCACCGAGCGCTCCCAGCCGGTTCGGGTCGATGCCGTTCAGGTTGATCGTCGGCTCCGAGAGGCGCGTCCGCTGGTTGATCGTCGCGACCGGCTCGCTCAGGAAGGGGAGAAATCCGGCGATATCCTCGTCGCCCTCGAACTTCTGCTCGAGCGTGGAGACTGCTGTCTCGGGTACGTACGCCGGATCCCCTGCATCGTCAACGCTATCTTCGCCGCGGAACTTGACGTTGAGGTCGCTGCGCTGTAGCTGGCTGTACGCCTCGCTGCTGACCGAAAAGTCAATCGTGTCGCCGGTTGTGAACGAGGCGGTGATAATCAGGGTCGCCAGCATCAGGCCGACTACGACCAGACCGGTCTGCAGGCCGCGGCGCGGGAGGTTGCGAAGGCCCATCTTGAACATGATGCGGTTGGAAAGGAAGATCCAGGCCACGTCAGCATGCTCACCGCGAAAACGGCCACGAGCACAAACATGATGGTCTGCATCGGGATTCCGAAAAGAGCGTCCATTAGTTCCTCTCCTCGCCGACGATCTCGCCGTCAGTCATCCTGACCAGCCGGTGGCAGCGCTTGCCGACGCCGGCATCGTGCGTGACGATGACGAAGGTCTGCCCCTGCTCGCGGTTGAGCCCCTCCATGATTCCCATGATCTCGTTCGCTGTCTTCGAGTCCAGGGCGCCGGTGGGCTCGTCTGCCCAGACGATCGCCGGGTCATTGACCAGCGACCGCGCGATAGTGACGCGCTGGCGCTGGCCGCCCGAGAGCTGCGCGGGCCAATTGTTGGCTCGGTCGGCAATACCCACACGCTCAAGCGCGGCTACTGCCTTCTTGCGAGCCTCTCCGGCGTTGACGCCCGACACGACGAGCGGGAGCTCGACGTTCTCGACGGCCGACAGCACCGGCAGCAGGTTGTAGGTCTGGAAGATGAAACCCATGTTGCGCGCCCTGTAGGATGTCTTCTGCTTGTCGTTCATCGATGCCAGGTCGGTGCCCTCGATGCTCACGGACCCGCCGTCGATGCGGTCAAGGCCGCTCACGCAGTTCAGCAGGGTCGTCTTACCGCAGCCCGAGGGGCCCATGATGGCCAGCATCTCGCCCCGGGGAACGTTCAACGAGACGCCCTTAAGAGCATCCACACGGACGTTACCGCTGGAGTACGTCTTTACGAGGTCTCGTACCTCGATGATCGGCTGCGCGGCGAGGTTGGTGCCGTCGGTCATCGTCCTATCCTCCACGTGGTTAGTCACTAATTGCGTCATTTCGGCTGATTCTCCTCTCCATTGATTCTTTCGGCAAGGTGCAGGTTGTGCGTTTCGTCAATAGAGCCTCCCTCCGCTTTCTGGGCTGCCTTGCGTATCGCCGCCAGCAGACTGCCATCGATGCGCTGCTTGGCGACGAAAGCGACTGCGCCGGCGTCCCTGGCCCGGTCCATCGTCGCGTGGTCGTCGTGCATGCTGAGGATCACCACCGCACTTCCCGGCACTCGCGTGGCGAGCTCCCGGGTGGCGGCGAGGCCGTCCATGACCGGCATGTTGAGGTCCATCAGGACCACATCCGGGTTCAGGCGGCTCGCCATGTCAACGGCGGCAGATCCGTCAGGTGCTTCGCCCACGACGTCGATATCGGGCTCCAGGCCGAGGCGCATCCGAAGACCGCGCAAGATGCTGGGTTCGTCGTCAACGAGCAGGACTTGTATGGGTTTCATCACACCGGCAGTGTCTCGTATTACGAATCGCCCGCAATCGTGCCTGAGGCTGGTCGCCGAGGGGGCCTGTGGCGGATGCGCGGACTCCGCCTAAAGACGTAGCGTGGATAAGCAAAGGGAGGCGGGCCGAGCCGCCTCCCTTTCAAGTTTGTCTTGGGTTGAATTGATTAGTCCGCCAGCAACGACCGGTCCAAGAACTCGATCACACGCCTCTCGTACTCTTCCGGTTGCGTGGTCAGACCGTCGATGTGGCCGCCATCTGCTTCGAACAACTCCACCGTTCCCCTCGAACGGTCACGCATGATCCGGTTCCACTCGCGCTCTTCGCGGATATCACCAGAAATCAGCATCACCGGGCTCGGAGCGAACTGCGCAATCGTAGCGTCGTTCCTCGGCGGTACCCCATCGCCGGTCAGCAGGCTGATTGCCGCCTCCCGCACAAACAGCGGAGCCAGCGCGATGTACTTTGATGACCCGGGCAGCTCCAAGACCTCTTTGTACGTGCGCGCCCCGGCCCCTTCAGACACGACCCCCGCGAGTCCGGAGCCCTCCTCTTCTCCGGCGGCCTGCAACAGTGTCTCTCCCCCCATCGATAGGCCAAGGCCGCCGACCCGTCCGTCATCAACATCTGGCTGCGACTCAAGGAACTCGACCGCCGCCGGTATGTCCTTGTAGCCGTTCCAGCCCATGGAGTTGATCGACCCCTCGCTCTCGCCGTAGCCACGCAGGTCGATCATCAACACGCCATAGCCGTTGCCAGCCAGCATTGCCGCGTGCTCCAGCGTCTTCGTGCGGTTCTTCCCGGCGCCGTGCACGGCGATCACCGCCGCCCCGTTCTGCGATGGGATGTACCAGCCCGCAATCGTAAGCCCATCGCTGGTCTTGAACGATACGTCTCGGTATGCGAAGCCCCTGTCCGCAGGGGTGTCTCCGGAAATCGGCACTCGAGCCGTGTTGGTCACACCCACGGCGAGCAAGACCGGCAGAATCACCACAATGATGAAGAGTAAGCCGGCCGGGAGCAGCCCTAGCCGCCACCATACGTTCGGCAGCGCGCGGGCCATCAGCCAGACGCCCATCCCGGTCAGCACCAGCCCTGCGATTATCATCGCGACGGCCGTGTAGTCGCTTCCGCTGAACCCACGTGACACGGCGTGCGGCACGTGTATTGCCAGCCCGGTCACCAGAGCGTACATCCCCGCCGCAAACGCCAGGCCTCCGCGCAACCCTGTGGAAAGGCGCGAGTAAACGAATGCGGCCCCCAGCACAATTGCTACGCCGGCAAGACCGGTCAGCACGTTGCCGGCGGCCGAACTTCCCCACTCCGGATGCACGAACGCGTCATCCAACAAATGCACGGCGATCAGGAGTGCGCAGGCCGCGAATATCGCCGCCTCTCGAGTGGGCACCACCATTCGGAGCCACGAAGAGGCGCCTCCGGACTTCGGTATCGCGACAACGGACATCTTCCGCTCCAGGCTGGCTCGTGGTTGCTGAGCTAAGTCTCTGCGCAGCGCTGCACGCCACCATCCCGCATGCGGACGGTCACCGATCGCCTTTAGTCCCGCTTCCCGCTCCGCCCAATGGCGGAGCGGGACTGCTATACTGTCGCCACCAAGATGGCCATCCGTGTTCTTATCGCCGACGACCACAGCGTTGTCCGCCAGGGGCTGCGGATGTTCCTTGCCCTGGACCCCGAGCTGGAAGTTATCGGCGAGGCCGAGAACGGCTCCGACGCTCTGAATCAGGCTAAGAAACTGCACCCCGACGTCGTTTTGATGGACATGCTGATGCCCGTGATGGACGGCGTTGCGGCGACGCAGGCCATCCGCGGGGAACTGCCGGACACAGAGGTAATCGCACTCACCAGTGTGCTTGAGGACTCCTCCGTCGTCGGCGCCGTGAAAGCGGGGGCGATCGGCTACCTGCTGAAGGACACGAACGCCGAGGAGCTGTGCCGGGCGATCAAGGCCGCCGCCGCCGGGCAGGTGCAACTGTCACCCCAGGCCGCAGCCCGCCTCGTGCGCGAGGTCCGCGCCCCGGATGTGGCCCCGACCACCCTTAGCGAACGTGAGACCGAGGTGCTCCAGCTCATTGCCCGCGGCATGGCCAACAAGGAGATTGCTGCTGAGCTCCAGATCGGCGAGAAGACGGTCAAAACGCACGTAAGCAGCATTCTCAATAAGTTGGGCGTGCAAAGCAGGACTCAGGCCGCACTGTATGCTGCGCAGACCGGGCTGACGACCCTCCAAACCCCCTGACTCAAAGTGCGCTTCCGCTCGCTATCTCTCGGCGCCAGGCTCAACCTTTCGCTGCTCGCTTTCGTACTGCTGCTGGGATTGGCTACCGCCGCTATCGTCCTCTACGGGGCCAACCGCACGCGCAACGACGCGACCGCCCGGAGCCGAACTGCGCTGGAAGAAGAGGGACAGCTAGCGCTGAAGGCAGTCGTTGGCGGTGCATCGGCGTCCGGCGGCCTGAGGTTCGAGACGGTAGCCGAGATCGGCCAGCGCTCGGCACGATACATCGACTCCCTGAACCAGGAAGCGCCCCCTCCGCCATACGATACCTCCCGGCTGCAGCGGACCGCAGAAGGGGTGTATTACGACCCCGATCCCAACCGCACTTCCGACCTCGTCATTCTCAACGGCTCCACACCGGCTGACGATGCCGTGAAGCACGACCTTGCCTTCTCGTCAGCGTTGAACGCGATCTTTCCAACCCTCCTCGAGGGCTTCGCGGGAGAGGTTGGAGGCGAGAACCTCGATCCGATCGCCATCGTCTTCATCAGCATCAACGGCGTTAGCCGCTATTACCCGCCCGTGGGCATCCACGAAGCCCTCCCGCCCAACGTCGACTTATCCGACCGGATGCAACGGCTCGGGCCCGCAAACAACCCAACGCGCGCAACCATCTGGACATCCCCGTACGCCGACGCGGCAGGCCAGGGCCAGATCATCACAGCCCGGACGCCGGTCTACGAGGGCGACACTTTTCGCGGTTCCATGGAGGTCGACCTCTCGACGGGCCGGATCATCGATGAGATCAATGGTATCCACCCGACGCCGAGCGGCTTCGCCTTCTACGTCGATAGCAGCGGTAACCTCTGGCAGAGTAACGCCTTCGACCTGCTGAACCAGCAGAGGACAGAGAACGAGGACCTGGCTGCGCTCTTTGAAGCTATGAAGGCGAGCGGGGGAGACTCTGATGTCGTCGTCCAGAAATTAGTCCTGAATGACGAGGAGTTCTTCATCGCTTACGCCCCGATGTTGTCGCTGGGCGGCAGCTTCGCCGTAGCGGCCCCGGTGTCGGAGATCACCGCGGAGGCCGCCGACATCAACGCCGGAATCCAGGACGAGGCCAACCGGACGCTCCTGGTTGTGCTCGCGGCGATGGGAGCGCTCTTCGTGGCCAGCCTTGTTGCGGCCACTTATATCAATCGCCGGGTGCTTGTCGCGCCGATCAAGCAGCTCGCCTCCGCCACGCAGGCAGTGGCCGCCGGCGACCTCGACACGAAGGTCACGCTTGATAGGGATGATGAGCTGGGTTCGCTTGGGGAATCCTTCAACCGCATGGTCGACCGCTTGCGGGAGTCCGAGCTGGTCCTGGAGCGACGCGTCGAGGAGCGCACGGGTGAGGTGGGTGCCCTTCTGGAGGTGTCCAGGTCTGTCACCTCCACGCTCGCGCTCGAACCGCTGATGGAGGCTCTGCTCGACAGTTTGCGTTCCGTTATTGAGTACGACGGCGCGGGGATATCACTGCGTGAAGGCAACATGATGCGACAACTGGCGGTGCGGCGGCCTCCCGGGTACTCGACGGCTCCCGATGACCCCGAGCATGACGATACCATGGACCTGACAAGTGAGGCTTACATCGCCCTGAGGAAGGGCGAAAGCATTGTCATCGGCGATACACACGATGATTCTGAGGGTGCTGGCACATTTCGCAGGAGTTGGGGTGGCGATCTCGGATCCACGGCGGCCTCATACATTCGATCGCTCGCGATCGCACCACTGAAGATACGCGACGAGTTGAGCGGACTGCTCTCCGTCGCCAAATCGGAGCCCGGCTATTTCACGGAACGGCACCTCGATCTCTTGCAGGCAGTCGCTGACCAGGCTGCATCCGCGATCGAGAACGCGCGCCTGTTCGAGGAAACGGAGCGCCGAACCAGAGAAACTACCGCGCTGCTGGAGGTTTCGCGGGTGGTCGCCTCATCTCTCGCACTGAGCGATGTCCTGGGTGCGATTCTCGATCATCTCGGCGCGATCACTGAGCACACGGGGGCCTCGATCGTGCTGTTTCGGGACGACGCTTTCGAGTTCGCCGAGGCGCGCTCGATCACGGGAACGAGGGCGCAGATTGGGGCCAGGGTTCCGTTCGCAGTCGCGTCCCGCATGGCGGCGGACTTGAAGCGCGGCGAGACTGTGATCATCGATGACGTTCGCTCAGATGAGCCCCTGGCCGCCGACTACCGCGCAATCATAGGTGCGATCGGCGTGCCTGACCAACCGCCGTTCAGCGTTATCCGCTCATGGATGGCTGTCCCGCTCGCCCTGAAGGATCGGGTGCTCGGCGCGCTCACCATTTCCTGGACGGCGCCGGCCTACTTCACGGCGGATCACGCGCGGCTGGCGGGGGCATTGGCAGATCAGGCGGCCCTGGCACTGGAGAATGCGCGCCTGTACGAGGAGATGCGCAGAAGCGCGCGCGAGTACGAGGTTTTGTCGCGCGCCGACACCGAATTGTTCCAGTCGCTCGACCTGGATTCGGTGCTGCAGGCGCTGGTCGACGTGACGGTCGACGTTCTAGGAGTAGACAAGAGCATAGTGACGACCTGGGATGTGGATGCGAGGGTTATGACACTCCGCGCCTGGCGAAACTTCGGCGATCCCGCACTGACCTATATCCGTTCCCTCTTTGACCGAAGGACGCAGAGTCTGGACGTACCGAGGGTCATCGTCACCGAGGACGCATCCCGGGCCGAGCCACACCTCGTCCCCATAATCGAGTCGGAGGGCCTTCGATCTCTCATTGAGATCCCGGTCGTATCCCGTGACGGCCGGCCGTTAGGCTTCTTCTCCGTTGCATACACCACCGACCACCATTTCGACGAAGCCGAACAGCGCCTGCTCACCGCCCTCGCCGAGCGCGCCGCCGTTGCCATCGAAAACGCCCGTCAACTGGACGAAACCAAGAAACGCGCCAGGGAGACAGAAGCGCTCTTCCGAGCCGATGCAGAGCTGTTCCAATCGCTCGACCTCGATGGTGTATTGCAGGCCCTCGTGGACGTCATCGTTGATATCGTCGGCGCCGACAGGAGCATGGTCGCTACCTGGAGCTCGAGTGAACCGTTGCGCCTCCGGACAGCCCCTCATCAGCCACCGGAGGCGCTCGCGGAAGTGACCGCCGCTCTCGAGTCCCTACGGTCGGAGCGCGAACGTGTGCTGAGTGCGGGTGTGATCGTGATGGAAGGAATCGAATCGGCGCACCCGCTCCTGCAGCCTGTGTGGGAGAGGGAGGGAATCCAGGCGGTCATCGAAGTGCCGATCATGTCATCTGCCCGGGTACTGCTCGGAGCGTTCACGGTTACCTACATGACCCGCCACTCGTTCAGCACTGAAGAGCAGCGCCTCCTGATCGCCCTCGCAGAACGTGCCGCCGTGGCGATCGAGAACGCCGAACTGTATCAGAGGGCGCAGCTGGCAGCTTCCCTCGAGGAGCGCCAGCGGCTGGCGCGCGAGCTGCACGACTCCGTCTCGCAAGCGTTGTACGGGATCGCGCTGGGAGCGCGCACGGCCCAGACGCTCCTTGAGCGCGATCCGGCAAAGGCTTCCGAGCCTGTTGACTATGTTCTCTCGCTGGCGGAAGCGGGCATGGCCGAGATGCGCGCGCTCATCTTCGAGCTGCGGCCTGAGTCATTGGAGAGCGAAGGGCTCAGCGCCGCCATTCGCAAGCAAGTGGAGGCCGTGCAGGCGAGACACGGCATTCCCGTGGCGTTCGAGACCTGCGAGGAGCCCGACCTGCCCCTGCCCACCAAGGAAGCGGCCTATCGAATCGCTCAGGAAGCTCTCACCAACGTGGTCAAGCACAGCGGTGCGACAGAGGTGCGGGTAACGCTATCCTCAGCAAATGGCACCGTGATGGTCCAGGTCGCTGACAACGGGTCGGGCTTTGACGCGGCGGGCGAATTTCCCGGACACCTGGGACTTCACTCGATGCGCGAGCGCACCGAGAAGGCCGGCGGCAAATTCGGGATCGATAGCGACCGCAGCGGGACTAGAATTCAGGCGTCGTTTTCTCTTTGAGGCTCGCCCTGGTCACGCTCGCCAGATAAGCGGTTCCTTGCCGGCCATCATGTCCATGATTGAGGAGACCTCGATCCGCCACGGCGATAGCTTGAGCGCGCCGTAGGTCGGGTCTTCCGGTCCTCCCTGCCAGATCATTCCCGGGTCGTACCCGAGGGGAGGAGGAGTGGACTTGTACAGCTCCCATATTCGCTTCCTCTCGCCGGGATCGTCCTCCCAGGTTGTGCTGCACTCGGCGTAGACCTGCTGGTGCTGCGGATCCCAGTACGTCAGTGAGATGTAGGGATTGGCCGCGAGGTGTTTCTCCTTCAAGGAGTTCCTGCCCGTCGCGATCCAACCGGTTGAGCCTTCCCAGATTGGGTGCAGTATGCGCGAACGCGGCCGCCCCTGCCTGTCGATGGTAGCGGCCGCGCACCAGACGATCCGCGCTACGCGCTTCTGAAACTCATCTTCGATCTCCGAAAAGCTGCTTACTTCGGTCACTCCAGGCCTCCGTCTCGCGCAGGAACAATTTGCGGCGCGGGCAATCGTATCACAGGACTGAAGGGGCATTTCACTCCGGTTTGATTCAGGTAACGCGGAATGAACGCGGGCCGTCTCCTCTATATAAACTCAAGCGCCGGTTGCCAGCAGTGTTGCAGTCAAGGAACAGCAAGAACACCAGCCCCGCCACGGACGAGCAAGCCTCCGTCCGTATGGCCGCGCTCGCCGCCGACCCCCTGAAGGAGGTCCGTACCCTCAAGAAATGGGTGCGCATAGGGGTCTACACCGCAATCCTTGCGACCGAGCCGTTCTACATCTTCGTCCTGCACATGTCGATGTCGCAGGTGGTCGTGGGGTTGGTAATCGGGCTTATCATCGCCTTCACGGCGATCGAGGGCGCCTTCGCCCAGATGTTCAAGCTTCGGAAGCGCAGCGCCTATCCCAACGTGCTCCTTGTGGAGCTGGGAACGGTGGGGGGGCTATCTGGCGCTGTGCAGCACGGCCTATCGGTAGCGGGGCGACTGATGAAGGCAGAAGCCGGCTTTATTGCGCTGCGCGATCCCCAGGGCGAGATGCGCCTCGCGGGGACGTCCAACATCGGCGGCGGCAGCGCCGATGCGCTCCTCCGCTCACAGGCGCTGCTGGCGCAGACCGCCATCGATGTCACGGTTGCCAGCATCCGCATCCCCGGCGACCAGCCGTTTCCCGGGCACCAGTTGGTATTCACGCCGGTAATAGGTCTCCAGGAGCGGCTCGGTGTGATCGGCTTCGTCGGCAGCCGACGTAACCCGGACCTCAAGGACGAACAACTCCTCCTCGCGATCGGCTCAGCCCTCGGCCTCTCACTGGAAAACCTTAAGCAGAACGATGAGCTGCAGGAAACGCTTTCCCTGCTCGGCGCCACGCTCGACTCCACCGCGGACGGCATACTTGTTGTCGACCGCGGAGGAAAGATAGAGAGCTTCAACGGCCGCTTCGTCGAGATGTGGCAGATTCCCGAGGACGTGCTCGCGTCCAAGGACGACGACCAGGCGTTGATTTACGTCCTCGACCAGCTCGCAGACCCGGACGCTTTCATCTCCAAGGTGCGCGAACTGTACGCCAGGCCGGAAGCAGACAGCTCCGACATCCTGGAATTCAAGGACGGCCGCGTATTCGAACGTTACTCGACCCCACAGCGCGTGGGAGGGGAGGTCGTCGGACGCGTGTGGAGCTTCCGGGACGTGACGGACAGCCGTAGGGCCGAGGAGGCGCTACAGGCCAGCGAAAGCCGGTTCCGCGCCCTCATCGAGAGCAGCTCTGATGGCATCGCGCTGCTCAATGCCGAAGGCAATATCGTCTACGCCGGGCCATCGACCACCCGCCTGCTTGGTTTCACACCCGAGGAGATGGTTGGCAAGACAGTGTTCGACCTGATTCACTCGGAAGACGCCTCGGCCGCCCTCCAGAGCTTTCAGTCGGTCAGCGCCCGGCCCGGCGGCGTCGATTATGCCGTGATCCGCTTCAAGCACAAGGACGGCTCTCTACGCTGGATCGAGGGCGTCGGGACGAATCTCCTCGACGACCCGCACATCAAGGGTGTCGTCATCAACTACCGGGACGTCACGGAGCGCCGCGTGGCCGATCAGGCACTCCGGGAATCGGAAGAGAAATACCGGGACCTGGTGGAGACCGTTCGCGAGATCATCTTCGAGCAGGACTCCAAGGGTGTGGTCACCTACATCAGTCACGCTGTTCACGCAGTGCTCGGGTTCGAGCCGGTGGAGATCATTGGTCACCCGGGCCGTGAATTCGTGCACCCGGACGACTATCCACTGCTCGAGGGGTACCGTGCAGTGGGAGGCTCGGAGGCGATCGGGCAAGAGTTCCGCATCCGTGCCAGGGAGGGCGGTTACCGCTGGATGCGAAGCAGCCTCCAGCCCGTCCTCCGCGATGGCGAACCGGCGGGCGTGCGCGGTGTCCTTGTCGACATCACGGAGCGCCGGCAGGCGGAGGAACTGCTAAAGGCCTCTGAAGAACGCTTCCGCAACCTCGTCGACACCGCTCAGGATGCGATCTTCACGATTTCCGCCGCCGGCGAGCTTACTTCGCTCAATCCGGCCTTCGAAAGGATCACGGGCTGGTCACATGAGCAGTGGCTGGGCAAGGCGTTCCGGCCCATCATCCACCCTGACGATGTCGCTTTTGCCTCTGAGCTATTCAAGAAGATCCTCGACGGCGAGACAGCGTCTTTTGAATTGAGGATCCGCGGCAAATCAGGCGAATACCTGATCGGTGAGTTCACGGCAGCTCCGCTCATCGAGGACGGGGTCATTACCGGCATACTCGGCGTCGGCCGTGACGTCACCGACAAGCGCAAGGCTGAAGAGACGATCCGCGAGCTGGCGTTCCACGACGCACTCACCGGTCTTCCCAACCGCGCGCTATTCGAAGACCGCCTGCGCGTTGCTCTCGCGCAGTCCAGCCGGGCCCGGCAGATGCTCGCCGTGATGTTCCTGGACATAGACCGCTTCAAGCTGGTCAACGACACGCTGGGACACACCGGCGGCGACCGCCTGCTCAAGGCCGTTGCCGACGAGCTTGCGGGCATCGTCCGTGAGGGCGACACGGTGGCGCGCGTCGGCGGCGATGAGTTCACTGTACTCCTCCCGTCCATCGACGATGAGGGTGTCGCCGTGTCGGTTGCGGAGCGAATCCTCGAGATAATCAAGCGACCGAGACTCATCGATGGGCAGGAGTTTACGGTCACGACCAGCATCGGCCTCACACTGTCTCCGCAGGATGGCGGCGACGCAGAATCCCTTCTTCGCAACGCCGACACGGCCATGTACCGCGCCAAGGACCGCGGCCGCGACAACTACCAGCTCTACACGCCGGCGATGAACGCGGCCGTAATCCAGCGGCTGGCCCTGGAAACTGACCTACGACACGCGGTGGAGCGCGACGAATTGCTTGTCTACTATCAACCGATCGCCGAAACGGCGACGGGCGAGATCACCTCCGCCGAAGCGCTCCTGCGCTGGAACCACCCGCAGCGGGGGATGCTCGCGCCGGACGAATTCGTCCCGCTCGCCGAAGAGACGGGCCTCATAGTGCCGGCCGGCGAATGGGTCATCCACCAGTCCTGCCGCGACGCACGCAAGTGGGTGGACGCAGGCCACCCGCGAGTCCGCATGAGTGTGAACCTCTCCGCCCGCCAGTTGCACCAGAAGAACCTTGTCCAGGTGGTAGAGCGCGCCCTCGGCGAGAGTTCCCTTTCGCCCGACTGCCTGCAACTGGAGATCACCGAGGGCGACGTCATGAGCAACGTTGAGTACATTATCGGTGTGCTCCATGAGTTCCGGGACATGGGCATCGGCATATCTGTCGATGACTTCGGCACCGGGTACTCCTCGCTCAGTTACCTCAAGCGTTTCCCCATCGATTCCGTCAAGATCGACCGCTCCTTCGTGAGGGACCTCGCCACCGACCCCAGCGACGCGGCGATCGTTACCACTGTGATCGCCATGGCCCGCAACCTGAACCTGAGAGTGATAGCCGAGGGCGTCGAGACCGAGGAGCAGCTGGAGTTCCTGCGGCGCCGCGGCTGCGACGAATACCAGGGCTTCATCATCAGCCGCCCGGTGGCCGCGCGGGCCTTCAAGCGCCTGCTCGCTCCCCCGCAACCGAGAGCCAAAATCACGAGGCTCCGCACGGGCTAGACTCCCGACTGATAACCAATATAGAAAATTCTTCTCGGAGCCCGTATCCGGTAAATTACACCGTCCGTTTGGATGTGCAGGTAAAGCGAAATGACGCGATCTGCGCTGCTCCTGCCTCCGGTAATCGGCCTCCTGGCGCTGGCGTCCGTCTGCTTTGTCACCGGCGGCTCGGCGCAGCCGGAAGCGTCGCCGACGCCCTCTCCCTCGCCCACCCCCGAGCCGTCTCCCGTACCGTCCCCGACGGCCGATTACGAAGTCCCGGTGCCATCCGACACCCCACCCCCCACTCCGACGCCGGCTCCCGCGCCGGTCCACACAGGCCCCCTGAAGGTCGGGGATTGGGTACAGATCAGCGGCACGGGATCCTGTCTCAACGTCCGCATCCAGCCCGGGCTGGCGCCGCCGTACGAGGGCGCGGCCCCTGAAACCGCCATCCTGAACTGCCTGCCGGACGGGTTCATTGCACGGCTCGACGCAGGTCCACAGGTCGGCCTCTACCAGGTTCCCGTAGCGGCCGACGGCCACTGGTGGTGGTACCTGCTTGGCCAGGGTTGGGCCGCGGAAGACTGGATCACTTTCCACCACGAGGGCAGCGCGTTTTACCCCGCCCGTCCGGACCTCGCTTCCGCCGGACTCATCGCCTATCTCGGACCCGACGGCAACGTCTGGGTAATGAACGGCGACGGCACCGAGCAGAGGAGGGTCGCCGCTCGCAGCAGCGAGACCGAGCAGTTCGGCCCGCTCCAGTGGTCACCGCTCGGCAACCTCATCTCTTTCACCGTCCGCAACTACAAAGGCGACGGCACCACCACAGCATCAACCCGGATCATTGACCCCAACGGGCTCGTAACTGCCGACCACAACGGCCTGGTCGAGGCCCTCTGGTCGCCGGACGGCACCCGCCTGTCGGCGATCCAGTACGCGCAGGAAGGCGCCCTCGGCGGCTACAACGGGCGGCCTGTCGTGCTCGACCTCCGAACCGGCACCGTAACCCCGCTGGGCCCCGCCAACTTCCAGCTCACCTCGCCCGCCTGGAGCCCCGACGGCACTCACCTCACTTACGTCTGCGTGTCATCCGCGTGGCAGGAATATCAGCCGGACGGCACCGTGAAAGAAATCAAAGTCCTGTGCCCCGGTGAAGGTGTCTTGACGATCGGCGCCGACGGTAGCGCTGTCCGCGTCCTGGTCCCGATGTCCGCGACCGGCGGCGTCTACTACGACAACCCCTCGTGGTCGCCGGATGGCACCACGATTGCACTCTCGGTGAATGCCTCCGATGCAGGCGGCTGCCTTGGTTACGTCCTCGTCGATGTTGCGTCCGGCGCGCTCAGCGGCTGCATCGCCCTGCCGGCCTGGGGTGGTTTCGGAGGCGGCTGCGGCGGCTCCTCCGAGACCGGCGCCACGGACTGGACCCGCGATGGCCGTTACATGGCCTACCACTGGATGTACGGCGCGGCGTCCAACGGCGTGTTCGTACGTGACACGGCCACCGGCGCCACGCGCGTCATCCCCAACAGCGGCCCGTCCTCCGTCACTTTCTCGAGCGACGGCGACCACCTCAGCTTCGGCAGCCCAGGGTACGTCTGGGTCTCCAACGTGGACGGTTCCGGCCTGGCGCCAATCGCCGAGGGCTCTGGCCCCACCTGGCAGCCGCAGGCTCAGTAGCTTTACGAGCGACCCGCACTCATCTAACATTGACTTCACGATGAACGAAGTCTTTTCCGAGATGCGGCGCTCCCTCGCCGACGGCCAGCCCGTCGTGCTGGCTACCGTCGCCTCCACCCGCGGCTCCACGCCACGGCGCGCCGGCGCCCGCATGCTCGTGCGTCCAGACGGCTCATTTTGCGGCACGATCGGCGGCGGCTGCGGCGAGTCCGAAGTCCTCTACGAGGCGATGGAAGCGCACAAGGACGGACAGCCCCGCCTCGTCCAGGTTGACCTGACGAACCCGATCGACGGCGAAGACAAGATATGCGGCGGCGTCATGGACGTGTTTGTCGAGCGCATCTCGCCCGCATAAACGCCCGCGCGCCTCTTCGCGCCATCGCTTGTATCACCGCCACCGACAGCGTATCCTCATTCACGCCCCAACCTTAGCGTCCGCTTAATCAACAGGAGGTCCCGCCCCCATGAAAGCAGTCACTTTCCAGGGCCCGTTCAAGGTCGAAGTGAAAGACGTTGACGACCCGAAGATCCAGGCGCCGAACGACGTCATCCTCAAGGTCACGACCGCCGGCATCTGCGGCTCCGACGTCCACGCGTACGACGGCCGCATGACCCTCCCGCCCACAGGCTGGAGCATGGGACACGAGTACATCGGCGAAGTCGTTGAGGTCGGCGACAACATCAAGAACTTCAAGGCAGGTGACCGCGCCGTCGGCGCCTTCACCTCATCCTGCGGCGAGTGCTGGTACTGCAAGGCCGACTGGCCGACCCAGTGCGTGCAGCAGGCCACCTTCGGATTCATCATGCTCCCCGGCGCACAGGCCGAGTACCTGCGCGTTCCCAACGCCCACTACACGCTCGAGAAGGTCGACGGCCTGCCCGACGAGAAGGCGCTCTTCGCCGGCGACATCCTCTCAACCGGCTACTTCGCGGCGGACCGTGGCGAGATCAAGCCCGGCGACGTCGTCGCTGTCGTCGGCTCAGGGCCCGTCGGGCTCTTCGCGCAGATGAGCGCGCTCACCTTCGACCCGAAGGAAGTGCTGGCGATCGATTCCATGCCCGAGCGACTCGCGATCTCTGAGAAGATCGGCGCCACCCCCGTCGATATGTCGAAGGTGGACCCGGTCGAGGTCGTGAAGCAGCACAGCGAGGGCCGCGGCGCCGACGTCGTCCTGGAGTGCGTGGGCACCGAGGGCCCCCTGCGCTCCGCCTTCAACTACGTGCGCCCCGCCGGCATCATCAGCGCCGTCGGCATGTACACCGAGCCCGAGTTCCCGTTCCCGATGTTCCAGGCGTTCCTGAAGGATCTCACCTTCAAGATCGGCGTCTGCCCCGTGAAGCGCTACATGCGGAAGGTGCTGGACCTGACGGCGGCCGGCAAGATGGATCCCTCGATCATCATCACCCACACCATGCCCCTCGGTGACGCGGCTCGCGGTTACGACATCTTCCACCACCGTAAGGAGAACTGCGTGAAGGTGGTCCTGAAGCCCTAGCGCCAAATACCAGCGTCACTGAGCACACTGCGGCGGGACTCGTCACTGCTCCTGCGAGCTCGACACGCTTATGCGATCTCGCAAATAAGCGATAATGGCGGCATGATCGCGCGTCTGGCCCTCCTGCTCCCGCTAATGCTGGCGTTGACCGTTGGCTGCGGTGACGACGCCCCTCCCTCATCGCGGACCAAGCGCGCCACTGATACCGCCACGCCCATATCGGCCTCCACGCCAGCAGACACTTGGCTCGGCACGTGGCGGACGCTCGCACCGATGCCGACGCCGCGCACCGAGGTGGCTGTGGCGGCCTTGAATGGCCTCGTATACGTCATTGGCGGCTTCGAAGTCGACGGTTCCGCGAGCGCCAAGGTCGAGGTTTACGATCCGGCAACTGATGGGTGGTCGGAGGTGACGCCACTGCCGGAGCCACGACACCATGCTGCGGCTGTGTCATACGCGCCAGTGATCTTTGTTATTGGGGGATTCGACGCCTCCTTTGCTGATCCTGTCCAGACCGTTTTCGCCTACGATCCCATGGTGGATTCCTGGACACGATGGACGGATATGCCCACACCACGAGGAGGACTGGGCGCAGACGCGCTGGACGGACTCATTTACGCTGTGGGCGGGTCGGGAACCCCGGGTGCTCAGACGGCCAATGAGGCACTGAATCCCGCCACTGGCGAATGGAAGACTCGGGCGCCCCTGCCGACTGGACGCGATCACCTTGCTGTAATTGCAGCCAACGGCAGAGTACGCGCTATCGGTGGCCGTGTAAATGTTGACTTCAACCGAAACTTGAACAGCAACGAAGCGTATCACCCGGACAGCTGGGCGACGCGCCTGCCACTCCTGCAGACGCCACGAAGCGGGATCGCTGCAGCGACCAAACACGGATGGGTGTTCGTGTTCGGAGGTGAGGGGCCCGCAGGCACTTTCCCGACGGTCGAGGCATCCAACGGAGGACCATGGATGACGGTCGCACCTATGCCAACGGCACGTCACGGCATGGGGGCCGCGGCGGTGGGCGATGCCATCTATGTGATAGGCGGAGGCCCCGAGCCCGGCCTTTCAGTGACGGGCGCCAACGAGGTTTTCTATTTCTGAGTGCAGGTCTGCTCACGGTCGTTCCAACACGAACGAGTGGGAGCCTACATCCGCAAATGTTAACTTAGGTGCATGAGTCTGCGCATTGCTCTCTTTGCCGTAGCCATACTGGCACTGGCCGCCGCCGCCTGCGGAGAGGACGAGGATTCGCAGCCGACTTCCGACCCGGCGGCGACCGGCAGCGGGGGGACCTGGCAGAGCTTTGCGCCGATGCCGGACGCCCGCGTCGAGGTCACCTACGCCGCCCTCGACGGCAAGATCTACGTGATCGGCGGGTTCGAGAGCAACACCTTCGCCAGCGCCCGGGTCGATGCCTACGACCCTGCGACCGACTCCTGGGAGAACGCCCCTCCGCTCCCCGACCTCCGAAACCACGCTGGGGCCGCCGGCGTGGACGGCAAGCTGTACGTTTTCGGCGGCTTTCGTTCCACCTTCGCCGAAACGACGGACACGACCTTCATCTACGACCCCGCTACTAAGGAGTGGTCGGAAGGGCCCAAGATGCCGACTTCGCGCGCGGCCCTAGGGGTGGACGTGATCGATGGCAAGATATACGCCGTCGGCGGGTCCGGGGCCGGACACGCCCAGACCGCCAACGAAATGTTCGACCCCGCGACGAGTACCTGGACCGAGCTCGCGTCGATGCCCACGGGGCGGGACCACCTTGCGGTCGCTGCCCTGGACGGCAAGATCTACGCCGTTGGCGGCCGGGTCAACACTGACTACGTGCGCAAACTCGCCACGGCGGAGGTGTACGACCCGAAGACCAACACCTGGGCCAGGCTGGCGCCGATGCCGACGGCCAGAAGCGGCGTTGCCGGCGCTGCCTTGGACGGCCGGGTCTACGTATTCGGCGGCGAGCAGCCGTCGGGCACCTTCGACGAGAACGAAGCGTACGATCCGGTCACCGCCACCTGGCAAGAACTGGCGCCGATGCCCACCGGTCGTCACGGGATCGACGCCGTCACCTTCGAAGACATGATCTACGTGATTGCCGGCGGCCCTCGACCCGGCCTGACAACCACACCCGTAAACGAGGCGTTTACTCCCTAGGGCCGCGCCGACTATGGGTTCGCAGACTCTCAACCGTCCCATCGGGTGAGATAATAAGTCGTCATGCTGCTGCGCCCGTCGATCCTGATAGTGGCGGCCGTGCTTGTCATGCTCACGGGCTGCGGGGGCGAGGATGGCCCCGGTGCACCGACATCTGCTCCCGCCACAGCCTCGCATGCGGCCGGCGGCGGCAACTGGACGGAACTCGCCTCCATCCCCACACCGCGCAGCGAAGTGGCGACCGCCGAGCTTGACGGCAAGGTCTACATCGTCGGAGGCTTCACCGCCCTCGATCGCCCGAGCGCCGTCGTCGAGGTATACGACCCGGCAACTGACACCTGGGCCGACATACCATCGATGCCCGAAGGGCGTCATCACCCAGCCGCTGTTGGCATCGACGGTCTCCTCTATGTCTTCGGCGGCTTCCACTCATCCGTAGCCGAGCCGACGGATACGGTCTTTCGTTATGATCCGACGACGGAAGAGTGGTCCGAAGGAGCCCCGATGCCAACAGCACGAGGTGCGCCTGCGGCAGCCGTAGTCGACGGGAAGATCTACGTAGTCGGCGGCTCCGGCAGCGGCGGCGCGCCTACGGCAAACGAGGTCTACGACCCGGAGACGGATACGTGGACTGAGGTGGCGCCGATGCCCACGGGCAGAGATCACCTCGCGGCCGGAGCCGTCGGAGGTAAGGTCTACGCGCTCGGCGGCCGGGTCAATCTCAATCGAGGACGCAACATCGGGGCCACAGAAGTATTCGATCCCGCGACCAACTCCTGGTCGGAGCTGGCGCCGATGATCACGCCACGGAGCGGCGTCGCCTCAGCAACTCTGGACGGGCGGATCTACGTGCTGGGCGGAGAAGGCAGCAAGTCAACCGCCTTCAATGAGAACGAGGCCTACGACCCGGCGACCGATACCTGGACGTCCATGCCTCCATTGCCAACGGCGCGCCACGGCACCGGCGCGGCCGCCGTCGGCGACAGCATCTACGTTATCAGCGGCGGGCCGGTCCCGGGTGTCTCCGAAACGGCAGTCAACGAGGCGTTTACTCCCTAGCCGGCACGTGGACGCCAGGCAGACACCGCCGGTTTCCTCTAACCCCCCCTCCGGGTGAGATAATAAGTCGTCATGCTGCGCGCTGTTTTCCTGGCCCCGGCAGCAGCAGTCATCCTGCTCGCGAGATGCGAGGGTGACGCTAGTTCGGATGTACCCACGCCAGGCGCCATCCTCATGGTCGACTCCGTCGCCGGAACATGGGCCACGCTGGCCCCAATTCCCACGCCTCGCAGCGAAGTCGGTACCGCCGAACTCGATGGCAAGATCTACATCATCGGCGGTTTCCCCGACGACTCCCCGGGGGACAATTTCGAGGCTTACGACACGGCCACCGATACCTGGGAACAGCTGCCCCCGCTTCCCCAGTTTCGCCACCATCCTGCAACTGTAGGCCTCAACGGCTCCGTCTTCGTCATCGGCGGTTTCCGCAGTTCAGACGTCGAGGTGATGGACACCGTACTTCGTTACGAGCTGGCTTCGCGCAAGTGGTTTGAAGGCCCGAAGATGCCAACACCACGCGCGGCAGCGGCAGCCGCCGTTCTCGACGGCAAGATCTATGTCGTCGGCGGTTTCGGCCCCGGCGGCGCGGCCACGGCAAACGAGGTCTACGATCCCGCCACAGACACCTGGCGCGAGCTGGCGCCTATGCCTACCGGCAGGGACCACCTGCTCGCCGCGGCTTCTGCAGGCAAGATCTACGCCGTGGGCGGCCGGATCCATCTCGACCGATACCGCAACGTCCCCGCAAACGAGGTCTTCGACCCCCAGGCCAACTCCTGGGAGAGGCTGCCCCCGCTACCCACCGCCCGCAGCGGGCTTGCCGGTGCCGCCCTCGACGGGCGTATCTACGCGATTGGCGGAGAGGGGGCCGCGTCCCGCGCCCACGACAATAACGAAGCCTATGTCATAGCCGCAGGCGCCTGGACCACGTTAGCGCCGATGCCGACCGGCCGACACGGTATGGGCGCTGCCGTGGTCGACGGCCGGCTCTACGTCATCACCGGCGGCAGCGAAACCGGCAGCTCGCACAGCGCGGCGAACGAAGTGTACACGCCATGAGAACACGCATGCGCTCGACTATTGCCCTGGCGGCAGCGGCCTTCTTGCTCATCACCGCATGTGGCGATGACTCCGCTTCTAACGCCGGGCCGTCACCCACGTCCCTGACCACTGACTCCACCTCCGCCGGCGTCTGGACAACGGGTGCTCCGATCCCGACTCCTCGCAGTGAGGTCGCCACCGCCGAACTCGACGGCAAGGTCTACATCGTGGGAGGCTTCCCGGACGCCTCGCCGGGGGATGACCTCGAAGCGTACGATCCGGCGTCGGATACGTGGGAGGTGCTCCCACCGCTGCCGGACTTGCGCCATCACGTCGCGGCGGTGGGACTGGACGGTCTGCTGCACGTCATCGGGGGCTTCCGGGGCACCGAGGTCGAGCCCATGTCCTCTATGTTCATCTACGACCCGGCAACTCGCGAATGGTCCACTGGTCCGGAGCTGCCGACCGCCCGCGGAGCGCTCGCCGCTGCGGTCGTTGACGGCAAGATATACGCCGTTGGTGGATACGGTAGCGGCGGTGCGTCAACAGCCAACGAAGTCTACGATCCGGCGACCGGTAACTGGCAGAAGTTGGCCCATCTTCCAACGGGAAGAGACCACCTCGCGGCCGTCGCCTCCGGCGGAAAGGTCTACGCCGTCGGCGGTCGCGTGAACTTCGACCGCAACCGCAATCTGCCCGCGAACGAAGTGTACGATCCTGCCACGGACTCGTGGATGTCTCTTGCCCCCATGCCCACCGCTCGCAGCGGCATCGCGGCCGGCGTTCTCGACGCCCGCATCTACACCTTCGGCGGAGAAGGCCGCGCGCGGGCGGCTTTCAACACCAACGAGGCTTACGACATCGCCCACGACAGCTGGACAACGGTAGCGGCTATGCCCACGGGAAGGCACGGCATGGGCGCCGCCGTTGTCAGTAGCAGCATCTACGTGATCTCGGGCGGCTCGGCGGCGGGCGTGACGGGCAGCAGGACAGCCCCGCCGCAAAGTCCGGCCAACGAAGCGTTCACGCCGTGAACCGTGCGGTTTTCGTCCTGTTCGCCGCATCCTCCATCCTGATAGCCGGCTGTAACGCCCATGCCCATCCGCCCGCAGGAACGCCGGTAGAAACGTCCTCCGACTCGTGGACGACTCTCGCCCCGATTCCAACCGGGCGAAGCGAGGTAGGTGTCGCAGCCCTCGACGGCAGGGTCTATGTAGTCGGCGGCCTGCTCATGACGGACCGGCCTACGGACCGCGTCGATGTATACGATCCGTCCACGGACACCTGGGGCGAGAGCAGGCCTTTGCCCGAGCCGCGTCATCACCCGTCGACTGTCGCCCTTGACGGAAAGCTCTACGTCATCGGCGGCTTCAGGTCTTCGCTCGTGGAGCCGATGGACACGGTGTTTATCTACGATTCAATTACCCAAGAGTGGTCGGAAGGCCCTAAAATGCCCACGCCGCGCGGCGCCTCGGGCGCCACCGTCCTCGACGGCAAGATTTACGTCGCCGGCGGCTACGGTGGTGGAAGCGCCGCGAACGCGCTCGAGGTATACGATCCGGCGAGCGAGAATTGGACTACCCTTGAACCGATGGCTCAGGGCCGCGACCACCTGGTCGCCGCAGCCGTTGACGGCAAATTGTATGCAATCGGCGGCCGCATCAGGGAGGACCGCGGTCGCAACCTCCACTATAACGAGGCCTACGACCCTGCCACTGACACCTGGGCGGACATGGCTCCTCTCCCCACGGCTCGGAGCGGAATTTCTGGCGCCGCTCTGGACGGCCTCATTTACGTCTTTGGAGGCGAACGCCCGGCGGGCGTCTATTCGCAGAGCGAAGTCTATGACCCCGCCGCAAACAGCTGGGTCGAGGCAGAGCCGATGCTCACCCCACGTCACGGCACGGGAGGCGCCGTCATCGACGAGACCATCTACATCCCCAGCGGTGGACATGAAGCGGGGATCAACGCGACCGTTGCGAACGAAGCGTTCACCCCGTGACAAACAGCGACAACAAGGCACTCGTCCGCCGCTACTACGAACAGATGTGGAACCGCTGGGATCTATCGATCGCTGAGGAACTTCTCGCGCCGGACCTGCGCTTCCGGGGCTCGCTCGGAACGGAATCGGAGGGCATTCGGGGCTTCTGCCGCTATGCGCGATCGGTCTGGCTAGCCTTCCCGGACTTCCACAACGAGATCGAAGACCTCATATCCGAAGCAGACCGCGTAGTCGCTCGTCTCACGTATACCGGGACGCACAGGGGGGAAGCCTTGGGGCTCGCACCCACCGGCCGGCATGTTCAGTACTCGGGAATCGCCTGGTTCACAATCGAAGACGGACGCATCACTCAGGTTTACGTCGTGGCCGACCGCCTGGCGCTACTCGAGCAGATCAAAGCATCTTAGGAGGTCCCCTCAGGCTGCCGGCGTCGGTTCCAACCCTTCCGCCTCCAGTGGCCGCGCCAGGAGGAGCACACTGAGCAGCGCCAGGCACGTGAACAGCACCGCCATGCCCATGTATCCCGCCACCTCGATCGCGCTCCCACCGCTCGCCGCCCCGAGGAGGATGCCGCAGGCCGCGACAACTCCATAGGACGACACCGCGGTGCCGCTCGCCCGCGGGGCCGCCTCGATCAGCATGTTGTTGAGCGCAGCGATGCCCGGCGCTCGGGAGGCGGCAAACAACATCGCGAAGACGATTGCAGCCGGCGCGAAACCCGTCGAGCCCACCAGCGGGATCAGCAGGACAGAAGCACAGCAGGCCGAACCGAGCGCGATCGTGCGCGCGGGCAACCGTCGCGCCAGCGCGACGCCGAAGGCGCCGCCGATGACGTAAGAGATGCCCAGGCCGGCGAAAAGTACCGATAACGATGCCCCTTCGGCCCCAAGCTCGTCCTCGAAGAGTGCTCCCGCGTACGTGACCATGCCGTTCCAGACCGCCGCGCCCAGGATCGAGGCCGCCAGCACGATCAGAGCCGCTCGGCTGCCGATTACGTCGCCGTAGCTCTCGCGATAGTGTTCCGCCAGCGTGCCGCGAACAGGCTGCCGGTCCACGGCGGGTAGCAGTGTGCGCACCGCACCGGCCACCGCGAAGTTGAACAGGCTGAGGACAAGAAACGCGACGTGCCAGTCGAACACCTCGGTGATCACAACAACGGCAGGCAGGCCGATGACGGCGGCAGCGCCGAGGGGCAACAGCAACACGTTCAGCGCCACCTCCCGGTCCTTGTCCCGGAAGTAGTCGCCGATCGCGGAAGCCGACGACGGGAAGAACGAGAGCATCGGCGATGCCGCTGAAGATACGCAGCGCCATCAGCAGGGCGAACGACGACGTCAGCGACGAACCGAGCGCGGCGAGCCCCATCGAGACGAGCCCGCAGATCAGCATCGTCCGCCTGCCGTAGCGGTCGGACAACGGTCCCAGCGCCAGCAGCGCGACCACCGTGAACAGCGCGGACACCGTCACCAGTTGCCCGGCGGCGGTAACCGAGACGTCGGTGCCGTCCGCGACTTCCGGCAGGATCGGGGCGAGGAAAGTGAAGTTCCAGCCTCCGGCGAAGGCTGCGGCCCCCAGGACTGCGAGGATGCGGACGTTGCGGCTGTTGAACATCGGTTCCCCCAGGTTCGCCCATCATCGGCCCGCGAGAAGCGAAAGTCAACGAACGAATGCTGTTGACAAGCGCGTAAGGTAGCGGTAGATTGAGGCTAGACCCCCTCCGGGGGGGTATGGGTAGGAGATACGAATGAGAGACGAAACCAAAGCCGACGCCCTCAAGCGCCTCAGCTTCATCGAGGGCCACCTCCAGGGCATCCGCCGCATGGTCGAGCAGGACAAGTACTGCGTCGACGTCCTCAAGCAGACCTACGCTATCCGCCGCGCCATCGAGAAGATGGAGGCGTTGATGCTGGAGGGGCACCTGCACTCCTGCGTCGCCCCGGGCATCCGCGACGGCCGCGAAGACGAAGTCGTCGGTGAACTCGTGGAACTCTACGAACTGGCGAACCGTTAGACCGGCCCGTCATTACTGAACAACGAAAGGAGGCCCTCATGCCACAGCAGACAGCCACAACCGAGGCTCGGCCCACGCAAGCGCCCGAAACCGCCGGGCACACAATCCGCTGGTGGGCGCCAGCTTACGACGCCGTCTCCTGGCTCGTCTCATTCGGACAGGAGCCCGCCATCCGCCGCCGTACTATCAAGGTCGCGAAACTCCAGCCCGGGGAGCGAGTGCTCGACGTCGGCTCCGGAACCGGCACCCTCGGCATCGCTGCCTGGCGGCGAGTCCGCCCCGACGGCGAGGTAACCGGAATCGACGCCTCCCCGGAAATGGTGGCGGTGGCCAACCGCAAAGCAAAGAAGAACCGCTCCGGCGCGGGCTTCCAGGTAGCCCCGATTGAAGCTCTACCCTTCGAAGACGCCTCCTTCGACGCTGTCCTCAGCAGCTTCATGCTCCACCACCTGCCCGAGGACCTGAAGGCGGCCGGTTTCGCCGAGGTCCGGCGCGTGCTCAAGCCCGGCGGCCGCTTCGTTGCGGTCGATCTCGCCGGCGACAACCGCGGCCTGATCTCACGCCTCGCTTCGCTCGCCGGCCACAATCTCCCACGCGACTACACTGATCAACTGACCGGAGGGATGCACGACGCCGGTTTCGAGCACGTCACCGAAACGAAGACCAAGTTCACTTACCTGGTATTCCTCACAGCAACGAATGGCCCCCGGTAATGTCCGAAATACTCACGCACTTGTTCAAGCATCACCTCTGGGCGAACTCGCAGCTGCTCGACGTCTGCGACGCGCAGCCCGACGGCGTCCTCGACGCAGCTGTCGAGGGCACCTACGGCAGCATCCGCGACACGCTCGTCCACCTTTTCGCCGCAGAAGGACGCTATCTGACGACCATGACGGAGTACGTCCCCGCACAACCGCTCAAGGAAGGCATGTTTCCAGGTTTCGTGGCGCTGCAGGAGCGGGCAAAGGAGAGCGGCGAGAAGCTGATCAAGCTGGCTGAATCAGAGGCAGGAGACCGCATAATCCGCGGTAATCACCCGCGCTTCGGCAAGTTCGCGATCCCCGTCTCCACCTTCTTCGCGCAGGCCATCAACCACGCCACCGAACACCGCGCCCACATCTGCACCATCCTCACGCAGCAGGGCATCGAGCCGCCGGTCCTGGACGTCTGGACCTACCAGGCCAGCACCGCGGGAGGCGGACAGGGCTAGTTACTAGAACGATGGCGAAGACCGAGCTCAAAGAGATAACCCTCCCCGTCGCCGGGCATGACCTGCGCCGCCTGCGTCCGCCGCGTCGAGAAGACGCTGCGCGGCCTCCCCGGCGTCGAGGACGCGACCGTTAACCTCAGCGCCGGCAAGGCCGGCGTCACCTACGACCCGGACGCCTGCACGCTTCCGCAGATGCGCGAAGCGATCGAGGAGATCGGATACGAGGTCCCCGCCGCGCGCATCGATCTCCTTGTCCTGGGGATGATGCCCGGTCACTGTGACATCGTCATCGGCGACGCGCTGCGAGCGCTGCCGGGGGTCCAGTCTGTCGTCGTCAACCCGGCCACCGACACGGTTTCGGTCGAATACCTCGAACCTGTCATCTCTGCTGCCGAGATCAAGCACGTGGTCCGCTCTCTCGGCTACGAGGTGCACGACAAGGGCGAGGGCGAGGACTCCCTCGACCGCGAGCGAAAGCTGCGTCAGGACGAGATCCGGCGCCAGCAGATCAACATGCTCATCGCCTGGCCGCTTGCCGCCCTCGTGATGATCGGCACCTTCAGCGAATACGAGCCGCTGAAGGGCATCGTCCCGTCCTTCATGGGCGAGAAGTGGTTCCTCTTCCTCCTCACAACACCACTCGTGTTCGGCCCCGGCCGCCAGTTCTTCGTCCACTCCTGGAACGGCCTGATTCGCGGCGTTACCGACATGAACCTCCTCTACGCCACGGGTATCGGCGCTGCTTACGGCATCGCCGTCATCAACACCTTCTTCCCGGACGCCGGGTTTGGCGGTGAGCGAGCCACCTTCTACGAAGCGGCGGCGCTACTTATCGCCTTCATCGTGCTGGGCCGCTACCTCGAGGCGCTCACCCGTGGCCGCGCCTCCGAAGCGATCCGCAAGCTTATGCAGCTTCAGCCGAAGCGGGCGCGAGTCCTTCGCAATGGTGAGGAACTCGATATCCCTGTGGACGAAGTCGAGATCGGTGACACGCTCATCGTCCGTCCGGGGGAGAGCATCCCCGTCGACGGCACGGTCCTGGACGGCTACTCCGCCGTCGACGAGTCTATGGTCACCGGCGAGAGCATGCCGGTCGAGAAGCAGGCCGGCGACGCCGTGATTGGCGGCACGATCAACAAGACCGGCGCCTTCCGCTTCGAAGCGACACGCGTCGGCGCCGGCACCGCCCTGGCGCAGATCATCCGCATGGTGGAGGAGGCGCAGACGACGAAGGCGCCGATCCAGGCGCTCGCCGACCGCGTCGCCGCACACTTCATCCTCGGTGTGCACGCGCTGGCGCTGGCCGTCTTCCTGTTCTGGTTCTTCATCGGCTTCGACCTCTGGTTCGACCCCGACACCCGCCTCGTGCTGACGCCTTACACGCTCGAAGGCCTGGAGGTGTTCGGTTTCGCCCTGCTGATCTCCGTGACGGTGCTCATCATCTCCTGCCCCTGCGCCGTCGGCCTTGCCACGCCCGCGGCGATGATGGCCGGCACCGGCAAGGCCGCCGAGTACGGCATCCTCTTCAAGGGCGCCGACGCAGTCGAAGCAACGTCCCGCATCCAGGCAGTCGTCCTCGACAAGACCGGCACGCTGACAAAGGGCGAGCCTTCCGTGACCGACCTTCTCGGCGACGCAGACATTCTCCGCCTCGCTGCCGCCGCGGAGAAGCACTCCGAACACCCTCTCGGCGAAGCAATCGTCCGCGCAGCCCTCGAACGCGGCATCGAAGCACCCGACCCTGACGAGTTCGACTCCCTTCCAGGCCTCGGCATCGTCGCCGGCGATCGAGGGTCGCGAAGTGCTGCTCGGAAACCGCCGCCTGATGGCTGAGCGCGACGTCGACATATCTGCTCTGCAAACCGACGCCGAGCGGCTGGAAGACGAGGGCAAGACCGCGATGTTCGTGGCGGCGGATGGCCGCGCCATCGGCATCCTCGCCGTCGCCGACACGCTGAAGGAGACGTCACCGCGCGCGGTCGCCGAGCTGAAGCGCCTCGGTCTCGAAGTCCTGATGATCACCGGAGACAACCGCCGCACCGCCGAGGCGATCGGCCACCAGCTCGGCATCGACGGTGTCCTCGCCGAAGTCCTCCCCGCGCAGAAGGCCGAAGAGGTCCGACGCCTCCAGGAGGCCGGCAAGACGGTCGCCATGGTCGGCGACGGCGTCAACGACGCACCCGCCCTCGCCCAGGCCGACGCAGGCATCGCCATCGGCTCCGGCACCGACGTCGCGAAGGAGACTGGCAACGTCATCCTCATCCGCGACGACATCCTCGACGTCGTCGCCGCCATCCAGATCGCGCGGCAGACGATGCGCCTCGTACGCCAGAACCTCTGGTGGGCGTTCGGCTACAACACGGCGGCGATTCCGCTCGCGGCAGGAATCCTCTACCCCGCCACCTCGCAGATCGTGAGCCCGGAGCTAGCCGCGCTCCTGATGGCGATGAGCAGCTTCTCGGTGACCATGAACACGCTGCGCATGCGCGGCTACAAGCCGCCCGTCAAGCGCGGGCCGCCGAGCGCCTCGCAGGAGCAGGCCCGCCGCGAGCCCGCCCCCGCCCTGGAGCCGGGACGATGAGCGCCGCCGCGAAGAGCTGGGCCGTCTCGCTCAGCATCGCCGGAGCGGGTGCCGCCGCCTTTGTGCTGGCAACACTGCTGACCGGCGACTACGACTGGGTGGCCCGCCTCGGCGGTGCCTCGTGGGTGTTCCTGCTGTCGATGATCATCCTCCTCCCCATCGTCATCCCCCGCTTCCGCGAGCATCGCTAGCTCCGCCGCGTCACCCACTCCGGCATCGTCGCCTCCGGCACCGAGTCGAACCGCGGCACGTAGGGCTTGATATCCAGCACCGGCGTCCCGTCAATCGCGTCCAGTCCCCGCACTTTCAGCACGTTCCCCTTCACGGACAGCAGCCGCACGGCAGTGCAGAGCACAGGGTTCGGGCGGATCTGCGACCGCGTCGCCAGGATGCCCTGGAGCGGGTTCTCGGGGTCGTCCCCGGGGTGAATTCGCAGCTTCGAGCCGCGCACGTCCTCCGGCACGCCGTGCGGCCAGAAGAGAACGAGCAGATGGGACCACGTGTCGAGCCCCAGCAGCGCTTCCTCGTACTCCGGTCGCACGACGACCCGCGACTCCAGCTCCGAGGCGTGCGCCAGTTCGTCTGTGGTCTTGATCCGGTTCCGCACGACAGCGATCGGCCGCAGCGTGGCGTCCGCCAGCTCCGGGAACGGCTCGCTGGCCTTCGAGAATACGCTTCGAATTCGACTCAGCAACGCTAGCCTCCGATTGGCGCGCCGGCGGCCCAGACGTAGCCGTCGGGATCCTGCACCCAGACTTCGCGCCAGCCGTGCCCGCGGTCGTGCGCCCCCTTCAGCACCGGCGCCCCGGCATCATTCGCACGTTTCTCCACGCCATCCGGATCGACGCCGAACAGGCGTATCTCGGCGCCAAGTCCGCGGCCTTCGTTGTCCCGCAGCCGCGCATCCCACGGGTGATCGTCGTATGCGTGGTCGGCGTGAAGCATGAAGTCCACGCCCTGTGCGCGCAGCGCAGCGAAGTCAGGGTCCGCGTAGACCACCTCCACCTCGAGGACCTCGTTGTAGAAAGCCACCGAGCGCGCCACTTCTCGCACCAGCAGATTCACTGTCAACGCCGGCAGCGACCTCCCGTAATCACCGGCGGGAATCCACGGTTCGCCGGTCCGCTTCTTCGCCATGCCGCCCATTATAGGACGGGTCGTCGCAGCCCCAAACCGCGATGCGCGGTTGACCGGCATCACCCCTCTCGCACAGAATCCGCTTAATGGCCCTAAATGCAAAGTCAGCCGCGGCAGCAGGCGCGGCAGGCGTGGTTCTGCTTACGCTGGCTTCAGGCCAGTTCCTGATGGCGCTCGATTCCAGCGTCATGAACGTCTCCATCGCCACCGTCGCCGAGGACGTCGGCACGACGGTTACAGGCATCCAGGGCGCCATCACCATGTACACCCTCGTGATGGCCGCCTTCATGATCACGGGCGGCAGGATCGGCGCCATTATCGGCCGCAAGCGCGCCTTCGCCATCGGCTGCGTCATCTACGGCTGCGGCTCCTTCACCACCGCAATCTCGCCCAGCCTGCCCGTCCTGCTTTTTGGTTGGTCCTTCCTCGAGGGAGTCGGCGCCTGCCTCATCATGCCGGCGATCGTCGCCCTCGTCGCCAGCAACTTCCCCACCGAGCGCCGCCCCGCCGCCTACGGACTCATCGCCGCCGCCGCCGCCATCGCCATTGCCGTCGGTCCGATCATCGGCGGCTTCGCCACCACGTACTTCTCCTGGCGCTGGGTATTCGCCGGCGAGGTGCTAGTGGTATCGGTCATCCTGTTGATGACGCGGCGCATCGCCGACGCTCCGATCGGCCACCGGCCAAAGATGGACTTCGTCGGCTCGGCGCTCTCCGCGCTGGGCCTTGGCCTCATGGTCTACGGTGTGCTGCGCTCAAGCGAATGGGGCTGGATCATGCCGAAGGGCGACGGCCCCTCCTGGCTGAATCTGTCCCCGACGGTCTGGCTATTCGTTGGAGGTCTGTTCGTGGTCTGGCTCTTCTTCCAGTGGGAGTCACGCCTTGAAGCGAAGAAGGGCGAGCCGCTGCTGACGCCGTCGATGCTTAAGAACAGGCAGTTGGTCGGCGGCCTGACGATGTTCTTCTTCATGTTCATGGTCCAGATGGGCATATTCTTCATCGTTCCCCTCTTCCTGTCGGTGGTCCTCGGCCTGTCGGCGCTGGCGACCGGTGTCCGCCTCCTCCCGCTCTCGATCACGCTTCTCGCGGCGGCGGTCGGCATCCCCCGCTTTCTCCCGGACATTTCGCCCCGCCTCGTCGTCCGCTTCGGCTTGCTGTCCCTGCTCGCCGGCACGCTCGTTCTGCTCGGCGCCCTGGATGCCGACTCCGGCGAGGAGGTCGTAACCATTCCGATGCTGTTGATCGGGCTCGGCATGGGCGCGCTGGCATCCCAGCTCGGAGCTGTGACCGTATCCTCCGTCCCGGACGAGCAGACCTCCGAAGTCGGCGGCATTCAGAACACGGCGACTAACCTGGGCGCGTCGTTCGGGACAGCGATCGCCGGTTCGATACTGATCGCCGCGCTCACCTCGGCCTTCCTCCAGAACATAGACGAGAACCCCGCTGTCCCGGACGAAGTCAGCGCCCAGGCGCAGGTCGAACTCGCCAGTGGCATCCCCTTCCTCTCGGATGAGGACCTGGAAGCAGCTCTCGCGGAAGCCGGCGTTCCCGAGGACGTGCAGGACGATATCATTCAGGCGAACGCGGACGCCCGGCTCGTCGGCCTGCAGTACGCACTCGCGGCGCTGGCCGTCCTCGCCGTCATCGGCCTCTTCTTCACCGGCCTCATCCCCAACGTGCAGCCGAAAGGCGTACCAACGTAGATCCTGCAACTCCATTTTCGCCGCTGGCGTCTACTGAGTTGACGTGTTATTCTCGGCATACCCAAAATTGCCACACGAAATGCCGCCGACGACGTTCAAACTCTATCTGCGGGTGCGCAATAATTCGATAACTAAACAGGTGCTAAATACGTTGAAATATGGTAGAATGAATATACTGATTGGCCCCCAACCTCTTTATGGCTAACACCGCGACAAAAGACTCCACCCCCAGGAACAAATATACCGCCGCCGATATCCAGGTCCTCGAAGGACTCGAGGCTGTACGTCGCCGCCCCGGCATGTACATCGGCTCCACCGATGAGCGGGGCCTGCACCACCTGGTCTACGAGATCGTCGACAACTCGATCGACGAGGCGATGGCCGGCTTCTGCGACCGCATCGAAATCACCATCAAGCCAGGACGGCAGCGTCCTCGTAACCGACAACGGCCGCGGCATCCCCGTCGACAAGCACCCCCGCACCGGCAAGTCCGCGCTCGAGACGGTGATGACCTACCTCCACGCCGGCGGCAAGTTCGACAGCCAGGCGTACAAGGTGTCCGGCGGTCTGCACGGCGTCGGCGCGGCCGTCGTCAACGCGCTCTCATCCAGACATGTGGGTCGAGGTGCACCGCGGCGGCAAGACTTACCGCCAGGAATACGAGCGCGGTAAGGCCAAGGGGGCCGCTCAAGACCAAGAGCAACGGCGCCAGCGAGTACCGGTACCACTACCTGGTTCACGCCCGACAAGGACATCTTCGACGAGACCGAGTTCGACTTCGATACGCTGACCGAGCGCTTCCGCGAGATGGCCTTCCTCACAAAGGGCATCTGGATCGTCTTCACGGACGAGCGCAAGGGCCTGCTCGATCACCTACTACTTCGAGGGCGGCATCAAGTCGTTCGTGCGGCGCCTGAACAAGGACCGCGGCACGGTTCACGAGCCGTTCTACATGGAGCGCGCAGTCGACGGCTCGATCGTCGAGGTTGCGATCCAGTACAACGACAGCTTCAACGAGTCCACGTTCGCCTTCGCCAACTGCATCCACACCATCGACGGCGGCACCCACCTCACCGGCTTCCGCTCCGCACTCACGCGAGTCCTGAACGACTACGCCCGCAAGGCGAAGATCCTCAAGGACAACGACCCCAACCTGATCCGGTGACGACAGCCGCGAGGGCCTCGTCGCCGTGATCAGCGTGAAGCTCCCCGAACCGCAGTTCGAGGGCCAGACGAAGACCCGCCTCGGGAACGCCGAGATGAAGGGCCTCGTCGAGTCGTCCACTGGGCGACGCGCTCTCCACCTGGCTCGAGGAGCACCCGTCCGACGCCCGCCGCATCATCGAGAAGTGCCTGACGGCCTCCCGCGCCCGCGAGGCCGCCCGCAAGGCCCGCGACCTCGTCATCAAGAAGGGCTTCCTGGACGACAGCGTCCTCCCCGGCAAGCTGGCCGACTGCTCCGAGCGCAACCCGGAGGTCCGCGAGCTGTACCTGGTCGAGGGCGCGTCCGCCGGCGGCACGGCCAAGGAAGGCCGCGACCGCCGCTTCCAGGCGATCCTGCCGCTGCGCGGCAAGATCCTGAACGTCGAGAAGGCCCGCCCGGACAAGATGCTGGCCCACGAGGAGATCAAGGCGATCATCACCGCGCTTGGCGCCGGCTTCGGCGAGGACTTCGACCTCCGAAGCTGCGCTACCACCGCGTCATCATCATGACCGACGCCGACGTGGACGGCGCGCACATCCGCACGCTGCTGCTCACGTTCTTCTTCCGCTACATGCCACAGTTGATCGAGCACGGCTACATGTACATCGCCCAGCCGCCGCTCTTCAGCGTGAAGAAGGGCAAGGACGTCAAGTGGTTCTACACCGACAAGGACAAGGACTCGCTACATGGCCAAGCTGAAGGACGGCAAGGGCAGCGCCATCCAGCGCTACAAGGGTCTGGGTGAGATGAACCCCATCCAGCTCTGGGAGACGACGATGGACCCGGCCATCCGCACCGTCCTCCAGGTGAACGTCGAGGACGCGATGCGCGCCGACGTCATCTTCAGCGAGCTGATGGGCGAAGAAGTGCCGCCGCGCAAGAAGCTTCATCCAGTCCCACTACGACAAAGTCCGCAACCTCGACATCTAGCCCGCTCCTCGGGTGAAGGCTTCTCAAGATCTTCTTCACAGCGTGCAGCTTGGTTGGTGGATCGTTTCTCTTTATCCTGCTCGCTGTCGATCCAAACGCTTTTGAACCACCCATAATTGGGCCGTTACTTGGCTTTGCGTTTGGTGGCGCTCTTGTGGTGATTGCATTATGGTGCCCACCAGCGGGTTTACGCCGTGCGTACCGAAGCGAACCCGGCAGTTGGAGGCAACTGCCATTCGCGGTATGGGCGATGCTTGCGCCCTACGCGGCCGGCTGGATGGTTTTCGTATCCACCGGCTTCGCGCTCGCGCTCCTGTGGACGCTCACTGGCCTGCCGGGAGTCGGGGGACCCGCGGGGGCCGTTTTGGGACTCGGGTGGTTCCTTGGCGCTCTCATACTCACGGCGAGGAACTGGCCCATGGCGTTCGACCCGCCTGACCGCCCAGCGGCCATAGAGCCATGACAGGCTCCGCTACAGCGTTAAGGAAGCGCCAGGAATATCACCGGCTATACTCTCTTCGTGGCCACCCACACCAACGACGTCCCCCGCCTCTACTCCGACCTCGCCTCCTGGTTCCACCTGCTAACAGCGCCCGAGGACTACGCCGAAGAGGCGGAGATCTACCGGCGTCTCCTAGTGGAGGCCGTCGACCTGCCACCACGCACCATCCTCGAGCTCGGTAGCGGCGGTGGCAACAACGCCTCTCACATGAAGACGCACTTCGAGATGACCCTGACCGACGTCTCCCCGCAGATGCTCGACCTGAGCCGCACGATCAACCCGGACCTCGAGCACATCCAGGGCGACATGCGCAGCATCCGCCTGGGCCGCAAGTTTGACGCCGTCTTCGTCCACGACGCCGTCGTATACATGACCACTGAAGAAGATCTCGCTGCGGCCATCGAGACCGCGTACGTCCACGCCCGCGCCGGCGGCGCCGCCCTGTTCGCTCCCGATCACCTGCGCGAGAACTTCAATCCGCCAATGACCGACCACGGCGGCCACGACGCCCCCGACGGACGCGGCCTCCGCTACCTGGAGTGGACCACAGACCCCGACCCGGACGACACCACCTACACCGTCGACTTCGCCTACCTCCTCCGCGAGAAGGACGGCTCCGTCCGCCTGGAGCAGGACCGCCACATCGAGGGCCTGTTCCCTCGCGCGACCTGGCTGCGCCTGCTCGAAGCAGCCGGCTTCCAGGCCGGGTCGCTCCCCTTCGAGCACTCAGCGCTCGGCCCCGGCTTGTACGAGGTCTTCGTGGCGGTGAAGCGATGACCGCCGACCTCACCCCCACCACTCTCATCATCGAGACCACTGACGACGAAGAGTGCCCCCACGACTTCCTCGGCGACAGCGCCGACATCGTCTACTTCATCTCGATGGCCCACAGCGAGCGCTACGGCGCACTGCACCCCCTCGCAAAGGCCGCCGCAGTGCTCAAGCGCAAACTCAAGGTGAACCTGTCGCCGCTCCTAAATTTCGCGGACGCGCGCACGGAGAACGCGGAGGAGGAGGCGCTCCTCGAACGACTCTGGCAGGACGCCGCGCCCCTCGCCGAGGCCGCGCGAGCCACCGCGGAAGCCATCGAAGGCACGCCTGAGCTCCGCGACCTCACCTCCGACCTCCCCGAACTCCCGAACCGCCTCCGTGAGCTCGCCGACATCGCCACCTGGGCGGGCGAGCGCGACGCAAAAGTGCGCCTGACCTTCATCATCTGAAAAGCAAGAGGGTTGTCCCGTGCGGACGCCCCCCGTCTGTTTAGGCCCTGTAGAGCCCGTGTTCGCCGATATACGCCTCTACGGAGGGCGGAACAAGGTATCGGATGGACATCCCCTGCGCCACGCGCCGGCGTATCTCAGAGGCACTTACCTCGAGCCGGGGCATAAGCAGCCACTCGACGCGTGGCTGTAGCGCCCCAACCGACGGCGGTAGCTCGCCTCCGGCTTGTCTCCGCCTGGCGACGGCCAACGTTGCCTGTTCGACGATTCCAACCGGCTCCTTCCAGCTTGGAAGGTCTGCCAGCGCGTCTTCACCCAGGATGAGCACCAGATCGCAGCCGCCATGATCAGCCTTCAACGCGCGCAGCGTATCCACCGTGTACGAGGGCCCGTCTCGATCGACTTCGACGGTCGACACCGCGAAGGATGGGTTTTCTTCTACTGCCAGCCGGGTCATCGCGAGCCGATCGTTGGCAGAAGTCACGGCCCGGTCGGCCTTTCGCCAGGGCTCGCCGGCAGGCACGAACAGAACGCTTTGCAGAGCGAGCTGCTCACGCGCCGTCTCCGCCAAGACGAGGTGCCCGATGTGCACCGGGTCGAAGGTGCCGCCGAGGACGCCCACGCGCCCGCTCTCAGCCACCCCACTCCACTTCAACACTCCCCAGCCGCAACTTGTCGCCAGACCTTGCTCCTGCGCGTCTCAGGGCGCTGGTGACGCCCCAGCGGCCGAAGCGCCGCCACAGTTCCGCCCGCGCTTCCTCCTCGTTGAGCGGCATCATCTCCGCGAAGGCGACCACCCGTTCGCCCTCTACGCGATAGGCGCCGTCCTCCTGCACAACCCGCAACACCGACTCCGTCCGCGGCCGGACGGTCACCAATTCCTCCGTCGCTGCCGCCGGCACCTCCCGCTCTCGCAACGATCCCTCCATCCGGCTCACCAGCTCATCAACTCCCTCGCCTGACGCCGCCGAGATGAAGAGCGGCTCGATATTCCGCCCTGTGAGTAGCTCTCTCAGTTCATCACGCCTCTCGCGGACTTCGGGCATGTCGATCTTGTTCACGACAACAATCTGCTCCCTGTCGGCGAGGCCGTGGCCATAGCTCCCCAGTTCCTCGCTGATCACGTCCAGGTCGCGCCGCGGGTCGTCGCTGCTGCCGTCAACCAGGTGCACCAGCAGCCGCGTGCGCTCGATGTGCCGCAGGAAGTCCAGCCCCAGGCCCGCACCTTCGTGCGCACCCTCAATCAGCCCCGGTATGTCCGCAACCACGAAGCGGTCCCAGCCCACCTCCACGACTCCCAGCGCCGGCTCGAGCGTCGTGAACGGATAATCGGCCACCTTCGGCCGCGCCGCCGACATAGAGCGCAGCAGCGTCGACTTCCCGGCATTTGGCAAACCCACGATCCCCACGTCCGCCAGCAGCTTTAGATCCATCCGCAGCCGCACTTCCTGTCCCTGCCCGCCACGCTGAGCGATCCGCGGCGCCCTGTTTGTGGAGGTTGCGAAGCGCGTGTTGCCCCATCCACCTCGCCCACCTCGGGCGGCGATCACGCTCTGCCCCGGCGCCACCAGGTCAGCCAGCGCATGAACCTCCCCATCGTCGTCCATGGTCGAGACCAGCGTCCCCACCGGGACGCGGATAACCAGAGGCTCGCCGCGCCTGCCGTGCTTCTTTGCTCCCCGGCCATGAACACCCCGCTCTGCCCGATAGATCCGCCGCCGTCCCAACTCCTTCAGGTTCCTCATCGACGGGTCGGTCGCGATGACCACGTCGCCGCCGTCACCTCCATCACCACCGTCGGGTCCGCCACGCGGAACGAACTTCTCCCGGCGGAAGCTCATCATGCCATTCCCGCCATCTCCTGCCTGGGCAACGATTTCTACACGGTCTATCACTGCACGTTAGATTCTATTTGATTACATATGTAAGTATTCGTCGTCATCATCGTCGTGCTGTGGAGAATGTGGATGTCACTCGTGCCCCGGCTATGGGGAGATCGTGTCGATGGCGCTGTTAGTTTCGTGGAGGGCTGTTGAGAGGGTCCGGAGCGGGTTGCGCGAGCGCAGGCCAGTGATCCCGCACAACGCAAAATTAAGAGTCTGGATGTGGATTCGCGTTGAAACCGTTGGACGGTTGTGGGTAACGCTCAGGAGGCGGCGAGATTCCTGATCTCGCTCAGTTGCTGCCCAAAACGCGGGTCAGCAACGAGTTGTCGCGACACCTTCTGCACACCGTGGATAACCGTCGAGTGGTCGCGGTGACCCAGGAGTAACCCCACCTGCTTGAGCGCCAGCTCGCCGTCCTCACGCAGCAGGTACATGGCCACATGGCGCGCCTCCGCGATCGGCTTGGCGCGGCTCTTCCCGGCCAGCGCTTGCACCGTGACGCCAAAGTAGGACGCCACGGCGCGCATAATGGCGTGCGGGTCCGCGGGGCCGGGCAGGGATGGGGTCAGAGCCGCCAGCGCTCTCCCTGCGACATCGATTGAGATCCGCGAGTCCGTCAGGCGCGCGTACGCCACGACGCGGTTCAGGGAGCCCTCCAGCTCTCGGATGTTGTCTCGTGAGCGGTCGGCGAGGAACCGAGCCACCTCCGGCGGCAGGTCCACGCGGGTATCAGCCGCCTTCGTCTTGAGGATCGCCAATCGGGTCTCCTCATCAGGCGGCTGGATGTCCGCGACCAGCCCCCACTGGAACCGCGAGCAGAGGCGGGCCTCCATGCCGGCGATTGCCGCCGGTGGGCGGTCTCCCGCCACCACGACCTGGCAGCCGTCAGAATGAAGGTCGTTGAAGGTATAGAAGAACTCTTCCTGGGTCCGCCCCTTACCGGCCAGGAACTGGATGTCATCGATCAAGAGGAGCTGTGCGGACCGGTAGCGCCTGCGAAACTCATCGGAGCGGCTTTGCGCGATGGCCGTGACGAAGTCGTTAGTGAAGTGCTCGGCGGTTACGTACAAGGCATCCCGGCGGGTCTCCAGCGCCCGCTGGGCGATCGCCTGGAGCAGGTGGGTCTTACCAAGGCCCGGATCGCTGTATATGAAGAGAGGGTTATAGTCCTCTCCCGGGCGCTCCGCAGCTGCTGCTGCCGCCGCTGCGGCGATACGGTTGCTGTCCGCGATCACAAACGATTTGAACGTATAGCGTGGGTTCAACCGTTGGCGCGGGAGCGGGCTGCTGATCATCGCCTGCGTGGCGCTGGCGGACAGTGGCATCTCGGCCGCGTGACCGTTGCTGCCGTTGTGACCGTTATGGCCGTTCCGGCTGACGATCTCGAACGAGATGTCGATTTGCTGGCCCATTATGTTGCCCACGGCCTGTGCGCACAGGCTGCGCATGCGGGTGGCAAGCCACTCGCGCACGAACTCTGTGGGCACGCCGACGACGAACTGGCCGTCGCTCAGGCGAAGGCCCTGGGTGTCCTTGAGCCAGGTATCGTAATTAGGTCTTGTAACGTGTATCTGTAGCTGACCAAGGGCAGCATCCCAGATACGCTGGGCAGTGGGGTCCCCCATAAAACTCCTCCAGGCGGCAGTGGATTTCTGGAGCGGATGGCGGAACGATAGCACACCCGGAGAGAAGGGCGTCAATACCGTTATGTTAACGAATCAGGGATAAGACCAACCCTCTTTTCGACTTTCCGAAACAGTGCGAAAGATGGCGTGTGTCGGCGCCCTTCTGGGGTAATATAGGGAGCGAAATCGGGGCACTAATCAGGGAGATTTGCCGGTGCTTTTGGCGCTGGATGTAGGCAATACTACAGTAACCATGGGAGTCTTCGACGGGGGCTCTCTGCGTGCAACATACAGGTTTGCTACCGATGTGGGCAGGTTCGCTGACGAATACGGCGTTCTGATGCTGTCGCTCCTCTCCCACGACGGTCTGACCCCCGCCGATCTCGACGAAGCCGTGGTCGCCTGCGTCGTTCCCGACCTGGAGCCTCGCTTTGTCAGCATCTGTAAGCGCTATTTTGATGTCAAACCTCTCGTTGTGAGTGCCGGTGTTAAGACGGGCCTGCGAATCCTTTATGACACACCTCGGGACGTTGGCGCCGACAGAGTTGCCGACGCCGTCGCCGCTTCTCAGATGTACGGCCCACCGCTGATCGTTGTGGACCTCGGTACGGGTACCGTCTTCGACGCCATCGATCGGGAGGGGGACTACGCGGGCGGGGCCATCGCCCCCGGACTGGGAATCGCATCTGAGGCCCTGTTCAGCCGGGCTGCCAAGCTCTATCGCGTCGAGCTCACACGGCCGAAGTCGGCTATCGGTCGCAACACGATCACCGCTATTCAGTCAGGCATACTCTTCGGGTATGTTGGCCTCATCGAGGGGATCGTTGGACGCATGAAGGACGAGCTGGGAGAGGATTCGAAGGTGATAGGAACGGGCGGGTACGCGGCGATACTGTGCAAGGAGACCGATATCTTCGACACAGTCAACGAGGACCTTACACTGGAAGGGCTTCGGATGATCTACGACATGAATCGCAGTTGAGCAAAGATGTACAACCTTACCGATCGCAGCGTAGTCCTCGGTGTCACCGGCAGCATCGCCGTCTACAAGGGTGTGGACCTGGCCAGCAAGCTCACCCAGGCGGGTGCCCTCGTCGACGTGGTGATGACGCCTGAGGCTGCGCATTTCGTATCTGCCATTACGTTCCAGGGAGTGACCGGCCGGCGGGTCTTCCACGATATGTGGGACTCGCATTCGGACGTCGCAGAGCCACACATCGCCCTCGCTCGGGGAGCCGACCTCATGGTCATAGCACCCGCGACGGCGACCACGATCGCGCGGCTGGCGCTCGGGCTTGCCGAAGAGATGGTGTCGCTCACAGCCCTCGCGACGCGCGCGCCGCTGGTCGTATGCCCGGCCATGGATTCCCAGATGTACGAGCACCCCGCGACGCAGACGCACCTTGAGACTCTCCGCAAACGGGGCGTCCACTTCATCGGCCCGGAGGAGGGGCGCCTCGCCTCCGGCCAGGTCGGGACCGGCCGCTTTTCCGAAGTTGAGAAGATATTGGGGGGAATTAGGTACGTTACAGGTTTGCACGGAGACCTAACACGCAAAAAAATCATCGTGAGCGCTGGTGGCACGCACGAGCCGATAGACCCCGTACGCTTCGTCGGTAACCGCTCCTCGGGCAAGATGGGCTACGCCATTGCCGAGGCCGCCCGCGACCGGGGGGCGGAGACCGTCCTTATCAGCGGTCCGGTCAGCCTTCCCGTCCCTTATGGCGTCCGGGTGGAGCGCGTCGAGCGTGCCTCCGAGATGGCCGAAGTTGTCGCCCGCGAAGTGGCGGACGCTGAGGTCTTGATAATGGCGGCGGCTGTGGCCGACTACCAGCCGGCGGAGGCCGTCGGCGAAAAGATCAAGAGGCAGGGGAGGCCCGGCCTCGAGCTCTCTCTCGTCAACACCCCGGACATCCTCGCAGCGGTCTCACCCCGTCCCGGCCTGGTCAAGGTCGCCTTCGCCGCGGAGACGCACGATCTCGTAGCCAACGCCCGTCACAAGCTCATGGCGAAGGGCGTGGACCTCATCGCGGCAAACGACGTCACGGATCCCGATTCGGGGTTTGGGACGGAGACCAACCGCGTGGTTTTGATCGACCGCGAGGGGAACGAAGAGCAGCTGCCTCTCATTTCGAAATACGATGTCGCCTGGCGTATACTTGACAGGGTCGCGGCTCTTATCGAGGGCGGCGCCCGCTAGCCCGTGGAGGCGTAACCATGTCTGACGGTTTCACGCTCGAGAAGTTTGCGAGCCACCCCTTCTACCAGGAGGTCAACCGGCGGCTCGTCACGCTCACGCACCTTCACCCCGGTCTCAAGGTCGTCGATGTCGGCGCCGGCACCGGCGCCGTCACCCGCCTGCTCGTCGAGCAGATCGCCTCGTCCCCGGACTCCGAGGTGATCGCCATCGAGCCGTCGGAGACGGCGATTGAAGTGGCGCGGCGCAACCTCGAGAACTTGAGCGGCGCCGTCGTTGGCTTCATCCAGGGAGGCGCAGAGAAGCTCTCGCAGCTCGTCAAGAAGCCTGTCGATGCCGTCTTCTTCTGCAACGCCATTCACCTGATTTCCGAGAAGGAACGTGTCCTGCAGGAGATCAAGAAGACGCTGCGCGAGGACGGTACGTTCTCGTTCAACACCACCTTCTATGCCGGCGCCGAGCCTCCCGAGTCCGAACAGCTCTACAGGCGCTGGATGATGAAGGCGCTGCGCATCCTGAAGAGCGAATACGGCCTGTCGCCTGAGAAGACCCGCTCCACCGCCCGCGCGCAGCTTACTCCGGGCCAGTACCGGGAGCTGCTCGCGGAGAACGGGTTCGAGGTCAAGGAGCTGGAGATCGTGCGCGTGGAACTGCCGCTCTCGGGATTTGAGGCGATCAGCGAATACAGCCTCTGGATCGAGGGTGTGCTCCCCGGTGTTCCCCTGGACGTGGGACGGGACTCCTTGGTAGAGGCGATCCGCCAGGCCTTTTCGGAACTTCATGTCAAGTCATCGCCACGCAACTGGCTCCTCGTAGTGGCTAACCGCGCCTGAACCACGCCCCAAACGTACCGCGGGCCGGGCGGTATCCGGCAAGCACAAACAGCAGAAGGAGGTCCCGCATGGACGACAGCACACTGGACGACCTCTCCGGTGTCCTCGACCGATCCAGCATCCCCAACCAGATCCTCGACCGGCTGAAGCAGTCCGCTCGCGTCGAGCTGGCCTATGGTGAGTCCCGCGTCGTGGGCGACAAGACGATCATCCCCATCGCGCTCGTCTCGTACCTCTTCGGCGGCGGCTCCGGCAGTGGCGTTGGGCCAACGGCGAACAACGGCCACAGCGAGGGCGTTGGAATCGGTGGTGGTGGCGGCGGCGGCGTGCGTGTCCAGCCGGTCGCCATCCTCGAAGTCACCGAAGACGAGACCCGCATGATGCCCATCATGGACTGGACGCGGATCGTCACCACGACGATCACGGCCGTTGGCGTGTTCCTGGTGGTTCGCCAGATCTTCGGCAAGCGGTAGCGGGGCTTAGCCCGCCCGCCACCGTCGGCGCACCGGCTCCTTGCCTTCGTAGTGCGTCGACGCCGCTTCCTCGACACTGAACTCGAAGACGATCCAGCGGTCCATCGGCTCATACGGCGCCGCCTCGGCCACCCGAGCGCGAAGGTCTGCGTCCTCCACCGGCTGAGCGCGGCCCTTTATCTGGAACTCCCCCGGGTTCCCGTGCTGGTCAGTCACCAGCGAATGCATTGCATATCGCGGTTCTCGCCGCAGGTCGTGGCCCTTCGGCGAAGTCGGCTCCATAAACAGGTACAGCCGCCCCTCGCAGAGGATCGGCGTCACAGGGTGTACTCGCGGCGACCCGTCCGGCTGCACCGTCGCCAGGTATGCCACCTCCGCCTCGCGAAACCGCCCCTCGCCGTATGCCGCCAGCTCCGGTGAGGCGGCGGCGAATTCAGTCCACGTCGTCATCAGTCCACAGGCCAGCGCAATGGCACCTACGCATTCCCCCGCGGCTTACTTCGCTCCCGCCATCCCCAGCAGGAAGTTGATCAGCGTCCGCGTCGGGATCCCGGTCGAGCCCTTTACCCAGACGCCCTTCTCCTTGTCTGACTCGTCGGTGCCGGCCATGTCGATGTGCACCCAGGGCGTGTCCTCGACGAAGAAGTGCATGAACGCCGCCGCGCTGATGGCGCCTCCGAAACGGTTGCCGGTGTTCTTGATGTCCGCCACGTTGCTTTTGAGGTTCTCGCCGTATTCCGGCAGGAGCGGGAAGCGCCACATCAACTCGCCGGACTTCTCGCCCGCCGCGCTGATCTGCGCCGCCAGGCTTGTCCTCCGTCGAGAAGAAGCCGGTCGCCGCCGGGCCCAGCGCCACCATCATCGCCCCGGTCAGCGTCGCCACGTCGACGAGCGGCGACAGCCCCTGCTGCTTCGCGTAGCAGATCGCGTCGGCGAGGATCAGCCGGCCCTCGGCGTCCGTGTTGATCACCTCGATCGTCTTGCCGTTCAGCGCCTTCACGACGTCCCCCGGCTTCGTCGCCGAGCCGGACGGCATGTTCTCGGCCGTCGGCACCATCGCCGTCACGTTGATGCGCGGCTTCAGCTTGCCCAGCGCCCACATCGTCGCGATCACCGCGGCGCCGCCCGACATGTCGCCCTTCATCGACTCCATGCCTGCGGCCGGCTTGATGCTGATGCCGCCGGAGTCGAACGTGATCCCCTTGCCGAGCAGCCCCAGCGTCTTCTTGCTCTTCTTGTCGCCCTCGTACTTGATGATGATGAACCGCGGCGGGTTGGTGGAGCCCACGCCGACCCCCAGCAGCGCGCCCATCCCCATCTGCTTGAGCTGGCCGTCGTTCAGCACCTCGCAGCGCAGCCCCGCCTCCTTGGCCAGCGCCTGCGCCCGCTCCGCGAAGACTATCGGAGGCAGCTCGTTCGCCGGCTCGTTCGCCAGGTCGCGGGTGTGGTTGGCCGCCGTGCCCAGGATGACGCCGCGCTCGACGCCCTTGCGTAGCGCCGCCAGCTTCGCCTTGTCGTTCTCGACGATCGTCAGCGTCTCGATCTCCGGGAGGTTGTTGTTCTCCTCGCCGTCGCCGTTCTTCCCCGCGTACTTGTAGCGGCGGAAGCGGTACGTCCCCATCACCGCGCCCTCGGCGATCGCCTGCGCGCAGGCCTGCGCGTCGAGACCGGCGATGCCGGCGCCGTGGACGATCGTGGCCACGCTCGTCGCGCCGGTCGCGCGGGCCCGCCGCAGCGCCGTCCCCATCAGGTCCTTGATCTGCTTGTACGCAGAAGCCCTTCTGCTTGCCCAGCCCCGCCACCAGCACCCGCGGCGACGGTATCTTCCCCAGCGAGTGCACGATCGTCATCTCGCCGGTCTTGCCCTTGATCTCGCCTTCCTTGATCAGCGCCGAGATGCCGCCGTCCAGCGCCTTGTCCACGGCGCCCGTCCCGCCGCCGGGGCTCTTCACCCCCTCGAACAGGTTCACGATGATCGCCTTCGCCGGGCTCTGCGTGATGTCCCCGGCCTCGACCTTAATCTCCACGTCGGAGCTCCTTCAGGTGTAGGTGGCATACGCCCGCGGCCCATCTCCGCGGGCACCAACGATTGTAGGGTCGGGAGGAGCGTAGGGGCGAGTCATGAACTCGGCCCCATGGCGGTTTCAGACGTTCAATCAGTCCGATTTCGTATCTGTGGCTGATTGTTTGGCGGGGGCCCCGATGGTTTCTGATTGTCCGCAGGGATTGAAGGAAAATTCGGCCGGCCGTCGTTCCTGGGAGGGGCCTGTTCGAGGGCGGATTCTATGATTGAGCGTCCATCGGCATCGGGGGCGTTGACGATCAATCCGCCGGCGTCCTGTTTGAGGCCGCGCTTGATGATTGTGACGAGGATCCTGGTGGCGACGTAATCTGCATCCTTTTTCTCGCGCTCCCACTGGTCGTTGACGGCGAGGAGAGCGTTTCGCGCCGTGGGGCTCTGGGCGATGAGGGCGCCGAGCTCGGCCATCTGGCGGGAGCGGCGACCGTGTTTAAGGGCGTTCAGGTTGCCCCTGGGTGCGCCGGCTCCGGGGCGTTTTCCTCCGCGTGGCATGATCCACCTCCACTTCGTCATCTACTAGCCACGAAGGCACTAGGGTTGTGTGAGCGAGGGCCGCTCGATTGTAGGGTAGCGGACTTCGGCGGGAACTCTAAGGGGGGAGTGGCACTCATCTGACACGCAGGATCTGTCACGCGTGTTGTGCGGGACCAGACGCAAGGAAGCGCGTGTCTGTGGTTCGAACGGTTTCAGAGGGACTCTTGAAGTTTGCTCCGGCCCCTCCGATCCCAGATCGTTCCCAACTCGGCCTCGTTAATCGGCTTGATCCGGTCAGGCCACCGTTGCTTGAACGTCGCGGGGTCCTCATCGACCGCTCTCGCGAAAGCTGCCAGTAGCGCAGGGTCAATACTAACTCGCTGCAGAAATCGGCTTACGCCATTGGTGCCGTCTTCAATTTGCCGGTAGGCGGGGTAAATTCGGGCCTCTTGCTCCGGATGCAACGCGACGTACAGAAAATCCACCATAAAGAGTGCCACAGCAAGCGCATGCTGATAGTCCGCTTCGGATGCAAAGTATGTTCGCAGTCCTTCATTCGTCCAGGATCGCTCTTCCAGATATCGCGTCGTTAAATCCGCAAAGCCGAGAAACGCGTCGGAATAGAACATGTGCCCCCGTTCAATAGTGGGCTGGATTGTTACTTTGCCGGTGTGATCTTCTGCCTGAATTGGGGTTCTCAGAAGTGACGCCGCACCGTCCACACGCGAGTTATCTAATGCCTTCGCGGTCCAGTTAGCAAGGAGCCGTAACGCCAGTAGGCTCGGCGTACCGACTACGGGACGGAAGGAGGTTCCGGGCCAAGTCCTTTCCGAATAGGAAATCCAGGTCTCTATAACACGGAAGAGTTCCAAGAGCTGGTCGAATCGATCAGCGTCAACCAGAGCGAGACCAAACTCCTCCAGTTTCAGAACCTCAGCATCGAACTCCTGGACATACGGAAGGCAGACCTCAAAAGTATCGTTCTTATTCACGAATCTGGGCTCGCTGCGCAAGCTCGCATCGGCGATCCTGCTGGGCCACTCGCTTTCGTAGTACGACCGGGTCAGCCGGATGACGGTTCTCAGCCGAGTCGTGTCGGATGTGCGCGCAATCGCATCGGCCAACTCGCGGCCCGAACACCCTCGCTACTGGGGCCGGCCAGAGTTTGTGCAGCGTGAGACTCAGTTGTTCCCAGAACCGGCGGTGGCGGCATCTCAGGAAATGTTGCGCGGCTCCGAAGGAAATCGCTTACGGGGCTATCTGGTCTATCAGGAGTCTCATCAACCTCGAGAAGGAGTTCTCGGACCTTCGCGGTGAGTTCCTGGCGCCCTCCGTCTGTGCGCCAATCGTAGACATGGTTTGCGTACGGGCCGAGGTCGAACGGTATGGATTCGCGATCCTGCGCAATCAGGATGGTGCGATTCTCTAAGGTGTGGCGCACGCCGAGTTCGTAGAAGACATTGGCATTCCTGTCCGTGAGGTCGGCGAGGACGACGTGTGCGTCCCTAAGACTCTCCATGATCTGCGCAATCAAGTTGCCCCTAGTCGCCGTGGAGCGCTCACAGCGATATCCCAACCCGGCGTCCTCAACAGCGGGCTTGACTAATGTCTGGAAGATTGCCGTCCACTCCTGCTCGCTGCAGGACTCAGTGGCTGAAAATGGCATGATTACGAAACAGACGCGCGAATGGTTGGGGTTCTCAGTAGCACACATGTGCTGCTATTTTAGCAACGCGAGATACTAACCACTAGGCGGTTCCCCGATGGCATCACGATCTCCGTTCGAAATACTGGGAGTTAGTCCCGACGCCGAGGCTGTCGTCATCCGAGCGGCCTATCGGGCACTCGCCAGGATGTATCACCCGGACGCCCGGCCGGGAATATCCGTCGATGAGTCGACGGCCCGAATGAGTGAATTGAACTGGGCATGGGACGAGTTGGATCGAGATCTGTCCGGGTGGCGAGTTCGTGTACGACATGCCAATGCGTCTGCAAACGAGGTTGGTTCAACAGATAGGGAAGCCACAGACCGCGCGCCCTCCGACCAAGAGGCGGACGAGCGGCGCCGCTGGAGAGCCTTCACGATGCAGTACCGGCGCCCGAAGGCTCAGGCGCTCGGTTGGCGTGAGTGGCTTGGGACCGACGTCGTTTGTACGCAGTGTGGCTGCGTCCTCAAGAACTGGGTCTACAAGTGCCCAGACTGTATGCAAACAGGAACCTGGCGAAGATCGAAGCTCCACGCAGTTGGCCACAAATTACGTATCGTTGGCCAGGCTCTCTTGTACGGCACGGCGTTTGTCATTGCTGGGCCGCTTCTCATCGGACTTCTCGCGGTTCCTCCCATTCTTGCGTTTGATGCGATTGGTATCGGAAACGGGGGCGTGCAGGATTGGACATTGGCTGCCCAAATTTTGCTGGTGGTGATGATTGCGTTAGAGGTCGGGGCGTGGTGGGCGATAGCGCACTGGGCCAGAGTCGTTACGATTGTGCGGACATACTGGGAGCAAAACTAGCTATGCGGCGCGCGACGTCGCACGGTCGTGCGTTTCCGCGTCGCCGCTTTCGCCGCGGTGCCTTCGAGCCGCGGACGCCTTCGCCGCCGGCTTGCGGGCCGGCTTCGCCCGCGCCGAGGCCTCCGGCTCGCCGTTGAGGCCGGCCCGCGCGCTCACCTCGGCGATGAAGTTCTCGGGCTCCTCGAGCGAGACGGCGATGCGGTCGACGGGGAAGACGCCGGCCCAGTTGCCGATGCGCTCCTTGAGCCGCACCTCCACGACGTCGTGGTAAGAGCCGGTGAGGCCGATGACGCCGCGCAGGTTGGAGCGCCAGCCGATGCCGTATAGGAAGGGCCAGGAGCGCGGGAAGACGGCGTCGACGAGCTCGTAGGGCACCGTGCGGTTGAAGGCGAAGCCGAAGCGGAAGTGCATGCCGTCGTCGCCGAGGAAGACGTAGGAGTTCTGGTCGGTGGCGCCGCCGGGGATGAGCAGCCAGCGCCAGACGGGGTCGATGCGGATGTTGAAGCGCATGGTGATGGTCGTTCGCAGTCGGGGCGTTATCCTCTGCTCATGGTACGAGAGCCTCACCATGAGCGGGAAGAGGCGTTGAGGTCTCTATATATATGGAACCCGCCCACCCACCCATTGATGTATCTGCTCAGGGGGACACCCCCTGAAACCCCCGGCGAGGGGCTCTGCCCCTCTGCACACCCCGTGTTTGCGGCTACTATTCGCCGCGCCTGGTTGCCGCGTCGATCTCGGCGAGGGCCTCGGGGGGGAGGTTGGCGTCGCCGGACTTGACGTTGGCCTCGACCTGCTCGGGCTTCGTGGCGCCGGCGATGACGCTGGAGACGTGCGGCTGCGCGGCGAGCCAGCCGATCGCCAGGTCGGTCATCGACTTCTCGTACTTGGTGGCGATGTCCTGGAGCTTGTTCAGCACCTCGAAGTTGCGGTCGGAGAGCATCTGCTCGCCGCGCGGGCCCCAGGCGCCGAGGCGGGTGTCGGCGCCCGGCTTCTCGCCCTGCTTGTACTTGCCGGTGAGAAAGCCGCTGGCCAGGGGGAAGTACGGAAGGATCGCCGAGTCCGTAGGCGTTGGCCGCGGGCACGACCTCCTTCTCGACGCGCCGGTCGAGGAGGCTGTACTCGTTCTGGGCGGAGACGATGGGGTTCAGGTGCTCGCTGCGGCAGGTCCACTGGGCCTCGGCGATCTGCCAGCCGCTGAAGTTGGAGCAGCCGATGTAGTTCACCTTGCCGTCGCGGACGAGGTCGTCGAGCGCGCGCAGCGTCTCGTCGATGGGCGTGCCCGGGTCGGGGAAGTGGATCTGGTAGAGGTCGATCCAGTCGGTGTCGAGGCGCCGGAGGGAGTCGTGGCAGGCCTGCATGATGTGGCGTCGGGAGGCGCCCTTGGTGAGGACGGAGCCGCCGACGGGGCCGACGAACTTGGTGGCGAGGACGATGTCCTTGCGCCGGTCGCCGAGAGCGGCGCCGAGGAACTCCTCGGAGCGGGTGCCGCCGTAGATGTTGGCGGTGTCGAAGAAGTTGATGCCGGAGCTCGATTGCCTTGTCGACGACGGTCTGGGTCTGGTCCTTGTCGATGCGCATGCCGAAGTTGTTGCAGCCGAGGCCGACGGTGGAGACCTGGAGGCCGGAGCGGCCGAGCGGTTTGTAGTTCATGGGGCGGGCCTTTCTTCTGTCGGGAGCGTGGTACCGCCGCTCATCCTACGAGAACCTCAGGATGAGCGGAAGGGGCGCTGGAAGTGATCGGGCGTAGGAGTTGGTTGGTCAGTCTTTGACGTAATCGGAGATGTGCGAGCGGCTGCTCTCCGTGAACGGCTCACGTTTCCAGCCGCCCCAGCGGTTAGCAAGGGTCATGTCAGCGAGCCTGGCCATGAGGTCAAGCTCAGAGGGCCAGACGTAGCGGCCCTCCGACGGGAACGCCCGGATCCCCTGGTTTCCTATCCAGAAATGATGGCTCGTGAGACGCTGCGTAACGACGTCGTAGGCGTCGAACGAGAAGCCTTGCGAATCGACCCTTATCGGCTGGATGTTGTGGCCGGGCGAGATGTTGAGGAGGTCCGGGACGAACAGCTCGACCACGAAGTGGCCTCCCGGCGTGAGGTGCCGGGCGACGTTCTGGAAGCAGGCGACCTGCTTATCCTGAGTCCGGAGGTTCCAGATGGCGTTGAAAACGGCGTAGGCGAGCGAGTATTCGCCTTCAACCGACGTTGTCGCGAAGTCGCCGATGGCGACGGGGATGTCGCTGCCACCGGGCTTTTCTCGCATCTTCTCGACCATCTTGACCGAGGCGTCGATCCCGCTGACAGGCACGCCACGCGCAGCGAGTGGGAGCGCGATACGGCCGGTGCCGATGCCGAGCTCCAGCGCTCGCCCTGAGCCGGCCAGCTCCGCGAGCAGGTCGACAACGGGCCCAACGACTGAGTCGGCGAACATGGGGGCGGCGCTCGCGTCGTAGAAGCCAGCGATCGAGTCGAAGCTGGTGCTCTCGTCGTCAGGCATCGCGCCGCGCTAGACGGCGATGGCGAGGTCGATGTGGTGGCGGCGAACTTCGGCCATGATGAGGTCGGCTGCCTCGGGGTCGGGCTCGACGAGGGGCAGACGGACGCCGCCCACGTTGTAGCCGACCTGGTTGAGGGCGTACTTAACGGCGATCGGGTTGCCGACGACGGTCATCAGGGCGCTTATCAGCGGCAGCAGTCGGCGGTGGAGGCGCGCGGCCTTGTCGTTGTCGCCGGCCAGGTGGGCCTCGATCATGTCGCGGAACTGGGTGCCGGCGAGGTGGGAAGTGACGGATATGACTCCGTAGCCGCCGATGCCGAGGATGGGCAGGGTCATCTCGTCGTCGCCGGACCAGACGTGGAAGTAGTCAGGCGCGTCCTCGATGATGCGCGCGATCTGCTTGAGGTCGCCGGAGGATTCCTTGACACCGATGATGTTCTGGACGTGCGCGAGGCGGAGCATCGTCTCGGCGGTGACGTTCACGCCGGTGCGCGCGGGGATGTTGTAGAGGATGACAGGGATGTGGACGGCGCGGGCGATCGTCTCGAAGTGGCGGAAGATGCCCTCCTGCGGCGGCTTGCTGTAGTAGGGGGTCGTGAGGAGCACGGCGTCCGCGCCCGCGCGCTCGGCGTCGCGGGAGAGTTCGACGCTCTCGGCGGTGTTGTAGGTGCCGGTGCCGGCAATGACGGCGCCGCGGCCGTCGACGGCTTCTTTCACGGTCTTGAAGAGGCGGACCTTCTCGTCGTGTGTGAGCGTGGGCGCCTCGCCGGTGGTGCCGGCGATGACGAGGCCCTCGGAGCCTGAATCGAGGAGAGCGAGGGCGAGCCGCTGGGCGGCAGAGTAGTCTACGCGCCCTTCGTCGTCGAAGGGGGTGACCATGGCGGTGAGAAGACGTCCGAGTTCCATGAGGCGGCCTCCGCTGTGGAGTAGGTGCAAATGATAGCACGGTTCGCTTGAAAGTAGACAGGTGCCAGTCGGCAGCTTGCGGTTTACGAGGAGTGCTGCGGGAACGACAATGTTCGTGTCGTGCGTACGTGGGTCTGCTTCTGCGGTCTTCTCCTTGCCGCGTTCGCTATTGCAGCCGCGGCGTGCTCGGGGGGCGATCCGCCCGAGCCCACGCCCCTGCCGACGCTGGTGATCCATCCTTCGCCTTCGCCAGAGCCCGGCTGCCGGGCGTTTCTCGAGAGCCAGGTGGCGATACCGAACGCCAACACGCCGATCGAAGGCGCCCGTTACGAACGGACGATCGTCCCGGACCCGACGCGGCAGGCGTTGCTCGTGACATTCGGCGACCCGGACCTGCCGACTTCCTCCTGGGTGCTTCTGGACAGCGGTGGCGTCATCGCCAGCGATGTCCAACCGGACAAGGCGGAGGTGCTGGGAAGGCTGGAAAGGTGTGCGCGAGAGGTAAGCGCGGAGTCGGGCGCCGAGCGGGAATACGCTGTGCTCTCGACACCGGCGCCGTCGGACTACTCGATTTCCGTGGGCGGCACGGAGATTGCGATCCCATCCGGCGCGAGCGTTGGGAGGCTTTCCAGTGACCTGCCAGCGGACTTCCGAACGATCTCGCGGGGCGCTTCGTACATCGATGTCGACAGCTCGGGGCTTGGAGGCGCGTACGTGACAGAGGAGGATGAGGAGGAGTTTCGGCCGCTGTTCGAGGCGCTGGTGGCGCTGGACAAGGCGGCCTTCCCTGAGCTGGTGAGCCGGCTGGACGAGCTGCCGTATCCGCCCGTTCCGCTGCCGATAGACCTCCCGGTCACCTCGTTCTTCGTCGGCGGCGAGGTCGTTCCGGTGCCTCCCGAAACGAGCATCACGAGCTACATGTCGTCGTGCAAGGCTGAAGCGGGATGCTACAGCGACCCACTGATAGTGATTCTCGGCGAGTCGGCAGTTGTCTTCGAGCTGACCGGCCCGAAGCTGCTGGTGACTCTGCATGCGCCGCCGGAGGAGGGGTTGGAGCCGCTGATGGCCGCGTTGGAACGGGCGACCGCGGGGAGCTAGACGAGCTCGCGGGCGACGAGCTCTTCGGCGATCTGGATGGCGTTTAGCGCGGCGCCCTTGCGCAGGTTGTCGCTGACGAGCCAGAAGGCGATGCCGTTCTCTTTGGAGGCGTCCTGGCGGACACGGCCGACGAAGGTGTCGTCGCGGCCGGCGACCTGCCAGGGCGTCGGGTAGAGGTTCAGCGGCGGGTCGTCCTGGATGGTGACGCCGCGCGCCTCTTTGACGATAGCCGTGAAGTCTTCGGGTGAGATCACCTTCGAGAACTCGACGTGGACGGCCTCGGAGTGGCCGACGTAGACGGGGACGCGGACGCAGGTGGCGGAGATGGGCAGCTCCGGCTCGTGCATGATCTTCCGCGTCTCGTTGATGATCTTCCATTCCTCCTTGGTGTAGCCGCTGCCGAGGAAGACGTCCACCTGAGGCAGGAGGTTGAATGCGATCTGGTGCGGGTAGATGTGTGCGCTTGTCTGGTTGCCGTCGAGGACGGCGCGGGTCTGGTCCGTGAGCTCCTGGACGGCGGCGCTGCCGGTGCCGGAGACGGACTGGTAGGTATCGACGATGATCCGGTTGATCTTGTTGACCTTATGCACCGGCCAGAGCACCTGGCAGAGGGGTGTCGTCGGGCAGTTGGGGATGGAGACGATGCCCTTGTGGTATCGGAGGTCGTCGGCGTTGACCTCGGGAACCACGAGGGGCACATCGGACTCCATGCGCCAGGCGGCGGAGTCATCGATTGTGACGGCGCCCGCCTTGACAGCAGGCGGTATGAGGTCTCGCGAGACCTCAGTCGTGGCGGAGAAGAAGGCGAGGTCGCAGCCGAGGAAGGACTTGGACGTAGCTTCCTCGACCTCGCACTCCCATTCGCCCACGGTGACCTTCTTACCGGCGGAGCGGTGAGAGGCGAGCAGGCGCAGCCCCTTGATGGGGAAGCGGCGCTGGAGTGCCAGCTTGAGGAACTCCTGGCCGACGAGGCCTGTAGCCCCGACAACGGCTATGTTGTATAGCTTGGACATGGTTCGGACCTGCGGGAAAGCCCCCTCGCGGATATGTAGGAACATGGTATCAGGGTAAGAGGTAAGAGGTAAGGGGAAGAGGGTGGATGAAAGGTGGAGGCAGACGAACGACTTTGCCGCGAGACGATTGAGCCGCGGCGGCGGCAGTCAGGCGCCGGTCCGGAGCGCCTCTACTGGCTCCATGTGGGCTGCGCGCAGTGCGGGATAGGTGCCTGAAACCACCCCGATGATTCCGCCGATCAGGGGCGCCGCCAGTGGCACCAGCGGGTCCAGAACGGGCGTCCAGGATTGAAACGAAGAGACGAGCACGACCACGAGAACTCCCAGGCATGCACCGAGAATACCGCCAAAGAATCCCATCGTTGCGCTTTCCAGGAGGAACTGAAAAGCGATATGGTGCCTCGCGGCTCCAAGGGCACGCCGAAGCCCGATCTCCCCGGTGCGTTCAATCACCGAGACCAACGTGACATTGGCGATGCCAATCGCCCCGACAAGCAGAGTGACGCCGCTCAGCATGAGGAAGAGGGTGTCGAGGTCGCTCTGGACCTGATCGCGCGCTCGTTTTGGTTCGTTCGGTGCCGAGATTCTAAGCCCGCGCACACTATCGGGCCGAAGTGCCAGCGGGATCTGTCGGGAGATCAGCCTGGCCGCGCCAATCCTCGTCTCCACGACGACCAACTCGGGGCTCCTCAAATGGAAGTCTCGCTGCGCTGTCCCCTCAGGAATGATCACTGCGCCAAGCAACCCAGGCTGCCTCGCGACTCCGTCGAGTATCCCGACGACCAGGTAGATGTCGTCGCCAATGCGCAGGGCCGGGAGTTGATCCAGCCTCGCAATGCCCAGCCGCTGGGCGGCCGAAGGGCCGAGCACAGCGACTCTGTCGGCGCGTGCGGAGTGGCCAGCGTCGAAATAGCGGCCGCTGCGCAGCCTTGCCCGCACGGCCTGGAATAGCCCCGGCGATGCGGCCTGAATGCTCAGGCTGAACTCCGTCCTTCGTGTCGGATCGCTGATCGGGGAGGTGCTTACCTGTCGGGTGCCAACGTCAACCGTGCTCATGTTTCCCGCGGCGGCGACTCCATTTAGCCGTTCGAGCCGCTCCGGTGAGTCCCACGGAAGAGCGCTAGCTTCCGGTGTCGCGGTATTGGAGCGGCTGACCACGACCTGTGTAGCGGCTAGCTCATCGAAGCGGCCAACAATGCGGTTTCCCGCCGTGCGCGATAGTCCGAGGGTGGCGACCAATGCCGCCAGGCCGATGACCGTGCCAAGAACCGTCAGACTCGTCCGCCCCGGGCGGGCGAAGAGACCGGCCAGCGCTTCATCGCCAAGATCAGTCGCCGACATGCCCGACGGTGCTATCGATTCCTCATCTTCTGTGGCGGGAGGTGTGATTCGCGGTCCCCTGAAGCGACCGAACTTCAATCCTCCGCTCATGCGGCCTCCGTGAGTCTTCCATCGACAATGCGGACTTGCCGGCTAGCGTGAGCGGCGACGTCCGCCTCGTGTGTGATCATAACGATCGTCAAACCGTCGTTGTTCAATTGTGCAAAGAGTTGGAGAACGGCAGCTGTCGTGCCGGAATCGAGGTTACCTGTGGGCTCGTCGCAGAGAAGCGCAGTGGGCGAGCCAATGATGGCACGGGCAATGGCTGCCCGCTGGCGTTCGCCGCCTGACAGGCGAGGCGGAAGGTAGTGTTCGCGATGTCGTAGGCTGACCTTCTCGAGCGCCGTGCGGGCGCGGTCGGCCCTCTGGCGGCGGGGACCCTTTCGGTACACATCAGCGAGCATGACGTTTTCAAGGACTGTACGGTATGCCACCAGGTGGAAGGCCTGAAAGACGAAGCCGATCTCGCGGCTGCGGATACCGGCACGCTGGCCATCGGTTAATTCATGGACATCCGTGCCTTCCAGGCGATAGGTGCCTGACGTTGGGACATCGAGCAGACCGAGGATGTTCAGGAGCGTGGACTTACCGGAGCCGGAGGGTCCAGAGATCGAGACCCACTCTCCGCGATATACGTCGAGGTCAACGTCGACGAGAGCATCAAGGGGCGGATCCGTTCCAAACCGCCTTCCGACACCCCTGACCTGGATGATTGGGCCCGATCTCACTGTGCGGCTGTCCCGGTTGGAGTCGCCTCCGCGGGCGCGGTCTCCGCAGGCACGTTGCCCTGCTGCGCATCAGCCTGTTGCCCCGCAGATTCGTTGAATCCTATGACGACGAGGTCGCCGGCTTTCAGCTCGCCCGAAATGGGAACCACTTCGACATAGCCACCTGCCGACAAGCCTGGATCCACGGTAACGAATTCCAGCTCGCCGTTGTGCTGGCGTTGCACCCTGGAAGAACCGTCGACGGAAAGCGTTACCGCGCTCACCGGAACGGCCAGCACTGCACCGCCGCTCGATTCTACCGGAACAGTCAGCCGCACCGATGTGCCCACGAGCGAAGCCGGCGATCCGTCCACGAGCACCTCGAACCAAACGTGGAAGCCGTCCACTCCGTTGGTCCCCGGTGATTCCGCGACCTGGCTGATTACACCGTTCTCCTTGATGTTCAGATCTGGTTCGTCGATCACCACGGCCATTCCGGCTCTGGCGAGCGGAGCCTCTTCGAGCCGTAGCGCACCGTCCACAGCGACCACCGCGCTCGTCACCGTCATGAGGGACCCGCTAACAGGCGCGCCCACGGTGACGGTCAGCTCAGATACGCGAACGGGCGGACTGGCAACGAATATGATCTCGTCTGCAGGAACCTGCACGCCCGCCTGTGCCGTGGCGCGACCGAGCTCGGACGCCGCCAATTCTGCCTGTCGCCTGCGTATAACTAGAGCCGCGTTCGCGTTCGTAACAGCGGCCCCGGCTGCCACGATGTCATTGGCCGTGCTTGTGACCTCTGCGTTCGCCTCATTCTGACTGGCGCGAGTTGCGGCGAGATCTGCCTGTCCCGTCAACCGCGTCACCTCCGAGTTCGCCTGGGCGAGCGAGAGTTCGGCCTGGGCGGCGGCAATTTCCTCTGGGGTCGCCCCGCCCGAAGCGACGAGGCTGTTGACCGTCGCTTGCTTGGCGGCGACTTCTGCTACAGCAGCATTGTTGTTGGCGGTCGAGATCGCTGAGGCATTCGCGACTGCTGCTTGCGCGTCAGCGGCGGCCTGGACGCCTCGAACGTTGGCGGCACGAGCGCTGGCCAGAGACGCCTGCGCGGTCGAGACGGCGTCCTGCGCGCCGATGAACTCGATCTGGGCGCTGTTGGAATCCGCGTTCAAGGTGCGTAGCGCCTCAAGCTGCGCTTCAGACGCCTCGAAAGCTCTGAAGCCCCATCGGCTGTACCACTCCGTCACGGCAGCGCCGGTTGAGGCATCATAGACTCCGTCCGCAGGTCCGGGGTCGAGGCCGAGCCGTACCAGAGCGTCTTCTAGGTGCCTGACGTCGTCACCTTCCAGGCCGGGTCCAAGATCTCGGAATGACGGACGTTCGCCCGCCAGCAGAAACACCGGCCTTCCTGACGTTGTTAGCGCGACGTCGCCCTCATGAAGCTCTGTACCGGCCAGTGGCACTCGGGCGACAATCGCTCCTTCTGCCTTAAGCGCCGAAGGAGCGAGAAACAGCTGTTGCGGCGAGCCGAAGCGCGCCGTGCCGCGAGTGACTATATCCGACGAGAGCACCCGCTCCTCCGCAGGCACCATGATCACACTGGGATCGGGTGGGTTGGTGCGAGCTGCAAGCTCAGCAGGAGAGTGAATGCGCGTGCTTGCAAGCCAACCGGTGAGGCCGGCGACGAGGATCGCCCCGACCAAGCCCAGGAAGAGTTTTCGACGGCCAGTCATACTACCTCGCATACGTCCAGGCTCAGTTGGCCGCTCCGACGCCAAACAGGTCGCTTGCCACCTGTCGCTTCGTCGCTGCGACGTACTGCTGCTCGCAATCATAGTCGGCTGCGGCAATCGCTTTCTCTTCCTCCTGGAGAGCCGATAGTGCGGCCTGAGCGCCGCCGGTCAGGGTCTCCGGGTCCGCACCTTGGGTGATGCTGGCCAGCCTCGCAGGAAGGTCCGCTTCAATCTCCGGGGGGTCTTTGTACGCGTAGCCTGCCTCCCGCATGCAGCTTGACCAGTTCGTATACGCGTCGATAACGCGCGGGTCGGCGAGGATCTGGGCCTCCTGCTCGTCTTCGTAATTCACGAAGCTCGCGCCCAGTTCGTCCGCAGAGAACACCTGCTCGACCGCGGAACGGGTGCAGCCCCCGGTCTGGGAGAAGTTCTCCTCGTCGAGGCCCACCACAAACGTCGCGCCGGGATTCTCCCCGTACAGCGCGCGGTTGTAGGCGACGCGGTCGGACGGGCTGAGAGCGTTGCGGATTCGCACGTTCTCTTCGCCGGCGCCGAGGACCGCCTGGCTGTCCGATCCGGCGTAGAGAGTTGTAATTCCGTACCCGAACTCAGTCCGGAACTCGTCCGGGCTTGTCCCGGAAACCTTGCTGTCGCTGTCCATAGCGATTCGAGCGGTCTGTGCGTCCACCGGCACGTACTCAAAGCCGGCGTCCATCATGCACGTTGTGATGATTGCCTCTACAGCGTCGACTCGACGGGCCACTTCCTCCTCGGTGAGGCCGAACTCCGCATTGCCGCGCTCCGGGTTGGGCGTTGGCGATCCACCTGCGGGGATGTTGGCGCCGGACGACCCGCCGCATGCCGCCAACACCAGCAACAGGCTGGCGACAACAACAATGATACCGGCGCGTACCATTCGTCGCTTGTTTATGTTCAACGTAGCATTAATCACTGGCCGCTGATGTCTTCTTCCACTTGCCGCTCGACTTCGCTCAGGTACTGGTCCTGGCAATCGCTATCGGCCGCGGCGATCGCTCGCTCGTCTGCCTGCAACTGCGCAAGCGCGTCGGCGTCGCTTCCGGTCAAGGTCGACGGGTCCTCGCCGCCGGTGATTGTGTCCAGGCGGTCCATAATCTCCTCCTCCGCGTCGTCTGGTGTTGCGAAGTCATAACCTGCATCGCTCATACAGCCGGACCAGTCCTCGAGCGCGGCGATCATCCTGGGGTCTTCCATCACCAATTCATCAAACGGGTTCTGAAAGGTGGGGTCGAGCTGTTCCGCCGTGAACACGGATTCGACTGCGGTTTTTGTGCAACCGCCAATATTGGCGAAGTCCTCGAGCTCGAGCGTGGTGACGAAAGTGGCGTCACTGTCGTCGCCCCAAAGCGTTTGACTGTATGCGACCTGGTCAGCTGCGGACAGTTGGCTCTTAATGGCTTCGTTCTCGGGGCCGGCCCCGAACTTCGTAGAAGGAGGCGCCGTCGAGAATCCATACCCATACTGAGCGACAAACTCCTCGTCGCTGAGGCCAGGTGGCCGATTCAGCGTATCCATCGCTTCGCGGAAAGTCACAGGATCGATAGGGACGTACTCGAAGCCCGCGTCCGCCATGCAGGAGGCGATCGCCGACTCGGTCTGCTCGATTGCGGTGACCAGCTGCTCATCGTTCATCCCGAACTCTTCAGTACCCACCTGGCCGCTGCCCGTGGAGGGTGTCGAGCTGCTGTCTCCTGAGGAGCCGCCTCCACAAGCGGTCACCAGGGCCGTGGCAATAGCAAGAACGCTCAGTAGCGCGGTGTATCGCATGCTCGGGTCCTCCTCATCGGCTTCTGATCGGCTAAGTCAAACTTAAGCGGTGCGAATGAAGGCTCCATGAAGTCCGCTGACTTCATTTCAATGCCGGCGGGTCGTGGCAAAGCTTGGCAACCGACATCTGTCGCTCTGCCCCGGGGGATTACAATTCAGGTATGCGTGTCAGATGGACCTCCGCCGGGATTCTAGCCTCCTTGGCAGTCTCGGTCTTAGGCCTACTGAGCGCGTGCGAGCCTGGCCCGAGTGGTGAAGTCGGTGTCTCAACCGTTGATGGTGCAATCCTCCTTGATGGTGCAATCCCCTTTGGATCAAGCCGTGAGACCAGGAGGAGTTGGTACAATCGGTGGGCCTCAGAGTGGGTACTGGTCAGGCGGGGGTGGAGGGTGAACTTGTCTGGCAGATTACGTCCGAAGCAGGATCCCCGCTTCGTGAGTTCGAGGTTGGGCGGACACCTCAGAGCTTTGTTGAGCGCATACCGGTGACGGTCATTCAACCAGATCGAACGTATGTAGCCGAGGTGACCACAGTCTCGCCTAGCCTCGAGTTGGTGACATCTTTCGTACCCAACTCGCTAGAGCCATCGATTTGGCAGATTTCGGGTGACGGGTCACTGACGGATGAGGAATTCGAGAACCTGAGTCCCTGCGACGACGATCGATTTCCCTGGCAATAAAGAAAGCAGACGCTTGGTTTATTGACACTACTATAGCGGGGTGCTAGCATCGCTTGTGGCAAATGGCACAATCTCCTGACCCAGCCAGCGGCCCCGGATTTTCCTGTTGATCAGCGACTATTTTGCCGACTACGTAGCCGTCCTCATCGCGGTCATTCTTGGCGTAATTCTCGTGGGGACGGCGCTGATCGGGAACCGGGTACTGGCGCCGCGCGACCCGACCCGCAACAAAGGTGTGACCTACGAGTGCGGGATGCTGCCGATCGGCCGGTCGCGGGCTCAGGTGCACTTCCGTTATTACCTGTTCGCCATCCTGTTCCTGATATTCGATATCGAGGCGGTCTTCTTGTTTCCGTGGGCGGTTACGTTCGTGGAGATCGGCGAGCAAGCCTTCTGGGAGATGGTCGTGTTCATCGCGATACTGGGGTTTGGGCTGCTGTACGCCTGGAAGAAGGGCGTGCTGAGGTGGCGGTAGCCGGGAGGTGTGGGACCGATGGTTGATCGCCCGAAATTAATCGAAGTCTACGAAGTGCGGGACGACCCGCAGCTGACGATATCTGATGCCGTTGGCGACGATGTCCGGCACGACGTGAAGAGCCTGCGGGCGACGGAGTACTCGCCGAGCCAGGGAAAGGCTGTCTACAAGCAGGTTCTGCCGGGCATCATGCAGGCGCCTGCGGACTGGCTGATCGCCTGGGGCCGGAAGTCGTCGCTGTGGCCCCTGACGTTCGGGCTGGCCTGCTGCGCGATCGAGATGATCTCGACATTCATGGCGCGGCACGACCTGGATCGCTTCGGGAGTGTGCCCTGGCCGTCGCCGCGGCAGTCGGACGTGATGATCGTGTCGGGGACGGTGACGAAGAAGATGGCGCCGGCCGTGAAGCTGCTGTACGAGCAGATGCCCAGCCCGAAATGGGTGATCTCGATGGGCGCCTGCGCGACGAACGGCGGTCCCTACACGCGCTACGACCGCGTGCTCCAGGGCGTGGACAAGATCATCCCGGTGGATGTGTACGTTCCGGGATGCCCGCCGCGGCCCGAGGCTCTGATGGACGCTTTCCTGGCCCTGCAGAAGAAGATCATGGAAGAGCGGGGCAAGATCGGCCGCTAGCGCATGGTAAACGAAGCAGCGCCAGTCGCACCGCCGCCCCCAACGGGACCCGTTTTCGGCCTCTTCCAGCAGGCCTTGCCGGGGCTGGAGCTGGAGGGCGCTCAGACACCGATCGACACCGCGATCACCGTTAAGCGCGACGACTTCGTGCGTGTGATGGACGCCGTTCGCAACGACGAGCGGCTAGCGTTCGACTACCTGCGGTGCCTTTCGGGGGTCGACTGGGTGACGGACCTGGAGGTCGTGTATCACCTGTGGTCTTTCCGCCACAAGCACGGCGTCGCGATCAAGGTAAGGTGTCCGAACGGGGACGCGCACATCCCGACTGTGAGCCACATCTGGCAGACCGCCAACTGGCATGAGCGCGAGGCGCGCGAGATGTACGGAATCGTGTTTGACGGCCACCCGGACCTGCGGCCTCTGCTGACAGAGGAAGGCCTAGGATACTACCCGCTGCTGAAGAGCCACCCGCTGGCGGACATCGAGGACTGGCAAGAAGACTACCTGCAGGCGATCGAGGAGGCGAAGGCGCAACTCGCGGCGGCTACGGGGGTGACCCCGGTGCTCGACGAGAAGGCGCTGAAGATCAAGATGGCCCAGGAGAAGGCCCAGGTCATGAAGAAGGCGCGCGACGAAGCGCGTGCGCAGGGGCTCTCTCCCGAAGACGAAAAGGCGGCCGTACAGGCGGCGATCAAGACGTTCGAAGAAGAGTTCATGGCGGCCCAGGCCGGGGGTGCCGCCGGCGCTGCTCCTGCAGCGCCGGTTGACCCGCGGGCAGCGAAGATCCAACTGGCGCAGGCCAAGGCAGGTGTGATCAAGAAGGCGCGTGACGAAGCGCGCGCGAAAGGAATGTCTCCCGAAGACGAGCGGGCGTTCGTGGCGGAAGCGCTGAAGGCGTTCTCCGAGCAGCAGGCCGCACCTGCTCCGGCAGCGGCGCCAGCTGTGGCGCCGGCCGCTCCGCAATCTCCTGCCGAGGCGCGTGCGGCGAAGATCCAGCTCGCCCAGGCTAAGGCCGGTGTCATCACGAAGGCAAGGGAAGAAGCGCGGGCGAAGGGTATGTCCCCTGAGGACGAGCGGGCGTTCGTGGCGGAGGCGCTTAGGAACTTCTCGCAGGAGCAGGGCGGATGACGACCGACTACCGCCTGACGGCGGAGACCGAACTCGAAACGATTGACATCAACGTCAACGTCGGGCCGCAGCACCCTGCAACGCACGGTGTGTTCCGCATGGTGCTCCAGGTGGACGGCGAGATCGTAAAGGACGTCGACCCGGTTATCGGCTATATGCACCGCGGCAACGAGAAGCTGCCCGAGAACTGCGATTACCGGCAAGCTATCGGCTATCACGACCGTACGGATTACCTGGCGCAGTTCAATACCGAGCACTGTTTCGTGCAGGCGGTGGAGAAGCTCGGCGACATCCAGGTCCCCGAGCGCGCCGAGCACATCCGCGTGATCCTGGCGGAAATGAACCGGCTGGCCAGCCACTACATGTTCATGGGCGCATTCGGGACGGACCTCGGCCTGTTCGGGACGTCGTTCATGTACGCGTTCCGCGATCGGGAGACGATCCAGGACTACTTCGAGGAGATAACCGGCGAGCGGATGATGTACAACTACTTCCGCCCCGGAGGCGTGGCCTGGGATGTGCCGGAGAACTTCCGCGAGCGGACACGGCAGGTGATCGCACAGGTGAAGAGCGGGATCGCCGACCTCGAGGGCCTGATGATGGAGAACGAGGTGTTGCTGGCGCGCTGCCAGGGGTTGGGCCCGATCAGCATCGAGGATGGGGTCAACTGGGCGCTGAGCGGGCCGATGTTGCGGGCGACCGGGCTGCAGCACGACATTCGTCGCGCCGAACCGTACTCGATTTACGACCGCTTCGAATTCGACATTCCAACGGGCACACAGGGCGATGTATTCGACCGGCTTACGGTGAGGCTGGAGGAGATGAAACAGTCCGTCCGCATCGTGGAGCAGGCACTGGAAGCAATGCCCGAGGGCCCAATCATGATTGAGGGGTTGAAGCGCGTGCTGCGGGTGCCGGCGGGCGAGGTCTACATGCGGGTGGAAAGCCCGCGCGGCGAATACGGCGTTTACGTGGTGTCGAACGGCTCGGACAAGCCGTGGCGGCACAAAGTCCGCGGCGCATCGTTCGTGAACCTCTCTGCGCTGCGAGCAATGTCTGTGGGGCATTACGTAGCCGACGTGATCATCATCCTGGGATCGATTGACATCGTCTTGTGCGAGGTGGACCGGTGATCCTCGGCCTTATCTTTGACAACGTCTGGATCGATGCCATCATCAGGATGGCTGTTGTGGGCCTCCTCGTGGCCGTGGGCGTGATCATGCTGACATGGCTGGAGCGCAAGGTGATCGGCCGCATACAGATGCGGCTGGGGCCGATGCGGGTGGGCCCATACGGCCTGCTGCAGGGGTTCGCGGACACCGTTAAGTTGCTGACCAAGGAAGACGTGCGGCCGCAGACCGCCGACCGCTGGACGTTCGAGCTCGCGGCGTATGCGGTGGTGGTGCCGACCATCATGGCGGCCGTGGCGATCCCGTTTACGTCGGACCTGTTCGTAAGCAACCTGCCGCTCGGGCTCTTCTACATCGTGGCTGTGTCCGGACTGGGGATCGTCGGGTTCGTGATGGCTGGTTGGGGTTCCGATAACAAATACGCGCTGATCGGCGGCGTTCGCGCCGCGGCGCAGCTCATCAGTTACGAGATACCGCTTGTGATGTCCGTGCTCGCGGTGGCGATGATCGCTCAGAGTCTGAACCTGGCGACGATAGTGGGCGCGCAGGACGACGTCCCTTACGTGGTCTACGCGCCGCTGGCGTTCCTGATCTTCGCGATCGCCGGACTGGCCGAGCTTTACCGGCAGCCATTCGACATCCCCGTTGCGGAGTCGGAGGTCGTCGGTGGGCCGAGCGTGGAGTATTCAGGAATCCGCTGGTCGATGTTCCAGCTCGGCGAGTTCGTGAGCATGGTCCTGATCTCAATGCTTGGATCCCTAATATTCCTCGGAGGCTGGATCTGGCCGGTGAGCCTGTTTACAGATGACGTGCCTGTGGCGGCCCAGGTGGGCCTCATGCTGGCGAAGACGTTCGCCTTCATCATCTTCTTCATGTGGATGCGCGCCAGTATGCCGCGAATGCGGATCGACCAGCTGATGGCGTACTGCTGGCAATTCTTGTTGCCCTTCGCCTTCCTGCAAATCATAATCAACGGGCTGGTGCTGGTTTACGACTGGCCAAACGTCATCATGACCGTACTTTCCGGGGCGTCCGCCGCCGTTGCGCTGTATCTGACATACCGGGCGGCGCGGGCTTCCGGAGTGAAGTACCAGCCGGGTCAGCAGCGAGTGGGGAGCGTTCTCTAGTGCTTGGAATCGTCAAGGCAATCGGGACAACGGTGAAGGCCGCGTTCCGCAGACCGGTGACAGTGCAGTACCCGAATGAGAAGAAAGAGCTGCCGCACCGGTCGCGAGGCTTTCCTGTATTGCTCTGGGACGAGCAGGTCAAGGAGCCGTTCTGTACCGGCTGCCAGGTGTGTGCTCGCTACTGTCCAGTGGATTGCATGACGGTGACTATGAAGGACAACCCCCACTTCGCGGAGGGCACCAGCAAGCGTAAGAAGATCATCGACAAGTTCTACATCGACTACGCGCGCTGCATGCGCTGTGACATCTGCGTCGAGGTGTGCAACTTTGATGCGATCGTGATGAACAATACGTGGAAGGGCGTCGAGCTATCGCGGTATGACCGGCAGGACCTGGTGATGGATCTGCCGGCACTGCTTAAGCAGCACAAGACCGGGAACCTCGAAGACCCGTTCCGCGAGCCGATGGGTGTAGCGCACCACGGCTGGGCACCGAAGGCGGAGGAAGAGGGGGAGGGAGAACAGGCTACGGAAGGTGAGGAGTAGCCACAGGGGTGTTCGAACCTTCATCGGAATCGGGCCCCGTTAAGCTCCGGGGCCTCTTTCTCCCTGCTTCACAGGCGGTCTCCCGATGAGCGCCGAAGAAGTAGTCTTCTATTTCATCGCGGCCGTGACCATCGTCGGAGCAATCGGCACGGTGATGGCGCGCAGCATCATTCACGCCGCGCTCTTCCTGATCCTGGCGCTCCTGGCGACGGCGGGTATTTTCGTGCTCCTCGCCGCTGACTTCCTGGCCATCGTGCAGGTGCTGGTGTACGGCGGGGCGGTGACGATACTGATCCTATTCGCGATGATGCTCACGCGGGTGCGAGACCTGCCGGCGGCGCCCGACGGGCCTCAGAAGCCGATAGCGGCGGTAGCAGCACTGGCGTTCATGGTGACTTCGATAGTGGCGGTGGTTACCACCGAGTTCCCGAACGAGAGCGACGAGATCAACGTGGTTCCGTTCGAGGACATTGGAACGGCGCTATTCACGACCTGGGCGGTGCCATTCGAAATCGCATCGCTCGTGCTGATGGTGGCGTTGATCGGGGCAATCGTCCTTGCGCGGGGTGAAGAGGGCGAATGATCCCGATCAACAACTTCCTCATCCTGAGCACGATTCTGTTCTCGCTGGGGATGTACGGAGTGCTGGCGCGAAGGAGCGCAGTCCTCATCCTGATGTCGGTGGAGCTCATGCTGCAGGCTGTGAGCATCAACTTCATTGCGTTCGCGGTGTATCTGTCGCCGGAGACGTTCACGGGTCTGATATTTGCGGTTTTCGTAATCACGATCGCAGCGGCGGAGGTTGGACTGGCGCTGGCGATTGTGCTGCGACTGTACCGGAACAAGTCCACGGCCAACGTGGACGAAGCGGACATCATGAAATGGTAGTGATCTAGCGTGGGCATGGAAGAAGTCTGGCTGATACCGGCGATACCGGCTGCGGCGTTTGTGCTTCTGTTGTTCACCGGGAAGTATCTGCCGCGCGGCGGAGATTTCATCTCGATCCTGGCGATCCTGGCGTCGTTCGTCGTGTTCCTGGTGGTGCTGGCGGACGTTCTCGATGCTATCGATGCGCAGGGGGCCGCGGAGTTCGCCGGGGGCGGCAAGAGCTGGGAGTGGATCAACTTCGAGGGGTTTGAGATCAACCTTGGGTTCCACGCGGACCAGCTTTCAATGGTGATGGTTTGCGTTGTGACTTTCGTTTCGCTGCTGGTGCAGGTTTACTCGGTCGGTTACATGCACGGGGACGAGCGCTACGGATGGTACTTCACGGTGATGTCGCTGTTCGCGGCCTCGATGCTCCTGCTGGTGCTGGCCGACAACTTGCTGCTGATGTACGTGGGCTGGGAGGTTGTTGGGTTCTGCTCGTTCCTGCTCATCGGGTTCTGGTGGGAGAAGCGGTCGGCGGCGGAGGCTGCGAAGAAGGCGTTCGTCACGACGCGCATCGGCGACGTCGGCTTCTTGATCGGCATCATCCTGCTGTTCGTCCAGTCCGGCACGTTTGACATTTCCGAGACATTTGAGTTCGCCGCGGGCGGTGGCTACAACAACGTGGACATGGGCGCCTTCGAACTGGGAGGGAATACCTACCTGACGATCGCCGTCCTGTGCCTGTTCGCCGGCGCCGTCGGTAAGTCGGGGCAGTTCCCGCTGCACGTCTGGTTGCCGGATGCCATGGAGGGCCCGACGCCCGTGTCCGCGCTAATCCACGCCGCGACGATGGTCGTTGCCGGCGTTTACATGGTGGCGCGGATGTTCCCGCTGTTCGAGCTGGCGGATCCAGTAGCTCTCGATACGGTGACGGCGCTAGGGATGATCACGGTGGTGATCTCGGCCTTGATGGGGCTCGCGGCGACAGATATCAAGCGTGTGATCGCGTACTCAACGCTGAACAGCCTGGGCCTGATGTTCGTGGCGCTGGGATCGGGGTCGGTAACGGCGGCGATGGCTTACCTGTTCGTGCATGCGTTCTTCAAGTCACTGCTCTTCCTCGCCTCTGGGTCGGTGATCCATGCGACGGAGCAGCAGGACATCAACGAGCTGGGTGGACTGGCGCGGAAGATGCCGATCACGACTACTGTGTTCACGATCGGTTCGCTGGCGATGATCGGCATATTTCCGCTCTCCGGCTTCTGGGCGAAGGACGAGATCCTGCATGCCGTGAGGTCAGACCAGAGCGTGATTCTCTATATCATCACGCTGGCCACGCTGTTCGTCACGGGGCTGTACATTACGCGCCTCGTGCTGCGGACGTTCTTCGGCGAATCTCGGAATCCGCAGGCAGCGCATCATGCGCACGACGCCGGATTCGTGATGACGGCGCCGCTGATCATCCTCGCGGTCCTTGCGGCGATCGGTGGGTTCATCGTGCTGCCCGAGGTAGGTGAGGCGCTGGGGCTGCCGGGAGGTTTCGGGGAATTTGTGTTCGCGGACGAGCCGGAAGAGTTCGACTTTGCGATCGACATCGCGTTGCTGTCCACGGTGCTGGCGGGCGGCGGGATCGTCGTCGGGTTCATCTTCTGGTCGGGCGATGCGGCGAGGGCGAAGCGGATTGGCGAGACGTTCCGGCCCGTGTACCTGCTCCTGTACAACCGCTTCTACATAGACAACTTCTACCAGTGGGTGATCAACAACATGATCCTGGGATTCGGGAAGTTCATCGCCCTGTTCGACCGCACAGTCGTTAACGATGTCGGCGTCAACGGTTCGGGCAAGCTTGCCCTGTTCACCGGCTTCGAGCTCAAGTTCCTGGAGACGGGCAAGCTGCCGAACTACGCGCTGGCCATCGTGGCGGGCGTAATCATCATCGCGGTCGCATTCTGGATTTTCGTGGTCTGATGGAATACGTACTTCTCGCGCTGATCTTCGTCCCGCTGTTGAGTGCGCCGGCGTTCATGTTGTTCCCGTCGACGCACCCGGGACCGCAGCTAACCCGCTACTTCGCGCTGCTCTCGGCGACGGCGATGTTCGCGATGTCCGTCCTGGTCTTCTTCTCGTACCAGTACGACGGCGGGAGCGGGCTGGAGTTCCAGGGGCAGTGGGCTTGGCTGGAGGACGTTGGGTTCCTGGGGAAGGACGGGATCACGCTGTATGTGGGCGTCGACGGCATCTCGGCGCCGATGGTGTTGCTGACGGGAATCGTCATCTTCGCGGCCGTCTTCGTGTCCTGGAACATCACCTATCGCACGAAGGACTACTTCGTGCTCCTGTTCCTGCTCGTCTCCGGCGTCTACGGCGTGTTCGTTCTGCAGGACCTGTTCTTCCTCTTCTTTTTCTACGAGGTTGCGGTGCTGCCGATGTACCTGCTGATCGCCATATGGGGAGCGAGCAGCGATTTCGGAAACTTCAAGCGAACGAAGGAATACGGCGCGATGAAGCTGGTGCTGATGCTGGTGGCCGGCAGCGTGCTCATCTTCATCGGTATTTTCGCCACGTTTGTCGAGGCAGATATCGGGACGTTCAGCCTGCCGGCGCTGGGCGATGTGGTGTACGACGAAGACTTCCAGAAGTGGGTCTATCCGTTGTTCATGATCGGGTTCGGAGTGCTGGCCGGCATGTGGCCGTTCCACACCTGGTCTCCCGATGGCCACGTGGCGGCGCCGACCGGCGTGTCTATGCTCCACGCGGGCGTCCTGATGAAGCTGGGGGCGTTCGGAATCCTGCGCGTCGGGATGACGTTGTTTCCGGAAGGCGCGGACTGGTGGGCGCCGGTGCTTATGACGCTGGGCGTGACCGGCGCGCTCTACGGCGCGATCTCGGCGCTGGCGCAATCAGATCTGAAGTACATGGTGGGTTACTCGAGCGTCAGTCACATGGGATATGTGTTGATGGGGTTGGCGGCGGGCAACAACATCGGAGTAAACGGGGCCGTGCTGCAGATGTTCGCGCACGGTGTGATGACGGCTCTCATGTTCACCAACGTCGGCGCCGTCTACGACCAGGCGCACATCCGCGACATGACGCAGTTCGGCGGTATTGCGAGGCGGATGCCGCGTCATACGGCGTTCTGGACGATCGCTGGACTGTCCTCGCTGGGCCTCCCTGGCCTCGCGGGGTTCGTGGCGGAGTTCTGCATCTTCGTAGGCGTGTTCAAGGCCGACTACTATTGGGCCGGCGCGCTGGGCATACTCGCTGCGGCGATAACTGCCACGTACATCCTGCGGATGCTGGCGCGCGCTTACTTCGGACCGCTCAACGAAAAGTGGGAGAAACTCATCGAGATGAGGCCGGGAGAGCAGTTCGCGGCGGCGGTGCTCCTGGCGTTCATCCTCTTCCTCGGCCTATGGCCTGCCGCGTTTGTTGACCGGATCACGGGCACGGTGAGCAACATTCCGGGAATCGGTTCGTGACCAGCGAGCTCCACCAGAACTGGTGGCTCCTGAGCCCGGAGATCATCCTGGTTTTGTGGGCTGGCCTACTGATTCTTGTCGATCTGTTCTGGGACAGGCGTAACAAGGAGGCCCTCGGGTACTTCGCCGCGGCGGGCGCACTGCTGGCTGTTGGGGTTTCGTTGATCTGGATCAACGAGGACAAGGACTTCGCGAACCTCATCGACGTCGACAACTACACAACGATGTTCCGGATCTTCTTTGGCCTGATCGGTGTGTTCGCCTGCATCGCATCCGCCCGGTTCGTCCAGGATCGCCTGCTGCACGCCGGCGAGTACTACGCGTTCCTGCTGCTGGCAATAGTGGGCGCCAACGGAATGGCGGCGGCGAGTGAGCTGCTGACGGCGTATATCTCGCTCGAACTGCTCAGTTTCAGCCTATACATCCTCGTCTCGTACGCGAAGTTCGACCTGCGCTCGAACGAGGGTGGCATGAAGTACATGCTGTTGGGTGCGTTCTCGTCGGCGATCTTCCTGTACGGCATCGGTTTCGTTTACGGGACGACCGGGAGCACGAATTACGCCGCGATAGGCGATGCGCTGAGCGGCAACATCGACGACATCAAGCCAGCGCTGTACCTGGGGCTCGCATTGATGATCGCCGGGCTCGGGTTCAAGGTGGCGGCCGTTCCGTTCCATATGTGGACACCGGACGCCTACGAGGGGGCGCCGTTGCCGGTGACGGCGTACGTCTCGGCGATATCGAAGACGGCGGGATTCGCGCTGTTCCTGAAGCTCTTCACGCAGTCGTTCCTGCCGCTGATCGACGATTGGCGGTACGTTATCGCGGTGCTGGCGGTGGCGACGATGGCGCTGGGGAACCTGGTTGCCATACAGCAGCACAACATAAAGCGGCTTCTGGCGTACTCGAGCATCGGGCAGGTGGGGTACATGCTGATGGGGATCGCGGCGCTGTCGCCGGACTCGGCGAGCGCGCTGGTGCTGCTGATGATCGGGTACGTGGTGTCCAACCTGGCGGCGTTTGTCTGCGTGATCATCTACTACAACTGGACGGGCAAAGAGGAGATCAAGGACTACGCGGGGGCTGCGGAGAGGGCGCCGTTTCTCGCGCTGTGTCTGTCGGTGGCCCTGTTCTCGCTGGCCGGGATGCCGTTGTTCGCGGGGTTTGCGACGAAGTTCATCCTCTTTCAGTCGGCGGCGGAGGAGGACCTGCTGTGGCTGGCAGGGTTCGCCGTGTTCTTCAGCTTCATATCGCTCTACTACTACCTGGTGATCATCAAGGAGATGTACCTGGGGACGCCGGAGGAGCCGACGCGGTTCCCGATCCCCTGGCGCGAGTACGGGGCGCTCACGGTGCTGGTGCTCGGGGTCTTCTTCGTCGGCCTGTATCCGCAGCCGCTATTTGACGCCGTCGAGGACGGCACCCAAGCGATGTACGAGCAGGCGGCCGTGTCCGACGAAGCGGTCTCAGGCCAGTAGAACCACGACGCGTAAGCTGACGTACTCTTTCATACGTGGCAGCGGTCCCGCGCGCTTCGCGGGGCCGCCATACAGGCAGGGGGTGCCGATTGCCGGGCGGTTCTTACCGTAAGTATGTCAACCTTGCGTTGAGCACGGGCTGATGTCGGTCGTACTGCTGATTCGTCGTCTCCCAACCGCAGGCGCATTTGCCCTGGCGGGCGTTCTGCTGATCCTTGCGGGTTCCTCCGGCCTCTCCGTCCAGGCGACCACGCCGGCTTTCGAGCCCGGGGCGGTGACATGCTTCGAGAACCTGGAATCCACGCCGGCGTGTGACGGCGACTCCGGGCCGGGCGCGAGTGCTGACCTGCGTACTCAGTTTTGCCTGGGGTGGGGTGCCGACTGTTCGCAGAACCCGGCGAGCAAGATCTCGCAGGTGAAAGACTTGCAGTATCGCCTGGCGGTGTTCTTCACGCCCAGCAGCTGGACGGTGCCAACAGCAAACGAAGTAGCAACCGGAGCGCTGGCGGGGCAGGTGGCCTTCAGCACAACCCTGGGTGTGCTGAACAGTAACTGTTACAACGTATTTGGCGCTTCGTTCACGCTGATGAACGCGAGTGTGGACATCAACGACACGATTTCGCCAAAGCCGGATGGCGAGGACGAAATCATGGGACCGCTCTCCGCGGACACGAGCCCCCAGGATGGGATTCCCGATGGGGTTGGTAAGTATCCAACATACTTGAACACGCTCCTGTCGAACGGCCAGCCAAGGTCGAGGCTGTTCGCTCTCACCCTAATGCAGGGGACCTGGACCCCGGTAGACCTGATCTTGTTCAATCCGGGGGCCTCGCTAAATCTGGGGCACGGTCCCAACATTTCATTCGATGCATCGTTGGGATATCCCGGGATCCTCGTGATCCAAATCCCGGACGATCTTCCGCCCCCGCCTTTCATCGTGTCGGACAGGTGCGCGCCCGAACTGGCTAACGTAACGTTGCTTGGGACGACGCTCGACAATCCCTGTTCACCTGCCTCGATTGCGGGAGCAAATTGTCCCGGCGCCCGACATCCCAATCCACAGCGAGGGTACCCGCTTCTGCCATGCGAGTCGCCCAACGCGATCGACGAAGATCACGACGACAAGGTGAACGACGGCTGCCCGACGGTAAACGCCTTACCGGAAACGGGCTCGCAGTGCGACAACAGTATGAGCGACGACGGCGAAGATTCTGCGATTAACGATGGTTGCCCCCAGGTAGGAGTCGTCAGGGAAGGATCGCGGATGCCTGGAGCCTGCGCTGCATACGACGAGGGCGGCTGCGTCTTCCGCCAGAATCCGGCATCAGGCCCGCATACTTTCACGGTTTGGACTGAGAGTCAGCGAGACGCGGATGTTGACGGCATCGAAAACGAGCTCGACGTTTGCGCGACGACGGCAAACGCGGAGTGGAACCCGCGGGCCCCTGATCAACTGAACGATACAGACTTCGACGGGCTGCCCAATGCATGCGATCCGATGCCGTTCAGCGCGGGGCCACAGAGCCCGGTCGGATGCGAGCTCGGAATAGTCGGCCACGATGAGGACCAGGATTGCATCGCGAACAGGGACGACAATTGTCCCCTGGTTAATCAGCTGGAGAACCCTACCTTACCAGCACACCCAAACACGAACGTACCACTCCTGACGGACACCGACGGAGATGGCATCGGGGATGCCTGCGACCCGGACCCCGCCGAACCGACCGGGGACTTCGCGTCGCTTTGCTTGAAGGCGACGCTCCACGTCGGGCAACCGGCGACGCCTGTTGTAGCGACGAAGGATCCCAACCCGGGCCCAGGGTGTGCCGACCGCCAAATCGGGGATGTCGACTGTGGAGGTGGCATCAACGCTGTCGACGCGCTGCGAGTGCTCCGGCATACCGCCGGCTTGCCGGACATGCTGCCAGGTGGCTGTGCATTCTCGGGCGACGTGAACTGCAGCGGGGTGACCAATGAGGTGGACGCGCTGGAGCTACTCCGATACTCAGCCGGCTTGCCGAACAGTCCCGTGATCGAGTGCCCGGCTATCGGCTCGTGACTGACTCCTTGTTTATATGTTGACAAGCAGAGCGGCTATGTGCATAACTGGGGCACCTGAGCCAGGGTGTTGCACTTGCTTGATCGTCCGCGAAGATTGGCCGCCGGGGCGGCGGTTGCCGGTGTCCTATTGTCCACCGGGTGGCTGGCGTTGGGGCCGGCGTGGCCCTCGTGGGGTGGAGCCGCCGACGCTACCGTCTCGATAGAATCGGCGACGATCGAGCCGGGGGAGAGCGTGGAGGTGGACGTGAGCGTCTCGCCGGCGTCCGGGGTGACGGTTGCGGCGATGGACGTCGACGTGAGCTACGACCCCGCGGTCGTCGATGCCTTTGCGTGTTCGCCGGCGGGAAACTGCAACGTCGAGTTCGATGCGGATAGCGTGCGGTTCGCCTGGGCGAACCTGGGCGGGCTGGACGGCGACGAGGGGGCGATCACGTTCACGGCGGTTGGTAGTGGTGGCACGTCATCGACGCTCGATGTAGCGGTGGTGAACTGCGTGAACGAGAAGGTGGAGAATCTCGTTTGTGTTGGCGACGACGGGTCGATCACGATCGAGGGATCGCCAACCCCGGAACCGACGCCTCCGCCAACTCCGACGCCGGAACCAACGTCGGCTCCGACACCAACACCTATGCCAACTCCAACGCCTGACCCCACGGGAACGCCGGAGCCCACGCCCACACCTATTCCGACGCCAGAACCCACGGCGACTCCCCAGCCAACCCCGACGCCAACGCCCACGGCTCCGCCGGCATCGACGCCCACACCTTCGCCCGGACCCACGCTGGCTCCGACACCGACGCCTACACCTATTCCGACGCCAGAACCCACGTTGGCTCCGACGCCGACTCCCGTGCCGACACCGACCGCGACGCCGACACCGACGTCAACGGCGACACCAGCGCCAACCCCAACGCCTACGCCTACGCCGACCCCGACCGCGACGCCTGTGCCAACGCCCACGCCGGTACCGCACGTTTGGGGCGACGTCGACTGCAGTGGCGCGGTAAACGGCGTGGATTCGTTGGCTGTCCGGCGCTGGAAGGCTGGACTAGAGTTCAAGGCCGCGCCCGGGTGTACGGAGATAGGAGTGCCGGCGTTGCCGACGGTCTGGGGCGACGTCAACTGCGACGGGGTAGTGAACGCAATCGATGCTCTGTCGATACAGCGCTGGCAAGCGGTGCTGCCGGTGCTGCAGCAACAGCCTTGCCCTCTGATCGGGTCGGCCTACCCGTAGTTCCCGGATGTACGCCTAACGATGTCACGGATGCCAGTGCTCGTGCGTCTGTGTTGAGCCGGAATTGAAGAAGTTGGATGGGTGCATTCCAGGGAGTGTTAGACGTGCTTGAACAACGAAGAAAGTGGGCGATTGTCGCGGCGATGGGAACCGTACTGGTTTCGCTGGGATGGCTTGTGATGGGCCCGGCGGGAACATCGCAGGGCGGCGGAGCCCCGGACGCAACTGTGTCGATAGAGTCAGCAACGGTGGGCCCAGGAGGGAACGTGGTGGTCGATGTCACGATCACGCCTCAACAGGGAATCACTGTGGGCGCCATGGACGTCAATGTGAACTACAACGCGGCGGTCCTCCATGCCGCGTCGTGCTCACCTTCGGGCGGCTGCAACCCCGCATACGACGCGGACACGGTGCGGTTCGCCTGGGCAGACCTTTCGGGCCTATCGGGCGTCGAGGGGATGATTACGTTTGACGCCATCGGCAGCAGCGGCCAATCCTCGGCGCTCGACGTTGAAGTACTGATATGCGTGGACGGCATGGGTGCGGACCTGACCTGTGCGGACAGCGACGGCTCGATCCAGATATCGAACGCCACGCCCACTCCAGGACCCTCGATTACACCGAGTCCCTCGCCCACCGTGCCGCCGCCAACACCGACGCCCCCGGCGCTGATGTGGGGGAACGTCGACTGCAGCGCGGTGATCGACGCGGTGGACTCGCTGGTGATCCAGCGCTGGAAGGTGGGCCTGACGTACAATCACGCGCCCGGGTGCCCAGCGATTGGATCGGGGACGCCGCCGCAGCAGTGGGGCGACGTGAACTGCGATGGGGTGGTGAACGCCGTGGACTCGCTGGCGATCCAGCGCTGGAAGGTGGCGCTGCTGGTGCAACAGACCCAACCGTGCCCGGTAATTGGGACGCCTTACCCGTAGGGGCTGGCTAGGCTGTCGCTTCGCTTAGGGCCTGCCAGGTCTCAGCATCCGCTGGCACCCACTCGTTCCAGTGCAGTTCGTCCGAGAGGTTGCCGACGCCCAGCACGCATGTGAAGCGCATCATGGTCTCACCCTTGTACAACCAGTGCAGCCGAAACCTGTGCCGGAGCCGCCACGGTATCGGCGGCGCCGTCACCCAGAGCTGGAGGAATCGCTCGACCAGACCCGGGTCTCCCGCCATCAACCGCTTCATCGCCCCCTGCAGCCACGGCGCCGGCTGCCTGCCACCTTCCGAATTCCACCTCGGTTCAAACTTCGCCAGCCCGGCCATGAAGGTGACCACCTCGTCCCAATTCGCCATCCGTGAGGCAAAAGCAGGGTCGACCACCCCGGAGATGAGGTTGCGCTCGCCGTGGCCCATGTACTGCGATCTCAGATCGACGTCCATGATCTTCTGGATCACCGGGTTAGCGTGCAGCACGTCGTAACTCTGGTTCGTGATGTGCGCAGGCCATGGAAGGCTGTCTGACTCAGCGGCCATCTCCTCCAGTGAGACCGGCTCGTAGCCCAGGTTGAAGACCGAGTAAAGGTCTACCGCGTAGCCCGCCCCGGCAAGCAACCGGTTGGCCTCCTCCCTCGGCACACCGATCGCGTTGATGATCGCCTGCAGCGCCTGGGCGCTCGGCTTGCGCGCACCCGATTCATATGCCCGGATCGCGGCATAGGAGAGCCCCGAACGCGTCGCAAGACCAGCCTGCGTTAGACCCTCGCTCGCACGCCACGAGCGGATCCCCTGCCTGTAGTCCATCTCGTCTTGAGAGTACATATCCGTGGTCTCCGTGCCAGCGGGGGAAAGTGCTACAAATCGTAGCGATAGGGTAGTAGCGCTACAGATTGTAGCACTCTGTAGCGTTGAAATCCGCATGAGCCGCTACCAGAATAGCCTCAGACCGAACAGATTATTCTGGCAGCGAAGAGGTCCGAGATGAAGCAGTGCCTGCGATTTCTGCTTGCGGCGACGGCTGTTGCCGCAGGTTCGCTCGTCTCCGGCCCTGCGACGGTGGATGCCGGCGGACTCATTTCACAAGTGGTCGACACCACGTCTGACGCCAGCCTGACCGCCTGCACCAACGCCGCCGGCGACTGCAGCCTGCGCGGGGCGGTGGCGAACAACAACGGGGCGCCCGGTACCGGCCACTTCATCAGTTTCAGCGCTGCCGTCTTCCCGCCCGGCGCGCCAGCGACGATAACCATCGCCAGCACACTGACCGTGAACGCACCTTCGTCAGCGGGAGTCCCCACGACCATCGACGGGACGGGAGCCGGGGTTATCGTGGACGGCGCCGGCGAGCCCTCGGCGTTCGACTGCTTCGACCTGGTGGGTCCAAACACGGGGCCGATCACAATCAAGGTGATTCAGGTCACGGACTGCACCATCGGTATCAGCGTCGGTTCAACCGGCGCGACCATAGGGCCCGGCAACATCATTTTCGACAGCACCACCGGGATTAGCGCGCAATCAACCGGCGCACTGATCCAGAGTAACTTCATCGGCACCAACGCTGCCGGCACAGCCGTACACCCCAATGGCGGGAACGGCACGGGCATCTCAATCACGGGGTCGTCGAACACCATTGGCGGAGCGGGTGCGCTCGGCAACGTCATCTCTGGCAACACGGCCAGCGGGATTCAAATCTCGGGCGACAGCAACTCGGTCAAGGGCAACCTGATTGGTGTGAACGCAGCCGGCGCGGCAGCGATCCCTAACAGCCTGAGGGGCATCTTGATCACCTCCGCTAACTCCGACAACAACGTTATTGGCGGAGCGGGCGCGGAGGGCAACGTTATCTCCGGCAACGGTGGAACCGGCATCATTGTCGGTACTGACTTTGGTACGGGGAATACGATCAAGGGGAACCAGATCGGCACCATCGGCGGCAACGCCGCGCTGGGGAACGCTGGCGATGGCATCTCGATCTCCCAAAAGGCCGCGAACACGCTGATCGGCGGGACGGCAGCGGCCGACCGCAACATCATCTCCGGAAACGTAGCCAACGGGATAAACGCCAGTTCCGGAAGCGGTACCGTGATCAAGGCGAATTACATCGGCCTGGGGCTCGACGGCTCCACAGTCCTCGCCAACGGGGGCGATGGTGTTCGGTTCACGTCGGGAGACGGGCCCGTCACTGTCGGGGGATCAGCAACTGAGGAGAGAAACGTGATCTCCGGGAACGTACTCAGCACGGCGTCGAGATCTCGGGCGGCAGCAACAGCGACGCCATCAGGGGTAACTACATCGGAACCGACGCCAACGGCACGCTGGATAAGGGCAATGGCGGCGATGGAGTGCACATCGAAATCAGTCGATAGCCACCACAATCGGCGGGAGCGGCGCGGGCGACCTAAACGTGATTTCAGGCAACACCGGCATGGGTCTCCGTATCAGCAATGAAGCCAACAACTCGGTCATTCACGGGAACCGCATCGGAACTGACGTCGCGGGAACGACAGCCATCTCCAACAACGACGGCATCAATATCAGCGACAGCGACGGCACTTTCGTTGGCGGCTCCGCCGCCGGTCAGGGTAACCTCATCTCCGGCAACGTCGACGACGGCATCGAGATTCACGGCACTTCTGCATCAACTCGCGTCGAGGGCAACTTCATCGGTACCAACGCCGCGGGGACTGGAGATCTCGGCAACGGCGCCAACGGCATTCAGCAATACAACACCAGCACCCTGTCACAAATCGGAGGGGCGTCCGCCGCGCAGCGCAACATCATCTCCGGAAACAACGGCACCGCCGGGATCTTGATGACCGCAGCCAGCAACACGATCTCGGGAAACTACATAGGCCTGAATGCCACTGGGACAGTGGCAATCCCCAATTCGACTGGGGTCAGGGTATCTGGCATCAACAACACCGTTGGCGGGCTCACAGGCGGCAGCGGCAACGTCATCTCCGGCAACAGCGACAATGGAATCGAAATCGCAGGCCAGAACAACTCCATCAAGGCGAACACGATCGGGCTGGGGGCCAACGGCAACACCGATCTCGGCAACGTCCTTGATGGCATCCTGATCACCGCGTCCAATAACGTCGTCGGCGGGTCCAGCTCCGTCCAACGCAACGTCATCTCCGGCAACGATGCCAACGGAATCGAGGTCACGGGCGCCGCCACCACGGGAATCATCATCACGGCCAACTACATCGGAACGGATGCCACCGGGACGCTGGACCGCGGAAACTCCGTCGACGGCATTCACATCGACGCATCAGACGGGAACACGATCGGCGACTCCCCCTCATCGCAACGTAACGTCATCTCCGGCAACAATGGCGACGGAATCAACCTGGTAACCGACGCCAACAGCAACACGATCAAGAACAACTACATCGGCACCGACGTAACCGGCATGCTGGACCGCGGCAACTCCGCCATCGGCGTCAACATAGTTTCCTCCGACAACAACATCGTCGGCGCCGCCGGCGACGGCAACGTCCTGTCCGGAAACGGCCAGGACGGGGCCGAGATCAGCAGCGCGTCCCTAGGGAACACGGTGCAGGCGAATATGATGGGCGTCGCGTCGGACGGCGTAAGCCCGCTCGGCAACAGCACCAACGGCATCCAGATTGCCGGCACCAGCAACAACACCACTCTCGGTGGCAACTCTGCCGCGCTAGCCAATCACCTGGCATACAACACCGGAGATGGCATCACCATCTCCAGCGGCACCGGCAACCTCATCGACCAGAACTCGATTCACGATAACGGCGCCCTGGGCATCGACCTCGCCAACGACAACATCGTCACGCCCAACGACGTCGCGCCAGACGCGGACGCGGGCGCCAACAACCTCCAGAACTGGCCGGTGCTCACGAGCGCATCGAGCATAACTACGACAACTTCGATTGGCTTGACGTTGGAAAGCGCACCGAACACTCAGTTCACGATCCGTTTCTACCATTCTGCCTCTTGTGACCCAACTGGAAACGGCGAGGGGGAGACCCCGTTCACGGCGACTGTCAACGTGACAACCAATGGGGCAGGGGTCAGTGGAACCGTCAGCGCCCTCATGCCGCAAGCCGTGAGCAGCCTGCGCTTCATAACGGCCACGGCCACCGATCCGAACAGCAATACCTCTGAGTTCTCGAACTGTATCCAGGTACCCGCACTCATCGTCGACACCACCGTGGACTCCGGTGCGATGACTGCCTGTACCGTCGTCTTCACTGATTGCAGCCTGCGGGGAGCTATCGCCAACGCCAACGCCGCGTCCGACGCGGACGTGATTCAGTTCGCCATCGGCAGCGGCGCTCAGACGATCAGCCCTACCTTGACCCTACCGACAATTACGCAGCCTGTAACCATCGACGGCACCTCGCAGCCGGGATTCGCCACAACTCCCATCATCCAGTTGAACGGTACGGGTGCCGGCGTTGCCACCGGCGGCCTGACGATCACCGGCGGTGGCTCCACTATCCGCGGCCTCGTCATCAATCGCTTCACCGGCGACGGAATCGCCATCAGCACCGGTGGCGGCAACACCATCGCCGGGAACTACATCGGTACGAACAACGCCGGCTCCGCAGCCCTCGCCAACAACTTTGGGATAACGATTCTCAACTCTCCCAATAACACCATCGGGGGTCTCGATGCCGAGGATCGCAACCTCATATCCGGTAACACGCTCGGCGGAATCGAAATCAACCTGGCGCCTTCCACGGGGAACGTGGTCCTCGGCAACCTCATCGGCACCGACGCCGCAGGCACGGGCGCGCTTGGCAACAACGATGGCGTGCGGATAGTAAGCGCGCCGGGAAACACCGTGGGCGGCCTCAGCTCCTCCGCCCGAAACGTCATCTCCGGTAACGGACGGGACGGGATACGAATCCTCAGCGGCGGCGCTGACAACAACTCAGTTGTCGGCAACTACATCGGAACTAATGCGGCGGGGACGGCGGGCTTGGCCAACGGCAGTCTCGGTGTGCTCATCTCTGGCGCAGCGGGAAACAGCGTTGGAGGCACTGCAACGGGCGCCCGCAACGTCATTTCAGGTAATCATATTGGCATAAGCGTCTTCGGATCCGGAAACACGGTCCGGGGAAACCTCATTGGTACCGACGCGACAGGCACGGCTGATTTAGGCAACGCCCTGGAAGGCATGCTGATAGGCGGGCCGGGGAATGTAATCGGTGGCAATACCGCGTCCGCGCGCAACGTTATCTCCGGCAACGGCTTGACGGGCGTTAGCATCACAAACGCCGGCACGAACGACAATGTTTTGCAAGGGAATTTCATCGGGACCAAACAGGACGGGATATCGCCCCTGGGTAACGATTCACACGGGATCCAGATCAGCGGAGGCTCCAACAATGTCATCGGTGGAGACGGTGTTGGCGAGGCGAACGTCATTGCCTTCAATGCCTCCTCTGGAGTAAGGGTTGTGAGCGCAACCGGCAACACCATCGCTGGGAATTCGATCCACTCAAACGGAGAGCTGGGCATCGACATGTTCCCGGACGGGGTGACACCCAACGACGGCGGCGACGCCGACACCGGCGCCAACAACCTCCAGAACTTTCCCGTCTTCACTTCCGCTGGACTCGCCAGTGGTCTTGTCGCCATCAACGGTTCACTCAATACCGCGGCCAACACTCAGTTCACCATGCGCATTTACGTCAACACTGCTTGCGATTCGTCAGGCAACGGCGAGGGCGACCAGCAGGTGGAATCCACAGTGACCACAACCAACGCTTCCGGAAATTCGACTTTCGCGTTCTTCCTCGACACTACCCCGGTCAGCGGCACCTTCATAACGGCGACGGCGACGAATCCGAATGGCAACACCTCGGAGTTCTCTCCCTGTGTGCCGGTGCTGGATGACGCCGATGACGACAACGATGGCTACACTGACGACGTGGAGTTCGGCGCGCCCTTGTGTACCGGCAGCGTCAACGATGACGGGCCGCCCGTGAGCGTCGACTCGCTCGTCAACGACGGCTGCCCGGCGGTTGGCCCGGCAGAGGCCAACTGCGCCGATTCAGTCGATAACGATGGCGACGGTCGTATCAACGACGGTTGTGTGCAGTTCGGTACGTTCTCCGAGGCCCAATTCAAGATCGGAACCGGTCCCCAGGACGCCTGCGGAAACGACGGGTGGGGATCGAACTTGTTTGACAACGCCGGCGGCGCGATACCGACGGTGAACGAGCTCACGATCCAGGATGTGCTTAGCTTCGTGGCGCCGGTCCGGCACTTCGGGACGAGCCCGCCGAATGCGCTGTTCAGCTCGCGCTGGGACCTGCTGCCGGGACCTGGGGGACTGGGAGACTTCATCAACATCCAGGACCTGACGACACTGTTTGCGGGCGTGCAGGGATCTCCGGGATTCCCGCCTATGCTCGGGGGCGCTCGTGCCTTTGGCCTGACCTGTCCCTGGGCGCCATAAGCCACTCAGCTTGCGAGTTCTACGGGTGAGCAAACCGCAGCATCAAGCGGCGCTCCTTAAAGTCTGGAAGCGCCTGTGCCACAAGCGCCCAGAACGCGCGCGCATGGTTACGTTCTCGCAAGTGAGCGAGCTCGTGCACGACGACGTAATCAAGGGCAGACAGGTCCAGGAGAGTAAGACGCCAGTTGAAGCGCAGTGTGCCATCGGCTGAGCAACTCCCCCAGCGGCGCTTGTAGCTGCGCACGATGACACGCGATGGCCGGCATCCCAATACTGGTGACCAGCGCTCGACGGCTGCCTCGATCGCAGGCTGCGCTTCTCTGCGCAGGGCTTCTTCGATCTCCACTGGCATTTGCGGCCTTGGCCCCTTCAGCTCTTGCACTAGCTGACGCGCCTCAATCCAATTCGCCTTCTGACGCACAAAGTCTTCAATCATGGCCAGTGGAACCCGTAGCGGCGCGCGCACAACCACCTTGCCCCTCTCCTCAACAGTAATGCCGATCGTCCGCCGCCGCCGCGGGCTCCGAACCAGGACATATTCGATAGGCTGGTCGCCGTGCTGGACGGCGTGGTGTTCTGAGCGCTCAGTCATTGACCTGATTCTTGCAGATACTGAGGGCCAGTCTCCACCGCCTTCTGCCTTCTGTAGTCAGTAGTCGCACGCCTATACTGGATGCGATGCCCACGCGAGATGACCTACGCAACGTTGCCATCGTGGCTCACGTTGACCACGGCAAGACCACCCTCGTCGACGCCATGCTCTGGCAGTCCGGCGCGTTTCGCGCTAACCAGGAGGTGGCGGAGCGCGTGATGGACTCGATGGACCTGGAGCGCGAGAAGGGGATCACGATCCTGGCCAAAAACACGGCCGTGCGACACGGCGGGACCAAGATCAACATCATCGATACGCCAGGACACGCCGACTTCGGAGGCGAGGTCGAACGCGGGCTGACGATGGTGGACGGCGTGTTGCTGCTTGTAGACGCCAGCGAAGGACCGCTTCCCCAGACCCGCTTCGTGTTGCGCAAGGCGCTTGAGGCACGGTTGCCAGTGATACTGGTCGTGAACAAGGTGGACCGCCCGGATGCGCGCATCAAGGAGGTGGTCGACGAGGTCTACGAGCTTTTCCTGGATCTCGATGCCGACGAACACCAGATCGAGTTCCCGATCCTCTACGCGAACGCCCGGGCGGGCTGGGCGTCCCTGAGTCAGAACGAGCATGGGACGGACCTGGAGCCGCTGTTCGATACGCTGTTCAAGCACATTCCTCCACCTGAGTACGATGAGGATCATCCTCTCCAGGCGCTCGTGACAAATCTGGACGCTTCCCCCTACGTGGGCAGGCTTGCGCTCTGTCGCGTGCGGCACGGCACGATCCGCCGCGGTCAGACGGTGGCCTGGTGCCGTGTTGACGGTGAAATCAAACGCGTCAAGGTAACGGAGCTCTACGTCACGGACGCGCTCGACCGTGTCGACGCGGAGGAAGCGGGGCCGGGGGAGATCATCGCGATAGCCGGGCTGCCGGACGTGACGATCGGGGAGACGCTGGCGGACCCGGACGACCCGCGGCCGCTGCCGATCCCGCACGTTGACGAGCCGAGCCTATCGATGACGATCGGCATCAACACATCGCCGCTGGCCGGGCAGGACGGCTCGAAGCTGACGGCGCGGCTGGTCAAGAACCGGCTGGACGCGGAGGTGGTTGGAAACGTATCAATCCGGGTCGGCCCGACCGACCGGCCGGACACCTGGGAGGTGCAGGGCCGCGGGGAGTTGCAACTGGCAATCCTGGTGGAGCAGATGCGTCGCGAAGGCTTCGAGTTGACCGTGGGGAAGCCGCAGGTGGTGACCCGCATGGTGAACGGCAAGCTGTGCGAGCCGATGGAACGCCTCTCGATCGATATCCCCGAAGATTACCTGGGAGTGGTGACGCAGCTGCTGGCCCTCCGCAAGGGCCGTTTGGAGCACATGGTGAACCACGGGACGGGCTGGGTGCGCCAGGAGTACCTGGTGCCCGCGCGCAGCCTCATCGGCTTTCACACGGAGTTCCTCACCGAGACCCGCGGCACCGGCATCCTGCACCACGTTTTCGAAAAGTACGAGCCGTGGCACGGGGACCTGCGCACGCGTCCCACCGGTAGCCTCGTTGCGGACCGGCGGGGACGCAGCCTCTCCTATGCCCTGCTAAACCTGCAGGAGCGCGGCATCATGTTCATCGGCCCCGGTGTCGAGATCTACGAGGGCATGATCGTCGGCGAAAACGCCCGCGCGGAGGACATGGACGTGAACCCCGCGAAGGAGAAGAAGCAGACGAACATGCGCTCGTCCACCCAGGAGGCGACGGAGGGCCTGATCCCCCACCACCAGCTCTCGCTGGAGCAGGCCCTGGAGTTCTTGCGTGAAGACGAGTGCCTGGAGGTGACGCCGCTAAACCTGCGACTTCGCAAGACGATACTGGGTGCGCTGGTGCGGGGCCGGGCGAAGAAGCGAGCGGACGTGGGCGCGCGGGCGTAATATCGGGTCGGTCAAGCGCTAACGGAGGTTCCCGTGACTGAGCCATCCAACAAAGCCGAATTCCAGGACCAACTTCAGCAGTCCTGGTCTGAGTTGCAACGAACCCTGGACGGATTCACCGAAGAACAGATGACGCAACGCACCGACCAGGTGGGCTGGACGGTGAAGGATCACCTCTCGCACCTGGTCTCGTGGGAGCGTGGCATCATTGCGCTGCTTAAGAAGGAGCAGAGATGGCAGGCGATGGGCCTGGACCCGGACGTGGTGCGCAGAAGGACAGAGGACGAGCTCAACCAAGTCATGCGCGATCGCGATAGTGCCGTGACGCTGGCCGAGGTCCGTGGACGGCTGGAGCAGGCGCAGGAAGAGCTGACGGCGCTCGTCGGCTCGATGGATCCGGAGGACCTTCTCCGGACCTACTCGCACTACCAGCCGGAAGAGTCGGGGAAGGGCAGCACCGCGCCGGTCCTGGGCTGGGTGGTGGGCAACAGCAGCGCTCATTACCAGGAGCACCTGCCGTGGATTCGGGATCTGGCTGGAGGAGCAGGGTAGGAGGGGGACAGCGTTGGATTCAGTACCTGTAGTCATCGTCGGCGGCGGGCCGGTTGGACTGTCTGCTGCCCTGGAACTAGCGAGGTACGGCGTTCGGTCACTGCTGCTTGAGCGGCACGACTCGACCACCTGGCACCCGAAGGCGCGAAACCTGAACACGCGGACGATGGAGATTGCTCGCCAGTGGGGGTCGACGGTCCACGATGAACTGGCGGCAGTGAACCTCCCCCCCGGGTGGACGAGCCAGATTATCTACGCGAGGACGCTGGCCGGTGAGGAGTTGGGGCGGATGCCCACACGCGGGTTCGCCGGATCGGGGAAGCGAGTGAGCCCGGAAGTCCCGCTGTTGTCGTCGCAGGACGTGTTCGAGCCAATATTGCGGCGTGGCGCTGAGGCGACGGGGCTGTCGGAACTGCGTTTCGGCCACGAAGCGGAGCACGTTGATTCAGGCATGGCCAGCGATGACGATCGCGTCATTCTGACGGTGCGGGAGCGGGCAACCGGGCGGCGATACCAGGTGGAAGGGGAGTACCTGGTCGCTGCAGACGGCGCTGCCAGCTCGATACGGGGTCAGCTGGGTGTGGAGATGGACGGGCCGAGGGGCCTAGGGCACTTCGTAAACGTCTACTACAAGGCGGACCTGGACCCCTATGTCGCGCAGCGTCCGGCGATCCTGTACTTCGTGGCGGGTGACGTTGCGCGCGGGGTCTTCCAGCCGCTTGACGCGCGCGGGCGCTGGCTTTGCCAGATCGCGTACGACGGCACGACCGAGGCGTTTGAGGGATACACGCCCGAACGCTGCGTGGACTGGATCCGGACGGCGGTGGGGGATCCGTCGTGCGCTCCGGAGATCCTGGCGGTGGCGACGTGGACGATGAACGCGACGGTCGCGCGACGGCTCTTATCCGGGCGAGTGGTTCTCGCCGGTGATGCAGCGCACCAGTTGCCGCCGACAGGGGGCTTCGGGATGAACACCGGCATCCAGGATGTTCACAACCTAGCGTGGAAGCTCGCACTGGTGCGCTCGGGCGTTGCCGGTCGTGGGCTGCTCGAAACGTACGACACGGAGCGGCGTCCCGTCGCGAGGTTCAACGCGGACCGCTCCCTGGAGAACTCGCAGATGGTGGCGCGAATTAACTCGGCCGCTGCGGGCGACAGCGATGATGGAGCGTCAGCAGAAGAGACCGTCGCTGCGTCCAGGCGCTACGGGAACTTCCTGGGGATGGAACTGGGCTTCGCGTACGAGTCCACCGCCATCGTTCCGGATGGTACTAAAGCTCCCTCTCCGGAAGATGTAGTGATCGATTATGTGCCATCGGGACGTCCCGGTCACCGGGCGCCGCACGTCCGGCTTGAGCGCGACGGCGAACGTTGCTCGACACTCGACCTGTTCGGGCCCGGCTTTACTGTGCTAGCCGGTGATTCCGGGAGCCCCTGGGTCGATGCTGCAGGTGCAGCCGGCGAGCGCCTGCGGATCCCTATGAAAGGCTCTTCCATCGGTTCCGGCTGCGAGTTCCAGGACGAGCACGGAGACTGGATGAGGCAATACGGTGTCAACCCGGACGGCGGCGTGCTGGTGCGACCTGATGGGCACGTGGCGTGGCGCTCGCCAAACAGCGCACCCGATGCGGTTAACGTTCTCGCGACGGCTCTGGGCCAGATCCTCGACCGCGCGATTCAGGCCTGAGCGGCGCTACACGAGCGTCTCGTCGTACTCGATCTCGCCTTTCGCGATGAGGTCGCGGTACCAGTAGCCGCTGTCCTTGATCGTGCGCTTCTGGCGTTCTCGAAGTCGACGTAGATGAGGCCGAAGCGCTGGCTGTATGCCGATCGTCCACTCGAAGTTGTCGATCAGCGTCCAGGCGTAGTAGCCGCGGACGTCGGCGCCTTCGTCGATCGCGCGGCCGACCTGTCCGATGTAGCCGTTGTAGAAGTCGATGCGCTCCTGGTCGTGGACGCGGCCGTCGGACCGGGCGCTTCGTCCGTACGAGCAGCCGTTCTCGGTGACGTAGATCGGCAGGCCGTAGTCGCGGTGCGACCCGCATGATCATCTGGTAGAGTCGCCGCGGGCCACACCTCCCAGCCGAAGTCGGTGCGCGGACCTGGGCCGGGCACCTGTCGCGTGCCCAGATACTTCTCGTTCGTCGGTGTGGGCCACGATCGTGCGCGTGTAGAGGTTGATGCCGATGAAGTCGAGCGGCGCCTTCACCGCCTCCATGTCGCCCGGGCGGATGTCCATGCTGCTCAGCGCCTGCTCCTGGTCGACGTAGGCGTTGGGGTACTCGCCCTTCATCAGCGGGTCGCAGGAACCAGTCGTTGTTGAAGCCGTGCTGACGCTCCGCCGCGGCCTTGTCCTCGGCGCTGTCGGAGTAGGGGTAGGTGGAGGACATGCTGAAGGCGGTGCCGATGGCGTCGGCGCTTGCCGACGGCGCGCATCGCCTTGACGGCGGAGGCCTGCGCGAGGTTCACGATGTGCGTCGCCGCATCCCCAGCTCGCGGTCGCGGATGCCCGGGCGCGTGGAAGCCGACAGCGTAGCCGAGGAAGCGTGAAGACCCAGGGCTCGTTGAAGACCATCCAGTTCTTCACGCGGTCGCCGAGCGCGTTGATGCAGCGTCTCGGCGTACTTCGTGAAGTGGCCGACGATGTCGCGGTTGGCCCAGCCGCCGTCGTCCTGGAGCGCCTGCGGCAGGTCCCAGTGGTAGAGCGTCGGGAAGGGCTTGATGCCGTTAGCGAGCAGCTCGTCGACCAGGCGGTTGTAGTAGTCGAGGCCCTTCTGGTTGACCTCGCCTTTGCCGTCGGGGAAGATGCGCGGCCAGGCGATGCTGAAAGCGGTAGCCGCGCAGTCCCAAGCTCCTTCATCAGCGCGACGTCTTCCTTGTAGCGGTGGTACTGGTCGCAGGCGACGTCGCCGGTGTCGCCGTCGTTGATCTTGCCGGCGGTGTGGGAGAAGCGGTCCCAGATCGACTCGCCCTTGCCGTCCTCGTCCCAGGCGCCCTCGACCTGGTACGAGGCAGTGGCCGTGCCCCAGGAGAAATCAGCCGGGAACCTCGCTCGCTTCGTCATGTGCCGCACTCCTTCCGTGCCGCCCATTCTACATCGGCTCGGGCGGAATGGTGCTTGAGCGTCGGATGCTTGTTGGCCGCACCCTCGTAGCCGCGGCCGTGTAGTACTAACGCCTCCCGCTCAAACGCCGGGCGGAGTTCTCCCAGGAGGCGCGACTTGCCCAGGCCTGCTTCCCCGGCCAGGAAGAGCAGGCGAGGCCTGCCGGACCGAGCCTTGGCGAAGCACTGCCTGACCTGCTCAGATTCCTGGCGTCTGCCGACAAACGGGGTGGCTGTCCCGCTCGTCCCTCCACCGCTCATAGACTGATGCTCCCTAGCTCTGAAACACACTGCCGTCGGTTTGGCCGAAGGCCTGGAGTGCGTGCACTCTACATCAGACTTGTCGAGAAATCACAGCTTGCCTAGCGGACAAGGAAGCCCTCGATTAGCTCCGCGACGGCAGACGTCTGCTCGAGTTGGGGGACGTGGCCAGCGTTGTCGATGAGCTCGACGCGTGATCCCTTGATGCGCTGGGCGAACTCGTCCGCGTAGATGGGCGGGTTGATGCCGTCCTGCTTGCCCCAGATGATGAGCGTCGGCGCCTTGATGCGGTGAAGGCGCTTCTTCAGGCCCTTATCGGGTATCGGCCAGACGAATTTGGCAGTGCAGGCGAGCGACCACATCATCTGGATCATGCCGTCTGCCGCCGCCTCGCCTCCGTTCTGCATGGCGGTAGTGGTCGCGGCGCGCATCATCTGCGCGAGCGGCCCGTTCTCGTCGGCGAACAGGTACCTCGGAAGGTCTGTCATGGAGGTGGTCATCCAGTTGCGGACCGGGTGGTCGTCGCGCCATAGGCCGATCGGGTCGATAAGCACGAGTTTCGAGACGCGCTCAGGGTTCGTTGCCGCGACTTCGGCGGCGACCATGCCACCGAACGAGTGTCCGATGATCGGCGGCGAGGCGAGGCCGAGGGCGTCGAACAGCTCGTAGTAGTACAGCACGAGGTCCCAGAGGTTGTCGATCGGCTGAATAGCGTCCGGGTTGCCGGGGGTGGTGCCCGGGTGCTCAGGCGCGTATACCGTGTGGCTCTTTGCCAGAGCTTCGAGGAAAGGGTCCCAGACGAGCCCGTAAGCGCCGTGCAGGAAGACGACGGGCGGGCCGTCTCCGGCGACCTTGACGCGGGTCTCGACCTGGTCGCGCCAGGCGGTGACGGTGCGGTCTTGTTGCTGGGTTACCATCGGTTACTGCCCACCGCCCGCTGAGGCCGCGGCCGCCATCGGAAGATCACGCTTGTGGCGGAGGCTCTTCGGCCACCAGTGGTTCTCCCACTCGTCATCCCAGATGTCGCGGATGTGGGGCTGGACTTCGCGGGCGAAGATGTCGATGTTCTTGAGCGTCAGCTCGTGCGGCATCGAGCCGATGTGGAGGAGCACCATCAGGTTACCGACGCGGAGGTCCTTGATCGCCTGCGTGAGGCGGTCGCGGACGGTCGCCGGGCTGCCACCGATCACGAGGCCGTTCTCGACGTAGTCCTTGAACTTCCAGTTGGGCATCTCGTCGCGCATTGCGCGGGCCTGGCCGAACTGCTTGCGGATAGTGTTCGCCAGGCTCTTGTAGTCCTGGTGCCCCGGCGGCGCTGCGAATTCCGGCGCGATGTGCAGGCACTTGTCGTAGAAGTACTTCACGTGCTCGAAGTACTCTTCCTCTGCCTTCGCGTCGCTCTCCGAGACGACGACAAGCTGGAGGAAGCCGGCGCGGTAGGGGTTCTGGTCACGACCGGAAGTCTCAACGAACTCCCAGAAACCGTCCATCACACCTTTGGCCAGCTTGCTGCCGTAGTAGGAGAGGAAGCAGTAGCAGTGGTCGTGCTTGGCGGCGAAGTCCCAGGTGCTGAGGCTGCCGCTACCGGGGACCCAGACCGGCGGGTGAGGCTGCTGGATCGGGCGGGGCCAGAGGTTGACCATCGGAAGCTGGGTGTACTTGCCGTTGAAGGGGAACATCTCCTTCGACTGCCAGGCGCGGAGGATCAGGTCGTGCGCTTCGTAGTAGCGTTCGCGCTGCTCGATGGGAGTGATGCCGTAGCAGAGGTTGGCGTCCATGGGGCTGCCGAGGGGCATGCCGGCGACGATCCTGCCGCCGCTGATGCAGTCGAGCATCGCGTATTCCTCAGCAATGCGGATGGGCGGGTTGGTGGTTGGGAGGGTGGCGCCCATCTGGACGATGGCGACGTCCATGCCCATCGTGGCTCGGGCCAGGACCGAGCCCATCAGGTTGGGCCCCGGCATGAAGCCGTAAGCGTTCTGGTGGTGCTCGTTGACGCAGATGCCGTCCATACCTGCTTTCGCAGCGTGAATCAGCTCGTCGAGCGTCCAGTTGTAGTACTGTCCGCAGGCCTGAGGCGTCGCCAGCTCGTGGAAGGGAGGGTCGACCCAAATCGAGTGGTAGCGCTGCTCGAAATCGGGCGGAAGGTCCCGATAGGGCATGAGGTGGAACATCGATATCTTCAAGGCGAAGGACCTCCTGCAACCGGTGGGCGTCCGGTGAGGCCGATGATATGTTTTGGTGACCGGCCAGTCAATAATGTGTGCTAGAGTGGGCTCAACATGGGAACTTCGTTCGACCGCATTACAGATGAGCAGGCGGACCTGATCCGCAACTCGCCAGTGTTCTTCGTGGCCAGCGCTGCACCGGACATGAGCGAAGGGCCGGATGGGCAGGGCCCGGTGAACCTCTCGCCGAAGGGCGGCACGCCGCTGCACATCATCGGCCCGAACCGCGTCGCGTACCTCGATTACACCGGTAGCGGTAACCAGACGGCGCGCCACGCACGTTCGGGCGGTCCGATCACGCTGATGGTGATGTCGATGGGCGTCGAAGATGCGGCTATCGTGCGGCTGTTCGGGCGTGCGACGGTGACACCCATAGAGGAGTCGCCGCTCGGCGAGATGCTCATGGAATCACCCGCGCGGGACATCGAGCTGCCGGTGCGTCAGGTGGTGGACGTGGTGGTGGAGGGCACGCAGACGAGTTGCGGGTACGGCGTGCCGGTGTTCGAGTTCGTTTCACAGCGGGTGCGATCCGAGCGCGGACGGCGATACAAGCCGAAGACGCCGGTCACTCCACCCGCCTGAGCCTGGTCAGACGCTCTTCGGCAGGCCGCCCGTTGCGGTAAGAACCAGGCGCATGCATCGGTGGCCGATGTCCGCCCTGCACGAACATGAAACCCTTCCCTCCGGCCAGACCCCCATTGTCGAGAGCCAGACCAGAGGGATGCGAACCTAGAGCGAGATGTCGCTCAGGCTCGGACCACTACTCTATTCGGCTGTCGGGGGAGGCTGCCGCAATGCCCGTGCCAGTTAACTACTCCTCGGGCACTCCGGTCTGATTGGCGGCGATGAACACGCCGGTCTGCGCATCGAAGAACACAGGGTCAGATGTCACAGTTACGAACTGCTGCGGCTCACCTGGCTCACCGCTTGTCTGCAAACGCTGTCCGGTAGTGTCGAACGACACGACCAGCATGGTCCCTTGTAGGGGTGGCTGCATACCGGACACCTCCACGTCCGCAAGCACGACCTCTTTCACCTTCTTGTTAGGGCCGAAGCGAGCGAGGGCATCCTTCGCGACGGACTCTGCGCTGACACCTGCATGCTTAGTCGGTGCGTGCAGGGTGATGCCCGCTTTGGCAGTAACTTCAGGCGAGATGCCAGAGAGCGTGACTGTGTCGGGACTCTGCCCGACGGTTTGGTTGATAGTCGCCAGCCCCAGCAGTACGAGGGCCGGCAGCAGGTACAGAAACTTCTTCATCGTGTCTCCTTAGGACACCTCCAACGCCACCGTTGCTGAGACGGGGATCGCCTGACAGAGCCAAATGCATCATCTTCTGTAGTGCATCGAGCTGGTGGTGCGTTCAATGACCGACTGTCAGGTCAGCCCCAGGCGCTTCAGGTGATCAGCCGGCGCTTCGATATCCATCAACGCTTGACGCAGCAGGTCGGCGTGCTCGGCTTCGCGCTTGTCGCCGGCGCGGTTCTCGTCTTCAGATGGGTCGTTCGTCAGGTCGTAGAGGTGGTTGCCGCTGAACGGGCCGAGCGCCCAGTACGGCAGCAGGTCGCCGGCAACGAACGGCTGGCGGATCACAGGCACCTTCGTTCCGGGCATGCGGTCCAGTGTCGCGCGCTCGTCGGGGCGCGGCAGGCGCAGGGATGACCGCGAGGGTATCGGCATCGTCGACCAGCGGTTGGACCACATCGAGAGCGGCGCGTTGGCGCCTTCGGGAGCCCGGGCGTACTTGTAGCGGCCGTCGACGAGGTGCACCTCGCGCCCCCAGACGCCGGAGAGCGCGTAATCGCGGACCGATCTGCACTGCGCCTTCGATGAGCGGCACCAGCGATTCTCCGTGCGTCCGGTGCTCCGTTTTGACGCCGAAGATGTCGGCGAGGGTGGCGAAGATATCGACGCCGGTTGTGAGCGCGTCAATCGCGCCCGGCTCGATGCCCGGCCAGGCGATCATCAGCGGAATGTGGCCGAGCGGCTCGTAGACGGGAACGCCGGGCTTGCCCCAGATGTCCTTCTCGCCCAGGTAGTGGCCGTGGTCGGTGCAGACGATGACAGCTGTGTCCTCCCAGATGGCGTGGCGGTCGATCGCATCGAACACGCGTGCCGAACCAGGCGTCGATCATCGTCAGCTTGGCGCCGTAGGAAGCGCGGATCTGGTGCGCCTTCGCGTTCGCTGATCACGTTGCGCTGGATGGCGCCGTTCATGTAGGGCGGCCAGATCAGGTGCGGGCCTTCCCAGGTGTCGTCGTACATCGAGGCGTAGGGCTCCGGCGTGTCGAACGGCTCGTGCGGGTCGAACTCGTCGACGAAGAGGAAGAAGCGGTCGTGATAGCCGGCGTTTTCGTCGAGCCAGCGCGCGGCGGCGGCCATCGTGCGCGGCCCCGGGAAGTCCGTTTCGTCGCGGAAGTAGCCGCGCGAGTTGTCGTAGGGCATCGACTGCCGCCCGAACATCGGCGCGCCCATCCAGCTCGGGTCGGGCCGCGTGCGCCAGGGGTCGCTCTCGTGCCCGCGGAGGTAGTCCCAGGCGGTGAAGTCGGTGTGGTAGTTCTCGCCGCCGACCTCGAACAGGTGCGGGTGGTCGGAGATAAGCTGGGCGGCGACGCCCGCGAGGCGCAGGTGGTAGGTGAGGGAGTCCTCCCAGACCTCGATCGAGCCCCACGGCTTCCAGAGGAAATCGAGCGCGCCGCAGAGGATGTCGTGCCGCGCCGGGATGCACGGCAGCGAGCCGGCGTAGTGCCTCTCGAACCGCAACGACCGCGCCGCGAAGCGGTCGAGATTCGGCGTCTGCGAACTCGCCGCCGCCGTAAGCGCCGAGCATGTGCCGGTTCAGCGAGTCGAGGAGGATGACGATCGCGTTCTTCGGGCGCTTTGTCGAGCGCTGGTCAGGTGGCATCTCAGGTGTTCGCCTCCGGGATGTACGGCGCCTCGGTGTCGATATCGCCGACAAAGTCGGGCAGGGCGGTGTGGCCCAGCATCTGCCGGATCGCCTGGTTTTCGCCAGTGTGGTACCAGTAGTGGTAGATCGTGCGCAGAAGCAGCGACCCGTACGTCAGGTGTACGGGATTTCCACCATCGTCTTTGACGGTTACCGCCGTCTGCTCGAGCGTTTGGGTCGTCGCGCCGTTGAGCCACGGATCGGCGGCCTCAGTCACCGATCGCCATCGTCCAAGGGTCTTTGCCAGGTCCGGGGTGCTGGCCGGCGCGCCGTAGCGGAACTCCTCGTTCAGCTCCGGAATCGGTGTCTCCTCCTGCGCCCGGATGAGCCAGTATCGCTGCTCCTGCCAGGCGAGGTGTCCGACGTTCCAGGCGATGCAATTCATGGGCATGAATCGCTTGCGGGCCTCGTCGCCGGTGATCCCGTCGAGCCCGTGCATGAACTCGCTCCTGGCAAAGCGCAGTTGTGTAACGAGCGGATGTGTCACTTCTCACCCCCCGGGCAGGTCGGATGCCGTCATTCTAGCGCAGGAACCCTGTGGTAGACTTTCGGGCGTGACTACTCCACGCACCAAGGCGATTCTCGACGAACAGGCCCGGCATAGACTCGCGTTCGAGGACTTCTGCCGCTCGTTGACCGACGACGAACTCGCGACACAGGTTCCGGACGCGCCGTGGACGGTGCACGGCTACATCGCGCACCTGGCGACGATCGATTCGCTGATCGCGCCGTTCATGGCGCCGATCGTTCGCCTTTCCGATGTGCCGCGGCCGGAGGTGCCGCCGCCGGCGCCGTTCGATATCGACGAATGGAATGAGGCGGCTGTGCCGCTGCGCGCCGATGCCTCGGTTGATGAGCTATTCGAAGAAGCGGCGAAGCACCGTGCGCAGTTCGTGCGTGTGATCGCCGCGCTATCTGACCAGAACTTGGACATGATGATCCCGTTCGGCGGCGACCGTAAGGTGATCGACCTCCCGGCGACGACCGTGCGTCTGGAAGACCTTCTCTGGGCGATAGCGCTGCACGACCCGAACCACACACAGGATATCCTGCGCGCGATTCCACAGCGGGAACCCGATGTGCGCGACTGGCTGGCGTCGGTCGATCTCGATAGCGTCTCAGAAGAGATCAGGGCGCGCCGGGCGTAAGGCGCCCTCCAGGCATTCTCGTCGACGCGTTAGGGGTGGTGGTGGCCTCCACCAGCAGGAGGGAACTGCGGGTCCGGGTCGGGCCTGCCTCTGACGCCCGTAGCCGGGTCTTCAACGGGCCCGTGGTCGGTCACGAATAAAACGTGCGCCGCCCCGGGAGTCTCCAGAACCATGACCGTGGGGTCGGACCCTTCCGGAAGACTGCATTCCCACCAATAGTCGATATGTGATTTGCCTGAGGTGAGGGCGCGGATCAGTGCGAGGCGCATGGCGTGTCGAACGACGTGTTGACGCGGCCCCCAGAAGCCGGCGAATGCGTTTCGGTTGCCGGTGTTGTCGTTGTTGGCGGGCCTGAGGTTGTCCTTCTGATCCTGCCAGTAGTCCTGACCCGAGCGCTTGCCGTGCGGATCGTAGTCCGTCCAGTCTTGATCGAGTAGGTCGTCGAGCTTCCTGACGAAGTCGGCCTTCTTGTCTGTGAAGACGTTAATATTGCCCACGTTGAGCACGTTGATCGTCGCAGCGACGACGAATGGGTCCTCTCCTGCGAGCAACCGGAGCAGGACGTGATTGCGCACGGCGGGGCTACGTGTGAGGTAGTCCAGGCGCAGCCCAAGCACCCCCTTTTCGAGGTGAAACGGCATCGTTCCCAAGGTTCTCCTCCTTCGTGGGCTCTTATGCCGCCGCTTCCTGCGCGTGCGAGCCCCCTAGTCGCTGCTTAACATAAACACTGTTGTGGCTTGTATCCTACAGGAACGGCCGCTCGTGTCAACACTTCAGGCCAGCGAGGCCATCCAATCCCACATCGCGTCGACCGCTTCCGACCAGATGTCCTGCCGAGTCCGGCCGCTTGATTTCGGTGCGTTGAAACCGTGGTCCGCTGAGTTCATCAGGTGCAGATTGGCTTGTGGCAGCTTTGCTGCAACGGCGCGTAGCTCCTCCGGTGAGGCGAACGCGTCTCTCGTACCGGAGCAGAAGAGCATCGGCACGGTGATCGACGTCAGGTGGGCGTCCCGGGCCTGTTCAGGCTTGCCGGGCGGGTGCAGCGGGTAGGCGAAGAAGGCGAGGGCGTCCACCTCGACACCTTGCGCCAGGACCTGAGAGGCAATGCGCCCGCCCATCGAGCGTCCGCCTACGACGAGGCGGCCCGTATCGGGCCGGAGCCGTTCGATGACGGCGCGCCAGGTCGCCTCGAGGACATCAGGGCGATCGGGAGAGCGCTTGCCCGCCTCCTGGTAGGGGAACTGGAAGCGGACGGCTGTGACGCCTCGCGTGGCGAGCTCACGGCAGGAGTATGAGCCGAACGGGTCGTGGACGTTTGAACCGGCGCCGGGAGCGTAGATGAACGTCCAGCCGGCGGCACTTTGGGGCTCATCGCGTATGGCGGTGACCGCGACACCGTCTGAAATGGGGATCGTGAGAGTCGTCTCGGTCATAGGGGCGGCTTGCTACCGCCGCGGTCTCGCCCCCGCCCACCAGATTCTTCGCGGAGGTGTGTTGAGTCGTTTACGGGCGGCATCTCGCTCAGAATGACAGGTGTGCCCAGACGCCGAGGTGGTCCGAGGGGTACAAGTCAGCGTCGTCCGCGGAAGGCTTGTTGAACGCCAGCGCTGCGTCGTCGATTTCGAAGTGCTGGGAGACGTAGATGTAGTCCAGCGTGCCGTGAGGGGAGTCGTCCCACGTGTTGACGGGCGTTGTCCAGGTCCAGTCGGGCTCCTTGCCGTGGACGGTCTCGTAAGCTGAGCGGTAGCGCGACTTCATGTGGGCGACGGCAGGCTCTTCGACATAGGAGTTGAAGTCACCGAGGACCACTGTGGGCAGGCCGCGGTCGTCGCGGTCGAGCCAGGCGGTGATGCGCTCGAGCTGACGGACGCGGTCGTCGGTGGCCTCGGGCGGGTGGTGGAGGTGCGTGTTCACGAGGACGAAGGGCGCGCCGTCCACCTGGAGGACGAGGCGTTGAGCAATACGGTCGTGCGTCATGAGGTCGAGGATTTCATGTTCGAGGCACTCGATGCGGGCCATCGTCCCGATGCCGTGGATGCTGGCCATCTTGCCGGGGCTGGCGGCGTGGCGCAAGCGGTAGTGCGGGCGTTCGACGCGCTCGTTCACCCGCCGCGCAATCCACATACCCTGGTCGAGCATGAGGTCGATCTCCTGGAAGCCGATGGCGTCTGGTCGCAGTTCTGCGAGCTGCTCGACGACGAGGGGGAAGCGACGCTCCCATTCCGCGTCTCGGTTGAACAGGTTAAGCGTTGCGACGGTCGTCTCAGGCATCCTTGATCTTCCACGGTGGGTTGAGGCGCACGTCGTGCTCGTTTTCCTTGTAGAGGCGGATGTCGTGGCCGTCGGGGTCGCGAAGGCGCGCCTCGCGCCAGAGGTAGAACATGTCGGTCGGCTCCTGGTAGAACTTCAGCCCCTTACTCTTTGAGGCGGCGACTGCTGCGTCGACGTCCTCGCACTCGAAGAAGACTTGTGCGGCGCCCGGGCTGCCCGAGATGGAAGGATCGACCTCGACCGAAAGCGTCGAGTCACCGTGGGGGAAGCGGAAACGGGCGTAGCGTGGAGGGGAATCGACGATCTGGATGAGGCCGAGCGCCTTGTAGAACGCCTTCGAGCGCTCGAAGTCGGAGACGATGAGGGTGACGTGGTTGAATTTCATGCGGCGAGTTCCTTCCAGGCGGCGTAGCCGAGGTTTCCGAGCAGCTCGTTGCCCTCGGAGTTGCGGCCGGAGCGGGGGCCTGTGCCGCCTTCACAGAAGGCCGCCATCACGAACGTGCCGCGGGTCCCTTTGAATATGGCGCCGGATGTGCGGATGCCGTTCAGGAAGGCGCCGCCCTTCTCGGCAACCCAGTTCTGCTTGTGGTTGTCGAGCCGGTTGAGCTCGTTCCAGGGCAGACGGGCGGACAGCTCGTGGCGGTAGTCCTGGCGGCGCATGATGCGGAGCATGTCCTCAGAAGCGTTGGGTGACACGGCTTCGTGGCGGGCGATCAGCTCCAGCAGGCAGGCGATCTCGCGGGCGGTACTGACCCACATCTTGCGCGGGTCACCGCCGGCCGCGCGGTCTCCCTGCCTCTGGAAGATCGTGGTGTGCTCGAGACTGAGGGCGCGCATCGTTTCGTTAATGCGGTCGAGCCCGACGAGGTCGATCACCATGTTGGTCGCGATGTTGTCGGAGATGACGATCATGATTGTGGCGGCGTCGCGGACGGTCATCTCCACGCCGGGCGTCATGTGCACGAGCACGCCGGACCCAAGGCAATACTGGTCTTCCCGGTAGGTGACGCGGTCCTGGAGTCCGAAGAGTCCCTCGGCGACCGCCTGGTAAAGGGCGACGAGGACAGGCACCTTGATAAGCGACGCTATCGGCATGACTGCGTCTTCGCGAACGCCGATGTGATCGCCGGAGTCCAGGTCGGTGAGGGCGCAGGCCCAGTCGCCGCTGTATTGCGAGCCGATGCGGAGTAGTTGGGCCTCCAGGCTGGAGAGGTTGGTCACGGAGCGGAGTATAACCGTGGAACGACGAAGCAGGAAGTCCAGGAGAAGGTGGGCCGTTCGCAGGAACCTGCTCTGTCAACGGCGGCGCCTCCGTAACCTGTCCAGTCGTGCGGTAAGGGCTTATGCACTTTACCTGTAACTATTGACGAATCCCTACCGACGGACTAACTTGGCATTGACCGAGGGGAGACATCATCATGACGATGGACCTGGTGTTCGCGAGAATCCGGCGGGCACTGATGCTCGACCCGGGGGCATTCGAGGAGGCCCGGGACGATTCCGCATTCACGCCCTATGCGCTCGTCGCTGCCGCGCTGGCGGCGCTGCTGGGAGGCATCGGCGCCTTCCTCTGGGCCTCGGTGATTCTGGACGAGACCGACGACTTCTTCCTGGAGGCCACGGTGCTGGGCACGATCTTCCTGATCGTGCTCTGGGGGATCGGCATACTCGCCGCCTACCTGGTGTTGACCCAGCTCTATCGCGAAACCATTGCTCCGGACGCTCTCCTGCGAGTGGCGGCTCTGGGTCACCTCCCGTTCGCGCTCTCGTTGCTGGTGTTCGTGCCGGGCCTCGGTTTCGCCTTCGGCGTGCTCGCGATCACAGCCATGTTCTTCTACACAAACTTCGGGATACGCGCCGCCTGGCCCAACCTGGAGGCGTTTCGGGTTATGGTTGCCGTCCTGGCGGCGTTTTCCGTGTGGCTTATGGTGCTGCCGTTGTTCACGGGGCCGAGCGACCAGTTTGTGCCGGGCACGTTTGTGTTCGAGTGGAGCGAGGACGCGATCCAGGATGTTGCGGGCGCGTTCAACGACTTCCAGAGCCCCGGCCTGGAGTAACCCACACCTGAGCTGATTCGCTCTAATAGACAACTGAAGATCGGAGGGGTGTCATGGCGACATCGAACAACTGTCCACAATGCGGGACACCGCTTGAGTTCGGGGCGGTTTCGTGCACCGCCTGCGGTTACCAGCTGTCTGCGCCAGCGGAAGGCGCTGCCCCCGAGCCGGAGCAACAGCCACCGGCCTGGGAACAACCAGAACAGCCGCCAATCCCCGCGGGTCCTGCGCATCAGGACATCGGTGCTGCCCCGGTAAGGCCCTCCGCGGCCGGGGGGGCCACGCAATCCGCCACGGCGATGCTCAACGAGACGCTGGAACGCTGGGGCGTCCAGCAGTCCGGCGTGCTGATCGCGGCCGCGGCGCTCTTCGCGGTGGCGTTCCTGGTGGGCACGCTCGCCAACATTAGCTACCTGACGGCCGGAGACGGTGATCAACTTCAGAAGTTCGATGCCCAGGTGTGGTTCACGCTTGCTCTCGGCGCCGCGATCGGAGCGCTTGTGCTCCTGCTGCTGGTCCGCTGGCAATCGGGGCCGACTGCCGAGACTGCGGAGCGCGACCTGCAGGTGGGGGTTGCGATCGGAGCGCTTGCGCTGCTGTTCTGCTTGCTGGGCCTCTTCAAGGGGTTTGACGACAGCTTTGACGCACAGGACTCCTGGCTCCGCTACGCCCTGATCTATGCGTTCCTCGCGGCAGGGTGGCTGGCGATATCGCGTCCGATACCGGCAGCGGTCGGGACGGTCGGCTCGGCGATGGCGGCGATTGTCGCCGTGGGCGTAGCCGGGGCGGTCCTCGTGATCGGGCAGTTCATGGGGTTGAGCGAGGACTATTCGCGGTACGTGAGCGGGGTGTCGCTGCAGTCTGTGGGAATCGTGGTGATGGTGCTGGCGGTGGCCTGGGTACTGGGACTGCAGCCGCGGTCGCGGGTCTAGACGGCGCGAAGTTCCTCTTCGCTGACCTCGCCATCCAGGATGCGGAAGGCGCGGACGACGGGGTTCTTCAGGGTCCTGCAGCGAAACGAGGATGTAGTGGGCCTCGGGCCAGAACGCCAGGCGTATATCGGTGGGAGAGGGGTAAGCCTCGCTGGCAGTGTGTGAGTGGTAGATGACCTGGAACGCCCAGTCGTTGGCGTCGCACTCGCGGAAGATGCGGAACAGGTCGTTTGAATCGACGCTGTAGCGGTATGGGCTGGCCTCGGCGTTCTTCGCTCGAAATAGCTTCGTTGCCGTTCCGTCCACGCCGGCGATGATGCCGCATGCTTCGTTCGGCGCATCCTCTTTCGAGTGCGTCACCATTTCGTCGAGGAACGCTCGCGGGAGTTCCAGGGCCACTATTCGATCCGCCTGATCTCTTCAGCGTCGATGTAGATGCCGGTCTCCGCGTCGAAATCGAAGCGACCCGTTACGGAGACGTGCTGGCCCTCCAGCGCGCGGAGAGCCTCGACCTCGTGGCCCGTGATGACGATCGCCTGGCCGTCTTCGACAACCTGGTGCTGGTTGGTATCCGCGGAGAACATGACATTCCCGACAGTGGTGACGGTGTCGCCCTTGTAGCGGGCTGGTTGGAGGGAGAGGTCGTGGATGCTGATCGTACCCTCGGGCGCGTCGGGGTTGGCGCCGCTGCCGTCGCCGTCGAGCAGGAACGTGGTCGTAATCACAAAGATGCCGAGGACGACGATGACGACGTAAGTGAGTATGCGGGCCATCAGCCGGTCACCACCAGATCTTCCCTTGAGTCTCTTCTTCGTCTGTCACGGCCCAGTCCTTCGTCCAGAGGCTTGTCGAGAGGTACTTCCAGCCTCCGTCGGCCAGCAGCGCAACGACGTTGCCGGTGTCGAGCCTCTCGGCTGCCCTGACGGCGACACGCATGACCGCCCCGGAGGAGATGCCTGCGAAAATCGCCTCCTTCTCCATCAACTCCTTCACCATCGCGAAGGACGACTTCGAATCAACGACAATGCGCCCGTCGAGAACCGACTCGTCGAGCACGGGCGGTATGAAACCCTCGCCCAAGTCTCGCAGGCCCTGCACGAGGTCGCCGGGGTTGGGGACGGCGGCGATCACCTTCACGCCCGGACGCTGCTCCTTGAGAAAACGCCCGGTGCCGGTGAGCGTGCCACCCGTGCCCAGGCCGGCGATGAAGACGTCGATGTCCGGAACGTCGCGGAGGATCTCGGGGCCGGTGGTCTCGTAGTGGGCGCGGGGGTTGTTCTCGTTCCCGTACTGGTACGGCATGAAGTAGCGATCCGGGTCCTCATTCAGCATCTGCTGCGCCTTGAAGACGGCGTCGTTCGTGCTGACCGCGTCCTCGGCGTAGACAACCTCGGCGCCGAAGGCGCGTAGAAGCTGCTCGCGTTCGGGCGTCACGTTGTCCGGAAGCACGCAGAGCAGCCGGTAACCCTTGGCGCGCGCCACCATCGCCAGGCTGATGCCGGTGTTGCCGCTGGTGGGCTCGAGGATCATCTTGTCCGTTGTCAGCTCGCCGCTCTTCTCAGCGGCGTTGATCATGTACAGCGCGATGCGGTCCTTCACGCTCCCTGTGGGGTTCTGCCCCTCCAGCTTGGCGTAGAGGTTTACCTCCGGCTTCGGGCTGAGCCGAGACAAGTGGACCAGCGGAGTATTGCCGACGGCGTCGAGAATGGAGGAGTAGGGCATGCTGACAGCGAGCGTTACATGCCGCCGGCGAGGGCGGGAAGGATCGAGAGGACGTCGCCCTCCTTGAGCGGGGTGTCGAGCTGGCTCAAGAAGCGGATGTCCTCGTCGTTCAGGTAGATGTTGACGAAGCGATGGATCTGGCCGTCCACCATCACCATGTCTTTGATGCCCGGGTGGCGGCGCTCCAGGTCTTCGAGGACCTCACCGACTGTGTTGCCCTCGCCCTGTATGATGCGCTGTCCGCCGACAAGCTTCTGTAGCGTGGCTGTGACCTTGACCTCGACAGTCATCCCAAACCTCCCTAGTGTCCGTCAGGCCCCGGGAAGGGGGCGCCGCAGAAGCCTTCGTAGTCGATTAGCTCAGTGATTGTTGCGTCGTCGCCGCAGAGAGGGCACTTGGGATCCCTTCGCAGCTTGACTATCCTGAACTCCATCGTCAGGGCGTCAAATAACAGCAGTCGGCCGACGAGCGGCTCGCCGATCTCCAGGACCTGCTTGACCACCTCGATGGCCTGGATCGAGCCCATGACGCCTGTCAGCGCACCCAGCACGCCTGCTTCGGCGCAATTGGGCACGAGGCCCGGGGGAGGTGGCGCGGGGAAGAGGCAGCGGTAGCAGCCGTATCCCGGCTTGAACACGGTGGCCTGCCCGTCGAACAGGAGGATGCTACCGTCGACGAGTGTCTTGTCAGCGAAGTAGCTGGCGTCGTTGACGAGGTAGCGGGTCGTGAAGTTGTCGGCGCCGTTCACAATGATGTCGTACTGCGGGATGACCTCCATCGCATTGTCCGAAGTAAGAGGTGTGTTGTGCACGACGACGTTCACGTCGGGATTGTAGGCGAGGAGTGAGTCTTTCGCCGACTCCACCTTAGGCCGTCCCACGTCGTCCGTCTGGTGCAACACCTGGCGCTGGAGGTTCGAGAGGTCGACGACGTCGAAGTCCACGATCCCGATAGTGCCCACACCGGCAAGCGCCAGGTAGAGGGCGGCGGGGCCGCCGAGGCCGCCGGCGCCGACGACAAGCACTTTCGTCTCCATAAGCTTCCGCTGGCCTGCCGGGCCCACCTGCGGCATGATGATGTGCCGCGAGTAGCGGTCCACCTGTTCCGGGGTGAGCGCGACGGCGCCGCCGGCGATGGCCGGTATCACGGCCATTTCGTCGCCGTCCTTCACGGGCGTGGCTTTGCCCTGAAGAGAGTGGATCTCGTGCGAGTTGATGTAGATGTTGACGTGCCCGGGAATCTCGTCTGTTTCGTCGTAGATCATGTGGCGGAGGGACGGGTAGGCTTCTCCAAGGCTGTCCAGCACTTCTCCGACGGTGTTGCCGTCGGCCTTTACGTATGTCTGGTTGCCGACGAGACGCCTGAAGGGCGTTGGTATGTACACTGTCACGGGCATCTCATCTCTCCTATTGCGTTCCCGCATCTCTCAGGCCTCCATCGTCAGGTATCGTTCGCCCGTGTCGCACAGTATAGTCACCACGCGCTTGCCTTCTCCCAGCCGTTTGGCGACCTTGATCGCTCCTACCACGTTGGCGCCGGCGGATATGCCGACGAGCAGGCCCTCTTCCTTGCACAGGCGGCGGGACATCTGGATCGCCTCCTCGTCGCCGATGGAGAAGACCTCGTCGTAGACGTCCTTGTTCAACGTGCCCGGCGCGAAACCGGCGCCGATCCCCTGGATCGCGGTGATGCCGGCGCGTCCCCCTTGCAGGACCGGCGAGCGGGAGGGTTCGAGTGCTATCACCTGGACGTTTGGGACCTTTTCTTTCAGCACCTCACCGACACCGGTGATCGTGCCGCCGGTGCCAACTGCTGTGACGAAGGCGTCGATCCGGCCGCCGGTGGCCTCCAGTATTTCGAGCGCGGTCGTGCGTCGATGGATGTCGGGGTTGTTAGGGTTCTCGAACTGCTGGGGCATGAAGTAATCCTTGTTGCGTTCCAGCAACTCCTGCGCCGCGTAGACAGCACCTGTCATGCCTTCGATGGCCGGTGTGAGCACCAGCTTCGCGCCGTAACGAGCGAGAAGATCGCGCCGTGCCAGGCTCATATCCTCTGGCATCGTGACGATAATGTCGTACCCTTTGACCGCGGCGACCATCGCCAGGCCAATGCCCGTGTTGCCACTTGTCGGTTCGACGATCGTGTCGCCGGGTTTCAGCTGGCCTTCACGTTCCGCGGCTTCGATCATGTTGAGGGCGATGCGGTCCTTTACGCTGCCGGCGGGGTTCATCGATTCCAGCTTGCCGATGATTTCGGCGCAGCCGGCCGGGACCACTCGGTGCAGGCGGACCATGGGCGTGCCCCCAACGAGGTCAAGCACTGTATCGGCGATCTTGTTGTTGTCTTGTGCCATTGGGTCTCCTAGATCGCGTATCTCGCGCCGACTGCCTGCGCCGCTCGTTCACGTTCGGCCAGGTCGGCGATTGTTGTGTTGCTCAATACGTTGACGATGGCTTCGCGCACTTCCGCCCACATGGGGCGCTGCGCGCAGCCGCCGTTCTTGCTGCAGGCGCTACCCTCGTCGAGGCAATCGACGATCATTATCGAGCCTTCGAGTGCCTCGATCACTTCGCTAACGGGAAGACCCTTAGGGTCCCGGATCAGCGCGTGCCCGCCCTGCGGTCCGCGTACGCTGCGGATGAACCCTGCCCGTCTCAGGGTTGTGAGGAGCTGCTCCAGGTAGGACTCAGGGACCTTCTGGCGCGCTGCTATTTCGGCGCTCTGCGTGGGCCGTGGCTCACCGTAGTGGTGCGCCAGTTCGATGAGCGCGCGGATGCCGTAGTCGCCTTTTGATGAAATTCTCATGAGGGGAGCCTGTTTGGGGCGTTGTTTAGTAACTCCGTCAACAATTGTACCATAATCTACATCAGGAACAGCACAGCCGGAACGATGAGAATCGCGCCGAGGAATACAGCAAAGCCGCGCTGGCTGTGGGTGATCCGTCTTGCCGTGGCCAGGATCAGCCGCGAATAAGGCTTGTAAAGCACGAGCAATACGAACAGCGAGATCGTCGCCCCGACAGCCATCTCAGTGAAGACGATGGTGAAGGCGCGAGAGTTCTGCAGGAGCAGCGCTGCCACCAGCGTATCCACCCAGGTGGAGATGTTGGCGCCCATCACGTACGGGATGATGTTGTCGCGCCTCACATAGCCTTTGAGCGACAGGGGGATGAGCAGCGTCAGCGAAATCGAGACCGAAAGCGTCATGGCGGTGATCGCGAGGCCCAGACCAAACATCGCAAGTGGATGATGGAGCCAGTCCTTGATCCGCTCCACTCTCAGGCTGGGCTGTTCCAGGTTGGGGAGCGCGCGATCGAAGATCGTGAAGGCGGTGAGGAGCACGGCGATGCCCGCGATGAACATGACGAAGCGGGAGAAGTGCTCGTCGAGGCGCTCAACAATCGGGTCGTAGATGACGTCGATCACGGAGGTGATGGCGCCGGGGGTGCCGACCTCGATCGAGTCGAACCAGCCGGCTTTGAGTACGGCGATTCCGATCGGCAAGGCCGGGAGCCAGAGAGTGAACGCCGTCAACAGCGCGACGACGCCGATGAAGAGGCCGTCGGCGCTGCGCCGGTGCCAGATGTATTGCAGGAAGCCGACAAAGAGCACGATAAACGACGCGCCGAGACGGGAGCCGTTGATCATGGCGAAGGATTCAACGTCAGAGATGGTGCCCGCAGAATAGAGGCTCAGCGATATGGCGGCTACCGGGGAGCCGCTCATCACGACGTACGAGCCGAGCCAGCCGAACCCGACGAAGTTCAGGACGCCATCGGCCGAAGCCGTGTTGAGCAGTGGCTTGAGCCCAGCCGCCCCGCTCTTCAGCAATTGCAGGGCCAGGATGAACAGGAAGAGGCCGGCGATGCTGTAGGCCGCGGTTCGCGCAGCAGTCAGGGCATGCGTGTACGACCGGTGCACCGACAGTTCACCTGTCGATACCCGGCCTGCGCGCACGGCCGCAACCGCGGGGTCGGCGCCATCAGATGGCATGATGCGGCGTCACCCTCTCCTGCATCGCCTCGATCAGGACTCGTGCCACTTCGGGGCGCGAGAACTCGATGGGAGGCTCGATGCCGCCCTTCAGCATTTCGCGCACCTGCGTGCCCGACAGGACGACGTGGGATTCCTTGTCGTGAGGACAGGTCTTGACGCTCCCCATCTCGTCGCACTTTTTGCAGAAGAATGTGTGGTCAAACATCAGCGGCGTGATCCCGAGTTCGCCGGGCGCGAATTCCTCGAAGATGAGCTGGGCATCGAAGGTGCCGTAGTAGTTGCCGACGCCGGCGTGGTCGCGGCCGACGATGAAGTGGGTGCAACCGAAGTTCCGCCGGACGAGGGCGTGGAAAATAGCCTCGCGCGGCCCGGCGTAGCGCATCGCTGCCGGGTTTACGGACAGCAGCACGCGATCGATCGGGTAGTAGTTCTCAAGCAATACTTCGTAGCAGCGCATGCGGATGTCCGCGGGGATGTCGTCCCCCTTGGTCTCCCCGACGAGCGGGTGCAGCAGGAGTCCATCCACGATCTCCAGGGCGCACTTCTGAATGTATTCGTGAGCACGATGGACGGGGTTTCGCGTCTGAAACCCGACGACGGTCTTCCATCCGCGCCGCTCGAATTCGGCCCGCGTCTGGGCGGGTGTCAGGCGGTAGGGCGCGAAATCATCGTGGCCGGGCACCTGGAACACGCGAACAGGCCCGCCCAACAGGACGTCGCCCTGTCCGAAGAGCGCCGCGACGCCGGGATGGGCGTCGTCCTCGGTGCGAAAGACGTTCCGCGCTTCGAGTGACTTGTCGTACGTGAACTTCTCTTTGACGTCGAGAACTGCAAGTGTTCGGCCGGACTCGTCCGCCAGGGTCACTTCGGCGCCCTCGGTGATCGATGCTGCCTCGTCGGAAGAGATCGCCAGCGTGATCGGCATCGGCCAGGCCTTCCCGGACGACAGCCGCATCTCGTTCACGACGCCTTCGTAGTCGGCGCGGGTCATGAAGCCGTCGAGCGGGGTGTATCCCCCTACAGCCAGCAGCTCCAGATCGGACAGGGCGCGCGCGTTGAGCTGCACCCTCGGAAGGCCGGAGGATTTGTCACGCAGAGCATCCGCTTCGGCGCCGGTGACGAGAAGTTCTTTCAGTTGAGGTGTGCCCGGTTTGCCCACGCTAGCTCCTCAGGTGTTTGTCGCGGTATGAAAGGGGCCACGGTCGTCCGATCGCGTGGCCCCGGAGGGCGAACGCCGTTCGCCCCTGCGTTCGATTGACAGGCCTACTCGTGCAGGCCGCACTCCTTGAATTCGGGGTTCTCCCACCACCAGCGGCCCGCTCGGATGTCCTCGCCTTCCCTGATGGCGCGGGTGCAGGGCGCGCAGCCGATGCTGGGGTAGCTCTTGTCGTGGAGCCGGTTGTACGGGACCTTGTTGGCCTTGATGTACTCCCAGACCTGCTCGTTGGTCCACTCGATGAGCGGGTTTACCTTCATCATGCCGTTGCCCTCGTCCCATTCGATGGCGGGCGTGTCCGTGCGGGTGACGGCCTGGTCCTTGCGAAGACCGGTCATCCAGGCGCTGGCGTCGGAAAGGGCGCGCTTCAGCGGCTGGACCTTACGTATGGCGCAGCATTCTTTGCGGAGCTCGACGCTCTCCCGGAAGGAAAAGAAACCCCTTCTCGCGGGTGAGGGCCTCGACCTTGTCACGGTCGGGGAACATGACCTCGATTGGGATGTCCGGGTACTTGAAGCGGGTGGCGTCCATCACCTCGTAGGTCTCGTCGTTGAGACGGCCGGTGTCCAGGGTGAATACGCGGATCTGGGGTGATGTCCTCGCGATGATGTGCTGAAGAACGACATCCTCCGCCCCAAAGCTGTTGGCGAACTTGATCTCCGGACCGAAGACTTCACCCGCCCAGCGGACGATCTCTTCGGCTGGCTTCAGTCCAAGTTCAGCGTTCAACTGATCGACGTCCGCCTCTGTGTAACGTACTGCTTCTTTCACTTGTACCTCCTGAGGTTTGCTTTCAACCGTCAACGTAACAACTAAACCGCGCACTCACCCTCGCCGCGGATCACGGTGAAGAGCTCTTCCTTGCCCCAGTCCATGTACATCTGGATGTCCTGGTGCACGGGGCCCACTTCCTTGAACTCGTCCAGCAATGGATCGAAGCTCTTGGGGCCGATACGGTCGACGAAGGTCACGAACTCCTCGCCGCTCTCGCGGTTGTCCTGGTAATACTGAATGATCTTTCGGATCGCCTCCGGGGTGCGCTTGGAGGGCACCCGCGCCACGCGTGTGCCGTACTTGCCGCCGCCGACGTATCCACCGCCACCCAGAAAGATGTCGAAGCAGGGGATCGTCGCGTTGTTGGCGCTGAACGAGGAGCCCTGTAGACCGATCGATGCCAGGTGATGCTGTCCGCAGCCGTTCGGGCAGCCGCTGGACTTCACGGAGATCTGTTGGACCAGCGGGTCGTCGATCGCCCATTCCTTTGCGGCGGCGCTGATCGCCACGCCGACGCCCTGCGAGGAGGTGATCCCCATCTTGCAGGAGTCGGTGCCCGGGCAGGCGACTGTATCGGCCAACAGGCCGGCATCGGGGTCGCCGAGGATGATTTCCTTGAGGGAGGAGTGCAGGGCCGGCAGGGACGCTTCGTGCACCCAGCGCAGCACCAGGTTCTGGTTCTGCTGTGTGCGGGCGTTTCCGCCGCTGAAGCGGCGCATGACCGCCGCGAGCCCGCGGAACTGCTCCGGTGATAGGTTGCCGAGGGGCACTGTGACGGTGACGGCCACGAACCCCGGTTGCTTCTGTTTGATGACGTTGGTCTGTACCCAACGGTTGAAGTCGGGGCCCGGTTGCACGCCGTCGGGCGCCTCACCTGCAGTCGGGCCTTCCGGCGCGAGCTGCCTGAGAGCGTCCATGTCTATCGCGTCCCAGGCCCAGGGCTGCGCCAGCTCTTCGTCGACCTGCTTGCGGAACTCTTCGATACCGATCTTGTGCAGGAGGAACTTCACGCGCGCTTTGTTCATATTCTTACGCAGGAGGTTGGTGAACCCACCCTCCTTGTCGAACACCTTGAGGCAGGCCTCCGCGACGCGGATGTACTCGCCGTTGTCGGCGCGGGCGAAGTCCCATACGGTGTCTGCGAGCCGTGGCATCGTGCTGAGTCCGCCGCCGACAACGACTTCAAAGCCACGGACATCTTTGCCATCGATGTTCTCGACTTTGGCGATGAAGCCCATGTCGTGGAACGGGGAGCCAGCACAGTCGATCGGGCCGCAGGAGAAGGATGTCTTCCACTTTCGGGGCAGGTTCTGGCAAATCGGGTTGCGAAGCATGTGCCGCGCGTATGCTGCAAGGTAGGGCGTTACGTCGAAGAGCTCGTGGTCTGTGACGCCGGCGTAGGGGCAGCCCGTGACGTTGCGGACGGTATGCCCGCAGGCCTCTCGTGTCGTGAGTCCCACACCTGCCAGGATCTGCATCACTTCGGTGACGCGGTCCAGGTTAATGAAGTGGATCTGGACGTTTTCCCGCGTGGTTATGTGGCCCCGGCGCAGTCCGGAGAACTTCTCGGCGATCTCGCCCATGGCCTCCATCTGCTCGGCGTTGACGCCGCCGTAGGGCAGCTTGATGCGCATCATCTGCTGGTCCATCTGACGCTGGCCATAAGTGCCCATGCGCAGGCGGAAAGGTGTGAACTCACCCTCGAGCTCCTCGGGGTTCTCACGGAAGCGTTTGGCCTCGCGCTCGAAGTTCTCGATCTCTTCGTCGAGAGTGACGAAGACGTATCCCGGCTTCAGGTTTTCCGGGACCTTCGGATGCGCTTTTACTTCGGGTTCAGCGACCATGGGAAACCACCTTCACGAGTTTAGACGGGCGAAACTCGACATTGTTGGTCTGGTAAGTAGAGATTATATTGCGGAGGACGATAGCCTGTCAATCAACAACGGTGGCGCTAGCCTCCTGCCACGGCCGGCACTATGCTCACCTCGTCACCACCCTGGAGCCGCGTGTTAACGCCGTCCTGGAAGCGGACGTCTTCGCCGTTTACGTAGACGTTGACGAAGCGGCGCAACTCGCCAGTCTCGTCGAGTAGTCGCTCTTTGAGGCCGGGGTACTGGCGGTCGAGACCATCGATGCACTGCAGGAGGGTGTCGCCCTCGCCGGATACCACATCCTGCTCGTTAGTGAGCTTCCGCAACGGCGTTGGGATGCGGACGATGATGGTGAGAGTGACGTTCTCCTGTCCCGGTACCACCAGCCTGTCGGGCTCGCGTTGCATTGCCATATGCTTATCCTTCCACGATGTCTTCGTACACGGGATCGATACGGACGCCCTGCTCTTCAACCCAGCGAAGGCCACGCTCGATCTCGTCGTCATCGCCCTCCAGCTCGAGGATCACCCAGCCGAAGTCGGCCGAAACGTCCGCGCGCCGGATATTGGTCACGATCTCATATTCCTTGCCCAGCTTCCAGATGATCGGTTCCTTGATGAGCTGCTGGACGAAGCTAAACTTCACTCGTTTTGTTCCCATTGTGTTTCTCCAGTTGAGCGAGAACCTACCGCAGGACCACCGCCGAGATTCTTCGCTCTCGGTCGCCTATCACGCCCTTACCGCTCTGAATGACATCAGGATGGTGGCCGCTCGGCGCCTCTGCTGCTCAGAATGACATTATAGAGGCGCTGCCAGCTGACGTTCGGACAGCGCTTCCTCAAACGAATCGATGGTTGCGCGGATGTGGAGGGCCGGCGTGAGCGAGGGGATCACGGCCTCCTGCGTCTTGAGTCCGGCGCCCGTGATGAAAGCGACGACGATCTCGTCAGGACGTACATTGCCTTGTTCCACAAGGTGTCGCAGGCCTGAAATCACCACCCCGCCGGCGGTCTCAGCGAATATGCCCTCCGTTTCGGCGAGGAGCTTGATGCCGTCCACGACCTCGTCATCCGTGACCGCGGCGGCGGCGCCGTTTGTCTGCTCCATGATCTTCAGGGCGTAGTAGCCGTCCGCCGGGTTGCCGATCGCCAGCGATTTCGCGATCGTGTTCGCCTTCTGGGGACGGATGGTGAAGCTCTGACGCTCCCATGCCTCGAAGATGGGCGAGCAGCCCAACGCCTGAGCGCCGCTCATTCGCGTGGCGTTCCAGTCCACCAGGCCGAGCCACGACAGCTCCTTGATCCCCTTGTATATCTTGGTGAAAAGGGACCCGCTGGCGAGGGGGACGATGCAATGGTCCGGCGCGCGCCAGCCGAGCTGCTCGCAGACCTCATAGCCAAGCGTCTTGCTGCCCTCTGCGTAGTAGGGCCTCATGTTGATGTTCACGAACGCCCAAGGATACTTGTCCCCGAGTTCGCTGCAGAGACGGTTGACCTCGTCGTAGCTGCCTTCGACGGCGACGAGCGTGGGGTTGTAGATCGCTGAGCCGACGACTTTCCCCTGTTCCAGGTCGGCGGGGATGAACACGCAGGCCTTCATGCCGGCGCGCGCGGCGTGCGCCGACACGCTATTCGCCAGGTTCCCGGTTGAGGCGCAGGCGAGCGTATTGAACTCGAACTGGCGGGCGACTGTCGACGCGACGGACACCACGCGGTCTTTGAACGACCACGTCGGGTTTGCGCAGTCGTTCTTGATATACAGGTGGTCGAGACCGAGCGCGCGGCCAAGGTTGTTGGCGCGGAGCAGGGGGGTGTAGCCGGTGCCGATGTCGACGGCCGTCTGAGCCTCTGCCGGCAGCAGGTCGGCGTACCGCCACATCGTCGGAGGCCCGGCCTCGATGCGCTCGCGAGAAATGGCACGGCCGATCGCTTCGTAGTCATAAAAGACTTCGAGCGGGCCGAAGCAGAACTCGCACACATGGATCGGGTCCAGTGGATAGACCCGGCCGCATTCTCTGCACTTCAGGTTTTTCGCGAATGACATTGGGTGGCGACCTCCGCCGCTAGTAACTTGCCGGGGCGTGGGGCCTCCCCGCCCGCACTACGCGCGGCGGGAGGCCCGCGTCATCGCCATTGTGGCTGCGCGGCCGAGGGTATCGGTGGTGGTTGTCAATCTCAGCATTCTTCACAAAACAAGAAACCTCTTCCAGCGTAGGGAAGAGGCCTGAAAAAGCTTCTTATCGCTCCCCGAATATCGGGGCCGGCATTGGCACCGTGCGCCCCGACTCGTCGGGGGCTGGTTGCCGGGCTTCACAGGGCCGTGCCCTCCACCTCTCTGGATAAGGTTCTATTCGGTTGTGAACGGGATGTTAGCATGCGCCAAGGAACGCTGTCAACGAATTCTGAATGCTCTGCGGCGTCGCGCGCGGTTGCGCTAGCGGGCCACGGCAGCGGGCTGGCGCGAGGTCTGCTCGACGATCTCGCCGAGGACTGCACGCAGGCTGATGCCCTTAATGATGGGGTGCCGGAAATCGGCGTCGAGATTAACGGTGTAGTGGTGGCGCCGGCCCTGGCGGGAGATGTTTAGCATCTCGGCCCGGCGAAGGTCGCCGATGAGGCCCCAGACTGTCCGCTGAGTGAGGTGCATTTGCTCCGCGATCTCACGGATAGTGCAGCCCGGGTGTACTGCCACGTAGAAGAGGACGGCGCCGTGGCTGGATACAAGGTACCAGTGGTTCTGTATCTGTGTGCCGTTGCTAACCATTGCTCTCTCTGTCACGAATCTTCGGAATCACAATTCCCGTTGTCTGATGTCCGTAATTCGATACTACCATTAGAAATCAAGGTTAAGAACGCGTAAAGGTTAACACTCAGGAAACAACGCAGTGGCCATTTTCGTTACGCCGCCGGGCGTGTGCGGCGCCTGTTTTGCCGTCCCGGACCCAACTCCGGGTGTCTAACATTTCCGTCCCTCCCGACCCGCTCCCCCCAGATACCAGGTCTCGAAAGTTGCTCGAGACGAGCCCGTCCCGTCTAGATACTACGCGTTACCTGGTCAAATAGTTCAACATGTACGAGAGATTCTCAGGTGGCGGGTTCTTCCTCCACCTGGGGCGCCTCTTGCCGCTGCGCCCGGCGGCGCGCGGCGCGGCTATCGATCTCCTCTCTCGGTGGCACGATTAGCAGGTAGATTATTCCCGCTATCCCCACGAACATCGAGCAGATGCCGATCACCTGTGCGGTGCGCAACCCGGTGCCCCAGATCGTGTCATCGAGCCGCAGGAAACTCACGGCCGTACGGAGCGCCCCATACAAGAACACCCATGCAAAAAATGTGATGCCCGACCGTTTGACGTTTGTGTAGAGGATGATGAGGATGGCGAAGATGATGAGGTCGCCTATCAGCTCGTATGCGACCGCGGGATGCTGCGGGGCGGCGTCGGCACCGAAGCGGATGAAACTGGGGCTGTTCGCGTGGGTGTAGATGACACCCCAGGGGAGGTCTGTGGTCTTGGCGAAGTGCTCTCCGTTGATAATGTCGCCGATGCGACCGACCGCCATTCCCAGGATGCCACCGATAGCGGCTATGTCGGCGGCCTTCGGGATATTCGGGACTTTGGCGATGATGCAGTATAACCAGCCACCGATAAGGCCGCCGATGAGCGCTCCGTAGATGGAGATTCCGCCGGTGTTGACCTCGATGATCTTGGTGAGGTCGTGTTCGAACTGGCTCCAGTTCTCGAGCACGAACAGCAGGCGTGCGCCGATGATGCCGCCGATAACCAGCGCAAGAGCGGCGTTGTAGATGTGGTCTTCCTTGTAGCCGGCCTTTCGGGCAAACCAGGCCGCCACCCCGACACCTGCCACCACGCCCAGGGCCGTGAAGAGACCGTGCCAGGTAATCTGGATGCCCCACTTGTCGATGATGGTGGGGTCGATGCCGATATCGATGCTCAGTAGCAGGGCGCTCATTCTTCCTCTTCGCGCGGCGGCACACTTGCACTCGCCTTTGCCACCAGGCCTCGCAGTTCGTCCGCGTAGTCCGCATGGCCGGGCGCCTGACCCGCAAGGGCCGTACCGGACGCTGATATCTTAGCCCATAGGCGCCTTCTGGGCACCCAAAACGTGATCATCACTCCGACGACGATCAGAGCCGCGCCCACCCAGACGAGATAGTCGCTGCGATCTCGCTTCACCTGGATGCCCGAGAACTCACGCTGGCCCAGGAAACTGTACTTGTATCCGCCTGCGACCTCGCTATCGCCGGCCTTCAGCACCATCGGCTGGTTGCCAATGTCGGAGATTGTGAGGACCGGCTCGGTGGCGGCTGGCAGCGCTGCGTCGAGATCGCCTTCCGAGACGTCGTTGGTGCCGTAGACGACACCGCTGAGCTGCATGGCGACGCTGCCGGACTCTTGAGCCGGAGCAGCGGATGGCAGCGGAAGTTCGTCGACCAGATCCGAGGGTATCTCCGCGGTGTCGAGGTACGAGATTGCGAGGTTACCAGACTCCTTCGTCTCGCCTTCGCTGAGGGCAAGGCCGACGCCGCCGGCTGCGGCATTTGGCTCCAGCACGAGCAGTTCTTGTTTGTCATTGGCGTCCCGGAGTCCAACGCTCAATACGCGCTCATCTGGCAGTGTCACAAGCCTTCCGCGATATCGAACGTCATCCGTTGCCAGTTCGTCGGTCAACACAAGGGTTTCATCCAGCAATACGCTCCCGTCCGAGGCGTGGATTACCACGTGTGGAGCCGGGGTGCGGTCGGACAGAGCCAGAGTCTCCCGATAAACGATGTTGCCCGTCGAGAGGTCCGTGACCTGAACTGCTGCGCCGAACCCGAACCAGGCTGACTGGTAGAACTTGTACCCGCCGTATCCGCACGGCGAGTTGACGGTGGAAGAGCAGCGCTTTACTTCCTCGCCGTTGTGGTAGATCACCAGGTCGGAACTGTAGTCGAGGGGTTGGCCCGAGCCCGCGAATTCGCCGTGGCTGTCCATCAGCTCGACTTGAAGCTGATTGGGGTTTCGCACCGGGTAGACGGGCTCCGTTTCGCCCTCTGCCAGGAAGAGAGGCGCTTCGAAGGAATCCATTCGGCTGACAACTGCCGATAGGACGAAGACAATTACCGCAATGTGTGTGAGGAGCGTGCCAAGTTGTGCCCACTGGAAACGGTCGCCAAAGAGATAGGTGACCCCTTCCTCCGTGGAGGACTCAACGCGGTAGAAGCGGCGCTTGAGGAGGCGTTGGAAACTCGGCACATCAATGGAGGAGTCCGCACGGAGGTGTACCGGCGCCGTTTCAAAATAACCATCCGGCACGCGTTTCCGCGGACGCGTGATTGAAACCCAGACGCCCGGCAAGCGGCTGATCACATACGCACCTGTGGACGCGACGGTCATTGCGAGGAGCACCACGAACCAACCGGCGTGGAAGATGTCGAACAGCCCCAGGCGGTTCATTGGCTGCGTGAGGAATCCGAAATCGTCCTCCTTGGACCTCAACCACATCTGCTCCAGCGCTTCGTCACCACGAATGACGACGGGAATCTGTGGGATCACGACGCCGATGAGGCTGATCACGGACAGCAGCGCGAGCAAGACGATCGCCAAACGCAAGTTGGTGAACAGCCACCACACCGCACGAAGGGGGTTGAGCAGCCCGAGGGAGCGCGACCACCCCGACGGGCGTGGCGTCTTGCGATTGAGCGCGTCGCCGGCTTCCATCAGTCCGGGTTCCCCTGGGCGGACGGTGCCAGTATCTGAGTGATCCGTTCCTCCAACTCGCTGTCTTCGATGGCGCCCTGGACGTTGGTGTCGTTGCTGGACTCCTGGAACGGCCCGGTGAAGATGCTCTGGATCACGCCGTCGCGGTCTACGAAGAATGTCATCGGCAGGCCCAGCAGCCGATACTTCTCCCCTACCTCGCCGTCGCGGTCGACGAGGATAGGGAAGTCCATGCCGTAGTCTTCGGCGAACGGGCGCGCAATCGACTTGCCTTCCTGGAGATTGACGGCGACGATCATCAGGTCGTCGGCTTGGTGGCGGTCGTAGGCTTCAACGAACCGCGGCATCTCCTGTCGACAGGGCTTGCACCAGGTGGCCCAGAAGTTGATGACAACTGGCTTGCCCCTGAGGTCGCTCAAACGCATCTCGCCCTGGTCCAGCTGTTCAAGCAGGAAGTCCGGCGCGAGCGCGCCCTCTTCCGCCGCAATGTCTGTGCCCGGGACGGCGAGCGTCGCGGGCATGTCCACCGGCCCGTATCTCTCGCCCGTGGAGCTCGTCCCGCTGTCATCCCGCTGTTCCAGCCACCAGATCACTCCAGCGATCGCCACGATTACCAGGATGGGGAATACGATGCGCCTGAATATACCCCGTCCGGCCACAGGATTGGCCGTCGGCGGTGCGCCCGATCCGGGAGCTTCAGCGTCCATCTTCAGGAGCCCGCGAACAGCCGCTCATACAACGCCCGCACCTCGTCGGCGGGCAGGCCGGCGCCCAGGTACGAGTTGTCGACTCGGACCTCCCAGTGCAGGTGGATTTCAATGCCCGGCGCCGTGTTCGCTTCCGGTGTGCCTGAATCACCCACAAACCCGACGGTCTGTCCAGCGGAGACGCTTGTCCCCTCGACGATGCCCTCAGGTATGCCGCTGAGGTGACAGTATCGAGTCACAACACCATTCCCATGGTCAACCCATACCTGTCTGCCGCGGAACTTGTCAAGCGCCGCGGCGTCGGTGTAGCCCTGGGCCTGCGTCCTGGCGAGGATCTCGTTGAGCTCGCCCAGCGTCATCTCCACGAAGCTGGTGTCCGCGCGTATGACTGTGCCGGCCTTTGCCGCGAGGGCGGGCTGTCCCACCGGGACCTGCACACAGTTGTACCCCGTGTAGAAGTCCACTCCTTCGTGGATCCCGGCGCGGTACTCCCGCGGCGCGTTCGGCATCAGGTTGTCGCTTGAGGGGAGGCAGGCGCCGGCGATTGGCATCGTGAACCCGGTCAAGCGTGGATCGGCGGGCGGCTGGGTTGGCGCGATTGTCGGCTCGATAACGACGGCGCCGTCCGGAATGATGAGGACCTGTCCTATCGTTAGCGCCGTCGGGTCATTCAGGTGGTTCACCGCCACAAGCGCATCTACCGTCACCCCGTATCGCTGGGCGATGTCGAACAGCGTATCGCCGGAAACGACGGTGTAGTGGGTTCCGCCGGTAGGGAACGTTGGTGTGGGGGATGGCCCGGGAGACCCTTCCGGCGATGGTGTCGGCGTGTTGGGTGGACTGCTCGCCGTTGCCGAGGGCTCGCCGGTCGCGTCATCGCTGCCTTCAGAGTCGCCGCAGGCCCCTGACACAACAAGGGCGACGATCGCAACGATCGCCGCCGCAATGCCGAACCCGGCGATTCTACTTCTTAACTGGATACCCTTCCTCCTCCATCGCCTCCGCGATTGCCTCAAGCGAAGCCGTTTCTGTGTCGTACTCCAAGGTCACTCTCTTGCCCTCCGCATCGCCGGACACGAACGTCACGCCGGGCAGCTTCGTCACCGCCTTTTCGATGGTCGCGATGCAGTGATCGCAGCTGATATCAGGGGCTTCAAGGACGGTTCGGGGCATGTTCGACTTCCTATGCGATGATAGCGCGGCCGGTTACGAGGCGCACTGCTTCGGCGTGGGCGTTCTCCTCAACACGATCGTCTATCGGACCCAATTCGGCGTTCTTGTGCTTCCGCTTGAGGGCCGTCCCGATCAGGTGGTCGGCGAATGCCGGGTTCTTCGGAAGGAGCGATCCGTGGAGGTACGTGCCGAAGACGTTCTTGTAGAGCGCACCTTCGCCGCCGTCTTCCCCATTGTTGCCGTACCCGGAATCCACTTGTGCCAGCGGCGTCGCTCCGGCGCCCAGGTAGGTCCGCCCACCATGATTTTCGAATCCGACAAGCGTATGCCCGTTCCAGGTAGCGACGACATTGCCGATGAAACGCTCGGCGTCCGGCCCCGGGTGTTCGGTATGCAGGTCGAGGATGCCGGCGCCGTGCAGTTCGGAGCCGTCGCCTGAGCGGTAGAAACGGCCCATTAGCTGGTAGCCGCCGCACACGGCGAGAACAACGACGCCGTGTTCCGCAGCCTCCTTCAGCGGTTTCGCCTTTAGTTTCAGCAGGTCGTCCGCCACCTTCTGTTGCTCCCGGTCCTGGGCGCCGCCCATAAATACGAGATCGAAGTCCTTCCAGTTGAGCTTCTCGCCGACCTCCAGCTCCTGCACGTCGAGCTCGATGCCGCGCGCGCGGCATCGGTACAGGAGGCAGAGGATGTTCCCCCTGTCTCCGTATACGTTCATGAGCCTGGGATAGAGGTGTGCCAGGCGGAGCTTTACCGGCTTCCGGGCCACGCTACTGCTCCTCCCAGAAGGGGTTACGACCCGCCCAGCCCGCCAGCGTTTCCCGCACCTGCAACATTGCTGTGTAGGTGGGGATAACGTGCAGCACGCCGCCCTCCGGGGTCTGGCGAATGGCCTGCCGAAGGGAACGCTCTGCGTCTTGTTCGACGGTCACTGCCTGCTCCAGCCCGGCGTATTTCAGGCGCAGGGCCATGTCCCAGGCCCGCGTGCCCGAGACTGTAATAGCGCTGGCCTTGCCGTTGAGTGCTTCGAAATCGACGTCCCATATCCAGGAGATGTCGCGGCCGTCGGCCAGGCCGTCGTTGAGGAAGAACGCCAGATGCAGGGGGCCGCGCGGCTGGGTAGTGATCGTTTGCAGCACCTGGTTGAGTCCGGCCGGGTTCTTCGCGAGCAGGACCTCAACACGCCGGCCGTCTACCTCCAGCTTCTCCTGTCTCCCGAAAGCCGCTGTGAAAGACGCAAGTCCCCGCTTGATCGCCTCGGCGTCCATGCCGAGGGCGAAGGCGCCCGCCGCCGCGGCGACCGCATTGTAGGCGTTGTACAGGCCAGCCAGAGGCAGGCCTACCTCGAACTCCCCACCCGGGAGCGCGATGGACAGGCGGGTGGAGTCCCTGTCGGGAGCCACCTGCACGGCGCCCACTTCCACGCGCGGGCGCTCATTGCCACAGCGTGTGCAGCGCCAGTGACCGAGGTGCCCGTAAAATACGGCGTCGTACTTCAGTTCGGCGCCGCAACCGATGCACCAGCGGGCGTCTGCGGCGTGCTCCAGCGCCTCGCCCGAGGCGACGGAGCGGTCCTTGATCCCGTAGTAGACGACCCTGCCGGTAGCATAGTGGCCGAGGGCCGCCACGGATGGGTCATCAGCGTTGAGGACGAGCGCCGCCACGTTCGGCCAGGATGCAACGGCTCCGCGCCAGACGGACGCCACGTAATCCACCTCACCGTAGCGGTCGAGCTGGTCACGGAACAGGTTTGTGAAGACGACGGCGCGCGGCCGTACAGCCCAGGCCGCTTCCGGCACCGTGGCCTCGTCCACCTCAAAGACTCCGAGAAGCTTGTTCGGGGCCGCATATTCGCCGTCCCACCCGGCGGATTCCGCCAGCGAGGCCGCGATGCCGCGCATCATATTGGACCCGGCGCGGTTGGCGACAGTCTCGAGGTGGGCGGCCGCGGCGATGCTGCGCACGAGACCTGCAGTGGTGGTCTTACCGTTTGTGCCGGTGACGAGGGCGTTTCCCTGTCCCAAGCGTCCCGATAGGCCGCTTACGAACTCGGGGTCGATGCGCTCGGCAACGAGGCCGGGCAAGGCCGTTCCTCCGCCCATCTTGAAGCGGCGGCTGACTTCCGCAGTTATCTTGGCGGCGGCAACAGCGGCGGTGCGGCGCATCTCAGTAACACAATAGAACAACGCTGGCGGCCAGCCAAGAAGCACGGCCAGCCGACGCCGATTATACGTCCGCGACGATCTGCGAGACGTTGACGGCGCCGCTGCGCACCAACGAAAATCATCTCCGCCCCTGAAAGGATGACCATGACTACCGAGTATCGAGTCGTGACAGCGGAAGACACGGAACAGCTCGTCGATGTGGAGGCGCGCGCGTTCTACGGCACGTCCACGCCCGAGCGTGTCGAGCTTCAGCGCAATCTGATCCCACCGGACTGGACCGTGGCTGCCTTCGTAGACGGTAGGCTGGTGGCCAGCGTACGGAGCATACCTATGGTGCGTCTCATGAATGGCGGGCGCACCGGCCTGGGCGCCGTCGGCCCCGTGGCCTGTCTGGCGGAGAACCGGCGTCAGGGGCACATCGGCAATCTGCTGCGCCTGTCTCTGGAGCGAATGAAGGAGTCCGGACAAGCGCTCTCGGGACTGTACACCCCCCACGACGCGCTCTACGCGCGGTTCGGCTGGGAACGAGCAGAGGGGAGGCGACGCTGGCGGTTCGAACCGAAGGATATCGTCCTGCGTATCAAGGGCACCACAGGACGCCTGGACGCCATCGCTGCCGACGACTGGGAGCGGCCTCACCGCATTCATAAGACGTGGTCACAGATGCGCAACGGCCCGTTCCTCCGGAATGAGATCTGGTGGCGGCATGCTGTGCTCGACCTGCGAGATGCTTCTGGAAGCCGGCCTGCGCATGCCTTCGTGTGGGTGAGCGAGCGCGGAGAAGACCTGGGGTACATCGTCTACGGTAATCACGCGATGGCTCCTGATGGCCGTTGGTCCCCTCAGGAGATCATTGTCAGAGATATGGTCTCGCTCTCCAGCGATGCCTACCTGGGTTTGTGGGAGCACTTGCTCACACACGACCTTGCCAGTCGCGTCACCGTTGAGTTGTCGCCGGATGACCCTTTTCGGGACCTCGTGGAGGACCCCTTCAGAGTGCAATCGCCCGACACTGAGGGTGGCGCGATGCTGCGCATCACCAATATCGAACGGGCTTTCGAGACCCGCGCGTATATCGGCGGGACGCCGGTCTCCTTCACGATGCGGATCAGCGACCGATCAGCGCCCTGGAACGACGGGACATGGCAGGTGGAAGCGGCAGAGGGCCAGACACGCGCGACGCGCACCGACAGGGAGCCGGACGTTGAGCTGACAGTGAACACGCTGGCGCCCCTGTACACGGGACACATGCGACCGGACGTCGCTGCAGGAGTGGGCCTGCTCAAAGTAAATCGCCCTGAGGCCGTCACGGCAATGACGCAGGCGTTCGCCGTCTACTATCCGCCGTTCTGCAACGACAACTACTGAGTATCGGTAGTCGGCGTCTCAGAGAAAGTCTACGGCGGGCCGAGAGGGGTTCGGCCCGCCGTATCTTTTCCGCCAGTTTAGCCTTGCGGCGTTTCCCGGCGGGAGCCCATTGGGGGTGGGGCTGTATTTCGGGGTCGCGAGTTGTGAACCCCGGATGTTATCTGGTTGAAGCGGTCTCCTTCTTGAAGGCCGGTATGATCTCCTCGCCGAAGAGGCGAATAGTCTGCATGCAACTCTCGTGGGGTATGCGGCCGGCCTGAACCATCAGGATGAGCTGGTCGACGCCGCTGTCCTTGTAGGCCTGGACGGTCTTGCGGACGCGCTCGGGTGTGCCGATGCAAAAGACACCCGATTCAAATGCCTGATCGAAGTCACGGTTCGCGACACCCGACTCCTGCATCTGCTCGAACATCTGGGCGAGCGTGACGTAGTACTGGTAGGTGCTGGGCGCGTCTTTCTTCTTTCCCCACGGCACGAACAGGACACCCAGCGATTGCTGGAAGAACTCAGCCGCCGGACGCCCGTGCTCCATCGCTTCCTCATCGGTGGGGGCGACGCAGGCAAAGCTCGTAGCGGCGAACTGGTTGTTGACGAAGGCGCCGACGGGATCCGCGTTCTTGATTGCCTCCCGGTATACACCGAGGTTCGACTCCATGACACCGGGTGCGATGAAGCCGAAGGAAAGCGCGCCGAGGCCGCGCTCGCCGGCGATTTTGAAGCTATCGGGCTGGGTACAGGCCATCCACATCGGCGGGTGCGGCTTCTGGATCGGCTTGGGCAGGACGTTGCGTGGCGGCACGACGAAGTAGTCGCCCTCCCATGAGAACGAGTCCGTCTGCCACATCTTGGGGATCATCCGGACGGCCTCTTCCCACATGGGACGGGAGTCCGCCGGATCGATCTCGAAGCCGCCCAGCTCCTGTTCGGTGATGGAGCGGCCGGTCCCGAGTTCCACGCGTCCGTTGGAGATGATGTCGAGGGCGGCGGCGCGCTCCGCAACGCGGATCGGGTGGTTGAAGGGGAAGGGCAGGAGCGCCACGCCGTGGCCGAGGCGGATGTTTTTCGTGCGCTGACTGGCGGCGGCGAGAAACACCTCGGGCGCCGAAGAGTGTGAGTACTCCTCCAGGAAGTGGTGTTCGACCTCCCACGCGTAGTCGAAGCCGACCTTGTCGGCCAGCTCGATCTGCTCCAGGGCTTCGTGGTAGGTTTTGTGCTCCTGGTCTTCCTGCCAGGGCTTTTGCATCTGCAGTTCGTATATGATTCCGAACTTCATAGGGTAGGCCCTCCTTCGGGCCAGCCGGGAACATACCGACTGGTCAGTTTTGTATCAGGTGTCGCGCCTATGGTCAAGCACCGTTTCCATTAACGCTGTCTATAGTCGTCCGCAATCTGCTTCCACCCATCCCTTGCGCTCGGATACCTCGGTACCCAGCCCGTCGCCTCCTTGAATCTTGCGTTGGCGACGCGCTGTGAACGAAGGATGTAGGCCGAAGGACCGCCCGCAACCAGCTTGAACAGCCAGATTGGGACCCGGCGCGGCCTGCCCACGCCGAGGGCGCTGGTGACGGCGGTGGCGTACTCGTGCTGTGTCAAAGGTTCGTCGTCCACAACGTTGTACGCCCCCGAAGGCAGGTCCAACGACGCGGCGACGGCGGCCGCAGCGTCATCGACGTGGATCGATGAGAAGTAGTTGGCGCCGTCACCCGCCACCGGGAACAGGCGACGCTTAGCGAGGCGGATTGTATCGCGCGTTGACTGAGCGTAGAGTGCGTAGAAGGCCCCGAGTCTCAACGCGACCCCACGCGCTCCGGACTTCGCAAACTCAGCCGTTGCGCGTTCAGCCTCCAGCATGCTTTCGAGGGCGACCCACGAGGGGTCGAGAGGCGAATCCTCCGTGAGCCACTCAACGCCGCCGTCCGCGTACAGAAAGGTAATCGACTCCTGGATGTAGGCCTTGACCTGCTCCTTCTTCGCTGCCTCGGCGAGCACCACGGAGGCGTGGCGCCGCAGCCGGTCGTTCTCCGCCCAGGCCTTCTTGCTCCGCATCCGGCTGATCGGTGGGATCTTGGTCGCGAGGTTGATCACGACCTGGCACCCGGAGATCGCATTGCTGACGGACAGCGGGTTGAAAAGGTCAGCCGATTCCGCCTTCGCCCCGATCTCGCGCAGCATCGCCGCCTTCTCCGCCGTGCGGGCGGAACCGCGGACCTCGTGGCCGGCTCGCACCAGAGCTTCTACGGTGGGTCGTCCAAGGACGCCGGTTGCGCCGGCGACAAAGATGCGCATCTTTAGGCGCGTTTATTGCCGAAACGGTCCCAGTGTGTGACCGCCTGCGCAGGCCGTCGTGGCGCGACGCCAAAGCGTCCCTTCGGGCGTCCCATCGGCACGATGGCGATGATCTCGAAGTTCTCAGGGACGCCGCACAGGGCTCGCACCTCGTCCTGGTAGATGCGGTAGACGCTCGTGAGCGTGGTGCCGATTTCGAGGCTGCGAGCGGCGAGCATAAAGTTCTGGACAGCGGGAAACACCGACGCGAAAGGAGTACCTGTATCCATATCCCCTTGGTCATCTGAAAGCGTCATCGAGATGTTGGGCATCAGGAAGGCAACGAGCGCCGGTGCCTCCCCGAAGTGGTCTGCGAGGTGCTGGCTTGAGTCGATGATGCGATTCAGTCGCGCCGCCCCCTGCTCGTCGCGCGGTGGCGGCATTACCTTCTGCACGGCCGGGCGGTAGCGGTTCCAGGCGCGCAGGTAGACCTCACCGATGCCACGCTTGATTTCAAGATCGCGCACGACGAGGAACTGCCAGGGCTGGATGTTGCCGCCGCTGGGTGCCTGCACTGCCGCGCTCAAACAGGTCGCGATCTCTTCGTCCGTCACCGGCTCGTCGGTGAAGCGCCGGATCGCACGGAGAGTCATGATCCCTTCGATGAGTTCCACTGGGTAGCGCTCCTTCTAGAGAAAGCCCGGTTGCATCTCCAGCCCGAACAGCGCGCGGCCGGCCAGCTCCAGCGTCGCGGGCGCGACCAGGAAGTGCTGGGTGAGGGTGTGAATGTCGCGGAAGCGTCGTTGGAGCGTGCTGCTCTCGTAGATCGCGGACCCGCCGCCCAGACCGTAGGCGGCGTCAACGGCGCAGATCGAGGCATTCACGGCGTGTGTCGAGGCGAGACGCACCATTGCTTGTTGTTCGACGCTCGGCGCCCCCCCGCGGTCGAGGGCGTCCCACACGTCCTGCACCGCCTGGTGAAGGAATGCCTGCCCGGATCTCAGGGAAGCCTCGCCGAGAGCGAACTCAGACTGCGCGTGACCCCACTCTGCCAGCGGCAGCGGGATGCTGACAGGGGTTCGGTTCGGGGCGATATCGCGGATCTCGTCGAGCGCGCCGCGGGCGATGCCGAGTGCGCAGGCGGCTACAGCCGTCGCGAACAGCCCCGGGACCGAAACTTTGTACAGCGTGCCAGGGTATAACGGAGGGTCCATGATGAAGTCGTAGGTGCGCTCCTTCGGGACGAAGGTACCGTTCACGGCGATGTCGTTGCTGCCCGTGGCGCGGAGGCCGCCGACGTGCCAGGTATCCAGTATTTCGACGTCAGACATCGGAAGCATTACGAACCTCAGGTTCGGCTGACCGTTCGGGAGCTTCTCCAGTTCACCTTCGGTCTCGACGAGGCAGTTGAGCGCGACCCAGGAAGAGTGACGGCAGCCGCTCGCGAAGGGCCAGCGTCCGGTGACAAGGTACCCATCTGGAGCTGTCACGGCAGTGCCCCTGGGTGCCACGACGCCGCAGGTCATCACGCCTGGGCCGTCGCCGAACACGGTTCGCGCACCTTGCTCCGGGAGGTACGCCGAAAGGATGCCGCTGGTCGCGCAGATCATCGTTACCCAGCCGGTGGACCCATCAGCGGCGCAGGCGTTCTCGAACAGCCGCAGCGCAGCGGGGAGACCGATTTCGGACCCGCCCAGGGCGGTCGGGACGAACGAGTGGAAGATGCCGGTCTTGTTCAGGGCCTCGATCACGGGAGCGGCGATCTGCCGCTCCTGCTCGGAACCCCCTGCATTGTTCTCGATCAGTGAGCGGAGGTCGTTGACGGATTTGAAGATATCGCTGGCGGCAGTTGTGACCATGATTATTCTCCTGAAGGTTCCCAGGGCATCGGCGTGCGGGGCGGTGGTGTGCCCGCCTCTAACCCACCGTCCACGGGCATGGCGATTCCGGTGATGAACGACGCCTCGTCCGAAGCCAGAAATGTCACCGCTTTTGCGACTTCGTCCGGCTGCCCGACGCGGCCGATTGCATGCATTGCGCCCATTCGCTGCCACTGTTGTTCCGGTGTTGCGCCGGTGGTCTGTTGGGCGATGGCGATGAACGGGTCAAGGATTGGCGTCTGGATTACGCCGGGGCAGACGCAATTGATGCGGATGCCCTGTCCACCCCACTCGAGCGCCAGCGACTTCGTTAGCAGAATTACGCCGGCCTTCGACGCGCAGTAAGCGGACAGATAGGCGCTACCCCGCAGGCCCGCGTCCGAGGCTGTACTGACGATGGACCCACCGCCGTTTTTCAACATCTCGGGAATCGCGTGTTTGCAGCCGAGGAAGACCCCCCGGAGGTTCACGCCCATCAAGCGGTCCCATTCCTCGGCAGGGAGCTGGGTGATCGGCATTCCGAAACCGATGCCGGCGTTGTTGTATAGCACGTCGAGGCGTCCCCAGCGGGCGACGGTCTGCGAGACCATCTCCTGAACGTCCGCCTCCTTCGCCACGTTGGCCTTGACCGACGCAGCCTGTCCGCCCGTATCCGCGATCTGACGCGCCGTGGCGTCGGCACCGTCCGCGTTAACGTCGGCGCACATCACGGCCGCGCCTTCACGCGCGAAATTGATGGCGGTAGCCTTGCCGATACCGGAGGCGGCGCCGGTGACGATAGAGACTTTGTCTTTAAGCTTCATGCGGGCTCCTTCTCATTGGCTGGCCGCTCTCTGCGGCCGTGGCAGCGGCGAGCGAGATACGACGGTGCCCTTACGCGGGTGCGGGTACCTTCGACAGGAAGTCGATGACCGCACTGGCCGACTCCTCCGGCTTCTCCCAAAAGAAACAGTGGCCGACGCCGTCGATTATGTGCACCTGCGAGCCTGGGATGCGTTCTTGCAGGACCTTCTCATTGCCGAGGACGACCAGCGCATCCTTCGTTCCCTGGATGATCAGCGTCGGCGCCGTCACTTTCGGCAGCCGCTCGAAAGTGTCGAACGTCATCACGGCGCCTATCTGGCGGAGCATCGTCTCCTCGGGCGTGGGGCTTTCCATCTCAACCGTCACGATGTTGTCCAGGAAATCGCCGTGGTCGCGCTCGAATTCGGGGCTTACCGCTACGGCCCAGAAGGCCTTGAGCCTTTCATTCTGGGGTAGCGATCTTGAAGCCGCGAAACGGGCGACCGACTCCGGCGGGACGGGCAGGGAATGCGCCTGGCCGCAGAGCGTGCACCCCAGCACGAGGCCCTGCACCAGTTGCGGGTAGTTCAGCACCAGCTCCTGCGAGATCATCCCGCCCATTGAGATGCCGAAGACGTGTGCGTTCTTGATGTCCAGCGCCTTCAGGAGACCGGCTGCGTCGTCCGCCATGCCGCGGATGGTTGTGATCTCGGTCGACTGGCCGCTGCGACCGGTTCCACGGTTTGAGAATCTGATCGTAGTGAAGCGCTCTTTTAGCAGGCCGAGCAGCGGCTGGCCCCACGACGATGCCTGTCCGCCCATGCCCATGATCATCAGCAACGGTGGGCCGCTGCCCTCGACGTAGTACTCGAAGTCGATATCGCCGACGCGCGTGGTGGACATGGGTTCCTCCTTCCAGCGTGGGCGAGTATAGCACCCTCGCCTCTGGCCGCTGCGTATCCGTGCTAATCTGTGGCGCATTTGTGACCTCAAATTTGGCATCAAACCTCTATCCCCACCAATGGGAGGAGATCACGCGCAACGAGGAGATGGGCTACGACTCGGCGTGGATCAGGAGCACGTCTTCTTCTAAACCAGCCGTTCGAGACCTGGTCGAGACGTACGTGGTGATGGGCACGCCGGAGGATTGCGGAAGAGTCTGGGCGACTTCGCTGAGGCGGGCGCGACGCACTTCATCCTCGTGCCGCTGGTGCGCGGCGGCGAAGACTTCATGCTGCAGATTGAAGGCTACGCGCCGGACGTTGTCCCGCGAATGCGCCGCTAGTTGCGCCGCGCTAACTGGCGGCGCCCCTGGGCCTCCCAGTCGGGCAACGGTGGCGGCAGGAGTTCGTCTGGCAATGCGGGGAACGCCTGTTTGGGCGCGCGCGGGTTTAGCCGGCGACCCATCAACCTGAAGACGCCAACGTACAGGTCGGCAAGGGCACCAATGTCTTCGATTATCGTAGGCTCTCGCTGTGCGTTCCGAATGGCGGTTCCCTCCGCGCGATAGCGGCCGCACCCCCTGAGTACATGATGTTACGCCGGTGTTGCGGGCGCGTTAACTGGCTCGGCGAGCGAGATGTGGATAACTGGCGTTGGTTGCCTAGTTACCGTAGCGGTAAAGAAAGTCTGCAGCGCCGCTGCAACTCGACCATAACCAGGCGGACACTACTCGTGCTGGAGCTCGAACGCCTTGTGCAGGGCGCGTACGGCATTCGGTACTTGCCCCTCGTCGATCAGGCACGTGATGCGGATCTCGCTGGTCGTGATCAGCTCGATATTTACACCCGCTTCGAAAAGGGTACGGAACATCCGTCCCGCGTATCCAAAAGCCGACGTCATGCCGGCTCCGACTATGCTCACCTTGGCCAGGTGCGTGTCCGCGAGCACTTCCGGCGCCTTGATCTCCTTTGCGACGGGGTTGACTATCTCCAGGGCACGGCTCAGGTCGGAGCGTGAGACTGTGAACGTGAGGTCCGTCAGCCGCTCGACGCTGGCATTCTGCACGATGGTGTCGACGCTGATCCCGCCCTCGCCAAGAGGCTCGAACAGCGAGGCCGCGATGCCGGGCTGGTCGGGCACTCCGCGGATCGTGATGCGGGCGACGTCGGTGTCCTGGGCGATCCCCATGACCTTGTTGCGCTGTTCCATGAGTTCCCCTCCGTGTATCAGTGTCCCGGGCGTCTCCGTGAAGCTGGAGGCGACGTAGATCGGCACGTTGTAAATGGCGCCCAGCTCGACGGCGCGGTTGTGCATGACGCGGGCCCCCCAGGCGGCCAGTTCAAGCATCTCCTCGTAGCTGATGTCGTGCAGTTTGCGCGCCTCCGGGACGAGGCGCGGGTCGGCGGTGAAGACGCCCTCGACATCTGTATATATCTCCGCGCGTTCAGCTTCCAGCGCCGCAGCGAGAGCTACCGCGGTGGTGTCGGAGGCGCCGCGGCCCAGGGTGGTGATCTCCATCTCCTCGGTGATTCCTTGGAAGCCGGCGACGATCACGACGCGGCCCTGGTCAAGCTCGGCGCGGATGCGCTTCGGCTCCAGCCCGGCGATACGTGCCTTGCCGTGGCGGGTGTCCGTGCGTATACCCGCTTGCGCGCCGGACAGCGCGACAGCCTCCCGGCCCATCTCCTGGAGGGCGATCGAGAGCAGCGCGGCAGAAACGATCTCTCCGGTGGAGAGCAGGAGGTCGAGTTCGCGGGGGGCCGGATGTTCCGAGATCTCGCGCGCCAACTCGATGAGGTCATCCGTGGTGTCGCCCATAGCGGACACGACAACGACGAGGTGGTCGCCGGACTCTGCGCGCTCGGCGATGCGCCGCGCGACGACGTCTCGGATGCGCTCGGCCGAGGATACGGAGGTGCCGCCGTATTTCTGGACGATGAGCACTAGGCCACGACCTCCGCGCCTTTGGCCGTCGGCCCAGTGACGATCGTGTAGCCAGGTACCTCTCGCGTATTAGCCGCCTCTTGCATCGCGTCCGCAATTTCTTCCTCACGCGAGCTTACGAAGGCACAGAGAGTGGAGCCGCCGCCGGAGAGATAGGCGCAGTGGGCGCCGGCCGCCTTCGCCGCATCGAAGATGGCGTACATCGCCGGGAAGAGCTTCGAGCGAGCGGGTTGGTGCAGGCGGTCGTCGACGGCGGCGTCGAGCAGGTCGAACCGCCCCGCTGCGAGGGCAGCAACGAGGAGCGCAGCACGCCCTGTGTTGTGGACGGCGTCGGAGCGCGAGAGGTGCGCCGGCAAGAGCTTGCGGCTCTCCTTGGTGGGCATTCGCAACTCGGGGACGAAGAGGACTGTGCGTAGCGCTGGCGGAAGCGGGGCGGAAGTGTGTAGGACGATGCCCTCCTGGATCACGGCGACCTGGAACCCGCCGAAGAGCGCCGGGGCGACGTTGTCGGCGTGGCCCTCAAGCTCCGTCCCCAGCTCCAGCAGCTTCTCGGCGTCCAGCGGCTTGCCGAGTAGCTCGTTGGCCGCTACGAGACCTCCCACCCTCGCCACGGCGCTGGCGCCGAGACCGCGCGCGATCGGGATATCTCCCTCGTAGGTAGCGACCAGGTCGTGAGGCGGCGTTTGCGTGGCCTTTTCGTAGACACGTCGGGCGGCTGTGAGCGCCATATGGCCCATCGGATCGTCTTCCCCGGGTCTCCCGAGGCCCAGGGTCACCGTCGACCAGAGGTCGAGCGCCAGGCCGAGGCAATCGAAGCCGGCGCCGAGGTTGGCGCTGGTCGCGGGGACGCGCACGGAAACTGATTCAGGCATGGCCACACTGTCGACTGTCAACTGACAACTGTCAACTCAACCAAGAGGCAACGAGAGCATGTCACTCACCCCGTAAACGTAGCGGTAGAAGGCGTAATTCTCCAGCACCAGTTCGACGTACGAGCGTGTCTCGTCGAAGTCGATAGTCTCGAGGAAGAGATCCGGGTCGCTTCCTGCGGTCTCGGACCAGCGCGCGGCGTTGCCGGGGCCGCCGTTGTAGGCCGCCAGCGTTGGCGAGACGTTACCGCCGAATCCTTCGAGCTGCGATGCCAGGTAGTAGGCGCCGAATCGGAGGCTAGTCTCGGGGTTCAGCAGATCACTTTCGCGGAAGTCTGTCACTCCCAGCGCCTCAGCGATATCGCTGCCGGTGCTCGGGACTACCTGGGTGAGGCCGAGCGCCCCGGCGACGGAGACCGCTCCGGCGTCGAAGTAACTTTCCTGCCGTACCAACGCCAGCAGCAGCAGCGGCGAGACTCCCTGCTCGCGGGCGGACTCGTTGACCTGATCCAGGTATTTCGCGGGATAAAGGAGCCGAAAGAGGGTTGGGGGCGGATTCTCGTGTCCAAGCAGGTTAGCTGCAGCCATTGACGCCGTGCGGACGTATCCTTCGTCGGCCATTCTTCGCGCGATGCGATAGGTCACCCAGGCTGAGTTCTGGCTGTTGATCACCGCTCTCAATTCATTGATCGCGGGCTCCACGAGACCGGCTTCGAGAACTTCCTCTGCTCGCAGCCAGGCTGGAGATGCGAAGAAGTCGTCTGTCGAACCCGGTGTCGGCGTCGGTTCGTCGCCCGCTATCGCAGTCAACCAGCTCTCCACCGCCGGCCAATCTGCGGCCGGGAGGCTGAGCGTTTCCGGATCCTGCACCTCTGTTTCTCCGGCGACTATTGCGGCGGCGCGCATCCCGTAGTAAGCGCGCGGTGATGCTTGCGCAGCCGCCACGAGCTGCGCCTGCTGTTGCATCGGATCGCCGAGCTCTCCATAGGTCCGGGCCAGCCAGAAGCGGGACCGCGCTTCGTCGCTGCCTGAGACGTCGATGTGGCGCAGCCAAAGGTCGGCCGATTCGCCCACGCGCGCCTGGCGATAGCGGATCATTGCCGCACGCGCCAGCGCATCCGGAGCGTGCTCGGAGGAGGGAATCCCGTCGTAGAGCGCAGCGTAATGGGCGACTGCTTCATCCAGCCTGCCTACCGATTCCAGCGCTAGACCGCGATCCCAGTAGGCGTCGTCGAGGAGGCCGCCCCCGGTGGATGTGAGTATGTCGATGGCGGCGCCGTACTGGTCGATAGCGGTGGCCGGGTCTCCGATGCGCTCCGCCAGTATGCCGAGGCGATAGCGGGCCTCCCCAACGACGGCGGGATTGGGGTCCGAGAGCAGGCTTTCGTAGGCTTGCCGCGCGGGCTCGTTCTCGCGGTGCCGGTAGAGGACGAGTGCGCGCTCGGGGAGGGTGCCCTCTCCCGATGTTGCCAGCGCTTCCAGAGCCCGCTCCTCCGCCGGGTAGGAGGCGATCAACCTGCGCAGGGCCGCCTGCTGGCCGGCGGCATCTCCGTTTTCCGCGGCCAGACGGGCGACTTCCCAGAGGGCCTCGCTGTGGTCCGTCGCGCTTGACCCTTCGTTGGATATCTTCTCGAGCGTCGCCAGCGCGGCCGGGATGTCCTCTGCCTCCTCCTGGTAGCGTGCCAGTGCGAACATTAGTTCAGTCTCGATGGCGGGCGGAAGGTCCGAGGCAAGGGCGGCCTCGGCGCCTCGTGCGGCCTCCTGCGGGTCGTCATCGATCGAGGCGATCTCGGCGAGCTTGATCTGGGCGTACGGCGTTGCCGGGCCGCCCAGCCGGATGTACTTCTCGAGCGCCTCCCGGGCCTCTTTCGTGTGGCCCTGCGCCATCTCCGCGTATCCCAGCAGCAGGTACGCCCGGCGCTCTCGCACATCGTCCTCAGGCTCGGATGCGATCAGCGCGGTAGCGTTTCGTGACGCGTCGCTCGCCTCGCCGGTCTCAAGCTGGATCCTGGAGAGCGCCCAGAGGCCGTCCTGCTTCTGCTTCGGCGAGCCTCGCAGGACCGCTGCCGAATAGATCTGCACGGCGCCGTCCGTGTCGCCGCCAACATACTTCTGGTCGGCTTGCGCCAGGTCGATGGCGACGGTGCTCGGGACCGCGGAGACTGCGGGAGAAGGCGTGGGGTCGGCGTCACCCCCGCCGCCGCAGGCGGCAGATAGGGCGACTGTGCAGGCTGTGAGCAGGCATAGTCGCAGCAGGTGATTGGATGCGGGGGCGCTAAGGGGCATAGATCAAGTATGGCGGCGTTGAGTGAAACGAGAAACTATTGCGGAATGCGCTGCGTTGTATCAATTGGAGTACGAATGACGCGGCCCGGTGTATTCGCCGGACCCGGCTCCTCTGCTCAGTCCCTTGACTTTGATGTGGCGGTTGCGTGTTCGGGTGGCCATAATTGTCGTTAACTTCTTCCGTCTGACCGAGAGGACTCCGCTTGGCGAGAGACATCCCCGATAGTAGCCGGGCGTCGGCCCGCGCGGCGGCGCAGAGCGCGCCCGCGAGCGCCCGCCACTTCAACCCGCTCCTGATAGCGGGAATTGCCGTGTTCGCGGCGGTCTCGTTCTACCTCGCGCTCATCGTCGCCTCGAACCTCGACAATACGCTGTTCTTCGACGACAGCCTGTCGGTGAGCGCTTCCATTCCCGGAATCCAGACGCAGGAGCAGCCCGAGGACGTCACGGGCGAGGACCGGATCAACATTCTGGTGATGGGCCTGGACTTGAGGCGTGACGAAGACCCCGATATCCCCGCTCGCACGGACACCGTGTTCGTGTTCACGATCGACCCCTTCAGCAAGACCGCCGGCGTGCTTTCGATCCCGAGAGACACGGCCGTTGACATTCCGGTCACGCTCGGCGGCGAAGACGGCTACTTCAGCGACCGCATAAACACGGCATACGTGTACGGGGAGAACCAGAACGAGGGGGACGGCCCGAAGTACGCGGTGGAAGCCGTCGAACGGTTCCTGGACGCCGACAACGAGGACGGCGAGCTGGACGTCCCGATCGATTACTACGCTGTGCTGAACTTCAACAACTTCATCGACATCGTTGACGAACTTGGCGGCGTGGATATCGAGGTGCCGGAGTACATCTACGACACCGCCTACAACGACTGCAACGCCTGCGGGTACCACTACGTGGAGTTCGACCCGGGCATGCAGCACATGGACGGAGAGACGGCGCTCACTTACGCCCGCCTCCGCCACAGCGACAACGACTTCAAGCGGATCGAGCGGCAGCAGCTGGTGATGCGCGCGATCGGCAAGAAGGCTGCGACTCTGGACCTGTTCGACGTAGGCAAGGCAACCAGCCTGTTCGACGCGTACAAGGACGCGATCAAGACCGATATCCCGGACACGCGGCTCGGCGGCTTCGCGAAGCTCGGTGCGAAGGTTGGCGTCGACAATATCGTGATGGAATCGCTGGCCGATGCGACCTACCCCTGCCCGGCATCGCAGTGCAACGGTGCTGCGATTCTCCTGCCGCTACCTGACAAGGTGCAGGAGATCAAGTCGCGGGTCTTTGGGGACGGACGCCTGCAGCAGGAAGCAGCGCTGATCAAGATCGTGAACGGGACGCCGACGCCAAAGCTCGGCGAGACGTTCGCGTCTTATCTCCGGAGCCAGGGTGTGGCCTCGGACCGGATCAGCGTCGACGAATACGCGAACGGCGACCTGTTCGATGAGACGCTCGTGATCGACCACGGAGAGCATGAGTACACGTCGGAGAAGATAGCGGAATGGCTGGGATTCGACTCGAAGCGCGTGTTCAAGTATCCCAACCTGCCTGTGGAGACGCAGGCGCGGTTCCAGGACGATCTTGTTAGCATCACGGTTGTGATCGGGAGCGACGCGATCGTGCCGGAGGCGCCCGCTGCGAACGTGGCCCCGTATTCAGACGATACGTACTACCGCTCGAACACCGGCGCCGGCGATTCGACGGATTACGTTCCGGAAGACACGCCGGTCCCCGAGCCTGACCCGACAGCAGAGCCGGCCCCGGAGCCCGTGCCGGAACCAACGGCGGAGCCGGCGCCTGAACCCACGCCCGAGCCGCCGCCCGTGGAGACGCCCGCGCCCGAAGGGGGCGGCGAGGTGCCGGGGGGATGACGTAGGGCGGCGCTGGGGCGCACAGCTGATAACGGAAGGGCCGGTCGCTTGCGACCGGCCCTTCTGCGTGCGTTCGGATGTTGTTTTGGGCTTAGCCCTGGCCGAACCAGCTCCCCATCTGCATGAGGACGCCCATGTCACCCGTGAAGGTGAACTGGCCGCTCATGAAGGCGGTGGCGCCATCGAGCTCGCGGCGCATGATCTTGAGCCAGACGTCGGACGGGGAGTTGATGGTGACCGTGGCAGCATCGCTGTTGCCCTCGGAGACCTCGCACTTGCCGTCGGCGATCTTGGCGGTGTAGTTGCCGGGCTCAGCGCCGGAGAAGTTGAACTGGATGGTGGCGTTGGCGCCGCCGGCCTTGTCGGCCTGGAAAGCGCCGGGCATGCCCTCCATAACTTCCTTAATGGAGTTGGGCAACTCCTGGGTCATGACGAACCTCCTTAACTTAGCGGTTGCTAGAATGGTGCCAATCCGCGCAGTAGAATACCACGATTGTCAAGACCCGTCTAGCGGGTAGTTGTTAGATGGTGGATGACAGATGACAGTGCGTGGTTTGGGGATATGAAACAGGGTGCTTGGAATGGCGCAGTTCACGCGGCTCTGCGTCCTCTGCGCGCGACGGCAAGCATGACGAAGGCAAGGCAACTAATGAACGCCGCTGAAAGCGCGACGGGCCCAGCAGGGGACGAAGTGTCGCGAGCGTCCGTTCCGCCGGAAGGCGGGAGGACGGCGGGGCTTGTGGTTGGAGTCGCGGTTGGGGTGCTGGGCGCGGGTGTAGCCGGGTATGGCAGCCGCAATTCGTAAGCGCCGATATCGCAAACGAGAAAGCCGCTACCGTTACCATCCCGGGGGCGCGGAAAGTCAGATCCGCGCTGATCCGTTGCTGGGCAACCGATATTAGTTCCCGCGTCGATCGCAGGGCTCCCAGCGAGGAGTGCGTGTGTTTTAGTGAAACCTCCGTTGTCCGCAAGCGGGCCGAGCAGTGGATCGGAGTTTTGAATATCGCCGGATTGGGTGAAGTTACAGGAGCCATCACTGCTGACGTTGTGCCCCAAGGAGAACAGCGTCGGAAAAGGCTCGCAGTTTGGTCCTGAGTTCGAGGCGACGATCGAGTTCCGGATGCTGGTATTGGCGAACGGGCCGGAGTCTATGCTGGCGTACGTTGCCGCAGAGTTGTCGGCGATGGTCACATTGACGAGCGTAAGCACCCCAGCGTTGGTAATCCCGCCCGCCAAGAACGCCGAGGAGTTGGCACTTATGGTGCTATTCGTGACTTCCATCGTCGAATGAAAACCTGGGACGACATCGCCGCCGAAGTTTGCTATGCCGCCTCCGACGTTTGACGAGACTACGACCCGATCGAGTACGGCGTCAGCTTCGGGAGGCGGCAACCCTTGCGGCGCCGCAGGGCCGCCGAGAGGCAGATTCACAAAGACGGCGTTCCAGAGTCCGCCGCCGGTATTCGATGATATTTCGCTGTTGCTGACTGCGATGAGTCCGGCGTTGTAGACGCCGCCACCCTGGGCAGCGGAATTCTGCTCCACGAGGGATGCTTCAAGTGTGAGCGTTGACCCCTCGTCGACCAAGACTCCACCTCCATTTGCCTCGCCGTTGGGTGGAGCGGGCGGCGCGATGCCATTCTGAATACGCATCCCGCTGATTGTCGCAACGGCGGGGGCGATGATGTGAAAGACCCTGTCGATACCAGCGGCGTCGATTCCCGTGCCGGGACGGCCTCCAGGTAGCAGGCTGAGTAGCGTCAAATCATCAGTGATGTCCAAGTCTCCCGTGGCGGCGACGTCCTCGTTGATGCCTGCCAGCTCGAGCGTGTAGTCCTGGACCGCGACGAGCACAAAGTCAGCCCCTGGCAGCGCATTCGTTTCCTGGATTGCAGCACGGAGCGTGCAGGCTCCCTCGGCGGTCGCGCATGCGCCATCTCCAGGGCTTGCATCAACTCCGTCCGGGAAGTAATCGACGACGAAGGTTACGCCGGCGCCAACTGCCGGCGAGCTGAAGTTGATTGGCGCGATTAGCAAGGCTGCGACAAACAGCAGGATCAGCCCGAGACGCATTGGTGCGGTCTCCCTAGCATAGGAAGCCTCCGATGGGACGGATTATACCGCTGCAACGAAACAGGGCGCCGAAACGGCGCCCTGTGAGTGTTGTTCGAGTGCTTCCGCTACTTCTTAGAGGTCTTCTTCGCGGGGGTCTTTCGCGCCCGCGTCGTCTTCGTGGTCTTGGCGGTGGAGGCCTTTGTCGTCGTCTTGCGCGCCGGCTTCTCGTCGGCGGGGGCCTGGATGGCGGCCACGGCGGCGTTGTACTTCAACAGGAGCCGGGACTTGCGCCGGGCGGCCTGGTTGGGGTGGATGATGCCCTTCTGCGCTGCCCGGTCGAGCTCGGCGATGGCCGCTCGCACGGAGGCGCGGGCGGCATCCATGTCACCGGAGGCGATCGCGGTGCCGGCGTTCTTGATCGCGGTCTTGGTGGCGCTTTTTACGGCGCGGTTTCGGATGCGGCGTTTGAGCGACTGGCGGTGGGCTTTTTGGGCAGATCGGGTAGCCAATGGTCCTCCTTGCCAGGGTGCGAATGTTCCCGGGCACCAATCATGATAGCACGGCGACTCGGGGCCTTCTAGCCGTATCTGGCATATGTTCGGTACACAAATCGAGGGGGTCGTCGCGCAGCGCCGCGGGCGCGGGCCACCGGGACGGTGCCGCCGTTCCTGCCCCCGAGCGAAGCCAGGAGCGGCGCGTGCCGGACGCGACGCCCGCGCCTACGGCCGATGTCAGGCCCTCCGCCCTTGCGGAGGGGTTAGGGCTCTGTTGACTCGCCTTATGGTGTTAGACGGATGCGAGGGCGGTTTGGTTCCATGCGCCACTCCATGTGGTTCAACCAGTAGCCACGATCTGAGGCATTTTGTTCCGACAGGGGCTTGACAGGGCTTCTTGGGTGTCGTATTTTACCAATTGGTTAAATACCCATGGCTATCGCAACCGCGTCCGACCCTATCAGCAGCACCTTCGCTGCCCTCGCCGATCCCACCCGGCGGGCGATCCTCGCTCGACTGAGCGGGGGAGAGGCCACGGTCACGGAGCTGGCGCAGCCGTTCGAAATGACGCTGCCGGCGGTGTCCAAGCACCTGAAGGTGCTGGAGCGAGCGGGGCTGATCGCCCGCGGCCGTGAGGCGCAGTGGCGTCCCTGCCGGCTGGACGCAGGGCCGCTGAAGGACGTTTCCGACTGGGTGGAGACGTATCGCCGCCACTGGGAGGAGCGCTTCGATCGCCTAGACGACTACCTGCGTGAGCTGCAAGAGAAGGAACGGGAACGAGAGGAGCCCCGCCGCAACGGGGCCGAATGGAAGGAGAAGAAGGATGGCCGCGACGAATAACGCCCCGACGGAAACAGCGGAGCGCACGCTCGTAATCACTCGGGTTTTCGACGCTCCGCGCGGACTTGTGTGGAAGGCCTGGACGGAGCCCGAACGGGTGTTGCAATGGCTTGGTCCGACGGGGTTCACAGCGCTCGAGTTCGAGATGGACCCATGGCCGGGGGGTAGGTGGCACGGACGTATGCGCTCGCCGGAGGGCGTCCACCACTCGAACCGCGGAGTCGTCCAGGAGGTGGTCGAGCCGGAGCGCCTCGTCTTCACCTTCGCCTGGGACGACGAAGACGGCAACCCCGGCCGTGAAATGCTGATCACGATCACGTTTGCGGAACACGAAGGCAAGACCGAAATGACTTTCATGCAGCGCGAATTCGAGTCGGTCGAGGACCGGGACGGGCACAACGAGGGCTGGAGCCAGTCCTTCGACCGCCTGGACGCGTACCTGGCGACTGCGAAGCGCTAGTTGGTCTGCCTGTCCGGAGGATGACAATCATGACCACAACTGATGCCCCAACCCTGCCGAGCCAAAGGAGATCGATCATGCCCTTTGCGCTGTGGATCGTTCAGGGGCTGCTTGCGCTCACCTTCCTGTCCGCCGGAGTAATCAAACTCGTAATGTCGGACGCGGACCTCAACGACACATACCCCATGCCCGCCCTCTTCATGCGCTTCATCGCCGTTGCCGAGTTGCTCGGCGCGATTGGCCTCATCCTCCCGGGCGCCTTGCGTATGCGACCGGGCTTGACGCCGCTGGCCGCTGCGGGACTGGTCATCATCATGACCGGTGCGACGGTGCTCACGCTCGCTGATGGTAATGCCGGGGCGCTGGTCCCGCTTGTGCTGGCGCTCCTCTCAGCGTTCGTTGCCTACGGCCGTCGACCCTGGTTGTCGATGGGCCTGCGGGGACCCGAAGGATCGGCGCCGTTACCTCACAGAGCTTCTGCAAACGCAGACCTAACAGCTGTGAGCAGAAAGGACAGTCTGACATGAGCACACGCGCAGAGAGTCTGGCGACGAAATTCGAGCAATCGATCAACGACCTCCTGGCCGCAGTCGAGGCGAGCACGCCCGAGGAGTGGGCGGCGCCGTGCAGCGACCGCGAATGGACGCAGGGCTTCGCCGCGTTCCACGCCGCTTCGGCCATCGAGCCGATCGCACAGAGGGTGAAGGAGGTCGCCGAGGGGCAGCCATTCCCGGACATGACGATGGCTGAGCTGGACGCGCAGAATGCTGCGCAGGCCAGGGAGCACGCCGGTTGCTCAAAATCCGAAACGATAGAGCTGATCAAACGATCCGCACCGGATGCTGTGAGCATCGTGAAATCGCTGAGCGACCTCCAGCTTGACCGCAAAGTTCAGCTGCCCGATGGCATGCCGGAGGTCTCTGTGGAGATGTTCGCCCAGATGGGCTTGGTCGGGCATGCCGTTTACCACCTGGGGACGATCACGGGGGCTCGTTAGTGATGGCGAAAGTGATAGCGGGTGTGACCACGTCACTGGACGGGTTCGTTGCTGATGAGACCGGCAGCGTGGGCCGTCTCTATACGGACCTGGTGGGCCTCCGGGGCACGGCAGCCATCAGCGGGAATGATGACATGCGTGGGCAGGTAAACCGAGCCGCGCCGCGGGACGGGGCGGTTACGCGGAAGGAGGGTGCGAGGATGAACAGAGTGATATGGCAGGTGACGATGTCCCTGGACGGCTTTATCACCGGGCCAGACGACTCGATGGACTGGGTGTTCGACTCGTGGCGCATGGACGGTAGCAACGTCGAGAGTGGATTTGGAAGCGCCCTGGCGGATGAAATTGTGGCAACGACCGGCGCCGTCCTGGCAGGCCGGCGGTGGTTCGACATCGCCACGGCCAGATTCAACGGTGTGGATGGCATCTACGGCGGCGCCTGGTCAGGCCCGGTCTTCGTCCTGACTCATCGGCCACCGGATGGCGCGCACCACCCCGCGATCACTTTCCTGTCCGGAGACGTTTCGAACGCGGTGTCGACAGCGCTCGCAGCCGCCGCCGGCAAGAACGTCGAGCTCTTCGGTGCCAGCATCCCAAAGCAATGTCTTCGCGCCGGTCTTCTTGATCAGATCGTCGTTCACCTGGCGCCGGTTCTCCTGGGCGACGGTATCCGCTTCTTCGAGGACCCGGGAGGCGAACCGATCAAACTCGAGCGCATGGCCGTGGACGGGTCCGGACGGCTCACTGATCTGCGCTTTGGGATCACGGCATGACTTCCAGCGAAAACCAAGAAGGAGAAACAACGATGGTTCAACCAGCACCCACAAAAAGCGGTCGGATCGAGGCCAGCGGCGTCCACTACTACTACGAGTTGCATGGTGCCGGCGAGCCATTGCTGCTGCTCCACGGCGGACTCGGATCAATCGAAATGTTCGCGCCGGTGTTGCCCGTGCTGGCCGAGGGCCGGCAGGTCATCGGCATAGACCTCCACGGCCATGGGCGCACGCCGTTGGGAGATCGCAAGATCAATCTGCCGGACATGGGCGACGACATGGCGGTTCTTATCGAAAAGCTCGGCCTCGAGCAGGTCGACGTGCTCGGCTACTCGCTCGGTGGCGGCGTCGCATTCCGGCTCGCCGCGCAGCACCCATCACGGGTGCGGCGGCTTGTCCTCGTGTCGGCCGGATATGCCCAGGACGGATTCTACCCCGAGATGCTGCCTATGCAGGCCCAGGTCGGTGCGGCGATGGCCGAGTCAATGAAGGACACGCCGATGTACCTGTCCTACGCAGCAGTCGCGCCGGCCCCGGATGAGTTTCCGGAACTGCTGGAGCGGATGGGTGAATGGATGCGCCAGCCTTATGACTGGGAGCAGGACGTGAAGAAGCTGACGATGCCGGTGATGCTCGTATTCGGCGACAGCGACATGTTCCGGCTTGAGCACGTGGTCAGGTTCTACCAGCTCCTCGGCGGCGGACTGAAGGACGCCGGCTGGATGCGCGAACACATGTCAGGCGAACCGGCTCGCCATTCTGCCAGACGTCACTCACTACGACATGCTTCTCGCTCCGGGCCTGGCGCAAACCGCCCTTCGGTTTCTCGCCGATGTGAGAAATACGACGACCTGGGCCGAGCAGGTGGAGCGGGGGACCTGAGTGAGCGAGTCCAACTGGAAATAAAGAAGGAGAAAACCATGATCCAAAAGAAGGTTGGTGACCTGGATATAACGCTCCCATCGGACCGGGAGATGACCATGACACGCATTTTCGATGCGCCTCGTGACCTTGTCTGGAAGGCCTACACCGATCCGGAGCTCGTCGCCCGGTGGTGGGGGCGCGGCAACAAGCTCGTAATCGAGCGCCTCGAGGTTGAGCGCGGCGGCCACTGGCGCTTCGTTGAGCACGGCGCCGACGGTGTTCATGGCTTCGAGGGCCGCTTCCGCGAGGTCACCCCGCCCGAGCGCCTCGTGCAGACCTTCGAGTGGGACGGCATGCCCGGCTACGTGTCGGTCAACACCACAACGTTCGAGGACCTCGACGACGGCCGCACCCGGGTCATTGCCACGGCAATCTTCCACACACCCGAGGAACGGGACGGCATGCTGAACTCGGGCATGGAGCAGGGCCTTAGCCAGAGCTACGCCGCCCTCGACCGCCTGCTTGCAGAGATGGCCTGAGACCGCAAGCATGAGCAAGCTCAGATTCCAGATCACCATGACCCTCGACGGCTACATCGCAGGGCCCAACCAGAGCGTGGAGCACGCGCTCGGCGAAGGCGGGGAACGCCTGCACGACTGGGCTTACAACCTGAAGTTCTTTCGCGAGATGCACGGCGACTCGGGTGGCGGCGAGACGGGCGTGAACGACGACGTGCTCCGGGAGGCCTTTGAGAACGTAGGCGCACACATCATGGGCCGCAACATGTTTGGCGGTGGCCCTGGCCCATGGGCCGCGGACCCGTGGAGAGGCTGGTGGGGCGACAACCCGCCCTACCACACCCCGGTCTTTGTCCTCACCCACCACGCCCGCGAGCCGCTCGTCATGCAAGGAGGCACGACCTTCCATTTCGTGACGGACGGTGTCGAGTCAGCCCTCAACCAGGCTACGAGAGTTGCGGGAGATAGGGATGTCACAATCGGCGGCGGTGCAGACGTCGCCCAGCAATACCTCGCCGCGGCGCTCATCGACGAGATGGAGCTGCACGTCGTCCCCATGCTCCTCGGCGCCGGCACCCGCCTCTTAGATAACATAGGCAGGCCGGACCGCAAGCTCGAGCCCATTCGCACCATCGAGGCGCTCGGCGTCACGCACATCAAGTACCGGTTCGTCGATTAAATGGCGTCGGCAACGAACGGCGCCGGAAGGAGGAGACAAATGCAGAAAATAACCACGTGCCTCTGGTTCGACAACAACGCGGAGGAGGCCGTATCCTTCTACACCTCGGTCTTCAAGAACTCGAAGGTCCTGGAGGTCTCCCGCTACGGCGAGGCTGGGCCCGGCCCCGCTGGCAGCGTGCTCACCATCCGCTTTCAGCTCGAGCGTGCCACGGCGCACCTGACAACGGCGCGAGGGATGGCGATAATAGTCGTTGCGGCGGCGTCGGGACGTGCCTTGTGCGCACCTGCCACGCTTCAGAAAGGAGAATGAAATGAGCGGAGTACGAGTACTCGTCGGCACACGCAAAGGCGCGTTCGTCCTGACGTCGGACGAAAAGCGCGAACGCTGGGACGTCAGCAAACCCCACTTTCCGGGCTGGGAGATCTATCACATGAAGGGCTCGCCCGCCGACCCGGACCGAATTTATGCATCGCAGTCCAGCGGCTGGTTCGGACAGATCATCCAGCGCTCGGACGACGCTGGCAGGAGCTGGCAGCCGGTGGGCAACCAGTTCCAGTATGACGGCCCCACCGGCACTCACCTGTGGTACGACAACACGCCGCACCCGTGGGAATTCGCGCGTGTGTGGCACCTGGAGCCGTCGCTAACCGACACCGACACCATTTACGCCGGTGTCGAAGACGCCGCGTTCTTTCGCTCCACCGACGGCGGCCAGAACTGGAAGGAGCTCGCCGGTCTCCGCACCCACGATTCCGCTCAGCGGTGGCAGCCCGGGGCCGGGGGCATGTGCCTCCACACGATCATCGAAGACCCCGCCAACCCTGACCGCATCTTCGTCGCCATCTCGTCCGCCGGCGCCTTTCGCAGCGATGACGCAGGCGAGACCTGGAAGCCAATCAACAAAGGGCTCGTCTCCGAACAAATCCCCGACCCCACCGCCGACGTCGGCCACTGCGTTCACCGGCTCGCCATGCACCCAACGCGGCCCAACGTGCTGTTCATGCAGAAGCACTGGGACGTCATGCGAAGCGACGACGCCGGCGAGTCGTGGCAGGAGGTCAGCGGCAATCTGCCGAGCGACTTCGGGTTCGTAATCGACGTCCACGCGCACGAGCCAGAGACGATCTACGTCGTCCCGATCAAGAGCGACTCCGAGCACTTCCCGCCCGACGGCAAGCTGCGCGTTTATCGCAGCCGGTCCGGGCGGCAACGAGTGGGAGGCGCTCACGAACGGGCTGCCCCAGAGCGATTGCTATGTGAACATCCTGCGCGACGCGATGGCCGTGGACTCGCTCCGATTCCTGCGGCGTCTACTTCGGAACGACCGGTGGTCAGGTGTACGCGTCGGCGGACTCTGGAGACAGTTGGGCGCCGATCGTCCGCGACCTCCCTGCCGTACTCTCCGTCGAAGTCCAGACGCTGGCATGATCCGAGTCTTTCTGCCGTTGCACCTGCAGCGACTGGCAGGAACCGGGCGCGAGGTGCAACTCGAGGTCGAAGGCCAGGTCACGCAGCGCTCTGTCCTCGACGCGCTCGAAGGACGCATACCCGCCTCTGCGCGGCACCATCCGTGATCACGTCACACACACAGCGCCGGGACCATTCGTGCGCTTCTTCGCCTGCGAACAGGACCTGTCCAACGAATCACCGGACACTCCCTTGCCCGATGCGGTAGCCACCGGCGACGAACCATACATGGTCGTTGGTGCTATGGCCGGCGGCTAGCAGCCCGTCCGGATAGGAAGGCGACTCATCAGCTCTGACATCTATCCGCCGATCGAGCCATACGATCACGGCAGGCTCGATGTCGGCGACGGCCACCTCGTCTACTGGGAAGCCTGCGGCAACCCCGGCGGCAAACCCGCAGTCGTGCTGCACGGTGGGCCTGGCTCCGGCTGCACCCCGTGGCACCGCCGTCTCTTCGATCCCTCTGCGTACCGAATCGTGCTGTTCGATCAACGCAACTGTGGTCGCAGCATTCCGCATGCCAGCGAACCCGACATCGACCTTGCGACAAACACTACGCACAACCTACTCGCCGACATCGAACGGCTCCGGCAACACCTTGATATCGACGACTGGCTGGTCCTCGGCGGCTCCTGGGGCTGCACCCTGGCACTCGCCTATGCCGAACGGCACCCGGATCGTGTCACAGAGATGATCCTGTTCGGCGTCACGACCGGACGCCGCGCCGAGTCGGACTGGCTCTTTCGCGGCGGAGTGTCCGTCTTCTTCCCCGAGCAATGGGAGCGCCTGCGCGCTGCTCTACCGGCCTCCGAGCCGGACGCTGACGTCGTCGATGCTTACCATCGCCTGCTGTTCGATCCCGACCCCGCGGTTCGGGAGCGCGCTGCGTACGAATGGTGCATGTGGGAGTCCGCAACCCCCGCCTGGCCGCCGAATGAGGGCCTTGCTCCTCGGTTCCAGGACCCGGCATTTGCGCTCGCCTTCGCGCGCATAGTGACGCACTACGTCCGCCACGACGCGTGGATAGAGGATGGCGCCCTGCTGCGCGACGCCGGACGGCTCGCCGGCATCCCCGCCGTCCTCATCAACGGTCGCTTCGATTTCCAAAGTCCGATGGCCAACGCCTGGGAACTCAGGCGCGCCTGGCCCGGCGCCGAGCTGGTCATCGTCGACACCGCGGGCCACGATGCCAGCAACGAGTCCATCACCCGCGAGATCATTCGCGCGACAGATCGGTTCGCTTCCCCCAATCAGCAGAGGAGTGCCATATGACATACCCCGAACCGCGCTACCTCGGCGACACAGGCGAAATCAGCTCCAGTTACCGCCCCGCAGACCACGACCCCGAAGTCACTTACGGCACCATCTCCCAGGCGCACTACCTCGCGACCGGCGCGGCCACCAACGGCCAGTTCGGCCTCTACCGCTGGGATATGGGCCCGCAACCCAGCGGGCCCGAGAAGCACTTCCACCGCTCGATCTCGGAGTCGTTCTTCATCCTCTCGGGCACGGTCCGTATCTACGACGGCGCAAGCTGGATCGAATGCGGAACGGGGGACTTCGTACACGTGCCCGAAGGGGGAATCCACGCATTTCGAAACGAGTCCGGCGCGCCGGCCTCGATGCTGCTGCACTTCGCCCCGGGAGCGCCGCGCGAAGGCTACTTCGAGGGACTTCCGAGGCTGGCGGGCAAAACCGAGGAGGAGCGGGCCGAATTCTTTCGCGTCCACGATACTTTCTGGGTCTGATCCATCTCAACGGGTCCGGTGTGGACGGCCCGCTGTTAGAACGCTCCCTGCTTCCCCAGCCACTCCCAGAACTCGTCCGGCGCGGACATCGTGCTCAGGCGGCCCATCCTCACCAACGCCCAATCATCGAACTCGTGTGAGTCCTTGATCTCCTTCAGCGTCACCGGTCGCTTCGCGTGCTGCACGTACTGGAAGTCGGCGACCCACGAGCGGTCGTCATTCTCGTCGGGCCGCGGCTCCGAAACGACCTTTGCCAGGCCGACGATCGCCTTGTCGTTCTGTGAGTGGTAGATGATGACCGTATCGCCGGGCTTCATCGTCTTGATCGCGTTGACGGCAGCAGGATTGCGCACGCCGTCCCACTCGGTGGTGCCGTCCTTCTTGAGGTCGTTGATCGAGTAAGTATCGGGGTCGGTCTTGGCGAGGAAGTACGCCATCGTGTCACCTCCATCATCTGCTGGCGGCAGAGATTATCGCACACTCGACCCGGCATCAGGAGCCCGACAACGTCACGTAATCGAACGTCGCTGCCCCCGCGTTGAGTGATACGATTCGCTTCGCCCCAAGTACCGACTGTCGATAGTCGAACAGCCCGGCCTTAGGCGTAGGTGACTGCCCCGCAGAAGGGACGACAACATGATCCACATCCGTCGCGATAGCGAGATCTACGACACCGAGGGCGGCTGGTTTCGCGCCCGCTGGCACTTCTCGTTCGATCAGTACCGTGACCCGGAGAACGACAGCTTCGGCGCGATGCGCGTCTTCAACGACGACCGCCTGATACCGGGCGCCGTCTGGCCTCTGCACCCTCACCAGGACATCGAAGGGCTGACCTACGTCGTGGAAGGATCGTTCGGGCACAAGGACAACGTCGGCGGTGCCTACGGGCCGTTGCCGGCCGGGTCCGTCCAGCGGATGACCCTGGGATCCGGCGCGCTCCACTCCGAGCAGAACGCCTCGCAGGATGAACCGATGCGGTTCATCCAGATCTGGATTCTCCCCGATACGGCCGGCCTCACGCCGGGAGTTGAACAGCGCAGTTTCACCCGCGAGGACCGCGAGAACCGGCTGCTCAAGATCATTGGCCCCGAGGGAGGCGACGTCGTCAAGGTCCACCAGGACGCATCCGTCTACATCGCTTCGCTTGAGCCGGGGACCGAAGTGGCCCACGAGATCGGCGACGGGCGCGGCGTCTATGTCTACCTGATCGATGGCGTGGCAACGTTCGATGGGGAAGAGGTAAAGACGGGAGATGCGGCGAAGGTGACGGACCAGAACAAGCTCAGGATTGCCGCCCGCGAACCGAGCGAGCTCATCCTGGTTGATGTACCGATGAAGTTCGAGCCCGTCGGCATCTGGCGGGGACGCATCTAGGCAAGGCGCCTTGCGCGCCTAACCTGAATCTACAAGACTGTGGCCATGGCGAAGCCGCAGCAGGTTGTCCTCGAGGCCGCAGGGCGCGAGGTGACGATCACCAACCCGGACAAGCTCATGTTCCCGCAGGCGGCCCACACCAAGCTGGACCTCGCGAAGTACTATCTCGCCGTCGCCGAGGGGGCGCTGCTAGGGATCGCTGGCCGGCCGATCGTGCTTAAGCGCTACGTGAACGGGGCGGACCAGGAGCCGTTCTTCCAGAAACGAGCGCCGGAAAAACACCCCGACTGGATCGAAACCGTGGAGTTGAGCTTCCCGTCCGGCCGCACGGCCCGGGAGGTCGTTGTTCGCGATGCTGCGCAGCTTCTATGGATCGTGAACCTCGGCTGCATCGATCTCAACCCGCACCCGGTGCGCGCCGACGACCTCGATCACCCTGACGAGCTCCGCGTGGACCTCGACCCCGGGCCGGGCGTTAGCTGGGATGACGTCCGCAGCGTGGCGCTCGCTGTGCGTGAAGTGCTCGAGGACCACGCCTTGCGCGGCTGGCCCAAGACCTCCGGGTCGCGCGGCATGCACGTGAACGTGCGCATCGAGCGTCGCTGGAGCTTTGATCAGGTGCGCCGAGCCGCGCTGGCGCTGGCCCGCGAGGTGGAGCGGCGCGTCCCCGAGCTGGCGACCAGCAAGTGGTGGAAGGAGGAGCGCCACGGCGTTTTCATCGACTACAACCAGAACGCCAAGGACCGCACCGTCGCCTCCGCCTGGTCCGTGCGCCCCACCCCCGACGCCCGCGTCTCGATGCCGCTCGACTGGGGCGAGGTGCCGGACTGCGACCCGGCGGCGTTCACGCTGGTCAGAGCGCCGAAACGCTTCGCCGAACGCGGCGACGACTCCGCCGGCATCGACCAAGCGGTGGGATCGCTCGACAAGCTCCTCGAACTGTCCGCCGCTCAGGAGGCGGAGGGCCTCGGCGACGCCCCCTGGCCGCCGCAGTACAAGAAGGCCCCGGGTGAGCCCCCGCGCGTACAGCCGTCGCGCGCGAAGGGAGCGAAGGCTGCGAAGACGGGGACCGGCCGTCGCCAGCCGAAGTACCCTCTGATCACCGTCTCGAAGGCCGAACACCAGGAGGACGCCCTCGCTGGCCTCGAACGCTGGAAGACCCGGCATCCTAAAGCCGCCGCTTACCTTGAAGTGGACGATGTCCTGGTCGACGCGATGCGCGGGCGCTACACGACCTGGACGCGCATCCGCGTCAACCTTCGCCACGTCCCCAACGAACAGCGCCCCGACGAGGAGGCGCCGGACCCCGACTACGACCCGTGGGCAGGCTGGGGAGCTGAAGGCCGTCCGCCCCGCTCCCCGAACACTCGCTCCAACTCGTAAGCCGGCGTCACCTCCAGCTGGTCATAGCGGCAGTCCACCGGCCGCTTGTCGTAGCGCCAGCGCACGAACTGTGCCGCGTGCCTGAAGCGGGTCCCCCTGCATGTGATCGTAACTGACCTCGCAAACGCGTTCGGGCCGCAGCGGCTCCCAGCTCAGGTCCTTGCCGCGGTTCCAACGGCTGCCGGCGCCGGGGAGGCGTTGCATCTTAGCGTTCGCGTCTTCGTGGGCCTCCGCCCACTCGCGCCAGGGATGTCCCTCCAGCGCGTTCTCGCGCAGCGGCGACAGCCCCTCGACGAGCTGCCGGCGGACGGCGTTCGTGAAGGCCGCCGTAACACCGACGTGGTGCAACGTGCCCTCGTCGTCGTAGAGTCCGAGCAGCAGAGAGCCGACCATAGTGTCCTTACCGTTCTTGTGCCAGCGGAAGCCCGCCACGATGCAGTCGGCGGTGCGCTGGTGCTTCACTTTGATCATCGTGCGCTGGCCCGGCTTGTACGGCTCGTCGAGTCGCTTGGCCATCACGCCGTCTAGCCCGGCGCCTTCGAAGCGCTGGAACCAGTCCTCCGCGAGCCCGCGGTCGGTGGTGCACGGCGAGAGGTGCACCGGGGGCGTGATGGCTGCAAGAGCCTGTTCGAGCCGCTCGCGGCGCGCGGCCAGGGGTTGCCCGCGCAGGTCGTCTTCACCCATTGCCAGCAGGTCCCAGGCAACGTAGGAAGCCGGCGAATGCTCGGCCAGCATCTTCACTCGTGACTCGGCGGGGTGTATACGCAGCAGCAACGCCTCGAAATCGAGCCCGGAAGGGCCGACGATGACGACCTCGCCGTCGAGGACGCAGCGCTCTGGCAGCGCGGCGGCGAGCGGTTCGAGTAGCTCCGGGAAGTAGCGGTTCATCGGCCGCTTGTCCCTGCTCTGGAGGAGGATATCGTCACCGTCACGAAAGACGAGGGTGCGGAAGCCGTCCCACTTGGGCTCGAACTGCCAACCTTCCCCGGCGGGCAGGCTCTTTGCCGCGCTGGACAGCATCGGTTCGATCGGCGAGCTGAAAGGTAGATTCACGGGCCCATTGTAGATGTTGTGACGTAGGGGTTGAGCAACTACCACAGTAGGTCAGATTCCCGGGAGCTGTCCGCAGTTGCTCAACCCCTACGGTTGGCGGTTTGCGGATGCCAGGTCGAGGACCGTTCGCACAGTCCTTCGAATGAAGTCTTCGTCGATCGTCGCTCCCGTGATGAACGCTCGCAGGTAGACCGGCGCGATCAGGTGTTCGATGAGACGATCGACGTCCGATGCCTCGCCGGTGGCTGATCGCACGAGGTTGCGGGCGGCCTCGAAGCGGTGTCGCCAGAATTCCGTCCGCTGTTCGATCACCCGCGGGTCGTGCGAGTCGTTGAGGGTTGCGATTACCAGCGCATGACCGACGGGCGAGGTGATGTTGGCCGCCACCGAGGTAAGGAACGCCACAAGATCGCGTTCCGGGTCGCCCGTGGCTTCTGTAGTAATCATCGCGGATGACCGGTCTTCGGCGGCGGCGCGGATCAGCGCGGCTTTCGTGGGCCAGTTCCGATAGATGGTCGTCTTGTTGACGCCGGCCGCCGCGGCCACTGCTTCGACGCTGAACGAATGGTAGGCGTCGGCCGCGAGGAGTGCCAGAGTGGCGTCGAAGACGGCACGGCGCACCCGTGCGCTCCTTCCCCCGGGTCTCCGGGCGTTGGACCTCGAACCATTTGACTTGGTTTCCACGGAAACTTGGATTCGCATCAGTCCTTAAAGCAGCAAATGTTGCATTTAGTTCGGGCTCTGCTTATGATACTAACACAACGCATGTTGCGATAAGGAGGTTGCCCCGTGTTCGAATACTTCCCGGACAACTACAACTGGTCTCTCGCTGTCTCGCTGGCGATCGCGATGGGTGGCGAAATGAGCGAGATCGACAGCGCCTGCCGTCCGCTGAGACCGCTCGCTGCGAAAGCGGTCGACGATGAGACGCAGCGGGCCTGGTTCGATTCGTGGACGGCGACGGCGGACCGGCTCGATGAGCTTGCAGCGCACGACTCCGAGGCTGGTCACGTCCAGTCAGCGGCGAAGAAGCGCAGGCGGGCGTGCATCTACCACTTGATGGCAGAGCGGATGATGACGAACCTCTCCCCGTTGAAGCTGGAGTCCTACAACAAGGCGCTGGATGCGTTCGCCGAATGCACTCGAGGTGACGGCGAAGGTGTCCAGTTCATTGACATCCCCTACGTGGACGGCGACCTGCCGGCGCTGTTCGTGAGAGGTGAGGGACCGGACCCGCGGCCGTGCCTGGTTTTGTGGAATGGGTACGACGTGACGAAGGAGGTGCTCTACCTGATGGGCGCTGGCGACCTCGCCGCGAGAGGCATCTCCGTTCTACTCTGCGACCAACCTGGGTCGGGGGGCGCCCTGCGGTTGCAAGACCAGCCGACGAGGTACGACATGGAGGTGCCGGCGACCGCCTGTTTCGACGCGATGGCGGCGCGGCCGGATGTCGACGAGACCCGGATCGCGATCGGCGGGATCAGCATGGGCGGGTATTTCGCACCGCGCGCAGCGTCCGTGGATCACCGCTTCGCGGCCTGCGTTGCCTGGGGAGCGTTCCACGACCTGATCGGTGTTGCGATGAACCTTACGCTAACAAACGCGCATTCGGCGCCGCCGTTCCAGGCGCCCTGGGTGTTTGGATTGGAGGAAGCGCGTCTTCTGGAGGTGGCTCCGGCGTTCAACCTCGACGCGGTAATCGGCGAAATGACCTGCCCGCTGCTCGTTATCCACGGCGAATCAGACCGGCAGGTTCCTGTGGCCCAGGCTCGCCGCACCTACGACATGGCGACCTCGTCAGCGAGGCGCGACCTGCTGGTCTTCCCCGAGGGGAGCTGGGGCGAGGAGCACTGCCAGGTCGACGATCCGACACTTGCAATCGACGCGATGGGAGACTGGCTGCAGGAGGTGCTGCGATGAAATCGATCGAGACGAGGATTGACACGAATGCGAGTCCGAAAGAGTTGTGGGATGTCCTCATGGATTTCCCCGCTTACCCGTCCTGGAACCCGATGGTCGTGGCGATCAGCGGCGAGGCCGGATTGGGGCAGCGGCTCCAGACGACGATCGCAATGAAGAACGGCCGGAGGATGAAGTTCAACCCCACAGTCGTGGAGTACGAACCCGGCCGCCGGTTTGGCTGGCTGGGCAATCTGTTCGTGCCTGGTCTCTTCGACGGGCTTCACCGCTTCGAGGTGGAGCCCAACGGCGGCGGCGCCACCTTCGTCCACAGTGAAGAGTTTCGAGGTCTGCTCCCTCCCCTGCTCGGGAAGCTGCTGAAGGATACGCACGAAGGTCTGGAGGCGATGAACGAAGCACTGGTCGCAGAGGTTGCGCGGCGCGGAGCCGATCGTCCGGTGACGGCTTGATCAGGTAAGTTTAGACGAAACTGGAGGAAAGATGCCACACTCGTCAGCCTTCGATTCTTGAGCGTACCGAGACGGGTGTAAACTTGGCGCCGTGGATCCCCGAATTCGCTACGCTCGAACATCGGACGCTGCCAGCATCGCGTATTGGGCGATTGGTGAAGGGCCGCCCCTTCTGCATCTGTCGTGGGGGACGCTGAGCCACTGCCAGGGCGAATGGCGATTCAAGGCCTGCCGAGAATGGTACGAGCGACTCGCCCGGCGGAATACCGTAATCCGCTACGATCCCCGCGGTTGCGGCATGTCAGACCCGATCGGCGGCTCGCTGTCTGTTGATGATCTCGTGAAAGACATCGAGGCGGTCGTTGCCTCGATGGGCGTGAAGCAGATGGCTTTGCTGGGTTCAGGCGAGTCAGGGAACACCGCTATTACATACGCGGTCAAGCACCCGGACCGAATATCCCACCTTGTCCTGTGGTGCTGCTATGCGCGTCCGAGCGACCGGGAAAACAGTCCCGGCTACCAGGCGATAAGTACCCTCGTCGATCAGGATCCCGTGATCTTTTCTGAGACCATCTCGCGCATCGTGCTCGGATGGTCGGCGGGTGAGCAGGCGCGAGCCCTGGCAGCCGGTATCAGGGCTGTCGACCCAGTTACTCTGAGGCTGCTTCTCAACACGTTTCGCAGTTTCGACGCTACGCCTCTGTTGCCGATGATTACTGCGCCTACCCTCGTTATGCACCGCCGGGGATGGCGGAATCCCGGCCTGGATGCCGCCAGGGTCCTCGCTGCCGGAATCCCGAACTCAAGGATGCTCATCCTGGAAGGTGACTCCGGGGTGCCGTACACCGGCAACATGGAGGAGGCGGCGGCGGCGGTGGAAGCTTACCTGGATGAGCCATCCGGTGCCGAACTTCCCGCCGGATTGAGCGCGCGTGAAGCGGAGGTCCTGCGCCTGGTCGCCGCCGGCTCCAGCAACCGGGAGATCGGCGAGTCGCTAGGCATCACCCTGAACACTGTCGACCGTCACGTCAGCAACATCCTCACCAAAATCGGCGCTTCCAACCGTGCCGAGGCGGCTTCCTTCGCCGTACGCCACGGCCTCGCCCAGTAACAGGTTCCCGCCATCCCCGGCGCCCACAGCCACACTTTTCGGCTCTAAACGCGCCCTGAAGATACCGGGTTCCAGCGATGAGGGCACCTCCGCCGTCCGCCTACGCTGACGTCTGGAAAGGAGGTGCCAATGCCACTATTCATCGACACCCACAACAACGTTGACGGGCTCACCGCCGAGGCGGTAGCCGGGGCCCGAAAAATGGACCGTGCCGTGCAGGAGAAGCACGGCGTCACGTACCTGCGGTACTGGTTCAACGAGAGCACCGGCCGCATGTACTGCCTCGTCGAGGCGCCCTCGGCGGAGGCAGCCCGGCACGTACACCGCGAAGCACACGGACTCCTGGCGGACGAAATCGTCCAGGTCAACGAATGCCAGTAGATCGGTCCAGCGACTGTGATTGCTCTCACAAATGGTACCCAGAGTGGCTCCAGAGGCATGGGTATACACGTAGTACCAAAAATACCCGGCGGAGCCTGGAAGGAGGACAAACAATGACTCATCAGAGTCACGATCAGAAACGGATAGACGGAGAACCCGGACGGGAGAGACGCTCATCACGGCTGTTAACGATGAACAAGACGCGCGGAGCTTCGCTCCTGCTCGGCATCGTCGCAGTCGCCGTTTTAGCGCTGGGCGGGTTCGCTGCCGCCCGTCCTGCGAGCGCCGCGCTTAACAGTACGGGCATAGCGCCCGTACCACAGACATTCTCGTCAGGAACTACGGGACTCACTGAATCTTCGCTCAACCAGGGCGATGCAGACTGCAACGATTCGGTGAACTCGGTCGACGCGCTGCTCGCCCTGCGCTTCGCCGCCGGCCTGAAGGTGAACCAGAACGACGGGTGTCCGGCTATAGAAACCGCGCTCATACTCTCCGGGGTCTTTGGCGACGTGGACTGCAGCAGCGTCGTCAACTCAGTCGATGCGCTCAAAATACTTCGCTTCGGGGCCGGCCTCCCGGTTGCGCAGAATGAACCGCCTTCCTGTGTCGACCTGGGGCAGTCCCTGGTGCAGACCGTCGACGCTGGCATCAGCGGCGATGTCCTCGAGGTCATAGGCACCAACGATGACGACAAACTGATTCTCCGGCAGAACGCAGCCGACGCCAACATCCTGGACATCGACGTGGGCGACGACGGGACCGCCGACCTCACCTTTGACCGAAACTTGTTTACCGCGATCGAGGTCAAGGCTCGGAATGGCAACGACCTTATAAGGACTGACGAGGCGAATGGCATCGTCTTCACGTCCGAAGAGGGCACTTCGATGTCCGGTGGGAACGGAAACGATACCATCCTCGGCGGGGCCGGTCCGGAGGCCTTCGACGGCGGCTCCGGCGACGACTTGATCGACGGTAACCGCGGGAACGACGTCGCCTTCATGGGCGCGGGCAACGACACATTCACCTGGGACCCGGGCGATGGCAGCGATATCGTCGAGGGCGAAGACGGCAGCGACACGCTGCTCTTCAACGGTGCCGCGATCGGTGGCGCCGCAAACGAAACCGTCGAACTCTCGGCCAACGGCGAGCGGTTCATATTCTTCCGCGAGCCGGGCAGCATCACGATGAACATGAACGACATCGAGACATCCGTGTTCAACGCCCTCGGCGGTCACGACCTGATTGCGGTGAACGATCTCACGGGGACCGACGTGACCCAGGTTGACCTCAACCTCGAGAACCCGTTGGGGAGCGGCCTTGGCGACGGCCAGGCAGACCAGGTGATCGTTAACGGCACTGCTTTTAACGATGTAATCTCCGTCACCGGCAGTGCCGGCAACGTTAATGTCACGGGCCTGGCCGCAGGGGTCGCAATCAGTCATGCCGAAGCCGCTAACGACATACTGACGGTTAGCGCGCTCGGCCTCAACGACGGGATCGACGCGTCGGGACTCCAGGCCGACGCTATCAAGCAACTGAAGGTCGACGGCGGCGCCGGCGAGGACTTCATCCTCGGCAGCCATGGCGCCGACGAACTGACCGGCGGGGACGGCCACGACTTCATCGACGGGAACCAGGCCGTTGATACAGCGCTCTTAGACGCCGGCAACGATATATTCCGGTGGGATCCCGGCGACGGCAGCGACGTCGTGGAGGGCGGCGACGGCAGCGACACTCTCCTGTTCAACGGGGCTGCCGGTGGTGAGACGGTCGAACTCTCCCCCAATGGCGAGCGGTTCAAGTTCAGCCGCCAGCCCGGAAACATCACGATGGACACCAACGACGTCGAGATCTCCCAGTTCAACGCCTTCGGCGGTCCGGACACGATCACGGTTAACGACCTCACCGGCACTGATGTGACGAAGCTGTTTGTCAACCTCGCAGCCGGGCCTGAGAACAACGCCTCCGACGGCCTTCAGGACCAGGTGACCGTCAACGGCACCGCCGGAAACGATGCCGTTGACGTCACCGGCAGCGCCGGCAACGTTAACGTCACCGGCGTTGCCGCAGACGTCGCAATTACCCTTGCCGACCCCATCGACCGGCTCGACATCAACACGCTCGCCGGCAACGACACCGTCGATACGAGCGGGCTGGCGGCGGGAGTCATCCAGCTCTTTGTGGACGGCGTGGCCCAGTAGTTACTGGTGCTCCGCCCTCGGCAACCAGCGACAACGAGGGGGAAGCCCTGGCCTTCCCCCTCGTCCGACATCAGAACGGTGCCTACGCCAGTTGCAATATCGAAGGCCGCACCCGGCCGCCTTCGATGTCCAGGAAGCCCAGCGTGCCCAGGCGGGCACTCTGGTGGTTGGGGAACGCGGTGCTGCCCGGGTTAACGATGAGCACGCCCTTGACGGTCCCGATTTCGGCGGCGTGTGTGCTGCCGCGGACGATGATGTTCACGGGCCCGCCGAAGTAGTGTTTCATCTGCCCGTCCAGCGTCCGCAGCGGCGGCACCTCGGGGAGCTGGAGGTCGTGGACGAGGCCGATGCGCAGGCCGTCGACGGCGAGCACCTTAGCCTCGGAAAGACGCGGGTCCTGAGGTGGGACGGAGCGTTCCCAGCCGGTGTAGTCACCGTTACCTTGGACGGCCATCACGGGCGCGATCTCTTCCAGCCAGTCGATGACGTCGGGGACCATCAGGTCGCCGCCGTGCATGATCAGGTCGACGCCTTTGAGCGCAGCGTGAATCTCGGGCCACAACTTCGGCGCTGCGACGGGGATGTGGGTGTCAGAAACAAGGCCGATGCGCATGGGGCTACTACCCGCCCTTCAGCTTTTCGATGGCCTGCTTGATCAGCTCGTGCTTCGCGTCGTCGATCGGTGGATAGCGCAGGTCGAGGCTGCGAATGGAGTTGGAGATCGCCTGCGCGACCAGAGCGCGCATCGCCCACTTGCGGTCGGCGGGCATGATCCACCACGGAGCCTCCTTGCTGTTCGTGTTCGTGATTATCGACTCGTACACTCGCTGGTAGTCGTCCCAGCGGTCGCGGGCGACGAGATCATTGGCGGCGAACTTCCATTGCTTGTGGGGGTCCTGGAGTCGCTGCAGGAGCCGCTTCTTCTGCTCATCTTTCGAGAGGTGGAGGAAGAACTTGAGGATAACTGTGCCGTTGCGCACGAGGTGTTTCTCGAGGAAGGTTATGTCCTCGTAGCGCTCCTTCCAGAACGTGTCGTCTATCGGGCGGTCGACCATGGCGCGGTCCTTCAGGAGCTCGGGGAACACTCGCACGACGCTGACTTCCTCATAGTATGAGCGGTTGTAGATGCCGATGACGCCCTGTTCGGGAAGAGCCGTCACGTAGCGCCAGAGGTAATGGTGGGCGAGCTCGTCCCGGGAGGGTTCCTTGAAGCTGATGACGCGCACTCCAGCCGGATTCATTCCGGAGGTGACGTGCTTGATCGTGCTGTCCTTGCCAGCGCCGTCCAGACCCTGGAAGACGACGAGAAGGGCCCGGCGGCCATCGGCCCAGAGCAGGTCCTGGTAGTCGGCGACCTCGCGCACGCGCTCCGCGACAAACTCGGCCGCCTGCTGCTTGAGCTCCTCTTTGTTCAGATCCTCTAGTCCCTCCGGTACGTCCCAGCGGGTGTTCCACCTGTCCAGGCGGACCTTTGTCCCCGGCGCCACCCTGAAGCGGTCCACCATGTCGGGCGCTAGTTCCATAGTCCCGATGATACCTGAGGTTCGGAGGCTGTGTGCGCGCCGGTTGTCTGCGGAGGGTCGCCGTCGATGGCTGGACGGCAAGCACCAAGAGCACCGGCGGTGAGATAACATTACGCAGCGGATACACGCGAGAGCCCGCCGAATGGCGGGCTCTCACCGGGACGCAGGTAGACGCAGGAGCTGGTGGCTCCGGGAGCTTGCTACGGTGGCCAGGGGCAGGCTGGTCGACCGAATGCGCGGGCGCCCCCGAGCATCGGTGGATAGTCGGTTGACCCTGCGGCGAGTGACAGCAGGTCCTGAATGTCGATGCCGTTGCCGGGCAGGAGGTCCCAGCGAGGGCTGTAGTTGGCGTCTCCCGGGATGGTGCCGAAGCGCCGGACAGGTCCCAGGAAGCTGATGATGTCGCTGATTGTGATGGCGTTTTCGCCAGGCGCCATGCCATCGACGAAGTCGTTTGGCCAGCCGCTAACGGCCGCGCTGCTGGTGCCGCAGGGGTGCTGATCCCCTGTGGTCACCGGCGTGTAGATCTGGTTTTCGAGCGTACCGGTGTAGCCGTCTCGGTCACAGTCCGCGCTGACAGCGCCGGCCGGAAGTGCCTCATCGGTCGAGCCGTCGCGGTCGTCATTAACGCCCGTAAAGGCGCCACCCACTTTCTCGGGCGTCGATTGTGCATCCGCCGGCTTGGAGCCGCACTGCACTTCGAAGCCGTCCAGGAGCAGGTCGTTGTCACTGTCAGTCGAGAGCGGGTTGCTCTGGTAGGTGTTGACCTCCTGGCCGTCGGTCAGGCTGTCGTCGTCGCTATCGCTGTCCAAAGGATTCGTGTGGTGTGTGTTCACCTCGGCGCCGTCGTTGAGGCCGTCGCTATCGGAGTCGTTGTCTAAGGGGTCAGTGTTGTAGGTGTTTACCTCCGCGCCGTCGTTCAGGCCGTCGTTGTCAGAATCGGAGTCGTCGGGATCAGTGTCGTACGTATTTACCTCGGCGCCGTCGTTCAAGCCGTCATTATCCGTGTCCGCGTCATCGGGCTCGGTGCCATAGGTGTTCACTTCGGCGCCGTCGGTCAGGCCGTCGTTATCAGTGTCCGTGTCCTTCGGGTCGGAACCGTAGGTATTTACCTCCGCGCCATCGGTTAGCCCGTCGTTGTCGGTATCGTTGTCCAGCGGGTTCGTCTGGTGCGTGTTGACCTCCGCCCCATCGGTGAGGCCGTCGTTATCGGAGTCGTTATCTAAGGGGTCTGTATGGTAAGTGTTCACCTCCGCCCCATCATTCAACCCGTCGTTATCGGTGTCGGCGTCGAGAGGGTCGGTTCCGCCGGCAGGCGCCTCGACGAAGTCGCTCAGGCCGTCGTTGTCGGTATCGGTGTCGTTCGGGAGCGTGCCGTAGGTCATGACCTCGGCCCAGTCGCCTAGGCCGTCGTCGTCTGTGTCGGTGTCCTTCGGGTTGCTGTTGTAGGTGTTGATTTCGGCCCCGTCGCTCAGGCTGTCGAGATCGGTGTCCGCGGCGTTTGGGTTGGTGGCGTAAGTGTTGGTCTCGGCCGTGTTCGTGAGGCCGTCCCCGTCGTTGTCGGTTGTGGTGCCGATCTTGACCCAACCCGCGACGGAGGGCACGCCGCTCTTCAGGATGAAGAGCATATAGTACCCGGGAGGCGCCACGTTGCCATTCGGCGGCCCGCTCACCCGCAGCACCCCGTTCCCTGCCTGGAAATCGAGCTTGACCGCTCGCTGTTCCTGGTTGAAGGAGTGTGTTACCGAGGAGGGGCGCATCAACATCACTGAGTCAATGGTCGAGGCGTCCGGTGTCGTAACCAGGAAGTTGGAGTTCCAGCCGACAGAGGTCGGGAGGTCACTGATGGTCGGACGGGGCCCGGCGAAGAGGTAGGGGGGGCTGTAAATCTCGGCCGTGAACTCGCCATCGGTGCCGGCTGTCAGTACGCGCCCATCGGGCAGGAGGACCGATGATGAATGGTACATGCGCGGACGCTGGTTGCTCGCCATGTCCGTCCATGTGTTGGCCGCCGGATCGTACATCTCGGCGGTGGTGACCGCGAACGCCGGATCGTTGTTGTTGGAGGTGCCACCGGTAATCAGCATCTTGCCGGTCGGAAGCAGGACAGCATTCGCGTGTTTGCGGCCGTGATTCATGTTGTCCCGGTACGTCCAGGTGGGGTTTGCCGCTGCCGGAAAGATGCGCTCTGTTGTATTGGTAGCCGGCTGCCCGCCTCCCATGATCATGATCTCTGGAGTGTTGTAGGGGGGGCTCAAAGGGAGAAGAACCGACGTGCCGTCGTAGCGGTTGCCGCCGTTAAAGTTGGTCGGGTTGTTCTTCCAAGTCTTGTTGGCGACGTCGATCTCAACGCTGGTGGGCGATGGCCCGGAGAACCACACCTTGCCGCTGGGGAGGAGGTGCATCCATGGGTAGAGCGGCACGTACAGGTCCGGAGCGCCCAGGTAGTTGCTTCCTGTGCTCGGATCCCATATCTCGAGTTTGTGCGTGATGTTCGCGGCAGCGTCGTACCCCGAGGTGATCAGCACGCGGCCATCGGCCAACGCCGTGCCCGTCGGGTACCAGCGTGCTTCCTTCATCGGAGTGAGCGCTGTGAACGAAGGAGACTCACCAACGTTGAAGCGGTTTAACTCCTTGACCCCGAAGTCCTCCTGCGCCTGCGGATAGGCAGGGTCCTGCCCGCCGATGATCAGCATGTTGCCGTCCGGCAGAAAGACCTGACCAGAGCAGAATATATCGCTGGCGATGGGGACCGTGACCCAGGAGTTGTCCGAGGGCTTCCAGACTCTGGCCGTCGTGGCCTGAGTGCCGTCGTGCGGGTAAGCGTACTGAAGGAGCCGACCGTCGTGAAGCACGGCGGAGTGAATAGCGATCGTCGGCCACGTCATCGGCGCCGTCCACGATCCGAACGTCGCCGCCTGCGCTTGGGCGGAGGAGCCAGGGCCGCCAAAGCGGCTGAACGAACCGATCAGGCCAAGGGCGATGACCAGGACGCAGAGAACTGCAAACTGAATCAGCCGGCGAGCGTGTCGCCACGTTGAGGGGTCGTCCGGGGTATCCTCGCCTGCGGCCCCGCCCAATCGGTCCTCTCTTTCAGGGTGCAACTAGCAGCGTGAAACTAGCTTGCACATTATATGTCTATCAATATCGAGTCAAGTATAAGGACGTTGTTAGAAACGGGCGCTTTCCGCGTGTTGCGCAGGAGAGACTAGGTGAGGGGGCGTCTCTATGGCGGCGATATACCGGGACAACCGGGCGGGAGCGCCACCGGGAGGCCGGCATTGGAGCGGAGGATGAGGAGGGCATCGACGGAGTCGATCGAGCCGCTGCAGTTGACATCGCCCTTTAGATATCCGCTCAGCCGAGGCTGTCCAAGGTTGGTGCAGGGCTCGTCCTGCAGAACGCTTAGCCCGGCAGAGAAGCGGAGCACTTTCAGCGCGTCGACGGCGTCGATCGAGCCGCTGCAATCGACGTCTCCTGCGGGACCGCCCTCGCCGCCGAAGTCTCCAATCTTGACCCAACTTGCCACGGAGGGGACGTCCGCGTCGAGTACGAAGAGCATGTAGTAGCCGGGTGGGGCGATATTGCCGTTGGGCGGCGCGTCTATTCGCAGGGCGCCGTTGTCCACCTGGTAGTCCAGCTCAATGGCCCTCTGGTCCTGGTTGAACGAGTGTGTCACGGCAGAAGGCCGAATTAGCATTACCGAGTCGATGTCCGAGGCGTCCTCCGTAGAGACGAAGAACTCTGATCCCCACTCCACGGCCGCGGGCGCGCCTGTGATCGTCGGCCGGGGCCCGGCGAAGAGGTATGGCGGACTGTAGATCTCCGCGCTGAACTCCCCATCGGTTCCGGAGGTCAGAACCCGCCCGTCGGGGAGCAGGAGCGCGCTTGAATGGTAGATTCGCGGCCGCTGCATGGCCGCCATGTCGGTCCACGTGTTGGCGTCCGGGTTGTACATCTCCGCCTTGTACACCGCCTGGCCCGGGTCGTTGTTCACAGCCGTGCCGCCGGTAATCAGGACTTTGCCATCGGGTAGGAGGATCGAATTGGCGTGGCGGCGCGCGTGATTCATGTTGTCCGCATAGTTGTAGTCGGCGTTCCCCTGGCCGAGGTTGATGCGCTCCGTTGTGTTGGTGGCGTTGGGGCCATCTCCGCCGCCCATGATCAAGACTTCGGGGTTGTATCCGGGGGCCTCGAGGGGAAGCAGAACCGACGTGCCATCGTAGCGCGAGGAATAGCTGGTGACGGCCTTGTTCTGCCACGTGCTGTTGGCTGGATTGATGTCGACGCTCTGGTTCTGCGGACCGGAGTTCCAGACATGCCCGTTAGGGAGCAGGTGCATCCAGGGGTACAGCGGAACGTAGAGATCAGGGCCGCCCAGGTAGTTGCTGCCGCTGGACGGGTCCCATATCTCCATCTTGTGGACGAGGCTCCCTGCGCCGTTGTATCCGGAGGTGATCAGGACTCGCCCATCACCGAGGGCTGTGGCTGTGGGATACCAGCGGTCATCCTCCATGTTGCCGAGGTAGTCGAAGGAGGGGGTGCCATCTAGGTCCAGCCGGTGGATTTCGTCGATCCCGAAGGGTTGCTGCGCCTGCGGGTAGTTGGGGTCTTGCCCGCCGAGAACAAGCAGATCGCCGTCAGGCAGAAACGCGTGGCCCCCACAGAAGATGTCGCTGCTGGCGGGGACCGATGTGAAGCTGCCGTCCGCAGGATTCCAGATGCGTGCGGTGGTGTCCTGGCTGCCGTCGTGCGGATACGAGAACTGTAGGACACGGCCGTCATGAAGGAGCGCAGCGTGGATGCCGATCGTTGGCCAGTCCATGGGCGCCGACCACGACCCGAGGGTCGCGGCCTGTGCCTCCGCATTGGGGCTGGAAAGCGTGCCGATCCTGCCGCTCGCGCCTGCGACGGCGACAAGAACCGCAAAGACGGCTACCTGGATCAACCGGCGCATGGAAAGCGCCTCCTGGTACGCTGCACTCTCCCGCTACCCGGGCTATCACGGCGGCCTTCGGGGCCTGGCGTGGGTTCTTCAAAGCGCGTTGGGACGCGGGGCATCTCCCTCTCTCTCAACTGAGGCTAAATTTCACTATAGGATCATGATATCTGGTCAAGCATAAGAAGTAAGTAAGAAACGCGTCCGGCCCGCCGCTTGTGAACAATTTGCATCGATTGCCTCTCGTTGCGGTCAGCGTTGATTTATACTGGATGGTATCCCACGGAGGTGTTGTCCCATGGCCATCGAAACCGGTACCGATACCGTCAAGCGCGGGCTCGCGCAGATGCTCAAAGGCGGCGTCATCATGGACGTCGTCACGCCCGAGCACGCGAAGATCGCCGAGGAGGCCGGCGCCTGCTCGGTGATGGCGCTGGAGCGAGTGCCGGCTGACATCCGGGCGCACGGCGGCGTGGCGCGCATGTCTGACCCGGAGGTGATCGTGCGGATCATGGAATCGCGTGAGCATTCCGGTGATGGCGAAGGTGCGGATCGGGCACTTCGTCGAGGCGCAGGTGCTGGAATCGCTGGGTGTCGACTACATCGACGAGTCTGAAGTGCTGACGCCGGCCGACGAGAGCCACCACATCAACAAGCGCGACTTCAAAGTGCCGTTCGTCTGCGGCTGCCGCGACCTGGGCGAAGCGCTCAGGCGCATCGGCGAAGGCGCCGCGATGATCCGCACCAAGGGTGAAGCCGGTACCGGCGATATCGTCGAGGCCGTCCGGCACATGCGCGCTCTCTGGGACGGCGTCCGCCGTCTGCAGAACATGCCGGACGACGAGCTGATGTCGGAGGCGAAGAACCTGGGTGCGCCATACGACCTCGTGAAGGAGACGAAGGAGCTGGGTCGGCTGCCCGTGGTCAACTTCTCTGCGGGAGGCGTGGCGACGCCGGCGGACGCGGCGCTGATGATGCAGCTAGGTGCCGACGGCGTGTTCGTCGGCTCCGGCATCTTCAAGTCTGAGAACCCGGCGAAGGTGGCGCACGCTATCGTCAAGGCAGTCACGAACTACCACGACCCGGCGATCCTGGCCGAAGTCTCGCGCGGCCTCGGGCAGCCGATGAGCGGTATCGCCGTTGGCGCGATGGCGGAGGGCGAGAAGCTGGCCAAGCGGGGCTGGTGACTCAGACCGGTTCGATACCACAAAACCTCCGATAGTTCCATTACAATAAAGGCGTGACTACCATAGGCGTCCTTGCCCTCCAGGGCGACTTCATCGAGCATGAACGCGCTCTGGCCAAACTACGCGTCGAATCCCGCGAGGTGCGTCTGCCGGAGCACCTGCGCGGGCTCGACGGGCTCATCATCCCCGGCGGCGAGAGCACCACGTTCTGCCGTCTGATCGATGACTTCAACCTTCTGGAGCCCCTGCGCGCGTTCGTCCGGACGGGCGCGCCGGTCTGGGGCACCTGCGCTGGCATGATCGTGTTGGCCAGGCAGGCGTCGGACCTGGACTTCCCAACGCTGGAGGCGCTCGACATCGCCGTGCTGCGCAACGCATATGGACGACAGGTGGATAGCTTCGAAGCCGACCTGACATTCGCTGCTCTCGGGGCGGAGCCGTTCCACGCAGTGTTCATCCGCGCGCCCGTGGTCGAGAGTGTGGGCTCGGGTGTCGAAGTGTTGGCCACGGTCCAGGACGAGAAGACTCGCGAAGAAAATCCCGTCGCCGTCCGGCAGGGCGTGATCGTGGCGACGTCGTTCCACCCCGAACTAACCGCCGACACACGCTTTCATGCCTATTTCGTGGACATCGTACGCTCCGCAGGGAGAAGCTCCAGCCCGAAATGAGCCGTGCCCGCTATCCGCTACCGACCGACATAGTGGCGCTCGTCTCCTTCGACGGGCACGTCTACCCAAACGAGGCGAAACCTTGGGACTCGCTGGGCCGGAATGAGCGCGCGCGTCCGCTGGAGGAGGCGTTGGAGCAATGGTTCTCCTTCGCCACTGGCAAGCAGACCTGGGTCAGCGTGCGCGGGGCCACCATCCGAGGTCTGATCACGGCGCGTAAGCGCGGGAAGCGAACAGCGTGGGAGATCGAGGTGCTGATCGACGCGGACGATGACAAGGCCGTCGTCGCTTCGCTGTTTGCGCGCATGTTCGCGGGTATCGCGAAACTGGGCGCCGAACGGGCGTTCGTGCGTCTCGACGAGGCGAGCCCGATGGTGCGCGCGGCGCGCGACGCCGGGTTCTTCCCGTACCAGACGCAGACGCTCTACCGCCTCTGCGGCAAACCGTCCGGGAAGGCGGATGACATCGGCTTTCGGGCGAAGAGCAAACAGGATATGTTCGGAATATTTCAGCTCTACATGCACGCCGTGCCCGCGAACGTGCGTGCCGTCGAAGGCGCCACGTTCAAGGAATGGCAGGCCTCTCTCGAGCCCTGGGGTGGGCGTCCGGCGGACCTTGTCCTGGAAGAAGACGGCGCGATCACGGCGTGGGCCCGAGTACGGCCAGGCGACACCGGTCGTGTAAGTGTGCTCTCCAGCAGTCGTGACGTGAGCCTCGACGCGTTGATCGCCGCCGCGATGGCGAGACTATCGAAGAGCGAGCAGGTGTTGGCTCTCGTGCCCGAGCAGGACATAGGGCTGGCAACGGCGTTCGAGCGACAGGGCTTCGAGCCTGCGGGCAGCTACCTGCTGATGGCCCGGCGGCTGGTGCAGACCGTCCAGGAGCTGGCGCCCGAGCCGGCGAGCACCGCGATACCCGTGAACTGATGCTACAGATCACAGACGACCTCGATGCCCTGATCGACGTCCTGCCCGAGCGCGTGGCAGACGCCGTCCGCGCTCGCCCGAACAACTTCGAATTGTTGGAGGTTGTCCTTGACCTGGGCCGCGTGCCCGAGGCGCGCTATCCCGGCTCTGAGGTCATCCTCAGCGAGGGCGAAGTGAGCGAGGAAGACATCGACTTCGTTGTTGATCATATTGGCGAGTTCACTTCCGACAACAGGGCCGGAATCGAGCGCACACTGCACCGCATCTCCTGCATCCGAAACCGCAAGGGGCGCATCGTCGGCCTAACCTGCCGCGTCGGCCGCGCGGTCCTCGGCACCATCAGGATCGTCGAGGACCTCGTGCGCGACGAGAAGAGCGTGCTCCTCCTGGGACGGCCGGGCGTTGGCAAGACGACGATGCTGCGCGAAATCGCGCGCTTCCTGGCCGACGAACATGAGCTGAACAAGCGCGTCGTCATCGTCGACACGTCGAACGAGATCGCCGGTGACGGCGACATTCCGCACCCGGGCATCGGCAGCGCGCGACGGATGCAGGTGCCCTCACCGGAGCTGCAGCACCGGGTGATGATCGAGGCGGTGGAGAACCACATGCCCGAGGTGATCATCATCGACGAGATCGGGACGGACCTCGAGGCGGCGGCAGCGCGCACAATAGCTGAACGGGGTGTGCAGCTGATCGCCACGGCTCACGGGAACACGCTCGAAAACCTGATCATGAACCCGACGCTCTCCGACCTGGTCGGTGGAGTGCAGTCGGTGACGCTGAGCGACGAAGAGGCCCGCAGGCGCGGCACGCAAAAGGCGATTCTCGAACGGCGAGCGCCACCCACGTTCGACGTGCTGGTCGAAATCCAGTCCTTCGCTCAGGTATCCGTACACAGGGACGTCGGCGAGGTGGTTGACGCAATTCTCCGCGGATACCAGGTGCCGGCTGAGGTCCGCAGCCTCGATGCCGAGGGGAACATCCGGAGCGCACAGGCCCCGGCCCGCAGAGACGCGCGCGAGGATGGGTTCACGGCTGGCGCGGGACGGGGAACGGCGGCAGCCGATGTTCGAGAACGCCGCATCTACCCATTCGGCATCTCCCGGCAGCGGTTGACTCAGGCGCTGCGAGAGACGCACTTCCCCGGTCGCATCGTTGATCACCTGGATGATGCGGACGCCGTTATCACGCTGCGGCCCTACTACCGGCGCAAACCCCAGACGTTGCATGACGCCGAGGCGCGCGGCGTGCCCATTTACGTCGTCAAGAGCAACACGGTCGTTCAACTCGAGCAGTCGCTGATGTCGATGCGCACGGAGAAGGCAGGCGACCCCGTGGTGGAGGCGCTGAAGGAGGCCGAGGACGCCATCGGCGAAGTGATTAACGAGGATAGCGCTCGCGACCTGAACCCGCAGAACGCCTACGTCCGCCGTCTGCAGCACATGCTGGCGCAGCGCTACAACCTCGACTCCAAGAGCATGGGCAAGGAGCCGTACAGGCACGTCCGGATCCTCCCGGGCGCGCCGCAGTAGGCAGGCGCAACTGTTCATCACCCTCGAAGGCGGAGAGGGTTCCGGCAAGTCCACTCAGGCAAGGCTGCTCGCCGAGCGACTGCGTGCATTTGGTCGCGAAGTTCGTCTCACCCAGGAGCCGGCGGGCACTCCGTTCGGCCGGCTCGTAAAGGGCGTCTTCGAGCGCAGCGCGGCGGCTGGGGCGCCGGCAATCACCCCGCGCGCCGAACTGTTTCTCTTCGCGGCGGCGCGTGCCGATCACGTAAGCACGGTCATCCGGCTGGCAGTCGAGGCTGGCGCGATCGTCGTCTGCGACCGCTTCGCCGACTCCACCGTCGCCTACCAGGGGTACGGTCGCAGCTTGCCGCTCGATGAGATTGCGACTCTGAACCGGATCGCTACTGAGGGTCTGGCGCCGGACCTGACGCTGCTACTGGACCTGCCGCCGGAGACAGGCCTCGCCCGCGCCAACGCATCGCACGAGGCCGGCGACAAGAGCCGCGACGCTCTCGGTGAAGAGACGCTCGATTTCCATCGCCGCGTCCGCGAAGGGTTCCTGGCGATCGCGCGAGGGGAGCCCGACCGAGTAACAGTGATCGACGCCTCGGCGCCTGAAGCGGAGGTTGAAGCTCGCGTCTGGGAAGCGATCGAGCGGCTATTGTAGACAGCGAAATTTCACAGACTGACCGGCCGGTCTGCGGTTGTCCCTGCGCTCGCGCCGTCCCTATAATCTCCGTTGGCTGACCAACGACGAAGGGCGCTCTTGCACTACGATCCCCTCCAGATCAAGGACATAGTGGTTCCCGTTGACGGCTCGCACGCGAGTCTCGATGCCCTCGCGCTCGCCTGCACCCTTGCCAAGCGCACGAAGGGAACCGTATACGCTGTGTATGTCATAGAAGTGGCACGGATGATGCCCTTGGACGCGGCGATGGACGAAGAGGCGCGGCGCGGCGAGTCGATCCTTACCGAGGCCGAAAAGTACGCCGAAGAGCTCGACTACCAGGTCTCTGGCGAGCTGTTGCAAGCGCGCGATGCCGGGCACGCCATCGTCGACGAGGCGGCGGAGCGGGATGCAGGCGCTATCGTCATCGGCGTAAGCTACAACGGAACGATGGGCGATTTCGAGCTGGACCAGGACGCGCAATACGTCGTCAAGAACGCCCCCTGCGAGGTGATCCTCTGCCGATCGCCGATGGAGATCCACGCGTGAAGGTTCTGATCATGGGTTGCGGCCGCGTCGGGGCGATGCTCGCTTCCTTCCTCGACAAGGATGGGCACGACGTCACTGTCCTCGATGTCAACGCTGCGGCCTTCCGCCGGCTTCCCGCCGACTTCGGCGGTAAACGGCACGTCGGAAACGGTATCGACCAGGACGTGCTGGCGCGCATCGGCGTCGCCGATACGGACGCCTTCGTCGCCTGCACCCAGGGGGACAACCGCAACGTGATGGCCACGCAGATGGCCAAGCACCTGTTCGGCGTGCCGCGTACGCTCTGCCGCATCTACGACCCGATCCGGGAGGAAATTTATCGCGGACTCGGCCTGGAAACGATCAGTCCCACCGTTGTCGGGGCGACACTGCTCAAGCAGACGCTTGACCAGCCGCCCCCTGCCTCGAACGGCGTGGACTCCTGATGTACGCGATCGTCGTCGGCGGCGGGAAGGTCGGCTACTACCTGGCGAAAGAGCTGGTGGAGGGAAACAGCGAGGTTCTCGTGATCGAACAGGACGGCGCGAAGTGCGAGCGCCTCGCCCAGGAATTGGGCGATATCGTCCTCAAGGGAGACGGCTGCGAAGCGGCGACGATGGAAATCGCCGGCTTCGGCCGCGCCGACATGGTGATCGCCGTGACCGGCGACGACGAGGACAACCTGGTCTCCTGCCAGGTGGCCAAGGCAAAGTTCGGCGTGCCCCGAACGATCGCCCGCATCAACAACCCGAAGAACGAGGCGATCTTCCGCAAGCTCGGCATCGACACCACAGTCAGTGCCACGGCGGCGATCCTGGCCCAGATCGAGCAGGAGTTGCCCGAGCACCCGCTCATGAGACTGCAGACGTTCAGCCGCCACGGGCTGGAGATCGTTGAGATAAAGATACCGTTGAACTCGGGAGTGGTGAACAAGCGTGTGCGAGACCTGCTGATGCCTCAGCAGTCGATCATCATGCTCCTGATCGGCCCGGATGGTGTACCGCGTGTGCCGACCAGCGAGACCGTGATCCTGGCCGAGGACGAGGTCCTCGCGGTCACCCGCACGGAGAACGAGGACGCGTTGCGGGCCGTGCTTACCGCGCCCGCGGGCGAAGCACCGGCTCCAGGCGACCCCGGCTACGGGCCGGCGAACGCCGGACCCTACGAGCCCACGCGCTAGGCGTTCTCTCGGCTCGGCTAACCCTCAACCCTTTCGGTGCACCGAGACCGCGTAACTGCCTTCAGCGACCCACGGGTCGCAGTCCCAGGTTGACCAACGCTCGGCGAGCACGAGTCCCGCGTCAGCGGCGATCTCGTCGAATCGCTCTATGGCCAGCCGGCCCGGCATCAATTGGAATCCCGCAATAAGCAGCCCCTCAGGATTGAGGTGGCGCGCCATGTTGGCGACGACGGCCTCCTCCGTCCCCGGTTCGACGAAGATCATCACGTTGCCCGCCATTACTACCGCATCGAACGTCCGCGCCAGGTCGACGGTCCCGAGATCCGCGAGGCGCCAATCCACCTCCGGCGCCTTGCGACGCGCCGTGTCCAACATATCAGCGTCGATGTCGACACCCACCACGTCGATCCCGCGACGGGCCAGCTCGCGACCGACGCGGCCCGTGCCGCAGCCTGCATCTAGTACAGAACCCGGCTCAAATCGCTGCACGAAGTTCGCCTCACCGTGCACGTCCTCGCCTGCAGCGGCGCGCCGCTCATACGTCGCGTCGTAAGCGTCACCCGATGCGGATTTGCACTGCAGCCAGCGGTTAGGCGTATCAGTCATCTCCGCAATAGTATCCCTTACCGTTGAACCGTCAGCGCCACCCGGAAGCCGTAGTCGTTGTAGCGATAATCGGGCGGGATGCTGCTGCGAGCCGAGCAACGGCTGACCTTGACCGCGTGACGCCAGGCGCCGCCCCGCGAGGCGCGACGCTCACCGGTGGGCGGCCCCTGCGGGTCGTGTTCGGGTGAGACGGCATAGTAGCCGGCACCGTACCAGTCGGAGCACCACTCGTGGATGTTGAAGCCGATGTCGATGAGGCCGTAGGGGTTGGGAGGCGCGTGGCCGACCTCCCAGGTGGCGTCCTGACGGAAACGCCCGCCCGAGCCGTCGAACGACTCCTCGCCCCAGGGGTACTGGCCGCCTTCCACGCCGCCCCGCGCCGCTCGCTCCCACTCGGCCTCCGTGGGCAGGCGGTAGGGCTGGTCGGCGCCCTCGCTCAGCCACTCGCAGTACGCCGTCGCTTCGAACCAGCTCACACCGACGACGGGTTGGCGGGGGTGGCTGAACGCGGGATCGTCCCAGAACCGAGGTGTATTCCTGCCGCCGGCGGCCAAGAAGGCGACGTACTCCTGATTCGTGACCGGCAGGACCGCCATGCGGAAGGCCGACAGCGTGACGGAGTGTGCCGGGCGCTCGTCCGGGCGGCCTTCATCGTCTCCCATCGTGAAGGTTCCGGCGGGGATGAGGGCGGTCTCCACCCGGGCCGCTGGAGTAGCCACGCAGCGATTGTACACGCCAGGCGCCGTCCTGACGGATCACCATCCAACACGTCGTTCCTCCATCGATACGCCGCTCCTTGACAGCCCGCGTCTCGCTAGGTGACCATTTGGTCACCATGGCACCAGACTGGGGGAACGCAGTTGCGCTGTAATGCCTGTGGCGAGGAAAACCGCGAGGGGAGGCGCTTCTGCGCTCAGTGCGGCGGCTCGCTTGCGTCCGCCTGTCCGTCATGCGGCGCTGCCAACGAACCGGGCGAGCGCTTCTGCGGCGACTGCGGCAAGCCCATGACCGAAGCCACCACGACGCCCGTCATCACGGAGGGCGCCGTCCTTCCCGGAAGGGACACCCCTACGCCAACGCTGGCACCCTCACCGGCGCTTCCGGCGTCGTTCGCCGAAGGCCGCTACGCTGTGAAGGACTTCCTAGGAGAAGGCGGGCGCAAACGCGTCTACCTCGCGCACGACTCGAAATTGGACCGCGAGGTGGCGGTCGCAGCGATCAAGACAGACGGCCTGGACGAAGCAGGCCTCTCGCGCGTGAAGCGCGAGGCGCAGGCGATGGGGAGGCTGGGCGACCACCCGAACATCGTCACCGTGTTTGACATCGGCGACGACGGCAATCAGCCGTACATCGTCTCGCAGTACATGGGCGGCGGCGACCTCGACGGGATGCTGAGCTCAGAGACGAATCGACAGATGCCCAGCGAAGACGCAATACGCGTCGCCGAACAGATCTGCGACGGCCTGGACCACGCTCACTCGCGGGGGATCGTCCACCGCGACTTGAAGCCGGGGAACATCTGGCTGACTGAAGACGGCACGGCCAAGATCGGCGACTTCGGGTTGGCCGTGGCGCTGGACCGCAGCCGACTCACCCTCCAGGGAATGATGGTGGGCACCGTTGGCTACATGCCACCGGAACAGGCCCTCGGCCGAGCGGCCGACGCGCGCAGCGACCTCTACTCGCTAGGGTGCATCCTCTACGAAATGGTGACCGGACGCCCGCCGTTCTTAGGCGAGGACGCCGTCGCCGTGATTTCGCAGCATATCAACACAGCCCCCGTCGCGCCCAGCTACCACGCGCCCTCCGTCCCTCGCGGCCTCGAGACGCTGATTACGCGCCTCCTCGCCAAGGCACCGGACGACCGTCCCGCCGACGCTGCGTCCGTAGGAGTCGAGCTGCGCCGGATACGAGAGAGTGCGAGCCAGATGTCCATCGCTAGCGAGGCGCCGGCCGCGGCTAACGCAGCTGCAGACCTGCAGGGTGTGGCATGGGGGAGCTTCGTTGGCCGGCGGGAGGAGATGGGACAGATGAAGACGGCGCTGGACGGCGCGCTTTCGGGCCGCTGCGCGCTGCTGATGCTCGTGGGGGAGCCTGGGATCGGCAAGACGCGGTTGGCGCAGGAGTTCGGCGTCTACGCGGGCCTCAGGGGTGCGCAGGTGATCACCGGGCACTGCTACGAAGGCGACGTCGGAGTCCCCTATCTGCCGTTCGTCGAAGCGTTCCGCGAGTACACTCGCGGCCGCCCGGACGACACTGTACGAGGCGAGCTGGGCCAGGGCGCGCCCGAAGTGGCGACCCTCGTCTCCGAGATCCGCCAGCGCTTCCCCGACATTCCCCAGTCACCACCGCTGGAAGGGGACGCCGAGCGCCATCGCCTGTTCCAGAGTGTCACCGAGTTCCTGCGGAACGCGGCGGCGGCTAACCCGATCGTGCTTGTCCTCGACGACCTGCACTGGGCCGACAAGCCGTCGTTGCTGCTGCTGCAGTACCTCGTACGCGGCCTGCGAAGCGACCGCGTGCTGATCCTTGGCGCCTACCGTGACGTCGAACTGGAGCGAACACACCCGTTGGCGGAGGTGCTCTCAACCCTCAGGCGGGAACCCGTGTACCACCGCGTCCTCCTGCGCGGCCTGCCGGTCGATGACATCGTCGCGCTGCTCGGAGCGGTCTCGGAGCAAGAGACGGACGAGCAGACCGAGGCGGGAAGGCGGTTGCTTGCCGCCGCCCTCTCCCGCGAGACAGAGGGCAACCCCTTCTTCGTGCGCGAGGTGCTCAGCCACCTGGTGGAAGAAGGCAGGCTGTTCCGCGACGAGAACGGGCGCTGGACCGCGGGCGGCATTACCGACATCTCCGAACTTGGCATCCCGGAAGGGGTGCGCGAGGTAATCGGAAGGCGCCTCTCCCGGCTTAGCGACGAATGCAACCGCATCCTCACAGTTGTGTCCACGATAACCGGCGGCTTCACGTGGGACGTTTTGAAGGCGGTGAGCGACGTCCACGAGGCAAAGCTCCTCGACCTGCTCGATGAGGCGCTGGGGGCGCAGCTGCTCCAGGAGCGCAAGGGCGACCAGGCCGGGATTTACGACTTCACCCACGCCCTGATCCGGCAGACGCTGTACGACGAGCTGAGCACGCCGCGGCGCGTATTGATGCACCGGCAGATCGGCGAGGCGCTGGAACGGCTGTACGCCGACAACGAAGATCCGCACCTGGCCGAGCTTGCGCACCACTTCTTCCAGGCCGCCCCCGGAGGCGATGTCGACAAGGCGATAGGTTATGCGCGGCGCGCGGGAGACCGGGCGACGGCGCAGCTAGCGCACGAAGAAGCGGCGGAGCAATATACGCTTGCCCTCCAGGCGCTCGACCTGCGAGCGCAGCCAGACGGCGGGCTCCGTTGCGATCTACTCATGTTGCAAGCGTGGTCTCTGGTGAGGGCGGGTGAAGCAGACCGGGCACTTGATAACCTGCGACCCGGGGTGTCGCTCGCCAAGGATCTCGCAGACCCGGAGCTGATTGGTGAAATGGCTCTGACGTATGCAAACGCCGCCACTCGCGGTTCTGTTCAAATGACAGGCGAGGGAAGGACGGAGGTGGAGCACGCCCTGGCGATCGTCGAAGAAGGGGACAGCGGGTTGCGTTGCAGGCTGCTCACTGCCCTGGCGCGGCGAAGTACTCCTGGAGCGGACTGGGCGGAATTCATCGAGGCAGGCCGCGAATCGGCTGAAATGGCACGGCGGCTTGGCGAGCCGCAGATGGAGGGTGAGGCGCTATCAGCTCTCTTGTTCCTCCTCGGAGGGCCACAAAATACTGAAGAGCGCGCTAGCATCGCCAGAGATCTTGCCCGTCTGGCAGAACAGTCCGGCGACAAGAGGTTACAGATCGCGTCGCTTGACGCGATTGTCACCAACTCGCTTGAACTTGGTGATATTGAGGAGGCCGACGAGGCGATCGCGAGGGTTGTGCAACTGGCCGAAGAGGTCCGTGAGATGTTCTACCTCGGCTACAAGCCGTTCTGGGCGGCGATGAGGCACATCATGTCCGGCCGGCTCGCCGACGGTGAGCAGGAATCCCAGCGGGCATTCGCGCACTCGCAGCGCCAGCAGATTCAGTTCGGACTACAGGCGTTCGCGGTGCAACTGTTCAACATCCGTCTACAGCAGGGCCGTGCGGGCGACATGGAGCCGATGATCAAGCGCGTGGTAGATGAGAATCCGGAAATCGCCGCCTGGTTGCCCGCCCTGTCGCTCTGTTACCTCGTCTCCGGTCGGGAAGCGGAGTGCCTGGAAATCTTTGAGCGACTGGCAGCCGAGAATTTCACTGCCGTGCCCCAGGACTTTGGATGGGCGACTGCGATGAACCGTCTGGCCACCATCGCTGAGTTCTTCGGGGATAGAGCGCGGGCGGCCACACTGCACGAGATGCTTGCGCCTTACCGCCACCGGAACATCGTTATTGGCAACGGGATCATATGTGACGGCTCGGCAGCGCGGCCGCTGGGCATGCTCGCCGCCACGCTCGAACGCTGGGATGAGGCTGAGGAGTTGTTCCAGGAGGCGCTGGAGATGAACACGCGCATCGGTGCGCGACCCTATGTCGGGCGAACGCAGTCTGACCACGCCCGAATGCTGCTCGCCCGCGGCGGACCCGGCGACAAGGAGCGCGCGATCCGCCTACTCTCGGAAGCGCTCGACATCTTCCAGGAGATCGGGATGAAATGGGACGTCGAGCAGGCACTCAAGCTGAAGGTAAAGGCGCAGGGGATTGATCTCAGCGATATCGGGACTTCCATCGACACCGTGGCGCGAGAGGCGCTGGCTGAGCAGCCGGATCTCAAGCCCCACGCGGCACCGGATGGCACCGTCACGATAATGTTCAGCGACATCGAGGGATCCACCGCGATGGCCGACCGCCTGGGGGACGCGAAGTTCATGGAGGTTCTGAGGGAGCACAACGCGATCGTCCGCGAGCAGATCAAGGCCAACGCCGGCTTCGAGGTGAAGAGCGAGGGTGACGGGTTCATGGTCGCCTTCCAGTCGGCCGCGAAGGCGCTCGCCTGCGCATCTGCGATTCAGAATTCACTGGTCGCGCGAAACGGCAGCGCCGAGGAGCCGGTGCAAGTGAGGGTGGGTCTCCACGCTGGCGAGGTGATTAAGGAAGGCGAAGATTTCTTCGGACGCAACGTCATCATGGCGGCGCGTGTCGCCTCGCAGGCACACGGTGGTGAGATCCTGTCTTCGAGCGTGGTGAAGGCGCTGGTGGCCGGTTCTGACGTTTCCTGGGGCGAGTCCAGAACGGTGGAACTCAAGGGGCTATCGGGTAAGCACGAGATCTGGGCTGTGGAGTGGGCCTAGATGAGATGGTGCACCCTACTCCGCATGGCTCGTAGTATCATAGCGGCCTGATGACCGCTCTGCGCCTGGCCTTCCTCGGCCCGCCCGGCACCTTCAGCGAGGAGGCGGCGCTCAAGTACGCGCCCGACGCTCAGGCCGTCCCCATGGCCACTGTCACCGCCGCCTTTTCCGCAGTCGAGTCGGGCATGGCCGACGAAGCCATCGTTCCGATCGAGAACAGCCTCGAAGGATCTGTCCCGGAGACGCTCGATCTGCTCGTCCACTCGCCGCGTCCCCTATCTATTCGGCGGGAGTTGATCCTGCCCATCGACCACTATCTCCTCACTCGCCCGGGCACCAGAGCGGAGGCCGTGAAGACCGTCTTCGCACACCCACAGGCGCTCGGCCAGTGCCGCGGCTTCGTCGAGCGCTGCTTCCCGAAGGCCACGGTCGAGGCGGCGCTTTCCAACTCCGCTGCCGTCGAGGAGATGATGGCCCACGAAGACGCCGCTGCCATCGGCACCCGCCGCGCCGCCGAAATCTACGGCGCCGAGGTGCTGGCCAAAGGCATCCAGGACCGCAACCCCAACGTCACGCGCTTCGTCGTCTTGAGTCGGCAGGACAGCGAGCCGACGGGAGATGACCGGACCTCGATAGCCCTGGCGTTTGTGGTTGAGGACCGCCCGGGTCTGCTCGTAGGGTCGCTCCAGGAGTTTAGCGAGCGCAGCATCAACCTTTCGAAGATCGAGTCGCGGCCGAGCAAGGAAAAACTGGGCGACGTACATATTCCTGATGGACGTCGACGGGCACCGCAGCGAACCGGTTCTCGCGGAGGCGCTCGCCGCCATCGAGGCGCGCTGCTCGTTCTTCCGCGTGCTGGGGTCCTATCCACGCTACCGCGAAGTACTAACACCTGGCACCTGACACACATCACCCGCAACAATGCCTGAAATCCCCGACCTGGAAGCCTACGCCACCTACTTCAACAAGCGCCTGCCCGGGCTCACCGTCGTCGAGGCGGAGGCCCCGATCTCCTGGATGATCCGCGCCGGCGGCGATGTCTTCACCGAGCGGATGAAGGGACAGGTGTTCGAGCCGGTGAAGCGCGTCGCAAAAATGCTGTTCTACCCCTTCCAGGGCGGCGACTACCTCGTGGTGCACGCCATGCTGACCGGCCGCTACCAATACGCGGAGCCGAAGACGAAACGACCCGCGATGCTGGCCTGGCTTCTGCGCCTCGACAACGGCGTGGAGCTGCGCTACTTCGACCAGCGGCGCATGGGCCGCACCTATCTGGTGCGCGAGAAGGAGTTCGGGGAGAAGATCGCCCGCTGGAAGGAGATGGGCCCCGACGTAATGGACCCGGAACTGACCGAGGAGACGTTCGTCCAGCGGATCAGCAAGAAGAGCGGCATGATCAAGAACATCATCACGACCGAGAGCGTCGTCGCGGGCATCGGCAACGCCTACGCCGACGAAGTGCTCTGGGAGGCTCGTCTGCACCCCTTTCGCAAACGCACCGACATCCCGCCCGAGGGCATCGCCGAGCTCTTCCGCTCGATCCGGCGCGTGATGGAGTGGGCGACGCCGATCGTCACGCAGCGGACGGAGGACGAGGGGCTGCCTGCCAAGATGTACCGAGACCACCTCCGCGTCCACGCCCGTCCCGAGGGCGCCACCTGCCCGCGCGACGGGCACAGGATCACCTCGATCACGCACGGGCGGGCGGGAGACCGGCTTCTGCCGCGAGTGCCAGCAGTAGCTGCGCAACCGCCAAAGGACTTCCCAGGGGGGTTTCGCGCCCCTTATTTGTTCAGGTTGGGTTAAGCGCAACGGGTGCCCATAACTTTTCCTCTTATTAGTCGGATATCCCTCATAGCGGAGGAGTGAAAGTTGATGGGCGTTTCCAACGCTATCGCTACAACAGCAGAGCCAAATGAGGAGCAGCTGCTGATCCACCGCGCGCAGATGTCTGACCGCGCGGCCTGGGATGAGATCTTCGAGCGCAATTATCACCGCGTGTACGTTTTCGTGTTCAGCCGCATCGGGGAGCGGGCGCTGGCCGAGGATATCACGGCGGACACGTTCCTCGAGGCCTGGAAGAGCATCCGGCGGTTCACTTACCGGGGGATCCCGCTGATCTCGTGGCTCTTCCAGATCGCCCACAACCTGATGTCAGACGTTTTGCGAGCGCGCAGCCGCACGCGCACCGAGCCCCTCGGCGACGAAGGCGACCGGGTGGCCGATCCTCGGGACGAGGCGGAGAGCGTGGCGAGGTGGCAGTCCGTGGCCTCGGCCTTCAAGAAGCTGACGGTGGAGCAGCAGCAGGTGCTGGTCTGCCGCTTCGTGGAAGGCCTGAGCCTGGCGGAGACTGCTGCGCTCATGGGTAAGAGGGAAAACGCCATAAAGGCGCTGGAGTTCCGGGCCCTCAAGTCCGTTCGGCGGATTCTGGGCGAAGGCGCGTTGGCGTAGGAGGTGATGAGGATGATGAGGGACAACGAATTTCGCAGCGTCCTGGACGAATGTCTGGAGCGCGTACGGCAGGGACAGCCGGTAGACGAGTGCCTGAAGGCGTATCCCCAGCATGCAGAGCAGCTGGCGCCTTACCTGCGCTCGGCGGCGACCCTGCGCGGCCTGGGCGCCCCGGCGCCCGCCGCGGCGAGCATGCAAGAAGCCCGCAACACTCTCCTGGCGCGGGTGGTGGAAGGTGGAAGAGAGAGAGGAGTACCAATGGGCATCTTCAAGTTCGGGAATGTCCTCGCCATGGCCGTGGCCGGCCTGTTCGTGGCTTCCGTCGGCGTTTTCGCGGCGGCGGGCGGCACGGACATCTTCACGGGCGAGGACAACACACAGTCGTTTGACGCGACCGTCATTTCGACGGCGTCGACGATCTTCTACGTGCAGACGGACGCAAACCAGTACCTGTTCCTGCACCTGACGAACGAAACTCAGTACCAGGACGCCGCCGGCCACACGATCGGGCGGACAGACGTCCACGTTCGCGACCATGTCAACGTTCGCGGCACTCCGGCGGAGCCGCGGTTCTTCAACGCGCGGGTCGTGCGCTTGATCGGCAACGGGCCGCCGCCGGCGGCCGCCACGCCGACAGACGCACCGGTCGTCGTGGAGCCGACACACGCTCCCGAGCCGGCGCAGGAGCCGACACCGGCGCCGACCGAGAAGCCGGTTGAGACGCCGAAGCCGACCGAGAAGCCGGCAGCGACGCCGAAGCCGACCGACAAGCCGGTACCGCCGAAGCCAGACGTGATGGAGTTCTGGGGCGTAGTCACAGCGGTGGCGGACGGCAAGGTGGCCCTGAGCACCCCCGACTACGGCAACGTGATCGTCTACGTCAACGGTGACACGCAGTACCCGGACGGGCACCCGTTCGTCGGCGTGAAGGTCTGGATACGCGGGACGAAGCAGGGCGATGGCAGCGTCGTCGCCAGCAAGGTCGGGTTCAAGCTCGCCGACTTCACGGGCAAGGTCGTGGGAGTCAACGGTGGCACCTTCACGGTGCAGGTTGATGGCTACCCGAAGACAGTCCTGACGAACGGCAACACGTCGTTCCCGCTGGGCGTGCCGGTAGTCGACCAGACCGTCGTCGTGCACGCGGCGAAGATGGGCGATGGCTCCTACTTCGCGATCGAGATGAAGATCAAGATGGACGCGCCGATCTCCTTCACGGGCGTCATCCTGGAGCACAACGCGGCCGAGTTCACGATCAAGGTGGACGTCAGCGGCACGCAGAAGATCGTCTGCTTCGAGACGGCGACAGTGCAGGGGACGCTGGCGGTCGGAGCGACGGTATACGTGGAAGTGGACCACGTTGAGAGTGGAACCTACTTCGCGGGGCTGGTGAAGGTGATGAGTTGATGGGCAGGGCCCCGTAGGTCTCGAGGAGAGGCCCCTCGCTTCGGCGGGGGGCCTCTTTGCTTGTGGGAGGTAGGAGGTGGAGGGAGGAGGGCGTGCCCTCACCCAGCCCGGCGCAGCCGGGCATCCCTCTCCCTCAGGGAGAGGGGAGGGGTGGTGGCTGCAGTTGCGCCGGACAGCCCCATTTGTGAGGGATGGGTGAGCATGCGGGGCACGTAGCCGGTCCGGGCGTTGGGATGGGTCGGGGGTGTGGCGCGGGCGCAGCACGAGCGGGTGAACGGGGGTCGTTTCGATGGACGGCGGAACGGATGTTGCCGGACGCGAGCTGGTGGTATTGGTGTGCTGCGCCCCCGTTGGTGAGACCGGTGGAATTGTTTGGCAAAAATGGGGGTGGGATTACGCTGTGGTTCCGGAATAGGTGTTCTAGTGTGACGGGTGGGGCTTAGAGATCGGATGGGGTTTGGTGTAAGAAGTAGGGGTAGAAGCTAGCAAAGTACTCAAGTAGGGCGAGGAGGCGGAACAGGGGGGCGCAGGGAGGAGGATGACGTGGCAGATGAAGGTGCGATAGACAGCAAGACGGGGCCGAAGACGGCGAGGGGGAAGGCGCGGGTGCGGCTGAACCCGGTGAAGCACGCGGTGCTGTCGCAGACGCCGGTGATCCCGCTGGTGGAGAAGAAAGAGGACTGGCTGAGGCTGCGGGCGGGGGTGTTCGAGTCGGTGCAGCCGGTGGGGATGCTGGAGGAGCTGTTCGCGGACAGGATCGCGTATTGCTTCTGGCGGCTGTTCCGGTCGGTGCGGCACGAGACGGAGTCGATCAGCGGGTACCTGGAGAGCGTGCCGGGCGACTGGCGGTTCGGCCGGGCGATGAGGGGGCTGCCGGAGCCGGGGGAGCTGACGGAGGAGCATGTGGAAGAGATGAGCCGGATGTTGATGAAGAGGCTGCTGCCGGGAGACGAGACGCTGACCAAGGTCATGCGGTACGAGACGAAGGTACACCGATTCTTGCTGCAGACGATGCACCAGTTGCTCGTGCTGCAGAACCTGCGCAAACGGGGCCGATGGGGAAGTCCGATGGACGTGCCGTCGAGCGACCGTCAGCAGTCGCCGATGCTGCCGGAGGGGCTGGAGGTAAGAGGCAGGAAGTAGGAAGGTCCTTCGATACCTCAGGATGAGCGGATGAGGTGGGAGATGGGAGGTTGGGAGGTTTGGCTGCGGAGAGGCGGAAGCGCGAGGGGTTTTTCTCGAGGGATTCGATGCCGGAGGCGAGGCGGGCGGAGCTGGAACGGGCGGCCGCGAGGGGCGGCAAGAAGGGGCCGGAGGTGGGGCTGTTGCTGGCGCGGATGATGGAGATGGTGGCGGGGCAGCCGGAAGACATGGGGTTGATGCTGCGAGGGCTGGGGGTGCTGGCGGCGGCGCTGCAGTCGGAGCGGAAGGAGGCGACGCGGGTCGAGAAGGGGGAGCACCTGGAGGAGAACCTGTCGGCGCTGCTGAAGAACCTGGGGGACCAGATATTGCCGCCGGACAGGTGAGTTGTCAGTGGTCAGTGGTCAGTGCGAGGCGCGGTTGACAGGCTATCCCGAGCACCTATAATGAAGCTGCCCTGGGGGGTCCGCCTGTGATCTACCGCTTCCTCATCGCTATTCTCGTCGCCGCCCTCCTCGCATTCGTTTGTGTCGGCGCGCAACCTCCCGCGAACGCCCAGGCTCCCGGCGGGATGGGCGCCATGTCCATTGACTTGCACCCGGAGATGACTCCCGCAAACGGTGGCTCCTCCCTTGGGAGTCCTGAATTCTGCGCAGCCATCAACGAGAACGACATCGCGGACGCTGATGAGGATGCTGTTGACACGCTCACCCTCGACATCACGGCGACGAACATCCCCTCCTCGACTTCGATCGCCGGGTATGGCTACGAGCTGACCTATCCGGCGCCGTCCCTGCAAGTCGTTTCCCAGGACACCGGCTATCTGCTGGCGGCCACCCCGGGATCGATCATTTCGAGCGCCAGCGATGGCCTGCCCGATGCGGATGGTACGTTCGCAGCCGATATCAGTGATACCGGCCCATCGCCGGGCGAGAGCGGCTCCGGAGTGCTCGACCGCCTCGAGGTATCGACCGTGCCACCCGTAACTCCCGGGGAGTTCCCGCTAACGTTGCTGAACGCCGCCCACATCGATGTCAACGGCGTCGCGCACGCGGCGGTCACGGTCAACTCTGCTTCTATTTCTATCGATACCGTCGCCTGCGACAACGACCTCGACGCAGACGGCATATCCAACGCCGCCGACAACTGCCCCACGGTCGCCAACCCCGCCCAGGCCAACGGCGACACCGATCCGCCCGGTGACGCGTGCGACAACTGTCCCGTCAACGCCAATCCTACGCAGGCCAACAACGACGGCGACTCGCAGGGCGACGCCTGCGACAAGGACGACGACAACGATGGCCTGTTCGACTACGACGAGGCCTGGTGCTCTTCCGACCGCTGGAGCGCCCTCTCGAGACCCGAGCGCATCGACGGCGTCTTCGCCGGCGCGGACGACAACGGCGATACGCAGATAGACGAGCCGTCTCCACCGGACTCCGAGCGGTACGACTGCGACGGCGACGGCTACGACAACCAGTGGGAATCCGGCTCGTACCTCTGCGACAACAGCACCAACGACGACTTCATGATCTACGGCCCTCCGGACGACGTAGTCGTGAACGACGGCTGCCCGGGCGGCCCGCCGCAGGTCGGCGACTGGTCCGAGGCGGATTTCCGCATTGGCACCGAGGAGCAGGACCCCTGCGGCGATGACTGGCCCACGAACGTCTATCGGGGGCCGGGGAGCGAGAACTCGATCACCCTCCAGGACCTGACGAGCTTCATCGCAACTCCCCGCAGGCTGGGCACCAGCCCCGGCGACACCGAGTCTGTCGACGGGCCCGATGCCTACGACATGCGCTGGGACATCTACCCGGGCACGACCGTCCTTGTCGACTGGATCAACATCCTCGACTTCACGTCCATCGTCGCCAGCGAAGCGTACACCGGCGCCCCGCCGATGCTCGGCGGCATCCGGGCGTTCGGCCAATCGTGCCCCTGGCCGTAGCGCGATCAAGATCAGGAGATGAGTGCAATGAAGGCAGCGTTGAGAACGATAAACACCCGACGAACGTTCGGCCTTGGCGCCGCTGCGCTGGTGGGCCTGTTGTTGGTCGCGGTCGCTTCGTTCGATGGTCAACCGTCGGCGCAGGCACAGCCGCCCGGCGGCATGGCGCTGATGGCCGTCGACATGGACCCGGAGGACGGCGCGCCGGTGGGGCCGTTCGCGCCCACGAACTTCACGAAACCTGCGTTCCCGATGAGCTTTGACCCGTTCGAGTCGTTCAGCGCGGGCGAGTGCGCTGCGAACGGGATGGGTAACTCCATAGATGAGGACGCGGATACGGTTCCGGACGACGGGTGTCCGGCAGTCGGTGTCATCGGTACGATCGAGCCCTGCGCGCGGATGAACACGAACACCGGCAACATCATCGACGCCGACGAAGAGGCGGTAGACTCGATCACCGTCGACGTTGTGGCCGACGACATTCCTCAGGCCTATCGAGCCATGGCCTACGGGGCAAACCTCAGCTATCCAAACCCCGGCGGCGTCATCGCCGGCTTTAGCGCAGGCTATGCCAACATGCTGATGGGCCAGGAAGGCTCCAGCGCGCCGACCAACGCCGGTGACGCCAACGGCGACAGTGACGGCGTCTTCTCCGCGAACGGCGCCGACGCCTCCTTCTCCGGCCATGAATGGGGAGACGGCCCGCTGTTCAGGCTGAACGTGACCAGTCCCGGCGTTGAAATCGGCACAGGGCTGCACCCGATTAATCTAACCAACAACACCCACATAGATGTCACGATGGCGGCATGGATGCCCCTGCTGACACTGTCCGGGACGATGGCCGTAAACCAGGCCTGCCCATCCTACGTTGATACCGACGGAGACGGGATCCCAGATTCGGTGGACAACTGCCCCACGATACCCAACAGCAATCAGCTCAACCACGACAGCGATGCGATGGGGGACGTCTGCGACAACGACGACGACAACGATGGGGTGGCCGACGCCGATGAGACGCCGTGCGGTGGGAATCCGATGAATTCCACCCGTCGACCAGAACGTATCGACGGCGTGTTTGCGGGCGTCAGCGACGACGGCGACGTGCAGATCGACGAGGCGCTGCCGCCCGGCGCCGAAGCCTTCGACTGCGACGGCGACGGCTACACCGGCGCGCGGGAGGCGGGCACGCTGCTCTGCGGCAACGGGCTGAACGACGACGGCTCGATCTTCGGGCCGCCGGATGATGCAGTGACGGACGATGGCTGCCCGGGCGGCCCCGTGCAGATGGGGATGTACTCCGAGGCGCAGTTCAAGATTGGGACGCCGGACCAGGACCCCTGCGGTCCCGATGGCTGGCCCTCGAACGTGTATGCGGCCCCGGGTATTAGCCAGGAAACCATCACGCTGCAGGACCTGACGAGCTTCCTGGCGGGGCCGAGGCGCTTCGGGACGAGCCCGGGGCACCCGGACTTCAGCTCGCGCTGGGACTTCCACCCGGGGAAGGGAACATACAACGAGTGGATCAACCTGAACGACTTCACGTCGCTGATCGCGGCAGGGGCGACGACCGGTACGCCGCCGATGCTGGGCGGCGCTAGGGCCTTCGGCAGCCCGGGCCCGACGTGCCCGTGGCCATGAGACTTCGATTTGGGCTCGGGGCGTGGTGCGAGCGCAGCACGGGAGGTAGCGGTGGGTCGATGAGGATCGCGGGGAGCAGCGGTTTTGGTTCGGGGTGGGGATACTCGTGTGCTGCGCCCCTACGCGTGTGGACGGGCGCTTGCAGCATCAGGATGAAGGCGGGCGTTCGCCGAACTCTTCGGACACGCGGGAGGCAGTGGGCCCTGTCTGGCCCTGGTACTTGGAGCCGAGGCCGGGGCTGCCGTAGGGGCGGTCGGCCGGAGTCGTCAGCTCGAGGAAGCTGACCTGCGCGATGCGCATGCCCACGTAGAGCGCGATCGGCATCTGCGACTGGTTGGAGAGCTCTAGCGTGAGCCGCCCCGTCCAGCCGGGGTCCACGTACCCCGCGGTGGCGTGCACGAGCAGCCCCAGCCGCCCCAGCGACGACTTGCCGTCGACGCGGGCGACGATGTCCGCGGGGAGGGTGACGGTCTCGATCGTGGAGCCGAGGCAGAAGGTGTGTGGCTGGAGGATGAAGGGCTCGTCGTCGGCGACGGCGACCAGCTCGGTCAGGTCATCGACGGGCTGACGGACGTCGACGTAGGGGCGGGAGGTGACGCGGAAGGTGCGGAAGGCCCGGTCGAGGCGGAGGTCGACGGAGGCGGGCTGGATGGCCTCCGGGTCGAGCGGGTCGACGCCGAGGCGGCCGGCGGCGAGTAGTTCCTTGATCGTGCGGTCGCTGAGGACGGCCATGGCTTCAGCGTGACGGGCGCGTGACGGATCGGTCAAGTGGAACGCAGGAGCGCGTAACCGGAGGGGCGCCTGACGCGTCGATTTGTTGGTCTACGTTGAACCCGCGACGAATCCAGCGTCGTTCTACCGTTAGACACTAGAGGTAGCAGTTCACCTATGCCCGTTGACGTGACAGACGCCCCAACCCGAGAACGTGAGATGGACGAGGCCGCGCTGGTGGAGCTCGCGAAGGCGCGTTCCCAGGAGGCCTGGGCGCTGATCTACGACGAGCATTACCCGTACGTGTACAGGTACGTGCACGCGCGTGTATTCGACCCCGACACGGCGGCGGACATCACGGCGGGCGTGTTCGTCGCGGCGATCAAGGGGATCCGCTCGTACAAGCACACGGGCCGGCCGTTGCTGGCCTGGCTGTACGTGATCGCGCGGAACCAGGTGGCGGACCACCAGCGGGAGGCCGTGCGCGCGAGAGGCATCAGCGGCGTGGGGTCTCCCGTCCGTGCCGTGAGGCGGATGTTCTCGCGGGGGCGCGAGGAGGCGGAGGAGCCAGCAGCGCCGGGCCCGCTGGAGACGGATACGGCGGACGACCGGATGGACCTGCAGCGGGCGATCGCCGCGCTGCCCGACTCGCAGCGGGAGGTGCTGGTCCTGCGCTTCCTGGTCGGCCTCAGCGCGGACGAGATCGCCTCGGTGATCGGCAAGGAACGCAGCGCCGTCTACTCGCTGCACGCGCGGGCAGTGGCGACGCTCCGCGAAAAGCTGAGCGATGACTGGAAACCGGAGTAGACGATGGCGCTTATTTATTCGAAGCACCGACGAATTCCGGGTGCGCTGCCGATAGACCCTGTGAAAGGCAAATCAGACTGATGGACAGCGCATTCTACCGGACCCTGGCCGAAGCCCTGAAGCAGATCGACGGCGGCGCCGACCCCGAGCGGGTGATCGCGCGCTTCCCGGATCAGGCGGAAGCGCTCCGGCGTCACTTGGGGCTCTGGCAGGAGCTGGGCGCCACGCCCCGGGCGGAAGCGGACGCGGCTGCCATCGCACGCGGCCGGCAGGCGATGCTCTCGGCGGTGGCTGCCCAGGACGGAGGTCAACCCATGATTCCTGCAATCCTCAGCTCGTCCCTATTAAAGGCGGCGGCGATGGCGACCGGCGTGCTACTGCTGCTGGGAAGCGCGGCTGGAGTGTCGGCAGCTCTCGGCGGGCCTGATGTCGCCGGCGGCTCGCTGCGCGTGATGGGCGTGGCCGAGAACGGCCAGGACGACGGTGACGCGCACGACAGTGACGACGCCTGCGTCGCGGACGCGACGCCCGAGGCGAGCCCGGCGCCCTCCCCGGAGGCCACACCCGAAGCCGACGACGACTGCGTCAACGTGGGCGACGGCGCCAATGGTGACGTCGACGACGAAGACGTTGGCGATGACAATTCGGGGCCGAGCGATAACAGCGGGCCCGGGAGTACAGATGAAGGCGACGATTGTGGTGCGTCTTCGGAGCAGCCGGAAGTAACACCCCTCGATGACGAATGCGACGACAACAGTGGCCCTGGCGACGTCGAGGACAACGATGTTGACGACGAGGACAACTCCGGGCCTGGCGGCGGTGGCGAAGCCGAGGACCACGAGGACAGCTCCCCTGCCGACAAGTCTCCAGAGGCCGACGGTCAGAGTGACGACAACTCGGGACCCGACAGCGGCGATCATGAAGGCTCGGACGACGACGGACAGGACGACGATTCAGGCCAGGACAGCGGCCACGGCACCGACGCCCCGGGCGACAAGGAAAGCAACGACGACTAGATCAACGAACCGGCCTTAACAGGCATTGCTCGCTCAGGCAGGAGGCCCGCTACTCTCTCGGCGGGCCTCCGCCTTTATATAGCAGTGAAGGCCGCCCCACCCGGGAGCGGCCTCCACGCGAAGAGGAGAGGGGCAAGTCTCCGGTTCAGGCGATGGCGTAGGTGACGCTGACGTTTGCAAAGACCTCGACCACCCGGCTTCCGCCGGCCGCGTAGGTAGCCTGCGCCAGGGGGATGGGCCCGCCGACGGACTCGCCGCAGGCGCTGCCGCCGTAGGGGGAGTAGGAGTAGTGCGAGGCGCCGATAATGTTGCCGAGTCCGACGCTCAGCGTCTGGGCGAACGCGGCGGCGCGGTCGTTGGCGTCTTCGACGGCGACCTGCATCGCGGCCTTTTCCAGCGCCGTGCAGTCGGCGACCGTGTAACCAACGTTGGTGCTGGAGAGCTGTACGGTGCCGAGACCGGCGGCGGCGTTGGTCGCGGCCTGTACCGCGGGATCCAGGATGTCAAGGTTGTCGACCGTCACGCGCAGGGTGGCGCTGGCGGAGAACTTGTCGTAGTAGCTCTGGCCGATGAACTCGATGTCCTCGCGAGGAACACCGGCGCCGACGAGAGCGTCGATCACGGGCTGCAGTGTTGCCTCGGTGATCGGGGCGACTTCCTGTTGCTGGAGGTCGGCGTCCGGGGCTGCTGGCTCAGCGATCCCCATACCTGAAGAACTGCTGCCGGAAGAGCCCCCCGAGCTTCGGCTGGACGTGTCCGGGGCCGGTTGAGGCTCAACGCCACCCCCGCCGTTTGCGTAGAAGTAGAATTCGACGACGGCGCTGTCGGCGTCGGCGGATGCGTTCCCGTAACCCTGGACGGTGATGCCGTTGTTGCTCTGCTGGACGGAGGGAAAATACCCGGAGCCGTAGGGCGTGTCCTGGCCGATGGCGGCGTTTCGCCCGATGGAGTCCTGCGCGGGCGCGGGTTCTGCACCGGTGCCGTTATCGTTTTCAGCAGTATCGTCCGCGGCCTGGAGACGAGGGTCGAAGCCGGCGCCGATGGCGGCGACGGCGAGGCCCTTGTTGGTGCGGATGTTCGTCTGTGAGTCGCTGCTGTCATCCCCACCACCACAGGCGGCGATCAGCAGCGTAGCGGCGGCTGCTGCGGCGACAAGTCCGAAAGTCCTCGCGAGTCTCATGGGTATACCTCCACGTGCTTCTTCAATCTCTAAAACGTAAGCGCTCGCCTATTTGTTCCCGCTCACTAGAAGCGCTCCCGACGACGGACGAAGGCCAGGACGACGAGACCGCCGAGCGATACGCCGAGCAGGACTGCGAGGGTGCCCTCTGCGAACGCCGCACCGTCGGTGCCGCCGTCGTCGCCCTCCGCGGCTGCGGATTCGGCGTTGGAGGGGGCACCGGTGTCTTCGGCGGCGTCGTCAAGCGCGCCCGCGAAGTCCTCGGAGGGCGTTGGAGAATCTCCCGCTGCCCGCGCAGCGGTCGTGTCGTTCGTTGGTTCCGGAGCCTGGGTAGTCTCGGGAACTGGAGCTGAAGCGTCGGCTGGAGACTCGGCCTCCGTGCCCGGGCCACCGGCGCCTGTGCCACCACTGCTGACGCCGCCCACGCCGCCGCTAATGGCGCCCGGCGTACCCGTAGACGGGACGGAAGTTGGGGCGGAGGCAGCCGGTGCCGCGGACGTGGCCGCTGAACCCTCGGCCGCGCTCGTGTCTGCGTCGGCTCCGCTCGGGGCGAGCGCCCTGTATCCCCTGTCGGCGCTCGTTGTCGCACCGGCGTTTCGCTCGGCCACGGCTGCGCTGTCGGAGTTGCTGTTGGAGCTGTTGTTGCCAACGAAGTCCGCCCGGTCGACGATCATGACGGCAGCGAGCGCCACGGCCAGCGATGCGGCTGCGAGGCGTAGCCCGGTGTTGAGCGCGGGAAGCGAGGAGCGGGCGGGCGCGGGAGCGGGCGCCGGCGCCGGCCGGGCCACCATGTCTGGAGTTAGCGCGAAGGATCGTGGGGCTTCCGCGGCCTGTAACTCCCGAAGAGCGGATGAAGCCAGGCGCTGGCCTTCTAACTCTTCGCGGCAGGCCAAACACGACTGAAGGTGCGATTCGAGCTTTTGGGCGTCGCGGGCGGACAGCTCTCCATCGATGTAGGCGGAGAGCGATTCGCGCAGTCGTACGTGTCGATTGAAGGGGTACATGGGATTAACCTTCACTTACTTGACGGAATCGCGCCGGCAAAAGTTCCCCGCCCGACGCCGCGAGGAGCGCGCGCATCTGTGCGCGGCCGCGAAATATGCGAGATTTCACGGTCCCGAGGCTGATACCGAGGACCTGTGCGATCTCCGTGTAGTCCAACCCCTGGACATCGCAAAGGACGATGCATACGCGCTGGTCGGGGTGCAGGTCAGCCAGGGCTTGCTGGATCAGCCGGCCGAGTTCTTGCTGCTCCGCGCGCTCCTCAGGGGTAAGGCCGGTTGCGGGGACATCCAGGGTGCGTTGCTCTTCGCCGTGCGGTTCGTCCAGGGAGACGGCCTGCCTGCCGCGGCGTCGCCGCAGGTCGTCGTAGCAGGCGTTGGAGGCGATGCGGAGGAGCCAGGCGCGAAAGGCTTCGCCGTGGAAAGTCTGGATCGCGCGGAAGGCCGAGATGAACGATTCCTGCGTCGCGTCCTCGGCGGCCTGGGGGGAGCCGAGCATGCGCAGGCAGAGGTTGTAGACCGGGTTCTGGTAGCGCTCAACGAGCCGGTTGAAGGCGTCGAGGTCGCCCTGCCTGCTGCGCTCCAGCAGTCCCGGCTCGTCGTCGTGCTTGTCCAAGTCAGGGCCATTGTAGCAAGGGAGGCAGGACGAAGGTGGATGGACGTCGGAGTGTGGTGGAGACATCGAAACCGGGTGGGGGTTCGTTACATCTAAGTAGAGAGATGAGTATCGAATTTGCCGGCCCGGGCGCTGAGTGGACAGGGCGTATAATGATCTGGCGCGCATGAAGGACCTCGACGAAACAGGTTTCGGGCCTGAGGGCGAGGCGGAACGAGCCGGGGCAGGCCCGCGCACGAGGGCTGCCTTCGATCCCCTGTTCGATGACTGGGATGACGGCAGATTCGATTCGCCGCCCTCCTGGCTGCGACGCCAGGACAACGAAGACTTTCTGACCTGGGGCTTGCCCGAGCCCGCGACGGCGACATTCGGCCGAGCTTACGCAGGCACAGCCGGGTGGACCGAAGCGGCCAGGCGGACGCCGGCGTACGAACCGGCCTACGCCGCGCCGATGAGCCAGGCGCAGGTTGCCCTGCGGGAAGGCATAATCACCATCCCGCGTCCCGAGCGGCGCTGGGCAGCGGCCTTCTTCACGATCTGGGGCCTGGTCATATTCTCCGCCGGGCTGTTGATGTCGATGGGCGCGCTCGGGATCAACCCGGCCGACACCAAGCTCATCTGGGGCGCGGCGCTGGCCATCGGCGGCATCTGGTCGGTGTACGGCCTGGCGGGCGTGGCGATGGACTGGGACCTGCCGTACCCATCGGTGCACGCGCAACGCGATACGGCGGAGACAGTGCTGCTGGCGATGCTGATCTTCCTCTCCGTGAGAGCGAGCTTTCAGAACTTCCGGGTGGAGGGGGCAAGCATGTCCACCAGCCTGGAGAACGGCGAATATTTGATCGTCAACAAGCTTAGCTACGCCCAGGTAGACACGAGCATGTTCGACTTCCTGCCGTTCTATGACTCGGGAGACAATCCTGTGAAGCACCTCTGGGGCGGGCCAAAGCGAGGCGACGTGATCGTGTTCGAGGCGCCGACAAGCCCCGGGCGGGACTTCATCAAGCGCATCATCGGCCTCCCCGGCGACACGGTAGAGATCACGCCGAGCGGCGAGGTGCTCGTGAACGGGACGGTGCTGAGTGAGGACTACATCACCGGAGTGACCGGCTGCAACGGCTCGCAGTGCAAGTGGGAGGTGCCGGCTGTGGGGACGCCGGAGGCGGAGGATATGTGTCACGCGGCCGCGTGTTACTTCGTCATGGGCGACAACCGCCAGAACAGCAGCGACTCCCGCCAAGGGTGGCTCGTGCCAGAGGGGAACATCATCGGCAAGGCAGTCATAACCTACTGGAAGAACGGGGAGCTGGACCTCCAGACGGCGCCGAACCACGAGGTCGCGGCCTCGGACGGGACGGAGCCGTCGACTGAGTAGGACGGGTGCTGTTCGACAGCGCCTGCACTCGCCCCTTATATTGCGGGCGTGACCGATAGAACAACAACCGCCGCCGCCGAAGCCGAGCAGCTTCTGAGAGAGGCAGGCGCGATCCTCGAAGGACACTTTCAACTTGCTTCCGGAAAGCACTCTGCGCGCTACGTCGAGAAGTTCCGCTTACTGGAGCGACCCGTGCAGACGGAAGCGCTCTGCCGGATGATCGCCGACTGGGCGCGAGCGCTTTCACCGGGAGTCGTGGCCGGGCCGACGACGGGCGGGATCATCATCAGCTATGAGACGGCGCGGCTGCTCGGGTTGCGGAGCATCTTCGCGGAGAAGGGCGAAGAAGGTGGGAGAGAGTTCGGCCGAGGCTTCGAGATCGGCGCCGGTGAGCGTGTGCTCGTGGTGGATGATGTGCTGACGACGGGCGGCAGCATACGCGATGTGATCGAGGCCGTGCAGGAGCGCGGTGGCGAGGTTGCGGGGGTAGCGGTGCTGGTGGACCGCGCGGCGGGGCGGACAGATTTCGGCGCGCCGTTCTTCGCCTGCCTGCAGCTCGACATCCCCGCCCACGAACCAGCGGACTGCCCCCTCTGCCGCGACGGTGTTCCGCTGCAGGTCACTTAGCCGCCGCGACGGCCATGTTCTCGGACGACCAGCTCGCGTTTATCGAATCGTGCCGGGTGGCGCACCTGGCGACCGCCGGCTTTGACGCCGTACCGCATGTGGTGCCCGTGTGCTTCGCTTACGTCGACGGTTGCTTCTGGATAGCGATCGACGAGAAGCCGAAGCGGACCACGCGATTGAAGCGCCTGCGGAACATCGAGGAGAGCCCGCGCGTTTCGTTGGTGTTCGACCATTACGACGAGGACTGGACGCGGCTGGCGTATGTGCTGGTGCATGGGGCAGCGGAGGTTGTCGAAGGCGGGGAGGAGCATGCGGCGGCGGTCGCGGCCTTGCGCGGGAGGTACGAGCAGTACCGGGCGATGGCGCTGGAGGGCCGGCCGGCGATCAGGATTGCGCCGGAAAGGGTGGTGAGCTGGGGTGCGGTGGGCCCCGCCGGGCAGGCCTGAAGGCCTGCAGCTACGACGACTCGATTTCTGATTGCGGCGCGCGAGTCTCGGGGGTGAAGCCGCAGGTCTTGTGGGCGGCGTCGCAGAAGGGCTTGGTCGCGGATTCGCCACAGCGGCAAAGGACGTACCAGTCGCCGGGCGGCGTCTCGAATTCGTTGCCGTCGTTGTCGAAGAGCCGGACGTTGCCGAAGACCCGGTAGGGGCCGTTGGGGCGCACGACGATGCGGATTTCGGGGAGGTCCTGGGGCTGTTCCTGGGTCAAGGCGTGGGTTCCTTTCCGGCGTTGTCGGAGGCAAGCATCAGTATACGGTTACGAGGCGCTTGGGCGACCGGCCGGTAGCCCCTACGTCAGGTGCTTCGTGAAGGAAGGGTGTGATGAGTTCCTTGAGGCGGTCGGTGGAGCCAACCCAGAAATGGTCGACGCCGGGGAGGATTTCCACCGTGACATCGTCGCCCAGCTGCTCGCGATACTCCTCGAGGAGTGCGCCGTCGCAGTACTGGTCGCGGTCGCCCGTGATGAAGAGGGTGGGTGCGACGAGGTGTACCTCGACCTTCGGGCCGCGCTGGGTCGGGTTGGAGACAGACACGACTGCCGCGAGATCGCTCCGTTCGTGAGCGTAGCGCACGGCGACCATGGCCCCGAATGAGTAGCCCGCCAGCGCCACTCGGCCCTCATCGACCTCCGGCTGCGAGCGCAGGAACTCGATCGCTGCGCCGATGTCGCGCTTCTCGCCGTCGCCGTTGTCGTAGGCTCCTTCGCTGAAACCGACACCGCGATAGTTAAAGCGGAGGGCGGCGGCGCCGACGGCGTTCGCCGCCTCGCATGCGGTCAGGACGACGTTGTTGTGCATGTCGCCGCCGTACTGGGGGTGCGGGTGCGCGACGACAACGCCCGGAGCGGGCGTCGTTTCGGGAAGGTGGAGAAGGCCCTCGAGTTTGAGGCCGTCGCTCTCGAAGCTGACTTCGCGGCGGGTGGTGGTTACGCCCATGGTTGGACCTCCTCCGTGCGGTACATGTCGATGAACTGCTGAAAGCGCAGGCCTGTGACAGCGCCCTCGGAGTCGCGGAGCGCCACGATGAGAGCCGGCAGGGAACCTTCGCCGCCGACCATAAAGAGGTCCGGCTGCGCCGGGTCCACCGACAGAAGCGGGACCCCGCGTTTCCAGGCGCCTCGCCGCGAGTGCATCACGAGGCCTCCGTCCTGCGCTGTTAGCTGGATGCGGCCCGCGTTCACCATCGCCCGGAAGTTGGTGAGCGGGCCCGGCTCCGTCGCCTGGTAGACGCCCGGCGCCGTCTCGAGCACTCGGGGATCGATGGGCACGGCGGGAGGGATGAACGGTCGCTCATCGAATACAGCCTCGAACACCTTTCGCACAGTCGCTTCGAAGGTCGGATAGGTCAGGTTGACGTGAACGAGCACCGCCGTATTCTGCTGCGGGAACACGCGCATGTCCGAGTGCCAGCCGCCAATATATTCACCGGTGTGGCCAAAGCTCGGGCGGCCAGCAAACTCGCCCAGGCCGAAGCCCAGTCCGCGGCCGGGAAGCCGCTTATCCGGCCGCCAGTGGTCTTCCGTCATCAACGCAAGCGTCTGCGGGCTGACGATCCCGCCGCCGCCCCGCAATAGCGCCGCGGCGTACCGGGCCATGTCCGGAATCGTGGACTGCGCACCGCCCTGGGCGCCGTTCCCCCACGTATAGAGGATCTCGCCGCGGACATTATGGCCGTCGATCGTCTCCTCCGGCGGGAGGTCGCGGCCGACGCGGCTGAGCATTGCGCGTTCCTCTTCGCTGCGGGGGCGGTGGTACCCCGTGGCGCCGTCCGGCCGGTGCTGGTCGTCGAGCGCGCTGTCCTTCATGCCGAGCGGGCCGTAGATGCGGTCGTGGAACACCTCCGCGACGGGCTTTCCCTCGAGGCGCTCGATGATCTCGCCGAGGAGGAGGAACCCGTGGTTGGCGTAGGCATACTTCGTGCCGGGCAGAACTTCAATCGTGATGCCGGCGGTGGCGTAGCAGTCGGCAAGCGTCCGCGGGGGCGGCTCCTCGCAGAAGAGGAACTGGAACGGGTTCGGGAGGTCTTCGGCGTTCGGCGTCTCGCCGATTCCGCCGGTGTGCGTCAGGAGGTGCCAGACCGTGAGGTCGCCGGACGGTCCCTTCAGCGTCAGCTCGGGCAGTAGATCGGCGACGCGGTCCTCGACCTTCAGCCTGCCTTCCTCCACGAGCGCCATGATGCAGAGCGCGGTCATCGTCTTCGTCACGGAGGCGATGCGGTGGCGGTGCTCGGGCGTCATCGGCGTCTGCGACTCGATGTCGGCGTATCCGAAGCCTTCGCTGAAGACGAGGTCGTCGCCCTCGACGACGCCAACGGCGATGCCGGGGAGGTGGTGCTTCTCGACGAGGCCGGATACGGTCGCGCGGAGGCGGGCGGCGTCGGAACCGGTGAAGGGCATGGCGAGCGGAGTATAGCAGAGGGCGAGTAATCAGTGGTCAGTAGGTCATAGACGTGGACGGGGCGTCCGTCCACCCATCCTACGAGGGCCTCAGGATGAGCGGAACGGGTCGATCGTGCCCTGGGCCGGTGATTGGGGCTGTCACGCCCCGATCGCTCATGTGAGGGTACTCGTACCATGAGCGCGGTCGGACGCTTCGTTGACCCCTACGCCGGACGCCGCGCCTGGAGGTTGAGGCGGACGTAGTCGGCGGTGAAGGGTTCGCCGAAGCGGTCGATGTACTCGGCAATGACGGCCCGGACGTAGGGGTCGTGGAGGTCTTCCGGCAGGTTGGCGACGTGGTCGCGGAGGATGATCGTGCGCAGGTAGAGCGCGGCGTCGTCCACGTTGTCGAAGGGGACGGGCGCGTCGAAGACCCAGGTGCGGATATCGGACCAGCCGACGCGCTCGAGCGATTCGGCAGCTTCCTCGGCCGAGCGGTACTTCTTGCCGTCGCGATATGCGCCCAGGTGCTCGTTGAAGGGAGCGCGCGCCATCGCCGCCCTCCACGCCTGTCCCAGCTTCGCGTAGATGTCCCCGCCGCCGCACTGAGCCCGCAGGCGGCCGCCCGGCTTCGTCGCCCGCAGCAGGCACGAGAACAGGCCGTCGTCGTCCTGTATCCAGTGGAGGACGGCGTTCGAGAACACCACGTCAACCTGCTCGGGCAGCTCGAAGTCCGTCAGGTCCGCCCGCTGCGCCGTCACGCGCGTCTCCCCCGTCTCGGCAATCTTGCGGTCGATCTGCTCGATCATCTCGGGGGAGTAGTCGAGGGCGTAGACGCGGCCGCGGGGGAGGCGCTCGAGGAGGTCGAACGTGACGGAGCCGGAGCCGCAGCCCGCGTCGAGGACGGTCTCATTGCCGGTCAGCTCGAGGTCATCGATGACCTGCTTCGACCAGCCGCGCATGGGCGTGCCGATGCGGTCGTAGACCTCGGCGTTCCAGTAGGTGTTCTTGGGCACGGTGAGGGACAGGGTAGCATACAGGTGGCAGGTACCGAGTGCTGATAGGTGTGCCGGCGTGGCTAGCTTGATTCGGGCTAGCTCGATTTGACCGTTGCTGCCCAGCGCTGAAACGCGTCCAGGTCCTCGGGCAAGACCCGGCTGGCATCAGTCACCAGCAGGCCCGTGTTTGGATCCCGGTAGACGACGATGGCTGATCGCGTGTTTCTCAAACTCAACGCTACGACAGGCCCGGGATCGCCAATCGATACACCGACGTCAAGCCCCGTGCTCGGATGTGGCTCCATGTAATCGAACGAAGACGAAATCGGTGATCAACGATCGGGAATCGGGTCAGCCAGGAGGAGTGCCCGTCCAGCAGCGCCACCAGCTTCTTCGGGGCGGTCATGCGGTAGCTCTCGTCGATCATCGCGGCGAGCTGGTCCCAGTCGACGGGGTGTCGATGCGGATGCCCAGCCACCCTTTCGGGCCGACGTAAGCGGGGCGGAAGAAGCGCTCCGGGTCCTGCCCGACGAAGAACTCCTGGGCGCCGGGCGGCGCTTTCAGCGTGACCGAGGGACGTCCGTCTCCCTCCATCGTCCCGCAGAAGATCTTCTCGTGGACGCGAAACGCCGGATTGGTGTGGCCGCCGAACGGCTTCTCGACGGCCTCGGGGAAGGCGAGGCAGATCTCGCGGAGGCGCGCGTAGGGGTCGGCGGTCATGCGGGAACGGCGTCCGCGCGCATGGCGGCGGCAGAGACGCCGCGAGTGGATTCGATGATCCGGACGGCGGCGCGGGTGATTGGGACGAGGCTTCGCGCGGTGGATCTTGTCCAGCGTATCCGCCGCGTCGAAGAGGTACCAGGGCGCGGCGAGGAAGTGGACGAGGGGGACGCCGGCGAGGTGGAAGTCGGCGCCGTCGGTCGTGGGCTTGGGGCCGAAGGCGGTGGGCGGCAGGATCAGCGAGCGGCGCAGGTCCTCGGCCTCGATGGCGCCGCGCACGGTGGCTTCGAGCGCGGCGAGGCGGGTGGTGAACCACCAGCGGGACTCGGGGAGGCCGGTGGCGCGCAGCTCGCCGTCTTCGTCGCTGAACTCGGCGGCGGCGTGTTCCAGGTGCACCTCGAGGACGCAGCGGTCGAGCTCATCTCGATGCGTCTCGACGAAAGTGGCCTGGCCGGCGCCGCCCGCCATGTGCCCGGCGTTCAGCAGGAAGACGAGCCGGTGCGGGCGCTCCTCTCGCGGCACGCGCGACCAGTACGCCGCCTGCGCAAGCACGAGCGCGATTCCGGAGCCGTCCTCGACGGCGGAGGCCCAGGGCCCGTCGTGGTGCGAGCCGATGATCACGGTCTCGTCGTCCGCGCCGGGAAGCTCGCCGACGATGTTGTAGCAGGTGATCTGCTCGCGGACGGCGTCGACGCGCAGGCGGGCTGTGCAGGGGCCGGCGGCGAGCATCTCGCACAGGCGCGCGCCATCGCTGCCGCTGATCCAGACGCCGGGGATCGGCCGCTCGACCGCGTCGTAGGGGACGTAGTAGTGGTACGAGTTGCCCGGGTAGCCGCTGAGCGTCCCGATGAACGCCGCCGCCCCAGCCTCGATCGCCGGCTCGACGACGTGCATCATCTCCCGCGCGAACGGCAGGGCGTGCGCCGAATTCTCGTAGGTGCCGTCCGGGTCGTAGGCCCACGTGGCCAGCCGCGCCAGCACCCCGTGGGGCGGCCGGTTGAGCTGGACGCCGTACAGCGCCATCGCGCCCTTCACCGCGCCAGGCTCGCCCGAGTCCCAGGCGACCAGGCCGGCCTCGAGACGGTCGGCCGGCGTCGAGTGCGGCAGCGCGAAACAGGGGACGTCGAGCGTCCCGCCGCCTCCCTCGACGATCAGCGACGCCGAGCGGTCCTCCCAGTACCAGAGCGGCACCGGCTCCGCCCGCACGTTCTCGAGGCCGAACGCGCGGAACTGCTCCGCGGCCCACTCCTCGGCCCAGCGGTCCGCGGGGTAGCCGGGACGGCGGGCGCCGTGGCGGTAAACTTCCTCGATCCAGGAGAAGATGCAGTCTTCGGAGGGGACGAGCTCTTCGCGTATCACGAAGGCGATTCTACACCGCCGGGCGGTATGTCAGTAGCTTGGCGCGATGCCGATCGAGTTCCCAGTCGCGTCCACGTCATAGTTGCGCCCGGTTTGACTCATATGGATCTGAGCGCGTAACGGGAATCCGCCTGATGAGACGTCAATTGTCGCGACAACGGGAGTCCACACGGCGCTTGCGCTGAACGTCGTGATGCTTGCTTCACTCGGCATAGCAACGAGTTTGACGGAACCGGTCACCGGGCAGATATTCACGCAGCGGACCCAGATCACGAAATCGTAGCTCTGGTTTACCAGAGCAGTTCTCGGAATGTCTTGAAACACGGAGCCATTCGGCGTGTTCGTGCTCATCTGCAGATGCTTGAGTCCATCGCGGGCGCCACCGACTGGCTGGATGACATTCAGGTACGTCGTCGTGTTCGGGTCAGGGTCGATGTCCTCAAACGCACCCCACTCCGGAGTCGCGCCGGATTCGAACGACGAACGCGCGAGAAGGTTTTGTACGACCTGTGTGCCGTCTATGTCGTATGAACCCTGATTGAAGAAGTAGATTTCGATCCGGAGACCGGTATGCCCTACAGCCACCGGCTCAAGCGTAGCCGACCACTCCTTCCAGGCGGTGCTGTTGAGAGTAAACCAGGTCTCGGTTTTCTCGTAGGTTGGGCCGAGCGTGTGGATCCTGATCAGTCCCGTCACCGTAGGCGATACGGCGCGAAGCCAGACCGAGAACGTATAACTCTCTCCGGATACCGGTACCACGGGTATGTCGTCCCATATCTTGGAGTCGGACGGCCCAGCCGGAACTGTTCTCTGCGCGCGCATGAACCGAGCGCCGCTCTTCGGGCCCGGGCTCGTAAGGAAGGACCAGCCCGTGGTGCCGTCAATCTTGTTCCAGTACGGGGTACCGTTACCCGCCTTACCCGGATGTTCGAACGAAGCGTTCATATTCTTGGTGGGCACCAGCTCCGTTGCGTCGATGTCGATCGTTTTGTTCGCGCCGATATACACCTCGACGCGAACCCGGTTGTGCGCGTACGCGAAATCTCCTGGGACACTCACGTAAGTCCAGTTGGTGCACAACGTATTGAGGTGAGTTAAATAGCTCTCATCTCCGGCCGACCCACCCAGGCCCCAAACCTTCAGGTCGACCGGTGAGCACCCCAAGGACATCCGTGCCCACAGAGAGAAGAGGTAATACGCGTCGTTCGGCGTACTCGTCACCACGTCCTGGTATACAGAGCCCCCGCTGGCGCCGCCGCCTGTTCGCACGAACTTGCTCCCGCTGAGAGGGGATGGAGAGTTCCAGATGAAAGCGTCAGCCGCTCCGGTCTCGCTCCAGGGGAAAATACTGGCTTGCTCGCCAGAGGCGTTGCGCAGCATGTTGACCACGGCGCCAGCCAAGTGGTAGGAGGGCGGGTTCGTACTCCAGAGGTATGTACTAGGTGAGTATGGTCCGCCATATGGATCGACTGAAGTCCCACTGCAACAGTTCCCCGGGGACGCATCCACCCGCGCATCGAAGTGAAGGTTCACGCCCGTTGCACCGGAACTGCCTTCAAAGCCGATCAGTTGCCCGCGTCCGACGGCTTGACCGTTCGAAACCGCCCAGCTGGTCAAATGGCAGTACCGCGATTTGTGCCCGTTGACATGATCGATGACCACGTAGTAGCCGCATCCCAGACCGTTGAACGGATCGAAGTCAGTGTACAGCCCAACGGTGCCTGCTAGGGCTGCGGCCACTTTGTCGCCGGCGGTGGTGTTGTTTCCAACCGAGTAGTCGGTGCCATTGTGCTGACCTACGAGTCCACAGTTTTCATAGGGACCCCAGGGGCAAGTGATTGGTGAGTTCTCGTAGAACGGCAGGGTGTAGGTTCGCTCGATTGCGGCGCTCGCGGTTTCTTCGCTCCAAAAGATAGCAATGAACGCGATAGCAATGAACGCGGCAACGATAAAAAATGAGGTGGTCAGCTTCCTCCATGACAGGAATATCGTTGGAATGTCCATTTGCCTAGTTCATGAAGCGAAAGCCGCGAATGGCCGTCTGAAACTCTGACTCAGTGATGGTCGCCGGATCACCGCTGTGGCCGTCCCCGAAGACACCGCCGCTGAGAACATAGATCAGCCCACTGTGCTGGAAATATATCTGAGCTGTAGGCTCCCCTAGAACGTTGGTACTGAAGCGGAGAGCTGGCTCGCCGTCGACGGTGGTTTCGCTGGGTTGGCTTGGCCACCCGGGATAATCGTCGATCCACTCTTTGGTCGCCAATCCTTGGCTCGGTGCAACCAGTACCCCAAGCAACGACGCGCCAGACGGGCTGTGAAAACTGATGATCCGGCCCTGGAAGGCTGGCCTCCCGTCCTTCTCGGGGTAATCCACCGTCCTCTCGCCGGCAACAGATCCCTGCGGTACGAATAGAGCGAACTTTCCCGTGGCATCTACGTGCGAGATCCACCCGTCGGGCACAGATTCGTCAGTGGGCGCTGGAGTTTGCGAAGCCTGACTGGGTGTTGGAACCGGAGCCGTCGGGGCGGGCGCATCCTTGGTGGAGGTCGCCGGCGCCGTCGCCAGTTGCGAAGTATCTTCCTCCGCCTCTCGGCAGGAGGCAAATCCCACCGCCAGTGCCATCAGGGCGAGCCCGGCTGCAATACTAACGGAGAATCGGGCGGCCATATCACACGACCTTCGAATGCAATATCTACCCGTTCGGGGGGGTTGTCAACGGCTCGCGGGGCGCATTTAGAGCATATTCGGTGGATGAAGAGAGAACCTGCACGAGATTCGCGGGCGATACAGGCTGCGGATGGACTCTTGTGCGCTCTACACTGCGGGGCGGTAGGTGCCGAAGCTCCAGTGGTGGCCCCCGGGGTCCTTCGCTCCGTATTCGCGGGAGCCGTAGTCGGTGTCGGCGGGCTCGCGGATGATCTCGGCGCCCGCCGCCTTCGCGCGCTGGAAGTGGGCATCGGGGTCGTCGATGGCCACGTAGAGGGTCGAGTTGACGGCGGGCATGTCGCGGGGGCTCTGCCATCCCATCTCGGGCCTGGCGCTGCCCAGCATGACGACGGCCGGGCCGAGGTTCAGCTCGGCGTGGACGATGCTGCCGTTGTCCCCGGGGACGACCATCAGCTCCTCGAAGCCGAAGGCGCTGGTGAGAAAGTCGATGGCGGCTCGGGCGTCCCGGTAGGAGAGGGCGGGGTAGATGACGGGTTCGTTCTGTGGCATGGGTGTCCTCCTTCTGAGCGATTGCTTACGAGGGGGAGTCTAGAGGCTCCGTAGAACGGAGTCTTGTACGAAATTTACGTGGCGTCGCCAGCGCGGTCCGGCGGGACGTCGCTCGCGCTTTGCGCGAGGAACTCTGTGGGTGTACCGCCGGTGAACTGGTGGAAGTCGCGGATCAGGTGCGACTGGTCGTAGTAGGCGGAGTCGAGCGCGATGTAAGTCCAGTCTCCGTTGTGCGGGGTCTCGAGCAGGCGGACGGCGCGCTGGAAGCGGGTGACGCGGGCGGCGGTCTTGGGCGGCAGGCCGACCTGCTCCTTGAAACGGGCGATCAGGTGCTTGCGGCTCCAGCCGATCTCGTCGGCGAGGGCGCCGATCGAGGCTCGGCCGCCGGTCTCCTGGAGACGCCGCCAGGCCCACGCCACTTCCGGCGACGGCTCCGGCGCGGCCATGAGCCGCCTCGCGACGAAGGACTCGAGGACGGCGAAGCGCTGCGGCCAGGCGGGCGCTTCGGCCAGACGCGCGGTAAGCGCACCGGCATCCGCCCCGAGGAGGTCGCCGGCTTCGATGACGCGGTTTGTGAGCAGGTGCATCGGGAGCCGGAAGAAGAGGTGCGCGCCGATCGGCGTGAAGTCGACCTGGATGCCGTGCGAGTCGCCGGTCCACTCGCCTTCAGAGTAGGTGTCGTGCAGGCCGGCGACGAAGGAGTTGCGGTGCTGCGAGAGGTCGGGGCTCGCGCCGGGGCCGGTGACGCGGAACCCAGGGCCGAAGCTGATCGCCAGCACGACCTTGCCGGACGGGAAGTGGCGCGTCAGGGCGCCGAAGCGGGCGGTCTGCGTGTACCCCTGGTAGCGCAGCACGTAGTCGCGCAGGGCGGGGTGCGGCCGCCGCAGCACCATCTCCCAGCGGCCCAGGTGGGATTCGCGGATCACGGTATCGGGGGCGTCCATACGGTTGATGCAAGCAGCTTGCCCGACGAAAGTCAAGGGACCGGCGCCACGTAGGGGCTACCGGCCTACTGACACGTTCCGCTTCGAGATGGGCCGGCTGCCCTGCTACCCTTGATTCGTGGCCACAAACATCGTTTCAGGCAGGCGCAGGCATCGTCTGATTGAACGTTTCGCTCCACGTTCTTGTTGGTTCATCAATCAAAGCAGATCGGCGCTTTCGAGCCGTCGCCAGACAGAGAGATCGGGCCCAAAGTGCCTCTTCTCCGGCCAACAATCAAACATCCTGGTACGAACCCGTCCAAACAATCGAAAATCAGATACAGAATCCGTTTGATTGTCCGTATCGCTCAACGTCCCCGCGTCCATACCGATCGCAGTTCCGAACGTATAATCGGTATATGCGGCACCTCTGGATCGCGTCTATCGCTCTGGCAGCCCTCGTCGCCGCCTGCAGCGGCGGGAGTGATGATGGGAACGGAGGAGGCGACAGTACGCCGGCCCGGCATATCTACTTCGGAACCGCTGTGACCTACGAAAGCGACGGCGGCGAGGTGGTTGCGGAGATATCAAAGCCCGCTGGCCAGACCGATGCGCCCGGGCTGCTCTTGTTGTCCGAGCCGGGTGGCTCGCGCGAGGACTGGATCGCGATCGCGCCCGCCCTGGTCAGCGCCGGTTATGCGGTGCTGGCGCCGGAGCTGGACTACGGCGAGATCGACCAGTGCAGCACTGACCCGATGTTCGACGACCCGCTGCCGGACAGCGAGTGCCGGGAGATCGCGGACCGGCTGCTGACGGACGTGGACGCAAGTCTGGACTACCTGGGGAACCAGGAAGGGGTCGATGGAGCGAAGCTGGGGATAGTGGGGCTCGGGCTTGGAGGAAACCTCGGGTACGTCGAAACGGGGCTGCGACCCGATGTTACGGCGGTGGCGCTCTCGATTGACTCGAGTCCGCCGACGAACGCGCTGGTGGGCGACGGATATGAGGGTTTCAAGCCGCGGTCGGTGCTGTTTGTGACGGACGAGCGAGAGAGCGGAGATTCGACGGCGCTGGCGAACTTCGTGTCGGACCCGGTTCGCGTGCGGCTGTACGTCGGCGCGGCGGCACACGGGGGACGGCCTGCGCACGGTCTAAAGCTGTTCGACAACGAGATGGCGAGGGCCGAGGTGTTTGCGTGGCTCCAGGAGAGGTTGCTGGATAGCGCGGGCTAGCGCCCATCACCTTAGAGATATAGAGAGGGCGGGCTTTGGGGGTCCCGCCCTCTCTGCGTCCGGCACGCACCCGCCGGGATGGGCTCTGCGGGTGCAGGTTATGGCGTGATCGGTTTCCCCGCCAATCGCCAGCGGCGAGGGTTGAAGGCAAGAGCCAGCCGTTTGAGCCCGCGGAGGAAGAAGGGGTCGACGCGCTCTGGCTTCTCCTCCGCGAGCTCCACGAATGGGAGACGCTGGAGAAGGGCCTCCAGGGCCACCCTCGCCTCGAGGCGAGCGAGTGGCGCCCCGAGGCAGAAGTGTATTCCGTGTCCGAATGCCAGGTGTCCCTGGGTGTCGCGCATTACATCGAAGCGGTCGGGATCCTCGTAGCGGCGTTCGTCCCGGTTGGCGGAAGCGATGAGGGGCACGACCATGGAGCCTTCCGGGAGCTGCACGTCCGCAATCAAACACTCCGCGGTGGTCTTACGGAAGAGCATCTGGACGGGGGCCTCGTAGCGCAGCGACTCCTCGACGGTATTGGGTAGGAGCGAGGGGTCGGCGAGCACCCTGGCGAGCTGTTCCGGCTGGCGGAGGAGGGCGAGGACTGCGTTGCCGATGAGGTTGGTCGTCGTCTCGTTGCCGGCGATCAAGAGGAGAGCCGTGAATGCGAGGACGTCGTCTGAGGTGAGAGCTTCGTCGTCGGCTTCGGCCTGGACGAGGGCGCTGATCAGGTCAGCCTCCGGGGCCTTGCGCCGGCGATCAACGACTGCTTCGAAGTACTCGCGGAAGTCCGCGACTTCTTCGGGCATTACGGAGAACCGGCCCTCGGGGTTGTCTCCCGGCGCTGCGACCTGGGAGACGACGGCGTTGGACCAGCGCTTGAAGTCTTCGCGGCGCCCGGGTTCGACGCCGAGGATCTCGGCGATGACGATTACGGGCAGAGGAACGGCGAGGTCGCGTATGAGGTCAGTCTCGGACTCGCCACTCTCGCCGACGGCGTCGATCAGTCCAGCGGTAATCTCTTGTATGCGGGGCTCCATGTCCGCGACCATGCGGGGAGTGAACGCGCGATTGACGATGTTGCGCAGGCGGGTGTGCTGCGGAGGATCGGTGTTCACGAGTGTGCTGGCAGGGCGGCCGGCAACCGTTGGAGAGCCGACGCCCGCGGAAGAGAAAAGTGCCGGGTTCTTGAGGACGTGCTGGGCGTCGTCGTAGCGACTGACCAGCCAGAAGGGGCCGAACGGGTGCACGGGGTGGTCGCGGCGAAGCTGAGCGTAGAGTGGGTAGGGGTCTTCGCGCGTCTCCAGCGAGAATGGGTTTAGCTCGACCGTTGCGGTGCGGGTCACCGGACGGACGCCTCTTCGCTTTCGGGGAGAGTTGTACCAGGCGGCTCGTGAGGCTCAGACACGATCTCGCGCAGCAGGTCGATCAGGGGCTCCACCTTGAACGTCTGCGGGTCGATGAGGCGATACTGGCGCAGGCCCTCGTTGAAGCAGAGGGCCAGCATGGCCAGGGCCTCGGGGTCGACGTTGGGCTTGATCTGGCCCTTGCGTTTGGCGTCTGAGATGAGGAGCGAAGCCGCGGCCAGCATCACGCGGAGGTTCTTGCGCATGCTGCGCTTGAGGTCGTCGTTGCGAAGGAACTCTGGGCGGAGCTCGACGTTCATGCGTGCGAGGGTCTCAAAGCCGGGCTCCTGGAAGACGGAACGCATGGCGAGAGAGAGCAACTCGAGGGCGGCGATGGGCTCTTCCTCGGTGGCGCGCGCCCGCTCCATCAGGTCGAGGTCGCGTTCGAGGCTACGCTCGCTGATGGCCTTGAGGACGGCTTCTTTGCTGGGAAAGTAGCGGTAGATGGCGCCGGCGCTGATGCCGGCCTCGCGGGCGATGTCCTGCATCTTCGTCTGGTAGTAGCCGGAGCGGGCGAAGCACTCCCAGGCGGCGAGTATAATCTGGTTGCGCCGGGCTTCGATGTGAGCGTCGGTAACTTTAGCCATGGCAGGAAGTGCGTGAATGAACCGTCATTCACACGGATGAATGGTCGTTCATCGGCGTGAGGATGTCAATGGGTGTGGGCCGCGAACTCCTGAGATTCTCGCTGAATCTCGTCCGGTGCGACCGAACTCGCGGCCAGAGGTTAGACTTGCCGAGAAAGGCGAGCGACTCCGGGGGTCAGTATGCGAGACCCCAAATGGGGGTGTATTTTCGGCAATGAAATTGGCCGGAAGCGGATGCGGCTGGTATAAAGCATCTGATAGCAGTTATGGCGAGCAGGCAATCAACCGAAGTAGTGGTGGAGTTCGAGGTCACCCGGATACTGGAGGGGGCCTCGGATCTCGAAGAGGCGGCGCCGGATCTCCTGAGGACGATCTGCGAGGGATTCGGCTGGGATGTGGGCGAGATCTGGCTGCTCGACGCCGATTCCGGCATGCTGAGCCTCTTCGCCGACTGGCATGCGTCCAGCCTGGACGTCGGCTCGATGGAGGAGATGGCCAGAGGAATTGCGGCTGGCCGGGGGTATGGTATTCCGGGACGCGTGCTGCAGCGCGGCGCCCCGGTCTGGGTTGAGGACATACGCGCTGACCCCGGCTTTGCGCGGAAGGAAGCGGCGGCGCGGGCGGGACTACTGTGCGCGTACTGCTTTCCGATGGTGGGCGGCGGGATTATCAACGGCGCTGTCGAGTTGCTGGCGCGCAAGGTGCCGGACGTAGCCGACATATCGGAAACGTTGGCCTCGATCGGCCGCACGATAGGCGAGTTCGCGCTCTCGGAGCAGGCGGTTCAACGAAGCGCGCCCTACTACCGCGCGATTGTGGAGAACCAGTGCGACATCGTGGCGCTGATAGGCATTGACGGGGCGATTCACTACGAAAACTCAGCGGTTACGACGGTGCTCGGGTATGACCGCAGGGAGCGGATCGGGAAGATTGTTTACGACTTCGTCCACCCCGAGGACCTGGCGATTGCGCTGGAGACGTTCCGCGCGGCGATCGACAATCCCGGCAACCCGCACTACCTGAAAGTGAGGGCCAGGCACAAGAACGGGTCCTGGCGCGTGCTGGAGTCGGTGGGCCGGATAATGGTGGACAATTCGGGGACGCACGTGGCGCTGGTGAATTCACGCGACGTGACGGAGCGGGAAGCAAAGGAGCGGGTTTCATCGCGGGCGCGGAGTCTGCCCGGCTCCGGTAAGCCGCTGACCCCGCGGGAGATCCGCGTCCTGCAGCTCGTCTCCGAAGGAAAGAGCAACCGCACCATTGCGGACGAGCTTTCGGTGAGTCACCACACGATTAAGGACAACGTGAAGGCGGCAATGCGTAAGCTCCAGGCGCACACGCGGGCGCAGGCGGTTCTGGCCGCGACGAGGCTCGGACTCTTATAGCAGCAGATCCAATCGACAGACTCACGTAACCTGTCGCGGCGAAAAAACGTTTGACTCTTATGGAAACCCTTGGTAGGGTCTGAACGTCATATATAGCAGAGCGCCGAATCCTTCCGCTTGCGGAAGGAGCGGGGGACCCAACGTTTGGGGTGAATTCCTTCTTCGGAAGGATAGGCGGACTCCTTCTCGCCGAACCCGACAGCTAACCTCGCAGGCGACCGAAGGAGAGGCTTATTCGTGACGCCTACGGCAGGCGGGAGGCGAGCCTCTCGCCTCAATTTTTTTGATAAAGGGTCGCGACCCGTTCTCGGGCCGGGACGATGAGGGTGCAGGAGGAGGCTGAGAGCGAAGTGGTAGCGACGGCAGGCAGGCGATTCGTTTGGCGCTTCGAGTACACGTTGCTCGTCGGCGTTGGCCTGCTGCTCACGCTGTTCGCGATCGCCTTCTTCTACTTCAGCGCCGACGTCAGCAACCTGAAGAGCTACGGGTACGTCGGCGTCTTCATGATCAACCTGATAGGCGCCGCCTCCATCTTCCTGCCATCCCCGGCGGCCGCGAGCACGGTCGGCGCGGGTGCGGTCCTCAATGACTTCCTCGGAGTACCGGCGTTCGTCTGGATCGGCCTGGTAGCCGGGTTGGGTGAGGCGCTCGGGGAGATGGTGGGCTACGCGGCCGGCTACGGCGGGCGCGTCGTCGTCGAGAACCAACCGGGGTACGAGCGGATCCACGGCTGGATGGACCGCCACGGGACGATCACGATGTTCTTGATGTCCATCGTGCCGAATCCGCTGTTCGATGTCGCGGGCATAGCGGCGGGTGCGGTTGAGATGCCGCTGAAGAACTTCTTCCTGGCTGTGCTGGCCGGGAAGACGATCAAGAACATGTGGCTCGCGGCGGCGGGTGCCGGCGGGCTGGCCGCGATCCAGGCGATAGCCTAGCCTGTCGTCTGCGGACGGCAGAATTCTCAACAGAAACGCGTTGAAAGGCGCTGTCCGGAGGGACGAGCATGGACTGGCGCGTGCCGGTATCCTTGAAGTGTGAGTGAGACGCTGGGTGCGATCATCGTTGCCGCGGGTAGCGGTGAGCGCATGGGCGCCGCCGACAAGCTATTCACGGAAGTGGCCGGGAAGCCGTTGCTGGCCCACGCGATCGCGCGTTCGAGGAGTGCATGGCGGTATCCGCGGTTGTCCTGGTGATGGCGGCGCAGAATGTATCGCGGGGCCAGAAGCAGGTGGAGCGGCACTCGCTCACGAAGGTTGCTGCCGTTGTCGAGGGCGGCCCGCGGCGGCAGGACTCGGTGCGGGCGGGACTGGAAGCGCTGACGCCCTGCGACTACGTTGCCGTGCACGACGGCGGGCGGCCGCTGGTGACGGTGGCGCTGATCGAACGCGGGCTGGCCGCTGCCCGGGAGACGGGAGCGGCGGTGCCGGGGGTACGAATCGCGGACACAGTGAAGCAAGCCGGCGCAGATGGTCTGGTGATGCGGACAGTCAACCGGAGCCGGTTGTGGGCTGTTCAGACTCCGGAAGTGTTCCGCTATGAGCTCCTCCTTAGGGCTCATCGGGAGATCACCGAAGACGTGACCGATGACGCCGCGATGGTCGAAGCCCTGGGGGAGCCGGTACGGGTGTTCGAGGGGGATCGGCGGAACCTCAAGGTGACGGTTGCGGTGGATTTGGAGGTGGTGAGGGCGTTGTTGGAGGGGCGTGTCGAGCCTCAGAGGCTGATCGGTCCGCGGATATGAGAGCGCACTAACCCAATGCGCGTAGGCATCGGGTACGACATCCATCGCTTCGAAGACGGGCGGCGGCTGGTGCTGGGCGGCGTCGAGTTCTCCGGCGAGACGGGGTTGGCGGGGCACAGCGACGCGGATGTGCTGGTGCACGCGGTGATCGACGCAGTGCTGGGGGCGGCGGGACTGGGGGATATCGGCACGCACTTCCCGCCCGATGACCCAGCCTATGAGAGTGCTGACAGCGTTGAGTTGCTGCGGAGTACCGCGAAGCTCCTCACCGATAAGAAGGTCTGGGTGGATTCCATCGACTCCACGGTGATCGCCGAGAAGCCGCGTCTTGCGGAGCAAATCCTGGAAATGCGCAGGCACTTGGCGAGCGCCGCTAGGCATCGAGACTGCGCGAGTCAACGTGAAGGCGACGACGAACGAGGGGCTGGGAGCGATCGGCCGTGGTGAAGGGATAGCGGCGATGGCGGTGGCGCTGGTGCGGGAAGCCGCGGATTAGCCCGGAGTTCTTGGTTGTTGATTGCAACGGTCGGGTATAATGGCTCCTACGATGCGTTTGCTCCCGTCATTGGCCTGCTCCTGTATGGCGGCCCCGGTACACTAGACCGGGGCCAGTAACAGCGGCTGGCATTTAACTACATCCGGTCCGCGATGGGCCGGAAACAATCGACGGGAGATAGGCCATGGGCCTTTTGGACAGTATCAGACGTGACATCAAGGCGGCGCGCGAACGCGACCCTGCCGCCACGAGCGACCTCGAGGTAGTGTTCACCTATCCGGGGTTCCACGCGCGGCAGCTGCACCGCTTCGCCAACACGCTGAACAAGCGTGGTTTGCGGGTGACGGCGCGCGTGGTCTCGCACGTGAACCGCTGGGTCACGGGCATCGAGATCCACCCGGGAGCGACGATCGGCGAGGGGTTGTTCATCGACCATGGGATGGGCGTCGTGATCGGCGAGACGGCGATCATCGGCGACAACTGCCACTTGCTCCAGGGCGTGACCCTGGGCGGGACGAGCACGCGTCGCGCGAAGCGGCACCCGACGCTGGTTAAGAACGTCACGGTCGGCGCCGGCGCCAAGGTGATCGGTGACGTGACGATCGGTGAGAACGCGAAGATCGGCGCCGGATCGGTCGTTGTGACCAATGTCCCGCCGAACGCGACCGTTGTCGGCGTGCCGGGCCACATCGTCGCCTACACGAACCCCGACAACGACACCGTCCTGCGGCTGCCGGACCCGGAGTGGGACATCATCGAGGAGCTGGAAGGCCGCGTCGCCGAACTGGAAGCCCGGCTGGCGAAGGTTGACGGTGAGAAGGCGGAAGCGCCCGACCCGCCGCGGCCGGCGCGCCGGCGCAGTAGCGCCGCGCACCGTGGCCCGGCGAAGGAGCCGAAGTGAGGCTCTACAGCACTCTGAGCCGCAAAGTCGAGGAGTTCGCTCCTGCCGGCGACGAGGTGCTGATGTACGTCTGCGGGCCCAACCTGTACGACGCCGCGCACCTGGGCCACGCGATGAGCTACATCATCTTCGACGTCCTCCGTCGCTACCTGGAGTTCCGTGGCTTCCGCGTAAAGCACGTGCAGAACTTCACGGACATCGAGGACAAGATCATTCTGCGGGCGCAGGCGCAGAACACGACGATCGAGGCGCTCGCCGAGAAGTATATCGACCAGTTCCACAAGGACATGAAGGCGCTCGGCGTGCAGCCTGCGCATGTCTACCCACGGGCGACGCACGAGATCCCGGCCATCATCGAAATGGTATCCAAGCTGATCGAGACCGGGTATGCGTACGAGGCCGGCGGCGACGTCTACTATCGGGTACGCAAGAAGGATGACTACGGCAAGCTCTCCGGGCGCAACGTTGACGACCTGATGGCGGGAGCGCGGATCGAGCCGGGTGAGCAGAAAGAGGACCCGGCGGACTTCGTGCTCTGGAAGGGCGCGAAAGAAGGCGAGCCGGCCTGGGACAGCCCCTGGGGAAAGGGCCGCCCCGGGTGGCACATCGAGTGCTCGGCGATGTCGCTACGGCACCTGGGAGAGACGCTGGACATCCACGGCGGCGGGCAGGACCTGATCTTCCCGCATCACGAGAACGAGATCGCGCAGAGCGAGGCCTACACGGGCAAGCAGCCGTTCGTGCGCTTCTGGGTGCACAACGGCCTGATGCGGCTGCCGGACCAGGAAGAGAAGATGACGCGGCACCTGGGGAACCTGGTGCCGATCTACGAGGCGCTCGACTCCTACGGCCTGGATGCGGTCAAGGTGTTTATTCTCGGCTCGCACTACCGGGGGCCTCTGGCCTACGCGCCGGAGAACCTGGAGGCGGCGAAGCGGGCGGCAGAGCGGCTACGGCTGGCGGCGCGGCTACCGCAACAGGCCGCTGGAGGCGTCGGTCCGGTGGACGGGCGGCCCTACTACGAGCGCTTCATCGAGTCGATGGACGACGACCTGAACACGTCAGGCGGGCTGGCGGCGATGTTCGACCTGGCTCGAGAGATCAACCGCGGCCGCGACGAGGGTCGGCCGATAGAGGAGGCGCAGGCGACGCTGCGGGAGCTGGCGGGGGTGCTGGGTCTGACGCTGGAGGAGCCGGAGGCGGCGCAGGCGGCGGGGCCGTTCATCGACCTGCTGGTGGAGCTGCGGAACGAGCTGCGCGCCAAACGCGAGTTCGAGCTGGCGGACCGCATCCGGAATGGGCTGGAGGAGGCGGGGATCGTTCTGGAGGACGGCGCGGAAGGGACGCGCTGGCGGGTGCGGGAGTAGAGCTCGACCCCCGTGTCGTCTGGGACCATGACTCGGTTGCTGCCAGCTCTGACTTGGCTGGCGGTAGGCCTCATTGCAGCAGCCATGTTTGCTGCAATTGACCCTGGATCCACCAGGGGATTCGTTGAATTGTTCGCCGTGGGCGCAGTTATCGCGGGAATCATCGCCCTTCTCATATTTGTCACGCGTAAACCGTTCGAAGCTATCGGCGACAAAGACTTGCTCGATGCATCACCAGAGCGCTACTGGAGAAAGGCCACGATATCCGGAGGAGGACTACCGCTTCTCTTAGCGGCACTCGCCGTGGTGACCGGGAACCTTGTACTCATTCCAGGTGCGGCGGCAATGGGCCTCGTCACGTTGATCGGCTCGTATGCGTACTGGAAGGTGGCATCGCGTAAGCGAACTGACGCACTTAAGACGGCGCGGAGGGGACGAGCTGGCGGCCGGAGTAAGCGCAGCTAAGCCGCTTGGTCCTCGGGATTGTGCTTGTCTTCGGCCCACTTGCCCGGGTTGCCGAGGATGTATTCTCGGGCGTGCTCGAGTTCGTGTTCGTCTCGGATGACTCGGTCGTAGTAATTGCGCTGCCACACCGGCGTCCCTGGCGATTGCCGAAGCTGGTTGATCCGCGCAGTCGTGGCCGCCTTGAAGCCGCCGACGAACGAACCCACAGTCCGTTTTCCAGGCCCCTCTTTAGACGCGAATCGCCGGGAGACTGTAGGGGCTACCGGCCGGTCGCCCCAACGACGGTGCTGATCCGCAAGTCGGCGCGTGGCTGCCGGTGCGGGATGCTGGGGCGACCTGCCGGGTAGCCGCCTACGGCAATCGCGCTGCTCGGGAAATCCGTCGGAGATGCTGATGCGAGATGCTAGGGCGACCAGCCGGTAGCCCGTACGACTGGCGGTCGCCTAATACCCGAGGCCGGAGCCGCCGCCTTCGTAGTCGCTGTCGGGGGTGGCTGTGGGGTCGGCGGCTGCACCGCTCGAGCCGGCGATAGTCAAGGTGCCTTGCATCGTGTCCGGGTGGTTGCGGCAGAAGAAGGTGAACTCGCCGGCCTCACTGGGAACGAAGGTGACGTCGGTGTCCTGGCCGGAATCGAGGGTCTCGTCGACGAGGAACTCGCTGATCGTGAAGGTGTGCTGCTGCTCGCCGTCGTTGTGGAGCCCGACGACGATCTCATCGCCGAGATCGGCGTTGATGACGGCGGGGTCGAACGAGAAGTCTTCGATGGTCATCTCGACTTCGACGGTCTTCGCCGGCTCGTCGGTCTGACCGCTGCCCGGGTTGGTTTCGTCGTCGTCGCTGCACGATGCGACGAGGAGTGAGGCGACGACGAGGGCGGGGATGGCGATGTAGCGCATGAGCATGGGCTTGCGTCTCCTTGATTAACGTATCGTACGCCTGAAGGATGTACGGTGGGCCGACAAGCGGGGATTGCCGAGGAAGAAAAGCCCGAGTCAGTCGTGTCTACGGACGAATCGCGCAGCCCAGGAGAAGCTCGCGGCGATCCAGACCGCGCATCAGCGCAACAGTGGACAATACGTAGTACGTGACCAGTACAAAGAGCCCGAGGAGGATGCACTATTGCCGTTCCGAGGCCAGCCATGCTTCACCGTCGCTCGCGATCGAGCAAGGCTGGCAACAGCATCGAGAATCATCGAGAGGATGGATCAACGGGACACCCGTCACGAGGCCATAACGTCGGCGAAGAGGACGGATCGTGTGAACTCCCTAGCCTGTGCAAATCTCATGTTCTTGCCCTGCTCGACATTTTATCATGGCTCAAGGCCCTCGAAGCTGGGTATCAGGGTTTCAACTTGACTTTGTTAGAGGGCGATTCTATAGTGGATATGGTCGCTCCGAAGGGGCGAACTTTTTTTGTATATCTTCCGAGAGGAAGTTCGCGCAGGGGCGTACCTCAGGCCGAAGTGGCGCAATGGTAGCGCAAGCGATTTGTAATCGCTAGGTTGTGGGTTCGAATCCCACCTTCGGCTCCAGAGCGAAAGGAAGCCGGGAGTCAGGAACAGAGCGGGCCAGCGCTATCAGTTCCTCGCCACTGTGAGTTCCCGACGAAGCTGGCGGGATGGCAGAGCGGTCAATTGCACCGGGCTGTAAACTCGGCGCCCTGACGGGCTACGCAGGTTCGAATCCTGCTCCCGCCACCAGTACTGGCGGTGAGTAGGAGCGAAGTACCAGGCCCACGTAGCTCAGTTGGTAGAGCACGTTCTTGGTAAGAACGGGGTCGCCGGTTCGAGTCCGGTCGTGGGCTCCAGTAGCGGAAGCGAACGGTGAACGACATAGCGGCGAGCTGGCCGGGGCGGATGTTCCCTGTACAGATACGCCGCGTTATCATAGGCAGGTCGGCCTTCGGGCCGCGGTAGAGCCGCCCGCAGAGCACCCGAGAACACAGGAGGAACTCCCAGAATGGCCAAGCAGAAGTTTGTGCGCACGAAGCCGCACCTCAACGTAGGTACGATCGGCCACATCGACCACGGCAAGACCAGCCTCACCGCGGCGATCACAAAGGTGCTCGCCCTGAAGAAGCAGGCCGAGTACCGCGACTTCTTCAGCATCGACAAGGCGCCGGAAGAGCGCCAGCGCGGCATCACGATCGCCATCGCGCACGTCGAGTACGAGACGGACAAGCGGCACTACGCCCACATCGACTGCCCGGGTCACGCCGACTACATCAAGAACATGATCACCGGCGCCGCCCAGATGGACGGCGCCATCCTCGTCGTCGCCGCCAACGACGGCCCGATGCCGCAGACGCGCGAGCACGTCCTCCTGGCCCGCCAGGTGGAAGTGCCGGCCATGGTCGTCTTCCTGAACAAGGTGGACATGATGGAAGACCCCGAGCTGCTCGACCTGGTCGAGCTTGAGGTCCGCGAGCTGCTCAGCAAGTACGAGTTCCCCGGCGACGACATCCCGATCATCCGCGGCAGCGCCCTCAAGGTGCTGGAGAGCACGTCCGACGACCCGGACGCGCCGGAGTACAAGCCGATCTGGGAGCTGATGGAGGCCCTCGACACCTACATCCCGATGCCGGAGCGCGCCGCGCGACAAGCCCTTCCTGATGCCGATCGAAGACGTCTTCGGCATCAAGGGCCGCGGCACCGTCGTCACCGGCCGTGTCGAGCGCGGCATCGTCAAGCCGGGCGAGGAGGTCGAGATCGTCGGCTTCGGCGAGACCCGCAAGACCGTCTGCACCGGCGTCGAGATGTTCCAGAAGACGCTGGACGAGGGCGAGGCCGGCGACAACGTCGGCTGCCTCCTCCGCGGCATTGAGCGCGAGGACGTGGAGCGCGGCCAGGTGCTGGCCAAGCCCGGCTCGCATCACGCCGCACACGAACTTCGAGGCCGAGGTCTACTGCCTGAGCAAGGAAGAGGGTGGCCGCCACACGCCGTTCTTCAACGGCTACCGGCCGCAGTTCTACATCCGGACGACGGACGTCACCGGCTCCATCCAGCTGCCGGAAGGCGTCGAGATGGTGATGCCGGGCGACAACATCAAGATGACGGTCGAGCTGATCACCCCGGTCGCGCTCGAAGAAGGTGTGCGCTTCGCCATCCGCGAAGGCGGCCGCACCGTGGGCGCCGGCGTCATCACGAAGATCCTGGAGTAGAGACTGGAGATCGATGGCGAAGAAGGAAGACCGCGTGAGCGATAGACCTGGCGTGCACCGAGTGCCGCCAGCGTACCTACACGACGCGAAAAGAACCGGCGGAACGATCCGGACCGCCTGGAGTTGCGGAAGTACTGCCCGCGCTGCCGCCAGCACCGCGTCCACAGAGAAGCGCGCTAGGAGCCACCTTGAACCGCGCGGTCCGGCGGCAGCAACGCCAGGCGGAAGCCAAGGCGAAATCGGGTACGCAACGGCCACCGCGGAGCGCGATGCCGCGGACGGCCCAGGCTCCGCGCCAGCGACAGGCGGCAACGAGCCGGGGCGGAGTCCTTGCCTGGCGGCCGCGCTTCGTGATGGACATCATCAGCGAGCTGCGCAAGGTCGTCTGGCCGTCGCGCGAGGACGTCGTGCACCTGACGGTCGTCGTCGTTGATCGTCACGATCATCATCGGCGCGGTCCTGGGCGGCATCGACATCGCCTTCGGCTGGCTGATCGACAAGCTGTTGCTCAGCCAGGATGCCTGGCTGAGTAAGGCGGAAGAGTTGGCGAAGAAGAAGAAGGCGGCAGAGCAGCTGGTCGACGAGATGCAGCAGCCGGCGAACGGCGATAGCCCGAAGCAGCGGGAGATCATCTCCGGAGGAGGAGCTGTTCCCGGCGGACGCGCCTGGTACGTCGTCCACACCTACTCCGGCTACGAGGACAGGTGCAAGACGAACCTGGACCAGCGCATCAAGTCGATGGACGCGGAAGACCTCGTCTTCCGCGTCGTCGTCCCGTCGGTCGAGGAGATCGAGATTCGGGACGGGCAGCGGCGCACGGTGCCCCGCAAGATCTTCCCCGGCTACGTGCTGGTGCAGATGATCACGCTGAAGCAGGAAGACCCGGCCGCCACCGAGCAGGACAAGGCGCTGTCCAGCAAGGCCTGGACCGTCGTCCGCAACTCACCGGGCGTCACCGGCTTCGTCGGCTCCGGCACCGCGCCGACGCCGCTCGAAGAGGCGCGAGGTCCGCTCGATCATCAAGCAGATGAAGGCGGAGGAGCCGCGCGTGAAGGTTGGCTTCCAGGCCGGCCAGAGCGTGCGCGTCATCGACGGGCCGTTCTCGGACTTCGTGGGCACGGTGGAAGAGATCAACGCGGAGAAGGGCAAGGTCAAGGTCGCCGTCTCCATCTTCGGCCGCGAGACGCCGGTGGAGCTCGACTTCCTCCAGGTGGAGCGCCTCGTAGCGCCCGGCGGGAATCAAGAACCGTGAACCGAAAGAGTCGGTGAACCATGGCTAAGAAAATTCGCGCGATAATCAAGCTCCAGCTCCCGGCCGGGACAGGCGACGCCGGCGCCGCCGGTTGGCCCTGCCCTGGGCCAGCACGGCGCCAACATCATGGCGTTCTGCAAGGAGTACAACGAGAAGACGAGCGAGCCAGGCCGGCAGCATCGTCCCGGTCGAGATCACCGTCTTCGAGGACCGCTCCTTCACGTTCGTCACTGAAGACGCCGCCGGCCTCGGACCTGATCCGCAAGGCGCTCGGCATCGAAAAGGGCAGCGCCGGCAGCAGAAGCGCGAGAAGGTGGGCACGCTGACCCGCGACCAGGTGCGGCAGATCGCCGAGAGCAAAGATGAAGGACCTGAACGCCAACGACATCGACGCGGCGATGAAGATGGTCGAAGGGACCGCCCGCAGCATGGGCGTGGAGGTGGCGAGCTAGTCATGGCACAGCACGGTAAGAAATACATGGCGGCGCTCGAGAAGATCGACCGTCGCGGCAGTACGAGCCGCAGGAAGCCATCGCACTGGTGAAGGAGATCGCCTACGCCAAGTTCGACGAGACGGTCGAGCTGCACATCCGCACCGGCCTCGACACGCGCCACGCGGACCAGCAGCTGCGCGGCACGATCGTGCTGCCGCACGGCCTCGGCAAGAGCCAGCGCGTGCTCGTCTTCGCCGAAGGCGAGGGCGCGCGGCTGGCAGACCAGGCCGGCGCGGACTACGTCGGCGGCGACGACCTGGTCAAGAAGGTCGAAGGCGGCTGCCTGGACTTCGAGGTGGCCCTGGCGACGAAGGAGATGATGGGCAAGGTCGGCCGCCTGGGCCGCGTGCTCGGTCCCCGCGGCCTGATGCCCAACCCGCGCACGAACACCGTCGTCGAGGCCGAAGACCTGCCGAAGGCGATCAAGGACTCGAAGCAGGGCCGCGTGGAGTTCCGCACGGACCGCACGAACCTGGTGCACGTGCCGCTGGGCAAGGTCAGCTTCGAGCAGAACGCCCTGCACGACAACCTCGCGGCGCTCATCGACGCGATCGTGCGAGAGAAGCCGTCCGGCGGCAAGGGCCAGTACATCCGCAGCCTGACGCTGACGACGACGATGGGCCCCGGCATCAGGCTGGACATCCCGGCCACGCTTTCGCTGAGCGGAAGCGCGGCCGTATAATTGCGAAGCTGACGTCAGGACAGCGGCCGAATAGAGTCGATCCTGCCGTAGACAGCGGGTGCCCTTCGCCGGAAGGGCTTAATCTCCCGCCGAGGTGATGAGAGCAGTCAGCCGACAGTCCTAGCACTGTCAGGCTCGTTCGATCCCTTGCCTCTGCGGCAAGGGTTTTTCTTTTCGGGAACGGAGGGCCTATGCCCACACAGAAGAAGATCGAGACGGTTGCGGACCTGAAGGAACGCATCGAACGGGCGACGCTGATAGCCGGCACGCGAGTACCGCGGCCTGCGCGTCAAGGAGATGCAGGACCTGCGGCGGACGCTTCGCGCAAGGCGGCATCGAGGTGCAGGTGGTGAAGAACACCCTGCTCAAGCTCGCCGCCGACGAGGCGGGTAAGTCCGACCTCATGCAAATCATCGAGGGCCCGACGGCGCTGGCGATCAGCTACGGCGACGTGATCGAGGCGAGCAAGGCGCTCACCGCCTACGCGCCGACCGCACCGCCGGTTTCGGGGTGCGCGGCGGCTACATGGACGGCGCCGTGCTGACGCTGAACGACCTGCGCGACCTGACGAGGATACCGCCGAGGCCGGTGCTCATCGCACGTTCATGGGGCAGATGCAGTCGCCGCTGGCGACCTTCATCGGCCTGCTGGACGCGCCGCTGCAGGAGCTCACGGGGCTCTGTGACAGTCGCTGCTGAGCGAGCTGCCGGGGCTGGTCGAGGCGCGGGCCAGGCAGCTGGAGACGCGGCTTAGCTCGACAATTATCAGTGGACAGAAGTCGGAAATAGAACCAAGGAGGTATCAAAGAATGGCCAAGGGTGACAACAAGGTAGACCAGGTCCTGGACATCATCAAGGAGATGACGATCCTGGAGCTGCGTGACCTGAACACGAAGATCCAGGACGAGTTCGGCATCACGGCGGCCGCGCCGGTGGCGATGGCCGCGGCTCCAGCGGCGCTCCGGCGGCCGGTGGCGACGGCGCTGCTCCGGCGGCGGCCGAGGAGGAGAAGTCCGAGTTCAACGTCGTCCTCAAGGACGCCGGCGCGAACAAGATCAACGTCATCAAGGCGGTGCGCGAGGTCACGACGCTGGGCCTGAAGGAGGCGAAGGACCTCGTCGAGGCGGCGCCGACGAATGTCAAGGAAGGCATCGGGAAGGCCGACGCCGAGGCAGTGGTCAAGAAGCTGCAGGAGGCCGGCGCTACCGTCGAACTGCAGTAGCCATTCGCCAGACCGTCCAGACAGCAGGTACAATGGGCGGGCGCGCACCGGGCTGAACACCGGCGCGTCCGCCCTCTTGCTATGGAATGCTACGCCTGTGAACAGGCAGCGACGCGGCACTGCGGCCGCTGCGGCAAGGGTTACTGCCCGGCGCACGGCGATGACCCGGAAGCGGGCGGGCAGGGGCTGTGCGCCGAGTGCCTGAGCCCCGTTAACGCCACCCCATCCAACATCGTCTTCCGCTCATCGCTATTCGCTCTCTTGATCGCGAGTGTGCTGGCGCTCTGGCTGCTGGTCCGGCCGCCCGACCTGCCGGGCGAGGAAAACTCCGCGGTGCAACCGCAGCCGACGGCGGCTGATTCGACCCCCGCGGGCACCAAGCCACCCGATTTCCCGACCCCCACAGGAGGCGCGGAGGCGACGCCCACTGCCGCGGCCGAGACGCCGGCGCCGACAGCCGCGCCGGCGGGGCAGTACACGGTTGTCGAGGGTGACACCTGGCTGGGCATCGCTGCCACCCTGGGGGTGGATCCGGCAGCGCTGGCCGCGGCTAACGGGCGCACTCTGGACGACTTCGTCACAATCGGCGAAGTGCTGGTGATCCCGCAGTAAATGTGCGACACGCTCTGCGCGATAGGACCGCGGGGCACCCTTTTCGCGAAGAACTCCGACCGGCCTCCGTCTGAGGTCCAGCTTATCCAGGCGTTTCCGAGACGCGAGGCCGGTGGCCGGCTACGCACCCAGTACCTGGAGATCGATGACACCGGCGCGTTCGCGTTGGTTGGTTCCCGACCGCAATGGTTGTGGGGGCTTGAACACGGCGTCAACGAACACAGGGTAGCGATCGGGAACGAGAAGGTCTGGACGAGGGACGACCCGTTCGCAGCACAGGAGGCGCTGATCGGGATGGACCTGGTGCGGCTGGGGCTGGAGCGCGGGCGAACAGCGGACGAGGCGCTCGCTCATATGATGTCGCTGCTGGAGGAGCACGGACAGGGCGGCGTGGCCGACCAGCAGGCAAACGAGCCGTACTTCTCGTCGTTCTTGATCGCGGACCCGCGCTCGATGTGGGTGCTGGAGACGAGCGGCCGCACGTGGGTTGCGGCGCCAGTCGAGCGGACCGGCGCGATCTCGAACCGGCTGACGATACGGACGGAGTGGACGCGGTCGTCGGCGGACGTGCCGGCGGCGCGGACTGGGACGAATGGCGGGCCGCCGAAGCGCCGACGGGGCACGCGGACCGGCGCCTCGCGGCGAGCAAAGCGTGCCTCTCGACGGGTGCAGACGCGCTGACATCGTCCGACCTGGCCGCGCACCTTCGAGACCACGGCAGCGGTCCCTGGGGAGCGCCCGGTGGTGACCCGCGCGACACGAGCCCATTGCCGCCGAAGGCGCTTGCCGGACGGGATCGGCGTCACGGTCTGCATGCACATCCGCCGTTACCAGAACACCACATCGTCGATGATCGCCGCAGCTGCCGGCGGACCCGGAGGCTCCGTTGCGGGCATGGGTGGCGCCGGGAAGCCCGTGCGTCAGCATCTACGTGCCGGTGTTCCCGCCGCTGGCCGTGCCCGCAGCGTTGGGGGAGCCGGCGACATGGCAACGGTTCGCCGCGTTGCGCGACCGCGTGGAGCGGGATGCGGATGCGCTCGGCGGGATTCGAGGCGTGTTCGCGCCGGTGGAGGCGGAGCTGTGGGCGGAGGCGGACGCCCTGCCGGAACGGCCCGACGCGCAGGCGGCGTTCGTCGAACAGGCGTGGTCACGGGTGGAGGAAGCCGTGGTGCGGGTCGAGGCGTTGGTGGCTACGACTCGATAACGGGGTCGAATACCACCCATGGTGATACGCGCGGCCGGAGCCACGCCTCCGCAGCAGGCGCGACGAATGCCTGATACGCTCTCCCTGCCCAAAAGAAGTCGGTGCCGTCCCAAGTTGTAACGAGCAGCTTGATGTTTGGCAGGGAGTTTACTCGCTCCACCCCCTCGACCTCCATGTGACTCTCAAGGACGAGTTCCCAGAGTTTACCCACCTCGTCGGCTGTCTTCTGTGAGTGCTTCCTGCCATCGATGTAGTTCTCGGGCTCCCACTGGCTTGGGCCCTTGGCGGGCTCGGGCGCGCTTGGGTCCCAGGTTTCCCAGTGAAGACGGACGATTTTCTTCTTGATGACCGGGCGGAACGAGAACCCACTAAAGGGCGACGACTCAAGCTCGATCCGCAAGTCATCGGTGACGACGATAACCGATGAGTTGGGGAACGTCATGGGTGGCACGAATGGCCCGGTTCGTTCCAGCGGCGCTTGCCCCTCATCGTCGCGCCGGAATTCAGACGCCATCCCATGTATGAGGATGCTGGAGTAGTCCCCCCATGGCTCGGAGCTACCGCGCATTCGGTAAATCGTCGGGTGCGTGGACTGTGACATTGTGGCCTTCAATTTTCGACGGGCCGGTCATACACTTTGTTTCAAGTATGGACGCGCTACCAATCGACTACCAGCCGCGGATAGGCGATATGCCCGCCGAGGAGAGGCCGCGGGAGCGGCTACAAGCCGTCGGTGCTGGGCCGCTGACCAACGCTGAGTTGCTGGCGATACTGCTGCGCACCGGCGCCAGCGGCGAAAACGTCGTCGCGCTCGGGCAGAGGCTGCTCTCGCGGTTTGATGGCGTCGGCGGTCTGGCGCGGGCATCGTTCACGGAGTTGTGCGAGGTGAAGGGCATCGGCGAGGCGAAGGCGGCGCAGGTGCTGGCGGGGATCGAGCTGGGCCGGCGGATCGTCTCCGCCTCGCCGGAAGTGCGGCCCGTCATCCGTTGCTCGGACGATATCGAGCGCATCTGCCGCGCGGACATGATTGACCTTCCGCAGGAGGAGTTGCGCGTGCTGCTGCTCGACGCCCGCAGCCGTGTGAAGCGCGTGCACACCGCCTTCCAGGGCAACGCCCATTCGGCGAGCGTCCGGATCGGCGAGCTGCTCCGGGAGGCGGTGCGCGAGAACGCCTCCAGCGTTGTCATCGTGCACAACCATCCGTCCGGCGACCCGTCTCCGAGCCCGGACGACGTGGCCCTCACCAGTCAGATCGTCGAAGCGGGGAATCTGCTGGGGATCGACGTGCTGGACCACGTTGTGATCTCGCGCGGCGGGTATGTGAGCATGCGGGACCGGCGGATAGGGTTTGCGGCGGGTAAGGGGAATCAGTAGTCACGATTGACGGGCCTTCGAGAGGCGTAGTACGCTCGGCGCGCCCATGAGCGAGTACCGCGCGATCGATGCGCACCTGCACACTTACGCGACCCGAGAGATCGGGCGGCAGGCGATGATGGGGACCGGGAGCACGGACTATGGTGGCACGCCGGATGAGCTGCTGGGGATCATGGAGCGCGGCGGCATCACGCACGCGGTGATGGTGAACATGACGCCGATGGCGGACATGCTGGACGCGGCGCTGAAGAGGCTGCCGGACGGGTTGTCTGAGTCGCAGCGGGCGGACGAAGAAGCATCTATCGTCCGCGGGCTCATCGGGCGATTGCAGCGGCGGAACGAATGGACGTGTTCGGTGGGACGCGAGCACCCGCAACTGATACCGTTCATCGGGCTCGATCCGTGCATGAGCGAGGCGGAGTTGCTCGCCGAGATTGAGACGAGGCATGCGGAGGGAGCTCGGGGCATCAAGCTCCACCCCGCGGCGCAGCGCTTCTATCCGAACGACCGGCGACTGTGGCCTGTGTATGCGAGGGCGCAGGAGCTGGGTTGGCCGGTGATCTATCACTCGGGCGCGTTTGCGCTGGGCGCCGGCGTGGTGGACTTCGCGGCGCTTACGCACTTCCCGGAGGTTCTGGAGTCGTTTCCGAGGATGACAGTCGTGTTCGGACATTCGGGGTTCGGGGATTGGGACGCTTCGGCGGAGCTGGCTGCAAAGTACCCGAATGCGATGTTCGACTGCTGCTACGTGATCAACGGGACCGAGCCTAACCCTTCGCTGAAGGACGACGAAGCCGCTGCCGCCATACGGAAGGTGGGTACCGACCGCATGATGTTCGGCTCGGACTACCCGTGGTTCGACCCGGCGCTGGACGCCGCGCGTATCGCGCGGCTACCGCTGACGGACGCAGAGAAGCGGGCGGTGCTGTACGAGAACGCCGCGCGGGTGTTCACGGTGGCGGCATAACCGTGGCCTACAAGCTGATCGCGCTCGACCTCGACGGTACGCTGCTCGACTCTTCGATGAAGCTGTCGGAGGGGAACGGGGAAGCGCTGTCACAGGCGATCGAAAAGGGCGTGCAGGTGGTGCTGGCTACGACGCGCTGGTACGGGTTGGCCCTGCGCACCGCCGTGCGTCTGGACATCCAGACTCCGCTGATCTGCTCCAACGGGGCCATGGTGAAACGGCCGACGGACGGCGAGGAGCTGTTGCACCTGTACGTGGACGATGAACTGGCGCGCGAGGTGGTAACTCTGGCGGACGACTCGGGATGGGAGCTGTACACGACTATCGGCGATTCAACGTACATGAAGATGCGGCCGGGGGTGATCCCGGAGAAGCTTCCGGCGGGGTTGAAGGTCGCGGACAGGCAGTCGGACCACCTGGGTGAAGGCGCGCCCACGACCGTCCTCGTATACGGCAATGACGCCGTGGAGGCGATGGAATCGAACTTCATCCCCAGGTACGGCGGGCGGGCGCGGTTCTCGCTGAACCGGCCGCCGAACACCCCGCACTACGTGGTTCTGACGCATCCCGAGGCCGAGAAGGCAAGCGCGCTTCGGCTGGTGTGCGAGGAGCTGGGCATCGCGCCGGAGGAAACAATGGCGATGGGTGACTCAGAGTCCGACCTGGAGATGATCCGGATGGTTGGGTTGGGCGTGGCGATGGGCAACTCGCCGGACGAGATGAAGAAGGCGGCATTACACATCGCGCCGACGAACGACGAAGACGGGGTGGCGTGGGCGGTGCGGCAGTTCGTCCTCTAGCCGAAATCTGACGGCGATTTCCCGCGGCCATCCGCGCGCTCTGCAATTCCGGAAACTAGATAAGAATATGTCGCCGTATGTGTTGACGCGTTACCGAGATGGATAGAGAATATTATTGTCGACAATCGACAGTACGATTGGGACGACGTGGTAGCGGGCATCTCGCCCCCTGAGGATGTCCGCAAACCCTCCCCTTGCCGGCCGCCCCGGGAACTGACCCTCCACCGGGCGGCCGGAACTTTGTTAACAGGCGACCGGCGCCGGGCGTTATAGGGTAGACGCAAACAGCCGCCAGACTGTCTGGACCGGGCTACAAGGGGAGTCTCGAATGACGACGCGGTGCATACGGTGCGGTAATCCGACGACGGGTGTCTCGCAGTATTGCGACGACTGCGCAGCGCAGATCCAGCAGGAGAGCGCCCAGATCCAGGCCGCCCCAGGCGGTGTTACCCAGGCGACGGGTGCTCCCAGATCGAGCGTGCATTGCCCGAGTTGCCGGAGCCCTCTAAGCGCCGGATCGAGTTTTTGCGCGAACTGTGGGTGGAAGCTGGAGACGGGGCCGGGCAATTGCAGCAGGTGTGGCGCGGCGCTTGTACCCGGAAGTGAGTTCTGCGGCGCTTGCGGGGCGCGCGCCACGGGAGACGTACAGTACGCGGGCTTCTGGATGCGTTTCGCCGCTGCGATCATTGACGGCATCATTCTGTCGATCGTTCAGATTCCCATTGCGCTCATCATCACCGACCAGCTACCGCAGTTTGGGATCAACCTCATGATCGGCTTCGCATACTCGGTCGGTTTCTGGATCACGCAGGGCGCCACACCGGGCAAGATGGCGATGGGCGTGAAAATCACGATGCTCAACGGTGACCCGATCACCGGGGGGCCCGCAGTGACCAGATATTTCGCTGAGATCCTGTCAGCATTACTTCTCGGAATCGGCTTCCTGATGATCGCCTGGACGCCGCAGAAGCGCGGCCTGCATGACTATATTGCAGGCACCGTCTGTATCAAGACGCGCTGAGCCGCGCTTCCGCTTCGGCCTGCACGATGCGGTAGACTTCCGACAGCGGTAGGCCGGTGGCCTCCGCGATACGCTTGCACGCTTCGTATTCGGGTGCGGCCCGCGGTGGTTCTCCGGGCAGGCGCTTGATCTTGACCGCGGCGGGACCGAGGGACGAGTCGAACTCCAGCACCTCGCGCTCCGCCTCCCAGCGGTGGACGGGCCGGACGCGGACGCCGAGGGTGGAGGTCTCGCGCAGGAGGAGGCGGGCGAGCGGCTCCTCGAGCGCCTCCGTGCAGATGACGGACAGAGTGACGGCGGGCCGGCCCTTCTTCATCTGGATCGGCGGAGAACCAGGCGTCGGCGGCGCCGGCGGCGAGCAGCTTCTCCTGGACGTACGCCAGCATTTCGCCGGTCATGTCATCGATATTCGTCTCGATCAGCACCATCGAGCGCGTGGCAGTGGCACCTCACTCTCCCCGAGCCAGAGTCGCACGACGTTGGGACGGCCCTCGGGGTCTCGGGTGCCCGCGCCGTAGCCGACGCTCTCCACGGTCATCTCCGGGCGCTCGAACTTCGCAAGCGTGGTGACGATGGCAGCGCCGGTTGGGGTGACGAGCTCGCCGGATGCGCTGGACGCAGCCCGGACCGGCACATGCGCTCTTCGCACCAGCTCGAGGGTGGCGGGTGCGGGCAGCGGAAGTGTGCCGTGCGGGCCGTGAGTCTCGCCGTCGCCGAGGGGGAGGGGGGAGCAGTAGAGGCTTGCAGCCTCGAGCAGACGGAGTCCGGCAACGGTGCCAACGACGTCTACGATGGCGTCAACAGCACCGACGTCGTGCAGGTGCACTGTCTCAACAGTCTCGCCGTGCACAGCGGCCTCCGCTTCGGCGAGCCGCCGGAACACCGTGGTGGAACGTTCGCGGTCCGCTTCCGGAAGCGACGAGGCGTCGATTACGGCCGTGACGTCCGCCAGGGTTCGCGGTAGCTGGTTCGGAGCGACGGTGACGTTCACGTGTGTCGCTGCGATGCTGCCTCGGATCACACGACTCGCCGAGATCTCGTATCCCTCGAGCGGGAGACGGCGCAGCTCCCTGCGGAGATCGTCAACCGGCAGGCCTGCGTCCACGATGGCGCCGAGGAGCATGTCGCCGGCGACGCCGGAAAAGCAGTCGATGTAGGCGATGCGTGGCATACATCTAGTCCAGAGAGTCGAGGCCCGCACGCATGTTCTCGATCTGCGTGAGAGTGAGCGTCTCGACCTCCGCGAGGAGGACTTCGCGGTCATCGACGCCCGGCGCAGCTGTGCTGATGACGTTCAGGTATCCCCAGGAGCGGCCGATGCGAAAGACTATCTGGTCGTCGGTGATCAGGCGCGTGACGCCGGCCGCCGTCTGCTGGAAGCCGCTGAGACGGAGCCAGTACGCGTCGTCTGCGCCGAAGTCGCGGTCTATCTCTTGCTGCTGGAAGTCTGTGAGCTCGGAGTGCGAGGTCTGCCAGTCGGCGGCGCGGGCGCGCGTGACGCGGTCGGTGAAGGAATCGGACGCACCCTGTTCGGTCTCGTAAAGGCTGGCGGCAGTGCTGAGGGCGGTTATGAACGAGGCGTTGGATGGCTCCGTGGCCTGGTAGCCAACCTGGTATCCCAGGATGCGGCCCCAGGCGTCGAGTTGCTCCTTCGTGGGCCCGCTGCCCAGGCCGCTGGCCGCCTCTTCATTGTCCGAGGAGGAGCCACCCAGGCTGGCGAGGCCCGGCGGGATCTCGTCCGGTTGCAGCACCATCAGCTGCAAAGTGGCTTCAGTGTCGTCGCTGCCGTTCCCATCACCGTCGTCGCCATTGCAGGCGGCTGCAACGATCAACGCGAGAGCTAGCGATACGAGGAGGAGGCGGAGGGCCGTCATTCGCCGCCCTCGCCGTCCGGCCGCAACCAGGCCTGGCGGTTGATCACGGCGGCGAGGTATCCGGCGCCGAACCCGTTGTCGATGTTGACGACGGCGACCCCGGGAGCGCAGGAGTTGAGCATAGCGAGGAGCGGTGCCAGTCCCCGGAAGCTGGCGCCGTAGCCGATAGACGTTGGCACGGCAACGATTGGCGCCGCGACGAGGCCGGCGACAACGCTTGGCAGAGCGCCCTCCATTCCGGCCACCACTACGAGCGCGTTGGCGGCGCGCAAGGAGCCCATCTTGTCCAGCAGACGGTGGAGACCCGCCACGCCGACGTCGTAGAGGCGCTCGACGGCGCTTCCGGCGAGTTCGGCGGTGACGGCGGCCTCCTCTGCTACTGGAAGGTCGGACGTGCCGGCGCAGCAGACGGCGACGCCCGGAAGCTTCGGTTCCCGGGAGCGGTCCAGTGTGATCGCCCGTGCGGAAGCATGATACGCGGCATCCGGGACCTTGCCCTTGACGGCCGTGTAGGCCTCGAGGCCGGCCCTCGTGATGAGGAGGCGGTCGCCGTGCGCGGCGATTTTTTCAGCGATGACGGCGATTTGCTCGGGCGTCTTGCCCTGCCCCAGGACCACCTCCGGGAAGCCTTTGCGGAGCGCGCGGTGATGGTCCAGCTCGGCGAAGCCGATGTCTTCGTAGGGAAGGTCGCGAAGGCGCGCGAGGACGTCGTCCACGTTGGTAGCGCCGCGCTCGAGTGATTCGAGCAGGTCTCTCAGGCGGGATTCGTCGATTTTGGGGACCTCCAGATCAGGGTAGGGCGTATTGTAGCATCCGGCTCCGCAGGGTCATGCGCAGGTAGATACGATTTCGGAGTGTGGTCAGTTCACGAAGATGATGGCGAGGACGAGCGCGCCGACGACGAGACGGTAGACGACGAATGGGAGGTAGGTGCGTGTCTGGAGAAAGCGCAAGAGGAAGCTAATCGCCAGCCAGCCGACGATACCGGCCGTGATCGTGCCCGCGATGATTGCCGGTATCTCACTCGAGGGGAGCCCCTCGGTGATGGCCTGGGCGCCCTTGTAGAGCCCGGCGCCGGCGATGGCCGGAGTCGACAGTATGAAAGAAAAACGTGCCGCGTCGCGCCGGTCGAAGCCATCGAACAGGCTGGCCGATATCGTGGCGCCGGAACGGGAGACGCCGGGGAACAGAGCGAGGGCCTGCGCGCTGCCAACGATGAGTCCATCTCGCACGTTGGCGTCCTCTATCTTCCGGAGGTGTTTCGCGTACCTTTCCGCCGCCCAGAGAACGAGAGCACCGATGATCATCGCGACCCCGAATACCCCCAACGTCCGTACCTTGTCTTCCGCCAGGGAGTCGAGAGCGAAACCGAGGATGCCGACGGGGATCGACCCGACCAGAATGATCCCCAGCAGGCGGGCGTCGTAGGGCTGACCGACGTGGGGCTCGCGGTCCCCTCCGATCCAATTCAGTGCGCCTCGGGCCATGAGCACCCATTCGTTCCAGAAGTACACAAGGACGGCGGCGAGGGTGCCCATGTGGATGGCCACGTCGAAAGTGAGGTCGTCGGCGAAGTCCCAGCCGAGAAGCTCGCGCGTGAGAATGAGGTGACCGGAGGACGAGATGGGAAGAAACTCCGTGAGGCCCTGTACGATGCCCAGGACAATGGCTCGGAGGACGTCTTCCACGACTTCAGGATAGAGGGTGCTCGGCCTAAGGCGGAAGCGAGCGGGCTCTGGCGTACAATCGGCGATGGCAAGAGTGATGGCATACGAGTTCGTAGAGTTCCCGTGGCAACCAGACCCGCCCGACCCGCGCCGGGACAGGCTCTGCGCGTCACCGGTCCCGGACCGGGTCCGGATCGACTGTACGATCGAAGGTGAATCGTTCGCCGCCGAAGCCGCCCCTCAGGACGAGATTACGGTGCTCGCGTACAACGTCGAGCGGGGACTGCGGGCGGCCGAGCAGATCGAGATGCTCTCGAGCGACCCGTCGATACCGGATCCGGACGTCCTCCTGTTGAATGAGGTGGACCGTGGATGCGAGAGAAGTGGCTGGGGCAGCGTGGTACGCGAATACGCGAAGGCTCTGGGTATGTGCTACGTCTACGGCGTCGAGTTCATCGAACTGCCAAGGTTTTGGGGTCCCGGCGGCGGCAGGCTGAGCTCCCGCTGCGAGCACGGGAATGCTGTTCTGTCGCGGTATCCCCTGGGGAATGTGCGGCTTATCCGGCACGAGAAGAACCTGAGCTGGTACTCGTGGTGGCAGCGACTGCTGAGGGTGGGCGAGCCCCGGATGGGCGGCCGGATGGCGCTGGCGGCCGATGTGAAGATTGGAGAGCGGTACCTTCACCTGTATTCTCTGCACCTGGAGTCCCGGCAAGAAGACGAATATCGGTCTGCGCAATCGGCGGAGGTAGCGGAGGACGGACTACGACAGCCGTTCGGCGTTATCGCGGGCGGAGACCTGAACTGCGTGCGCTACATCGATGACCTTCGCGCTGAAACGAGCGATGATCCCGTAACGCAGGCGCTGATCCAGCGCGGCTACGTCGATGCGCACGCGGCACTTCCAGTTGAGGACCGGGTCACGACACGGTCCGGCGTGGCAATCGACCTGATCGTCGGGCGAGGGGTGACTCTTCTGGGCGGCGGCATTGGGAGCAAGGACATTTGGGGCGAGCTGTCGAACCACCTGCCGGTGTGGACAAAGCTGCGCCTGCAATAAGATAGGGGGCATGGACCCCCGCATCGCCGCGAAGCGCCACGAAGCATCTCGGCGGCAACCAGCCACGCGCACTTGATTCGGGCCGGCGCTTGAACTGGCTGGACTTTCTGATCATAGCGGTGGTCGTTAGCTTCGTGATCACCGCCTACTCGGCGGGGCTGATACGTGAAGTGATCACGTTTCTGGCGCTGATCGTCGGCGTCATCGTCGCGGGGCTGCTGTATCAGGACTTCGAGAAAGAGGTGCTGGTCTTCATCGGTGACGATGATGCGGCGCTCGCGGTGTCGTTCCTTGTGCTGCTGGGGTCCGTTGTGCTGATGGGCCAGATCATCGCGTACATGCTGAAGAAGGGTGTGTCGCTGATCCAGTTGGGGTGGGTGGACCACGTGGGAGGAGCCTTCTTCGGGTTCCTTAAGGGGCTGATCCTTGTGGAAGTGCTGCTTCTTGTCTTCGCTGCGTATCCCGGATTGGGTCTGGACAACGCGGTGCACGGTTCAGTGCTGGCGCCGCTGTTTATCGATGATGTCGATTTCGTACTCACACTGCTTCCCAGCGACTTCGACGATCGTGTGAGCGCGTTTCTCGGTTCCTAGTCGTCAACTGGCAATCCATAACGGTCAACCAGCGAGCAAATGTCAGGATTGCAGGGGTTATAACCGCTCTGCTAGTATGGGCCTACGTGGTGATGCAAATTGGGGCCAGCTCTACCTGTACTAGTACTGAACCAGAACTACGAGCCCCTGAACGTATGTAATGTACGCAGGGCATTCGTCCTGCTTGACCGCGGTAAGGCGGAAACCATTGAAAACGGCCGCGGATACTTGCACAGCTCAACCGCCATTTTCGAGATCCCCTCGGTAATCCGGCTGATCTACCTCATCCGGCGCCCTCGTCCCCAGGGACGGCTCACCAGGCGCGACGTCTTCCTCCGGGACCGCTTCACCTGCCAGTACTGCGGGAAGCAGACGCGTGACCTGACGCTGGACCACGTGCTGCCGCGCCACCGCGGCGGGGGCCACAGCTGGGAGAACGTTGTCGCGGCCTGCAAGCCGTGCAACCACAGCAAGGCGGGGCGGACACCAACCGAGGCACACATGCACCTACCGAAGGAGCCATATCGCCCGACGTACAGCTTCTTCAGGAGCTTCTACCCGTACCTGGAGTCCCAGGAGGGGTGGCGGAAGTTCATTCCGGCCCACGAGATAGAGATGGGTTTCGCCTGAGGCGCAAACTTGGAAGAAAATTCTCCACTTTGTTGAGAGCCAAAACGCAGTTTCGTTCGTACATCAGTTGACAAACTTCGCGCCGACCATATAATTCGGTGCATCGGCCCGGCCGTTGAGGGGAACGGCTTAACCGTGAGCCAAGGGGGTGCCGCTTGAAGAGCTTTGGACTGCTCGCTGTCCTTGCCGTAGTAGTCTCTTTGCTGGGTGTGCTGGGAAACAGTCAACCAGCCTTCGGCGCTATCCACTGTATGCGCGTATATGGGGTCATGGGCGGCCTCAGCGGCGACACCAGCATCCAGTATGTTGAACTGCGAATGTCGATCGGCGGGCAGGTGTTCACCACTGGCTCGCAGCTGCACTTCTTCAACGCCAGCGGAACGGAAACGGGAACCTATACCCTCTCTACCGGGCCAATGTCGAACGGGGCAACAGCCGCCTCGATACTGATCGGGACGTCAGCTTTCGACGCGGCCTGGTCGGCCGGCTCCCCAGACTTCATCATGCCGACAGGCATCATGGCCCCGGACGGCAAGGTGGCGTTTGGACCGATCGGCGGTGGTGGCTGCCAGGGCGCCGGGGCCTATTACGATTCGGTGGCGTACGGTGGCAGCGGCATGGGCAACTACACGGGCACGGTGGACTATCCACCGGTGTTCAGCGGTGACCTGCCGACTTCTATGAACCAGGCTTTGCAAATTAAGCCGGCGTGCTTCGATGTCGTGATGGGGTGCGGCATGGGGTTCGAGGGCAACAACGGTGACTATGAGATCGTCAGCAGCCCGATGCCCCGCAACAACGCCAACCAGCAGGGTGGTGTGGTCATAGACGACGACCTTGATGATGATGGCGTGCTGAACGTCAACGACCTCTGTCCGGGGACGCCCCCTGCCACGGCAGTCGACTCAAACGGTTGCTCGAACGCCCAGGTCGATGGCGACGGCGATGGCGTGTGTAATCCGATGGCTCCGAGCGGTGGTCCGGCAGGTTGCACGGGTACGGACAACTGTCCGAATACGGCGAATCCGACCCAGGCCAACGCCGACAGCGACGCCTTCGGCAACGCCTGCGACACGGAAGGGCCGTCTGGCAACACGAACGGCGTGGCTGGCGGCGACGACTGCGCTGATGTCGTCGATAACGATGGGGACACGCTTGTGGACTTCGGCGATCCCGGTTGTAGCACAACTGATACCGACGGCGATGGGATTGCCGATATCGTCGACAACTGTCCGTCGGTGCCCAACAACGGCCAGCAGAACTACGACGGGGACACCCAAGGCGACGCGTGCGACCTCGAAGACGATGGTGATGGGTTTGCAGATGAGGCCGAGGCCGGGACGCCCCTCTGCGCTAACGCCGTGAACGACGACAACAGTGGCCTTTCAGATGACATGTTCACCAATGACGGATGCCCGGCGGTGGGGGGTGCGGAGGGGAACTGTATCGACATGATCGACAACGACGGGGATGGCCGCATCAACGACGGCTGCCCGCAGGTCATGACGTATTCGGAGGGTTCGTTCAATGTCGGGACGGCATCGCTGGGCCGTTGCGGCGTGGGCGCTGTCCCGGCGATCAGCAACGCCTGGCCGCTGGACTTCGTTTCGGTGGGGACTCCCAACACGCAGGACAGGATCACGCTCCAGGACCTTACGAGCTTCGTGGCCATGCCACGGAAGTTCGGTACGAGTCCTGGGCACGTTGATTTCAATATGCGTTGGGACCTTGTGCCCGGCGGCGCTCCGACATGGATCGGGCTAACTGATTTCACGGCAATGATCGCCGCCGCCAGCCAGACGGCTTCGCCGCCGATGTTTGGAGGCCCGCCGAACAGGGCATTTGGCAGTCCGGGACCACAGTGCACGGATCCACCATAGGGCGCGGCAGAACCTATTCAGAGTCGTCGGCTGAGAGTGGGCCCCGCGTGCTAGAATGATGTGTCCAGGCGGGGCATGAACGAGTGACAACGCGGCGCAACCATCTCTTGATCGCCGTTGCGGCGGTGATCCTTGTTGTCGCTGGTATTGGTTCCGGCAATCCCGCGCACGCGGCGGCGTCCGTGCAGGTCACTGCCATAGATTGCGCCAGGCATCCCCAGCTGTTCGACCTCGTATACATCACGAACAATGGAGACGCCGCCCAGGACCTCGCGGGCTGGCAGCTTCGAAGCGACCCGGAGGCCAGCCAGCAGATGTCGCTGACGCAGGCCGGAATCCTCGATCCAGGCGAGCAGATCGTTGTCGCGGCCGGAGCTCATGGGGTAAGCCTGCCGAACGAGGGCTTGTACCTGTGGACAAACGACGAGGTCCTCCGTGACTCGGGCGATCCCCCTGATTACGTGCGCTTGCTCGATGCCGCCGGCAAGACTGTGGGCGGCTTGAACTGTAACGGGGGGGCCTGGGATGCCCCTACGGCGCCCGCACCAACCGCGGCGCCGGCCCAACCGGCGGCGCAGAACTCGTCCACCGCACCAGCGACTGCATCACAGGGACAGACGGCAGGCGCGGCCGCGGTGCAGCGGACAGCAAGCGGGCCACGTTCTGTGCCCGCAGCTGGGGGGAGGACGGATGCCGGTGGGCCAATTGCTCTCGTCTACCTGGGTCTGGCTGCGCTGCTGGCCGGGACTGGGCTGCTAACGATCGGGATGCCCTGGCGAATCCCGGCCGCAAAACCTTTAACCCACAGAGGGGGAGAAGGCGAGGCGTCCTCGAGGGCGCCGGTGCCGCCAGATCATCACGCCGGCGGCTAGAAGGGGTTCGGCTATGCGCACGCTTATCAAGGCCTCCGTTATCGGAGCGATTGCGATGGCGCTCGTGGTGCTGGGCACCCAGGGCCCGGCGACGCCGGCCGAGGCCTCCGAGCAGACGACGACGGTCTACTGGGGAAACTATGACGTGGCCGCCTTCAGCCAGCCGAGTTCGCTCTACTTCGACGTCCAGAAGCCCTGTACTGATTGCTACATAACAAGCGTTACGCCCGACCTGGAGTACGACAGCGACCCGGGCGCGGGAGTGGTCTGGACGCAAGCAACGTACAGCGTGGGCGCGATGCTGCACCACATGGTGATCTTCAACCAGGCCCTCGTCGACGCCACATGCGCCGGGACTCAATTCGGCAGCCTGGGGGACCGCTTCTTTGCCTCCGGTGATGAGCGAGGGACTCTTGCCTTCCTTCCGGGTTATGGCTATTACCTGCCGCCGAACGTCCCGTCCTACCTTTGGAACCTGAACGTGATGATCCACAACGTGAGCCCCAGCCAGAAGACGTTCCGGCTAAAGATGACGTTCAAGTACTACCCGGGCGCCGACAACCTGAAGCCGATGCGACACCTCTGGTTGGACGAAGGAAACTGCGGGTCGTCGGAGTATGCGGTGCCGGTTGGATACAAGGATGACCACTGGAGCTGGACATCAGGCGGCGTACCGAGTCAGACGGCGGATGACGTGGAAGGGAAGATCATGATGATGGGCGGGCACGTGCATGACTGGGGCGTGAGCGTGGCCGCAACCCTGGGTGCAACCGCGACATCGGGCCCTGTAATGTGCGCTGCAGTCGGCGGATACGCCATGGGCTCAACGTTTGCCCCTGCCACGGTCTCTTCGCCGCCGGTTCCGAGCGGCGCTCACCCCACCGACAACATCGATCTCAACCCGGGGAATCCATCCTACAGTGGTCATATCGAGTCGATGACCGGCTGCCTGCCGAACGTCATGATAAAGCCGGGCGATACGATCTGGCTCCACACACAGTACAACACAACAGCGCCGGTCCCCGACGTGATGGGGATCATGAACGCCTGGGTGTACGACAACTGTTTCGCGGTCTCGAACCCGAGCCAGTCGGACGTCGACGTCGATCAATTTGGAGATCCGTGCGACCCCGACATGGACGGGGACGGCACGATGAACGTGAGCGATGCCGACGACGATAATGACGGGTTCGATGACTCCGCTGAATCAGGTACGCCGCTATGCACGGGGTCCGCGAACGAAGACGCGTTCTCGGGTGAGTCGATGGTGAACGATGGCTGCCCCGCAGTGGGGCCGGCGGAGTCCATCTGCACGGGAGCGGCCGACGACGATGCCGACGCGTTCATCAACGACGGCTGTACGCAGGTCGGTACCTACGCGGAAGGCGCGTTCAACATCGGCACGAATAGTGTCGGTCGCTGCGGCGCCGGCAACCTGTCGGATCCCAGTCCTTCCTGGCCGCTAGACTTCGTTTCCATCTCGACGCCGGACAGCACCGACAAGGTCTCTTTGGTGGATCTCACCAGCTTCCTGGCATCGCCGAGGCGGTTCGACACGAGTCCGGGAAACGCGAACTTCAACAAGCGATGGGACCTGCTTCCCGGGCCGGGTGGCTTTGCGAACTGGATCAACCTCCAGGACCTGACGGCGCTGATTGCCGGCGCAACGGGCTACCCGGCGATGTTCGATCCCGATGGCCCGGGTGGACAACCGGCGCCGCGGGCGTTCGGTAACCCTGGGCCACAATGTACGGGTGACTAGACGAGCCGCGACCGGAACTGAATCAAAAATCGTCTGGATTTCGAGGGGTTTGACCCTTGACAACTGAAACCAGACTTCTATAATCGCATCGTCAATACGTCGTAGTAGCGGCGACGCGACGAGCCCATTAGCCACACAGGGGTGCACCATGCGTCACTTCAGGATTTTCCTGGTGGCGGCGGTGGCGGTGGCAGCGTTTCTCGTAGTCCCGGCCGAGAACATTCGGGCAACTCCAAGCGCGGGCGGCCCGGTGTTTTTTTCCGTCGATATGATCGATCCCTTACATGACATATCGCCGGGGCCGGGCGCCGCCGGAGAGACCTGCGGGGCATCGGACCTGTTGGCGCCCTTCCCGATTGCGATCACGGCCTGCGCGCCGAGGGTACTGCCCGCGCCTCCAGGGCCAGTGCCGTCCACCACGACAACGGCGGCATTTGACCTCGGGCTGGACCTTGTGGCCGGGCCATTCACCGACGACCTAGATGCGATGTCGTTCAGTGAATTCGTTGGTGTTACCCCGATCGCCGATTATGACTTCTCGGTCGGCCCAGCGCCGGCCAACGGCGGCACGACGGTTGGCATCCCAGGCTGCCCTGCGCCTAACGTGGCCACCGAGGCGGCCGCGATGCAAGCCCAGGGTGACTACTTCACGACGCTCGCGGCAGTAGGGTGCAACGTTCAACCGGCGACATGTGGCCTTGGTGCCGTCCTGCCGTGCGACGAGGCCACCCTCGGCCTGATAGCGCCGAATCCGGGCGCACCTGGAATCCCGCCACTTGATGACGTTGATGCGATGGCAGAGTGGCCGGGATTGCCGGGTCCCTGCACCATAGCCACCGGCCTGACACCCACGACCTGCGGCGCCTATTCAGTCGCTGCGGGATCGCCTGTGCTGGGCGTCGTCCCGCCGGATGGGATAACTCTGCTTCCCCCGGACGCTGGGACGATCCTGGCGCAGCCGGGGACGCCGCCCAACCTGCCAAACCTGCCGGGCGGTTGTCCTGCGCCTGGGCCACCGTGTGCGGCCGTTCACTCTACGCTGCTCAACCTGGCACCCGGCGACGACATCGATGCATTGTGCTGGTTCGACATTGATGGAGACTTCGTGCCCGACCCGCCATTCACGTTCTTTCCGGGCGGAGACGGGTACATATTCTCGCTGACGCCTGCGTCTCCCTCCGTCGTTGGCCCATACAGCGCGGCGGACCTGCTCACGACAGGTCCGATACCGGGACCGGCGGGGCTCATGATCGTTCGCAATCACGTTTCCCTTGGTCTTGCGGCAGGGGACAACGTCGACGGGTTGATCTGTCACGACCTGGATGGCGACGGCGACCTGATACCGAATGCCCTCGATACGCTGGACACCGATCGCGACGGGTTCAGCGATGTCTTCGAGTCGGGCGCTCCTCTCTGCGTCGGCGTCCTTAATGACGACAGCGGCGACGACCCGGTGACTGTGAACGATGGGTGCCCGGCTGTCGGCATCCCCGAAGGTGCATGCGCTGGACTCCTGGACGACGACTTCGACGGGTTCATCAACGACGGTTGCCCTGTTGTAGGACTGTTGTCAGAAGGGGCCTACAACATTGGCACCAACCCGCTGGCGCCGTGCGGTCCTGGGGCGGAACCGACGCCGCCGGGAAGTGCCGCCTGGCCTACGGATCTGTGGTCGCCGGGAATCCCACTGAGTGTTGACAGAATAAGTCTGACAGACTTCACCAGTTTCCTTGCATTCATTCCGACGCGGAAGTTTCTGACAAGCCCGGACGTGCCGCCTCCTCCGGGGTTGGCGTACGACATGAGGTGGGACCTCGTGCCGGGACCGGGCGCTCTTGCCGACTGGATCAATCTCGCGGACCTCACAGCGATGCTCGCGGCCGGTGCACCGAGTGGGGCGCCGCCAATGTTTGGCGGAATCAGGTCATTTGGAACCGCCGTGGTCTGTTCAGGCCCCTGAGAGCCGCACAAATGTCTGTCGAGCTGGGCGCGGCAATGAGCCGCGCCCAGCTCGTTCGGCGACGGCACATCTTGCACCTTACGTGCACGTCATGGTATCGTGCCGTTCGGTTAGGAGAAGGTGCGCCCCACCTGCCCGATACGCATGGATTTTCGCTTTTCGCCCCAGGAAGAAGCGTTCCGCCAGGAGATTCGCGACTGGCTGAGTGACAACCTGCCGAAGGAAGACGCAGGAGACCGGCTGTCGCGCATGGCCGACCCGGAGACCCGGAACGTATACAAGACCTTCGCGACGAAGCTGGCCCAGAAGAAGTGGGTGGCGCCGCACTGGCCGGCCGAATACGGCGGTCTCGGCCTCTCTGTCATCGAGCAACTCGTCTTCAACGAGGAGATGGCGGAGGCGAACGCCCCGATTGGGTATAGCTCGATCGGAGTGGGCTGGGCCGGGCCGACGATCATCGTCTACGGCACCGACGAGCAGAAGAAGAAGCACCTGGGAGCTATCACGAACGCTGAGACAATGTGGTGCCAGGGCTTCAGCGAGCCGAACGCCGGCTCCGACCTGGCGAACCTATCGACGCGCGCCGTCAAGGACGGCGACGACTACGTGATCAATGGCCAGAAGATCTGGACGTCGGGCGCGCACTACGCGGACTGGATGATCCTGATCGCCCGCACGGACCAGGAGGCGCCGAAGCATAAGGGCATCTCCTACTTCCTCGTTGACATGAAGACGCCGGGAATCAGCACGCGCCCGCTCATCGACATGATGAACAACCATGGCTTCAACGAGGTGTTCTTCGAAAACGCGCGCGTGCCAGCCGACTGCCTGCTGGGCGAGGAGAACCGCGGCTGGTACATGGCGACGACAACGCTGGACTTCGAGCGGTCGTCGATCGGCGGAGCCGTCGGCGGCCGGCGGATACTGGACGACCTTGTGGGCTTCACCCGCGAGACGAAGTTGAACGGGAAGCGGCTGGCGGACGACCCGCGGGTGCGGGCGCGGCTGGCCGATTCTGCCGTGGATGTGCATCTTGGGAAGCTGCTCTCGTACCGAGTGGCGGCGATGCAGTCGCGTGGGATGGTTCCGAACTACGAGTCGTCGATCGCGAAGCTGTTCAACACAGACATGCAACTGCACATGGCGATCGCCGGCATGCAGATCATGGGGCTGTACGGACAGCTCGAGCATTCCTCGAAGTGGGTGCCGCTGAAAGGCCGCTTCGAGCGCCAGTACCTGTGGCAGACAGGCCTCGCCGTCGGCGGCGGGACAACCGAAATTCAGAAGAACATCATCGCCCAGCGCGGGCTGGGAATGCCGCGGGGATGAGCATCCATGTGGTGGGGCCGAATGACGGCGAGCAGTCGGGAGGCGGTCCCATCAAAGTCCGGATTATCGAGGACGGATCTCACACCGGGCACCGCCTGGGCCTCATCGAGGCGACGGTACCGCCGGGCCCGGCGATGCCGCCACAGCATGTGCACCGCGATCACGATGAAGTGTTCATTGTGACCCAGGGCAAGCTGAGGTTCACGTCGGGAGCTGATAGTTTCGATGCAGAAGCCGGGTCCTGCGTGACGGTGTCACCGGGTACCCCGCACACTTTCAGCAATCCGTTCGACGAGCCGGCGAAGTTCATCAACACCCTGACCCCCGACCTTTACATCCAGTACTTCCGTGACCTGAGCCGGCTTCCGGTCGATGAGCAAGGTCTACTCAGTCCCGCCGATATCGGCCGAACGATGGCGAAGTACGCCACCGACGTCGTCCGGTGACCCAGACGAATCTATAGAGGAGGAACGCCCTAGATGGATCTTGGACTAGACGAACAGCAGGAGATGCTGCGGAACTTTGCGCGGGACTTCCTGGAGAAGGAGTGCCCTGAGAAGCTCGTCCGGGACATGGAAGAGGACGAGAAGGGCTATTCGCCGGAGCTGTGGCAGAAGATGGCGCAGCAGGGCTGGATGGGCCTGATTATCCCCGAGGAGTACGGGGGCACAGGGATGAACATCTGTGAGCTGGTAGTGCTGCTGGAGGAGTTCGGTCGTGCGCTGGTGCCGGGGCCGTTCATCCCGACGGTAGTGCTCGGCGGCGTGCCGATCATGGAAGCGGGGACGGACGAGCAGAAGAAGCAGTACCTGCCGAAGATCGCTTCCGGTGAGCTGATCATGACAATGGCGCTGACGGAGCCTTCCGCGAAATGGACAGCCGATGGCGTCACGCTTGAGGCGAAGAAGGACGGCAACGACTACGTGCTGAACGGCACGAAGCTGTTCGTGCAAGACGCGCACGTGACGGACATGATGGTGGTTGTGGCGCGCACCGGAGGCAAAGGCGAGGACGGGATCACACTGTTCCTCGTCGACTCGAAGTCGTCGGGGATCAAGTTCGAGGTGCTGAAGACGATAGCTGCCGACAAGCAGGCGGAGGTGGTCTTCGAGAACGTCAAGGTGCCCGCTGCGAACATCCTCGGCGCCGAGGGCAAGGGCTGGCCGATAGTCGAGAAGACGAAAGACGTGGCCACGGTGGCCGCCTGCGCCTACCTGGTGGGCCTCTCACAGATGGACTTCGACGTGACGCTGAACTACGCCAAGGAGCGCGTCCAGTTCGGGCGCCCGATCGGTTCCTTCCAGGCGATCCAGCACAAGCTGGCCGACGCCGTGATCGATGTCGACGGCAGCCGCTTCATTACCTACAAGGCGGCCTGGAGCCTCCAGGAGGGCGAGCCGGACGCCGACATGATGATCAGCATGGCCAAGGCCTGGACGTCGGACGCTTCGCGGCGGGTGGTTGCGCACGGCCAGCAGATCCACGGCGGCATCGGCTTCACGAAGGAATACAAGATCCAGCTCTACTTCCGCCGCCAGAAGTGGATGGAGCTGATGTGGGGCGATGCGGACTACCACCGTGAGCTGGTGGCACAGGGCCTGGAGGTTTAGCGAGCGGACAGGTCCAGCAGACACTGGATAGCTTTCGCCCCTGCATCGCGGGGGCGTTTTGCTTTGGTGTCGCGGCGCCGCGACCTCGGTCCTGGGTGCCCCGGCGAGCCTCCTCCTCCGGGATCATGCTACATTCTGTCTACCATGAACATGGTCAACGCTCCCTTGGGCGGTTTCAAGCGAACGCCCTTCGTCGGCCGCGAGGATGAACGCGCCGCGATAAGGCGCCTGATTGATCAGGCAGTGAAGGGGCGGGGCGGTATCGTCTTGATTTCGGGCGAGCCCGGAGTCGGAAAGTCGCGGCTGGCTGAGGAGATGGCGCTCGAAGCTGGCGAGCGAGGGTACAACACATTCACCGGTCACTTCTATGAGACTGAAGGCGCGCCTCCCTATACCCCCTTCGTCGAGATCTTTGAGCTGGTTTCTCGAGCATTGCCACCGCCGACACTCCGCTCTGTGCTTGGTGATGCCGCGCCCGAAGTGGCGAAGCTCGCTCCCGACATCCGCATCTTGATGCCCGATATTCCACCGCCGCTGCAATTGGCGCCAGAGCAAGACCGGCACTTCCTGTTTAACCGCATCCGTGAGGTCGTGGAGCGGCTTGCCCGCGAGCGGCCTTTGCTGTTCGTTCTTGAAGACCTGCACTGGGGTGACAGCTCTACATTGCCCCTGCTTCAGCACCTTGCGTCGGGTATCCACGAAGTACCGCTATTGATTCTCGGTACGTATCGCGATGCCGAGGTTGATCTCGGGCGGCCATTCGCGAAAACGCTGGAAGACCTGATCCGGCGTCGCCTGGTCGAACGGCTGGCCCTCAAGCGCCTGGTGCGCGCGGACGTCGAGGCGATGCTACGGCAAGTCGGCGCACAGGACCCACCCGCGTCCCTGACCGACGCCATTTACTCTGAGACTGATGGGAATCCGTTCTTCGTCGAGGAGGTGTTCCAGCACCTCGCTGAAGAGGGAAAGCTGTTCGATTCGAGCGGTCGCTGGAAGACGGACCTCAAGATGAGCGAGTCCGACGTGCCGGAGAGCATTCGCCTGGTGATCGGACGCCGCCTGGAGCGGTTACATCCGGCCACCCGAGAAGTCCTGGCGACGGCCTCGGTCATCGGAAGAGCGTTTGAGCCCGCGATTCTGGAGGCGGTGAGCGGCCTGGGCTACGATGCCCTGCTGGATGCAATCGAGGAAGCGGAGCGCGCCCGGCTCATCATGCCAGCCACGGCCGAAACGGAAACGATCTTTACCTTCGCTCACGAACTCGTCCGTCAAACTCTCCTGCTCTCCCTCAGCATGCCTCGCCGCCAGCGCCTGCACCTGGAGATTGCAGACGCGATCGAACAGCTCCACGCCGATGACCTGCAGCTGCGGGTTTCCAACGTCGCACACCATCTCCATGAAGCGGGACTCGCTGCCGATCCGGAAAGAACTGTGTACTACCTGGACCTCGCCGGGAAGCAGGCCATGTCGGCCGTGGCTTTTGACGAAGCCGCAGGTTACTACGAACGCGCGCTCCAGGTTCTTGCGCCGAAGCAGCGCGGTGGACGGCAGCACTGCGAACTGCTGTTGGAGCTGGCGGCGGCCTTGTGGTCGGCCGGTGACCTGCCGCAAGCCGGCGAACACTTCAAGGAGGCAGCGGAGCTCGCGAAGAAGCTCCAAATTGAAGAGCTGGTAGCTCAAGCTGTGCTCGGTATGAGCGAGGGATGGGGATGGATGCCTGCCGAGCGAATGGTGGGACTTCTCACTGAAGCGTTGGAGGCGCTGCCGGAACGAGACGATCCTTTGCGTGCAAGGATGATGGCCCGGCTGGCGTTAGAGTTGCAGGGCATACGCGGCGATACCAGGGACCAGCGAGAGAGATTGAGCGAGCACGCCGTGGAAATTGCGAGGCGGACCGGCGATCCCGAGACACTCGGTTACACTCTCGGCTGCTGGGGCAGCGTCTTCCGGGGGTTCGCCGACGCCGATGAGAGGTTGGCAGTGGCCAACGAGGCTCTGGGCCTGCCTGGCTCTCCGGTTTCGGTCGCGGGTGCGCGCCAGGACCGCATACTGGCCTTGCTTCAACTGGGCGAGATCAGACAGGCGGACGAGGAGCACGCCACCCTGCGCCGGCTGGCAGGAGAGCGGCGCGAGCCCTTCAGCATCTGGGAAGCCCTTAGGTATGACACGATGCGCGCGCTCCTTGAAGGGCGGTTTGAAGACGCCGAACTAATTGCGCAAGAGCAGCTGCAGTTCGCCCGCCGCATGGGCCGCTTTCCAGGGAGCGCGGAGTTGTTTTCAGCACAGATGCTCGTGATCCGATGGAATCAGGGACGCCTGGTTGAATTGGAGGTCCCAGTCAGGGACGGTCTCGACCGCTTCCCCCAGGACCAACCGGCCTGGAGCGCCACTCTCGCGCTTATCTGCGCTGAACAGGCCAATGAAGAAGGCGCGCGGAGTGAATTCGAAAAACTGGCGGTTGGGGGCTTTCTGGAAGTTTCCGGCCACAGGAACAGGGTGCTCTCCGTGGCTCTGCTGGTTGACGTGTGCGCCTATCTTCGCGATGCAAAGAGGGCCGAAGTCTTGTACGCGATGCTCCTCCCACTCCGGGATCGACATCTTACCGCGCGCAACAATGCCTACCTGGGCCCAGCCGACCGCTACCTGGGCGTGTTAGCAGCCACGATGGGGCTGTTCGATGACGCGGCGCGTCATTTCGAGAAATCCCTGGAGATGAGCGCCGCGATTGGCGCACGCCCCGCACTGGCCCAGACTCAATACGATTTCGCGAAGACTCTGCTCGCACGCCGCGGGCCCGGCGACCGAGTTAATGGCAGAGACCTCTTGAGGCTGGCGCTGGATTCCTCCGAGGCGCTTGGAATGGCCGGCCTCGCCGCAAAAGCGCGCAGGTTGGCGGGCGGACCGATTGCGCCTCCGAGTCCGGCCGGGTTGAGCCCGCGCGAAGTCGAGGTCCTCCGCTTGCTGGCGGAGGGCAGGAGCAGCCGCGAGGTTGGGCGGGAGCTTGTCCTCACCGTGCGGACCGTTGAGCGCCACATCACGAACATCTATCGCAAGATCGGCGCGCACAACCGGGCGCAGGCGACCTCCTTCGCTCTCGAGCATGGCTTAGCGGGCCGCACCTAAAGCTGCCGTTACGCGGTTTCCGCCAAAGGTACTCGCGGGTTGCCGCGTCTCCTTCGCATTGATACGTGGTTTACCGGAAGCCACGGTGGTAAATCGGTCCTAACGTTGCCTCCAGGCGATCGCCGGACGCGATGGTCTCGGCCATCCGCCCGGCGGACGCCTGAAAACGCTGATTTGACGCATGCGCGAGTCCTGGAGGTGCGAAAATGTCACGTCTTGTCATAGCTGTGCTGGCAGTGGTTCTCGCCCTGGCCGTTGCCGGATGGGATCACGCGCCTCGAGCAGACGCCGGCGGTCCCCCCGACCTCATCTTTCCGTTCCCGGATGGGCAGACGTGGACTCTCAATGAGGCATACGAGGATTGCGGTAGCACTGCACTCTGTTACGACATTCAGTTCACGAAGCCTGACGCCCTTGGAGAGCCTGTGCGGGCAGCTGCGGCGGGTACCGTAGTGGCAGATACTCACTTCGTCCCCTACTACGGGTGGTACGTCATCGTTCAGCATGCGGGTGGATATGTCACCAACTACTTTAACCTGTCGGGGTCGGGATCACCCCCGCAAGGGACCGTGGTGACCCGAGGACAGGCGATCGGATACGTGGGTTGTTCGGCCGACAGCTGCGTCGAGCCCTACCTGGGGTTCAGTCTCGGCCCCTTCAGTGGTGCGGTTGCTATTCTTCCGGAACCGATCTGCGGCCACACTGGTTTCGAAGTTGGCCAAGAGTTCATCAACTGCGTGCCAGACCAGGACAGTGACGGCGTGCGGGACGAGGTCGAGAACTGTGTTGGCACGCCGGAGGACCCGGATCTTTACGATGACCAGGACGGCTGTCCGGAACCGGAACCGGACGAGGGGCTGCGCGGCGACTTTAACGGGGACGGCCGCAGCGACATCGCCCACGTCTGCTGCGGTGACTCCATATACACGTGGTTATCGAACGGCGACGGCACATATAACACCATCCAGTTCTTCCCGGGAGGCACGTACGACGTGCAGCTCGGGTCCTGGCGGGTGGCGGACGCGAACGGAGATGGTAAGAGCGACTTAATCCATCTCTGCTGCGCAAATTACATGCACACGTGGTTCTCCAACGGCGATGGCACGTACTCTATCGCGTACTTTTCGCCCGGGGATCTCTACAACATGCAGTCCGGCTCCTGGCGCGTTGTCGATGCGAACGGGGACGGTAAGAGCGACCTTGTCCATCTGTGCTGCGCTAACTATATGCATACCTGGTTCTCCAATGGAGACGGCACCTACAGCATCGCTTACTTCTCCGCCGGAGACCTCTACGACATGCAACTCGGGTCCTGGCGCACGGGAGACGTCAACGGGGATGGGAAGAGTGACCTGATCCACCTCTGCTGTTCAACCTATATCCATACGTGGATATCAAACGGGGACGGCAGCTACAACGTGACGCTGTTCGACCCGCCGGGCGACTACCCCGTGCAGACCGGCTCAATCTATGTGGCAGACGCCAATGGCGATGGCAAGAGCGACGTCTTCCATATCTGCTGCTACGACTACTTCCACACGTGGCTCTCAAACGGAGACGGCACGTTCAACGTCAAACTGTACGCACCGCCGGGCCACGTCGTCGCCTCTGGAACGTGGAAGACTGCGGACGTCAACGGAGACAATAAGAGCGACCTTGTACACATCTGCTGCCCATCCTCCATCCGCACATTGATATCGAATGGTGATGGGAGCTTCAACCTGTCGGCGGCCACCTCCGGCGTCCCGGGATACCCGGCGCAGCAGGAGAGCTGGCGCGTCGGCGATGTGAATGCAGATGGCCGGAGCGACCTGCTCCATCGCTGCTGCGACAATCACATGTACACATGGCTGGCGAACGGCGATGGAACATACAACGCCACGTACTTCTCGCCAAGCGACCTTTATGACCTTCCCTCCGGGTCGTGGCTGGCGGGAGACTTCGCCGGCGACCGCGACGGCGACAGCTTCCTGGACGGCGGCGACAACTGTCCGGCGATCAGGAACACTCTGCAAGAGGACGCGGATGGTGACGAAAAGGGCGACGCCTGCGACGTGGTTGGTACTGGAGATGTGGACTGCGACGGCCTGATCAACTCCGTGGACGCCTTGAAGTTGCTGCGAAATTCGGCCGGGCTACCAGTGACACAATCCGAACCCTGTCTGGATATGGGCCTGCCGCGTCTGGTGGCGCCTCCCGACAACTGGTTGATGGGAGACGTGAACTGTTCGAGTGGTTTGAACTCCGTGGACGCACTCCTGGTGTTGAGGGCGAGCGCGGGTCTGTCGGTCAACATTCCGATCGGATGTCCCGCGATCAAGCCCACGTAGGGAGTAGCCGACAGGCTAACAGCGGACAACCGTCGGCTTGGGCGCCCCGGCCATTTCCGGGGCGCCTTTTTTTGTTGAGGCTGGCCAGTCTCCCGCATGCGCTTTACAGCCCGCTCTGGGACCTGATCCCGGGAGCGGGGACGCTCGGCGACTTCATTAACATCCAGGACTTGATCGAGACGATCGCGCAGACGCCCTCCGGCTACCCGCCGATGCTCAACAGCACCCGCGCGTTCGGGCAGACCTGTCCCCTGCCGCCCTAGCGCTCGCCCGCATTCTGAGGCGGTGCAGCTTCGGCCGGCTGCCTGATCAGTCCCTCCTGCGCCACAGAGGCGACGTGTGTACCGTCGCGGCGATAGATCTGGCCGAAGATGAGCGCTCGCGCGGCATGGGCCACGGGGCTCCGGCTGACGAACAGGAGCCAGTCGTCGAAGCGTGCCGGTCGGTGAAACCATATGGTGTGGTCGAGGCTAGCGCCCCACCCGTGCATCGTCAGCCCGTGCGCGTAGCGGGCCGTCGCGATGAGGCCGCGGTCGGTGGCGTAGGTCAGGAACGCCGCGTGCAACACCGGGTCCTCCGGAAGGGGTGACTTCACCCGCGTCCATACCCGCCGCTCTCGTACTTCTTTCCCCGGCTCCCCGGCGTCGCAGGCCACCATCTCTACCGGGCTCTCCGCGATCCAGCGCTTCATGTCGTCCAGCGGCCAGTGGGGGTCGGGGCGTACCAGCTCCCAGATCGGCAGGCCCTCTGGTTCCGGCACTTCCGGCGCCGGTTCCTGGTTGGAAAGCCCCTCCTCGGCGCGGGCGAAGCTGCAGGAAAGGTTGAATATCGCCTCGCCCGCCTGGTAGGCGACGACGTCGCGCGTGGTAAACGTGCGCCCGTCGCGGATACGGTAGACGACGTAGCGAATCGGGACTTCGTGGCTGCCCGGGCGCAGGAAGTAGGAATGCAGGGAGTGCAGGTCCCCCTCCTCGACGGTCCGGCATGCGGCCACGACGGACTGCGCGGCCACAAGGCCTCCAAAAAGACGCCCCTTCCCCGGTCCTGGCGAGCCCAGGAAGAGGTCGCGGTCCAGCTGGTCGAGGTCAAGGAGCTCGAGGAGGCGCTCTACGGGATGTTCCGTCTCCATGAGTCTGAAGTGTAGGTGCGGCACGGCTTGTGGGGAACAGTCGGTGACAGGGCTCGGGGACCGCCTCGTAACCGGTAACGCATTCCGGCGGCATGACGTCTGCATTTAGTGACGGGGAATACATTTCGGGGAGTCAATCCGGGGCACATATGAACACCAGGGTCGGAATATCGTTCGCGCTTGGGCTTGCGAGCCTGGCAATCGTTGCCGTGGCGCTTGTCGCCAGTCAGCGAGCGGACGCTGCGACGTTCACAGTCGACACGACGGTCGACAATGCCTCGCTGACGGCCTGCACCGGGGCTGCGAGTGACTGCAGCCTCCGGGGCGCGATCATCGCCGCGAACAACAACGGCTCAGTTTCCGCGGACGTCATTTCCGTGCCTGCCGGCACCTACGCGATAACGATAGTCGGCACCGATGTCGGCACCTTCCCGCAACCGACGATCGGGGACCTCGACATCACGACCGGAAACGTCACGATCAACGGCGCGGGTGTCGGTTCGACGATCATCGACGGCGGGAACGCCGACCGAGTCCTCGACGTCAAATTCAACACTCTCGGCGTCACGATCAATGGCATGACGCTGCAGAACGGATACGCGCCGGTCGCGGCCGGAAATAACGGCGGCGGCCTTTCAACCGGCAACAACACGACAACCACCCTCAACAACGTCGAGATCACGAGCAACCTGGCGAACCAGACGGGCGGGGGCATCTACAACGCCGGCACGCTGACGATAAACAACAGCACGATCGGCCCCGACAACGTCGCGCTGACGACCGGCGGCGGGATCGACAACGCGACCGGCACGCTGGTCATGAACGACAGCCTGATCTACGGCAATTTTGCTAACGGAGTCAACGGCGGTGGGTTGAACAACTCTAACAGTGCCACGCTCACGAACGTTACGGTCAGCGACAATACCGTAGCGGCCCCGAGCGGTTCCGGCGGGGGCATTCGCCACTCGGCCTCCACCACCGCTGGTATTGAACTGACCCTCACCAACGTGACGATCAGCAACAACTTCTCGAACACGGGCGGTGGCCTGAGGCGGACGTCTGCCGGCAACGACCCGATACTGAAGAATACGATCATCGCGGGCAATAACGGCGGCAACTGCAGCATCGAGACCGGCGGAATCGCCTCGCAGGGCAACAACCTGAGCAGCGATACGAGTTGCACGGCCTACCTGAACGCGGCCGGGGACAAGAACAACCAGAATCCGCTGCTCGGTCCATTGCAGGGCAACGGCGGCCCCACCGACACCCGGGCGATCGCTTCCAATAGCCCGGCGCGCGAGGCCGGGACGAACACGGGCTGCCCGAACCACGACCAGCGCGGCACGTCGCGGCCGATCGGCCCGAAGTGCGACATGGGCGCATACGAGTACGACTTCGCGCCGACACCCTCGCCGTCTCCATCCCCGACACCGTCGCCTTCACCAACACCATCGCCCTCTCCGAGTCCGTCTCCGACGCCGTCGCCATCTCCCAGCCCGTCGCCGAGTCCGACGCCGTCACCGTCGCCGTCGCCGTCACCGTCCCTTCGCCGAGTCCGACGCCGTCACCGTCGCCTTCGCCGAGTCCTTCACCTTCACCGACTCCCACGCCGTCACCGACTCCGACACCTTCGCCCTCGCCGAGTCCGTCGCCATCGCCGAGCCCGACGCCGTCGAAGACACCGACACCGACACCCAGCCCTTCGCCGTCGCCGACGCCGACACCTACCCCGACGCCTACGCCGACGCCTACACCAACGCACACACCGACACCGACGCCAACACACACACCCACCCCGACGGCGACGCCGACCCCCACACCTACTCCGACGGCGACGCCTACGCACACCCCCACGCCGAGCCCCACGCAGGCGGGGGCAACGGCGACGCCCTTCCCGTTCGCCTTCGGAGACGTGGACTGCAACGGGCAGGTGAACTCGGTTGATTCTCTGAAGGTCCTGCGATTCGGCGTTGCCTTGCCGTACAGCCAGAATGAGCCCTGCCCGAACATCGGCTCAGGCGTTCTGCCTAACGGCAACAAGCAGGGCGACATCGACTGCACGGGTATAGTCACGTCGGTTGATTCGCTGAAGATCCTGCGCTACACGTCTTCGCTGCCGTACTCGCAGAACGAGCCGCCGCCGTGCCCGAATATCGGCAGTTGAGCGTCTCCGGCGCATAACCGGTAACGCGTAATCGCCTTACTCCGTCTCAATCTGTGACGGAGTCCATCATGAAGCTAGGAGCCTGCACAGCACTCGCACTGAGCGCAATCGCGCTCGCGATGGTTACTCTTATTCTCGGCGGGTCCACTGCCCAGGCGGCCACGTTCGTCGTCGACACCACCGCGGACAACGCGGCGCTTACGGCGTGCACGGGTGCCGCCAACGATTGCAGCCTGCGGGGCGCGATCATCGCGGCTAACAACAACCTGGCGGGTCCGCCGGACACAATTACCGTCCCGGCGGGCACCTATACGCTGAGCATTGCCGGTGCAGACATCAGCACCAGCCCCAACCCGGCAACCGGTGACCTCGATATCACGGGAAATTCCGTTAGCATCAACGGCGCGGGAGCCGCCGGCACGATAATCGATGGCGCCGACGTCGACCGCGTGCTGGACGTGAAGTTCAGCGCCAACAACATTGTGATCTCCGGCCTTACCGTCCAGAACGGGTACGCCAGCACGGCGGCCGGGAGCAGCGGCGGCGGTATCACGATAGGCAACAGCGCGGTCGTGACCCTGAATAACATTGTCGTCACCGACAACCTGGCGCAGACGAACGGCGGCGGGATCAACAATGCCGGTACCCTCACCGTAAACGACAGCACGATCGGCCCTAACAACATCGCACTGAATGATGGCGGCGGCATCCACAATGCGCAGAGCAGCGGCTTTCTGACCGTCAACGAGAGCGTCATCCACGGGAACTACGCGAACGGGCTCAACGGTGGTGGCCTTAACAACTTCCACAACGCCACGCTGTCCAACGTCACGATTAGCGACAACAGCGTGACTTCCGGCGGAGGCTCCGGGGGCGGCATCCGGCAGGCGTCTACCACTGCTGTGGGGATCGGCCTGACGCTTACGAACGTCACGATCAGCAACAACTCAGCGACTTCCGGGGGTGGCATCCGCCGCACGACTGCGGGCAATGATCCGGTCCTGAAGAACACCTTGCTGTCGTCAAATACCGGAGGCAACTGTAGCGTCGCGACGGGTTCCATAAGCTCGCAGGGCCACAACCTGAGCAGCGACGCCACCTGCGCGGCCTACTTTGGCGCGGCCGGAGACCAGAACAGCGCAAACCCCAGCCTGGGCGCGCTCCAGAACAACGGCGGGCCAACGCTCACACGGGCGCTCCCGGGCGGCAGCCCGGCGGTTAATACAGGCGACAACAGCGGCTGTCCCGCCACCGACCAACGGGGCGTTTCGCGCCCGGTTGCTGGCACTTGCGACATCGGTGCGTACGAGTACGATGGAGGAGCCGCTACGGCGACGCCCTCACCGACGCCCTCGCCTTCGCCGACACCCTCGCCTTCCCCCAGTCCGTCTCCCACGGCCACCCCTACTCCCACTTCTGCACCCACCGCTACCGTGACACCTACGGCCACGCCGACGGCGACTCCGACTGCAACGGCAACGCCAACGGTCACGCCTACTCCGACCGCGACTGCCGCACCGACGGCGACCCCGACACCTACGACCACACCGGCGCCTACCCAGACCTCATCACCGACATCTACCCCGGCGACAACCGCGACACCCACACCAACACCTACTCCCGCACCAACGTCAACGCCGAGCGCGACACCTGCCGGCGTGCTCTTCGGGGATGTCGATTGCAGCGGGCAGATCAACTCAGTCGACGCGCTCAAGATCCTCCGTTACGCCGCCGGGTACGTCGTGGCGATAGGCCCCGGCTGCCCCTACTTCAACGGAGACGTGGACTGCAGCGGTAACGTCGATTCGGTCGACGCGCTCAAGCTGCTTCGATACATCTCGAGCCTCCCGTACACACAGTACGTTCCCTGCACGTACATCGGCACTTGAGCCGCAACGCGTAACGCATTCCGGCGCGGCCTCGTCTAATTTCGTGAGGCAAAGTCGCATGAAGAAGCACCGCACCGTATACGCCGTTATGGCGCTGAGCCTGGCCGCCCTGGCGCTCGTCGTTTCATTCGCCGAGGGAACGCACAAGGCGTCCGCTGCCACCTACACGGTAGACACCACCGACGACGACAACTCTCCGGCACGCTCGGCGTGCACGGCCGCGGCCAACGACTGCAGCCTGCGCGGCGCCGTGATCAAGGTGAACAGCGTCACGGTGGACAGCGATACCATCACCATTCCGGACCTGAACGGGCCGGGGCAGGACGTGTTCACGCTTTCGCTGAGTGGAGCCGAGAACGCGATCACGCCCGAGCTGTCGCGCGACCTAGACATTCGCAACGCGATCACCACTATCAACGGCGCGGGCTCGGGTACGACGATCATCTCCGGCGCCTACATCGACCGCGTCTTCGAGGTGCATATCGGCAAGAACCTGACGCTGAACAACCTGATGATCCGGCACGGCGCGCCCGTTGGCACCGGCCCGCTGGGGCAGCCGCTGCCGCTCCAGGGCGGCGGCCTGACGTCCGCTCAGACGGCCACCGTCACCTTGAACAACGTGCTTGTCGCCGAAAACCAGGCGAATGACGGTGGGGGCATCTGGAACGGCGGCACGATGAACATCAACAACAGCACGATTCGCGACAACGTCGGTTTCAGCAACGGCGGTGGCATCTTCAACGGCAACACCAACACGACGTTGACCGTTAACGGCAGCGTCCTCCACGGCAACCTCGCCGGGGGGGCCGGCGGCGGCGCCATCTACAACGACAACACGGCCAACATCTGGAACACCACCATCAGCAACAACGCCGCGACGGCGTTCGGTGGCGGCGGTGGTGGTGTGCTGAACTACACATCGACGGCGATGAGCATGGTCAACGTCACCCTCGCCGACAACACCAGCGCTTCCGGCGACAAGGGCGGCGGCATCCGCAACTTCGGGACGCTGGGAATCATGAACAGCCTCCTGTCCGGCAACGGCGGCGGCGGCGGAAATTGCGCCCCCACCGGCGTCTACAGCCAGGTCCACCCCACTTCGTTCGGCGACAACATCAGCAGCGACGGCAGTTGCCCGTTCACGAATCCCGGCAACGGCGACCTCTCGAACGCTCCGACACCGCTCGGGCCGCTTCAGAACAACGGTGGCGCCACAGCCACCCGCGCGCTGCTGCCGGGGAACTGGGCTGTAGACAACGAAACCCACGGTAATAATTGCTTCCCTACCGACCAGCGCGGCGTGGCCCGGCCCTCGGGTTCTGCCTGCGACGTTGGCGCCTACGAAGTGTCACAGGCGCCGGCCCCGACACCGACCCCGGCGCCGGGGACCGCGACTCCGGTTCCCACTCCGACTCCGGTGCCGACGCCGACCCTGGCTCCTGAGGCGTTCGGCAACGTGGACTGCATGGACGGGATCAACTCCGTCGACTCCCTCAAGGTGTTGCGCGCGGGCACCGGCCTGGGCTACAGCCAGTACGAGCCGCCGCCCTGCCCGGACATCGGCAGCGAGATGACCGTCTGGAACGAGCTGCAGGGTGACGTCGACTGCGACGGCGTGTCGAACGCGGTGGACGCGCTCAAGCTACTGCGCTACAACGCGGGCCTGTCCGTCTCGCAGTCCGAGCCGTGTCCCAACATCGGCTCTTGATCAGCGCTGCCTTCGATCAGTCACGGCCTTCGACGTTGTTGCCATGGTTAGCGTGGCGTTCTCCCGTTAATTTTCGGTAAACCGGCACTCGGCATCGGCAACGTATGACCTTCCGGGGTGCTCTACATAAGCAAAGGCCTTCATCACGTCTAAACGGGGGGCATCTGCTTGCGAAAGCGCAGCCACGCGGCAACACACACACATTCCGAGATCGGCGCGGCTCACTCCGAACCTGCGGGACCGCAGGCGCCGATCGCCGCGAAAGACCTGGACCACGCCGGGACCGCGGTCTGGGTAGCCCGCTTTTCCCTGCTGGCCGCGATCGCTGTGGCGGGTGGCGCGCTCGCCATCTTCCACCTCTACGGCTCCTACGCCACCGTGCTGATCGCGGCGCAGATTCCAGTGATCCTGATGCTGGGGATCATCGTGGACATTCTCTTCCGCCGCAACCACCGGAAGATGCACCGTGAGCGGGAGAAGGCCCTCGACGTCTGGGTGAACAAGCAGAACGAACTCGAGGAGATTGCCACTCGGGACGACCTGACGAAACTGCAGAACCGGCGCTTCTTCTACCAGCGCTTCCAGGAAGAGCTGGATAACGCCGCTTCTAAGAAGCGCAACCTCTCGATCGCCATGATCGACGTCGACGACCTGAAGCTCCTGAACGATGAGTTCGGGCACCAAGTGGGGGATATCGTCCTGCGCCAATTCGGTCGTATTCTGAACCGGGAGGCGGGCGGTGAGTACGTGACGGCGCGGCTGGGCGGCGACGAGTTCGCGGTCATCATGCCCGATACCGACCGTCGCGCGGCCGAGCAGTTCTCCTGGAAGCTCTGGGACGAGCTGGCGAACGGCCCGATCTACGAGAGCGAGCACGCCAGCATCTACCTGGGCGTCTCCATCGGCGTCGGCGGCTACCCCTGGGGAGGCGCCGACCTGGAAGAGATCATCCACTGGGCCGACACCAAGCTCTACGCCAACAAGCTGGAACGCAAGGGCTTCAAGAAGATCCAGGACGCCAAGGCCGACAACCGGCTCGCATCGGCCGTCGTCGAGGTGCTTTCCACGGCGCTCGACGTCCGGGACCGCATGACCCACCGCCACGCCCGCCGTGTGGCGCGCATGGCTGTCGCCGTCGCGCGGGAGCTTCACCTCTCCGAGGATGAAGTGCTGGAGATCGAGTTCGCCGCCGCACTGCACGATATCGGCAAGATCGGCGTCGCGGACAGCATTCTCCGCAAGTCCGCGCCGCTGGATGAAGACGAATGGAAAGAGATGCGGCGCCACTCCGAGCTTGGATACCAGATCCTGAAGGGTATCGACTTTCTGAAGGACGCCGCCGAGATCGTTTACGCTCACCACGAGCGGTTTGACGGTAGCGGCTACCCTCGCGGTCTGGCCGGCGAAGAAATTCCGCTGGGATCGCGGCTGTTCGCCATCGTCGACGCTTTCGACGCGATGACTTCGCGGCGGCCGTATCGGGCGGCTTCCTCCCGTGACCAGGCCTGTAAGGAGGTCGAGCGCAACTCCGGCACGCAATTCGACCCCGCCCTCGTCGAGGCGTTCCTGAAGGTCATCCGTCGCACGTCCGAGGAAGAGTACACGGAAGAGACCGGCTCGCGCATCGAGAGCCTCGCCACGCACGTCCACAAGTAGCTCCGGTCGCCCAAACTGCCCCCCGCAGCGATTCGTTCGATCGCTTTCTGCATAGCCATTGCTGGCTATGAGCCCTGCTCCCGGCGGCCCCATAAGGTTGGCCAATTCGGGAGATGTACCCCTTCTGCTCAGGACGTACCTTGATCTCGAGACAACTTGTCCGAGGAGGTACAGATGAGCAGCACGATGACGATCGTCAAGCCGCACGCCAACGGTCACAACGGCCACACGTCTGGGCATGAGACAGGTCCGCTCCGCTTCGCGGACCGCTTCGAGTTGAAGGCCGAGTCGGAAGCGGGCGGTCGCCTGGTAGCGATCGCCGAGGAACTCGCGGCGAAGTTTGCGGTTCGTGCCGGTGAGCACGACCGCGACGCAACGTACCCATTCGAGGCGATCGAGGATCTGAAGGAGCGGGGATACTTCTCCGCACCCATCCCGGAAGAGTTCGGCGGCCTCGGCGTCGAGTCGGTGCGCGACATTCTCGTCGCCTCGAGCCGTCTCGCCCGTGGGGAGCCGTCGGTGACGATCGGCCTGAACATGCATCTCGCAGCCATCCTGAACATTCGGCGTCGTTATAGGCTGGCCGTGGAGTCGGGGAACGAGGCCCGGGCGTCGGCATACGGGCGAGCGCTGCAGATGGTGAGCGCGAGCGGTGCAGTCATGGCGGCAGCCGTGAGCGAACCGAACCAGGACCTGACGCGGCCCGCCACCCGCGCTGTGCGCTCGGAAACCGGCTGGGTAATCAACGGTAAGAAGATCTTTTGCACGATGTCTCCGGCTGCCAGCGCGGTCTATGTGGCCGTGACCTTTGAAAACGATGCAGGGCAGGAGAGGTACGGCTACGCCCTCGTGCCGAAGGACACGCCTGGGATAACTGTCCACAACGATTGGGACGCGCTCGGGATGCGCGCCTCGGGGAGCCACTCCGTGAGCTTCGAAGACGTCCATGTGCCCGAATCCGCGTTGCGCGGAGGCTTTCCGGCGGGTAACGTTGAAGGGCTCCTCCACCGTAACCTAGAGGCTGGCCTCTTCCACGCATCGGCCTCCCTGGGAATCGCTGAAGCCGCGAACGCTCAGGTCCTGGAGGCCCTCGGGTCGAAGCGCGGGGACGGCGCTGGGGAGCGCGCACGTAACACGATCCTCGCCGCGGAGAACGCGATCGACATCTCGGCGATGCGCGCTATTTTCGACCGTGCGGGGCGCCTGATCGACCAGTATTACACGGAACACTCGATCGCGGAGGGCACCGGCGAGGAGATATCAGCCGTTTTCGCTGAGGCTCAGACCGCTAAGGCGTTCATCAACGAGGCGTCGGTTCGTGTTGTCGATCGGGCGCTTACGCTGTCCGGCGGGGCCGGATACTTCAGCAGGAATCCGTTGTCGCGGGCGTACCGTGACGTGCGCGCGGGCGCGTTCATGCACCCTTTGGGGGCGAATCGCGCCTACGAGTTCATCGGACAGATGGCCTTGGGCCTGCCTCTTGACGTCTCGTAACCCGGCTCCCGCACAGGACCGTGCCGGCGGACACCTGGTGACGGGCACTGAGCCCGTTCGGGAAGGGCGGCTCAAATATCTCCCCGCATCGGATAAGATAGATGCGCGCCCCCCCTTACGGGCGCGTGGTTATCTGATGCAACAGCCGATCATCATCAACCTTCCGCTTCCGCCCGATACGTTCATCGGGCGGAAGGATGAATTGGCCGAGGTTTCCCGGATGTTGGGCGACGTGGCCTGCCGGTTGCTTACCCTGGTCGGACCCGGAGGCGCCGGAAAGACACGGCTCGCGACGGAAGCGGCTACGCGAGTTGCGCCGAGCTTTCCGAGCGGGGCACATTTTGTTCCTCTCGACACCGCTGAGACCGAGGACCTTCTCGTTTCTCGCATCGCCGACGCGATGAAGATCACGCTGCGGGGAGGAGATGAGCCGCGCAACCAACTACTGCAGCACCTCGCCGAAGAGCAGGCGCTTCTACTGCTTGACAACTTCGAGCAGCTCGTCACCACCGCCGAATTCCTGGGCGACATTGTCGCCAGCGCCCCCGGTGTAAAGCTGTTGGTTACGTCTCGGGAAGCGCTGAACGTGCGGGAAGAGTGTGTCTTTCCCCTACCGGGACTGCGCTTCCCATCGGGACAGACCGAAGAGGAGCTCAGTTCTTACGACGCGGTGAGGTTGTTCGTCGACCGGGCGCGCCGGGTGAACCCGTCCTATGAGCCATCTGGAGACTGGGTAGGGATCAGCCGCGTCTGTGCGCTCGTGCAGGGGATGCCTCTCGGTATCGAACTGGCGGCCTCCTGGACGAAGCTGCTCTCTGTTAGCGACATCGCCGCCGAGATCGAGCGGAGCCTCGACTTCCTGGAAACCCAGCTTCGTAACGTGCCGGGCCGGCACCGCAGCATGCGGGCGGTCTTCGATGGTTCCTGGAACCTGCTCAACGACGAGCAACGACACGCCATGGCGCGCCTATCGGTGCTGCGTGGGAGTTTCGACCATCGCGCGGCTGCCGAGATTGCCGGCGCCGGGTTGCCGCTGCTGTCTACGCTCGTGGACAAGTCGCTCCTGAAGCAGGTCCCGGGCGGCCGGCACCAGGTCCACGAATTCCTGCGTCAGTACGCATTTGAGCGGCTCGCTGAGGACCCGCAGGAGGCTTCCGATGCACGGGCCGCCCACTCCGCATATTACACGCGCTATCTCAGCGAGCAACTCGAGCTGTTTAAGAGCGGTCGCCAGGTGGAGATGGTTTCGGGCATGGAGCGCGAGATGGAGAACGTGCGAACAGCCTGGGAGTGGGCGGTGGAGACAGCGAACGTACAGCAGATCGCCGAATCGGTGCAGGCACTTTGCCTGTTCTGTCAGCTGCGGGGCCGCTATGTGCAGGCGGTTTCACGGTTAGAGGCGGCTGTACGGATGCTGAGAGATTGCGAGTTCAACGAGGATGTGGGCAAGGCGCTCGCGCTTGCACTGGTGCACCTGGGATGGTTTTACATTCGCCTCGGGCGCCTGGACGACGCTGAGTCGGTCCTCAATGTCTGCCGTCAGATCTACGGGGAACTGCAAGTCCTGCCTCCAGCCGAATTCTCAGTCGACCCGGCGCTGGCCCTGGGGGTAATTGCCACCGCACGCGGGAACTACGCCGATGCGGAGGCGCTCGGGAAAGAGGCCCTTGAGACCAGTGAGAAGCGGGACAACCCTTGGGACCGAACTCTTGCCTACTACGTCCTCTGCCGTGCAGCCTATCTGCAGGGACGGAACGAGGAGGCGCTCGATTGGGCACAGCGGGCATACGAACTGGCCTCGGCGCTGCGCCACCAGTGGTTTCTCGCATATTGTTTGCTGGAGCTCGGCAACGTCCGCAGCACACTTGGCGACCTGGATTCCGCCAAGCGCCACTACACGGAGAGCTACCGCGTGCGCGAGGAGTTCGGCGACCCCGAGGGCATGGCGATCGCTCTTTCCTACCTCGGAGACGTGGCCCTCGAACAGAAGTCGTTTACGGAGGCGCGCAAGCTGTTCGAGCGCAGCATTGCCCTGTACAGGGAGATCCATGACAAGGGTGGGCTCGCTCAGTCCTGCCGCGGCGTGGCAAAGACCGAGTGCGCATTCAATGACCTGCGCAGCGCTCGCGCTAGCTACCGCGAAGCACTGCAGCTGGCGGCCGAGATCAAGCACGTCCCCATGCTGCTTACTCTTACGTGCGATATCGGCGAAATGCTCGTCCGGAGCGGCCGCGCCGATGAAGGTTTGGAGCTCGTGACCCTGGCATTGCGGCATCCCAGGAGCGACTTCAGCACCCGGACCGCCGCCGAACGCTTGCTGCGGGAAGCCGAATACGAGGGCGACCTTCCGTCCGGGGCGCCGGAGGAGGCCGAGCTGGAGCGCGCGGCAGACATACTGGCGGAGGCGCTATCCCTTCCCTCCGACATTGGTATCGCGAAGTTGCTGGCGCGCATGCGGCGGAAATCCGCGGACGCCGAAGCCCCCAGGACTTTCCCTGACGGCCTGACGGAACGCGAGGTGGAGATCCTTCTTCTCGTGGCGCGAGGGAAGAGCAACCGCGACATTGCGGAGGAGTTGTTCATCACGCCGAACACCGTGGCCAACCACGTCAAGAATATCCTGTCCAAGACAGCTACCACCAACCGTACCGAAGCCGCCGCGTACGCACGCGATCGCGGTCTCATCTAACACGCTTGTCGCCCCGCCCGCTTTCATAGCTAACCCTGGCTAGCCGGGCGGCGCCCTCCCTCTTCGTCCAAATAGCCAATCGTGGAGATGTAATCCTTCCTGCCCGCTCATACGCTGAAATCGACGAGGCCACTACGGGTCAAAGGAGGAACGAGATGGCAACTGAAGGTAGAACAACCAGAGTCTCCTACGAGATGACCGCAGCGTTCGACGTGGCCGTGAGCAACGCCCTCGTCCAAGTCGGTGAGAAGTTTGGGTTGTACACGGTACTGGCGTCTCTTGGCCCGGCTACTGAGGACGAGGTCGCCGAGCAGACCGGGATCGCAACCCCCCAGCTCGCTCACTGGCTCTGTGAACAGGCTGCCGCGGGCTACCTGGAGTACGACGAGTCCTCGCACCGCTTCAGCACTTGGTGCGAAATCAACCGGAACTAGGCATCCCGGGCGAATCAAAGGAAGGATCGAGACAATGCAGACAAGAATGAGCCCGCTGGCCGTGATGCTGGTGCTCGGCGTGATGTTCGGCTCGGCCTTCCTCTTCATGAAGGTAATCGTCGAGGACATCTCGGTCACGGAGTTGGTTGCGGCGCGGCTGCTTTTGGCGGCCCTGACAGTCATCGTGATCATGGTGGTCATGAGGCGGAAGCCGCGGGTTGACGGCCGCATGGCCGCCGGGGCTGCGCTCCTGGTTGTCCTCGATAGCATCATCCCGCACAGCCTCATCGCCTGGGCCGAGCAGGACATTGATAGCGGTGTGGCATCCGTGCTAATTTCCACGATGCCGATCTTCACGGTCGCCCTCGCCGCCTTGGTGCTTCCGAATGAGAACCTGACGGCGCAGAAGGTGACGGGGCTGGGTCTGGGGTTCCTGGGAGTGATCGTGCTCAGCGGCGGGGATATCTTCGAGGTTTCGAGCCAGGGGACACTGGGGATCCTCGCGGTGATCGTCGCGGCAATGTCCTACGCGGCCGCTGTTGTCTACGCGAAGGTGTTGCTGAAGCACACCGAACCGCTCAGCCTGGTCGGTACAAAGCTGGTCCTCGGAGCGCTAATCGCCTTCCCGCTGACGTTCATCGTGGACGGAGTTCCGTCCTACGGGTCGCTCAGCTCTGAAGGTGCGCTGTCGCTCCTGGCACTGGGCACCCTGACGGGCGTCGCCTTCATCATGCACTTCTGGCTCGTGAAGACGGCCGGCAGCGTGTACGCCTCGCTGGTCACATACATCGTGCCACTGTCCGGCCTGTTCCTCGGCTGGGCCATTCTTGGCGAAGACATTGGACTTGGGACCGCAATCGGTGGTGCAATGATCGCCCTGGGTGTTGCCGGAGTGATGTACCACCCGAAGGAACAGCCGACAGAGAAGCGAATAGTTCAGGCGCCGCGGCTTGTGTTGCGGCCGAAGGGGGGTTAGTCATGACGCAGGGACTCAGACTGTTGGTAGTTCTGGCGCATCCGGATGACGAATCGCTTGGCAACGGTGGGATGCTTGCGAAGTACGCGGCGGAAGGTGTGGAGACTTACTTGATTACCGCAACGCGCGGGGAGCAGGGGTGGTTTGGGGCTCCCGGTGACAATCCGGGTCCGGAGAGGCTTGGCAAGATCCGTGAAGCAGAGCTTGGCGAAGCCGCCGAAGTACTCGGTATTCGTGAGGTGACTTTTCTGGACTACCGGGACGGGGAATTGGAGGCAGCGGACACGGCGGAAGTGGTGGAAATCATCGCAGACCACATTCGGCGCATCCGGCCGCAGGTCGTTGTAACCTTCGATCCTGTGGGCTTCTACGGGCATCCAGACCACATGGCGATTTGCCGCTATACAACCGGCGCTGTTGCCGCGGCTGCAGACCCCGGGTTCCGCACGAGCAGCGGCAGCGCTGCGCACATTGTCTCCAAGCTCTATTACATGGCCTGGACCGAAGCCGACGTCGAAATATACGAGGAGGCCTTCGGAGAGCTCACCATGGAGGTCAACGGGGAGTTCCGGCGCGCGGCGCCCTGGCCAGCCTGGGCCATCACCACCCGAATCGATGCATCAGACTACTGGTGGCGCGCATGGGAGGCGATACAACGGCACTCCACTCAGCTCCCGGAATACCAGAAATTGCTGGAGCTACCCGAGGAACGACACGCAGCGCTGTGGGGTGGCCATCGTTACTACCGTGTGTTCGGTCCCACTGGCGCGATCGGCGCAATGGAAGACGACCTCTTCTCTGGCATTCGGAGGAAGACGCAACTGACTGCAGGTCGTCAGCGGCCCGCACGCGCCCTGGCACTCGCGGGCGCCCCCTAGGCAGCCTCCTCATGCCTCGCTATGTGCGAGTGCTTCTGAAGGTGCTGGCGGATGTGCAGGAGCGCCGCTACCCCTTCGCCGACCGCCGCCGCTAACTGTTTCGCTGAGCCCTCCCGCAGGTCACCGGCGGCGAACACGCCGGGCAGGTTGGTCTGGAGCGTATCGTCGGTGATGACGAATCCGCGCTCATCCAGATCGACCGACCCCTTGAGGAAGGCCGTGTTCGGGTCCAGCCCGATGAAGACAAACGCCGCCGCAGGTGCGAACTCCAGGTCTCGTCCGGTCTGATTGTCTTTGGCAACCACCGCTGACAGTTTGTTGTTCGAGGCCTTCAGCTCTTTCACATCGACGTTTGTGTGAATCTCGAACTGCGGGTGATTTCGAACTTTGTCCTGCAGGAGTTTCGAGGCTCGCAGCTCGGGCCCGTGCTCTAGGACTCTCACTTTTTTCGCGAACTGGGTGAGGAACAAGCCTTCTTCCAACCCAGAATTCCCGCCGCCGATCACTACCAGCTCATCTGCTCCCTTGTAGAATGGCCCGTCGCAGGTAGCGCAGAAGTGTACGCCAGATCCGATCAGTTCATCTTCCCCCGGGACACCCAACCGGCGGTAGGTGGACCCGGTGGCGATCAGCACCGCGTGGGCGCCATACTCGTCGCCGGAGTCCACGGTCACGCAGAGGTCCTCACCTTCGGCATCGATCGCCCGAACGCCGACCGCAGAGAGTAACTCGACGCCGTAGCGTCGGGCCTGTGCGATGAAACGATCCGCCAGTTCTCCTCCGCCCACTCCGTCAGGAAACCCTGGGTAGTTGTCGATGCGCTCTGTCACGCCCGCCTGGCCACCGAGCGCGCTCTTCTCGATGACGAGAGAGTCAATGCCTTCGCGGGATGCGTAGATCGATGCGGTGAGCCCTGCTGGGCCGCCGCCTACTATCACGAGGTCGTAGAACGGCCGAGCAGCCGACAATTTCAATCCGAGTTTGCGCGCCAGCTCGTCGTTGGATGGCTCCAGCAGGTGCGTCCCATCTTTGAAAACGATGGTAGGGATCGTCCTCCCGCCGTTTTGCAGCTCTTCGACGTAACCAAGCGCCTTCGCATCGGCGTCGATGTCTATCCAATCGTAGGCAACGCGCTGCTCTGCCAGGAACTTCTTCGACCGCTTGCAGTCGGGGCACCATGGGGCTCCATAAAGTTTGATGTCTGCCATGTCCAGCGCCTCCTGTTTCAGAGATAGCGTAAGGGGCGGGCATTTGCCCGCCCCTTCGACTTTCATTGGCAACGCTCACGCTCTACGGTGGCCACGAGCACTCGGCGCCGCCAAATGCCCGTTTCCCGCCGAGCATGGCGGGTGAGCCGCTGGCTCCGGCGAGCAACGCTGTGAGGTCGTTCAAGTTGATGTCCGTCTCGTAGATCCCCTTGCCGGGCACCAGGTCCCAGCGCACATCGCCAGGCCGTATCCCGACGTTCGAGTTGAAGTAGTGTATGGGGGCAAGAAAGCTCGTGAAGTCGTGCAGAGTTATGCGGTTACGGGAATCTGGGTACGGAACTGCCGATAGGTCGGAAGGCCACCGCTTGCTCGGCGTGGAATTCTGCATTGGATCGGGGAATGCGGTGTCGTACTCCTGGCAGGTCTTCTGGTCCCCATTCAGTTGACCGAAGTAGGAGTAGACGTGGTTCTCGGCCGCACCCGTGTAGCCGTCTCCATCGCAGTCATATGCCGTCGCGCCTGCGGGCAGCGCCTCGTCTACATCCGTGTCGCCGTCTTCGCTCATACCGGCGAAAACGCCGTCTACGCGCTCCGGTCGTAGCGCGATATCCGACTCGTCCGCGCCGCAAGGGCCCTCCTGTGAGTCGAGTACGAGGTCACAGTCGCCATCAAGGACTGGGCCACCCTCCGGCGGGTCGCAGAAGAACGCCACGTCGTCGACGCCGACGCCGCCGGCTGAGTCATGAACCTCGATGCTGGCCGCGAGATCGGCGAGTACGGGGGTCGTGAACTTGTGCTGGAGGGTAAACGTGGCACTTCCGTCGGGATTGATCACAACCGGGTGAGTCTGCAGTTCTGCCGGTGCCAGCACACCGTCCGTAAAGCCGCCGTCGCTGAACTCCCAGACGAACCAGACTGGCTCGTCGACGCTTGCGAAGTCGGGTATCGTGGCGCTGAGCGTTGCGTTGAACGGGGGCGTCAGACCAACGTCCGGGCCCGCGTCGACATTCAGCAAGCTCAACCCAGCACTCTTGTGCGTGTCCACCGTGACGTTGCAGTCTGCGTCTTCGAGCTGGACCAGAAGGTTCGTTGTCTCCTCGACATTGGGGACGTTGATGTTGAACACGCCGCTCGTGGGCAGGGGCACGCTGAACGTCTGGGAGAACGGCACAATCGACCCTTCATCGACGCGCAGGACGTCTATCTGTCTGAGGCCGGTGTCGTCGCTCGCGTCCACGCGGACCTCCACGCTCCCATCGCCGAGGTTGCGCGCTTCGAGGTCGTTCAGGACAGGCCCGTTTAACGCGGTCGACGAGCATCGCATGATTTCAATGCTGAGCGAGCTGTAGAGCCGCTCGACGCCTGTGACCGTGAGCGCGTCCCCGCTTGTGCATTGGAACTGTCCGGCCACCACGACGAGAGTCTGAGTGAGGTCGTTTCCGCGTTGGAAGCTGTTGATCTGTGCGACATCCGATGGTGACCACCCGGCCTGGCACTGCTGGGCTTCGACCACCCCGCTCAACCAAGTGTTTGTAGGTGTAGAGAAGACGGCATCGGTGTCCGGAATATCGGTGTAGGTTGCGCCGGTGACGCGCAGCCCATGGATTGGCGGCGGCGCTCCGGTATACGGGTGGCGCTCGTCTGCGTCTCCGCTAAAGGTTGGTTGCAGCGCCCGTCCGGGCGCGCCCTGCGCCTCGCCGTCCAGGGTGTACTTTGTCCCCAGGGCATTCGTGAAGGACTCCAGTTGATGGGTCGTCGTCACCGTCGGCACAGTTGATCCGGCGTCCACTGTGGTAAGGGTAAAATTGCCCGCTGGAACGCCGGACTCCACGACTGGCATTGCCAGGAGTGACATTGAGGATGCTGGATTCACTTCGTACATCGGCAGGCCGTACAGGGTTGTCTCCATGGAGACTTTCAGGTCATAGACCGTGGTCGTAGCGAGGCCGCCCAGATACGATTGTTTGGCGTCCTTGAGCGCCTCGCCCACCGTCACTCCGCCCGCGAGCAACTCGTTCGGGAAAAGCGTCATCAGCTTCTCGTGGCCGGCGACGCCCGCGTCATCGCCGATGCCGTAACCGTTGCTGGCGACGTAGACGGCGAACTGACGCGCCATGGCCTGCGGCAGGTCTAGCGCCGGATCAATGCCAGTGCCGGCATCCGGGCCCTGAGAGGCAGCGTCCGGGGAGCTGAAGCCTGAGTGGCAGCCCATTGTGAAGACCAGTGTGTTCTTAAGCGCTGCGACAACGTCGCCCGCGTTAGCCACGTCATCATTCGAGACGAAATTGGTGAAGTCGTCATTCTCGAAACCGAGCGCCGACAGTATCGCGTAATGGGTGGAGTGCCCCACCGGCGAAGCGACGTCCCGTACTCCACAGTCCGGGCCGGCGCCTTCCCCGAGGAACAGGCATCGCATGTCGTCCGCTGTCCAGGCGTCGTTAATCTCTCTGTGTACTGGTCCTGCAAGTCCCGCATCGAGGCTGTCGCCGATGGATTCTGCTCCGTCCTGGAAGAAGTCGTAGCCGAACGTCGAACCGGTGGCGACGTCGAGTTGCAGGTTGCTGTCGAAAGCGACCTGGAGCTGTCCTTGTATCTCTGCGGGGGTCTCCACGAGCCGCCCGATGCCAATTGTCGGTACGTACGCCTCGTCGCCCTGCCACGGGTTCCCTGTTGGATCGCCATAGTAGTCGTCAGTCAGGAAATAGCCCTGGAGGATCGCCGCAAATTCCGGGCTACCGGGCTTCACGAAGGCGTCCATGAGATAGTTCTTCTCGTTGCCGATGATCGTGTAGTCGAGCACGCGGCGGAAGGGGATGATGCTGCCATCGCCAACGATAACCCGGTGCTCGACGTTCGGGTACATCGCGTTGAGGTCGTCCCGGATCTGGGTTGTCACACTGTTGGCTGCCTCGACGAGGCACGGATGCCTATCAGCGTCGTCGAAGTAGGTGCTGGCAACTGAGAGAACGTCGGCCCCTACCTGCGGGAGCTGGGCAACCGCGACGACATCTCCAAGGAGGTCGTTCCAACCCGCGTTATCAAGCGAGTACGTGACCCGCATCCTTTGTTCCTGCGTAACGAACACGGCTTTGGCAGGATCGTTCTCCGGCGTATTCGGGTCGTCGTAGTCATGCAGGATTGTGGATATAGGCGTCGCCCCCGTGGTCACGAGCGGGGACCCGTCACACAACGGCCCGAGGTTGACCTCGAGGTCCGGCGGTTCGATCGTCTCCACGGACAGTGTGTAGGGCGTGAGGCTTTCCTCGCCGTCAGATTTGAAGACCGCAACGTAGAATGACGTTCCAGCAGTCGCCGACCGAGCCCAGGCGCTCTCGTCGTCGAGCCCACGGTTTGCTGAGAAGTCAGCCACCTGGAGGTCCTTACCACCTATCGAGCCGAGGCCGAGTTCCTCCAGTTCCACATCGAGTGGAGTGACATCGTTGCCGCCGGCAAGGAAACCGGACTGCGAAAGCCCGGCGCGGCCCCAGCCGATGTCGGCCCAGCTTACACCGGAATTGTTGAAAGTAGATAGGCCTACCTGAGAGTTGCCGGCGCGACCCCAGCCGGCGCGGCCCCAGCCGGCGCGGCCCCAACCCAGGATCGTCGAGTCGAATTCGGAGAACCCTGCGCGGCCCCAGCCGGCGCGGCCCCAGCCGAAGTCGCTCCATTGCGCGCTGGCACCTGTTGGGAGCTTGGAGAGGACGGCCAAATCGACATCAGCGTGGAGGGCGGATAGGGAGACAAGCAGCTCGCCGCCGGGCTTCACAGGCGCTCCACCCGCGGTTCGCACCTCATAGATGTCAACGTCGCCGGCCTCCTGAATGAACGAGAGGTAGGCGCCGTCGGACTTCAGGATGGGCGGCGGATTCTGCGGGTCAAGCGTTGTGTCGTTCGGCTCGTATCGGGTTCGCGAGGCCGGCGTGTCCGGAACGACGGTGACGTTGAAGTTGTCGGATGCGGAGCCGCCGTCCCCGTCGTTGACTGTAAGGGTGCCGTTCAAGTTAGAGGTCGCGGTCAGCTTGCCGCTTATCAGACCGGACGACAGAAGCGGGTCGTTTTCCTCCTCCACAGTGGCAGCCGGGTTTCCATTGATGCTCCATTGGGCGCTGTGCGCGTCGGCTGACCCCGGATCGATGTGCCTTCCGATCAGCCTGAAGTCGTCACCGGCGAGGGCTTCCACGTTGAGGGCGTTCACCAACGGGTCTTCGTTCTGGACCACTAGGTCCGGGACAAGGTCGCCGTCGGTCGCTGCGGAGCCATCGCTGACGATCGCCTCGGTGCCCGAGGTGTCCGTTACGCGGAGGGAAGCGGTAAAGTTCCCCTCGTCCGGAAAGATGAAGAACGGGTTCTGACTGGTGAATGTCCGTCCATCGATCACCCAGGTCCGAGAAGTGATTGCGTCGCCGGGATCGGGATCGTACGAAAGGTCGAAGAACAGGCATACGTCCCCTTCGCCGATACACTCAAAGCTGAATTTCGCCACCGGCGGCGAGTTCACGTTGTCGAAGTAGGCCCACGTTGGGTGTGAGCTATCGATTGTGCCGTAGGCTTTTTCCCAGACAGTGAGATTCCGACCGTCGGACGGCAGGTTGATGATCTGCAGGGTCAGCCAGCCGGTGTTTATGAACTGACCACTGCTGCCGGCGTCGATGCTGAAGTCGCATGGAATATCGTTGCAGGTGTGCATCACGCTGCCGTTGGACCTCTTGATCTGAACAGGGGCGGCGAGGTCACCAACCGACTGATTGCCGTCCCGGACGTCGATCCTGAAGGTGTCCCTTCCGCGATGCTCCCACGAAAAGAGCCGGAATGCGATTTCCAGGGTCGAGTCGGTGGATGAATAAGTCTGAGCCACCCAGTTCAAGCCGGGGGGCTGGTTCTGGGAGTTTCGGCGCGGAGTGCCCAGCCGTAGCATGAGGTTCCCCTGATACGGCGAGACCGTCACGTTTCCCATGTCGGCGTAGGTCTGGAACTCGGAGGGGCCTTCGGTATCGACGACCTTCACCGAGTCGGCGCTGCTCATCACCGTCCAGTTCACGGGGTTTCCGTCGAGCGCGCCATCCTCGAACCCGAGGTTCAGGAGGTCGTTCGCCGCCAGGGTGCTGGGTGAGGTAAGGAGAAGACCCGCAAGGACAAGGGTAAATAGCGCCGCGACTCGCTGATATCGTTTGGTGGACCGCAAATCCCTATTCCCTTCTGGCGCGCCGTTATCCGCCGGACAGCGTTGAATCGCGATCGAGCCGTCGGGCTCGCCGCGGGTCAGGTGGCGCAGGTATGGGACGTTATCGTTGTCAAGTTGACAGAAACGGGACGGCGTGTCAATCACCCAAAAGATGCACTGGTGACCATCCTCACACCGAAATGGTTACAGGGCGCGCAATTCATTCTCCATGGCCTGTGCGTCGAGGTCAGCTCCCAGCTCATGGAAGATAAACGCTGCCTGGCGCTGCAGGCCCGCAGCCCGCTTACGCGATGAGGTGTCTCCCAGCTTTCTGAATTTCTCGGCATGGAGGGAGGCCATCGCGGCCAGGGCCTTTCCCTCCTGGTGGCGGCTTCCGGCCCGTCGTGCCAGTTGTAGCGAGGCCTGAATGCTTGCCTCTCCCGATTGCCAGTCACCAAGGGCGACGTAAGATCGCCCCAGAAGCAAGTGCGCTGCCCCCTCCAGGGGTTCGACGTTCAGTTTCCGGGCATCCGCGAGCACCTTCCGTGCCACCGTCAGTACCTCGTCCGGCCTTTCCTCGCGCAAGGCAAGCTCACCCAACGTCAGGTCGACGTCGCCCTCGAACGTTCGTGCTTTGATCTGGCGGAACGCCATGCGGCTGGCCTCGAGCAGTTTGAGAGCCTCCTCGGTGCGCCCTTCTTGTGCCAGCGCTCTTCCCAGATTCGCTTCAGCAAGTGCGCCGATCCCTATGTGTCCAAGCCGTGTCCTGACGTCAATCGTCCAGCGGAACCTGGCCTTTGCGCGGTCGACATCACCCTGCGCTAGGTAGACCTCGCCGAGATTGTTGTGGATGATCGCTTGAAGGTCGATATCGCCGGTCTGTGTGGCGATTGCCAGGCATTCTTCGAATCTCTCCGCTGCTGCAGGGTACTCGCCGAGATCATAGTGATCCAGCGCAAGGTTGTTCAGGGTTTCCGCCTGTCCGTTTAGATCGTTGAGCTCTCGATATTGCGCCAGCGCACGCGATTGATGGATCAGGGCACGCCGCACAGCTCCGCGTTCACGATATATCAAGCCCAACATGTTCTGGGCGTGTGCCATTTCAAGCAGGTCGCCGGCCTCGCGGGCACTCCTGAGGCCTCGCTGACACCAGAGGCGTGCCTCTTCGTACTGACTGGCCCTGAACCAGGCTATCGCCAACCCTATAAGGGCGCGTGTCCGTTCTCGAGGCGAACTCCTCGGCAGGACCAAAAGCGCAGACATGAACCAGTTGCGCGCGTTCTCGTAGTCGCTCAGCCGCTCGTGGACGACCCCAACCTTGCGGCAAATGTTCCCGATCGTCTTCCGCGTGTGTGGGACGCGTTGCCGCGCCCGCTCGCTAAATCGTGCCGGAACAGGCCGATGCGGCGCGAGGGCGACCCGCGCGATGCCGGGGCCTCCGTACAGTGCCAGGGCACGGCCATAGTGCCGTATTGCGTCGGCGTGTGCTCCGGTCAGCTCCAGGACGTCCGCGAGCTTCGTGTGCGTGGCGCCGGCGCTGACGTCCACGGCCTGGACCCCGTCAACCCGTGCCAGCCCCGTATCTTCGCCGAGGGACGCCGCGCGTTCGTAGTGCTCGATGGCTTCTTCGTTGGCGAACACGAGTCGCGCCTTGTCGCCGGCTCGGACAGAGTAGAGCAGGGCCCGTGGCTTGTTGCCGGCGCGTCCGTAGTGGTAGACGAGTGTCTCGTACACGGATTCCAGGTCCTGCCAGTGGCCGACCTCGACGTAGGATCCGGCCCGCTCGTGCAGCCTTCTCCGCCGCGCGTACAGCAGGCTCTCGTAGGCAACCTCCTGGATGAGAGCGTGGCTGAAGCGGTACGCCGCCTGTCCTGTAGTCTCCACGAACTGGTGCTCGCCCAGCTCCTCTAAGCGGCGTCCAAGGCCGTCCGATGCTATGTCCGCCTCCAGGACGGCCCTCAGCGTGCGTTCGTCAAACGCCGCGCCGAGCACGCTCGCTCCCCGCAGGACATCTCGAGTCCCAGCGGGAAGGGAATCGATGCGGGACATGATTAGCGCCTGCACGCGGTCGGGAATGTCCAGTTCAGCCAGCGCCTCGTCGAGACGGCTCTCCGGTAGCCCGAGCAGCCGTTCCATCTCTCCCGACTGTTGCAGCGAGCGCGCCACCTCGGAGAGGAACAACGGGTTACCCCTTGCCCTCGCCATCAATGCCGCGGCGATCCTGGGGTGCAACGAGGGCAGTCCCAGAACTGACCGAACGAGCTGGACGGCGCCTCCCTCGGGCAGTTCGCTCAGAGGGACTTCGCGGAGACGTTGACCTGCCGGCGCCAGGTCGACTCCGTCCAGCGTTCGCGCGGTCATCATCAGCATGAAGCGTCCGGCGGTAACTGCGCCCATCAGGTGCGAGGCAAGTTGGAGCGAGCTGTGGTCTGCCCAGTGCACGTCCTCGAACACTACGCTCAGGGGTGAGCCCTCTGCCGCGGCGCTCAGCAGTTCAGTGACCAGGTCGAACAGTCGACGCCTGCGAGCCTCCTCGTCCAGGGCGCGTGTTGCCGCCGTCTCGCCGAACGGCAGTCCGAGCACGGCTCCCAGGAGGGGGGTGATCTCTGCAAACCCGGGCGTCAGTCTCCGAACCCCTGCCTCGACCGCGGCTGCTCGCACTGCGGCGCTCGTCCCGGCGTCGGCGTTTAGCAGCGCGTAAATGACACTCGCCCACGGCGCGTACGGGTTGCCCACAAGGTGTGACTGGCACTGCGCTCGGTGCACTTCCCATCCACGCATGGACAGGTAGTCCAGGAAGTCCGCTGTCAGGCGCGACTTACCGATTCCGGCCTCACCGCTGATGGCCACGGTACGGGCTTCGCCTCGTTCCGCCTCAAGGCAGATGGCACGTAGTATCTCTAGCTCTTCGTCGCGCCCTACCAATTCCCGTGCCCTCTCGGTGCGCACCGCCGGCGCCACCTCCGTCTCGCGCTCGACGATCGCGACCGGGATCGGGTTGCGTTTGCCCTTCACGCGTATCGGCTCGATGTCGCGCACCGCGAAACCTGGCCCGGCGGCCTCCAGCGTGTGACGGGAGGCCAGGATGGCGCCTTCATCCGCCGCGCTCATTAGCCGGGCCGCAAGGTTCACAGCGTCTCCCATCACCGTGTACTCGCGGCGGTACTCCGTGCCGATGTCCCCGGCGAACACGAAGCCGCTGTTCACCCCCATTCGGTGCCGCAGCTTCAGGCCCAGGTCCGGCAGCTCATCGCGCATCTCTAGGCACAAACGCAACGCATTGGCGGCGTCCTGCTCACGCGCCACGGGAGCGCCGAACACGAGGATCAGCTTGATGCCCTCGTTGTAGATGTCGCTCCCTGCCAGGAAGCCGCCATACTTCTCCGTCAGCCGCGCTACAAGCGACACGTACTCCTGCAGCTCTGCCAGCGCCCCGGCGCCCTCAGCCTCGAGCAATTCCTCGACGCCCAGCAGATGGAGGAAGATAATCGTCGTCTTCCGGTGCTCTCCCGCCATGAGCCCCGCCTGCTCCGGCGACTGGAGGGCCTCAGCGACGGGCGGTGGCAGGTACCAGAGCACGCTCGAGTCCGGGAACATCGCCTGTTCGGCCTCCGCGGCAGCCCCGGACTTCCGCGGCTGCGAGAGCACCCGGCACATCCCATCCTTCGCGACCCAACGGCAATCGCCGACCTCCGCCAGCGTCTCCGGCGTCACCACGACTTCGCCTGCCTCCGCCAGGGACTCGGCCGCCGCCACCCTGGCAGGCATCCTGCCCCAGGATCAGGTGCTGCATGCGGTGTCCCGGCAGTCCTGCAGCCGCCGACCAGAAGCGGCCCGAGTGCACGCCGATACTCATCTTCAGGCGAATCCGCTCCCGATCCAGGCGCACCGCGGCGAACCGCCGGTTCGCCGACTGCATCGCCAGGGCCGCTCGCACCGCTCGCTCGGCGTGGTCAGCGCCCGTGAAAGACAGCAGAAGCGCGTCGCCACCAAATTTCAGGTTCGAGCCGCCCTGCTGGCGCGCGGCGTCCAGCATGCTCTCGAAGTAGAGGTTGATCGTGTTCGTCAGCCACTCGGCCCCCTCCTTACCGATCTCCGCCAATCTTTCCGACATCTTCGTAAAGCCCGAGATGTCGGCCATCACCAGCGTTCCTTCCATCGGCTCGATCCAGCTGGCCTCGCCACCCGAGTGCCGGTTCAGGCCCTCGATGAGGGCCGGCGCCAGGTACGCCGAGGCCGACCGCCATGCCTCGTCAACGGCAGTCACCTCATCGCGCACTCTGCCCGTAGTCGCCATAACGCGATTGTAGCGCAGAGACGGCCCGTCGTTGCCGGTGACGTAGGCTATCATGCGACCCATGACAGACCTGGATAGCGCAGGACCCGTCCGTGGCTACTACGACAGCCCCTTTCCGGGAGAGGACGGCGGCCCCCGCCGCCAGATGATTCCCCGCTCGCCGGGCCTGGCTCTCGGCGAGGGTGAAACCCTGAAGGTGACCTCGCGCTCGGCGATGATGGCCAACATGGTGGTGCTCCGCGCGCCCGGCGAAGTCTTCCTCCAGGGCAACACGCCGCCTTCAGCAGACAGCCGCTCCTGGGTCGAGCGCATCGATCCCGTGACGTTGGAGCCGCTCGCCCGCTCCCCCGACCTGCCCGGCGGCCCCTTCTGGGCCGGTGGCATCATGGCGCACACCAACGGTTATCTCTATGTGACATACGGACGCTGCTGCCACAAGCTGAACACCGGTTGCGACCTTCTCGCCAGCAGCGAACTGCCGCAGCCGCAGCCGTACAACAGCCTGCTCGCCCTGTCCGACGGAGTCCTCGTGATGAAGAACTTCGTGTGCGACGGGAGCAACCGCTCCTACTTCTCGCTGCTCTCTCCCGACGACCTCTCGCCGGTCTGCGAAGAGATCGAGGTGCCCGAAGGCTCGATCGCGCGCATCTCGCGCGACATCAGCGCCGGCGGCGAGTTCGTCTACATCGTCGGCGACCACGCGATTTACCGTTACAACTACGAGGCATGCTCTTTGGAACGCGATCGTGACTGGGAGCACCGTTATCGGCCTCCCGGCGACGCCTCACGCTCATACGGCTGGGACCCGGTGATCGCCGGCGATAACGCCTGGTTCATGGATAACGGTGACAACGTCTACCAGCGCAGCTTCAAGGGCGGCGGCATCGCGACCGGCCCGCTCCGCGTCCACCGCGTCTCGACGCTCGATTCCAGCGACTTCGACGAGTTCACGCCGTTCGGCGCGCCCCGCGGCACCATCGTCAACCCGCCCCTCTTCGATTCCTCGCGCAATATCCTCGTCTCCTATGACAGCGGCAACGCCCTGATCGCCGCCTTCCGCTACGGCGGTCCCGGCGCCTTCGAGCGCCTCTGGCAGCACCCGTTCAACGCCGGCAACCACTTCCTGCTTTACCCCGACACCGGCGAGATCGTCGTCAACGACTTCGACGACACCACCGATCACGTCGCCGTCCTGGACATCGAGTCCGGGCGAGAGCTGGGCCGCGTCGCCACCGGCAGCGCCTTGATGTCGGTGGTGTTCCAGTCCCCCGGCTGGAACCGCGATGTTTACACATGCACGTTTACGACGATTTCGCGCACATTCATCGAATAGTCTGGAGGCCAGCCAATGTCCGAAATGTTCGTCCAGTCGCTCCGCAACCGCATCCGCGCTATGAACACCGTCTACGAGCGCGCCGTCTCCGACATGACGCTCGAGCAAGTCAACCACCACGAGCGCGCCGGAGTGCTGCCCATCGCCTTCAGCCTCAGCCACTTCATGCGCGCCCAGGACCAGTCGATCAGCGGCCCCTTTCTAGGCGGCCCCACGCTCTGGGACAGCCAGGGCTGGGCGCAGAAGGTGGGCGTCACCGTCGACGCCCTCGGCCGCGAGGAGACCGTCGAGCAGATGGAGAACCTCCGCTTCGCCGACTTCGACGCCTGGCGCGCCTTCCAGAGGGCCGTCATCGAGCGCACGAACGGCGTCCTCGACGCTCTCACCGAAGAGACGCTGTCCCAGGTGCTCCTGCCGCAACTGCCGCCGAACATGCAGCAGATCTTCTGCGCAATCGTCATTGGCCCCGGCGCACCCCTGCGCAAGCTCGACGTCCTCGAGTGCTTCGTCTACCAGCACGGCCTGCGCCACATGGGCGAGATCGAGCACGGCCGCGCGCTGGTTGGGCTGGGTGGGATGACGAGCTAGGATCCCAGACACCTTGACAATTCGTGCGAGCGCGCGATGATTGGCGCAGAGGGATTGAGATGACCCGCTTGACGGTCTCACGCGTTGCTGCGGCGTTCACGCTGCTGACGCTTGCGGCCGGACTCACCTCCTGCGGGCAAACCGAGGAGGATACCTCGCAAGCCGCAACCGACCGTCCAACAAATGAACCCGGTACGACAAGCTTGTCCACGTCAACTCCTGAACCATCCCTCAGTCCAGTCCCAACGGCAACTCCCATTGAGGGGACGGCCTACCGGTGGGCAAACGTCGTCCTGATCGTCCCGAGCAGCTCCGATGTCTCTGTCGGTCGTTGGACGACCGGTTTCGACCCCTCACGGACGGCACCTGTGTTTCGCATCTCAGCGGGTGAATCAGTCATTGTGATCGATTCGACCGTGGGAGAGGTCTACTTCAAGAAGATCTTAGACCCAGAGGTATCCCTGTTTGACGAAATAATCGCCAGTATAAGGATCGAACCCAAGCCATCCGTCGATCAGTTACCCTGGCCCTACTCGAGCAGTAGCCCGAACGGCGAAAAGCTTCGTCTTCAGAACGTCCTCTACTGGGAACCGGAGCCCCTATCTGGTCTGACGGCCACGTTTATGTCGGCTGACGGAGTTGGCTGGGGGGCCAACTACATCCTGTTAATAAACGAGCGGTCCAAGCGCACAGTGAATGCTGACACGGGTATCGTCAACCCGTTCAACGACCAGATCGCGGCCGAAGACATGGAAGCCTTTGATCGATGGACGCAGGCCGTTGAGTATGTTGGTTCATGACCGGCCCTACCGAGCCTGCTCCTCCACCTTGGGCAGTTCCGCGCTCATCCGCTCCACCGACTCCACGTACTCCGTCACGATGTCGAAGATCACGTCGCGGGCGGAGCGGACGGCGTTCATGCGCCCGACGATCTGGCCAACGGGCATCCCCGCGAGCTGTGCTGCCTTCGTACCCTCTTTCGCGCGCATGACGCGGCGCTGGGCGTCGGCGATCAGCATGTACTGGAGCGGCATCTGGAGGGCCCCCGGCGACTCGGGGCTGTCCCATTCCTCCGTCCAGGCCGTCTTTAGGAAGCGCGCCGGCTTTCCCGTCCACGATCGCGAGCGCACGGTGTCTCGCGACCCGGCGTGAAGCAGCTTGTCGACGACGACCTCGCTCGTGTCCGCCTCGCGCACCGTCAGCCAGATGGAGCCCGTCCAGACGCCGTCGGCGCCGAGAGCCATCGCCGCCGCCATCTGCCGGCCGCTGCCGATGCCGCCCGCCGCCAGCACCGGCGTCGGACTGATCGCGTCCACCACTTCCGGCACAAGCACCATGGTGGCGATCTCGCCGGTATGACCTCCCGCCTCCGTCCCCTGCGCGACGATGATGTCGGTCCCCGCCTCCACCTGCGTCCGCGCCTGCGCCGCCGTTCCTACGAGCGCCGCCACCTTGATGCCGTGCTCGTGCACCTTGTCCAGCACGTCCCGCGGCGGTGTCCCCAGCGCGTTCGCAATCAGCTTGATCGGGTGCTGCAGCGCCACGTCCACCTGGCTTCGAGCGGTGTCATGCACCCAGCCCAGGAGCCCGTCCCAGGAGCCTTCGCCGTCGGGCAGATCAGGCACCTCGTACTTCTTCATCAGGTCGTCGACGAACTGCTTGTGCTGCGGCGGGATCATGTTCTTCAGCGACGAGAGGTCGCCGCCCAGCGATCGTCGCCGGCATCACGATGTCCACGCCGTAGGGCTTGCCGTCGACGTGCTCGTCGATCCAGTTCAGCTCGATCTCGAGCTGCTCCGTGCTAAACGCCAGCGCCCCGAGCACGCCGAACCCCCCGGCGCGGCTCACCGCCGCGACCACGTCACGGCAATGGCTGAAGGCAAAGATCGGGAACTCTATCCCGAATTCGTCCGCAAGTCTCCTGTTCATCTGACGTTCTCCTGGTCCTTACGTGGATTCGTTCGCCCCACGATGCATGACTCCGTCAAACCACAGTCCAGCCGGCGTCCACCGGCAAGAGCTGCCCGGTGATCGCGCGCGCCTCGTCCGAGGCCAGGAACAGCGCCGCCCAGGCGATGTCCTGCGGCTCCGAGATCCGCCGCAGCGGGTGGCCGTCCGCGATCGCGCGCAGCGCGCGGCTGTTCGCGCCGGCCTTGCGGATCAGCGGCGTGTCCGTGGCCGTCGGCGCGATGCAGTTCACGCGTATGTTGTTCTGGCCGTAGTCCACCGCCATCTGCCGGCTGAGTGCCACGACTCCGCCCTTGGAGGCGTTGTACGCGGCGTGCGCCATGATCCCCACCAGGCTGCCGATCGAGGCGATGTTCACGATCGCCCCGCCGCCGTTCTTCTGCATGTGGGGGATGGCGTGCTTGCAGGTGAAGAACATCCCCCGCAGGTTCACGTTCATCACCCGCTCCCAGTCCTCCAGCTTCGTGTCGACGACGCCAGCCATGTGCACGATCCCGGCGTCATTCACCAGCACATCGAGCTTCCCCGAGGCGCCCGCCGTGGCCTCGATCGACCCGCGTACGTTGTCCTCGTCCGTCACGTCCGTGCGGATGAACTTCGCGGTGCCGCCCTCCGCCGCGATCAGGCTCCAGCGTCTCTGCCGCGCCCTCCTCGTTCACGTCCGCCACGGTCACGCAGGCGCCCTCACGCGCGAACGTCGCCGCGATCGCCCGCCCGATGCCGGATGCCGAGCCCGTGATGAAAGCCGTTTTGCCTTCCAGTCTCCCTGTCACGTTCCTGCTTCCAACCTCTACCTCACTTCCCGTCCGTTTGCCCGGCGTGAACCGCACCGGCATGTGCTTGATCCCGTTGATGAAGTTCGAGCGCAGCCGCTGCGGCTCGCCCGCCAGCTCGATGTCCGGCAGGCGCTTGAGGATCTCCTCGAACATCACTTTGATCTCCAGCCGCGCCAGGTTCGCGCCCAGGCAGAAGTGCGCGCCGCCGGGCCCGAAGGCGACGTGCGGGTTCGGGTTGCGGGTGATGTCGAAGACGTCGCCGTCCGGGAAGAACTCCTCGTCGCGGTTCGCCGACGCCGTAGTAGATGCAGACCTTGTCGCCCTCGGCGATCGGCCTGCCGCGTATCTCCGTGTCGCGCTGGACGGTGCGCCGGAAGTACATCACCGGCGTCACCCAGCGCAGCATCTCCTCGACCGCGGGGTAGAGCAGCGACGGGTCCTGCGTCAGCGCCGCGAACTGCGCCGGGTGCTCGAACAGCGCCAGCATCCCGCCCGAGATCAGGTTCCGCGTCGTCTCGTTGCCGGCCACCGCCAGCAGCAGGAAGAAGGAGTCGAACTCCAGCTCCGAGAGCTTCTCGCCGTCCACCTCGGCGTTCATCAGCATGGTGATGAGATCGTCGCGCGGGCAGCCGAGGCGCTCCACGGCCAGCGTGTTCGCGTACATGAACATCTCGGTCGCGGCCATGCGCCCTGTCTCGGGCGTCGCCGCGTACTCGGGGTCGTCGAAGCCGATCAGGAGGTTGCTCCACTCGAACACCTTGTGCCGGTCCTCGTTCGGCACGCCCATCATCTCCACGATCACCTGCAGCGGCAGCTCGGCCGCGATGTCCGTCACGAAGTCGCACTCGCCGCGCTCGATCACGTCGTCGATGATCCCCGTGCGTCATCTCGCGGATGTGCTGCTCCAGCTCGCGGATGATCTTCGGGGTGAAGCCCTTGCTCACGAGCCGACGGTGTTTCGTATGCTGCGGCGGGTCCATATTGAGCATCAGCGTGCGGATCATCGCCAACGCCTCATCGGGCAGCGTCGGTATGTTCGTCCCGCCGCGATTGGAGGAGAACAACGCCTGGTCCATCGAGACCGCCACGACGTCGTCGTACTTGGTGAGCGCCCAGAACCCGGGCCCGTCCGGCTCCGGGTGCCGGAACACCGGCGCCTCTCGGCGCAGCACGCGGTACATGTCGTGCGGCACGCCGCGCGTGTAGACGTCCGGGTCGTACAGGTCGACGTCGTCGAGCGTCAGTTCCTTCGTTGTCATCGGCTTCTCCTTCCGTCGCCGGAAGCTTCGATGCCGAGCAGTTTCGCAATCGCGACCTTGAGGAAGCGGCGCTGGCGGTCCACCGCCTCCGGGCTCAGCGGGTCCTGCCCCACCACCGTCTTCAGCAGGTCCGCGTTCGCGAAGTAGCCGAAGATCAGCAGGTACAGCCCCGCCGCCAGGTGCGGTATCTCGTCCGCCTCCCAGATCTGGTCCGCGCCTGTGAGCGCGCGCCGCCCCTGCGAGTACACCGGTCGCAGCAGAGAGTTGATCGCCTTCTTCAGGTAGCGGCTGTCGTCCATCGACGCCCGCTGGATGAGCTGCGCCAGGTGCGGGTGCATCGAGAGGTAATCCAGCAGCCTGTCGATGTTCGGCCCCACGCTGGTCGCCGTCCCCGGCCCTGGCATCAGCATCAGGATGCCGTCCAGCCCGCGCTGCAGCACCGCTTCGTAGAGCGCCTTCTTGTTGCGAAAGTGGTGGTACAGGCTCGCCTGGTTGCGCAGGTCGGTCTCCGCCACGATGTCCCGCATCGACACCCCCGCGAATCCGCGCTGCGCGAACAGCCGCTCCGCCGCGTCAAGTATCTGGTCGCGCGTCGTGCGGCTGTCGGCGGCTGCTACGGCGGTGGCTGTGGCGGCTGTCATCTCATTCTGAGCGAGTTTGTTTCGCAAAAATGGGTGTGAGCTAGATAGTCTCAGGGCAGGCAAACGAGCGTTTGTGTCGGTTCAGTTGTAGTCTATCAAACGTTCGTTTGTCAACGTCTGATGTTGCACACGGACATCCGATCGTTGTGGCGCCTGGATTGTGGTCTAGAATTCAAGCGAATAGTTGACGAGACCCGGTTCTTGTCGCCATACTACGTCAATGAGCCAGCGCAGATTCAAGGACGAAATGTACCCCCAATTCGCTCGCGTGGCGCAGGCGCTCGCCAGCGCGAAGCGCCTCGAGCTACTCGACATCCTCTCCCAGAGCCCACGCCACGTTGATGCTCTCGCCCAGGATACGGGAATGTCCGTCGCTAACTCTTCGCAACACCTGCAGATATTGCGTGCGGCGCGTCTCGTCGAATCGGAGAGGAAGGGCAACATGATCATTTACCGTCTTGCCGATCCGTCTGTGATGAACCTCTCGGTAGCGCTGCGAGGCGTCGCGGAGTCGCGCCTCGCAGAAATGCAGCAGCTCGCGCAAGAATTCCATTCGACGAGAGACGAGGGCAACGTGGTATCTCGTGACGAAGCCGCGTCCCTGTCGCGGCAGAACGCCGTGCTGCTGGATGTGAGGCCACGACCGGAGTTCGAGGCCGGACACTTACGTGGTGCCATCAATATTCCGCTCGAGGACCTTCCGGATTCTCTCGATCAACTCCCACGTGACCGGCGAATCATAGCCTATTGCCGCGGCCTGTACTGCCTTCTGGCGGACGAAGCCGCGGCTCTTCTCCTCGCAAATGGATTCGACGTTGTGCGGCTGGACGGCGGTTGGCCGGAGTGGCAGAGCGAAGGTAGGCCCGTATTGGGAGGTGTTAAATGACGATCGAGGTGAAGCGCGTGGACGTCGACACGGACGCTCTGCGTGGTCAGATCAGCGAGAAGTACACGGAAGTCGCTAATGAGCCCGAGAAGGGGGCGCACTTTCACACTGGTAAGCCCTTGGCAATGATGCTCCGCTATCCGGAATCAGTCATCGACTCGCTGCCCGCAGGGACCGTCGAGTCGTTTGCAGGCACCGGCAATCCGTTCTCTATGGGTGATCTGACGCCTGGCGAGACGGTGCTGGACGTCGGTTGTGGCGCGGGGCTCGATAGCTTGATTGCGGCGCGCCAGGTCGGTGCATCGGGACGGGTGATCAGCGTTGACATGACGCCGGCGATGCTGGAAAAGGCTGAAGCAGGCGCCCGCGAAGCGGGAATTACGAACGTCGAGTTCCGCGAGGCTTACGCGGAGGCCCTGCCAGTGGCTGACAGCTCGATCGACGTCGTGATCAGCAACGGGGTGATCAACCTCTGTCCGGACAAGATGGCGGTGCTGCAGGAGGTCAACCGCGTCCTGAAGCCCGGAGGACGGCTTCAGGCCGGCGACATCGTGGTGCACAAGGTGGTGCCGGACGATGCGAAAGCCGACATCGACCTCTGGCGTGACTGAATAGCCGGTGCTCTGCTGGAAGCAGAGTGGGAATGGGCGCTGGAGCACTCCGGGTTCTCCGGCGTGCGCTGGGGCGAGCAGATAGACGTGTTCTCGGGATCGAAGCACGAGTCATCCGCGGCGGCGTTTGAGACGCGTGGCTTGACCATCGCGGCGACGAAGGGACGGTAGGTCACGATGAGCCAATTCGAGTCCGACAAGGCCGATTTGATGCAAGAGCTGGGCGAGGCGCGGTCCGAATTCGAGGCAGTGGTCAAGAACCTATCGCCGAAGGACCTGGGGCGAGCGCGGCGCGGGAGCTGGCCCGTGTCGCGAATCCTAGAGCATGTTCGTGACTCGGAGCGGATCTACACCCAGCTCATCTCCGTGTTCAACGGCCACCCGGCTGTTGCCGTCCAAAACGGTGATCTGAACACAGCGGACGTGGTCGTCTCATCCTTGGACGCGACTCGCGCCGGACTGCTGGACGCGGTCTCCACTGTCGAGGAGAAGGACTTCTACCGGCTGCAAAAGATAGGGCACGAGGAATACAGCGTGCTCAGTATCCTGGAGAATGTGGCGAGCCACGATCGCGAGCACGCCGAGCAGATTCGGAAGACGCTGGCAGAGGAATGACACGACGCGGCGATGCCGCGGACCGGTTCCACGAGCGGAAGGAGAAGGCGATGAAGGGACACAAGTGGTTCGCGGCGATCTACGACCGGATGATGGCGTCGCAGGAGAAGAAGTTCTTCGGCGCCGTGCGGGCGGAGATGCTGGGGGATGTCTCGGGTGATGTCCTGGAGATCGGAGCGGGAACGGGGGCAAATTTCCGGCACTACCCTAAGGGCGCGCGTGTCGTGGCCATTGAACCCGACCCGTACATGCTGGAGCGCGCCCGCCCGCGGGCCGCGGAAGCGGCGGCAGCGATCGAGTTGCGGCAGGCGTCGGCGGAGGATCTGCCGTTCGAGGACGCCAGCTTCGACTTCGTAGTGGATACGCTGGTCCTGTGCAGCGTGCGCGATCCGCGCAGGGCGCTGGCGGAGGTCAAACGTGTGCTCCGGCCGGGCGGGGAGTTCCGCCTCTACGAGCACGTGCGCTACGCCAATCGTGCGGGAGCGTTTGCGCAGGACATCGCGAATCCGGTTTGGAACTGGTTCGGGGCGGGATGCCACCCCAACCGCGACACTGAGCGCTTTGTACGGGAAGCCGGCTTCGAGGTCGTGCGGGCTGATCGGCTGACGCACCTCCCGCCGGTACCGCCGATGATCATCGTACGCCCGAACCTGCTCGCCGTGGCCAGGCCGGGCCGGAGTGCGCAGCCAACTGCGCCCCGGTTCAACGCCTCCCTCTGATATACTCGGCCCGCGCACTCACACCTCAGGAGGTTAATCATGTCGTTCGCCCCTGTTAAACCCGCCGTCCATCACCCGCCTATCAAGGTCGCCGATGACACATGGCTCATTCAACAGTTGCAGGAAGCCGCCATCGGCCCCCTGTTCGTCTATCTCAACTCGCTCGTTATCAAGGGCCCAGAGTCCATCATCGTCGACACGGGGACACCCGCCAACCGCGAACAGTGGCTGAAGGACGTATTCTCGATCGTTGATCCCGGCGACGTCCGCTGGATATTCCTCACGCACGACGACGTTGACCACGCCGGCAACCTGCCGCAGGTCATGGAGGCCTGCCCGAACGCCACGCTCGTTGTGACCTGGTTCCTCACGGAGCGCCACGGCTGCGAGTTCAACTTCCCGATGGACCGCATGCGCTGGGTTAACGACGGCGACTCATGGAAGGCCGGCGATCGCACCCTGACGGCGATCACGCCCCCGCTCTTCGACTCGCCCGTGACGCGCGGACTATACGACGACCGCACCGGCGTCTACTGGGCCGTCGACACGTTTGCGACGCCGCTTCCCGGGCCGCTGGACGACATCAGCGCACTGCCCGCGGAGGAATGGAAGGGTGGACTCGAGCTTTTCAACTGCATGAATAGCCCCTGGTTCAAGCTACTCGACGCCGAGAAGTTTGAGCGCCATGTCGACCGCGTCCAGAAGCTGGACATCGAGGTCATCGCCGCCTGCCACACGCCGGTGATCAAACGGCCGCAGATTGGGCAGGCGTTCGACACCATCCGCAAGCTCCCCTCGCTGGAGCCGCCGCCCCAGCCCACGCAGGTTGACCTCGAAGCGCTGATGCACGCCGTCGCCACCGGCCAGCAGTACGTCTGGGAGCCGCCGGCGCCACCTGCTCCGTAGCGCTGGGGCCGCCAGAGTCGCGGGTCGACCGGCTTGGCTGTCGTACCCCCAACGTTCGTTGGTCGAATGAATGGGTCACCCGGCCTTCTCAACCTGGTCTTTTCGGCTCTGATTGCGATGGGCGAAACTCCTTAAGCTGAACGAGTGGGAAGAGGTGACCTATGAAGGTCTTGACGATATACGCGCACCCCAATCCCAAGTCGTTTTGCCATGCGGCCCTGGAGCGGTTCACAGCGGGGCTGAAAGACGCGGGACACTCTTACGAGGTCGTCGACCTCTATGCCGCACGCTTCAACCCCGTCTTCGACGAAAGAGACCACGGGAGCTACATCACCGGTGACACTCCTCTCGAGGTGCTTGAGCGCGGGGACTTGCGGCAGGCCGTGCTCGACTCCTGCAAGAACCCATTTCAGCGGTTCATGGCAAGGCGCTGGCTCCGGGACAAGGACCTTCCTTCTATCGCGAGGGCAATCCACAGTGCAGTGCCAAAGGACGTGCTCGAGCAACAGAAAAAGGTGGCCGACGCTGATGCTCTGGCGTTCATCGCGCCTGTCTACTTTGTGGGCTTCCCGGCAATTCTGAAGGGCTGGGTGGAGCGCGTGTTCACCCTCGGATTCGCGTATGAGCTTTCGCTCGAAGGCTGGAACGGCGATGTCGGCGGAAGAATACCGCTGTTGAAGCACCAAAAGGCCCTGATCATAAGCTCAACTATCTTTGACGAACGTAGCTACGAATCGCTTGGGATCGGAGAGGCTATGGGGCGGCTGATGGACGACTGGTGCCTCCGCTTCCCCGGCATTGAGAGCGTGGAACACGTTTACTTTTACGCAATGCACGATGGCAACACTGACAAGTTGAACGGGTATCTCGAGCGCGCGTACCAGCTCGGCAAGCAGTTTGCGCTGCCAAAGTCGCCTAATAGCTCTTCGGCAGCCCCAGGTTCCACTCCGACACGTAGTTCAGCAGCATCTCCCGGCTCACCGGCGCCGTCTTGAACAGCCGCGCACCGTTCCAGAGCCCGATCAGCCCAGTCTCCTCGACGAACCCCACGCCGCCGTGCGTCTCGATCGCCGCGTCGACGGCCTTGATCGCCAGGTCGGCGCCCAGGAACTTCGCCATGTTGGCGTACGTTCCCACCTCCGCCGGGTTCATCCCCTGGTCGAACGCCCAGGCCGCCCGGTACGTCATCAGCTTCACCGCCTCGAGGTTGATCTTCACCTCCGCCAGCGGGTGCGCGATCGACTGGTACGCCCCGATCGGCGTGTCCTTGAACACCTTCCGCTCCTGCGCGTACGTCACCGCCTTCTTCAGCGCGTACTCCGCCATCCCCGCGCAGATCGCCGCCGCCAGGATGCGCTCGGGGTTCAGCGAGTTGAACATCGCGAACACGCCGTTCCCTTCCTGCCCCACCAGCTGGTCCGCCGGCACGCGCATGTTGTCGAAGAACAGGTGCCACTGCGTCAGCTCCTCGCTCAGGCCGATCTTCAGCGGCGTCTTCTCCAGCCCCGGCGACTTCGTGTCCACCACGAACAGCGAGATCCCCTGCGACTTCGGCTTCCCCTGCGCCTCCAGTTCCTCCGCCGAGGTCGTCCGCGCCACCACCAGCATGTAGTCGGCCACATCGACGCCCGAGATGAACGTCTTCTGGCCGTTGAGGACGTAGTCGTCGCCGTCGCGCTTCGCCATCGTCTTCAGGCGGAACGTGTTCGTGCCGGCGTCCGGCTCGGTGATCGCGAAGCAGAACTTGAGCGAGCCGTCGGCGATTCCGGGCAGGAACCGCTGCTTCAGCTCCGGCGAGCCGTTCTTCAGCAGGCAGGCGCTGTCCATCGCCGTCACCAGCAGCAGCCCCGGGGAGAAGGCGTTCGCCGTGATCTCCTCGAAGCCCACCGTCAGCGCCAGCAGCCCGGCGCCGTTGCCGCCGTACTCCTCCGGCACCAGGCAACCCATCAGCCCCACATCCGCGAAGCCGTCCCAGAGCTCCTGCGGGAATCGTTTCTCGTTGATCGCCAGCTCCCGGAACTCCTCGCGCTTCCCCTCGAACCGCGAGAGCATCTGCTTCACCGAGCTGCGGACGAGGTTGTGCTCCTCGCTGAGGTTGAAGTTGGTGGGTGCTGCTGTGGTGGTCATGGGTTGTTCTCCTTCTGTGCCGTCACCCGCGGCTTCTGAGTGACGCGGGCGGTGGGTCATCGAACGCCCGTGTCTTCAGTATGGACCCACCCACCCGCCCGATTGATTTATTAGCTCAGGGGGACACCCCCTGAAACCCCCGGCGAGGGGCTCTGCCCCTCTGCACACCCCGCCTGCGCGTCCGCAGCGGCGAAGGACTGTTGGGCTGCGTCGCCACGGGGTGGGCTGAAGGCTTCGCGGGCGGGCAGGCTGCTACATTGCTTGGCTCTACTTTCCTTTGAACTGGGGCGTGCGTTTTTCCTTGAAGGCTTTAGGCCCTTCCCGAGCGTCCTCGCTCTGGAACACCGGCTGGCCGATCCGCTGCTCGATGTCCAGCGCCTGCGACTCCGGCAGCCCCTCCGTCTCCTGCACCGAGCGCTTGATCGCCTGCACCGCCAGCGGGCCGTTCGCCGCGACGCGCTCGGCGATCTCGCGCGCCACCGTCAGCGCCTGCCCCTTCGGCACGACGCGGCCGATCAGGCCGATGCGCTCCATCTCCTCCGCCGGGTAGTGGTCGCCGGTCAGCAGCAGCTCCATCGCCCGCGTGTACGGGATCTGGCGCCGCAGCCGGATCGTCGAGCCGCCCATCGGGAACAGGCTCCAGCGCACCTCCGAGATCCCGAACGTCGCGCCCTCGCCCGCCACGCGGATGTCCGTCCCCTGCAGGATCTCCGTGCCTCCCGGCGATGCACGGCCCCTCGACCGCGGCGATCAGCGGCTTCTTGAGCTGGTAGTTGCGCAGGAGTCCCTTGAAGATGATCGAGTAGTCCTTGCGCACGCGGTCCTCCCACTCGTCCTCCGCCGGCAGCCCGCGAGTCATCCGCCCGACCAGCTTGTCGAGGTCCGCGCCCGCGCAGAACGCCCCATCCGCGCCGGTCAGGATCGCCACCCGCACCTCCGGGTCGCCGTCGATCAGGTCCCAGGCGTCGGCCATCCGGCAGAGCATCTCCGGGTTGAGCGCGTTCTTCACCTCGGGCCGGTTCATCGTGCACGTCACGATGTGGCCGTCGCGCTCGACGAGCAGTGCGGGCGCTGCGACTTGTGTCATTCTGAGCCTCGCGGGGGACGAAGGAAGGCGAGGGGTGGGCGAAGAATCTGGGGGGTTTGTGAACCGGTCAATGCGTGCTCCCGTGCCAGGCAAACGAGCGTTTGTGTGCCTTCTGGTATAGCGTGACGAGTGCAGCGCTGTCAAACGCTAGCGTGCAGACGCGCACATTCAACACTAGTCTGAAGTCCAAACATTCACCTGTGTTGACAGATCCCGAAAGCGGGAGTAGTCTGCGACAGAAGAGACCAACGCCGAGGGGTGCCCCGATGGCTGTTGACTGGACTATTCGAGAGGCGCGACGCCCGAATTCGCTGGTGGCTGCCGTACGCCTTGCAGGGTTTCTCGGTCTGTGCGTCGCCCTTGGGACGTCTCAAGCACCCAGTTCCGCTGACGCTGCAAATATCTCCTTCGCAGTTGAATCAGCCAGTGTGCAGCGCGGACAGACGGCATCGATTGCCATCGCGGGTAATGTAAGCGGCACCAGCCTCGGAAGCTGGACGCTTGACATCCAATACGATCCCGGTCTGCTAAAGGTCTCGTCTTGTCGGCCGGCGTACGACGGCTTGTGCAATCCGCAGTTCTCGCCCGGCATGGCGCGGGTCACCGGTGTCTCACTCCTCGGGGTCACGGGCCAACTCCGGATGGTTGAGATCGAGTTTGCGACACGCGAGGTAGACGCAACCGCGGTCGTTCAGGTTAACGCCACACAGCTCGCCGACCAGGAAGGACGCGAGCTACACGCGTCATCGACGACTGTTGGCTTCATCACTATTCAGCAGGGCTCAACCACAACCACCGGTCTCTGGGGCGATGTCCAATGCGATAGCGACGTTGACATGGCGGATTCGGACATCGTTCTTCGATACTCTGCAGGACTTAGCTATACACAGGTTGAGCCCTGTGCAGACCTTGGCACGATGGTCACGATCAAGTTCTGAGCCGATGCTACGCCTATCTGTTGGGGTAATTTTCTGCGTCGTCGGCTGTGCGATGCTGGTTGCGGCTGCTAATCGGGCAGCAGGAGGCGAGGCTACTCCTGTACAGTGGGGCGACATTAACTGCTCGACCGCAATCGACTCAGTCGACTCACTCTGGATACTCCGGTATTCCGCCGGGTTGCCGCAGCCTCAGGGCGAAAGTGCCTGCCCATTCTGGGGCATTGGGTTCACAGTCGGAGTCAATGGCGAACTACGCACTTGGGGCGACGACGACTGCAGCGGGACAGTCAATGCAGTGGATGCGCTGAAGACGCTCCGGTATGTTGCCAACCTCCCGGTACAGCAAAATCAGCCTTGCCCGGCTATCGGGACGACCGTGCAGGTCGTTGCTCAATAAGCGGTAGGTTAAGGCTCCGCTCAACCAGCCTCCACTCACTCCCCCACCTCCATCGCCATGGTCTTCGCCCACTTGTAGTCCGGCTTGCCGCTCGGCTGCCGCACCATCTCCTCCACCAGCGTGCAGCCCGCGCGGCACCTTGTAGCCGGAGACGTGCGTCGCGGCAGTGCGTGTCGAGGTCCTCGAGCGTGACGGCTCGCGCCCGGCCGCGGCTGCACGACCGCCGCGACGCGCTCGCCCCAGCGCTCGTCCGGCACGCCGACGACGACCGCGTCGAAGACGGCGGGGTGCGAGCGCACCGCCGCCTCCACCTCCTCCGGGTAGATCTTCTCGCCGCCGCTGTTGATGCAGACCGAGCCGCGGCCGAGCAGCGTGATCGTGCCGTCGGCCTCGACCGTCGCGAAGTCGCCGGGGAGCGCCCAGCGCACGCCGTCCGACCGTCGACGAACGTCGCGCGCCGTCTTCTCCGCGTCCTTGTAGTAGCCGAGCGGGATGCGGCCGCGGCGCGCCAGCCAGCCCGACCTCGCCGGAGCCCGGCGCGAGCGGCTTGTGCTCCTCCGTCGAGCACGGCGGTGTCGGCGTCGGCGCGGAAGCGGGGCGCGGTGCCGTCGGCGCCGCGCCCCACGTGCTGGCCCTGGTGCGCCCGCCTTCAGAGCCGCCGAAGTTGTCCATGATGATCAGCGTTCGGCAGGTGCTGCTTGAGCTGCTCCTTCACGGGCTCGGAGAACGTCGCGCCGCCGCTGCCCAGCACCCGCAGGGACGAGAGGTCGTACGTCGCGCCCGGCTCCCCGAGCGCCTCCGCCAGCGGCCGCGCCATCGCGTCGCCGACGATGGCGATCGTGTTCACGCCTCTCGTCCTGGACGAGGCGCCAGACCTGGTGCGGGTCGAACGACTTCCCCTTCGCCAGCACGGTCTTGCCGCCGCCGTACAGGTTGATGAGCGCCGCCCACTGCGCCGCGCCGTGCATCAGCGGCGCCGCCGGGAGCGCGGTCATCACGCCCTTGCTCGCGGCTGACTGAGCGACCTGCTCCGGGGTCTCGCGGCGCCGGGCCGTAGGGGTTCGCCGCCCATCAGCGCCGAGAAGAACAGGTCCTCGTGCCGCCACATCACGCCCTTGGGCATGCCCGTCGTGCCGCCGGTGTAGAGGATGTAGACGTCGTCGCCCGGAGCGCGGCGCGAAGTTCGCGCTCCGGCGATGCTTTCGCGAGCGCCGCCTCGTAGTCGGCAGCGCCGAGCGCTTTGTCGTCAGCGCCGCTGCCGTCGTCGACGGAGACGAACGTCTGCAGTTTCGGCATCTTCGCCGCGACCGAGGCGACCCGCGGCGCGAACTCGCGGTGGTGGACGAGCGCGACGAGGTCGGCGTTGTCGAACAGGTACTCGAGCTCGTCCTCGACGTAGCGGTAGTTGATGTTGATCGGCACGGCGCGGATCTTGTACGCCGCCAGCGCTCCCCTCGATGTACTCCGTGCCGTTGTACAGGTAGAGCCCGATGTGGTCGCCCTGCTTGATCCCCTGCGCCGCAAGGTGAGTGCGCCAGCCGGGTCGCCCGCTCGTCGAGCTGCCGGAACGTCAGCCGCCGCTCGCCGCAGACCAGCGCCTCACGGTCGGGTATGGCGTCCGCGACGCTCTCGTAGAGGTCCGCGAGGTTGAACTGCATCACCTGACACCTAACGGCTTCTCGCTTCCGACGATCCACATCGAGAAGAACTGCGACCCGCCGCCGTAGGCGTGGCCCAGCGCGACCTTCGCGCCATCCACCTGGTGCTCGCCCGCCTGCCCGCGCACCTGCAGCGCCGCCTCCGCGAAGCGGATCATGCCGGACGCGCCGATCGGGTTCGAGGAGAGCACGCCGCCGGACGGGTTCACCGGCAGGTCGCCGTCGAACGCGGTCGCGCCGTCGGCGGTCATCTTCCAGCCCTCGTTCTTCGGCGTGAAGCCCAGGTTCTCCATCCACATCGGCTCGTACCAGCTGAACGGCACGTAGACCTCCGCGACGTCGATCTCATCGCGCGGGTTCGTGATCCCGGCCTCGCGGTACAGTTCCGCCGCGGCAGTCGCGTCCGGCGCGCGGGCTCACCTCGTCGCGGCCGGGGAACGATCATCGGCTCGCTGCGCATCGCGGTCGCCAGCACCCACGCCGGGTCCTTCGACCGCGCTCCGCGCCCTTCTCGTTCGTCAGCACCATCGCGCAGGCGCCGTCGGAGGACGGGCAGGTCTCGAGGTAACGCGAACGGGTCCCAGAGCATCGGCGAGGCCATCACCATCTCGGCGTTGATGTCCTCCATGTGCAGGTGGGCGTAGGGGTTGCGCAGCGCGTTGAGCCGGTCCTTCACCGCCACCATAGTCCCGATGTGGTCAGGCGCGCCCGAGCGCTTGATGTACTGGCGTATCGTGCGGCGCGAAGTAGCCGCCCGCGCCCGCCACCAGTGGCAGCGAGAACGGTATGCGCAGCGTCAGCGCCCAGGTCGCGTCGCTCTCTGACTGCTTCTCGTAGGCCACCGTCAGCACCCGCTCGAACACGCCCGCCTGCACCAGGTGCGACGCGACGATCGCCGTCGAACCGCCGACGCTGCCCGCGGTGTGCACGCGCATCATCGGCTTGCCGACCGCGCCGAGGGCGTCTGCCAGGTAGATTTCCGGCATCATCACGCCCTCGAACATGTCCGGCGCCTTGCCGATAACCACGGCATCGATGTCCTTCCAGGTCATCTCGGCGTCTTCCAGCGCGCGCAGCGCCGCTTCCCGCACAAGCCCCGCCATCGAGACGTCGACGCGCTTGGCGCTGTACTTCGTCTGCCCGATGCCGACGACGGCGCACCGCTCGGCCATCAGCGGGCCTCCATGACGCAGACGAGGTTCTGCTGCAGGCAAGGGCCGGAGGTTGCGTGTCCGAGCGTTCGCTTCGCTGTCCCGTTCATGATCCGCGAGGCCGCTTCGCCGATGCGGATCAGTCCTGTCGCCATGATCGGGTTTGCCGCCAGAGCGCCGCCGGAGGGGTTGATCTCGACTTCCTCGCCTAACTTCAGCGCATCTCGCAGGATCAGCTCCTGGTGGCTGAAGGGCGCGTGCAGCTCCGCCACGTCCAGAGGGCCGTGTTCTGCACCGGCCTTCTCGGCCGCCAGCGCCGCCGAAGGCGATTTCGTGAGATCGCGCGCACCCAGCGAGTGCGCCTCAATGCGATGGTCGATCCCGGCGATCCACGCCGGTCGTTCGCTGACTTTCCGCGCAAGGTCGGCCGCGGCCAGCACCATCGCCGCCGCGCCGTCGGTGATCGGCGGGCAGTCGTGCTCGCGCAGCGGCGAGACGTCATAGGGTGCGTTCAGCAACTCCTGGACGTCGTATACTCCGTTCACCTGGGCCATCGGATTTCGCTTGGCATTCTTCAGGTTTCGGGCCGCCACTTCCGCGAAGTCACGCTCCGTGTATCCGTTGGAATCCAGCAGCGCCCGTGCCTGCAGCGCAGCGAGGCTCACCGAGTCTGGCCAAAGCGGCGCTACGTAGTAGGGGTCGAGCTGCGCGACGGAGACGTCCCGTGGGTCGCCGACCGAGGACTTCCCGAAGCCGTAGACGAGCGCCGAGTCGATGTCACCGACCTGGAGGCGCACCCACGCCTCGTACAGCGCCCAGGCGCCGTCCATCTCGACGTGCGACTCGCGGATCGGCGGCCAGGCGCCGACGGCGTCGAGCGCCGATACAAACGAGAACGGCACGCCTGTGAGGTAATCGCAACTTCCGGAGCAGGTGAAGCCGATCTCCTGTCGCGGGATGCCGCTCCGCTTGATCGCCTCGGCGATGACCGGCGTGAGGATCTCCACCTCGTTGTGGATAGGGTCCTGGCGCACGCTGGGCGACTGCGCGAAGGCGACTACGGCGACGTTACGCACCGGCGTCCTCGAACAGGTCGATCTCGACATCCGGTTCGCCGGTAGGCCGGAAGTGCTTGATGCTCTCCATCCCCGGGATTCTGTCTGCCGGCTCCTCCCAGACCGCTTCGACACGCATGCCGATGCGTATCTGGTCGTACGGGATCTCCTGGATCAGGTGGAATATGGGCACGTCGGCCCCGTCCAGCAGGACCGAGGCGCTTACGTATGGGATGTCGATGTTTCGCGCCGCGAACGGCAGGTTCACGATACAAAACTTGGTGATCGTACCCGTGTGCGGCAGCTCCACCTCTTCGGTCATCATGGACGTGCAGATCGGGCAGTTGACTCGCGATGGCACGTAGACTTTCTGGCACTCCGGGCAGCGGCGGGCGAGGATCCTGCCCTCGGCGAACCCGCGGAGGACGCGCGACGAAGTCTGGCCTGCGGTGTACGTGTACTCCAGCTTGAGCGGTGAGCGCATCACGGTTAGCGGTTCGTCGCTCACGATCACTCCGGCTCGAAACATGCAATGTCCCGCATCCCGCCCTCGCGCTCGCTCGCCCAGCGGACCCGCACGCGCATGCCCGTGCTCATTGCGGACTCGCTTCCGGCGTCAACCGCGTGTAGCATTCCCGTGTCCGCGCCGTCCAGCCTCACAAGCGCCCAGGCGAACGGCTGTTGCAGCGGGTGATTGGCCCGTGGCCGGGTCACCCAGGCCCATGACATCACGACACCTGCCGAGCCCACCTCGACGAACTCGGAGAGCGGCTCGCTCGTCTCCGGGTCATACTCAGTCGGTGGCACGATCACTCGGCCGGCGGCCGTCTTGATCCCCTCAATTCGCCCTTCGCGCAAGGATGTGAAAAAACGGCCGATAACCGGTCCCAGGCTGCGCTTGTACGGGTACTCCAGGACGTGCGGAGCGGACAGAACTTCGGCCTGGGCGGATGGTGAGGCGTCAGACATAAAAGTAGACTCAAACGAGCGTTTGTATGGGCCATTCAGATATACGCTACCAAACGTTCGTTTGTCAAACCGACACGTCGTTGATCTCCGGGTACTCTCTCGACGCTATTTCTCGGTGTGTAACATCGGGTCTGGCTGTAGACTCTACAGAGTTGAACCTGCTCTCCGGCAACGGAGGGAGAGCCATCACATGGCGACAACGAACAAGCTCCACAAACCACTCCATCCCGACGGCGCGCGTCCAGAACGCAAAGCCGTCGGGAAGTCGTTGCGAGATACTATCCCCATCAAAGGACACGGCCAGTGGTCTCCAGCCGACGACCGCGCGGATCCTATCGCCCTCCTCCAGGCCGAAGACGAGGGCCGCCTCCAACAATTGCTCCCGATCAAGTACGGGCGGATGCTGGCGTCTCCATTCGCGTTTCTTCGCGGCTCCGCGGGGGTGATGGCAGCAGACCTTGCCGTCGTACCCTCTACACGTATTCAAACGCAACTGTGCGGAGACGCGCACATCGCCAATTTCGGACTGTTTGCGTCGCCGGAGCGTCAGCTGATCTTCGACCTCAACGACTTCGATGAGACACACCCGGGTCCCTGGGAGTGGGATTTGAAGAGGCTCGCAGCCAGCGCCTTTGTGGCTGGTCGGGAGCACGGGTACAGCGACCAGGCATGCCACGATATCGTCGTAAGGGCGGTCCAATTCTACGCGCAGATGATCCGCCAGTTCAGCAAAATGCCAACGCTTGACGTCTGGTACTTCAAGGTGGCCGCCGAGCGCGTGCAGCAGGCTTTCGCGACCTCGACGCGCAAGGCATCATTGAGCTTTCAGCGTACGATGACCAAGGCGAGGAGCAAGACTCAAGCACGGTCGCTCGCTCGTCTGACGACGGTAATTGATGGCGAGAGGCGCTTCCTTATCGCCCCGCCCCTGCTGATGCCAATCTCTGAAATGCTCCCCGTGCCGCTGGAGGACCCGGAGGCCGCTATCGGGAAGATCTGGGGAGAGTACCTTGCCAGCCTCGATGTCGAGCGTCGGCGCCTCCTCGAACGCTTTCGCATCGTCGACGCTGCGCTGCGAGTAGGCGGTGTCGGCAGCGTCGGAACTCGCTGTACGGTCGTGCTTCTTGAAGGCGGCGGCGAGGACGACGCGATCATTCTGCAACAAAAGGAGGCTGGGGCTTCCGTCCTCGAGCCATACCTCGGCAAGAGTCCGTTCAAGACCGGGGCGGAGCGAGTTGTGCACGGACAGCGTTTGATGCAGGCTGCGAGCGACATTTTCCTGGGCTGGCACCACGGCCTCCTTGTCGCCACCACGTACTACTGGCGCCAGCTCAGCGACATGAAGGGCTCACTAGATACCGCTGCGCTCGGCAAAGGTGGGTTCTCCCTGTATGTCACCGTCTGTGCAGGTATCCTGGCGAGGGCTCACGGTCGCGCCGGCGATGCTGCTCTGACAACTGGTTACGTTGGCAAGGGTGCCGCACTGGCCGAAGCCATCGCCGGGTTCGCGCGCTCCTACGCCGACCAGACCGAGCGTGATCACCAAGCGTTGGCGCGCGCGGTCAAGTCCGGCAAGATCGCTGCAGAAACCGGCGTCTAACTCCGGTCGCGGCAAGCGCGTTAATCCTATTGGTTGCGCTTGTCCACTATCGGAGCTTGATTCATGTTTTGTCTAGCAGTCATCCTCTTCTTTGCCGGGCCTCGCATAGCGGGAATTATCTGGTGGATATTTGACCCGGGCCGCTGGGACGACGCTTTCGGATCAATTCTATGGCCGATCCTTGGCCTGGTCTTCGTGCCCTGGTTCACAGTCGCGTTTGTTCTCGTTGCCCCGACCGGTAGCGTGACGGTGTTCGACGGAGTTGTCCTCGTGCTCGCGCTAATGCTGGACTTTGCCTCGTTCTTCGGCGGGTATCTGCGCCGCCAGTCCGTGCCCGGATACCCGGGCTACTAAAGCGCGCTTCACAGCGCGTTTCGCACTTCCCGTCGTACAATCCGGCTCGGAGGAGTGCCATGACAGATCGCCCCAACCGACAGATTCTGCTCGCCCATCGGCCTAGCGGGAAGCTTGAGCCTGGCGATTTCACAGCCGTCGATAGTACGATCGGCGAACCGGGGGCCGGCGAGGTGCTCGTGAAAACAGTGCTTCTCTCCATTGACCCCGCTAACCGCGCCTGGATGCAAGGCCGGACCTACCGCGAGCAATTGGGCGAAGGCGATGTGATGGCCGGCTTTACGCTTTGTGAGGTTATCGCCGCCAACGGCGGTGCCCTCCAGCCGGGGACTGTCGTCGCCTGCGAGGCGGGGTGGCAGGAGTACGCTGTCGTCTCGGCGGGCGCGGTGCGGCCGCTCAACGTGCGCGGTCCGCTCACCCACCACATGAGTGTGCTAGGCATTACCGGGCTCACCGCCTACTTCGGACTCCTCAACGTAGGACAGCCGAAATCGGGGGAGACGGTCGTCGTCTCGGCGGCCGCGGGCGCGACCGGAAACGTCGTCGGGCAGATCGCGCGCATCGTGGGATGTCGCGTCGTCGGCGTCACGGGCTCAGACGAGAAGAACGCCCTGCTGGAGCGCGACCTCGCTTTCGACGCAACCGTGAACCACCGCAGCGAGTCGCTGCGGAACGACCTCGCCGCGGCCTGTCCGAACGGCATCGATATCTACTTCGACAACGTCGGCGGACGCGTGCTCGAGGCCTGTCTGCCCCTGATGCGTACGCACGGGCGCATCGTTTGTTGCGGCTCGGTATCTCAGTACGACGCGGCCGTGCCCTCGCCGGGCCCGGCCGGCGTGCCCGGACAACTCATCGTCAAGCGTCTCCGGATGGAGGGCTTCCTCGTCTCCGATTTCCTTGGAGAGTGGCTCAACGCCGAGAAACAGCTTGCGGACTGGGTCGCGAGCGGCGAGTCTGAAGGTTCTCGAAGACGTGGTCGAAGGGCTGGATGCCGCGCCTTCTGCGCTGGTGGGCATCCTGGCCGGAGATAACGTCGGCAAGCGTATCGTGCGCGTGGCGCCCGATCCCTCCCCGTAGTTACGAATCAGCGCTCCACGACCCGCAGCGTGCCCACCATCCCGTACGCCTCGTGGCCGGGCAGGTGGCAGATGTATTGGTAGTCGCCCGGCTCCTCGAACGTCACCGTCGTGACGCGCTCCGAGAACACGGGCACCGTCACCTCGGTCGGGATCTGGTCGTGGAACGGCTCCGTGCCGGTGCGGTGTCGCTCGTGCATGGCGGCGTCGCCGACCATCCATTCGTGCTCGATCGGATCCTCGTTGCGCAACCTGATCGTCACCGGCTCTCCGGCCGGCACAACCACGAGCCCAGGCTCGAATCGCGAGTAGTGGATGACGATCGTCGCTTCGGTGACCGGGGCGGACGCCTCGCCGAAGCCGCTCGTGAGGACCACGAGGACTCCGGCGATGAGCAGTGATCGCTCCGGCTAGCGGCAGTACGCCGAGGAAACGCCGCACTAGCGTCGCTCCCGCCGTGCTCCGCCGCCAGACGATTAGGGCGACGACGGCGGCGAAAACGACGGCCAGCGGCAGTACGGGCGAGCTGGAGGAGCTTTCGCCGCCCGTGTTCGGGAGGCGGAGGCCGGCGGCGATGACCGATGGTCTGCCGTGGCCGCTGGCGTCGACGGCCAGGTCGTAGCGGAGCCGTTCGGTGGTGTTCGCGACCTGTAGCTTCGTCAGCCAGGCGGATTCGGGCACCCAGCCCATGTTCTCGTCGCCGCGCAGGTCGCTCAGCAGCAGGTCCGTGGCCGGCGCGCTGTGGGCGAGGATGAGGCCGTCGTTGGGCGCCGGGAGCATGCGCCGGCTCGCGGTCCGTGAGCAGGAAGACGTCGGCGTCGATGAAGTCTTCGGCCTGCTTGCCGAGACCGAGGATGCGCAGAGGCACCCACGGGTTATCGGTGGGAATGGTGATCTGGACAGGCGTGCCGTCGCCGACCGCCTGCCCGCGCTCCGCGGCCGCCTGCCCGTCGAACACGGCGGCGAGGAAGATGGGGCTGCGGCTGGCGTAGAACTGGAGCACCTCCGGGGCGTCGGGCGAGAGGCGGAAGCCGTGCTGCTTGCGCCCAGGCGGCGACGTCGGGGCCGCCGCCCTTGAGGACGGTGAGGTCGAGCGCGTCGATGCGCACCTCCTGGAGCACCTCGGCGCCGGTCGGCGCGTGGCTGCGCCGCCGCCCCAGCGGCTTCGAACGCGCGGAAGGGCGTCGTCTCCAACTCGAGGCGCTGGAGCGTCCAGCCGCCGCCCTTCTCGACCTTCGTTGGCACTCCCGGCAGCGGGATCAGCGTGCCGAACTCGCCGCCGCCGCCCTGGAACTGGAAGGCGGTCATGTAGTGCTCGACGCCGTCGTGGTAGGCGGCCAGAGTGGTCGTGCGGCCCAGGTTGACCGCGCCGTTCGAGCCGATCAGCCCGGCGCAGGCGTCGGCGTCACCCGCACCGCGCCCGATGACCGCGGCCACAAGCGCGGCCGCGATGACTGTGGATCCCATGAGTAGTCGCATCGGCGTCCTCCTCAGCAATAAGGTGTATAGGGGAGTAACGGGAGGGCGCCTCGATTTGTTCCCGCCGGGATCGACCCATGGGGGCGTCCGGGCAGGCGCACACCAATCCTGAACTTTGCTCCGGGTCATTGTTACCGTTCTGCAATTGCCGCGACCCCGCTTCGAGGCTAGACTCGAAGTATGAAGCGCCTGCTCGCCGTCGCCGGGCTGCTGGCGGCGGCCCTTGGCGTCGCCGCGGTGGCGCAGGCCGGTGACGCCGGCACTCCACACTACCCGGATCTGATCACCGAGACCCCGTTTAACGCGCACGTCGTAACCGACAAGCCGGCGGGCAAGCGATTGCTGAGGTTCGCGAACGCCATCTCTAACGTCGGACAGGGCCCCTTCGAGCTTCATCCAGTCAATGACCCGGGATCCGGCACGACCGTCGCTTATCAGCGCGTTTACACGCACGATGCGCAGAATGACTGGTCGCTGTACAACGAGTTCCCGGTTGGCACGTTCGTGTTTCACCCGGCCCACAACCACTGGCACTTCGAGGGTTTCGCGCTCTATCAGTTGCGCAGCGTAGCGCCGGATGGTGGCGTCGGGCGCCGGGTCTGGGCGACTAGCGACAAGGTCTCGTTCTGCATGGTGGACACGCTGAACCTGTTCCCGGGGCTCGAGCACGCGGCGGGCCAGACCTACGCGAGCTGCAACCAGAACGCCACCCAGGGGATCTCGGTCGGCTGGGCCGACGTCTACGGCTCGAGCCTCCCCGGCCAGAGCCTGGACATCACGAACGTACCCAGCGGAACCTACTGGCTTGTTTCCATAGCCGACCCTTACAACGTCATTGCCGAAACGAGCAACACGAACAACGTGTCAAAGGTGCTGGTGACGATCCGCGGTAGCTGGAAGCCGAAGCAGTAAACAGCGGTCAGCCGACGCCAATAACGCCTGCTTGCAGCAGACTCCCCTCGCATCACCACGCAACACCTGATCTCCCTCTCACAATGGGTATTTCTTCGGATGTCAGGCCCTGGCTTCGTGCGCGAATCTGATTGTGGGGGAGCGGACGGCCCAGCGGACGTTTCCCTGGCCCTTCCTCGGAAGGACCGGAGCCGGTAGCGGGCACCCCCTTCTGCCGGCTCCATTGCCGGACCTGCTCGTTCCGTGCTGCCGGTGGCCGCAGACAACCCGGCCGCGACGGCGCTCGAAAGGCGGGAGACCGGCGTCCTTGCCACAGGAGCCGGCGGCATGCACCCCCGCCGCCGGCTCCTGATTGACTGCCCTCGACCCGCATCCCGTTAACGATCGATAATAGATCCGCCATGAGCATCACCAATCGTGCCGGCCGCTGGGTGAGCGTGTCCTCGCTCGCTGCGCGCGTCTACCTCGGGTACAAGTGGATCACGCTGCGCGGAGAAGCGGCTGGGGCTGAAGGACGCGCCGGCGCGCCGGGTCAAGCACGACAAGTGGTCCGCACACCACCTGTACGAGCTGGCAATTCGGCGGCAGGGGCTGCTGATCAAGTTCGGACAGGCGATCGGCTCGCGGCCGGACCTGATCCCGGACGAGTACATCGATGTGCTCTCGAGACTGCAGGACCAGGTGCCGTCCGCGGCCCTACTCGGTCATCAAGCAGGCGGTGGAGACGGAGCTGCAGCGCCCGCTGAGCGACGTCTTCGCCTCGTTCAACGAGGAGCCGATCGCCTCCGCCTCGCTGGCGCAGGTGCACAAGGCGACGCTGAAGGACGGCCGTGTCGTGGCGGTGAAGGTGCAATACCCCGGCATCCAGGAGACCGTCGAGACGGACCTGCGCGAACATCCGGTTCCTCCTGCGCATCCTCTCGCTCTTCGAGCGCAACCTCAACTTCGCCCCGATCATTGACGAGATCTCGCAGACGGCGCCGATGGAGCTCGACTTCATCAACGAGGGCCACAACGCGGAGCTGATCTCCGCCAACTTCGGCCCGCGCGAGGACATCATCGTGCCCGAAGATCATGTGGGAGTACAGCACCCGTCGCGTGCTGACGATGGAATACCTGGACGGCATCAAGATTACTGACCTGGCGGCGCTGGAGCGTGAAGGGCATCGATACGCAGGCTGTGGCGCAGCTCGTAACCGACGCCTTCTGCGACCAGCTCTACCTGCACGGGATCTTCCATGCGGACCCGCATCCGGGGAACCTGTTCGTGCGCCCCGGGCCGAAGCTGATCATGCTGGACTTCGGCCTCTGCCGGAAGATCGACGACAAGTTCCGGCTCGGCTACGCCCGGATGGTGCGGGCGATGCTGACGAACAACTGGCCGGAGATGGTGCAGGGCTTCGTGGACCTGGGCGTGAAGGTGAAGAACCCTTCCGACGCCGGCGTCCTCCTGGAGCTTGGGCAAGGCGTTCATGGACACGAGCAAGCCCGGCACGGCGTACGCCGACCGTGACCTCACCGAGGAGGTAAACAAGCGACTGAACAAGGCGATCCGCGCCAACCCGATCGTCGAGATCCCGCGCGAGTTCCTGCTGATCGGACGCATGACCGGCCTGCTCAGCGGCCTCGGCAAGCACCTCGACTCGCGCGTCGACGTGACCGCAACGATCCTCCCGTACGCGAACGCCGCCCTCGAAGGCGCGAAATAGCGAGAATCATAGTGTTTTAGTGTGTTAGTGCCTTCGCGGTTACAGTCGTCAGACTACCGAAAACTAACCGCTCCGCTCATTGGTTTTTCCGTTGACACCACCATACTGCAGACATAAAATCTTGCTCAGAACCATTTGCCGCCCCCCGTTTTGCACAATTTAGTGAGGTTCGCCCCCTGTGATGAATCGATACCGCGACGACCCTGAAACGCTGACCACGCGCTGGATTACCCTCGGACAGGCCTGCAAGCTGCTGGGAGTAAACGAATCGACGCTCCGCCGCTGGGCGGACGCCGGTCACGTGCGCTCCTTCCGCACCCCCGGCGGGCACCGCCGGTTCTCCGAGGACGACCTGCGGGCGCTGGTCGCCGGTCAGTCCGGCGCCGGCGGGCAGCGAGCCGTACACCGCGATCAGCAACCTCGCGCTATCGCGCATCCGGCGCCGGCTTCAGCGCGGCCGCAGCCAGGCGGCGCCCTGGTACGCCGGACTTCCGGAGGAAGAGCGCGAGCACCTGCGACCGCTCGGGCGACGGCTCGTGGCGCTGGTCTCCGACTACCTGACGAAGGGCAGCCGGCGCGGACCTCTTCTCGACGAAGCGCGGGACATCGCACGTGAGTACGGTTCCCAGGTGTCACATGACGGGCTGAGCCTGCGCGACACGCTCGACGCCTTCATGTTCTTCCGCAAGACGCTGGACGAGACGGCGATGGAAGAGGCGCAGAAGAACGACATGACCGTCGAGAAGGCGCTGGAGCTGTGGGAGCTGCTCTCGACACTGGAGGAGCAGATGCTGCTCTCGATAGCAGAGTCGTACGAGCAGGCGGAGGCGGTGCCGGCCCGAAGGTAGCTCGACCATCCCAATGCGCTACTACCCCGTGTTCCTGGACCTCGCAGGGAAGCCGGTCATCGTCATCGGCGGCGGCCACGTTGCCTATCAGAAGATGATCAACCTCGTGAAGTCCGGCGCGAACACCACCGTTATCAGCCCTGACCTGAACGAGGACATGGCCGCCCTAAAGGCGTCGGGTTCTTTTCGGCACATCGAGCGCGAGTACGAGCCAGGTGACCTCGAAGGATACGTGCTGGCGTTCGTCGCCACGGACGACGGCGCGATCAACTCGGTCGTTTCGAAGGAAGCGCGGGAGCGGGGCATCTGGGTTAACGCCGTCGACGACGTCCCGAACTGCGACTTCATCATGCCGGGAATCGCCGAGCGCGGGGACATCACGATCGCCATCTCCACGGCAGGCCGCAGCCCGGCGATGGCCCGCAAGCTGCGCGAGACGATGGAGGATGAATTTCTGACGGACGAGTGGCTGCGGCTGCTGGATTTGTGCGCCGAGGTGCGGACCGACCTGCGTGAGCGCGGCATCGTGATCGATGCCGATACGTGGAGTCGCGCACTGGACACTCCGCTTCGCAAGATGGTGGCTGAGGACCGGATGGGCCAGGCCAAGGGCAGGCTGCTGAAGAGCCTGGGTGTCGGCGTGAAGATACGCCCGGAAGCGGCGGCGAAGGCATGAAATCGCTCCTTGTCACCTGCGTTGGTCTGAACCACGAGACGTCACCTGTCGAGGAACGGGAACGGCTCGCCTTCTCGATCGAGGAACTCGCGCCTGCGCTCGAAAGCATCAGCGGTCGGACGAACGGCGCGGTAATTCTCTCCACCTGCAACCGAACCGAAATCTACGCCACTGTGCCCGAGGGCGCGGGAGCGGCGCTAATCGACTTGCTGAACGACGAGAAGGGTGCAAACGTCAGCGCCTCGCGCTTCTACGTCCTGCAACACGAAAAGGCCGTCCGGCATCTCTTCCGCGTCTCTGCCGGTATCGATTCGATGGTACTGGGCGAATCCCAGATCCTGGGTCAGGTGCGCGAGGCGATGTCGGCGGCCACGGCGGCCGGCACCCTGAACGGCACGCTCTCCCGCCTCTTCCACTCGGCAATCGGCGTCGGCAAGCGCGCCCGCAGCGAGACGCACATCGGGCGGCATGCCGTTTCTGTCAGCTCGGCAGCTGTCGCGCTGGCGCGCAGTCATGCAGGTGGACCTCGAAGGCAAGACGATCGTTGTCATCAGCGCCGGCAGCACCGGCAAGCTTGCGGTTCGCTCGCTAGCTGAGAGCTCTGGCGCGCGCATAGTCGTCGCCAACCGCACGGCGGAGCGCGCGCGTGAACTGGCCGGCGAGATCGGGTCCGACGCGCGCGGCATCGGCCTCTCTCAGTTGTCGATGACGTTGACCGAGGCGGACGTCGTCATCAGCGGCACGGGCGCCGGTGGCTTTGTTCTCGGACCGAGTGAGGTTCGCACAGCCATGGCTACGCGGAACGGACGCGACCTGTTGTTGATAGACGTGGCCGTCCCGCGAGACATCGACCCAGCGGTGCGCGACATCCCCGGCGTCCTGCTTGTTCGACATCGACGATGTCGAGGCGGTCGCCGAAGCCGGGATCAACGGCCGTCAGGCTGAGGTACGCAACGTCGAGACGATCATCGATGAAGAGCTGGCGGAATTTCTCGCATGGTGGGACTCCCTGGACGTCGTGCCGGTGATCACTGCGCTCCGCGAGCGCGCGGAAGACATTCGCCGCTGCTGAGCTGGAGCGGACTCTACGGAAGCTGCCGGACATTGACGAAGCCACGCGCGAGCGCATCGAAGCGATGACCGCTGCGATCGTCAAGAAGATGCTGGACCGGCCGATCGCGCGCCTCAAGAACGGCGCGGACAAGGGTCTCTACATGGAGGCGCTCGAAGACCTCTTCGACGTGCACCCCACGCCCGGCCGCGGCAAAGGCCCGACTGGATAGGCGGCGACCGTTGTGTCCGATATCGAACCGGCCGACTCGCCTGCACCTCGAACCTTTATCGTAGGCACCCGGGGCAGCCGACTGGCACTTCGCCAGACTGAACGTGTCCTGGAAGCGCTTCGCGCCGTCAATCCGGAAGTCCGCTTCGAAGTGCGCACGATCCGCACGGAAGGTGACCGCAGCACCGCCCCTCTCGCGAGCTTCCCCGGCCGCGGCATATTCGCGACCGAGATCGAGTACGCGCTGCTCGACGGGGAGATCGACCTCGCCATCCACAGCCTGAAGGACCTCGCCAATGAGGAAACGCCGGGCCTGATAGTCGCCGCCACACCACGGCGAGTCGACCCGAGCGACGCACTGATTTCCCGTAACGGCGCGCTGTTCGCGGATCTCGCTCCGGGGGCGACCATCGGGACCGGCAGCCCTCGCCGCGCCGCGCAGGTGCTCGCTCTGCGCCCCGACCTCCGCGTCGCGGATATCCGCGGCAACGTCGACACGCGGATTCGCAAGATGGACGCCGGCGACTACGACGCCATCATCGTCGCCGCCGCTGGTCTGGCGCGGCTCGGCTGGCTGGAGCGGGCGACACAACTGTTTTTACCAAACGAAATGCTCCCTGCCGCCGGCCAGGGCGCCCTCGCGGTGCAGGTCCGCGCCGTGGACGACGACGCGATCACGCTGGCTCGAACCATCGATGACCTTGACACCAACGTCTGCGTCTTCGCCGAGCGCACCTTCGAAGCGCCGGCTCGGCGGAGGCTGCCACGCCGCGATCGCGGCCCTGGCCGTGATCGAAGGCATCACCCTGCGCCTCAGCGGCCTCGCCGCCGACCCGCGGGGAGAACGTGTCTACCGAGGACAGGTCGAAGGAGTAACGACGGACGCCGAGGACCTGGGGCTGGCGCTTGCCGAGAAGCTGATCGGCTACGGCGCCACAGAAGTACTCGTGGAGTCGCCCGAGTTGAAGCACCAGGACGAATGGGTTCGTCTCGCTCGTCGGCGCAGGCCCCGGGGATCCCGGCCTCATCACCGTCACGGGCCTTGAGCGCATACGCGAAGCGGACGTCATCGTCTACGACCGGCTGGTCAGCCTGCGTCTGCTGGACCACGCGCGCCCGGACGCTGAGCTGATCTACGTTGGCAAGGTCGCCGGTGACTCTCACGACCAGGAAGCGATCAACGGGCTCCTCGTCGAAAAGGCGCGCGAGGGCAAGCGAGTCGTGCGCCTCAAGGGCGGCGACCCGTTCGTCTTCGGCCGCGGCGGCGAAGAGGCCGAGGCCCTGCGCGTCGCTGGGATCGCTTTCGAGGTAGTCCCGGGCGTTACGTCCGCTGTCGCTGTGCCCGCTTACGCTGGCATCCCGGTGACCCATCGCGGGATCGCTTCGTCGTTCGCCGTCATCACCGGTCACGAAGACCCGGAAAAGCTCGAGACCGCTATCGACTGGCAGCACCTTGCGACCGCCGTCGATACGCTCGTCTTCCTGATGGGTGTGAAGACGCTGTCCGAGATCGTGTGGCAACTCACTGAGAACGGCCGCTCGCCCGAAACGCCCGTTGCCGTCATCCGCTGGGGCACCACACCCGAGCAGCGCACCGTCACCGGCACCCTCAGCGACATCGTCGAGCGTGTGCGCGAGGCGGGCATCGAGCCACCCGCGATCACTGTCGTCGGCGAAGTGGTCCGGCTGCGCGAGACGATCTCCTGGTTCGAAAACAGGCCTCTGTTCGGCAAGCGCGTCCTCATCACACGCACCCGCAAGCAGGCCAGCACCCTCGCCAAGCTCCTCGCCGACGAAGGGGCGATCCCGATCGAGCTGCCGAGCATCGAGATCGAGCCGAGCGCGGACTCGGCCGCGGTTGACGCCGCCGTGGCCCGCCTCGCCGCAGGCGAGTACGCCTGGGCCGTCTTCACCAGCGCCAACGCCGTCGAGGAGTGGTTCGAGCACATGCGGTAACCGCAATCTCGACGCCCGAGCCTTCGGCGGGACAAGGATCGCCGCCATCGGCCCCGCCACGGCCGCCGCGCTCGAATCGCGCGGCATACGGCGCGGACTTCGTCCCGCCGGAGTACGTCGCCGAATCCATCCTCGAGGCGCTGAGCACTCAGCGACCCGGCGCTCGCCTCTTCGCGCGTCCTCCTCCCGCGGGCCGAAGACGCCCGCCCCGAGCTCGCCCGTCGGCCTCCGCGCCCTCGGCGCCGAGGTCGACGAAGTCACCCTCTACCGCGCCGCCGTCCCCACCGAGGCCCCGTCTGAGGCTGCTGGAGATGCTGCGCAACGGCGAGATCGACATCGTGACGTTCACCGCGAGCTCCACCGTCCGCAATCTGGTCACGATGCTCAATGGCAGCGTCGACGCCCTCACCGGCAGCGATCGTCGCCCGCTCATCGCCTGCATCGGCCCGATCACCGCGCAGACAGCGCGGGAGCTGGGGCTGCGGGTGGACGTGGAGGCGACGGAGCATACGGTGGAGGGGCTGGTGACGGCGGTGGTGGAGTACGCCTATGCCTAGCACCCCCTATACCACCCTCTACGCCGAAATCGACCGCCACTTCCTGGCGCCCGAGGCGCTCAAGCGTGCCGCGCTCCTCGGCCGCGCCGGGCCCGACGCCGGCGGCTGGTTCAAGGGCGAGCTGGTCTACCTGCTCGACTCGCTGCTGAAGGCGGGCAGCATCGACGGCTGGCGCGCCGAACGTCCCGATCACCGAGGACAACCGCCAGCGCTGTCGACTTCCGCATCGAGACGGCGGATTCGGTCGCTCTGGCTCGAGGTCAAGGCGATCTCCGATCCTGCCCGCGCCGGACCCCTCGCCGACACCGCGATGTTCGCCCGGGGCGAGCACCTTCACCGACGACATCGTCAAGCTGCTCCGCGTCCCCGACGGGGAGCGTGGGCGTGCTGCTGTTCGTGTACCCCCGCCCAGGCGCTGACCAGTGGTCCGAGCTTATCTCCTCCCTCGCGCGCCGCATCGCCCCGATCTCGTTCACTGAGGAATCGGACCTGGGCGCGTACCCGCCGGAGCTGTACGTCTGCAAGCTGTCGGTAAGCGAGGGCTTTTAGCGTGGCACGAAGCACATGCAGTAATCGGCACGCCCCTACGTCATCGCGGTTCAAGTGAGGTAACCTCATGACCACCACAACTCGAACCCTGCCCACCGCCTTCACCCGCTCCGTCGCCTTCGCGCGCTCCGCGCCTCTGCGCGACCTCGTCCGCGAGACACGGCTCTCTCCCCAGGACTTCGTCTACCCGCTCTTCGTCACGCACGGCGAGAACGTCCGCGAGGAGATCGCCTCGATGCCCGGCCAGTACCACCTCTCGCTCGACCAGCTCCAGCGCGAGGCCGAGGAGCTGCGCTCGCTCGGCATCCCGGCGTGCTCCTCTTCGGCCTGCCCGCCGCGAAGGACGACCTCGGCTCCGAGGGCTACGACCCCGACGGCATCGTCCAGCAGGCGGTCCGCGCCCTGAAGCACGCCGCACCGGACCTCGTCGTCATCACCGACGTCTGCATGTGCGAGTACACCTCGCACGGCCACTGCGGCATCGTCACGCCGAGCGGCGACGTCGACAACGACGCCACGCTGCCGCTGCTCGCCCGCACCGCCGTCACGCACGCCGCAGGCCGGCGCCGACATCGTCGCCCCGAGCGACATGATGGACGGCCGCGTCGCCGCCATCCGCGCGGCGCTGGACGACGCCGGCTTCGCGCAGACGCCGATCATGTCCTACGCCGCCAAGTAGGCCTCCGCCTTCTACGGCCCGTTCCGCGACGCCGCCGAGTCCGCGCCGCCTTCGGCGACCGCCGCGGCTACCAGATGGACCCCGCCAACGCCCGCGAGGCGCTGCGCGAGATCGAGACCGACATCGACGAGGGCGCCGACATCGTCATGGTCAAGCCCGCGCTCCCGAACCTCGACATCATCGCCCGCGCCCGCGAGCGCTTCGACGTGCCCGCTCGCCGCCTACAACGTCAGCGGCGAGTACGCGATGGTGAAAGCCGCCGCCGCCGCCGGCTACCTCGACGAACGCCTCGCGACGCTGGAGGTGCTGACCGGCATCAAGCGCGCCGGCGCGCGGATCATCATCACCTACCACGCGAAGGACGCCGCGCGCTGGATCTGAATCCACAGAAGAGCCACTGATGACTGACCGTCCACGATCCCGGGAGCTGTTCGCCCGCGCGAAGGCACTGATGCCCGGCGGTGTCTCGTCGCCGGTGCGGGCGTTTCGCGCCGTGGGACGGAGAGCCGCCGATCATCGCCTACGGGAAGGGGCCGTGCCTCGTCGATGTCGATGGGAACTCGTACATCGACTACGTGTGCGCGTATGGGCCGCTGATCCTGGGGCACGCGCATCCAGAGGTGGCGGCGGTGATCGCCGCGGCGGCCGAGCGGGGAACGGCCTACGGTGGGACGACCGAGCTCGAGATCGAACTGGCGCGGCTGGTCGTCGAAGCCATCCCCTCGATCGAGATGGTGCGCTTCGTCACCTCCGGAACAGAGGCCACGATGTCGGCGCTGCGGCTCGCACGCGCCTTCACCGGTCGCTCGAAGGTCGTGAAGTTCGAGGGCGGCTACCACGGCCACGCCGATGGGCTGCTGGTGCAGGCCGGCTCGGGCCAGGCGACGCTGAGCCTGCCCGACAGCCCGGGAGTGCCGGAGTCGTACGCTGCACAGACACTGGTTGCCCGGTACAACGATCTCGAAGGCGTTCGCGCGCTCTTCGCGGCGCACGAGGGCGAGATCGCCGCCGTGATCGTCGAGCCGGTGGCCGGCAACATGGGTGTTGTCCCGCCATTACCCGGCTTCCTCGAGGGACTGCGCGAGCTGACGGCAGACCACGGCGCGCTCCTGGTCTTCGACGAGATCATCACCGGTTTCCGGCTCACCTATGGCGGCGCGCAAGACCTATTCGGCGTCAAGCCGGACCTCACCTGCCTGGGCAAGATCATCGGCGGCGGGCTGCCCGTCGGCGCCTACGGCGGGCGCCGCGAGATCATGGAGATGGTGGCGCCGCTTGGCCCCGTCTACCAGGCAGGCACGCTCGCCGGGAACCCGCTGGCGATGGCAGCCGGCATCGTCACACTGAACCTGCTCCGCAACGCCGCCGTGTACCAGCGGCTGGAGGTCGCGGCCATCTACCTGGAGGATGGCCTTCGCCGTGCTGCTAAGGAGGCGGTAGTACCCGTGCGCATCAACCGTGCCGGCTCCATGCTCACGACGTTCTTCACCAGTGAGCCGGTCACCGACTACGCCTCCGCAAAACGCGCCGAAACCGACCGCTACGCCGCCTACTTCCGCGAGATGCTCGACCGCGGCGTATTCCTCGCGCCGTCCCAGTTCGAGGCGATGTTCGTCTCGACCGCGCATTCGGACGCCGAAATAGAGGCGACGATCGCGGCGGCTGAGGCCGCCGCTCACTCAATTCGGTAGGTTAACCGAGCTCCTCCGCTGGCGTTCCTACCAATCGATAAATTCTATTCCATCGATTGGAGGGAGATCGTGCTGCAACAATGGTGGCGCGTGGGCGGGGCATTTGGCATCGTTTTTGCCATCTTGTTCTTCGTCGGCCTACTTATCTCGGGGGAAACGCCAAGCCGGGACGATTCTATTGAGGAGATCCGTCAGTACTTCACCGATGACGGCGACATGTACCTGGTAAGCGATTACCTGGGTGCCATAGCCTTCATCTTCTTCTTTCTCCCTTACTTAGTTACCCTGCGATGGGTGTTGGGCTCCGGGGAGGGCTGGCCGCCGATCTGGTCATGGCTGGCAGTCATCGGGGGCGTGCTCATGGTGGCGTTCGGTGGGGCGGCCAGCTTTTTCTGGGGCGCCCTCGCCAACGGCGCCGCGGAGAATCCTGAGGTTGACGACTCGGCTATTCGGACTTTGATGGAGCTCGACGCCTATGCGTTCAATCTCTGGACCTACGCGATGGCGCTCTTCGTCTTAGCGGCCTCAATAGTGATCCTGCGCACCGGTGTGTTATGGCGCTGGCTACCGGTTGTCGGACTTCTCGCAGCTCTGCTCCTAATAATTGGCGCAGCCTGGCCGATCGACGGAGACGAGGAAGGCGTTCTTGCGATCCTCGGCTTCATCGGCCAGCCGTTAACGCTCCTCTTCATCCTTCTCACTTCAGTCAACATGCTGCTGATGAAGCAGGAACCAGTGTCCCGGGAGCGAAGCGCCGTCTGACGTGAACACGAGGTCATCTCACAGGGGCACGGCTGTCAGCCGTGCCCCTGTTCCGCGTCCTTCTTCCATCTTCCTCCGTCATTCGGTTATACTACCGTCGGTCTCCGCCCTAATGCGTAATTGTTTATGTAGGTGAACCGAATGAAAGTATCGTCTCTCCAGGAGAATCTCTCGAAGGGCCTCGCCGTCGTCGGGCGCGCTGTTCCCGTCCGCAGCACTCTACCGCAGGCTTCGCACGTGCTGCTCGCAAGTGACGAAGGCCGGCTGAAACTCGTGGCGACCGACCTGATGATTGCGACGACCTGCTGGATCGGCGCACAGGTGGAGGAGGAGGGCTCGGTCACCGTGCCCGCCCGCCTGCTGACCGATTTCGTCGCCTCGTTGCCCTCCGACAAAGTGGACCTTACGGTCACCGACCGCGGCCGCCAGCTCCACGTTAGCTGCGCCCGCAACGAGGCCACCGTGGCCGGTATGGACGCCGCTGATTTCCCGCCGGTGCCGGCAGTCGACGACGGGCTCACGCTCGAGCTTGACCCAAGGCAGTTCAAGCGCGCAGTCACCCAGGTGGAATTCGCCGCCGCAGCGGACGATACGCGGCCCGTCCTCACGGGCATCCACACGCTTGCGGAGGGCCAGGAGCTCACCTTAGCGGCCGCCGATGGTTTCCGCCTCGCCGTGCACAAGCTGCCCTTGCGGCAGGAGGTGGCGGAGCGGGTGGAGGTGATAGTGCCTGCGCGGGCGCTGCGCGAGGTCGTGCGGTTGATCGGCGACGAGGAAGAACCGCTGACAATGTCGTTCAGCGCGGCGCGATCGCAGGTCCTGTTCAAGCTGAAGTCGGCCGAGCTGGTGGCGACGCTGATTCAAGGTACCTTCCCGAACTACAGCCAGCTCATTCCGCAGTCCTACACCACCAAGACCACACTGGACATGAAACAGTTCCTCCAGGAGACGCGCATCGCTGCCATCTTCGCCCGCGACGGCGCCGGCATTATCCGCTTGCAGGTGGAGCCGGACGGGGACAATCGCGGCAAACTCATAATATCGGCCCGCGCCGAGGAGATCGGCGACCACCGCGGCGAGATGGACGTGAAGGTGGAGGGCGAAGCCTCGAAGATCGCCTTCAACAGCCGCTACCTGCAGGACGTCCTCCAGGTCCTCGACGCCGAGGAGGTGGCGCTGGAGACGAGCAGCCCCTCCAGCCCCGGCGTGCTCCGCCCGCTCGGCACCGACGACAACTACGTGCACGTCGTCATGCCGATGTTCGTGCAATGGTGACGGGTAACCTCACCTCTTAATGGTTGGCCGGCCCGTCTTTGCACTCCCCCGACCGACCAATCATGAATGCGCTTCCGCCAGCCGATGGCCATGTCCATTCAGAGTGGTCGTGGGACGCTCCGCACGGCGATATGGACCGCACGTGCCGCAGAGCCGTGGAACTGGGGATGCCCTCGGTCGCTTTCACAGAACACGCGGACTGGATTCGAGGAGCCGAGGCGGTCTTCGATGCTGCGGGCTACTTCGAGTGCCTCGAGCGCTGCCGCGCGTCCTATCCGGAGCTGCTCATCCTTTCCGGCGTCGAGATGGGTGAACCGCACCGCTATCCAGAAGAGGCGCGAGCCCTGCTGGCCATTGGGTTCGACCGCGTCCTCGCCAGTGTGCATTGCATCGAATGGCAGGGCCGCACGGCGGACGCCGCAGAGCCCGGCTTCCTGGACCCCTCGGCAGTTGCGGAGATGTTTTCTCTGTACCTCCGCGAAGTGCGTTCGCTAATCGAGGGTGACATACCGTTCGACGCTCTCGCTCACCTGGACTACCCGAAGCGCTACTGGCCGGAAGACCCGGCATACGACGAAGCGTTGTTCGAGGGAGAGATCCGGGAGCTCCTGCGCGCCGCCGCCAGCCGCGGCGTCGCAGTGGAAATAAACACAACGCGCGGGCGGGACCCTGTGCGATACCTGTGCCCTGGGCCTGCTGTACTGAGTTGGTGGCGTGAAGAAGGTGGCCGTGCCGTGTGCTTCGGCAGCGACGCGCACACCCCGGGCCATCGTCGCGGCCGGGTTCGTGCGGGCGCAGGATGTCGCCGCTCTCGCTGGCTTTAAGCCAGGGGGCGACCCGCTCGCCTTCTGGACGCGTTGAGGTGTTCGGAGTTACGACTCTCGAATCGGGAGCAGCGCCGCGGCGGCCGAGTCATCGTGTACAATCGTCCCCATGGCTGAACCGGAGCCTTCTACGTACACCCAACGCGGTAATGCGGCATTCGAAGCCGAACTGGCCCGGCGCTCGGCCACCAACGAAGGTGCATTCTTCCTGCCTCACCTGCGCCCCGGTATGCGCCTTCTTGACCTTGGATGCGGTCCGGGCAGCATCACTCTTGGTCTCGCCGAGGCGGTTGCGCCCGGCGAAGTGGTTGGAATCGACGCGCAGGCCACACAGGTCGAGAGGGCGCGGGCACTCGCGGAGGAGCGCGGAGTCACCAACGCGACCTTCGAGGTCGCTGATGCATACAAGCTACCGTTTTCCGAGAACTCGTTCGATGCGGCATTCGCCCACGTGATCTTGATGCACCTGGCCGATCCGGTTCGCGCACTTGCGGAGGTCCACCGCGTGCTTCGTCCGGGAGGTGTTATCGGCGTGCGCGACCCAGATATGGGCAGCACGATTCGTTATCCGCTGACCCCAATTCTTGAGCAATATATGGCGCTGATGCCGCGAGTCTTGCAACACAACGGAGGCGACCCATACCGGGGGCGGAGCCACCGGCGGCTGCTGCTGGGAGCGGGGTTCGCCCGCACCGAGGCAAGCGCGTCCGTCAGGGTGCAGGGTACGGCGGAGCAATGCCGCGAGATTGCCACCTTTTTCAAGGCACAGCTTGTCAGCATGGGTAAGACGGCCCTAGCTCAGGGCTGGATCGACCAGTCAACGGTCGACGCCATCCCGGCAGAACTGGACGCCTGGGCGGAACGTCCCGACGCTTTCAACGCGGCAACGTTCTGCGAGACCATCGCCTGGCGGGATTAGTGACGCGATGACGGTATTGCTCGCTGACCGAAGTAAGCGCGACTGTTCCATCAAGCGCATGGATGACGCCGGGGGGCGCTCGTGGCCGGGCAGGTGATCTATTTGCGCGAGTGAGCTTGCCGGTAAGGTCGCCGTCATCACGGGCGCTTCACGCGGCATCGGCGCGGCGACGGCGATCATCCTCGCCCGCCACGGTGCCCGCGTAGTCTGCGCGGCGCGTAGCACAGAGGCTTCCGGCGCCGCCGCCCCAGGCACGATCGACGAGACGGTGCGGGCGATTCGCGGCGCAGGCGGTGAGGCCATCGCCGTGCCCTGCGACTTGATGCAAGATAGTCAGGTGGACGAGCTTGCCCGTCGCACGATCGAGAAATACGGGCGCGCCGATATCCTGGTGAACAATGCCGGCTACCTGTACAGGTCGGCCTTTGCAGACCTTCCAATCAAACGCTGGGACCTGATGCTCGGCATCAATCTGCGTGGCACCGTCCTCTGCACGAAGGCATTTCTTCCGAAGATAATGGAGCAAGGCTCGGGCACCATCATCAACGTCTCGTCCGGCGCCGCCGCCCCGTCCGCGGCGATGGCGGAGGTCGACGCGATTCTCGGCACGCTCTCGTACACGGTCGCCAAGACGGCAGTCGAGAAGCTGACCGAAGGACTCGCTCTCGAGCTCCAACCCAACGGGATCACCGTCAACTGCCTGAGGGTAGAGTTGCTGATCGCCGCCGAAGGCGCGGTCGAAGCGAACACCGATATTGACTACTCTGTCGCCGAACCGCCGGAAGTGGCCGCTGAGGCTCTGCTCTGGCTGGCCGGGAGGCAGTTGCCGTTTACGGGCCGTATCGCGACTATAATGGACATCCGCCAGTGGAGCGCGCTGGGGATATTCGACGAGCGCTCGTAGAAAGGGCCGTAGTGGGGATAGCGATCGAGACAGAGGGGTGCATTGGCTGCGCCCTGTGTGAGTACTCGTGCGCCTACGACGCAATCGACGTCCACCTCAAGGCTAGCGTCGACAACGCGAAGTGCACTGATTGCGGCGTCTGCCTGGACTACTGCCCGGTTGATGTAATCTCCTTTCTCGACGGTGCATCGGCCAGGCCCCGGCCGCAGCGATCAGCTGGCGGCGCCTTCGATGTGGTCGTCATCGGTGCCGGAATCGGCGGCCTGTCGGCGGGCGCCCTCCTGGCGAACAGGGGATACAGGACGCTCGTAGTGGAACGTGCGCCTTCTGTAGGCGGGCGCTACGGATCGCTTAAGCACGGCAACATCGTCTACGCCAACGGCGGGTCGCTCATCCAGGTTGGAGGGCCCGTGGAGGAGGTCTTCCAGGAGGTCGGCGCCGAATTTGACGTCGTCTCGCCGAACCGCTTCAAGTACTGGGTCAAAGGCAAAGGATGGATCGATCCTGGCGAAGGCGGCGGGCAGTTCCGTCGCGCACTCAATCTTGTCTCCGAGGATGAGGAAGCTGTCGCCCGCGTGCTGGGTTCGCTTCGGGAGATTCTTCAGTCGCAGCAGTACCCGGACGGCTCGATGCTGGACTGGCTGCTGCCGCTATCGGACAACACTGGCATCAAGGGTATTTTCCAGGCGATCGTGGCCACCGCCTTCGGTCCTGAGGACGTACCGGCGAAGAACTTCTTCGCGTTGCTGGCGCTCACGTCGGGAAAGGGCGTCGGACTGGCACAGAACGGCGGCATCCGACTGATGCAGCAGCTTGCCAAGACGGTCGTCCGCAACGGAGGCGAGGTCTGGCACCGCAGCAAGACCGAACGCATCGTCATGGAAGATGGACGGGTCACGGCAGTCGAAGTCTCGCGCCCTGACGGAACGATAGTCGTGCCCGCGAAGGTGGTGGTCAGCAACGCCGGCCCGCTACAGACAATCGAGATGGTCGGTACCTCCGCCTTCGAACACACCTACCTTGCTCATGTTGAGGACCGCATCAAGCCGATGTACGCCCCGTCATTCCACATAGTGGGCTCCCAGGGGCTCCTGGGCGAAGGATACGCGGGCTTTGCCTACATGATCGGTACCCGTCGCATCTGCACGCTCTTCGACGCGACCGCGATAGCGGGCTGGTCGCCCGAGGGCGTGCATATCACTGAGGCCTACCCGTTTGTGGTTCCTGACCCCGATATCCACCCGGACCCGGCAGACTGGATAGCCGAGGCGGAGCTGGATCTCGATGACATCACCCCGGGATGGCGCGAGCACAGCCGCCTCCGCGCGATCTGCTTCGACCGCGAATATCCAGGCAACCACACCTGGACGGGGCTGGGTGTCAGTGTCGAGACGCCTGTCCCCAACCTGTTCCTCGTCGGCGACGGGTGCGAGAGCTTGAAAGGCTACGCCGGAGGCAGCGCCGCCGCGGAGTCCGCCCAACTGGCAACGGGCGTGATAGCGGAGCGTTTCCCGGTGACCGCCGGGGCGTGAGCGGCCCCGGAGCGGCGGTGCCAGGGATAGCGGGCCGCGTCGCTCTCGTCACGGGCGCCGGGCGCGGTATCGGCGCCGGCATCTGCGAAGTTCTCGCTGCCCACGGCGCGTTGGTGGCCGTCAACGACATCTTCGCGGAGCGGGCGGAATCGCTCGTCGCGCGACTCAGCGAATCAGGTAGTCGGGCGATGGCCGCGCCGGGCGACGTTACTGACCCCGGAGCGGCGGCAAGGATGGTTGCAGACGCTGAGCGCGACCTCGGCCCGGTCGAGATCCTCGTCAACAACGCCGGGCTTCCCGCCGCTCGCGGGGGCGACGGCTCATCGTTCTTCCAGGCGTTCCTCGACACCGACCCCGCCACCTGGCGCACCGTCGTGGACGTCATCCTCCACGGCACCCTCAACTGCACACATGCGATCCTTCCCGGGATGATCGAGCGAAAACGCGGGCGCATCGTAAACATCAGCTCCGACTCTGGCCGTGTGGGCACACGGCGGGCCAGTCTGTATTCGATGGCCAAGGCGGGCGTTGTCGGCTTCAGCAAGGCACTGGCTCAGGAAGTGGCGCAGCACCGCATCACGGTGAACTGCGTATCGCCCGGCGCGACCGAAACCGAATCCTCTGAGGCCTGGCTGTCGCGGGCCCGCGCCCAGGTAATGTCCGAATACCCGCTCGCCGCCGGGCTGGGCCGCCTGGGCACTCCGGCCGATGTCGGGGGCGCCGTCCTCTTCCTCGCATCCGATTGGGCCGAGTGGGTGACCGGGCAGGTGCTCAGCGTCAACGGCGGCCACCACATGGTCGATTGACCATTGACCAGCAGCTCGGTACTTATGAATCGCGCGCTGAATCGCGCTCTCGTCGAGCCGCATGTTCCGCCCCCGATCGTGAGCGCAGGCCCCCCTGGTATAGAATCGGAGCACCAAGAGAGAAGAAAGGGAATAACATGCGCGCCACCGTAATGCGCGACCGTAAACTGGTCGTCACAGAAGTCCCCGATCCCGTCCCCGGCCCCGGCAACGTCCTCGTCGAGGTCATCGCCTGCGGCATCTGCGGCTCCGATCTCCACGCCCTGAAATACGCCGACCTGATGCGCGACACCGCCATCGCCGCTGGCTACCCCGCTGACCTCGACGGCGATGTGGTGATGGGCCACGAGTTCTCCGCCCGGGTCATTGAACTCGGTCCCGGCGCCGCCGGTCTTGAAGTGGGCGACACCGTCGTCTCCATCCCGCTCGTCATGACCCCGGAGGGCCCGTCCCAGGTCGGCTATTCACCCGTCTACCCGGGCGGCTACGCCGAGCGCATGGTCCTCTCACCCGCCCTCTGCGTAAAGATCCCCGACGGCCTCGACCCCCGCCACGCCGCTCTCACCGAGCCGATGGCCGTTGGCGTCCACGCCGCTAACAAGGCGAAGGTGCAACCCGGGGAAGGAGCGATCGTCCTCGGATGCGGCCCCATCGGCCTAGCGACCATCGCCGGCCTCCGCTTGAAGGGAGTGCAGCCGATCATCGCCGCCGATTTCTCGCCGGCGCGCCGGAAGCTGGCCACCCACATGGGCGCCACCACAGTCACGGACCCCCGAGAAACCGCCGCCATAGACGTTTGGACGCAGGCCGCCGGCGCTCGCACTCCCGTCATCTTCGAGGCGATCGGCGTCAAGGGCATGCTCGACGAGATCATGCTCTGGGCGCCGCGGAACGCCCGCATGATCGTGGCCGGCGTCTGCATGGAGCCGGACATGATCCGCCCTCTGATTGCCGTCTCCAAGGAGATCTCGCTCCACTTTGTCCTCGGCTACGACCCGATGGAGTTCCGCCAGACCCTGGATTACATCGCCTCGGGCGAAATCGACGTTGCGCCGCTGATCACCAGCGAGGTGGGTATATCGGGCGTTCCCCAGGCCTTCGAAGACCTCGGCGACCCGGAGACGCACGCGAAGATACTGGTGGAGCCGGCGTTGGGGTAAGATTCGAACACCGAACGGAGGATTACAGATGGCACCAATAGAAGGCGAATACGAGCCCAGCCCCGTCGGCTGGGTCCGCGACCAGGTCGAGACCTACGAGCGCACCGGTGGGCGCGAGGCCAACACACTGATGCAGACCGGCCTCCCCATCATCATCGTGACGACGCGAGGCGCCAAGAGCGGCAAAGTCCGGAAGACACCGCTGATGCGCGTCGAACACGGCGGCGAATACGCCCTTCTGGGTTCCGTAGGCGGATCATCGAAGCACCCGGGCTGGTATCGGAACCTCAAGGCCGATCCGACAGCCGTGACCCTCCAGGACGGCCCGGAACCGTTCGACGTCACCGTGCGCGAACTGGAAGGCGACGAGCGGGCAGTGTGGTGGGACCGGGCGGTCGCAGCCTATCCGCCGTACGCCGACTACCAGCAACGCACCACGCGCACGATCCCCGTCTTCCTGGCACAGCGCAAGGCGTAGGAAGCCGCGATGAGCGATAGCGCAGCCTCGCAGACGTACGACGCGATCATCATTGGCGGGGGTCTCTCCGGTCTCTACCAGCTGTACCGGCTCCGCGAGGCCGGGCTCTCCGTGCGGGTATTCGAGGCGGGCGGCGACGTCGGCGGCACCTGGTACTGGAACCGCTATCCCGGCGCCAGGTTCGATTCAGAGAGCTGGACTTACGGCTACTCTTTCTCGGAGGACGTGCTCCAGGAGTGGGAGTGGAGCGAGCACTTTTCGGCGCAGCCGGAAACGCTGCGGTACCTCAATTACATCGCGGACAAGTTCGACCTCCGGCGCGACATCGAGTTCAACACCAGGATCAATGCCGCCGCCTACGACGAGTCGGATCGCATCTGGACTGTGAGCTACGAGGGAGGCAGTGCCTCAGCCCGATTCCTCATAGCCGCCATCGGGCTCCTTTCGGTCCCGACCCTTCCCGTCATCGAGGGCATGGATAGTTTCAAGGGGCAGGCGTTCCACACAGGCGAGTGGCCGCACGAGCCGCTCGACTTCCGCGGCAAGCGCGCGGCGGTTATCGGCACCGGCGCAACCGGCGTGCAGGTCATCCAGCAGGTCGCGAAGACGGCCGGTCACCTGACAGTGTTCCAGCGGCGTCCGAATTGGTGCGCACCCCTTCACAACTCAGCGATCACCGGCGACGAACAGCGCAAGATCAAGTCCAGCTACCCGGAGATTTTCGCCCGTTGCAGCGAGACGTTCGGCGCCTTCGTTCACCGCCCGGACGAACGAATGGCTCTCGAGGTCACGCCGGAGGAGAGGGAGGCGCTCTGGGAGAAGCTATACGCTGAGCCCGGCTTCGGGATCTGGATGGCGAACTTTCGCGACCTGCTGCTGGTGGAAGAAGCGAACAGGTTAATCAGCGACTTCATCGCCAACAAGATTCGCCAGCGCGTCCACGACCCCGTGGTCGCCGAGAAGCTGATCCCGAGGGACCATGGTTTCGGTACCCGCCGCCTGCCTCTGGAGTCCGGGTACTACGAGGTTTTTAACCAGGACAATGTCGGCCTCGTCGACCTGATGGAGACACCCCTGGTGCGTATCACTCCTGCCGGGATACGGACCACGGACGCGGAGTATGAGTTCGACATCATCATCTACGCCACCGGCTTCGACGCCATCACGGGAGCGTTCGACAGGATCGACATACGGGGCGTTGACGGCGGGCGGCTGGTCGACCATTGGGCCGAGGGCCCGCGGACTTACCTGGGCCTGCAATTCGCGGGCTTCCCCAACCTGCTCGCCATCGTCGGCCCACACAACGCCACCACCTTCTGCAACATGACTCGCTGCGTGGAGCACAACGTCAACTGGATCACGGACCTCATCCTGTTTATGCGAGACCACTCTTACACGAGCGTCGCTCCGACCCGCGAGGCAGAGGAGGGGTGGACACGGCACATCGATGAGATCTCCTCCATGTTCCTGTTCGCCAAGGTCGATTCCTGGTTCACCGGGATCAACCGCAACCTCCCCGCCAAGCAGCAGCGACACGTGATGGTGTACCCGGGCGGCGCCCCCGCCTACCGCGCGCGCTGCGAGGAAGTTGCCGCTAGCGGCTACGAGGGCTTCGTCTTCCAGTAGTAGCCGGATGCCGATTGCCGGAGTGGCCCGCGGTTCGAGACGGTGTCTACTTCAATGCCGCGTGAAGCGCAGCCACCGTCGTCTCACCGGCCACTCGCACCGGCTCGGTGTCCCGCATCGCCCGGCTGAGGATGAACGCACCCTCCAGGCTCGTGATCAGCACGATCGCCAGATCACGCGCCTTCTCCTCGGACACGCCGGCGGCTGCGAAACGATGCGTACCCGCCTCAATCCAGCTATCGAACACCTCGGAAGTCGCCATCCGCAGCGGCTCATTCGAGCTGGCCACCTCTAGTGCTACGGTCGCGATAGGGCAGGCGTCGGCGTAGTCTGTCTGCCGCAGCAATTCCGCTGCGCCGTCGAACAAATTGCGGACGCCGGTCATCAGATCCGGCGCGGCGTCAAGGATAGTCTCGAACAACTCCTGGTACATGCCGCCGGAGCGCAGGATGACTTCCCGCCCCAACTCCTCCTTGCCCCCCGGGAAGTGATGATAGATCGACCCGAAGGGCGCCTGTGCCTCCGCGACGATCTGTTTCAGCCCGGTACCCGTGTACCCGTAGCGGCGAAACAGCTCAGCCGTGGTGTCCAGAATTCGCTCTTTTGTCGTGACGGCCATGAAGTCTCTCCCGGCGCTTGTACGATTGATCAGGGGCAAGTATACTACGGAAATCAGTAGAGCGCTCTATCTAGTCGTGGAGGCAGCCATGTTTGGATGGATCACCAGCATCATGCTACGCCGCTCCGTACGCCGCATGAACGAGGGAGATATCGGCCCCACCCTCGGGCGATATTCCGATGACGCCGTCGTCTTCTTCCCGGGCGACCACTCCTGGGGTGGTGAGTACCGGGGTAAACAGCGCATCGGGGATTTCCTGCAGCATATCGTAGACACCGGCCTCAGGTTCGAAGTCGAGGACATCGTCGTCCACGGCTGGCCCTGGCGCTCCACCGTCTGCGTTCGTGTCAACGACCACGCCCGGGACGCTGACGGCAATGTCGTCTACTCCAACCGCGCCGTCATCTTCGCGAAGAGTCGCTGGGGCAAGATCTACTATCACGAAGCGTATGAAGATACGCAGAAGGTCGCCGAGTTCGACCGCTACCTGGAACGAACCTCGCGTGTTACGGCCTGACGACTCCTCCTATGGAAGCTGATCGACCCGAACGTAACTCCGGAGGCAGTGACCGTAGGAGATGACGGCAGGATCACCGTGGATGTGCACCAGATCATCCGGGACCTCAAGGGAAAGGCGGTCGCCGATCAGAGGGTGCGCCACGTTTACACGATCGAGTCCGGATTGATCAGGCGCATGGAGATTGCGACCGCCTAGGCCACGGCGCTAATCGCAGCGGACGAAGGCGTTCACACAGCGCGGGTGGGGCGGACCCACCTCCACCATTCCGGCAACGACGCGCTCGCTGCCATCGGAGGGTTGGTTTACGAGGTGGCCCGCGACGGCCATCGTCGTGCTGCCACCTCCGTCCAGGTTGATCGCATTCTTCAACCCCAACGCCGCCGCGTAGGCCTGGAGTTGAGGGAGGGTCATTCCACCGGAATCTTCCCCCCAGCCATCCACGGCTACCATGTAGAGGAATCCATCTGCGGTCACGCCGAGCATGCTCCGTGGGTGGTATGCGTCGGCAGGCACCGGAACCGGCGCGCCGTCCTTCAGGAGTACATGAGAGCCGCCCACCATCATTTCGGCGGTCCCGAGCGGCAGGGTGTACTGGACGGCGAGGGGGGTGCCGCGTCGCTCCCAGAGCCAGTCGGCGGCGGCTCCACGAGCGACCACCACGTATCCCCCTACGGGAAGCCCGACGTTTAGGAGGGAGCCGCAGCTGAACGTGTCCGGGCCGCGCATCTTTGTATCAGTCGGAACATAAGTGGCGGCGCAACCGTCGGCGCCTATGCTCAATACGGGCCCCCAGTGGGCGTTGAAGACCGACGCTGCGTTGGGTCCCGGGATGTCGTTGACACCCTGCACCGGTAGCGAGCCGCCGTCGGCGCTCTGAAGGAAGACGCGCACGTCGGGTGCCATGCCGGCCCACGAGGCGCCTGCGGGGTCAACCGCGAGGACCGACTGGCGCGACGCCGGCGCAGACTTGAAGTTGCCTCCGGACATCATTGGTCCAAGGGCGTAGGTCCCCCCGCGCGCCGAATAGAAGAAGTCCCCATTTATCGCGGCAACGGAGCCCCTTGCTCGTGCCGCCTCGCTCACGCGGCGGGACGCGCCCAGACGGTCACCGGTAGGCACGGCCCGCGCTTCGACGTTCGGGTCTTTGAGGTCAACGCGGGTAATGTGGGACCGAGTGCCTGAAGGCAGGTCCTCCGCGTGATAGCAGACGCTCACATCAACCATGTACCAGCCCTCAGGGCATTCCGAAGCTTGATACGACCCGCCCCAGAACTGGATCGCCGACGTCGCGCTCTGGTCACCGCTGTGCACCGTCAGGGAAACAATCTGCTCGCCGGGGGCGCCGTTGAACAGAAAGCGAGGCACAGTGTGACCGGTGTTCCATTCGTACGTGTAGTTCCCGAGCCCACCCGTGGCGATACCCTGCAGGATCGACGGCCCCCATTGCTTCCCCGCGATCTGCACGAATACGGGCGGATCGTGCACGCGGAAGGACCATTGCTGTGGGACGATGGCATCGCCGGTGGGGTCGAGGCCCGTCAGCGATACCGTGTACCAGGCAGAATACTGGAGGTTGTCGGGACGCCACACCATCATCCCGTCCCTCAACCACTCGAATCGTCCGGGCACCGGCGGATCGACGTGGAAGGCGGCTTCCACGCTCGCACGATCGACGTTTCGATCGAACTCAATCTGGACGCCGCCGTCCTGCGCCACGCTTTCGCCAACTGGGGAGTACGCGAGGACCCTGGGCTGGGGGATGGTCGTGAAGTCTCGCTCGAATAGCTCGCCTCCGGAATGTCCGTGAACGTCTTCAACGCTCGCATCGATGTGCAGCTTGTAGAGCGTGCCGTTGGCCCAGCGGTCAGGCTTGCTGATCCGGACGAGAGTCCCGCCCTCGGGGGTCGGTTCGGCGGAAGTGATGACGGCGGCGGGTGGGTCTATGTGAAACAGACCCGGGTCCCACTTGATCTGCTCGTTGAAGGTGATCAGCAATTCGCTCGTCGTCGAGGCGAGGTCATGGTTGAAAGGCGACAGATTGGTCACTTCAAAACTGGTCACCTTGGGCACGGTGATGGTCGAGAAGCTGACTTCGGCGTCATCGAGCGCCATCGTGTAGTTCGTTTCCGGCGCCAGCACCTGGGCGCGGCCAGGATTTATGCGCACCGTCGTCTTCGCCCATGGCAAAACCTTATGCCAGGGCATCCCCATTCCTGCTTCGTGCTCCACGACTACTTCCTGTTCGGTGAGCGGCAGCGGAGGATCGATCCGCAGGTCCTTCAGGGCTTCCTCTTCGGACAGGTGGCCCCTCACTTCGAGCACAATCTCAGAGGTCAGCCAGGCCTTACCTTCGGCCGGATCGACTTCATAGGCAGGGGCTTCCAGCTGGCTAGGGAAGAGTACGGGATGGATGAGCGCGATGTATATACCGACGAGGACGACGAGGCCCCCGGCAAGCCGCGGCAAGAGATATCGGATCCTCATTGAGCGCTGACTTCCAGCTTCTCCGGCAAAGGCCGGCTTTGTATATGCGGGTAAAGTTTCAAACGAGCTTCCCGCAAATGGGGCAGGATCAATGACTGAAAAATTTTGGTCTCCCAGCGTATGATTCAATAGAGGAGACGCATGACCAAGCCGCACCGTAACTTCATCGCCGGAAGATGGTTAGACGCGAAATCGGGGCGCACCTTTGAGCGAGAAAACCCGGCGACGGGGGAGATCATTGGGCGATTCCCGGACTCCGGGCCAGAGGACGTAGCCGCGGCGTGTCTCGCGGCGGCCGAAGCCTACGAGGCCTGGCGCTTCATGCCTGCCCCCAAGCGTGCAGAGATACTGTTCCGGGCCGCCGAGATCATGCTTGCCCGCAAAGAGGACCTGGCGCGTGATGTGACCAGGGAGATGGGGAAGGTGCTGGTCGAAGCGCGCGGCGACGTACAGGAAGCCATAGACATGACCTATTACGTAGGCGGTGAGGGCCGACGTCAGGCCGGGCAGACCATCCCTTCGGAGCTTCCCAGCAAGCTTTGCATGACGGTGCGCCAGCCGTTCGGAGTGATCGCCGCGATCACTCCCTGGAACTTCCCGACGGCTATACCGTGCTGGAAGCTGATGCCCGCGCTCGTAACAGGGAATACCGCGGTTTGGAAGCCTTCGCCTTACTCGCCGCTTAGCGCTACCAACCTTGCGCGTGTCTTTGAGGAAGCCGGCCTGCCACCGGGAGTCATGAATTTGGTCTTTGGTGGGGATGAGACAGGCGCAGCGTTGGTCGAAGACCCTCGCGTCCAGATGGTCTCTTTCACCGGATCGATGGAAGTTGGCCGGGAGATCGGCGCCTACTGCGGGCGCAACGGGAAGCGTGTCCACCTGGAGCTCGGCGGCAAGAACGGGATCATCGTTCTCGACGACGCCGACCTTGACCTGGCGATCGACGGCGCAGTGTGGAGCGCGTTTGGCACCAGCGGCCAGCGATGCACGGCCGCCAGCCGCATGATCGTCCACGAAAGTCTGGTGCCAGAGTTCACGGACCGTCTCGTCTCCCGCGCGCAGGATCTACGGCTGGGAAATGGCCTGGAAGCCACAACTGACGTTGGCCCGGTGGTCAATCAGCCTCAGCTCGATAAGATCACTCGCTACATCAATATCGGTCGCGAGGAGGGCGCCGCCGTCGCCTGCGGTGGGTCTCGGGCAGAGGGGGAAGCGCTCACACGAGGGTATTTTTTCGAGCCCACCGTCTTCGTTGACGTACAACCGCGCATGCGGATAGCCCAGGAGGAGATCTTTGGACCGGTGACCGACGTGATCACCTGTTCGGATCTGGAGAATGGTGTCGCCATCCTGAACGATGTGCCCTATGGCCTCGTCGGCTCCATCTTCACTCGCGACATAGACCGGGCGATGCGGGCGATGGAACGCATCACGACCGGGATCGTGTACATCAATGCCGGCACTATTGGCGCTGAGGTGCAACTTCCATTCGGTGGCACACGAGGGACGGGTAACGGGCACCGCGAGGCCGGGCAGGCCGCACTCGACTCATATAGCGAGTGGAAATCAGTCTATGTCGATTATTCAGGCCGACTCCAGAAGGCTCAGATCGATACGTAGGTGCGTGCTGGAGGTTCGGTTCCCTTCGTGATTACTCGCCGCGCTCTCGCCAGCGTTACATAATCGTCCTTGCACTCCTCTGTAACACGTTTCTACCCGCGCCAATCTTACCTATCGGAAGCCAAGGTGCGGCGAGCCGCCCAATTCCTGTAGGTGATATGAAGGTACTGGTAATAGACGACGAGTCCGAAATCATTGAGGTGGTGAACCTCTGCTTCGGCTTGCGCTGGCCCGATGCGGAGGTTGAGTCCGCTGGAAGTGGCGAAGCAGGCCTGAAGCTGATCGAGCAGGACCCTCCCGACCTCGTGCTGCTCGATATCGTCCTCCCCGAGATGGACGGCTTCGAGGTCTGCCAGGAGATCCGGCGCATCTCCGATGTTCCGATCGTTATGGTCAGCGCGCGCGACCACGAGGTAGACAAGGTACGCGGCCTGGAGATGGGCGCCGACGACTACATCACCAAGCCGTTCAGCCACCTAGAGCTGCTGGCCCGAGTGCGCGCGGTGCTCCGACGCTATCAGAGTCAGCTTCCGGCCGTGGGTGAGACCTTTGAGTCCGGCGACCTGAGGATTGACTACGCCAGTCGCTCAGTGACTGTCTGCAGCGAGCCGGTTCGCCTCACCCCCACCGAGTATTCCCTGCTGTTCCACCTCACCCGCAACGTCGGACGCGTGCTCCCACACCACACGCTATTGGCCAAGGTGTGGGGACGCGAGTACACGGACGAGATCGATTACCTCAAGGTGTACATCCGCCGCCTTCGTCAGAAGCTCGAAGGTGATCCCGAGACTGTGGGGCGGATCATCAGTGAGCGTGGCGTCGGGTACAAGTTCGTCGGCGTTTAGTTCCGACCGTCCAACTCCGTCCAATTAGATAAAGCAGTTATACCTTTTCCACATTACTCCCTCCTGTGGCCGTGGTCTTAATGGCCCGGCAACTAGACAATAGGCTCAGCACCGAGTAGTGTCAGAGCCGGTCGTGCCTGCCACGTTGCCCTGTATGCAGGCCGTCAGCATGTTTAGAAGGGGAGGCTGCTCATGCGCCGGTCCGGCCGACTGTCGCTCAATACCCTTGGCAGAATGGCCCTGCCGGCTGTTGCGGTCGTCGCCGCGTTGGTGGCCGTCTTTCTCACAGTTGTGCCTCGCGAAGCGAGCGCACACCACCCCCAGTACGATGCGGAAGTAGACTGCTTCGGAAACTGGACGGCGAACGCCGAGTATATCGGCGGTGGTGGCCGCCGCCTCGTCCTGATCTCGGAAGTCGTTATAAACGGCGAGGCTTACCAGCCGGCCTGGTCCAACACCAGCGCCGATCCTCCCCAGAACGATTCAGGCGACGGTGGGACGCCGACCGGAACCAACGGAGTCGTCGCTTACAACGCCTACCCCGGGCCAAAGCCGGCCGCCATAGGCGACCCGGCAGCCAATTTCTTGTGGATCGGCGTTCAGAACGACTGGACTGTGTTCGACCGAGCCGGCAGCCCGTTTAACTCGGGGCCGAGCAACTGGGACGGCACAATCACACAATTCGAGTGGAACGGCAGCGCCTGGATCCAGGGTGGCGGCGATCCAGACCAGGCAACTGTCACAGAGCCAGTTGGGCCCACGGATTGTGAAAGTCCCACGCCCACGCCCGGGCCTTGCGTTGAGCCTACTCCCGAGCAAACCCCGCCCGTGGAGCCAACTCCGGGGCCATGCTCATCTCCCACACCACCCCCAACGCCGGAGGCATCCGCGACGCCCGGTCCCTGTGTGGAGCCAACACCTGGACCAACGCCGCCGGTTGAACCAACTCCGGAGCCGTGTGAGACTCCGGCACCTACGCCAACACCGGGCCCGTGCGTCGAGCCAACGCCCGAGCCGACACCACCTGTTGAACCCACCCCGGAGCCGTGCGAGACTCCGGCACCGACGCCAACACCGGGCCCGTGCGTCGAGCCAACGCCCGAGCCGACACCACCTGTTGGACCCACCCCGGAGCCGTGCGAGACTCCGGCGCCTACGCCGCCTCCAACGCCGGGACCCACACCCACTCCTGGTCCGTGCGTAGAGCCTACGCCGGGCCCAACTCCACCCGTGGAGCCGACGCCGGAACCGTGCGAGACTCCGGCACCAACGCCAACACCGGGCCCGTGCGTCGAGCCAACTCCCGGACCAACACCACCTGTTGAACCCACTCCGACGCCGTGCGAGACTCCGGCACCGACGGCAACACCGCCTCCAACGCCGGGACCCACGCCGACCCCGGGTCCGTGCGTAGAGCCCACGCCGGGCGCGACTCCACCCGTGGAGCCGACTCCGGCACCGTGCGAGACCCCCGGGCCCACCGCAACTCCTCCGCCGACTCCGGGTGTGACTCCTACGCCGCCACCGACGACCGGGGCCACGCCGACGCCCATTCCCGAAGTGACTCCTACGCCCCCGCCGCCAACCGCGGTGCCGGAGACAGCCGGGGCGCCGTCGCCTACTGCCGTGGCGGGTGCCGAACAGGCGCCCGGCACTCTTCCTGCAGGCGGTAAAGATGCTGGTGGGTTGGACGGTTACTGGAAGGAACTGGCGGTGCTGCTCGGTGGCATCATCGTCGCGCTCGGAGCCGCAATGATAGCCGCCGGGACACGTCGCCAGAGACAGCCTTAGCGTATCTCTAGACCATTGAATGCGAACGGAGCGCCGACATGGCGCTCCGTTTCGGTTTTTGGTGTATTCACCGTTTCTTCACCACTGTTAAGGACTGGTTAACTTCACTTCTTATCGGCCCTTCCCGACAATGAAATAGGTATGAGCCCGGCCGGAGTTGCCGCCCGCCGGGAAATATGGATGCCAAGGAAAAGGGAGGGTCATGATGAATGGCTTGAATCAGGGGGCCGCACACCAGCGGCCCGATGGTGCCGAGGACAGAGCGGGGCGCGTGCTCGCTATGTTGATTGGCCTCGCCGCGGTGCTCTTGCTGGGCACGGCGATCGCCAGGAACAGCGGCGGCGACTTCTGGCTCGGCGCCGGGACCGCAAGCGCGGGCGCGGTGGAGATAACACCGTGCCTTTCGCCGGTTGACATCGCACTGGTGTTCGACCACACGGGGAGCATGGACGACGTTCCCGGCAAGATCGAGAACGCCAAAGTTGCTTCCATCGGGTTCGTGGACTCGTTTGCCGGAGGCCCCGGTGACAGCAGCCTGAGCCCGGCAGAAATGGCGCTCGTTGGCTTCTCCGACGGTGGCGCGGCGACCGACGTCGCGCTGACGACTAATGCCAACAGCATGCGCAGCGCCATCAATGGATACAGCACCCTGGGCAGGACCCACATCGGGCGTGGCCTCCAGCTCGGCCAGCTTCAGCTGGTTGGCGGGACCGACCCGGACTACGGGATCTTGCTTTCGGACGGCGCTGCCAATATTCCGGAAGACATCGACAACGCCGGATCAGACAATGACATCCGGTTGGATGTCAACGACAACGGTATCGTCGATGCCGGGGATGACCTGAGCATTGACTACCCGGGTGGGGACTCCAACCCCGACTTCGTAGTCGTGGACGGCGTCCTTCAGGTTGCTAACGCCAACGATCGCAGGCAGGTCCTGAACGCTGATGAGGCGAGCGAAGCATCGCTCACCGACGGCGACCTCGGCGACAGCGACGACTTCGACTTTGGCGCCGGAATCAATTTCCGGATCATCGACGCCGGTCTCTACGCAGACGCCAACGGTGACGGTGTCTTCTCCGAGAACGGCAGCGAGACTTCGTTCTCGGCTGGGCACGCGGATGAGCTCCTCGTGCTTCGCAACGGAGCCGTCTGGGCCGGCGACACGGCCTTCAGCGGTGACGGAGCCGACACGTACGCCCTCTACTGGGCAACGCAGATGAAGAGCACCGGAACTACGCTCTACGTTATCGGTTACGACCTGGGTCCGGAGCAGGACGCCGACTTGTTGGCGTCGATGGCTACATCGCCGGACCACTACTTCGCCGGTGGGCCCACCGAAATCGGTGATATCTTCAACCAGATCGCTTCCGACATCTGTAGCATCGGCGTCACCAAGACGCTGACAAGCGAAAACCCGGCGAATGTCGGAGACGCGGTAACGTTCGATATCGCTGTCCAGAACAACGGGACGCTGGACCTCTCAAACGTCAGCGTGGACGACGACTACGATGGCGCGTTCCTCGACTTCGAGAGCGCGGATCCGGCGGCCACGAGTGTTGACGAAGGGGCCAGCACGATTTCCTGGGACAACCTCGAGCACGATCCCGCAGACGGCGACCCAGCCGTCTGGGAGCCGGGGGCGTCGCGGACGATCACTGTAAGGTTTACCGCACTGGCGCCAACGGCCGAGACCGTGAACTGCGTGACCGTGAGTGCTCTCGCGGGTGTGGCGCAGGTTCCTGTGGCATTCGGCCCGGTATGCGCGCCGGTTACAATCAACCAGCCGACTCCCTCGCCAACGCCGGAGCCGACACCTGAGCCGACGCCGCCTCCGACACCCGAGCCGACGCCAGCTCCGACACCCGAGCCGACGCCAGCTCCGACACCCGAGCCGACGCCAGCTCCGACACCTGAGCCGACGCCAGCTCCGACGCCAGCTCCGACACCCGAGCCGACGCCAGCTCCGACACCTGAGCCGACGCCAGCTCCGACACCCGAGCCGACGCCAGCTCCGACACCTGAGCCGACGCCAGCTCCGACACCCGCGCCGACGCCTGCGCCAACGCCTGCGCCGACGCCCGCGCCTGCTCCGACATTGGCACCGACGCCAGCGCCGACATTGGCACCGACGGCGCTGCCGGAGGAGTTCCCTCCCACGGGTGGGACGCCAATGCTGGGCCAGAGCATAGCTTCGATGTTCGTGCTGCTCCTGCTGGGTGCATTCGCCCTCGGCGCTGGTCTGTTCGCGATCATCTACGCGACCAGGCAGCCCAGGGAACAGGAGATCCGAATCGACGAGTAGACATCAACTCTCTCGGTAGGCCGCGGGAACGGCGGAGGGACTAATCCCTCCGCCGTTCCTCTTTTCGGCATGACTGGCGCAACCTGCCCGATCTGGTATTTACCGTTTCTTCACCATGGTTAAGGTCACGTAAAGTTCTCATGCTGCGTCGCGCGAGCGACAATCTAAGTACGCACCCTCCGAGCCCACAAGCCGGAGGTCAAAAATGAAGAACTGTCACAGCTGCGACATCGAACTCACGGGCGATGTACTTCTTGCCCACGGGCGCGCCTACTGCTGCTCCGGATGCGCAGCCGGCGGGCCATGCACCTGCACTTACGAAGGCGAGCAGAAGGTCCACTCCAGCAACGGCCACGCTGACCCCGTACTCACCAGGGAGCTGCTCGGCTTCGGCGGCGGTTTCGTGGACGGCGAGTAATCCTTGAGCGTGGAAGTAAGAATCCTCTGTCAATTTCAGACAATTTATGTCCACATATCATCGGCTTCTTTACAGTAGTTATTGCCGACCGTTCGCGGGGGTCAACTCAGAAGCATGGCCGGCAAGGGGAGGAACAAAATGAAGGGTCATTTGCGGCACACTGCGGGTCCGACGGCAGGTTTCAGGGGCCTGTTCCTGGGGACCGCGGCTTTCGCGGCGCTGGTGCTGGCGCTCGCTGCGCTCGTCTCGCTCGGGACGGGCAGCGCGCTGGCTCACCACCCGGCGTTCTCAGCGACAGTCGACTGTGACGGCAACTACACTGCAAACGCCGATTACATCGGCGGTGACGGTCGCCGCCTCGTTCTGATCTCAGAGGTGGTCGTCAGCGGCCAGCCTTACCAGGCTGCATGGTCGAACGATAGCGCTGACCCGCCCCAGGACGACTCAGGGGACGGCGGGTTCCCCACCGGAACCAATGGGGTGGTGGCATACGACTCTTACGGAGGGGCGAAGCCAGCCGCGATCGGGAATGCCGCCGAGAACTACCTCTGGATCGGCGTAATGAACGACTGGATTATCTTCGAGCTCAGCGATGGCGGCTTCGTCAACACGTGGAGCGGGACTATCACGCAGTACGAATGGGACGGCAGCGCATGGCAGCAGGGCGGCGGCAATCCGAGCCAGGCGAATATCGTTGCACCGCAGGGTCCCACGGACTGCGCGACCCCGACGCCCGCACCGACTCCGCCGCCCACACCGAAGCCGACTCCGTCACCTACGCCGGCGCCAACGCCTCCGCCAACGCCGGAACCGACTCCGCCTCCGACACCTGAGCCCACGCCTCCGCCTACGCCGGAGCCGACACCGCCTCCGACACCTGGGCCGACGCCGGAACCCACTCCTTCTGTCACACCCGTGCCGACTCCGCCTCCAACACCGGCGCCGACGCCCGAGCCAACTCCGGCTCCGGCGCCGACACTGGCGCCCGCGGTCCTCCCGGAGGCCTTTCCTCCGACCGGTGGCGCACCGCTAGGAGGTGGGGTGGCCCTGCCTCTGTTCGTTATCCTGGGAATGGTGGTCCTGGGCGCAGGAATTCTTGCGGCCAGGTATGGGACGCGGAGCGATGAGTTCTAGATCCCGGGTCGACGAATAACCAGCCAGGCGGTGCCTGGGAGGCCGCTTGAAACAGCGGGGGGATTGTAGCCCTCCGCTGTTTCATTTGCGGTTCGGACGCCCTGGATTCACGCTGAGAAGCAGTGCGACAGATATGTGGAGATAACGCGTCGCGAATGTTGACTATTCTTCACTGCTTACGGTCAACCCTTGACAACTACAGTAATTTTTCGTGATAATTTAATTGCTTCGATGGGGCCGCAACCATCGAAGTTGCCAGCGCTCTCCGGGTCTCATCGCCGCACCCCCGCGAGCTTACCGACTCGAAGAGCGCTTCTTTTTGCCCGGCGACTTCACCTGTAACTGTCCCCAACCAGGCGCATCTTACCTACTGCAAGGCGCCGCCTTGCAGTTCGCTATGGTTGACGATTACCTCGACCCACTACATGAGCTGAAAGTCGCAAAGCGCTGGGCGCTCGCCGGCATCGGCAGCGCAGTCGCACTGCTTGTGCCGACGTACGCACTTCTGCTGGGCCTGGGCTTGCCCGAAGTCGTGTTTGTCGTATTGCCGGCCGCAATCGCAGGCTTCCTCGGCATCGAGCTTGGATCTCGGTGGGAGTACCGCATGCGGCGGCGGTTTGCTTACCCTCATCGGCTCGGCTACCAGATGGCGTCCATCCACGATTTTCAGCAGGCCGCCGGCCACGGCGCACGTCTCGTTTGCGAGTGGCTGGAAGCACGAGCTGTTGCCGTCGGCTGGCTCAGCGAAGACGGTCGCGAACTTTCCCCTGTTGCAAACCACGGCGTGCCCGAGCGTTGGTTCGAAGCGGCGACCCCGGTGGCGTTCGGCGCCTCGACGCTGAGAGACGTGTTGGAGTCCGGGCCGGCCTCCCGCCAGCTACGGTTGGTGAGGGATTGGTTCGGACCAGAGGAGGCGCATAGCCGAGTGAATATCGTCGCACTTGTCAGTCGCGACCGTCCGGAAGGCATCCTCGCCATTGCCTCAAAGGCGGGAAAGGGCGTCCGCGACGAGCGCCTGTTTGCAGCTTTGGGCATGGTGATGGGGCTCGCCCTGGAGAACGCTTCTCTGTATGAAGGCCAACGGGCGCATGCCCAGCACCTTCAGGAACTGAATCGCATGAAGAGCGACTTCCTCCAGACGGTTTCTCACGAACTGCGAACTCCGTTGACTTCCATCATGATGGCCGCCGAGATGCTCCTTGAAGAGGAGGAGACGCGGGATCCCGGCAGCGTTCGTGGGAAGCTTGTCCGTAGCATCGTCAAAGGTGCTTCCCGTCTCAGCAGCCTCGTCTCCGATCTCGTGAACCTTTCGCGAGATGATGAGTTCCAGCCGAGGCTGGAACTCGATCCAGCGCCTGTCGCCGATGTCGTCGGAAACGCGGTTTCCGTGATCCAGCCGCTCATCGCTGCCAAGCACCAGACGATCGATGTCATTGTGGATGCCAAGGAGGCGATCGTTCGCGTGGACCGCATCCGCTTCGACCAGGTCTTGATCAACCTTCTCTCCAACGCCCAGCGCTACAGCCCGCCGAGCGGGCACGTCGAGCTTGCGGTGATGCCGGAGGGTAGCGAGGTAATGTTCAGGGTCCGTGACACCGGCCCCGGAGTGGCCGAGGAGGATCGCGAGCACATCTTCGAGCCGTTCTACCGCGGCGACCGATCCGGGCTGGGTCTCGGATTGGCGATAGCCAAGTCCATCGTGGAGTTGCACCACGGCAGGATCTGGGTGGAGAGCGGGATTGGCCAGGGCAGCACGTTCTGCGTTGCGCTACCGGCTCAGTCGCCGACGCGAAGGCGCCGCGTCGCCGCCAAAGCGGCTTCGCGCTAGTATTCGGCTTCTGGCGTCCCCTGGGGTCTAGTTACGATGCCTTTTCGTCGCTCGCCGACTCCCTGATGTAGCGAGCGAGCGAGCGAGGGCTTCGCAGGGCGGTCGCAAACGTGGGCTCGGACTCGCTGTCGACGTGCTCCGTCAAGGCCATTCGGATGTAGGAAGCACGGGACAGACCCTTGCGCTTAGCCAGGCTGTTTAGGGACTTTACCAGTTCGTCCGGCAGAATCAAGACGATTCTTGCAGAAGCCACGACGCCGATTCTATTCCTGTGCGGATAAAGAGTCAACGTTTTGGTTGATAGATTATCTGTGTCGGTCCGACATACTTCTGGCATCTGTGTGCCATTTCTTGCCCTATCAGACATACACGCGTCACATTTGAGTTCGCGACTATAATTCCCGTATGCGCATCCGAACTCTCCAACTCTTCGATTACCGTAATTTTCGGCGTCTGGAGGTAGACCTGGATGGCGGGCTGTCGGTTTTTGTGGGCGACAACGCGCAGGGTAAGAGCAATCTTCTCGAGGCCGTTTACCTGCTCGCGACGCTCCGTGCCCTACGGGCCGAGACCGACGCCCAGCTGATCCGTCGCGCGTCGTTGGAAGCTGACATTCTCCCGGTCGCGCGCGTGGTGGCAACGGCTGAGACTGCGGAGGAGCCCCTGCGTGTTGAAGTCGTGATAGCTGCCCGCCCCGGTGCGAACGGCCCGGTCGCTACGAAGACTGCGAAGATCAACGGCGTCGGCCGGCGGCTCACGGATGCGGTGGGACGGCTCACTGCGGTCCTCTTCACTGCGGACGACCTGGACTTGATCACGGGCTCTCCGTCCGGCCGCCGGCGATTTCTGGATATCATGCTTGCCCAGGTTGACCAACGCTATTCCACTGCCCGCAGCCGTTATGAGAAGGTCCTGGAACAGCGCAACCATCTACTCAAGCGCATTCGGGAAGGCTCCGCGCAGGCGAACGAGCTGGGGTTTTGGGATGAAGAGCTGAGTGCGCAGGGCGCCGTTCTACTTCAGCGCCGCGCGGCTGAGCTTCGGCAGGTCAACGAGATGGCCGCGAAATTACATACCGAACTCACTCCGGACGACGATCTACTGGTTGAATATCAGCCGCGCCTGGAGGCGCCGATCCCCGAACTCGCCGAAAGCACGGTGGAGGCAGTGGCCAGTACGTTCGCGTCAGCGCTCTCTCGCGGCGTCCAGCGCGATGTTGCCGCTGGAATGACCCTGCAGGGGCCCCATCGCGACGATGTCGCCTTCACATTGAACGGAATGTCCGCATCCGGGTTTGCCTCGCGCGCCCAGCAACGCACGATTGCCCTCGCTCTCCGTCTCGCGGAGGCCCGCCTGCTGCACGCCCGCCGCGGCGAGCCTCCGCTGCTACTTCTGGACGACATTCTCTCGGAGATGGACACGGGGCGTCGCCGTTCTGTCCTGACCTCGTTGGCGGGTGTTGATCAGATCCTGGTCACGGGGACCGACTGGGACCGGTTCCCGGATGAGTTGACAGGCTCCACCACTCTGTTCCAGGTCGAGGACGGAGACGTTCGGCGTCTGGCTAGCGGCCCGGCGGGCGCGAAAACAACTGACTCTTGAGATCGCGCGGTACAGCGACCCAGAGCGCGTCCGGGACGATTGTGACCTCCGACGGGGACTTGGGGTCGTAGTCCCCATCAACCTGGAGCTGCAGAGGCTTCTCCCAGTCCATTGTGAGACGCTGTACGCGCCGGTAATGAACCTTCCTTGCCCCGCGGTGCAGGCGGAAGAGTACGCGCAGGGCGTGCAGGACTATCGCGATGCGCCCCGCCCCCTCGAATACTCGCACGTCCAGCAGTCCATCATCGACGACAGCTTCCGGCGTGATCTGGGTTATGCCCGCGTACTCCCGTGTGTTCGAAGCTATGATCATCAAGACCTTGCATTTTAGGGTTTCGTCATCGAAGCCGACGACGGTTTCCTCGCCCCGGTAGCGGAGTGCCTCTCGGAACGAAGCGATGGCGTACGCCGCCGCGCCCGTGAACCCCTTGAGCCGCTGCGAGACGGCGGCAGTCACCGCAGCATCGATGCCGTAGCCGGCCATCGATAGGAAGTACCGCGATCCTGCCCGCCCCAGGTCGATCCGCCGTCGTTCCCCTGTCAGCGCCTGCTGGACGGCCGCCAGCGGTTTCTTGCGCTTGATGCTGAGCTCTCGCGCCCACAGGTTCACGGTGCCTGCGGGGATCACTCCTATCGCTGTCTCGGCGCCTGCCAATCCGTTTATAGCCTCGTTCAGGGCACCGTCGCCGCCGCACACCAGGACGAGCGGCTCACGGCTCTCGGCGGCCCGCGCTGCCAGGCTTGTCGCGTCTCCCTGCGCCTTGGTTTCCACCCACTTCACCGCCCAGCCCTCGCCGAACAGCCAGGCGTCGATTTCGTTCTTCTGCTTCGCCTTGAGGGCGTTGTGCGCGGCGGGGTTGACGATGATCATGACGCGCTTCTCCTCCTGCCAGGGGGTCTGCGCCTCCGTCATGTCACGGGCAATGCTACATTCGGCGCACGATGCCGTACAAGCCGTGACCGTCTACCCGGGCGCAAGTATGATGACAATCGTCGACGCGGCAAGGATCAGAAGGGACAACAATGACCGACAAGATGGGTATCCGACGGCTCGACCACGTCTGCTGGGCCGTGCACAACCTCAACGATGCCCTGCCCATGCTCACGGAGCTGATGGGCATGACCGTGGAAGGCCGCTTTGAGAACCCGGAGATGGGCTACCGAGGCATCGGCCTTCGCGTGCCCGGCGGCACCGGACACTTCGAACTGCTCGAGCCTCTAGACGAGAGCAGCTACCTGCACCGCTTCCTCGAGGATCGCGGTCCCGGCCTCCACCACGTCACTTTCGAGGTGGAGGACGCCGACCAGGCTGCGAAAGCGATCGAGGAATATGGGATCAAGCCTTTCGGTGGCGTGCAGCGCAGCCACGGCTGGGCAGAGACCTACATCCACCCAAAGGACTCAGGCGGCGTGCTGTTTCAGTTCTTCATCGAGGAAGAACCGCATACACACGAGCCTGGTCACGACCACAGTCACAGCCATGAGATGGAAGACGGCAAGTAGGCGCTACACGCCGTGAGCGGCGTCCGCTGGCACAGCAACTCTCTGCGGCGCTTTCTCGCGCATAGCCTCCAGCATCCCTGATCCCGCCGCCTCGCGCGCCACCCGCAGCGCGCTCTTGATCGCGACCGCGTCACTGCGGCCGTGCCCGATGAAGACGAGCCCGTTCACGCCGAGGAGCGGCCCGGCACCGTACTCACGGTAGTCCGTTTGTTTGCGGATCTTTCCGAACGCCGGAAGGAGCACCGCCCCTGCCACCATGTACCAGGGCCGGCTCTTGATGGCGCCGCGCACCGTCCCCATGATGTAGTCAGCCATCCCCTCCATCGTCTTCACCACTACGTTCCCTGTAAAGCCATCCGTCACGATCACATCCGCTTTGCCGAACGGGATGTCACGGCCTTCCACATTCCCGATGAAATTGAGGCCGCTCTTCTTCAAAAGCTCGTGCGCCTCCTGCGCCAGCGTGCTCCCCTTCTCCTCCTCTTCGCCGATGTTCAGCAGTCCCACCTTCGGCTTCTGCTTCTTCCACACCCGCTCCATGTACGTCGAGGCCATCTGCGCCCACTGCACGAGGTATTCCGGCTTGCAGTCCGCGTTTGCCCCCACGTCGAGCAGAGCCACGAGCTTCCCGGACAGAGGCAACAGACCCACGAGCGACGGCCGCTCGATGCCCCGGATGCGACCGACGTGCATAATGCTCGCCGCCATCACCGCCCCCGTGTTCCCCGCCGAAACGAACGCAGCCGCCTCGCCGTTCTTCACCATTCGCAACCCGACGACGATCGAGGAATCCTTCTTCTGCCGCGCCGCCTTCGCCGGGTGCTCGTCCATCTCGATAACCTCGGTCGCCGGAACGACAGTCACGCCCTGGATCCCGGGGCCGTGCTTCGCCAGTTCCTTCCCGACTTCGTCCGCCTTCCCCACCAGCGCCACCCGCACGCCCAGCTCCTTCGCAGCAAGGACCGCGCCCGCAACGATGTCCTGCGGCGCGTTGTCACCGCCCATGGCGTCCAGCGCGATAACGGCCTCGTTGCTCACTAGCTCTCGAACTCCCCCCACATCCTCTTTCGCAACCCCTCATCCAACAGCACATCGATCCCAGTCATCGCCAGCGCCTTCGCAGAGTCCATCAGTCCGGCGTGCCCGGACTCGCTGGCTGCGAACTCGCGGAAATCGACGGTGTGTATCGGGACGTCCTGGGGTGCCACGGCGATAGCCGGGTGAATTCCCGGCACGATCTGAGAGACATTGCCCATGTCCGTCGAGCCCATCGAGCGGTTCGACTCCGGGTTCACTACTTTACGCCCCAAATACTCCACGTTCGCCTGGTACGCCTCGGCAAGGGCCATGTTCGTTCGCATGGTCTTGTAGCGGGACTCTTCGCCCCAACGGTGCGCGAGCGTGCAACCCGTGGCCCTGGCGGCGCCCTCGAAGCAGGCAAGCACCTTTGGTTTCAGCACCTCGTCCATGTAATCGTCGTCTTCAGTCCGGACCAGGAGCTTGGCGGCGGTGTGGTGCGGGATCACGTTCACCGCCTGCCCGCCGTCTGTAATGATGCCGTGAACCCGGGCTGAGTCCTTCAACTGCTGCCGCAGTAAACCGATGTTCGCAAACGCGGCGATCATCGCATCCAGCGCGTTGATGCCCGCTTCCGGTCTCGCCGCCGCGTGCGCCGCACGGCCTTCGAACTCAACATCCAGTTCCAGGCAGGAGAGCGCGAACGCCACCGCTGTGTCGCGGTTACCCGGGTGCACCATCATCGCGCAGGTGAGCCCTTCAAACGCGCCGCGCGCTGCCATATAAACCTTGCCGCCAGCCGCCTCCTCAGCCGGTGTGCCAATGACCAGCACGGTGCCGCCCGTCTCCCGGACCAGTGGCCGTACGGCGATGCCGGCTGCGCATGACGCGGTCCCGATGATATTGTGCCCGCAGCCGTGCCCGACGCCGGGTAGCGCGTCGTATTCTGCGATGAAGGCGATGAGCGGCTCACCGGAACCATAGGCGGCCTTGAATGCGGTAGGTATGTCGCAGATACCCCGCTCGACAGCAAATCCGTTTGTCTCGAGGAAGTCTGCCAGCTTCGCGGAAGAGCGGTGCTCCTCGAACGCGACCTCGGGATTGGCGTGGATGTCCAGTGAGATGTCAATTAGCTGCTGCTTCCGACCCTCGATGTCGGCGGTGACGCGCTGCTTTAGTTCGCTGGCTTCGGGCATCCTGCGTGGTATTCTAATCCGCGTGCGGCCTGAAGGTCGCCCCCTCTACGATGGATCTCAAGCGTTACATCCGCGACATCCCCGACTTTCCGCAGCCCGGCATCCTCTTTCGCGACATCACCCCCCTCCTGCACGAACCGGAAGCCTTCCGCTACGTCGTGGACAAGTTCTCGGAACACTACCACGAGTCGGACCTTGACGCCGTCGTCGCGATCGAGTCGCGCGGCTTTATCTTCGGGGCCCCGCTCGCCGGCAACCTTGGGCTCCCTTTCGTTCCAGTCCGCAAGCCTGGCAAGCTCCCGGCCGCTCACATGAGCGTCGAGTACTCGCTCGAGTACGGGACGAGCCAGCTGGACATACACGAAGACGCCCTGGAACGGAACGCCCGCGTTCTTATCATCGATGACTTGCTTGCGACCGGCGGCACCGCCCATGCCACAGCCAAGCTGGTCGAGCTACTCGGTGCGCGCGTGCACAGCATCGCCTTCCTGATCGACCTGGCCTTCCTGAACGGACGAGAAGTACTTCGGGACTACGATGTGTTTTCGCTGATAACTTACGAGTGACAGGTTTCTATCGTGTGGCGCGCTTCGTGTTCTTCGCTTCTCGCTTGCGAATCTCCCAGAACCGCGGCTTCCGCTTCTCCAGGAAAGCGGCGCCACCCTCCTGGCCCTCCGCCGAGTCGAACCAGTCCGGGTAGAGCGCGCCCGAAATGATACCCATCTCCGGGTAGCCATCCAACTCCTGGTCGAAGGCCGCCTTCAGTATCTCCACGCAGCCCGGGCTCACCGCCAGCAGCTCCTCGCACCAGCGATCGACCTCACCCTCCAATTCGCCCGACGGCACTACGGTGTTCACCAGCCCCATCTCCAGCGCCTGCTGCGCGCTGTAGCGGCGGCAGAGCATCCACATCTCGCGGGCCTTCTTAGCGCCGACCACGTGCACCAGATACGGCACGAATGAGCCGTCCGCCGGGCTCGAGACCCGCGGCCCGGCCTGTCCGAAGACCGCGGTATCTCCGGCGATCGTAAAGTCGCAGCAGTAGGCCAGGTGGTTGTGACCACCGATGCAGTACCCGCGCACCGCCGCGATCACCGGCTTCTTCGAGAGGCGCACCAGCCGGTTAGGCGGGTGCCGGAAGGAGAACGCCTCCCGCAGGCCCCATTGCTCCCACTCCACGTCTCCCCCCGTCCCGAAGTTGTCGCCCGCGCCCGTCAGCACGATCGCGCCGATCATCGGGTCGTGCGAAGCGTCGTAGAACGCGCGGAACATCTCCTCCACAGTCTTCGTCGTCATAGCGTTGTACCTGTCCGGTCGGTTGAAGGTAACGCGCGCCACGCCTCCCTCCAGCTCCTTGTGACGACGCTTCTCGTATACGATGTCGCGGAACCGCAGCCCGCGCCCCTTCACAGAAGCCCATTCAGTCCAGCTCATCTCAACCCCCTGTGCATCGGTCTCATGCTCACGCTAAGAGAACGCACCGGCCACCGAGAAGGTATGTGGGAGGCCTCCCGCTTCCTTCCTCCTACCTCTTACCCCACACCTCTCGTACAATGCGCCCATGACCAACGACAACGTACTCTTGGACCTCACCGACGGTGTCGCCACCCTCACCTTGAACCGCCCCGATCGCCTCAACGCCGTCGACTGGGATACCGCCGTCCGCCTCATTGACCTCCTCCACGAGCTCAAGCAGCGAGATGACGCTCGCGCCATCGTTCTCACGGGCAGCGGACGCTCGTTCTGCGCCGGCGGCGATCTCGTATGGGTCGGCTCCGACTCCCTGATGTCCGAGCGTATCGTCCCCCGCGACCAGCGCAAGAACGCCTTCGGGCCCTTCGCCGGGATTACACAGGCCATCGTCGAAGTCGATAAGCCCGTCATCGCCGCCCTCCACGGCCACGTTGCTGGTGTTGGCCTCGTCTACGCCATGGCCTGCGACCGCCGCTTCGCCGACGACACCCTCCGCGCCTCCGCGATCTTCGTGAAACGCGGGATGGCCCCGGAATGTGGAATGTCGTACTTCCTCCCCCGCCTGGTTGGTGTCCCCGAGGCGCTCCGCATGGTCACCACGGGCGCCTGGGTCGAGGCCGAGGAAGCGAAACACATTGGCCTCGTCGACGAGCTCACCCCGGCGGGCAAAGCCCTCACCGCCGCTCAGTCCTACGCCACAACCCTCGCCCACGGTCCTTCCATCGCCGTCGACCTCGCGCGCCGCAACATCTACCGTTCTCTCAACGCCACGCTCCGCGAGACCTTCGACTACGAACTGCTGGCATCGAGCATCGCGAGCGCCTCTGAAGACGCGAAAGAGGGCGTCCAGGCCTTCATCGACAAGCGCGACGCGGAGTTCAAGGGGCGGTAGAGCCGCTCAATCATTTTCCTCGCCGCGTATGTCGTAGGGGCGCAGCAGCTCGCGCGATGCTAGAATGTGCGCCAAGTCGCACCAGCCCGGCACCGGGAGGACAGCCATGACCGCTCCGAACGCAAAATCCGTCTCCTACTCGACCGGCAAGACCGGCCAACTCTCCGACCAGACGATCGGCGCCTGCCTCACCAAAGTAATCGCGCGCCAGCCAGACGCCGCGGCCCTCGTGGTCCGCCACCAGGACATCCGCCTCAATTACTCCGAGTTTGGCGGCGAGGTCGAGCGCGTCGCCCGCTCTCTGCTCGCCCTCGGCATTGAGAAGGGCGACCGCGTGGGTATTTGGGCGCCCAACTGCGGCGGAATGGGTATATGTCCAGTTCGCCGCCGCCCGCGTTGGCGCGATCCTCGTAAACGTGAATCCTGCTTACCGCGCCAACGAGATGGCTTACGCGGTGAGCCAGTCCGGCGTACGCCTGCTTATCACGGCCCCCGAGTTCAAGGCCTCGAACTACCTCGAACGGATCGCGGAGGTACGCCACGAACTGCCAGAGCTCGAACGTGTCGTTGTCATCGGTGACCGCCGCACCGGCAGGGACGGCGACATGACCTGGGATGAATTCGTTGCCGCAGGCAATGCGACCATTGCCGCCGATGTTGAGGCGCGCGAGGCGACTCTGGGCTGTCACGACCCGATTAACATACAGTACACGAGTGGCACTACCGGCAACCCCAAAGGCGCCACTCTCACCCACCACAACATCCTCAATAACGCGAAGATGGTCGCTGAAACCCTTCGATACACCAGCGACGACCGAGTCTGCATCCCGGTACCCCTCTACCATTGCTTCGGAATGGGCGTCGGCAACCTCGGATGCGTCGTGTCCGGCGCCACGATGGTATACCCGGCGGCGTCCTTCGAACCCGAGGCCACTCTAGCAGCCATCCAGGACGAGCGCTGCACGAGCATCTACGGCGTCCCGACGATGTTCATTGCTCAGCTCGAACACCCCGATTTCGCGCAGTTCGACCTCAAGTCGCTACGTACGGGCATCATGGCCGGTTCCCCATGTCCGATCGAGACCATGAAACGCGTGATCACCGACATGCATGCCAGCGAGGTCTGCATCGCCTACGGGATGACTGAAACCGCCCCCGTCTCCTTCATCACGCGCCCTTCCGACAGCATCGAGCGCCGCGTAAGCACAGTCGGACAGCCCGCCACAGACGTCGATGCGAAGGTCGTCGACACCGAAACCGGCGAGACCGTGCCAGTGGGGCAGCCGGGGGAAGTCTGCACCCGCGGCTACCTCGTGATGCGCGGCTACTGGGAGAACCCGGAGGCCACTGCCGAGGCCATCGACAGCGAAGGATGGATGCACACCGGCGATCTCGGCGTCATGGACGAGCACGGATACCTCAACATCGTCGGCCGCAGCAAGGACATGGTGATCCGCGGCGGCGAGAACGTCTACCCCGCCGAGATCGAGCAGGTGGTCTTCCAGCACCCCGCGGTCGCCAGTGCCCAGGTCATTGGCGTCCCCGACGAGCGCATGGGCGAGGAGCTGATGGCCTGGGTCGTCCTACGGGACGGCGCCTCCGCCACGGACGACGACATCCGGGCGTTCTGCGAGCAAAACCTGGCCCACTTCAAAGCGCCGCGCTACGTGAAATTCGTGACCGAGTTTCCGCTTACCGTCACCGGCAAGGTCCAGAAGTTCCGCATGCGCGAGATGGCCATCGAGGAGCTCGGTCTCCAGTCTGCCGCAGCCGTCCGGACGGCGTAGTCGCATTCGGGCACGCCGCACTTCATCCCGCCTTCATCACGCGCGTTTACACTGGCGGGTGAAACACATGCGTATCCTGCTCGTCGAAGACGAACCGCAGATCGCCGACTTCATCCGCCGCGGCCTCGCGGAGAACGGCTACTCAGTTGACGTCGCCGCCGATGGCGAGGAGGCCCTTGGCTGGCCCGCCGTCGCCGATTTCGACGTCATCATCCTCGACATCATGCTCCCCCTCGTCGACGGCATCCAGGTCTGCCGGTCACTACGCGACGAAGAGCGTGCGCACGCCCGTACTCATGCTCACAGCCCGCGACGCCGTGGAAGACCGCGTGCGTGGCCTCGACAGCGGAGCCGATGACTACCTCGTCAAACCGTTTGCCTTCGCCGAGCTGCTTGCGCGCATCCGCGCGCTCAGCCGTCGCGAGCCCGCCCTCCTTGGCACCGAGACTCCGCGTGGGTGATCTCGTGATGGACACGACAACGCGGCTCGTACTCCGCGGTGGCAGCCCGGTTGACCTCACGGCGAAGGAGTACGCCCTCCTGGAGTACCTGATGCGCCACCCGGACCAGGTGCTCTCGCGCACGATGATTGCCGAGCACGTCTGGAACTACGACTTCGACAACGCCACCAACGTCATCGACGTTCACGTCAAGAACCTGCGCAAGAAGATCGACGGCGGCTCCGAGCACAAGCTCATCCACACCGTTCGCGGCGCCGGGTACCGCATCAGCGCCCGCCTTTCCGAGTAGCATGGCGTTCCTTCGTACCATTCGTGTACGCCTCACCCTCTGGTACCTGCTCCTGCTGGCGGTAACGCTCGCTGTCTTTTGTGCCGCCCTTTACTTCGCGATGCGGCAGAGCCTTTATGAGAACCTCGAGGACTCACTCGAGAGCAGGGCTGAGCTCGTCACCGGACTTGTGGTCGGCGACGGCGCCATCGACGTCGAAGGAGTAGAGATCCCGGGCGACCCGATAGAGGGCGAGGAGTTCGTACGGATCTACGACTCGTCCGGAGACCTCGTCTACGACAACACAGGTGAACGGTTCCGACCGCCCGTCAACTCCGAAGCCGTCGATGCGGCCCTGTCCGGGCAGGCCATGCGGACCGACGCAGACGCCGGTGGTGTATCGCTGCGCGTGATCACCGCGCCGATCAAGGCGGACTCCGAGATCGTCGGTGCTGTCGAGGTCGGTCTCTCCGACGGCGACGTCAATGACACTCTGAACCGTCTCACTCCTCATCATCGCCATCGCCTACCCCCTCGCGCTCATTCTGGCGGGAGCTGGCGGCGTCTTCCTGGCCGGTCGCGCGCTGTCGCCGATCGACGACGTCACGCGCGCCGCCCGCCGGATCACCGCCGAAGACCTCTCGCAGCGGCTGGATCTGGACTTGCCAGACGACGAGGTCGGCCGCCTGGCCCGCACCTTCGACGATATGATCGCCCGGCTCGACGAGGCGTTTCGCCGTCAGCGCCAGTTCACTGCCGACGCGTCGCACGAGCTACGCACGCCGCTGACCGCGATCAAGGGTCAGACCGAGGTGGCCCTCCAGCGCGACCGCGACCCCGAAGAATACCGGGATGTGCTTCGCACCGTGAACTCAGAGGTGGACCGCATGACCAGGCTCGTGGGGAGCCTGTTGACGATGGCCCGGGCAGACGCGCGCCAGATACCGATGAACAAGCAGGAAGTCGCCCTCGGCGAGCTGGTTGCGGACGCCGTGGAGCAGGTGCGTCCGGCCGCGAACGAGAAGGGGATCTCGATCACTCTCCAGGGCCCCGACGACACTCACCTCACGGCCGACCAGGACCTTCTACTCCAATTGGTCCTCAATCTGCTCGATAACGCCGTCAAGTACACGCCCTCAGGCGGGGTCATCACGGTCTCTTGGAGGCAGGACCGGAGCGACGCAGTCGTCGAGGTTTCCGACAACGGCCCAGGGATCGCGGCTGAGCACCTGCCGCACGTCTTCGACCGCTTCTACCGAGTCGACGCGGCCCGCACACGCGCTGAAGGAGGTTCTGGTCTGGGTCTCTCAATCTGCCAATGGATCGCCGAGGCTCACGGCGGATCCATCGCCTGCGACAGCGCCCTCGGCGCCGGCTCGACTTTCACCGCTTCGGCTTGCCGCCTCCTGACGCGGACCGGAAGCAGGGGAGGAATCCTGGCGGCAAGGGCCTTCTCTCCGCTTCATCCCAGCTTCATTCCCGCCTCCTACCGTGTTCGTATCAACGCAAGAAACGACAGCGCAAGGAGCCTGAGCATGAGATACATGGTCCTGACACTGGCGGCGACATTGACGCTGGCAATCCTGGGGTGTGGCGACGACGACGAGAAATCAGATGCCTCCACGGCTACCCCGTCCTCGGCCACGATCAACCCGTCCGATTTCTCGGCGACCGTGGATAACACGTTCTTCCCGCTGACATCGACCCAGACAATGGTCTACGAAGGCGAAGAGACCGATCCCGACACAGGAGAGAAGCTCACGGTCAGGGTCGAATCGACCGTTCAGGGCGAAACGGATACCGTCGACGGCGTCGAAGTCACGGTCGTCAAGGAGGATGACTACGAAGACGGCGAGTTGGTTGAGTCGACGCTTGACTATTACGCCCAGCATTCAGACGGCACCGTCTACTATATGGGTGAGCGCGTGGACGATTACGAGAACGGTGAAGTCGTCGATCACCACGGCCAGTGGTTAGCCGGGGAAGGGAGCAACCAGGGCGGCGAGTTCATGCCCGCGGACCCGCAGGTGGGAGACGAGTTCGAGCAGGAGAAGGCGCCTGGAATCGCCGAAGACCAATCCAAGATAGTCGCCGTCGACGAGACGGTCACTGTGCCCGCGGGGGCATTTACGGGCTGTATCAAGACCGAGGACTACGACCCTATCGGCGACGTTACCGAGTTCAAGTACTACTGCCCGGATGTCGGCCTTGTCGCCGAAGAGTCCGAGGAGGGCGACCGCCTCGAGTTGATAAGCTACTAAACGGGCGTCTTCATACACGGTTCATCAGCGCTTCATTTAGATGAATTAGTGTTGTAACCAATGACCGAAGAACTGAAGGCCACGGAGGACGAAAATGGACGGTAGAAACTGGAAGATCTGGGGTATCGCGGGCGCGGCTTTTGTGGTTGCTGTTGTCGGTAGTGGCGTCGGGTACGCCGTCGCCACCGGCAGGCGATGACAACGAGCTCGCCAATCACCGGTGCGGCGCTGGAGCAGGCGAGCAAGGCGGCGCTGGACCACACCGGCGGCGGCCGGGTGACTGAGACGGAAGTCGGCGACGAGGAGAGCTACTACGAGGTAGAAGTCACGCTTGATGACGGCAGCCAGGTCGACGTCCAGCTAGACCAGAATTTCAAAGTGGTTAGCGACAGCGCTGACAACGACACTGGTGGGGATGACAGCGGTGCCGACGACGGCGCGGACGACTAACCCGGAGGCACGCGCCGCCGGCCGAAGAGCCGCCCGAAGAACCCTGTAATCCCAGCCCAAACAGTGCGCAGCAGCAGCCCGATCGCGTTGATCGGGCGCTGTTCGTGTACGGGAGCCGCTGGTGGAGCCGGGATTCCTTCCTCACCCCTGGCCCCCTCCACCGAAACAGCTTCCGGCAGAGCGGCTGCAGCTTCCAGCCGCTCGGTGACCGAGGAGGCGAACTGCTGGAAAAGCTGGTCGGATATCCCCTGGATCATCCCTCGCCCGAACTGCATCACCCGGCCCGTTACTTCCGCGTTCGCCTCCGCCTCCACCTGCGTACCTCCCTCCGGCGACGCTTCGACGCGGCTCGACATCGTGCCCGACGCCGTGCCTCCGCTCGTATCGACTCCTTCAGCCGTCATCTCGATGACATGCGCCTCGTGGTCCACACTGGTGAAGCGTACGCGTCCCTTGTAAATCGCCGTAATCGGCCCCACCTTCACCTTGATGTTGCCGAGGAACGTATCGTCGCCCTCGACGTCGTACAGCGCCGCGCCGGGCATGCAGGTCACCACCTGGTGCGGGTCCAGCAGAAACTTCCAGACGTCTTCCACCGGAGCGTTAACCCGAAAACTCTGTTTGAGTGTGATCGCCATAACGCCGCCCTAAGCTTGTTGTCCTCTGTCTGTCACAAATACGGGCAACGCCTGGTGCGGCCCGTCCTCCCATTCGATGCTGACAGCGGCACCGATACTGATCGGCGTGCCTTCCGAAGAGCGCATCCTCGCGATGATCCGCGGACCCTCTTCCATTTCGACGAGGGCGATAGTGTAGGGAACGGGGAAGGCAGGGTGCGTCTGGTGATGGACAACGGTGTAACTGTAGACGGTACCACGTCCCGAGGCCAGTGCCCACTCGAACTCCCACGAGCGGCAATCCAGGCAGAGGAGCGTCATCGGATATCGGAACGCGCCGCAGGCGGTGCACCTCCGGAACCGTAACTCGTGCCGTTGCTGTGCCTCCCAGAACGGCGCGGAGTCGCGGTCCGGTTGCGGATACGGGCGCGGCGCTTCTGGCATCAGAACGCCTCCCTGGTGAGGATCAGTCCGCTCGTGGGGACTCCGGTGCCGCTGGTGACCAGGCTGTTGGCAACCCCCGCGACCTGGTTGACCGCGGTCCCTCGCAACTGCCGGACGGCTTCGACGATGTGTCCGAATCCGTGCAGATAGCCCTCCCCGAGGTGCCCGCCGTGCGTGTTCAGCGGCAGGTCGCCGTCGAGCTCCACGCGACCGTCGCGGAACAGGTCGCGCGCCCTGCCGGGCTCCGCGAAGCCGTATGCTTCCAGCGCCATCAACACGAAAGGTGTGAAGTGGTCGTAGATCTGCGCCATCTTGATGTCTGACGGTGTCATCTCGGCCTGCCGGTACAGCTCGCCGGCCCGTCGCCTCGGCCTCTTCCAGGTGCACGAGGCTCTTGCGCTGGTAGCTGGTCATCATCTCCGTGCGGCTCCCGGTGCCCTGTGCCGCCGCCGCAATGTACGATCGGCTTCCCCTTCAGCGTCTTTGCCTTCTCCGCCGACACGACGATGGCGGCGCAGGCGCCGTCCGTATCGAGCGTGCAGTCCAGGAGCCGCAACGGCTCCGCGATCCAGCGCGAGGCCTGGTGCTCTTCGAGCGTAATCGGGCGCTCGAACATCATCGCGTGTGGGTTCGTTGCTGCGTGCTTGCGCATCAGGACCGACACCCGCCCGAACTCCTCGGTGGTCAGGCCGAACTCGTAGAGATAGCGCTGGGCGAAGATCGCAACCCATTGCGCCGGCGTCACGAGTCCGTGCGGCAGGTAGTACTGCATCCAGCCGCCGAGCCCGCCCGCCGCGCCTGAAACGCCGAAGCGCCGCTCGGAGCGCTCGTTCAGCGAGCGGAAAGTGACGACGACATCCGCCATGCCTGACACCACGGCCGCGACGGCGTTGGCGATCGTGCCGCAGGAGGCTCCGCCGCCGTGGGGGATCTCCGCGAAGAAGCGCAGGTTGGGCAGGTCGAGCGAGCGCAGGATGTCGATCTCGTAGATGTCGTCGTTGGCGTGCATCTTGACGATGCCGTCGATGTCCTTCGGCTCGAGGCCCGCGTCCTCCAGCGCCTCGAGGACCACCTCCAGCGCCATGTGCAGCGTGCTGCGACCGCTGTCCTTCGAGAACTCCGTCTGTCCGATGCCGACGATGGCGGCCTTGTTGCGGATGGTCACGCTGGTGGCGCTCCGGTCTTATCCCCCCGCGCCACCCCGCCCCTAAATATTAGGGAAGTCGGGGGGACACCCCCCGAACCCCCCGTCAGGGGGCCTGCTGCCCCCTGTACCCCCGCTGATTCGGCCTCGGTGCGGGTATCAGTCATCGGCGCGAGATAGGTCTATGTCCCGTAGATCCCGGGGCTTGAGATCAGGTCTCTTTCGATACGATCTCCAACTGAATGTCCACAACGTTGCTTAGCGCGTCCGCGATCCTCTTTATGTTCTCGTGCTTGTTGAAATCTAGGTCTCTGATGATTGGTGCAGACTCGCCCAGCGACCTGAACGCGGTTTCCAAGAGGTCGTTCAGTTTGTCGAGCGAGGGCTCTTCAGTCACTCTTTGTCCGCCGTCACGAACCAACCTTCAACCCCAACCCATCCAGCGTCCGCCCGATCATCTCGTTGATCGAGCCGTTCCGCGCCGAGAAGCCGGTCAGCCCCTGCGTGTACAGGTGCAGCGGGTACTCCATCCCCACGCCGATGCCGCCGTGCAGCAGGTGCGTCCACTCGTACACCTTCTGCGAGGCGCGGATCGCCTGAAGTGCTTCGCCAGCCACAGCTCTGACGGGTCGCCGTCGCGCTCGTACTGCCAGATCGCGTGGTACGCGGCCCAGCGCGTGCTCTGCGCCTGCATCAGGATGTCCGCCGCGTGGTGCCGTGCCGCCTGGAACTTCGCGATCGGCTGCCCGAACTGCACCCGGTTCGAGATGTACTCCGCCGTCATCTCCATCACCCGCTGCAGCATCCCCGACAGCTCCATCAGCCCCAACGCCGTCTGCAGCGTATCCGCCCGGTCACGGAGCTTCTCGGCCTTCGCACCGGAAGCCAGCGTTAACGCGACAGACGCCCCGTCCAGGTGCAAATCGGTGTACCCGCCGCGGTCGGTATGGTGAACCGCCTCACGCTTCGCACCTTCGAGTGCGATCAACGCAACCGCATCGCCCGCGGGCGCGATAACGTAGTCCGCCTGCGTGCCGAACGGCACCGATGCCAGCATCCCGCTGACCTTGTTGCCATCCAGCGCCAGCAGAGGCGTTACCGCTGCGTTCGTGTTCGTCGTTCGCGCGACTCGCCGCGAGGTCTCAGTGACCGTGTACAACTTCCGCCCCGCAACGAGGTCCAGCTGGTGCCCGTCCGCGCCCTCGACGCCCGAAAGGAGCGCAGCAGCCACGTTGCTCACCGTGACCGGCGCCGGTACGCCGGCGTACCCGATCTCTTCCGTCACCACCGCCGCTTCCAGCAGCGTCAGGGCGCCACCACCGGCACTCTCCGGCGCCAGCAGGCCGAGCCAGCCCAGGTCCGCAATCTCCTTCAGGTCAGCGCCGGTGATCTCGGCCTCCCCGTCCTCCAGCGCGTACAGGCGTTCGACGGGGAACTTGTCCTTCAGATAATTGCGCGCCGTGGCGCGAAGCAGCTTTTGCGTCTCGGAGTCCGCGTACGTAACCACGGCTATCTTGCGAGCCCGAGGCCGTGGGTCGCCATGATGTCCCGCTGCACGTCGTTCGAACCACCGCCGAAGATCAGCACCAGCGACGACTTCAGCGCTCGCTCGATCTGGCCGTTCAGCCGCTCTCCCGGGCTCCCCCGCTTGATCAGGCCAGATGCGCCGAGCATCTGCAACGCGTCGTTGAGAATGCGCACCTGCATCTCACTCGACTGCACCTTTAGCAGCGAGGCCTCGTAGTACGGCACCTCGCCGTCCTGCACCATCGAGGCCATCTTCAGGTCCATCACCTTCAGCGTGTTCAGGTCCGCGGCGATCTCCACCAGCTTCGAGGCCGTCCAGCCCTCATCCGCGCCCAACCCTTCCTGACGAAACAGGTCGCAGAGCGCGTCGAACACCCGCTCGATGTGCGGGATCGGGCTGATCGCGATGCGCTCGAAGTCGAGCTGTGTCGTGATGTACTTCCAGCCCGCGTTCTCCTCGCCGACGAGTGAGTTCAGCGGGATGCGAACGTTGTCGTAGAACGTGATGTTAGTCCGGTAGCCGCCCATCGTGCGGAACGGGCGTATCTCCACGCCCTCGGCGTCCAACGGGCAGATCAGGATCGAAATGCCACGGTGCTTCGGCGCGTCCGGGTCGGTACGCACTGCCAGCCAGACATAGTCCGAGTGGTGCGCTCCCGACGTGAACACCTTCTGGCCGTTGATCACGTAATTGTCTCCGTCTCGCACGGCCTTCGTCTCCAGCGACGCCAGGTCCGTCCCCGCGCCCGGCTCGCTGTACCCGATCGCGAACTCGATCTCCGAGCGCAGGATGCGCGGCAGGTACTCCATCTTCTGCTCCTCACTGCCGATGCGCATCAGCGTTGGCCCAACGGTATTCAGCGTCACCACCGGCACCGGCAGCCGCCGGTACATCATCTCGTAGTTGAACGAATGCAGGTACCAGAGCGACTTCCCACCGCCCCCGTACTCCACGGGCCACCCGAGCCCGAAGTACCCGTCCCTCCCCAGACGCCGCCAGAACTCCTTCGTCTTGGGGCCCGTCGTCTCGCCGCCCGTCGTCTCCATCTCCTCGCGCAACTCCGGCGTCACGACGGTGTCCAGGTACTTCCCGAACTCCCTCCGCCACTCAATTACGTCCCTTGGATACTCAAAATCCATGGCATTTCCTCATCGCCTCGAAGTCTCGCCGGGGCGCCTGTTCGTGCCAAACCGCTTCGTCTCACGCCGGGTTGCCCGTACGCCTGAAGCGCGGGAAGAGCAGACCCGCCAGAAAACCCAGGGCGGCGGCGATCAGAAGCGCGAAGCCAAGTCGCATCTCCGGGCTGATAATCAGCAAGTTCACCTCGACCTTGTCGTTGTTCAGCAATACAAACAAGAGCAGGATCGCCAGCACGATCCCCGCGCCTATCAGCCGGCCTCTCCAGGTCCTGTCTTCCTGCGCCGTGGTCTGTCCGGACATGTGCCCTCCTTCAGGCGCTTGAATCACCCGCTGAACGCCTTGATCGCGCCGCCTATGATACCCTCCGCCTCCAGCCGCTCGAAATCCGCGTCCGAAACGCCCCCTAGCGTCTTCAACACCTCCGCGTTGTGTTCCCCCTGCACCGGCGCCGGCCGCTTGTGCGAGGCGTCTATCCCCGAGAATCGGAACGGCCACTGCTTCTGCGGGTGCGTGCCCGTGATCGGCCGGGTCATCTCCTGGAAGAAGCCCATGTGCTGTAGCCCGGCGTCGTTCGGCAGGTCGTACGCCTTCACCACGCGGCAGGCCTTGACGCCGGCAGCTTGAAGACGCTGCTCCAGTTCCGTGATGTCTGAGCCCTTCACCGCTTCAGAGATCACGGCATCGAGCGCCGCCTCGTTCTCTTTGCGAGACGCCACCGTCGCAAATCGAGCGTCCTCGGCCAGCCCCAGCTCTCTCGCGAGTGCCGCGAACTCGGCGTCGGAGGCGACCGCAACCGTGATCCATTGGTCCGTTCCGGCCGTGCGGTAGGCGTTGTGCGGCGCCATCCAGGCGTGCTTGTTAGCCTGCCGTAGCGTCGGTGGGGCCCCGTGCTGCACCGCGACGTGCTCCGGAGCGAAGAGGCTGTCCAGCGTCTCACACTGCGGCACCTCGATCGCCGTTCCCTTGCCGGTCTCGTCTCGCTGCTTTAGCGCCAGCGTGATCGCCGCCACCGTGTGCAGACCGACGACCGGGTCGCAGAAGCCGCCCATCATCGCCGGCGAATCGTCTTCGTAGCCGGTCATCGAGGCGCAGACGAGCTGCTCGAACGCCACGCCGTAGCCGACGTAGTTCTCCCAGGGCCCGTCTGGCCCGTATCCCGGCATCGTCACTGCGATCAGCCGCGGGTTGATCTCCAGCAGCCGCTCCGGCGTCAGCCCCAGGTTGGGCATCACCCGGTTCGCGAAGTTGCTGATCACCACATCCGACTCAGCGACCATGTTCTCGAAGATCGCCTTGCCCTCCGCGTTCGCCAGGTCGATCGCCACGCCACGCTTGCCGCAGTTCGTGTCCACCCACAGCGGCCCCCACTCCCACCAGTTCTCTTTGCCAACGGGCGCCCAGATGTAGCGGTACGGGTCCGGCCGCTGGCTCGACTCCACCTTGATCACGTCCGCCCCCAGCGAGGCCAGCATCATCATCGCGTACGGCCCCGACCAGAACCACGTGAGGTCCAAAATCCGCAGTCCCTCGAACGGTGGCCGCGGTGGTTGTGTACTGTCGCGACGGTTGGACGACCTGCCGGAAGCCCCTACGAGTGCGGTGCCTGCTTCCACAAGTGGCTCCCGCTCCACCGGCTCGATCCCTCCGACCGAATACGTCACCCGCGGAACCTTCACCGTCTTGCCGTCGATCTCGGCCGTCCGCCAGTAGTCGCGCGCTGCCAGCTGGGGGCACTCGAGCCGGTCAGCCGCCGTCTGCATCATCGATGCGGGCAGCCGGTACGCTTGCGCCTCCTCGAAAACCTCGAGCCGCGTGCGCTCGATCAGCCACGGCTGCACCCTGGAGATCAGGGCCGCCGAGTTCTGCATCCTCCACGTGTAATCGTGCGCCTGCGGGTTCTCGAATATGTCCCCAATCCCCATCAACTGGCACATCATCTCCCAGTGCGTCGGCGTTAGCGGCGGGATCCCTACCCAGCCGTCCTTGCACATCATCGGCCCCATCGGGAAGCTGTTCGCGCGCCGCTCGTAGTCCATTCCAAGCATGCTCTTGACCAGCCACGGCGCGACGATCATGCACGCCGCCGCCGCCTGCCTAGAGATGTCGACGAACTGCGGTGCGCCGCCTTGATCACGATGCCGCAGCGCGACCAGTGCCGCCACCAGCGCGAACAGCCCGGTGATCCGCGGCGTAATATCGCCGCCCGGCCGCAGCGGCTCCCGCTCGTACGACCCCAGCACGCTCATCCATCCGCCCAGTGCGTTGATCCCAAGGTCAGTCGCGGCGTAGTTCCCGTACGGACCGTCCACTGCGAATGGCGAGATCAGGATCGCCGTGGTCTGGTCCTCGAACTCAGCCCGCAGCTGTTCCGGCGTCAGCCCCAGCACCGGCAGCGCCATCTCGCTCTCCACCAGCACCACATCCGCCACCTCACACATTCGGCACGCGTCCCCGCGCGTCAGCGCCTTACCGATCCGCACCGACGTCTTCCCCCGTGACAGCCACTCCCACGTTCCGCTTTTCCGCTCGCCGCCCTTCTCGTAGTACGGGGGTACCCCCCGCAGCGGCGATCCGCCTTCGGGCTCGATGATCGTGACGCGCGCGCCCCAGTCCGCGAGCTGCTTCCCCGCCATAGCGGCGGCGCCGTCGCCCGATATCTCGATAACGTTGAGGTCACTCAGAATAGCCATGGGAATCCGATTTCGTTTGGCAGTTTCGTGTTTCGGGGCGAACGTTTGCTACACAAACGTTTGTTTGTGTAGATTATGCAACAGCGAACGCCGCCCCGCAAACAGCCCCGCGCCGCCTACATGCGTCGTCTTCGGAGATATATGACAACCACCGCAACAATCACAATCGCGAGGAGAATAATCTCGGGAGGAAACGGCATCGCGCGCTCAAGTATACGCAAGCCGTCTCATCTTCCATCACGCACCCTTCATCTTCCAGAAGGAGCCCTATGCGCGTAGAAGCCACTATTACCGCCCCCTCCTCCATCGCCGAGCTGGCCGAGCACGGCCGCGACCTCGAAGCGGCCGGTTACGACACGATCCTGGTCCCCGAAGCCGGTCACGACCCGTTCCTGCCTATCATGACGCTCGCCGAGCACACCTCGCGGCCCAACCTCGGCACCGGGATCGCGATCGCCTTCCCGCGCAGCCCCTTCGTCACCGCCCAGATCGCCTGGGACCTCCAGCGCTTCTCTGGCGGACGCTTCTTGCTCGGTCTCGGCTCGCAGGTCAAGGCCCACAACGAGCGTCGCTACTCGACGCCCTGGCCCTCGCCCGCAGGCCCCCGCCTGCGCGAGTACGTACTCTGCCTCAAGGCAATTTTCAACACCTTCCAGACGCACGCTCGCCCGGACTTCCAGGGTCAGCACTACCAGTTCTCGTTGATCTCGCCGTTCTTCAACCCGGGCCCTAACGAACACGGTGGCCGCGTCCCCATCTACCTCTCGGCGGTCAACCGCTACAACTGCCGCCTGGTCGGCGAGCTCTGCGACGGCATCCGCATGCACCCCCTGAACACGCCAGGCTATATCCGCGACGTCATCCGGCCCGCCATCGAGGAGGGCTGCCGCAAGTCCGGCCGCGACATCTCCGAGATCGACATCGTCGCCAACCCCTTCACGATCACGGGCGAGAACGAGGGCGAGCTGGCGGAGGCTAAGTCACTGATCCGCCGCCATATGTCGTTCTACGCCGCGACCCGCACCTACTTCTCCGTCCTGGAGCACCATGGTTGGCTGGACACCGGTGAGCAGCTCGTCCGCCTGTCTCGGGACGGCCGCTGGGATGATATGGAGGGCATGGTCACTGATGACATGCTCGACCAGCTCGCGATCACTGCCACCTTCGACGACCTGCCAAAGAAGATCCACGAGCGCTACGGCGGCCTCGTTACCAGCGTAAACCTGGTCTTCGGGCCGCCCTACCAGGAGCTGCAGGAGCGGCAGCGCCGCATGTTCCGCCGCCTCGGCGACGTAATGGAGGGGATCCGGACGATCGGGTAGGGACGGCCTGCTTACGTGAAGCCCAGTTGGCGGGCGAACCCTGCTTCGTCCCAGGTAATACGGTATCCGGCGATCTTCCCTTCCCTCACCGCGAAGATATCGACTTCGTCGACGGCAAACGTCTTGCCTGTGCCCGCGTGCCCCTGGTAATCGCCGCGGTGAGTACCGGTCATGTTGACGCGTGCTGCGACAGTGTCTCCTTCGGAGATCATCTCTTCGATGGAGTAGTGGAGGTCGGGAAAGGCCGCAAAGTAATAAGCGAGCACCCCCTTGAGCGCGTCTCTAGAAAGCCCCGGGCCACCCGGAGGTACGCAGAAGTCATCGGTTAGCAGGACGTCAAAGGCCGCGTAGTCGCGCTTGTTCACCGATGCTACGAACCGCGTGACTAACTCCTTGTTCGTGCCGCCATTCTCGTCCATTCTGGTCATTGACTCCTCTTCCAACTGATCATGAGCACAGTCAGGCGTGACGATTATCATATGGCAACCTGCCAACGTCTACTCTGGCTTACTATCGCCGGCCGGCGCACCTTCGAAACCTGAGGGCTGCTAGTATAGCCTTCGCATGAGTAGCCAACCCTTCGCCAACCACGTCGCAGTCATCACCGGCGCCAGCCGCGGCATCGGCCGCGCGGCGGCGGTGGAATTCGCGCGTCGCGGTGCCGCGGTGGCGGTCTGGGCGCGATCCACCGATGCGTCGCCCTCGCGCCTCCCAGGCACAATCGAGGAGGCCGCACGCGACGTCGAAGCCGCCGGGGGGCGGGCGCTTGCGCTGCCGGTCGACGTACGCAAAGAGGGCGAGATCTGGGAGGCGGTGGACGAGACGCTTGCCGCCTTCGGCCGAATCGACGTGCTCGTGAACAACGCCGCTTACTTCCAGTCCGCCCCGTTCGAGGAGACCGACCTCGAGACCTGGCGTCTCACGATGGACGTCAACGTTCACGGCGCGGCGCTCTGCACACAAGCTGTCCTTCCCTCGATGCTCGAGCGAGGCAGCGGCCGCATTATCAACATCTCATCGGGGGCGGCCACCAATTTCTACCCCGGGATATGGGCGTACGGCGCCTCGAAAGCGGCCCTCGAGGCGCTCACCGTCTACACCGCGGGTGAACTCGGCCCGAAGGGCATCGCCGCCAACGCGCTCCGCATCGACGTGGGCGTCGTCACCGAAGGCGCTCGCTACCTGAACCCCGGCGCTGACTTCGACGGCTGGCCCTCCTCCGAGGAAGCCGCCCGTGCGATCGCCTGGCTTGCGGAGCAGCCAATCTCGTACACCGGCAACATCGTCCCGATGAGCGGGATCGTGTCGTAGAATCAGTCTCATGCCCGTATTGACCGACGAACAGAAGGCACTGGTCGGCGTCGAGAGCGAACCGAGACCGGCCGCTTACCCGGTGAACGAGATCATGGCGCATTTCTGGTGCGAGATGGTCGAGGACGCAAACCCGATTTACTTCGACGAGTCCTACGCCCGCTCCACCTGGCTGAAGGGGAGGTTCGCCCCGCCGCCGATGATCTTGATCTGGCGGATGGCGCCCGTCTGGCCGCCGCGTGACGAGGGCGCGAACCCTGTGTCGAAGCTGGGCCTCGACGAGGCCGGATGCACCGCCACGATCGCCGTCAACGCCACGCAGGAGTACCACCAGCCTCTGCGCTACGGCGACACGCTCACCGCCACGACGCAGATCGCGAGCGTCGGCGAGGAGAAGACGACGCGCCTTGGCACAGGCCATTTCGTGACAACGCTTGACACCTTCCGCAATCAGCACGGCCAGGTGGTGGGGACACACTCGTTCACGCTGTTCATCTACGCCCCGGCGGCGGCAGGGAGTCCGAAATGACTACGTGGGCTGCCGGTAACAAGCTTCCTCCGATCAGCATCGACCTCACGCTTCGGCGGGCGATACAGGCCGTCGCCGGGACGCGCGACTACTACCCGTTCCATCACGACGAGCAGTTTGCGCGAGAGAACGGCGCCGAGGGCATCTTCTTCAACACGATGTTCCTCCAGGCCTTCGTTGGTCGCGCCGCCAACGAGTGGTTCGGCAACGACGCCTTCCTACGCCGCCTGGAGATAGCGATGCGCGGCTCGAACTACGTCGGCAAGACGCTAACAGCCGAAGGGACTGTAGAGGTGGTGCGGGAGGAAAGCGGGCGCACCCTCGTGGACGTCGATTGCACGCTGGGCACGGAAGACGGCCCAACGACTGGGGTGAAGCTCACCGTGCAGCTGGCGCCCCAGATGGGACAGCCAGGCTAGGACCAGTGCGGTGGGCTTCAAAAATCGCCGCGGCGGGTGTTGGCCTCTCCGCTGTGTTGGTGTTGGCAGCGAGTGCCTACGCCGTAGCCGCGAGCTTCCAAACACGGGATTCGAAGGCCGACGAGGTGCAGAACCCGTGCCAAGGTCTCTCAGATGATGAATGCATGGCATTGATCGAGAAGATGAGCGCCGACTTTGATGCGCGCTTCGCTGCGTGGATCGCCGACTTCAATTCTCGGAACGTCGATCTGAGGTCACTCCGTGTGGGGGAGTCTATCGCCGACTATGCGCCGCCCTTGAAACCCTTGAAGCAACCATCCGCGACGCGGACCTCATCTTGGTAGGGACGGCCGAGAGCATCATGTTCGAGAGCCTCTACGCCTTCGTGGAGTTCGACATCGAAGACTCGCTGAAGGGTTCAGTGTCCGAACGAGTCACGCTAGTTCAGGGTGGTGGATCGTATCCCGCCCCAGACTGGGCAAGCACAACACTGGTCGTAGCGCCGGCCGATCCGTTGCTTCTACCCGGCGACCAAGCGGTCTTATTGCTCGAATATCACGAATCTCCAGCCTGGTTCGAGGCGCAACCCTGGACCGGCCAATACCGCCTGGACGAAGATGACAGGATCACGGCGAACGAGTTCAACCCGTTCCGCATAGAGTTGACGGTCTTGTGCTTGATGAATTCCTAGAAATGGTCGAGGCCATACAGGCCGATACTGGAGCGTCACCGTAAAAATGCCCGACTACACCGTCCGCGAACTCTCCGACCTCGAAGCGATCCGAGACCTCGCCCGGCGTTACGCGCATTGCGTCTGGCAGAAGGACGCGCCAGGCTGCGCCGCGCTTTTCACCGAGGACTGCGAGATGGACCCCGGCATGGGAGGCCGCGTGATCAAGGGCCGGGAAGCGATGGTCAAGGTCTACACGCCGACGTTCGAGCGCGGCGACCTCCAGCCGTTTGTGCACAACCATGTCATCGAGCTGGACGGCGACAGCGCTACCGGCACCGTCTACCTCGACCTGCGCGCGACGATGGACGGCAAGGCGATGATCGGCTCGGGCCACTACGACGACAGGTACCTGCGGACGCCTGAAGGATGGCGATTCGTCTCGCGCAAGCTGACCCTGCGCTTCTTCGTGCCCCTCAGCGAGGGCTGGGCGAAAGGGCCGGAATAGCGGACGCTCGCGCTCAGTAGTTTCGGCAGGCAGGCCAGGGCGACAACCCGTCACCCTTGGCCGCGGCCGGTGCGTACTTCAGGTTGTACGCGGCCTGGGAGTTGACGTAGGGGTCGTCCCAGCCGGGCACGGCAGTGTTCAGCTGGAAGAGACCGTAGTAACCCGCCGGGTTGAATGACCCTGGGTTCAGGCCAGACTCGCACATCGCGATGCGAACCATCTTGTCGCAGGGCCAGGGCATGGAACAGATGGCGGCGATGACGGCGTCGGCCCCGCCGGTGAAGACATGGCGAGAGGGGGTCGGGGTGATTGTCGGGGCGGGCGCGGACACTACCGGCGCCGGTTCAGGCTCGGGCTCGGCCACGTAGATGACCGGCGCCGGCGGCATCGAGAATTGCGATTGCGGGATCGGTATAGCGATCGTATCGCCCGCCATCATGTAGTCGTCCACGGTGGCACCGTTGGCGGCCGCAATGTCTTCGGCCGAGATGCCGAACCACACTGCGAGGTCCGAGAGGGTGTCGCCCTCGCGCAGGACCATAGTCGCCCACGGATCGGGGTCAGCGATGGGAGCTGACTCTACGGCGGCGGCTGCCGCATCAGGAGACGGCAGTTCCGCGAGGGTCGCGCCACATCCGGTGCAGTCGGAGGAAGTAGAAGCGGCGTAAGCGTGTGGCGGCTGAAGTTGCGCGAGCCACGCGCTATCGGCGACCTGGTTGTGATGGGTGGGGGACGCGCTTGTCCCCAGCAGGGCCGGCACCAGGAGTGCGCTCAAGGCGATCCCCAGCACGACCCCGTGACGTTCTATCAAAAATATCCTTCCCCAGTCGGTCTTTTTGCGGCGTGGCCGACCTCCCTGAACGGCCGTTACCGCGAAAGCTCCGGAAGGGTACTCCCCGCTTTCGTCCGGTCCCCCCGTCGAGACCGGCACGATTCCCAGGAGTGGGGCTCTCCCGTGAGCGACTCGTTATTGCCTGGTGGCGGGCAACAACGCGGGTTAGTTTCCCACTATTGGCACAGTGCACGCAACCCTCGAAATCCTATTCCGGTTACGGCTTTATTACGGCGATGTTGCCGCGGTTCAGGTTGACGACGCCTCCTCCAGCACCCTCCGCAGGAACGCCCGTAGCCGCTCGGCGACATCCTCCTCGCGGAGGTGGGGGAGCCCTATGTCGTGGTAGCCGGCTATCCATCTGGAGTGGTGCGCGAAGGCGAACGACCCACGATAAAGGTCATAGAACCAGAGGTCAGAGAGAGCGGCGCCGGAGTGACGCTCGTAGTCGTGAAGGAATGCGTCGGCGACGTCGAGTCCATGGCTCATGACGAGATCGACCCGGCAGGTCGCGACGTCAGAGCGCGCGTCGCCAAGGCTGGCATCCGACCAGTCGATTACGCTCGCCAGGCGCCGTCGGTGCCATACCGTGTTGCCGGGCCAGAAGTCGTCATGGATAAGGTTCGACACCAGTACCTCGAAACGTTCGAGCGCTGAAATCAGCACCCGGTGCACCTCGCGGCTGAGTGGATCGGCAGGTTCGGGGGAAAGATAACGCCCGAGGAGGGCGCACATGCTCGCGCGGTCGGCGACGGGGAGCCACGAGAGGTCGTATCGGTCAGGTGTGATGTGGTGAATGTCGACCAGTGCGGCGGCGAGGCCTTCGGTCCAGAACGCTACCTCCGCCACCGGGAAGATAGAGCGACCCGGGAGATACGACAGAGCCATCGCTGGCACGCCGAACAACTCACCTTCAGCGTCGAGGAGGAGGGGGCGAGGTGCGGGGACGCCCGCCTGCTCCAGCAGGCCGAGCACGCGAAACTCGCGAGACACGCCCTCAGGGGTGGAGTGGTCGTGCTCGTCGTCGGTGGGCGGATCGTGCTTTCGCGCGCGTCTTAGCGTAACCTGCCAGCGCGTGCCGTCGGCGCGTTCGATATCCACCACATGCATGTGCGCGCTGAGTCCGCCCCGCAGTCGGCGGGCACGGACGAGGCGGGCACCGGGGGAGAGTCGATCTACGAGGGCGGTTAGGCCGGCCTGGTGGGTCAGGGCAGTGAGCCCAAGAACTCCAGCACCACGCGGTTGAACGCTTCGGAGTTGTCCATATTGGCGGAGTGGCCGGCGTCCGGGATCGTCTCGAGGCGGGAGCCCGGGATCTTCGACTGCATGTACTGGCTCGCGCCGTGGTAGGGCTCGTCGTGCTCGCCGACGATGATCAGGGTGGGCACGTCGATGTCGGGCAGGTGGTCGATCACCCGCGAGTCCACCTGCGCTAGCATCCCGCGGGCCGAGTGCGCGAGGCCGGCCGCTGACTTGTGGTGCTTCACGGCCAGCTGCACTTCCGGGCTGCGTCCCGCCGCGTCCAGGCCTTTCGACTCGAAGTTCAGGGCGCTCTTCTCGGCCATCCGGTTCCACTTGGCGCGGGCCTCGTCGCTGCGGTAACCGGGGCCGGTGTCACAGAGAAGCAGCGCGCTGACGCGCTCTGGATGCGCAAGCTGGAAGGCCAGCGACATGAACCCGCCCAGCGATAGCCCGCCGACGACCGCTTTTTCGATGCCGAGCAGATCCAGCAGTCCGAGCATGTCCGCGATCGTCAGGGCCCCGGAATACAGCGCCGGGTCGTCGGGGCTGTCCGTCTCGCCATGGCCGCGCATGTCCCAGTAGACGAGGCGGTACCCGGCGTCGTTCAGCGGCTGAACCTGCGGCTCCCACATGGCGCCGATGGCGGCGTAGCCGTGGGTCAGGAGGAGGGCGGGGCCCTCGCCGGAGTCGTGGTAGTGGATGGTGATGCCGTTTAGTTGTGCTTTAGCCATGCGCTGCCCCTTCAGGGTGGCGTAGGGGCTGAGCAACCATGCCTCCGCTGGCGAGGCAGACAGCCCGATCTCACCGAGCGTCGCTGGGCGACCGATTGTTGTGGTTGCTCAGCCCCTACGGGCGTTCGTTCCATCTCACGCGTATCTTAGTGCCTTCGTACCTTAGCGGGTGCAAATCAGCGCATCGGCATGCTGAAGCCTGCACCCGGCGCGCGAGCCTCGAAGACCGGGCCCAGCGTCTCAGCCAGTCCCTCGGTCGTCCAGCCGCCCTCGTGGTCCCAACGCAGCTCGTTGCGCGCGCCGGTCAGGAGTTGAACCATGCCGCCGTGGACGATGAACACCTGGCCGGTGACCTTCTCGGCGGCCGGTGAGGCGAGGAAGGCGACGAGCGGCGCCACGTTGTCCGGGTGGAAGGCGTCGAACCCTTCTTCCGGCTTGTCCATCATGCCGCCGGGAAGGTTCTCGGTCATCTTCGTGCGGGCGCGCGGACAGATGGCGTTTGCCGTGACGCCAAAGCGCCCGCAGGAGTTCGCTGTCGACATCGTCAGGCCGATGATGCCGCCCTTCGCCGCCGAGTAGTTCGCCTGGCCCGGGGAGCCGTAGAGGAAGGCCTCAGACGAGGTGTTGATGATCCGCCCGTAGACCGGCTTCCCCTCGTCTGCCTTCGACTTCTCGCGCCAGTATGCCGTGGCGTGCCGCGAGACGCAGAAGTGTCCCTTCAGGTGCACGCGGATCACGGAGTCCCACTCTTCCTCGGCCATGTTGTAGATCATCTTGTCGCGCAGGATGCCCGCGTTGTTGACGACGATGTCCAGCCCGCCGAACTCCGCGATCGCCTGGTCTACGAGCCCCTTCGCTCCGTCCCAGTCCGCGACATCGGCGTGATTCGCGGCGGCCTTCCCGCCGGCGGCCGTGATCTCTCCCACGACCTGCTGCGCCGCGCTCTCCTCCTTCGAGCCGTCGACGGCGACGCCGTAGTCGTTAACGACGACGGCAGCACCGAGCTTCGCCAGGTGCAGCGCTTCGGAGCGGCCCAGGCCGCGTCCGGCGCCTGTGACAATCGCTACCTTCCCTTCAAGCATTTTCATCTCCATCACTCCAACTATGATCCATTTCGCAGCCCGCGCCCGCCATTTCCGATCTACCGTTTCTCCGGCGGGTCGAAGTCTCCTCGGTTTTCACGAACAACTCGTATGTACATGACGGGCCCGATTAGCACGCCGCCCATCACCACACCCGCGAGCGCGGTCGTAAGGCTGCCTGAAAATACGAAGAAGATCACGGCCGTCAACGCCGCCGTGCAAAAGCAAGTAACAAGCAACCCGGTCCAAGTAAACCTCTTGTGCCCGCCGATTGCCCTTAGCATCTTGCGGACTGGATGGTTTGGTTCCATGGTGGTCACTCAGCTGCACATGGTTGACTTTGGCCCTTCGCTCACAGGTGATCCTACGTGGAAGCCTGAAGGCATCCGCTACATTGCCGCATTCCTAGATCCGCTGCAGCACAGTCCCGGTCGCCAGCGCGCCGCCGCAGCACATCGCTACCAGCGCCGTCTCCTGGCCGGTGCGCTCCAGCTCGTGAAGCGCCGTCGTGATCAGGCGGCTACCCGTCGCGCCCACCGGGTGCCCGAGGGCGATCGCGCCGCCGTTAACGTTCACCTTGTCCATGTCCGGCTTGTGCACCGACGCCCACGAAAGCACCACCGAGGCGAACGCCTCGTTTACCTCGAAGATGTCGATGTCCTTCATGCTCATCTTCGCCTTCTTCAGCACCCGCTCCGTGGAGTCCACAGGGCCGTCGAGAAGGTAGTAGGGGTCGGAGCCGACGAGGCACTGCGCGACGATCTTCGCGCGCGGCCGGAGGCCCAGCTCCTTCGCCTTCTCCTCCGACATCCAGAGCACCGCCGACGCCCCGTCTGAGATCTGCGAGCTGTTGCCGGCGGTGTGGATGCCGTCCGGCAGCACCGGGTTCAGCGCGCCGAGCTTCTCCATGTTAGTGTCGCGGATGCCACCGTCGGTGCTCACCATCGCCGTGTCGCCGGTCGGGTTGCCTTCCTCATCCAGGATCGGCGCCTCGATGGGCGAGATCTCGCGCTCGTAGCGGCCCTCGGCCTGCGCGCGCTGCGCCTTCTGCTGCGAAGCCAGCCCCCAGGCGTCGACGTCCTTGCGCTCGATGCCGCGGTTGCGAGCGATGCGCTCGGCGGCCTCGAACTGGGACGGGGCCTGGTCCCAGGGCCAGGGCTCGATATAAGGCCGGCCGGGGCCGTGGAAGACGTTCTCGCCCAGCCCCACGCGGGTCATCGCCTCGACGCCGCAGGCGATGCCGACGTCGATCGCGCCGGCGGCGATCAGCCCGGCGATCATGTGGTTAGCCTGCTGGGAGGAGCCGCACTGCGAGTCGACGGTGGTCGCGGCCACCTTGTAGGTGAGTCCAGTTGAGAGCCAGGCGTTGCGGGCGACGTTCGCCGCCTGCTCGCCGGCCTGCGTCACGCAGCCGCCGACGATCTGCTCGACCTCCTGGGGGTCGATGCCGGCGCGCTTGATGACCTCGGTCTGGGCGTGGGCGAGGATCTGCACCGGGTGCAGCCCGGCGAGCTTGCCGCGCCGCCTGCCGATGGGCGTGCGGACGGCTTCGATGATGACAGGTTCGGGCATTGGGCTGTTCTCCTTCTGTGGGCACCCAAACGCTCGTTTGTGTGCAAGAGCGACGTTAGCAGAGGCGAGGGGTTAGATGCTAGTGGTGAGTTAGGCGGACTTCACGGCGATGATCGCTTCGGGCAGCCCGACGGGCGCGCCGCCGATGCTGGGCGGGGCGAGAGCGTTCGGGAGTCCGGGGCCTGCCTGTCCCTGGCCGCCGTAGGGAGGAGCACCCTCGCTCGGCCCCCCGTCAGGGGGTATCTAACCCCCGGATGGGCGGCGTCAGAGCGTCGCACAGCTTGGGTGAGCCTCCCTGAGGACGCCGTAGAGGCGGATTTTGGCGTCTCGCTGATGATTTCTGGGATGAAACGAACTGTCGCTACCTAGAATTCGGTATTTACGCGGCACCATAATCGTGGTCTACTGGCGCTTGAGTGTCCTTGGCCGCCGTAGGGAGTAGCACCCCCCTCCCGGCCCTCCGTCAGGTTGAGGCCTGACCCAGGAGTGTCGGAGCGGTCGAGTCGTATAATGGCGTCACCATGTCGCGCCAACGTACGCTCGATCGCTCCGGCATCTCGCTGGCGGTGGTCGTCGCGCGATTCAACGAGCACGTGACGTCGAAGCTGCTGGCCGGTGCCGAGCGCGCCGCCGAGCGTCACAGGGTCGGTCGCGCCGATGTCTTCCACGTCCCCGGCTCGTTCGAGTTGCCAGTGGTGGCCAAACGGCTGGCGCAGACGGGCCGCTACGATGCCGTGGTATGCCTGGGGGCGGTAGTCCGGCATGAGACGGACCACTACACGCACGTGGCAACGCAGGCGGCGCGGGGGATCCAGCACGCTGCGCTCGACACTGGTGTGCCGTGCATGTTCGGCGTGCTTACATGTGACACAGACGCGCAGGCGCTGGCGCGCGCGGGCGGCGACGGCGAACGGAACGTGGGCGCGGAGGCCGTCGAGGCAGCGATCGAGACGGCGCTGCTGCTGCGCCGGATCGCAGGCAATCGCCCCGCGTAGGGGCTGGTTTCAAAAACCTGCCCCTTACGCAGGGTCCTAGGCGTGCAGGGGTGGGCCCAAACGGGCGACTCAGGCCGGCGCCGTAGCCGGGCTCGCTTCGGCGACGGCCCCCAGCTGACGCATCACGTCCAACAGATCCAGGACTTCCCACTCCTCGACGATCTTACCGTTTGCGACCCGCGCGACGTTCATGATCCAGGAGATGGTCACGGCCCTCCCGGTGGCGGGCATGCCCATCAGCTCGCCCTTGTGAGTGCCTTCGGCGCGGACGCGGCTGAACACGCGATCTCCTTCGCCGAATATGTCTTCGATGGTCATCTTCATGTCAGGGAAAGCGCTGAAGTAGCCCTGGAGGAACGCCGTGACGCTTTCGCGACCACGTATCGCTTCGCCTCCTGAACCGTGGTACACGACGTCCTCGTCGTAGAATTCGCCCACCGCCGAGACATTGCCCGTGCTTGCGACGGCCCAACAGTTTCGGACTACCGCCTTGTTCTGCTCCGACATCGATCTGTCCTCCTTGACACTTGCGGCTCTCGCCGAGATCCGATGGCCGCATTTTCCGGCGCGGGGACCGCCGACACATGGGGCAATCACCCCAATTTCGAGGACGATCTGACGCTGAGCGTGCCCTCGCCCCTGTCGTCAAGACTGGTCTTGTGTCAGGCCGTGCTCGAGGGCGAATAGCGTCGCCCCGACGCGAGTGGAGACTCCGATCTTGTCGTAAATGCGCTCAATGTGGTGGCCGACAGTCTTCGGCGACAGGAACAGGGCCTCCGCCATCTCGCGATTGGACAGGCCCCGGACGGCCAGGCGCAAGACTTCCACCTCCCGGTCGCTGAGGCCGGCCGGGCGCTCGCGCTTCCTGCCCGGCTCGGAGCTTCCGGCTGCATCGAGCATCGCCGTCACCACATCTCCATCGAGCTTTCCCTCGCTGCCGAGGCGGGCCATCTCCCGAGACGCCTCCGCGACCGTCATCGCCTTGCGGTGAGGCCGCGGCTCGAGCTTTGTCTGGAAGGCGTCTGCGGCCCCCAGCACGCGCGCGCTCACTGGCATAGAGGCGGCGGAGGCGCCCCTGTATCCCGAACCGTCCAGCCGCTCGTGGTGCAGTCCGGCCAGCGTCCCGAGATTGCCAAGAGCACTCGATCGGGCGAGCACAAGTTCAGTTAGCGAAGGGTGCCGTCGTATGCGATCCCGGTCATTCTTTGTCAACGACCCGCGCTTGTCCCACACGACGACGGGGACGCCGGCCCTCCCGAGGTCGTGTAGGAGGCCCGCCTGTCTGAGGTCTCTCGAATCCACTTCCGGCAGGCCGAGACGCCCGGCCGTCATCTCGGCGAACGATGCCACGCCCGGAGAGTGTCCCAGCGTGTACACCGAACGCATGTCGACGAAATTCGCTATCGTTTGGGCGACGCCGTCGAGTTCTTCGCGTGACAACATCTTCACCGGTGCGGGCTCCGCCGCGAGGACAGCATCCCAGGCGTTTTCCGCATCCAGCCCGGGCATCAGCGTGTTGGCCGCGCGGCAGAAACAAGCGGCGATTTGCGGATCGTAAACCTTTCCCGCCCGCTCGCGCACGACGTTGACAGCGGAATCGATGCCGCCCAGCCGGTAGAAGATTTCCACATCTTGAGCGAGAAGGAAAAGCCGAGCCGCGTAACTAATTTGTTCGCCCTTGAGATGCAACGGCCCGCCCGAACCGTTCCAGATTTCCTGGCACTGGCCAACCGCTTCGCGGATCGACTGCCCGAGGTCAAGGAAGTCCCCGAGCTGCACGGCCGCGTCGCGGCCGATGGCCTGGGTGTGAGAGGGGCCCAACCGCACCACTTCAGCAACTTTCTGGGCCCTGCGCAACGGGGGATCTCCTGCCCCCACCTTTCCGACAAGGAATGTCGCGACTTTGAGCGAGTTGCTGGGGTCAACGACGGCCAGTTGCTCTCCAAACTCTATCTCGTCCTTCAGATACCGGGCCATCGCGGCGCCCTGCGCAGCGCAACCGACCGTTCCGAGAAGAGCGACGTAGCAGGCGTCACTCAGATGCTCGCTGCCCAGGCCCATCTCCGCTCCAAGGCGCACCGCCAGAAGTGCGCGGCGTAGGCCGTGCTCGAGGGGCTGCCCCATTGCCAGGTCGGTCGCAATGCACAAGGCGGCGATAGCCTCCACGAGGCGCACTTTCTGCCGGGATGGCATCCGTTAGCTCCTAGAAGAGGGCGAGCGGGTTCACGGGCGATCCGGTGCCGCCGACGATTGGGATCGGCGCGAACGTCAGCATGAACTCGTAGCGTCCTTCTGCGGCGCAGGCATCCGCGAGCGGCTCGACGAGGGCGTTGTCGACGAGGGCGATACCGTAGGCGAAGATGGCGCCGTGAACGGCCCAGGGCACGCCGTACTGGTTGGGGCCGGCGTCCAGCATGTCCCAGACCACCACGGCGACGTCGTGATCGCGGATGAAGGCTAAGCAGGAAGCGTCGAAGCCGGGGGTAGGGGAACGCAGCGACTCCATGCGCCAGTCGGGGTTGGCCGCCGCGAACTTCTCGCGGCCGCCGTAGAGGACGAGAGCGTCTCCGGGTACCAATGAGACGCCCTGCGCCCTCGCGATCGCCTCCAGCTCCTCCCCGTGGACTGGCTTCTCGATAGTCACGAACGGCTCGCCGCGGTACTTCGGGACGTCCAGCAGGACGCCGCGAGTGGTCACGCCATCGCGCCAGGCCTCGATGCCGCCGAAGGTGACGCCGTCCGGCTGAATCGTGGAGGCGTCGCGCCCGTTCCATAGCCCTTCGGCGTCCCAGACGTGGCAGAGCGCGTCGACGTGCGTTGCCGTGAAGCCGTGGAAGACGAAACTCAGGTGGTCGAGCGCCGCGCCGCCGCCGTCGTGGTCCATGGTGTTGACGCTATGCTTCATCGGGAACAGGTTCTGCGGCCCGGGTTTCGTCGGGAAGTCGCGGCTCAGTGAGACGGCGCGTCCGGTGCGCACAAGCTGCGCTGCGGCCGCTCGTTTCTCGGGAGTGATCAGGTTGATCGCACCCTTCTGGTCGTCCTTCCCCCAACGCCCCCAGTTGCGGCGGTCATGAAGCAAAGATTGAATGTCGTCGGCGGTCAGTTCCGGCATTGTATGATCTCCTGTGATAATATATGAACGCTATGATCACGTATGATAACGAATATTACACTGTCCGCGAGGCAGCGGCAGCGTTGCGTGTGAGCGTGCCCACTGTCTGGCGCTGGGTGCGCTCCGGACAACTTGCGGCCTATCGTGTCGGAAAGCGTAGCATACGAATCCGCAAGAGCGATCTCGGCGGCATGGTAGCGCCCGCCGGGGTGGACAAGAGTGCCACCTCGAGTGAACTGGTGACACGACTTCGCGAAGAGCAGTTGGAATTGCTGGCCCGGCGCGGAGGGAAGCCCTTCAGTTCGTCGGCCCCGATCATCAGAGAGGGCCGCCGCCGGCGCAGTGAACATCTGTGAATCATGTCGTCTGTGTAGACGCGAGCGTGGCCGTCAAATGGGTCATTCCCGAAGACCATAGTGCGTCAGCGCTACAGCTGCTCGACGAGGCGATCGAGGCAGGAGTCCAGATGGTCGCACCGCCGCACATCATCGCGGAGGTTACCAACGCGATTTTCAAACGCCTGAGGTCCGGCGAACTTGATCGGGATGGAGCTTTGCTCAGGGCCGCGAGTTTCGCTGGCATCCCGCTACAGCTCGTCCATCCTCAAGGTCTCATGGAGTGGGCGATCGGGTTGAGCGACGACTTCTCGTGGGACACACCGTATGACGCGATGTATCTGGCGGTCGGCGAGTTGCTGGACTGTCGGGTCTGGACCGCCGACCGGCTCTTCTATCGTGACGCCCACGCGGCGTACCCGCGGGTGGGCCGCATCTCAGACTACCGCGCTCCTTAGCCTGCTGCGTCGCGCTTCACGCATCACTACTCCCGAAGCGCACTTCCTCCTTCAGCCCGATATAATAATCCTGCGCGTATCTGCGGAAATCGCCGAACGCGACAGGTATCGAAGGAGGCTCCCATGCCCGACGCCGAGAAGACGCCCAGACTGGAACTCATCGACCCCAACCGGAGCACGCGCGATGCGGGCCTTGACTCCATCGAAGAGGCCATCGAGGAGTACCGTGCCGGCCGCTTCGTAATCATTGTCGACGACGAGGACCGGGAAAATGAAGGAGACCTCGCGTTCGCAGCGGAGTTCGCCACTCCCGAAAACATCGCCTTCATGCTCCGCTACACCTCGGGCGTGATTTGCGTGCCGATGACCGGTGAAAAACTGGACCGGCTGCGCATCCCGATGATGGTGCAGCACAACCAGGCGACTTTCGGCACCGCATTCACGGTGTCCGTGGATGCGCGGGACGGCGTCTCGACGGGCATCTCCGCCGCCGACCGGGCACGCTGTTGCCAGGTGCTGGCGGACCCCAACTCAGGCCCGACGGACATCGTCATGCCCGGCCACATCTACCCGTTGCGTGCTCGCGATGGCGGTGTGCTCGTACGGGCGGGACAGACCGAAGCCTCGGTTGACCTTTGCCGCCTTGCCGGTCTTCAGCCGGCGGCTGTCATCTGCGAGATGATGAGCCCGGACGGCACGATGATGCGTATGCCGAAGCTAAAGCAGTTCGCGAAGAAGCACGGGCTCAAGATCGTAACCGTCAACCAGCTCATCAACTACCGCGTGCACCGCGAGCGCCTTATCGAGCGCGCCGCCGCCACTCAGCTACCAACGAAGTGGGGTGACTTCACGCTCTACGCTTACCGCTCGTCGATCGACCCGGACGAGCATGCCGCGCTGGTGTTCGGAGATATCTCGACTCCGGAGCCGGTCCTCGCGCGAGTGCACTCCCAGTGCGTGTCCGGCGATGTCTTCGGCTCGATGCGCTGCGATTGCGGCGACCAGATCGGGCTCGCCCTCCAGCAGATCGCTGAGGAGGGCCGGGGCGTCTTCGTCTACATGAGACAAGAGGGACGTGGCATCGGCTTCTGCAACAAGGTAAAGGCGTATCAACTACAGGAGCAGGGGATGGACACGGTGGAGGCCAATGAGGCGCTCGGCTTCGCCGCCGACCGGCGCGACTATGGCGTCGGGATGCAGATACTGATGGACCTGGGCCTTACTAAGATCCGGCTGCTGACGAACAATCCGGCCAAGCGCGCCGGTCTCGAGGGTTACGGGCTGGAGGTAGTCGAGCGAGTGCCGATCATGGCCGAGCCGAACCCGCACAACTGGCGCTACCTCGAGACGAAGCGTGACAAGCTCGGGCATTTCATCGAGATGCCCGGGTTGGGTGGTTAGCACCATGCCCACCGAAGAAGAACAGCTCGCCGCGCTCTTCGCAGGGAAGGGCATCCCGGAGCAGAAAGCGCTTCTGGCGCGGCTAGAACGAGCGGGCGCCGGGTTGTATCGTGCCTGGGCCGCGGTGGAGACCGACGAGAACGCGAGGGCGGCGCTGCTGGAGGCTGCGGAGCGCGAGGAAGAGAACGCGCGGGTTCTCGAGGGCTAGCCCTTGATCTGGTCGCTTCCGGTGCGGGCGGCTTGCTCCAGTATGACGATCGGCAGTTTGCGCGTGGTGCGCTGCTGGTCGCGCTCGTAGTTTGGATAGAGGGCGACGAGCCGGGGCCAGATGGCGGCTCGCTCTTCGGGTGATGCGCAGCGAGCAGTGATCGGGAATCGGTGTCGGTCGGCCTGGACGCGCGCTACCGGGTTTGCCAGAAGGTTCATGTACCAGGCCGGGTGCCGGGGCGCGCCGTCGTTCGTGGCGACGACGGCGAAGTGCGGGTGCAGGTTCAGGTAGAGGAGTGGCGTCGTACGCTGGCGTCCGGTACGGCGGCCGGTGGTGGTGAGGAGTAAGATCGGCGCCTTGCCCCAGGAGCCGCCGAGGCGGCCACGCGTAAGGCGGTACAGAAGAACGTGGACGCGGACGAAGATCCTCCGCAGGAATCCACGCATGTTCAGGTTGCCTTCGTTACTGAGGGCGCAGGAGGACGAGCGGGATCTCGCGGGTGGTACGGGTCTGGTACTCGTCGTAGCCGGGGTATACTGCCGTCACGTTAGGCCAGATGCGTGTGTGTTCTTCGGGCGTGGCCTTGCGGGCCTCGATCTTCTTCTTGTCGCCGCCGATCTGGACGAGGCCCTTGGGATTGGCCTGCAGGTTGAGCCACCATGCGGGGTGATGGTCGTCTCCGGCGTTAGAGGCGACTAGGACGAGGTCCTCGCCGTCGCGGAAGAACTGGAGGGGGACGGTGCGCTTCTGGCCGGACTTGCGTCCCTTCGTGGTCAGCAAGAGGATGTCCACCTTGCCGAAACGGCCGCCGATCTTGCCGTTCGTGAGCTGAAAGAGGAAGCGGTTGACGGCGGTGGTGGTGCGGATCATCAGGCGATTGTTGGGGGGAGCCATAGGTTCCTCCTTGGATTCAGGCCAAATGAACGGGCAGCTTAGCGAGGCCACGGAAGCCGGGAACGCGACGCCACTCGATTGGAGTCTCGCCGGGCCGGATGGCAGGGAAGCGGCTAACGAGAGTGCCAACGGCGATCTGGGCCTCGGCGCGGGCCAGCGGCGCCCCGAGGCAGTAGTGGACGCCGCCGCCGAAGGAGTAGTGGTCGACGTCCTTGCGGGTGATATCGAAGCGATGAGGATCCGGGTGGGCGGCTGGGTCGTGGTTGGCGGCGGCGAGCGTGGGCGTGATCGACTGACCGGCGGCGATCTTCACGCCGTCGATCTCGATGTCCTCGAGCGGCGTGCGGCCGGACTGCGTGACCGGGCTGTCGTATCGGAGCATCTCCTCTACGGCGTTCTTGATCAGCGACGGGTCGTCCTGGAGGCGGCGAAGCTGGTCGGGATTGGCGAGGAGTGCAAGGATGCCATTTCCGATGAGGTCGGTGGTCGTGACGTTGCCGGCTGCGAGCAGGAGTGCGCACATTGTAACGATCTCGTCCTCGGTGAGCTGCTCGCCTTCCTCCTCCGCATGGACGAGCGACGTCACCAGGTCTTCCCGCGGACGTTCGCGCCGTTCTGAAATCGCCCGCCGCAGGTAGTCTCCGAGCGCCTCCGAGGCAGCGTTCACTACCTTGCGTTCCTCCGGAGTTAGCAGCGGGTTGAAGGCCATCACACCGGTGTCTGACCAGTGCTTGAAATCATCTCGGTCGGCGGGGTCTACGCCGAGCATCTCGGCGATAACGATCGTCGGAAGCGGCTCCGCAAACGACTTCATGAGGTCGACCTCGCCCGATGTGCCAACGGCGTCAAGCAGTTCGTTGGTGATGGCTTGTATTCGAGGCCGCATATCTTCGACGGCTTTCGCCGTGAACGCCTTGCTTACCAGCTTGCGGAGGCGGGTGTGGTACGGCGGGTCGGAGAGGAGCATGCTCGGCTCCCGGTCGTGCTCCACGAACACGAAATTCGCCTCGAAGCTGCCGGGCGCGGCCTTGCGCGGGTCGACGGAGAGTGCGCGGTTGAAGAGGACGGCGTCGACGTCGACGGCGCTCGTGAGGACGTAACGGTTTAGCTGCGTGTCGTAGTGGACGGGCTCGGCCGCGCGGAGCTCATCGAGAATGGGGTACGGGTTCTCCTGGTAGGCGGGATCGAGGACGGTAAGCTGCACTCCGGTCGGGACGGGCTTCTTCTCGATCGTCATGGCGCCTCCTCTCGGTGGCTACAGGCCGTACTCAGCCGGCTCGATACGCCAGGCGAGCGCCTCCAGACCTTCGCCGCGGTTGCGCCGAGTTGTATTCGCCGCGGCTACCTCACGATAGGCCGCCATGGCGTCGCGCAGGCCCATCGCGGAAGTGTCCATGCCCAGGTGCTCTTGCAAGAGTTCGACACGAAGCGCTCGGACCGTCTGAGGGTGCCAGAACGAGGCGTTGAGCTCGGTGTCGCGGTGGAAGCTCCGGTTGGCGATGTTGGTCGAACCTATCGTGGCCCAGGCGTCGTCGACGAGCGTGGTCTTGGCATGGACGTAGATATCGTGGTACTCGCCCGGCCGCACATTGCCCGCGATGCCGGCAAGGAGGAAGTTGGGGTAGCGGCCAAGGCCCTCGAACTGCTCGAAAAAGGTGGCTGATCCCGGCTGCTTGCGCGCGGTGATCATGTCGGGGTGCGGACTGCCGGGCACCAGGAAGGTGACGTCTACTCCTCGTTCGAGGGCTTGCTCGACGCGTGAGACGATAACAGGCGAGCCGATTGCCTGGTTCTCGAAGTAGATCGCTTCGCGGGCGGAGTCAATCGCCGCCACGTACTGGTCGAGGATGCTGCCGTCGCCGTCTGCGATGGCGTGCGGCTCGCCTCCGGGAGGTGGCGTGCCGATGGAATAAGCTCCTGCGCGCACGGTGCGCGTGAGCTGGACAGGGGCATCGCCGGCGGATGCGGAGAGGACATCCGGGAACGGCATGTCGTCCGGGTCCTGCCAGGCGCCGTGGTCGTGATCTCGCTCGGACGCCTCATTCCAGCGCTGGACGAAGTTGTGGTGGACGTCTGTGGCCGCCGGGCCGCTCAGCTCGACGTATACGTCGTGTGTGCTGCCCGATGGATGCTCCCGGTAGGGATGCCCGACCGCGACGACGGAGCTTTTGTGCAGGTTGATGCCGCCGACAAACGCCGTCTCGCCCGGCTGGCCGGCGTCAATCAGCCAGCTCTTCTGGTGGTGGCAGTAGCCCGGGTTGTGGTCCCAGCGTGCGAGAAAGCGCGAGCCGCGGTCCGTTAGCCAGGCGCGCTCCTTTTCGTCACCCCAGAAGGCGCTCTCCAGTACCCGTGGCGCTCCGTGTGGCTCGAAACGCCAGAAGAGGGCGCGCACGTCGATTCCGCGCTCGACGGCACGGTCAAGGACATCAAAGAAGCTGCCCCGGCCGTCTGGCATCTGAACGTCGCGGTCGATGAAGGCGACGGTGACCCAGGCGCTGGAGCGCGCGGACTCGACCGCTTCGCAGATGCGCCGGAAGGCGGGCTCTCCGTCCACGAGTGGGCGAACGTGGTTGCCCTCGCGGACGGGATACGCGCCGGAAGTCACTGGTGGGATGTGCTCGGCACCGGGGATCATGATGGGTGTCATGCTACGCGAGAGAGCGCGGCGCGGCAAGGCGCCTATTTCCAATTAGCAAGCCGGGGCGCGTTCACGGCGCGCCCCGGCGATTCGGGCGTGAGGGAAGGTCACGGTTTCAGCGGGACGACATCCGCTTGTCCGGGGACCAACGACCAGGTAGCGCCCCAGAGCGCGAAGTCGTCAGGGTTGCCCTGGCACTTGTCATCATCGTCCCAGCGACCGCCGCGCCCTCCGTGCATAGCGAATCTTGCGCAGTCGTCGTCTCCGTCACAGCCGTCATGACTGCTCTTGTGAGGGTGGAATCCAAAGCGCTGGTTGGCACCCGGTTCCTGGCCATCGCCATCGCAACGGTAGGCGATCGACGTGAGGATCGGGACTCCCGACACAACTTCTTCGCAGGCCTTGGTCTTCAGGCTGCAGGCGTGTACGGATCCACCGACTCCCGCGCCCGTTTCGGCGGCGAACCAGCTGGCGTCGTCGATCTGGGCGATGTTGAGCCGTCCGTCCGGGCCAAACGTCAGGTCGATGATAGATGTGAATCCGTCGAATACGACCTTACATTTCGGGCTCGTGCCGCACTTTGCGTTCCTGGCGTGGCGCTCGATCCGCCAAACGCGAGACTCACCGATTGGCGCCGGGAAGCCCTTCAGCTCCCCAACGTAGAATGCTCCGTCGGGGCCGATGGCCACGCTGGTTGGAACGGGTTCCGCCGGGAACATGTCGGGCAGATCGCAGATTTCGGCAAGCTCCGGGTCTGAGGGCGTGGGGCAGCCGGCGAGAGCCTTCCCATTGGCCGTTGAAACCACTTCGTCGGGAAAAACGGCGATGACCTGCACTTTTCCGTCCCAGGTCACGCGCAGGAGATCGTTGCCGGCGGCGTCTGCCACCGCTGCGTCTCCCCAGCCAAGGTCCGCGACATCGAACGGGTTCGACTCTACCGCGGCGGGATGCGGGTTCTTCATCTCTTCGAACGCTCCAAGGTCGGCGACCTTGACTGAACTCCCTGAAGGCTTCACGCGATACAACGCCTGTGAACCCGGCTCTTCGCCGCTGACTGATGCCCACAGCCCGCCGAATCTCCGCGGGGCGACATCAGTAACGCCTGGGAGGGCAGCCACGAGAGAACCGTCGTCGGCGTTTACGATCCCCTGGCCGGAATCGGCGACGAGGAGTCTGCCACCGGGCACGGTGGAAATGCCGAACAAAGGAGTCTGGTAGAAGCTGGGACTGGCGTTTGCACCCATCGGGATGAGGGCGAAGGCAGAGATCAGGCCGAGGGTCAGTAAGCTTAGAGCCCGGCGCATTGTCATAACATGAAACCTCCTTCCTCGCGAGACATTACGGTAAAGTAAGCAGCCGCGCAAGGCGGAGATCACACGCGGTCGTTTCAGTTGTGTATCATCGGGCCGTGTCCACCAGATGGCATCTAGCCCAGTACAACATCGCACGGCTGGTCGCACCCCTGGACAGTCCACAGCTCGCGGACTTCGTCGCCAACCTCGACCGCATCAACAAGCTCGGCGACGACAGCCCGGGTTTCGTCTGGCGGCACCAGACCGAGGAAGGTAACTCGACTTCAATACGAGTGCGTGGTGACCCCATGATCATAATCAACTTCAGCGTCTGGGAGGACCTGGACTCGCTATTCGAGTACACCTATCGCAGCGACCACGCGGAGGTCTATCGCAGGCGGCGCGAGTGGTTCGATCCGCACGAGGTGGCCCACCTCGTCCTGTGGTGGGTGCCGTCTGGACACGAGCCCACGGTGGAGGAGGCTGAGGAAAAGCTGGACTACCTTCGGGAACACGGCCCCACAGCGGAGGCGTTCACGTTCAAGCAGCGGTTTCCGCCGCCACCGTAGACTACCGCGTCGCCGGCCCCGCCATCGTCGTCTGGTACCACTTGACGACTGTGTCGTCGAGCCAGTCCTTGATCTGGGGGTCGTCTGCGTGCTCCGGAAGCGCCTTCACCATGTCCGCCACATGGATGGCGTCGTGGCGGGCGAGGCCGGACAGGAAGAGCTTGTACGGGATGTCGGCGGGAGGACGCTTGTTGTCGCCGGTGAAGTGCATCACTTGCTCGATCTGCTCGTCCTTGAGCTTCGACAGAGACGCGAGGAGTTGCTCGCGGTTCGTCGCCGCCTCGTCGAGGACCGCGTCCAGACTCCAGCCCCGCCGCTCGGCCACGACGGCGTCATTGAACCTGTCGATGTCGAACGGTTCGCCGTCGGGCGAGCCCGAGCCGATGGGTTCGTTGTTCCCGGCCGCCAGCGCCTCGAACTGTCGTGCCAGGGGAGGATCGAGGGTGCCGAGGTGGGCGACAAAGTCCTGCACAGAGTAGGTGCTGTCGGGCACGGGTCGGGCCAGCTCCTCTTCGCTCAGCGAGCGGCAGAAGACGAGGAGGCGTGCGCGGTTCTCCTTGAACTTTTCGGCGATGGCGAGGACGTTTTCGTTCGTCATGAGGCGGTCTCCTTCCGGTGGTGATTCAGTATAGCAAGCGTGCAGCGTGCAACGCCCAAGCTTAACGGCCCGTCTTCGCTTGTAGCATGCACCCGTATCAGATCGGACCGCACTTCCTCTATAAGCTCCTCACCCGCGAGGAGGGATTCACCATGGGCGAGGTGATGTGGTCCCTCGCTGCTGTGGCCATGATCGCCGGCGTTGCTTACCTCCTCGGACCCGCCATCGGCGCCGACTGGCGCGAGTTCGTCGGCAGCCCGACCCGCTAGCGGTCCTTCTCCCGTCGCGTCGCAACCGTCACCTATAATCAAGCCATGATCCCCGCGCCGATGCAGCGCGCGCTGGAGCTGGCGCGCGAAGCGCCAGAGCCGACCTCACCCAACCCAACCGTGGGAGCGGTTATCGTTGCTCAGGACGGGTCGACCGTCGCTGAGGGGGTGACTCACACTCCACCGGGACCGCACGCTGAAGCGGTGGCCTTGGCGGCAGCAGGCGGACGGGCTCGAGGCGCCACAATGTACGTCACGCTCGAGCCCTGCGGCCATCAGGGCCGCACGCCACCGTGCACGCAGGCAATCATCGAAGCCGGCATCGTTGAAGTTCATTACGCTATTGCGGACCCAGATCCGGTCGGCGGCGGCGGGCACGCGGCGCTCGAAGCGGCGGGAATCCGCGTTGTCGCATGCGAAGGGGAAGCGGAGGCTCGGCGGATCAACGAGGCGTTCCTCAAGCACCGCATGACCGGCCTGCCTTTCGTCATCGCCAAGTTCGCCGCGTCGCTCGACGGCCGGATCGGGGCGGCGTCCGGCGACTCGCGCTGGGTGTCGGGCCCGGAGACGCGCGCCTGGTCGCACGCGCTGCGCACACGGATCGACGCCATTATCGTCGGATCCGACACGGTGATCATCGACGACCCGGAGCTGACGGCTCGCCCCGACGACCGCATCGCCGAACGTCAGCCGTTGCGCGTGGTCGTGGACACGCGCGGCCGCATCCCGCCGATGGCGCGCGTGCTCACCGGCCCGGCGAAGACGGTTATCGCCACGTCCGACGCGGCGATGCTCTCCTGGCGAGCCTTGATCGCTGCGCAGGGCGCAGAAGTGGTCGCGTTTCCCTGCGAGGGTGGACATGTCGACCTGCGGGCGCTTCTCGAAGAGCTGGGGAAGCGCGATGTGATGACTTTGCTGGTCGAGGGTGGGGGTGTGCTGCTCGGCGGCTTCTTCGACGCGGCGCTGGTGGACAAGGTGCACGCGGCGCTTGCCCCGATGATCATCGGGGCGGACGAGGCGCCGTCGGCGGTAGCCGGGCGCGGTGCGTACCGCATGGCCGAGGCGCTGCGGTTGAGCGAAGTAACGGTGGATCGCCTTGGTGAGGACCTGCTGGTGACGGGTTACCCGCGCTACCCGAGCGCCGAATGAACCCGCTGCCGCCCGTCAACACTATCCCGCTGTTCCCCGAAGAGCGCTCAGCGCTTCTCGACCTGCTCTCCGGCCTGGACGCAGAGGACTGGTCGCGCGACACCGTCTGCCCCGGTTGGTCAGTGAAGGACGTAGCGGCGCACCTGCTGTTTGATGATCTTCGGCGGCTGTCTGACGGCCGCGACCACTACGAGGGTGAGCGTTTCCAGCCGTCGGGCGCGCGGCCGTTCATAGTCGAGCTTCGGGAGTGGATCAACAGCCATAATGACGGTTGGGTGGCCGGTGCCCGCGGTCTAAGCCCGCCCCTGATCATTGGTCTCTTGAGATGGTCCGGCGACGAGACCCAGGCCTACTTCGAATCGTTGGACCCGGATGCGATGTCCCATATCGGCGTCGCCTGGGCAGGTGAGGAGCGTTCCGCAAACTGGTTCGACCTTGCCCGCGAGTACAGCGAACGCTGGGTCCACCACGCCCAGATCCGTCAGGCAGTGGGTGCACCAATGCTTTACGAACAACACCTCTTCGTCCCGCTTCTCAACACTATGGTGCGGTCGCTGCCATTCGCGCTTCGGGAGACGGAGGCAGCTGACGGATCTATTGTTCGCCTGATCGTCTCGGATGGCGCTGCAGACGGCGATACCCTCGGATACGACCTTGTTCGTGAAGACACCGCCTGGCAGTTGGCTCGCCTCCGAAATGAACCAGCGAATGCAATCGTGACGATGAATGGGGACACCGCCTGGCGCTTGTTCAGCAAGACGATATCGAAAGAGGAAGCGAAGAAGCGCGCAATCATCGAAGGCGACGACCGGTTGGCAGAGAAGGTTTTCGACACGGTGTCGATCATCGTCTGAACCGCCCGACTGACAACCGCGAACTGACAACGTAAACTCACCCCATGCCCGACTTCCTCCGCCAGTACTCGAAGCAGGAATATATGACGCCCGGCGCTGCCACGACGGTCGAGATCATCTCGGAGACCGTGCAACCGGGCGAAAGCACGTGTTTGCTTGACGTCGCCTGCGGCAAGGGGGAAGCGGCGGCAACACTGGCCGGACGGTTCGCCTGCCAGGTGCTGGCCGTCGATCTCTTCGATCCGCTGGTTCACTACGCGGCCGCCAAGTTCTGGCACTGGAACCTGCGTGACCTCGTGACGATGGTACGTGCCAGCGGCCGCCAGCTACCGGTGCGCGGCGGCGCGTTCGACGGCGTGTATTGCATCGGCGCGCCGTCCATCGTTGGCCTCGAAGCGTGCGTCGCCGAGCTGGCACGGTCGGTGAAAGGCGGCGGATATGTCATCGTCTCCGATATTGTCTGGCGGTCGAAGCCCGAGTCTCCTCTGGGCGAGGAGTGGCGCTGGGTTTCGTCGTTCCGGCAGATCTCAGCGGACGAGTACACGGATGTGATCGAGAGCACCGGCCTCAAGGTAGAGCGCACGCACATCCACCCGCGGTCTGACTGGAATGACTACTGGGCGCCTATGAAAGAGGTGGCTCGCGAAGCCACGGTCGCGCAACCCGCGGATATCGATTTCGCGGACGACGTGGAGTCCGGCATCAGGGTCGAGCGGAAGGCTGTGGAGGCGTGGCTGGACTACGCGACGTTCGTGGCGAGGAAGGCGTAATGCCTGCGAGCAAGCTCGTGGGGCTGCTGTACGATTCCTGGGAAGACTTCGACCGGGTTACACAGGGTCTCTCGGGTGAGGAGGCTACGAAGCAATACGACGGCGGCAGCTCCTTCGCCTGGACGGCAGCTCATCTGGCGAACCAGGTAGACGCGTGGATCAACGTGCGGTTCCAGGAGCGGCCGCCGCACACGTTGGTAGGCCAGGACCGCTTCCGGGCCGGCGGCGAGGGTGCGGAGGAGGACTGGGAGGCGGTGCGACGGAGCGTCGCGGACGTGCAGGCGGCCGCGAGGGGATATCTGGATCGGTTGAGCGACGACGATCTACTGCACACGATCCCCTACGATGGTTCGTTCAGGGGCTTACATGAGACTGGTCTGGAGCTCCGTTATGCGATCGTGCGGTCGATCACCCATTACTTCTTCCACACGGGCGAGGTTGCCGCGAAGCGTGTTAGCCTCGGGCATCAGGTGGGGGACTACCCGGGGCCGCTCCGGTCCGCCCTGTGACGTAGCGCCAAACCTCTCGGTCGGATTCGAGGAACCGTCGGAGCTGGCTGGTGGTGACACCTAGCGCTTCCGCCGCGGTCGAAAAGCGGCCGTTCGCCGCGGCCAACGCGTCCAGCGCAATTGCGACGACGATGGCGTAGTCGCGGTTCTTCGCGTTGACCTTCAGCTTCCCCTCCGGACCGATGTGCGCGCTGAATTCCGGCGGAACGAGGGGTGACGCGAGGTCGAGCGGCTGCCGCACCTCTGCGGCGATGCGCTCTCGGAGCCTGCGAACAGCCCGTCGGCGGTTCTCCTCCAGCGAGCGAGAATCTTCGGATTGGACAACGACGCCGGAAGGCTCGTGCCGGAGGCGCACGGAAGTCTCGACCTTGTTCCGGCGCTGGCCTCCCGGCCCGCTGGCTCGATAGCGTTCCTCGCGGCACTGGCGGAGCAACGCCGCTTCGTCCGTTCGCAGCCAGCGGTCGCGGGGCGTGTCCATCGTCCCCGTATCTTAGCGTCGTATGCCTTGCCGCTCCAATGGTCTATGTTCTGGGTTAGTCATGTTCACCGGTCATATCGATGGTGTCGGGCCCTACGAGATCGCGCGACTGGACCTGGGAACGCTGACGATTCCCGAAGGGACGCCGATGGGCGGCCGCGTGCTGGCAGTGCACGGGTTCCTCGTGTTTCACCCTGAAGGGCGGCTCCTGTTCGATACGGGTCTGGGCGCCGACTGTCCAGAGTTTGACCGGCTTCTATCGCCGGTGCGCAGACCGCTGGAGGATGCTCTCGCGTCGCACGACGTGAAGCCTGCGGACATCGCCGTCGTAGTGAACTGCCACCTGCACTACGACCATTGCGGCGGAAACCCGCTCCTTCCGGGAGTCCGCGTGTACGTCCAGAAACGTGAATACGAGGCGAGCCAAGATGCCGCGTTCTACGTTCGTGACCGCATAGACTTCCCGGGCGCAGACCTGCGGTTTCTGGATGGCGAAGCGGAGATACTGCCGGGCGTTCGAGTTATCTCAACCCCCGGTCACACAGCCGGACACCAGTCCCTGGTGATTCACGACGCCGAAGGTTCCGTTGTCCTCGCGGGGCAGACTGCCTACACGGTCGAAGAGTTCGTGGGTCCGGAGAAAGAGCCGGCGCGGGGGGCTAGGACGGCCTGGGATCGTAACGAGTTCCTGAAGTCGATAGAATACATTCACGGCTTGAGGCCGCGGCGCGTGTACTTCAGCCACGACGCCGACGCCTGGGAGCCAACAAGAAGTTAGTATGCGCGGAGGCACGAATTGTTCACCGGGATAATCGAGGAAGTCGGCACGGTGCTCGAGGCGTCCGAAGGGCGCCTTCGCATCGGCTGCTCGACCGTTCTCGAGGACACGAAGCTGGGCGACTCCATCGCCGTGAACGGCGTCGACCTGACGGTCGTCCACATGGACACCGACTCTCTGTCGTTCGACTGCATGCCGGAGACCTACCGTCGCTCGAACCTCGGTGAGCTGCGCGAGGGCGACCCTGTGAACCTCGAGCGCTCGCTTACCCCGACGACGCGCATCTCCGGGCACATCGTTCGCGGCGTCGTCGAGGCGACGGGCGCTCTGTTGTCGATGACGCCGGAAGGCGAGGCGATGCTCGCCCGCTACAGCGCTCCACCGGACATCCTCCGCCACGTCGTTGTGAAGGGCCCGATCACGGTCGACGGCGTCTCGCTAACCGTGATCGCGAAGGACGACGAATCGCTGACCGTGTCTCTCGTTCAGTTCACGCAGGAGCGCACGAACCTGATGCACACCGAGCCCGGCGGCAGCGTGAATCTGGAGACGGACATCATCGCGCGCTACGTGGATCAGCTTCTGGCGGAACGAGGGTTGTAGGTCAAGTCCGAGGCGTGGCGCCCGGGGCCGGGACGTAGGGGCGCAGCAACCGAGCATCTCGAGAACGACACGACATCACGAAATCGAGGGCGCATGCGGCACCATCGAGGCGGTTGCTGCGCCCCTACGGACGCACGTACGCCGCCCATCGCATTGGTGGCCGTCGATCGTCAGCGCGACCTCAGCCGCGCGGCAACCCCAACCCGCGGTTAGCGATTATATTGCGCTGGATCTCGCTCGTCCCGGCGGAGATCGTCCAATGCACCGTCAGTTGGTACATGAAGTTGTGCCGTCCCTCCACCGGCGCTCGCCGCGAGAACTGCGTCAGCCCGCCAGCAGCGCCGAGGGCGTTGACCGCCGTATTCGCGAAGCGTTGCGCGATCTCCGTCGCGAACGTCTTCGACTGCGACGCCTCGTGGTTTGGCGTCTCGCCCCGGTCCTGCATCCACGCCACCCGGTAGGCGAGCCACCGCCCCACCTCCAGCTCGATGCGGTGCTCCGCGAGCTTTGCTCGCAGGCCTGAAGGCGCTGCAGCTACGCCCTGGGACTCCTCCGAAGAACGTAGCTGCAGCCCTTCAGGGCTGCCTCCTAGGTATGTCACCAACTCATCGAACCAGCGCCGCACCGCGCCGATGCGCTGGATGCCCGACCGCTCGAACCCCAGCGTCGTGGTCGCCACGTACCATCCCTGGTTCTCGTCGCCGAGCCGGTTCTCCGCCGGCACTCGCACGTTGTCGAAGAACGTGTCGTAGAACCCCGCGCGTCCCGTCATCTCCTCGATCGGCCGGTAGGTGATGCCGGGGGACTTCATGTCGATAAGGAAGTAGGAGAGGCCCTTGTGCTTTGGGGCGTCTGGGTCGGTGCGGGCGAGGAGGTGGATCCAGTCGGCGTACTTCGCTCCGGAGGTCCATGTCTTCGCGCCGTTGATCACGTAGTCGTCGCCGTCGCGCACCGCCCGTGTCTGCACCGACGCTAGGTCGGAGCCGGCGTTCGGCTCCGAGAAGCCCTGGCACCAGTAGTGCTCGCCGCGGGCGATCGGCGGCAGGAAGCGGCGCTTCTGCTCGTCCGTCCCGTGCGCCATCACCGCCGGCCCGACGAGCCCCGTCGCCTGGGCGCCCGGCCCGCCGCCGTAGGGAGCGCGGAAGTAGGTGCACTCCTCCTTCATGATCGCCTGCCGCACGTTCGTCGCCCCCAGCCCGCCGTACTCCTCCGGCCAGGCCATCGTCAGCCAACCGCGCTCCGCCAGCTTCCGCTCGAACGCCCGCTCCACCTCGTACTCCTCGTCGGAGTCGACGGCGGCATCGCCCGTGCCGCCGGGCCACTCGGCCTCGAGGAACGCGCGGATCTCAGCGCGGAAGGCGTCGTCTTCAGGGGAGAAGCGGAAGTTCATGGCAAATTAATAGTTGAGTGCTGAGAGTGGAAAGTGGATGGCATCAGGTCATCCTGAGGTGCGAGCGTCGGCGCGCAACTCTCGTTCTGCCTGCAACCTGAATTCGAGCATTGCCCGGGTGAGTGGATGCAGGTCCCAAGTCGACGCACGTTGCAATCTCGTACGTCGCACCTTGGTGTTGAGCATCGCCAGTGAGGACACGAATGGATCGGGGCTTTGCAGCGAGTCGTTGACGCTCGAATGCAGATACTCCCAGCATGCCTCGGAGAAATCCGCCAAGTGCCTTGGTTGGGTAAGAACCGGGATTTCTCGACCCGAATCACCTCTGCGTAGTGTTAAAGGATGCCGCGAGAGAGGATCGTAATAAGCGACTACTCGTCCATCGACAGTGATCCAGGCCTTCTTGCACCCGTCGCGCCGGGCATCGCCGCGCGGATGAGCGTTTGTGACGTCGATCCTCACACGACCGCGAACGGAATCGGCGAAACTCTCTTGAACTAATTTGCGACCTTGGACCATCGCATGGTTCAAGTATACGGAGAGATGCGGGTCTGCTCACGGAATTTTGAAACGGCTGTCGGCGTAGGGCTTGGGGGTGAATAGCCGTCTCGGCGGTGTCGTGAGCGTCTTTTCCGGAGACATTTCTCGTCCCACGACAGATTCTTTGTCGCTCAGATGGCGAGGCTAACGCCCCTCGTACCGCGGCTCCCGCTTCTCCGCGAACGCCTGCGTCGCCTCCTTGTGGTCGTGCGAGCCGCCGCGTGATCGCCTCCAGCGCCAGCCCCAGGTCGAGCTGCGAGAACATCGCCTGCTGGACGGCGCGCTGGACGCTGATCTTGGCGAAGCGGATCGCCAGCGTCGGCCCCTTGGCGAGGCGCGTGGCGAAGGCGACGGCCTCCTCGACCACCTTGTCCGCCGGCACGACGTGGTTCACGAGGCCGATGCGCTCGGCCTCGGCGGCGTCGAGGAGGTCGCCGGTCATCAGGTACTCCTTGGCGCGGGCGGGGCCGACGAGCAGCGGCCAGATCACCGCGCCGCCGTCGCCGGGCACGAGGCCCACCTTGACGTGCGGGTCGCCGATGCGCGCGGTGTCCGCCATGAAGACGACGTCGCAGAGCAGCGCGATCGTCGCCCCGAGCCCCACCGCGACGCCGTTCACCGCCGCCACCACCGGCTTCTCGATCGCCACCAGGTTCCCTGCGAGCGCCCGCGCGCCGGAGTCGAAGATGCCGCCGGGCTGGCTGTCCGTGAACGACCCGAAGCCCTTGACGTCGCCGCCGGCGCTGAACGCGCGCCCGGCGCCGGTGAGCACGACCGCCTTCACCGCCGGGTCGCGCTGCACCTGCGCGAACAGCGCCTCGAGCTCGGCGTGCCCCTCGTGGTTGATCGCGTTCAGCGAATCCGGCCGGTTCATCGTGCAAACGGCGACGCCGTCGGCGTTCAGGTCAACGGTGATGAAGTTGTAGTTGTAGTTGGTCATGGTGTTCTCCTCAGGCGTCAGGATGGGCGCGATCAGGCGTGTGCGCAACCACGACGCCCGTAGGGGCGCAGCACACGCCGTTAACGGTATGTCATTCCGTGATCGTGCAGAAACATCGATTGTCCTGCGGCGATCCGATTACTCGTGTGCTGCGCCCCTACGACGTCGGTGGCCGAGACGACGATCGGTGTCACACCACCCCCTGCTCGCGCAGCGCCGCGATCTCCTCGTACGACAGCCCCAGCGCCTCGCTCAGCACCTCTTCGGTGTGCTGGCCGAACTCCGGCGCCTCGCGGGTGATGCTGCGCGGGCGTCTCGCTGAAGCGCCAGGGGTAGCCCATCACCTTCACGCGGCCGCCGGTCGGGTGGTCGAACTCGACGATGTAGTCGTTGGCGAGCACCTGCGGGTCCTCGAAGACCTCGTAGTAGTCCTGCACGGGCGAGTAGGCGAACGGCGCCTTCATCTCCTCGAAGCGGGCGACCCACTCGTCGCGGGTCTTCGTCGCGAGCGTGCGGTCGAGGATGTCGATCAGCTCGAAGGCGTTCTCGCGACTTCCGCCCATCGCGGTCGCGAAGCGCGGGTCCTCGATCAGCTCGTCGAGGGTGAGGGCGCGGCAGAACTCGGGCCAGAAGCGGTCGGCCTGGATCTCCGAGAAGAGGATCCACTTGTCGTCGGCGCAGCGGTAGTGGTTGGTGAGCGGGTTGCGGGCCTTCTTGCGCGCGTGCTTCACCCACGACTTGCCGCGGAAGCCCGTGACGCCGATGCCCATCGACTGCAGGTGCAGCATCGAGCCGAGCAGCGAGGCGTCCACCTTCTGCCCGACGCCCAGCCGCTCGCGGGCGAGCGAGCGCCGAGACGATGCCCATCGCCAGGATCGTCGCCCCCATCTGGTCGGCGACGCCGGAGACCGTCTGCACCGGCTCCGGGAAGTCGCGCTCGCCCATCGCGTACATCAGGCCGCTGCGCGCCTGCGCCGTCTGGTCGAAGCCGCGCCGCTCGGCCCAGGGGCCCTCGGGCCCGTAGGTGCTGGACGTGGCGTAGACGAGCTTCGGGTTCTTCGTGCGCAGCGTCTCGTAGTCGACGCTCAGCCGCTTCGCGACGGCCGCCGTGTAGTTCGTGTAGAAGACGTCCGCCTGCTCGACGAGGCGGTACAGCAGCTCGCGGCCCTTCTCCTGCTTGAGGTCGAGCGTGACGCTGCGCTGGTTGCGGTTCGCCGCCTCGAAGCCGGCGTGGCGGCCGTCGGCCCAGGTCATCGCCTCGCCGTACACCGCGCCCATGCCGCGGTAGGCGTCGCCCTGCGTCGGGTGCTCGATCTTGATCACGTCGGCGCCGAGGTCGCCGAGGATGTAGCCGGCGCTGGACGGCGTGAACTGCGACCAGTTGAGGATGCGGATGCCGTCGAGGGGGCCGGTCATGCGGTCCGCCTTCTGCTGATCGCTTCGTCCGGGGCTGTCGTTTCGTTGTTCATTCTATAAGGAGCCCACCCACCGGCCCGTTGATTTATCTGCTCAAGGGGACACCCTCTGAAATCCCCGGCGAGGGGCTCTGCCCCTCTGCACACCCCGTTCGCCTACCCCCAGCCCAGCTCCCGCCAGCGCTGCTCGCGCGCGTTGAAGGCGCCGGTGACGCCGAGCTCCTGGCGCTGCTTCAGGAAGTTGAAGTCCTCGTCGTCCCACTTCAGGTTCGTGAACAGCGGGTAGGCCAGCGCGCCGGCGGTGAACTGGCCGTTCATCCCCAGCAGGTCGAGCATCATCAGCAGTGTGCGTCTTGGCGATCATCAGGCCGTCCGCCGGGTGCAGCGCGACGGTCTGGGCGAAGCGCATCGTCTCTTCCTCGAGCTGGTCCTCGGGGACGACGGAGTTGATCACGCCCCAGTCGAGGGCGGTCTGCGCGTCGATCGTCTTGCCGGTGAGCTGCCACTCGCGCATGCGCTTGTAGCCGAGCTGGAAGAGCTGGGTGTACTGCCAGCCCATCGAGAGGCCGGAGAAGCCGACGCGCTGCTGCCGCTGGCTGAAGCGCGCGCGCTCGCCGGCGACGGCCATGTCGCAGCACATCAGCATCGCCAGACCGACGCCGATCGTCCAGCCGTGGGCCTGGCAGATGATCGTCTTCGGGCAGTAGAGCAGCGAGCGGTACATGCCGTTCAGCCACGTGTGCACGGCCTTCACGCGCACGCGCTGCGAAGGCCGGGTGCCCGGCGCGCCGCCGTAGGTGTCGTAGGGCGCGAGGTGGAGGTCGTCGCCGGAGCAGAACGACTTGCCGGCGCCGCGCAGGATGATCACCTTCACGTCGTCGTCGTCCACGGCCATCGCGATCTTGCGCGAGACCTCGTTGAACTGGTCGGGCGGGAACAGCGCGTTGTGCACCTGCGGCCGGTTGAGTGTTAGCGCGACGATGTCCTTCTGCAGCTTCTCGTAGAGGACAGTTTCGTCGACGGGCTTCTCGAGGGCGTAGGGAGCGGGTTCGGCTTCTTTGGCGGTAGTCAAGGGGCCTCCTTCGGCGCCTCACCCCCGGCCCCTCTCCCATACGTGGGCGAGGGGAGGACATGGCTGGGTCGGGCCACACAAACGTTTGTTTGTGATGATTCTACAACGCGACTCCGCTGATGTCATCCTGAGGCAAGCGGCTCCGATTGTTGTCATCCTGAGGAACGAAGGATCTGCCGCGGGCCAACGCTCGAGTCTGTCAGGTGCCTTGCCACATCGAAGGGCGGCGGCCTACGCCACCAGCTGCCCGCAAAGCTCGTCCAGCGCCGCCTGGTTGTCCGCGACCAGCTTCGCGCCGAGATCCTGGAGCGCCTGCAGGTTCTCCTCGCTGGCGTCGTCCATGGCATCGCTGGCGCCGACGAGCCTCGTCTGGAAGCGGTAGTAGCGGGGGAGGGCGGCTGCGGGCAGGAGCTGGCGGAGCTGGAAGTCGACGGTATCGCTGTTGCCGTCGAAGGCGACGTCGAGGATCGGACGCGCCCACGAGCGCCTCGCCCCATCCCTTCACCTCGTCGTACGGCAGCGGGTCGGTGTTCTCGCCCGTGCCAAGCGAGACGAGAAGCACCTGTCGGTCGGGCGGGTAGACGTAGCGCACTTCGGCGTAGGCGCACATCGCGGGGTTGATGGCGTAGACGCCGCCGTCGATCAGCGCGAGGTATGGCGGGTCGCCCGGAGTCTCGATCTTCGCGGGCTCGAAGTAGGTGGGCGCGGCGGACGTGGCGCGGGCGGCGTCGCGCATGAAGAAGTCGTCCTCGGGGCGGGACGGATCCTTCGCGTGTCGGCTCTTGAAGAAGAACGGCGAGCGGCCCTCAATGTCGTAGGCGGTAATGATCACGTCTGTCAGGGCCTCCTTGAGGCGGGTCTCGCCGAAATAGCTGAGGAGCACCCCATCGATTGGGCCGGATGGGTAGCGCTCTTCGATCAAGTTCCAGCCGGGGATTTTTCGATACCAGGGACGAGAGAAGACGACCGGCCCCTCCTGGACGTAGAAGCCGATGCCCTCCTCGGCCGTGTAAGCCGGCGTGCCGTCGGGCGCGGGCATCGTCGAGCCCAAGCGCGAGGATGCCGCCGGTGGATGTGCCGGCGATGAGGTCGAATAGCGCCGACGTCGGCTGCCCGGTCTTCTGCTCGATGTAGGCGAGGACGGTGGCGGGGATGATCCCCTTGATGCCGCCGCCGTCGATGGTGAGCACCTTGATGAGGTCTGTCACGCTAAGAAAACGCGATGGGCGGACGGCGGGTAACCGACGAGCGGTGGCGGGCCGCAGTCTGACCCACCACCGAATCGTCGTCGATTGCTACTCCTCAAGCTGCGCCAGCCACGGATGCCCGACCAGTGCGATCGCATCCCGGAGCCACTCGCGCTGCTCGGGCATGAGGTGCGGGAGAAGCGCCGCGAAGTCGAGCTTGTCGCGGCGGCGCATGTCGATGGACTTGTAGAAGAGCATGACCTCCGGAACGACGGTCGGGACGCCCGAGGACGACGGCTGGATGGCCTTCGCGAGCGGGATGCTCAGGTGCGGTTCGCGCGAAAGGATCCACTGGTCGTCGGACCAATCGTTGAACTGGACATCGAGGTGCCACCCCTCCGTGGCCCAGAGCGCACCGTTCACCTGTATCGCCTCGCCGCTGTCGAGGCGGCCGTGGAGGTGGTCCGGCGGGTGTATGCGCTGGCCTTGCCAGAGCTCGTTGCCGTCGTCCGGAAGGTTCTGGTGGTGGGCCAGCTGCCAGCCGTGGAGCTGCTCGAAGACCGCGCGGTGGTCGTCGGCGAAGACGATGACGTCGACGTCGCCGTGCTCGCGGGTGACTTCGCCGATCCAGGCGTCGACGGCCCAGCCGCCGCCGAGCGCCCACGGCGCTGGAAAGCCGGCCATGACATCGACGATTTGTGCCACGTGTTCGGGCACAGTGAAAGCAGGTTGGGGAAGCGAATTCGACAAGAAATGCTCCTTGTGGTGGTGCGCCGCCACGGCCGCAGCCGCGATGCGATGGCGCTATTCGAAATGACAGTCGGGTCAGGAGCGCACCCGATGTCGAGCGGAGGTTGCCTGTGGCTAGGCCGCTCGGACCCGGGGGCGCATCAGGAGCATTGTTGTTCTCATCGATGGCCTCCTTCGTGCAGACGAACGCTGTGGGGAGTCTAGCACGGCTCAGGCGTGCCGGGTAGAGGCTCAATCCCCCGTCGCTAGGATCTCCTCCCGATCACCCGGCGCGTTCCAGCGCCAGCACGTCGCTCACAATGCGTTCGAGACCGACTTCCATTCCCGGAGGCGCTGCGCGATGAGCTCGGCTCGCTCTTCCTCGCTCCCGCCGTCAAGCACCTGGAGGTCTGAGGGGTCGGCTCGAAGGTAGACGCCGGAGGTCCGGGCATTCAGCTCAGGGTCGCGATCCGACCGTGTCGTCCAGTACCCGGTAGCGCGGTCGGGAGTTTCCACTGTAATCTCGCCGGTACCCTCGAGCTGCGGGGCATTTGGGTGCCGAGGGCGCTCGCCCTTCCAGAAGTAGAAGATGCCGGCCGGATCCCTGCGCTCCTTCGCGGCCTCGCTCCAGTAGCGCGCCGACAGGGTGCCGTCCTCCTGCCAGGCCCGGCCGTTCACGTTCAGCCCACCGTCTCGGTCCCGCGAGATGCGCAGGAGACTCACCGCCGACGGCTCGCCCTCGCTCCGCACGGTAAGCGAGAGCTGCCACCATAGCCCTTCGACGAGGCCGCGGCGACCCTCGGTCTCGATCGCCTTGCGGAGCTTCTGGTTGATCGCGCCAACCTCTTCCGGGCCGGTGGCGTCGTAGCGGACGGAGGTCAGTCCGAGCAGGTCGCTCGGCAACTTCGAACCCGTGCGCGTGGAGGATGAACGTGCGCCGGATGCCGAGCGCGCCGCCGAACAGCCCGGCCTCGAACACCACGTTGTCGCGCGGCGACGCCTGGCCGGACTCGGACGCGTCCGTCGTGGTCCAGTCGTCCTGGGCGAAGACGAACGCGGCGAAATCGACCTCCTGGGAGAGCTCGACGAGCCGGTCGAGGGTGGACCGTCCCGGGTTGAAGGTGGTCATCCAGGGCTCGACGTCGGCGATGTCCTCGAGCCCGCGCGTGATCGCCTCGAGCAGTTCGGCCTGCATGCCCGACGACCCGAGGAAGATCCGCGGCTTGTTCATAGGTCGAACTGCCCGCCGCTAAAGCGGTCTATCGCCCTTTGGACAAGCGCGGCCGTGGCGTAGCCGCCGCGCGCGGTGAGATCGTCTGCGAGCTGCCATTAGCTCGGATAGCGTGTCGATGCGCATCGAACCCTCGGCTGCCTATCGGTTCGGCCGCGACGGTTCGGACACTCTCTCCAGGATTTCGCCTCCCAGCTTCTTGTCTGTGTTCACGGCCATGTCCCCTAGCGACACTATCCCGACCAGCCGCCGCTCTGCATTGAGAACGGGCAGCCGCCTTATCTGCTTCTCCTCCATGAGTCGTGCGCAATCATCAACGTCATCATTCTCCGAACAGAAGACGACCTCCGGCGACATCGCTTCTCTGACCACAGCCGCGTCGGGGTTGCGGTGCTCTGCCGTGGCCCTGGTTGTGATGTCGCGGTCGGTTATCCAGCCGACGATGGTGTCGCCATTAGAGACAGGCAGCGATCCGACGTCCAACTTCTTCATTATCGTCGCCGCCTCGGCGAGAGACGCCTCCGGAGAAATGATCTCAGGGCCCGGCGTCATCACTTCTTTGATTTGCATGTCATACCTCCTATGGACCCGGAGTCATGTGGTTCACTCTGGTCCTTTTCCTCTGCCACCCGCGAAGGGCGGCCGGAGCGGGTTGAACTCACCTCCTCGAGACGGCTGACGCCAGCTGCTTCACGTCGGCGGGAGCAGTGTGGTTGACCGCCCAGGCCAGCGCCAGGTCGGCGATCGACTCCCAGTCCGCCATGCCGGGCATGAAGTGCGGTCGGTCGGCGAACTCAACGTAGTTCGTGACCCCTCCGGACTTCAGCTGGTGCTTGTAGTTCGACTTGTTCACGGCCGCCGGATTGACGTGGTCCGCGCCGCCGGCTATGAAGAGGAGCGGCGCCCGGTCGGGCTTCTTGAAGTCGACTGTCGCCGGGGAGTTGGGCGAGAAGTTCGCCAGGACGCCATCCCAGATGATCCGGCCCGGGGCCGGGATGTGATAACGGTCGTACAGTGGCTGCGACTCTTCCTCGCTCAGGGTGTTGGTAAAGGCGTAGTGGAACTGCTTCGGCGTGAAGCCGACGGCCTGGTGGCGGTGAGCCGGGTTGTCCAGGACGGTGAAGAACGACTTCACCTGGGACAGCTTCACGACTCTAACCCCCTTCACGACTGCGGAGTTGAGACACACGCCGGCCGCACCCACTCCGCGGTCCAGCAGCAGCTGGGTGAGAGTCCCGCCGAACGAATGGCCGATGATTATCGGCGGTTTGTCGAGGCCCCGGATGATCGCCTCGTAGTGGTCGGCGATGCTGTCGATCGTCTGCTTCTCGATCGGCGAGGGGTCTTCGCGCAACGCCTCGACTTCGACCTCGAAGCCCGGGTAGGCGGGGGCGAGGACGCGAAAGCCGTGGCTCTCGTAGCGTGGGATCCACTTCTCCCAGCTCCGGGGCGTGATCCAGAGACCGTGGATGAGAACGATGGTGTCTGGCGCTACTTGTGTTGGTCCGTTTTTGCTGGGCATTTGGCATTCTCCTTCTTCCTGCGTCTCTGCGTAGTGGATACTCGGTTTGTGCTCATACGCCGGCCTGTGCTGCCTCCCGGGCGAACGTGGTGCTCCGGGTCGGAACCCTTTCGCATGACCTTATGCAGGGAATGTCGCTATCTCCCTTTGATGCGGGGCATTTGGTTCTCCTTATTCCGGGGGGCTGTCCGGGCTCAGCCTGTTCGTCAATGTGACACCAGGCCTGACGGGAACGAGGTCGCTTCAGTCAAATGACTGCAGATTCGCACCTTGAATTGCTACATCGTGTGGCCGGCATGTTCAGCCATCCGGGCGCAGGAGCCAGCGCAGCGCCGGCAGACCTCGGCGCAGCGTCTCATCTGCTCGTCGTCGCCGAACTGTTCGCAGCTTCGCGCGCAGGCCTCACAGATCCGTGCGCAGACTCCGCAGGTCTGAGGGTGAAAGTCAGACCCCGTGCGCATGAAGTACACGCAGGTCCGGCACATCTCCACGCAAGCCAGGAGCAGGTTGATGTGGTCCGGCGCTGCATGGCGATCGCCCTGCTGGAGGCAGTACTGTACCGTCTCCAGACAGATGCCGGCGCACTCCTCGCAGTCCGTGATGCATTGCCTCATCTCGGCAGAGATTCGCGGCTCCGTAACCACGGCAACCTACTTCCTTTCCTCCGAAGATTGTTGCTTGACGTTAGTCGTTGAGTGAGTGAACTAGTCGTCCATCACCAGGCCGTTCCGGTCCAGGTTCGCTTGCCTGGCGATCGCTCAGGCGAGAGCCTGGGCGGCTGTTTCGATAAGCGCAGCCACCGCGTTCGGCTGTGACACATAAATCGCGTGACTGCCCGCTGCATCAACAACCGTCGAACCCGCGCGTTCAGACATGAAGCGCTGAGCCGGCGGCGGGATCATTTTGTCGGCGGTGGCGACCAGGTACCAGCTCGGCTTGTTTTTCCATGCCGGTTCGCTGATCGTTCCGCCGAGCGCCTCCACACCCCACGGGACCTGCGAATCGGCCATGAAGGCGGCGCTCTCTGCGTCCACATCCGCTGCGAATGACGCGGGGAACTTTGCTTTGTCGAGAAAGAGGTAGCCATCCTCGGGAGCGAGGATCGGCGGCACGGGCGCATCAGGCGGCGGGTCCTTGATAAGACTAGAGACGGACTCGCCCTTGTCCGGAGCAAACGCAGCGATATAGACAAGTCCGGCGACCTTGGGATCGTTGCCGGCCTCGGTGACGACTACTCCGCCGTAGGAGTGGCCGACGAGAACCACGGGGCCGTTCTGCGCGGCAATCGCGCGCTTCGTTGTGGCGACGTCGTCAGCCAGAGACTTCGTCGGATTCTGCACGACGGTGACAGGGTACCCGTCCCTCTTCAAGATCTTGTAGACACCCTCCCATCCGGAGCCGTCGACGAAGCCCCCATGGACGAGGACAACCGCTGGTTTCTTTCCTTCACTTGGCATTTCCCATTCCCTTTCCGGCGAAGCCTGTTAGTTGACCTTCGACGCGACTGGTGGGCGCTTGGTCCGGGGGTGGTTGTGCGGGGCGGCAACCGCCCTAGATTCTACGCGCCCAACAGTACTTGTCAAGGTATTTTGATGACTGGATAGTAATCAATCCCCCGTCGCGAGGATCTCGCTCCCGATCACACCGTCGCGCTCCAGCGCGCGCACTTCGTCCTCCTCGTAGCCGAGGATGCGGGTGAGGACCTCGTGGTTGTGCTGGCCGAACATCGGCGCGGGCAGATCGACTGGGCGGCGCCGTCTGGCCGCGCTCGAAGAGCGAGGCGGCGCGGACCTCGCGGCCGAAGGCGGGGTGCGTGATCTCGCGGAACATGCCGCGCGCGTTGACCTGCGGGTCGCGGCGGAGCTGGCGGTAGTTGAGGACGGCGGCGGCGGGCACGCCCGCCTCCTGCAACGCGATCTCGATGGCGCGGGCGGGCCGGGTGCGCGTCCATGTCCTCGAGGAGCGTCGTCGAGCTCGTCGTGATGCTCGCGGCGGCCGTCCGCGGTGGCGAAGCGCGGGTCGGCGTGCCACGTCGCGTTGCCGAGCGGCTCGGCGAGCGCCGCCCAGTCGGCGTCGTCGCGGACGCTGATCGCCACCCATTCGTCGTCGCCGAGGGCGCGGTAGACGCCCTGTGGGGCGTAGACGGGGTGGCGGTTGCCGCGGTGGCGGCCCGCCGCCCCTCGGGCGCTCCCGTGTCGCCCCGCTGCGTCCAACCGGTCCGAAGCGCAACGACGCCCCGATGCCGAACGCGAGCGAGTCACGGAGCGCGATGTCGAGGTACGCGCCTTCGCCGGTCCGCCGCGCTTGCGGAGCGCCAGCAGCAGCGCCGGAGAGCGCCGTGAGCGCGCCAACCGGGTCGCCGTAGGAGAAGCCCGTCTTCGCGGGCGTCGGGTCGTTCAGGTAGCCGTTGAGCGAGAAGAGGCCGCTCGCCACCTCGACCGGGCTGCCGAGCGCCATCGCGTCGCGGTCGGGCAGCGTCTGTCCGTAGCCGGAGAGCGAGACGTAGATGAGGTCCGGCTTCACCTCGCGCAGGTCGTCGTAGGTGATGCGCAGCTTCTCCTTAACGTGCGGCCGGTGGTTCTCGACGAAGATGTCCGACTCGCGGACCAGGTCGAGCAGCACCTGCGCGCCCGGGTGCTCGCGCAGCTCGACTGCGAGGCCGAGCTTGCCGCGGTTCCACTCGTTGAAGTGCTGGCTGATGTTGGAGCGCTCCTGCGGCGTCATCGGCTTCTGCGTGCCGCGCACGCCGCGGTTGACGTCGATCACCGTGCGCATCGGGTCCCAGGACGACGGCGACTCGACCTTGATCACCTCCGCGCCGAGGTCGTGCAGCGTCATGCTGAGGTACGGCCCCGCCCAGTAGACGGACCAGTCGATGACGCGCAGGCCGTTGAGTGGCAGGCGGCCGGTCTTCCAGTCCACTCAGCGCGCCATCTCGCTGATGCGCGCTCGAGGATCTCCTTGTTCGCCTCGCCGAGCAGCGGCGCGGGCCGCGGCGCGGTCGTGTTCGGCCCCTGCCAGGGCGACGCCAGCACGGACACCTTCCCCGCCGCCGGGTGCGCGACTCGGGTAGACGAAGTTCCGGCGCGCCCACTGCTCCGAGCGCAGCAGCCGCTCCGGCGTCTCGGCGACCGTGATCGGATAGCCCTTCTGCGCGAACACCCGCAGCTCGTCGCTCGTCTTCGAGAGCGTCCAGCCGGTGAGGACCGCCTGCAACTCGTCGTTGTGCTCGAGGCGGCCCGCCTGCGTCTGGAAGCGCTCGTCGAGCAGTTCCTCCAGCGCGACCGCGTCCTTCAACTGCTCCCAGAGCGCCGGCGCGAATGCGGAGAGGAACACCCAGCCGTCGGCGCAGGGGTAGACGCCGTAGACGGCGCTAGACGTTGAGCCCGGCGCGCTCGGCCATGACGCCGAGGTTGAAGGTGAGGCTGCGCCCCTCCAGGTTCATCGCGACGACGTCCTGCACCGAGAGGTCGAGGTACTCGCCCTCGCCGCTGGCGTCGCGCAGCAGCAGGTTGGCCACGGTCCCGGCGAACGCGGCGAGCCCAGCCTGGTACTCGGCCTGCGCCCCGAAGTTGCAGAGCGGCGGCTTGCCCGGGTCGCCGGTGATCTTGAGCTGCCCGCCGAGCGCCATCTCGATCAGGTTGGTGCCGGCGTAGTGGCGGTACGGCCCCGTGTTCCCGAACGGTGTGATCTGCGTCATCACCAGCGCCGGGTCCCACTCGCGGAGCACCTCCCAGCGCAGGTCGAGCGGGTCGAGCACGGCCAGCGGCAGGTCCGTCAGGAAGACGTCGGCGGACGTCGATCAGCCGCCGGAGCACGCTCGCCTGCGTGCGCGAGGTCGATCGTGACGGAGCGCTTGCCGGCGTTGACGTGCAGGTGCGCGGCGGAGGTCTCCGGGTCGGGGACGCCGTTCGGGAACGGCCCTTCGTAACGCAGCGGGTGGCCGGATGGCGGCTCGACGAGGATGACCTCGGCGCCGGCGTCGGCGCAGAAGCGCCCGGCGAAAGCGGCGGCGGAGGTGGCGCTGAGTTCGACTACGCGGAGGTCGTCAAGCATGGGAGTCTCGGCGAGGGCCGATGACCTTCCCCCAAAGCACAAACGCTAGGGCGGCCTGGACGCAACCAACGAGGGCCATCATGCCCCCAACGGTGATCGCGGCAGCAACCGCTACGTCCTCCGCACCTCCCGGGAAAACCACCACTCCCACGAGTATGTACCCAGACATTCCAAGGAGAATGAGGGCAGCCCCGGTGGCGGCGGCGGCACAGATGGCAATAAACATAAGACCCAACCCGTGCGGTCGAGCATCCATGCGCCATCCTAGCAGCCGTCATTCGGGTTGACAAACGAGCGTTTGTCCGGCTACAAACGGAGAGCAGCAGGAGGCAAACGCTCGTTTGGTAACCGCCCTCGAAGGTATCCGTGTGCTCGATATGGCCCGCCTCGGGCCCGGGCCGCCACTGCGCCCAGATCCTCGCCGACCTCGGCGCCGACGTCATCAAGATCGAGGAGCCGCCGCCCGACCGAAGGCCGCCGCGCCGGCCGCGTCGATCAACCTGCCCGCCGACGCCGCGATCCGACGCAACTCGCGCAGCGTCTCGCTCAACCTGAAGTCAGACGAGGGGCGCGAGGCGTTCTACCGCCTCGCGAAGACCGCCGACGTGGTGATGGAGGGCTTCCGCCCGGGCGTCGTCAAGCGACTCGGCGTCGACTACGACACGCTGCGCGCGATCAAGCCCGACATCATCTACGCCTCGCTCACCGGCTACGGGCAGACCGGGCCCTACGCCGGCTACGTCGGCCACGACCTGAACTACCTCGGCCTCACCGGCATCCTCGATTTCACCGGCGCGCGCCGACGGCCCGCCGATGATCCCCGGCAACACGATCGCCGACAACGCGGGCGGCGGCATGAACGCCGTCATCAGCATCCTCGCCGCCGTCGTCGCGAAGCAGCGGACCGGCGTCGGCCAGTACATCGACTGCGCGATGGTCGACGGCCTGCTGACGATGATGTTCCTGAACGTCGACGACTACGTGACCAGCGGCGAGGTGCTGCACCGTGGCGAGACGATCACGACCGGCCGCTACGCCTGGTACAACATCTACGAGACGAGCGACGGCAAGTACCTCACCGTCTGCGCGATCGAGCCGTGGTTCTTCGAGAACCTCTGCCGCCTCCTCGGCCGCGAGGACTTCATCCCGCACCAGCACGACGAGGGCGAGAAGCGCCTCGGAGATGTTCGCCGCCTTCCGCGCAGATCTTCCTCACGAAGACCCGCGACGAGTGGGTGGCGGAGCTGATGCCCGCCGAGACCTGCGTCGCGCCCGTCTACGCGATGGACGAGGTCGTCCGCGACCCGCACCTGCGCCACCGCGAGATGATCGTCGAGCCGGAGCTGCCCGGGAACGCCTCGCGCCCGCAGGTCGGGCGTGATGGTGAAACTGTCGGAGACGCCCGGCCGTATCCGCGGCGCCGGAGTCGCGCCGGGGGCGAACACGGACGAGATCTCGCGGAGATCGGCTACGATGCCGCCGCGATTGAGGCGATGCGCGCGGCGGGGGTGGTGGGGTGATGCGAGAGATTGCGGGGAAACCAACGTCGTAGGGGCGCAGCACACGCCGATGGAGCAGGACATCCCGCTCGGCGAATGCGTCGTTGACCTACGGTCAGCCGTCTACTCGCGTGCTGCGCCCCTACGGGGCGACACGCGCGTGATACGATTCGAGCGCTCGAGGAGGTGCCCATGAACTTCCGCTTCAGCGAAGAAGAAGAATCCTTCCGCACCGAGGTGCGCGAGTTCATCGCCGCCGAGATGACGGAAGAGGTGAAGTCGCACTGGCTCGGCGGCCTGCTGGACACGCCCGAGCGCCAGGCCTTCATGACGAAGATGGCCGACCGCGGCTGGCTCTCGATGGGCTTCCCCGAGGAGTACGGCGGCACCGCAGCAGTCGATGCCGCTGGCGCAGTACATCATGAACCAGGAGCTGCACCTGGCCCGCAGGCGCCGATCGTCGGCAAGAACCTGGGCGTCATCGTCAACACGCTGCTCCACCACGGCAGCGAGAAGCTCAAGCAGGAGTTCATCCCGCGCATCATGCGCAACGAGATCCAGTGGGCGCTCGCCTACTCCGAACCCGAAGCCGGGTCCGACCTCGCGAACATGCAGATGCCGCGCCGTGCTGGACGGCGACGAGTGGGTCGTGAACGGCCAGAAGCGCTTCATCACCTCCGCGCACTTCTCCGACTACCTCTGGACCGGCGTCCGCACCGACCCCGATGCGCCCGAAGCACAAGGGGATCAGCCTCCTGATCATCGACAACGACACGCCCGGCATCACAGTCACGCCGCTCTGGACGATCATCGGCGAGCGCACGAACGACGTCTTCTTCGACAACGTGCGCGTGCCCAAGGAGCGGCTCGTCGGCGAGCTGAACGAGGGCTGGCGCTACATCGGCGAGGCGCTGACGTACGAACGGTTCACGATGGCCTCGGTCGTGCCGACGCAGCGCAAGTTCGGCGAGCTGGTCGAGTGGGTGAAGAAGGCCGAGGTGGACGGCAAGCCGCTGCGCAAGGACCCGATCATCCGGCGCAAGATCGCGCACCTCTCGGTGCTCGTCGAGATGGCGCGGATGCTCGACCTGCGCTGCGTCTGCCTCGCCGTCAAGCCCGACTACGTGCCGTACATCGAGGCGATGATGAACAAGATGTGGGGCGGCATCGTCGAGACGATCCTCGGCGACACCGCGCTCGACATCCTCGCCCCCTACGGCTTCCTCTGGAAGGACCAGGACGCCCCGCTCGACGGCGTGCCCGTCGACGACTACCTCTGGGCCGGCCACCAGCGCGTCGCCGCCGCCGGCGTCGACATCGCCAAGAACACGATCGCCCGCCGCTACCTGGGGCTCCCTTCGTCGCTAGCGGGAGAACATCGCCATGGACATGGAGCTCACCGAACAGCAGCAACAATTGGTGGATACCGCGCGCCGCTTCATGGAGAACGAGTGCCCGCTCTCCGCCGTGCGCGAGCAGGAGGACACCGAGACCGGCTTCTCGCTCGACCTCTGGCAGAAGATGGCGGAGCTGGGCTGGCTGGGCCTGCCGTTCCCGGAGCAGTACGGCGGCTACGGCCTCGGCAACGTCGACCTCGCGTTGCTGAGCAAAGGAGATGGGCCGCTCGCTCTGCCCGAGCCCCTACATCCCCTCCGTAGTCCTCGCCGGAGGCGCGATCCTCGCCGCCGGGAGCGATGAGCAGAAGTCGAACTACCTCCAGCGCATCGCGCTCGGGCCAGACCGTCGTCGCCTTCGCGCTCCAGGAGCAGACGCCGCTACTGGGATCCGCGCGGCGTCGGTTGCCGAGCCACGGAGACCGCGGACGGCTGGGTGCTCAACGGCACCAAGATGTTCGTCGAGTACGCGAACGCTGCCGACCGCATCCTCGTCGTCGCCCGCACGTCCGGTGAAAAACCGTCGAAGGACGGCATCACGATGTTTCTCGTCGACGCTGGCGCTCCCGGCCTGTCGATGACCTCGCTCGGCACGCTCGCCCGCGACCGCCAGTTCCGCGTGACGCTGGAAGGCGTCCCGGTCTCGAAAGGAGACGTCATCGGCCCCGTCGGCGGCGCCTGGCCGGTGCTGGAGCAGGTCATCCAGAGCGGCATCGTCGCCTTCTCCGCGTACAACGTCGGTGCCTCCGAGCGCATCCACGCGATGGCGACCGAGTTCGCGAAGAACCGCGTCCAGTTCGGCCGCCCGATCGGCAGCTTCCAGGCGATTCAGCACTACCTGGCGCAGTCGATAACCGAGATCATCGGCGCCGACACGATGACGCTGTACGCCGCCTGGTCCCTCGACGAGGGCGAGCCGGCGCGAGAGATCGTCGCCAAGGCGAAGGCACTGGCCGGCGACACCTACAAGAGTGTCTCCGCGCTCGGCGCGCAGATCTACGGCGGCATCGGCTTCAACGAAGACGTGGACACGACGCTCTTCCTTCGCCGCGGCAAGCAGGCGCAGCTCTCGATGGGCGACACCGGCTACTGGGAGGACGTCATCGCCGAAGAGCTCCTCGGCGAGGCGTAGGTGATGGACACGCCGGGCACCCTCGAATTACGTCCCCGATTACCTCACCGACCAGAAGAAGCAGGCGCTCCTGGCGCTGACCGTCGAGTCGGAGCCGGAGCCGGCGCCGCTCGTCGTCAACGAGTACGTGATCCGCCACTGGTGCGAGACGCTGGAGGACGGCAACCCGCTGTACTCTCGACGAGGCCTACGCCCGCGCGCAAGGGCTGCCCGGCGTCGTCGCGCCGCCCGGCTCGATAATGACCGCGTTCACGACGCCGTTCCGCTGGCCCTGGCCGCCCAGAAGGCAAAGAGCCGCGACCGCACATCCACTACGAGGTCAAGGAAGCGCTCGGCCTCCCCGTCGGCATCATCACCGACATCGACATCGAGTATGGGGAGCGGCCGCAGCTCGGCGACCGCATCAGCATCAGCCAGCGGCTCGTCTCGATCTCGCCGTGGAAGAAGACGAAGGTCGGCGAGGGCCACTTCTGGACGATGGACCGCATCTACCGTAACCAGCACGGCCAGATGCTCGCGACGGAGCGCATGACGGCGTTCGGCTACGGTCGCGATAACGCGCCAGCCTCTACGTCGGCTTCCAGCGGAGGCTGGAGTCCCGCTGTCGAGGAGATGATCGAGGGCGAGCGCACCGGCTACCAGCCGCCCCCCGTCCGCGAGTGTGTTCTGGGAGGACGTCGCGGTCGGCGAGGAGCTGCCGAAGCTCGTGATGCCTTTCACTGTCACCCGCGCCGTCTACCTGGCGTCGGCGACGCGCGACTTTTCGCCGCAGCACTCGAACCGCCGACTACGCGCAGGAACGATCGAAGACGCATGATGTCTTCGTGAACACGCCATTCAACGTCGGCATGATCAGCCGCTTCTTGACCGACTGGGCCGGCCCCGCCGCGACCGTTCGCCGCATCCGTTTCGCGATGCGCGGCAACGTCTGCGCCGGCGACGACATGATCATCACCGGCCACGTGACCGAGAAGGTGGTAGAGGACGGAGAGCACCGCGTCGTGGTCGAGGTCACCATCTCGACCCAGGACGGGCCCGTCACGCCGTGCACCGCTGTCGTCGCTCTCCCTTCGCGCGGCACCGGCGCATGAGCGGGGCCTGCGACGGCCTCCGCGTCGTCGATTTCTCCTGGTGGATGGCAGGCCCGCTGGCTACGATGGTCCTGGCGGACAACGGCGCAGAAGTGATTAAAGTCGAGCCGCCCACGGGCGAGCCGGCACGGGACCTGCCCGCTTTCCAGACTTGGAATCGCGGCAAGAGGAGCATCGCACTCGATCTGAAGACAGACGCAGGGCGCGAATCGGCTCGAAACCTCATCGCAGACGCCGACGTCGTCGTCACTTCATTCCGTCCGGGTGTGGCCGAGCGCCTTGGCATCGGATACGCGGACGCCCGGGCGCTCAACCCGCGAACCGTATACGCGGCGATCACCGGATACGGCGAGGACGGACCGCGCGCCGCCCTCAAGGGCTACGAGCCGCTCGCCACAGCCAAGTCCGGTCGGGCGATGATGTTCGAACGCGTCGCTGACCGCGACGGGCCCGCGTTTCCGGTCCTCCCTTGCGCGTCCTACACCGCCGCGATGCTCACCACTCAGGGAATACTCGCGGCATTGCACCAGCGCGAATCGACGGGTCGAGGCCAGAAAGTGAGCGTCTCGCTGCTCTCGTCGTTGATGCTCTACGACCTGATCATGTGGATCGGCTGGCAGCTCCGCGGCGACGACATCGAAGCCGAAGGCCAGACGGCGCCGATGATGCTTCAGAAGCTGATGGGCGAACGCCAGATGCTCGGCTCCTCGAAGCCGCAGACGTACGATCCCACGCAGATGCACCGCCCAAAGATCCGCGTTCCGCGCCCGAACTATCTCACTGCCGTTACCAAGGACGGCGTCTGGCTCCAGTTCGCGAACACGATCGACCGCCTCTGCGTCGCCCAGATGACCGCGCTCGACCTCCTCGACCTGTACGGCGAGGAGCGCTTCGCGAAACTCCCCGCTGTCGCCACCGAGGATGACGCCGAAGAACTGTGGGAAACGGTGATCGAACGCGTCCGCTCAAAGACCTACGAGGAGTGGCTTCCTGCCTTCGAGGCGCAGCCAGATCTCGCTGTCGAGCGCATAGGCACCCCTGAGACTTCGATGCAACACCGCCAGATCGTGCACAACGGCAGCGTGGTTGAGGTCCCCGGGCTCGACGGGCAGAAGACGCTGCAACCCGGCCCCATCGCGCGTTTCTCCGCGACACCATCGACGATCGCCGCACCCGCGCCATCCTTCGTGACACGCGGCGATTCCCGGGGGCCAGGTTTCAACGTGACGGGGGGTGGGGAGGGCGCAGCGAATGGCCGCACGCACGAGGTCCGTCCCCCGCTCGCCGGCATCACCATCGTCGACTTCTCCGCCTGGATCGCGGCGCCGCTCGCCACGGCGATTCTCGCAAACCTCGGCGCGCGGGTGATCAAGGTCGAGCCCGTGGGGGGCGACATGAGCCGATACTCTACCGGAGGCCTCCTCTCCTTCCCGATGACGCAGGGGAAGCAGAGTATCTCCCTTGACCTGAAGCACCCCGAAGGCGCAAGAATCGTCCGCGAGCTAATCGAGCGCGCTGACGTCGTCGTCCACAACTTCCGGTCACCCGTACCCGAACGCCTCGGCATCGACTACGACTCCTGCCGGAAGCTGAATCCAGCGCTGATCTACCTCAACGCCGCGTCCTACGGAGACTCAGGCCCCGACGCCGGCAAGCCCATGTTCTTCGCGACAGCCGCCGCCATGGGTGGGAACCAGATCCGGCAGGTGGGCGAGGGTTACCCGCGTCCCGGCGCCGAAAACCTCCCCATCGAGGACCTCAAGCAGGAAGCCTGGCGTCTCCTGAAGGCCGCCGAAGGCAACGCCGACCCGATCGCCGCCGTCGCCGCGGCCACTGCCGTTCTGATCGCCCTCCGCCATCGCGACCGCACCGGCGAAGGTCAGTCCGTCCTCACGACGATGATCGGCTCCGACATGTACGCCAACTCCGACGAGGCGATCATCTACGATGGCAAACGGCCCTCCCCAACCGTTGACGAGAGCCTGCTCGGTTTCGGCGCGGCCTACCGCCTCTACGAAGCAGCGGAAGGTTGGTTGATGCTTGCCTGCGCACGTCGCGCGGAGTGGGAAGCGTTCTGTGAGGCCATCGTGCGAACGGATCTCGCGCCGCAGTGGGAGACCGCATGGAACCAGGCCTGCCGATCGACGGATGGCGCGACGCTCGCCGCGGAGGTCGCGACAGCGCTCGCCACTCGAGGTGCGGAGGAGTGGGAGGCACTTGCGCTCGAACGCGACATCCCGCTGGTTGCCGTCGAGATGCGCGACCCCGGCCGCTTCAACATGAAGGACGATGAGATGCGTCGCCTCGGCCACGTCGTCGAGGTAACGAGCCCCGTGCACGGCCCTTACCTGCGGCACGGCGCGCTTCAAACATTCTCGGACGCCATGCAGACGTTCGGGCCGTGGGATCCGCTCGGTGGGCACACGGAGGCGATTCTGGATGAGCTAGGCTATTCCGATGACGACATCGCGCGCCTCGCCCGAGCGAAGGTCGTCGAGGTCTGGGAGTCGGAACCGGCATGACTTCCGAACCCTCGGTCATGCGCGACCGCACGGCGATTGCTGGCATCGGCACGACCGAGTACGTGCGCGACATCGGCCGCTCGGAGCTCGAGACGGCACTCGAGGCGATCCACATGGCGCTGGATGAAGCCGGTCTGGCGGCGCGCGACGTCGATGCGATCTTCAAGATCGAAACGCCCGGCGAAGACTCCGAACAGCGAGCTGGAAATCGCGCGCAACCTTGGGTCAGGCGCCCTGCGCAGCTTGGGGCGGCTTCGGATACGGCGGAGGCGCCGCCTGCGCGCCCGTCGTGCATGCGGCGATGGCCGTCGCGACGGGTATGGCCTCCGTTGCCGTCGCCGTCCGCGCCCGCAATCGAGGTTCCGGCGGACGCCCCTGGGCGACGGACGGGCGCGTCGGGTCGGCGGCCTCTACGCCTTCGAGGCGCCGTACGGCCTGGTCAGCCCCGTCCAACAGATCGCCCTGATGGCGCGCCGGTACATGCACGAGTACGGAGCAACTCCGGAAGACTTCGCCCGCGTCGCCGTCATTCAGCGAGAGAACGCCACCCGAAACCCTCGCGCCTTCTTCCGCGACTCGATCACGGTCGACGACGTGCTGAACTCGCGTATGATCGCTGAGCCTCTGCATCTGCTCGACTGCTCGCTGGAGACGGACGGCGCCTGCGCCGTGGTTGTGACCAGCGCCGACAGGGCGCGAGACCTGAGGCAGCCGCCGGTGCTCATCTCCGGCGTATCGCAGGGGATGCCGGCACGCCACTACATGATGAACGGCTTGCTCTACCAGGACGACCCGTTCGACCTGCCGTCGAAGCACGCGGCGAACGACGTCTACTGCTCGGCCGGCATGGGGCCAAAGGACATCGACGTCGCGCAATTCTACGACGTGTTCAGCCCGATGGTGCTCTGGCAGCTCGAGTCGTACGGCTTCTGCAAGCCCGGCGAGGCGCCCGGGTTCGTCCGTGAAGGCCGCATCGAGTTGCCGGCGGCGACCTTCCTGTGAACACGCACGGCGGTAGCCTCTCGGAGGCCTACGTGCACGGCTTCAACCACATCCTCGAGGGCGTGCGACAGATTCGCGGCACATCGACGTCCCAGGTTGAGGACGCAAAGGTCGTGCTCGTCGCCGCAGCAGCCGTTGTCCCCAGCAGCGCGCTGATATTGCGGAGTGCATCGTGACCCAGGAGATGACCGCGGCGCGTCCGCTGCCCGAAGAGACGCCCCTTACTGCGGCGTTCTGGCAGGCCGCCCGCGAACGGAGGTTGGTGATCCAGCGCTGCACAGCCTGCAACCGCTTTCGCTGGCCCCCGGAAGTCGCCTGCTACGAGTGTGGGTCGCTCGAACACGAGTGGGCTGCGGTAAGCGGACGCGCCACCCTCTATACTTGGACAGTCGCCCACCCGCCTCTTCTTCCGTACTTCCAGCGCCGGGCGCCGTGGCCGGTCGCCGTGGTGCAACTGGAAGAGGGCCCGCGGCTGGTGACGAACCTCGTCGACGTCGAGAGCGAAGACTACGCGATCGGCATGGCGCTCGACGCTGCGTTCCAGGACATCGGTGACGGGGTGACTCTCGTCGTCTTCCGGCCGGCTCAGGCCTGACATGGATCACCGCGAGACCCCTGCCATGGCGGAGATACGCCGCGAGATCCGCGAGGCGCTGGCGTCGGCGCTGCCCGCCGACTGGCAGGGCAGCGGCTTTCTGCCGATGGACATCCGCCCCGAGCACATGGAAATCGCGCGGTCTTTGGAGAAGGCGCTGGCGGCTCGGAAGCTGCTGGCACCGGCCTGGCCTGTCGAGTACGGTGGGCGCGGACTCTCGCCGCACGAGCAGTTCGCGCTGTTCGAGGAGATGGGGTACGCTCTCGCGCCGCGCCTGACGACGATATCGGTTGATCTCGTCGGACCGGTGCTCATCCACTACGGCAGCGACGAACAGCGGCGCCTCCACCTGCCGGCGATCACCAACGAAGCGGTTGTCTGGAGCCAGGGCTTCAGCGAGCCGCAGGCGGGATCCGACCTGACCGGCCTGCAGACGCGCGCCGAGCGCACCGGAGACACCTACACCGTTAACGGCTCGAAGATCTGGACGAGTATGGTCCACGTCTCCGACTGGATCGATCCTCCTCGCCCGCACAGGCGCTCCGGACTCGCGCGGCCGCGGCCTCAGCCTGTTTCTCGTGCCCTCGGACTCACCCGGGATCGACGTGCGCCCGCTGGTCGACGCGACCGGCCAGCACATGCTCAACCAGGTGTTCTTCGAGAACGTGCAGGTGCCCGTCGGGAACCGCGTGGGCGAGGAGAACGAGGGCTGGCGCTACGCCACCACTCTCCTCCAGTACGAGCGCGGCGACGCGCTCCTCGTCGGCCAGTTCCGGCGCTTCCTCGACGACCTCCGCCGCGCCGTCACCGGCGGAGGGTGGCGCAACGGTGGCCCGACAGGGCGCGCGCTGGCCCAGCTCGAGATCGACCGGCAGGTCGGGCGGTTGTTCACGCTGCGGGTTGTGGACGCCTACGCGCATGGTCAGGTGCCCGACATGGAAGCCTCGATGACCAAGCTCTACATGACCGAGGCGTTCCAGCGCCTCGGCGAGGCGGCGCGCCACCTCGCCGGGCCCTATGGCTCGCTCACGCACTGCGACCGGCTGGCGCCGCTGGGCGGCCGCATCGCCAACACCGTCGTCGCCTCGACCACGGGCACGATCATGGGCGGGACGTCGGAGATACAGCGCACGATCATCGCGACGCGCGGGTTGGGGCTGCCGCGGGGCTAGGGGCTATCGCTCTGCCGGCATGAAGTCGAGCCGGCCGCGGTGCAGCGCGCCGCCGTCGATAACGATGGTCTGGCCGGTGACGAACGATGCCATGTCCGAGGCCAGGAAGGCAACTACGTTGGCGACGTCCTGCGGGGTGCCCAGCCGCTTCAACGGGATCAGCTTGTTCATGCGGCGGCGGTCCGCGGCGGACATCAGGCGGTCCGTTCCCTGGGTGCGTATGAAGTCGGGCGCGACGCAGTTGATGCGTACCTTCGGCGCCCACTCCAGCGCCAGAGTCTGAGTGAGGTTGATCAGCGCCGCCTTGGCGGCGCCGTAATGCGCCCCGCGGGGGCTCGCTGTGAGTCCGGCAACGGAGGCCACGTTCACAATCGAACCGCCGCGCGCAAGCATCGCCGGGGCCACGGCGTGGAGGAAGTTGACGGCGGTCTCGACGTTGGCGCGCATGACGGCGTTCCAGCCGGAGGTGGTGATCGCAGTAACGGGCGCCGGAAACATGCCACCGACGTTGTTGACGAGGATGTCGACGCCGCCGAAGCGACCGATCGCCGCCGTGACCGCGTTCTCGGCGGTTTCGGCCTCGCGCGCGTCACCACCGCAGACGAAGGCCCGCCCTCCCGCCTGCTCGATCGCCCTGATGGTGCGTTGCGCTGCGCGCGAATCGATCTCGACGATGCATACCGCCGAACCGAGGGTGGCGAGAGTTTCCGCGCAGGCGCGCCCGATGCCGGCGCCGCCGCCGGTTACGATTGCGGACTTTCCCGCGAGCTCGATACGCTCAGCCGCATTGGCGTACCCGTTATTCGTTCTGCTGATCCCCCATTTGACCCGTGATTCCGGCCGCCTGAAGACCGGCGACCTCCTCGGCAGTATACCCCACCTCGGCAAGGATTTCCGCCGTGTGCTCGCCCAAAAGCGGCGGATGTTTTTGCACTGCTCCCGGCGTCGCGCTGAGCCGCACGGGAACCCCGGTTACGTTGACCTTGCCGAGCGTAGGATGCTCGACGGGCACGATCATCTTGTTGTGCATCACCTGGGGGTCGCGCACCATTTCGGGGATCGCGTTCACGGGCGCCGCCATCACGTCTGAGGCGGCGAAGCGGGACATCAGTTCGCCGCGTGTTAACCCCTTGCAGAGGCCGCTTAGCTCCCGGTCGAGGTCATCCTCGTTTTCGAGCCGGAGTTCAACCGTTTTGAATCGCGGATCGAGAGCCCAGCCGGTGTCCAACGCTTTGCAGAGGTTGGCGAAGAACTTCTCGCTCGGGCAGGTGATGAAGACAAGGCCGCCGCCTGCGCACTCGTATATCCCTGAAGGCGCGAAGTAAGGGCTGCGGTTGCCGGCGCGGGGCATCACCCATCCGTTGATGAAATAGTTGCCCAGTGAGTTGGCCAGCGCATGCACGAGCGCATCGATTAACGCCACTTCGACCTTCTGCCCGAGCCCGGTGCGGTCGCGCTCGTGCAGCGCGGCGAGGACACCGTTGGCGATGAGCAGAGACGACATCACGTCGGCGATCGGCATGTTGAGCCGGTGCGGCGCCTGGTCCGGCGTTCCGTTCAGCATCGGGATGCCGCACAACGCCTGCGCCAGAGCGTCCACGCCCGGGCGCCCCGCGTAGGGTCCGTCGACGCCAAACGCCGAGACGCCCGCCCAGATGATGTCCGCCCGATGCTCGCAGCAGTTGCTCGTACGAAAGGCCGAGCTTCGAGAGTGCCGGCTCTCGCGTGTTCGTGATCAGCACGTCAGCGGTCTGCCACGAGACGGGCGAGCGCGTCGCGGCCTTCCGGTCGCGTGAGGTCGAGCACGATGCCCCGCTTGTTCCGGTTGACGCCGACGAAGGAGCCGGTCTCGCCGTCGCGCTCCTGTCCCAGGCGGCGCATGTCGTCGCCCGCGAGGCGACTCGATCTTGATGACGTCGGCGCCCAGATCGCCGAGCAGCGCGGCGGCGTACGGGCAGGCGATCATCGTGCCTGCGTCGATAACACGGATGTCGGTGAGAGGGCCGGAGCGTTCGGAGGCCACTCAGCCCTCCGGCTGGCGGTTCTTCGCCTGCTGGATCAGCTTCCAGAGCCGGTCGGGGCTGGCCGGAACCTCGCGGCACTGGACGCCGAGGGGCAGGAGCGCGTCGTTGATGGCGCTCATGATCGCCGCCGGCGTCGTGTTCATCGCGCCCTCGCCCATTCCCTTGGTGCCGAGCGGCGTCAACGGCGAAGGCGTCACGATGGCGGCTTTCTCGGCAGCGGGCACCTCGTGCACGGTCGGGATCAGGTAGTCCATGTACGTCGACGTGAGGATCTGCCCGGAGTCGTCGTAGACGTACTCCTCCAGCAGCGCAGCGCCGATCCCCTGCGCTATCCCTCCCTGCGTCATTCCCTCGACCGTCGCCGGGTTGAGGCGCGTGCCGCAGTCGTCCGCTACCACATAGCGGAGGATCTCAACTATCCCCGTGTCCGGATCGATCTCGACAGCGACCAGGTGGCAGGCGTTAGCGGCTGTCAGGTAGCTTTTGGCGCGGCCCTCGTCGTCCGGCAGGCCGCGGTCGGGAGCCGTCCAGACGTAGGTGGCGTCAGCGCTGGGCTCAACGCCCGGCGGGAGCAGGTCGCTGCGCGTCAGGATCGCGCCGACGACCTGCTGCAGCGTCAGTTTCATCCCCTGGCCAGACCTTCGGACGCAGCTCGCCGTCCATCAGCTCCATCGAGCCCTCGGGCTGGCTGAGCAACGCGGCTGCCACGCGTTCCAGCCTCTGCCTCAGAATATCGGCGGCTCCGAGGATCGCGCCGCTCAAAGCGACCGCCATGCGGCTGCCCCCCGGACCGAACGTAGGTGCGGACGAAAGTGTGTCGACACATACGACGCGCACATCAGCCGGCGTGACGCCGAAGTAGTCGGCCAGTATCTGCGCGACGAACGTGTACTGCCCCTGCCCTTCGAGGGCAAAGCCTACGCGAGCTGTCACCTTTCCGAAGAGGTCGAGGCTGACCGTGACGCCCTCGGGAACGGCCGTCCCGCCCATGCGGCCCAGCACGTTGTAGATGTTGTTGTTGAACACCCCCGGCTCGATCGAGTTGACGACGCCGATGCCGTATAGCCGCCCCTCGGCGCGCGCTTTCGCCTGCATCTCGCGCATCTCCTGGTATCCGGCCATTTCCAGCGTCTTGTCCAGCGCGGCCTCGTAGTTGCCGCTGTCGTACTCGTTGCCGCTGGGGATCGTGTAGGGGAAGGCGTCCGCCGGGATGTAGTTGCGCCGCCGGATCTCTGCCGGGTCCATATCCAGCCCGCGTGCGGCGATATCCATCATCTGCTCAAGCACGAAGTTGTGCGGCGGCGGCCCCATTCCGCGGTAAGCGCTGGACGGCAGCTTGTTCGTGGCAACGATCGTCAGGTCGTATGACGCCGCCTCGATCGCGTAGCAGCCGGTGAAGGCGGCGAGTGGCTTGGCGGCGGAAATCGCGGCGTACCCCTCGCCTCCCGCGCCGATGTCGTCCAGCAGCTTCACTCGCAGGCCGGTGACTTTGCCGTCGTCGGTGACGGCGAGCGACGCCTCGTAGCGGCGTCCCAGGCCTGGCCGCCGCCGCCGATCAGGTACTCCATGCGGTCTTCGATCCACTTGACCGGCCGCCCGCCTGCCTTGCGCGAGAGCAGGCAGGCGATGTCAGAGCCGCGGCCGCCTCCCTTGCCGCCGAAACTACCGCCGTGTGGGTGCGGTATCACGCGCACCTTGTTCGGCGACAGGCGCATCCGGACGGCCAGCCCCAGCGCCATCATCGCCGCGGCCTGGAAGGTGCCGTGTACGACCAGTTCACCCTCGACATGGTCCCACTGGGCGACTACGCCAAACGTCTCCATCGGGTTCGCACCGACGCGGTGCCAGCGGAACGACTCCGTGAACACGTGAGACGCCGAGGAGAATGCGGCGTCAACGTCGCCCCAGGTGAACGTCCGCTGCACCATCACGTTTGTCTCTTTTTCGTCGAAGACGAGCGCGCTGTCCGCTTCCATCGCCTTCTGGGGGTCCATCACCGGTGGAAGCGGATCGTACTCGACGCGGATCAGCTCCAGAGCATCCTCGGCGAGGTAGCGGCTGGTTGCAGCCACAGCGGCGACCGGCTCGCCGACGAAGCGAACCTTATCCGTGGCCAGCGAGTACGAGCCCCACTTCTCGGGCACGGTGCTGATCGGGCGGCACCACTGCTTGAAGTCCTCACCCGTGACCACCGAGACCACGCCGGCTGCTTGTTCGGCCTCGCTCGTGTCGACGGCGCGAACGCGGGCGTGCGCGTGGGGCGAGCGCAGGATCGCGCAGTGCAGCATCCCCGGCAGCGTCACGTTGTCGATGAACTCCGTGCGGCCGGTGAGGAGGCTCGGGTCCTCGATCCGGTCGACTGATTGCCCGATGTACTTGATTTCGCTAGTCGGTATGCCCTCGAGCGACTTGGGAATGTGCACGCTCACGTCGCGCTCCGCATCTTCTGCGCCGCCAGGCGAACTGCGTTCACGATATTCTCGTAGCCGGTGCACCGGCAGAGGTTCCCGCCCAGCGTCTCCTTTATCTCGTCGTCGTTCGGGCTATCGTTCTCCTCGAGGAGCTCGCAGATCGACATGATGAACCCTGGAGTGCAGAAGCCGCACTGCAGCCCGTGAGACTCCAGGAACGCCTGCTGTATCGGATGCAGCGTCCCGTCCGTGCTCAGCCCCTCGACGGTGGTTATCTCAGCGCCGTCCGCCTGCACCGCCAGCATGATGCACGAACGCGCGGCGCGGCCGTCGAAGAGCACCGTGCAGGCGCCGCAGACGCCGTGCTCGCAGCCGACGTGCACGCCGCCGAAGCCCAGTTCCCCACGCAGGAAGTCCACGAGAGTCAAGCGGGGCTCCACGCTCACTTCGTGTGTGACGCCGTTGACGCGGACGCGAAGGTCGCGTCGCTCAGGCATGCGCTCCTCCGTTACGGGCCCGTTCAACTGCCTCGGCCAGCGCTCGGCGGGTCATAACCTTAGCGAGGTGGCGACGGAGTTCGGACGAGGCATGAATATCGCCGATCGGCTCCTCGACCGCCTCAGCGGCTTTCGCCGACGCCGCTTCGAGCAGAACGTCGTTTATTGTTTCGCCGCGCAACACGGTCTCGGCGGCGCTCGCCCGCACTGGCGCATAGCCGACGCCGAAGAGCGCGAGGCTGACTTCAGAGCATCTCTCCCCTTCCAGGGAGACGGTCGCGGCGGCTCCGGCCAGCGCAAAGTCGCCGTGGCGCCGCGCTACCTCCTTGACGGACGAGCCGCAGTCCGGCTGTTCCTTCGGGAAGCTGATCTCGGTCAGCACTTCGTTGGGCTCCAGTGCTGTGGCTAGGAAGGTCACAAAGAAGTCAGCGGCACGTATCCGCCGCGAACCACCCGGCCCCGTCACAACGAACTCGGCGTCCAGCGCCAGCGCCGACGCCGGCAGTTCGGCCGCTGGGTCCGCGTGCGCCAGCGAGCCGCCGAGGGTGCCGCGATTTCGTATCTGCGGGTGCGCGATCAGTCGCACCGCCTCGTTCAAGAGGGGTTGCGCCCGCGTGACGACCTCCGAGCGCTCCACGTCGCGCTGCCGTGTCATAGCGCCAATCACAATGCGCCCATCCTCCTCGCGGATGCCGTCGAGGCCGGGGAGGCGGTTCAAGTCAACCAGCGCCCTGGGCCGGGCGAGCCGCATGTTTAGGAGCGGGACCAGGCTCTGGCCGCCGGCGAGCAGCTTCGCCTCGCCCTCGTAGCGGTCGAGGATTGACGCCGCCTCTTCGACCGTCTCCGGCGCGAAGTACTCGAACGGGGCGGGCTTCATGCCTTCGATTCCGGTGTGCGCCGGGAGAAGAGACCGAAGAACGACTTCACGGCTACGCGTATCAGGTTCCATATGCCGGCCAGCGCCAGTATCACCGGGTTGCGCCGCCGCACCTTCATCGTGTCGTCACCCGTGACGGCGATGACTATCTTCGTCACCAGTTCGTCGGCGCCTTCTTCCACGAACGGCACGATGAGTTGGTTAACTACCGGCCCGAGCGTGCCGCCCATCTCGATAGTGGCGTCGCCCTGGATAGCAGTGCTCGAAGCGTCCGCGCCTTCGGAGATGCTGATTGCGCCCTGCCCGTTAATCGGTTCGTTCAGCCCGGTCACGGTAAACGCTACCTTCTCACCCTCCACCCATTCGGTGATATTGACGTGAAACTTCGTCACGCGCGATATCGGGCCGAGATCGCCCTTCACGGTCCAGATAGACTCGCGGTCGTCGATGATTTCGTGCTCCTGGTAGCCCCGTGTGAACGGCGCCCAGTTGTTCATGTCGCGTACGAACTCCCAGACGGTAGCGCGCGGCGCAGCCATCGTCGTCGTATACGTGATCTCCGGCATCAGGACCCTGCCGCCATCTGGGCCCCGGTGTGTTCCTTCACCTCCTGCGCCGCGTTGATACCGCAGATGTACCCCCACGTCATCGCCAGCCCGATGGTACCGCCGCCTCCGTAGTAGCCGGGTCCCGAAACGCCGGCCATCGCGTTGCCGGCGGCGTAGAGGCCCGCAATCACCTCTCCGCGAACGTTCAGCACCTGTCCCTTCGTGTTTGTGCGCGGTCCGCCCTTCGTCCCGGCGGCCGCCAGGTGCAGCGGGAGCGCGTAGAACGGCGGCTCCTCGATCGTCCCCAGGCAGGGGTGTCCTCCGTTGGGGTCGCCCAGCCAGCGTTCGTAGGCGCTCTCTCCGCGTCCGTATTCCTCGTCCTTCCCCGCACGGGCGAATTCGTTGAACCGTGAAATCGTCGAGCTGAGCCCATCGGAATCGATCCCAAGTCCGTCCGCCAGCTGAGTTAGTGAGTCGAATTTCGGCAGCCAGTCGGGGTCCGGGTCGCGCGGCATCACGGTCATGATCGGGTAGCTTTTGCGGTACTGCGAATCCATCACCGACCAGCAGGGCAGATTCCGCGGCTCGAACGTGCCCGGGTCGAAAGCCAGCAGCGCCTTCGACATGTCGTTGTAATTCGCGCCTTCGTTCGTAAAGCGCTGTCCGTAGCGGTTGACCACGATTGCGTGCGGCAGCGTCCGCTCACCGATCACCCAGCGGCTGACGGGGCGGTCCTCGTGCTCCTCGCCCGGGATGGCAACTCCGGGGTAGAGCCAGGCCTCGCTCATATTCCCGAGGTCGGCTCCCAGTTCCGCAGCCATCACAAGCGCGTCGCCCTCGTTGTAGGGGGGCGAGCACTGTTGTGTGAGCGTTCCCGGCTGAAAGCGCCTCCAGACATCGGGGTTCCACTCGAAGCCACCGCAGGCGAGGACGACGGCACCAGCGGCGATCTTGATGGTCTCGCCGCCGCGTTCAACCTCAACGCCGGTTATGACGCCGTCTTCGTTCAGAAGCCGTCTCGCCCGGGTCTCCAGCGTGATCTCGATCCCGCGCTCAAGGCATCCCTTTAGCAGCCGGCCCACGAGTGCGTTCCCTGAGCCCATCAAACCTTGCTGCATCCGTTCGACGATAGCCTGCACGTTGAGTCCCCGAGGGTTGCCCATCGATTGCATGCCTTCTTCGATCTTCAGGGGCACGAACATCAGCGGTGAGGGACGCAGCTTCGCGCCCCATTCGCCGAGTTCGGCTCGCGGGTAGAAGTCCTGGTCCAGCGTCCTCCCGCCCTCCGGGCGCGCTCCCGGGAGCTCCGGTTGATAGTCTGGCATCGAAGTGGGGACGAACTGCACTGGCGTGCGCTCCTCCATGTAAAGAGCCATCTCCGGCGCCGTGTCCACGAACGTCTCGACCAGGGCGTCTTCCGCCCGCCCCGACGTCAGTCGCTTGCAGTAGGTCAGGGCATCGTCCCGCGAGTCCGGCGGCGACATGTAGTGGTTCAAGGGCACCCAGAGCCCGCCGCCCGAAACCGCAGTTGTGCCTCCGACCTTGTCCGAACGTTCGATCACCAGCACCCGCGCGCCGTTGTCGTTCGCGAGTATTGCCGCGGTGAGTCCGGCGCCGCCGGAGCCGACCACGACGACGTCTACATCGCTCGCCGTCGCGCTCACGCCGCTCTCCTCGCGTTAGCAGCGGCATCGATTCCGGCGAGATAACCCCAGGTCATCGCAGGCGCGATGGTGCCGCCACCGCTGTAGTACGCGAGACCGGTCGGACTCGCCGCAGCGTTCCCGGCGGCGTAGAGTCCGCGGATAACTCCGCCGCGAACATCCAGCACCTGTCCCTTGGTGTTCGTCTGCGGGCCGCCGCACGTCCCGAGCGCTCCTGGATACACGGGCAGTGCATAGAACGGCGGCTCTTCGATCGTCCCCAGGTTTGGGTGTGGGGAGGCAGCGTCGCCGTTCGCGCGTTCGAATGACGTTTCGCCGCGGTGGAATTCGCAGTCTCTGCCTTGCTTCGCGAATCCGTTCCATCTGTCTATCGTGGAGGTGAGTCCAACAGCGTCGATGCCAACCCGAGCCGCGAGGTCATCGAGCGTCTTATCCCGTGTAAGCCAGTCGGGGTCCGGAGTGCGTGGGAGCACGTTCAGCACGGGGTAGCGGCGGCGGTACTGGGCGTCGAATATCGCCCAACAAGGTAGGTTCGTGTAGGAGTAGCCCCCAGGGTCAAACTCATGGCACACCCGCCCGATGTCGTTGTACGGCGCCCCCTCGTTGACGAAGCGACGGCCGGCGCGGTTGACGAGTATCGTATGCGGGGCGCTTCGCTCCGCTGCGAGGAATCGGCTGAGCTGCCGTCCCTCGTACATCTCGCCGGGCACTGCTCCCGACGGTTGCCACCAGGCGCCCGTCATGTTTGCGAGTGACGCCCCGGCCTCCATCGCCATGATCAGGCCGTCGCCCTCGTTGGCGGGAGGGCTGTTCGGGTGCGTGAGCGGCCCCGGCATGAACTTCGAGACAAGATCCTCGTTCCACTCGAACCCGCCGGCGGCAAGGATCACGCCGCCGTTTGCGGCAAGCGCGAGCTTCGTCTCGTCCTTTTCCGCGATCACCCCTTTGACCTCGTTGTTGTCGCGCACAAGCTCCGTCGCGCGGCTGCCGAGCATGATCGTGATACCGCGATCGAGGCACCCCTTCAGGAGGTGCCCGATCAGCGCTGCGCCCATGCCGACAACCTGCTGCTGCAGGCGCTTGGACAGGAGTTCCATCGGCAGGTTCTTCGTCCCCGTGAGCAGGCGGTACTTGTTCAGCATCTCGTCCAGCGTCAGAGGTATCATCAGGATGGGCGCCGGCCTGAGCGCGCCCGCCCATGCGCCCAACTCGGACTTAGAGAAGACCGCAGGCTCCAAGGCGCGTCCGCAGGTCTTGCCGCCTGCGCCGTCTGCGTAGTAGTCCGGGGTCCTCCACACGTTCAACCTCAGGGGTGTGTGTTCCTCCAGGTAGCGGACCATCTGCGGTGCCGTGTCTACGAATGTTTCGATCATGTCGTCCGGGGAGCTGCCGGCGCTGAGCCGCCTGCAATAGGCGAGAGCTTCGTCGCGGCTGTCCTGCGCCTCCACATCCCCCATGTGATCGTTCACCGGAACCCACACCGCTCCGCCGGAGACGGCCGTCGTGCCGCCGATGCGATCTGATCGCTCCAGGATCGCTACCCGTGCTCCGTGGTCGTGCGCGAGGATCGCCGCGGTCAGCCCGGCGCCGCCGGAACCGGCTACGACCACGTCAAACTCATGGTCCCAACGTCGGTTCGTTACCGGCCTTCCTTCCAGCGCAGCAGTCGCGCCGTGGCCACGGCCGCTCGCCCGGCTGTGGGATACACCGGCAACCCCGCCTGCCAGCACTTCTCCTGGAATACCGCCGTGTACCGTACTGTATCAACGTCCAGCTTCTCCTGTGACACGACTATCGATGGCTTTCCAGACCCCGCCCCGCCTTCAGCTATCGCATCGACAAGCGCTCCGATCGCGGCGTCCGGATCAGAAGCCGCCGGTGACATCGCGAAGCCGGGCGACGTGAAGTCCATCTGCACGATAACGGCGTCAATGTTGTCAGCCTCGCCGGCGATGCGCACTGTGTCTCCCAGCCGTGTCGGGTCGAACGCTATGAAAGCGTCGATCGGGTTTCGGACACTACTTCCCGCTGCCGGGATGAACTCGAGCAATTTTTGCTGCACTTCGACCGGAAGCGTTGGGCAGAGCAGGCCCGCATCGTCGATCTCGTCCGCCGCCGCTACGCTGATGCCCCCGCCGCCGGCAACAACCGCGACGCGGTTGCCGACAGGGACCTTGCCAAAGCGGAAAGCCACGGTGAGATTGGTCATCTCCTCGAGATTCGAAACCTGGAGGGCACCGGTCTGCCGGCAGAGCGCTGCAAACACTTGGGCTGAGCCAGCGAGGCTGCCAGTGTGAGATTTCGCAGCCCGCTGCCCGGACTCTGTCCGCCCGCCCTTCAGGACGATCACCGGTTTCGCTGCCGCAGCTCTCTTCAGCGCACGGAAGAACCTGCGTCCGTCCTTCACACCTTCGATGTAGCAAGCCAAGATCTCGGATTCAGGGTCGTTCGCCAGGTATTCCAGCAACTCGCTCTCGTCGATATCCGAGGCGTTTCCGTAACTGATCACCTTCGAGAAGCGAATCCCCCGCCTCGATGCCCCCCGCACGAATTCCCCGGCGTTAGTCCCGCTCTGTGAAATCATGGCCACCGGGCCGGGCTCGGTTGGGAACCCCATGATGAACGATAACCCCGAAGATGGCACGTACAGACCCATGCAGTTCGGGCCGAGCACGCGAATGCCCGCACCTGTGGCGGCGGCGACCACGTCCGCCTCCGCGTCTGCCATCGCCTCGTCGCCGGTCTCCTTGAATCCTGCCGTAAACAGGTGCAGAGTGCGCACGCCCTTTGCAATGCAGTCGCTGACTATGCCAGGGACGGCGCGCGCCGGCAGTGCCGAGATGACGTGGTCAACCGGTCCTTCGATCGCGGCGAGGCTCGGATAACAGCGAAAGCCCTCAATCTCTTCGTGTTTCGGATTGACGGGGTAGATGGCGGGGCACCCCATCTCCTTCAGCGAGTGCAGGTACATCGCGCCCGCGCCACCTGCACCGAACGACCAGGGCGATGCGCCGATTACGGCCACCGACCGTGGATGGTAAATAGCTTCGAGCCCAGACACTGCCGGGGAGACAGTTTCTGCGACCAATTCTGCCTCCATCAGCCCTCGCGAACCGCCGCAATCAGCTCGGGGATAATTTCCAGGCAGTCTCCCACTATGCCGTACTTCGCGTAACGGAATATAGCGGCGTCCGGGTCGCGGTTGACCGCAACGATGGTCTTTGCCGCCGAGCAGCCCGCCATGTGCTGGCTGGCGCCGGAGATGCCGAGCGCTATGTACAGCGCCGGTCGCGTGATTCTCCCGGTAAGGCCAACCTGCCGCGACGCCTCGGTCCAACCGTCGTCGACGATGGGACGTGATGCGGCCGGCATACCGCCGACCGCTTCCGCCAGCTCCTCGATCAGGTGGAAGTTAGACGGGTTACCGAGTCCGCGGCCACCGGCGACAATCACTTGCGCGTCCTCGAGCCGTGCCCCTTCTGTGCTGGCTGGAGTGACGACACGGATCCGCTCCACTAGTGCGCCAAGATCCATCGCAATGTCCTCGACTTGCGGGCTCGATGGAGAGGCGGCCGGCTGCGGCGCAATCGCGTTTGGCATCACTGCGACGATGTGCGGCCCAGCCCCGGTCATCCGGTACACGGCGTGGGTGTCGCCGCCGTAGGCCGAGGCGGTGACGAGTGTCTCCGTTTTGGAGACGATCTCCAGGCTCAGCGCGTTCATCACGACTGAAGCCCCGAGAGAGCGTGCCAGGCGTGGCGCGATTAAGCGAGAGTCAAACGTCTGGTTCAAGAGCACCAGCCTCGGCTCAGTCTTCAGACAGTACTGTCGCAGCGCCTCGACCAACCCGTCTGGGCTAGCAGGTGCGAGCTTGGCGTCAGTCGTCGTACGTACGGTCGCCACCCCGAACCGCGATGCCGTTTCGCTAGCGCCCGGCGGAAGCTCGCCGAGGTTCAACCACGTCACATCACCGCAACCCCGGGCCAGCGTCAGCAACTCCTCCGACTCTTCAGCGGTTGCGAGTCCCAATGTCACAGCAACGACGCTAGACAAGCAGTCGCTCCTGGCGAAGCCGCGCGATCAGCGTGCGAGCCGATTCCGCGGCAGACGCTCCGTTGATGAAATCACAGTTCCCTTGCACCGACGGCACAAACAGCTTCTCCAGCGTAACCCGCGGTGCCAGGGCATCCGTCGTCAGCCCAAGCTCTTCCGGACTAACGACCATCGGCGCCATCCGACGCGCTTGCATCGACCGCGCAGCCGTTGGATAGCGCGGGGCGCCCAACTCGTTGCTTATCGTCACAACAACAGGCAGATCGGCCTCGACCACCTCGTCGCCCTCCGGCGTAACACGTGTCACGCGCACGGCGCCTCCATTCAGGGCGATGTCGCGGGCAACAGTGATGACCGGAAGGCCGAGCTCCTCTCCGAGGAGCGCCGGCACCACCCCCTGGTCGTCGTCAGAAGCCTGTCGTCCACAAAGGACAAGGTCCGCGCCGCCGCTCGATCGCAGGTATGCTGCCAACAGCGTCGCGACGCCGGCGCAGTCCGTCTTGCCGTCCCCAGCTTTGATGTGCACGATTTCGTCCGCTCCCAGCGCCGCCGCGTGCTTCAGTATCGCCGAAGGATCGTCGCCCGCGGACACCACGGTGATCGTGCAGTCCGTCCCCGAGTCACGGATGCGCAATGCGGCTTCGATCGCCTGCTCATCGTAGGCGTTCATCAGGCGCGGGATCGCCGCCTGGGTGATTGTGCGTCCGTCCTCTCCGATTGTCAGCCGGCCGGCCAGCGCGTAGTTGTTGACCGCATCCGGGTCCAGCACCTCTTTCGCGCAGATGACGATCCGCATGCTCAGTCCTGCACCCACAAGTTGCCGGACTCGCACCAGACGGCATCGTCGGGATAATTGTCCGGCTTCTTCATCAGGTCGGTGAGCAAGTACCAGCGCCAGGGCGGGTCGCCGTGGTCAACGTACTCGCCGGTGAGCCGGCCCGTGAACTCCTGTCGCCCTGCGTATCGTGTTCCGGCTATAGGCCCGCCGCCGTCGCATTCGGCGATCCGGCCCTTCATCTCCGGATCGAATCCGGCTACCTGGCGCATGTTCAGGCGGTGACGGACGAGCCCATCAGCTCTTCGAACACGGTCTGCGCTTCATCAACGATGTCGAATACTATCTGCCGAGCCGGCTTCATCGAGGTCACGAACGACACGCCCTGTCCGGACGCTTCGAACATCAAGTCCTCGCGCCGATGGTCGTTTGCCGCCTGGATGTAGCTGGAGCTGAGCAGCATCTGGTAGGGCGCTGCCAGCGTGGGCGGCGCATCTGGTCCCGCCCATTCCTCGGTCCACGGGCACTTCGTCGTGCGCATCGGCATCCCGGAGACGCTGCGCCCGTGCACCGTGTCGTCGGACGTGGCGTTGATCAGTTTCTCTTTGATGATCATGTCCGAGTCGGACTCCCGCGAGGCCAGCCACAGTGTGCCCGTCCAGACGCCTGATGCTCCCAGGCAGAGCGCCGCCGCCAGATGCCGCCCCGTGGTTACGCCGCCCGCCGCGATCACCGGCGTGTCACCGGCGAGCGCGACCACCTCCGGCACGATCGAGAACGTGCCGATGTGGCCGGTGTGGCCAGCGGCGTCGTAGCCCTGTGCGATGATCCCGTCCACGCCCGCCTCGACCTGACGCTGCGCTTGCCGCGCCTTCCCGACCAGGCCGAACACCTTGATCCCACGCTCGTGGGCAGCGTCCAGGATGAACGCCGGACTCCCGAGCCCGGACGTGAACACCGGTACTCGCTCCTCCAGCACCACATCGAGCTGCGCCCGTGCCAGCTCCTGGTTCAGCCCGCCCCACTGGTGCAGTGCCTGCTGTCCCTTCGGCTCCGGGACGTTGTACTTCTCCTTGATCTGCGCGGCGAAGGCGCGGTGCGTCTCCGGGATGTTCGCCTCAAGCTCCTCGAGGGTACCGGACATCGGTGAAGACGCCGGCAAGACGAGGTCGATGCCGAACGGTTTTGTCCCCACGCGCTCGCGGATCCATTTGATGTCGGCAGTGATTTCGTCCGGTGTATGCATCGCCTCGCCGAGCACCGAGAAGCCTCCGGCGTTTACCACGGCGGCAACGACGTCCTTGCAGTGGGTGAATGCGATGATCGGGAACTCGATCCCCAGCATGTCGCACAGCTTCGTGTGCAGCGGGTCTTTGTCCACGGGCTACCTCCGGCCTACGATGTAGCGGATGGCTTTAGCCTTCCACCAGCGGTCGCGACGGCTACACCTAGCGCCTTGTCGCGATGGGGCGACTCATTCATAATAGGGCGACACAAACAATCGTTTGTCTCCGAGAATATACCACGCTTATTCGCAACGTGTAAGGGGGTCTCATGGCGGCCGGTGCGCTCGACGGCATCCGCGTAATCGAGCTCGGAGAGATGGTGTCCGCACCGTACTGCGCGCCGCCTCTTCGCCGACTACGGCGCCGACGTCATCAAAGTGGAGACTCCCGAGGGCGATATCGCCCGCAGAATGGGGCCCTTCCCCGGCGACGAGCCGCACGCCGAGAAGAGCGGGCTCTACTTCTTCCTGAACTCCGGCAAGCGGGGGGTAACCCTCGACCTGACCTCGAAAAATGGCCGCGAATCGTTGAAGGAACTCATCGCTGGCGCCGATGTCCTCGTTGAAAACAACCACCCGCAGCAGCTCCGCGACTGGGATCTCGACCTCGGGGCGATCTCGAAAGCGAACCCCGACCTCGTCGCGATCTCCATCACGCCCTTCGGCCGCAGCGGGCCCTACGCCGAGTGGTGTGGATACGACCTCAACGCCTTTCATCTGACCGCCGCCGGGCACCGGTACGTTGGCAAACCCGACCGCGCACCGCTCGAACCGGCAACGTTCGTCGCCGACTTCCACGGCGCCGTCGCGGGTGCCACCTGGGGGATGGCGGCACTTCTCGGCCGTGACAATATCGGCGGAGGACAGATGCTCGATGTGTCCTGCGCCGAAGTGATGGCGGCGATCTTCACCGGCTGCCAGAACATCGGCTCCTACGCGCTGACCGGCGAGTACTCGACCCGTACCGGGATCGGGATGGCCTACGGCGCTCCCGCCACGATCCTGCCCTGCAAAGACGGGTACGTGTGGATGGTGGCACTCGAGCTTGGCCAGTGGCAGGGGCTGGCGAAGGCCATGGGCGATCCTGAGTGGATGCAACTCGAGACGTTCCAGGACATGTTCGGGCGCGCGCAGAACCAGGAAGCGATGTATCCCCTGCTTCGCGAGTGGACTGCCGAACACGGTAAGCAGGAGATCATGGACCTCTGCCAGGAGAACGGCTGCCCGACTACCGCCGTGTACAGCATCGCCGAGGCTGCGGAGCACCCGCACCTTCGAGAACGTCACTACCTGGAGGAGATCGATCACCCCGCGATGGGCCGCGTCCGCACGCTGGCGCCGCCCTTCCGCCTCGCCGGTCACGCCGGTGCTCGCCGGCCAGCGCCGCTCCTCGGCCAGCACAACGACGAAGTTCTGACAGCAGGGAAGACCGGCGGTCGCCCCAACGGCGGGTTCGGCTACAACCACGGTTCAACAGGCAAACTCCCTCTCGAAGGCATCCGCGTCACCAACTTCGGGTGGGTTTGGGCCGGGCCTGTCGCCGGAGGGACGCTATCGATCCTCGGCGCCGAGGTCTACAAAATCGAATCCCGAGCGCGGTTGGATCTTTCACGTACCCTGCCTCCTTTCGAGGGAGGCGAGCGCGACCCCGACCGTAGCGTGACCAATCACTCGATGTTCGCAGGCAACGGAAGTGTCTCGCTCAACCTCTCGAAACCCGAGGCGAAGGAGCTTGCGCTGGAGCTGATCGCGCAGTCGGACGTGGTGATCGAGAACTTCGGTCCAGGGGCACTGGAGGGTATGGGGATGGGCTATGAGGTGCTGAAGCAGGTGCGTCCGGATATCATCCTCGTTTCGATGCCGCCCACCGGAACTACAGGGCCGCTTCGCAACTTGCGCACTTACGGCGTGACCCTTACAAGCATCACGGGCCTCGATAGCATGACCGGGTACCTGGACGGAGTCCCGGTACCCTTCGAGAACGCCTACGCGGACCCGTACAACGGGTTGATGGCAGCCTTCGCCGCTATCCTTGGCGTCCGCCAGCGACGGACGACCGGCGAAGGACAGCATATCGATTACTCCCAGTTTGAAGGCGTCATGCAGATGGCCGGTCCCGCCTTTATGGACTACTTCCTGAACGGTCGTAGCTCCGGCCCGCTCGAGAACCGACATCCCCTTGGTGCCGCAGCGCCTCATGGTGTTTTCCCCTGCGCTGGCGACGACCGCTGGATCGCGATCGCCGTCCTCACGAACGCACGAGTGGCGTGGGCTGGTCGAAGCGATGGGGCGCCCAGAGTGGGCGCTGGCACCGGAACTATGCCACCGCCCCCGGTCGTATCGCTGCGATCGACGCCATTCACGAGCGCGTCGCCGCCTGGACGGCCGGCCAGGACGACCACGAACTTGCCGCCGACCTCCAGCGCCACGGCGTGCCCGCGACGCCTGTGCTCAATGTAGCCGACCTACTTTCCGACCCGCACTACAAGGCCCGTGACACTTTTGTCGAAGTCGAGCACCCCCTCGGCTTCACCGAGACGATTTACGGCGCCTATGTGAAGATGAGCCGCAGCGCTCCACGCGTGCGCCCGGGCCCCGCCATCGGCGCGGACAATGAGCGGGTGCTGAAAGGGCTCCTGGGGTTGTCAGACCTTGAGTACGATCGCCTGGTCGCGGAGCAGGTGCTGTACTAACCGCGCTACTCTCGGATGATCGTCACGGCGCCCAACCAAGCGCCGAGTTCACCCAAAGCGTCGTCAAGGCCCGACGTGTCGCCCCAGGCGCCGAGGAGGCGGAGCGTGCGCGTCTTCTTCTCAAAGACCGGCTCCGCGCGTCCGACGAGCTGATCTCCCACGATGAGGGGTAGCACGTAGTATCCGTGTTCGCGCTTCGCTTTCGGCGTGTACATCTCCAGCCGGTAGCGGAAGTCCCACAGCGCCTCGGCGCGGTCTCGGTCGTGTACCAAACGGTCGAAAGGCGAAAGTAGAGTGGCCCTGTCCGGCACCGGACCGTCGACGGCGTCGGGATGCGCCAACCAACGGTCTTTCGCCCTGTCGTGGCGGACGCCCAGCGCGCGGAAGCGTTGCTCGGCGAAGCGACGGTCGGCCTCGGCGGCGGAGATGCGCTCCGTTTCCGGGTACCAGTCCTCGGCGAGACCCCAGACACGTTGGCCGCCACGACGCCCGACGACGGCGATTTCGCCCCTGCGCTGTAGCAACTCGAGGATCAGGCTCACGTTCCGGGTACCCCACCAAGTCTCGTCGCCCGCTTTAGTGTTCCACTTCCGCACCAGTTCAGCGGACAGGTCGCGCGAAAGCAGCGGGCCGCGGTCACGAAGCTCGCCCAGGAGATATCGCCGGAAGCCCTCGTTCTCCCGCAGGAAGTCCGCCACGCGTTGCGACCAGACGCCCTGGTAGGTGCTGCGTCGTCGCATTCGTGCCCGGATGACGGGAAGCGACTCGCGCGGCCAGATGAAGGCGTTCCACTCGAAGAGCTGTTTCTCCTCCCAGAGGAGCCGCTCCAGCTCGGTCTGGTCGTATGTCGCGCCCAGCCGGCTGAACAACACGAGATGCTGCGGAGGCGCAACCGTCGAAATCGGATCGAGCTGAAGGAAACCTAGACGCCGAACGGTGTCGAGCACACCCGCAGCCGTGCCGTCGAGTGCCTGCGCACCGACAGCAATGCGTCGCGCCTCGTCTCGCGAGACTTCGATTGGTTTGCGGGCCATATGCTCAAATTATCGTGCGGATGGGCCGTTGGGAAGCGCTGGGTGACACACTCAGGGGCGCCTTAAACTCGTTGCGGTAGAATTCGCACCATATCCGTAGTCGCCAGCCAGGCGGCAGCGGCAGTAGTCAGTTGAGCGGAAGGAGCAGTTGGTGAAGGAGTTCAAAGACAGGGTTGCGGTAGTAACTGGTGGTGCCAGCGGCATCGGGCGGGCGATGGCGGACCGTTTCGGGGCTGAGGGGATGAAGGTGGTGCTCGCCGACGTGGAGGAGAAAGCCCTGCGCCTTGCCGAGGGGGAGATGCGGGAGAAGGGTGTCGATGTGATCGGAGTCCTGACTGACGTCTCCAAGCCGGAAGAGTTCCAGAACCTGGCGCAGCAGACGCTGGACGCGTTTGGCGCGGTGCATGTCGTCTGCAACAACGCTGGCGTGGCGGGGGCGTGGGGACGTATATGGGAGAACACGCTGGACGATTGGAACTGGATTATGGGCGTGAACCTCTGGGGCGTGATCCATGGCGTGCGCACTTTCCTGCCGATCATGCTCGAGCAGGGTGAGGAGGGACATGTCGTGAACACTGCGTCCCTCGCCGGCCTCATGCCGGGCCGTGGCATCTACGGCGTGACCAAGCAGGCGGTGGTCGCGCTCTCCGAATCGTTGTACAACGACCTCAAGATGGCCGAGGCGAAGATCGGCGTCTCCGTCCTCTGCCCGGGGTGGGTGGACACGAATATCGCGGACGCGGACAGGAATCGGCCCGCCGGGCTGTCAAAGACGGTGGAACCGATGTCAGATGACCAGCGCGCGGTGATGGATGCCGCCGTACGTAACTTCCTCAAGACGGGGCTGCAGCCGTCCGCTGTCGCGGACCAGGTGTTCGAGGCGATACGCGACGACAAGCTATACATCATCACGCACCCGCAGATGGACTTCATCTTCAAGGAGCGCTTCGACGACATCATGAACCGGAGGAACCCGACCCCGCGGATGTTGGGGTAACTGCGGGGCGCCAGGGCGACCGGCCGGTAGCCCCTACCGGAACGCCGGCATCACCTCGGACGCGAACCACTCCATGTTCTCGAGCAGCGCCTCGACATTCGGCGTTTTCAGCATGTTCGCCAGCACCCCCGTCACGCCGACTTCCTTCCAGCGGCTGATTTCGTCGATCGTCTGCTCCTTGCCACGCGGCACCTCGGTCTTGCCCAGTTCCTTGTGCGAGTAGTCCTCGATGTTGAACGTAGCGAGCGGCACGACGACCTCGAGGTCACGCGGGTGGGCGACGAACTCTGGCTGCTCGCGGATGTACTCCAGGCACTCCGCCATCTGCTTCTTGCGGATGAGGTAGGGGATCCAGCCGTCGCCGTGGCGGGCGACGCGGCGCATTGCCGGGCGCGAGTTGCCGCCGATCCAGATCGGCGGGTGCGGCTTCTGCACCGGCTTCGGCTCGAACGCGATGCGCTCGAACTGCACGTACTTGCCGTTGAACGTGGGTGACTCCGCCGTCCACAGCTCCTTCATCGCCGCCAGGTACTCGTCCGTCACCGGCCCGCGTTCCTTGAAATCGGCGCCGAGCAGATCGAACTCGCGCTGCAGATGTCCCGACCGCCGCGCCGAGGATCGTGCGCCCGCCAGACAGGAAGTCGAGCGTCGCGATCTGTTTTGCGAGCATCACCGGGTGGCGGTAGGGCACGACCAGCACGTAGGTCAGTACCTTCACGTTCTGCGTCGCGCCGGCGAGGAACGCAGATGCCGTCCAGGCCTCGGGGAAGCGCCGGCCCATCACCTCTGCCATCTCGTCCGGCATGATGATGTGCTCCGGCACGGTCACCAGGTCGAATCCCAGCTCGTCCGCCTTCTGCGCCACCCGCGTCGCCGCGCTCGCCGGCGCCTCCGGCTCCCAGCGGCTCATCACCGCCGGGTAGAGCATCAGCACCGGCAACCCCATCCCGAATTTCATGTGATTCTCCTAGTGTCCCGTAAACTCCGGCGGCCGCTTCTCCATGAACGCCTTCGGCCCTTCCTTGGCGTCCTCAGAGCGCATCACACGCTGGCTCAGGGCGCGTTCCAGCACGAAGCCCGCCTCCAGGTTCAGCGAGCGCACGGCGATCTCCTTGGCCGTGCGCACGGCGAGCGGGCCGTTCTTGCAGATCGTCTCCGCAACTCCCATGCGCGGTGGGCATCAGCTGGTCCGCCGGCACGACGCGGTTGACAAGACCGACGTCGTACGCGCGCTGCGCGTCGATCGTTTCGCCGGTCAGCAGCAGCTCCATCGCGATCGCCCACGGCACCTGCCGCGGCAGCCGGATGTGCGAGCCACCGGCCGGGATGATGCCCCAGCGCACCTCGCCGAGCCCGAACGTCGCGTGCTCGGCGGCGATGCGGATGTCGGTGCCAAGGAGCATCTCGAGGCCGCCCGCGATGCAGAAACCGTTGACGGCCGCCACGATCGGCTTGAAAACGTCCGAGAACTGCCGCTTCGTCGGGTCGTCGAAGCCCAGGCTCTCCCCAGACGTTAGCTTCGGGATCGACTCCTTGAGGTCGGCGCCCGCGCAGAACGCCCGCTCGCCGCTGCCGGTGAAGACGGCACACCAGAGGTCCTTGTCCGCGCTGTAGTCCGCCCAGACGCCCTCGAGCGCAAGGAGCATTTCCGGAGTCAGCGCGTTCAGCGCTTCCGGGCGGTTGAGGGTGACGATCGCGATGCGACCCTTTTTCTCGTACTTGATCGTATCCGGCAGCTTCAAGTCCTCACTCCTTCTCGCAGAGTTTGCGGCGGAACACCGGTAGCGTCACCTGCGGTGTCACCGCTTCGAACGATACCTCCACCGGCATGTCGACGATCAGCTCGTCGGGCGGACAATCGATGACCATGCTCAGCAACCGCACGCCCTCCTCCATCTCGACGACGACCGCCGCGTACGGTACGTCGTTCTCGAACGCCGGGTGTATCGCGCGCGTCGCCACGGTCCACGTGAACACCCGCCCGTGACCGGTCGACGGTTCCCACGACCACTCCGCCGAGCCGCACTCCGCGCAAAGCTCGCGTGGCACGTGGCGCCACGCGTGGCATTTTGCGCAACGCTGGAAGCGCAGCTCGCCCTTCGCGCACCAGCCGTAGAACTCACCGGCCAGGCCCGTCAGGGAGGGGAGCGGCTTGGCGTACGTCGTTTCCGTCTTCGCCATCGTTCAGTTCCGCAGTATCGCGATGCTGCCGTCGCCGAAGTCGCCCCAGCCGGTGACGACGCCGATCTTCGCGTCCTTCACCTGGCGCTCGCCCGCCTCGCCGCGAAGCTGGCGCACCGCCTCGATCGATGTGGTTCATCCCGAGCGTGTGTGCCTCCGACAGCAGCCCGCCGTGCGTGTTCACCGGCAGCTCTCCGCCCAGCTCGATACGCCCGCCCTCGACGAATGCGCCGCCTTCGCCGCGCTTGCAGAAGCCCATCTCCTCGATCTGCTGCAGCGCCTCGAAGGTGAAGCAGTCGTAGACCTCCGCGAAATCGACGTCCTTGTGCTCGACCTCGGCCATTGCGAAAGCGCGTGGCGCGGCGTGGGTCAGACCGATCTCGAAGATGTCCTTGCGGTTCGTGATGTCGTCGGCCGGGTATGGATGCCCGGTGGCCACGCCTGAGACGTGCACCGGCTTCCGCTTCGTGTCTCGCGCGCGCTCCGCAGACGTCACGACGACCGCAGCGGCGCCGTCGGTCTCGAGGCAGCAGTCGAGCAGCCGGTATGGCCCGAACAGGATCGGCGACGCCAGGTAGTCGTCCATCGTCATCGGCTTCTCGCGCATCAGCGCCTTCTCGTTGAGCCGCGCGTGCTTGCGCATCGCCACAGCGATCGCGCCGAGCTGTTCCGCAGTCGTTCCGAACTCGTGCATGTGCCGACGCGCGATCAGCGAGTACCACTGGGCCGGCGCGACTACGCCGTACGGCACGTAGTAGTCGTTCGCGATCCAGGCCATAGGCGCCGCGCTGACTCCGGACAGGTCCTGCACGCGTCTGCTCGCGTAGAAGTTGAACCCGGTGACGATTAGCACGTTCGTCGCGATGCCCGCCGCGATCACCATCGCTGCCGTCTGCAGGCAGGCCACCGGGCTCGCGCCTCCCATGTAGACGGTCGCAGCGTAGCGCAGCTCCTCGATGCCAAGGTTAGCCGCCAGCTCCTCAGCCGGGCGCCCGTACTGCGAGGGAAGGATTGCGTCGACGTCCTTGTTCGACAGACCGGCGTCGGCAATCGCTTTCGTCGCCGCCTCGAGCTGCAGGCTCAGCAAGCTGCGCTCGGAGTTAGGGCCGCCGCGCGAGTACTCCGTCTCGCCGATTCCGACGATGCAGGCGCGGTCTTTGAGCGACGGCACCAGCGCCTCTCCTTACGCTTTCGCGGCCGGCGTTGGCACGCGCTTCGTCGGCTCGATGCCGGTCAAGTTCGCCAGGTTGAGCCCGAGGATCTTGGCGCGGATCTCGTCTGTGACTTCGGGGTAGCCCCACTTCTCCTGCAGTTCTTCGGGCATCTCGAGGTTCTTCACCCAGTTGGTGATCCGCGGCAGCTCGCTGAACGGCATGTCGAGGCCGAGGACGATCTTGTTCGGCCCGGCCCACTCGAGAGCCTGGCCGATCATGTGGTAGCCCTTGTACGGCGCGCGAGCCATCCAGCCGATGATGCCGGAGAAGCTCACGTACAGGTTGCGGTGCTTGCCGGCGAGGCCGAAGAGCTCCTCGCTGTAGGGCCAGCCGATGTGGTAGGCGATGATCTTGAGGTCGGGAAAGTCCAGGCAGACGTCGTCGAGCAGGAGTGGCAGCGTGTACTTCGTCGGCTGCGGGACGACGTAGGCCATGCCGGTGTGGACGGTGAGCGGGACGCCCAGCTCCTGCGCCTTCTCGTAGAACGGCCACATCGCGCGGTCGTTGAGGGGCGCGATGTCCTCCGGCTGGTAGACCTTGCAGAGCCGCGCGTCGCGTTCCTTCACCAGGTACTCCAGCTCCCAGATCGCGTGCTCGACGCCGCGACGCAGGATCGGGCCGACGTTGCACTCGAAGAACAGGCGTTCCGGGTAGGGCGCGATCTGCTTCAGGATGAAGCCGTTGGTGGACATCGGCGCTACGCCGCCGGTGACGTCCATCATCGACTCGCGCAGCGCGAAGCCACATCGACGCCGGCCTCGTCCATCCACTTCACGAGCTCCTCGCCGGTCGTGTGTGTCGTCGCCGTCTCGCGCAGGCTCTTCCCGGTCCAGACGCGCACGACGGGGTCGACGCTCTGCCACCAGCGTCGCATCCCCGGGTAATACATCAGCTCGGAGATGTCGCTGATCATGTGGCACTCGGTCATCGCCACGAAATAGTCTTTGTCCGCCATATCTTCCTCCTGGTGGCGCCTCGTTGCGCTCGTCCTGAGGTATCGAAGGATGAGCGGGGGATGGGCGCCTGGTCAACCGCTAGCGCTTCAGTATCACCGCCGTCGCGTTCCCTCCGAGTCCGATCGTCTGGCCCAGGCCGACTTTTGCGTCCTTCACCTGCCGCGCGCCGGCCTGGCCGCGTAGCTGCCACGTTAGCTCGCATACCTCGAACAGCCCCATGGCGGTCGTCGCCTCGCCGAACGAGAGGAAGCCGCCGCTGGGGTTGATTGGCAGCGAGCCGTCCGGGCCGGTTTGGCCTCTGTCGACGAGGAATTGCGCCTCACCGGGTTCGCAGAAGCCCCACTCCTCTGGGAAAGCCAGCTCGTAGTACACAGTGTTGTCCTGCAGTTCGAGCACATCAACGTCCTTCGGGGTAATGCCCGCCATCTTGAAGGCGCCTTGGACCGCCGTAGTAACCTCGCTGTGGTGCGTCTGCGGCCCGGGCATAACAGCGGAGACGCCCTTGGGGACGCCATCGCCAAACTGCGCCGTCGTCACGATCGCGGCGGGAGCCCAGATGGGGTTCTTCGTGCGCTTTCGCGCTTCCTCCGCCGAACAGATGACGACCGCGGCCGCGCCGTCGCTGACGGGGCAGATCTCGTACAGGCGCAGCGGGTAGCTCACCATCGCCGAGCCGAGTACTTCGTCGAGCGTGAACTCCTTGCGGTAGCGGGCGTTCTCGTTGTGCACCGAGTTCTTGTGCGACTTGACGGCGATCTTAGCCATTTGCTCTTCGGTCGTTCCGTGTTCCTCCATGCGGCGGCGGGCGAGCATCGCCCAGAAAGCAGGGCCGGTCATGCCGGCGCAGACGAACTGGAGATACTGAATATCGAGCGGGTCCGCCTCGTCGCCGGTGAGCTTGATAAAGCCGCGCGGCATCTTTTCGCCAGCGACCGCGAGAACCATGTCGTACTGGCCGCTTGCGACGAGCATGTGCGCGACGGTGAAGGCGTGGCCGCCGGCTGCACAGCCGGCCGAGAGGTTGAAGATGGGCACGCCGGTCATGCCGATGTCCATCCCCACCTCGTTGCCGTTGAGCCCCCAGCCGTAGCCGCCGGAGAAGCGCGAGCTGCCGGAGCTGACGGCCTCGATTTCCGTCCAGCCGACGTTTGCGTCTTTCAGGGCTGCCTCGATGGCCTCACGGCACATCTGGGTGAGCGGCTTGTCGTCGAACTTGCCCCAGGGGTGCATGCCGACGCCGATGATGGCAACGTCTCTCATGCCGGGCGCCATTTCCAGGTCAGAACCTCGCTGCCGTCGTCGTCGTGGAAGAGGGTTTCGATCACGAGCTCCATCTCCTGGCCGATCTTGAGGGATTCCGGGTCGTCCGAGCTTATCATGCCCATGATGCGGATGCCCTCCGGGAGGTCGACGAGGCCGATGCCGTAGGGGGTGAACGGCTCGTCGAAGCGGGAGGGCGGCGGCGGCTTGTAGTACTGGACGGTGTAAGTCCAGAGGGTGCCGCGCGGCGACAGCTCGACGTCTTCGATGCGCTTATCGGTGCAGCCGGGGTTGCGGCAGGCGGGGGAGCGCGGGAAGAAGCAGGCGCCGCAGCCGGCGCAGCGGGAGCCGAGGAGGCGGGGGCCGTTGGGGGTCTCGGCGAAGGCGCCTGGGACGACGTGCTTGCGTTGGGTGGTGGTCATTCAGTTGCCTGCCCTTGCAGCATCTGCGGCGGTGGCAATCGCTTTGATCCAATCGTCCAGTTTGCCATTGCCCTCATAAATGCATTCATCCTTACCGCTGCGGAGCCTCAGCCGTATGCGCCTGCCTCCAAATATCACATCCAACCCACTACCCTTGTCTACCGACGGACATCCGACAGTCTCACCTCACCCGATATCCGTTTCAGCGGCCAAATGAATCTTGTTTCGTACCAAATGACTCGACGATTCGTTAACATGAGCGGCCCCCACCTGCGACCGAACATACCTCCGGTGCGCGCGCCCACTCCTTCCCGGAGAACTATTTCGCTTGCTTCGAGCGCGGGCCTGGGAAAGTCAGGATCGTACCCAACTATCCCCCGCCATACCTTCCGTAAGTTCGACAGCATCGCAAGTTCCTTCGGCGCCACCGATATCACAGTTGACCGCTCACAGAATCGCTCCAGCTTCCTTCAGTTCGCCGACCTGTTCCCAGGTGTAGCCGAGCGTCTCGGTGAGGATCTCCTCGGTGTGCTGGCCGAGCTCCGGGCCGACGGTGCGGACGGTGCCGGGGGTCTTGCTGAGGGTGATCGGGAGGCCGCGGACGGTGACCTCGCGGTTTACCTCTTCGCAGTGAGTCTTTGTGAAGTAGTTGTTGGCCCAGGCCTGTGGGTCCTCGGCGAGGTCGGCGAGGTTGTTTATGGGGGCCGCCGTGACGCCCGCCGCTTCGAAGCGGCGGAGCCATTCGGCGCGAGTTTGTTTGGCAAAAACGGTGTCGAGAGCTGAGATGAGTGCGGCGTTGTTCTCGGCGCGCGCTTCGGGGGTGGCGAAGCGGGCATCGGCGTTGAGGTCGGGGGCTTCGACGGCTGTGGTGAGCTTCGTCCAGGCCTCTTGATTGTTCGGCATACAAACAAACAACCAGTTGTCCCTCGCCTGGTAGCGGTTCCAGAGCGGGTTCGGGGCGTTCTTGCGCGACTGCTGCTTCGAGTACGCCTGCGTCCCGCGTCGCTAGGTAAGGCTGCAGCGTCGGCGCGGCGAGGAAGAGCTGCGCGCCGTACAACGAGGCGTCGAGGAACTGGCCTTTGTTGGTCTTGCGGCGGGCGTGGAGGGCGACCATGATGCCGTAGGCCGCCATCAGCCCGCCCATGGCGTCGCCGGAGCCCATGCCGAGATAGATCGGCGGCTGGCCGGGCTCGCCGAGGCGGGTCATGATGCCGGTCAGCGCCTGCACGGTCAGGTCGAACGATGGTCTCGTCGACTTCGTCATCGGGCCGTAGCCGCTGCACATGGCGTAGACGAGGCGCGGGATTGATCGCGCGGAGCTGTTCGTAGGTGACCTGCCACTTCTCGAGGTTCTCGGAGGTGAGGTTCGTGAGGAAGACGTCGGCCTCGGCGACGAGCTTGTACATGACCTCGCGGCCGTCGTCGGTGTTTAGGTCGAGCGCCAGGCTCTTCTTGTTGCGGTTGATCACGAGGAAGTACTGGTTCCAGTCGCCGACGGGCACGGCCTTGATTGAGCGGACGCCGCGGCCGAGGTCGCCGCCCTGCGGGCGCTCGACGTGGATGACCTCGGCGCCGAAGTCGGCGAGGTGCTGGCCGGCGACGGGGCCCTGGAACCACATCGTGAGGTCGATGACGCGGATGCCGTTGAGGGCGGTGGTCATCGCGCCACCACCTCGTGACTCCGCGTGTCGAACTTCGCGGGTGTCTCGCTCATGTGGATGGGGAAACCGATGGAGTCGGTGCCGTTGACGTCGATGACGTAGCGGTTGCGCGGGCTTCGGGGTCGTTCGCGGGGTAGTCGTAGTCTTCGATGACGTCGGCGGAGAGGCCGAGGTCGAGGATCTGCGTCTTCCAGTGGGTGGACGGCTGCTGGCGGAAGGCCGCGTCGAGGAGCGGCGATCAGGTCGAGGCGGTTGGCCTCGCAGCGCTTGTCGTGGGTGTCGAAGCGCGGGTCAGCCGGGTCGAGGCCGACGATGGGGGCGAAGCGCGGGCCAGTAGCGGTCGGTGTCGGGCATGGTGAGGGTGACCCAGCGGCCGTCGGCGGTCGGGTAGCTGGGGCCGCTCATCGGGTTGCCGGCGTCGAGGCGCGAGATCGGGTGCAGGAAGCGCTCGCCGCCGATCGCCAGATAGGCCTGGATGTCGAGGCTGGCGCCGTACATGTTGCCGGCGAAGAGCGAGACGTCGACTCGCTGTCCCTCGCCGGTCTCCTCGCGGTGGTGCAGCGCCAGCATGACGCCGAACGCGAGCATCACCGACGAGTACATCTGGCCGGAGCCGGGGTACACGGGCGGCTCGCCGGGCTGCGGCAGGATCGGCATCATGCCGGTGCGCGCGGCGGCGAGCTCGTCGAGGGCGGGCAGGTCGCGGTCGGGCCCGTCGGGGCCGAAGCCGGAGCCGCAGGCGTAGATCAGCGCGGGATTCTTCGCGGAGCGCGTTGCGTAGTCGAGACCGGCTGCCTCGAGTTCGCCGGAACGGCAAATCAGTCGCGAAAACGTCCGCGGATTGCGACGCAATTCGTGAACTTCTTCGTCGCATTTCGAGGAAAGGTCGTGCTTGTTGCGGTGCGCGAGTGCACTTTCGTGAACGGAAAGGCTACTCGGGACAGTACGCGATACGTTGGCGCCGAAATCGGCGAGCATTGCGGTGCCCACGGACGCCCAGAACGACGCGGTGTGGTCGATGACGGTGATGCCTTCGAGCGCCCCCATTGATCGGTGCCTCTCGCGCTCGCCCGTTCGCTACGTCTGCCAGCTGCGGACGGTGTCCAGGGTCTTGTCCTCGAACTCCATCTTGTCCGGCAGCGGCTTGCCGAGCCAGTCGCGGTAGAAGGTGTCGAGGTCGGGCAGGAACTCGAAGTCCGGCGGCGTGCCGCGCGGGCACCGCCTCCACCTCGAGCTGCGTGCCGCAGCCGGGGCAGTAGTACTCGCGGAGCTGGATCCACGCCGGGTCGGGCTGCTCGCGGCCGCGATAGACCTCGGACAGCGATTCCTCGGAGTCGCGCACGTAGATCAGCGCTTCCAGCTTCCAGTTCACGCGGTAGTCGCCGAACTCCTGCCCGCAACGGCACTTGACGATGCGCTCGGAGCCCTTCTGGACGATGAAAAGCGCCGGGCGTCAGCGGCAGCAGGATCTGCTCCTTCCAGGGGACGCGCTGCTGCAGGATGGCGACCCACTTCTCGAAGCGGTCGCTGTCCTTGGCGTCCTTCATGATCTCCTGGACGCGAGGCCACGGCAGCTTGCCGTCGACGAGCTGTTCGATCTTCGGCGGCTGTCGTACTGTGCCATCGATGGTCTCCTCTAGAACGTGAAGTCGTCCGGCAGCTGCCAGAACGCCCGCAGCTCGGCGGCGTAGCCGGGCGACAGCTCCCATCGACGACTTGCCACATCTCCTTCACGGCCTGGGCCATGTCCTCGCCTGCTTCGACTCGCTTCGCGCTCCTGCTTCCACCACTCCTGGAACGGCACGCCGCGCTTCTTGCGCGCGTTCGCGCATCTCGTCGCGCTTCTGCTCGGTCGCGGCGGCGTCGACGGTCCACTCGCCGCTTTCCGTCCTTCGCGACGACCGCCGTAGACATCGGCGGCGACGCGGGCGCGCGTCCAGCCCTGGTCCAGGTCCGATCGCGAACGGCTCGGGGTCGCGCTCGATCGGGTCGCCGAGTGCCTGGGCGCCGGAGATGGGGTGGATGACGATGTCGTACTCGACGCAGCTGCTCGGGCGTGACGAACGGCGCGACCACGTTCGGTTCATGCTCTCGGCCTTGATGTACTTGACCAGGTCTGGCTCCACGGGATCGCCGCGCTCGTGCACGAGCGGCTTCTGCGCCGTCGATCAGCTCCTTGACGTTGGTGTCGTGCGCGTAGCTGGCTCGGTCGGGCCAGGCCGGGTACGCGCCGAACATGCCGTGGTTGCCGACAACCTTGCTGCGCATGCCCGCGCAGCCGCACTGGTACTCGATGCCCGGCGTGTTCTTGATCATCCAGACGGCGGTGTGCCCGAGACCGCCGCGGAACTTCCCGTAGCCGCCGGAGTCGGGCTCGACGTTCCGGCCGAGGTAGATGATTGGGTAGTAGAGCTCGCTGACCTCGGCGTTGCCGAAGTCGGCGTTTGCGGCGTGTAGATGCACCAGGCGCTGTTCTCGCCGTCGGCCATGCCGCGGGCCGGAGCGCCGTTGCTGGCCTGCTCGAGAGTGAGACCGGCGACGTACATCCCGAACTGGTTCATGCCGGAGAACTCGGCCGTCATCGTCGTCGCCGCGCCGGCCGCCACCTCCTCGATGAAGCCGCGGGTGTAGTAGACGCGGCCGAAAGTCTCGTAGAGGGAACTCAGCCACATCACGGCTGGCGCCCAGGCGACGCCCGAGGCGGCGAAGTAGTTGACGGGATAGGGGTTGGCCCACGATCCTTCCGGCGGCGTTCTCCAGTTCCCAGGCAGCGACGGCGCCGGAGTTGAACATGTCGAAGCCCGACGATGTGCGAGTAGGCGTTCAGGAGGGCCGATGTGATGGCCGTCGGCGTGATGTTCTCGCCGAACGGCACCCAGCCGCTGGCGCCCGCGAGCGAGAACTTCACCTTCGCTTCGGGCGTCGATCGTTGATCTCCAGCGGCAGGTTGAACAGGCAGTCGACGTTCTGCTGCGGCAGGATGACGCGCTTGCCGGCCATCGCCAGGTCCTTGAAGTTGGACTTGCGGATGCGGCCCGGGACGCCCTGCGTCTTGACGCGCGCTACGGCGTAGCGGCGGCTGTCCTCGACGTACTCCTGCATCACGTCCTTGAAGTAGTCGAGTCCGTACTTGTCGATGAGCTGCGATGACGCGGTCGCGGATCGTGATCATGCCGGCGAGGCGGCCGCGCGCGTCGCCCATCACCCAGTCGGGCATGCGCGTGCGCGACGTACGCGCATCTCGTACCAGGGCAGGAAGCTGGTCGTTCTCGCCGACCTTCTCCATCGTCACGGGGACGCCGTCGGAGAAGCAGTCGGGATTCAGGAAGCCGATCGAGCCGGGCATGATCGCAGCCCGACGTCCATGACGTGGCTCACGCCGGAAGCCCAGGCGACCAGCTCGCCCTTGTAGAAGATCGGGATCGCGGTGTCGAAGTCCGCCGGGTGGATGCCGCCGTAGTGCGCGTCGTTGTTCTCGAAGATGTCGCCGTGCTCGATGCCCGGAGTCTGCTCGTAGCCCATGCTCGATCAGCGAGCGGATGAAGGCTGCGAGCAGGCCCGGGTGGGCGGTGATGCCCTTCGAGGTGGCACACGGCCTCGCCGGTCGGCAGGTGCAGGCCCAGAGCGCGTCGCCGCCCTCGACGGCGATCGGCGAAGAGGACACGCGGCAGCCGACTGCCCAGGCCGTGTTGCAGATGTTCAGCAGGATGTGCCAGACGGCCTCGTACGTGCCCGGGTCTTCCTGCCTTGCGCTTGAGCGTCCTGGAGCCCGAACAGGCAGCCCGTCTCCTGGAACAGCCGTTCGTTCCGCCTGCAGCTCGTCCTTTAGCTGGCGTCCGTTCAACGAGTCTGGCGTCATCCCTGCGCTCCTCTCGTCAGCCAGAAGATCAGGTTCTCGTCGATTCGCGCGCGCCAGTCGAGGGGCACGAACAGCGTCGTGCTTGGCGCCTCGATGACGGCGAGCCCGTCGATCTCGTTCCCGGGCCGCAGCTCGTCCATCTCGTAGATGTTGGCGTCGTGCCACTGGCCGTGCTGGAAGATCTGGCGCTTCTCCTTGAAGGCTGCCTTCGGCGGCTCCGGGCCTTCCGAGTCGAACTTCACGATCGTCGGCTTCACCGTGCTCCACCTGCGCGATCACGGCGACCTCGGTGATCAGGTAGGTCGGCGTAGGGCGGCTTGCCGGCGAGCGTGTACATGCGTGGTGAAGACGTCCTCGAACGCTGCCGTCAGCCTTGTCGACGTCGTCGGCCGAGGTAAGTCGGGTGACCGGCGACTCCACCTCGACGTCCTCGAGCTGGCCGTAGTAGCGCATGTAGACGATCTGCTTGAGCGTGATCTGGTCGCGCGCTGAAGCCTTCGCTCGTCAGCTCCTCCAGCAGCTGCTTCTCCAGCTCCTCCCAGCCGCGCTGACGATGGCGCCTGCCGTGTACATCTTGGCGCCTTCGTCGGCGCCGTAAGCGATCATCGCCGAGACGCTCCGGTGGCGGCGGTGGGCGTAGTCCATGCACGCGCAGCCCCAGGCGCGAGAACGCGGCCGCGTACGGCACCGTGCAGCACGCCCTTCCACGGGTAGTCGCCGGCGTAGCCGCAGAGGTGCATCGGCCCGCGCGCCGCCGTAGCCCGAGCAGCACGTAGTCGCGGATGTCGTAGCCGAGCATCAGCGTGCGGACCAGGTGCTCGCGCATCATGACGTTGACGAGATCGACGCACTGCTCGGCGGCCGTGTGCATGTCGAGTCCGAGTGGCCCCGCGACCTTCTCCTGTGAAGATCGCCTCGCGACTTTTCCTTGTTCACCTTGACGCGGCCGCCCAGGTAGTAGTCCGGATTGATGATGCCGAGGAGCAGGTCGCAGTCGCCGATGGTCGGGATCTCGTTGCCTGCTCCTGGAAGACCGGGCCCGGCGTGCCGCCGGCGCTGTCCGGCCCGAGCTTGAGGCGCTTGGTGTGCGGATCGAGCGCGGATGTAGGTGCCGGTGCCGGCGCCGATCGACTGGATGTCGAGCATCGGCACGTTCACGTACATCTGCTGGAACGGCGGCTCGCGGTTGATCGGCAGGATGCCGGCGGTGATGCAGCCGGCGTCGAAGCTGGTGCCGCCGATGTCGGAGCAGACGAGGTTCTCGATGCCGACGTTGTTCGCCAGGTAGTGGCCGCCCATCATGCCGCCGACGGGGCCGGACATCACGGTCTCGAACAGGCGCGGGTAGCGGATGTTGGTGACGCCGCCGTAGCAGAGCACCGTCTTCAGCGAGTGCGTCGTAGCCGATCTCGCGAGAGCTTCTCCTCGACGCGTAGGAGCTGCTTGCGCGCCGGCTCCGCAGCGTAGGCCTGGATGACCGTCGCGTTGGCGCGCGAGACCTCGCGCATGATCGGCGCCACCTCGCTGGAGAGCGACGATCGGGATCGTCGCTTGCCCGACGCTCGTGCATCACTTCGCGGGCGATCTCGGCGCAGCGCTGCTCGTGCGCCGGGTTGGCGAACGAGTAGCAGGAAGACGATGGCGATGCGACTCGACGCCCTGCGTCGAGCAGCTCGCGCACGCCTGCTTCGCACCTCGTGCTCGTACATCGGGATCACCGCCTGGCCGAACATGTCGATGCGCTCGGTCACGCCGCGCGTGAGCTGGCGCGGCACGAGCGGCGTGCGGTGCTTGCGGTACTGCATGTGCATGATCTCGGACCACTCGGTAGCCGATGAAGGTCTGCGAGCCGCGGCCCTGGACGATCATGTCCTCGAAGCCGCGCGTGACGATGAGCCCGGTCTTCAGGCCGTTCAGGTTGATCAGCGTGTTCAGCATGCTCGTGCCGGTGTAGATCGCCGTCTCGATGTGCTCGGCAGAACGTCGCGGCCGTCGCGCCAGCTCGATGTCCCAGTAGCTGAGCGCCTCATCGAGCGACTCCATGTAGCCGATGCTCTCGTCGTGGGGCGTGGTCGGCGCCTTGCCGATGACGAAGCGTCCCTGCTTCGTCGACGACGATGACGTCGGTCATCGTGCCGCCGGCGTCGCAGGCGACGAGGTAGCGGGTCATGGGGGCGGTCCCTCCTTCAGTGGGCGATGTGAACTCGCCCCTGGGGCGAGTCGGTGGGTGCATTTTCAACCACGCGGAGGTTGTCTGTCAAACGTTTGTTTGTGTCGCTCGGACAGATACGAGAGAGTCTATCCGCGAGGGCGTTGCAGCAGTACGAGCGCGCCGCCCGCGGCTATCAGAGCAAGCCCGGAAAGCAGGAAGATCGTGATCGTGCGAGCGCTCTCAGGCGGGCCACCGGTCGGTGGGACCGTCAGCGCCGTGGACGTGGGAGTTGAGCTGTGGACCGGCGTCGAGGAAGGCATTGGGCTGCGGGTAGGCGTGCGCGATCCATGTGGCGGAGTCGGCGTGACCGATCCGGGAGGCGTTGGTGTCATGGATCCCGGCGGAGTGGGTGATCCGGGAGGCGTTGGCGATCCCGGCGGAGTCGGTGAGCCCGGTGGCGTGGGGGATCCGGAGGAGTTGGCGAACCGGCGGTGTGGTGATCCGGGAGGGGTTGGCGATCCCGGTGGAGTGGGTGATCCGGGAGGCGTTGGCGATCCCGGCGGAGTCGGTGATCCGGGAGGCGTGGGTGATCCCGGCGGTGTCGGTGAACCAGGCGGCGTGGGAGAGCCCGGCGGAGTCGGCGAACCTGGGGGTGTGGGCGAGCCAGGAGGCGTGGGTGAACCAGGAGGCGTGGGTGAACCGGGAGGCGTTGGAGAGCCGGGTGGCGTGGGTGAACCCGGCGGAGTCGGTGAACCGGGAGGTGTTGGCGAGCCCTGAGGGGTTGGTGTCGGGGTGGCGTCTGGAGTTGGTGTTGCCGTCTTGTAGGGTGTTGGGCTGGGTGTCTTGCAGGGCTTCGGGGTCGGCGTTTGGAAGTGACCGTATGGGTTGGGGCAGGGAGAGGGCGTAGGCTCCGGAGTAGGGCAGTTGTTATTCTGCGGGCCGGACTCCGTGTTGACAACGCAGTTTGTTGTCGGCGGGGGCCCTCCGTTGCCGAACGATGTCAGGAAGACGAAGACGCCGATAAGCAGGGCAACCTGCACGGCCAGCGATAGCTCCAGGAAGAGACCCCGGCGCCGGGCCATCCGCCGCTCGTACTCCCACGACCAGCTAGCGTCGTGCGGACCTCGGTGACCACGGGGCGCGTGCATCGACCTTCCTTCCTGGGCCGCTTACGGGGGACGAATGCAACGCATTATGTGGTTGGCCTGCCTTATTGTCAACATGGCGGCGCGTGGGCCATGGACGCCAAGAAGGGGCCACCCGAGGGCGGCCCCTTTCCGATTTCGTGAGAGCTGAGAGAGTCTAGCCGAATGTTGCGGAGATGATGGCTCCGAGCAGCGCCATCGCCGCCAGCAGCGCGGCCAGCACGCCGCCCGTCCGGAGCTGGGCTCCCATCCTCAGGCTGTTGAACTGTATGTCGTCAAGCATTGCGACCTCCTCCTGCTCTCGCCGTCGCACCACCCGGGGCGCTGGGCGGCGCTTGTCTCTTGTGGCCAGTATCCGCGGTCGCGCTCGCCGCTTTCTCGCCACGACCTCGGTCCGGGGGGACTCTTCGAGGAACGCCCCTACCGGGGCGCCAGGCTGAGGCTGTCCGTCCCGCAGGCCGGCTCGGTACTCTGGAAAGCCCAGTCAAGCAAGGCGCTCACGTCCTTATAGATATCCCAATGGCTCCCCAGCACAGAAACGATAATCGTGCGTCCTCCCTGTTCGGCGGCGCCGACGATCGTCTGACCGGCGAGCGGCGTGTATCCGGTCTTCACGCCGATGGTACCGGGATAGAAGCTCAACAGCTGGTTGAGATTCCCGATGGCGGGGCCGTCCCAGCCCGGCTGGTAGGCCTGGGTGCCGACGATTTCGGCCAGTGCCGGGCGGCGGAGGAGTTCGCGGCCGAGAATCGCGATGTCGTGTGCAGATGTGTAGTGACCTTCGTCGTCGAGTCCGTGAGGGTTCGCGAAATGCGTGTGTTCGAGCCCCAGTTCGCGGGCCTTGAGGTTCATCATCTCGACGAACTCAGGCACGCTCCCGCCGACGTGTTCCGCTATCTGAATCGCGGCGTCGTTCCCGGATGGAAGGAGTAGGCCATACAGGAGGTCGCGCATGGTCAACGTCTGGCCTGGCTCAAGCCCCATGATGGTGGAGTCTGTCTCCAGGGAGAATTCCGAGCCGTTAACCGTGATCGGGACCAGCTCATCCATGGAGCTATGCTCCTCGGCCACGAGCGCAGTCATGATCTTCGTCAGGCTGGCAGGCGCCCGTTCCATCGACTCGTTGTGGGAGTAGAGCACCTTGGCGCATTGGTCTTCCATCACCACCGCGGCCACGCCCGTGATCTCTGGTGGATCGGCTTCCTCTATCGGTGTCGCGGGTCCAGTCGGCGTTGGTGCGGCTGCGGCCGCCACACCGCGCGGGGCTGGATCCGGCGTCGTGCCGCAGCGCTGCCAGGGGGCACAGGACGGTCCGAGGACGGCGACGGAATGACCGGGAGTTTCCGTGGCGGACGTGGCTTCGCTGTCTCCGCCGTTGCCGCGCAGCAGCCAGAAGCTCGCGACGACGAGCACGCCCAGCGCCACCGGCAGGAGGATAGGGTGCACGCCATAGCTCCGGGCAGGCGTTTTGCGGCGGGGCGTAAAGCGGTATCTGCGATCGTTCACGGGTTCATTTAGTAGTAACACACGGGGGGGGTCTACGGTTTACTCGCATCTCTCCACAATTTCGTCGCGCTTCTCCCCCGCGACACGTCAAAGTGATATTCTTCCGGTTGCGGAACGCCCAACCCACAGGCGGCCACTCGGCCGGCCCGCCGACCAAGGAGGTCCCAAGTGAAGTTCGGAATTACGATGTTTCCGACGGACTATGCGATCGATGCTGCCACTCTGGCCCGGGAAGTGGAGAGCCGCGGCTTCGACTCGCTTTTCTTTCCAGAGCACACCCACATCCCGACGAGCCGACGCACACCCTGGCCCGGCGGGGCGGAGTTGCCGCGCGAATACTCGCACACGCTGGACCCGTTCGTAGCCATCGGCGCCGCGGCGGCAGTCACGAAGGACCTCAAGCTCGGCACTGGTATCTGTCTGGTCATCCAGCGGGATCCGATTACCCTCGGCAAGGAGGTCGCCAGCGCCGACTTCATCTCGAACGGCCGCTTCCTGTTCGGGATTGGTGGCGGCTGGAATGAGGAAGAGATGGAGGATCACGGCACCGACCCGAGGCGTCGCTGGAAGGTGCTTCGCGAGCGAATAGAGGCAATGAAAGAGATCTGGACCAAGGACGAGGCCGAATATCACGGCGAGTTCGTGGATTTCCCGCCGACGTGGTCCTGGCCGAAGCCGGTCCAGAAGCCGCACCCGCCGATTCTCGTCGGTGGTGACGGCGAGCACACGCTTAAGCGCGTGGTCAGCTACGGCGACGAGTGGATGCCCATCCCGATGCGAGGGCCCGGCCGTCTGGAAGAGCGGATCAAGGAGCTTAATAGCATGGCGGCAGAAGCCGGACGCGGACCCATACCTGTGTCATGCTTTGGCGTTCCTCCGAAACCCGAGGTGATCGAAGGCTTCGACAAGATCGGCGTTCAGCGCTGTGTCTTCTTCATCCCGCCCGTCGTGGAGGGAGACGCGCAGGTCCTCCTCGATCGCTACGCGGGTGTCACGAGGGAGTTCGCTAGGGCTGGCGCCTGAACGCGACATGACCAAATACCAGAATCTCCAGATCCGCCGCGATGGAGCGGCCCTCGTGGCGACGATGAGCAACCCGCCGCGCAATTTGCTGAACGCGACGATGGTCGCAGAGTTGACGGCGCTCGCCGGAGAGCTGGAGAACGACAGCGACGTCCGCGCACTCATCCTGACAGGGGGCGCCGACGGTATTTTCATCACACATTACGACGTTGGCGAGCTGTCCGGACTCTCGGACCGCATGCAGGGGGCGACGGCCACACCGGGCGGCGAAGAACTGCACGGCATGCACAAGCTCTTGCTCAAGCTGCAGTCGCTGCCGCAACCGGTGATCGCCGCGATTAACGGGACAGCCATGGGTGGCGGCTGTGAGCTGGCGTTGGCCTCTGATTTCCGGCTGATGGCGAAGCATCACGGCGCCGTGATCGGACTGCCTGAGGTGCGGGTGGGTATACTCCCCGGCGCGGGCGGCACCCAGCGTATGACGCGGCTACTCGGGGTAGCGAAGGCGATGGAGCTAATGCTGCTGGGGAACGCGGTGGATCCGGAGACGGCGGAGCGGATCGGTTTGGTCCACCGCGCAGTCGAGCCTGGGCAGCTGATGTCGGAGGCCCTGGCGCTGGCAGAGCAGTTGGCTGAACGGCCTCGGCTCAGCGTGGCGCTGATCAAGCAGTGCATCCTCCAGGGCAGCGAGATGCCCTTGCTCGACGCCTTGAAGTACGAGCAGACTGCGTTCTGGCAGACGATGCGCTCCGAGGACGCGTCTCGCCTCATGCGCGAGTACCTGAAGAGCGCGCGGCCATTGAACGAGCAGTAGTCGTAGAGTGAGGAAATGATGATGCAGAGCGACGTAGACGGCGCGGGACGCCCGTGCAATACTGTACATAACACAGCTGAGGGGGCTAGCTGGGGAGGGTGGCTGATGGCTCACCTCGGACTGCGCGCGGGTGCCGTTTCCGCAATCACGCTCGTGCTTGTCACACTGACCGCGCTCACGGGTTTCTGGGGCTTTGACGTGACGGACACGCATGCCGGTGACCCGGAATCGATGGATGCGATGACCATCGACGCGATAACTTCCGGGAATAGCGCCACGTCGCTGGGGCCGGTGAACAGCTGCGTCTCGGCTGCCTCCGGCAATGTCGTGGTCGATGTCACGGCTCTCAACATTCCGGCGTCCACGGCGATGCTCGGATTCACTTTGGTCCTGAACTACGATCCTGATGTGTTCACTGTCACTGCGGCTAACGGGAACTTCCTCCTTGTCGCCGACCCTGACAGTAGCATTTTTGCTATACCGGACCCCCTGCCGGACTCAGACGGTGCTTTCGGATACAACGCAGCAGATGTCAGTGGAACGCCTGGAGAGACGGGGTCTGGCGTCCTCGCTCGTATCACACTTAACATCAAGCAGCCGGTAACGAACGGTGTGCACAATTTGACCCTGACAAACGCTGCCCACATCGACGCGCTTAATGACAGTTACCCGCCGAACGTCATCAATAACGCCACCGTGGCGATCAGCGAATCGTGCCCCGTGTCCTTCGGCGATGTAGATTGCAGCGGGGGCGTCAACGCGGTCGATGCCCTGAAGGTGCTCAGGTTTGGCGCTTCTTTGCCGGTGCAGCAGATTGGCCCGGAGCCTGATGCCTGCGAGGACCTTGGGACGGCGCTCGGCAACGGTGAATTGCAGGGCGACGTCGACTGCAGCGATGCCGTAAATGCCGTCGATGCGCTCAAGCTCTTGCGTTTCGGCGCCTCGCTGTCGGTCCAACAGAACGACCCTTGTCCCGACGTCGGCACGCAAAGCTAGCACGTGACGGAGGTCACACTCGCCCGTTGACAGGCAGTCGTTCCTCGGGTAATCTGGCGTCATCTTTGAACGGAAGGAGGGCTTGGCCAGATGAATAGAGATTCAGCGCACGTATGCGCGGGCGAGCCCGTGCCTTCCGTCTTCGCCGTCTAGGCGATCGTTTCCAGGCAGCCCGACTTTAACTTAAGTCCGTCTGTCTGTCTCCGGAAACGCGCGGTAAGCCCGCAAGACTCCCATCGATCTCTCGTTTGCATCGAAATCAGGAGCTTACCGTTGTACACACTCGAAGACCTGGGCTGGAGCGCCCACTTTCAGCAACAACTTGAACAACTGAACCCGGCTGGCGCGGCCCCCGTACGCGTCGCTGAGGAGTTGAAGGGCGCCTATCGCGTCGTCACTCCCTCCGGCATTGTCCCTGCGATAGTTCCCGGTCGCCTGCTGCACCGTGCTTCCGGACGTGACGACCTCCCCGCCGTTGGCGACTGGGTGCTCGCGGGGCGGCTGCCCGGCGAAGATCGCATGCTAGTCGTCGACCTGCTCGACCGGCGCACAAAACTGTCCCGCCAACAGGCTGGCGAGAAGACCGGCGAGCAGATCCTCGCCGCAAACGTCGATGCTGTCGTCCTGGTTGCCTCGCTCAACAAAGAGCTGAACCTGCGCCGTATCGAGCGCTATCTCACAGCGGTTTGGGAGAGCGGCGCCCGCCCGGTGATCGCGTTGAACAAGTCGGATCTGGCAGACGACGCGGCCCGCCTGCTCGACGACGTCGAGGCAATCGCCCCAGCTGTTCCCGTATTGGCCACGAGCGCGGTGACCGGTGATGGCGTCGATGAAATCGCGTCCCACCTCCGAATGGGAGAGACGGCTGTGTTCGTGGGCTCCTCGGGCGTCGGCAAGTCCAGCTTGATCAATCGCATCACCGGAGAGGACTCGCAGGTCGTGAACGACATCCGTGCCGCCGACGACCGCGGGCGTCACACAACGACCAGCCGGCAGATGCTCGTGCTGCCAGGCCGCGGCGTCATCATCGACACACCGGGGTTGCGCGAACTGCAGCTATGGGACGGCGGCAACGGCGCGTCGTCGGTGTTCGCGGACATCGAGGAACTCGCCGCGGCCTGCGCGTTCAGCGATTGTCGCCACGAAGCTGAGCCGGGTTGCGCCGTACGCGCCGCGATCGACGAAGAGAGCCTGGACGAGGACCGTTTCAGCAGCTATCGCAAGCTGGAGCGCGAACGCATGTACATCGCGCGGAAGCACGACAGGTCGCTGCAGATTGAGGAGACTCGCCGCTGGAAGCAAATACACAAGGAGAACCGTCGTCGGATGAAGGCGCGGGGACGGTGAACGGCTACGACTCGCCCACCAGCCGCGCCCGGTCGAGCACGGCCTGGAAGATGCGGACGCTCGCCGCGTCCACGAGTACGCCGGCGGCGCTCCCCGCGCCCGCGCCGCCGCTCTGGGCGGCTTCGTACGCTTCGACCATGCGTCGCGCCAGCGCGATCTCCTTCTCGGTCGGGGCGTACACTTCGTTCGCGATCGGCACTTGGTCCGGGTGGATCGCCCATTTCCCGACGCAGCCGAGGGTGCTCCCGTGCGTCGCTTCGCGGCGATAGCCGTCGCCGTCACGGTAGTCCGGAAACGGACCGTCGATCGCGTCAAGGCCGTTGCTGCGAGCGGCCACGATCATCCGCACGCGGGCGTAGTGCCAGATGTCGCCGGGATAACGCAGAACGGGGTCGCTGACGTGGCCCATACGGACGCCCTGGCTCGCTGAGAGATCGCCGACACCCAGGATCAGCGCCTCCAGCCTCGCGGAGGACGCCGCGATCTCGTCCACGCGCGCCAGCGCCTCCACCTCCTCGATCAAAACCTCGAGGCCGACTCGCTTCGAGAGCCCGAGCTTGACCTCGAGCTGGTCGAGGAGCGTTTCCACGAACCAGACGTCGCGGGGTGCTTTTACCTTCGGGATGATGATCACGTCCAGTTTTTCGCCCGCGCGCTCCACTACCTGGAGCACGTCGTCGAGTGCCCAGACCGTACCGACCGCGTTCATGCGGACGGCACACTGTGTGGCGTCCCCAGTCATGGCGGTTCAGCGCCGCGATGACCTTCTCGCGCGCCTCCTCCTTCTGCGCGGGGGCAACGGCGTCCTCGAGGTCGAGGAACACGAGGTCGGCAGCACTGCTCGCCGCCTTCTCCATCATCCTCTCGTTCGAGCCGGGGACTGCAAGCTCTGAGCGGCGGAGGCGGGCGGTCATTTCGGTCGCCTCCAGATCTCTGTCTGACATGCCGATCTCCCCCAGGATCTCCTCGTTGTGTTCCCCGAGCACTGGCGCCCGGCGTGTAGATCTCGATGGCGTCTTCGTGAGCTTGATCGGCTGTCCGGCGAGCTTCACCGGGCGCGCCCCTTCCTGTTCGATCTCCGGCAGCATCTCGCGCGCCGCCACGTGCGGGTCAGCGAAGATGTCCGCCATGGTGTTCACGGGCCCGGCCGCGACGCAGCATACCCAGTCGCTCGACGATCTCCTCCCGAGTATGTGCCGCTGTCCAGTCGCTGACTATGCCGCGGATCTCCGCCGCGTGCTTCTGCCGCCCTTCGTTCGTCTCGAACTTCGGGTCGGTTCCCAAGTTCCGGCGCGGCCGATCAGGTCGCAGAGGAGCCGCCAGTGCTTATCCGTCGGCGCCGCGATGGCGATCTGGCCGTCGCTCGCCTCGAAGACGTCGAACGGGCAGAGGAACGGGTGTGCGTTTCCGAGCGGCCCCGGGTTCTCGCCGCCGTAGGAGTAGAGGTAGACGTAGTGTTCGCAGAGGCTGAGAACGGCGTCGTACATCGCCACGTCAAGGAACTGGCCTTCGCCCGTCGCGCCGCGCGTGCATGTACCGCCGAAACGATGCCGACGGCCGCCAGGGTGCCGGGCATGATGTCGCCGACGCTCGGCGCCGCAGCGGAGGCCGCCCATCTCCGGCGAGCCGGTGACACCGACGAGGCCGCCCATAGCCTGCGCGACGATGTCATACGCAGGCCAGTCGACGTACGGGCTCTCGCCTGTGCGCGGATCGCCGAAGCCGCGGATCGCCGCGTAGACGAGCTGCGGGTTGCGCTGGCCGAGCGTCTCGTAAGCCAGGCCGAGACGGTCCATCACTCCCGCGGCGAAGTTCTCGACGAGAGCGTCCGACTTGTCGGCAAGGCGGAGGAGCGCCTCCCGGCCGCCGGGTGATTTGATGTCCAGCATCAGGCTACGCTTGTTGCGGTTGAGGCTGGCGAAGTAGCCGCCGAACGCGCGCGTCTCGTCGTCGTCTGTGAACGGCCCGGAGAATCGCGTCATCTCGCCGCGCGGCGGCTCCACCTTGATCACGTCCGCGCCGAGGTCGGCGAGCAGCATCGTGCAGAACGGCCCCGCCAGCGCCTGCGTGAGATCGATGACGCGCACGTCGGCGAGTGGGCCGATCCGTTCGCTCACTTCTGCCCTCCGTCCTGGCGCCGCTTGATCAGCACCGTGCGCTCGCCCTCGAAGACGACGCTGCCGTCCTGGTTCACGCCCCAGTGCTTGAAGCGCACGATGCCGGCGTCGCGGCCGCTCGCCTTCCGTCTTTCGAGAGCACCTCGGTGTAGGCGTACAGCGTATCGCCGTGGAAGACGGGCGCTGTGAAGCGCAGCTTGTCGAGGCCCACTTCCGCGATCGCGTTCTCGGCGGTGTCCTGCGTCGCGAGCCCGATGACGATCGAGCCCGTGACGAGTCCGAAGACGAGCCGGCGTCCGAACGGCGTCTTCGCATCGCGTGCTCGTTGAAGTGCGCCTGCGCGGTGTTCATCACGAGCTTCGTCAGCAGCTGGTTCTCGACCTCGCCGACGGTCGTGCCGCGCGCGTGTCGGATACGTCGCCCGACCTTGAAGTCCTCGAAGTAATTGCCGCTGCCGGTCAGCGCCTCAGTCATCGGCTCAGTACGTGCCCCTGAGCTTGCGGTGGTCCCATAGAGACGCCGGAAGGCTCATCCGCGCGCCCAGCAGGCGGTCGGAGATGATCACGCGCTGGATCTCCGACGTGCCCTCGAAGATCGTCGTCAGGCGGGCGTCGCGCCAGTAGCGTTCGACCGAGCGCTCCGTCGTGTAGCCGTTGCCGCCGTGGACCTGGATCGCCTTCGCTGGTCACGCGCTCCGCCATCTCGGTCGCGAACAGCTTCGCCATCGCCGCTTCGTTCTCGATCGATTCGCCGGCGTCGCAGCGCTGGGCGACCTGGTACATCAGCGCGCGCGCCGCCTCGATCTGCGTCGCCATGTCGGCGAGCTTGAAGCGGATCGCCTGGAACGTCGCCGATCGGCCGCCCGAACTGCACGCGCTCCTGCGCGTAGGCGAGCGAGTCCTCGAGCGCGCCGCGCGCGAGTCCGATCGCCCGCGCGGCCGTGTGGATGCGCGCGACGTTGAGCCCGTGCATCGTCGCGTTGAACGCGCGGCCCTGCGCCGTCGCGGCGTGTGCCCGCGTGCATGCGTGCGCCCGCGCGCCCAGCAGGGTGTCGGCGGGCACGCGCAGACCGTCGAACACGAGGTGGAACGTCGTGATGCCGTAGTAGCCGATCTTGTCGATCGGCGTGCCGGTCAGTCCCTTCGGGAAGCGGTCGCGCTCCTTCTCGATGAGGAAGCTCTCGAGCCCGCGCGAGCGGTTCTCGCCCTGCGCCGGGTCGGCGGTGCGTGCCAGCAGCATGATGAAGTCGGCGGCGAGCGCGTTGCCGCACCAGCGCTTCTCGCCGGTGATCACGTACTCGTCGCCGTCGCGCGTCGCGCGGCACTGCACGTTCGCGAGATCGGAGCCGGCGCCCGGCTCGGAGAGCGCCGCCGCGCCGATCCACTCGCCGGCGGCGCTGCGGCGCAGCAGCTCGGCGCGTCGCTCCGGATCGTCGGACGTGCGTCCCCATGCCGTTGCCGCGGGCGATGATGCTGGCGACGCTCATCCACGCGCGCGCCAGCTCCTCCGTGATCAGCGCGTACTCGAAGACGCCGTGGCCCATGCCGCCGTACTCGCGGCCGATCATGATGCCGAAGTAGCCCATCGCGCCGATGCGGCGGCAGGAAGTCGCGCGGGATGTCGGCCTTCTGCTTGTCGAGCTCGTTGGCGAGCGGCAGCACTTCGTCCATCGCGAAGCGGCGCGCCTTCGCCTGGATCGCGAGGCGCTCGTCCGTGAGGTACGGGCTCGCCGTCATCGCTCGCGCTGCCCGCGTCTTCGCGACGAGGTTGCTGCGCTTGTAGTCGACGACGAGTCTCGCCGCGCTGGTTGCGGCCCTCCGTGTGCCACGTGACGATGCCGAACTCCGGGCCGCGACTCCGACTCGCGCGCCGAGACGACGGTGCTCGCGCGCTGTCAGCGTGTCGCCGGGGTAGACGGGGCGGTGGAACGTGCAGCTCGTCGACGCCGAGGAACGGGCCGCCGGCCTCGCTCAGGTCCTCGACGGAGAGCCCGACGACGGTGCACAGCACGAGCATCGGGTTGACGACGATGCCGGGGTGGCCCGTTCGCGCGGGCGTACTCGGCGTTGAAGTAGAGCGGGTTGTAGGCGAGCGTCGTCGTCGTGAAGAGCGCGTTGTCGCCTTCGGTGAGCGTGCGGCCCCAGTGGTGCTCGAAGTCGCGGCCCACCTCGAACTCCTCGAACGTGTGCCCGTGGCGGATGAGGGTGTAGTCGGTGGCGTTGAAGTCGCTCATGGCTTCGGCGCAGACCACGATGCCACAGCGATGATGCGCGCACAAGTGCGCTAGCGCAGCTCGACGACGCCGTTCGGGCCGCGGACCGTCGCGATCAATGCCGGTGCCGGTCCTTCCGCGATCGGAAGCTCAACATCCATCGCTTGCAACAACTTTCGCACGGGCTCCGCGTCGGGGTGCTCGCCGCGCAGGTCCACCAGTTCGCAGCCGCCCGGTGATGTCTCCGAGGGGTGAGGCCCCGGCTCCCACCGGATAAGGAACGGCACGACGCCCCCTCCCAGCTTCGGCGGCGGGAACGTGAGCGACCATGCCAACCGGCTGCCGTCCGGTAGCTCGCGGCTCATCGTCAGGAGCTGACCCTCGTATCCCGCTGCTCGCGCCGCTTCCAGCCGCCGCTCGATATCCGGCGCCTGCGCAGCCCATGTCACGAGGCGGGACGGTCCGTTGGCGTCTAGCCCGAACGGCAGCGGCATCGTCACTCCCCCTTGCTCCGGGTCCGGTGCGATGATCTCCAGGTACGCGCCGTTGCCGAATGAGAGCAGCGCGTTATGCGTGCCCCGCCCAACGTGCTTTCCGCCCGCCGCGGCCCGCACGCCGAGTTTCTCCTCGATCAACGCGACGCCCTGGTCGAGGTCGGGCGCGGCAAACACGAGGTGATCGATCATTCCCACCTTCTGCGGCCTTCCCTATCCCTCTATACCTTCTGTTGGCCTATCCGTGGGCGCTCGCAGCGTGGGTCCGCAGCGCGTCCAACCCGAAGTCCCGCGCCATGTCCCGCCAGACCGCGTGAATGTGGTTCGCCCCGTCCTGTGTGTTGTCGTACTCGACCAGGAACGACGGCCCCTGCAGCCGGTAGTAATGCCCCTGTCGCCGCTCTGAGCCTCCCGCCCAGGCGAAGTACACCTCGTCTGTATCGATGCGTCCGCGCTCGACCTCCGCGAGCGGCTCGGGCAGGCGCTCGACGTACAGATCGACGAGCTCATCTAGAGTGGTGCGCTGGGCGGGCGTCATCGCCACCGCCGACAGCCCTTTGGGAACGGCACGCTCGAAGCGCACGGCCTGCTTCTCGTCGTCTGTCATCGGGTTTGGCCGCGGGTTCATCGCTCCGAAGCCGTCGGGTGGCAGGTAGTCGTCGGGCACCAGCGGAGCGTTCATCATCACGAAGTCCGGTGGCGCCACCTCGCAGATCATCGCTTGCTCGCGCCTGCCCGGATCCAGCGACAGCAGCAGCTCGCGGCCGATGTCCTCTTCCTCCCCGCAGGGCCGAAACACCGCCGTGTCGCCGTGCTCGACCTCAGAGGGGTTCGCGCCGAGGAATAGCGGCGTCGCAGAGACGATCTCGCCGCCCGCGACCGTGTAATTGAGATTGACGTGGTGGCCCTCGAGTCGCCAGCCCCAGGCGGGATCGTTCGGAGAGCCAAAGGTGCTCACGAAGTAGCGCCCGGGGTCGCGCGCCGCGTCAATCCGGCGCTCCTCGATCAAGTTGAGGACGCTCTCCAGCGCCATGATCGAGCAAGCGCGTGCGTACGCGGGCAGGCTCAGCGCGCCGGCGACGAGCGCGTGCGCGTTCTTCTGCTGCTTAGGCGTCATCTCCAGCAGGGGCAGGCCTTTGTGCTGGCGCGGGAAGTACGCCCAGTCTGTGCGTTCGTTCGTGTTGTCGAGCGCGAACGAGGCTTTCGCGCGCTGAGCCTCGTCGAGGCCGTCGAGGAACGTCAGCGCCGCTTCGGTCATCCGCGCGGCGACCTGGCGGGCGGACTGCGTCTCCGTCGCCACAGGCTCAGCGCGGCCGGTCGTCGATCAGCGCGCCGGCGACGAGGTCGTCGAAGCGCTCGATCGCCAGGTTCGACGGTGCGTCGATCCCGCGCAGCCGGTCGGGCTCGCCCAGGTAGCGCTCGGTGTACAGCGATGGCGACCACGCACTTGCGGTCGTCGCCGAACTCGCGCAGCTCCCACTCCGCGCGCTCGCAGAGGATGCGCGGCGGCGAACGTCTCGGCCATGAACTGCGCGAGCGGGAAGAGGCGCGCCTCGGCGTCTCGCCGTCGAGCTGCTTCCAGGCCTCGATCGCCGCGGCCAGGTCTTCTCGATCCGGTCGCGGCACGATGCGCGCCGCCGGCATGGCCTCGCCGGCGTTGTCGACAGCGCCTCGCGCAGGCGCGCGAGGAACGGCTCGTCGGCGTTCTCGCGCTCGATGGCGCGGCGGACGTCGAGGCAGAGGATGTTGTCCGGGCCCTTCCCAGAGCGTGTTGATCTGCGCGTCGCGGAGGATGCGGGCGACCGGCCACGTCTCGATGTAGCCGTTGCCGCCGTGGATCTCGATCGCGTCGCTGGCCATCGTGATGCCGAGTCGAGCGCGCCTTCAGCTTGGCCAGCGGCGGCACGATGCGCGGCGGTCTCGTCGGCGTGCTCGGCGCTGGTGGTTGGGGTAGCCGTAGCCTTCGAAGAGCATCGCCTGCACGGCCTCGACGTCGACGATCATCTCGGCGAGCTTGCGCTTCATCAGCGGGTGGTCGATCAGGCGCTTCTTCCAGGCGCTGCGGGCCCGCGTGTAGCAGAGCGACTCGACGAGCGCGCGCCGAGCGCAGCCGAGGCCCATCATCGCGACGCCGAGGCGTGCGCCGTTGGTCATCGCCATCAGGCGCGCCATCCTGCGGCCGTCGCTGGGGCCGCCGTCGCCCTCGCCCTCGCGCGGAGGCGGCGCCAGCATGAACGCCTCGGCGTCCACGAACTCGACCTCGCCGGAAGGCGACGGCGTTGGTGCCGAGCTTGTCCTTGAGCTGGCGGATGCGGATGCCGTTGCGAGTGCCGTCGCGGCGCTGCTTGAGGACGAGGAAGGCGGTGATGCCCTTGACGTCGTCGGGCGCGCCCTCGGGCTTGGCCAGGACGACGAACGCCTCGCCGTCGACGTTGGAGGCGAACCACTTGAAGCCGTTGAGCGTCCAGGCATCGTCGCGTCGCGGCGTCGCGGTCGTCTCCAGCGCGCCGAGGTCGGAGCCGCCGGTGCGCTCGGTGAAGAACTGCCCGGTCAGCCCTACCCACTCGCCGGACTCGAGCTTCGGGAGCAGCGCACTCGCGCACGTCCGGCGGCGCGAACCGCTCGGTCATGCGCCTGGACCATGCCGGCGTCGGCGCCCATCGCGCAGGACATGCCGATCTCCGCCTGGTTCAGCAGGTAACCGGAGGCCATCGTCAGCGGCCCTGTGCTGCACGCCTGCGCCTCGGCTTCCCGCCGGAACGTCGGCGCCGATGAAGCCGTGTTCTGACGAGGTCGTTCTTCGTCTGCATGGCCGATTCGGGGAGCATGCACCTCGCTGACGTCGTGGCCCCAACGGTCGTACTTCACGAGCCGCGGCGGGTTCTTGTCGGTCATCTCGCCCGCTCCGCGATCGGCCCGCCCATCAGCGCTCCCAGGCTGACCAGGTGCGGCTCCGCCCACTTCAGTTCGGCCGGCGTGAGGTAGTAGCGCATCGCGCGCTGCAGCGTCGGGTCGCAGTCGTACCAGTTGAGACCGGTCGCGCCGTAGAAGCGCTCCGTTGCGTAGCGTCCGGTCTTCTCGGGAGTATTGAAGGGGAGGTCGTCCACTCTCTCGGGCTGGTAGGCAGCCCGCGGCTTCTCGGCAGCCCCCCGTTTCTCCCTCGGATCAGTCTCGATAGCCATGGTCTTTCTCCTTCACGACCAAGAGTATGCTCTCGCGCCGGATTCGTCTATACAGACGCGGTCAGCCAACCGCCAGCAACACAGCCGGATCGGCCCAGGTGTAACGAAACGCTGCGATCTCACCCCCGCCCGGCGCGTCGCTGACCTTCCGACCGGCTTCCCTGCCGCCCTGCGCCTCGTAGAAGGCCTGGGCAGCCGTATTCTGCTCCAGCACCCACAGGTGCAGCCCCGAGCCCGGCCGGCGCTCTATCAGCGCCCGCGCAGTCTCGGACATCAGCCGCCGGCCGACTCCACCACGCTGCAGGTCGTGCCTCACGTGCAGGTTGTCCAGCAGCGCACCGTATTCAGGCTCCTCGTCGAAGATCGTGTGCGCGAGGCCCACGATGACGCCGTCTAACTCTGCGACGATCGTGCAGGCAGTCTCATCCGGCCGCGAAAGCCGTTCGCTCCAGACGGCCAGCCGGTCAGCTAATACGGGCCCGTCGAGGAACTCGTCCGAGTACGCGCCGCGGTAATGGCGACGCCAGCTATCGGCGTGCAGCGCCGCTATGGCCTCGACGTCCTCGGCCGTTGCCCGGCGGTACAGCATGACAGGGGTGCTGTGGTGGACCCGGGACTAAGCGGTAACGCCGACCCAGAGGCCGGAAACCGTTGCCGCGAGCGCCTTTCCCTGGCGCATCCCCGCCTCGATGCTCTGCGGGCGGCGCGAGGAGTCCATCCGGTTGACACCGATCGCCTCCACCGAGCCCTCGTCCGGGAACACCAGCTCAACGCGGCTGCCCGCCGCGAGCAGCGCGTCCACCTCGGCGCGCGCGGTCCGGCCCAGCAGCGGGTCGATCCCATCCTTGCCGCCGCCGATCGGCGCGATGATCAGCACCGAATCGTAGCCCGTCGCCAGGTCCGCGCTCGTGCCCGAGCGCACGCCGCCGTCCGTGTATCGTTTGCCGTTGATCGTCACCGGCGGGAACAGGCCCGGGACCGAGCAGCTCGAAGCCGCCGCCACGTGAAGCGGCACGGCGGAATCGCGGTCCCACACCTGGAAGCCGCCGGTCGCCGCTTCGACCGCCGTCAGTTTCAGTGGAGTCTCCGGCCACTCATCGACGGGCACCATGTCGCGGAAGTACGAAGTCCAGTTGTCCTCGGTCGTCGTTTTCGAAGAGAGCGCCATCTGGCCGATCTCGGCCATCGATTCTTGCGTCAGTTCAGGCAGTGCCGCCCAGCGCGCGAACACCTGCAACAGGTTCGGGACGTCCGCGTCGGCGATCATCTCGGTAATCACCGGGTCCCCCGCTTGCGACTGGATAGCGCGGCCCTCGTCCAGCTTCCCCGCCGTCACGTATGTGCCCACAATCGACCCCGCCGACGTTCCGACCACGAGGTCGGCCGCGCCGGGGTCAACACCGGCGTCGCGCAGCCCTGTCAACAGGCCGGTCTCCCAGGCCACGCCCAGCGCTCCGCCGCCGCCCAAAACCAGTGCGTTCTTCGCCATCGAATCCTCCTTTGGTTGCCCCGACGATACCATAAATCGGAGCAGTCAGCGGGCGGCAAACGGCAGTCAGCTATAATGGCGAGCGCCATGAATCCAAACGCTGAACTTGTCCGCCGCTTTCACGAAGCGCAGCAGCGCGGCGACCCGTCCGTCCTGATGGACTTGCTCGCCGACGACATCGTCTGGCATGTGCCGGGCAAGAACCTGATATCCCGCGACTACCATGGGAAGGCGGAGGTCGCGGGCTTCTGGGCGAGAGCGCGAGAGCTTTCGGGCGGTACGGTGCGCACGGAACTGCTGGACGTGCTCGGCAGCGACAACTACGGCATCGCCCTCGTCCGCGTCCACGCTGAGCGGGAGGGGAAGACCCTCGGCGGACAGTTCCAGGCGTTCACCTACCGCATCGAGGACGGCAAGATCGCCGAGTTCTGGTTCATGGTCGAGGACCGCTACGCCGTCGACGCCTTCTGGACCTAACGTCGAACCGATGCACACCCAGCACATCTCCGCCGCCCCTATCAACCGCCCCGGCGACGGCCAGGACTCCTATCTGCTACTCGCGCGCGGTCAGTTCGGCTCGCGGCACCTCAGCGTCACCTGGGTGGACTGCGCGCCGGCCAGCGAGCAGCGCCAGCACTCGCACGAGTCGCAGGAACAGGTCTATGTGATCGTCCGCGGAAGCGGGCTGATGAGGGCCGGAGCGGAGGAGCAGGAGGTCGGGCCGGGAACGCTCGTCTTCGCGCCGCCGGGCACGCCGCACGCCATCCACAACACCGGCGACGAAATGCTGACTTACGTTTCGGCCACATCGCCGCCGTTTGCCCTGGAGGCGCTGGCGCCGGATCAGGCGTACAGCCAGTGCTTATAGCTGTAGCGATTATCTTCGCCGGCGGCGGTCGACCGGGGACCAGAAGTAAACGGCGGACCAGAAGTACTGGATGGCCCTCACCATCGTCACGAAGCCCTCGATTCCGTCCGGCTTTGTGATGTAGCTGTTTGCATTCAGCCTGTAGACCAGCTCAACGTCTTCGTGGGAGGCCGACGTCGTGAGCACGATTACCGGGATGGTCCGGAGGTCGGCGTCGAGCTTGATCTCCTCCAGGACTTTCATGCCGTCTTTTTTTGGCAAGTTCAGATCAAGGAATACGAGGCCAGGACGCGGCGCACCGGCGTGCTCTCCTTCTCCACGAAGGAAAGCGAGTGCCTCCTCGCCATCCACGACAACACTTATGTTGCCCGGAAATCCACCTTCTTTCAGCGCCTCCCTCATCAACCGCACGTCACCCGGGTTGTCCTCCACCAGGAGGAACTCCAGTCCGGAGGCGCGTCCGTTCTTCACGAGCCGTCTCCGTTCTTAGCTGGAAGTGTGAAGTAAAACGTCGACCCCTCGCCGGGCTGCGAGTCAAACCAGATGCGCCCGCCGTGACGCTCCACGATCTTTCTACAAATCGCCAGACCAACACCTGTTCCAGAATATTCGCTGCGACCATGTAGGCGTTGAAACATCTCGAATATCTTATCGGAATATTTCGGGTCGATCCCGATTCCATTGTCGGCGACTGAGAATAGCCAGACGCCGTCCTCCCGGTCCGCGCCCACCTGGATCGCCGGCTGCTCTTCGCGACGGAACTTGATGGCATTGCCGATCAGGTTCTGAAACAGCTGCTCCATCTGCCTGGCGTCAGCGGAGACGATAGGCAGACGATCACTGGTGACGTGGGCGCTGCTGTCCTGCACGGCGCTATGCAGGTCAATCAGCGCTCGGTCCAGCGCCTCGTTACAGTCGACAGGTGCGTCTAGCCGGCGATCGCCACTCACTCTGGCGTAAGCGAGCAGGTCTTGCACGAGGGCACGCATGCGGTTGGCCCCCTCCACGGCGAAGCCGATGAAGTCATCTGCGTCCTTATCTAGCCGGCCCCTGTACCGCTGCTGCAGCAGGTCGCAGTAGCTGGTGACCATGCGCAGCGGCTCCTGGAGGTCGTGTGAAGCGACATAGGCGAACTGTTCCAGGTCTGCATTCGAGCGTGCCAGTTCTTCAGCGTACAGTCTTGACTCGTCCTCAAGCCGCTTGCGTTCAGTAATGTCAACGATTACCGCGATGACGAACGTGCCCTCGTTAGTAGTAATCGGGCTCAGGCCGATTTCGACCGCAACCTCGCGACCGTCCCTGCGAAGTCCAAAAAGGTCACGACCTGTTCCCATGGCACGTACCTGGGGGTCAGCAAGGAAGCTTGCCCTGTAGCCGTGATGGTCCGATTGGGACCGGTGTGGGACCAGCCGGTCAATCTGCTGGCCGATCAATTGGCGGCGCGTATATCCAAACAGTTTCTCCATTCTGGGATTGAGCTGCGTAATCCGCCCGCCCTGGTCAACCATGACTATCGCCTCCGGCGCGGCCTGCACGAGCACGCGAAAATGCTCTGCCGCCCGCTCTCGCTCCGCGACTGCAGCGGCGAGCGCCAACCCTGTCATCGTAACGACCCCCACGAACGCCTGAAGCGTCAACAGGGCCGCGTTTTGAGTCATCCCCGAGAAACTGCTCACCCCTTCGGCCGCTCCCACAATGGCAATCCCCGATATCGCAGCCGTCGTCAGCACGACAGCGTGTTGACCAAGCCGAAATCCTGCCCAGACGACGAACGGAATCAGCACGAAGGATAGCGTGTAGCGGTCGCTGGAGTCGGGCACTAGCCCCCAAAACACAGCGGCGCTCGCACTGCACGCGAGCACCAGAACGCCGGCGGTCTCCCCGGCTTCATGTCGCGTCCAGGGGATGCGCCGGCTCCATACCAGAATCAAAGGAGCGACAATCAGGACGCCGGCCAGGTCGCCGAGCCACCATGTACGTAGGTTGTCAAGATAAGCATCCCACGCGACGAATCCGGCGAGGCACAGACTGGTCACGCCGATAATTGCACCAAGGGGATAGCACACGGCCGCGATGCCGGCGAATCTGAAGACATCGACAGCGCGGTCGAACAGCTTCTGAAATTCGGTGAAGCGGCTGATGAGCGCCGCCGCGACGAGCGCCTGAAGCGTTGAACCGGCCCCGATGCTCGTGGCTACTACAAAGGACTCGGCCACGTTGGGAGCGCTCGCATCGCCGACCAAGTCCTGGATGTTAGTGAGAAACGCTCCAAGCCAAATGCCTGGCCAAACACGATAACCAAGGAGCAGCAGCGCCGCCAATGCGATCCCGGAGGGCGGCCACACCGCCGTCGCGTGTCCGGGCGGCAGCGCCAGAGATAGGCCAAGCCGGCCCGCGCCGTAGTAAAGAGCCGCGATAGCACCAACCTGTGCGAGCCAAATCAGGACGCCGCGCCTGTCGCTCGCGGGGCCAGCCATGGGTCACCACCCCCAGTCTTCAGGCCAACGCTGTAAGATGCCTCGGCCGAAGCGTCTTCAGTCCCGTGATTCTACACCGTGTATAACGGGCCAGCAACAAGCGTGCCCGGATGCTCAGCTGGTTACACTGAAAGTTCCGCGACCTCCACCGCGAATACGGTCGCATACGGGTCGACTGCGCTCTCCGCCACCTCGATCGTCAGCTCGCCGGCCCTGTCCGGGTTCAGCATCCCGGCTGGAATCGAGCAACGGTGGTGCGGGGGAGCCTTAGGAGAACGGGAATTTGCCAGTGAATGCTCATTCGTTTCTAGAACTTTCTCCTTGAGCGCGAAGCCGGTGCCATAACCGATATGCGACCACAAGCATCACATAGGTTACTGCCAGAACTCCTAACACCACCGACCCAGCGTCAATGCCGCCATATTCCCATACGGAAAGGGCGATCACGAAGGTGGCTAGAGCAAGACTCAAGATCACCCATTTGAACGAAACGCCAAAGATTTGATCGATTATCTCCTGCGTCGAGACGTGCGCCTTCCGATCATCTCGTTCAAGATTCGGCGCGTTGTTCCTGCCTAGGCTGACAACGAGAATGGTAATCAGTATCGCCGCAACGGACGCAGAACCCCAGGCGCCTGCGGAAACGCTGATCACGAGGGCAATACCGCAGAACACGAAGCCGACACTCCGAAGGGTCGTTGACATCCTAATATCGTACATCGGAGGGCAATGCACGTAGTCACTACCGCCGCACGTGAGACCCGCGTGGTGGCGTCCGAAATACTGCCTACACCGGTCGGTCCACGAATTCCACCCCAATCACGGTCGCATAGGGGTCGACTGCGGCCTCCGGCACCTCGATCGTTAGCTCGCCCATCGGGTCCGAGTTCAGGATCCGGTCGGGGATGGAGCAGCGCGTTGTGTATGCCAGCGCAGCGCCCGTCGAGAGCGCCCGCACCGACTTCACCCGCTTGATGTAGACGCCGCGGACCGTCACCGATTCGTATGGCCGCATCAGAGCGTGCAGGTAGACAGTTCCGTCACGGCGCGTCGAGGGCCCGTACCACTGCCATGGTTCAAGCCCCGGGGTTGTGCCCGTGATGCTATCTCCGTTCGCCGCCATCCACGCCGCGATCGCCTCCAGGCGTTCGAGCTGCTCCGGGGGCAGCCGCCCATCGCCCATCGGACTCACGTTGAGGAGGAGATTGCCGCCCTTGCCCGCCACCTCGCAAACGGTGTGGATGAGTTGCCGCGTGCTCTTGAGCCTCGTGTCTGAAGGGTTGTAGCCCCAGCTCTCGTTCATCGTCAGGCAGGTCTCCCACGGGCCCTCGGGCGGCGCCGCCGGCACGAACTGCTCGGGCGTCTTGTAGTCTCCGAACCCGGGAAGCCGGTCGTTTATCACGACGTCCGGTTGCAGCCCGCGGATCATCTCGTGGAACGCGCGCGCCCGCCACTCCTCCGGCGTGCGCTCCCAGCCGCCGTCGAACCAGAGGAGGTCGATCTGTCCGTAGTTCGTCAGCAACTCCCGCATCTGCTCGAACATCGCCTCGACGAAACGCGGCCAGCGCTCCGGGTCGAGTGGGACGCCGCGCGGGAGCCTGTAAGGCGCGTCCTCCTGCCGAAACGCCGGGTAGTCCGGGTGGTGCCAGTCGATCAGCGAGAAGTACAGGCCGACGCGGATGCCCTCGGCCCGCATCGCCTCCACGGACTCGCGCACGATGTCGCGTCCGTACGGCGAGCGCATCACACCGTAGTCCGACGTCTTTGTGTCGAACATGGCGTAGCCGTCGTGGTGCTTCGTCGTCAGCACCGTGTACGTCATACCGCAGCGCTTCGCCAGCGCGGCCAGCTCGCGCGCGTCCCAGCCCTTCGGGTCGAACGTAGCCGCCGACGAGTGGTATTGCTCGACGGGCACCGCCGTGCACTCCGGCAGGGCCATCACCCCACCGACGAGCGGCCAGGACAGCTCGATCTTCTGCTGGCTGGAGTGCCCCCAGTGCACGAACAGCCCGAAGCGGGCGGTGTCGAACCAGGACGCCGTCATGCGCCCCTCGCCACCCATTCCGCGATCCCTGATCGCATCTCCGACTTCAGCGCCTCCGGCGCGAACGATCCCTCCACCGAGTTCAGCGCCAGCCGCCCGTATCCCTCGCGGTCCAGCCCCAGCAGTCGGCCAGCCTCTGCGTACTCGTCGATGATGCTGGCGTGGAAGAAGCCTGGATCGTCGGTGTTCACAGAAAGATTGACGCCGGCTTCCCACAGGTCGCGAATCTGGTGCTGTTCCAGCGACTGGCAGACGCCCAACCGCAGGTTCGAGTGCAGGCATACGGCCAGTGACAGGCCCGACTCCGCGAGTTCGGACACCAGTGCCGCGTCTTCGACCGATCGCACTCCGTGCACGATCCGCTCTGCTCCCAGCGCCTCGATCGCACCGCGCACCGACTCCGGCCCTGCCTCCTCGCCGGCATGTGGTATGGAGTGCAGACCGCGGTTGCGGCCCTCCGCGAACAGCTCGGCGAACGGTTCCGGCGGAAATCCGGTCTCGGGCCCGCCCAGGCCGATCCCGACCACGTCCGGCACGCCCTTCGCCGCCTCCAGCATCGCCGAGCCGACCTCGATTGGCAGCGAGCGGGGAACATCGATGACGAAGCGCACGATTACGTCCTTCTGTTGCTGCGCCTCTCGGACCGCTTCTTCGAGGGCGGCGTAGGGACGGGCTGTCGTGGCCAACTGGATCTCCGCATACTTGATCCCGCCGCGCGCCGCGTCCTCGCAGTACTCGCGCACCAGGCGCGCGTAGTCCCCCGGCGTGTTCATAGTCCGCCAGTAATAGACGTACATCTCGACGAACGACGGCAGGTCGGTGAATTCGGGCGGCCGGTCAACCACCGTACGCGATACCCACTCCTCCTGAGTGGAGGGGCGAACTGTCCCCTCCAGGTGGACGTGCAGCTCCGCCTTCGGCAGGTCGGCCAGGTCGGACGGCGGTTCTCTTGTCATTCTGAGCGAAATAGCGGTCTTGTCGGCATCAGGCAACTCCGCGAAGGAATCTGGTGGGGCGTGGGGAGTGGACGGTGTTGTTGTCCCGAGGTACCAAGGTCGCCCCTGCTCACACCTTTCCGATCAAACCCTGCACGCACGCACGAGTCCGCGCCAGCGAGGCCTGCGGGTCGTCGCCCACCGGGAATGATGCGGCCAGGAAGTCCGTCGTACCCGCAGAGGCAACTTCGCGGATCTGCTTCTCGACCTCCGCCTCGTTCCCCACGATCGCCACATCGGCGGGCCCCGCCGCGCCCTCGATGTCCAGCACCCGCCGGTAGTTCGGCAACGCTCCGTAGAGCTGGAACGACCGACCGGCCTTCTCTTTTGCCTCCTCGGGGTTGTCCGTCACCGCCACCGGCAGCCCCACGACCACGCGCGGCGTCGGGCGTCCCGCCCCCTCGGCGGCCTTGTTGATGCGCGGCACGATGTGCGTCTCCAGCGTTTTGGGGCCCACCATCCAGGTGATCGTGCCGTCGGTCATCTCACCCGCCATCCGCAGCATCATCGGCGCCAGCGCGGCGATGAGCACCGGCATCGGCTTCGCGTCCGGCACGGAGACAGTGGCGTTCACCCGGAACAGCTCACCGTTGAAGCCGGCACGGCCCTCGCGCACCAGCGGCAGCAGCACGGACAGGTACTCGCGCATGTGCACCGCCGGCTTGTCGTAGGACATGCCCCACATCCCTTCCACCACCTGCGCGTGCGAGAGCCCGATCCCCAGGTTGAAACGCCCGTCTGACGCGGCCTGCGTGGTCAGGGCCTGCTGTGCCATTACGTGCGGGTGCCGGGTGTATGTGGGGACAACGGACGTGCCCAGCTCGATTTTGCTCGTTTTCGTGCCGGCGATGGCCAAGACCGTCATCGCGTCCGGGCCGAAGATCTGACCGAACCAGATGCCGTCGAATCCGTCCTTTTCGGCGTCGACGACAGCCTGCACCTGTCCTTTAACGTCCTGTGCGCCGCCAAAGAATATCGCTACTTTCATCGATCCCTCCTCATTGGCCGGGCGCCGGAAAGGCGCCCACGGGCAACAATACGCAGCCCGCCCGTGCGCACGCAACGCTACTGTCATATTTCCGCAACATCTTTTCTGTTGACAGCTTTCCGGTTCGGTGGTTCAATAAACGCGGAACGGCCGAATCCCCTGACCGCAGTCGGGGGAACGGGGGACCCAGACGCCCCCAGGGGTGAATCCTTCATCGGAAGGAGGGGCAACCTCCCTGTCCTAACCCGTCAGCTAACCCCGTAGGCCGAGTGAGAGGGCTCGACGCGCGCCAATGGCGCCCCGCCAGCCGCGTAGCGGCGGCCCGACACACAAGGAGGAGTGCATTGCCGTACGCTCCCCGAAGGGCTGGCACGAGGCTCAACTTGGCCTCGACCCTCAAGATTTGCCCGGTCTGCCTGGGCGACATGGTCACGCAGACGGACGCGCAAGGGGGGTATCTGCTCTGCGTTCAGTGCCATCAGCGGGCTGAACTGCCCGTTCCCGCTTTACCTGCCGCGGTTACGCCTATGGTGCTACCGCCGCCGCCTTCTATGGGCTCCTCGGGTAAGCTCCTCGCCAGCTAAGCGTCGCTTCTATCAGGCGGCAGTTTCTGGCGTCCCTCGCGTGCACACACGCCTCAAACGCCTGTATTTGTGTATTTGCGAAGAACGCGCCCGCGGTGTTTCCCGCGCTGACCTTGTTGCGCCATACTAGTGCCGCAACGACCGCTCAACGGAGGAACGCCGCTTGATCAAGAAAATCCTCGTCCCGCTCGATGGCTCCGATCTGTCGGAGCGAATTCTGCCCTATGCCACCGAGGTTGCCCGCCGCGCTAAGGCCGAGATCGTGCTCACCAGCTCGCTTCAACCGGTTGGAGTCTGGGACGCCACCGCGACGGCCATCAACTGGGAACGCGAAGAGCAGGCCGCGAAGACCTACCTGACGACGGTCCAGGAACGTCTTACCGCCGATGGTCACAACGTTCGCACGCTACCCCTCCAGGGCGAAGCGGCCGAAGCGATCCTCGGCGCCGCCGAGAAAGAGAAGGCGGATCTGATCACGATGAGTACGCATGGCCGCTCCGGGATCATGCGCTGGCTGCTGGGCTCGATTGCGGATCGCGTGATTCAGCTCAGCCCCGTCCCCGTGCTGCTCATCCGCCCTCGTGAAGACCGCGACGATCCGCCGCCCAGGTTCGAGCGCATCCTCGTCCCGCTGGACGGCTCAGACGTGGCGGCCAAAGCTCTCCCCTTCGTCAAGGACTTCGCCCGCCTGTTCAACTCCGATCTCGTGCTTTACCACGCCGTATCCACCACCGGCGCCTACCCCAGCTTCGAGTCGGCGAACGCACAGATCATGGGCGAGCTGCTGGAGACGATGCAGACGGAAGCCCAGACGATGCTGGCCGCGACCGCTAAGGACCTCGAGGCTGAGGGGTTCCACGCCACGGCGGACGTATCTATGGCCCTGGCCGCTGACGGCATCCTGGATGCCACGAAGCGAGCCAATGCCGGACTCATCGCCATCGGCACCCACGGGCGCTCAGGGCTTGGCCGCGCCGTCCTCGGCTCCGTCGCCAACGCCGTCGTCCGCCGGGCCGAGATCCCCTGCCTCCTGGTGCACCCGACGGCGCCCTAGCGACGCCTCCCGAAGAACGTCAAAGCGGTTCCTCAACGCCTTTGCGTCGTCGTGTCTTCGTGGTTCCACGACACCAAAGTAAAGATTTGGGCGAGAAATTGGTCAGAGCCCCTCGTAACAATAGTCTCAGGTACTGAGTCGTATTCTCTGGAGGAACTGAATGGTGAGGCTGCTCGGCAAAGCCCTAGGGAAGCAGCAAAAGGAACATACCGGCGACGAGACGGTCGCCGCCGCCCCCAGGCCGGTTTACGCGGGCCCGCGGGAGCGTATCCTCGTGCTCGTTCCCAGCGAGGGCGGTTTCGCCTTCCGCCTGCTCGCCTTCCCCTACACCGACGCCGCTTCCGCTTACTGCGCCGAGCACTTCCCCGGGCAGCAGGACCGGCTGATCTGCTTCCGCGCCCTACCCAACCTGCCGCGCAACCCGGACCCCCGCGCTCCCGGCCCGATCGAGGCCGTCGTGCTGGTCCGAGACCCGGAGCGCCACGGCACGGTTCACCTCTACTCCTTCGTTGACATCGATACGGCCCACGCCTTCGTGCGTGCGGAGGGGATGCGCGGCCTCAACCTGAACCTCGTACTCGTCTTCTGGGCCGAGCCCGTCGCGCTCTTCGAGTCGCCGATGAACGGTGCTCAGTACCAGGACGAGCTCATGGACCGGCCGGCGGCCGTCCTCAACGAGTGGCAGACCGGCGCCCCGGCGCCGCCGCCCGCCCAGGACCTCCCGCTGGTTTCCGTGACCCGCAGCCCGACAAACGGCCAGCCGGAGACACCTCCTGAAAACGAGTCACCCCCCGAGCCGGCTTTCCCGGAGCCGCCGGCCCAGGACGGGTCGGCGTTTGGCCGGCCGACGCCCGCTTTCCAGCAGGAACCGCGAAACCAGGCGCCCGCCGCGCCGCCTCCGCCCGTCTACCAGGAGCCTGCGCCTCCGCCGCAGCCCGAGTACGTGGCCCCGGCGCCACCCCCGCGCCCGCCTACCAGCCCGCCACCGGCTCAGCCCGCCTACCAGGCGCCGCCACCGCCGCCAGCGCCCGCGCCGCAACCGGCCTACACCCGGCACCGGCGCAGACCGGCTACGGCGCCGCCGACACCAACGCCTTCGCTTCCGGCATGGCGCAGCTCGACGCGTACGCGCCTTCGCAGACACCCGGCAAGACCGAAAAGCAGCAGCCGCCGCCACCGCCGGATGGCATGGGCTTCTTCCAGCGGCTGCGCAGCTGGCCCGGGTGGGACGGCATGGGCCCGCACATGACCCAGGCCATGATCCTGCGCTGGCAGACCTACGACGACGTCCGCAGCGACCCTTACGCCACCGGCCGCGCCCAGCTCATCGTTAGCATCGGCATCTTCTGCGCCGCGATGACCGGCTTCTTCACGGCCGGCCCCATCGGCTTCTTCGTATTCGCCTTCTTCGCGGGCCTCGGCGCCGCCATCTACGCCGGCCTGATCTACTGCCTCGCCACGCAGCTCTTCCCGGGGCGCATGGAGCGCGGCGACCTCGCGCTCTACCTCCAGAGGCTCGGACTCGCCGCCTCACCCGGATTCCTCGTGATCCTCGGCGTCATCCCGATCTACGGCCCGATGTTCGTGCTCGCCGCCTTCATCTGGATCGCGATCACCAGCATCAAGGCCACCGAGATCGCCTTCGAGCTGGACCGCCAGTCCGCCTTCTGCACGGCGATCATCAGCGCGCTCTTCTTCTTCGCCGTCGCCGTCGTGATGCCCTCGGTCATCACGTAGCAGCAGGCGACGCCCTGATCACCCTGAGCGGAGGCCGTCATGCCTCCAGAACCCGCCCTGTTGGGGGGCCGCCGCCGCATCCGTCCGTCTTCGGGTCGGTCGACAGGCTCCGCTACAGCTTGACGTCCCGATCTCGCCGAGTCCTGATCGACCGCTCATCCTATAATGGAACACGCCATGCCGCGCGACGCCCAGGTCCCACAGTTCTTCCGCACCCTGCGCGTGAAGAACGTGAACCAGGTCGGCGTCCTCGCCTCCGTGCTCACCGTCATCGCCCGCCACGGCGGCTCCGTCGGCGACATCCGCACCGTCCACCACTCCCGCACCTACGTCACCCGTGACATCGACCTCATCGTCGAGTCGCTCGCCGAGCTCGACGTCATCGTCGACGAGCTGGCCAAGGCCACCACGGTCGTCGAGCTGCGCGACGAGGTGCTGACGGCGCACGTCGGCGGCAAGATCAAGGTCGTCTCCCAGAACCCGATCGACTCCTTCGCCGACCTCGGCCGCATCTACACCCCCGGCGTCGGCGAGGTCTGCCGGCGCATCCAGGAGGACCCGCGGCTCGCCGACCACTACACGATCATCCCCAACACCTGCGCCATCATCAGCGACGGTTCCGCCGTCCTCGGCCTCGGCAACCTCGGCCCCCTCGCCGCCATGCCCGTCCTCGAGGGCAAGTGCGCGCTCCTCGCCTACCTCGCCGACGTCAACGCCATCCCCATCGCCATCAAGAGCCAGAACGCCGACGACATCGTCGCCACCTCCGCCGCCATCTCCACCACCTTCGGCGTCATCCAGCTCGAGGACATCGCCTCCCCCAAGTGCTTCGACGTCGAGCCCCGCCTCCAGGAGAAGGTCGACGTCGCCGTCTTCCACGACGACCAGCACGGCACCGCCGCCGTCGTCCTCGCCGCGCTGATCAACGCCTGCCACCTCGCCGAGACCAGCCCCGCGCAGCTGCGCATCGGGCAGGTCGGCCTCGGCGCCGCCGGGCTCGCCATCGCCCGCGCCATCATGCACTACACCGACGCCCCCGTCTGCGGCTGCGACCGCACCGAGGCCGCCGTCCGCCGTCTCGCCGCCTTCGGCGGCATCCCCAGCGGCCTCGAGGAGATCATCCGCACCTGCGACGTCGTCATCGCCACCACCGGCGTCGCCCGGCCTCATCAAGCCGGAGCAGATACGCGACGGCCAGATCATCTTCGCGCTCTCGCAACCCGCGCCCCGAGATCGACGCCACCGAGGCGATCAACGCCGGCGCCCGCATCGCCGAGAGCGGCGCCGCCATCAACAACCTCCTCTGCTACCCGGGCGCCTGCCGCGGCCTCCTCGACGCCGGCGCCCGCCGCAACCACCCGGACATCTTCCGCGCCGCCTCGGAGGCCCTCGTCGCCGTCACCGAGCACGGCCACCTGCTGCCGAACCCCCTCGACCGCCGCGTCCACCAGGCCGTCGCCCGCGCCGTCGCCCGTGCGACCACCGAAGCCGGCCTCGCGACCCGCGAGCTGGACGCCGACTACTTCGCGGAGGAGTAGCGGGCTCGCCTACAGCTTCGTTCGAGATAATCCGCCCGCAACACAATGATTTCGCGTGATAGAATTCCCGCGAGCATCATGCAGCAAGAGCTAAATCGCATCCTGAACGACTACCCGCAGGCTAGCAAGCAGGCGTTCACCCGCCACCCGATTCGGGACGTATTTAGGCGCATCGGAGACGAACTTCGGGCATCTTCCCCGGTCCGGAAACGCCCCCAACTGCGCGTCGAGTGGAGTATGGGCCAAGGGAATTGGGCAAAAGTGCCGTGGATTGCCCTTCTCGACAAACGCGCTGCAAAGTCGATTCAGGATGGCGTCTATTGCGTCTACCTGTTCCGTGAGGACATGACCGGTGTCTACCTCACGTTCAACCAGGGCGTCACTGAACCAAAGAAGCGCGGCGTGCGTGTCGGATATGAGGAGTTGAGACGCCGGGCGGACTCAATCCGGTCCACAAGTCGGTCGCTCGAGGCCCGGGCGTTTTCCCTTGCTAACGACATAGACCTGCGAGCCAAACGAGGCTTAGGTGCGGATTATGAAGTCTCTACCATCGCTCACAAGTTCTACGAGGCTGCCAATGTACCCCCGAATCACAGCTGCTTGACGACCTCGAGGCCGTCTTGTCGGCATACGATTCATACGTCGCGGACGTTCCGCCCGAATCCCCTCCTCCGATTGAGAGACAGCCGCCTCCAGTTAGCACTGGAGACTCGTCGGATTTGGTCGCCGCCTTTCGCGCTGATGCCACCTCTGCGAATCTTAGGGTCTCTGAAGAGCACATTGTGCGGATGCTAGCGTCGCTCCTGTCAAAGCGCTTCTTGATTCTTACGGGGCTGGCAGGCTCCGGGAAGACGAGGCTTGCCCAGGCATTCGCCCGGTGGATCACGCCCCGTCAGCGGTCTCAGTATGTTCTGTTGCCAGTTGGCGCTGACTGGACAAGCAATGACAACATCGTCGGCTACCCTAACGGGCTCATCTCCGACGCTTACGTGACGACGCCAGCACTTGAGCTCATAAAGGCTGCTACCGAGAACCCGCGCTCTCCGTATTTCCTGGTCTTGGACGAAATGAATCTCTCCCACGTCGAGCGCTATTTCGCAGACTTGCTCTCAGCAATTGAGTCAGGCGAAGAAATCCCTCTCTATAAGGCAGGCTGGGATAAGAAGGGCGAGAAGGTTATACGATCCGGCGTTCCCGAAGCCATTGAGCTACCCGAGAATCTGTTCATCATCGGGACCGTAAATGTCGACGAGACGACTTACATGTTCTCGCCAAAAGTGTTGGACAGGGCGAATGTTATTGAATTCAGGTTGGATTCGGCAGACGTGGACGCATTCCTCGCAAATCCGCAAGCCACAGACCTGGGAAGGCTTGACGCGCGGGGTGTCGGCTTTGGGGAACAGTTCGTCCTGTCAGCGTCTAAACAAGATGTCGAGCTCACGACGTCCGATGCACAGAAATTCCGCCAAGAGATGTCACTGTTCTTCGACCTCTTGCGTAGCCATGACGCCGAATTCGGGTATCGAGTCATATATGAGTCCGCCCGATTCCTACATCATTACAAGGAACTCGGTTCTTATCGCACCGATTCTTGGTTCAACCCTGCGTTCGATGCAGTCATAGTCCAGAAGCTCCTACCGAAACTGCATGGCTCTCGCGCGAAGCTTGAACGCCTCCTCTGGGCACTAGCCTGGGCTTGTGGACTTGAACGCAAAGGCCGCGACGGCATCGATTTCGTAGGGCAATTGGCGAATGCAGGTCAGGCATTCGATGAATTGAACCATGGGCCGGAAAGGATCTTAGCGCTCATCGCCAGCGAAGCTCCGACAACTGGCGCCATTTATCCACTAAGCCACGATAAGGTGATGCGAATGTGGCAGCGGTTGATCCGAGACCAGTTCGTAACCTTCGCTGAGGCCTAGCGTGCCGCCTGAGGCCAGGCGCCGAGATGTGGTGGAGTGCAAAACTCCAGAGGGTCGCGTGCTCGCGACCGTTGAGATCTTCGCCCGCGTTGGCAACGCGCCGACTTCGCTGGAACAAGACCCACTGATTTCTCTTCCCGTGGAGGAAGCGGCGCTGTTCGGAGAAGAGCGTTTACAGCTTCGTGAACGCGAACGCTACCAGTACCGTCTCACCCCTGCACCTGGCGTAGTCATGGACTTGGCGCTGTCAGCGAGGGGTACACAGCCAAGCGAAATCGACTCACCGTACGGGCAGGAGGGTTTCATCGAGCCTCAGGATTACTGTCGGCCTGCTGCCCTCATCGTTGTCCGACGCGATGATGAGACGCAGCGTCCCCTCGCCACCGGGGCGGTCGAAGTGCGTTCGGCGAAGCTAGGGTATCGGGATCACTATCGAGGCATGCTGTCGTTCATCGCTCGTCAAAGTTCAGCCCTACTGATGGATTGTCGCGCACCAACCCAAGTTCGCCTTGACATCCTGTGGCGCCAGAACACGCGCGTACTCGAACAACAGCTTGAGTTCCTTCGCCACACCGTTGAATCAGTACAATTCGGCGCGGCCGTCAACGAGATACTCCGCAATCCCCATCGCAGAATGGAAGATGAGCGGGAGGACCGCGACATCTCCAAGCCATTCAAACCAGACAAACTGTTCGTTAGACAAATCGAGGCTGCATCAAGGCGCGTTCCTGCTCCGCGGACTATCGGCATTGAGTCTCTACCAACATCAATCAGCGTGCGCCACCGCACTGATTTCTTGGACACTGCCGAGAACCGGTTCGCCAAAATGGTCCTCGTCGAATTCCGAAACTTTTTCTCGGATGTGTTGGCCCACTTGGTGGTCAGCAATAATCGCGGCATTGATCGGCCAGACCAGCGACGTCTGATCAACGACTGCACGCGGCTACGCGCGCTCCTGGACGGTTACCTCTCGCGTGGGTTCTTCCCTGAAGTATCGCATCCGGACGTGCTCCCGTTCGCCAGCCCTGTGTTGCAGCGGAAAGCGGGGTATCGAGAGCTGTCCCTAGACTGGCTGCAATTCCACGCTGGGTCCCAGTTGATGTGGGACGGAGGCACGGATGTCTTTCATGCCGGTGCGCGTGATGTCGCTACCCTTTACGAATACTGGCTGTTCTTCCAACTCCAACAACTCTTCCGGCAAAAATTCTCCTGCGATCAACCTCTCCACGCGGTAGTCATCGACAAGACGAAGGTTCCACCCCAACTGAATCTCAAACGCGGTGTCGAGCTCAAGACGCCCGTTTCTGGAACATGGTCTGAAACGGCGGGTAGAAATCTCAACGCTGAGTTCCATTTCAACCGAACCTTCCATGTTCGCCGTGATCGGGATCATACTCGCGCCAGTAGCTGGACACGCGCCGTTCGGCCCGACTACACGATCAGCGTTTGGCCCGCTGAATACAAGCGCGAAGAAGCTGAGGCTAATGAGCTGATGGTTCACATTCACTTCGATGCGAAGTATCGGGTTGAACGTGTCGGCGAAATCCTCGGCGAAAGAACAGACGACGATACCACTGAAAACACGGACGACTTGATTACGGACACCCAGACTGCGGCCAAATACGATGATCTCCTCAAGATGCACGCCTATCGTGATGCCATACGGCGAACAGCTGGAGCCTATGTCCTTTATCCGGGCACGCCGGGTGATGATCAAACTCATCTAGGGTTCCACGAGGTCTTACCAGGGCTCGGAGCGTTCGCTGTTCGTCCCGATTCACAAGGGAATGCTCGGGGATCGCCTCGATATCACGATTCCTTGACGACGTCATCGGGCATCTCTCCAACCGCACCACATCTCGAGAACGGGTGACATATCACATTGGCGACGCCTATAGATTGAAGGAGCCTCCCGTTGGCTACGGCGCGGCAGGCATTAGAAGAGATAGACGAACTGTTCGGACGCGAGTACCGCGCGTTGCCACCCGCCGAACACATGGTGCTGGTCGCTTGGTACGAGTATCCCGAGCAAGTCGAGCTCGCGCGAATGACGGAGGGCATAGCCTTCGTCCGACTGGGAGACCGACGCGGGTCGTTGCATGTTCATCCCGATATTTCAGGGGTGCGTCGACATCCTCCTGCGCTCCCACCGTGGCGCGGTAGCTCCGGGCTTGATCTTGCTCACTGAACCTGGTTTTCAGGTGCACACCAGAGCCGGTGTGCGCACCATCCTGTCGCGAATGCGGGCGACGTCCGCACTCACCGCCTGGGACCGCTCCAGTGCGAAAGAACAGGACTACATCTATGCGGTGTTCAAGACGACCGATGACGTTGACTGGCACGATTGTCGTTGGGAAGGCGATCTGGTTATGGACGAAATCGAGAGATTCGAATCTGATCGCAGGCATCGACCGGTCGGGAACCTGGGACGTCAATCGCCCGTTCCTCGGGTCCTTGCCCTCCGCGACTTGTTGAAGGCATTAGTTCCGTTTCCATGGAGGTAACCCATGGCGACTGAGCAAGACTTCATGACCCGCGACTTGCCGCCCGACACGGACTTCGAGGACGAAGACGCTCGATACGGAACCCACTTCGGCACGCTATGGATCACAGATGATGCCTACGACTGGCCGAAGCTGTTGGAGTTCTATCGTGCGGCGGGTGAAGCGGAGCGGCAGACGATAAACAACGTGTTTATCTACCTGGTGGGCTACTCGTTGCCGACATTGGTGGAGCAGGCGAACGGCACGTCGGCTACCTGACTACTGACACATTCCCTTCGAGATCACCCACACGATCCGCTACCCTGTACCCGGAGGCCCGTCCCGCCGTCTGCGGACCCGCCTCCGGAGCCATCACGATGCCTTATCTCGCAGCCACACCAACCCCCGGACGCGGGCCTCTGATTGATCGCTCGCGGTCCTTCTCTAGTTGGTCCATCAATCAAAGAAATCCGGCCCTCCGAGCATCCGCGCAGACACTGTCGGCCACTGGTTTCTTCGATTTCGCCGGCCAACAATCAAACGTTTAGATACAACCCCGCGCAAACAATCAGAAATCAGATACGAAATCCGGTTGATTGAAACGTCGTCTGACGAGCCAATCGGGGTACATTGCGGCAGGACCGACCGTTAACCGAAGGAGGTGCACATGCACGCACAGGTCGTACAGGGCGGCACGACGCCCGACAAACGGGACGAGATGAACCGCGTGGTCCACGAGCTGCTGATCCCCGCCCTGCGGGCCCAGGAGGGGTTCGTGGGAGCGCTGAACCTCGAGGACCGGGAGAGCGGCCACGGAATGATGATCCAGATCTGGGAGACGGAGGAGCAGGCGGCGCAGATGCCGGAGTCGGCGGCGTTCAAGGAGGCGCTGGCGGCGATCATGGCGGTGTCGACGGGGGAGCGGGCGCCGATCAAGGTCTGGCGGGTCAACGCCTTCGTGGGCCCCCAGCCCTGAGGAGTCGCCCCTCACCACAACGCGAAGGGCCTGTCCTTAGGGAACGCGAAGGAACCCCGTTTCAATCAGAACGTGGCCGTGCCCTCAGTCACTATCCTCGGTTGGAAGTAGAGGGGCCAGGTCGGCCGAGAGGCGTGGCACGTCTTCGGCCACCGCTAGCCAAACCTGCTCAATGTCCACCTGATCATACTGGTGGATCAGCTTGTCCCGCATGCCGGCGATCGATCTCCAGTCGATCGCGCCGTGCTCTGCTCTGAACTCATCCGACAGGCGCTTTGCCCCCTCGCCGAGGAGAAGCAACTGGTGGAGCACTGCGGACTGGGTCTTGCGGTCGCGCAGGAACGTCTCGCGGTCGAACCCCGCGCTGAACTCCAGAACCAACCGACAAGCCGCCGCGAGGTCCAGTAGCGTGGCGTCGTCATCGCGCATAGATGGTCCGGGCGGCATTCAAGATCGCTTTGCGGCGAATCCAGTTCTCGCTGTTCTCCACGGCCCGCTTACTTATCAGGTCAACCCTGCGGTCCAGGACCCGCGACAGCTCGTCTTCCATCCGTACCATGTCGAACAGAGTCCACGGCGCGTCAGCCTCAAACTTGACCAGTACGTCGACATCGCTTTCGGGGCCGAAGTCGTCTCGCAGGACGGAGCCGAACAACGCGAACTCCGTGATCCGCCACTTCTTGCAGAACTCGGCGATCGCTTCGTCCGCGACTTCGATGGAACCGTTGAGCTTCATGCAGCAATGTTACCTCAGTCCCTGTGCAACTGGCTGGGCAGCTAACGGAAAAGGGCCCCAACTGCGTGGGGCCCTTCCCGGGGGGTTGTGGTCGGGGGCCCTGGGGGGCAAGGCCTCCGGTTGGTTATCAGTTGTCAGTCGTCAGTAGTCAGCCTTCGCCGCGCCCTACGAGGCTTCGGCCCCTCCTGTCGCGCCGCGCTGCTGGGCCGGCTGGCCGTTCGCGGCGACCGCCTCTTCGCGGCCTTCCCGCTCGCGCAGGTCGGGCAGCCAGTTGAGCCAGCTCGGCAGGTACCAGTTCGCCTTGCCGAGCAGGACCATCGTCGCCGGCACCAGGACGGAGCGGACGATCGTCGCGTCCAGGAGGACGGCGACGGCCAGCCCGAAGCCCATCTGCTGGAACATCACGAGCTCGCCCAGCGCCACGCCCACGAACACGGTGGCCATGATCAGCGCCGCGCCGGTGATGATGCCGGCCGTCGAGCGCACCCCGAAGGCGACGGACTCCCGGTTGTCGCCGGTGTGGTCGTAGCGCTCGCGGATGCGGCTGAGCAGGAAGACGTGGTAGTCCATCGATAGCCCGAAGAGGATCGAGAACGTCCAGAGCGGCACCCAGGCCTCGATGATGTCCACCTGCTGGAAGCCGAGGAGCTCGGTGCCGACGCCCTCCTGGAAGACGAGCACGAGGATGCCGTAGGCGGCGCCGACCGAGAGCAGGTTCATGATGATCGCCTTGATCGGCACGACGATCGAGCGGAAGACGACCGTCAGCAGGACGAAGCTGAGGCAGCAGCACGAAGCCGATGACGATCGGCGTGTAGTCGGCCGTCGTGTCGATGTAGTCGATGGCGCCGGCGGTCTGCGCCGCCGACGAGCACCTCGGCGTCGACGCCTGCGAACGCCTGCGGGGATGTAGCTCGTCGCGCAGCGCGCGCACGGAGTCCAGCGTCTCGTTGGGGTGGCGTCGCCGTTGATCGGGACGGCGTAGAGGGCGACGGTGCCGTCCTCGTTGGCCGTGAACGTGCCCTGCCCGAACTCCGGGTGCTCGGCGAGGATCGGCGTCGAGGTTGGTCGATGCCGCCCTGGACGGCCGTCGCCGTTGACGTCGCCGTCGATCGCGATCTCGGCCGGCGTCACGAGACCGGCGGAGAACTCGTCCTGCAGGATCTCGAAGCCCTGGCGGGCGCGCAGGCTCTCCGGCAGCGTGCTGACGCCGGCGGAGCCGGTGTTGATGTCGAGGTAGGGGATGGCGAGGGCGATCAGGATCGCCGCGGAGGCGACGAGGCTGACCACCGGGTAACTTCATGACAACGCCGGTGACGCGGTCCCAGAAGCCGCCGCGCTTCTCGTGGTCGGCGGCGATCGGCGCCCTTGCCGATGAACGGCACCTTGAGCGCGTTCACCTTGTCGCCGAGCAGCCCGAGCATGGCCGGCAGCAGCGTCAGCGACACGATGACGGAGACGAGGACGACGATGATGGCGCCGGCGCCGAGGCTGCGGAAGATCGTGGAGGGGATGAGCAGCATGCCCAGCAGCGCGACGACGACCGTCATGCCGCTGAAGAACACGGCGCGGCTGGCGGTGGAGCCGGTGGCGGCGATCGCGTCGTACTTTGTCGAGGCCCGTGCCGCGCTCCTCGCGGTAGCGGGAGACGATGAACAGCGAGTAGTCGATGCCGACGGCGAGGCCCATCATCGTGATGACGTTGGTGACGAAGAACGAGAGCTGGAAAACCTGGCCGAGCAGCGCGGAGATGCCGATGGCGACGAGGATCGCGAGGATGCCGAGAACGAGCGGCATGCCGGCCGCAACGAGCGACCCGAAGACGAGGATGAGCACGAGCAGGGCGATCGGTATCCCGAAGGACTCGCCGCGCTCGAGGTCGTTCTGGGCCTGGGTCTGGAACTCGTCGCCGAGGCTGGCGCCGCCGGCGATCAGGACTTCGATGCCCGGGTGCTGCCGTCGGCGTTGTCGACGATGTCCAGCACCTCGCCGATGTTGTCCTCGGCTTCCTGCTCGTCGCCGGCCATCACGAACGGGAGGATCGTGGTGTGGCGGTCCTCGGACACGAGGGAAGGGTCGTTGGACTGGTAGAAATTGGTGCCGCCGGCGACGATCTCGGGCCCGAGGGCGGAGATATCGCTGTACAGCCCCTCGACGGTAGCGCGGAACTGCGGGTCGTTCACGGTGGCGGTGTCGGAGCGCACGATAACGATCTCGTTCGTGGGCTCGGGTCCGCGCAGGTGATCCTCGAGGAGGTTCTCGGCGCGCGCGGACTCCGGGTTATTGGTGAGCGCGACCTTCGTGGTGAGACCGGAGGCGAGGAGGGTGGCGATGGCGGCGACGGACACGACGATCACGGCGATCCAGATGCCCACCACCGGTCCAGGGCCGGCGGGCGCTGGCGCGGGCTATTGATTCAGTGGAAAGAAAACTCATGGCGCACCTCTAATTGAGCTGAGCGGCCGGCGGCTGTCTCCGCTCAATACTACGACGACCGACAGTCTGCGAATCGACATCAACGGTTCAGGGAGGGCTGGAGGGAGAGCCAGGAGGGGCGGCCGGCCGTCTTGGACGGTGGCGGCGTGGAAGCTGCTTCCGAGGGGAGCCGCTGCTCGGTGTGCGGCCGGACGCGGCGGACCTCTTCCTGACGGTCGCAGATTGTGGCCCAGATCAGCTCTTCTGTGATGAAGGAAGACATTGTCCGCTCCTTTCGCGTGCCCGTCCTTGCGGGAAGGATCGGGGCGCTAATTAAGCATTCGCTTGGTTTCTTTTATACCCCTGTGGGGTACGCCGCGACTGTGACGGGGGTCACAGTTTTACACGCGTTAACACGGCCGTCACATGGAACGGGCGCGACGAGAGCCAATTAACCGGCCATACACCTTCGTTAACCCATTACATAGTTTTGGGTCGGCCGCACGGCACTGATTAGCAACATTTGCGCGTCAATAACGTCAAATTCAATTGAGAAATCCCGACATGGAAGGGGTGATCGCAGGTCTAAGTGCATAGGTCCAAATAAACACGCAGATAGCGCCCGCCGGCCTGCGCCTACAGCGCAGAAATTCAACCTGCGGGCAGATTCCCCAAGGAGGGGTAGATGAGCAAGCTTCTGAGGCTGCTTGGCAGCCTGAACAAGAAAGAGGAAGGCATCACGGGCCTCGAGACGGCGATCATCCTCATCGCATTCGTGATCGTCGCTTCGGTGTTCGCCTTCGTCGTACTGAGCACGGGTCTGTTCAGCGCCGAGCGAGGCAAAGAGACTGTCTTCGCCGGTCTGGAGAAGGCTCGGGGCAACCTGGAAGTCCGCGGTGCGGTGACGGTGACGGACACAGACGCGTCCGGCACGATCACGGCCGCCGACAACATTGAGTTCAACCTGGCTAACGCCGCGGGCGGGTTCCCCGTCCTGGTCGACCCGGCTGCCACGACCAATTCGGTAGTCATGAACTTTATCGACGCTCAGGCCCGCACGGCGGACATAACGTACACGGTGACGGAGATCCAGGGCGACGGCGACAACCTTCTGGAGAACGGTGAGCTTTTCGAGGCGAACGTTGCTCCGGGTGGGGCGCTGGACCCGAACGAGACCTTCACCGTCGAAGTCGTTCCGCCGCTGGGTGGCACGCTGCTCATCGAGCGCACCATGCCGCCTGAGGTCGACGTAGTGATGGACCTGCACTAGAACGTGCAGGATGCTCACGGAAAGTAGGGGTAAGTAATGTCCAAGTTTATCAAGCTGCTTAGCCAGCTTCACAAGCGCGAGGACGGAATCACGGGCCTGGAGACGGCGATCATTCTAATCGCATTCGTGATCGTCGCTTCGGTGTTCGCGTTCGTCGTTCTCAGCACGGGTCTGTTCAGCGCCGAGCGAGGCAAAGAGACTGTCTTCGCCGGTCTGGAGAAGGCTCGGGGCAACCTGGAAGTCCGCGGCGCCGTCACGGTGTCGGACTCCGGCGCGACGGTGGGCACGATTGGGGATGACGACGAGATCATCTTCAACCTGGCCAACGCCGCCGGCGGCTTCCCGGTCCTCGTTGACCCGGCGGCGACCAGCAACTCGGTTGTCATCAACTACATCGACGCCCAGGACCGCGTGGCCGACACGACGTACACGGTCAACCAGATCCAGGGTGACGGCGACAACCTGCTGGAGAACGGTGAGCTCTTCGAGGTCACCGTGAACCCGCCGACCGGTTCGACGCTGGCCACGAACGAGATCTTCACGCTTGAGGTCGTCCCTTCGCAGGGTGGAACGCTCCTGATCGAGCGGACCATGCCCCCGGAAGTCGACCTCGTAATGGACCTGCACTAGACCGCATTCAGCGAAGCCGGGCCGTCTTGCCTCAGACGGGCGGCCCGGCGCCGCTGGATCTTTTGGATGGATGGGTCGGGATTTAGATGGAAGTCGACGCCAAGATCAAGGAACTGGAAGACGAGTTCAAGGTTCTCAAGGCCGAGATACGTAACGTCCTCCTGGATATCCGCGAGGTGATCCTCGAGCGGAGCAATCCGTTGGCCGAGGAGCACGAGTCTGCGTTCATCCGCATGGACCTGAACACGACGGCGCGTGCGATGGCATCGGAGGCGGTTGCCAAGGAGGCCATGAACGCCGGCGAAGGTGATCACGAAGTGCCCGCGCACACCCATGAGGCCGCGCACCCGGACGGATCCGAGGCGACTGACGCTGAGGATGGCGACGCCGAGGCAGCCGACGATGCCCCCGCCCTTCCGAATGGCATCGAGGTGGTCCGAGCTGAGGACGTGGAGTCGTCGGAAGAAGCAGAGATCCCCGAGCCCATCGAAGCGAGCGACGAAGGCACTGGCGCCGAGGACGATCCGGAGGATGCGCCGGCACCAAAGGTCGTGAAACGGCAGCTCAGAAAGCCTTCAGCCGAAGTGGATCTGGACGCGCCGCTGCCCACGGAGATCCCGCCCATGTACCAGGCCGACCCACTGATGCCGCTCAGCGGCACAATCACCATTTCGGAATGGCTGACGGAAGCTCTGTCAACCGTTGGTCCGCACGAGCTGGAGCGGATCATTGCCATTCACCGGCTGTGGGGCAACATGCCGCCCAACATCAGCCGAGCTCTCGCCTACCTGCAGGAGCTGTTGAACTCCAGTGAGGAGAGTGACCCGCCCTGGCTAAAGGTCATGCAAGACCTCGACCGGCTGGCCGCGCTCTGACATCCAACGCATTCATCCACTGCCGGGGGTAGACCGTGGACAAAGTAATAACGTCCATGCTGCTGATGATCGCGGCAATCGTTTCGACGGTTGTCGTGATTAACTCTGTTCTGCCCAGCGTGCAGCGAACAAGCAGCGACATAGTCGCCGCAAGCGATGTCGTCGGTACCCGCCTCCGCAGCGATGTAAAGGTCATCGAGGCGACAGGGGTCGACGGCAACGACCAGGTGGACATCTGGGCGAAGAACGTCGGCGCTGCCGACATCTCCCAGATCGACAAACTCGACGTCTTCTTCGGGCCGACCGCCAATTTCGAGCGGGTACCCTACGACGACACGGTCGACTGTGTCACGCCCCCATCCCCGCCCCGCGCGACGCCGTGCTGGCAGTACCAAATCGAAAATGCAACGGAGTGGTCACCTTTTGCCACGGTGCGGCTGTCCCTTTATCTCGACTATGACCTGGCCTCCGGTTCCGAGTACATCGTCACGATCGTGCTGCCGAATGGGATAACGGCCAGCAAGACTTTCAGCGTGTCTTAGCCATGGAACACACAATACCGGCGCTCCTCATTGCATCGATCATCATCGTCGGCGGCGTCCTCATCGCCGGGGTGACGAACTCGTCCGTTAATAACGTGAACAGCTCCTGGAGAGAGATGGAAGTGATCTCCGAGGAGCGGTTAGGCACTGACCTCGCGGTGGTGTCAACATCCGTGGACGGATCCGGTGCGGAAATCACCGCGCAGGTCCGCAACCAGGGCAGGACGCAGGTCTCCGACTTTAGCCACATGGACCTGATAGTGAGCTACGACGGCTCGGACTCGCAGCGTCACCAAATATGGCTGCCGTTTGACGAGAGCCCCTCGCAACCCGACAACTCGTGGTCAATCACCGGCATATCAAACGACTACCACAATCCACGCATCGTCGACACGGGCGAGGAGATGACGATCCGAATTCGGGTGAGCCCGGTAACGGTCGCCAGCCCGGACCGGTGGCTGGTGCTGTCCACGGGAACCGGCGTAGCGTACACGGTCTACTTCTAGCGAGGCTCTGATGGAAGCAGAAGTCAAGCTTGAAGAACCGACCACGTCTGAAGCCGAAGGCGAACAGGCTCCGGCGGCGCCCGTCAAAGTGGTGTCGCCTGAGAACATCGAATCAGCTGGCGCCGAACCGTTGCCTGCTGTTACGCCCGTAGACCCTGCCGCCCTGTTCGCGGCGGAGCCGATGGTGGAAGACGAACCGGAGCAGCCCGAAGAGGAAGACGAGGAAATTCCCCGGCTGATCGCCATGGGCGTGATGGATGTGGATAAGAAGCTCGGCGGCGGGCTTCCCCTGGACACCATCACCCTGGTGGAGGGCGACCCTGAGTCGGGAAAGAGCGTGGTCGTGGAACAGCTCGCCTACAACGCCCTCAAGGGCGGGCTGACGGTCGTCGCCTTCCTCTCGGAGACGACGGTAAGGGAGTTTCTGGACCAGATGCAGAGCCTGGGGATGCAGAGCACCGACTACTACCTCGTGCGACGGCTGGCGCTTTACCCTGTCAACCTGCGCATCGAGCAGGAGAAGGCCGAGCACTTGATGAGACGGCTCCTGAAGTACATCGAGGCGGCAGACGGGCCGGACGTAATCATCTTTGACTCGATGACGGCGCTGCTCTTTCAGTTCGACGCCCGGTACGTGCTCTCGTTCCTCGCGACCTGCAAGGAGCTGGCGAACCTGGGGAAGACGATCCTCGTCACGCTGCATTCCTATGCCATCAACGAGTCGCTGCGGCTGCGCGCGGACTCGATCGTAGACGCCCACCTGCGGCTGCGAATCGAGGAGTTGGGCAAGCAGGTAGTGCGCACGCTTGAGGTCTCCAAGATCCGCGGGGCCGTGAAGACGGTGGCCAATTCCGTGAGCTTCACAGTGGAGCCCGGCATCGGCTTGAAGAGCGTCCCGATTTCGAAGACGAAGGCGTAGTCGACGATGCCATACGTTGCGCTTCCGTTTGAAGAGACCGATTGGTCTGACCTGACGCACATCGAGGCGTCCTGCGGCATCTGCGCGAGCCTGCCGGCGGCGCTTCTCGAGCTGTCGCAGGAGCACGCCCACGTGCGTCGCTATGTCCACCACCTGGCGGGCAGCGAGATGGGGTTCCCGGAACTGGTCGAAAAGCTTGACCGAACCATGGGAAGCAACGACAACCCCAATTACATCTATCCGGTGGGCAACGCGACGTTCGCGCACATCATCGCAGACCCAAAGGACGCCCGAAACCACTACGTGCCGGTTGAACCGACGATCCTGAGCGACTACGACTCTCTGATGGAGATCGTCGAGGACCTCCTGATAGGAGCCGTGCACAAGTTCCACCAGCCTCAAACAATAGACGAGCAGCGTGAAGTCTTGCTGAACTCGCTGGACCGGGTGGTGAGCGTATCGGGCCCGGGAACCGTGCGTCATGCAGACGGCAGCTGGGGGAAGGCGAAGGGAAGGATCGCTCTGGGGCAGGACGACATCGAGGCGGTCCGATACCTGATGCTCCGCGACAAGATCGGACTTGGCATCATGGACCCGCTGATCCTCGACCCGAACATCGAGGACATCAGTTGCGCGGGGCTCGGCCCGATTTTCATCGAGCACAAGGTCTTCAAGGCGCTCAAATCCACGATCATCTTCGACAAGAACGAAGACCTGGACGCGTTCTTGCGGCGGACTTCCGAGCGTATCAACAAGCCGGTCACCTACCGGAAGCCGATCGTCGACGCGACACTGCCGGACGGCTCGCGTGTGAACATCGTCTACGGCGAAGAAGTCTCGAAGCGGGGAAGCAACTTCACCATCCGTAAGTTCAGCGCCACGCCTCTGAGCGTAATGGACGTGGTTAGCGGTGGCGCCTGCACCTACCAGATGATCGCGTACCTCTCGATCATGATCGAAGAGGGGATGAACATGTGGGTGTCCGGGGAAACAGCGTCGGGCAAGACGACACTCCTCAACGCCCTGACGACGTTCATCGAGCCGGACGCCAAGGTCGTGACTGTAGAGGACACGCCGGAGGTGCAGATTCCGCACCCGAACTGGCTGCGCGAAGTGGTGCGAGGAGCCGCGGGTGAGGCGGCCAGCGTGACCATGTTCGACCTCTTGAAGGCAGCGCTGCGGCAACGCCCCAACGAAATCATCGTCGGAGAGATCCGCGGTGAGGAGGGAAACATCGCTTTCCAGGCGATGCAGACGGGACACGCCTGCATGGCCACGTTCCACGCGGCGACGGTTGAAAAGCTGATCCAGCGCGTGACTGCACCGCCGATCAGCGTGCCGAAGTCCTACATCGACAACCTGAACCTGGTGGTGATTGCCAGCGCTGTGAAACTGCCGAACGGCAAGCTGGGAAGGCGCATTCTTTCTGTGAACGAGCTGTTCGGGTATGACTCCGTTACAGACTCCTTCTCGTATGCAGAGACGTTCAAATGGGACCCGATCACGGACCAGCACGAGTTCACCGGATACATGAACAGCTACCTGCTGGAGAACAAGGTGGCGCCGGCTCGCGGGATCCCGCCGCAGCAGCGGCGCCGAATCTACGCGGACATCGAGCGGCGGTCGCGGGTGCTGGAGAAGCTGCACAAGTCGTCCGGCATTGCAAACTTCTACGAGCTGTACAAGGTGCTTGGAAATGCTAAGAAGCAAGGCCTCTTCTAAGGCCGACGCGCAGACGATCTCGTCCGGCCGTGCGCCAGCGCTGGCCGAGATCAAGAGCAGCTGGCTGCTGGACATGGACCACAGCCAGTTTGACCTGCTCACTGTGCTCACCTACCTGTCGTCGACCTCTACGGCAAACCTGAGCCGGGAGCAGATCTTCGACAGCGCTTCAAAGCTGGGATACACGCCGTCGCCGTACTTCGCGCAGGTGGTCAACCTCGTGCAGTCCCTGGGCTACGACTACTCGCACGCCTGCCATGTGGTTGCGAAGAAGACAAAGGACGAGGTGATCCGGCAGTTCTTGCTGCGCTTCGGCAATTCAATGGCTTCCGGCGAGCCGGAGTACGTGTTCCTGGCCCGGGAGACGGCTGTGATCATGGAGGACTACACGAACGAGTACGAGCGGGCGATCGAGGCTCTCAAGAAGTGGACCGACGCGTTCGTGGCGATGATGGTCTCCTGCACTCTGATCGTCGTGGTGGCGCTGATATCGAACATGATCTACAACCTGGGGTCAGTCTTCCTGCTGATGATCGAGGGAGTGGCCGTAATCGCTGCGATTTTGGGCGCTTACCTGATCTACCGTATCGCTCCATACGACCCGATCGTCCACAACATGGAGATGAGATCGGAGGAACAAGAACGTTTATCGCTCGTAGCGAAAGCGTGCTTACCGGCGGCGGTACTCGTCAGCGCCGGCGCCTACTTCGTGTTCGGCGTGGCGGTTGCGTTCGTGCTGGGTGGCTTGATCATCCTTCCCGTCGGGATCATGACACTCAAGCTTGAACAGAAGATCGACGCCAGGGACAGGGACATCGCGGACTTCTTGCGTTCCCTGGGCGGCGTGACGGCGGCGCGAGGGGCGACTGTCATCGAGAGCCTGCACCACATTGACCAGCGGGCGATTGGAGCATTGGAGCCCGAGCTGAAAGGCCTGCTGACGCGGGTAGCCTGCGGTCTGAACACCAGCCTTTGTTGGACGCGATTCATGGCGGATACAGGCAGCGAACTGGTGCACCGCGTGGTGCGCTCGTTCTGGGACGGTTGCGATTGGGGAGGCGAGCCCGAGAAGGTCGGGAAGTATGCCTCCGACATGGCGCTGCGCGTCTGGTTGCTGCGGGCCAAGCGGAAGCTCGTCTCGAGCACTTTCAACTACGTCGTTATTCCCATGCACATCGCTCTGATGGGGACGCTTGTTTTCATCACCGAAGTGGTGTCGGCGTTCAACGATAAGCTCCTGGACGCGCAGGCGCTGTCACAGACAGAGAACACGGCGAGCATCCGGCCGGAGGACATCGGCATCCCCGGCGCGCTGGCGTTCCAGTCGTTCGATACGGCCTTTCTGAAGATCATCGTACTCGGCGTTATCGTGTCCCTGACGTTTGTGAACGCGTTCGCCGCACGCTCCGCTTCCGGCGGGCACCGCAACAAGACAGCGCTATTCCTTTCGATAACGATGATCAGCAGCGGGCTGATCCTGTTGATCGTGCCGCAAGTGGCGGCGAGCATGTTCTCGGACACCCTGTCCGGGACTCCGGGGCCGCCGCCACAGTGAGTTCGCCATGAGACTGCTATTTTTCATGAAGCGCGACAACGGCAGGGCGCAGCGCGACCCCAAGGCACTTCGTCAGGCGCGTGAAGGTGCGATGGAGCGGATGAGGGCGCGCCTGGACGAGCCGGAGCCGGTTGTGCTGCCGGAGGCGCTTCCAGAGGAGGCGATTGAGGCCGCCGGGGCGCCTGACCCGCTGGCTGCGCTGGCCGTGGATCTGCCGGCGACGGCGGAGGTCGCGCCGGCGGCGAATGGTGAAGGAACCACCGACGCCGCCACTTCGGTGGCGGATGCCCTGAAAGACGACTCGCTGGACCTGGACCTGTTGGACATCTTCCGGGACGCGAAGAAGGAGACTGAGGAGGGCAGCCTGGCTGCCGAGGTTGAAGATATCGCTATAGGGGACCTGCTCTCGGACCTGGTCGGGATCGGTGGGGAGCTGGGGGTCTCGTTGAAGGCGGCTGCTCCGGAACCAGACCCGGAGACAGAAGTTGAGGTGGTCGCAGAGGCGGAGGAGAGCCCCGAGGAACCCGCTGAGCCGGCCGGGACCTTCTCGGTCGAACTGTCAGACCCGGTACTGGATGAGACGAAGGACGCGGCGGAGACAGACGACTGGGAAGACGAAGTCGAGGCGGTCGTCGATGATCGGGAGACGAACGAGGAGACAGCCCATGTCGCGGGCGCTCCGGCGTCTGCCGAGGAAGTCCTGGAGATGCACAGCGTGAGCGCTGCGACGGACGCCATCGAAGACGGCGAGCCCGAGAACGAGAGTCTGGAGGTCTCCGGCACCGCCGAGGAAGCTGAGCCCGAGGTGGCGCTGCCCTCGCATGGAGCGGGGAGGGGAACCCGCTATCTGCTTCACGTGTTGTTCCTGGGGCTGGCGTTTGCGGCGGCGGCGGGGGCCGGTCTTAGAACTGCGCACAATTCCGGCGCGCTGGCGGCGACGGCTCCTCAACCCATGCAGCCGGCCATACTCGCCTACCTCAGACCTCCCGTGGTGCTGCCCGAAGCGCCGGACGAACGAGCGGAGGACAACCAGGAGCGCCAGTACATGATGCGGATGAGGTTGTCGCCCAAGCGAGCGCTGGAGCCGACGCCCGCACCTACTCCAACGGCGGCGCCCACACCGCCGCCCGACCCCAGGCAGTACGGCTTCCAGCCGGGGCAGGCAGCGTACGTAGTGTACGAGGTGAGGTCCGGGGATGACCTGGCGTCTATCGGAAAGACCTTCGGGATATGTCCCGACCACATCCTGTGGAGTAATCCCGGGCGTGGAATCGGAGATGCGCTGCGAGTGGGGGATGAGCTGGTGCTCCCCGGCTACCCTGGTGTTGTCTATACGACTCGCAAAGGCGAGACGCTGGCTAACATCGCCGCGAGATACAGCACAGAAGTGGGAATGATCGTCGCCTATCCGGGGAACAAACTGAAGACCGCTGGCGACTTCCGCCCGGGGCAGACGCTGCTACTACCGCGGGCGATCCCGCCGGAGGCGTTCAAGCAGAGCGAAGCCGCGCGCTGGGCATACACGAACCCCTCCGAGTATGGCTACATCTGGCCCTTCTACGGGCCGATAACGACGTTCTTTGGAGAGCAGCGGCCGGGGTACGTGCACAACGCCATCGACATCGGCGGGTTGTCCCAGTTCGGGACGCCGGTACTTTCGGTCGCCGCGGGCCGCGTTGAAGAGGTGGAGAGCGGCGACGAGGGCTACAGCAGCGAGGGGTACGGCAACCACGTCATCATCGCGCACAAGGACGGATCGCGATCGCTCTACGCGCATCTCACGAAGACGTACGTCGAGGAAGGCCAGGACGTGGACCAGGGGCGCCCGGTGGGCGCGCTGGGTTGCACGGGTCACTCAACGGGGACGCACCTGCATTTCGAACTGTACCGCGACGGCGTCGCGGTCGATCCGCTGAGGTACCTGCCGCATCGTTCTTAGTTGGCGTTGACGACTGGGATCTCGCCGCTTCGTCCGGACTAATGGCGGCGGAAGAAGCGGGTGGCAGCCCTGCCGAGTAGGGCGCCTCGCATGTCGGGCCACATGTCCTTGATGCGCTTTTTCTCTTCCGCGGTGGGCTCGCGGTGGGCGAAGCGGGAGCGGCAGTACGCGGCGGCGAGGACGGAGACGCCGCGCAGGCTGCGGTGGGTGCGCTGGAGCCCGCGGGCAAACTCTACCGGCGTCTGGCCTGGCTGCGGCGGGTAGCCGGCAAGTGAGGACATGCGGACGAGCTTCTCCCAATGAGCCTGCGCCCAGGGAAGACCGTTGACAGAGCGCTGCCAGCCGAAATAGATGGCGCCGGCGATCATCGCTACGACAGCCGTAACGGCCAGCGCAAACAGGGGGTTGTTGTTGTCGCTTGAGGGCTGGGCCGACGAGGGGGTGTCGGCGCCTCCGAACGCCTCGCCGGGGATGTCGAAGATGGGGTCGGCGCCGACGGGGAGATTCTTCAGGATGTCGGGGTCGATCTGGTCGCTCCCGGGGAGATCCTCGCGGACCACCGGGTTGAGGTTTTCGGGGCGGTCGGGGCTGGGGTTGAACGTGACCCAGCCGTTGTCGGGGAAGTAGACCTCGGGCCAGGCGTACGTGTTGCGGTCGCGGACGATGTAGGCGTCGCCATCGCGGTTGAGGTCGCCTTCATCGATCACGAAGCCGATGCCCAGGCGCGCGGGAATGCCGAGCGTGCGCAGCATCACAACCATCGCCGACGCGTGGTAGTCGAAGTAGCCGCTTCTTCGATTCGAACAGGAAGTGATCGACCGTGTCTTCGCCGGGAGGAGTCTCGGGCACGTCGTAGCTGAGAGGGAATTCGACGCGGAGATAGCTCTCGATGGCTTTGGCGGCGTCATAGTTTGTAAGCTCGGCCTGGCTGTGGTCGGCGTAGGTGTCGGCAACTTCCCGCGCCTTCTGACCGATGCGGTTCGGGAGGCCGTCGGGAAGCTGGAGGTACTGCCTTATCCAGGAAGGGTAGGCGCCGTTCGCGGCTCGAAGTCCCTCGGGTGTGTAGGTGGGGACGAAGGATGTGATGTCGTAGCCCTGACCTTTGCGCACGCGTGAGCCGGGTTCGAGCATGAGGGTGTCCATCACCGGGGCGTCCTTGGTGTCGAAAGCGTCGATATATTCCACCGCATTGGTGGCGTCGCGGGCCACGGTGACGCCGACGAGGCCGTCGGCGAGGTAGTCGCGCATGATTTGCGAATCGGGCATGTTGCGGCCCTGGTCGGGAAGGTCCGGGTACACCTCATCGAGGCTGCCGCTGGGGACTTTCGCGGTTACCTTGGGGTTCGTGGTGAGGGGATGCCCCACGGTGAAAAGGACGTTGCCGACGACGCTCTTGGCCTGGACATCGACATGCATCGGGACGATCGTGCCCTGCACTTCGCCGGCCTCAAGCTGAGATTCAATCGAGCCGCGCGAGAAGGGGGACAGGGAAGCGTCGTCCCGGGGGCCCGTGTCCCAACCTCCGGAGGCGTAACGGTCATAGGAGGTGCCGCGAAGGACGAACGGGCCGCGGATAGTGGGATCGTTCACGCTGACAAGGAGGACCTCACGCTCCCCAAGGTCTATGGAGCCCTGGAAGGGGAGGACGCCGACGTACGTGTGAATAGGGACGACTTTCTTCACGTGCAACGGCCCGGCAAGGCGGACGAACCCCGCCCCGAACTCGTGGAACTCGTCGACGAGCCGCTGTACCGGCGCCGGCGTGCTGAAGGGGCCGAGGGGCGCGACCCAGGCGCCGATTAGCACGAGGAGCAGGGCCCAGAAGCTGAAGTTCAGGAAGGTGAGGCTGATGAGCGGCGGATACGACACGCCCTCCCTGCGCCAGCGGGTGATGTTTCCGACGAGGTTGGTGCGCATGATGAGGAGGAAGCCGCAGAGCACGTAGCCGAGGACGGCACCGGAGAGTTCGTCGCCGACGTAGGCGAGGTCGAGGAATAGCGCGAGGCCGCCGGGGATGAGGCCGATCCAGGCGTTGTTCCAGCGGAATACGCTCCAGCCGAAGAGGAAGACTCCGAGCCAGGTGATGCCGAGGGTGAGCACGTTGAGGGGCAGCGGGTCGTTGTTGACGAGGTTGTTGAAGGCGGCGTCGAGCCAGGCGTCGAAGCGATGGTATACGGCATCGATGCGCTGCTCAGGGCTGCCGGGGCCGACCATGATCAGCGTTTGCCAGGCGACCACCAGCGCTCCCACCGCGATCGCCGAGGGCCAGGCGATCAGCATGGAGAGGCGCGAGCGGGCGAAGAAGAGGGAGGCGACAATCGCGAGCATGGCGACGAGAGTGATGGCAGGCATGTCGCGGGTCCAGCCGCCGTTTTCGAGTGTTACGGCAACGCTAAGGGTGGCGCCGGAAAGAAGGGCGAGGGTGAGCCAGTCCTCCCAGTCCAGGTAGCGTGCCGCGAAAGACTGCAGCCAGCCGGGGAGCTCGCGTCCCTTCGCGGCGGGTGAAGGTCGCGTCCATTCCATCTCGGCCATCGCTAGCGCACCGCCACCGTCTGGCGCTCGGCTGTGGCTCCGCCGACGACGCCTGCGGGGCCGAGCATGAGCGAAATATCGGACGTGTTGGGGACGACGTAAGTCAGCACGTTGCCGGAGAGTAGCTCATCGATGGGGAGCGTGGAGCCCTCGGGTGCGCCGAAGCTCTGCGGGTCCAGGAGAACGGCGGCGGCACGTGTGCCCTGGCGGAGGAGTTGGTGCAGGGCGACGGTCCATTCATCGTCGGAATCGGCGGTGATCGCGATAAGCGTCGTGTGGCGGCCGAAGCGGCGGCCTTCTTCCTGGATGACCTCGGAGAGCGATGTCTTGCCGCTGGCTTCGGCAACGGCGAGCGATTCAAGGATGCGAGTGTACTGCTGGCCGCCGCGGGCCGGGTCGAGGATGACAGTCTCGCGTCCGACCATCATCAGACCGAGCATGCGGTTGGCGTTGAGGAAGCGGTAAGCGATCGAAGCTGCGATGCGGACGGCGTACTCCTCGGTGCTTTCGTCGCCTTCGCCGTGTTGGGCTGCGCGATTGAGGTCGAGGAGTACCCAGATGTTGCTGGTCGGGTCCATCTCGAACGTCTTCACCATCAGCCGGCCCAGTCGCGCGGTGGAGTTCCAGTGGATACGGTTGTAGCTGTCGCCGGGGTAGTACTCGCGGATGCCGGCGGCGTTGGGCGTGACGTAGTGCGTGCGGCTGGCGGACAACGCCCTCGCCGGGAAGCTGGGCGGCCGGCGCCCAGAAGTACGGTAGCTCCTCCGGCTGCGGGAGGACGATGAGCGACTCTCGCTCGCCGTATGTGCGGCTGAACTTGAAGAGGCCGAAGGGGTCGCCGGTGGTGACGCGCACGGGGCCCGCGGAGTAGACACCGCGGCGGTTGCAGGTCATGTTCACCTTCCAGTTGCGGGTGCCGGCGGAAGGGAGTGTGACGACGGTCGTGGCTGGGCGCCGGGCATGTTCGTCTCGTCCTCGACCTCGAGCCAGAGCTTGGTCCAGGCGCTGTGGCTCTTGAGGCGGATCGTCGTCTCCGCCTGCTGACCGACCTGGAGGCGGTCAGTCGTTCGTTCGACGTGCACCTCGAGGCCGCGAGACTGGATGCGCGCCCAGAGGAAGCAGAGCGGGATGAGCCCGCCGATGACGTAAGCGGCGCGGTAGAACATCCAGTGGCCGGTGATCGCGGCGAAGGCGGCCATCGTCGCCGAATGCCCAGAGGACAATGAGGATATTGTGGTGCCGGTAGAGGAACCTCAGGAAGGCGCCGATGCTCTGTCCGAAGAACCGCATCCGCGCCGCCTCAACCGGCCCTCGCGCGGACGCCGGGTACGGTGAGCAGCCCCAACACTTCCTCCACGACCTGGCGGGGAGTGACCCCCTTCACGCGCGACTGCGCGTTGAGGATGATGCGGTGCCCGAGGGCCGCGTACGCCAGCGACTTGACGTCGTCGGGCAGCACGAAATCGCGGCCGTCGAGGATCGCCCTCGCCTGTGCCAGACGCTGGAGCGCGAGCGAGCCGCGCGGCGAGGCGCCGAGGTAAACGTTGCGGCGTGGTTCCGCGTCTCCTCCACGAGCTTCACGATGTACTCCTGGACGAGAACGTCGACGTAGACCTCGCGGACGGCGGCCTGCAGGCCAAGGATTTCCTGCGACTCGCAGACCTGCGCCAGCTCCCCGACGGGGTGGCCGTGGAGCTGGCGCTCCATCATCGCCTGTTCGTCCTGCGCGGAGGGGTAGCCGAGCTCCAGGCGGATCAGGAAGCGGTCGAGCTGCGCTTCGGGCAGCGGGAATGTGCCTTCGTACTCGATCGGGTTCTGCGTGGCCATCACCATGAACGGCTCCGGCGTCCGGTGGGTGATGCCGTCGACGGTCACCTGGCGCTCCTCCATCGCCTCGAGCAGCGCGGACTGCGCCTTCGGCGTCGCGCGGTTGATCTCGTCGGCGAGGACGATCTGCGAGAGCACCGGCCCGGGCCGGAACTCGAAGTCGCCGGTCTTCTGGTTGTAGACGGAGACGCCGGTCACGTCGCTGGGCAGCAGGTCCGGGGTGAACTGGATGCGGTTGAAGGTGCAGCCGCTGGACCGGGCGAGGGAGCGGGCCAGCATCGTCTTGCCGACGCCGGGCACGTCCTCGATCAGCAGGTGGCCGCCGCACATCAGCGTCATCACGGCCAGCTCCACCTGGTCGCGCTTGCCGATGATGACGCGCTCGACGTTTTCGACGAGTCGTTGGGCGGTATCTCTGGGGTCCAGTGGGGCGGCCCTCCCTCCCGGCTCTGACGTCTGCAAAATAAACGACAGCGGCGAGAAATTGGTTCCTTCGTCAGGGTAACATAACGAAAGTTCGGGAAGATTGAAGAGGAAGGAAGCGGGAAGTCGGAGGTAACGAGGTTGGACTATTCAGCCTGTGCTATCCTCTAGCCACTAACGAACCGGAGGTGTCTCTTGCCTGAATACGCAGACCTGCTGTACGAAGTCGACGGCAACATCGCGACGATCACGCTGAACCGGCCGGACCGGCTGAACGCGATCAGCGGGCCGATGCTGGAGTCGTTCTCGCGAGGCGTTCCGGGACGCCGACCAGCGACCGCGACGTGCGGGTGATCATCCTCACCGGCGCGGGCCGAGGGCTTCTGCGCCGGGCTCGACCTGAAGGACCTGATGGCAGGCGACGGGAATCGGCTCGAACGGTGGCGGCGGCGGTCTGGCCGGCGAAGTTCGACCTGGCGAACAGCCCGCCGATCGTCCTGCACAAGACCGACAAGCCGGTGATCTGCGCGCTGAACGGCCCGGCCGCCGGCTACGGCATGGACCTGGCGCTGGGCTGCGACATCCGCATCGCCTCGACGGAGGCGAAGCTGGCGGCGGTCTTCACGAAGCGCGGCGTGCTGCCGGAGAGCGGCGGCTCGTGGCTGCTGCCGCGGCTGCGTCGGCTGGGCGAAGGCGGCGGAGATCGCCTTCCGCGGCCAGACGCTGGGCGCGGAGGAGTGCGCTGGAGCTGGGGCTCGTGAACGAGGTCGTGCCGCACGACGAGCTGATGGCCGAGGCGACACGAACGATGGCGGCGGAGATCGCCGCGAACGCGCCGCTGGCGGTGCAGGCGACGAAGCGCATGATGCGCCTGGGCGCTGGAAGAGACGTTCGAGGCGAACGTGCACCACGTCTTCCTGCAGCTGCTGCCGCTGTTCGGCACGAAGGACTTCGCGGAGGGCGTGAAGGCGTTCATGGAGCGGCGGGAGCCGCAGTTCACGGGACGCTGAGGCCTTGTCGGGCCCCCTCGCGTACTATGCCTCCCAGGGCCCGATATCCGACCCGGGGAAGAATTCCCGCCTCTTTGACGGCTTGCCGACCGAAGTTCCGCGGCTCTGCGAGACGGTGCAGGGGTTGGTCGTACATCCCTTCTGGTCGGAGCAATACGGGCTGACTCTGTCTCCGGAAAGAGAGGGAGAGCTGCAGCTCCGCCGCGTCGCGCTGATGCTGAACCGAATCCTGGAGCTGGACGGCAGTCCGTTGACGGCCGTGCGGCCGCCCGAGCGGAGGTTGGTCGGGAACTGCCGGGACCACACGATGCTTCTCTGTTCAATGCTGCGACACCAGGGCGTTCCAGCGCGGGCGCGATGCGGCTTCGGCGCCTACTTCCTTCCCGGGAAATACGAGGACCACTGGGTCTGCGAGTACTGGAATGCGGAACAGCAGCGCTGGCATCTGGTTGACGCTCAGCTCGACAGCCTCCAGCGCGGCGTCCTCCAGGTAGGCTTTGACACGCACGACGTGCCCCGCGACCGCTTCGTCGTCGCCGGGATGGCCTGGGAGATGTGCCGCGCCGGCAAGGCGAATACTGATGACTTCGGCCTGCACCCGATCAACGAATACGGAATGTGGTGGGTGCGGCAGAACTTGGTGCGGGACATGGCGGCGCTGAACAAGATGGAGATGCTGCCGTGGGACGGCTGGGGGCTCGCAGAAGGCCTGGAAAATGAAGTCGCACCAGCCGATGAAGCGCTACTCAGTCGTGTGGGGGCGCTGACGCAGGACAACGAAGCGTTCCAAGAGCTACGGGAAACATATGAGGCGGAGGAGTCACTACGGGTGCCGTCGACGATCCGCAGCAACGGGCCGGGCGGCGGCCGGCTGGTGGAGGTGGCGTCGGAGGTGGCGCCGTAGACGGAGTCCAGAACGGCTAAGTTTAGCCCGCCAGCGCGCTGAGTTCGCGGTTGGCGTTGCGCAGTGCAACCGTCAACTTGCGGGCCAGGTTCTCATAGATCACTGCGCGAAGGTTGGGGTGGACTCGGGCGAGAGCGTTAAGGTCATCCATCGTTAGTTCGCGGCATTCAACGTCTGAATCGGCGCGAACGCTGGCGGCGCGAACTGGCTCGCCGAGCATCGCCATTTCGCCGAAGACCATGCCTGGGCAGAGCGTGGCGACTCTTGTCTCGGCTGCGGCCGGTTGGTCGATGACGACGCTGACGCGTCCCTTGCACAGGAGATATAGACTTTCGCCTGGGTCGCCCGCGGAGAGTATTCGCTCGCCCGAGGGGGCGGTCAACGGCCTGAGTACGCGCTCGACAGCGGTCATCTCAGCCGCTGTGAGGCCCTCGCACAACTCGTTCTCGCGGGGCGGCACGAATTCCTCGTCGCTCGCCGCCACTGGAAGGAAGCGTGCGAGGACCTGATCTTCACACCACTCCAGGGCATCGTCGAGGGTGGGGAGGACTGAGATTTCGTCCGGGAGTTGTTTGGTGAGCTGCGGTAGGGTGGTGACGCCAGAGACCGAGACGATTTTGCCCGCCTCAGCCAGGTCGGATAGGAGCGTGCGGAGCAGGTCCGCGGCGCCGGCGTCGATCCTCACCACGCGGCGGAGGTCGACGATCAAGAAGTCGAAGATTTCGGAGTCGCGGACCACGTCACGTGAGAACGCTTCCGTCATGGCGAAGACCTGGTCGCCCTGGAGCTCGTAGACGCGCAACGGCCGTCCCTCGCAGGCGAGGAGCTCGGCAGCCGCGGGCTGCCGCCGGCGCCTGGAGCGCACGGAGGCCGCGTCGTAGGTGTGCCGGACTCCGGAGTCTGATGTGTGCGGCACGTTGAAGAGGTGCAGGTTGTAGCTTTCGGAGAAGTCGGTGCAGACACCGACGCCGCGCACACTGTTCCCGCGGACATCGAGCGGAGGGGAGAACACGCCGATGCCCAGTTGTCCCGGAAGGACAGCCAGCACTCCTCCGGAGACGCCGCTCTTGGCAGGCATTCCGACGCGGTATATCCACTCACCGGCATAGTCATACATGCCGCACGAACCCATCACGCTGAGCACGCTGGATACGTAGCGCGCATCGACAGCACGCTCTCCTGTGATGGGGTTGACACCCTGATTGGCGAGACATGCTGCCATCACGGCAAGATCTCGGCAGGTAACCGAGATCGAGCACTGGTTGAAGTAGAGGTCCAGCGCCTCCTCGGGGTCGCTGAGGACTATCCCGAAGTTTCGCAGCAGATGGCCGATGGCGCGGTTGCGGTGACCGGTCTCGCTCTCCGATCTGTAAACCGCGTCGTCGACCGACACCTGACGCCCGGCGTAGCGCGAGAACATGTTCAACAGCCGGTCGAGGGGCGTCGCCGCCATCCGCCTCGGACCATCCCCGACGTTGCGATCGCGCCGGCGTTGATCATGGCGTTGGCCGGGCGCCCGGTCTCGGGATCAAGGCTGATGGCGTTGAAGGCGTCGCCCGTTGGTTCCAGGCCGACGCGCTCGATGACGTACTCCTCGCCGTTGTCCTCGAGGGCGAGACCGTAGACGAATGGCTTGGAGATGGACTGGATGGTGAATGGTACTTCTGAGTCGCCGACCGAGTACTCGTGGCCGTCGAGCATCACGATCGAGATTCCGAACCACCCGGGGTCGGCCTTCGACAGCTCTGGGATGTACTCCGCCACGGCTCCCTCACCAAGGACTGAGTAACGATCGTAGAGATCGTTCAGGAATCGCTCCACCGGAGCGATTACCCGCTGGCTGGTGACCATGGTTATGCACTCCCTCCCGAAGACCGGGCTCGCTGCAGGTGAATACGCAATCAAGGACGTTCCCGAAGGACGCCCTGGAACGAGAGTGACAGATCGGGATGGCCTGGATGTTACGGGAAGGTTTCGGGCTGGTTACGATCTTTGTCAGAGGTTCTGGAAAAAGCCTTCGCAGATGCTCCAGTCGTCATCGTGCTCAACTTTCACCGTGAACGGTCGTGTGGTGCTGCCGGAATCGGCCAGGCGCGATAGGAGTGACTTGGCCGCGGGGCCGACCTCGACGTAGTAGTCGATCATGCGAACGTGGTTCCATGTCTGGCGCGCTATCTGGTGGAAGGCGCCGGCTTTGGTCATCTCTTCCTCGAGATAGTCCTCCAGCGCGTTCAAGGCGTCGGCTTCAGCGCTTGTGGGAAGACCGAGATCGGTGGTGTCCTGCATGGCGATCTCAATCTCGACGTGCCAGGGGTACTCGGAAGTGAATGAGTAGCGCTTGTACGCGCGGTTGATCAGAGCTATTGCCGGGAGGCCTTCCCTCTCGCCTTCCGCGAGTACAAAGTCTTCGCCGGGGAACCGTCCGTTTAGCCGTTTGCCGAAAAGCGTCTTGAGCATTCGTGTCCCTCCACTCGAGGCGGTCCGCGGCCTCGCATGGATAGACGCAGGCGCGCCGAATCTTGCTACAAGTCCCGAGTAGGTCGCCCTGAATGGACTACGGGTAGATGCCGCGGATGCGTGAGGCCTCCACCACGCGCCCGACCGCGAGCACCATCGCGGCTTCGCGGAGGCTGATGCTGTGCTGGGCGGCTGTATTGACGACGTCTCGGTAGGCGCGGGTGATAATGCGGTGGAGGCGCTCGTTGACTTCGGTTTCCTCCCAGAAATAGAACTGGAGGTCCTGCACCCACTCAAAGTAGGAGACGATGACGCCGCCGGCGTTGGCCAGGATGTCGGGGACGACGATGACGTTCTTCTCGGCGAGGATTGCATCGGCCTCGGGAGTCGTCGGGCCGTTGGCGCCCTCCACGACGAACCGGGCGCGGACGTCGGGGGCGTTCTGCGCCGTGATCTGACCTTCGAGGGCGGCGGGGATCAGGAAGTCGACGGGAAGGGCGAGCAGTTCTTCGTTGGAGATGCGATCACCGCCGGGAGCGTTGGAAAGCGGCGCCTGGTCCTTCTGGTAGGAGAGCAGGGACGGTATGGAGAGGCCCCCGGCGTTGTATATGCCGCCGGACTGGTCGCTCGCGGCCACCACCTTGGCTCCCAGCTCGTGAAGGAGGCGGGCGGCTACGGCACCCACGTTACCAAAACCCTGGACGGCAACAGTGGCGCCTTCCAGCGAAACTTCGTGGTCCTTCGCGACTTCCTGAATGATGTACTGGATACCGCGGCCCGTGGCGTCCTGCCGGCCGAGTGTGCCGCCGACGCTGACCGGCTTGCCTGTGACGACGCCCGCCGTGGTGTAGCCGCGGTGCATGCTGATCGTGTCCATGATCCAGGCCATGATCTGACCATCGGTCCCCATGTCGGGCGCGGGGATGTCCTCGTTTGGGCCGATAACTATGGTGACTTCGGTGGCATACCGGCGGGTGAGGTTCTCAAGCTCGCCGGCTGAAAGCGACCTGGGATCAACGATGACGCCGCCCTTGGCGCCGCCGTACGGGAGGTTGATGACCGCGCTCTTCCAGGTCATCCACATGGCGAGAGCCCGGACCTCGTCGAGATCCACGTTGATGTTGTAGCGGAGACCGCCCTTGGCGGGCCCCCGCGCGAGGTTGTGCTGGACGCGGTAGCCGGTGAAGACGCGGATACCGCCGTCATCCATCTGCACAGGGAAGTGGACGGACAGCTCACGCTTGCAGACGCGGAGCATGGATCGGACACCATCATCGAGGCCGAGACGGTCGGCGGCGGCATCGAACTGGGCCAGCGCCGTCTTCAGAGCTTCGGAGGCTTCGGGCTGTCTTACGACCATACGTGCCTGCAGTGTCCATTATAGGGCGCACCGCCATGCGCAGCGCTTGAGAAAACGAGACAGGGGGCGCATTTTCGCGCCCCCCGTGACCGGTGATTCCCTATTCCGTTACTCTCCGGGCTCTTCCGCTTCCTCTTCGAGAACTTCGGATAGCGTCTCTTCGACGATGCTCTCTTCAGCCTCGATGTGAGCGCCGCTGTCCGGCGCCCCGTTCTCGCCTTCGGCGAACAGAGAGCTGAGGGCGCCTGAGAGGGTGTTGAGGCCTTCTTCAGGTTCCCCGGTACCTGGTGTTTCCGGCTCGCCAATGCCCCAGTCGTCGTCATCGTCGTTTTCGAAAAGCTCGAAGTCCTCGTCATCGCCTTCGCCGAGGAGGCTGGGCGGCAGCGGGATCTCCGTGACCTTGAGCGGCTGCTCGACAACGATGTTGGCGCGGGCCGGGATGAGCTTGCCGATGATGACGTTTTCCTTGAGCCCGAGAAGGCGGTCCACCTGGCCACTGATTGCGGCCTCGGTGAGAACGCGCGTCGTCTCCTGGAAGGAGGCGGCAGCCAGGAAGCTGTCGGTGTTCAGCGAGGCCTTGGTGACGCCGAGCAGCACCGGCTGCGCGGTTGCGGGCTCGCCACCCTCGGCGAGGACGCGTCCGTTTTCCGTTTCGAACTTGAAGCGGTCCACGAGCTCGCCGGGTAGCAATTCGGTGTCGCCCGGGGAGTCGACGCGGACGCGACGTAGCATCTGCCGGACGATTACCTCGATGTGCTTGTCGTTGATGGTCACGCCCTGGGACCTGTAGACCTTCTGGACTTCCTCGACGAGGTACATCTGCACCTTTTCCGGGCCCTGGATGCGAAGGATGTCCTGCGGGTTCAGCGGACCCTCGGTGAGAGGCTCACCGGCAAAGACCTTGTCGCCGTCGCCGACACGCAGGCGAGCGGCGGCAGGGATGATGTATTCGCGCTGGTCGCGCTCCTCGTAAATGATCGAGAGCTTGCCGCCGCGCTGGACGGTAGCCTGTCCCGATACGCGGGCGATAATCTCGTTCGGGACCGCCACGGCCTGTGGCTCTTCGCCCTTCTTCGGCTTCGGCAACGTGGCGATCACCTGGCCGGCCTGGATGTCTTCGCCGTCCTTGACGGTGATCTTCGAACCCTTGGGGAGCTCGTACTCATCGCGGTACGCCTCCGCGCTGATGATACGGAGCCGGCGGGCGTCGCCGTCGCGGGCGATCTCCACCAGGCCGTCGATTTCGGAGATAAGGGCGGAACCCTTGGGAACGCGCGCCTCGAACAGCTCCTCCACTCGGGGGAGACCGGATGTAATGTCGAGTCCTGCCACTCCGCCGGTGTGGAACGTGCGCATCGTGAGCTGAGTGCCGGGCTCGCCGATGCTCTGAGCGCCGATGATGCCGACGGCTTCGCCGTGCTGGACGAAGCGACCCTTGGATAGGTCGCGACCGTAGCAAGTCGCGCACAGTCCGCGGCGGATCACGCAAGTCAGCGCCGACCGGACATATACCTTGTCGAGACCGGCAGCCATGATCCGTTCGGCGATGTCTTCGGTGATCTCCTCGCCGCGCTCGACTATGATCTCGCCGGTCTTTGGTTCGGCGACATCGGCCGCGGTGTAGCGGCCGACGATGCGCTCGGCAAGCGATTCGAAGAGACTCTTGTCGGTGGATTCCCCTACCCACACGCCGGCGGTTGTGCCGCAGTCGTCCTCGACGATGATGACGTCCTGCGCGACGTCAATGAGGCGGCGGGTCAGGTAACCGCTGTCTGCCGTCCGGAGGGCGGTGTCGGCCAGTCCCTTGCGCGCGCCGTGGGTGGAAATGAAGTATTCGAGCACGCTCAGGCCTTCACGGAAGGACGAGCGGATGGGGAGGTCGATGATTCGTCCGGCGGGGTCGCTCATGAGGCCGCGCATACCGGCCATCTGACTGATCTGGCTAATGTTACCCTTGGCGCCGGAAACGGCCATGATGTAAACACCGCCGTATTCCTCAAGGCGGTTCTGGATTACGGCCTGCACGCGGTCAGTGGTGTCGCGCCAGATGCGGATAGCGTGGTCGTAGCGCTCGTCATCGGTGATCAAGCCCTGCGAGTACTGGTCTTCGATCTCCTCGATCTCTTTGTCGGCCTCGGCCAGGAGCCCGGCCTTTTCGTCGGGGACTCGAAGGTCGTTCATGGCGATTGAAATGCCTGAACGCGTTGCGTACCTGAACCCGACATCCTTCATCTTGTCGACCATCTCCGCGGTGCGTTCGTTGTCCAGCGTGTGGCTGCAGCGCGACACGAGGTCCTTGATCGCCTTCTTGTCCATCAGGCGGTTCTGAAACCCCAGCTCCTCGGGAACGACGTCGTTGAAGATGATTCGGCCGACCGTGGTCATCAGCAGCTCGCCGCCCAGCTTTGCATCCCGCACCCGAATCGGCGCGCGGAGGTCAACATGGCCCGCGTGATACGCCATCTTGGCTTCGTCGAAGCTCGAATATACGCCCCTGGGAGGTGCGCCGTCCTGGTACGCGCCCTTAGCGCCGGGCGTCTCGTCCGTCAGGTAGTAGCACCCGAGGACGATGTCCAGCGTCGGCGCTACCACGGGCTCTCCGTTGGAGGGATAAAGCAGGTTCTGGCTTGAGAGCATGATCTGCCGGCCCTCGGCCACGGCGGCGCGGGACAGAGGAACATGGACAGCCATTTGGTCGCCGTCGAAGTCCGCATTGAAGGCGGTGCAGACCAGGGGGTGGATCTGAATGGCGCTGCCGTCGATGAGCACGGGCTCGAAGGCCTGGATGCCCAGCCGGTGCAGCGTGGGGGCGCGGTTGAGGAGCACCGGGCGGTCCTTGATGATCTCATCCAGGATGTCCCAGACTTCGGGGCGAGCCCGCTCGACGATGCGCTTGGCGGACTTGATGTTGTGCGCCAGGCCGCGCGCTACGAGTCCGTGCATGACGAACGGCTTGAACAGCTCGAGCGCCATGCGCTTGGGCAGGCCACACTGGTGGAGCTTGAGCTCCGGGCCCACGACGATCACGGAGCGGCCGGAGTAGTCGACGCGCTTTCCCAGCAAGTTCTGGCGGAAGCGCCCCTGCTTTCCCTTGAGCATATCGGACAGGGACTTCAGTTTGTGGTTACCGGCGGTGGAGACAGCGCGACCCCTTCGCCCGTTGTCGATAAGGCTGTCGACCGCTTCCTGGAGCATGCGCTTTTCGTTGCGGATAATGATCTCCGGGGCGCCGAGCTCCAGCAATCTCTTCAGACGGTTGTTGCGGTTGATAACGCGCCGGTAGAGATCGTTAAGGTCGCTGGTGGCGAAGCGCCCGCCATCCAGCTGGACCATCGGACGAAGGTCGGGCGGGAGCACGGGCAGGATGCCAAGGATCATCCAGGCGGGCTTGTTGCCGCTCTTGCGGAGCGACTCGACGACGCGGAGGCGCTTTGTGGCCTTCTTGCGGCGCTGCCCGCTAAAGTTCTGGATCTCGCCCTGTAGTTTTACTTTCAGCCCGTCCAGGTCGACGCGCTCGAGGAGACCGATGAGCGCTTCTGCGCCCATGCCGGCCTTGAGCAGGCCCGGGTACTTTTCGTTCCAATCCCTCAGTTCAGGTTCAGGAAGCAGGGTACACTGGTCGTCCTTCACAGGGTCTTTCAGGTCTTCCAGCTTCTCGATCTGGACCTGGTACTGACTGCGGACGGCGTCTCGCTCCTCGTTTACCTTCTTGCGGTGCGGCGCCATCTCGCCCATGGCGGCTTCGCGGACAGTGGTAATGTCCTTCTCGAGCTGTTGCTCGGCTGCCTTGCGTCGGGCCTCGCGGCTGTCCTCAAGAGCTGAGATGCGCTTGCCAAGCTCGGTTTGCAGCTTGGCGGTTGCTTTGGCGGGCAGGGTCTCGCCTTTTGTCGCGAGGACGAAGGCGTCGTCGAGTGCGAGCTTCCTGGGCGCCTTCTTCTCACCGGTCTTGTCGATCAGCTCCTGGAGAGCAGCTGCTTTTTCGCGGAGCGCGTCAATGTCGGCTTCGATAGATGCGTCGGCGGCGGCAAGGCGTTCTTCACGCTCGGCCTCCAGTCGCTCGATGGTCTCCCCAGCAGCGTCTTCGATCTCCTTGATCTTGCCGGACTCGTCGGACTCGCCTGTATCCACGGCCTCGTCCATCTGACGCTGGAGGTCTTCAATCGCCTTCTGGCGGATCTCTTCGTTGACCTCGCCGACGATGAACTGCGCGAAGTAGAGCACGCGCTCCAGGCTGCGCGGGGAGATGTCAAGGAGCAGGCCGATGCGGCTGGGCGTACCCTTCACGAACCAGATGTGCGCGACCGGCGAGGCAAGCTCGATGTGGCCCATGCGCTCGCGGCGCACCTTGGAGCGGGTCACCTCGACGCCGCACTTGTCGCAGACGATGCCCTTGTAGCGGACGCGCTTGTACTTGCCGCAGTAGCACTCGAAGTCCTTGGTGGGGCCGAATATCTTCTCGTCGAAGAGGCCGTCCTTCTCGGGCTTCAGAGTGCGATAGTTGATGGTCTCCGGCTTGGTAACCTCACCGTAAGACCAGGACCGGATCTGCTCAGGGGAGGCCAGAGATATTCGGATAGCGTTGAAGTCATTAACTTCCAGTGCCAAGGATGTCCTCTCCCTTCTCGAAACCGCTGAGGTCGATACCCCAGTTCCGGCAGGTCCTGCAGCGAGGTGTCGGCCAGCGTCACCCGTTCTTCTTCTTCGTTGAGCACTTCCACCGACAGGCCGAGGCTCTGTAGCTCCTTGACCAGCACCTTGAATGACTCCGGCACGCCCGGCTCCTGGATGTCCTCGCCTTTGACGATAGCTTCGTATGTCTTCACGCGCCCGACCACGTCGTCGGACTTCACGGTGAGCAGTTCCTGGAGGATGTGGGCGGCGCCGTAGGCCTCCAGGGCCCAGACCTCCATTTCGCCGAAGCGCTGGCCGCCGAACTGCGCCTTTCCACCCAGCGGCTGCTGGGTGATGAGCGAGTAGGGCCCGGTGGAGCGTGCGTGGATCTTGTCCTCCACGAGGTGGACGAGCTTCAGCATGTAGATGTAGCCGACTGTAACCGCCTGGTCGAAGCGGTCGCCCGGTGCGGCCGTCGTACAGCATCTGCTTGCCGTAGATCGGAGCCGCGTGGCCGCTGCCCAGGAGCACTTTCTCAGCGATTTGCTCGAGGTCGTGATAGGACTTCCCCTTGACGCGCTTGACCCCATTGTCGTGCAGCCAGGCCTTGATTTCCGGCTGCTCCAGCCAGGCCTCTAGCCCGATGCGCGCGGCCTCGCCGACGTTTGCCGGGGACTCGTCGAACACGGACGTCGGCGTCGTAGCCCTTGCTCCTTGAGCCACTTCGCGGCCTTCTCCACGTCTACCCGTTCGCCGACGCCTTCGCTGTGGCCGTTCCGGGTACCGTTGCTGCGAGTGAAGGCGTTGCTCCGTCTTCGAGTTCGTCCATCAGCGCACCGGCCTGCTCGCAGATCCAGGCGCGGCAGAGCGCGTCCTCGATCGTCTCCGGGTTGCCGCCGTCGAAGACCGGGGAGACGGCGCGGAAGCCCATGCGTCGCGCCGCCCAGCCAAGGTGCGTCTCCAGCACCTGGCCGATGTTCATACGGCTCGGCACACCGATCGGGTTGAGGATGATGTCCACGGGCGTTCCGTCCGCCAGGTGAGGCATGTCCTCGACCGGCAGGATGCGGGAGATGACGCCCTTGTTGCCGTGGCGGCCGGCCATCTTGTCGCCCTCGGCGACCTTGCGGCGCTGGGCGATGGAGATGCGCACCATAGCCTGTACGCCCGGCGCCAGCTCGTCCGTGATCTGAGCGTAGTGGGGCCAGCGGCAGTGGTGTCCGCCCGAGGGCTCGCCGTCCGCAGGGTGCGGCGCGCGTCCTGGGTCGTTGTCCGGCCGGGCGAAGAATCGCGTCTCGATGACCTTGCCGCGCTCGCCGTGCGGGACGCGCAGCGAGGTGTCCTTCACCTCGCGCGCCTTCTCGCCGAAGATCGCGCGCAGCAGCTTCTCTTCCGCCGTCAGCTCGGTCTCGCCCTTGGGCGTGATCTTGCCGACGAGGATGTCGCCGGACTGCACCTCGGCGCCGACGCGGATGACGCCGTACTCGTCGAGGTCGAGGAGGCTCTCCTCGCCGACGTTCGGGATGTCGCGGGTGATCTCCTCCGGGCCGAGCTTGGTGTCGCGCGCCTCCACTTCGTGCTTCTCGACGTGGATCGAGGTGAACTTGTCGTCGCGGGCGACGCGACTCGGAGATGATGATCGCGTCCTCGAAGTTGTAGCCTTCCCAGCTCATGAAGGCGCAGAGCAGCGTCTGGCCCAGCGCCAGCTCGCCCTCGTCGGTCGAGGAGCTGTCGGCCAGCGTCTCGCCCTTCTTCACCTGCTCGCCGCGGCGTGACGATGGCGCGCTGGTTGATGCAGGTGCCCTGGTTGGAGCGGATGAACTTGTTGAGCGTGTAGGTGCGTTCGCTTCCTTGCCGTCGTAGCGTAACGGTGATCGGCGTCGCCGGTGACGCTCGTGACGACCCCGTCTGACTCGGCGGTGATCACCTGGCCGGAGTCGATCGCGGTCTGCAGCTCCATGCCCGTGCCGACGAGCGGGATCTCCGGTCGCACCAGCGGCACTGCCTGCCGCTGCATGTTCGCGCCCATCAGCGCGCGGTTGGCGTCGTCGTGCTCGAGGAAGGGGATCAGAGACGCGGCGACCGAGACGATCTGCTTGGGCGAGAGGTCCATGTAGTCGACCTGCGTCCGGGTGCTGCACGTGTGAACGGCTGTCTGTCCGCGCCTCGACGCGGTCTTCGAGGAAGTGGCCCTTTCGTCGAGCGGCGAGTTGGCCTGGGCGACGATGTAGTCGCTCTTCTTCGTCGGCCGAGAGGTAGTCCACCTCGCTCGGAGACGAAGGGGCGGATCGGGACGGTGCCTCTCGGCGGCGCCGGTCAGCTTCTTCGGCTACGGCGGCGTCGATCTCGGTGCCCGTCGGCGACGATCACCTTGCCCTTGGCGTCCGTCACGTCCTCGCGCACGAAGCGGCCGACAAGTTGCGGTCGAGTTCTTTGGCAGCTCGCGGTACGACCTTGCGGTACGGCGTCTCGATGAAGCCGTACTCGTTGACGCGGCCGTACGTGGCCAGGCTAGCCGATGAGGCCGATGTTCGGGCCTTCCGGCGTCTCGATCGGGCAGATGCGCCCGTAGTGGCTGAAGTGGACGTCTCGCACGTCGAACCCGGCGCGGTCTCGCGAGAGGCCGCCGGGGCCGAGGGCGGAGAGGCGGCGCTTGTGCGTCAGCTCCGCCAGCGGGTTGGTCTGGTCCATGAACTGGGAGAGCTGTGAGCCGCCGAAGAACTCCTTGATCGCGGCCACGACCGGGCGGATGTTGATCAGCTGGCTCGGCGCCGTCTCCTGCGGGTCCGTGATCGTCATGCGCTCGCGGATGACGCGCTCCATGCGCAGGAGGCCGATGCGGAACTGGTTCTGGATCAGCTCGCCGACGGTGCGCACGCGGCGGTTGCCCAGGTGGTCGATGTCGTCCGAGCTGCCCGAGGCCGTTGTTCAGGCGGACGATCTCGTCGCACGATGGCGATCAGGTCAGCCGGTGATGAGCACGCGCTCGTTGTGGTCGCTGCTGGCGCGGCCGAGGCGCTTGTTGACCTTGTAGCGGCCGACCTTGCCCAGGTCGTAGCGGCGCGGGTTGAAGAACAGCGAGTTGATGAGCTGCTTGGCGTTCTCGATCGTCGGCGGGTCGCCGGGGCGCAGCCGGCGGTAGAACTCGAGCAGCGCCTCTTCCTTGTTCTCGGAGGAGGGGTCGCGGTCCAGCGTCGACTTGATGTAGCGGTGGTTCTCGTGTGTGTCGACGTCCTCGAAGAGCGCGAGGATGCGGTCGTTCGTGCCAAGAAGCTGGAGCAGCTGGCTGCGCAGCTTGTCGGCCTCGCGCTCGGTCTTGGCGTCCGTCGATCTGCTCCTGGAGCTCCTTGATCTCCTTCGTGCTGGGGTGCTTCGGCAGCAGCTCCGGCTCGTCGATAGCGCGCAGCAGCGTTGTGATCGGGATCTTGCGCTTGCGGTCGACCTTGACGGCGATCGACGTCCTTGTTCGAGGTCTCGAACTCCAGCCAGGCGCCGCGGTTCGGGATGAGCTTGGCGTAGCAAAGGTCGCGGCCGCTCGTGGCGTCCCGCTCCAGCGTCAGGTAGACGCCGGGAGAGCGGACGAGCTGGGAGACGACGACGCGCTCGGCGCCGTTGATGATGAACGTGCCCTTTTCGGTCATGAGCGGGAAATCTCCCATGAAGATCTCCTGCTCCTTGATCTCGCCGGTCTCCTTGACCAGCAGCTGCGACGTTTACGCGCAGCGGCGCGGCGAACGTGGCGTCGCGCTCGCGGCACTCGTCCTGGTCGTACTTGGGTTCGCCGAAGCGGTAGTCGGTGAAGCGCATCTCCAGGCGGTTGCCGGTGAAGTCGGAGATCGGCGAGATCTCGTCGAAGAGCTCGCGCAGGCCCTCCTTCTTGAAGACTTCGTAGGAGTCGACCTGGATCTGGACCAGGTGGGGCAGGGGCTCGACGTCCGGGATACGCGAGTAAGACTTGACGATTGAGGGGACGCGGAACTTCTCGTAGACGACGTCACGGGGCACAACCATGCAGGAACACTCCTCGCAGAGGCAACGAGGGCCTCTCTAGACATGAAAAAGCGGCGCCAGGCGGCACAGATAGAAATACAGGGACTAGAAGAACTTGGGGGACTCGACAGCCATCCAGTTAGTTAATTTAGCACGGTCAAGGGAATTCGTCAATACACTATACGAGGGGATTTTGTCAATTGGCCGGTGGCGGTGATCAGCCGCCGGAGGTAGTTGACTGACTCACCGCGTCGACGGCGATATCCCGGCCCGTCTGCAACACGTAGATGCGCGCCTGTCTGGGGGCGTCGGCCGTAGTCGCATCGATCGTGGCGATTACGGGTACCCAGGTGGTAGTGCTGGTGAGGATGAACGTGGTCGCCGGTTGCTCGCCGGCGGGGCCCGCTATAACGAGATTGCCGCTAATTGGATTTGCGGGCGAGCAGGTGGCCTTGCAGCGTACCCAGGCGACGAAGGTCAAACTATCCTGTGGCCGGACCTCCACTGGCCAATTGTGCAGGAAGAAACCTCCGGGCGCGGTCGAACTAACTTTCATCACTTTGGCGGCATCCTTGGCGCTTGGCGTCGTCTCGCCCGCAAACGCGGCATTGAACTGAGACCATTCGGGCGCCGCCCCCGTCTCGAAAGACGTCTTGGCGAGCTGGTTGTTGAAGACACGCGTGCCGTCGATCTGAAAATTTTTGCCCGCCTGGTCCAGGTAAATCTCCGCTCGATAGCCGGTATGCCGGCCGTTCAACGGCTCCATAGTTACGGACCACTGCCGCCACGTCGTGTCAGGTAGTGAGAAGTAAGTAATGGCGCTCTCCTGGCTCCCGCCGAGCGCCCACAGCACGATGGTGCCGGACAAAGTTCCGGTTGCTCCGGCGCCCTTGCGGAGCCAGGTCGAGAAGGTGAAGCTGTCGCCATATGCTGGGTATGTCTTCACATCCTGGAACATAGAGGCCGTCACAGACTGACTCTTGCTGAGCTCGAGGTGGCAGGCACCAACCCTTGCCCCTCCGTCACACTTGTCGTCGTAGGCCATGATGCCAGGGTTCGAGAACTGCCAGTAGGAGGGACCGATGAAATCGCCGACCTCGAACGAAGCCTTCTTGTGCGTTACCTGGATGACTTCTGTGGTGTCAATATCGATAGGCCGATTCACGTTTAACAGAACCTCCGCGTACAGTTCTGAATGGCCGTGAATCAGGTCAACTGAGGTCGAGATTAACTGCCAGCCCGACGTAACGCTGATTGCTTTGTCGACGTACTCCAGAGGTCCGCCGCTGCCCTGGGCTTTCAACCGTAACGTGCCGGCGGCTCCACCCGAATAACCCTGCCGGACCCGCGCCCAGATCGAAAATATGTAGCTCTCCCCTGGCGCAATTGACGACGGGATCGTCTGGATGACTGATCCGCTGCCCCCGGTTTGCAGAAACTTCGCACCCGCAAGTGGCGAAGGCGCCGTCAATACATTCAGGTTCGCCCCATTGATGGGTGCCCAGTTCTGGCCTGGTAGACCTAAGGCTCCGTCCTCGAAGGACGCGTGGTCAAGCAAGTTTCGGACTGCGGGAGGTCGGCTATACCAAGAAGGCGAGACGACATAGTATCCGCATGCGTAGCCGTTTTCGACCGAGACTCCGTAGCGCCCGAACGCTGTTACTCCTGACATCGGCTCCGGTCGGAAGGCTGACAGACCGGATTGCATGTGGAAATGCAAATGTGTGCCGCCGGGGGGTTATACCCCGTGGCATCGGCGTACCCAACGGTCTGACCCTGCGCCACGGAAGCACCCTGTTGGATGCCTGCCGCGACGAAATGTAGATGAGCATACACCGAGAGGAACCCGCCCCCATGGTCGAGCACGACCTTGACCCCATAATTGTCAACTTCGGCGGCCACCAACACCGTGCCGGCGGACGCTGCTGCAACGGGTTGGTCATAGGTAACCTCGAAGTCCAGGGCGAAGTAGTCTGCATTGTAGGCGTCGCCACTGGACGCAGTCATGTCAGTGTGTGTCCCGCAACCGTAGCCGTAGCCGTCGTCTATCAGATGTGTCACTCCCGTCGGCCATGGCAGTTGAATAAGCGGTGCGGCGGCCACTGGCGCGGTCTGGCGAAAAGAGATGAAGATTATGATGGCACACGCAAACGCCAAGATCCCTACGTTCTTGAGAAGCCAGCACATGAACAGGTGCCTCTATTGCGCGCCCTGCGACGCAAAGGCAAAGGTGTCAACGATTGCCTGGAACGTTTCGTTGGAGGTGAGTTCCCTGCCAAACAGTCCGTGCAGCGAGTAACAGAAATCGTTGTGGAGCACGGTGACGCCTAAATTTCTCACGTCAGCGTCGTCTTCGGCAGGTATAGCACGCTGCCATCCCTGCACGCCCCCGAGGCTAGAGGGACTCGCTTCGGCAGGTGCAACTCTGCAATCATTCTGCACGAGGGGATGCACGTACAGATCTACCTTCAACCCGGTGGCAGGAAAGTCTTTTCCTGATGCGTCGGGATCGTACGAATAGAAGATGACCGACAGCTGGTCCGGCGGCCTCACCGCAGAGGTCGCACCGTCCTGGAGGAACCATCCCGGAGGATATCGCACCACGAAACGACCATCCGTGTCCGAGTAAGTCTTCCAGTCGTCCGGAACCGGTACGGGCGTCGCCGTCGGCCCAAAGGTCTCGGCAGGACTTGCGCTCGGAGACGGCGTCACGCTCGGTGCCGTCGATGCAGGAGCAGAGGGTGTCGGCACCTCCGTCGTAAGCTGAGACGTATCTTCCTCCGTCTCCCCGCAGGAGGCCAAACCTGTCGCCAATGCTACTAGAGAGAGCGCTGCGACTACACCCAGGACCGGGACGCGAATCAAGTTACACCCCGACACCCTTCTTGCTTCGAACGCTACCCCCAAACGTGTGCGTTGTCAACGTCGCTGGCGGCCAGTGGCGGGACGGCGTGAGCGTACTTCTCTCTCAGCACTGTTCTTCCATCGTTTCCTGATGGTAACGCGCCTCCTTTGGAGTAGCGGCCGCCGAGATTCATCGCTCAAGTGCTGGAGCGCTCGGGCGGGTCCGAGGAGTGCCTTCCGGCTGGGCCGGTGAAGCGGGGCTCAGAATGACATGGTGCGGAGCCTCGTCTTTAGTCGGTGGCCCCCACTGCCAAGGCCTTCTCCCTCGCGCGGCGCTGGGAGCCGGGGGCCTGGCCGCGCATGACGCTGGCGACACCGACGATGATCAGTGCTGCGCCGGCGATGACGTTGAGGCCGATCGTCTCGTCCAGTACGAGCCAACCGAGGAAGAGGGCGACGATCGGCACGATGTAGGTGACGAGCGAGGCACGGACGGTGCCCATGTGCTCGATCAGCCAGAGGTAGACGATGTAGGCGATGCCGGTGCCGCCGAGACCGAGGGCGAGGATGGCGCCCCAGGCTTCGAGGTCCATCGAGCCGTATGTGGGTGTGCCTTCGATCAGGAAGACGAGGGGAATGGCGATGGCGGTGGCCATCGTGAGTTGCAGGGCTGAGAGGCTGGCCGGGTCGAAAGTGCGGAGGAGGGTGCGGGAGTAGGTGGAGGAACCTGCGTAGCAGACCCCGGCGGCGATCACGGCGAGCTGGCCCTGGACGGCGGAATCCGTGATGTTGAAGACATCGTCGCCGGTGAGCACCACTATTCCAGCGAAACCGAGCAAGAGGCCGACGAGCCGTCCCGCGGTGAAACGCTCTTCTGGAAGGAACATGGCTCCGACGACGGCAGTTGAGATGGGCACCGTGGCGTTGAGGACGGAGGCGAGCCCGCTATCCACGGACTCCTGTCCCCAGGAGATCAGGGCGAAGGGGAGGATGTTGCCGAGGATGGCGATCGGCACCATCCGCGCCAGCAGCGACGGCGTCCATTGGAGCCGCAATCGGCGCACGAGCATGTAGCCGACGACGGCGATTGCCCCGAAGGCGAGGCGCCCTGCGACGATCTCGATCGGCGAGATTTCGTCAAGGAGAACCTCGATGAAGAGGAATGATGCTCCCCAGGTGCAGCCGAGGGCGAGGAGAAGCAGGGTGGCCTGAGAGTCCTTCGCGCGCTGATACATGATGACGAAAGCGAGGGCTCAGGGCGTGTGCCCTGAGCCACAAAGGAAAGGATTGTGTCTTGCCCCGCCGCCGGGGCTCGCTTTCAGTTTATGCTAACCGTTCGCCACCCGCTTTTCGGTGGCCAGGAGGCGCTTCTTGCGCTCGATTCCGCCGCCGTATCCGCCGAGGCCGTTGGCTGCCACGACGCGATGGCAGGGGATGATGACCGGCACGGGGTTGTTATGGCAGGCGTTGCCGACCGCACGGGCGGCCTTCGGCGAGCCGATAGCGTCAGCGATCTCGGCGTAGGTTCGCGTGCTGCCGTAAGCGATATCACGCAATGCGCGCCACACCCGCATCTGGAAGGCGGTCCCCTGGATATCTAGAGGGATGTCCATTCGGGGGCGGACGCCGTCGAGATGCTTCCGAATTTGGTCCACGTAGCCCTCGAGGGCGCCGCCATCGGGCTCGATGAGGGCTTCAGGGAACTCGCCACGCAGTGCGACGCCCAGCTCGGCGTCGGTGTCGGCCAGGTGGACGGCACAGACACCGCGCTCGGTACCGGCGACGAGCATCCGTCCCAGGGGGCAACCGGCGATCGTGTACTGGATTCGCATGCCGCGTCCGCCCCGGCGATAGGTGGCCGGCGTCATACCCATCTGCTCGCCTGCCGATTCATAGAGACGGCTGCTGGAGGAGTAGCCGGCGTCGTACATGGCGTCGGTTACGGAGCGACCTTCGCGGAGACCGCCTTTGAGGCGGGCAAGCCGCCGCGCCTCGGCGTACTGGCGAGGTGTGACGCCGAGAACTCGCTTGAAAGTGCGCTGGAGTTGCGTTCCGCTCACGCCGAGGCGACGGGCGATGCGGGGGAGCGAGAGCTGCTCCTCCGCGTCCTCTTCGAGGATGGTGCAGGCGCGCTCGACGAGCTCAGCGGCGCCGTCGGAGGTTGCGAGCCGCGGGTGGCAGCGCTTGCAGGCCCGGAAGCCGGCCGCTTCGGCGGCGTCGGGGTCGGAGAAGAAGAGGACATTCTCACGCTTCGGCTTGCGCGCGGAGCAGGAGGGACGGCAGTAGATGCCCGTCGTCCTGACGGCGACGAAGAAGACGCCATCCATACTGGTGTCGCTGCTGAGACAAAAATCCCAGAGGGCATCTTCGTCGAGCAGCGGAGACGTTTGCTCGGTCGGGGCTTCGAGGATCTTGACTGTTGTTTGCGGCTTGCTCATTGCTGAAACCATTTGGTCACCTCCAACGAAGACGATATCGGAGGAGATGAGCGAAAAATATCCGGATTCGTCGTGGAATTTCCGGACGTTTTCAACATAACACCCGGCAGAGGCGCTGGAAAGGCGCGTGGGAGCGGCGAGATATTGGTTCGAGGAATTTGGGTCGCCGGCAAGCTCGGTGGGGGTTCAGGATGTCAACGACGACGACGGTCTACAAGTCACGCGCCGCATCTGCTATAGTTGCAGCGCCTGCCATGGTAACGAGCAAAGAGGAGACACGACCCGTCGTGGTTGATGCCGTCCCACTCTACCAGGACCTGAAGGTCTTCACGGGCAACGCCCACCCCGCCCTGGCGAACGACATCTGCGACTATCTGGAGATGTCGCTGGGTGAGTGCGAGGTCTTCGAGTTCTCGAACGAGAACATCTTCGTCCGTTTCAACGAGAACATCCGCGCCCGCGACGTATTCATCCTACAGACGATGTCGGAGCCGGTGAACACGCACCTGATGGAGCTGTTCATCATGATCGACGCCGCGCGCAGGGCATCGGCGGGACGCATCACCGCGGTCATCCCGTACTACGCCTACGGGCGGAGCGATAAGAAGGACCAGCCGCGCGTGCCGATCACAGCACGGCTGATCGCCAACTTCCTGGAGACGGCTGGCGCGGACCGCGTACTCACGATCGACCTGCACGCCGGGCAGATCCAGGGGTTCTTCAACATCCCGCTGGATGAGCTGACTGCCCTCTCCCTGCTGGCCACTCACTTTGCCGAGAAGCGCATCGCGAACCTCACCGTCGTCGCCACAGACGTCGGGGGCGCAAAGGGCGCGCGGAGGATGGCGGACCGGCTGGACGCACCGCTGGCGATCGTCGAAAAGCGGCGGCTTGGGAACGACGAACGAGTCGAGGCGATGACCGTCATCGGCGACGTGGAGGGCCGCGCCGTGCTGATCGTCGACGACGAAGTGCTCACCGGCGGCACGCTCGTGGCCGCTGCCGAGGTCGTGATCGAGCACGGGGCGACCGAGGTCTACGCCGCGGCGACGCACCCGATCCTCTCGGGGCCGGCGGTCGAGGTGATCGAGAAGTCGCCGATCAAGGAACTCGTGTTCACGGACACGATCCCGATCCCGCCGGACAAGCGGCTGCCGAACATGACCGTGCTGTCGGTGGCCCCTCTGCTGGGCGAAGCGATCCAGCGCATCCACACCGGGCAGTCGGTGGGCGCGCTGTTCAACGGGCACTAAAGGCTGAAGTCGTCCGGAGGATACCGGACGAGATGCATCCAGCGGCTACCCCAAGCTGGTATCATTGGAACAGCGTGCCTGCTACCCCGCACGCTTGAAAGCAGATACGAAATGGGCATCCTTTCATCAATCCTCGGCGACTACAACCAAAAGGAGCTGAAGAAGCTCTGCCGCTCGTCCACAAGGTGAACGAGTGGGAAGAAGACATGGCCGCACTGTCCGACGCAGAGCTGGCGGCGAAGACGCCGGAGTTCCGCGAGCGCCTGGCGAACGGCGAGACGATGGACGACATTCTGCCGGAGGCATTCGCCGTCGCGCGTGAGATGTCGAAGCGACGGCTTGGTATGCGGCACTTCGACGTACAGGTGCTGGGCGGAGTCGTGCTGCACCAGGGCAAGATCTCGGAGATGAAGACAGGTGAGGGCAAGACGCTGGTGGCGACGCTGGCGCTGTACCTCAACGGCCTGACAGGGGACGGGCGCACACCTGGTCACGGTCAACGACTACCTGGCCAAGCGCGACGCTCAGTGGATGAGCCCGATCTACCACTCGCTCGGCCTCAGCGTCGGTATTCTCCAGCACGACACCGCGTACATCTACGACCCGACCGCCAACCTCGACAATCCGAGCCTGCGCTATCTGCGTCCGGCGACGCGGCGGGAGGCGTACGACGCGGACATCACCTACGGCACGAACAACGAATTCGGCTTCGACTACCTGCGCGACAACATGGTCACCGAGCTGGACCGCGCCGTCCAGCGCCGGCACACACCGCACGCCTTCGCGATCGTCGACGAGGTGGACTCAATTCTCATCGACGAAGCGCGGACGCCGCTGATCATCAGTGGTCCCGCGGAGGAGACGGAGGAGATCTACCGGACCTTCGCGCGCATCGTCCCGCGATTGCAGCCGGAGGTGGACTACGTCGTCGACGTGAAGCACAAGACGGTCTCGCTGACGGACAACGGAGCGGACATCGTCGAGAAGTCGTTGGGAATCAAGAACATCTACGACCCGCAGAACTACCGCCTCACCCGCTTCCTCGACGCCGCGCTGCACGCGCACAGTTCATGTACCAGCGTGACGTCGACTACGTGGTGAAGGACGGCGAAATCGATCATCGTCGACGACTTCACCGGGCGCTTGATGCACGGGCGCCGATGGTCTGACGGCCTGCACCAGGCGGTCGAGGCGAAAGAGGGCGTCAAGATCCAGCGTGAGAGTGTCACCTACGCGACGATCACGCTCCAGAACTACTTCCGCCTCTACAAGAAGCTGGCCGGCATGACCGGCACCGCCTGGACGGAGCGCGATGAGTTCCACCAGATCTACGGGCTGGATGTGATCATGATCCCGACGCACCAGGGACATGATCCGGCAGGACTTCTCGGACGTCATCTTCCGGTACCGAGGACGGCAAGTTCGGGACAGCCGTCGTCGACGAGATCGAGGACGCGCACGCCGACGGCCGCCCGGTCCTTGTCGGCACGGTCTCGATCGAGACATTCGGAGAAGCTCTCCGAGCATGCTGAAGATCGATTCCGTCTGCCGAGCTGGAGGACTGCGGCGACTACCACAAGGTCTGCCCGCTGAAGGAGCCTGACGTCCTCAACGCCAAGCAGCACGAACGTGAGGCGCAGATTATCGCGCATGGCGGGTGTGCTACGGCGCGGTCACGATCGCCACGAACATGGCCGGCCGCGGTACCGACATCATCCTCGGCGGCAACCCGGACCGGCTGGCGGAAGAGATAGCCCGCAAGAGAGGCGTCGACATGATCGACGCGCTCCGAGGAGGAGGCAGCAGCGATCCGGGCAGGAAGCGAAGGAGATCTGGCAGGACGACCACGACAGGGTGGTCGAAGCCGGCGGGCTGCACATCGTCGGCACGGAGCGGCACGAGTCGCGGCGCATCGACAACCAGTTGCGCGGCCGCGCCGGGCGCCAGGGCGACCCGGGCAGCTCGCGCTTCTTCGTCTCCTTCGGTGACGACCTGATGAAGCGCTTCTCGCCGGAGTGGGTGCCGAACCTGCTGGGCAAGATGGGGATGGACGAAGACGACGCCGCTGGAGAGCGGCATGGTGTCCAAGGCCATCGAGCAGGCGCAGACGAAGGTGGAAGGCCACAACTTCGACATCCGCAAGCACGTCGTCCAGTACGACGACGTGATGAACCAGCACCGCGACGTCATCTACAAGACAGCGCCGCAAGATCCTGGACGAAGCCGACATCCGCGAGAACGTCGCTCGAAATGGTGGAGAAGGAGATCGAGCGCGCCTTCGACGCGTTCGCTCCAGGCGACAACCCGGCGAACTGGGACACCGAGGGCCTGCTGGCCGAGCTGAAGACGATCGTGCCGCCGCTGCCACCGACCTTCACGCGAGGCGCACCTCGAAGAGCAAGGCGAAGCGGCGATGGAAGAAGTCATCGACGCGATGCACGAGGCTTACGAGAAGAAGGAACAGGCGCTGGGTGCGGAACGAATGCGCACGCTGGAGCGGCTTGTCGCTGCTGCGGGACGATCGACCGGCTGTGGGTGTACCACCTGACCGAACTGGACGCGATGCGGCAGGGCATCGGCCTGCAGGGCTACGGCGGACGCGACCCGCTGGTCGAGTTCAAGCGCGAGGCGCTACGACATGTTCGACCAGCTCACGCAGCACATCCAGCCAGAACATGGCGCGTCGCATCTTCCACCTGACGCTGACTCAAACGGCGGCCGCTTCACCGCCGCCAGCTAATATCAAAGAGTCTGGTCCGAGCGAAACTCCGGGCAGCGGCAACGGCGCAACCGCGAAGACGCCGGCCGCGGCGGGAGCCCGGCGGGCGAAAGCCGCAGCGGCCACTCCGGCGGCTACGGCCTCCGGGAACGGCCCGGCGGCCACGAACAACACCGTCGACGCAGCCGCAGCCGTGCCTGCCGGCAAGGTGGGACGCAACGATCCCTGTCCCTGCGGCAGTGGCCGCAAATACAAGAAGTGTCACGGCGGCGCAGGAGTCGGCGTATGACCGCGAGCGGTCAACGATTCGTTCCGCTCATGGTGAGGTTCTCGTACCATGGGCGGCGGCATAACGCTGCCCAAACTGACGATTGCTGATGACTACCGAGCCCACAACCTCCACCGAGCTTCCCGCGCTCACAGACGCGGGCGAGATCGTAGCGGAGTTGCGGCGGGCGGTGGCGCGCGGCGAGGGTCACTGGTTTCCAGCGCTGCTGCACGCCGTGCGGCAGTGGCCGCTGCCGGCGGAGTCCGCGAACGGTCGCGAGTACTGCTACCTGGTCGGAGGCGAGGCGTTTGACTGGCTGCTGCTCGCCGAGCGGCTTTGCCTGGAGATCGAGGGCCTCGTAGCGGATGATGAGATGGAAGCGCTGCTCTACCACGGCACGCTGCCACTGGAGACGACCGAGGAGGAGCTGCAGCAGCTTCTCGGCGCGAAATGCGCCGCCTATCGCAACTTCTACTACGGCGTTCGCGTGGAGGAGGCGCTCCAGCTCGCCGTGGAGGCGGAAGTGCAGAAGGAACGCCAGTCCCGCGTATGGGAGAACGGCCACCTGGACGATGAAGTCTGCCAGCGCATCTACGGCGCGACGCGGCGCGAGTTATTCGAGGAGTACCGCGAGCAGCACGAGGCCCCGGCCGCTGACAAGGTCACGCTAGCGGAGCTGAACGAGTTCACGTACTGGCTGTTCAAGCACCGCGTGAGCAATAACGACCCGGCGCGCGTTGCCAGCGACACGCGCAAGGGCGTCGCGCACCTGGATTCGCTGCGTTCGCTGGCAAATCCTTCGCCTGAAGCGTAGAGTTGTAAGCACCTCCGGCAGTCCGGGCCCGCTGCCCCGCAAGAAGAGCGAAGATGCGTACTATCAGGAGAATGGGGCCGGTTACTTCGGTTGCGATGCTGTGCGTCCTGGCGTCATTGGCGCTGACGCCGCGCGCACACGCGACTTCGGGTGTCACCACCCTGGTGAGCGTGAGCAGCACTGGAGAGCAGGCGAACAGTGGGAGCCTGCAGCCCGACATGAGTGCGGATGGCCGGTTTGTCGCATTCACATCAACTGCCACGAATCTTGTCGCCGGTGACTCCTTCAACTCTTGCAGCGGTGGAGGATGTTTTGAGGTTTTCGTTCATGATCGCCAGACCGGTTTAACAGAGTCGGTCAGCGGGAACGCTGTCGGTGGGAACAACTCTTCGCCGAGTATCAGTTACGACGGAAGGATCGTCGCGTTTTCTTCAGACGCGGCTCTCGTTCCTGACGACGACAACCGGTGGCTTGATATGTACGTTCGCGACCGCGAGACCGGAGCGCTTGAGCGGATAGCCACTGCGCTAACGGAGCCACTTGGGGGAGGAGTTCTGGGGGAGGGCCCCTGGTTGAGTGGGAATGGCAACTTAGTAGCGTTCGCATCGGCATTCTTGCCACCGAGTGAGCCTAACGGGGCGGTAAACCTGTTTGTTTATGACAGAACGAACGGAACGACTAGCCTTGCCAGCGTCGACGAGGGTGGTTCGCCATCAAACGGCAATACGATTAAGGCTGACCTCAGCGAAGATGGACGATTCGTGGCTTTCATTTCTGACGCAACCGATCTGGTGCCTGTGGATGCCAATGGCCGGAGTTACGACGTCTTCGTGCGCGATATGCAGGCGGGAACCACAGAGTTGGTGAGCGTGGATAGCTCCGAAGTGCAGGCGTCTGACGGCAGCTGGGAGGTTTCGATCAGCGGAGATGGCCGCTACGTCGCTTTCGCTCCAATTACCCCGGAATGGGTGGCGAACCCCAACAACGGCCAACTCTTCTTGAGAGACCGGCAGGCTGAAACGACCGAAATGATCAGCATGGCACCCGATGGAACGGAAGGTGACCAGAACTCGATGCAACCGTCTATCAGCGTGGATGGCCGGTTCGTGGCCTTTCGCACGGAGGCTTCAAACCTCACGACGGCGTTCTCGCCCATCGTTTTGTGGGATCGCGTAACCGGCGAGATCGAGCCAATCGCGCACAGCACACAGCCACCCAGCAGCTTTCCCTCATTTACTCCTGTAGTTAGCCGCGATGGTGCGTCGGTCGCTTATATGTCATTAGCCAATGACCTCGTCACCTGTGATACTAACCTCACGTTCGACATCTTCGTGCACAACCGTCTTGCGGAACCCTCGCCAGCATCAACTCCGATCGTCTGCCCGCTCCCATCGCAACCGATACCGGTCTCGAACGATTTCCTTACGCCGCCTCCGGTGGCACTCCCGGACGGTGGTGGGCCGCCGCAAGCCTTGCCTCCGTCTCAACAACTGGTTGTTGTCCTTCCCGCACTCTCCCTGCTCGCGGCGACCGCCGTCATCTGGGCGTCACGGTGGTCGGTCCGGCGGTAGCGCTCGTATCCTGCCGTTCGCTTGTCGCGTTTGGTAAGACAACGGAGCATGTCTAGATTAACGGCCCCACTGGTCCTTGCCGCCGTTGCGCTGCTTGCCGGGGTCTTGTCCGCAGGTGCCGCGCCGGGGGTCACGACGCGAGTTAGCGTGAGCAGTAGCGGCGCGGAGGCGGACGACGACAGCCTTTTCCCGGCGATCAGCGCCGACGGGAGGTTTGTGGCGTTCGAGTCGGCGGCGAGCAACCTTGTGCCGGGAGACGAGCCCAGCTTCTGTCCCAACGCAATCGGGGTGTGCACCGAGGTGTTTGTGCACGACCGACAGACGGGCGCTACCGAGAGCGTCAGCGGGAACACTCTGACACGGAGCAGCAGGGCGCCTTCCATCAGCGGAGACGGGCGATACGTCGCGTTTATCTCCGAGGCGCCACTCTTGCCTTACGACACCAACGATTTCGCTGATGTGTATGTGCGGGATCGGCAGCTGAACTCGCTGGAGCTGTCGAGCATCGGGATGGGCGGCGTGCCGTCCAACAGCGGTAGCTTTTCAGTGGAGATCAGCGACGACGGGCGGTTCGTGGCGTTCGAGGCGGAGGCGTCTAACCTCGTGCCGGGCGATGCCAACGGGTTGGCAGACATATTCACACGTGACCGCCAGACGGGCTCAACCGAGCGTATCAGCGTCGATAGCGGGGGCCTTGAAGCGAACGGCCGGAGCGCCCGCCCGGTGGTCAGCAGCGATGGGCGCCTCGTCGCCTTCTATTCGGACGCCTCCAACCTCGTGGCCGGCGACACGAACGATGCGGGTGACGTCTTTGTGCGGGACCGGCAGGCCGGGACGACTGAGCGCGTCAGCCTGGCGACGGGCGGCGGGGAGGCGGACGCGTTCCCGCAGGTCGATATCAGCGGCGACGGGCGGTTCGTGGCGTTCAATTCGAGCGCGCCGAGTCTGGTGCCGGCGCAACCGACGGCGCCGCAGCTATTTGTTCGTGATCGGCAGACCGGCGTCACCGAACAGATCAGCCTCGGAGCTGAGGGGACGCCGTCGTTCGTATCAGGAGGCTCGTTAAGCGCGGATGGAAGGTACGTCGCGTTCTGGAGCGACTCATCGAACATCGTCTCTGCAGACACGAACTTCGCGGGAGACGTCTTCGTGCGAGACCGGCAGGCGGGGACGACCGAGCGAATCAGCCTGAGCCTGACCGGCAGCGAATCGACGGGGGGCTACGATACATCCGAGGACATCAGCGGCGACGGTAGCCTCGTGGTGTTTTCCTCGTTTGCTTCAGACTTGGTCACCTGCGATACGAACCAGGCAATCGACATCTTCGTCAACGAGCGCCAGGCGACAGCTCCTTCGGGAACACCGGCGCCTTGTCCGACGCCGACCCCTGAGCCGACGCCAACACCGTCGCCACAACAGCAGGAAGTCGCTCGGGCCTTGCCGGAGACCGGTGGTGAGGCGCAGGGGGGCGCCTCATCGACCGCCTTAGTCCTGGGCGCGGTGTTCGTTACGGTCGCCGCCGCGGTATGGGCGGGCAGCCGGTTGGTCCGACGGTAGCGGACAGATCCCTTCGGGGTTTGAACGTCACAAACCACATCTGATTTCGCCTCTTACCTCTCACCGCGCGACCACGTATCATTGTCTGCACTTCATCGCCCCAGAGGAGGTCGGACATGCCCCAGCAGTTCAAGGGCGTCATCGGACGCACCGTCGAGGAATCGACGCCGTGGTGGCCGGAGCCTGTGCGCGCGAAGGAGGGCGCGCCGAACGTCGCTCTACATCGTGCTCGACGACGTCGGTTACGGGCAGATCGGCTGCTTCGGCGGCCTCTGCGAGACGCCGAACCTCGACCGGCTCGCGGCAGAACGGCCTGCGCTATCGCAACTTCCACACGACCGCGCTCTGCTCGCCGACGCGCATCGTGCCTGCTCACCGGCCGCAACCACCACTCGAACGCGATGGCGAGCATCGTCGAGATCGCGAGCGGCTTCCCCGGCTACACCGGCGAGATCCCGTTCGAGAACGGCCTCCTGTCGGAGATGCTGACGCCGCACGGCTACGCGGCCTACGCCGTCGGCAAGTGGCACCTGACGCCGCACGATCGAGATGAACATGGCGGCGCCGCGGGACCGCTGGCCGCTCGGCCGCGGCTTCGAGCGCTTCTACGGCTTCCTCGGCGGCGACACCAACCAGTGGCAACCCGGACCTCGTCGTACGACAACCACCAGATCGCAGCAGCCGCGCACGGCCGAGGAGGGCTATCACCTCACCGAGGACCTCGCGGACCGAGCGATCGAGTTCCTCACCGACCTCCGCAACGTCGCGCCGGAGAAGCCGTTCTTCCTCTACTTCTGCACCGGCGCCGGACACGCGCCGCACCACGCGCCGCGCGGAGTGGATCGAGAAGTACCGCGGGCAAGTTCGACATGGGCTGGGAGAAGGCGCGCGAAGATGATCTTCGCAGCGACAGAAGGAGATGGGCATCGTCCCGCCGAACACGGACCTGACGGCGCGGCCGCACTGGATCCAGGAGTGGGACGGCCTCACCGAGGACGAGAAGACGCTCTACGCGCGGATGATGGAGGTGTTCGCCGGATTCATCTCGCACACCGACCACCACATCGGTCGCGTGCTCGACTTCCTCGACGAGACTCGGCGATCTGGACAACACGATCATCGTCGCCATCTCGGACAACGGCGCGAGCGCCGAGGGTGGCCCGCACGGTTCGCTGAACGAGGCCATCTTCTTCAACCGCGTGCCGGAGACGCGTCGAGGAGTGCCTGGCGCGCATCGACGAGCTGGGCACGCCCGAGCACTTCAACCACTACCCGTTCGGCTGGGCGTGGGCGGGCAACACGCCGTTCCAGCGCTGGAAGCGCGAAGTGCACGAGGGCGGCGTCGCCGACTCCTGCATCGTGCACTGGCCGGAAGGCATCGAGGCGCGGGGTGAGGTGCGCGGCCAGTACGTGCACGCCGTCGACGTCACACCGACCGTGCTCGATGTGCTCGAGCGTCGAGCCGCCGCGCCAGATCAGGGGCGTCACGCAGTCGCCGATGCAGGGCAACGAGCTTCGCGCACACGCTGAACGATGCGGAGGCGCCGAGCGAACCACGAGACGCAGTACTACGAGATGCTCGGTAACCGCGCCATCTACCACCGCGGCTGGAAGGCCGTCACCTACCACGGCACCGAGGGCATGATCTACGACGGCGTCACCGACCCGACGAAGCCGTTCGACGACGACCGTCTGGGAGCTGTACCACGTCGACGAGGACTTCTCGGAGAGCCGACGACCTGGCCGGCGAGTACCCGGAGAAGCTGCGGGAGCTGCAGGACCTGTGGTGGGTCGAGGCGGCGCAGAACAACGTGCTGCCGCTGCAGGCAACGTTCTCGGGCCGAGGGCGGCTGCGGCCGCGGCCAGCGGGACGAGCGGCACCGGTTCGTCTACTGCCCGGGCGGCGCGTCGATCGAGTTCTTCGGCGGCGGTGAACGTCAAGAACCGCTCGCACACGATCACGGCCGAAGTCGACGATCCCGGAGGATGGCGCCGAAGGCGTGCTGCTCTCGGTTGGCAGCCGCTTCGGCGGCTACTCGCTGTACGTGAAGGACGGGAAGCTCTGTTACGACTACAACCTTCTGGGGCGCGGCCACTACAGAGTAGTCTCCGGCGAGAATGTACCGACGGGGGTGTCCAACCTGGGCTTCGAGTTCGACAAGACTGGCCCACAGCCTTTCGGGGCCGGCGGCGATGCGCGCCTCTTGATCGACGGGCGCGTCGTCGCGGAGTCAAAGTTCCCGCTGACGGTGCCACTGATGTTCGGGCTTGGCGAAGCGCTGCGCTGCGGCTGGGATCGGAACGCGACCGTTTCAGATGACTATGAGGCGCCGTTCCGTTTCACCGGGAGCATCAAACAGGTGGTCGTGGAAGTGGAAGGCAGGGCGCCGAGGGACGTGCAGCAGGAGGCGGCGATTGGGATGGCAAGGCAGTAGGCGGGCGATACTTCAGAACCTCACAGAAGACAGAAAGAAGCCCCGGGGAGAGGGGTGGAGCCCCGGGGCTTCCAACCGGTGGAACCTCGGAGTGTAGCGTCCCCCGGCTGTTGAAGCTGGCGCGTGTCTTAGTTGTCGCGGGTGGCTTCAGCGCGAACCTTGATACTGTGACGGGCGCTCGGGTGCGCCCTTGGCAGAGTGAGCGTGATCATTCCCTGGCGCATGACGCCTTCCGCTCGCTGGATGTCGACGGCACCGGGTAGGAGCATCGTCCGGGACATCACTCCGTAGGAGATCTCCTGCTGGTAGCATTCGCCCTCTTCCAGCGGATAGGGCCGTTTCATGATTGCTCGGATGCTCACGAATTCGCCGTTGACGTACACTGCCACGTCCTCCGGTGCCACGCCCGGAAGCGCGGCGCGGACGATCAGGCTGTCTTCCCCTTCGTAGACATCGACCGGGAAGCCCGCCGGAGGGCGGGCCATCGCTGGGAACGGCAGACGGCTGATAGACGGCCATGCTTCCTGATCCATTTCGGCGGGAGTCTGATGGCGTGAGCGATGGATGCCGTTGGGTTCACGCAGGGGCTTGAGAGTATTAACGGTCATTGCGGGAAGACCTCCCTGGATGATTTCATCTGGTTGTTGGAATGCCGGTTGACTAGGCGCCTGATTCGCTCGTTCAAAGCGTCAACCCCTCGTCGAAATCGTCCCTCGCCGGCCGGTGGATGAACTATTTGTCTCTCTGCCTACCACGGCCCGGTGGAGCTGCGCCAGGTCAAGGAGGGCCATGCCCATGTCATCACGTCTGAGGTCGTCGAGGAGGCGCTGTACGCGCGAGTGAACGTCCGGTGACCAGGGATGGGTGCTCGGATCGCCTGGGCGCTCGGGTGAGACCATGATGCGTAGGCGCGGTGGAGGAACCGTCTCGGCTACCATGTCACGTAACTCCCGGTGCCGCCGTTCCAGCCCGCGTCAATCATGGCTGGAGGGTTTCCCTTGAAGGCCCGGCGGACGACGAGGTGCAGCCAGGTGGAATAGAGACTCGTCAGCACCTTGATGTCCGCCAGAAGCGTTGGGTCCATGGTATTGTGCGATTCGGGACCGACTGCCAACCCGGGAGCCGGGTGGCTCCCTCCAGGCGCCGGGGGTAGCGTCTGGAGGGAGGGGCCTGGCCCTGCCGCCAGTGGCGCGGTTTTCCCATTCATCTTCAAACCTCACTTCTGCCAGCGCTCTTGGTCTCGAGGGCGGCCCATGGGAGGGGCTTGGTTGATCTGAATCTATGATCCGTTGTCAACGAGGGGTGAGCATGAAATGACGGTAAAGGGGAAATGAAGTTTTTCTAAAGATGCGCCGTTGCGCTATGCGCAGGTCGGGAGCGTGATGCGGAAGCGGGTGGCCCCGTTCACGCTGGACACCTCGGCCGTCCCGTCGTGCGCCTCGGCGACGTACTTCACGATTGCCAGGCCCAGACCGGACCCGTCCGGGCGCAACTCCCTTGCGGTGTCTCCGCGGAAGAAGCGCTCGAATACGTGCAGGAGTTCGTCCGGCGGGATGCCCTCCCCCTGACTGGACACGTCGAGACTGGCATGGCCGTCGGTTTGATGCAGTGACAGGCCAACGGGTGTCCCCGGGGTGGAATACACGAACGCGTTCTCCAGGAGATTTTCGAGCAGTTGCTCGAGCCGGTCGGGATCACCGCTAACGATTACAGCAGCGTCGTAGTCCCCGACGATTGTGTGTTCTCCGTCAGTGGCCCCGTAGCGAGCGGCGGTCCTCCGGCAGAGCTCGCTCAGGTCAACAGGTGAGCGCTGGACGGTCTGTGATTCTTCGCGGGCGAGGAGCAGCAAGTCGCCGATCAATTTGCTCATGAGACCGGCCTCGAGCCTAATCTCTTCGATGCATTCTCGTCTCTGGGCTTCCGGAAGGGCAGGGTTGGAAAGCACGTCGAGGTTGGTGCGGACGACGGTCAACGGGCGCCTCAGTTCGTGTGACGAATCGGCGAGAAACTCTCTCTGTCCCAGCATCGTCTCTTCCACCCGGTCGATCATGGCGTTGAATGTGACCATCAGTTCCGATACCTCGTCCCGCGTGCGGGAGACGCTGAGCCGGCGTGCGAAGTCGGAGGTCTGTTCAATCTGGCGGGCCATGTTGGACACTTCGCGCACCGGCTTGAGGGCGTTTCCCGCCAGCGAATAGGCCGTGATGGTCGTGAGGGCTGCCGCCGCAATGCCAACGATGATGAGGACGGTCCGAATCTCGCCGAGCGCGGAGCTGGTAGGCTTGAGCGATTGCGCGACCTCGATTGTGCCGAGCAAATTGCCGCCGTTCGTCACGGGTTGGTAGAGGATGCGTAGGTCGACGCCGGCTACCTCGCGTGTGGAGAACGAGCGGACGGCGCTGTTGGACTCCGGCGGAGGGAGGCTGCTGCTCAGAGGTTCGGCGGATGAATACAGGACCTGCCCGTCAGGGCCGCGAATCTGGAAGACGAGGTCGGCGGAAGCCTGCTCTCCAAGTTCCGGCTGTGCGGCGTTGATTACGTCCTTGTTGAGTCCGCTGGTGTCATTGCCGAAGAGGCGGAGGAGGGCCTCGGAGCGGACGCCGAGGCTCTCGTCGACGCTGCTATAGATCCGGTTGGATGCGATCGCGTATCCGGCGATACCGCAGATCGAGAGGCTGATTGTCAGGAGGACCAGGTAGAGGAGTGTGAGACGAAGCCTGATGGTCACTCAGGCCTCTTTGAGGGCGTAACCCACCCCTCGCACAGTCTGAATCAAGCGGGTGCGCGAGTCGCTCTCCAGCTTCTGGCGCAGATTGGCAACGTGGACGTCGACGACATTTGACTCGACGGAAGGTTCGCCGCCCCAAATCTGCTTCAGGATCTGCTCACGCGAATAGACCCGTCCGGGAGAGCTGATGAGGAGCTCCAGTAGCTTGAACTCCTTGGCCGTGAGCACGAGCTGTTCACCTGCCCGTGTCGCCGACCAGGTGTCTGTATTTACGGCAAGGTCCTTGTACACCAACTCCCGCTTGTCCTCGACGGTAGTGGCCCTGCGCAGCAGCGCGTGCAGGCGGGCGACCAGCTCGTCCAGTGCGAATGGCTTGGCCAGGTAGTCGTCCGCGCCGGCCTGCAGCCCAGCCACTCTGTCCGGCACGCTATCGAGAGCTGTCAACATCAATATTCCTACCGTTGGATGCTTCTGGCGCATTAGCTCGCACAGGTGGAGTCCGTCAAAGCCGGGCATCATGATGTCGAGGATCATCACGTCGGGCAACGACGAGTCGACCGAATCGAGCGCTTCGCGGGCGTTGCGCGCGGAGCTTACCCGGAACTCCTGGAGGGTAAGGCCACGGTCCAGGGCGGTCAGGAGATGCTGGTCGTCATCCACTACGAGGACATGGGGTGTTTTCCGCACCTCAGGCACGATAACCTCCGTCTATTTGCGAACTTCCCATAGTAGTAACGATATTGCGGTGCGGCTCGCTTCGCGGCGGGCTGAGTTCGCCGCTCGGGGAGCCCGTCTGAAACTTGCCGCGCCTTCCGTGCGTCCCTATACTTAACCGACAACCCCGCGAAAGGAGACTCCTCCCGATGGCGACGCCGTACGCCTATTTCCAGAAGAAGATCGTCCCTCTGTCCGAGGCGAAGATCGGCGTGATGACCCACGCCTTCAACTACGGTACGGCGGTATTCGAGGGAGTCCGCGGCAACTGGAACGCCGAGCAGGAACAGATCTACGTGTTCCGACTGAAAGAGCACTACGACCGCCTGCGCAAGTCCTGCCGGATCATGCGCATCGACTTTCCTTACACGGACGAGGAGCTCTACTCGATCACGACGCGGATCGTCGAGATGTCGGGCTACCGCGAGGACGTCTACATCCGCCCGCTGGCCTACAAGTCATCGGAGGTGCTGGGCGTACGCTTGCACGACCTGGAGGACGACTTCCTGATCTTCATCGCGCCGTTCGGGCCCTACCTCGACATTGAGAAAGGGGCGCGCTGCCAGACATCGTCCTGGCGGCGTGTTGCGGACACGGGCATACCGGCCCGCGCCAAGATCACGGGCATCTACGCCAACTCCGCGCTGGCCAAGACCGAGGCTAACCTGAACGGCTTCGACGAGGCGATCATGCTCGACGAGCGCGGACACATCTCGGAGGGCTCCGGCGAGAACATCTTCATTGTCGATGACGGCCGGATCATCACGCCGCCACCTTCGTCCGACATCCTGGTCGGCATCACCCGCGACACGATGATGACGCTGGCCCGCGAAGAGCTGGGGATCGAGGTGATCGAGCGCGACATCGACCGGACGGAGCTGTACACGGCGGACGAGTGCTTCATGACCGGCACGGCGGCGCACGTGACGCCGGTCGTCGAGCTGGACTGTCGACCGATCGGCGAGGGCACGATCGGCCCGATGACGCGGCAGCTGGTCCGCCTGTACTTCGAGATCATCACCGGCAGCAACCGTAAGTACGCCCACTGGTGCACTCCGTGCTACTCAAAGGTCAAAGCGTAACTGTAACGCGACCATACCGGATCCCGGGTACGGCTGTAGGCGCCGGTGCCGCAATGCTGGCGTTGCTCCTTGGAGTGGCACTGGTCGTAACGGCGGCTGACTGGCCGATCTCGTTCCCGAAGTTCCTGGCGTTTCTCGGCGCCGGGGTGCTTCTCCTGCTGGCGGCGGCTTTCGCGTTCTGGGCATACGGGTGCTTCGCGCTGCGGTACGTGATGGACCGCTCGGGTCTGACAATCGGCTGGGGACCGATGAAGCATTTCGTTTCGATTGAGGAGATCGACAAGCTCAGCCCGGGCAGAGCGGAGCACAAGGTGACAGTGAAAGGGTTGGGCTGGTGGGGGTATCACGTCGGCCGAGGAGAAGTGGAAGGCATCGGCGACGTCCTCTTCTTTTCGACGCACCGCAGCGCTGAAGAGCTGGTCTACGTGCACACACCGGAGACAGTCTACGCGATCAGCCCGCAGGATCCCGTCCGTTTCATCGCCGACGCGCAGAAACTGAAGTCTTCCGGCAAGCCAACTCGCAAGTCGGGCGTCGAGCGCGACTTGATTTCCGGGCACCCAATCTGGGCGGACCACGTTGCGCAGGCGCTTGCTGTGGCGGCTATCGTGATCAATGTCGCGCTGTGGGGGTTCATCTTTGCTGTGTACCCCGACCTGGACAAGCAGATCACAATCGAGTTTCCTCCAATCGGCGACATCACGACGCTGCAGTCGCGCGAAGAGATCCTGAAGATCCCGGCGACGGCCACGGCGATTCTCGCGGTGAACCTGGTGGCGGGAATCGCCTTCGAATGGCGAGAACGCGCCGCAGCATACCTGTTGATGAGCGGGGCAGTGTTCTTCCAGCTCCTGTTCTGGGTGGCGGCAGTAGTCGCGGTCTTGAACGCGTAGCGTAGACCGACAGGCGGACTGACGTGACGACAGCGCGCGCCGCCGCGACGCGTGCTAATCTCCATGCGTGATCTACGTCCTCTACGGAGCGGACTCTTACTCGCGGCGGGAAGCGTTCGATGAGCTGAAGCGCACGCTGGACGAGGACGGGTCGCTTGAGACGAACACTGTGTGGCTCAGGGCCAGGGAAGCGTCGCCGCAGGAGGTGGTAGCCGCGTGTACTGCGGCGCCGTTTCTGGGAGGGCTTCGGCTGGTGGTGCTCGAGGGGCTGTTGCGGGTTACCCAGGAAGGAGCGGGCCGGGGCAAGCGCTCCGCGGCGGACGCAACCGTAACAGCATGGGAGCCATTACTCCAATTTTTCGATGAGATGCCGGAGAGCACGGCGCTCGTGCTCATGGACGGCGGTGCAACCGACAAGAACCCGGTCCTGACGGCTTTGTCTGGCAAGGCGGAAATTCGTGAATTCAAGCCCCCGGCGAACCTCGTGGAATGGGTACAGACGAAAGCTCGGGCGATGTCTCTAAAGCTCGAGGGCCGGGCGGCGCGACTCCTGGTGCAAATGGTGGGTGGCCAGGAAGCGATCGCCGGTGGGGAGTACCTTGACACGTGGTGCCTCGCCGCTGAGCTGGAGAAACTCGCGGCGTATGCGAACGGAGGTACGGTCGGCGAGGCGGAGGTGCGGGCGCTTTCCCCGGTGCTGCGAGAGCAAAAGGGCTACTTCCTGTGTGACGCCATCGCCGAGGGAAAGCCGGCGACGGCGGCGAAATTGCTGCACGAGCTCCTGGAACAGCAGGAGCCGGGGCAGGTGGTGCTCTCGACAATCGCCGGACGATTTCGGCGGCTGGCAACGGCCCGCGAGATGTTAGACCGAGGAGAGACCGAAGCCGCCATCGGGAGCGAATTGGCGGCCAAAGGGTACGGACTCGAAAAGCTCATCGAGCAGGCGGCGTGGTATTCGATCGACCACCTGAGACGGATCTACGGTCGAATCGCCGATGCAGACTTTAACAACAAGTCGGGGTTGAGCGACGAGGCGGCGGAGCTGCACATTCTGGTGCAAGAACTCTCGGCTGTCAGGGGAGCAGGAATCGTCAATCGGTAGCGAGCGCGGGAACTGAGCAGCCAGGGTCGGGATCCTACGACACGCCGACGGGTGACTCCTGGTGGAAGACGGGGTTATAGCATGCCGCGAGGTGCCGATACCCGAACTCACTCAGGGACGGAGCAGGATCGGACCGGCAGACACTCGTGGCTTTCGGGCAGCGGTCAAGGAAAGGGCACTCGGGACCCAATTCATGTAGGGCTGGTGGGGCGCCGCGAATCGCGGTGAGCTGCCCGGCGCCCGCCTGGTCAAGACGCGGCCGACTACCCAGGAGGGACCAGGTGTAAGGGTGGCGCGGCTTCTCGAAGAGCGGAACTACTGGCGCCTGCTCCACGATCTTTCCGGCGTACATGACGGCGACTTCGTCGGCCATCTTGGCGACGACTCCAAGATCGTGAGTAATCAGGAGTATGGTCATGCCGTGCCGCTGCTGCAGCTGCCTGAGGTCCTCAAGAATTGCGGCCTGCACAGTGACGTCGAGGGCCGAGGTCGGCTCGTCCAGGATCAGCACCCTGGGGTTGAGGGCGGTGCCGATGGCGATCATCACACGTTGAGCCATGCCGCCGGAGAGCTGGAAGGGGTAACGGTTGACGATGTCTGTGGGGTTAGGCAGGCCCGCCTGCTCGAGGACCTCCAGGGAGCGGGCCTTTGCCTCCCGTTTGGAGATGTCCAGGTGAGTCGTGATCGCTTCTTGCACCTGCTGTCCCACGGACAGGACGGGGTTGAGGCCGGTGGCCGGGTCCTGGAAGACCATGGCGATTTCTCGGCCGCGCATGCGGCGGATGCCGTCTGTTGGCAGCTCGAGGAGGTTGGTGTCTTCGAACATGATGCGTCCGGACTGGATGCGGCCCGGGTGGGGGAGGAGGTTGAGGATGCAGAGAGCAACGGAGGTCTTGCCGGAGCCGCTCTCACCGGTGAGCGCGAGAGTGGTCCCCCGCGCCAGCTCAAGAGAGACCTCGTTGACGGGCCGAATCACGCCTTCCGGGGTCAGGAATTCAGCGACGACATTCTCAACACGAAGGATGGGGTCGGGCACAGTGCCTCCGAGGAACGAAAACGGCCAGCGGTACCGGCCGTGCTTGACGATTAGATTATATCAGCGGGGCCTGGAAGGCGCCGCTCAGGACCGCGAGATAGTCCCTATCAGTTTGCCGTGAATTTCGACGTCGGAAGCGTCGACGTAGATGGGTTCCATGGACTTGTTCCTCGGTTGTAGCCGCACTCGCTCCCCTTCGCGGTGAAACTTCTTGAGTGTCGCCTCTTCGCGGCTGGGGAGCCAGGCGGCGACGATCTCGCCGTCATCGGCAGTGCGGGTGGCCTCGAGGAGGACCAGGTCGCCGTCGCTCACCAGGGCGTCAATCATTGAGTCACCCTTCACGCGCAGCGCGTAAACGCTCTGGCGGTTTCGGACCATATCTGGCGCCACCTCAACGGTGTCGTCCGGGTCAATGTCCGAGCCGTAGGTGGGGATGGGCTCGCCAGCGGCGATGGTGCCAAGCACTGGGACCAGTACAACGCGCGGCCGCCGGCCGCCCGGTTCCAGGAGTTCGATGCCGCGGGCGACCTCCCGGTTGCGCCGAATGAGCCCGCGCTCCTCCATCTGATCGAGGTTGTAGTCAACGACCGAGGTGGAGCTGATGGCGCAGCCCTGTTGTATCTCCCGGATCGTCGGGGGGTAGTCGTGCGCGTCGATGAAGTCGCGTATGTATCCGATGATTTTGCGCTGCTTTTCCTGCGTGTCACCCATCTGGCGTCTCCATTTCGGAATTACCGAACCTTTGTTCGCCTCGGACACACTTTATGAGACCATCTGTTCGATTGTCAATAGGCGGATGGCGCGTGATAGAATGCGCAAACGCGTGCCGGAGCGGGAATGCGAGGGCGGTGCGCGATGTTCAAATGGGTGCCGGACTGGAGGACATTAGGATGCCGGAAGAGGAGCCGCAGGGACCGAAGCGCGCGCTGGTCATCGCCGCACACCCCGACGATGCGGAATTTGGTTCAGCTGGCACCGCGAACCTGTGGACGCGAGATGGCTGGGAGTTCTACTACCTGGTCTGCACCGACGGTTCAAAGGGGACCGAGAACCCAGAGATGACGCCGGACAAGCTGATACCCCTGCGGCGCGAGGAGCAGCGTGCGGCGGCCAAAGTCCTGGGTGTGAAAGACGTCTTCTTCCTGGACTACGTGGACGGCGAGGTGACTTACAACCGCGACCTCTTGCGGGAGATCGTCCGATATATCCGGCGTCTTCAGCCGTACGCCGTGTTCACGCATGATCCCAATCAGATCGTGCGCAACATGTTCATCAACCACCCGGACCACCGGGCGGTAGGAGAGATGGCGATCGACGCCGTCTACCCGATCGCGCGCAACCGGCCGAGCTTCCCCGAGCTGCTCGAGGAGGGGTTGGACCCGTTCAGCGTGAAAGAGATCTATCTCTGGACGGCTTCCGACGTGACGTTCGACGTGGACATCAGCGACGTGCTGGAGACGAAGATCGAGGCGCTGAGGCAGCACGACAGCCAGTTCGACAACTTCGACGAAACGCAGCAACGGGTTCGTGCGTTCTGGAGAGAGTCGGACGGCCGCTACCTGGAGCGGTTTCGGCGCATCATCATCCCGTTCTGATGCTCTACGCGCGTATCCGGGCCGGGGCATCAGAGAGCTATGTGGTCCGCGAAGGGGATCTGTTGAATCTGGTGAGCGGTGACATCTTCGGGGAGCACGAAGTGACCAGCGAATCCGTTCCGTTGGCCGGCGTTTCGCTGCTGGCGCCGGTGATACCTCGGACGATACTGGCGGCGGCGGTCAACTACCCATCCCACGTCCCGAGCGCGAAGGCCGTGATCGACAAGGACGAGGCGCCGCCGATACCGCAGCTCTTTCTGAAGCCCACGTCGTCAGTGATCGGCCCGGGGGACACGATCGTTCTGCCCGAGGGAGCGCCGAGGGTGGATGCGGAGGGGGAGCTGGTTGCTGTCATCGGGCGGACGTGCCGGAAGGTGAGCCCAGAAGCTGCCCTGGACCACGTGTTCGGGTACACCTGCGGTAACGATGTGAGTGCGCGGCACTGGCAGCGTGACGACATCCAGTGGTGGCGGGCGAAGGGCAGTGACACGTTTTCGCCGCTCGGTCCGTTCATCGCTACCGGGCTCAAGCCGCAGGATCTCGAGCTGCGCACCCGCTTGAACGGCGAGATCGCTCAGGAGACGAACACGTCGGCGCTGATCCACGGGGTCGCAGAGCTGATCAGCTTTGCTTCTCAGGTGATGACGCTGGAACCTGGTGACGTGGTATTCACAGGCACGCCCGGTGTAACACCCAGGCTGAATCACGGCGACGAGATAGAAGTTGAGATCGAGGGGATAGGGGCGCTTTCTAACGGGGTCGTGCGCGAGGGCGCGTAGGAGCGCAGTCTCGCGCCGCCGCTACAGGCGGATCTGTTGGCGAGCTATTCTGCGGCCGCGTGCTGCGAGGAAGGTGCCGCGAGGCGATGCACGAGCTTCTGCGCCTCCTCCGCCACACCCAGGTCAACAGCGTCGCAGTACGTGGAATAGACCGCGCGGTCTATGAGGCGTACCCCGTCCTCGTTGAGCTGAGCCGACTGATCGGCGCGAAGCCTCAGCAGGCGGTTCAAGCGCCGCAGGAAGTGAAGCTGCAGCGGCGAGTAGGGGGTATCACTCTCGGATGAGAGCATGTCCCCGGTTCCTCCCTTGACGTTACGCACGTGACTCATTCATCCACCCGGCAGTTTAGAAAGCACGTTTGCAATTTCAGGATATAGTCGGCGGAGTTAGCGCGGCAAGGGTGGCACGTCTGAAAAAGTGAATAAAATGTATGAGCGGCGTTAGAGATAGATAGAAACATGAAGAAAAGGTGTCGTAAACACGACACCCTTCGTTGCTCGTGCGGGAATGCGTGGGTGTATTAGAGGCGGAGCTTGCCGTGCGAGGGCTGGCGGCGGCGTTGGCGCTGCTCGCCGTTGCCATCGCCTTCCAACTCGAGGGCGGCTGTGGCGCCGAACTCGTAGACGTAGCCGCAGGAGAGGCAGGTGCTGTAGGCGCCGTACCAATCCTCTTCAAAAAGCATGGAACCCTGACATCTGGGGCAAGCGCGCGGCGGGGCTGTCTGCATTTTGATCCCACCTCCCTGTGGGGACGAGAAGGGCATATACCTGACCGGCATGGCCCTTTCAGACGCCGCCGAGGTTAGCTGACGGGTTCGGGCCGAAAGGGAAGGCCCTACCCTCGCCCAGGGCGAGGGACTCACCCCTGTGATCCGGTCCCCCGGTCCTTCCGTGGAAGGATTTGGCGTGTCACGAGACTTTGTGACTACCGTAACTATCGTATGTGTTGCCAGAAAAGGTGTCAAGCGTTATTGGTCAAGCAGGAATCCCGCGCGCAATCCGAGGTTGGCGTTCACGCGTAATGAAAAGCAGATTGCCGATTGGGTGGCGGGTGAGCCACTGCTTGACATCCAATAGGGCCGATGCCAAAATCAAGCCACCAATCGCCCAAGTAAATGGTGAAAGCGCGGCATACATGAGCAATCGCCCACGCTCAACAAGACGCCTTTCGGATCGCTCGGGGGAGTAGAAGCGGGTGCAACAGTACATCATCCGGCGGATTCTACTGAACGTTGTGGTCGTCTGGCTTGTCGCCACCATGGTGTTTGCTGCGCTTAGGCTGGATTCGGACAACATCGTCAGCAAGCTGCGAGGACAATGCGCAGCCGGCGGGAGCACCGAGGAACAGCTGAAAGAGTGCGATCAGACAACGCGTGCTGCACTTGGGCTTGATGCATCGATCCCGGAGCAATACAAAGACTACATCTTCAATCTCGTACAGGGCGACCTTGGTCACTCGGCCATCGGGAACAAGGACCCGATTACTGATGAGATCAAAGAGCGGGCGTTGGTTTCCATTGAACTTGGCCTTCTCCAGTTGGCCTTCGGCCTCATCATCGCGATTCCGATCGGAATTATTTCAGCGATCCGCCAGGATACCTGGATCGACTATATCCTTCGGGCCTTTTCGATCTTGCTACTCGGCATTCCCGTATTCGTTCTCGCAATAGTCGTGATTCTGTTGACTTCGCAGTATGCGTCAACCAGTCCGCTGGCGGACTGGTTGACTCCATCAGCCACTTATACAGATTTCTTCGATCCGTTAGGCTGGACATCCAACGAAACAGACCCGGTGCACAACATGCAGAACATGCTGGCGCCGGCCATAATCGGTGGCCTTGGGTCGGCAGCGATCATCATGCGTTTCCTGCGCTCGCAGATGCTGGAAGTGCTGCGACAGGACTACGTCCGCACAGCCTGGGCCAAGGGACTGCGCGAACGGGTGGTGATCGTCCGGCACGCGCTGAAGAACGCCCTGATCCCTGTGCTGACGATTGTCGGCATCATTCTGGGCGCGCTCGTCAGCGGCAATGTGGTGCTGGAGAGCATCTACGGCCTACCCGGTGTGGGACAGTACGTCGTGTTCAAAATCGCGCAGACACCGGACTATCCCGCAGTGCAGGGAGTCGTTATCGTCGTTGCTGTTTTCCTGGTGTTCATTAATCTGCTGATAGACATCGCGTATGCGTGGCTGGACCCGCGGATTCGGTACAGCTAGGGAGTAAGGCAGACGTGCAGGGAGAACACGCCGCAGAAGCAACGATTGCAGCGCCCAGCGCCGAGTTGGCGATGCCCAAGCGCCCGTCGGTGCTCCACAACGTATGGAAGTTCATTCGCAAGAAGCCGCTGGGTGCAATTGGCTTCGGCCTGGTCATATTCCTCTTCTTGATGACGCTGGGTCCGCCCACCGGCAACGTGGGTGCGCCAAGCCTGCCGAACAGCCCGTTCGGGATCGAGCTGGGCCAGCCCTTCATGGCACGGTACGGTCAAGAAGACAAGTTTTACGATCCTGATGGTGGTCTTAAGCGTTTGGCAGCACCTGACGCAGATCACTGGTTTGGAACGGACAACGCCGGACGCGATATCTGGTCGCGGACCGTGGTCGGTGCCCGGCGTTCGCTATTCGTCGGCATCTGGGCGCTCATCGTGGCCACTGTCATTGGCACGGCGATCGGTGTTGTGTCAGGCTACTTCAGCGGAATCGCGGACACAACCACCCAGCGTGTGATGGATGCGCTCCAGGCGTTCCCGCCGCTGATCGCCCTGATCTTGATAGTCAGCATTAATCCGTTTTCCAGCGGCGAGAAATCGAGCCTGATGACGACTGCCGTGATCCTCGGCCTTGTGGGGATCACGGCAGTCCAACGCGTGATCCGTAGTGTCGTGCTGACCACGCGAGAGCAACAGTACGTGGAGGCGGGCCGCGTGATCGGGGCTACCGACTTTCACATCATGACCCGGTACATTCTTCCGAATATCATGGCCTCCGTCATCATCATCTTCTCGACGGGAATCGGCGTGGTTATCCTTGCCGAGGCGGCGTTGAGCTTCATCGTCCCCGAGAAGGTGCCGGGCGGTGTTTCCTGGGGGAATATGCTGAGCGAATCGTATACGAGACTCGGCGAAACACCTTATCCCGGTTTGTTCTCCGCTGCGGCCATCGCCATGGCGGTGCTCGCGTTCAACCTGTGCGGGGACGCCCTGCGCGACGTACTGGACCCGCGATTGCGGTCTCAGTAGGCGTCATCATGAATCCGTCGACTGGTTTCGCTCGTTTCCCTGTCGGGGCCGAAAGGAGACACTACCTACATGGCTGAGTCGAACTATTGGAATGAGTTCTGGCGGCGCGGGCGCCTCAGTCGGCGGCGGTTGCTCCAGGGAACGGCCCTGGCAGGCGGTGGGCTGGCCGTGGCGGCGGTGGTGGGGTGCGGCGGCGAAGAGGCCGGCCAGCAGGGCGGGGGCAGCGGCAGTACAAGCGAGGATGATCCGCTAAACGCGCTGAACAACGACGCGATTTACCCTAACGACGGGCGGCGAGAGTTTGTCTTCCCAGAAGGTGACAACGGCAGGGGAGGCACGCTGGTCTACATCGGCTTCGACCCGGTGGTGCTGGACCGCTACGACCCGCACCAGACGCAGTTCGGCCCGATGTACGCCAACCAGTCGGCGATCTTCAGCAAGCTGTACATGTATGCCAGTCACGAAGAGCCGACGTGGGAGAACATCCTGCCGGACCTGGCGGAGAGCGCGCCGGAGATGATCGGCGACCCGCCGATGACGTACGTCGTGAAGCTGCGCAAGGGCGTGAAGTTCCACGACACGGACGCCATCCGCTCCAACTTCCCATCGCTCGCGGGGCGCGAGCTGACGGCTGACGACGTGATCTACAGCTACGAGCGACAGACTAGCGATACCAGCCCGCAGAAGGCGTACTACTACCGTTCGAGCCAGTACAAGACGATCGACAAGATGGAGAAGGTGGACAACTACACGATCCGGTTCACGACGAAGGAGCCGACGGCGCCGTTCTACCACTTCATGGCGGACACGAACGCGATGATCATCCCGAAGGAGATCGTGGACATGGAGCCGGGGCCGGACGGGAGGCCGTGGGACTCCGTGGACGCGTTTGGTGCGCGGGAGCCGCGGCCGGGTGAGCGGATGATCGGCACCGGGCCGTTCATTTGGGACGAGTTGAAGTTCGGGATCGAGTACGTGGCGAAGCGGAACCCGGAGTGGTTCGGCTGGGGAGAGCCAGGAATGGGCCGCCCGTACCTGGATGCCTACAAGGCGACCGGACAGGGGCTCAACGACCCGACGATCGAGTCGCTCTTCCGGCGCAAGGAAATTGACGTCGCTGGATTCATCGACAACCCTCAGTGGATTGTTGACTTCAAGAATGAGCACCCGGAAGTGGAGTATCAGCGCCAGACCGTGTCCGGGTGGATCGGAACGCGGTTCAAGACGTTCTGCGAGCCGTTCTCGGACTGGCGCGTGCGGCGAGCGCTGCACCTGGCCGTCGACCGCCGAGAGGTAGTCGACGTGATCGGCAGCGGGTCATGGGTCAAGGTGGGCCCGGTAGGGCAGGCGATCAAGTACTGGGCGCTGCCCCCGGACGAGCTTGAACAGCTACCCGGCTACCGGTCAGACACTGCGCAGCGAAACCAGGACATCGCCGACGCCCGAGCCCTTTACGAGGCGGCGGGAAGGCCGCCACTTCCCCAGATCTGGTTCGCGGACGTGCCGGCGTACATCCCGCGCTTCGTCGAGACGTACATGCAGACGATAAAGAACAACCTTGGTCTGGACGAGATTCCGAAGTACCAGACCGTGCCGTACCAGCGCATTGCCGAGGGCCTGGTCAAGGAAGAGTGCGACCAGGCGGCGATGACCTGGGGTTTCGACAACGGCTGGATAGACCTGGACGACTGGGTGTACCCGTACTTTCGGACGGGAGCGCCCAAGAACTCGTTCAAGGTGTCCGACCCCACGCTGGACACGATGCTTGACGCTCAGCGGCGCGAGTTTGATATCGACGCTCGCAAGCAGCTTGGCTACGATATCCAGCGCTATCTACTGGGTGTCACCAACCAGGAAGCGCCGGCAGCGCACGTGCGGTTGGACTACGCGACTCCGGGTGGCGGGTCGATTTCCTGGCCGTACCTGAAGAACCGCGTGAGCTTTCCCTGGTTTGGGAGCTCCTACTGGAGCGCGAACGTCTGGATTGACCAGAACGACCCGAGCTACTCGGGCCGGCCCAGCTAGCCGAAAAGGCGGACCTTACATCACGGCTGCGGTGCTGCCGCCGTCGACCTGTATCGTCGTCCCGGTAATGTAGCGCGCCTTTTCGGAGGCGAGGAAGACGATGAGGTTCGCGACGTCTTCGGCCTCTCCGAGAACGCCCATGGGGATTCTGCTCTCGTCCAGCTTCACCGCCTCCTCCAGCGAGATGCCCTGACGGTTGGCGCGCTCCTCGATGAGCGACATCAGCCTCTCGGTGGCGATATTGCCGGGGCACACGTTGTTGACGGTGATGCCCTCTGCGGCAATTTCCCGCGACAGCGTCTTCGCCATACCGATTACTCCCAGCCGGGTCGAGTTCGAGAGCATCAACCCGTCCAGGGGCGTCTTGACGGAGACCGAAGTCACGTTGATGATGCGCCCGTAGCCGGTGCGGCGAAGGTGGGGTAAGGCCTCGCGGATCGTGCGGACGGCGGAGAGCAGGTTCTGGTCGATGGCGTGTTGCCAGTAGCGTTCGTCGAGAGTGTCGAAGGTGCCGGTGGGGGGGCCGCCTGCGTTGTTGACGACGACGTCGAGGCGGCCGAAGGCCTCAGCGGCCTGCGCCACAGCTCTTCGGATGTCGTCGTAAGATGCCATGTCGCAGACGATGGGTAGCACTTCGACTCCAGTCGCCGAGCGTATCTCGTCAGCCGCGGCCTCGAGCGAGTCCCGGCTGCGCGCGCAAATCGCGACTCGGCAGCCCTCGGCAGCAAGTCCCATTGCGGTGGCCTTACCGATCCCCTTGCCGGCCCCACCGACAATCGCAGCGCGATCCTGTAACCCTGTGTCCATCCGTCACCTCATTTCGAGCGTCTGCGCCCCATTTGAGCCGAGGAGGGCGGTAGGGTCAATCGTTGACGAGGCTGTGCTCCCGCTGCTATATTCGCGCCACAACCGAATATCGGGATGAGGGTCTCCACGACGTTCCTCCGGCGGGCCACTCGCCGCAGGGGCGCAGGAGTCAAAAGCGAAGCCGGTTAGAGGCCGGCGCTGTCCCGCAACTGTATCCGCGGTTCTTCGGAGCGATTCCGGAGAGACCGCGGGAGCCAGGTCGCCTGCCCTTGTTCGCGTACCAGCCTTCGAGGAAAGGCATGGGCTGTGTGACGGAACCACAGGACCCCTGCCGACTCGGCAGGGGTTTTTTCGTTTCGCCGCTACCCTGCCTTCCGATAGTTTCGGGAGGAGAAAGTGATGAGGCTCAAACTACTTACCCTGGCGCTGTTGGCGGCTCTCTCCGCCGCTGCATTCGTTGCCTGCAGTGACGACGATGATGATGAAGGCAGTGGCGGCACCGCCAACGGCCACGCAGTCGCAGGCTGACGCCTTTCCGCTAACTTTCACGGATGACGCTGGGACCGAGGTCACCCTGCAAGCGCAGCCGGCGCGGATCGTTGCGCTGGCGCCGTCTTTTGTCGAGGTGTTGTTTGCGGTCGGGGCCGGGGACCAGGTCGTTGCGGTGGACGAAAACTCTGATTACCCGCCGGCGGAGGTGGCCGATCTGCCAAAGTTGAGCGGTTTCCAACCGAGCGTAGAAGCGATCGTGGAGGAGGATCCGGACGTCGTACTGATCACATTCGATCCGGGCGGCCTGGTGGGTTCCCTGGAAGGGAGCGGTATCCCGGCCGTAACCCTCGATTCGCCCGAAGACATGGAAGGCGTATACGACCAGATCGAAACGATCGGCCGGATCAGCGGGCATGCGGACGAGGCTGAGGGTGTCGTGACGGAAATGCAGGACGGGATCGCGGCAGCGATCGACGAAGTGCCCGAAGGTGCGACGCTTCCCGCCGTGTTTCACGAGGTGGACAACACACTGTACTCGGTAGGACCGGGCAGCTTCATCCACGACCTTTACGTAACGCTGTTGGCCGAGAACATTGCAGAGCCGACGGGCGAGGCGTTTCCGCAGTTGAGCAACGAGGCCATCATCGCGGCCAACCCAGACGTGATCATTCTGGCGGATGAGGAGTTTGGAGAGACGGCGGAGACGGTGGCCGCTCGTCCCGGTTGGGCCGCGATCGCTGCAGTGCAGTCCGGCCGCGTATACGGCGTCGACCCGGATATCATCAGCAGGCCTGGGCCGAGGCTCGTGGACGCGGCGGGGCAGTTGATCCCGTACCTCTACCCGGAGGCGAACCCAACTGAGAACGCTGGGGCGGAGCGGAGCAGATCGCCAGCGCTCCGGCGACGGAGTTGCTGCGCGAGTTGCGTGGGCGTCTCTGGCCTCGCCTGCTCGGTGGACTGGCCGTGCTCACTGCCGTGAGCCTCTTCGCTCTAGCCCTGGGACCGGCTGATATACCGGTAGCGGACGTGGTGCGGGTCCTGCTCTCGCACATCCCCGGCGTTGACCTGACCGAGAACGTTTCGGCGACTTCCCAGACGATAGTGTGGGATGTGCGGCTGCCGCGTGTGTTGCTGGCGGGGATCACGGGCGCGGTGCTGGCGATGTCGGGGGCGACGTACCAGGGAGTGTTCCGTAACCCACTCGCGGATCCGTATCTGATCGGAGTGGCGACGGGCGCGGCGCTGGGGGCGACTATCGTCATCGTCTCGGATGTGCCCGTTTCGTCGTGGGGGTTGAGCTTGCTGCCGCTCGCTGCGTTCGCGGGAGCGCTGATTTCCGTCGTTGTCGTTTACGGTGTTGCGCGGACAGGAAACACCGTGCCCACGACGACACTGATCCTGGCAGGCGTCGCCATCTCGTCGCTGGCGATGGCGATTACTTCTTACTTGATGCTTCAGAATACCTCGAGCACCTTGACCGTGCTTTCGGTGGTTCTGGGCGGGTTCAACACGGCCACCTGGGTGAAGGTGGGCTGGGTGTTGCCGTATGCGATACCAGCCGCGATCATCATTCTGGCGCACGGGCGGACGCTGAATGTGTTGAGTCTGGATGAAGACCAGGCGCGACACCTTGGCGTGGACGTCGAACGTACGAAGCTGCTGCTGCTCGGAGTTTCATCACTTGCCGTGGCAGCGGTCGTATCCGTGGCTGGAACCATCGCATTCGTCGGGCTTATCGTGCCGCATGCGATCCGTCTCATGTGGGGACCCGACAACCGGCAGCTGCTGCCGATGTCGATCGTGCTGGGAGCGGCGTTCCTGATTGGCGCGGACCTGATCGCCCGGACTGTGAGACCAGCCGCAGGAGATACCGGTCGGGATCATCACGGCGTTTTGTGGCGTGCCGTTCTTCTTGTATTTGCTCCGGCGGGCGAAGGGGACGTATTCGGCGTGGTGACCGAAACCAGCGAATTGGGAGAAGCAAAGCTCGTCAGCGCCCCGTTGCTCGAGGTCACCGGCCTGTCGGTCACTTACCGGCGGGGATCGCGATCGATCGATGCTCTGCGGAGCGGTATCGCTCTCCGTAACGCCGGGCGAGGTCGTCGGCCTCATTGGGCCGAACGGTTCCGGGAAGACAACGCTAATCAAGGCGGTGACCGGTGGCGTACGGGTGTCCTCTGGCGAGGTGCGCCTGATGAGTAATGATGTGACGGGTCTGAGCCACGTGGAGAGGGCGCGGCGGGTCGCCGTGGTGCCGCAGAACCCGGTCCTGCCCGACGCCTTTACGGCGTTTGAGGCTGTGCTGATGGGGCGCACGCCGCACTTGCGGTTCCTAGAGAGCGAGGGAGTACGCGATGTGGACGTGGCTCGCCAGGCAATCGTAGCGACGGACACTCTGGAGCTGGCTGACCGTCAGCTGGGCGAGCTGTCCGGTGGCGAGCGGCAGCGAGTGGTGCTGGCGCGGGCGCTGGCGCAGGAGACGCCGCTTGCTACTGCTGGACGAACCGACGGCGCATCTGGACATCGGACACCAGGGCTCTGTCCTGGGATTGGTGCGACGGCTCTGTCGTGACCAGGGGAAGGGCGCGCTGGCGGTGGTGCACGATCTCACGCTGGCGGCGCAGTACTGCGACCGACTGGTGCTCCTGCGAGACGGTGAGGTCGTCGCCGAGGGAGATGTGGAGACTACACTCCGGCGCGAAGTGGTGGAGCGGGTGTACGGGGTAAGGGTGAGCGTCGTCGCGCACCCGGAGACGGGCCGGCCGATTGTGGCGCCCTCCCCCGACGACGCGTAGACTGGGGCCGATGGCGCCGCAGAAGAAATCGATGCTCTACACTCGCTCGGGAGACGCGGGGACGACCGCGCTCTTCGGTGGTGGGCGTGTGCCCAAGGACAGCGCCCGGGTGGAAGCGTACGGTTCCGTCGATGAGCTGAACTCGACGCTCGGTGTAGCCGTCGCATTCGTAGAACAAGAGGACCTGCGACGGGCGCTTGCGGATGTGCAGAATGAGCTGTTCAACATCGGCTCTGAGCTGGCGAGCGAGACGGGCAAGGCCTCCGAGGCAGGGCACATGTTTACGGACGAGGAGGGAAAAGTCGTTTCACTGGAGGGGTTGATCGACCTTTATGACGCAAAATTGGAGCCTTTGCGTACGTTCATCCTGCCGTCCGGATCGCCGGGCGGAGCAATGCTGCACCTGTGCCGGACTGTGTGCCGGCGGGCCGAGCGGGCGGTCGTGCGGCTAAGCCGGGAAGAGCAGGTGAACCCGGCAGTGCTGACGTACCTGAACCGGTTGTCGGACTTGCTCTTTGTGCTGGCGCGGCACGCTAACAAAGAGGACGGGGCAGAAGAGACGGCCTGGCGGAAAGGATAGAGCGCCCAGCGTTTTTGACCGGGTTACGGTTGCCCTAAACTGGGGCTATGCTCCCCGTAACAGACGAGCCGCGAGCGCGTACTTTTCCGTATGTGAACCTGGGCATCATCATTGCCAATGTCATCGTCTTCATTTACGAACTGACGCTCAGCGACGCTGAGCTGACTCAATTCTTCTACAACCACGGGGTTGTACCGTCGGAGCTCGTGGATTGGCTCGATACCCCGGCCGGGCTCGCGCAGCCGTTCACCATATACACCGCCGCGTTCCTGCATGGCGGCTGGCTGCACTTGATCGGCAACATGATTTACCTCTGGGTATTCGGGGACAACATTGAAGATGCGCTTGGGCACCTGAAATACGTGGCATTCTACCTGGTCGCAGCCGTTGGAGCAGTGACGCTGCAGGTGGCCGTCGACCCGCACTCGACCGTTCCGATGATCGGCGCGAGCGGAGCGATAGCGGGCGTGCTCGGCGCTTACCTGGTGTTCTATCCGCGCGCAACCGTTGGTGCACTCGTCGGATACGTTTGGTACGTCCCGATTCCGGCCGCCGTTGTGATTGGATTCTGGTTCTTCATGCAACTGTTGTATGGAGTCGCGGCGTTGGGCGCGGACACGGCGGCGCAGGAGGGAATAGCGTTCTGGGCGCACGTTGGAGGATTCCTTACCGGGTCAGCCATCGCAGCTGCTGCGCGCCCTTGGGTTCAGTTGCGGCCTATTCATCGGCGCCATGAGCAGATGTGGTGAGGAGGCCTTGCGCCCCTAAGTGGAAGTAAGATGGTGCTACTTCGATGCCGAATAATGCTGTGGGTGGGGATGCGAACATCCTGCCGAACGTATTCGAGCTAGTGCGCGCCTTTCGCTTGGTCGCCGGGGTCGTGATAGTCGCTGGTGCGCTGGCCGCGATTACCGTGGCGTCGGGTCAGACACCAACACCGACTGGATCACCAATTGCTACGCCAGCGCCAAGCGCTTCTCCAGCGCCGACACAGTTTCCGCAGTCGCTCATCACGGTCCGGTTTGTCAGGGACGGACAACCGGTCACCATCACTCTCGCCCAACCGATTAGCAGCGTGTCGGCCGATGGGGCGGCGTGCTCGGTCGGTACTCTCCCCGTAGTTGTCGAGAGTCCTGGCTATTCGATTCTTTGGCCGTTAGCACAGAATGCGGGTCAACCCCCAAAGTGCGCCCAGGGCCCGCCCACGGTGGTCGAGTTTGAGTTCCTGACACAGGTAGGGCGGTTGCGAACCTTCGTGATCTGGACCGGGCAGGATGTGGCAGTCGACCTGAACATACCACCATGCGCCCAACGTGAGCCGTTTGCGCCGTGTGTATTCGAGGGGACGACATTCGAGGGTGTTGAGAGTTGTCTCTTTCTGCAAACTGCAGACGGTATTGCCATAGGCCCACTCGACAAGTACCCAGCGGAACTGATGGCCGGCGACGACGTGAAGTTGACGGGCCACTGGGAACCGATAATTGTCACCTTCTGCAGTCATCCCCACGGTCCGTATTTCTTTGTTGTGGAGAACGTTGATGCTTTGCCGGTTCAATTGCCCAACACCGGAGGAGCACCGTGAGACAGCATCTTAGCAGGCGCTAGAATACCCCTTGACGGACGCCACCGTCTGTGCCTAAATTGCAGATGCTTTCGCGCGCGCTTCAGGGCTGTCCTTGCCCGCTTCTCACAACGCCCTGACAGAGCGTACCTTGAGCAGTAAGGAGACCGTCCATGCCTGTTGATCTGAGCAGAATCGATGTTCCGGAAGATCTGGCCGCCGTCGCCGAGGAGAAGGGAATTCCTATCGACCTGATCCGGCGGGCCCTCGCCCTCAAGTTCCCGGCGGAGCAGATCAAGACTCAGCTCAGCCTGCCCGACGCCACGGCCGAGGCGACCGAGACCTTCGTCAAGGAGCAGGAGCGGATCGCCGCCGGCGGTGAGATCACAATCCCGCCCGAGCTGGCCGCTGTCGCCACCGAGAAGGGTTGGCCGGAGGACCTGATCAAGCGAGCGATCAAGCTTGGCGCGCAGACCGACTTCATGATCCAGCAGATCAATGCCGGCATCACGCCGGAGATCGCTGAGCAGTTCATCGCGCAGCAGGAAGCGGCGCGCGAGGCGGGTGGCCTGGCGGCGACGCTGGACCTGTCTTGGATGAAGGTGCCGACGGAGTGGGGTGTGCGGGTCAAGGCCGGGAAAAAGGGGCTGGGCATCGGTGACCTGAACGTCGGCACCTACGCGGATATCCCCGACGTGTGGCCGTACCACACGGAGATGCCGCGCGGCGCGTACCCGCTTGCGGGCATACCCTCCATGGGCTACACGATCTACGAAAAGGCTGAGCTGTGGGCGGACAACTGCGCCGACCTCTACGAGGAGGCAATCCAACGTCGCTGGCGCCCGTCCACTGATATTCCTTGGGATACGATCGAGCCGCTGCCCGACGAGGTAGAACGGGCGATGTGTCAGTTCTGCACGTACATCTGCGAAAACGCGATGCTGGCCGGCGACATCACCGGCCGCTGGCTTCCCGAGATGTCCTACGGCTACCACGAGGTGAAGGTGTACCTCTCGACCGCGGCGTTCGACTACGCGCGCTGGTTCGAGGTGTTCCGCAAACGCGCGCTCTCGAATGGCGGCGGGATGGGAGTGCAGAGTCCCGGCTACTTCCACCGAGGAATCATCGACTGCCGCGCCTGGACGGAAACCTCGGCGGTTCTGCACATCCTCTCAGCGAGCCACCTTATGGGCCTGTTCCAGATGGGCGAGTACTTCGCGCACAACGAGGCGGAGGCGCAGATCTTCGGACACTGCATGGAGGACGCCGCCCGGCAGCTCGCCTACGGCACGCAACACCTGAAGTACTTCCTCCTCAAGCACGACGACCGCCGCAAGGAAGTGCAGCACTTCCTGAACAAGGCTGAGGCTATCTACGCCTACGAGGAGGAGAAGGACACCCCCTTCCGCGAGGCGCAGATCATCCTCCTGGGTGGTGGCACCTCACCCGAGCAGCTAAAGGAAGGGATACAGAAGCTCGAGCACTTCAACTGCCGATGGGTCAACCAGTACGTAGAGCGCCTGGCCTCGGTCGGCATCGACCGTCGGGAGCGCCTGCAGCCGGCATTGCGGAAATACGTCCAGGAGCCCGAGGCGGCAGAGGCAGCCGCCTAGCATTGGTGAACTGAGCTGGAGCTCCTGTACTCAAAGCGAACCAACCCAAAGGAGAACCCCCTATGACGCAGGAAGTAAAGACGAAGGCCACGTTTCCATCAGTAGACTGGTTCAAGGCCGTCGCGGGCATCGTGAACAACGACCCGGGATACAAGCACATCGGGACGTGCGACTCGCTGGTAGGTTTGAAGATCCCGGACCAGCAGAAGTACTACTTGTTGACCTTCGAGGCGTTTGAGGTTGCCGACGTGAAGGAAGTGCCGGAGACAGAAGCGGAGAACACGGACTTCTGGATGGAAATGTCCTACGACAAGTGGAAAGAGATGATCGAGAACATCAAGGCCAACGGTCGTGCGGATCTGCACCACACGTTGAACACGATCGACCTCGAAGACCCGGACGGCCTTGCTCGCTCGCACGACGGCTACCGTCGCGATGCATTCTATCGCTTCAACCAGTCGTACCAGTACTTCTTCGACGTCACGGCGCAGATAGACACGAAGTTCGCCTAGGCTGAAAACCGGCGGAGCTAAGGCGGGGAGCCGATGCGGCTCCACGCGTTCTATTTTCCTGGAGTTGCATTCGTCTGCGCGGAGGCGGCAAGGTGTACGATGGCTCGTGCCCGAACGTTCAAGGAGGTGCGCCATGGCGAAGCAGATGGGTTCCCACACGATGACTCTGGATGAGTGCATCAAGGAGTGCACCGCAATGCCACCAGACATGTCTGAGGGTGATCGATTACTGTCTGGAGAAGGGTGGCGAGCACGCGTCACCAGCACACATTCGAATGCTTCTGGACTGCGCGCAGTCCTGCCAGAACAGCGCAGACTTCATGCTGCGCGTCTCGCCGTTCCACGCGTTAACTTGCTTCGTCTGCTCAGAGGTGTGCGACGCCTGCGCCGATCACTGCGAGCGGTTCGAAGGTGACCGGACGATGCAGCAATGCGCCGAGATCTGCCGCGATTGTGCGGAATCCTGCCGCATGATGGCCGAGCAGGCAGGAATCTCGATAGACCAGTCCAGCTAGCGGAATTCGATACGCGGGTACATCCGGGACTCCGCTTCCGCGAGCAACGCGCTCGCGACGGAGGCGCCGCCGCGAGCCAGCACACGCTCCAGGAGCGGGCGGCGCGGGCGCACATACTGGAGCTTTTTCGGCGTCTTGCCCAACTCTGCGGCGAGATCGAGTGCTGTTTCCATGTCGCCCAGCTCGTCTATGAGGCCCATCTCTTTGGCGCTGCGAGCCGAGAACATCTCTCCGGTGGCGTAGCCGCGGACAACCTCTTCCGGTAGCCCGCGGGACCTGGAGACGGCATCGACGAACCACCCGTAGTATTCCTGGGTGAGGGCCTCGACTTTCTCCTGCTCCTCAGGGGTGGGCTCGCGCCAGGGCTGGAACATTGCCTTCAGGCGGCCTTCGTGAGTGACGACCATCTTCACCCCGACCTTCTCCATCAGCTCCTGGACTACGGGACGCATGAAGATAACGCCGATGGAGCCGACGAGGGCGGTGGGGAGGGCGACGATCTTCTGCGTGGCGCATGCGATGAGATATCCGCCGGAGAGGGCGCCGCTCATCACGAACGAGACAGTAGGCTTCTTCTCAGAGAGGCGTGACAAGGCCCGGTGTATTGCGTCGGAGACGGACGCGGAGCCACCAGGGCGAGTCGATCTCGACCACGACGGCGCGGACGCGGGCGTCATTGGCCAGTCCCTTGATCGTGCGGACCATCTCGGTACCGCGGACCTGGACGCCGATCTGGCCGCTGATCTCGAGGACGGCGATGCGGGGGGCTTTCCAGGGGGGCTCGAAATTGCGGGGAAGCAGGGCGTCCATGGGCGGCTCCTTCGGGGCTGGAGTTGTTGGATGTCAGTAGACAGATAACAGTATACAGACGTACTCCGGGATCGGTGGAGGTTGGTGTGGCGTTTGCGCTACGAAAGGGAGTCGATCTGTTCGAGGGTCTCGTCGATGGTGGGAATCTCCCACTGCTGCCAACCGAGGTAAGAGTAGCGGACCATCCCCTCTCCATCGATGATGAAGAGACCGGGCCGTTGGCCCAGTGACACAATGGCACTCTTGACGTCGTACTGGCCGAACACGGAACGGTCGGGGTCCGCTAAGGCGGGGAACGGTATCTCGTTCTTCTGGAAGTAGCCACGGGCGTTATCCAGCGAGTCGGGAGCGATCGCCAACAGCTGGACGCCTCGCTGCTCGAATTCCCCGATCCTGTCTCGCAACTGCGAGAGATGCTTGCGGCAGAACGGTCACATGAAACCCCGCAGGAAGACCAGGACCACGGGCTTCCCCCGGAGTTCGGAGAGGTGGACCGTCTGGCCGTCGATCGACTTCAGCTCGAAATCGGGTGCCGACTGGCCGACGGGGACTGTTTCGCTATCGACTGGCATGGCGGGTCTGATGATAGGCGAGCGCGGGGAGGGAGTCAACGTATTCCGTGCTATCATCAAGCCGCTTCAACATGCGAATCATCATCTTTTCTGGGACCGGCGGTAGCGGGGTAACGACGCTGGCGGCGGCCACAGCCGTGGCCGCCGCGCGGGGCAGGGCACAGACGCTGATCTATGGCCTGAACCCGGGAGCAGGGCAGGCACTTGATACGGTCGCGGGGGCGGAAGCTGCCAGGGTTAGCGATGGTCTGTGGATGATCGAAGGGCAGCGATCGAGCGCGCCGGACGAGTTCCGGGACTGGCTGGAGATGCTGCTGGACTGGCGCGGGATGGACGTTGAGCTCGCCGATGACCTGGCGGCCCTGCCCGGGATGAACCACGTCGGCCGTTTGCTTGAGCTCGAGTCATACATAGATTCGGGCGACTACGATGCGGTCATCCTCGACGCGGCGCCGCTGGCTCAGTTCCTGGACCTGCCCCCGGCGCTGGACTCTTCGGCTCGCTGGCTGGAGCGGCTGTTTGCCCCGCGGCAGGCTAACGTGTTTGAGCCGTTCCTCCGTGTGTTCGCCGGGGACTATGCTTCAGCCGGGGAAGACGTGCTGGAGCGTGGAAGAGGCCTGCTTGGGCGCCTGGCCGCGCTTCGAGCCCGGATCGAGGACACGACAGTGACGACGGTGCGTTTGGTTCTGGCGCCGAGCATGGGGGCCGCGGCGACTGCCCGGCACGCCGTGACGGCGCTGGGCCTCTTTTCCTGCCCCGTGGATGCGGTGGTGGTTAACCAGGTGTTGCCGGAAGAGGTGACGGACCCGTTCTTCGAGCCACTGATCGTTGGACAGAGGACTGCGGTCAATGAGCTAAGAGGTGCGGTGAGTCCTATCCCGGTGCTTGAGATGCCGTTGCATCCACATCACGTCCCGGGTGATGGGACCCTCGCCGGCGTGGCGGAGGCGGTCTATGGGGAAACGGAGCCACTTTCCATTCTGCACAGCGCCGGCGAGAAGAAGTTCACGCGGAACGGGGGAGAGTACGTGATGATCGTGCCTCTTCCGCTGGCGGTGAAAGAAGAGCTGGACCTCGAGGAGACCGACTCGGGAGTGGCGGTGCACCTGGACGGACGGCGGTGCGTGATTGCGTTGCCGGAGGGGGCACGGAACTACGACCGGGCTTCATGGTCGCTGGAAGATGGGATGCTGAAGGTGGTGTTCGAGCGGTAGTGGTTTGACTGGTCGCTGGGTGCGCTCGATCGGACCCTCGTTCCAAACAGAAGTGGTCTCACACTGGCAGTGCGACGCCCTGACCAGCGCATGCCGCTATTCAATGGCAGCAGGTAATAGGTTCCCGCGGCTAGGCTGCTTTGGCCTGTTGGCCGTTAGCAAGGTCGCGGATGGCGTCTTCCATCATGCGTTTGGCGTCGGCGATGTTCGTGCCCCGAGGAACGTGCAGGAGGGGCCCGATGCGGAGGTGGACGGGTGCCGGTCTGGAGCGCTGGGTGCCCGGCGGGAGGATGTCGCGGGCGCCTTCGATGTACATGGGAAGGACGGGGACGTCCTGGCTGATGGCAAGTATTGCGGGACCGCCGTGGTGGGGCATTAGCTCGCCGGTACGGGAGCGCTTTCCCTCGGGGAAGATCAAGAGCGACCAGCCGTGGTGGAGGAGCCACTGGGAGTAGGCGAGGGCCTGGCGCCCTCCGCCGCGTGTGATCGGGTAAGAGTTGTAGCGAAGCGAGTTCCACATGCCCTTCCAGCGCGACCTGTACATGCGGTCGGCGGCGGCTACGACGGCGGTGCGATCGTAGATTCGACCCGGGAGGGCGTGGAGGACGATAGCGGTATCGAAGTGGCTGGTGTGGTTGGCGATGATGAGCATCGGCCCGTTCAGCCCCTCGAGATTCGCTGCGCCTTCCAGGCTGAAAGGGACGCAGAAGTCACGGATGTGGTTGGTAACGAGCCAGCGCTTGCCCAGACGGCGGTAAGAGCGGGCCCACCAGCTGAGGGCCCAACGGTGGGGCTTGACCTGGACGAGGACTCGCTCCCGCATAGGAGCGGGTTCCCCCTGGATGGCTTCGCTGCGGGCGGTCGGAGCGTCTGCCATGGCGACCTCCTTGGTGCGAGGTATTTATCGGGCTGTGGGGCGTTTATTATACAGCGGCGCGGCGCTCTTCCATAATCCTGCGCAGAGCCGTGGCCATCTGGGCCACGGTCAGGCCCTGGTAGACCGGGAAGCTGAAGAGCGCGCTTTCGTTCACGGTATATATGTTGCGGCGACCGACTCGTTTCTTGTCGATGAAGCCGCCTTCTTCGAGGTCGCGCACGATTTGGTAGACGGCGCGTTCTGTGAGGTCAGTGCCGCGGGCGATCTCACGAAGGGTGGCGCGGGAGTTCTGGAAGAGGTGAGTCAAGACGAGGCCGTAGTTGCTGAGAAAGTTCCATTTTTTGGCCATCTAGATACACCCCCAGGCAGCCGCGCCGATTTTGAGACCCAATATTTCCCTATTTATTGTCACCAAGAGGGTTGACACCTTTTGAGGCCCCCCCTACCATCAAATCCACGCAATAGCGGAACTGTGATTCCATATTGGTAAAGTAAAGCAGTGAAATAGTAAACGCAATGCACGAACACCGAAACTACTTTACGCTATACCGATATGAAATTCAGGTGTCATTATGCACGTGACACCGCATCGTGTCCAGTAGCCCCACCCGCGATTTTCCGGTAGTTTCGCAACGAGGAGCGCACCCCGCATGATCTCTTCACAGCGAGTAATAGACGCACCCACCGCCACGCCGGCAGGCGATCCTTTCGCCGACCGTTATCACCAGTACTTCCCACGTGTGTTCGCTTATATCTATGGGCGAGTGCGCAACGTGCACACGACGGAGGACCTGGCGGCCGACGTTTTCGAGCGAGCCTACCTGAAGGCCAGTTCGCTTCGGAACGAGGAAGCGTTCTCGACCTGGCTATTTACGATCGCCCGAAACGTCATCATCAGCCACGGCCGCAAGCACGGCCGCGAGACGATCGTCGACCCGGACGTAATGAAGGCAATCGCGCCGAGCCGCGCGTCGGTCGAGAGCGAGATCCTGATGCGTGAGGAGCTCGCCACGGTCTCGGACATCCTTCGCGGGTTCCCGCAGCGAGAACAGGACATCGTCTCGTTGAAATTCGACGCTGAGCTTTCTAACCCGCAAATCGCTCAGATCATGGAACTGAGCGAGGCGAATGTGCGGGTGATCCTGTTCCGCACGCTCCGCAAGCTGCGCGAACAGATGGTCGCCAGCCGCAAGTAACCTGTGCAACCAAGCCGCGGCCTGATCTCGGCCTTTAAAGGCACCTCTCACCTCGTCACGTTCCTCGTCCTGCTTCAGGCGATGCTCGCCGGTATGTTCATCTCCGGCGAGGAGATCGACGCCAAGGACGTGCATGAGATGGTCGCCAACCTCATGGTGCTCGTGATCGTTGTGCAGCTCGTGCTCGGGTTCCTGGTGCGGGACTGGAGCCGGTTCGGGCTCTGGCTCTGGGTGCTGGTGCTGCTGGTGCTGGTGAGTGTCCAGACGGGCCTTGGTTACCTTGGCCGCGACGATTCGCTGCCGGTGGCGATACACGTGCCGCTGGGCGTATTCATCTTCGGATTTGCGCTTCTGATCTCGGTGATGGCTTCGATTGAGGATAGGCTGCCGGAACGCGGCAGCACCACCTAAGACCGGGTCGGCGCCGTAAGGACCCCAATCACCCCGGCATCCCGCAGAGCCTCAATCTGCTCCCACACGTAGCCGGCTTCCAGCAGCACTTCCTCGGTGTGCTGCCCGAACTCCGGTGCGGGAGTGCGGATCGTGGAGGGTGTCTCGCTGAGGTTTACTCCGGCGGCGACTACCTGCAGCGCGCCGTGGGCCGGGTGCTCTAACGTTTGCAGCATGGCGTTTTCGATGACCTGCGGGTCCGCGCCGATCTCGCCATATTCCTGCACGACCTCGATCAGCAAGTCGTGCTGTCGGAAGAGGCTGACCCAGTCCGCGGCGGGCTTCGTGGCGAAGGCCTCGTCGAGCCTCGGGATCAGCGCCAGGAGGTCGGCGGCGTTCGTTCGGAGCCAGGCGACGCTCATCTCTTCGGGGCCGTAGGTCTCGCCGGTGGCCTCTTTCATCGTTTCGCGGAATATCGGCCAATAGCGGCCGATCTGGGCCATGCTTAGCATCACCCACTTGCCGTCGGCGCAGCGGTAGTGGTTCCAGATCGGGCTCGTGAGCTTGCGGGAGACGCGTGGGATAGGGGAGCCGGCGTAGGTGCCCGACATCAGGTAGCTGGTGAGGTTGAACGCCTGGAGCGCGAGGATGCCCTGCAGAAGCGAGCCGTCCACCATCTGGCCCTCGCCGGTGCGCTCGCGGTGGTAGAGCGCCATCATGATCCCGAAGCCGAGGAGGAAGGCGCTGGTCTGGTCCGCCATGCCGCCGAAGGTGCGCGTAGGCGGTGCGTCGGGCTCGCCGGTGACGCTCATCAGGCCACCGCGCGCTTGGGCGAGTGGATCGAGGGCTGGCCGCTGAGCGTCAGGGCCTTTCAGGCCGAAACCGGAGGCCTGGCAGTAGACGAGGCGTGGGTTGAGGTCTCGCAATTTGTCGTAACCCAGGCCAAGTCGTTCGCCGACGCCGGGACGGAAATTCTGGACGACGACGTCTGCGTCCTTCGCGAGCCGATAGAAGACGTCTCGGCCTGCCTGGGATTTGAGGTCGAGGACGATGCCGCGCTTGTTGCGGTTGTGCGTTTCGAAGTAGGCGTTGGGGCCGCCGGGCGTAGTTTCGTATCGGACGAGTGAACGGCCGGGGTCAGGAGAGTCCGGGCCCTCGATCTTGATGACGTCGGCGCCCCAGTCGGCGAGCAGGGCCGTGGTCATCGGGCCCTGCTGCCAGATGGTGAGGTCGAGGACACGCACGCCAACGAGGGCGGTCATCAATATCCCACCGATGGCAGCCAGGCGCCTTCTGGTTCTTCGTATGGGCCGGAGGCCATCAGGTTCATCATTTTCTTGAGACGGTGTCCTGCGGCGAGCGCGCGACGGAAGAGGTTGCCCTCGTTGAGCGGGCAGAGCATCCTCAGCGGGAAGGGACCGCCCGCCACGTAGCGCGCCGCCTCCGCCATGAGCGCCAGCATGTCGTCGTCGGTCTCGGCGACTGCGTGACCGATGATTGACGGTGCAATATACCCGCGCATGCGCCCTCCGCGCTCGATGACGAGCGAGGTGCCGCCGAAGCGGGTGGCGCCGGGGATGTCGTTGCGCCGGCTGACCTTATAGATGTTTCGGCATAGCTCTTCGGCGGTGTCCATGTCCGCGTCGGTGAGAGGGCGGATGCCCTCGTTGGGCGTATCCGCGGGCTTCAGCTCGAGGAGACCGAGCGGCGCCTTCGTGTCGAAGCCAACCGATGAGTACAGGGACATGGATGTGACGTTGAACGCGTCCTGGACGAGCCGGACCTTCTCGATGCCATCCTCTTCGGCGTACCTGAGGAGATCCATCATCATCCGACGTCCGATCCCGTGTCCCTGCTTGGGAGGATCGACGCTAACCGGGCCCACTCCGCCGACTTCATCGTGGTACATCAGGAAGTTGGACCCCGCGAGCTGTCCGTCGAGGCGCGCGCAGACTGAGTAGGTGTCCTCGCTGGCGATGCTGCCGCTGACGATCATCTCGGCGAACTGCGGGCTTGGAAAGTCGTTCTCGAAGCCGTGCTTGTCCGAGATGTCCTGGAACGCCTCAAAGCAGATGCGCCCCAGTTCCGCTGCGTCGTTCGGAGTGGGTGGTGAGAGTGTAACCTCGGCCAAGTGAGTCCTTCTTTCCAGTCTAGTCAGCGCGCCGAAGGCGTTCCACGATGCGCGGCAACGCTTCGCCCGCGGGCGCTCGCAGTATGACGTCGGCGTATCGGGTGAGCGGCGTCTCGTTAGGGTTGACCTCGATAAGCGTACCGCCCTTGCCTTTCACGTCCATGGGGAAGCCTGCGGCCGGGTATACGACGGCGCTAGTGCCAATGAGGAGCATGCAATCGCAGAGCCATGTTTGCTCAACACATTCATCGAGGGCGTCGCGAGGGATGGGTTCGCCGAACATGACTGTGTCGCCCTTCACGAGGCCCCCGCACTCGGGGCAATGGGGAGGAACTTCGTCCATGGGGAACTCTTCGAGCGGCCAGCGGGAGCTGCACTCGATGCAGCGGAGCCTTGTGCGGTTACCGTGAATCTCGGTGATAGCGCGGCTTCCCGCGATCTGATGTAGGTTATCGATGTTCTGAGTGATGATGTGCTGAAGGAAGCCGGCGTCCTCCATGTCCTTGAGCGCGAAGTGGCCTTCGTTGGGCACCGCGCTGTCCAGCGCCTCAATCATCTCGGAGAACTGGCCCTGGCGGCTGATCCGCATCTCCCACCACTTCGCCGGGTCTTGGCGGAAGCGATCGTAGTCGCGCAGGTCGGGCTCACCGTGCTTGGTCCAGAGGCCTTCCGGGCCCCGGAACGTAGGGATGCCGCTCTCGGCTGAAAGGCCCGCACCAACAAGGGCGACGACGTGCTCGGAGGCGGCAATGATTGCCGCGGCCTGTTCCACGGGCGACGTCACAGTGTTGTCAGTCATCTGCTCATCTGAGGGAGGGTGCACATATCCAGGGCTCCTCCAGCGACCAATTATATACACCGGAACGCGCTGGGTTCGCGTGAAGCTGGCAAAACAGCCGCGGAAGTGATATATAGATGCGATAAATAATGCATTTCTAAGTCCCGGGTTGCCGCGCCCGAAGATGCAGCGCGTGCGCCCGGCTCGGAAGGAGGCAGGGTAATGCCGCGAACACACTTGTTGTTCACGCCCGCAGTGCTATTGGTGGCGGCCTCAGGGTTCGTGGCCTGTGGCGACGATGATGATGACGGTGGCGCCACAACGGTGGATGTGAAGCTCAACGAATTCGTGATCACGGCTGACCCGGATTCAGCGCCGGCCGGCGATGTCGACTTCTCGGTGGAGAACATTGGCGAAGAGACGCACGAGTTCGTAATCGTCGAGACAGGCCTCGCGCCCGACGCGTTGCCAACGGCCGAGGACGGTTCCGTGGACGAGGAGGGCGAAGGCATCACTGAGGTCGATGAAATAGAAGACATTGAGAGCGGAGCGACCGCGGAGCTATCAACGAGCCTTGAAGCTGGGTCGTACGTGCTCTTCTGCAACATTGTGGAGGACGTAGACGGGGAGATCGAGTCGCATTACCAGGAGGGGATGCACACCGGCTTTACGGTGGACTGAACGGGCCAGCGTTGATCACTGTCGGCGATAGGTTGACCTCGCTGATCCTGGATCCTACTGTGAGGTCGCTATGCACACGGTCCTCAGTATTGCCGGCTCGGACTCGAGCGCGGGCGCCGGCGTCCAGGCTGATCTGAAGACCTTTGCGGCGCTTGGCGTGTACGGCACGTCGGTGATTACGGCGCTGACGGCGCAGAACACGCGCGAGGTGACGGCTGTGCATGAGGCGCCGCCCGATTTCATTCGTGCTCAAATCGACGTTGTCGTGCAGGACATCCGGCCCGACGCTGTCAAGACAGGGATGCTCTCGAGCGCGGCAATTATCGACACCGTGGCGGAAAAGTTGCGGCATTACGGGCTGCCCAACGTCGTGGTTGACCCTGTGATGGTGGCAAAGAGTGGTGCGCGTCTCTTGCGGGAGGACGCGGTGGATGCGCTTCGCGAGAGGTTGTTGCCGTTGGCGGATGTTGTGACGCCGAACATTCCAGAAGCGGAGGCCCTGGTCGGGTACGAATTGCGCACCTACCTGCAGATTCAGGAGGCGGCGCGTGAAATCCGGGATATGGGGCCGCGCAACGTTGTCGTTAAGGGTGGCCACCGAGAGGGCGAGACCGTGGTCGACACTTTGTTTGACGGCCGCGAGATATACGAATTCAGTGGGCCGCGTATCCACACGTCAAGCACTCACGGCACTGGGTGCACATTCGCTTCGGCCATCGCTTCTTACCTGGCGCTGGGCGAGCCGGTTGCGGAGGCGGTTGGGAGGGCGCGGGAGTACCTGGAAGGGGCGCTGCTGAACGCGTATCCGGTGGGGCATGGCCACGGGCCTGTGAACCACTTCTGGATGCTTGACCCGGGCGGCGCCTGAGCACGGTTGACGAGGTTCACGCTTCACGATATATTCCGTTCATCCCGCGGCCCGATAAACGAAAGAGGTGCGCCATGAAGCGGCTCGTTTACGGTGTTGTCTCAGCCTTGGCACTGACGGTAGCATTCTTCGCGCAGCCAACCGATGACACGAAGGCCAACCACGTGGACCCCATCCTGTTCGTGCATGGGTACACGAGCAATGCCGCCACATGGAACACGATGATCTCCCGATTCCAGGCGGACGGGTGGGAATCCAACAGGCTCTTCGCCTACACGTTCAGCAGCACGCAATCGAATGCCACGGTGGCGCAGGCGGTCGCGCAGCGTGTCAATGAGATCAAGGCGGCGACGGGAGTGGCGAAGGTCGACATCATTTCTCACTCCATGGGAGGCCTCTCGAGCCGCTACTATCTGAAGAACCTGGGAGGTACGGCGAATGTCGACGACTGGGTATCGCTGGCGGGGCCCAACCACGGCACCACGTGGGCGTACGGCTGCTTCTTCTTCTCGCCGTGTAACCAGATGATGCCCGGCTCGGGCTTCCTCAACCAGCTCAATTCGGGTGACGAGACGCCGGGCGCCGTCAACTACGGAACCTGGTGGTCAAACTGCGACGAGCTGATCAACCCCGACACCAGCACGATTCTGAGTGGCGCGACCAACACGAATGCCGGCTGCCTCAGCCACTCCGGTGTGAAGGACAGCGCCGCCGTATACGCGCAGGTCCGCGACTTCGTGCGCTAGCGCCACGAGTCTCTGAGGAGGGGCGGAGGTGAGCGAATTCACAATCGAGGGCTTCGATCACGTCGCGCTCGCGGTGAGGGACCTGGCGGCGTCGCGTGAGTGGTACGAGCGCGTGCTGGGGTTGGAGAGGCGCTTCGAGGAGGAGTGGGGAGACGTCCCCTCGGTGATGTGCGCGGGGATGCATGCGTTGCGCTGTTTCCGGTGGAAGGGGAAGGAAATCCCGCTCCAGGGCGCGACGGTCTCGTGATGCGACACTTTGCCTGGCGGGTGAACCGTACGAACTTCGAGCTCGCACAGGAGCGCTTCTGCGAGCTCGGCGTGGAGTTCGAGTCCGCCGACCACGGGATGGCGCATTCCGTATACATCACCGACCCGGACGGGCACCGGATCGAGATCACGACCTACGAGGTGTAAGACGCGCGAACTACAGGAGCTGGCGGACGAGCAGTTCTGCTACGTGACGACGCGCGGCCGCCGGACGGGCCGCCCCCATGAGATCGAGATCTGGTTCGGGACGGAAGGAACGACATTGTACATGCTCGCAGGGGGCCGCGAGCGATCCGACTGGGTCCGGAATATCCTCGCCGAGCCAGCTGTGACGGTGCGGATCGGGCCGACCGCGTTTCGCGGACATGGGCGCCCGGTTGAGGCGCTTTCTGAAGAAGATGGAAAGGCACGCCGTCTGCTCCTGGAGAAGTATTCGGAGACGTACTCTGGTGATTTGACCGAGTGGGGGCGGACGGCGCTTCCCATGGCCATCGACCTGGAACCGGCATCAGTTTGAGCGCCGGAGCACGGTGCGCTACGCTCGCCACATGACGCACCCGGCGAGCGACCAGCCGTATGCTTCCCTGTTTCGGTATACGGGTGCCCGCAGCCGGCGAGCATCATCGTGGGACCGCACGGGCGGAAATCGTGACTTCATCACGGTTCTGCCTCACCAGACCGCGACGCTATTCGAGGAGGAGGGCCCGGGGTGCGTCACGCACTTCTACTGCGCGCTGGCCTTCCCTGAACTGACCGACTATCGCGACGCCATTCTCCGCTGCTACTGGGACAGCGAGACTGGACCTTCCGTCGAGGTGCCTCTCGGAGACTTCTTCGGGGTCGCTCACGCCCGCATTCGCCACGTTCGGAGCGCGATGATGGCAGTCAATCCGGGCTTCGGATCGTCGCACGGCATGCATACCTACTTTCCGATGCCGTTCCAGACGAGCGCACGGATCACGCTCGAACACCGCGGGGACAGGCCGCTGGGGGGCGGACTGCCCGCCCTCTGGTACCACATCGACTACGAGGTCTACGATGAGCCACTGCCGGAAGACACGCTGCGTTTTCACGCTCAGTGGCGCCAGGAGAAGCCAACTGTGGCCGTTGGGCCCGTGCCGAACCGGCAATTGCACGACGGCGTGAACCTCGACGGTGCTGAGAACTACGTGGCCCTCGAAGCGAGCGGCCGAGGTCAGATGACGGGTCTGCTGCTGCAGGTGAACAACGTTGCCGGCGGATGGTACGGGGAGGGTGATGACATGGTGTTCATCGACGGCGAGGAGTGGCCTCCGTCCATCCATGGAACAGGCACGGAGGAGATTTTTGGGGCCGGGGCGTGCCCGACCAGCGAATACTCGGGGCCGTACCACGGGTTCCACCTGATCGAGACCGGCGACCACACTCACGCCGGCCTCGTCGGCGCCTACCGTTGGTTCGTGCACGACCCGATCCGCTTCACGAAGTCCATCCGCTGGACGGTGGAGCACGGGCACGCCAACAACTTCGCTAACGAGTACGCATCCGTGGCTTACTGGTACCAGAACGAGCCGCACGCGCAGTTCCCGGAATTGCCGGGGCGCGATGAGATGCGTCCGCCGCTCCCGGCCATCTACGAGGAAGCCCGTGAAGCGTATTTCGGGGCTCTGCGCGCCTCGATGGGCAGTCTTCCTGACCCGGCGCCGCTGTATGACGTTGCGGCTCTGGGCGAGCTGTACTACGCGGGGAAGTTCAACCAAGTGCTGGAGCGGTTGCGGACAAATCCGCGTTGACGATTGATCATACCCGTGATAGCCTGAGCGCGGACAGAAAAAGCGGGAGCTCGGGGCCCCGGGCTGAGAGGGTGACAGGAACCGTCGCCGACCGCCGGACCTGATCTGGGTAATGCCAGCGCAGGGAGCAAACGATGCGCTACGACGCCGCTGGCAAGCCCAAGCGGCGTTTTTTGTTGCCGAGCGAGGAGCTATGGCGGGAGTAGCGGAAAAACTTTCGGTCCACATGCCGGAAGACTGGGGGATCGAACCGGTGCCCGCGGAGAAGCGAACGCTGGGCCGGTTCGACTTCGCGATCCTCTGGGGCGACCTGGCTGTCAGCCTGCTGGTGATGGTAGCGGGGAGCCTGCTGGTTCCGGGCCTGGGCACGCAGCAGGCGCTTCTGGCGATCGTCGTCGGGACCGCGCTGGGAACGCTGCTGCTTTCGCTGGCCGGCATCGTGGGGAGCGACACCGGGCGTGCCGACGATGGTGGCGCTGCGGCCGTCGATGGGCATACGCGGGTCGTATTCTGCCGTCGGGCCTCAATATCGTGCAGCTGGTCGGGTGGGCCGCGCTCGAGATCATCATCATGGCGCAGGCGGCGGAGGCGCTGAGCGACGAGTACTTCGGCTTCTCCGGCTACTACTTCTGGCTGATCTTCTTCGGCGTCCTCGGCACGCTGATGGCGATGGGCGGGCCGATCATCGTCGTGCGGCAGTTGCTGCAGACGTTTCGGCGTCTGGATCGTGATCGCGGCATCAGCCTGGCTCACGTTCCACCTGTTCGACGCCTACGACGTCGGCGAGATCTGGCGCCGCGACGGCGAGGGCGGCTTCCCGAACTTCTGGCAGGGCGTCGACATCGTCGTCGCGCTGCCGGTGTCCTGGCTGCCGCTGGTCTGCGACTACAGCCGCTTCGCGAAGCGCGCGATCCCGGCGGCGACGGGGACGTACATCGGCTACGCGATCGCGAACATCTGGTTCTTCACGCTCGGCGATGCTCTACGTGCAGGCGCTGCGGACCGACCCGGGCGGCTTCATCGGCGCGCTCGTCGGGATGCTGCTGCCGCTGACGCTGGGCTGGCTGGCGCTGATCGTGCTGCTGTTCGGGGAGACCGACGAGGCGTTCGCCAACATCTACTCGACCTCCGTGTCGATTCAGAACCTCGTCCCGTGGCTGAAGCAGCGGATGCTGGCGCTGATCGTGGGGGTCGTGGCCATTAGTGTCGCGATCGGTATCGACCTCGTCCAGTACGAGAATTTCCTGTTCCTGATCGGCGGCATATTCGTGCCGGTGTTCGGGATCCTGCTGGCGGACTACTTCGTGCTGCGCAGGCGGCGCTACGACGTGTCGCAGCTCTACGGGTCGTCGGGGCCGTACTGGTACACGGCGGGGTTCGGTGTGCTCGCGATCGCCGTCTGGGTGGCGAGCTTCTTCCTGTACGCCTGCGCCGCGCAGCCGCCGTGGCTCCTGGAGCACCTGGACTTCGTCTCGTGGGTGCCGACGTGGATGACGCACATCGGCGGCACGATACCGGGGCTCGTCTTCAGCTTTGGGGCCTATGCGCTGGGCGGGTACTGGCTGCTGCGCGAGCCGATCGCCGCGTCACCGGCGCCGGGGCCGGTCGTTAAGGGCGTAGAATGAGGAGCGCGATGACAACTGACTATGGGAACACGAACGATCCGCTGGTCATCGCCGGCAAAGAGTTCCGCTCGCGGCTCATCGTCGGTACAGGCAGGCACCGGACGATGGAAGAGATGCGCGACTCGATCGACGCCTCGGGGGCCGAAATCGTGACTGTCGCCATCCGGCGCCTGCCGCTGGACGAGCCCGACAAAGAGAACCTGATGGACCACCTGGACTGGGAGCGCTACACCATCCTGCCAAACACGGCCGGGTGCAAGACTGCGGACGAGGCGCTGTTCACGGCTCGGCTGGCGCGCGAGCTAACGGGCTCGAACCTGGGTAAAGCTGGAGGTGATCCCCGACCCGACCTACCTGCTGCCGGACCCGATCGCCACCCTGGAGGCGGCGGAGACGCTGGTCGGCGAGGGGTTCATCGTACTTCCGTACATCCACGCCGATCCGGTGCTGGCGAAGCGCCTGGAAGAGGCGGGATGCGCGACCGTGATGCCGCTGGGATCGCCGATAGGGTCGGGCCGCGGGATATTCACGCTTGAGGAGATACAAATCATCATCGAGAACGCGAGCGTGCCGGTCGTGGTAGATGCGGGCCTGGGTGCACCCTCGGACGCCTCGCTCGCGATGGAGGTGGGCGCGGACGCCGTTCTGGTGAACACGGCGATCGCGCAGGCGAAGGACCCGGTAGGGATGGCGCATGCGTTCAAGCTGGGCGTGGAGGCGGGCCGGCAGGCTTACGTTGCCGGGAGGATCGAACGGAAGGAGCTGGCGCAGGCTTCGAGCCCACTCGAGGGCGTGGCGAGAGCTTAGACTCGCGCTTCGCCACTGCAACAACGCCTCGTATGTCGCAGGAATCCCCACCCCCCATCCCCGTTCCCTGCTTGATGCTCGTAACCGACCGGCATCTTGCAGGCGGAGAGGATGCTCTCGTGCGGGCGGTTGAGAAAGCCGTCGACGGCGGAGTGGACGCGGTCCAGTTGCGCGAGAAGGATATGCCGCCGGCCGAACTGCTGCCGCTGGCCTGCCGGTTGAGAGAGGTTACTGTGGGTCGGGCGCTGCTCTTAGTGAACGGGCCGTTGGATGTGGCGCTGGAAGCGGGAGCGGACGGAGTTCACTTGCCGGAGGATGCGGAACCGCCGCGCGGCCCGTGGACGTTCATCTGGGGGCGCTCTGTGCACTCCGCGGAGGGGGCGTACATGGCGATGGGGGAGGCGCCGCGCTATTTAATCGCCGGGCCGATCTACGAGACGGCAACACACCCGGGCGCCGCGGGTGCCGGATTGAACCTGATCAGAGAGATCGTGCGGGTGTCGCGCGTTCCGGTTCTTGGCATCGGGGGGATCAGCGGTACACGGGCGCGTGACGTCATGCAGGCAGGGGCCAGTGGTGTTGCGGTGATCTCAGCGATTCTCGCAGCGGACGACCCGGCAGCGGCCGCGCGCGAGCTGCGTGAATCGATCGACGCCGCCTGGCCGGCGGCGAAGAGGGCGCGGCGGTGATCTCAATCGTGCTGAACGGCAAGCCCCGCGAGCTGGAGCCGCCTGAGAACATCAGGGGGCTGCTGGATGCTCTGGGTGTGAACCCGAAGCAGGTGGCGGTGGCCGTCAACGGTGAGGTGGTGCGGCGGGTTGAGTGGGGTGAGGTGACCGTGGGGGACGGGGATGCCGTTGAGATCGTGCGAGCGGTGGGAGGGGGAACGGAATGAGAGTCGCGGTCATCGGCGGGGGGGTGATCGGGTGTTCGGCCACGTATCACTTGCGGAAGGCGGGAGCGGACGTCGTCCTGCTGGAGCGGGGCGAGCTGGCCGGCGAGGCGTCGGGGGCGGCGGCGGGTCTGCTGATCCTGCCCGACCGAGCGACGGCGCCGGGGCCGTTCCGCGAGTTGTGCGTCGCCAGCCTCGAGATGTATCGGGAGATGATTCCGCGGATCGAGAAGGAGTCCGGGATCGATGTGCGCTGTCTGGCGTCCGGGATCCTGGTGACGGCGGAATCCCCGGCGCGCGTGCCAATACTGAGGTCATTCGCGAAGTGGCAGCGAGAACAGGGGATCAACGCGGAGTGGGTGGAGGGCGAGGTGTTGTTGGCGCTGGAGCCGACGCTCTCGTCACGCGTCCTCGGCGCCGTTTACACGTCGGATGACCTGAACGTGGATCCGGGGCTGGTCACCCAGGCGATCGGCCGCGCGGCACAGAAGGCGGGCGTGGAGGTGCGGACGGGTGTGGCCGTGGGAGGGTTCCACAGGCGATCAGGGCGGGTCGATGGTGTGCTCACAAGCGACGGAAAAGTGGAGACGGATGCTGTCGTGCTGGCGGCCGGGCCCTGGACGGGAGCGCTTGCGGCGAAGCTGGGGTTCGCGTTGAAGACGCCGCCGATGCGGGGCCAGATGCTGGCCTACAGGACGACGGCGGTCCGCCACGCGATCTGGGGGGAGAACGGGTACCTGGTGCCTAAGACGGGCGGCTTCCTGTTCGCCGGTGCCACGGTGGAGGATGCGGGCTTCCGCAAGCACACGACGAAGCGGGCGCTTGCCGGGCTGCGGGGGATGGCGACGAAGCTGGTGCCTTCGCTGCGACGCACGGAGGTGGCGAGCGCCTGGGCGGGGCTGCGGCCGGGCTCCGAGGACGGCTGGCCGGTGATCGGGCGGGTGCCGGGGTGGGAGAACGCCTACGTGGCGACGGGACATTTCCGCAATGGGATACTGCTGGCGCCGGTGACAGGCAAGCTGGTCACGCAGATGGTGCTGGAGGGCGGGAGCGATATGGACGTATCGGCGTTCGGGCCGGAGCGGTTCGGCCGCAAGTAAGCGATGCATCCTGAACCACTACTGACAACTTTCCCTCCGCGTCCTCGCGCACGCCTGCTACCCTGAATGCATGACCTTTTGGTGAGCTCGATCCTGCCTTCCCGGTGGCGCCCTCTGATTGAACGCACCCCCTCCAACGCTTGTTGGTCCATCAATCAAAGAACCGCAAGAACAAGCGGCTCCGCCGTCGGACACGGATAGAGAGGCGTCTTCTTCAAATCCCGGCGCACAATCAAAATCCGGGATACAACTCGGGACAAACAATCAGAAATCAGATACAGAATCCCGTTGATTGAACGTCAGCGTTGAGGGAGGACAGCGGCAGCGTGACGCCCAAACGTTCATCGTGGAGCCATAATAGGCTCCCCTACGGCGTTGAAGGGGCGTCGGTGGCTAGATCGAGGAGTTGACCGGGTACTCGACGCCTTCGAGCTGCTGGGCGCGCCACTTCTGGTGCTGGTCGTGGCGCTCCTTGAACTCCGGGATCACCTTCGTGCCGGTGCGGTAGATCGAGTCCATCACGTCCTCGTGCTTGCGGGCGCCGCACTGGGCGACGAAGATCATCAGGTCCAGGTGCGCAGTCCTCGTACTTGCGCAGCGTGTCCTTGATGAAGTCCGGCGTGCCGATGCAGCCGCCGCGCTGGGCGGCGCGCCAGAGGGCGCGCGTGACCTCGTCCTTCGGCTCCTTCGCCGGCGAGCATTGCCGCCGAAGCCGCCGAAGCCGCGGAAACGCCTCGCCGAAGGGACCCCAGCGCTGCTCGGGCGGGGACTCGATGAACGTCTTGTAGATGTTGCGTCTGGCCGGGCTTGTGGTTGCCGCCTGTGAACGGGTTGTAGTAGTAGGCGAGGGAGTAGGCGAAGAACTGCGCGCCCTCCATGCCCCTTCTCGATCGCCTCTTCGTCTGAGTCGAAGCATGAGAGAACGGACAGTACGCCGAGCGCCGGGTTGATCGCCGCGCCGATCGGGTAGCACTCCTCGCGGACCAGCTCGTAGTACTGCTCGACGCGCTCCTTCGCCTCGTCCGGCGTCTCGAACGCGAAGCCGAGCGAGCCCATGCCCAGGCGCGCGCGCGACCATCGTCGTCTCGCGGCGCGAGGAGGCGACCCAGAGCGGCGGGTGCGGCTTCTGCAGCGGCTTGGGGATGACGTTGCGCTGCGGCATGCCGAAGTACGCGCCCTCGACGCCGCCGTAGGGCGTCTGCGTCATCATCTTGACGACTTCGCGCGTGGCCTCTTCCCACATCTGCTTCTTCTCTTCGCGGTCGAACGCCGAAGCCGCCCATCTCCATCTCGGAGGCCGACTCGCCCGTGCCGAACTCGACGCGGCCGTCCGAGACGAGGTCCAGCGTGGAGATGCGCTCGGCGACGCGGGCGGGGTGGTTGTAGCGCGGCGGCATGAGGACGATGCCGTGGCCCAGGCGCATGTTCTTCGTGCGCTGGCTGGCGGCGGCGAGGAAGATCTCCGGCGCGGAGGAGTGCGAGTACTCCTCGAGGAAGTGGTGCTCGACCTCGAACACGTAGTCGAAGCCGAGCCTGTCCGCCAGCTCGAGCTGGTCGAGGGCGTTCTTCAGCATCTTGTGTTCGGCGTCGGGGTCCCACTGCTCGCTCGTCGCTGGGGCTTGGGGAGCTGGTGCTCGTAGAACAGACCGAACTTCATAGGGGGCCTCTCTTTATGGGCAGGCCTGAAGGCACTGCAGCTACGAGCAACGTTGGAGGGGCTTACGTGCGCGTCAGTGTTGGGGTAAAATATCGCACTAACGGCACGGCGCGTCAATGACTGACCGTTCGGTATGTGATGCGCGTCACTGTGACGGACAGGGCGGCGCTCCTAGACTTCTGCTCAGTCGAAAGGCGAGGTGACCCATGACCCGAGCACTGCGAGAACGCCTCCCGGTCGGTACGTCGGTCCGCGAACCGCCCTACTCAGACGTCATGCAGCTCACCGAGGAAGAGCGTAAAGTGCTGGCCGAGAAGATCGGCGGCGTGCAGAACTACAACCCGGTTCGTGCTGCGCGAGATGGCGCGGCAGGACCGGCGCTTCCTGGCCCCGCTGATCATGGCGATCCTCAGCGCGGAGTTCCGCGGCATCGACTTCTTCGGCCGCTTCGTCGGTCGAGAGCGCAGGAGTACAACGTGCCGTGGCACATGACGCTGGCCTTCGCCCGGCAGACGTTCGACGAGTCGCGCCACACGCACCTCAACATGAAGCTGCTGGAGAGCCTCGGCTCGGAGGTCGGGGAGTACCCGGACATCGTCCTCGGCCCCGGACGGACGTCGCCGAGATCCCGCCGGAGGAGCTGGACCCGGCGATCCTGCATCGCGCGGATCAACGTCGCGCTCGAAGGCTTCGCGCTGACCACGTTCGAAGAGATTCGCGAGCTGGCCGAGAAGATCGGCGAGGACGCTGGTCGCGCACTGCCACGACTACAACATGGCTGACGAGGTCACCCACGTCGGCATTGGCGACTACTGGCTCGAAAAACTCTCGGAGGAGCAGCCCTGGCGCAAGGAACCGCGCAGGCGCGCGCCCAGCAGGAGTTCGAGCGGGCATCGCGATGGTCCGTCAGATGGCGCATGCAGTACGTGGGCACAGCCAACGAAGCAGAACTGGCGCAAGCCAACCGCCGGCTGCACCCCTCGCCACGCCCCAGCGGTAACGACCTACCCCAGAGTATCGCAGTTGGCCTACGTAATCGACCAGGACACGCTGCATCAACTGCTGCGTGGTGCCGCCGCGAGTGCCCGACGGACACGATCGACTACTTCGACCAGCCCAACCGTAAGCACCGCATCGAACCCGAGGGCTGCATCGACTGCGACATCTGCGCGCAGGTCTGCCCGATGCACTGCATCACTCACAATCCAGAGCCTAGTGCCGGACGCCGAGAACACCTGGAGGCAGGCGAAGGACGCGCGAGGCGTGGGCGAGCGACCGCCGAACGCTGAGAGTGGGCATCCGCGGGCTACGCCGAGTTGCAAGTCCTGAGGATCGTTGGTGATGGAACTAGCAGTTGACCTCCGGGAGGTCGGCGGCGCGTTCTCGGTCGACGAGAACGCGCGGCGGCTGATCCACTACCGCTACGCCGAGATCGCCGCATGGAAGCCGAGGCTGGCTGGGTGGCGACGATGGCCGCGCCCAAGCTGAAGATCATCGCTCGCCGAGCACGCCTACGAGGACGCCCTCCACGCCGACGCCATCGGACGACGGCTGCCGGAGCTGCGTGTACAGGAGAACATCGACATGTCGATCCCACCGACGCTGCGGGTAGCCGATGTGCGGCGGGCCCCGAACGAACGAGTTCGCGCGCTTCGTGCACGAGATGCAGGACGAGAACGACGAGCTGCTGCGGCTGACCGGGCTGTACCGGGTGCTGAAGCCGCACCTGGCCGTCTACTACCGTCACCATGCCGCCGTCACAGACCAGATCTCCGACTCGCCGACCGTGCGCACGATTAAGTTCATCCTCGTCGACGAGGAAGAGCACATCCGCTGGGGCCAGGCGATCTTCGAAGAGATGGCGGACACGCCCGCGAAGACGACGCGCTGCGCTAGAGTGGCAGATGCACCTCGAGAGCCTCCTCGCCGAGAGTCCGGCGGCGTCACCGGCGGCCGCTAGGCCACCGCAGCTGAATGCCCGACAAGTCCTACGCACACCGCGCCCTGATCGACAAGCTCAACATCAAGCCCGGCGCTCGCGTTTCGATCCTTGCCGTGGAAGACGCCGACTTCATGGCAGAGCTGCTCGAACGCGCCGGCGATATCAGCCTGGACGTCTCTACGTCGAGCGACGCCGTGTTCCTAGGCGTGGAGGAGCCGGACGACATGGCGCGGATGGCGGCTCTGCGGTCCGTCATCAAGCCCGACGGCGCCGTCTGGGTGGTGTTTCGCAAAGGCCGGAAGGACTTCAACGAAAACGACGTGCTACGATTGGGCCTCGAAACGGGGCTGGTGGATGTGAAAGTGGTGCGGTTCTCTGACACGCATACGGCGACGAAGTTCGTGATTCGGAAGGCGGAGCGGACGTAGTGCAGATCGATCATGTCATCATTGCCGTCAATGACCTGCACGCGGCTGCTACGCTCCTGCGGGATCGGCTCGGTCTGAACGCAATCGGTGGCGGGACTCACCCGATGGGTACCGCGAATCGAGTCGTACCGCTGCCACCGCCACAGTACATCGAGTTGCTTGCGATCGGCGACGAGAAGGTCGCGGCCGCGAATCCTTTCGGCAGGGGACTTCAAGCCCGGCTCGCTGGAGGCGATTGTCTGCTCGGTTGGGCAGTTTCCGTAAGCGATATCGAGGCCGAGGCGGCGCGGCTGGGGCGGCCCCTGATCCCCGGCGAATGGCACGGACCGGACGGCACCGTCGGCCGCTGGCACAACATCTTCGCGGACATCGACGACTTCGATAAGCTGCCGTTCTTCATCCGCTACGAGGGCGAAAATAGCGACCGTCATGAGGCCCGGTATGCCGAGGCCGATAGCCCTGCCCGTCCGGGGTGTATTGCGTGGTTGGAGGTAGGTGGGGAGCGACAACGGATGACCGATTGGTTGGGTGATGATTCACTACCTCTCCTGTTCGATGGCGCAAACCCGGGACTTCACACTGTCGCGATCGATTCACCGCACGGTGAGATCGTCATACGAAACAACGATCTTTAGAAGGAGAAATAAATGCTCTTGAAAGACCGTGTGGCGCTCATCACCGGCGCCGGGTCCGGCATCGGCCAGGGTGTGGCCATGCGCTTCGCCCGAGAGGGCGCGAAACTGGCGCTCGTCGATATCAACCCGGATTCACTTAAGGAGACGGAGGCGAAGCTGGCGGACACCGGCGGCGAGTTTGAGAGCTACTCTGGCGACGTGGCAATCACAGAAGACGTTGAAGGTTTCTTCAAGCAGGCGATCGAGCGGTTTGGCGGCCTGGACATTTGCGTCAACAACGCCGGGATTGGCAACCCGCCGATGCCGATCGTGCAGATGACCGACGAAGGGTTCGACAGGACGATCGCGGTGAACCTGCGCGGGGTGTTCCTGTGTATGCGCGCGGCGGCCAGGCAGATGATAGCTCAGGGGCGGGGCGGACGTATCATCAGCACCTCTTCGCAGGCCGGGAAGACGGGGTACCCGATCCTCGCACCCTACTCGGCGACCAAGGGTGCTGTCATCCTGCTCACGCAGGCGCTGGCGAAGGAGCTGGGAGCCTTCAAGATCACGGTGAACTGTGTGTGTCCGGGTACGATCGACACCCCGCTCTTGCGCGGTGGTATCGAGCCTCTCGCCAACGCCGCCGGCCAGACGTTCGAGGAGTTCATTCTGAAGAGCCCACTGCCGCCGATCGCCCTCGGCCGCGTCGGCTATCCGGAGGACGTGGCGAAGGTGATCACCTTCCTCGCCTCGGACGAGGCCGATTACATGACCGGCCAGGCGATCAACATTACCGGCGGCCAGGAGATGCACTAAGCCGGACGAGGCTCTGCCGGCGCGCAGGTAACGGCTGTCGGACGATTCGCGTCCAATCTGCGAGGGATATCGCAGATGATCGAGACGGAATCACATTACGACGTTCTCGGCATCACAGCTGATGCCAGCCAGGACAAGATACACCGCGCCTACACCGCGCTGCTCAAGCAGTTGCAGTCGCAGCCAGACTCTTCGGAACTGAGACTCTACCTGTCACGGGCCAAGCTCGCATATCAGGTGCTCTCACACCCGGGGAGTCGCGCCGCCTATCACCAGCAAATGGCGATGGCTGGCCCGCCCCAACGTCGGTGGGAAACGCCGAAGGAAGATAAGATGCACCCGGCCATGTACATGGGGTGCTTCACCCTGGTGCTGGGGCTGCCGGGGCTGCTCATCTCCGGTCTCTACGCCTGGATCACTCGGAGAAGCCGCGAGGACAATTAGGGCCGCGCAGAGTCAGCCGCGGCGCGTGTTTTCGGCTATCGAGTCGAGTGAGGCGAGCACGAAACGCAGCGCCCATAGAAACAGGGCGCCCAGGGTGGCGCCGAATCCCACCATCATGAACACGATGATAGATACTGCCTTGGTGTCGGTGCAGGTCGTGACTTTGCCAGCAATGCCCAGGTTGGTGTCGGTGCAGGTCTCATTACCGACAGCGAAGTAGGCCACGACGGCGAGGGTCCAGCCGACAATGAAGACGAGACCCGCGATCGGACCGAGCGCCTGGATGAATTTGGTACCGCTCACGTTGGTGAAGTTAGGCAGACGAGGGCGTTGGTGTCAATTGTCGCGTGTTACGCAGTTGTTCTTGAAAAATCTCAGCCTGTGTGCCATATTGGTGCCACAAGTCTGACCATCCGCCCCCGGGAGGTGAGGCCCGTTGCAGCGAACGCCGCACCGCTGCCCTCATTGCAGCCAGCCGATATCGCTATCAAACGATATGTGGGGACTGTACTATCTCTGCGAGACTTGCGGTTGGACGGCCGAAGACGACGACCAGGTCGTTCCCGCCCGTAACAAGCCGACTCCAGTGCCACCGAGCCTTCTCGGCGCCGAACCTCCGGCACCCGTCGCGCCGGGCCGCCGCGCGTAACGGACGTTCACTGCCCTACAGCAGCCGCTCTAGCAACCGCCAGGTGCAGAACATGATCTTGGCGGTATCGCCGAGCAGGCCCACGGGATCGCTGAGACCGCCGGGCTCAACGTGGTTGAAAGCCCTGAACTCGAGGTAATGCACGTTTGAACCATTGCCCGATGCCCCGTCGCGCAGCTTCAGCGACTCCACGTGCGGAATGTAGCGGTCGGTGCGCCCTGCCATGATGTACAGATCGGTGTGAAGGCCGTGGACGTAGGTTGAGGGTGAAATCTCCCGCAGGGTCTCTACGTCCTGCGGCGAAAACTCAGTCCAAAGACGGATGATCGTCTTCGTGTCGCGCTTTTCGAACGCGTCGTACAGCTCACGTCCCTTGTCGCTGAGGTGTGACACCTCAGCCCTGGCTGAGTTATCGTCGTCAAGGTAGATCCGGGTGAGTAGGCTGCGGTCCTCGTTCTCGGGCAGAAACGAGATGATCGACCGGTACAACACGCGGACGGACTTGAGACGTGGCTCCCACGACGTAGTTTCTCCGTCGTAGGTCACCTGGTGCGTGGTAATAGCGCTCACCAGGTCCACCATGTCGTAGTAGGTGCCAAGCGTCACCACGAAGTCCAGGTCAGCGCGTATTCGCGCGTCGGCGGCTGCCATTAGCGCGATGCCGCCGCCGGCCGAGAAGCCGACGACTCCGAGCTTGTCCGGGTTGACGTAAGGCTGCTCGCGGATCCACTGAATCGTCGCTACCATCTCCTCGACGTTTGTCCCGAATGCGGTAGTGAGGGCGCGGACGTTCTCGGGCAGCGTTTCCTGGTCCTTGTACGGGTAGTAGAGCTCCGGGACCACCACCGTGATTCCCGCGCGTGAGATCGCTTTGCTCAGGCGTACAACCCCGGGGTGGTCGCGTATCTTGTAAGCGGCGCCGATGGCCAGGATTACTGTTCCATGCGCTTCCCCGTCGTCCGGGTAATAGACGTCGACGGGCAGGTGGCCGCGGCCTTCAGGCACGTCAACGATTACTTCGTGCCGTTCGGGCTCCTTGCCCAAGACCTTAAGCGGGCTGACGGGCACGTCAACCATCAATTCCTGAGTGACGAGGCCGGTCATGATCATCATCCGTGTCTCCTGGATGTTCCAGAGCACCGTCCAGATCAGCGCGAAGGTAAGCGGGATCGCAAACGCCAGCCAGTAGCGCCGGAGGAACCGTAGCCCGCGAGCCTCCATGCTACGATTCTATAGTGAGTAGCCCGCGGTCGCACCCGTCAGCCGATAAACTGCGAGGTCTTTACGTAATCCTCGATCCGGAGGTTGCGGGTGAACGTGACCTGTTAGTCGTTGCGCGTGAGGCGATCGCCAGTGGGGCGAGACTGTTCCAGTACAGGGACAAGATTCGCGAGAAGGGTTCGCAATATCCAATCGCTCGGGCCCTCCAATCGCTATGCAGCGATTCCGGAGCGCTGTTTTTGGTGAATGATCACGCTGACATCGCGCTGGCGATCGAGGCGGACGGCGTGCACGTAGGGCAGCGGGATCTGGCCGCAGAGGTGATTCGCAGAATCGTGCCGAAGACAATGCTGGTAGGGGCATCGACGAACGACCTCGAGGAGGCGCGAACAGCGCAGGCTGCGGGGGCAGATTACGTTTCCGTGGGACGCCTGTTCCCCACGGGCTCCAAGCACGACACGCGGCCGGCGACGCTCGAGATGTTGCACGCGGTCAAAGCAGCCGTATCGGTCGCCGTCTGCGGAATCGGTGGCATCAACGAATCGAACATCGCTAGCGTGATCGATACCGGCGCAGACATGGCCGCGGTGATCTCCGCAGTGGTTGGAGCGGAGGACGTGACGGAAGCGACGAGGCGACTGGTGAGCCGCTTTCCAGGGAGCTGACGTCCTTTAGCCGCGCTTGCGGAGGAAAATCATAACGGAGGTCCACTGCACCCCCGGCCGTCGTTCAAGACGATATGGCGGCGGGTCTTGTCGACTCCTTGCGGAAAGGCGAGCGGCGGGAAGGAATTTGTTGATAACCGGGTGCAACCGTGAGGGTATACTAGTCCACGCGTTGCCGCCACCTAGCGAGGGAAAATCGGGATGTCAGCTAAACTCGACCGTATACAGAATGAAGCCCTGAAGCAGACGCTGACGGATGCGCAGGCGGAATTGCGGGCCGGGAACTACCCGGCGGTCGTGCGCCGCGCGTCGGATGCCTACGTTGAGTTGCTGAAGAGCAAGCCTGAGATGCTGAAGGGGCCGATGGGGATGCGGCACATCATGTTCTTCCCGCGCCTTGGCGCGCACCTGATCATGGAGTCCGATGGCTCTCCTGCCGTTGTTTACGACCGCGAGAAATTCACGTTCGCGGAGGCTGTGACGTACTGGGAATTTGCAGTCGACTCGGTGGCGCGCGAGGGCCTCTAGCCAGCGTTGTGACAGCTTGACGGGCGAGACCGTCGCGGCTAGAGTGGCGACAAAACAAGCCGAAGTAGCGAGATTGAGGGGGCAACGGGTATGTTTTCGTCGCCCATTGGGATAATCGCCGGCATCCTCTGCACCATAGTCCTGATCGTGGTTGGCTTGATTGTGGTTACGGGTGTTCTTGCTTTGACCGGGGGTCCCTCGCCGTGTACTCCCGGGGGAGGAGGGGCGATCACCGTGGATGCTGCCAACGCCGCGGCATTCGACACCAAGTGGGACCAGATGGACGCATCCCTAGACGCGGGCACGCCAGCTTCGATCACACTTAATGAGAGCGAGGTCACCTCACGCGCCGATGCTTTCCTGCAAGAAGAGAGCGGCGACATCGATGATATCCAGGTGTGCATCTACGAGGGCTCGGGTGCAGTGACCGGCACGCTGGATACACCGATCGGCGGAGCGAAGTTCAAGGCCACGGGCACCGTCGAACTGACGGGCGGCCACCCGGTCGCGGAGTTTGATGACGTCGAAGTTGGGAACGTACCGGGTGTCGTGCTCGACCCGTTCGAGAACGCAGTCGAAGACGCAATCCAGGAACTGCTCGACGACATTGACCTCGATCACACCTATAGTGTGACATTGAAACCGGGAGAGGCCGTCATCCAGGGGATGCCGGGGTCGCCGGCGCCCTAGGGATCCCGATCAGACGCAGCGTACTGGCTTTGGACGCGTACGCCCAGGGAGCCTACTGAACGACCTCGCTGATCTGAATTGTGGGCTGGATGTCCGTGTAGTTCGGAACGTCCGACATGATCGCGCCGGCGTGTGCACCGAAAGCGGTCTGGAACGACTCCACAGAGTCGAAAAACATGTGGACGGCTGCGACGAACGGCGCTGGCTGACCGGGGGGCATCCCGGCGAGACCCTTATCGATCTCGCATCGGACCATGGCGTCGCCAACCTTGTCACCGATCATGGTGATGTGCTTGTTGGCGTAGTAGGCGTGATCGAAACGCTTACCTTCTGTGTTCGGGTAGAGAACTGAGACGCGGATCATGGGCAACCTCCTTTGAATTACAGACTGCGTAGTCTATCAGAACGCTCAGCGAGCCATCGACTCAACCGCCTGCCGAAAGGCGCTGTGCGCCTGACCGGTAAGCACGCCGCCGTGGCCGAAGCACGCAGAGTCGAACTCAAGAGCGGCGAGCCTCCTGAAGCTCTGTTTCGCCTGCTCGACGTCCTCGGTGAACATGCCCCCCATCCCGACCGGCGGGCCGAGCCCCCGAAAGTTGGCGGCCGCGTCGCCGGCGAAGAGGATCCCTCCCTGCTGCGGCCAGAGGTAACTGACATGGCCGGCTGTGTGTCCGGGCGTATGTATGACCCGGATCCCGCCGGCGATCGGCAGGTAGTCACCATCTTCGAGCTCGCGCTCGATGGGGACTGGTGGCATTCTCGACGGCTGCAGCCGCATGATGACAGGCCCGACGATCTTGCCCAGCCTGCTGGCCCGGTTCGGGCCCGGGACGGGCTCATCTCCGCGCGTGATGGGCGTGTCGAGGGCATGCACGTAGGCCTTCGCGCCGGTGGTCTCGACGAGTGACGCCAGGCTTCCGGTGTGGTCCGAGTGGTGATGCGTGATGAGGATCTCCTTGAGGTCCGCCGGAGTCCTTCCCGTGTGCGAAATGGCCTCCAGGATCGTTCGAGACTGGCCGGTGAGACCGGAATCGATGAGCGTGAGGCCTTCATCGTGGCTGATCAGATAGGCGTTCACGTAGCCCAAGCGTATCTTGATCCGGTATACGTTCGGGAGGACCTGCTCTGCCATCGTTATGCTTCCCGGCCCCGTCTCAGGAGCTTCCCGCTGCGTGTCGGGGTCTGGTTGCCGTTCTCTGCCGCCACTTCGCCGTTCACGATCACGTAGTCGATCCCGGCAGGATATTGGCGTGGGTCCGCGTAAGTGGCGCGGTCGGCGATCGTATCCGGGTCGAAGATCACGATGTCGGCCGCGAATCCTTCACGGAGTTCGCCGCGGTCAGGCAAGTTCATACGCTGTGCTGGAAGCGAAGTCATCTTGCGGATGCCTTCTTCGAGGCTAAAGAGATCCTCTTCCCGGACGTAGGTACCCAACACTCGGGGAAAGGTGCCATAAAGGCGAGGATGAGGCTTACCGGTCGGGGATGGAATGCCATCGGATCCGATCATACAAAGTGGATGAGCCAGGACCCTGCGAACGTCATCTTCGTGCATGGAGAAGAATATCGCGACTGCGGCTGGCTCGTCGGCGAGTACGCGAGATATCACCTCACGGGGGTCATCGACACTCAGCATCTGACCGATCTGCTCGAGCGTCTTACCCTCGTACTCACGGTGTTCGTTGACCGAGGCCACCATGATCGAGTCCGGCTCGATGTCGCGGGACACGCCCCGAGCTGCCGACAGGATCGTGCTCCCGGCCGTATACGGGTAGACATCGAACGTAACGTCGGTCCCGTTCGAGCGGGCTTTCTCAATCAACCGAATCGAGTCCCTGGTCTTACCCCAGACGCTGCGAGCGGACGCCTTGTGATGAGAGACTTCGACCGGACAGCCGGCTTCGCGCCCGATAGTGATCGCTTCGTCGACCGCCTCCAGCAGCTGCTCTGCCTCGTTCCGGATGTGACTCATGTAGACGCCGCCGTGGCGCGCGATGACGCGCGCCAGGGCAATGATTTCGTCCGTCTCAGCGAATGTGCCGGGGATATATATGAGGCCCGTGGACATACCGAGGGCGCCGGCCGCCATGCCCTCTTCAACATCGTCCGCCATTGCGGCGAGTTCCGACTCATCGGGCGGGCGACGGTCCATGCCTACGTGGCGGGCGCGAACGATGCCGTGGGGCACGAAGCAGCCGACGTTGATCGCGAGTGGCGCAGAGTCAACGGCGTCCATGTACTCGCCGAACGTCGTCCAGGTAGCCTCCGGAAGCGGTCCGAGGACGATCTCGACGCCGGGAAGTCCCCGTCTGCCGCCGCCGAAGGCTGGAGCGATGCCGGCGCCACAATTGCCGACGATGTCCGTCGTTACCCCCTGCATCAGCTTGAAGTCCATGGACGTGCTGAGGACCGCGGCGTCGTCGTGCGCGTGGACATCGATGAATCCGGGGGCGACGCTGCGGCCGGTGGCGTCGATGGTTCGCCTGGCGGCACCATCAACGGCTCCCATGGCGGCAATACGAGCGTCTAGCACGGCGACATCGCCGATGACGCCGGGTGTGCCGGTGCCATCGATGAGCGTGCCGCCGCGAATGAGGAGATCAAATGCAGGTGTGTCAGCCATGAGTGGCGCAAACGTAGCACACTCACCGAGAAGAGTGCCATTTGCCTATCGCAATTCGCTTTAGGCACGGCGCATATGCTGCTGAGCGTTACTACTTGCAGGGGAGGGAACAATGCAGGCAACGGAATCACCGACAGAAGCTCTGAAGCGACACTTTGGATACGAGTCCTTCCTCCCGCTGCAGGGAGAGATCGTCGCGGATACGCTGGCGGGACAGAGACGTTTTCGCGGTGCTGCCAACGGGAGGTGGGAAGTCCCTGTGCTACCAGCTGCCGGCTATCATGCGCCGCGGCGTCACGGTCGTCGTGTCACCGCTGATTGCGTTGATGAAGGACCAGGTGGACGCACTGCGAGCGGCTGGAATTGCCGCAACCTACATCAACTCGTCACTGGAGTATTCGGAGCAGCAACGAAGGGGGCGCGAGATGCTCAACGGGGAGCACCAATTACTGTACGTGGCTCCTGAGCGGGTGATGCAGCCTTCGTTCCTCGAGTTCCTACGGAGGTTGGAGATCGGGCTGATCGCGATAGACGAGGCGCACTGCATCAGTGAGTGGGGGCACGACTTCAGGCCCGAGTACAGGCAGCTGCGGGAACTGCGTGGACGGCTGCCGAAGACACCGGTGATGGCGCTTACGGCGACGGCCACCGAGCGCGTACGGGGGGACATACTCGAACAACTTGGGGCTTGAGAGTCCAGCGGTGCATATCGGCTCCTTTAACCGGCGTAGCCTGAGGTATCACGTAAAGCCGAAGAAAGGCGCCTACGACCAGTTGCTCGCCTTCGTGAAACAGCGTAGGGGAGAGAGCGGGATCGTCTACTGCCACTCGCGGAGGACTACGGAGACCGTGGCTGAGCGGCTCGTCAACGATGGGATCAGCGCGCGCGCATACCACGCCGGGATGACGGCCGCGCGAACGGACGAAGCACCAGGAGTTGTTCGCTCGAGATGAGGTTCCGGTGATTTGCGCAACCATTGCCTTCGGGATGGGGATCAACAAGTCGAATGTGCGGTACGTGTTTCACTACGACATGCCCAAGAGCATCGAAGGCTATCACCAGGAGACAGGCCGGGCCGGACGGGACGGGTTGCCGGCTGAGTGCGTCATGCTCTTCAGTCCCGGCGACGCCGTGAAATACGAGCAGGTTCATCGACGAGAAGGAAGACCCAAAGCTCCGCGAGGTGGCGCGTGAGCAGTTGCGGCGGATGGCGGCGTATGCGCAACTCCGAGGGTGTCGCCGGCGCGACCTGATCGCGTACTTCGGAGAAGTTTACGACGCCGAGAACTGCGGCGGCTGTGACAATTGCCTGGACCCGACACCAACATTTGATGCCACGGAAGCGGTCCGGAAGTTCCTCGCCTGCGTGTACCGTATCCGCGAAAGGAGCGGTTTCAACGTCGGGATAGCACATGTGTCGGCGGTGCTTGCTGGATCAACTTCGGAGAGAGTACGAAAGTTCGGGCACGACGAGTTGGCGGCGTTCGGCGCAGGTGGGGAGTACACGCAGCGCCAGTGGACTGATATTGGACGCCAGTTGGTCGCGATGCGCCTGCTCTACCAGAACCCTGAACGCATGAACGCGGTAGAGCTGACGGATGAAGGCCGGTCGGCTCTGAAAGAGAAGCGGGTCGTGCGGCTCGCGGAACTAACGCGGGAGGAAATGGTGGCGGCGAAGGATCCGGTCCCCTGTGATGAGGGCCTGTTTGAACGACTCCGCGGATTGCGGAAAGAGATAGCGGACGAGCGGAAGATTCCGGCGTACATGGTTTTCTCTGACGCAGCGCTGCTGCAGATGGCGCGGGAGTATCCGGTGACTCCCGAGGAGTTCAGAAAGATCAGCGGCGTGGGGGAGACAAAGCTAAGGGAATTCGGTGCCGCGTTCATGGGCGCCATAGCCGAGCACTTGAAGACGAGAACCAGGATGCAATTCGACGACAACCCGAGGATAGCGCCACTGTCGACCCGGACCTCTGATTCCGTTCGAGATACCTTACGGCGTTTTCGGCTCGGGCACACGGTTGAGGCAATCGCGCGCGATAGGGACTTCGCGGTAAGCACGATCCTGGGCCACCTGGCTATCGCGGCTGAAGCAGGCGAATCGGTGGAACTTACTGGTCTGCTGAGCGATGAACAGGGGCGCGAGATCAGCGAGGCGTTCCGAGCGATTGGCTGGGCAAACATCACCGGCGTGAGAGAGATGCTGGAGGAAAGGTACGACTACGGCCTATTGAAGCTTTACAGGGCCGTGGAGGGCCCCCGGCCGGAAGATGCAGTCACAGTTGCGGGGGCAGAATCCGCTTCGCTTGCAACCACAGGCGGCCGTACAAAGGAGTCTCCTGCGAGAAATCCTGTGTCAGCACCCTCTCCGGCGTGACGGCGAGCACGATTTCTTCGCTCTGCTGGATGGTATCGGCGGCAACCTGGAGGTAGGCGCGGCCGCCGATGGCGCCGAGGTAGTGTTTGGCGACCTCGTAGGCGAGGCCTGGAGTCTCCTCTTCAATCACCGCGGTACCGTAGACGGTCACGCTGGCGTAAGGTGGGCGCTCGTCTTGAACACAGACCGTTACGCGAGGGTCTCGCACTACGTTTTGCGCCTTGACGCTCTCTCTTCCAGTGCGCATCAGTATTCGACCCTTACGGTAGAGGTACCAGATTGGCGTGAGCACCGGCCGCCCGTCCACGCCGACAGTGCCAAGCACCGCGACACGGCGGCCCTTCAGAAAGCGAGTCCACTCCTTTTTCGATAGGCGCTTGGGCATGGCGCACCCGAACGTATCGCGTGCAGTCGGGTGTGTCAAACGCGGGTGGTGTGTGCCAAGAGTTGATTGACTTTCATCGTCGTGACGCTACAATGACAGAAACGAACAGACACCCTAGCAATTATGGTAACGATCCTACACACCGCGGACGTTCATCTCGATCGTGTCTTTGCGGGCCTGGGCATGAGCCAGGGCGTGGCAGCGACCCGGCGCGAGGAACTGCGCGACGCTATACGCCGCCTGGTGAACCTGGCGAGCGAGATTGGCGCAGACGCCGTGACGGTGGGTGGAGATCTCTTCGAGCATGAGCGCGTGACGTTGGACACCGGCCATTTCCTGCGTCAGCAGTTCGAGCGGCTTGACCCAATCAGGGTACTGATAGCCCCGGGGAATCACGATCCGTACGCGCCGGACTCGCTCTACCGTCGGATCGAGTGGCCTGCGAACGTCACAATCTTCGATTGTCCGGAGTTTCGGCCGATTGAGGTCACATCGGGCGTCACCGTGTGGGGCGCGGGGCATAATGGTCCGACCTTGCGTCGAAACCTGCTCGAAGGATTCAAGGTGCGCGGTCCGGGTCTGCACGTTCTCCTGTTCCACGGATCGGACGTGCAGAATGTGCCGGAAGGCAAGCCGGCGCACTGTCCGTTCGTCGCGGCGGACGTGGAGGCGACGGGAGCGGACTTTGCATTGCTCGGCCACTACCACACGGGAAGGCTCAATAGTAGCTTCGCGTACCCTGGTTCGCCGGAACCCCTCGACTTCAGTGAGGGAGGGCAGCACTATGTGCTGCGCGTCGACGTCTCTGTGGCGGGGATCAATCCTATCCTCGTGCCGTTCAGTCGTGTCACTTACTCGACTCAGCGGATAGACGTGACCGGTATGGCCAGCTCGGATCAGTTGCGCGGGGCGATTTCGAGAGTTGCGGGTGCCGGGGGGGTGGTCCGGGTCTTGTTGGAAGGCGAACTATCGCCTGAGATAGAGCTGGACGTTGAGGCATTGTACAACGCTTGCGCAGAGAATTGCGCGTTTCTCGACATCGTAGACAGGACCCAGCCCGGTTACGACTTCGAGCTGCTGGCCGAAGAATCTACAACAAAAGGTGTGTTCGTGAAGCTGATGTTAGCGCGCATACAAAATGCGATGGCTGACGAGGTTGAGGTGGAGCGGGAGGCGCTGGTTCTCGGCCTACGCGCCTTCGACAAACGGGAACTGTCTGCTTGAGGCTACACGACATCGAGCTCGCGGGTTTCGGTTGCTTGAGTAACTTTCGGGCGGAGTTCGCACCGGGCATGAACGTGATCTACGGCCTGAACGAAGCCGGGAAGTCAACGCTGCAGGCGGCCGTTTCGGCGCTGCTTTACGGCTTCTATGACGCGGATCGCGTGAAGGCTGACGAGAGGTCGCGCCACGAGCGCTTCCGGCCGTGGGCGCAGGGCTCGGCAGCGGGCGCGCCCTTCCGTGGTTCACTGAGGTATGGGCTCGAGTGCGGAGAAATGTTCGAGGTACGGAGAGATTTCGCGTCTTCCGATGTGCCAACGCAACTGATAGACATGGCTTTTGGACGAGACGTCGCGCCGGAATTCGGGTTGGGGCGGCACGGGAACATTCCCTTCGCGCGGCGACAACTGGGGATGTCGCGCGGCGTTTTTCAGAGCTGCGCATTCATTGCCCAAGGAGAGATTTACGAGGCGTCCCAGGGAGCGTCGCCAAGGGAGATCGGCGACGCGATCGCCGGGATGGCGGATTCGGCCCGACGTGATGTATCCGCCGCCGGGGCGTTGAGCAGGCTGGACGGGCTCATGCTGCGGATCGGCAAGGACAGGGCTCGCACGGCGGAATTACCGAAGGCGAGGGAAAGTCTGCGCGTTGCGGAAGCGGAGCTGAGCGCGCTCGAGGCTTCGCGGGCGGCCCTGGCCGAGAAGTCAAGCGAGCTTGAGGTGCGGATGTCTCGCCTGGACGTGTTGGGCAACCAAATTGTCGCAGCCCAGGCGCAGTACCTGGCGGTGCGAGAAAAGTCAATCTCCCGCCGGTTAGCGAGCGTCCGGGAAGAGGACTCACGGCTCGAGCGCTCGCTACTAGGGAAGGAGAAGCTGGCCCGTTTTGCGGAATTTCCAGCGCACCTCCGGGACGAAGTTTTGATGCTGGATGACCGACGAAAACGGGCGACATCTCGGGTCGAGGACCACCTCCGGATCGTTGACGAGCGCAGGGCGGCCTGTGAGGAAGACTATCGCTTGGAATATGAGGCGCTGCGCGTCTCCGTGGGCGAGCTCTCTCCGGAGTCGCTCAGGAAGTTGAGTGAGATAGCCTACGTCACACCACACCGGGAGCCCTCTCGTGGAGTAATTGCACGCTTTGCCGGGTGGCTGCGGGATGTGATCGTAGGAACGTTCCGCCGAGTGCTGCGAAGGAGTGCGCCAGTGGCAGTGGCGGACGAGCGGAGCGAGATCGGCCAAACGGTTGTCAGCCGCGAGGATGCGGTAGTCCTCCTTGACCGTCACAGACGATATCTGACGTTGTGGCCGCTGGTGGAGGCGCTCGAACGAGCACAGGCCCAGCTGGCTCAGGAGGAGAGCGCTCTCCGAACTGTAGGATTGGAGTTAGGCTCGCTGCTTGGCCTGTCCGATGGCGACGACATAGGCGCAGCGGTTGCAGCCTTCCTCGACGCATGCACGAAGCGGGCGGCGTATGAATCGGCTGTGTCCGAAGCCAGCGGAGCAGAAGGGCGCCGCGATGCGCTGCTCGGCGGGCGGCCACCGGAGTACGTTGCTACGCAACTCGAAGAATGCCGATCGCGGTTGGATGCATTGCTGAAGGATCATCCGGATCTCGAACCAGGTGAGACCAGCGCGACTGCCTCGGAGATAGAGGAGCGTCTGGCACAGCTGGGAGTCGAGAAGCGCGAACTGGACCTGGCGGTGGCAAGGCTGGACGAGGAAGTGCGGGTGACCCTCGGTGATCAGCGCAGTCGCGCGGAGATCGAAGAAGACGTGGCGCGCTGGCGCAGGGATGTGCAGCGGCTGGAGCGCATGCGACGCTCCGCAGAAATTGCCCGCGAGGTGATAGATGAAGCTATGACAGCCGTGTACCGGGACTTTGCGCCGGCCGTCTCTGGTTTCCTCAGTGATGGGTTCGCCCACATCACTGAAGGTCGATACCGCCGCGCTCACGTGGACCCATCCACCCTCGCTGTCTCGCTGCTCGTTCCGGAAACGGACCAGGTGATCACGGATCCTCCTCTGAGCCGCGGCACAATGTCGCTCGCGTACATCCTCATGCGTATCGGCCTGGCGCAGCACATGAGTTCGGTTGCCGAGCCGGTACCGCTCGTGCTGGACGACCCGTTTGTAGACCTCGACGCCACGCGTCTGGGCAGGACGCTGGAATTTGTTGCCTCTTTGAGCGAGCGCATGCAGGTGTTGATTTTCACCAAGGACCCGGGCATCCTCCGCTGGATTGAGGAGAATGCCGCAACGAGTGGGAACCGCGTGCTGATGCTCACTGGCGCGAAAGAGCCTGCCGCCGCGTTGTAACGGCACAAGGCCCATAACCGTCATTCCTTCTGGTAAGCCCTAATTTGCGAGCGCCCACCCGCCCCAGAGGTGCGAATGTCGGTTTCATCAGAAGTCGCTAAGAAGAACATAACAGTCGTAGGCAAGACAGCCTGCATTCTCTCAGAGCCAGAACTGTGGTCGGATGACCTGACTGCGTCTGTTGAGGATGCAGGACTTCGCGTTGTCGCCTGCTCGGAGCTGAACGAACTGTTCGACCTGACGAGGGAGCAGCCTGTAGCACTCCTGGTGCTGGCCCAGCGCAACGCAGCGTTCGGCGTAAAGGCCTGCCGTGTCATTCGTGAATTGGAGTCAGTCTCGCTCATCGCAATCATGGAGAAGGAGAGTGAGCTGGTTCCGGTCCTCGACGCCGGCGCGGACGATGCCGTCGTTTCTCGCGTCGATCCCGCTGTGCTTGGAGCGCGCGTGCGAGCGCTGCTGCGACGGGCTAGCTCGGTCTCGCGCGGCCACGGTTCGATTGTGATCCGCGAACTTACCATTGACCTCGAGAAGTACCAGGCTAGGATGGACGGCGACCCGGTCGCACTGACGCCGACCGAGTTCCGCCTTCTTGCCGTGCTGGCGCAGCACGCCGGACGCGTGGTGGACCCCCGGGCGCTGCTTTCCGCCGCTCACCAGCACGACTACAGCGAGCGTGATGCCCAGAACCTGGTGAAGGTACACATAGCGAACTTGCGGCGCAAGTTGAACGACTCACGCACGCAAAACCCGTACATCCTCTGCGTGCGTGGCTTCGGGTACATGCTTGAGCGGCGCTACACGCACCGCGACGACGACCCGCTGTCCGACTACATCGAAGCCGAGTAGATCGCGTTTGGCGCTCAGGCGTGTCCCACGCCTACTAAGACCATTTACGAACCCTGAACCATTTCTGAACCTGACCTGAACCTGGATTCGTCTATCCATCTCTTGGGCTGGTGCTACGCTCGAAGCATACCGGGGAGCAGGGAGGACAATGATGGGACTCAGGTTCCTTCGCAGGGGTTCGGGCGATTCCGCTTTCAAGGCGTTCGAGAAGCAGTTCGGCGCCTATTTTCCTCGAGCGTTCGCCTACGCGTTCGCCAATCTGGGTGACGAGGCGGCGGCCAGGGACGTTGTGGGTGGGGCATTTTCACACGTATTCGCTGAAGGCACGAGCGGTTCGGATGAAGACTTCCGGATTGCCCTTTTTGTGGCTCTTCGCGAAGGATGCCGGGAACGTAAGCGTGCGGTGCCTCTGGATGTCGGGATCGCGTCGAGTGAGCGAGAGGTCTTGACGCTCGCCTTCGACGGTGGCCTGAGCACGGACGAGGTCAACCTCGTGCTGGCATCAGACCGAGCAGCGGATACCCTCACGAGTGCCCTGCGAAAGATGCGAGAGCTTTCGCGGCCTGGAATACCTGCCTTCTTTCGGGTTCCGTGACGCAGACAGAGCGGCGTCGCCGTCGCCGATCAATACTTGGAGACGTTTAGTTCCTGGATCCTGCCCTCGACAAGGTAGACGACCCGTTCGCAGATATTCGTCACTCGGTCGGCTATGCGCTCCAGGTTGTGCGCCACCCAGAGGAGCCAAGTTGCGCGCTGAATGGTCTTCGGATCGTTGATCATGAACGTGAGCAGTTCGCGGTAGACCTGCTCGTACAACGCGTCCACCTCATCATCGCGGTCGCAGATGGCGCGCGCGAGGCCCGGGTCACGATGCTTGAAGGCTTCCAGGCTGTCCATCAACATTCCGTTGCACAACTCGGCCATGCGCGGGATGTCGATGTACGGCTTGAGCGGTGGCTCGTCTGACAACATCAGGGCGATTTTCGCGATGCCCTCGGCGTGGTCACCCATGCGCTCGAGGTCGACTGTGATGTGTAGCACGGAGACGATTGTGCGAAGGTCGCTAGCGAGCGGTTGCTGGGTGGCGATAAGTTCCAGACACTTATCCTCGGCGTCATAGCGCTTGCGGTTGATATTCAGGTCGTCGGCAATGATCCGGCGGGCCAACTCCACGTTGCGGGTCTTGAGGGCTTCTATGCCGCGCTCGATCGCAGCTTCCACCATGCTGGCCATCACCAGCATGTCCTCTTGCACCTCCGCCAGTTGCCGATCGAAATCGGTCCGTGTCATCGACACCTCTCTCGCTAGCCGAAGCGGCCCGTAATGTAGTCCTCGGTCTGCTTATCCTTCGGGTTGGTGAAAATGTCTCGCGTGTCGCCGTATTCGACAAGCTCACCTGCACGGTCCTCCGCCATCATCATCACCGCTGTCCAGTCGGAAACTCGCGCAGCCTGCTGCATGTTGTGAGTGACAATGACGATAGTGTACTCGCGGACCAGGTCGCGCATGAGGTCTTCTATCTTAAGCGTGGCGACGGGATCGAGGGCCGAGCAGGGCTCGTCCATGAGAATGACTTCTGGTTCGATGGCAAGGGCGCGTGCGATGCAAAGTCTCTGCTGCTGCCCGCCGGAGAGGGCGTACGCGCTCTGCTTCAACTTGTCCTTGACCTCATCCCATAGAGCTGCCTGCTTCAAGGCGTATTCGACGATCTCGTCGAGCTTTCCCGAATAGCCGTTGATCCGCGGGCCGAACGCCACATTTTCATAGATCGACTTGGGGAACGGGTTCGGCTTCTGAAACACCATGCCGACGCGGCGTCGGACGTTTACGACGTCGATACCACGTCCGTACATGTTGAGTCCCTGGAACAGGATCTGGCCTTCCAATCGGAAGGAGGGAATAGTGTCGTTCATGCGGTTGAAGCAGCGCAGCATCGTGCTCTTACCGCAGCCGGAGGGACCGATGATGGCCGTTATCTGCCGGCCCGGCGCGCGCAGGTTGACGTTCTTGACGGCGCGGAAACTGCCGTAATAGACACTTACATCAACGGCTTCGATGAAGGGCTCAGGTACGAGCATCGCCGGATCGGCGACCGTGGCAGGCTGCGGCGCCTCCGGGGCTTCAGATGTCTCGATTGGCGCCTCAGATTCTGCCGGCGTCTGCATCTCTTTCTCTTTCAATAGTTTGTCCACACGTTCGCGTAACATTATCTACCCCCTGTGGGCGCTCTGGAAGCGGTTTCGCAGGATGATTGCTATCGAGTTCATCGTCAAGAGCACAATGAGGAGGACAATGATGGCAGCGGCTGCATTTTCGCGAAAGGCTGCCTGAGGGCGGCCGGCCCAGTTGAAGATCTGAATCGGGAGCACGGTGAATCGATCGAAAGGGCCGCTGGGCGTGAATGGGACGAAGAGGAGCGCGCCAATCATGATGAGCGGCGCGGTTTCGCCGATTCCTCGCGATAGAGCGAGAATGATTCCGGTCATCATGCCGGGCAGAGCGGCGGGGACGACCTGCCGGAACACCATTTGTGAGCGAGTGGCTCCGACCGCGTATGCACCCTCTCGGATGGAGTTTGGCACCGCCCGGAGGGCTTCCTGGGCAGCGATAATGATGATGGGGAGGATGAGGAGTGAGATTGTCAGCGCGCCGGCGATGACACTGCGCTCCAGTTGCATAGCGCGGACGAACAGCGCGAGGCCGAGGAGTCCGTAAACGATCGAAGGAACACCCGCGAGGTTCGCGATGTTTATCTGGATGATGCGGGTGAACCAGTTGCTGGGAGCGTATTCGTGGAGGTAGATAGCGGACCCGATGCCGATGGGGACGGCGAAGATCGCCGTCATGAACATGAGCCAGATCGTCCCGTAGAGGGCGGCCTTGATCCCGGCCTCTCCCGGCTTGCGCGACGGGTAGCTGTTGATGAAGTCCCAGCTCACCCGCTCGATACCGGCGCTGAAGACGTCCCATAGCAGGACCGCCAACGCTGCAATGGCTACGCAAGTCGCTGCTACGCAAAGAATGGCGAAGGCGACCGCGAATATTCGTCTGCGACGGATGCTGCCATGAAGAGTTCCTGCGGCCGCGCTCATTCGTATTCCTCCCGAAACTTTCGAAGAAGGTACTGGCTGAATATGTTCATGGCGAAGGTCATCAGGAACAGGGTCATGGCGACCGCGAAGATCGTGCGGAACTCGAGACTGCCCTGCGGCGTGTCGCCGAGGCTGACCGCCACGATATAGGCAGTCATGGTCTGCATTGGTTCGAGGGGGTTCCAGGTGAGATTTGGCGTACTCCCTGCCGCCAGAGCAACGATCATGGTCTCGCCTATGGCGCGCGAAGTCGCGAGAATCGAGGCGGCAACGATCCCGGACAGTGCGGCCGGGACTACGACCCTGCGCGTGACTTCGAATCGAGTTGCGCCCAGGGCGTAGGCGCCGTCTCTCAAGCTTCGGGGGACGGATTGCATCGCATCTTCACTGAGTGAGGCCACGAGGGGGATCACCATAATCCCGATGGCTATGGCGGCCGCAAGCGCGCTGAAGATCTGCGGTGTGTGGAAGAGCGGCTTAATGATCTCGGTGGCCAAAAACGTAAGGGCGAAGAAGCCGAGGACGACCGTTGGTATCCCTGCCAGGACTTCGAGTATGGGTTTGATGATGCTGCGAAGCCAGCCAGGTGAGTACTCACTGAGGAAGATTGCGGTCAGGAGTCCAAGAGGGACGGCAAAGATGGCGGCGACCACAGAGATCACCAGCGTCCCGGCGAGGAGTGGCAGTACGCCGTAGTGGGCCGGGTCGAACAAAGGTGTCCACTTGGTGCCCGTGAAGAATTCTACGGGCGAAATCTCACGGAAGAATGCGATGGTCTCTTCCAGCAGAACGAAGACGATTGCGAAGGTTGTAAAGACTGGAGATCAGAGCACAGGCGAGCAGCAACCCATGCACAACCGTTTCCCGGACGTTCAGTGCCCGCGCACCGAACTCGCCACGTGGCTTGACACGCGATCTGGGCGGTCCGGCGCCCGTTTCGGCTATCGCCACCGCAAGGGCCCTCCCTTTCTATGAACGGGCGAAGGCACCCCCGGGGAGACAGATCCGGGGATGCCTAGCCCTGCGCTATAGGGCGTTGTTTTCCGTATTGAGGCTAAGGTGTTGGTGTTGGTGATGCTCCCGATTCGGCGGCCTCGAGTTTGTCCAGCCCCTCCTGGTAAACGTTGTCAGGCGCCGACACGTAGCCCACCTCGTCCACCAGGCCGACTCCGTCGGTGAGCATGAACCGTACCAGGGCCGCGACCTCAGGACGAGACAGCGCGTCCGTTGCGACGTAGACGTATAGAGGTCGGGAGAGCGGTGCGTAAGTGCCGTCGAGGATCGTCTCCTTGGAGGGCTCGACGCAGCCCTCGCCGTTGTCTACCGCAACGATGTTGAGCGTGTCGGTGTTCTCCTCGTAGTAGGCGAATCCGAAGTAGCCCGACGCGTTGTCGTCCCCGGCGACTCCCTGAACGAGTACGTTGTCATCTTCGCTGGCATTGTAGTCGGCGCGGCTGACGTCCTCTTTACCATTGATTTCCGCGGTGAAGAAGTCGAAGGTGCCGGAGTCCGTCCCGGGGCCGTAGAGGTCGGAGCCTTTGAGCTGATTGCTCGGGAAGCTCGGGTCGACGTCAGCCCAGGTGGCGACGGTGCTCTCGGGCTTCCAGATGGCGTTGAGCTGTTCGACCGTCAGGCAGGTTGCAAAGGTATTCGACTCGTTGACGACAACGGAAATGCCGTCGTAGCCGATCTGAAATTCGACGTAGGTAATCCCGTTGTCCGCGCAAGTCGCAGCCTCAGTATCCTTGATTGGCCGCGAAGCGTCGCTGAAATCGGTCTCGCCGGCGCAAAACTTCGTGAAACCACCGCCCGTGCCGGACACGCCTACGGTGACATCGACGTCAGGTTGGGCCTTGCCGAACTCCTCCGCCACGGCCTCCATGATCGGGAAGACGGTGCTTGAACCGTCGCCGTTGATGCCGCCGGAGAGCTTCGGGGTTGCGCTGGCGCTACTGCCCGTGTCTTCGTCATCGTCATCGTCGCTGCAGGCCGCGAGGGCTAGTGTCAGCACGAGGACCAGGGCGCCCAGGACAAGGGCCGGGCGCCTGATTAGCTTCCACCAGGCGCTGCTGCGGGGAGAGTCCATGAATCCTACCTCCTTATGATGTTCGCTGTCTCTCGATTCTGAGGGTAGGAGGATGCTGTTAACGGGTTGTTAACGGCGATTAACGCGCGGTAAAAGTCAGACGAGGGTCGCGCCGCAGTTCCTTTCGCGCCTGGCGCCAGTCCTCGAGGATCTGGCGAAGCGTTGTGATCGCACGGTGGCGCACCTCCGGGTCGTTTGTGTCGTCGAGCGCCAGGTCGTAAATCGCCTGCTGGCAGGCGCGAACGAGGTAAGAGCAAACCAGCCGCTGCGCCTCAAGTGCGGCCGGCTCATCGTCGATGGCTATGCACTTTGGCATTTGGATTCCTCACTTCGCTGCGAAGCCGGGTAGAAGGTGAGAGCAGTCGTTCAGGCTCTGCACTGCGTAGAGATCGCGGGCGATGCGCACGGTCGAGATCGAGGTGAACTGGGGCTGGAAGAACATGTCCCGTTCGATGCCCAGTACCATGCTCAGGTAGGCGTTGATGACGGACTGGTGGGTCACGATCAAGACCCGCTTCTGCAGATGGCGGCTGACGATCGCTTCGATGGCCTGGACGACACGGTGACGGAACATCCGCGTCGGTTCCGCGCCGCGGAGGGAGTCCCAACGCGGGTTGTTGATGAACCTCAGACAGACCTCTGCCTCCAGTTTCTGGAGGTCATCGGCGGAGCCGTTCAGGTGCCGCGGGTTGAGCGTGATGCCCCTCAGTTGCGTCGCCTGGATGACAGTCAGATCCCGGGAAGCGGCAAGTGCATCGGCGGTTTCCCGGGCAGCGCGCGCGTTCGATGTGTATATGGCATCGAGGTCCGTTCCGCGCAACCGCATGGCGAGCGCAATCGCCTGGCAGAGTCCGTGCTCGCTCAATGGAGCGTCGTCGGAATGGTTGGCACCCTCGATGTCAGGTTCTCCGTGGCGCACGAGGAGGAGTTCGGAGGCGGACGTGTCTGCGAGGCCAAACAGCGTGTTCATCGCGCCGTCAACAACGCGCGCGTACGTCGCAGCGTCTCCTGAGCGGCTCGAGTTGCCGATAGTAGAGTCGATCATTGGCCGGTCCCTTTCGCGGGTGGACAGTCCTTGAAGAGCCTGGCGGCGAGCTGCCTGGCATATATCCGAGCGAGGCCGTCCCTGGTACCTGCGGCACGCGCGCTCCGGGGGCGATGGGGGGCGCCCCCGGAGCTGCCGGGTTCAGCGCGGAGAGAGTGTCGTGTCTCTCCTCGTGGGATTCGCCTCGTGTGGGCGGCATCATGCCTCGCGCGAGCCCCGGGGGCTCCGCTGTCGTTCGCCGTCTGCGTCTTCATAACACCACCTGAGTCTCATGGTAGGCGTGCCAGTTTAACGGTGAGTTAACGGAGTTAAACAGCAGGTAAAAGCTGAAGGGCGGTCTTCGGGCCAGCGGGTGTGTCAGGAGCCTGATGTATCTTCGTTGTGGCGGAAGGAGTAACAGGCTAGGATTGAGGGCGAGGGCCTGTAGCTCAGCGGTAGAGCTCCGGACTTTTAATCCGGGAGTCGTGGGTTCGAATCCCACCGGGCCCTCCAATTTCAGAGTTCTTGAGGCCCAAATTGACGCCCAACTTCTCCAGAATTGATGCGTCGCGCGCCAAATTTGGCGGATCAACTCACACCAAATGTGTCTGAGCGGGACGAGAAAGCACCAACCGAGACCAGCCGGGATGAGGGATAATTCGCGAAAAATCCGAGAGTCGCGCCTCTGCTGACTGCGTTACTGTGCCCAGGTTGGGGTTCCCTCTGCAGGTGCGACAGTCCCAGACCCCGAAGGAACATCCTCGGCTGCCTCGCTTCTCTAGCGGCCGACTCGCGGGAGCCAGGGAACGAAGGCGCTTGTGTTCTGTACGTATTCCCGGTATTCGGGCTTCGTCTCAACTTGCTTCCTCTCGAGCAGGGCGACCCCTGATACTCGCATCAAGAGAAACGTCATCAGAACCGGGCTGAAAACCGCCCAAAGCCCGCTGATCGTAGCCGCTGCCACAATGAAGTGTCCCCACCAAACGGTGGCATCGCCGAAGTAATTGGGGTGACGCGTGTAGCGCCAGAGTCCGCTACGCATGACCCTGCCGTTTTGCTCAGGATTCGCCTTGAAGATGGCCAGTTGGATGTCCCCGACAGACTCGAAGAAGAAGCCGACCGGCAAGAGACCAGGACCCCGGCGAGATCCACCACGGTGAAGCGGTCAGGCGAACCGTAGAACTGGGCGGCTAGAACGGGCATGGAGACAAGCCAGAGCACCACCCCCTGCAACAGGAACACGCGAAAGATAGATATCCACCAAAAGCGAGCGCCCGCCTGCTCCCGCCACGACCGGTAGCGATAGTCCTCGCCTTTGCCCCAGTTACGCCAGAGAATGTAGAGCGAAAGGCGCACTCCCCAGACCGTCACAAGTGTCACGATCAGGATCTTGCGGCCGAGGAACCCCTCGGTGAACGCGAACACGACCACGGCTACCAGGACGAAGCCCAGCCCCCAGAAGACGTCGACGATGGATGCGTTGCGAAGACGCAGGCTCGCCAGCCAGATGCACACCATGTACCCAATTGCAACTCCCAGCGAGAGGACGAGAAGCTCAGCTAGCGACATCGCCTCTCACTTCAATCGTCCCGCATCCGCGAGATCGCCGATGTTCCCGATACCTCAAGACGCACCGCCGATGGAGTCTGCGTCGGGACGCACCTGCCGCTCGAGTCTGGCCAGCGCCTCGTGAGCGCGCGCGGCCAGGGCCTCCCACAACCGCGGGGAGGCGGCATCGCTGGAGCTTACCATGGCGGCCGCGTCCTCTATGTACTTTCCGTCACAATCGATCGGTTCGCCGAAGACCGCACGCACGGTCTTACCGCGCCGTGGCAGCCTCGCTCCAATGGGCAATACGTCGTGCATTCCATGGTGATAGAACGGCAGCGCCAAGGGCCGCGCATCCACCATAAGCCGGCCGATCCCGGGCTTGAACGCAGGGGCCAAGAGCGAGCCGGGGTCTCGAGTACGAGTTCCTTCCGGAAACATGTGGACCCCACTGGCCCTCGCGCAACCGGTCTATGAGGAAGTGCAGTCCCGGCTGTTCAAGTCCGATACCACGGACGATTGGGACTGCCTTCCGGCGGTGAACAACCAGGCTTTAGCCGGCGAGCCGAAGAAGTTGATGGCGTCCGCGGCAACCCAGCGGATTTGATCGTAGTCAGGCAGGCCCAGATTCGCCAGGATGAGCGGATCATCGAAGAGCGCGACGTGATTGCTGAAGGTGAGGAGGCCCCGGTTGCCGCGCTCCCTCGATGATTCAAGCCGCTCCATCCCGTCGACGCTCAGGGTATTCAGCGTGTTCATGATGAAACCGGATAGCCGGACAACGACTGCTGTCATCAGGGGGTGATACCACCGGCGACCGGGCTGCCATCGTGCCAGGGCGGCTTGCTCTTGACGCTCGAAAGAGTTCACGGGGGAGGCTCCTCAGCGCGCCATAGCTTACCGCGTCGCCCTGGCACCGCTCCAGCGACGTCCACTTACACGTCCCTCAAGGTACCTGCAAAGACCTGCCACGCCAGCGCTGATTTCGCCGTCAGGCTCAGCAGGATGTAGGTTCGTTCACCGAACAGGTAGTCTCGCCAGCCCCCGAGCCGCTTGTACTGCAGGAACATGTTGATGGCGAACACGTTGAAGAACACGAAGAGCGAGACGTAGATGCCGTAAACGAACGTCGGTACGTCGTCTGCCGAACGCGTCGCTGGAGCGAAGAGGTAAAGAGTGACGATCACCCAGGGAACAATCCCGACGATGCAGCCGAGGATGAACGGCGTCCAGTTCACCTCCGCTGAGTTCTTGTTCTGCACCTCCATCGCCAGGCCAAAGAAAATCATCGCGGTGTTCACGGCGAACAACAGGATGAGGGCGCTCAGGTCATACACACCGACCAACATGCCGATGATCACGATCATGATCGAGGAGCTGACCGCATACTCGTACCAGCGGGCGTAGTTTATTCCACGGCCAAGATTCGCAACGTACCACTCGTAAACGCCCGGGAGGGTGACGATGAGGTGAGCCAGCGCAGAGATGAAGAGGAACGAGGCGACGAGAGGGCCGAGCGGCACGTCCCAGATGGTGTTGTCCACCGGCACCAATCGCTCCGTGGCTTCGTTGAATTCGAGAAACGAGGTCGTCACCGGCAGTTTGAAGTCGGTGCTCAGCGCCAGGATCAGAAGGCCCTGCACAAAGTGCAGGACGGCCATGGCGCCGTTGAAGCGGCGGAGCTGCCCGACGTCAGGAGCTTGTCCAATCGTCGCTTGAGAGTCCATTAGAAATGCCTTCCCGCTTTTGTTTACCTAAGCCGCAATCAGGCGGTCCAGCAGCGTGACCGTGGTGTTTACGGACTCCGGCCTCCATCCGCAGTTGATGCAGGTGGGCTCATCGCCGACCACCATTACGCGACCTCCAAGACACTTGCCGCACTTAATCTGGGGCACTTCGTTTCTCCTTCGATTTCAAATCCAGTTGGCGGGGGAGGCTTGTGCCCCCCTCGTGGTCTCCCCCGCCTGTGCTGGCCGGAGAGATGTTGGGCGGGAGAGGCCACTGGGGGCGCCAGTCACGGGGGTTGTTCCTCCCCCGCCCGAGAGCAACTAGTTGTCCGTGCTTCGTCGCGCGACAGCGAGAACCCCTGCGCCCGCGATGACCGAGGCGCACCCAGGCCGATCAGGGCCCAGACGGCCATCGAGACTCCACCGTCGCCGATGCGCACCCGCTCGAAGGGGGAGCGGCCGGCGTGACTGTCGGAGCCGCCGTGGGGGCAACGGTCGGCGCGGGGGTGGCCGTGGCCTGCTGTGCCGTCGAATCAGTGGCGAGATTTACCGTCAGCGCCGGTTGACCAGCGGCTAGACCGACGGCGAAGGCGGTGTAGACCTTGCCGGCCTCAAGCTCCGTGCCGGGCAAGTCCAGAGCAACCGTGCTGGTACCCGCCACGCGGCAGCCTGCAGATCATAGCTCCCCGCATCCAGGGGTAGGTAAGAGCTCGGCTCCTTGAAGGCCAAGTCAGAGACGACTACGCCGGCTCCTGCGGCGAAGATGTCGACGTTCGGTGCGTCAGGAGACGCGTGGACGACGCGGATGTGCGCCTTCCCGGCGGCGGGAGCGGCGTTGTTGTCGGTGAGTACGAGCGGCTCGATAGTTGCCAGGGTGCCGACTGCCGCTACCGTGTAGTCCTGACCCACCGCCAACGTGAGGCTGGGGACGTCGATAACAGGGGTGCCTGTGCCGTTGGCTGAGGCCGGGTAGACCTTCACGGAGTAGTCACCCGCGGGAACGGACGTGTAGGCCGTGATCTCGTTGAAGGTGAGGTCGCTGATGGCCTCGGCATCGTTCAAGTAGACGTCGACGGCCGGTGCGCGCGTCAGGGGACCGGCGTCGCAGGACGCGCTACCCTCGGCGTTGCCGGACTGAGCCGAGGCATCGTTCCCCGCGAAGAACAGGGCGCCTGCGACCACCAGCATCGCAGCCATCCCTATAGGAATTTTGATTTTGTTTTGCATTCTAACCTCCTTGTTTGTTGTGCAAAACCTTGTCGTCGATACCCGTGCCTGCAGCTATGTCTGCCCACAGCTGTCAACTGTTGTTGCACCATTTCTGCAAAAGATTTATCGTTGCGATATGCGCTATTCCGTTAAAGCCGCTGCAATCGCCACAGGCATCTCCGAGAGCCGCCTTCGCACGTGGGAGCGGCGGTACGGTATCCCACACCCCCCCGGTCGGACAACGGGCGTCGGCAATATAGCGAGGATGACCTGGAAACGATTCGCCGCATGGCGGCATTGGTGTCTCGCGGCGTCTCCGCTTCGGAGGCGGCGGCCGTTGCCGCTTCCGAAGGCACCTCCCAGCCAGTCGAAATGTCACAAGCGATGGCCTCCGAGGATCCTCTGATCGAACAGATGCTCCAGGCATCCGGTCGATACGACGAGGCAGCGCTCGAGCAGCGCCATCGAAAGTTCCTCGGACGCGATCGGCACGGGGCCGGCGATGGATCGGGTGATTATGCCCGGCCTGCGCAAAATTGGCGAGGCCTGGGGCAGTCAGACCCTCGAATCTGGCAACGAGCATTTCGCCAGCGAGGTTGTTAGGCGCGAGATCTGCCGGCGAATAGCCCACGCACCCGCATCTCGAACGGGGGCCCCCACAATTCTGCTGGCTTGCGCGGAGGGCGAAAGACACGACCTTGGACTTCTTGGGCTCTCGCTCTTGCTGCGAGAGCAGTTTATGCGGGTCACGTACCTCGGAGCAGACGTGCCTGCCGTAGACCTGGCACGGGCCAGCGCAGAGATGCGGCCGGACGCGGTCTGTGTCGCCGCAGTTCTACCCGGAAGCGTCGCGACTACGGCCCGTGCGCTACGTGCGCTGGCTACTGGGAGGCAACAGCCTCGCCTGTTCGCCGGTGGCCCAGCGCTGGCAGCCGCCCAGGCCGACCTGGGCATACCGGCCATCCGTCTTCCTCAATCGCTCACTGAGGCATCTAACGTTATAGCGGACACTCTGAAAGCGAAATAGGCCGTGTCACCCCAAATCCATCAAGACAATGAAGCGATTACGCTGGTCACTGGTGCATCCGGATACATCGGTGGCCGGTTGGTGGCGGCCCTGGAGCAGGCCGGAGCGCGCGTGCGCTGCCTGGCGCGTTCGCCCGAATTCCTAGTGCCACGTGTCTCACCCTCCACGGAGATGTGCGCGGGCGACGTACTAAACCCGGCGACCTTGCCACCGGCGCTTACGCGCGTTCGTGTTGCTTACTACCTGGTCCATTCAATGGGATCAAGCGGCGACTTCGAGGACGAAGACAGGCGCGCGGCCGAGAACTTCGCGCACGCCGCGAAGGTTGCGGGTGTGGAGAGGATAGTTTACCTGGGCGGACTTGGTGAGGGTGGCCGGTTGTCACCCCACCTGCACAGTCGGCACCAGGTCGGGCGAATCCTGCGTGAATCAGGCGTGCCGACAATCGAGTTCCGAGCATCCATCATCATCGGCTCCGGCAGCATCTCGTTCGAGATGATCCGATCGCTGGTGGACAAGCTGCCGGTGATGGTGATGCCGAGATGCGGCCGAATTCGGGCGCAACCCGTTGCCGTGGAGGATGTTGATCTCGTATCTAGTGGCTGCGCGTGACTCTGCAATCGAAGAGAGCGCCGTTATAGAGATCGGCGGAGCAGACGTGGTGTCTTACGGTCAGGTTATGGAGGAGTACGCGCGGCAAAGAGGCCTAAAGCGAATCGCGATACCGGTTCCCGTGCTAACTCCGTGGCTGTCGAGTCTCTGGTTGGGTCTTGTCACGCCCCTTTACGCGACAACGGGGCGAAAACTCATAGATTCAATCCGGCACGAGACCGTAGTGCGGGATCCCGTACCGGCGCGACAGTTTCCCATCCGCTCGCGGGGAGTTTCCGAGGCGGTTCAGAGGGCGTTGAGCAACGAAGACCAGGAGTTTGCCGCGACACGCTGGAACGACTCGCTGTCTTCACGAGGACCGCGACGGTCGTGGGGCGGAACACGATTCGGATCCCGCCTTGTAGACTCCCGCACTGCACACGTCGCTGGCTCGCCGGAAGCAGCGTTCAAGCCGATACGTCGAATTGGCGGCAAAACCGGTTGGTACTACTGCAATACCCTGTGGCGGATGCGCGGGTTCATTGACATCCTCACTGGCGGCGCCGGTTTGCGCCGAGGCAGGCGATCACAGGATCGGTTGGCGGTCGGTGACACGGTCGACTTCTGGCGTGTAGAGGCTTACGAGGACAATCGCCTGTTACGCCTCTCTGCAGAGATGAACTTGCCGGGGCGAGCGTGGCTTCAGTTCGAGGTCGCGCCCGAGGGCGACGGAGCCGTAATCAGGCAGACATCCATCTTCGATCCCGTCGGACTCCCTGGGCTCCTGTACTGGTACGGCCTGTGGCCGGTGCACTCCTTAATCTTCGACGGCATGGTCCGTGCCATCGCAAGAGTTGCGAGTCGCGGTCCATCGAGCGGTCCAACCGTCTCGAAGATCGTGCCGTCAACGCATTGACAAACGGAACCGGGGTGCTAGTGCGAGGCCCTAATCTTGCATGGCAGATGCTCATAGTTCCCGCAATCAAGATCGAGGCTCTCAGAACGCGTCAGATACGGCGCCAGAATATGCTAAAGGTTTCAGCATTTGACGCCCAGTTTGACGCCCAATCCCTGGTACTAGCTGGTATCAGCCGGAACCACCTGTCACCGTCGTGACATCCTGTAGGTACGAAACGGTGACAAACGGGACGAGCCGGGATCAGCTAACACCAAATTCGGGCGTCTTTTAATCCGGGACGCGAGGGTTCGAATCCTCCAGGCCCTCCATTTTCAGATACAAAATCGGGCCAATCGGCCGTAAGGAGTCGATTCTTACGCCCTCAATTGACGCCCAACTTCTCCAGAAATCGGCGTTCGGAGGCCAGTTTCGCCGGACCAGCTAACACGAAACGCGTCTGCACGGGACGAGATGGGACTAAACGGGACGGACTGGGATGAACGCTAGTTAGCGAAAAATCCGGAGTCGCCGCTACCCGTCAACGGGTTGGATCAGGAATTGGATGTGGCTGCTCGTTGTAGCAGGGCGAAGAGGTAGTAGAGGAGTACGTGGCGTCAGTCAGCGGCGGGCGGAGACGCCAGTAGATGCCTCCGGGATTTCCGGCACTCGCGAGGCCGGGAGTCGCCGAGCCTTCTCTCTGACGCCCGATGTGACTCCACGCTCGCCGAGTTCACGGATCGCCCGGCGGTCGCGGGCGATGAAGGCTTCCAGAACGACTCGGTGGATCCGACGACGTTGCGGTCAGGCCCGGTTCCTCTCCATAGTGGTTGAGGCGTCCTTTACAAACCAGGTGGTCCCGCCGCCGGCCAGAATTGCTGCCGTCGAATCTGAAGCCGGCTGCCGACAGCCGACAATCGCGCCATCCGATCTCCTTCAGCCAGTAGGCCCAACGTCGCTCGGAAGGCTCGTGCCCGCGACTCGGCACCCGGTTCGGCGAACGGGGTGAAGCGCTCGACGACCACTGCCCGCATGTCCCGAACTGACATCCGACCGGAGCGCCAACGCCGATACAACTGCCCACTGCAAACGCCGCTCACGAAAGCGACGAGCCTGGCACGCCTGCGATCGGAGACGCCAAGACTGTTCCGACAACCCCGACTAGTCGCAACAGCTCGGCCGGCGATGACACACCGCCCAGCCGACGGGATTGTCAGGAAACTCGACTGCCATCGGCGTGTTCAGCAGGCTCCGGCACTCGGCTGCGGCCGGTGGCGCACCTCTGGGCATCGGCTCGTCGCTGACGGATGCTCGGCCGTGAAGATCAACCGGCGTAGCAGGTGTCGCTAACTCCCGCAGTGTTACCGAATGCGCGACCGTTCGGCGCCGCTCTAAGTTCACCCAACTGGCAATTCTCCTCAGCACTTGAACTGCTCATCGGGCAGAGCCTCCAGCACCAGCAAGGGCGAACCTCGTGAACCGGCCTGCCGGAACACTCACTCAGCGCTTCTCGCCTGCCTGCGCTCCGCGCCGGCTCTGCGGGAAAGACCACGCCTTCGCCGCCGTCGACGAGCCTTCAGGGTCGAAGCTGAACGGACTTCGGGTCGGCCGTCACGATAACCGCGGATCGGCGGTGGAGCTTGTCGTATCCGGAAGACGCTCCGTGCCGGCTCAGGCGGGTTCCGGCAGGCCCTGCGCGAAAGCCCTAGCCGGCTCGTCTGAGGCGAACACGCCGCCAGCACGTCCGGCGACAACGCAGGTGTCTCGTGCGAGTTGGCGTGCCCGCCGGTAGTCCCCGGCGGCCTCGCGGCAACCGTCCAGCGTACGTATGTCGCAGCTTCTGCACAGCTCGGGCCCGCGGTTGCTCGGTAGAGGCGGAGTTCCGCCAGCGTAGTTCGCAGCCGGCAGCCTGACAGCAACGCTGACAGCAACGCGGGCGAATCAGCAATCGGATTCGCGGAGTTTGTATCTGCAATGGACGCGCTTCGACTTTTAATCCGGGAGTCGTGGGTTCGAATCCCACCGGGCCCTCACGGTATTCTTACGTAATGCGCCCCTTCGGTATTCCATCAACGTCACTTTGGACGGGTGCTGCGATCATCGGGCAGGCTCGGCCGACGAGGAATTACATCGTTACTGGGCCGAGACCCTCGCGCAGGCGGATGCCCTGCTCTTCGGCCGAGTCACCTACGAGATGATGGAGGCGGCGTGGCGGCTGCCAGCGACGGGAGGGACGCCTGATTGGATGGCCGATTGGATGGAGCCCTTCGCCCGGACGATCGACGGGGCAAAGAAGTACGTCGTGTCGAGCACCTGGACCGGGTCGACTGGAACGCCGAGCTCGTGCGCGGGGATCTGGGGAAGGCCGTTCAAAAGCTCAAGGGGGAGGCGGGTAAGGGACTGGGCGTGGGGGGCGTGAAGCTCCCGATGGCGTTAGCGGAGCTGGGATTGATCGATGAGTACGAGTTCGTAGTGCAGCCCAGACTGGCGGGACACGGTCCGTACTTGTTGGCGGGGCTACCGACGTATGTCGACCTGAAGCTGGTGAGCCGGCAGGAGTTCGCCTCGGGAGCAGTGGCGATGCGGTATGAGCCGAGAAGCTAGCCATCGGGCCATTCAATACACCCGCCGATGCCCACTACAGCCGCCGACACGATCCGCGCTCACCGGGCTGCGGCCGATGACAGTGCGCTCGTGGACCGGGGTCAGCGCATGTTGAAGGCGCTGCTCGGCGCGCCCGGGTTCGAGCACGTGAAGGTCGTGTTCGAAGAGCCGCCCAAGACGTGAACCCGGAGCAGCTGCGCGACCTCGGCTTCCAGCTGGAGGGCCGTGCAACAGGGGGCGAGTCAGGCGGCGCATGGTTCGCGATCGCTGCCGATGGCGCGCGCGTCGTCCTGAAGTGGTTCGCCGACGAGGGCGTGGCCGACCGCTACGCGGTGCTCCTCCCCGCGCTCGACGTGCTGCGTTCGCGTGGCGTGCCTGTGCCCGAGTACCCGTTCGTGCGCGCCGTCGACGGGTGGACGCTCTCCGCGCAGCAGCTGCTGCCGGGACGATCGTTCCCGATCGCGCCGCCCCCGCTGGTCGACCGGATGATCGAGTGCGTCGGCGCCGCCGCCGGCATCGTCGGCGGTCCGCAACCGGCACCAGCGCTGCAGGGGTGGGGCGAGTTCGTGATCCACACCCTCACGGTCGGCGAGGACGGCGGGGCGCAGCACGACTCGCTCCGAGCGCACTCCGATCGCGCCCGTCGCATCATGGACTTCGTCGAGTCGGTCGGCGCCGACGCCGAGCCGTCATGGTTCCCGACGAGCGGGCTCGTCCACCTCGACCTGCACACCGACAACGTGCTCGCCCTCGATGACGGCACGCTCACCGGGATCATCGACTGGGAGGGTGCGTGCGCGGGCGATCACCGCTACGACCTCGTGGCGTACGCGTTCGACCTCGACGGTCACGGCCAGCAGATCTGGGACCGGGTCGAACCGCTCGTCGAGCCGCACCTGCTGCGGGCGTACGTCGCGCACATGGCGCTCCGGCGCACGGACTGGGCGATCCGCCACCACCCCGAGGACGTACCCCGGCAGCTGGACCGAGCCGAGCGCCTGCTCGACCGCTACAGCGCCTAGCTCGCCCTTGGCGGCTGACTCTCACAGGTCGCGCGAGGAGACGCGGGAAAGCAACTGGGTGAGAATATCGTTGTGCAGCTTACCGCCGGGCAGGTGGCTCATCGCGGCGATGATACCGTCCTCGGCGGGCTACAGCTTCTTGTGGAGATGGATGTCCTCCGGCTCCAGCGCAATGAGTTCGGGGAGCGGCTGGGCCATTGGCTGGTAGCCGCGGCCCATGTAGAAACGCACGGTGTTCTGTGATGGCGTAGCGGAGACGACGATCTCGGTGTCGCCTCCTTCCCTGGCGATGTGGTCGAGGTCCTCGGACAGCCGCTTGCCGATGCCGCTGGCCCGGTAGCCGTTGCTCACGTGCAGGTAGGCGAGCTGCGCGACACCGGGCCGCAGGTGCTGGACAAGAACGCCGATGCCAGCCAAGCGATCGCTATCGAAAGCGCCGAGGGCAGCAGCGCCTGACTTCAGCAACTCCTCGACGTGCGCCTGCTGGGCCGCGTGAGAGTGCTCGCCGTCGCCTTCCGTGAGCCAGTTGGGGGAGTCGAAGTCGCCGCGGCGTTCCTCTAGCTGCGTTCCGTGCTGGATATAGAGGACGCCGATGCGCTCGCTGCGATCTATGTCGCGGATGCGCGGGAGGTCAGCGGGAACAAAGGGGCGATAGGTAATGGGTGCCAAGTCAGGGGTATTGTAAGCGCCGGGCTAGTAGGAGGCCCAGCGGCAGGACCGCTACAGCGAGGATCCGCTATAATCGCTCTCGGCTTCTTCGTGATGACCCGCAGTCCTTGCCATTCGTTGTGAGGAACGGAGCGCAGAATCTGGGAGTCAGGGGCTAATCAAATTGAACTACCTGACTCAGCGAAAATCAGATAGCGCGGTAGGTCAAAACCGGCGGACTTTGTAGCTGATCGCCTCTGGCTGCCCGACAACTCCGCGGGACTAGCTTTTAATCCGGGAGTCGTGGGTTCGAATCCCACCGGGCCCTCCATGAATGCACCCCGGGGGTGAGGTGTGGAGGCTAGAGAGGCGCTATTCGAAGAAGAAGCGCCGCTGTTTCGGTCGTGGCACGTAGGCCAGACCCAGTTCGCCCAGGGCCACCTCGAGGATTCGCTTCACGGCCTGTTGGGGGGAGTCAAGCACGTGCAGCAACGCCATGTCTGCGACATCTACCGTGCCCTGGTCCACCAGTCGGGATGTCATGAAGTCCATGAGCGGCTGCCAGAAATCGGTTGGCATCAGAACGACGGGGAAGTTCTCCGTCTTGCGTGTTTGGATGAGAGTGAGAACCTCAAAGACCTCGTCCAGGGTGCCGAAGCCGCCGGGCAGGGCGACAAATGCGTAGGAGTACTTGACAAGCATGACCTTCCGAACATAGAAGTGCCGGAAGAGGATCCAGTGGTCGAGGTAGCGGTTGGGAGCCTGCTCGGAGGGCAGCTCGATGTTGCAGCCGACGCTGATGCCTCCGGCTTCCTTCGCACCCCGATTGGCTGCCTCCATGAGGCCCGGCCCGCCGCCTGTCATGACGGTGAACCCCGCTTCGGCGAGACGGGCGCCAACGTCTCTCGCCAACGCGTAATATGGATGCCCCTCACCGAAGCGTGCTGAGCCGAACACGGTCACACAGGGCCCAACGAAATGGAGCTTGCGGAAGCCGCGAATGAGCTCCAGGAATACCCGGAAGGCGCGGAAGAGCTCCACTTCCCGACGGTGAGGCCCCGACAGGAACTTGCGCTCCTCCTGGACATCCGACCCGCCTTCCGCACGACTGGTCACAGCGAAGTAGTCCACTTGCTGCTTGCCATCCTCGATCTAGGCGCAGCAGTCTGCTCTGAACGGCTCCATTTCAGGGCAGATATGCCAGCGGGTCCACGACCGCGCCGTAGAGCCGGACCTCGAAGTGCAGGTGAGGACCTGTCGAGTAGCCGGTGTTTCCGATCGCACCAACTGCCTGGCCCTGGCTCACGTACTCCCCCTCTGTCACCCAGATATCGGACAGGTGCCCGTAGACGGTCTGCAAGCCGTCGCCATGGTCGATGACGACGTGATGACCGTACCCCCAGTCCGACCAGACGACGAGGACGACCTGGCCGGCCGCTGCCGCCACAACAGGCTCGCCTTCCCGTCCGAGGCCCTCGAGGTCCAGCCCCTTGTGGCCGTTCTCGCCGAAGTACTGCGATATGGCGCTGTGGAAGGGCCAGATGAAACCTGCCGCGGACACGGCAGGTGCCTCGGGCACCGGCGCGGCAGCCGCGACAGCGGCGGGCTCGGGCGCAGGCTCCTCGGCAACATAGACCGGCTCCGGTTCCGGCGGCGGCGCGGGAGGCACTGCGCCGGGAACGAACAGTACCATCCCCTCGATCACCGAGTCGCGGGAAACGAGGCCGTTGGCTGGATACGCCACGATGTCGTCGACGAGCACCTGGTAAGCGGTCGCGATATCCCACAGCGTGTCGCCGAATTTGACCTGGTAGAGGATTCCGTTATCTGTGGGGATTATCAGGGTCTCGCCCACGAGGAGCAGATTGCCATCGGCAATCGGGTTGTTCCACAGCACGTAGTTGGGATCGATCCCGAATGACCCGGCGATCGAGTCAACCGAATCGCCCGGCTGAATCGTGTAGCTGAACGAGATCTCTTGCGGTTGTGGCGCGGGCGTTGGTGTGGCGGCGGCCGCAGGCTCAGTTGGTTCCGGCTTATCCGGCACAGCGAGAGCCTCCGCTTCCGCCTGGTGTCGTGCAAGTATTCCCTGCGCTGTGGAGACCAGAGCGGATGGTTTCAGGTAGCCTGCCTCCGCCGGCGCAGATGACTGCTTGGCGCTGCTCGAAAGAATGGATGAACCGGCATGGGAGACGTGACTCGACACTGCCGTAGCGATCGCCACTACAGGGAGGACGAGGAGAAGCCCGTGGAGTGCATACTGCCTGTATTCAGTTGGCAACTGTCCCGCGGGTCTAAAGCGAGGCCAGCGCCTCTCACGCCCCGGTGTGCGTGCCTTGCGAGGCTCCCGGGGTGGAATTTGTGGTCGTAGAATACCGGCCTCCTGTGTGGGGGTTTACGTTACTTCCGATTGCTCTCAGCTATCGGTTCTCGGCTTTTTGTTTAACGCGGGCCGGACATCAAAGGTTGGCACTGCAGCGCCACAGGCCGCGTCCAGTCAGCGTTTGACGCCTAACGTGCTGGGAAGAGCTGGTATGACGAAACGCGTGACAAATGATATGAGGGGGGCCGGGTTGACACCGGTGTTTTGCAGCGTCGCTCCGTCGGGGTGTAATATCTCGCTCGTAGCCCTCAAGGCAATGACTTCTCTCCGAGGGTGGTCACGACGAATCCCGGAGTCGTGGGTTCGAATCCCAACGGGCCCTCCAGAACATTCGATTTCAGATCGGAACTTTAGATGCCAACGAAACTGAGAGTGGTCGTCCTGGGAGCCGGCTTCGGCGGGTTGGAGCTCACTACAACGCTTTCGGAGGCGATAGGGGAAGACCTCGACCTGACCCTGATCGACAAAGGCGACTCGTTCACCTTCGGGTTCTCCAAGCTGGACGTGATGTTCGGTCGCCAGACTCCCGATGCCGTGAAAATCCCCTATCGGGACATCGCCAAGCCCGGCGTCCGATTTTGTCGGGAGACTATCACCGCGATCGATCCCTCAGCCCGGCGTGTCACGACAGACGCCGGCACCTATGACTGCGACGTCTTAGTGGTGGCGCTGGGAGCCGACTACGATCAGGGCGCGACGCCGGGACTGGTGGAAGGTGGGAACGAATTCTACTCCGTGGCCGGCGCCGAGCGTCTGCGCGAGGTGCTGCCCGGGTTCTCGAGGGGCCGGGCCATCGTAGGGGTGACTTCGACGCCGTTCAAGTGCCCGCCGGCGCCGAGCGAAGCCGCGCTGCTGCTGCATGACTACCTCACCGAGCGCGGCATGCGGGGCGCCTGTGAGATCAGCCTGGTGATGCCGTTCGGTGCGCCGATACCTCCGTCGCCGGAAACGTCGCGGGCGTTGCTGGCGGGGTTCGCCGAACGTGGCATCACGTGGGTGCCCAACCGGCTGGTGCGCGCGCTCGACCCGGGTCGCGGTGTCGCCATCCTCGATGATGATAGCGAGATGCCCTACGAGTTGTTCCTGGGCGTCCCAAAACATCGCGTCCCCGACGTGGTAGCGGAAAGCGGCATGACGGAAGATGGCTGGATCCCTGTAAACCCGAGGAACCTCGAGACGCGGTTCCCCGGTGTGTATGCGGTCGGTGATGTAAACAGCGTTGGAACACCCAAAGCAGGCGTGTTCGCCGAGGGAGCCGCTCGCATTGTGGCGGAATTGCTGATCGCACAGGCTCGGAGGGGCGAAGAGCCGGGGGCGTATGCCGGTGCCGGCGCTTGCTACGTGGAGTTTGGTTCGGGACAGGTCGGCCGAGTGGATGTGGACTTCCTGTCAGGGCCTTCGCCAACCGGGCGCTTCACTGAGCCCTCCTCAGCCCTAGTTGGCGAAAAGCGGCACTTCGGGTCGAGCAGACGTGAGCGCTGGTTCGGCCAGAACGGCGGCTCCTGAAGCCGTCAGGTTGCGGCTGCCCGGCGTAACACGTCAACTCGACTCGCGTCTATTGGCAAGCGACCCTTCGCGCAAAGCCCCCGGGATGGACGCGGCGCTTGCTAATGTCTAACCTGTAATGCGCCAAGACTATTGAGGTCGCAGGAGGACGGGTTGCGGCTATTTCCGCGAGCGCTCGTTGCCGCCGCCATGTTGGCGGGCGTGCTTGCCGTCGTGGTGGCGGTTGTTCCAGGGCAGGGGCGTGGGAATCACGGCGCCCAGGCTGCCGGCGCCGGCATGGGCAACATCGACCAATTCCTGAGCGCGTGTCCGACGAATGACGCCAGATATCAGCAGTTCCGGAACGACTTCGAAATCAGGCGAGAAGGGGTAGCCGTCGGCGCCATCCCTTGCTCCGAGCCGACATCGGCCATGCCAATTGCGCAGTATACGGATGAACTGATCATTGCCCAGGCCGTGCGGACGATCTACTACATGGAGGGTGGAAGGACTGTGTCGTATCCGTGGACCTCGGGCACCTTCTACGACTGGATGAAGTCGAAGATCGGCGGATTTGATATTCGGGCTAACGGTTCCTACTGCTGCGAGATGTTCGACGGCAAATGGTTCGTCGTCGTCAGCTCCCAGAGCGATCTCGACCGGAATCCTGACCGCAAGTGGCGGGGGCTTTCTGACCGCATCGCCATCCTGGGCCACGAAACGCGGCATGTGGATGGGTTCCCCCACGTCGGTGGGTGTCCACTATTCCCAACGGCCTCGTTCGGGTGCGATCAGAGCTATGACGAGAGTAATCTCTCGCCTTATGGAATTCAGTGGTGGTTGAACGCCAAGTGGTTGTCCGGCGAGATCAATGTTGGCTATTCTTGCCTTTCCGAAAATGCGATGATCCCGATTGCCAACGCGCACCTCAACTCGGCGAACAATGATTTCGGGCGCCGCTTCGCGGACGGCGCGCCTCCCGTACTGACGATGCCTGCACAACCAGGCGGGCCTTGCCTGGGCGGCGGCGCGACAAGTTCGCCGACGCAGACCCCGGGCCCGACATCTACAATCGCTCCAACACCAACGGCTGCTCCGACGCCATCTGCGACACCCATCCCAACTCAGTCGCCCTCGCCCACAGTCGCTCCATCTGGGCTAATCCAGGGAGATGTCGATTGCGACGGCTTTGTGAACGCTGTCGACGCTCTGAAGCTGATTCGGTACGCCGTGCATTTGGGTGTTGGCCAGAATGAACCGTGCCCTGATTTGGGCAGCTGGGCTGGAGCCACGTGGGGGGATGTGGATTGCGGCGGCGACATTAGCTCGGTGGACGCGTTGAAGGTACTGCGCTACGGGACCGGTCAGCCCGTTCCTCAGAGCGAGCCGTGCGCCGATATCGGCGCCGCGTGGCCTTGAGCGCAATCAGGCCCGTGTTCGACGCCTCGCCAGTCCCTGCGCCACGTTGACGCGGCCGCGGCCGAAGGCATCAATGCGCCCCCACCGCCCCGGGATGTCCAGCAGCTCCAGGTGACCGATGCCGACGGGCAGCGCCGGGTCGACAATGAGGTGATCGCCCGTGGGCTCAAGGCCGAGCATCGTGCGGAGCAAAAGCAGTGGCGCGCCGGTGGACCAGGCTTGCGGGCTGCAAGCCGTAGGGTACTGGACCGGGTACCGTGTCAGCGATCGTTCGTAGCCTCCGAACGCCTCCGGCAATCGGCCGGCGAAGAACTCAGCCGCGTCGAGGATGCCGGCGGCAATCTGCGCGGCCTCCTCCTTGAAACCGTACCGCCGCAACCCCCAGGCGATAAACGAGTTGTCGAACGGCCAAACCGTGCCGACATGATAGCCAATCGGATTGTAGCGCCCCTCTCCCTCGGCGAGCGTGCGGACGCCCCAGCCGGAGAAAAGTCGCGGGCCCATCAGGTTACGCACCACCGAGTTCGCCTTCGATTTTTCGACGATTCCGCTCCAGAGAAGGTGGCCGTTGTTGGAGGTGAGTGAGTCAACCCGCTTGCCGCCTTCCTCGAGGGAGATGGCGAAGTATCCTCCGTCCTCGACCCAGAAGTCGCGGTTAAAGCGGCGTTTAAGGTCCGCCGCCTCCTTTTCCAGGGTGTCTGCGAATGCCGGGTCCTTCCAAATCTCGCGCGCGAGACGGGCGCCACGCATTTTGGCGTCGTATGCGTAGCCCTGCAGTTCGCAGGTGGCGCGGGGGTAGCCGGGAAGACGGCCGTCGCGGTAGGAGATCGAGTCCCAGGAGTCCTTCCAACACTGGTTCTCGAGCCCGGTTTTCTCGTTGCGTCGCTTGTAGGAGATGTAGCCGTTCCCCATGAGGTCGGCGTACTCATTGATCCAGTTAAGAGCGGCGCGGGCCTCGTATTCGAGGTCCCGCACGAGCTTGCGGTCGCCTGTCCAGCGCTCGTATTCGTCCAGCAGTACTACATACAGAGGCGTGGCGTCCGCAGAGCCGTAGTAGGGTGAATGCGGCCGTTCCTCGAAGGCAGTCATCTCGCCGTAGCGCATCTCGTGAAGGATGCGCCCCGGGTCCTCGTCGCGGAAGTCGTCGAGACGCGCGCCTTGCCGTTCGCCGAGCGCCAACAGGGTGGTCGCCGCCAACTCCGGGGTGAATGGAAGTGCCTGGAGGCTTGTCAAGATGCTGTCGCGTCCGAACATAGTCATGAACCATGGGAGTCCGGCCGCGGGCAGAGACCGGCCCGGCATCGTCCGCGTCGAAAATCGGAGGGCAGCCATGTCGATGAGACATCGGCGGTAGGTCACCTTCGATGAGTCTCGATCGCATTCCAGCCGCGGTGCCTTCTCGATCCACTTGTCGAGTCCCCGGGCCATGCTCAAGCGGGCGCGCCTGTTCTTGCGTTCGCCGGACTCCTGGTTATCGTCGTTCCAGGAGCCGTTGACAGCGACCACGTCCAATTCGGTGCTCCAGTCTCCGTGCGGGGGAACTGTGACCTTGAAGGTCAGTCCCTTCCGGTCTACCTTCGCCAGTGCCGTAGACGATATCAGCGTTTCCCGCTCGAACGTTTCGCGCTTGTAGCTGAGAACCAGCCGGCTGTCTTCGACACTATTGTGATACGCTCCTTGCTTCTTGAGTGCGTCCTTCACCTCGAAGAGGTCCGCGAAGTCTGACGCGGCTTCAACCCTGATCGTGAGCCGAGCAGGCTTTTCGTCGTGATTGAGCACCGTTAACTTCTCGTGGAACCCGTCCCCGACAGCCCGCTGCCGGATTACGGAGAGCTTGGAATCGACGTAGACGGTGCCGGTGCCGGGAACAAGGAAGAAGCGCGTTTCGAAATAGTTCAGATCGTCGACCGAGAGGGGGTTCAGACGGTGGCCGTTCACGGTCAATACCCACCTCGAAATGAAGCGAGTGTCGAAGGAAAACAAGCCGGTCGGGTCGGTCAATGATGCTTCGATATCTCCGCGTGTATCGCTGACGACGAACGTGTTGCCTTCGAGTATTTGGACGAGGTCGCTCATACCATCCTCCTTGCATATCCGGCCGGCGGGACATCGTTCCGGTCGTCGGTGGTGCCACGGAAGAGCCGAGCCATTGACAACAGAAGACCCATGTCACCTTGAGGTACAAGGAGGCCGCGGAGCGCGGCAGCCGTAGCGTTCACCTCACCGCGCAGCATGCCCTCGAATAGAGCCTTGTCACAGCGCACGACCGTGTCCGCATCTGCTGTCCTGTGCGAGACAACGATATCTCCCTTCCTGACCGTCAGGTACCAATGCTCGAGACGGTCCCCATCTGCGAGATCGAAGCGCAGGGTGCCCGAGGCGTTCCGAAGTAGCGGTTCATAACCGCTCCGTCGGATCTTGTTGAAGAATTCACGGGTTTCATCTGGCATGGCTACCTCCTTAATCCCTGGGTTCAGCCGTGGTGTGGGAGATGCCCCACTCGCTCGTGGTCGCCTGACCCGGCTCCAGTATTACAATAGATTCTCCGGTTCGGAAGGCGTTCGGCGGGCAGGTCATCGGCTCGACGGCGAGGGCGCAGCGGGCGATGTCGGGCAGGGGGTCGCCGGTGAACACCATCACGTAAGGGTAACCCTGGTCGAACCACAACTCGAGTCCATTGCCGCTTTCCGGGTCATTCAGACGCACCTTCGCGATTCCCTGCTCGTCTCGTTCGAAGCCGGTGAACGCATGATCCAGGATGGTGCTTCCAATCGCCCTTGGCTGTCGAAAGTCATATTCGGTGCCCTGTACCGGGTGGGACTTGAGTGGGATGCCACGCTCGTCCGACTGAAGGACGGTGCTTGCCGGGATCTGCAGCAACGCACAGTCAACGGTATCGGTTCCAGGGCTCAGGTACGGATGTGCGCCGCTACCAAACGGACAGCGGTCGCTCCCGGCGTTCGTAGCAGTCGCCCGCACTCTGAGGCCAGCGCTCGAAAGCATATATTCCATCGCCAGGACCAGCGAAAATGGATATCCGGGTTGTGGACGAAGGATATATTCCATCTGGACGCGCTCGCGTACGCGCTCTGTGATCGTCCAGGCAGCCCATCTGACCAGTCCATGGATTGCGTTGTGCCGGTCCGGCTCGTTGAGCGGTAGTTGGTGCCGGCGTCCATTGAACTCGTAGGAACCGTCCAGGATGCGGTTTGGCCACGGCGCGAGTACCTGCCCCCGACCGCCTCGGCACATCTCGTTTTCCTGGTATCCGTCGAGCACTTCGCGTCCCTCGACTGTGAATGTGCGGAGTCCACCGCCGACTTCGGTCACGACGGCGCGCTGCTCGCCGAAGGCGATCTCGATCTGCTCGCCGGACGGAGCGGCCACGGCCCTCTACCGAACTAGGCCGCTCGGGCGCCGAGGCGCTTCAGCAGGTGATCGCCTACGCGGAGTGCGTTGGCCATCGCCGTCAGTGCTGGGTTTACCGCGCTGATGCTTGGGAAGAAGCTCGTATCTACGACGTAGAGGTTGTCCAGCTCGTGTGCTTTGCAGTTGGTATCCAGCACCGAGGTCGCCGAATCCCTACCGAACCGGCACGTGCCTGCCTGGTGTGCCACGCCCGCCACCGGGATGTCGTTCTTCATGTAAGCGAATCGCGGCACGAGGTGGTCGTGCATTCGCAGCTGACCCAGGAGCGAGTGCAATTTGGCGTTCAGCTGTTTCTTGGGCTCATCGTTGTTCGGAGTGTATGTGAGGACGATATTGCCTTCGTGGTTGAGTGTCACGCGGTTGTCCGGCATCGGCAGGTCTTCGGTGGATAGCCAGAAGTCAACGGCATGCTGAGCCACCTTGTCCAGGGACCACATGGGCGCCAGGAGCGTTTCGATCGGCTTCTCTCCGTGGAACATCGGTGCCTGGGACTTCCCGATCATCTGGATGTTGCCCAGCGGATATTCGAAATCCTCGCTGCCAAAGTAGAAGTCGTTTAGCGCCAGGGTCTTCTGGAACACCGTTGGGTTCGGCTCCTTGGAGAGAGCCAGTACCGCCTGGCTATTGTGGAACATATAGTTCCGGCCAACCTGCTCCGACCCGTTCGCGAGCCCGTTCGGGTGCTTGTCGTTCGCGGATAGGAGGAGAAGTTTCGCCGAGTTCGCCGCACCGCACGAGACGACGACTATGTCGCCTGAGAAGCGCTTGGTCTCGGTGTCCTGCTCCACGACGACGCCTGTGACGCTGGTGCCCGCTGCGTTCGTTTCCAGCTTCACGACCTTCGCGTTGGTCACCAGCGTAACGTTGTCGTGCTTGAGCGCAGGGCGAACGCCGAGCACCTCGGCATCTGACTTGGCGCCAAGAGGACAGACGAAGCCATCGCAGTTCGAGCAGCGCACGCACGCGCTGTAAGGCATGTTGGCTTCATCCAGCATCACTCCGCACGGCGCATGGAACGGGTGATATCCGGCAGCCTCGAGGTCGTCCGCAAGCTGCTGTATCCGTGGTTCGTGCGAGACCGCCGGATGAGGATAAGGGCCGCTCGCCCGTGGCTCAGTTGGGTCCTCACCCCGCGCACCGTGGACATGGTAAAGGTTCTCCGCGTTTGTGTAGTACGGCTCCATTTCCTCATAGTCGATCGGCCAGGCGGGCGAAATACCGTCGTGGTGGCGTAGCTCACCGAAGTCCTCCTTGCGGAAGCGGTACAGCGCCGCGCCGTACAACTTGGTGGCGCCGCCGACAAAGTAGTGAATTTGTGGCTGAAATGGCTTGCCCTTGCCGTCGTACCACGTATCTGGTGAGACATACCGGTTCTCGACGAACACGTCCTCGGCGAGCCAGTTCTGCGGTTCACGGCGAAGCCAGTCGCCGCGCTCGAGGAGAAGGATACTCTTGCCCGATGGCGCCAGGTGTTGGGCCAGCGTGCCCCCGCCGGCGCCGGTGCCGATGATGATCACATCGTAGCTGCTCATGAGTGCTCCTCCAGCATCTCAGAAACGACCATGCGGGCGGCAGCCTCAATCAGCGCCAGGTGAGAGAACGCCTGCGGAAAGTTTCCAAGATGACGGCCGGTATCTGTGTCGAACTCTTCCGCGTATAGGCCGAGCGGCGATGAAATGCGGAGAAGACGGTCCATAAGGTCACGGGCTCGCTGCTCTTCGCCGACGATCGCCAGGGCGGATACCAGCCAGAAGGAACAGATGAGGAACGTCCCCTCCTTCCCTGACAACCCATCGTCGGTCTCCTCCGTGCGATAGCGGAGGACGAACCCGTCCTCAGTCAGGTCATCGGCGATGGCGAGCACGCTGGCGTGCAGGCGCTCGTCGTCCGAAGGCAAGAATCCAAAGATTGCGGCCAGCAGCGTTGAGGCGTCCAGGGCGTCTGTCTCGTAGTGCTGTCGCAGAACCCCCTTCTTTGTGACACCGTGTGTGAGGATGTCCTCCTTGATTTCCTCTGCGGTCTCTCGCCACGTAGCGGCCTGCTCCGGATCACCCCGGATCTCGCCGAGTTTGGCTGCACGGTCCAGCGCCACCCAACCCATGAGTTTGGACGAAACATAGTGCTGGGGCTCGCCCCGTGCTTCCCATATTCCCTGGTCAGGCGTGCGCCACGCCTTCGTCGCGCACTCCGCCTGCGCCACAACGATGGGCCAGAGATTGCGGGGAAGCCGCTGACTTCTCCGGCTGTGTAGGAGGATAGAATCCAGGACCGCGCCGTAGACATCGTTCTGGCGTTGATCGAACGCGCCGTTCCCAAGGCGAACAGGTCGCGCGCCTGCGTAGCCGGTGAGATCGTCGCGTGTGGATTCCGTGAGGTCGCGCCTTCCGTCGATTCCGTACATGATCTGGAGGGCGCCGTCTCTATTGGGCTCGAGGTCGGCGATGAACTGCATGAACTCGTCGGCCTCCCAGTTCAGGTTCAGCCAATGCAGCGCCTGCAGGGTGAATGTCGAGTCCCGCATCCAGCTGTAGCGGTAGTCCCAGTTGCGCTCGCCGCCGGGAGTCTCTGGCAGGGAAGTTGTGAGAGCGGCCACGGTTGCCCCGGTAGGCATGTAGGTCAGGCCTTTGATTGTCAGCGCCGAACGCTGGATCGGATAGCGGAAGCGGTGGTCGGGGATGCGGGCCCGTCCCAGCCACGCTCGCCAGAAGCGCTTCGTTGCCTCCAGGCGCTCGTCAGCTTCTTCGATATTCTGCGGCGTGGCCAAGCCCTCCGCCCAGGAAAGGACGCAGAAGATCCGTTCCCCTGAAGCGAGAACATGGCGGGCGCGAACTCTAGTCCCTTCTATGCCCAACGCCATGTCGGTGTGCAGTCGAATCTTTTGGCCCTGGCCGGCGGCGTCAACCGTATGGCGCTCTTCATCCAGCAGCGCCCATTCTGCCGGTACGCGCCCGTAGTCGAATACCGGCTCGCAGACGAGCTCCACTTCAATCTGGCCTTCAAGGCACTCGACGGTTCTCACCAGCATGTGATCGGCATCGTCATCGGCCGGCGGGCGCGTATGTGGAGTGACGCTGTCTTCACCTTCGCGGGGCCCCATGGTCAATGAGTCGCGGACAACGAGCCAGCCTCCGGGTGTCTTCCATGTGGTAACGAGGGTGTTTGTGCCCGGCTCGTAGTTTCGCTGGGTTGGATGGTTGATCCCGTATGGCCCGAGCCTGAATGCGCCAGCCTGCCGATCGAGCAGAGTGCCGAAAACACTTGGAGAATCAAATGAAGGTACGCAGAGCCAGTCTATGGCTCCATCGGGGGCGATCAGTGCGCCCGTGTGGCAGTTCGAGATAAACCCATAGTCGGCGATCGGCGGGAATGGAGACGGCATCGCCGCGCTCTGCGCTCCAGTTGAAGATTGCTTTCTGGCCGGACTCATGACGCGATCCACGGGCCGTACCAGCGTCCGTGGCCGGCGACCAGTTGTTCTGCCTCAGGCGGACCCCATGAACCCTGGGCGTACGCATGCACGGGCGGAGGCGAGTCAAGAAGCGGCTGCATTATCCGCCAGGTCTCCTCAACGCAGTCCTGCCTGGTGAATCGCGTGCTGAGACCGATCATCGCCGCGTGCAACAGCACCTCATACGGCGTCGCGCCCTCGCCCCCTTGCTCTGCGAACTCCATATCGAGTGTGATCGCTTCTGGTTTCATCACCGTAGCGCGCCGTGCGTCAACGATGAACTGGATTCCGGTTGAGGGGTCGAGTTTTACCACGAGCTGATTCGGCTCCGGCCGCCGCTCTCCAAGCTGAACGAAGCCCAGGCGCGGAGGATGTTTGAATACGAGTCGGAGTTCCGTCTGAGTGGCCGGAAGGTGTTTCCCCGTCCGGATGAAGAAAGGAACTCCCGACCACCGCCAGTTGTCAATCTCGAGGCGCAACGCGGCGTAGGTCTCTGTCGCTGAGTCCTTCGCGACTCCCTCTGTCTGGAGGTACCCGTCATATTGGCCGCGCACGTAATGAGCCGGGTCGGCGGTGTTCGTGGCGCGGTAGACGGCCAATTGCGAGTCCTTAAGCGTGGCGGGATCGCCTCCTGCCGGCGGTTCCATCGCCGCGGCAGAGACGACCTGCATGATGTGATTCACCACGACGTCGCGGAGAGCTCCTACAGGGTCGTAGAAGTGGCCGCGGTCCTCGACTCCGAAGTCCTCGGCCATCGTGATCTGGACGCTCTCGACGTAATTCCGGTTCCAGACCGGCTCGAGCATCGTGTTGGCGAAACGAAGGAAGATCAACTCCTCGATACCCATCTTCCCGAGGAAGTGGTCAATGCGATAGATCTGAGACTCTTCGACGTACTGGTGAAGGTCGTTTGCCAGGTCATGTGCCGAGGTCTGGTCGTGGCCAAAGGGCTTCTCGACCACTATTCGCGCTGACTTAGTGAGGCCGGCCTCGGATAGACCCTTGATGACGGTGGCAAAGAGGAAGGGCGGTATCTCGAGATAAAACACCGGGCTCGTTGAGCCTTTCATCGCTTCGCCGACCCTCTGGTAGGTCGAAACGTCTCCAAAGTCGCCCTGCACGTAGGAGAGACGCGCGGCGAAGCGCTTGAAGACATCAACATCTACACGCTCACCGGTCGCTTCGATACATTTACGCGCGTGCTCGCGGAGCTGTTCGACTGTCCAATCGTTCACCGCGACCCCGATGATTGGGCAACCAATCAGTCCGCGAGCCTCGAGGCGGTACAGGGAATGAAACGTCATCACCCTTGCCAGATCGCCGGTTATGCCAAAGACGACGAAAATGTCCGCAGGCAGTGAAGTAGCGTTAGGTGCCTGGTTGGTGTCTGTCACAGAGGCACTCCTGACTTGGCTTTGAGACTATGAGAGATTGGGCGTCTCGCGGGCTTTATCCTACCTCTTCCGCATGCCTCGTATGCCCGCAAGTACTGAGAATTTTCATACTTAATCACCTTAGGCGCGAGTGCTATCCGCACTACCCAAGCGTTCGCCAGTCGGATGCACCGCTCGATCTACCACTCGGCCGTTCTCTAGGTGAATTATCTGATCCGCGTGCTCAATGGCGGCCCGGCGATGAGATATCACGATGACCGTACGGCCGGTCAAGAACGGTTCCAGCGACAGCATTAGATTACGCTCGGTCTCTGCGTCGAGGTTCGCGGTCGGTTCATCCAGCATTACTATTGGAGCGTTCTTGAGGATTACACGCGCGATTGCGAGGCGTTGGCGCTCCCCGCCGCTGAGCAGTAGGCCGTTCTCGCCGACCAGTGTGTCGTAGCCAGCAGGCAGATTTTCGATGAAGTCGTGTAGGAGCGCCTGACCACAGGCTGCGTCGAGCATTTCGTCAGTGGCGTCCGGGTTTGCGAGGAGAAGATTGTCGCGTACAGTGGCGTTGAACAGGTGGATGTCCTGTGGCATCACGCCCATGAGCGAGCGCGCGTCTTCGCCGCTGAAATCGCGCAGGTCGCGCCCCCCGATGGTAATCGTTCCATCCTGGTACTCCCAGAACCGCAGCAACAGGCTCAGGATCGTCGATTTCCCGGAACCGCTGGGCCCAACAATGGCCAGACGTCGTCCCGCCGGAACACTGAAGCTCACACTGTTCAGGATGAGCGGTTCTGCCGCGCCGTAGCGGAAGCCCACTTCACGCATCGAGATGCTCGTCTCTCGGGGCAGTTGCGCAGGGGAAGACGGTTCCGTCACATCTGGCGGGGCGTCGATCAACTCGAATATCCTCCTCCCCGCCGCGAGGTTTGCCTCGAGCTGCTGCTGGGCGAACGCAAGCGGCTGGACGGCTTCGAAACTGGCAATCGCCGCCAGAGGCAGCAGGGCGAGGTAGGTACCATTCAGGTCACCACCACTCACGAGCGGGATAGCGAGCAGCAGGATGGCGAGTACTGAGAGGCTTGCACCCAGCACCCCGAGCGCGTTGCCGGCCCCTCGGAGCAGTGCCATGCGCTCCTGAACTCGATTCAAGTCTTTGCCAAGCGATAGTGTGTCAGTCCTGTGGCCGTCGGTGCGGCCGAACACCAACAGGTCAGCGACGCCCTGGATTTCGTCTACAACCTTCGCGTTGAGTCGGGCCCGGGTGTGAATGACCGCAGCAGCGGGTCGTTGACCCAGGCGTCGCATGAGCAGTGGCAGCGCCACTCCTACGAGGAGCAGGAAAACAAGCAGGGCGAGGCCAACTGTCCAGCTGAATGCGCCCAGAAGCACGCATGCGACCGCGATGGCCAGGCCCGAGGCGAGTGGCGGCACGACAACGCGGATATAGAAATTCTCAAGCGTTTCGACGTCGGCCACACTTCGGGCGAGGAGATCACCGCTGTGGTGCCTCGAGAGCCTTGCCGGGGACAGCGGCTCGATCGCCTCGTAGAACCAGGCGCGAATGTGCGCCAGGATTCGGAAGGTCGCCGCGTGGGAAGTCAGGCGCTCCAGGTAGCGGAATCCGGCCCGCGCGATAGCGAACAGTCGCACACATGTGATCGCCAGCGCGAGTCCGCCAACTTCGGAGACAACGGCGGCTCTGGATATGAGATATGCGGAAGTTGCCATGAGGGCAACGCTCGAAGCGATCGTGAGGAAGCTCAGCACTACCGCCAGTAGCGACCCACATCCGAAACGGAGCGATGAGCCCAACGAGCCGCGTGAACGTGTCGCTCACAGGGCTCCGCTCTCGTACGCCGTCACGAGTTGTCGGTACTCCCCGGCGCGATCCATCAGAGTCTCGTGTCTTCCGGTTTCAACGGCCCGCCCCGCGCTCATCAAGACCACCTCATCGGCGGCGTACGCGAAACTCAGGCGATGTGCAATGATCAGGACGGTGCGGTTGCGCATTAGCCTTCGAAGGGCCTCGCCGATAAGCGCCTCGGTCTCGGAATCCAGGTGCGAAGTTGGCTCATCGAGCACCAGGAAGGGGGCATCTTTCAGGAATGCACGCGCGATAGCGATGCGCTGCTGCTCGCCGCCGCTCAGCAACCCACCCCTTTCCCCTATACCGGTGTCAAACCCTCGGGACAGAGCATCAATGAAAGTACGGGCATTGGCGGCTTCAGCGGCGTCCCTGATCTCCTCAGCCGTTGCGGATGGTCGTCCCAGCGCAATGTTCTGAGCGACGGTGCCGTCGAACAGATGGGGCCTCTGCGGGACCCAGGCCAGTTGCGAACGCCAAACGGCAGGTTCGATTGACGCCAGGGGGACGCCATCGACGGTAATTGACCCGTTGTCCGGCTCGATGAAGCGAAGTAACAGGTTTGCAACTGTAGTCTTCCCGGCGCCTGTTGCCCCGACGAGCGCAATAGTCCGACTGTGCGGGATCGTGAGCGAGAGACCGTCGAGCGCCGGACGCTGCCCGTCCTCGTACGAGAAGGACACCGCATCGAACCGTATATCCGCGCGCAGGGAAGCGGTTGCCGGGATCGCTCGCATGCCCTCCTCCCGACGCGGCGAAGGCGTGTCCAGGATGCGGAAGATGCGTTCTGCAGCCGCCTTACCGGCGGCGCCGGCGTGATATCGAAGCGACAGCTGACGCAACGGCGCAAAGAATTCTGGCGTGATGACCAGGACGGCCAGGGCGTGCTGGAAGGGCAAGCTCCCGTTGACAAGCCGTATGCTGATCTCCACAGCGACCAGGGCTACGGCGATCGTCGTGCTTAGCTCCAGCACGAGCGCCGTCTCGAATGCGGTGCGCAGCACTTCCATCGTCGTCTTGCCGTACTGCCGGCTGACTTCTCGAATGTTGTCGACCTGCTCCTGGCTGCGCCCAAACATCTTCAGGGTGGCGAGCCCCTGGAGGATGTCCAGGAATGACGCGCTCATCCAGCTCAATTCGAGGAACCGCCGCTGCGTAATGCCGCGTGCGCGGCTACCGATAAGTGCGAGGAAGAGCAGCACCAGGGGGCCCGTCACCAGGAGGATCAGCACCGTGGGCGGATCAATAGCCAGGACAACTACAGCGCGACGAACAGTGGCACGAGGATCGTCAGAAACCGCAATGGCTGGTACGCAGTCATGTATTCGTCGAGGTCTTCGACGCCCTGCACAGCGGTGTTAACAAGCTCCCCGCTGCTGGCGCGCCGTGTAAATACCGGGCCCAGGTTGAAGATATGCCGCGTCAGGTCCGTGCGAAGTTGGTGTTTGAGGTGGCTGGCCGAACGCTGAGCAAGCACGTCACCAGACCAGAGCGCGGCGGCGCGCCCGAAGGCGAGAGCGAGCATTCCGAGAAGCAATAGAGACACTCCTGAGACGTTGTCGCCGTCAAGAAACACGCGGCTGACGACATCGCTCAGTAGCCAGGCCTGCGCGACGACGATAACGGTTGCGAGGAACCCACAGGCGACCGTCAGGTAGAGGAAGATGCGCGCTCGCCCGCTGTAGCCGACGATGCGCCTATCGATCGAGGTCGATTTCTCTGACATCCGCCGTGCCGCGCCGGAGACCGGTCCGACGGCTAGTAGCTGTCCGGCCCCAGGGCCGTCTTTCCGCGGAAGAAATAGTAAACGCCTGCCGTATATGTGAGGATCAAAGGCATACCAATCGCCGCAACGATGAGGCAAATCGGTTAGCGTATTATCGGCTGAGGCTGAGTTGTCGACCGTCAGGTTGTAGTCCTCATTTGTCGAGGAGATCAGCAGGTTGGGGAACATGCCGACGGCGCCCGAGATAAGCAGCAGGGCGATCATGCTTCCGGAGGCAACAAAGGCCCAGAGATCATCCCCCCTGCGCAACAGGTAGCCAACGGCGATCCAGGCGAGCAATGCCGTAGCCGGAAAGATCCCCGGCCAGATGTCGTCGAGAAATCGGTCGCTGACTTCTTCCTCCCAGATCGCGGTCGAGATCACACCGACAGTCACCAGGACGAAGAATACGCCCATCAGTATTGGAATCGCGCGGCGCACACGATGCTGCAACTCGCCTTCGGTCTTGAGATTGAGGAAGAGCGCCCCGTGCATCGCGAACATAGCGACGGCCGTCACACCAATGAGCAATGCATACGGATTCAACAAGTCGATCAGCGACTCATCTACTTCGCCATCCTGTGCCAGGTCGACGCCGGCGATGATATTGCCGAACGCGACGCCAAGGAGAAGCGCGAGGCCGAGTGAGGCGATCGAAAATACCCAGTCCCAGGCCTGCCGCCACCGATGCGAGGGTCGCTTGCTACGAAACTCGATGGCCACGGTGCGGAGGATCATTACCAGCAGGACGAGCATGAACGCCAGGTAGAACCCCGAAAACAGCGAAGCGTACACCGGCGCGAACACCGCGAACAAGCACGCCGCCCCCGAGCACGATCCAGACCTCGTTCCCGTCCCAGATCGGGCCGATGCTGTTCAGCCTGAGCCGCCGCTCCTCGTCCGTCTTCGCGACCCAGGGATGGAGTATGCCCACGCCCATGTCGAAGCCATCGAGGATGAGGTAACCGGCGATGATGAGCGACGAACAGGCCGAACCAGATGTCCCCCAGGCTCATGACGGTCACCTCACCACCCTCCGGCGGCAGCTCGCCGGCGCCAGAGGCGCGAGCGCCGCGGCGGCGGAAGATCTCTCGGAAGGTGTCCGGGAAGGTCGGACACGGGCACCACCTCGAGCTCTTCCAGTGGCTCCGGTCCCTTCTGGATCCTGTTGTTGAGCAGGAAAAGGAAGAGCAGGAAGAGGAGAGTGTAGAGGACGACGAACATACCGATGGAGAGCCCAGAGCTGTGTCTCAGTCAGGTTGGGCGAGACCCCGTCCGACGTCTTCATCAGCTCCCAGACGATCCAGGGCTGGCGACCGACTTCGGCCGTCCACCAGCCGGCGATGATCGCACTGCCAGTGAAGACCGGCAAGGACGACCGGAACCCACAGCATCCAGCGCCACTGGAAGAGTTTCTGTTTCCAGTAGTAGAGCCCGGCGCCGATCACGCCGACCGCGGCGAAGACCATCGCCAGGTCGAACATGCAGTGGTAGACCTGGAACGTGAGGTTGACCGGCGCCCAGCGTGTCCTCCGGGAACGAGTCCAGGCCCTGGACCGTGGCGTCGAAGTCCTGGTAGGCGAGGAAGCTGAGCAGGCAGGGCACGCTGATGCCCGTTGTTGTCTGGTTGGATTCGTTCACCCAGCCGACGATGTAGAGAGGCGCGCACGAATCGTCCTCCCAGACACCCTCCATCGCCGCCAGCTTTGAGCGGCTGGTTGTCGGTAACCTCGATCGCCATCTGAGCCCCGAAGAGAACCAGGTTCAGCACGGCCATCAGCGCAAAGAACGGCATCGCGATTTTGAACGCCGCCTGCGCCAGGTCCTGGTGCCGATTGCGAAGGATGTAGTATGAGCTGACGCTGAGCACGAGCGCTGCACCGGCGGTCCACGATGCCGCCCACACATGCAGGATGTGCTGGATGAACGATGGTGTGAACATGACGTCCAGGAAGTTCGTCATCTGCGCCTCCTGCACGCCGCCTTCCGTCACGAGCTTGTAGCCATCAGGCGTCTGCATCCAGGAATGCGCCATGATGATCCAGAGGGCGCTGAAGTGCGCGGCGAAGACGACCACGCACGTTGCTCCCAGCCACATGCGTGGCCCCAGCCTACTGCCACCGAAGAGCATGAGCCCCAGGAAGCCGCCCTCGAGGAAGAAGGCAAACACACCCTCTGCGGCGAGCAGGCTACCGAAGACGTTGCCGACAAACCGCGAGTACGCCGACCAGTTCATGCCGAACTCGAACTCCTGGACGATACCTGTGGCGACGCCCATGGCGAAGATCAGCCCGTAGACCTGGGTCCAGAAGAAGGCGAGCTGACGCCACTTCGCGTCCTTCGTGCGGACGTAGGCGATCCCAAAGAACACGAGCATTATCCCCAGCCCCATTGAGAGCGGTGGGTAGATGAAGTGGAAGCTGGCAGTTCCGGCGAACTGTATGCGGGAGAGCGTTTCGGCGTCCATGCTTTCTCTCTACACGGTCACTCGGTGCCAGGTGCGGGGGCTACCGATGGCTTGCTCATCTGCGATAGGCTCTCCCTGCCCAGTGTGTCCTGCGCGTGGTAAGAGGCACGCAGCTCCAGTTCCTCTTCGCGCTTCGGGAAGAAGAAGAAGACTAGCGCCATCCCGATCGAGACAGCGACTATTGCTGCCAGGTACGCCCACTGGTCGCCGTCGAGAAACGACTGCTGCGCTGCGGAGATGATCTGGCTCGAAAACTCCGGATTCTGGTTGGCGAGATCCGCCGCACTGGCGTAAGAGAGCTGCAACTGGCTCTGGGTACTGGCGGTGACATCCTGCCCAGATTCGGAGATCGCTGTGCCCATTGCAGACGCGTAGCCCGCGGCGAGGAGCGCGCCGAAGATCGAGGTCATTAAGGCGCCGCCGAGGTCACGCTGCAGGTCGGCCGTTCCCGACGCCATTCCCGCCCGCTGCACCGGCACCGAGCCCGTAAGCGAATTCGAGGATGGAGTGCCGGCTAGCCCTACCCCGATGCCCAGGAGTGCGTACGGGATCGCAATCTGCCAGTACGGCGTGTCCTCCTTCCACAGCAACAACATCCCGAGAAACGCCAGTAACACGACAAACTGCCCCATAAGGAGCGTGTTGCGGGACCCCTGCGATCCCACCAGCCTGGCCGAGCGGGGCGCCACGGCCACCATGAATAACGCGCCCGGCAGGATCGCCGCGCCCGCCTCTATCGTCGAATACCCCAGCACATTCTGTAGATACTGCCCGCTGATGAATGCCGCACCCATGAGCGAGCCGAAGACAATGACCCCCGCGCAGCCCGCCACCCAGAACGTTGGTCGAGCTGCTATGTGCAGGTCGTAGAGCGGATTGCTCACCCGGCGCTGGCGCATGAAGAAGGCGATCGCCGCCACACCCGCGACCGCCAGCAGCCCGACGGCGAGTGCTTCCTCGGTCGGCACGGGAAGGAAGTTTATCCCAACAATAAGCGCACCCACCAGCACGGCCGAGAGAGCGCCTCCAAGGTTGTCAACGGGATCGTTGGTCTCGTTGACATGGCTGGGCACAAAGCGGAGCGCCATCACCAGCGCAACCGCGACGAGAGGAAGCGTCACGAAGAAGACCGCCCTCCAGTCAAATAATTCAATCAGCGTGCCGGCAATGAGCGGCCCAAGGAGCGCAACACCGCCGCCGAGCGCCGACCAAAGCGCGATCGACCTCGTCCGCGCCGCTCCCGACCAGAGCGCCGTAATCAGAGCGAGCGTCGTTGGGTAAGCCATTCCCGCAGAAAGCCCACCGACCAACCGCGCGACAAAGAGCACGCTGTCATCCGGCGCTAACCCGGCAGCCAGTGAAGCCGGGACCGACAAGCACATGCCCAGCACAATCATCAGCTTGCGCCCGTATCGGTCTCCGAGGGCGCCGAACCACAGGACCGACGCGGCGAGTCCGAGGGAATAGCCGACCGCGATGAGATTGAGCGCCGTCTGCGACGAGTCGAATTCCTTGCCGATGTCCGGCAGAGCAACATTAGCGACTGTCAGGTTGAGATTTGCGACCGTCGCCACCAGTATGAGGGAAGCGAGGACAAGGCCTGCGCGAGCAGGCGCGTGAGATTCTTGGTCGGCCGCGCCCGAGGGAGTGCTCATCTCAGCCTTCCCCTGTCCGCCGGAAAGGCGGGGGAGGCGAAGCTTGGCCAACCGGACAACAGTCCCGCAAGGGGGTCTGTGTTAACCTCGTGCCGGGGAACGTTAGGGACGATAGCGACCCCGATTCTAGAATCCCGGGGCGCGAAACGCAATAACCCTTGTGATGAATTTCGAGGATCGGCGCCGGTTATTCAGCACCTTGGCCCTTGCGGCGCCCATAGGTCAGTCTGTCCTGGGCCCAGACGAGGAAGGTCTGGATCTTTTGTTCGCCTCCGGACAAGAGCATCAGGTGGACCGTATTCCACGCCAGCCATGCAGGGCGGCCGGTCATGGTGCGGCCACGACGAAATTGCACAACGGCCGCGCCGCGCCCGATCGTAGCCATCGTGCCCTTGTCTGTGTATTTGAAGGGCTCCGTCTTCTTGCCCTTGACCAACGCTGCGATGTTCTTGCCGGCGTGAGTTCCGGCCTGCAGCGCGACGGAGCCTAGCTGCGGCAACTTCGTGTCTGTCTTTGTGTCCGTGATCAGCGCGACGTCGCCGATGACGAAGACCTCGGGATGACCCTCCAGGCTCAGATCCGCGTTGACGGGTACCCGGCCCCTCTCAAGCTCCACACCGAGCTGACCACCGATCGGATTGGCGGTGATCCCCGCGCCCCAGACCAGCGTGTGGGCCTTCACAACGCCGCCTGACTTGAGGTGTACGCGGGTGGGCTCGATCTCTATAACACCTTCCCCCAGGTGCACTTCCACACCACGCTCTTCGAGCGCCTGCTTCGCGTACTCCTGGAGCTTGGGCTTGAACGGCCCCAAGAGGTGTGGACCCATCTCGTAGAGGTGCACCTCAGCTTCCTCATGGGGCAGGTCAGGGAAATCTTCTTTGACTTCATTGCGGAGGAGTTCAGCGATCGCGCCGGACACTTCCACTCCCGTCGCACCTCCGCCAACCACGCAGAACGTGAGCGCGCCGTCGTCGATGGCACCTGGATCCTTCCCTGCAGTTTCGAATCGCTCGAAGATGTGTGCCTTGAGCTTCTCTGCATCAGCCATGGTGTACAGCGAATGGGCGTTCTCGGCAGCACCCTTGGTCCCGAAGAAGTTCACCGTGGCCCCCAGCCCAATCACGAGGTAGTCGTAGCTTGTCGGGGCGAGCCCTTCGCCAGAGACAGTCTTGCGTTCGAGATCGATCTCGGTGACCACCGCCTGTTGAAACTTCCAATCCTCGCGGCCCTGGAGCATCTCTTCCAGCGGGAAGCCAACCTCGGTCGGCTCCAACTGGTCGGTCGCCACCTGGTAGAGCAATGGCAGGAACGAATGGTAGTCGTTCTTGTCGATGAGCGTGACTCGCACGGGAGCCTTCTTCAGCTTCCTCATCGCGCCGAGGCCACCGAAGCCTCCTCCAAGTATGACTACATGCGGTTGGTCAGCCATGGGCGCCTCGATTGTTTCTTGCACGGAATGAAGATTTGCTAACGGAGTGGTGCCGTCGCGACCAGTCGTACGTGCTGAGTGGGAAATTATGTCTCAGCGTTGGCGGGGGGTCAAGAGTGAGCCCTGTCGCCGCCGAGATGGAGTGTAGGGCTTCGGATCTGCAACCCCTGGCGGGCCGCTAGTGCCGTCGTTGGCAGTCTGCTTAGCGGGGCAAGGGGCTGGTGCGTGCTGGCGAGAACACCGATGGTCGACGGAGTCCGCCACGCGACTTTGCTCCGTTCGCCTCGCTAGCGCGAGCCTTTTCCTTCAGCAGCTTCTTGAGCGCCGAGGCCGGCAAGGCTTTGCTTATGAGGTATCCCTGCACCTCGTGGCACCCGCGTTCCTTCAGGAAGTCGAGCTGTTCGGGGGTCTCCACGCCCTCGGCAATCACCTTGAGGTTGAGGCTGTGAGCCATCGCGATGACCGTCGTGGCTATCGCCGCGTCGTTCGGATCGGTCGTCAGGTCTCGCACGAACGACTGGTCGATCTTCAGCGTGTCGATCGGGAAGTTCTTCAGGTTGCTCAGGGACGAATAGCCCGTGCCGAAATCATCGATACCGATTCGGATTCCCAGGTCACGGAGGCCGCGGAGCACGTTGATGGTGAGTTCTCCGTTTTGCATCGCGATGCTCTCAGTGATCTCGAGTTCGAGGTAGTTCGGTTCAAGCCCGGTTTCAGCGAATACCGAGGCCACCATCTCGAGGAGGTCCGAGTGCTGGAACTGGCGGGCTGAGAGGTTGACCGCGACGCGCAGCGGTGGCAACCCGCCATCCTGCCAGGCCTTGGCCTGGGTGCAGGCGGTGCGCAGGACCCACTCACCAAGTGGGACGATCAACCCGGCGTCCTCGGCCCAGGGGATGAACTCCTGCGGTAGCACCAGGCCCTTGTCCGGGTGCTGCCAGCGCACGAGGGCCTCGACGCCGACGATCTCGCCGGTGCGGATGTCCGCCTGCGGTTGATAGTGAACCACAAACTCTTCCCGCTCGAGAGCCTGGTGGAGGCCGTTCTCCAGGGTCAGACGGCGGAGCGGCTTGGTATCCATCACCTCGACGTAGAGCTGGCAGTTGTTTCTACCCAGTTCCTTGGCCCGGTACATCGCCGCGTCGGCGTTTACCAATATCTTCTCGGCATCACCGTCGAACGGATACAGACTGATGCCAAGGCTGGCGGTGACGTGAACGTCTTGTCCATCGACATGGAATGGAGTCTTGAGCACGTCTTTGATCTTCTCCGCCACCTTCGCCGCGTCTTCAACTCGCTCTGTCCTAGGCATCAGCAGGCAGAACTCGTCTCCGCCGAGCCGTGCCAGCGTGTCACCGCTGCGCACCACCGAAGACAGGCGGCTGGACACTTCCTGGAGTAGTTGATCGCCGACGGCGTGGCCGAGTGTATCGTTTACGAGCTTAAAGCGGTCCAGGTCTATGGACATCAGCGCCATAGGCTCATTCGTGCGCTGGGCCTGCGCCAGCGCGACGATGAAGCGGTCCTGAAACAGCCGTCGGTTTGGCAGGCCCGTGAGGTGGTCATGGTATGCCAGGTGCCTGATCGTCTCTTCAGCTCGCTTCCTTTCAGTGATGTCCTGGGCCAGGCAAACGATGCCCTGCGTCTCCCCGTCTTCGAACCGCATCACCGATGCCGAGAAGAGGACCGGAATGTTTCGGCCTTCCCTGCTGATGTAAGTCTTCTCGACGTTGCGGACTCCATCGGCGGTTGGGGTGTTGAGCTGCGAAAGGAGAGCTGGGTCGTGGTCGGCGAGGATCTTTCCAAGTGGTTCTCCGGCCAGCTCATACTCTTCGTATCCCAGCAGAGCGCACGTGGCGGGGTTCACGGCTTCGATGCGACCCTCGGGCGACACGACAATGAGCGTGTCAGTCATCGATCGGACCATGTTGTCGAAGTAGTTCCGCGACACCGTGGTTTGCTGTAGATCCTCTGTCATCCGGTTGAACGAGGCACCAAGGTCGCCAAGCTCGTCGTGTGAATCAATCTTCACTCTCGCGAATAGGTCGCCACGAGCGACGGCACGTGTGGCGCCCACCAGCTTTATCACGGGCTTCGTGATACTCCTAGTGGTGATGACCGAGACTACGACTCCAAAGATCAGTCCCAGCACCAACAAGATGGCAGTTGCTACCCCGATCCGGTCGACAGTACTGCCGGCGTCGGTCTCGGCGCTCTTCAGGTCTTGCTGCGTGAGAGCCCTGATGCCGTCTTCGAGCGCAACGTCGAGCTGGCCGCGAATCCGGACGATGTTTTCCAGGGCTGCCTCTTTGGCGCGATCGAGGTCGATGATTAGTTTGCTCAGCTCAACGCTACCCTCGAACAGGCTGTAAAGCTGCGTCGCCCACTGTTGCTCCTCGGCTGAGAGGGCGAGGCTGCTGTACTGTTCGTAGTAGCGATAGAAGTCCTGCTCGTCCTGGTAGACCAGCTCTTCGTACTGGCTGTCGTGGGTCCTCAGGTAGTTCCCGAGGCCCTTGACGATGCCATTAGTATTGACTTCCATCTCGAGGGCCGCCTCGAGCTTGGCGTACGACTGGGCATCTGATGGACTCACCGAGGACTGCACTTGATTCACGAGCGTGTCTAGCTCATCCAGGTTCATGAGCAGTGTGTCCATCTTGGTCGTCTGCTCGTCCTCAATACGGACGAGATCGTCGGCCGTGCTCTGGAATTCGGCGTACCCTTCGTCGAGCCTGATACCGAGCGACTTCTCTTCGCTGGATTCGATCAAGCTGTCGTACTTGCGGCGGAATTCCTCGAAGTCACGGCTGTCCTGCTCGATTGCCGCGAGTTGAGTCTCATCGCGGTCGTGGAGGTAACTGAGGACGGAGAACCCGGTGCCGAGAAGGTTGATCTCCATCTCATAAGCTGTGGCGTTGGTCGGCTCTTCCTTTTTGGTGATCTTGTCGATCTTCTTGCCGATGAGATTCGTCTGGGTGTACGCGACAAGACCCATGACGAGGAACAGCGCGAGTATGGAGCCGATACCAAGACCCAGCTTCTTGCCGATTGTAAAGCGCATTACGTATCCTCGTCGCCTCGTGCCCCGGGGCGATGGATTTACAGCTTATTCACCAGTATGGACGGGTTCGCCACCCGATGCGTTACTGCCGCCCGCGGTTCGAAATGGTAGATACGAATGAGGAGGAAGCGGATCACTGGCGTGAACTGTTTACGGGCACTGCGCCCCTGCCGCTCGGAAGTGCAACGATTGGTTGAAGCCCGAAGTCTAACAGAGTGAGGGATATCCGAACGGCCGGAGGAAGATTAGATGTATTCGGGGAGAACAATGCCGACACTGCGCATGCCTGCGTATGTGGTGGCTATATGCTTCGTCTTTGTACTCGTGGTTGCCGCATTGGCACTGATGCAGGGTTTTGGGGGTCTGCGAAGCAACCAGGTTACTTCTTCCAAGATTGCGGACGAGACGATTAACACCAATGACCTCGCCGACGGCTCGGTCACTTCAAGCAAGATCGGCAGCGCTATCGGCACCGAGCAAATCGCCGACCGTTCGATAACCACTTCTGATCTCGGACATTCCTCCGTTACTTCGGATACGCTGGCATACGACTCGGTCACGACTATTCACATAGCCGACCACACAATCGGCACGGGTGATCTCGCGGACGGCGCCGTAATCTCGAGCAAGATAGCGAACGGCTCGATCGGGACAATCGACCTCACAGATGGTGCCGTCAACAGCACAAAAATCCTTGACGGAACTATCGACACCGAGGACATCGCGAACGGCTCAGTTACTTCAACCAAGATTGCACCCGGCACCATTCTTGCCGCCGACCTGAACGATGCGTCCGTTTCCAATGAGAAGCTTGCAGCCGGCGCCGTAACCACGGACAAGATCGCCACCGATACGATCCTTGGCGCAGACATAGCTACCGGCGCAGTAACGACGACAGAGATTCTGGACGGCACAGTTACGACTGTGGACCTTGAGAACGGTTCAGTTACGAATCCGAAACTTGCGGGGAACGCCGTTACCTCAGACAAGATCGCTGCCGAAGCGGTTATCTCTGAGGACATCGCCACCGGCGCCGTGACGACATCAGAGATCCTTGATGGCTCCGTCACGACCGACGATTTGGCGAATTTTGCCGTCACAAACCCCAAGCTCGGACCTGATGCCGTGACGACGGACAAGATCGCTGCAGAGACGATTCAATCAGGCGATATCGCGACTGCCGCAGTTACAACCTCTGAGATCATGGATGGCAACGTGACCACTGCCGACATGCAGGACTTTGCCATCACGAACGCTAAGCTGGCGGGCGACTCGGTCACTTCGGACCGCATCGCGCCAGACACTATCATTGGGGCCGACATCGCCGGTGGTGCTGTGGGCTCTTCCGAGCTCCAGGACTTCGCGGGGCCTGGCACCGGTGTACAGACAGTCGACCTCGCGGACGGCGCGGTGACCACTGCCAAGATCGGCGATGGCTCAGTGACAACTCTTGACATCGCCAACTTCGTGGTTTCGAATTCCAAGTTGGGCCCCGACTCCGTCACGACCGACAAGATCTTCCCGAACACTATCGTCGCCGCCGACATTGCCAATGGGGCCGTCACAACGTCCGAGATTCTCGATGATTCGGTGGCTACGGCAGACATCCAGGACTTCACCGTGCCGGGCACGGGTGTCCAGACAGCTGACATCGCGGACGGCGCAGTCACTGCGGCCAAGCTTGCAGGTGGGGTTGTTGGGTCTGGATCGCTCGCCGACGGTTCAGTTACGAGTGCAAAAATTGAGGACTTCACGGGCCCCGGCACCGGAGTTCAGACTGTTGACGTCGCGGACGGTGCCGTTACGAGCGCGAAGCTGGCAGCCGCAGCCGTGGGTGTCGGCGAGCTAGCTGACAATGCCGTCACGACGGTGAAGATCAGCGATGGGACAATTACGACGTCGGACCTGGCTGATGACGCTGTCACGGTCACGAAGATTGCGGATGGGTCCGTAACCGGAGCCAAGCTGGCCGATGGGTCTGTCACGAGCGCCAAGATCGCAGATGACTCCGTGACGACCAGCAAGATCGCCGCTGGGTCAATCACCAGCGCCAAGATCGCAGATGACTCGGTGACAACGAGCAAGATCGCGGACGGATCTGTCACCACGGCCAAGATCGGAGATGACTCGGTTACGGCCGCCAAGATACTGGATGCCTCGGTTACGAGCGCGAAGATCGCCGACGGAGCCGTCGATTCAGCCAAGATCGCGGATGGGTCCGTAACAAGCGCGGACATCGCCGCGGGTGGCATCAACGACTCGGCCGACTTTGCCGCTGGCGTTGTGGACAGCGCGGCTCTCGCGGATTCCGTATCGGTTCCGACTTCTCTCACAGTGGGGGCAACTGGAACCGCAGTGTCGGTCATGAAAACAGGCGCATTCAGTTCGCCGTTGCTGGCGGGGACGACCGAAGTCGTCAACGACGACGACGCCACGACAGACGCGGTGGTATCCGCGTCCTGCAACGGCGACACGGCCGCAGCCTGGTACGTGGTGGTCGACGGGACGGACGATCCCGCAGATGCCGACGCCTTTGTGGACTTCCAGGTAGTGTTCACCGCTGATCCTGTGGACGGTGTTGCCTGTGACTACCTGCTGGTGCGGCCCTAAGTCGCTAACCGGTCAGACTTACCCGCGTTTGAACTGAGAGCGGCAATCCAGCCGCGACCATGTTCCGGAGGAACCGATGGACGACGCGATCCACCCGAAATCGACGCTAAAGCTCTCCGACTGGCGAGTCATAGCGACGCTGGGCGCACTCGCGATTGCAGTGATCTTGGTTGTCGGGGCCTTCGCGCTCAGTGCAGGCAGCAGTGATCAGGACACGGCCCGCGTCGTGACGGGCGTCCAGTTTCCTTACCCGGCGGGCTGGTCGGAGCAAGCCCTAACGGAGGATGACCGAAACGCCGGCCTCGTGCTGAGGTTGGAGCGGGACACTCCCGACGCATCGTTTCTCGCGCGGACCGTGATCGCACGAACGCCGGCCGATCTCGACATCAACGAATTGGCCGCGGACACAAAGGCGGCCCTTGCTACGGAGATAGAAGGGTTCCAATTGGTGTCGAGCGATGTGGTGGAGGTCGCAGGCCGACAAGCTGTCGAGGTCACATATCAGCAGACTGTGGATACCCCTCCGGGGACCCATTGGGTGCGCATGACGATCGTGCCGGGAGAAAACCAGACTTTCTACCTGACATTCAGGGCCGCCGCCGCCGATTTCGATACTGTCGAGAATGACGGGCAGCAGATCGTCCAGGACTTTGTCGCCTACATCACCGCCTCAGAGCAGTAAACAGAAACGACCGCCGTCGTGCGCCCGTGGCGCAGAGGCAGCGGTCGTTCGTATTCTTGACGCGGCTTCGGGGCTAGATCCCGAGGATCTGCGCCTTCTTGGCCTGGAACTCTTCCTCCGTTATAATTCCCTGGTTCTTAAGCTGCGCTAGTTTCTCTAGCTCAGCCACGTAATCGGCCTCCCCTGCGGGTGCTGCCGGTGCAGGTGCCTGCTGGGGCATGGCCTGCTGCTGGTAAGCGGCTGCCTGCTCGGCCTGGACCTGCTGGTCGTACTTGGCCTGGTCTTGAGCTGCGTACTTCTGATCCTGGTGGTGCCTCACCGCTCCGGCGGTACCGGCTACTACCGCAGTGGTCGCAGCCGCTCGCATGAGGCCAGGGCCTCTCCGTCGCATCATGGTCTAGATCCTCCTTGGAATTCGTTTGGTTATTCGAGTTTACCAGCCGCGAAGTCGTATGCTGCCTGCACAACTTCGTGAGGTACCGTCTGCCGATCGATCAATACGCCTCCGGCGTCCCGCATCGCGTTCGCGAACTTGGTGGCCCAGGCGTCTTCCCACACCAGGATCGCCGCTGAGGAGTTCGGCTCCAGCCCTGCTCCAATTTGTTTGAGGTCGGCCTCGTTTATAAGGTCCCCCAACTCGTGCTGCAACGCCTGGAAAGCCTTTCCGGCGTTTGAATCCAATTCCTCCAGCTCCATCGCAAGGACGTTCCCATCCGCATCCTTGCTCACGAACGCCAGGTCGATGATTCGGATCGTGCCGGAGTCCACGAGCTCCTGCAAAGCCGGTGTGATGTTACCCGTGAACTTGTTGCCTGGAAAGGCTACGGCGATGTATTCCACCGGTCCTATTTCTGCCATCTATCTACCTCCTTCGACGTTGCCGTTGTTCGATCTCTCCAAGGGGGCACGGTATCCTTGGCGTAGTCTATCATCCGGGTACATTAGCTCCCGCGTGGGACCCCTTGTGTCGGGTCTGACATTTGCGAAACCAGCACGCCAATATCGTCGCTATGTGTTGCATCTCGCGGGCGGGTTACCAGGTAGATGAGGACACCAATCACAGGCAGGATGAAGATCAGGAACATCCAGCCCGCTTTGCCAAGCCCGGAAAGATCTCGCCGCTTGAGGATGTCCATGAAGATGAAGATGAACATCCAGATGACGAGCACCCAGAAGCCCATGATCATGATCCAGGCCACGACCTCCAGGAACGTGGTCAGCAGTAGTGGGTCCATTGCCTCGGGGCTCCTTTCAGTGTCGGATCAGTAACCGGGAACGCGGTCTCTGTTGGTGTAGCCGCTGCTTCCATAGGAAGCGAGGTCACCGAAGAATGCCAGACCCAACCAAAACCAATCAATGCCCACCGGGTTTCCAGTCGGCGCGACAAGAACCCACATCAGCGTGGTCCACGGTAAAGCAATTATTCCGAGGACCGGCCAGACCCAGGAGCCGTTGAAGGCGGCCTCCCAGCGGTTCGGCTCGAGAATCCACCAGACTACGTCTGCAAGGCGAGCGCTGACCAAGAGCAATATCGCCATCAGGCACATGTTATCGACTCCCCTTCTTTTGGCTGTGACTAGACGCGGTAGCAGCCAGCCCCAGCAGTTCTATTATGCCTGCTGTTCTTCGTCTTCCTTGATCGCAGCGCCGGCCTCGTATTCAATCCCTTCATCGGTGGCTGCGAAGCGTTCTGCGGCCACGCCTTCCGGAGTTGCTACAACCCGGCCCCCTGCAATGGCGTCCTCAGTCGCAACCATACCCTCGATGGACGTAACGTCCTCGCCCGCGACCACTCTGCCCGTGGCCACACCCTTCTCGCTCGCAGCTGCGCCGTAGGCGACTTCGCGCCCGGCCTCGAGTTGCGTGGCGATATCGGCTGAAATCTCCTCGACGATCACGTCGGCGGCGCCGGACTTCCGGAACTCGCTCTGCGCCTCGCCAGCGAGGGCTTTGTCGCCGATGAGAGCCACGATGGCGGAACTGCCCGGCTTCAATCCTTCGCCCAGCTTCTTCAGGCGCTCGTCCTTGAAGCCGGAGTCGCGCAGCTTGGCGGCGAGACCACCTGCCACTGCGCCGACGCCAGCAAGCGCCAACGTTGCGCCGCCGGTCAGGATACCCAATGCTGCCCCAACGACGACACCGACACCGGCGCCCTTCGTTCCGGTCATGTCTCCAATCTCGTTGACGTGCAGCTTTCCAGACGCGTCTTTGCGAAGGACCGCGGCGTCCTTGATCTGAAGAACTTTCTCCTTTTTCGCCTGCTTCAGTGCCGCCAGCGCTGCGTCGGCGCCACCCTCATCTTGAAATGCAGCTATTACCAGGGCGATTGCTGTGTCAGCCATCTCGTCTACCTCCTTCTTCGGAAGAACCTTCTGTTCTGCCGATTGTGAGCATCGCACCACAGGCGGGAGTGTGCAATGCGGTTTCTGTGAACGTTTCTAAGTAGTTCTTGCGACCCACCACTCTATTGCCGAGCCATCGCGATCTTCAGACGCTCCTCCGCCGTGATCAGGTGGTCCAGATCCTCTGCCGCCTCATCGATGTCTATCTGCACCCAGCGGATACGGCCGTTGAACTTCCCTGCGGGCGTTCCATAGTCGTCGGCCACTGGCGTCCCACTGTCGTTCCCGAGGTCTGTCGTCTCGTCGGCCGAGAACACCATTGGGACCGTGGCGTCGATGCGTCCGGAACCGGCCTCCTTGGCATCGAGATAGAGAGTCGCGGAGCCGCCCTTGGCCAGGCCGCCGCCGTCGTACTTGAACTCCATCCGCACCTGGTGCTCCCCTGCCGGAATCACCGCGTCGCCGGCAATCTTGAAGCGCTGCAGGCCGAACAGGTTGTAGCAATACGCCGGCTTGCCGTCCTTTGCGTATAGACTCCAGCCGCCGAAAGCGCCGCCCTGGGCGACGATTACGCCCTGGGCGCCGCCCTCGGGAACGACGATTTCAGCGGTTACGGAGTGCGACTTGTTCTTGGTGATGAGCACCGAGTTCTCGCTCAGTCGCCCCATCCCGCCGAAGAGGATCTGCGACTTGCCCTTGATGAGATTAGGCCGGCCTGCCATGTCGGCGTTGAAGCGTTCCACGCGCCGGTCATCCAGCGGCAGCACATTGTACTTTGCGGCCTCTATCAAGAACAGGCGCTGGAGGTCGCGGAGCTTGTCCGGCTGATCCTTCGACAGATCCCTGGACTGAGTCCAGTCGTCCGGCCCGTACAGCTCCCAAACGTCATCCTCCAACGCGGGCATCGCCGCGATGACCCAGGGAGTGCTGTGCCGCGTGACCGCCGTCCACCCCTTGTGGTAGATGCCGCGGTTGACGAACATCTCGAAGTACTGTGTCTCCCGATGCTCTGGAGCGGTACCGTTGTCGAATGTTGGGACCATGGTCTTGCCGTGAAGCGGTATTTGCTGGACTCCGTGGACGAACGTCGGCTCGGGGATGCCCGTCACATCCAGCACGGTGGCGGCGACGTCGATTACGTGGCTGAACTGCGTTCGTGTCTCGCCCTTTGCCTTGATGCCCCCGGGCCAGTGAACGATCGTGCCGTTGCGGGTGCCGCCCCAGTGCGAGGCCACCTGCTTGGTCCATTGGTACGGCGTGTCCATCGCGTGCGCCCAACCGACGGCGTAGTGGTTGTAGGCCGCCGGTGTGCCGAACAGGTCAACGCGCGCCGCCATGAAGTCCACAGTCTCGAACGCCATTGCGCCGTTGAGCATGAGCAGTTCGTTGAACGTCCCATTGACCGTTCCCTCGGCCGACGCGCCGTTGTCGCCGATGATGTAGTAGATCAGCGTGTCGTCCAGTACGCCCAGGTCCTCCACGGCATCTATCAGGCGGCCGATGTGGTGGTCCGTGTGCTCCAGGAACCCCGCGTAAACCTCCATCTGGCGAGCAAGCACCGGCTTAAGGTCGTCGGGCATCGCATCCCAGCCTGGAATCTCGGCAGGCCGCGGTGTCAGCTCTGCGTCCTGCGGGATCACACCACTCTGCTTCTGGCGAGCGAAAGTCTCATCGCGCAGCTTGTCCCAGCCCTGGTCGAACTTCCCCTTGTACTTCGCCGACCAATCGGGATGGACATGGTGCGGCGCGTGTGTCGCCCCCAGCGAGAAGTAGGCAAAGAACGGCTTGTCGGGCATAAGCGCCTTCTGCTGGCGGACCCAGTCGATGGCACGGTCCGCCAGGTCCTCCGTAAGGTGGTAGCCTTCCTCCGGCGTCCTGTCCGGCTCGACGGGCGTAGTGTTGTGGTAGAGCGCCGGCGCGTACTGGTTCGTCTCACCGCCGATGAACCCGTAGAAGTACTCGAAGCCGCCGCCGCCGCTGGGCCAGTTGTCGAACGGCCCCATCGGGCTCGTCTGCCAGACCGGCACCTCGTGGCACTTGCCGAACTGCGCCGTCGAGTAGCCATTCAGCTTCAGCGTCTCCGCCAGCGGAGCGCAGGTGTTCGGACGCAGCGAGCTGTATCCCGGCGCCGACGTCGCGATCTCGGTGATACCGCCCATTCCGACGGTGTGGTGATTCCGGCCGCTCAACAGCGCCGCTCGCGTTGGCGAGCACAGGGCCGTCGTGTGAAAACGGTTGTACTTCAGGCCGTTCGCGGCCAGCCTCTCGGCGGTCGGTGTATTGATCGGCCCGCCGAACGCACTCGACGCCCCAAAGCCGCAGTCGTCGATCAGGATGACGAGGACATTTGGGGCTCCGTCGGGCGGCCGGATCTCCCGGATCGGTGGGAATTGCGTGTCGGGGTCCTTGGCATCGTATGTTGTCAGTCCTACGTATTGCCTATCCGGGATGGGCAGGACGCTGCGCTGAATGTCCTCTTTCATCGTTCACCTCTCTTCGTTCGCCGGGACCGATAGGCTCAGGTTGGCGACAGCCGCGACCAATATATGAGGGCGGTGAGTACGGCTGACGCTCGTTCCGGCGCACTTGAATCGTTGACCCCAGTACCGCCACTTTGCTTGGCTCCATCACTCATAGCTCAGGACAGGCCATGCTCGCGGTTATTCGGTTCCGTCGCCTTCACGGGCACTCGTTCTGAAGTGAGTCCTTGAGATCAGAGGTCGCGGTGGCGATCCCAGTCAGGGCAGTCTGAACGGCATCGATCCTCTCGTTTAGCGTCGCGTCACTGTCGATTCCAGAGATCGTTTCTTGCGCGTCATCGATGGCTGCGGTCAGCGCATCGACATCCGGGGCGATGGTGTCAGAGGCAGTCTCCTTCAACGCTTGCGCGTCTGTCCTAACCTGGTCCACCGCGGCGGTCAGCCCATCAGTACCCGAGGCGACGACATCGAGGCTCGTTAGGCTCTCGACTGATTGCTCGAGCGCCTCCTTCTCGTCGCAGACGGAAGGGGTTGGCGTTGCGTCGTCGTCATCATCGGAGCATGCGGCGGCGCCGATGGCTATCAGGGCAATGGCACCCAGGGCGATCCATCGCACATTCAACATTTCTCAGACTCCTTCGGTATCGCGGCAGTCAAAGCTGACTACCAATCCTATCTGCGGGACTTCGTCTAACCACAGCCAGCCGAGGTCGACAGATCATCCCTGGCCTGCTGAACGTCATCTGCCGCCGCCTGGACATCTGTCTCCGCGTCCGCCAGCGAGTCCGATCCGGAAATGTTCTGGATCGTGTCGCCGAGGTTCTCAAGAGCCGTCGCCAGGGCAGCCGATTCGGTCTGCGCCACGGCTTCGGCAGAAGACTTCACGTCATCCCAGGCGGCTTGGAGCGCGCCCACGGCCGCCTGCGCGTCGTCCACCGTTGAGTCGGAGTTGAGGTCCTCCACTCCCTGAATCGCCGTGGTCAAGTCTCCAAGATCGTTGCACAGTTGTTCGTTGGCGCTGTCGGTGGCGCCGCTGTCATCGTCATCGTCGCCGCAGGCGACGAAGGCGACAGCAAGCGAGGCCGCGAGCAGGGCCATCGCCCAATAGATCCATCTTCCAGGCATGTTGAAGCTCCTTCCGGGACTGCCGAAGCAGTATTACTGTAGGCGCGACAAAGCGCCCCTGGGGCTAGCTGAGAGCGTTTTGCTTGATCTGGTCGAACTCGGCCTGAGTGAGCGCGCCCTGCTCCAAGAGTTGCTTGGCCTGGGCGATCTCATCGGCGGCGGAGTAGCCGGAGGCTCGCATCGCAGCCCGGGCGATCTCTGCGTCCTGCTCTGCCGTTGCGTCCTTTGGCCGGGCGATCAGGTACACCAGGACGCCGATTAGCGGCAGGATGAAGATAAAGAACACCCAGAACGCCTTGGCCCAGCCGCTGTGGTCGCGTCTCCGGAAGATATCCGTGAAGACGGCGATGAACATCCAGATAACCAGAATCCAGAAGAAGACGATCACCATGTAGATGATCACCTCTCCGAATTGCCAGGTTAGAAACCCGTCCATTCAAGTACCTCCTCTTGTTGAGTGGTTGCTGTGAATATGCCATTCACACTAGCTAACTGGAATCGCTAGCAACAAGCAGTTTTCTAGGTAGTTCTTGCCTGCGCCGGTATTCAGGCGGCGACGAGCCCGTCGTGGACCGCCCTTACCCCGGCCTCCGTGCGCGAGCCTGCGTCCATCTTGCCCAGGATATTCGACACGTGCTTGTTCACGGTCGAGAGGGCAATTCCCAGCTGGTTGGCGATCTCCTTGTCGGATGCTCCCTGCGCAACGAAGTGCAGCACCGCGAACTCACGGAAAGTCAGGTGGTACGGGTTGCGTATCCCGATCTGCTTCTCGACGATGCCCTCCAGCTCGTCACGCTCCCTCCGTCGCTGATCCTCTCCAGCCGCCCAGACCTCACCGGTTATATCTCGCAGGAACGCCAACAGCTCCCCGGAGCCGGTCGGAACGAGCCGGACCTCGTAGGTTCGCTCATCCTCCCAAACCCCGACCGTGGATTGGAACGCCTGCGGTGTTCCCGCCAGTGCTTTCTTCAGCGCCTGCCGCGCAGCCGGGAGCGTCTCCTTCGGAATCACCTCATCAATCGGCCTGTTCAGGAATATCTTTGCCGGCTGCCTCGAGGCTGTGGCGATGTGCTCAACGAACGTGCCAGATTCATCCAATCGCATAACGAGATCGGGTAGCGATTCAATTAGACGCCGCTCGCGGTCTTCGATGGCTCGAAGCGTGCGGAGTGCGCGCTCGCGGTCGGTTACGTCGCGTGCTACCCCCTCCAGCGCAACGAGGCGACCTGTTCCGTCATATACGGGGATAACGTGTTGTTCGGTCCAGATCTCCTCGCCGTCCCCGCGGCGCCAGCGCCTGAGCCTGGTGGAGCTGAACTCTCGGCCGGCCATGGTCTCAAGCGCGCTTGCCCTCTCGTCCTCAGCCAGGATGCTCAGCAGGAAATCCTTATCGGCTGAGCGTAGCTGTTCCAGGGGGTAGCCCAGAATTCGCTCGCCGGCAGAGTTGATGTACTCGAACCGCACTTCTGGGTGAACCCTGATCCGAAAGATTACATCCGGGCTGCCCTCAACGAGGCGCTCGTAGCGCTCCTCGCACTCTGAGAGTCGCTTCTCGAGCTGTTCCAGCGGACCGGAGGCACCACCGGCTGCGGGTTGTTTGGGTGCGCTGTTGATCTGGGTCATCCTGCTCCTGGCTCACTAAAAACTTGTAAGTGAGAGTATACCCGCTGCGAGGGCCGGAATGCGTTAACACGCCTGGTAAGTTGTGAAACGCAGGTTCAGACTCAACGCGTGAAGAAAGTGGGTACGAACATACGTAATCTCAACGACGCGATGCGCCGTACTAGGGTCCCATGCTGGTCACGTGCATAGACACGGAGTCTGGAGGCGAGCCGTGAGCTCATCAGCTGCCCCTATTAGCGTTGTTGCAGCCTACTACGACGACCCATCACAGGCATCGAAGGCGCTGGATACTCTGCGCAATCTCCGCAAACGACGCGCCATCGAGATCCTGGATGCGGCGGTGATGAGCTGGACCAAGGGCGGCGACAAACTGGAGATCATTGAGACGGCGGAGCTTAGCGGGAAGAAGCTGGCGGTAGCGGGAGCGATCGCTGGCGGAGTGCTCGGTATGATATTCCCGCCGTCCGTGCTGGCCCTGGGGGCCATTGGCGCCGCGGCGGGTGCAGCTGTTGCGCACTTTACAGATCAGGGATTCGACAACAACCTGCTCAAGGAGATCGGAGAGAACTTGCCGCCCGGCGGTGCCGCTCTGGTTGCCGTAATCGAAGAGAACTGGTTGGCTGAACTATCGGACACCCTGGCAGATTACTCCGATTTGGAACGCTTCGCGATGCGGCCCGACCTTGGGGCTGAACTCCTCGCTAAGCGGCAAGACTAGGGGCAGACTAGAAATGGTAGGATACGAAAGCGATGGCATCTGGCAATAACGTAAACAGCGGAGTGGGGGAGCGGCGCCGTCGGTTACGCCTGCACCGGTCCGACCAGGCAGGAGTCTTCGCCGCCATCGCCGGCGTGTCGATGACCTTTCAGCGCACCCTCATCCCCCGAAACACGCGGGATCAGGCGATCGTCACAGGCGCCACGATGGGGATGATGTACCTCATGGCCAGCATCCTCCACGACGCCGTCGAGTCGGCAGCCTCCTGGGCTCTTGTGGGCGGCAGCAAGCGCGTCGCAGATGAGGACAAGTTGCGGCGGTTGAGCCTCGTGGCGGACGTCGCGGCGTTTGCCGGGGGCATAGGACTGCAACGCGCGTTCCAACAGCGACCCAACGAGTCCCTGGAGCGAGCCGGTGCACGGGTACTTGGACAGTGGCTCTCTATCGCCTCGTTCGCTGGACTGGCCTCTGGTCTCACCGAGGAGACGCTCGACACGCTCGATGACCGCACCGAGCACAAGTATCAGCTGGACAAAGTGCCTGTCGCCCTTGTCGGCGGAGGGACATTCGCCGCGATCCGCGAGTTCCAGCGGCGCCGCAAGGAGGCATCCTACGGGGTCCTTGACGGCGACGAGGATGCGCAGATTTCCGGGACACGGTCGCTGGCCATGGGCGCCGGGATCGCATTGGGACTGGCCGGCATGTCGCTGGGCAACCGGGCTGTTTCTCGGGTGATCGGGCGAACGCTTGACAATGTACTCCCAGGCGACGAGAGGCTCTGGCGGCCGATGGCCCATCTCCTCAACTTTGCAGTCCTGGGCGCGGCTCTATATGGGCTCTGGTACAAGACGTCGCACCAGATCGAGGCTGGTACGGGAAAGATAGAAGCCGCGTTTGACAACCCGCCAACTTCGAAGTTCGTCAGCGGAAGCGCCGCCAGCGCAGTCTCATGGGACACCCTCGGCCGCGAGGGGCGTCGCCATGTCTCGACCGTTCTGCCTAAGAAGTGGATCGAGGAGATCATGGGCGAGCCCGCTATGGACCCCATCAGGATCTTCGTCGGCCTCGACAGCGCGCCCACGGAAGAGCAACGCATTGACCTCGCGCTCCGGGAGATGGAGCGGACGAAGGCGTTCGACCGGAAGCTGCTCCTTGTGACTTCGCCGACCGGAACCGGCTATGTGAACTACGTGACCGTGGAGTCCGCCGAGTATTACACGCTCGGGAATTGTGCCACCGTTACGATCCAGTATTCAAAGCGTCCCTCTCCGATGTCTCTGGACCGTGTGTGGGAAGGGCGCAAGCACTTCCGCATGCTCCTTGCCGCCATCCGGCGCAAGCTTTACCAGATGCCGCCGGAGAAGCGCCCCAAGTTAGTTGTCTTCGGAGAGAGCCTCGGTGCGCACACCAGCCAGGACGCCTTCATCCATACGGGTACTCAGGGGTTGCAAGACGCCGGCGTGGAACGTGGGCTCTGGATCGGGACACCGCACCTGAGCAAGTGGAAGGTGCAGGTAAAGGGCAAGGACCGGGCGGACGTCGATCGTGCCCTCGTCGGAGACTTCAACAGCTTCGAGGAGGTCCAAGCCCTCCCGGCAAAGGCTCGGAAGGAGCTTCGATATTTCATGGTCACCCATGGCAACGATGGTGTTGGACACTTCGGTCCTGACCTGTTGATACAGCAGCCCGATTGGCTTGGAGACCCCGACGAGAGGCCGGCCGGCGTGCCCAAGAGCCAGAAATGGATCACGCCGACCACCTTCTTCCAAACACTTATCGACATGAACAACGCGATGAACGTTGTGCCGGGAAAGTTCGACGCGAACGGGCACGACTATCGGGCGGACCTGGCGCGTTTCGTTCGCGAGGCATATGACCTGCCATGCACCGACGAGCAGCTTGAGCGCGTCGAGGGGGCGCTGCGGCGCTACGAACTCTACCGGCAGGGTCTCCTGGAGGCTCGCCCGGGTGTGGAGACTTCAACGGATGGCGCGTCCGAGAAGGTAAGCTCCAAGACCGAGGCCTGATGGCCGGCCCCAGGCGGCTCCTGGTAACTCTCACTCCTCACGAAGTCGGGGCCGTGGCGGTCGTGGTGGCCTCAAATCTCATTCTCAACCGCGCGCCAACTCGCGCACACACCGTCGCTGCAGCCGTCGGAAGCGCGGCGTCCATGCTGTTGCTGGCGAAGGCGGCAGGTGCCACTGTCGCTGAACAAGGGTTGTCACCTGCTCCAGCGCCTCGGAGTATGCTCTACGGTCTCCTGGTTGGCGTGCCTATCACTGGCGCCATGGCGCTCGGAGCATATTTGCCCATGACGCGAAGGTTCTTCCAGGACGAGCGGATAATTGGTGCCGATACGGGCAATGCGTTATACGAGCTCTTCGTGCGGATTCCTGTTGTAACCGCCGGCGGCGAGGAACTCGTATTCAGGAGTGCGTTGGAGGGCATTCTCTCGCGACGCCGTTCACCAGCCCGCGTTGCGCTGATAAGCGCCGCGCTGTTCGGGGCGTGGCATATCCTGCCCACCCTTGATCGAGTGCATTCGAATCCCGGTGTGGCCGACGCGCACCAGGGCAGCGCTTTGAGGCAAGGAGTGATAGTGGCTGGCGTATGCACGGCGACAGCCGGGGCCAGTTTGTTTCTATCATGGCTGCGCAGGCGCACCGGTAGTGTCGCGGCCCCGATCGCAGTGCACTACGCGGTCAACGCCGGCGGTTTTGCCGGCGGATGGCTAGCCACTCGACAGAGTGGACGTTCCTCGAGCTCTGGAGGGACGGGCTAGGCGAAGACGTCTTCCTCTGGCTCGGGGGCGCTGGCGCGCCTGCGGAGGTACATTCCGGCGAGAACTCCCACAACGATAGCGGTGGCCATCATGACCAGAACACCGGTCCGCATGTAGCGCCGGCCGCCTCCCGGCGTGCTCCCTTCGATCAGCTCATCGGCGCCTTCGTCGACTTCGGCGATGACCGTCTCGATAACGTCAGTGGTGGCGTTGTCGGCATTCGAGCCGGTGTCGAGAATGGCTTCGGCAAGTGTTTCGACAGCGCCAGTGGTCTCTTCCTGCGTCTCCTGGAGCGTCTCGACGGCGCCGTCGCGGGTGTTATTCACCATGGTGTGCCTCCTTCGGTTTGGGGTGGTACGTCGGCAATTATCGTCTACCGACGCGACTTTGGCGAGGGGTTTTTCGGCGTATTGTCGAACAAATTGGTTACCGGATCATGCTTACCGGCGAAGTCGGAGCGCATCGGGTGGGAACACGGGCCGATCGCGAGCTACTAACCGGCACATCGGCTGCTATATGATTCCGTCATGTCTTACGACTTCGATCTGGTCGTCTGCGGCGCGGGGAGCGCCGGGTGCGTCGTAGCCGCGAGGGCCAGCGAAGAACCGCGAGTGCGTGTGTTGTTGCTGGAGTCGGGGCCAGACTACCCGAACCCCGAGTCGTTGCCGGAAGACCTGCGGAACGTCCGTCATGCATCATTCACGGCCCACGATTGGGACCTCTCATACACCCCATCGGCTACCAGCCGGACTGTCCCATTTGCTCGGGGACGCGTGGTCGGTGGGTCGTCCGCTGTGAACACCGCGATCGCGCTGCGGGGCGCGCCTGAGGATTACGACGAATGGGCTACCCTGGGCAACCCTGAGTGGGCGTGGGAGAAGGTCCTGCCTTACTTCATCCGACTGGAAGACGATCTCGACTACGGAGATGCGCCGTACCATGGCCGCGGCGGCCCGCTGCCGATCCGACGGCACCCGAGCGAAGAGCTGGTGCCATTTCAGGCCGCTTACCTGGACGCCTGCCGAGAGCTTGGAGAGAAGCGCGGGTACAGAGAGTGCCCGGACCACAACGATCCCGGATCAAGCGGTTACGGCGCACACCCTATGAATAAGCGCGGCGACCTTCGAATAAGCACGGCACTTGCCTACCTGACACCGGAGGTCCGCGCCCGTCCGAACCTGACGATCCGCCCGGACACGGACGTCCGCAGGGTCCTGACAAACGACGGATCGGTGGCAGGCGTGGAACTGATGACGCGGGGTGTTACTGAATCAGTCTCGGCGCGGCACACCGTCGTTTCATGCGGCGCGATACTGTCCCCCGCAGTCTTGATTCGGTCGGGCATAGGCCCGCGTGAAGTCCTCGATCGCCTCGGCATCGGTGTAGTACAGGCGCTCCCCGGCGTGGGACAGCACCTGATGGATCACCCGGCGATTGGGCCTACTCTTTACCCACGGGCAGGCGTAACGAGCTTTGACGACCCGGTGATCCAGACGACCATGCGGTATACAGCGAGCGAGAGCGGTGACCGGAACGACATGCAACTCGAGCCACTCAGCTTCATGCATGTGGTCGGCGGGAGGCTCCTCACGGGGATCGCGGCCTGCGTCTTCAAGTCCTACTCCTATGGCCGCCTGGAGTTCGATAGCGCCGACATCGACGCGCGTCCGCGGATCGTGATGGATTATGCCTCAGACGAACGAGATTACGAGAAGCTCATGGACGGCCTGTGGCGGGCGATGGAGCTGGCAGAGACGCGGGCTATCGATGCGGTCTGTGAAGGCGCGCGCCGCCCGACCAGCGCGGAGCTTCACAATCCCGCAGCGCTCGAGAGCTGGGTGCGCCGAAACGTCTCGACTGGAGCGCATCCTTCGTGCACTTGCCGCATGGGACCCGCTGATGATCCCACCGCAGTCGTCGACGAGCGCGGCTTTGTTCACGGCATTCAGGGCTTGCGAGTAGCGGACGCATCGATCATGCCACGCGTGCCGCGCGCCAATACGAACATCCCTACGATCATGATTGGGGAGCGTATTGGGGAGTGGGCGCGTGAAGATTTGTCCGGAAGTTAGGGAATAACCGCTATCCCTCGAGGCGCGCGATTCCGCGGGTACCATCTACCGTCAGTATCTGACCGTCCTTGATGCGTTGCGTCCCGATGCGGGTGCCTACCACGCAAGGGATACCGTACTCGCGGGCCACGATGGCGCAGTGAGATAGAACGCCGCCGGAATCCGCGACTACCGCGGAGACAATTGAGAACAGTGGCGTCCACGGCGGCATTGTCATTTCGCAGACGAGGATATCTCCCGGCTCCAGCTTGTCCGATTCGCCGAGGTGTCGGACCACCTTCGCGGGGGCGGTTACGGTTCCTCGGGAGGCGCCATGGCCGGTGATCACTTTCGGGTTCTTGGACGGCTCCTTGTCCAGACCCCAGAAGCGATCCGTGATGTCCTGGCGGATCTCTTCGGCGGGCTTGGTACCGATGAATGTCGGCGGGACGACCTTCGACCAGTGTTCCAGTTGGGCCTTTCTCTCGGCAACCAGCGAGACCCATGACCGGTTGAGCCTGAGGATTGCATCCTGGGCCTCGGATGTCGAAAGCATAAAGGCGTCGCCGGGGTCGTTCAAGACGCCTTCGGCGGTGAGACGCCTGCCGACTTCTAGAACTGGCAATCGCATAAGGACGGTGTTCATCTGGTCGATGTAGAAGTTGTGGTTCTCCTGTACCGGCAAGTACTGCTGCGCCATGGCGACCATCATCTGCAACGTGTTGCGCTTCGCGGGGTCATCCTCGACGCGTTCGAGCATCTCCTTGACCAGCCGCTCGCGTTCCGTGATTGCGTTGGCCTGCTCATCTCGTGGATCCGTTGCATCGTCGCGCAGGTAGCTCTTGAGATTGTAAACCATCGGCCGCGGGTCCTCGATCCACGCAGGGTCTGCAAGCTCAAACTGGTCGCTGCGCCACCCGTAGTCATCAAGATACGTCCGGAGCAGTGAGGCTGCTTCCTTGCCGGCCGCGGAGCGCTCCAGATCGTCCAGTACGCGTTCGGGGGTTGCTGACTCAACGGCTTCAGCGACCGACGGAATTGCTTTGATCTCCTGGGCAATGTCGTAGAGCGCCTGCCCGGCTTCGACGCTCTTGTTAGGGAATCCCTGCAGCATTCGCAGGTGCTCCTGTTCGGGGGACGGACCAAACGTCTCTTCGTATATACGGGCGAACTCCATTGCCGTCCCCATCGCCGGCATTACAGCGAGAAAGTGCAACTCCCATTGCCGAGTGCGGTTGGCCACGGCTTCCTCCAGCAGATCCGCCAGTGCTCTGGGAGCCGCGTCGGAATACGGGTAATCGCGTAGCCGGGCGTTCAGCTGCATGACCTCCGGGAGGTAAATGTTCTCCCAGTCGCTGAGCACGCGCGGCGCCCGGGCCATCATTTCCGCTTGCATCTTGCGGTCGCGCTGCTCGACCTCTGCTGCAGTCTCTTTGCGCGGGACGCTTCCGAAATAGACGTAGTAGTTGTACGGACGCATGATACTCGTGCGCATCGGCATATGCAGCGTTTCGCACGTCCTTCCGATGCCTTCTGCGAAAGCCTTCCCGTCGAGCGAGGCCGTCATTGGTGTCACGGCGTGAGGGTGGTGCATCTGGTCCCAGAACCAGTACTTGTGCTGATCTTCGGGGGGATCCCAGCTGATGGGAAAGTCTTCAGGGAGCGAGATAAGCTCCCCCGCGGCCTGCGTCACTATGCTGTCTCCTTCGGAATGGTGATGGCGATTGTAGCAGGAGCGTGTGCAGACTCGATAGTGGGACACGAGAATGCGCCGTGGGATAATCACGGCCATGGCACGTTTTCTCGAACCCACGGATGCCGCTCGATTGCTTGGGGGAGGTCCGGTGGCCCTGGTGACTACCCGCTGGCGCGACCAGACGGACGTCATGCCCGCAATCTGGATAACGCCGCTTTCGCGGGTGCCTCCCCTGATCGGCCTTGTCGTAAACCCTGCCCGCCACACCCACGACATGATCCGTTACTCCGAGGAGTTTGCGCTCAACTTCCCGGCTCGCGACATGCTCAACCATACGCACTACCTGGGCACAGTCTCGGGTACGGAGGTCGATAAACTGCAGAACGCCAGGCTCAACACGTTTAAGGCGGAGCAGGTCTCGGCGCCTCTCATCGAGGGATGTGTTGGATGGATCGAGTGCGGTGTCCAGGATTCGTTCCGATTTGGCGACCACACGTTGTTCGTCGGACGCGCGCTGGCTGTGCAGGTGGAGCCCGAAGCTTTCGATGAGACCTGGTCGGTGGAGGATATCGAGTACCGGCCCCTTCACTACCTCGGTGGCGATCGTTACGGCTCGTTGGGAACGAAGCTCCAGGCGGTTCTCCGCACGAGCGACGATGGTGCGATAGATCTGGCTGAGACCGATGAGGAGCGCGAACAGCGCGAAGAGGAAGAGGCCCAGCAAGCCGAGCGTGAGCAACGCGCGGGTGAAACCGAGTAGGCGACACTAGAGGCAAGGAGGACGACGATGACCGAGGAGCTCGCGGTGTCCACTTTCGAGATACTGGAGTCCACGCCCGGCACCTTGAGGGCGCTACTGGCCCACCTTCCAGATGAAGTGACGACTGACCCCGGAGCGGAGGGATGGTCACCGAGGGACGTGGTCGCCCACATTCTGTCCGTGCAAGAGCCTGCACTCATTCAAAGGGTTCGTCTCATCGTTGAAGGGGAGGATCCTACGGTTCCGAACATTGACGAGGAGGCGGCGCTCCAGGACTCCGGGTACCGCGAACGACGATTGAACGAACTACTGGATCGATTCGCCGATGAGCGCGCCCAGGCGGTGAGTTGGCTCAAGTCATTACCCGCGGGTGCGTTCGCCAGATCCGGGCGGCACGAAGTCGCGGGGCGAATCACGGCCGCTGACCAGGTGAATCACTTCGCGTATCACGACCTGCTCCACATCAGGCAGATCTGCAACCTGCTTATCCCGCGCGTCGAACGGGCGCGGGGTGCCATGGGCGATTCGTTTCCAGACGCCGAGTAATTTCTTGCCCGGATGGATTGGCGGAGGGGGTGGGATTCGAACCCACGGTACCCGAAGGTACACACGCTCTCCAGGCGTGCCCAATCGTCCACTCTGGCACCCCTCCGGGAAACGCGCTTGCTGGCGGAGGGGGTGGGATTCGAACCCACGGTACGCCAAAGACGCACAACGGTTTTCGAGACCGCCCCGATCAACCACTCCGGCACCCCTCCACGGGATTCTATGATAGCATTCGGGGTCGGCCAACCCGGGCGTTATTTGCTCTTGGCAGGTGCGCGCTCGGGGGCCTTGCCAGCCCCGGCTCCCGCCGCTTCCCTCGTCTCCTTCTCTACCTCGTTGACGGTTTCGCGGTAGCGTGCCATCATGTCTTGCTCCGCCTTTTCAGCGGCTACGCGCGCCTCTTCCCAGGCCTCGTTGACGTGGTCCTGCAGGGAGCGGAGCGCTCCGCGGAGACCGCTCTGGTTACCGTTTATCGATTGGGCCGGGTGCCCGGCTGGAAAGGCTGATGCGCTGCGGCGCTTCTCGGGAGCGAACAGGATGGCCCCGGCCAGGCCCACGCCGAATCCCAGGACGACTCCGATTACGAACTTCATCTGGCTACCCTCCCTGTCTGCGCGCGAGCCGCACCAGAACGGTCATGAACTGCCGCGCGCCGGCATACGTGCTGTAGACCCTCACTATTGGCTTCACGGTGGTGTCAGAGACGAACGAGACGGTGCCGCGCACCGTCGACGTGGTTTCCCTCACGTTCTCCAACGCAGGGGCAAGGTTATCGGTGACCACGCTGCGCGTCTTAACCAGCGTTGCCGAGCTAAGATATCCGGCGACGACGGTAAAGACTATAGCTGCAAGAAACGTGACCGTGCCTGCCGCGCAGTAGGCCATGATGAAGACCATGGTCCAGTCTTCGGGAGTATCGATCCAACCGATCTCCATTGCAGGCGTTCCTCCTAATGCGGGGCAAGCGTCCGGGGCACCACGGTGCGAAACCGGCGTTCTCTTATATACCACAGAAACGCCTGGATGGGGAAAGCGATGTGCTGGAAGGGGACGGAGCGAGTCTCTAGAGCCGAGACGTGATTGTGCCGCCACCCAGCACCCGCTCGCCGTCGTAAAGTACCACCGCCTGTCCGGGGGTTACGGCGCGTTGCGGGCGCTCGAAACGCACCTCGGCGCAAGTGTCGCTCAGGCGAAGCTCTGACGGCACAGCCTCACTCCGATACCGAATGCGCGCCTGAATGTCTATGGGAGTTGCCGGAGGCTCGCCATCACAGAAGCGGAGGTCGTCGGCGATCAAGCCGTCAGCCATAAGCTCATCGTGGGGACCAACGACCACTGTATTGGTCCCGGCATCAACATTAAGGACGAACAAGGGCTCGTCGCCACCGCGAGCCGGTACACGCTTGCGTTGGCCCACTGTGTAGTCAATGATGCCGTCGTGTCGGCCCATCCAGCCGCCGTCGCTAGCCACAATGTCGCCTGGCGCTGGCTGAATGCGGTCTCGTACGAAAGCTCGATAGTCTCCCGATGGTATGAAGCAAATGTCCGCTGAGTCGGGCTTATCGGCGTTTGGAAGCTTGTGTCGTCGGGCGATCTCGCGTATCTCAGCCTTCGGGTACTCGCCCACAGGAAAAAGGGTGCGAGAGAGTTCCCTTTGACCGAGAGTGTAGAGGACGTAAGACTGATCCTTGGAAGGGTCGATAGCGCGTTGCAGGTCAAACCGGTCGCCATTTCTTCGAACTCTCGCATAATGACCGGTGGCGAGGTAGTCGGCGCCAAGTGCGATCGCGTGCTCCATTAACGGCCGGAACTTGACGTGCTCGTTGCAGGATAGGCAGGGGTTTGGGGTGCGTCCGAGCGTGTACTCCTCGACGAAGCGATCAACGACGCCTTCGGCGAACTCACGTTCCATGTTCAGGACATAGTGGCGGATTCCCAGCGCGTCGGCAGCCGCGCGCGCGACGTCGGTGTCTTCTACGGAGCAGCACCGCTTGTGGTGGCGTCCGGCCAGTGCATCTTCCACCGTCCAGAGGCGCATCGTCACTCCCATGACGTCGTATCCCTGCTCAATGAGCAGCGCAGCGGCTACCGAGGAATCAACGCCACCGGACATGGCGACAACGACGCGATTAGTCATGGCTGTTCCATGTTATCATCGGGGGCAACGGCAACAGGAAGAATTGAGAGGAAGCAGAGGTTCTGCAGGGCGACCAACTGGCGCGTAAGATCGTGGACGCGCTCTCGGAAAAACAGGCGGAGGACATCCTGTTGCTGGACATCCGCAACGTGGCGTCCTTCGCCGATTATTTTGTGATCGCCAGCGCCGGCAGCGGCCGGCAAATGGAAGCGGCGTTGGAGGCGGTGGAGCAGGTTCTCAAGCAGGACAACCCAACGCTGATCGGCCGGGAAGGGGAGCCGGAATCAGGGTGGGTACTGCTCGATTACGGAGACGTGATCCTGCACCTGTTCGCGCCGGAAGAACGCGCATATTACGACCTCGAAGGGCTCTGGAGTACGGCGACTCCGGTGGTGCGGATACAGTAACGGGAACTCTGCCTCAGAGTGGCTTCACGAGTATCAGCGTAGGATTGGCATCGCCCCAAAATGCGGTCGTCTCTTCCAGGGGGATAAACCCAAGGGCCTCGTAGAACGCGTGAGTCTGACTGTATCCTTCGTCTGGGTGGGATGGTCCGAGGGTCTTTACCTGGAGCAGCCGGGCCTTTCCCCTTAGCTCCTCCGCTGCCCGATGAATCAGAGCGGCGCCGATCCCCCGCCTGTGGAGATCGAGGCGCACTGCCAGTACGTGGATCTCGCTGGCGACGGGCGTGTGGTGGCGCAGCGATAGAAAAGCGACTACCACTCCATCAGTGGTCGCAACCAGGCTGGAGAGCGTCTCCAGGTCGCGGATGTATTGTGCGTTGGATTCTTCGATTCCGAACCAGTCGGGGAGACCTCTTAAGATCTCCTCGCACGAGGGAATGTCTTCGGGAGCCAACGGGCGAACGAAAACCTGGCCCGTCACGGCTGTCCTGAGACTACGAGGCGATTGCCGCAGGCGTGAGCGCCCCGTTGGGGTTCATCTTGTAGGCAGTGGCGCCCTCAGGGAGTTCGCACGCATCGTCGCCGATCAGGAGTATGGCTCCATCGGGGAGGTCCCAGCTTTCGCGGGCGGCCCGTTTGAGGGCAGCGCGATTCTCCAGGCCCATAGCACCATATGTTGGGTTAAGAACCTCGGTGATAACTGAACGATGGGAATCGACGCCGGTGGAAAGGACCGCGTCGATGAACGCCTCGGCGTTGGGAAGCTTCACGATCGGCATGCGGTAGCGCTCGTAGACGTCCCACATAGCCTGGATTGCCTTGTCCGGCCAGTAGTGCAGGTATACCCGAGTTATCTCTCGGAACACTCCCTCGTGGAAACCCTCGTCCGAGGCCAACAGGCGGGTAACACCCGCGATCGCCGGATAGACAGGACGCCCGTTGTTGTCCTGTGGACTACCGTACTCTTCCCAGAGGCGCTTCTGGATGTTCTGATAGTTGCGCTTCGTCTGTCGCTCCTGGGCGATGGCGTACGCAGCGCCGCGTTCTGGGGTGGGCTCGTGGCCGGTTTGGCGCTCGAACGTCCAGCAGTCCTGGCTGCACTCGTAGTAGTATTCGTCCATCTGCGATTGTGTGTAGAGGCCGGAGTCTACCAGGGAGTACCAGAGGGCACGCCCGTGCCGCGTTTCATCGGAAACCCACTTGAGGTAGATCTGGCCGGTTGAGACGCTCTCTCCGGACGCGTAAGTTGCCCAAAGTGCGTAGTCTTCGATGAACGACTCTACACCGAAGTCGCCACGCAGGATTTCCTTGGATTCCGGGCTGACCATCGCGCCGTACTGTGCCATCTCCGCGCGCTGCGGTAGGTGTTTGGCGATCCACTTTGGGCCTCGTTCGAAGTAGCGTCGGTAGACTTCGCCGACACTTTTCTGGATCGCGATCTCGCGACCGGCGCTCGTCCACGGGTTCGTAAGCTGATATACCATTGTTCCTCAGTTCTGCGGCAGCGGCTCCCTCGGCCGCGCATAGACGAGCAGAGACATCGCCTCCACCGTCGGGTGCGTGTCTCTAGGATACGCGAGTTTCGGGCGTTACGTCTCACTCGTAGCGCTGTCTTTATCGCCGTTTGGTTCGTTTCCGTCGTTTTCGACAGTGTCGTTTTCGTCAGATGTGAGGGCGAGGGCCGGCTCTTCCTCAGGCTTATCAGGAGTAGCTCCGTCCCGGGTGCGTCGTCCGAAGTGGCGCATCGCCTCACCCATTTCGCGAAGACGCTTGTCTACGAGGTAATGGACGGTTCCTTCCGGGTAAGTTCCATCTTCTTGCCGCTCTCCAGCCTCGATTCCCGTGAGGGCCTCTAGCGCCTCGTCCACGCTGCTGACGGATAATACGCGGAATTCCCCTCGTTCAACCGAATCCACGACATCCTGCCGAAGCATCAGGTTGTGCCGGTTGCGCTCTGGAATGATGACGCCATGAGAACCGCTCAAGCCGGTCGCGCGACAGACGTCGTAGAACCCTTCAGTCTTCTGGTTGGCCCCGCCTATTGGCTGCACCTCGCCGCGCTGATTAACCGAGCCAGTCATCGCAAGGTCCTGCTTGATAGGGACTTCGGCGAGGCTGGACAAAACGGCGCACAACTCGGCGAGTGAAGCGCTGTCGCCCTCGATGGCATCGTAGCCCTGCTCAAATGAAATGCTAGCTGAAAGCGAGAGCGGCTTGTCCTGCGCGTATTTCCAGCCCAGATAACCGCTCAGCGTAAGCACCCCTTTGTCATGGATCTTCCCGCTTAGTTGTGACTCACGGTCGATGCTGACGACGCCTCGCTGGCCGAGAAACGTTCGGGCGGTAATTCGCGACGGCCGTCCAAAGCTAATCTCTCCGTAGTCCAGGACAGCCAGGCCGTTGACCTGACCGACGACGGATCCCTGCGTGTCTACCATCAGCGTACCGCGCGCGATCATCTCGCGAAGGCGCTCCTCGACCAGGTTCAGACGATAGACCCGTTCGTTGATCGCCTTCTCGACGTGTTCGTCGCGAACCAGTTCCGCGTTGTCCTGGCGAGCCCAATAGTCGGCTTCGACAACAACGTCGCGCAGGCGCCCGAACCGCGCAGAAAGTTTCTCCTGGTCGTCGACGCTACGGCTGCCCTGCTCAACGAGTCTGGCTACGGCAGTCCGGTCGAAATGCCGTAGTCCTTCCCTCTGGCAAACAGCGCAGACGAACCCGGCGTAGGCAAGCGTGTTCTCTGGCGTGCGCGCGATCTGGAAGTCGAAGTCTGCCTTGACCTTGAACATCTCCCAGAACTCTTCGTCATACGACGTCAAGAGGAAGTAGGCCATTGGGTCACCCGTGATGATCAGCTTCATGTCGACCGGAATCGGTTCCGGCCGAAGGGTCTGCGGGGTCAGCAGACCGTATTGCTCCATCGGGTCTTCCAGGCGGACTTCCTTTGTGCGGATCAAGCGCTTGAGCCCATCCCACGCGCCGGGTTTCGTCATGACATCGACAAGGTTGAGGACGAGATAACCGCCGTTGGCCTTTTGCACCGCTCCTGGTTTGAGGAGTGTGTGATCGCTAACGTAAGTGCCCAGGAAGGCCTTTCGGTCGATCCGACCGAAGAGGTTCGTCCAGCTCGGATTGGGCTCAAGGACAATCGGCGGACCGTCGGCGTCGGCATTGTCGACGAAGAGATTGACTCTGAAGGCGAGGAAAGGGTCGGGCTGACCAGCTCCGGGAAGTCCCAAAGGTTGCGGAGGTTGCCCCTCCTGCTCCCGGAGCAAGTAGATGTTGTTGACCATGAAGTCCTGGAGATCCTGGAGGAACTCCGGCACTTCGCCGTCCTCGCGGTGATGTTCGATGATTGCTTCGAAGGGCCCCGCCATCACGGCTTTCACGACGCCCTGATCCAGTTCGCGCAACTGCGCGGCAACCTGCCTCTCGATGGCTCGCAAGTGCTGTGCGACTTCTGCAATGCGCCCGGACAATTCCCGCTGGCGGGCTTCGATGGCGGTGCGTTCTTCAGCCGGAAGAGCTGCATACTGCTCCGGAGTCAGCACCTGGCCTTCCCGTATCGGAAGCACGGTCACGCCCATCGGTGAGAAGCTAAGAGAAAACGCCGCAGCAGAAGCTTCGCGCTGCGCCTCGTCGATGATGGTCTGCGCTTCCTTCTGACCCAATTCAAGGACTGTGCGTCGTTGTTCCTCGTATTGCTCGCTCGTGAAGGCGCGGGCTATGTTCGCGCGCACCGTGACAAGGAGCTCTTCGAGCGCGACGCGTAGCTGTCGGCCCCTTCCTGCAGGCAGGCAGATCGCGTTCGGCTTGTCCGGGTCCTTGAAGTTGTAGACATAACACCAGTCATCGGTGGGCGAGTGCGTGCTGTCCCCCTTGCGATCAGCAAGCGAGCGTTTGAGGTACTCGAGTATGGCCGTCGATTTGCCCGTGCCAGTGAGCCCGGTGACGAAGACGTTGTAGCCCGGCTTATCGATGCCGAGGCCGAACTGCAGCGCGCGAAGGGCGCTGTCCTGGCCGATGAGTTCAGTCAACGGTGTGAGATCTTCCGTGCAATCGAACTGAAATTCCGCGGGGTCCTGGCGGCGGCGCAGGTCCTCAAGCGGGATGTCGAAAGCGAGTCGTGTCGGTCACCGCGGAGAGCCCTGCCTCAGGGCGCCTCAAAGATCCAGCGGTCGACGTCGCGCTCGTAGGTATGCAGCTCCTCGTCCGGAAGAAGAGAGCGATTTCTCGGGCCGCCGATTCCAGCGAGTCTGAGGCGTGGATCAGATTGCGCCCTGTTTCGAGGCCGTAGTCGCCACGGATGGTGCCCGCCTCCGCGTTGGCGGGATTGGTGGCCCCGACCGTCTTTCGCACGGTGTCCACGGCGCCTGTGCCTTCGAACACTGCGGCGATGATGGGCCCGGAGGTGATGTAGGAAATTAGCGAATCGTAAAAACCCTTTCCTTCGTGCTCCGCGTAATGCTGCCGGGCGACGGCATCCTCCATCTGGAACAGGCGCAACCCGACGATCCGCAGCCCACGTCTTTCCAGGCGGGCAACGATCTCGCCTGCCAGACGGCGCTGCATGGCGTCTGGTTTGACCAAGACGAGGGTGCGTTCCATGGCAAATGTGAAGTTTAGGCGAGCAGGCGAGCTTCCGGCTAGCGGGATGGCTGCTGCGGTCCGATCGCGGGTGGTCGCAGATAGATCGGTACGAGCGACGCGGGATCCGCCGGGTCGCCGGAAGCCAGTCGCTGCCACCCGAGCTCTGAGAGCGCAGCTGCGCGTCGCACTTGCGCCGCTCGGGGTGGCGCCGCTACGTCGTGTCGAGTGCCTCGCCTTATCGACTCCGTCAGCGCTTCGTCCAGCTCCCCCGTCAGCAGGGTCGGCCGATCGATGGCGGCCGCGAGGTCGTCACTCCGGGAAAGGCGAGGTGGTGTCAACTCCCGCCAGGGCGACCCCGCGTATGTGGCCCAGGCCAGGTCCCCGCGGCCTGCCTTGTGAATGGCGAGAATGGCGCCCGGAAAGGCGGCGTGTGCGTATGCATCTAACTCCAGCCGCCCTATGCCCAGGAGCGGTACGCCAAGGCTGCGAGACAGGCCCTTGGCAGCGCTCACGCCGACGCGGAGACCCGTGTACATCCCTGGTCCGGTGCAAGCGAACACCGCCGATATTTCGCTCCTGGCCATCCCCACCATCGCTAGCAGGCGCTCAATCGTAGGCAAGAGCTCGACTGTGTGGTTTCGCTGGCAACGCCAGGTAATTTCCGCGACCAACGAGCCCTCGGCGGATAGAGACACCGAAGCCATCTCGGAGGCCGTGTCAATTGCGAGTTCCATCAGGTGGCTGCGGCGGCTTCCAACGCGCCGGCAATCTCCGCTGCCCGATCTCCGTACGGCTCGAACGATATTTTTCGCGTCGTCTCGCCGGTCACTTCGAACACCACCAGCAGGTGCTCTAAAGGTAAGACCTCGGGTGCGCGTTCCGGCCATTCCACGACGAGGACGCCGTCGATCGCGATCTCCTCCAGACCCAGTTCCCAGACCTGTTCCGCGTCTTCCAGGCGGTAAAGGTCGGCATGGTACAACGTGGTGCGCGCTGCGTACTCGCCCAGCAGCACAAACGACTTTGATGAGACGGACCCCCGAAATTCCAGCCCCTGCGCGATGCCCTGCACGAACGTCGTTTTCCCCGCTCCCAATTCACCGGAGAGCAGAAGAACATCTCCGCGTCGCAGCAGTGCACCTAGACGTTCCCCAAGCGCGCGGGTCTGGTCAGGTCCGGAAGACAAACAGGCTTGCTCACCCGTCATCGTTTGCGCCGCGTCTGGGGTCGAAGGTGATCCCACCCGGTGGGTGCTTCCAATTCAGCGCCGGCAACGTCGAGAAGCCGGACCTGGGCCGGCGGCCCATCCGTAATTCGGCCGATGACGGTGACCTCGTTCGGTCTGAGTTCGGTGAGAGCTGCAATCACTCCAGAAGACGCGACCAGCACAATCTGATAGTCTTCACCACCGCCACAGGCGAAGTCCAGGGCTTCGCTCGGGTAGGTGGAGCCGAGTGACTCACTGATCGGAATGTCGGCCGCTCTCACGTCTGCGGCCACGCCGGACATTTTGCAAATATGCGCGGTGTCAGCCAACAGTCCATCCGAGACGTCAATCGCCGAGCGGACGCCCAGCCTGCAAGCTTCTTGTGCCACCATCAATGGTGGTTGTGGGCGGAGGTGAGCACGCACCAACTCCTGGTCGGATCTGGGATCCTCCTCCAGCAGGCGTAGCCCGGCCGCAGAATCGCCGAGTGTTCCGGTGACGGCGATCACGTCGCCGACCTTCGCCGCGTCGCGTCGCATCAGGATTACCGCACCGTCCCGTGTCTGCGCCCGCCCGGTCAAAGCCACGGTGACTGACAGGGATGGCGCACGGACGATATCGCCACCGGCGATCGCTATCCCGTAGGCTGTGGCGCACTCGTTGATCCCGTCGTAGATCTCGTCTACCGTATCGACTTGCGTGGCTTCGGGAAGGGCCAACGTGACGAGCGCGAACAGTGGTTGTCCACCCATGGCGGCGATGTCGCTCACATTGACGGCAACGCTCTTCCAGCCCACATCGGACCATCGCTTTTGACTGGCCCTGAAGTGGACGCCTTCGACCAGAGTGTCCGTGGTCGCGAGGAGGAATTCGCTACCCGAGCGCCAGACTGCAGTGTCGTCGCCAATGCCGACTACAAGGTCAGGCCGCGGTTTACCAGTCACTGTTTGCGCCAACCTGTCGATCAGGGCGAATTCACCAAGCTCAGACACTCTCACAGAGCCATTATATGGTGTGGCCCGATGATCTCAGGTGACAGCGAGAACGGCCTCGTGACACCATGGGAAGTGCTCATGCGCGTTCTCGTTGTCTCGGACATCCACGCTAACCTTGCGGCTCTGGAGGCCGTGTTAAGGCACGCTTCGGCGGACGGTCCGATGGATGCTGTCTGGTGCATGGGGGACACCGTGGGATATGGCCCGCAGCCGTCAGAGTGCATCCGCGAGCTACGCGAGCTGGGAGCCACCTGGGTAGCCGGTAACCACGAGCGTGCCGCGACGGGCGCCATCGGCGTGGAGGACTTCAATCCCGATGCTGCGGCTGCCGCGGTCTGGACCGCTGAACGGCTCAGCGAGAAGGATGCAGGAGTCCTGGACTCGCTGCCAGAAGTAGCTAAAGTTGACGGCTGTACGCTGGTGCACGGTACGCTACGATGGCCGATCTGGGAGTACCTGGCGTCTCATGAGACCGCGCTCGGGCATCTGCGGCTGCAAGAGACGCCGCTAGGGTTTGTCGGGCACACTCATGTGCCTCTTCTGGCGGTGCAGGAGCGGGACAACACCGATCAGTGCGAGATTGTCCGCCTTTCGGACGGCGCCGCCCTGCGGTTAACGGGCCAGGGCAAGGTGGTGGTGAACCCCGGGAGCGTCGGACAACCCCGCGACGGAGACCCGCGCGCTTCTTACGTCATCTATGACACCGAAGAGCAGACGGTCGAATTGAAGCGCGTTGAATATGAGGTAAACGCCACGCAGAGGTTGATGATGGAAGCGGGCTTGCCGACGTGGCTCACCGAGAGACTGTCGCAGGGCCGCTAACCGGGCGGCGTCGCCTCATTGCGGTGACTGCGATGTCCCGCTGGTGACGAACTGGGGATCGCCTTCCTCCGGCAGCGGCGACATTGACCACGAACTGGACACCGGCGCCAGTTTCCTGGTCACCGATGCCCTCTTAGCTGTTCGCGATGCAAGCTCCGCTACCATCGGGGCACCGGCAGAGGCCCCATGGTATTGCGTCAGGTCGCCTGCCGGAGTGGTCATTCGCGGCGCGATCGACACCCGGGCCGGCTCGGGTGTCGAGTCGGAAACGCTAACCACCTCCGGCTCTTGCACGGCAGCAATCGCTCCGGCTACCACCAGAATTGCCGCAAAGACCGCGACGCCACTCAGTCCGACCAAAAAGCCGCGAGACGGAGTCCACCCTCCCCTGGTGCTCGTCACGTCTGTCTTCGGTTGATCGGCCGGACGGCTGTCGGCCATTTGCGGGTCCCTCCCCTTTGCTCGGCTCGTCACAGAGCTTTCTTGGTGGTGCAGATTCAGGCTATGACAACCAAATCTTCACGTCAGTTAACGACTGGTTAAGATGCGATCGTTATTGTTAAGTCGTTCGTCGTCCCACAGCACTTCTAATTCGGCCCGCCGAAGGCGAGGGACCCAGCATGACAAGCGAGCGGTATAATCGCAAGTCGAGATGGCGGACAAGGTTAACGTGACGCTGGCGATTCCTGTGGTCGACGAGCTGCGGGAGTGGATTGAGGGGGTGTCGCCGCGTCTCAATGTCGTCGCCCTGACTCGAGCCCAGCGGCACGCCTACCGCGAAGGCCGCCCGCTCTGGCCCGGATACTACGATCCGCCTGCGGGCACCCGCCCTGATGAAGAGTCTGAAGACGAGGCGAAAGAGCGGCTGGCTGCCATCCTTGCCGCTACCGAGGTGGTGTTCACCAATCCCATAATTCCGCAGAGTATCGCCGAACTGGCACCGAACCTGCGCTGGCTCCAATTGACCAGCGCGGGCGTGGATAGACTCCTGGATTCGCCCGCCCTGCGCTCGGGGGTTACCGTGACGACTGCCAGCGGTATCCACGCGGTAACCATCAGCGAGTATGTCATTGGTGCCGTCCTGGCGTTCGCCAAGGGGTTCCCGCGGGCCGTTCGATCTCAGATCGAAGCGAAATGGAGCGCCTATCCACCGCTCGAGCTGGAGGGCAAGACCATCGGCATAATTGGCATGGGCGCGATTGGTTCGCGCGTAGCTGAGCTGGCACACGCCTTCGGAATGCGGGTGCTGGCGATGCGCCGCTCTGTCGAAAAGCGGTCGCCGGGCGAAGGGCCCGCGGACGAGATGATCCCGCCGTCCGACCTGCAGTACATTCTCGCTGAGAGTGACTACGTCGTACTCGCAGTACCCCTGACGCCGGAGTCCACACGAATGATTGGGGAGAGAGAGTTGCGAACAATGAAGCCGTCGGGGGTGCTCGTCAATATCGCACGCGGCTCGGTGATCGACGAACCGGTTCTGATTCGCGCGCTCAAGGAACACTGGATTGCGGGTGCGGCGCTCGACGTTTTCGAGCGCGAGCCGTTGCCGTCCGAGAGCGAGCTCTGGGGGCTGGACAACGTGCTGATAACGCCACACATAAGCGGCGGTACCCCACGCTACATGGAGCGCGCCGTCAACCTTTTCTGCGACAACCTGCGGCGCTACCTGGCGGGTGAGCCGCTTCATAACGTTGTTGACCCGGAGAGAGGGTACTAGGTCGTAGCGGGTTCTAGCTTCGGCGCTTCCGGCGCCTTCTCTTCGTGCAACGATGCGGCGAGCACCTGATCCACGCTCTCAACCAGCGCTACTTCAAGGTCGCGACGCACGTCCGCGGGAATGTCCTGCAGGTCGCTTTCGTTCTCTGCGGGGATGATCACTCGGGTGCTCCCGGCGCGGTGTGCGGCTAGAAGCTTGTCGCGAACGGCCCCGACGGGCAGGACTTTGCCTCGCAGGGTGATTTCACCGGTCATCGCCACGTCCTTGCGAATGCGCCGACGGGTGAAAGCGGAGACGAGTGCCGTGGCCATGGTGACGCCGGCCGATGGCCCGTCTTTAGGAATCGCTCCGGCCGGCACGTGGATGTGGATATCGTTCTGATCAAACGCAGACAGGGGGATGTCGAGAGCGGCGGCGCGAGAGCGGGCATACGTCAGCGCCGCTTGCGCCGATTCCTGCATGACGTCGCCCAGCTTGCCCGTCAGGATCAGGCGTCCCTTGCCCGGCACCACCGAGGCTTCTACGAACAGAACGTCGCCGCCTGCGGCCGTCGCGGCCAGCCCGGTGGCTACGCCGATCTCGTCCTCCTCTGCGGCCAGCTCCCAGCGGAACCGGGGTGGTCCGATGTAATCCTCGAGCTTGTCTTCGGCGATGATTACCGCCTCCGTCTGCCCCTCGGCGATCTTGCGCGCCACTCCCCGGCAGATGCTCCCCAGCTCGCGCTCGAGGTTTCGCACGCCGGCCTCGCGGGTGTACGAACGAATGAGTTCGCGGATCGCGGCGTCGGTTACTCGGACAGTGTCGCCCGGGATGCCGTTCTCACTTAACTGGCGAGGCAGCAGGTAGCGCTTGGCGATCTCCAGCTTCTCGTGTTCGGTGTAGCCGGGCAGCTCGATGATCTCCATCCGGTCTCGCAGCGGGCCGGGAATCGTGTCTTGCATGTTCGCTGTCGCGATGAAGAAGACCCGCGACAGATCGAAGGCGACGTCCAGGTAGTGGTCTGTGAAGGTGTTGTTTTGCGCCGGATCCAGCACCTCCAGCAGCGCGGAAGCCGGGTCGCCGCGAAAGTCGGAGCCCAGCTTGTCCATCTCGTCGAGCATCACAAGCGGGTTCTTCGATCCGGCCCGCTTGATCTCCTGAATGATCCGGCCCGGCATGGCCCCAACATAGGTCCGCCGATGTCCGCGTATCTCGGCCTCATCGCGCACGCCGCCGAGAGACATGCGTATGAACTTGCGGTCGAGTGCCCGTGCGATGGACTGACCCAGCGAGGTCTTCCCTGTGCCCGGGGGCCCTACGAAGCAGAGGATCGGACCTCGTGTTTCACCGCCCTTCAGCTTGATCACGGCAAGGAAGTCCAGGATGCGCTTCTTCACCTTCTCGAGGCCATAGTGGTCTTCGTCAAGGATTTTTTCGGCGCGCTTGATGTCGAGCTGGTCTTCTGTGGTCTTATCCCAGGGCAGGTCCGCCAGCCACTCAAGATATGTGCGAGCGACCTGGTACTCTGGAGACATCGTTGGGATCGCCAGCAAACGTTGGAGTTCCCGGTCGGCCTCCTTCTGAGCGTGCTCGGGCATATTCGCTGCTTCCAGGCGCGCCTTCAGCTCTGAGAGTTCCGGCGTGATGTCTCCCTCGCCCAATTCCTTCTGGATCGCTTTCAACTGCTCGCGCAGGATGAACTCTCGCTGGCGCTTTTCCAGCTCGCTTCGCACGTCCGACTGGATCTCGGACTGCACTTCCAGGACCTCGATCTCGTGCGTCAGCAGCTCGCGTACCATTGCGAGGCGCTTGTTCACGTTCAGTTCCGAAAGGACCGCATAGCGGTCTTCGGGCTCGATCTGCAAATTGGCGGCAATGAAGTCGGCTAAGGCGCTGGCGTCCGTGATATTCGTGACCGCTGAGCCAAGCTCGCTGGGCAGCGCTTCGGATAGTGTCACCGCTCGTTGAAAGGCATTGGACGCATCACGCATCAGCGATTCGAGTTCAATGTTCTTCTCAACGGTATCTTCCAGCCTATCCAAGCGCGCGATCATCGTCGGCTCTGCCTGGACGAGTTCGGCCAGGCGGATGCGGGCTGTGCCCTGGAGGATGGCGTGGACGGAGCCGTCCGGCGCCTTCGCCATGCGCACGATGATGGCAGCGGTACCGATCTCGAGTGGCGGGCCGTCGTGTACGCCTTCAGTCGACGAACTCTGGGGGAATATCGCTATGAGTTTCGGCTCCGAACCCGCTGCCTGGTCGACCGCCAGGATGTCGCTCTCCTCGGTTGCCAGGACCGGCATGAGTTGTTGCGGGAACATCACAGTCGCTGCGCTGAGAATTAAGGGCAGCGAGTCCGGAAAGCGGGTCTCGGACACAGGGTCTTCCGCGGGTTCGGCTGCAGGTTCCGGCTGCTCCGTGGCGTCCTGCGGCTCCTCCTGCGGCTCGTCAGGCACAGGGATTTTCTTAGCGGGCAACGATCCTCAGGTGTCGGTTGAAAGGCGAGCCTGCTTTGGGGAGTACGACCTCAAGCATTCCATCCTGATAGGTGGCCGTTGCCTGCTCGGCGTCCACCTCTGCGGGCAGAAGTAGATCACGCCGGAAGCGCCCGTTAGCGATCTCGATCTGTGAATAGCTCATTCGAGGTCGCGCCGGGAGCGGTTTGCGCTCCCCCTGGAGAGTGAGGACTCTGCCCTCGATCTCGATTTCGATTTCCGCCCCGGAGATGCCTGCCAATTCGATGACCACGACGACTTCCTTGTCCGTCTCGAAGATGTCTGCGGAGGGTTCCAGGAAGGAGACGCCAAACCCCGGTCCGCCGGCTCCTCCTGGCGGGCCAAGGACGCGCTTGTATGCCTGCTCCATCCGCTCGCGGATGTGCTCGAACTGGGAGAACATGTCGGCGGTCTTGCGGGTCATGATGGAACGACCACCTCCGAACGCTGCACCGTCACGTCCCGGCCGGCGCGTCTACGATCATCTCGACCTCAACAGCGATGTTGAGCGGCAACTCCGCGACGCCGACGGAACTACGGGCGTGCTGGCCTCTTTCTGCGAACAACTCTAGCAGGAGGCCTGAGGCGCCGTCCATTACGGCCGGCTGCTCAGTAAACCCCGGGGCGCTATTCACGAACCCGAGCAGCTTGACGATGCGACGAACGTGGTCGAGGTCGCCGATCTCTTGCTCGAGGGCGCTCAGACAGTGCATGACGCACCAACGGGCGGCTTCTTGCGCGGTGGGCACATCGACATCCTTGCCCACCTTGCCGACGATAAAGCCGTCCGGGCCGCCTGGACCGGCGCCGGAGATAAATATCAGATCGCCGGCGCGTACAGCTCCGACGTACTTGCCGTAGGAACGGCGTTCAGGGAGTTCGAGTCCCAGGACCTGCAGCCGATCGGCGACGGCCCCCACTATGCGCTACGCCTCTGTCTCAGGAGTCGTGCCGTTGCCGTCGGTTGATGCGCGGGTGCGCCGAGGCTTCTTTCCGTCCTCGGCTTCCTTGACCTCAGCGCCCGTAGGCAAAGCTTCTATCGCGCTGAAGTCCTTGCTCATGTCGACGACTGCTATAGCGGCTACGCGGTCGTCGTCGCCCACATCCATCAGCGTGACTCCCTGCGTAGAGCGACCCTGAAGCGAGATATGCGCGACCGGGGTACGCAGGATGGTGCCTTCCTGAGAGATGAGCACCATTTCGTGCTCCGCGTCGACCATCCGGGCGGCGATCAACTCGCCCGTCTTGGGGATCGTTTTGAACGTGCGGACTCCCTGGCCGCCACGGCCCTGCAGCGGGTAGTCGTCGACTGGCGTGCGCTTGCCGAAGCCGAACTGGCTTACGACGAGCAAAGCGAGCCCCGGTTGCACGATATCCATGCCGACAACGGTGTCGCCGGAACCGAGCCTGATCCCTCGCACGCCACCGGAAAGTCGGGATGCCGAGCGCAGTAGTCCGACGCGGAACTTCAGCGACTGCCCCCGGGCGGTGACTATGATCGCTTCGTCGTCGTCGGTCGCCAGGTGCGCCGAGACCAACTCGTCCGCCGGCTCGAGGTCCATTGCATTGAGGCCATCACGGCGGACGTTAGCGAAGGCCTTGAGCGGCGTCTTCTTTATCTCGCCCAGCTTCGTGGACATGAGCATGAAGTCACTCTCGTGGTCCGGCGGGATGCGTACGAGAGCCGTCACGCGCTCCGTTTGATTCAGCATCAGGAGCTGCATGATCGATTCTCCGCGTGCCTGCCGGGACTCGTCTGTGATCTCCCAGGTCTTCACCTGGAAGCAGCGGCCGCGGTCGGTGAAGAAGATCAGTTTATCGTGCGTGTCGGCGACCACGAGATGGCGAACGGCGTCGTTGTCTCGTGTCTTCATGCCGATGATGCCCACGCCACCACGGTGCTGTGCGCGATACGTGCTCAAAGGCACACGCTTGATGTAGCCACGGCTGGAGATCGAGACGACAACCTCCTGGTGCGCGACGAGGTCTTCTTCCGTGAAGTCCTCCGGCTCCTGGTCCATGATCAGGGTGCGCCGGTCGTCTCCATACTTGTCCTTGAGGTCGACGACATCGTCACGGATGAGGAAGTCGATCTTGCGGGGGTTGGCCAGGAGGTCTTCCAGGTAATTGATCTCCGTGATCAGTTCCTTGTACTCGTCCTGGATCTTGCCGCGCTCCAGTTTGGCAAGGCGGCGGAGCTGCATGTCCAGGACGGCCTGCGCCTGGCGGTCGCTCAGGTCAAACGGCTTCGCCATCAGCTTGGCCTTGGCGTCCTCAGCCGAGTCGGCGCCACGGATCGTCTTGATCACCTGGTCCAGCATGTCGATGGCCTTGAGGAGGCCTTCGAGGACATGAGCACGCTCCCGCGCCTTCTCCAGGTCGAATTCCGACCGCCGACGAATGACGTCGCGCCGGTGGTTGATGTAAGAGTCGAGGATTTTCTTCAGCGAGACCGTGCGTGGTTGCCGATCAACGAGCGCCAGCATGTTCACGGCGAAGGTGGACTGCATCGCAGTGTGCTTGTACAGCGCGCTCAGCACCGATTTGGGGTGCGCCTCACGCTTTAGCTCGATCACGATGCGCATGCCGTGCCGGTCCGACTCGTCACGCAGGTCGGCGATGCCGTCGATGCGCTTGGAGCGGACGAGGTCAGCGATCTTCTCGACCAGGGCGGCTTTGTTCGTCTGGTAAGGGAGCTCGTTGACAATGATGTAGTTCCGATTGCCCTTCGAAGCCTCTTCTATGCTCACGCGCGCCCTGCAGACGATGCGACCCTTGCCGTCGGCGTAGGCGTTGCGAATTGCATCCCTCGTCTCGAATGTGGGCCCCTGGCCTTCGACGGCGGGGACGCGCACCCTCTCGAGACGGAAGGCGAGGCCGCCTGTCGGGAAGTCCGGGCCCTTCACGATCGCGGTGAGGTCCTCCGTGGTCGCCTCGGGGTTGTCGATCAGCAGCGCGATCGCGTCACAGAGCTCCTTCAGGTTGTGTGGCGGGATGTTCGTCGCCATCCCCACGGCGATTCCGGCGGCGCCGTTCGCCAGCAGGTTTGGCAGCCGCGCCGGCAGCGGGTTCGGCTCCGTCATCTCCTCGTCGAAGTTGGGGAAGAAGTCGACGGTGTTCTTGTCAATGTCCGCCAGCAGCTCCATCGCGACTCGGGTAAGGCGCGCTTCCGTGTACCGGTACGCAGCGGGAGGGTCGCCGTCGACAGAGCCGAAGTTTCCCTGCCCGTCGATGAGCGGGTAGCGGAGCGAGAACGGCTGCGCCAAGCGTACCAGCGCCTCGTACACCGGTGAGTCTCCGTGCGGGTGGTAGTTCTTGAGGACTTCGCCGACGATACCAGCGCACTTCCGATACCGGGCGTTCGCGTTGTAGCCCATCTCGTGCATCGCGTAGAGGATTCGACGTTGTACTGGCTTGAGGCCGTCGCGGATGTCCGGTAGCGCGCGCGCCACGATGACTGACATCGCGTAGTCGAGATAGGAAGAGCGCATCTCTTCCTCGATCTTTATGGGGCGTACGTTGCCAATAGAAGAGGGTTCGAGTGTCATGTGAAAGCTCCTGTCCGAAGCGTCGTGGAGGCAGGCCTGGAACCTGTCCTGGGCAGTGCGGGAAAGGCACTGCAGCTACGTCGTGCGACGCACACGCGGCAACTCGCCGCGAAGGTATTTCGGGTCACGTAATTATGATAACCGATAGGCGGCTATACAGATAGTGTTATTGTCCGGTAATTTCGAGCGAATTCCGGTGATTTCACGCTCTGTCCAGTGCAACCTGGGCGAGAATCCGCGAGACCGGCATTCGGGGAAGCGCCAGGCGCGATCGAATTTGGGCCGCGTGGTGCTACCAGGGCACCTCATACAACCGGACCGGATCTTCGAAGCCGCGAAGCATGACGTCCCCCTGGTCGGCGAAGAGAAATCCCTTGCCCATCGTCAGCTCGCGCACGACGTTGGAGACGAGGATCTGGCCGGGGCGGGCCTGTGCGCAAACTCGCGAGGCAAGTTGTACGGCGGCGCCGAAGATGTCCTCTTCCTCGGCCACAGGCTCGCCCGCGTTGACTCCGATGCGCACCCGTACCGTGTCGTCGGAGTCTTTGTTATGCTCCTCGAACGCCTGTTGGATGGCGACAGCCGCCTCGAGCGCTCGGCTGGCTGAAGGGAAGGAGGCCATGATGCCGTCTCCAGTGTGCTTGATCTCAGCCCCGCCATGCTCCTGCAGTGCGTCGCGAACGATCGTGTTATGCGCCCGCACGAGTTTCTGTGCGCGCTCGTCGCCGAGTTGCTGTGTAAGGTTGGTTGATCCCTCCATGTCGGTGAAGAGAATGATCTGCAAGCCTCCCGGGGCCTCCGCGCGGGCGGGAATCGCCGTTGGCTCGTGATGACCGTCCCTCGTGCCCAGGAAGTCGTTGATCGCGTCGACCACGGCCTGAGAATCGCCGAAGAATGGTGAATGAGTGTTTCCGGGCAGTGGCAGGAAGTGGCCGTGCGGCAACAATGCTGCCAGCTCTCGCCCCATCTCGAATTCGACAGCGTCGTCGTCGCGGCGATGGAGGACGAGAACCGGCATCGTCAGCTTCGACAAATGCTCGCGAACGTCCACGGTGAATAGGCTCTCCTCCATGATTGTGGCCGCTACCTCGCCGCTGGATGCTGCGTTGAAGTAAGCCGTCGTAGCGTCGGCGATCTCCCTCGGCGCGCTTGGGTAGATGAACTCGAACACCGCCTTCGCGCCGATCCCCCAGTGAGCGCGGGTGAGGTCCACGAGAGCCCGTCCCACCTTTCCGCGGTCGCGGGCGAACGGGCGCGCGAACGTTGAGGCCAGAATAAGATGACTCACACGCTCAGGGTGATTGGCCGCGTAGATGATTGCCGGCGGCCCGCCCATAGACCAGGCGAAGATCGCGGCTTTCTCCACGTTATTCGCCTCGATTACTGCCTCTAGATCGCGGGCACGCGCATCAGCGCTGAGGTCTTCGACGTTGCGGTCCGAGAGGCCGCATCCTCGGCCGTCGTAGCGCACGACCATGCGGTCCGATGGTTCCGATAGCGTTTCGATAACCTGGCGCACCTGTGGTAGCTGAACCTCGATCTCGATATGGGAGATCCAGCTCGGCGCGAGGATCAATGGGAAGCCGTGGCCGTGGGCGACCCAGGCGATCGTGACGCCGTCGGAGGTGTGGGCGAAATGTACGCGTTGTTGCTGCATGGCTTGTCAGGATGGGGCTCCCGCTGGCTCAAGGAACAGGATACCAGCGAGCGTTGCTGGTGTTTAGGGGGTTAGTGTTGCAGTTTTGCTACTTCGGTGACCCGGACGAATGCATGCCAGAGCGAATCGGAGTCGGGGTGCATCTCCGGCCGTTCGGGGTGCCACTGCACACCCATCACCCACTGGTGTTCGGTACTCTCCAGGCATTCCGCGAACCCGTCAGGGGAGCACGCCGTGACCTCCAGGCCGGTAGCCACTCGATCTGCCGAGATGCCCTGGTGGTGGCGAGAATTGACGCGCGAGGTCGCGCCGGCGCCGTAAACCTCCCCGATGCGTCCACCCCTGAACGTGACAGGGTGGTATCGGGACGACGCATCGTCATTCCATCGGTGGCTTTCGTCCTCGATGTCCTGGAGTACGCTGCCGCCGAAGAAGACGTTCATCAGCTGGTGGCCGCGGCAGATGCAGAGGGTGGGCAGGTCCCGCTCGACAGCCTGTTCGAGCAGGTGCAGCTCCTGGGTGTCGCGTTCGTTATTTGGCCGGTCTGTCTTGGGGCCGCGCTTCTCGCCGTAGAGACTCGGGTTGACGTCCACTCCGCCCGTCAGCAGCAGGCCGTCGACGGCACCCGGTAGGTGGTCGCCGTCGAGGATTACGTACGTGGCGCCGGCCTCTTTGAGCGAATCGTAGTAGTACTTCGTACGCTCCCAGGTGGGGGCGCGCCAGTGCGGGATGGCGATGAGCGGGGGCGCCATGACCGTATTCTACTTCACGAGGCGGCGTCTCATCAGCGAGAGCGCGAGTGCGTAGAATACCGCCGTCACAATGAGGATCCAGAGGATGTTCGCGATGTTCGTCCACACTAGGTTGCCTGTGGCGAGGGCGCGATACAGTTCGACGACGTGGAACGCCGGCATGAACCATGCGACGATTTGCACCCACTTCGGCATATCGTCGATCGGAAAGAAGACGCCGGCGAGCCAGAACTGCGGCGTGATGTAGACCGCGAAGAAGTAGTTCAGCGAGCTGACCGATCGCGCGATGGCCGCGTAGCAGAGGGATATGGATCCGAACATCAGCCCGGGCAGGACGGCCAGTGGCAGGATGAGGAGCGCCATCGGTGAGGTGAGGGCGCCGAATACGAGCACGACGATGAAGATGCAGACGACGCTGATGAACGAGCGTGTAGAGGCCCAGAGGACCTCTCCGCTGCTTACATCGTCGATGCTTGCGGGGGTGGAGATGATGGCGTCGAAGGTCTTCTGTTCCATGCGGAAGTAGGCGCCCCAGCAGGCCTCGGCGCTGGCCATCCACATCGCGTAGACAGCCAGCAGGCCGGGGCCGATGAACTCGATGTAGCTCTGTTCGTCATCCAGTTCGATGAACTTACCGAGGCCGAACCCCAGCGCGATGAGCGTCAGGAGCGGTTCCACAAACGGCCAGATCGCCTCCGACTTCCAGATGTTCATGAAGACATCCCGGTTGCGTTGCCAGACACGAACGGCGAGCCACGAGATGTCCGGGCGCTTCCAGGCGGCGCGGATGGTGCGCGGGACGGCTAGCGTGGTCATTCTTCCGCTAGTCCCCTGCCGGTGAGCTTGAGAAACACGTCTTCAAGGTTGGCGCTGCGGTAGACCAAACGCTCGGCAAGCTCGCGCAGGGACGCCGGGTTGAAGCCGTTCTCGCCGCGCGAGTAGACGTAGAGGATGTCGCCGCCTTCCTCGACGGTGACGCCGTCGTGGCCTTGCAGATAGGCGAGAACGGCGTTGCGCTCCTCCGGCGTCGCCTGGATCTCGACGACGTCGCGGCCGGCGTAACGGACGATCAGCTCGTCTGGGGTGCCCTTGGCGATGATGCGGCCCTGGTGCAGCACGACCAGGCGGTCACAGAGCCTCGCGGCCTCCTCCATGTAGTGCGTGGTCAGGAGCATCGTCACGCCGCGGTCGCGGAGCTGACGCAGCTTCTGCCAGACGAGGTGCCGCGCCTGCGGGTCGAGGCCGGTGGTCGGCTCGTCGAGGACAAGTATCTTCGGTGAGTTAAGCAGCCCGCGGGCGACGGTCAGGCGGCGCTTGAGGCCGCCCGAGAGCGAGTCGATCTTGTCCTTCTGCTTCTCGGCGAGCTGGAAGATCTCGAGCACCTCGTTGATGCGCGCCTCGGACACCTGCTTCGGCATCTCGAAGTAGCGGGCGTAGGCGCGCAGGTTCTGGCGCACGGTCAGCTCCGGGTCGAGATTGTCGTCCTGGGGCACGACGCCGAGGATGGACTTTATCGCGCGCTGATCGACCTGCACGTGCATGCTGTCCACGGTCAGCGAGCCGTCCGTCACCGGCGAGACGCAGGTGATCATGCGGATCGTCGTCGTCTTGCCGGCGCCGTTTGGGCCGAGGAAGCCGAAGCATTCTCCTCGCCGCACCGTGAATGAGATGCCGTCGACGGCGGTGAAGTCGCCGTAGCGCTTGGTCAGGCCACGGGCGAGGATGATGTCAGGCTGCTGCATGGGTCTAATGATAACGACAGTTGGGGGTGGTGGTTCGCGTGTTGGTGTGCCAATTGCGGGGCGTCCGTCGGGCGCAGCAACGGGCGTCTACCGCGAACGGCCGGTAACCGTGATTCAAGCACAGGGGCCTGCCAACGGGCGTCACCGTTGCTGCGCCTCTACGCAGGCCGTCGTGCGCTACCGGCGTTCGGCGAGGACGAGGAGGAGCTCGAAGACCAGGTTAGCGGCGAGGAGGGCGGTGATCTCGGCGGAGTCGTAGGCGGGGGCGACCTCGACGACGTCGAAGCCGGCGAGGGGGAGGCCGCGCAGGCCGCGGACGAGCTCGACGATCTCGCGGCTGCTGAGGCCGGCGACTTCGGGGGTGCCGGTGCCGGGCGCGAAGGCGGGGTCGACGGAATCGATGTCCAGCGAGACGTAGACGGGGAGGCTGGCGGCGCGCTGCACGGCTTCGACGGTCGCGCGGACGCCCTGGTGGGCGAACTCGTCGGCGGTGATGACGTGGAAGCCGGCGTCGCGCGCTTCGGCGACGATACTGGCCGAGAGCGAGCCGCGGATGCCGATCTGGACCGACGCGGCGGGGTCGATGAGGCCTTCCTTCACGGCGTGGTGGAAGACCGTCCCGTGGTGGTAGGGCCGCTCTTCGCTGGTTGGTGGCCAGAAGTCGGGGTGGGCGTCGAAGTGGACGAGGGACATCGTGCCGTGGAGGGCGGAGGCAGCGCGGAGGATGGGGAGCGTGGTGGAGTGGTCGCCGCCGAGGACGATGGGGAAGACGCCGGACTGGAAGATGGGGGCGAGCTCGGCCTGGATGTGGTCCATGGACTGGTCGATGTAGCCGGGGAAGACCTCGATGTCGCCGTAGTCGATGACGCGGAGGGTGTCGTATGGGGGCTCGAGCTTGTCGGGGTCCCAGTGGTGGGGGCGGAGCTGGCCGGAGGCGTCGCGGATGGCGCGCGGCCCAAAGCGTGCGCCGGAGCGGTAGAGGGTCGCCATGTCCATGGGCACGCCGACGATGGCCGCGTCTGCGCGGGAGAGGTCGCGGGAGGCGGGGCAGCGGGCGAAGGTGTAGGCGCCGCCGTAGCGCGGGCCGCGCTGCCAGTCGGCGGGCAGGAGTCTGTCGTCGCTCACGGCGCGAATGATAAGAGGTGCAAGGTGTCAGGTGATAGTTCGGAGAGGAGGAGTCAGTCCCTGGCGAAAATCAATTGGGCAGTTCTGGGCGGGATTTTGTATAGGGCGGGGAATTGTTTTCGGCGAATCGTATCCGGCTGCGAATTGATTTGCGAGGAGAAACCGAATTTCTGGTGTGGTCCGTGTTGGCGCGGGGCTGGGTGAGGCGGTTGCCCGGTTTTGATTTGAAAACAATGCGTTGGGGCGCGAATTCAATTGCAGGTGGCAGGGGATGGGTGATCGGTGATGGGTGAGGGAACGGCTATGTGTGCGCACAAACGGCCTCCGGTACCAGCGTAGCGGATCAGGGGCGGAAGTCTAAGGGTGAGTGGCACAGCTTAGTCCTCCAGCGCGTGGAGGACTTCGGTCGTGTAGTCGATCAGCTCGGCGTCGAGGCGCTCGCGGCGGATGAAAGCGACGACGGAGGCTAGGACCTCGTCGGCGTGACGGTCGTCGGTGGAGACGCAGGAGATGCCGATGGAGGCGAGCTGCCAGGAGTCGTGGCCGTCGATCTCGGCGGCGGAGACGTTGAAGCGGTTGTGGATGCGGGCGAGGAGCGACTTGAGGACCTGGCGCTTGCCCTTGAGGGATTGGTTCTCGGGGAGGCGGAGGTCGACGCGGCAGAGGCCGATGGCGGGCATTGGAGTTACTCGCCTGGCTCGGGTACGGTGGCAACCCGGAGGAGCGCATCGCCGTGCCGGTGCGGTGGGTTGGTCTTTCTACGTGGACCCGCCCGCCCGCCCGATTGATTTATTAGCTCAGGGGGACACCCCCTGAAACCCCCGGCGAGGGGCTCTGCCCCTCTGCACACCCCGTAGGCGGGATTCTGCCTCGATACGGCGGCTTTGTGGGGCGCGTCGGAGTGAGCGCGACACGGCGCAGCTCGCCCACCCGAGATTCTTCGTTCCTCAGAATGACAGGCGTTGCGCTCCAGACGCGGCGTGTGCCCCCCGCCCCAGATTCTTCGTTCCTCGGAATGGCAGGAGTTGCGATCCAGACGCGACGTCGCTCCCCCACCCCGGATTCTTCGTTCCTCAGAATGACAATTGGTCTTCATGGCTCGGTGGGAGCGGGTTGCTCCTCCGGGTCGGGCACGGTGACGGCGTCTTCTTCGGTGGGATTTTCGGCTTCTTCCGCGGGCTCGTCGTCCTCCTGGGAGACGCTGGATTCGGTGGCCTGGATGACCTCGAGCTCGGGGAGCGGGGGGAGGTCCTCGGGCTTTTCGAGGCCGAAATGTTCGAGGAAGCGGAAGGTGGTGCCGTAGAGGTAGGGGCGGCCGGGGGCGTTGGCGCGGCCGACTTCGGTGATCAGCTCTCGGGCCTTGAGAGAGGCGACCTGCCAGTCGCTGGTCTTGCCGAGGATCCTGTCGAGGGCGGGGCGCGTGATCGGCTGCTTGTAAGCGATGATCGTGAGGGCGACGAGAGCGCCACGGGTGAGGCGCTGGTTCTCGTCGATGCCGAGGAAGGCCTGGACGTAGGAGGCCGTTTCGGGCGCCGTGACAATCTGCACGGCGTCGCCGTTGCGCTGCACGCGGAGTCCACGGGTCTGGTATTCGGCGGCGAGGGCGTTTACGATCTCGTCCACCCAGCGGGCGTCGACGTTGGCGATGCGGGCGAGGAAGCCGATCTCGATGGGGCGGTCGGCGACGTAGAGCACGCTTTCAATGATGCGCTTGACGGCGTCGTAGGAGGGTGCGTCGGGCGTGTCGGACATGCGTCTACAAGGTTATCAGCGGTCGGCCCGGCGTTCTACGGTCTCGGCGCTTCTCAATATGGACCCCCCACCCGCCCTACTGATTTTAATTAGCTCAGGGGGACACCGCCTGAAACCCCCGGCGAGGGGCTCCGCCCCTCTGCACACCCTGTTGAGCGCATGCGCCCGCGCGGTCTGCTGCTCGAGGCGAATGATGGGCTTGCTACGGCTCTTGCCAGGGGTCGCGCGGGAGGTGGCCGCTTCCGGGAGTGTCCTCCCCATCTTCCGAGGACGCGGACTCGCCTGCCACAGCTTCGGGTGCGGGCTCGCTCGCGGCTTCGGGCGCGGGCTTGTCTGCACCTTCGCTCGGTGATTCTGGCGCGGGCTCTGGTGTGGGCGCTGGTGATTCGGCCGGTACCGGTTCAGCCGGAGTCGGTGGCTCCTCGACGGCAGCCTCAGCGGGCGCAGCCGACGTGTATGGCTGGACGTCGCTGGTGGGAGCCGGCGCGAATTCCGGCTGTGGCTCGGTCGGGGGCTGCACGACGGACGACGCTACGGGGGCGGTCTTCGGGTCGCCGAATGCCACGCGGACGGTGGGCACACCGGCGACGGCCAGACCGAGGTCGCGCTGAATTGTGTCGTTGACTACGCGGGTTGAGTCTTCGGTCACCTGGGAGATGTTGGCACCAGGCACAAGCTTGAGGTCGAGGGATGTGGCTATCCCATTGTCGCGGGTGTTGACCTTCGCCTTCGCGGCCGTAATGTCCGGCTGCGCGAGCAGGGCCTCTTCGATGCGCTGGCGGAGCGCGGCGGCGGGGACAATCGTCGTGGCTCCGGCCTGCTTCACCCGCAGCTCTTTCTCCTCGTCCTCCGGCGCCAGCTCGACGATGATCAGGAGCAGCGCGAGGACGATCACGATCAGCGCCGAAAGCGTGACGATGAGCTTGCCGGCGTCGTCATTGTGATCTGCCAGGTACTCGGAGAGGTCGCCGATGTTGTCGATAACGTCCGCGGAGGCGCGCCAGGTGAGGAAGATGAGGAGCGCCATGAGGACGATCATGGAGGCGCACACGGTGACAATGAGGGTGCGGTTGGCGTTGTTGTTCATCGTGGCGTCCGTAGTCCCATCATGGTACGAGAGCCTCACCATGAGCGGGTCGGGGCGTGGTGGGTTGCATCACAAAAGAACCCTGGACGCCATCGTCGTGGAGGTTGTCGAGGCGCACAGGGAGCAGCCGGTTCTGGATGTCATCTTTGGCGAAAGCGTATATGCGGATGTAGTTGCCGGTCAATCCCTCCCAGGCGCCGTCGCGCTGTTGCTCCCAGAGCACGTCCAGCGTGCGGCCGAGGAACCGCTGCCGGTAGCGGCGCGATGAGGCATCAGCCAGCGCCAGGAGCCTCTCCAGGCGCTCACGTCGCACTTCCGGAGAGAGGTGGCCGTCCATCTTCGCGGCGCCGGTCTGGGGGCGGCGGGAGTAGGGGAAGCAGTGCATCGCCGCGAACTCAAGTTCTGCACAGAGATGGTAGGTGGCCTCGAAGTCCTCGTCCGTCTCGCCCGGGAAGCCGGCGATCACGTCCGTGGTGATGGCGACGTCCGGGACCGCGTCGCGGATCAGGTTAACGGCGCGGCGGAACTCATCGGCGGTGTAGCGCCGGCGCATGCGAGCGAGGACGCGATCGGCAGCCGCTCTGGAGCGGGAGGTGGAAGTGCGGGCAGAGGCGCGGGTCTTGCCAGAGGCTGAGTAGCTCCGGAGAGATGTCCTGTGCCTGGAGGGAGGAGAGGCGGATGCGAGAGATGTTGGTGCGGTCGAGGAGGGCCTCGAGAAGGCGGCGTGGGCCCTGCTCGTCCCAGCCCAGGTCGCGGCCGTAGTTGCCGAGCTGCGTGCCGGTGAGCACGACCTCGATGACACCTTCGGACTCGCGAGCCTGCACCTGCCGGACGACCTGATCGATCGGCACGCTGACTTCGCGGCCGCGGGTGTAGGGGACGATGCAGAAGGCGCAGAGCTCGTTGCAGCCCTCCTGGATCTTGACGAAGGCGCGTGTGCGGAGACCGGCGCCTATGTGGGTCGGGCAACCGGCGACCGGGTCGCCTGACGCGGCGAGGCGTGTCAGTAGACGCTCCGGGATCGACTCTTTCTCCACGTTTCGGAGGACAACATCGGCGCCGATCTCGGCAGCGATGCCGTCGGGTGCGGTCTCGGCGTAACAGCCGGTGAGCACGATCTCGGCGTCCGGGGAGAGCCGGCGGGCCATGCGCACGAGGTGACGTGCTTTGCGGTCGGCGACGTGGGTCACGGAGCAGGTGTTGATGACGAAGGCAGCGGCGCCGCGGACCGGGCGGTCGGTGACTGTGACGCCGTCTCCGCTGAGGCGGCGGGCGATGGCTTCGGAGTCGCTCTGGTTGAGCTTGCAGCCGAGGGTGAGGATGGAGACGGTTGGGGGCTCGGCTGTGGTGGGGTCAGTGCTGGCCATACGGGGCAATGATAGCAGGGGTGCCACCTCGGAGTTGACAGGCAGAACAGGTGTGCTAATATGGCAGCACAGACGTTCTAATACAGGAGTCAACGAGATGACGAGGACCTCACCGGCCGTTCAGCTGCGCTTTCAGATCCTGCGGCAGGCCCGCTGTCCCGACTGTGACGGGCCGATCGTACACGCGGAGGGGTGTGCAACCTGCCCCGTCTGCGGATATTCGCGCTGCGCGGCGTAGCGGCAGGCACCGGGCGTCGCCACGGGCAGCGGCGCTCGGTGCCACAACCGTCTTCTTTCATATGTAACCCACCCACCCGCCCGTCCGATTGATTTATCTGCTCAGGGGGACACCCCCCTGAAACCCCCGGCGAGGGGCTCTGCCCGTATGCACACCCGGTAACGGTCTGCAGCCGACGAGCTGGCAGCCCTACGCGTCCGTCTTGGGGGCCGCCGGCTACAACGTATCTTTGCGGTATTCGATCAGCTCACGGCAGTCGCCGTCCCGCACTTCGTAGACGCGAGTAGCGACGCGTTTGAGTATGAGCGGGTCGTGGGCGGCGCACAGGATCGTGCCGTCGTACTTCTCCAGCACGTCGATCAGCTTGCGGCGTGTCGTCTTGTCGAGATGGTTCGTGGGCTCGTCGAGCAGGAGTACGTTCGTGGGCTGGAGGACGAGCTTGGCGAGGGCGACGCGGCTGCGCTCGCCGCCGGAGAGCACTGACACGCGCTTGTAGACGTCGTCGCCGCGGAAGAGGAAGTTGCCGAGTACGGTGCGCAGCCGTTGCTCGGCTTCGTTGGGTGCGACGGTGCTCACCTCTTCGAGGACGGTCTTCGCCGGATCGAGCGCCTCGTCCTGGTGCTGGTCGTAGTATCCGCGCCGCGCTTTCTCCGCCCACTGCACCGAACCTTCGGACGGATCCATCATCCCGGCGGCGATGCGGAGGAGCGTGCTCTTGCCGCTGCCGTTGGGGCCGATGAGGATCACCTTCTGCGCGCGCTCGACGTGCAGGTCCACGTCGACCAGCACGACGTTGTCGCCATAGGCGTGGCCGATGTGCGACAGGAGGAGGACGTCGCGCTCCGTGCGCCCGTCGGCGGACAGTGAGATGTGCACCTCTGACTCGCGCTTCGTGCGCTCTATACGCTCGATCTTCGCGACAGCTTTCTCGCGGCTCTTGACGACGGTGGCCTTCGACTGTTTGGCGCGGAAGCGGTCGATGAACCGCTGCTGACGGGCGAGCTCGCGCTCCTGGCGGGCCGCGGCCTGGTCCTGCTGCTGGAGGCGGGCCGCTTTCTGCTGCTGGTAGGCGGTGTAGTTGCCGGCGTAGCTCTCGACGCGGCCGTCGCGGAGGTCGAGGATGCGGGTGGCGACGCGGTCGAGGAACTCGCCGTCGTGCGTCACGAGCAACACGGTGCCCTTGTACTCGGCGAGCTCGTCGGCGAGCCAGGCCTGGGAGGCGGCGTCGAGGTGGTTCGTGGGCTCGTCGAGGAGGATGTTGTCGGGGCGGTGGACGAGCACCTTGGCCAGCGCGATGCGCATCTGCCAGCCGCCGCTGAACTCGCCGCAGCGCTTCTCGTCGTCGCCGGGGGCGAACCCGAGGCCCTTGAGTACACGGCCGATACGCTTGTTGATGCGGTAGCCGTCGAGGTCGTCGAAGCGGTGGAAGAGCTCGCCCTGCTCGTCGATCAGCGCGTTGAGGTCGCCCTCTCCGCGCTCGATCTTCGTGGCGATCTCGTGCAGGCGCTGGTCGACTGATCGCGCTTCCGGGAAGGCGGTCCACAGCTCGTCGACGAGCGTGCGGGTGGGTTCGAGGCCGGCCTCCTGTCGCAGGTAGCCGAGCGAGCCGCCTTTGTGGCCGCCGTCGCCGGCGTCGGGCTCGTCCTCGCCGGCGATGATCTTGAGGATCGTGGACTTGCCGGCGCCGTTGGGGCCGACGAGGCCGGCGCGCTCGCCGTCGCCGAGGATGAACGTGACGTCCTCGAGGACGGAGAGCGGCCCGAACGAGCGCACGACGGATTCGGCGAAAAACATGGCATATTCAGGATAGCGGATGCAGATGCGGATACGGGCGCGAGGGCGACCGGTCGGTAGCCCCTACGCTCCCTCGAACCCCCGCTCCCACAACTCCTGCGCCGCCCGAAGATCGTCCGCGGCAGCGGCGTGACGTCCGATGCGAGCACGTTGTCCTCGACCTGGGCGGCGGTCTTGGCGCCGGTGATGGCCGTGGAGACGGCCTCCTGCGAGAGCACGAAGGCCAGGGCCGCCTGCGCCATCGTCTCGACTGGCGGCTTGACGAGGAAGCGGAGCGCCTCAACGCGACGGACGGTCTCGGCGAGGCGGTCGCGGGACCAGGCGGCCCTGAAGTCGGTGGGCGGCCAGTAGTGGGTTGCGTCGTACTTGCCGCTGAGCACGCCTGAGGCGAGCGGTACCCGCGAGATCACGCCCCAGTCCTGGCGGTAGGCCTCGACGAAGACGCCCTTCGTCGCCGCTTCCTGGTCGAGGAGGTTGTAAGCGACCTGGAGGGTGTCTCCGAAGCGGCGGGATGGCTCGTCGCCGGTGTCCGCCGCTTTCAGGTAGGCGCGGGCGTCGTTGGCCGTGCGGGCAGAGACGCCGAAGAAGCGGAGCTTGCCCTCGGCACGCAGTTCCGACAGCGTCTGCCACACCGCGTCCTCCTTCGCGAGCTTCTGCGGCGGGTTGTGCAGCTGGTAGACGTCCACGTAGTCCGTGCGCAGGCGCTCAAGGCTCCTCTCCAGCGCCGAGCGAATGTAATCGGGCGCGAAGTTGACCCGCGCGGGCTCTCCCCGATAGAAGTCGAGGCCCACCTTCGTGGCGATGAGGACGTTGGAGCGCACCGAGGCGAACGCCTGGCCGATCAGTTCCTCGCTGTTGCCGTGGCCGTAGACGTCGGCAGTGTCGTAGAAGTTGACGCCGAGTTCGAACGCGCGCTGGAGGGCGGCGAGCGACTCCTCGTCTTCGACGCTCCCCCACATCTGGCCGCCGATGGGCCAGCCGCCGAAGCCGATCTCGGAGACCATGAGCCCGGTGCGGCCGAGACGGCGGTAGTGCATAGAGCCATTGTGGAAGATGGGGGATGGAAGATGGAAGATGTCGGTATGCGAATCGTGGTGGCGCCGCAGGAGTACAAGGGGACTCTGACGGCCGCAGAGGCCGCGGGGGCGATCGCCGTGGGGGTACGTCGCGCGTTGCCGGACGCAGACGTCGACCTGGCACCGGTATCCGACGGCGGGCCGGGACTGGTTGATGCGCTGCTCGCGGCGACTCCCGGCCGGTTGATGTCCGCGGCTGTGCAGGATCCTCTCGGCAGAGACATCGAAGCCCAGTGGGCTTTGCTCGATGATCGCACGGCCGTGATCGAGATGGCGTCCGCGGCGGGTCTCGTCTTGCTGGCCGAAGCGGAGCGTGACCCTCGTATCACCTCGACGTACGGCGTCGGGCAGCTGATCGGAGCGGCGCTGCATGCCGGCGCATCCCGGATCATTGTCGGTGTCGGCGGCAGCGCGACGAATGATGGCGGCGCAGGAATGGCGGCCGCACTCGGTGTGCGGTTCCTGAACGCCGAGGGGCGCGGGTTGCCTCCGGGGGGCGCCGCATTGGCGCGGCTGGCCCGGATCGATGCATCCGGCATCGACCTCCGCATTCGTAACGTCCGGGTCATCGCTGCCACGGACGTCACTAACTCTCTTTGCGGGCCAGACGGCGCTTCGCTCGTCTACGGGCCGCAGAAGGGGGCGACCTTCGAGATCGCGAAGGAGCTTGATACGGCGCTGCGACGGTACGGTGAGGTAATCGAGCGGGACCTCGGGGTCAGTGTGCTGGACGTGCCCGGCGCTGGAGCGGCGGGAGGCCTGGGTGCCGGCCTGATCGCGTTCCTCGGGGCGGAAGTGCGTCCCGGATTCGAGATCGTCGCCGAGGTGACCCGGCTGGCCGAACGAATCGCTGAGGCACACCTCGTGATCACCGGCGAGGGCCGGCTCGACGGTCAGACGGCTTACGGGAAATCTGTGGCGAGGGTTGCCGGCCTGGCGCGCGAGGCGTCGGTGGCGGTAATCGCCGTGCCGGGGAGCCTTGGCGAGGGGTGGGAGGTGATGAGCGAGGCGCTCGACACGATTGCTGCCGTAGATGGCGCCGGCAAGGAACCGGCGGGAGCGCTCGCCGAGACGGCGGAGCGCGCCGTCCGGCGGTGGCTCACCAAATGATTGACGAGGCCGCGTGACGCTGATATCGTCGCGCGAAAGGAGCCGACCGATGCCGCTTGCGCCAGAGGAAAGAGACCGCCTGATTGAACAGTATGCGACGGGACCGAAGCGCCTGCGCGCTGCCGTAGAAGCGGTGCCCGAGGAGGCGCGCAAGTGGCGCCCGGCCGAAGACGAGTTCTCCGTCCACGAGATCGTTGTCCACTGCGCGGACTCGGAGACCAATGCAGCGGGACGCATCCGCTACGTTGTGGCCAGCGAGGACGCGCCGATCGTCGGATATGACCCGGGTGAGTGGGCGGCGGTGACCGACTATCACGCTCACCCCTTGGAGGTGGCGCTGGCGACGGTCGAAGCGGTACGTGCGAACACGGTGCCGCTACTCAGGCGGCTGCCGGATTCAGCCTGGGAAAAGGCGGCGACGCATACGGAGTCGGGGCGATACACAGGAGAAGACTGGCTGCGCATCTACAGCGAGCACGTGGAGGAGCATATCGCGCAGGTGGGTAGCGTGATGGACGCCTGGAAGACCCGCGCCGTCAGCTAAGCGGCGACGATCTTGCCCTGGTCCGAGGCGCTGATTGCCCGGCTCAGGTTGCGGGCGGTGTGAATGAGTCCGATGTGCGTGAAGGCCTGCGGGTAGTTGCCCAGATACTCGCCGGTGAGCGGGTCCAGCATCTCGCTGTAGAGGCCGAGAGTGCCGCTGTAGCCCAGCACCTTCTCGAATATCTCTCGCGCCTCAACGACCTGTCCGCCGGCGAGCAGGCTCCCCGCGAGCCAGAGGCTGCACATCGTGAACGTCCCCTCGTCCCCCCTTAGACCGTCTTCGGCATCGTCCGGGTTATAGCGCCAGAGCATGCCGTTGGCGCCGAGGTCTCGCTGGATGGTTTCGATTGTGCCGACGATTCGTGGATCGTTGGCGGGCAAGAAGCCCACCATCGGCAGGAAGAGGAGGCTGGCGTCGACGTTCGCCCCTCCGTAGAACTGCACGAACGTGCCGCGCGTGGCGTTCCAGCCGTTCTCTTCGATGTTGGCCCGGATCTCTTCGCGCACGCTCATCCAGTGGGAGAAGTCGACCGGCCGGCGCAGGGCAGCAGCGAGTCGTAGACCGCGGTCAACGGCGACCCAGGCCATCACTTTCGAGTACGTGAAGTGCCTGGGTTCTGTCCGGAACTCCCATATGCCGTGGTCCGGCCGTTGCCAGTTGGTGATGGCGCCATCGACCAGGCAGAGCGCCAGATCCCAAAGCTCGTCGTCAATCTGCCCGCCGGCACGCTGGTAGGAGTCCAGCGCCAGAAGCACTTCGCCGTAGACGTCGAGCTGGAACTGCTGATAGGCGGCGTTGCCGACTCGGACGGGCCCGGAGCCCCTATAGCCCTCGAAGTGAGAGAGCTCGTACTCCGCCATCGTATGCGGGTCGGTCTCCTTCCCGATCTCGAAGAGAGAGTGGACGTCATGGCCGTGTTCGCAGGCGGTGAAGCCTTTCATCCAGTTGAGGAAAGGGCGCGTGTAGGAGGTATGGCCCAGGCGGTGGAAGGCGTCCATCGTGAAAGCGGCGTCGCGAAGCCACGAGAAGCGATAATCCCAGTTGCGCTCGCCACCGATGCGCTCGGGCAGGGAGGTCGTGGCGGCGGCGCATACCGCGCCGGTCGGCGCGTAGATCAAGAGGTGCAGCGCGAGCATCGAGCGCTTGACCATGTCGCTCCATCCGCCGTCGTAGTCCCAGTCGTTGGAAACATCGCGCCAGAAGGCGACGGTCCGGTCGTATTCAAAGGACGCCTCGCGAACAGTGGGCGCGTGTCCGTTGTGCCAGTTCAGCGAGAGTGCGGCTGTCTGGCCCTCAACGAGCCGGAAACGGCTCACGAGGGAGCCGTTGCGCCGCTCGAGCGGAACGTCGGTCTGGAGTGAGACGGCATGGTCCCCGTTGCGTGCGACAGGAGCACCGCCGTCCAGCATAAACTGCGTCGGGCCGCGAGCATAGTCGAGCTTGGGGCTGAAGTCCAGATCGACTTCCATCGAGCCGCTCTCGCAGCGCAGCAGCCGTACGAGGCTCCTGGGTGATGCTCCATCGTCGGCGGTCATTGGCATGAAGTCCGCCAGGCTGAGAGAGCCGCCGCCGTTCTTGAAATCGGTCACGAGCACGTTCGTGTCGGTCACGTACCGCTGGCTCGACGTGTATTGCCCGGCGGGGTTCAGCCGGAAGTGTCCGCCCTTCTCATGGTCGAGGATGGAGGCGAAGACGCTTGGGGAATCGAACCGGGGCAGACACAGCCAATCGATCGATCCGTCGCGGGCTACTAGTGCGGCTGACCGCATGTCGCCGATCACGCCGTAATCACTTATCGGTTTGTACACCAAACCCCCACTCCCCGAAGGCAAACCGGATGTGGCCTGCCGGCGTTACAGGTCAAAGCAAGATCAGTGTCTGCTCAACACTAATATAGGTAACGTACGGAGGGTGTGGAAGTTACGTGTGGTGAACGTTGCGTGGTATGACGTTCTTTCAGCGTGGCCTGGCACACACCTTTGAAGCTGCCGCAGGAAGCTCTAACTGACAGCTACGACCCCGCCGACTCTGCCTTCTCCGCCTGCTGCTCCGCAAACTCCGCCACGCCCTCGGTCTGCGGTGCGATCAGCGCCGCCGCCTGTTGCAGGGTCTTGGCCAGCTCGCCGGTGGCGCCGGCATCAACGACTGCCTTGAACACTCCCGCCCTCGCGCTTTCCATCAGCGTCTGGTTGTTGTCCCGGGTCCACTGATTGGAGCGGTCGATCCAGGTCAGCGTGTCCTGGAAATGCGGCATGACATACCGCGCCATCAACTCGAAGCTGTGCAGCGTCTTCTCCCTGGTCGTCCAGTCATGCGCCAGACCGAGGAAGCACCCGAACCCGCCGGACACGTCCAGCAGTTTCTGGATCCCCTCGATCGCGTCGTCGGGCGTGCCGACGAACGCTCCGAACAGGTGAAGCTGCCTGATCATCTCCTCGCGGCTGGAGACGGGCTGTCGCATCGGCGCGCCCAGCGTGCCGACGTAGTAGTCGTTGTTCCAGCGCATGGCGCCTTCCGCGACGTCTTGTTCCGCCTCCTCTTTCGTGTCGGCCAAGTGAAACGGCATGACCACACGCCAGTTCTTGCGGTCAGGGGCCTGTCGCCCGGCCTTGTCCGCCGCGTCCTCGCAGTACTGCCACTGTGTCTTGAGGCTGGCGAGCCCCTCGGGAGCGTAGGAGGCCACCGATAGGACGCCGACGCCGTGCTTTCCTGCAGACGTCATCCCGGCCGGGCTCAGCGTGGAGGCGACGGCCATCGGCATCGTCGGCCGCTGATACGGCTTCAGCTGGAGCGACGCCTCGCGCATTCGGAACCAGTCGGTCTCGTATGTGATCGGCTCGTCTTCGGTCATCAGCCGGATGATGATGCCGAGACCCTCGTCCATCATCTCGCGCTGGCGGGTGGGTTCCAGCATCAGCATATGGGCGTCGCTCGGAAGGGCGCCGGGGCCGACGCCCAGCATCGCGCGGCCGCGCGTGAGGTGGTCCACTAGCACGATACGATCGGCGACGTGAAACGGGTGGTGGTAGGGGACACTGACGACGCCGGTCCCGAGGCGGATTCGCTGAGTCCGTTCGCCGGCGGCAGCGATGAACACTTCTGGAGAGGCGATCGTCTCCCAGCCGGCTGAGTGGTGCTCGCCGATCCACGCCTCATCGTAGCCGAGCTGGTCCAGCCACTGGATGAGCTCAAGGTCGCGCTGCAGCGCCAGCGTTGGGTTTTGGCCCGTGGTGTGAAACGGGGCCATGAAGATTCCAAAGTCCATTCGCTGCGATGTCATAGTTTGCTCCAATCCTGGCGGTGTCCACACATTATGACTCAACAGTCACTTTCTGAAAACTCCCTGTATTCGCGCGTCCGCCATGCTGGCCCTCGCGTGCCATAATCGCGGCATGACATCGAAGGCGGCCTCGCGCATCTTCTTCGGCGGTGACGTTGTCACGGTCGACAATCAGGACAGCATCGCGGATGCGCTCGCGGTGCGGGATGGCCGCATCGTCGCTGTTGGCAGGCGGGACGACGTGATGGCGCTGGCCGGCCCGGATACCATCCTCACTGACCTGGCGGGCCGCGCTCTGCTTCCGGGCTTCATCGACGCCCATGGTCACCTGGCCGGAACCGGAGAAAAGCTGGCTTCGGCGAACCTCAGCCCTCCTCCCATCGGGAGGGTCACTTGCATGCCGGACCTCCAGAGGGAGATGCGAGAGCACATCGAACGGAATGACCTGAAGCCGGGCGATTGGGTCGTCGGTATCGGGTACGACGACACCGCGATCGAGGAACGGCGGCACCCGGACCGAGACGACCTGGATGCTGTGAGCAGCGAGCATCCGGTCCTGGCGGTCCACGTGTCCGGTCACCTGATCGGTGTGAACAGACTGGCGCTGGAATTGGCCGGGATCACACGCGACACCGGCGATCCGGAAGGCGGTCACATCCGTCGCCGCGAAGACGGCGAGCCGGATGGCGTGCTGGATGAGACGGCGATGTCCATGATCTACGCCCGGGTGCCGCAACCGGCGCCAGAGGAGGCGATGGAAAGGGTGCTGGCTGCCTGCGCGACGTATGCTGAGTTCGGAGCGACGACTGCGCAGGAAGCGGCGCTGTACCAGCCATCATTCGTCCATGCCTGCCTGGTGCTTGATGCCGCCGGCCGGCTACCCCTCGACGTCGTCGCGTATCCTCTCTTGATCCACGCGCGTGCCATGCTCGTGTCCGCGGGCGAACCAACGGGCCGGCTTCGGTTCGGCGGGATGAAGCTGCAGACCGACGGCTCGATACAGGGATATACGGCCTACCTCAGCCGCCCGTATCACGTCCCGGCTCTCGGGAAAGATCCCGCGTATGCGGGTTTTCCCGTCTTCGAGAGGCAGGAGAGACTCAACGCGCTGGTGGCGGACGGTTACGAGAACGGATGGCAGGTAATGGCCCATGCGAACGGAGACGCGGCCATTCAGATGGTTATCGAAGCCGTGGCGGCCGCTGAGGGGCGCTTTCCAGGGCGCGACCGCCGGAGCACGATCATCCACGCGCAGACGATTCGGGAAGACCAGCTCGACGAGGTTGCACGACTCGGACTGTCGCTGTCATTCTTTCCCGGTCACGTCTACTACTGGGGCGACCGTCACCGAGACATCTTCCTGGGGCCGGAGCGGGCGGCGCGTATAAACCCGATGCGCTCGGCGCTCGACCGCGGCATCCCGATGACGCTCCACCACGACTCCCCGGTCACGCCACCGGACATCCTCACCCTGGTGTGGGCGGCGGTGAACCGCGTAACGTCCGCCGGACACGAGCTCGGGCCAGATCAGCGGCTGACGCCCAGGGAGGCGCTGCGCGCCGTCACCATCGACGCCGCGCGGCAGCTTTTCGAGGAGGAGAGGAAGGGCTCACTTGAAACCGGCAAGCTCGCCGACCTCGTGGTGCTATCGGCGAACCCCCTCGGCATCCATCGGATGGCGATCAGGGACATCAACGTCGAAGAGGCGATCAAGGAAGGGGGGACCGTCTACTCCCGATCGACCTGAACCTGTCGTTTGCCTACTCCCGCCAGCTCACCTCGAAGAGGCGGACGGGCTCCTCGAACCCCCTGGCAACGAAATCGCCGCGGTCGGCGAAAAGTATGCCCTTGCCAGCGCATAACTCCCGCACGGCGTTGGCGACGAGTATCTCGCATCCCTCCGCCCTGGCGGCGATCCGGGCGGCGAGAATCACGCTGGCTCCGAAGAGATCGCTTCGTCCGTCGGTGCCCTCGTCTTCGATCGGTTCGCCGACGTTGAGGCCGACCCGAACGTGAAGGGGCTCCGTCGCTGATTGGTTTCGCTGGTCGAAGGCACGCTGGACGGCGATCGCACATTCGACGCCCCGGGACACCGACGCGAACGAGGCCATGAAGCCGTCGCCCATCGTCTTCACCTCGGTGCCACCGTGCGCCTTCAATACCTGGCGGCTGATGTGCTCGTGCTCGCGGAGGACTTCTCGGCCGCGCTGGTCGCCAAGGCGGGACATCATGGCGGTATGGCCTACGAGGTCCGTGAAGAGGACGGTGAGCACAGCGGCCTGACTGGAGTCGGATTGAACTGAGGGAGTGTTGGGGCCGAGGAAGCGTTCGATTGCCTGGACAACGGCTGGAATGTCCCCCGCCCACTCCGCCATTCCGCCGCTGTCCATCAGGGACAGCTCCGCGCCGGGAATGGCGGATGCCAGTTTTCGCGAGAGCTCGACGCCACGGCTGCCCTGGCGGTCCATCACTAGAGTTGGGACCTTGATGAGCGGGAGGAGATCCTGCACATCGAAATCCGCTGACGCGTGCCAGGCGCTCTGAAAGATGGCCGCGGTACCGCTGGCGCGGATGAACTCGGTGAACCGCACGACGTCATCGGTTGGCGATGAGGCCATCACCATGTTCGCGATCAGCTGTGTGAACACCTCCCAGTCCGTGTTCATGAGGGCAATCATCGCCTCGAATTCGGCGGTGCTGGTCTGCTCAGCCCCGCTGGCGTAGCCGGGCCAGAGGACGAGGTGGGTCAAACGCTCGGGCCGGCGGCTGGCATAGGCAATGGCCGCTGGCACCGAATCGAAGTGGGCCAGGATGGCGAAGCGATCAGCGGCGATGTGATCGACAATCGATTCGAGGTCGAGGATCTGGGTGTCGATCGAAAATTCGGGATCATTCCGGTCGGATAATCCGAACCCTCTTCCGTCGTATGCCACGAGCTGGCGAATGCCACCCAGGCCTTCGAGGAAATTCCAGAGCGAGGGAACGGTCACCGCTTTGCCGATGTGGCTGATCGGCGGCGTCGGCATAAGGATGAGCGGCGCGCCCTCGCCCAACGTGAAGTAGGCGAGGTGGACACCGTCATCGGCGGTCGTGTATTGGATCCGTGGCTCCATGAGATTCCCCCAGTCGTGTGCTGAGTATAGCGCGCGCGACGGGGCTGCGGTGACGGCTACAACACTGCCACGTTCGGGTTGGCGTGTGGGCGGACGATCAAGGAAGCAGAGACGGTCTACGCGCGGCTAGCGGTGCTATGTCAGCTACGCAAAGAGCGGAGACATCGCGGCCGGGAGGCCAACGCTTCCATCTCCGAGTCGCTCGGAAGTGAGACGTAGTTCTCCGCCGCGTTCAGTATTTTTTCCAGGAGGCCGAGATCGGAGGAGCTGTTGAGGAACATGCCATCGTGGCCGAGGACCCAGTGAACCGCCATGTCGATGTCCGCCTGCTCGGTGAGCGCTTCGTACCATGTCCGGGTGGCGCGCTCGGCGCCGTCGCCCCAGGGGCCGACGGTCAGGCTCTTGATCGTCTGCATGGCGACGCCGCGCTGACGGCAGGTCTCGGTAAGTGCGGCGAAGTCCCTCGCGTAGTCGCGGTTCTGAAGCATCGTGTAGTTGAGGGGGAGGAGGACGGAGTCGAACGGGAAGCGCTTCAAACTGCGCAGGTGCATACCGGCGACGGTAACGCCGTGGCCCGTGACGCCGATGAAGCGCACCAGGCCCTGGTCCCTCGCCTCGACGGCGGCTTCGAGCGCGCCAGCCGGGCCCATGGCCTGCTCCCACTCGTCCGGGTCAACCAGGTTGTGCAACTGCAGGAGGTCAACGGAATCGACCTGGAGGCGTTCCAGCGAGCGGTGGATCTCGACCTTTGCTCCTTCGTAGCCCCGCTCGCCGGTCTTGGTGGCCAGGAAGAAGCGGTCGCGGTGCTCCGGCATCCAGTGGCCGACGTGCACTTCGGCGTCACCGTAGCTGGCAGCGACGTCGATGTGGTTGATCCCGTGTTCGAGGAGGAGCGAGAGCGTGCGCTCCTCCACCCTCGGGTTGGCCTTCCAGAATGCAGCGGCGCCGAAGATGATCCGGCTGCTCCGATGGCCGGTCTGGCCGAAGTCGTGGAGAGGGATCACGGTGTGCGTCCTGTCATCGCGCCACTACTCTAAGTCCACTCATCGTCGGAGGCAAGATCGTGTGCCGCCTCCATCGCGGCGTTTTGCGTCGCGTATAATGGGCGCACAAGGAGCGTGCTATGGTCTTCCGATACCAGTACTCCGAGTGGGACGGCTCCCAGGACATACCCCCGCTCGACCCCGATGACATCCTCGCCGGCCTGACCGACGACCTGATGAACTTCGGCGACCTGCAGCACGCGCTCCGCAACCTGATGCAGCGCGGCATGCGCAACCCGATGGGCCAGCGCATGCAGGGCCTGCGCGACCTCCTCCAGCAGCTGCGCCAGCAGCGCCGCCAGAAGCTCGACAAGTACGACCTCGGCTCCGTCTTCGAGGACATCCAGAAGCGCCTCGACGAGATCGCTCGACCTGGAGAAGGACACGCTCGGCCGGCGCCTCAACGAGGCGAAGCAGCAGCTGGAAGGCGGCGAGTCGCCGCTCGCCAGTTCGAGCAGGCGTTCGAGGACGCTCAACAAAAGGCCGGTCCAAGGGCGGACAACAGTCAGAGGCGAGACCAGCGACGAGGAGCAGAAGCGCCTCGCCGAGATGCTGAAGAACGTCGTCGAGAAGAAGCAGAACTTCCTCGAGAACCTGCCGGACGACGTCGGTGGCCGCGTCAAGGAGCTACAGGAGTACGAGTTCATGGACCCGGAGGCCGCGGCCAAGTTCCAGGAGCTGATGGAGATGCTGAAGAAGACCCTGATGGACACCTTCTTCAAGGACCTCTACTCAGCAGATCGCCAACATATCGCCCGAAGACATGGCGCGCATGAAAGCAGATGATGCGCGACCTCAACAAGATGCTGTCCGAGAAGATGGCCGGCGGCGAGCCCGACTTCGACGGCTTCATGCAGAAGTACGGCGACCTCTTCGGCGACAACCCGCCGCAGATCGCTCGACGAGCTGATCGAGCAGATGACAGCAGGGCATCGCCGCGATGCAGTCGCCTGCTCGACAGCCTGCCGCCGGAAGCGCGGCGCCAGCTGCAGGACCTGCTGATGGACAAGGTCGGCGACCCGGAGCTGCAGCGCGAGCTGAAGGAGCTGCAGATCAACCTCGACATCCTGGCGCCGTCGCAGCGACTATGCAGAACCAGTACCCCTTCCGCGGCGACGAAGAGCTCGACCTGCTGCAGGCGATGAGCTTGATGCGGCGACCTGCAGGACATGGACGAGCTGGAGAAGCCAGCTCGAGAGCACGCAGTACGGCGGCGAGCCTCGAAGACATCGACGTCGACAAGCTCCGGACCAGATCCTCGGCGACGAAGCGGCCGAGACAGCTGGACCAGCTGAAGGCAGTTCCTCGAAGTCCTGGAAGAGGCCGGCTACATCCGCCGCAAGGGCAACAACTGGGAGCTGACGCCACGCGGCGTCAAGCAAGCTGGGCGAGAAGGCCCTCGGCGAGATCTACCAGCAGCTGAAGAAATCTACTACGGCAAGCACCCGCAGAAGGACAAGGGGCAGGGCGGCGAGCGCGCCGACGACACCAAGGCCTACGAGTTCGGCGACCCGTTCCACCTGCACCTCGGCGAGACGATCATGAACGGCATCTTCCGCGAAGGCCCGGACGTGCCGGTGCGCCTGCAGCAAGACGACTTCGCAGTCTACCGCTCAGAGACGCTCACAACGACGGCTACCGTGCTGATGCTCGACCTGTCGTGGTCGATGGCCCTGCGGGGCAGCTTCCAGGCCGCGAAGAAGGTGGCGCTGGCGCTCAACAACCTGATCAAGACACAGTTCCCCAAGGACGTGCTCTACGTCGTCGGCTTCTCCGCCTACGCCCGCGAGCTGAAGGCGGACGAGCTTCCGTACGTGCGCTGGGACGAGTCCGTCCTGGGCACGAACATGCACCACGCCTTGATGATGGCGCAGAGGATGCTGGCGCGGCACTCGGCCGGCACCAAGCAGATCATCATGATCTCGGACGGCGAGCCGACGGCGCACCTGGAGCACGGGCGCTCATACTTCGCCTACCCGCCGAGCCCGATCACGATCCGCGAGACGCTCAAGCAAGTGAAGCGCTGCACGCAGAAGGACATCGTCATCAACACCTTCATGCTGGACCGCAACTACTACCTGAAAGAGTTCGTGAACCAGATCGCGAAGATGAACAAGGGGCGCGTCTTCTACACGACCCCGGAGCGGCTCGGTCAGTACATCCTCGTCGACTACGTGGCCCAGAAGCGCAAGCGTTTCGGCGAACGCGCCGCTTAAGGCAACTTTCAAGTAGTGCTGCTGACACCCTGGCAGCGCCTCGCCCTCGGCGTCCTGGCGGCGGTGACTCTCACCGTCATCGGCACTATCGAAAACAATGACAATCGCGGGCTTCTCGTTCTTCAACGCGTGATCGGCAGTGAGAGAGAGATCGAGGCGATGAAACCGCTTCCACCGCGTGCCGCCCCAGCGCGAGCGAGCGCTCCATGAAGGACCGGCATGTACGGGCGACGGTGACGTTTGTGCCACGAAACCTGATTTACGCGGCTGCGCTCCTGGTGGCGATGCCGGTGGTCGGTACGGTCGGTTACATGCTCATCGAGGGCTGGGGGTTCATGGACTCGCTCTACATGAGCGTCATCACCCTAACCACTGTGGGCTACCGCGAAGTTCACCCGCTTGATCGGGCAGGGCAGGCGTTCACGATGGCCTACACGCTCGTCGGAGTTGGGGTGATATTCTACGGACTGTTCGCGCTATTCCAGTTTCTGCTCGAAGGAGAGTTGGCGAGCTTTCTGGGCGTACGAAGAATGAAGGAACAGATTCACAAGCTGACTGACCACTACATCCTCTGCGGGTTCGGGCGCGTCGGAGAGGAGATATCGCAGGAGTTCATGGACCGCAAGATCCCGTTCGTGGTGGTCGAGATCAATCCGGAGGCGATCGAGCGTGCCGAGCGCCGGGGCGTATTGCTGCTCGTCGGCGACGCCACGACCGATGAAATCCTGCGTGAAGCCGGAATCGACCGAGCGAAATGTCTTCTTGCGGCATCGGATTCGGACGCGGGCAACACGTTCATCGTGCTCACGGCCAAGTCGCTCAACCCGGAGCTGTTCATAGTCTCCCGGGCCGCTAATCCGGACAGCGAGCCCCGAATGCTCCGGGCGGGCGCCGACCGGGTGTTCTCGCCGTATATCACCGCCGGTCGCCAGATGGCGTTATCAGCGCTGCAACCGATGGTCGTCGAGTTCATCGACACGCTATCGATGCGCCAGGAAGGGGGTCCGGTTCTGGCCGAGATCGAGATCTCGGCGGATTCGGGTCTCGCCGGGCAGACGATTCATGACCTGCTACACCTCACCTCATCAATCGTAGTTCTCGGCGTCCAGAAGTCCAGTGGCGAACTACTGGTTGGCCCGCCGAGAACGACCGAGCTCGAAGTCGGCGACCGGGTTATCGTGATGGGTGAGGAGGAAGAGTTGGAGAGAATCCGGCCTGCCCGTGGTCAGGCGGTCCGCTAGCGCGAGCGGCCGGCCGTGAAGCTACGGGACTTCTTCGATCAGGCCGCCGACGGGGTGCTCGTTGTCGACGCATCAGACCGGATCGTCTACTGGAACGACTCAGCGACGGAACTCCTTGGATACGAGCGGGAGGAAGTGCTGGGTCATCCCTGCTACGACGTCATGAAGGGTCTGGGCGAGCGCGGCTCCGTGGTATGCAGCCCGGAATGCTCTCTCAAGTCTTGTGCGTTCCGTGGAGAGAAGGTCCACAACTTCAACCTGTTCACGGCGCACAAGGATGGCCGCCGGGTTTGGCTCAACATGAGCACTATGTGTGTGACTGATTTCGAGGGCAGGCCGACAGTCGTCGCGCATATGTTCCGAGACATCGACCGCCTTCAGCGGGCCAGCGATCTCATCGGCGAGTTCATGGTCAGGGCTTCTGAGGTCAGCGACCCCGTCCCCCTGCCTTCCCGGGTGAAGAGCCAGGGCGGTCTGAGCGCGCGAGAAAGCGAAGTCCTGGAGCTCCTCGGAGATGGTCTGAAGAGCAAAGAGATTGCGCAGGCGCTCACGATCAGCGAGGCGACCGCACGCAATCATATCCAGAGCATCCTGAACAAGCTCGGCGTGCATTCGCGGCTGGAGGCGGCGCTCTACGCCCGCGAGCATCGATCCGGCTAACTGACCGCCCACCAACATGGCGCGATTGCACCAGCGCCGCTGATACATTTGCATCATTCGCGCGCGGAATGACGCGAATGTACGCTGAAGGCGGAAACGGAAGACAGCCCGAACAGGAGGAAAGCAATGGCCCGCGGCACTGCATCACCGCGGCGAGGCGCGCTCAGTTTGCCCTACGAGGCACCTAGAGAGACAGTCTCAGAGCACGCGACTGCACTTGTGCCAGTTACCTCCCCGACGACAACCGTCGGCGAGGTGATCGACTCGATGGCAGGTCGCCGCTACGACTCCGCCAGCGATGTCGCGGTCTGTGATCAGAACCGGCTGGTCGGGCTGATCGGCTTGGAGAGGCTGCTGGCTGCTTCTCCTCACGCCCTCGCCGGCGAGATCATGGATCGCGACCCTCCAGTAGTAAGCGCGGGCGTTGACCAGGAGGTCGCGGCCTGGAAGGCCGTCCAGCATGGGGAGAGTAGCCTCGCCGTCGTGGACGAAGCCGGCGAACTGGTCGGCCTGGTGCCGCCAAGGCGTCTCCTGGCGGTGTTCCTTCGTGAGCATGAGGAGGATATGGCGCGCCTGGGCGGTTTCATGCGCGGCACGCTCGCCGCGCGAACCACCAGCCAGGAGAGCGTGCCGCTACGTTTCTGGCATAAGCTACCCTGGCTCCTCGTAGGACTCGCCGGAGCCATCCTGTCAGCCGATATCGTCGGCGCTTTTGAGAACAGTCTCGAGCAGAACGTTACCATCGCGTTTTTCATACCAGGCATTGTCTACCTTGCTGACGCGGTGGGCACTCAGACTGAGACGCTCGTCATCCGTGGTATGTCCGTGAACGTGCCAATACGACAGGTGGTGTGGCGTGAGCTCGTGACAGGCATTCTGATGGGTTTTGTGCTGGGCGCCGTCTTTCTGCCCATCGCCTTGTGGCGATGGGGTGAATCCGATGTTGCCGTGGCTGTGGCGCTATCGCTCTTCGCTGCTTGCTCCGTCGCTACTTTGATCGCGATGGCACTGCCGGCGCTGTTTCAGCGGATGGGGAGGGACCCCGCATTCGGCAGCGGCCCCCTGGCGACGGTGATTCAAGACCTGCTCTCGATCGTCATCTATTTCGCGATCGTGTCCGCGATAGTCGACTGAGAGATCGTTCGTGGGTGACGTCTCCGCCGCATCGCCAGGGGCCGAGGGACCAACACTTCGACGCACACTCGGCCTCACCGAACTCACTTTGGGGGGCGTCGGGATCATCCTCGGCGCCGGCATTTACGCACTGGTAGGCGAGGCAGCGGGAAAGGCCGGCAATGCGGTCTGGATGTCCTTCGCTGTGGCCGCCGTGATGGCGGCTCTGACGGGGCTCAGTTATGCGGAGCTTGCGTCCGCTTATCCGCGAGCAGGAGCGGACTACGAGTACTCGCGCCAGGCGTTCGGCCGGCTGGCGGCCGCGGTTGTTGGCTGGGTTATCATCTCCGGAAATCTGATCGCCGCGGCGGCCGTGTCCCTGGGTTTCGGGGGCTACTTCGGCACGTTCGTGGACGTGGACCGCGCGTTGCCAGCGATCGTTGCCCTCCTCGTGGCCGCTTCGATCGCGGTCTATGGAATACGTGAGGCGATATGGTCTTCGATCGCGTTGACACTCGTTGAGGTTGGAGGACTCGTCTTCATCATCGCGATCGGGGTGCCGCATTTCGGTGACGTCGACCTTCTGGAGACGCGGGCGGGATTGGCGAGCGTGCTGTCGGGAGCAGCGTTGGTGGTCTTTGCCTTCATAGGATTCGAACAGATTGCGACTCTGGCCGAAGAGACGACCGACGCGCCGCACAAGATACCGACGGCACTGCTTCTCTCAATCGCGATTACCACCGGGCTTTACATCGTTGTCGCGATCTCGGCAGTGAGCGTTCTGGGATGGGAGGCGTTGAGCGATTCGGATGCGCCGCTGGCAGAAGTCGCGGCAAATGTGCTGGGCGACCGCGCGTCCGACGCCCTTAGCCTTGTTGCGCTTTTTTCCACCTTTAACACGATGCTCCTGCTTCTGGTGGCAGCTTCGAGGTTGACCTATGGCATGGCCTCGACCGATGCCTTGCCCCGCGTCCTTGGTCGTATCCAGCCGCGGTTTCGCACGCCGCACATCGCCATTGTGCTCTGTGTCGCAATTTCCTGCGGGTTGACGCTGTTTGGCGACATCGGACTCGTTGCCGAAGCCGCTAATTTCGCAATCCTCACCGGGTTCATGGCCGTGAATCTGTCGCTCATTGTCCTCCGCTTCACCCAGCCCGATGTGCCGAGACCATTCAGGCTGGCGCCGAGCGTTCAGCGGGTGCCAGTCTTGCCGGTGCTTGCCCTGGGAGCGACGGCCTTCATGATCGTTCAACTGGAAGGCGGAGCGGTCCTGATTGGCCTCGGCCTGGTCGCTGCGGGAGTCGTTGCGACGGTCCTGTTGCATTTCTTCGGCCCCACTCGCAGCGGCTAGTCGGCTCATCAAAGATGGGCCACTTGTATCACTCCTAATAGTGCATCTGCATCATTCGCGTGCAATGGCCCGTTTGTACGCTGAAGTCCGGAATGAGGAGAAGTGACATGAAGGATTCTCGATTCATGACGGCAAAGCAGGTGGCAGGCCTCTTCGAGGTGTCGCCCAGTACAGTGTTGCGCTGGGCGAAGGGTGGTCGTTTGCCCGCCCTTGTCACGCCGGGTGGGCGGCTCCGGTTCCCTCGTGAACCGATCGAGGAAATGCTCACAATCAACAACCGCACGCAACCAAGGAAGGGAGCAACATCATGAAGGTCTTGAGTTTGGCCAGGCACTGGTTCTGGATCGCCCCGTTGGTGATCGGTTTCGCCTTCATCGGCAGCGGAATCTATATGATCTCCGAGGGCCGCAGCGCGCACGACGATGTCCAGAACTCGATTACCCAGGAGGACATCACGGTTTCGGCGGACGCTCCGGCGTTCGGCGGTGAGACGGTCGACTCGGCCGACAAGGCAGACGCTCAGGCCGAGGCGATCCTCGAGCACACGCTGGCGGCCACGGGTGGTTACCTGTACGCGGACATGGGCCAGTACCTGCTCCCTGAGGGCACTTACATGCTGCCCAACGGCACGTACATGACTGAGGACGGGACGACGACTCAGGATGTTGCCCTGGCCGCGACGGATGACGCAGGCAACCCGATCAATGTCACCACCGACGAGACGCTGGCGGCGAAGAACGCGAGCGACCAGCCGGTCCGCGCCTGGACCAGCGACAAGACGCTGGCCGCAACTGACGCCAGCGGTACCCCCGTATCGAACACACTCCGCACCACCGCTCAGACGTCCGCCTTCCTGCGGACGAGCCTGGGTGTGGCCGTGATGGGGTTCAAGGTCTCTGACCTGGTGGTCGGCCTCGGCGCATTCATGATCGTCATGGGCGCCACGATCGTCCTCTTCCTGGCGCCGGTAGTCTACTACGCCGCTGAGGTCGCGAACGAACGAACAGCGGCCAAGGCCAGCGAGGAGACAACCTCGGGTGAAGCGGCTCCGCAAGCGTAGCCGATAGCCACGGCTGAGGCCGGGATGTCCGCGCACCGGCGTCCCGGCCTCAGCCTGCAAACGAGCCAGAGTTGATCGGAGGGATTCACATGAAAACGACGATGAAAGTGAAAGACATCATGATGCAGCCTGTGGTGGCTGTTGCCAGGGACACCACGGTCAGGGATGTCGCGATCCAGATGTTTCTCGGGGGTTTTAGCGGCATGCCAGTGGCGGAACGCGGTGGGAAGATCGTCGGCATGGTGACCGAATTCGACGTCATCCGCGCCATCCGAGCCGGCAAGCGGGTAGAGAGCACTGCAGCGCAAGAGATCATGACAACGGATGTCATCTCCGTTGAACCCGACGCCGATGTGGACGAAGTGATGGCCATCATGGAGACGGCGCATGTAATTCGGGTGCCTGTGACCAGGCGCGGTCGGCTGGTCGGCGTGATCGCCAGGCCCGATATTCTCCGCGCATACGTCGAGCCGAATTTCATGGAGTTCAGCTAGGGGCGTCGGCGGATGTACACGGAGCTAAACACTCAACTCTCGCCCGAAGAAACGGCCCTCAAGAAGGAGGCGCACCGTTTTGCCGCCGAAATACTGAGACCGGCGAGCCTGGAGTTGGATGCACTCCATGATCCCGAAGATGTAATCGCGGCGAACTCGGTCTACTGGGACGTCTTCCGGAAATACTACGAGCTTGGCTACCATCGCTCGGGACTACCAGAGGGGTCCGGGGGGACGAAGCTGTCGCCGCTGGCGCGCCATATCTTGACCGAGGAACTCGGTTGGGGCGCCAGCGACTTCGCCGTCGGCCTCGGGGTAGCGTCATTCCCCTTTTCCTTCGCTGCGATGAGCGGCCGCCCGGAGCTTGCCAAGCATGTCACAGCGTTCGCGAACGACGCGGGCGCAACCAGCATAGGCTGCTGGGCGATAACGGAGCCGGGGCATGGCTCCGACCTGCTCATGGTAGGGACACCGCAATTCGCTGAACCGGCGACCTCGGGAGATACACGCGCGCGCCGAGAGGGAGATGGATGGCTAATCAATGGACAGAAGTCCGCCTGGGTGTCCAACGGCACAGTGGCGACGCACGCACTGGCATTCATCACGACGGCGCCGGAACAAGGACCAGCCGGGGGCGTGGTCGCCTTTATACCCCTCGCCCGCGACGGAGTGTCGAGGGGCCGGCCCCTCAACAAACTCGGCCAACGTGCTCTCAACCAGGGCGAGATCTTCTTCGATGAAGTGAATCTGGAGGCGGACTACGTCGTCGTTCCACAGGAGGCGTATTCCTACGTGCTCGACTCCGTCCTGGCCGGCGCTAATGCTTTCATGGGGGCCACCTTCACAGGAGTGGCGCGAGCGGCGTTCGAGGAAGGGCTGGACTACGCGCGGGAACGGGTACAGGGCGGCGCGCGTATCGCAGACCACCAGGCCGTACAGCTAAAGCTTGTCGACATGTTCATCAAGGTGGAATGCGCACGCGCGCTGTCGCGGTCCGCCATGACCTACAACGCCTTGACCAGCCCACCCTCCACACAGCATTCGATGGCCTCCAAGGTCTTCTGCACGCAGGCATCACTTGAAGTCGCGAGCGATGCGCTCCAGGTGCACGGCGGAATTGGCCTCGCCAGGGGAATGCTGGTGGAGAAGCTATTCCGCGACGCCCGTGCAGCGCTCATCGAAGACGGTACCAACGAGGTCCTTTCGCTGGCTGCCGCCAGGAGAGTGATCGATACCTACGCAACAGATCGCCGCAAGTCGCACAGCCAGCCGGTGGTCACAGGCGCCTAGTCAGGAGTCAGCATGCAGTTTCCGCCCGAGTCCAACGCCAGCGATCGACGAAGACTGGCGATCGGGGCATTTCTTATCGTGCTCGCCGTCGCCGCCATAGCTGCGATTCTCGGGGTCGTTATCCTGGGCAACAGCCAGGTGAGCGAAGCTCAAACCATCCGCGAGTACAACATCGAAATCGTGCCGAAAGACATAGACTACGGCGGTGGCAACGTCTGGCACGCCTGGACATACAAGCTGGCGGGTTCGGCGGAGGGTTCGGTGCCCGGGCCGACGCTTACAGTGAAGGTCGGTGAGAAGCTACGGGTCAACGTCACAAACAAGCTCGACCTGATTCACAGCTTCCATACGCATTTTACGAACTACGACCTGTCCTCTGACGGCAGCCAGTTGAACACGATAACGGGGCAGGGCGCCGGGGCAATGATCCCCCCCGGCGGGACCTGGACCTACGAGTTCGAAGCGACCAAGGCCGGGATTTATTACTATCATTGCCACTCCGCGGACGGTCACCGCTCGATCAGCGAGCACATCCACCAGGGTCTTTACGGGGCGATCATCGTCGTCGACCCGGAGGAAGCGCCCGTGCGCAACGAAGTCATTTTCATGAGCGAGATGGGATCTGAGACTGAGGGTGATGTGCCGCCCTTCATCATGAACGGCCTGGGCTTCCCCGGCGGCGAGCACCACCTCGAGGAAGTGTTCAAAGCGCAGGGCATCGAAGCGGTCCAGGCGCAGTTCAACAAGACTATCCCTGTGTTCACAGGAAAGACCGGCGAAGAGATTCGCATGCACATCATCAACATCGGAGATCAAGTTCACAGCTGGCACGGACATTCCGTCTCCCACATCTCCGAAGCCACGCTGGGCGGGCGCCAGTGGCCGGCGAACCTTGTCCCACTCGTTCCCGGGCAAGCTGATACATTGAGGCTGACGTTCGGGACGCCGGGCATCTGGCTCTTCCACTGTCACGTGGTGAATCATGCAGATGCGGGAATGATCGGTCTCTTCGTCATCGAAGATGCGGAGTCGGCATCGAGTACGCAGCCGCCCTAGTGGGGCGGCCGCCCGCGGAAGCAAGGGAACGGAAGGATCCAGAGAGTGAGCAAGCGTAAGAAGAAGCAGGGCGGATGGCAGCGCGGTCTCCGGCAGAACGCCGGCTGGCTGATAGCGGGTGTTGTGGGGGCCGGCGCTGTGATCGTCGTGCTAGTGTTGCTCTTCTCAGGCGGTGGTTCATCCGATGACGCCAGCGGCTCAGCCGCGACGCCAACTCCTGACCCACGCGTTGCCGGGGCCACACCAGCCAGCTCCGTTACGGTCGAGACGAACGATAACGGTCAGAACGTCAACCCACGCTTCGAGCCGAACGTGGTTGAAGGAGACCCGGGCGCCGTCCTGGAGATAGTTGTGAAGAACGCCGGGTCGGTGGCCCACAACCTTCGGGTCTCGGGCGAGGACAAGCAATACGACACGGCGGACGATTTCGCGTCCCGGATCCTGGAGCCCGACAAAGAGACATCGCTACTGGTGCGCATCAACACGCCGGGGACCTACCCGTTCCGCTGCGACTTGCATCCGGACCAGCAGGTGGGCACCCTGGTGATCAACTAGGGAATGGAGGCGCACAATGGGAATCTACGAACCGGGGCCCAGACAGGTCTCGCGGCGAAGCGTAATTGGCGCGGCCGCGGCCGCCGGCGCGTTCGCGGCCAGCGGCCTGATCGGCTACACAATTGCCACTGTCGACGATGACGGTGGCACAGGGACTGCGCACGGCGATGTGTCGGCGCAGGGGTTCGAGGAAGGGCCGGTTCCGGAAGGCAAGGTCACCGAGGCTCGGGATGCCACGCTGCCGCCGCTCGGCGCCTCGCCTCTCGATCTGACGTACCGAATCCAGGACACGACGGTGGACATCGCAGCGAACGCGAAGTACAACGCCTGGACCTACGACGGCCTGCTCCCGGGGCCGGTGCTACACGTCAAACAGGGGGACCTGGTGCGCTTTACGCTGGCCAACGAGGGCACCAGCGGCCACTCCATTGACTTCCACGCTGCGCGGACGCCCTGGGACAAGAACTACATCACGATCGTTCCCGGCGATACGCTCAGCTTTGATTGGACGGCGCAGTTCCCCGGCGTGTTCATGTACCACTGCGGCACCGCGCCCGTCCTGCACCACATCGCGAACGGCCTGTACGGGGTTGCGATAGTGGACCCTGAGACGCCGCTGGCGCCGGCGCGCGAGTACGTCATCGTACAGAGCGAGTTCTACGCCAAGACCGGCGCGGAGGGCACCTGGGACGCCGACATGGACAAGATGCTGGCCGTTCGCCCTGACATCGTGGCGTTCAACGGCGTTGCATTTCAATACCAGCACGTTCCGCTGACCGCGGACCCGGGCGAAAGGATCCGCCTGCATGTGATGAACGCCGGTCCGACGCTGTTCTCGGCGTTCCACGTGATCGGCGCGATCTTCGACGTCGTGTACGTCGACGGGAACCCCAGGAATCCGCTGTACGGCGTCTCGACCTACACAGTGGCACCCGGGCAAGGCTGCACATTCGAGCTGACAATCCCGGAGGCAGGCCTTTATCCGTTCGTGACGCACTCCTTCGCCTACACGGGACTGGGCGCGGTGGGCGTCATCAACGTTGGCGGCGCGACCGGAGAGGCGTCGCACTAACGATGCGGGAGATGCATGAACGGGATGGGCTGGTGGATGATCTTCGCCGACGTTTGGATGCTGTGTTGGAGCGAGGTCTCCAAGGAAGAATTCTTGCCGGTATCGGCGCAACTCAAGCGCTAGCCGGGCGATTGTGTCTACCCGCCAGGCGCGTTGTCCCAGAAGCCGAGGATGCTGGCCAGCCGCCCATCGGGCGCCAGTTGGCCCACGTCGATGCCTTTGATCGGTGTCGAGCCATCGGCGGCCTTGAGCGCCCAGGGGAAGCGAAGCCGTCCGTGGTGCTCGTCGATGCCGCCGGCCAGGACGATCGTCGCGCCCGGCATCTGCTTGTGAAATCCCTCGATCGTTTCCTCGAGGCCCCGGCGACCGGCCGCGTCGGACATCGGGTCCACGTAGGTCGCGTCGTCCGACCAGCACTTCTCGATCAGCGCTCGCCGCTTCTCTGCGTCGGGTTCGCTCCAGGCCGCCAGGTAGGTGTCAATCAGTTCCTTGGTTGCCATTACTTCCTCCTTCAAGAGCGCGGCAATCATAGCATGGCGTCGATTGGCATCGGACGCTATACTACGGGGCGTTATGCCAGAGGAACTTCCGCTACGAGGCAAAGTCGCCGTCGTTACCGGTGCGGGCCGGCACAAAGGGATCGGACGCCACATCGCGCTGGCGCTGGCGCGGCAAGGCGCTGATGTGGCCGTCACCGGCTCGGGCCGCCCGCCGGACGCCTACCCGGACGAGGAGAAGGAGATGGGCTGGCGCGACGTCGAGTCTGTGGCCGATGAGATCCGCGCCATGGGTCGTCGCGCGCTGCCGCTCGTCAGCAAGGCCGCGGACGCAGCCGATGCTCAGTGGGTGGCGGACGAAACCAAACGCGAGCTTGGACGGATCGACATTCTGGTCAACAACGCAGCCGCCGGAAGAGGGCGCGACCGGGTTCCGGTCATTCAGCTCGAAGAGAGCGAATGGCGCCGGGTAATCGAGACGAACCTGACGGGAACATTCCTCGTCACGAAGGCCGTCGGCAGCGTCATCGTCGAGCAGGGCGAGGGCGGGAGCATCGTCAACATCTCGTCGATCCTCGGGCGCCAGGCGATGGCGACGTCGTCGGCGTACAGCGTCACAAAGGCCGGAATGATCCTGTTCACGCAGGCGCTGGCGCTGGAGATGGCGCCGCACAAAGTCAACGTGAACACCGTCTGTCCGGGTCTCGTGGATACTTACCGCATGGAGGATGTGACCAAACCAGGCCCGATCCGCACCATGGTGATGCGCACAACGCCGCTGGGACGGGAAGCGCAGCCGGAGGAGATCGGCGAGCTGGTTGCGTTCCTCTGCGGACCGGACGCCTCGTACATTACCGGCCAGGCCATCAACATCGACGGCGGCCGGGTGATGATGTAGTCGATCCCACTCCTAGATTTAGAACTAGGCCCTACAGGTTCATCAAAGGAGGAACGCCATGATCAAGGGACTGAGCACCGCCGGCATCTGGAGCGAGGACATTCAGAAGACTCTGTTGCCGTTCTACCGGGACGTTCTCGGGTTGCCGGTGAGCGTCGACATGCCGGAGTTCGTGGTCCTGAGCAGCAACCCGCGAGGGCCGTCGGTTACGCTGGGCACGCACAGCGAGGTCAAAGGGAGGAACGACGACCCGGCACGTCACATGGTCGGCCTGGAGACGGATGACGTCGAAGGCGACGTCCAGCGGTTGAAGGGGAAGGGCGTTGAGTTCATCAGCGATATCGAAGACTTCGACCAGGTGAGGGTAGCGACCTTCACAGATCCAGAAGGGAACTACGTCCAGCTACTGCAGTTCGCTTAGACCGGGTCAGCCCCAGGCCGTACGCAATGCTGTCGCCGTCGCTTCGTCGGCGGGAAAGAACGACTCGATCGCCAGCTCAGAAACCGTGATGTCGATGGCGGTGCCGAATGTGGCGAGCGTGCTAAAGAACGAGAACCGCACGTCATCGGTGATCTTGAGGACGAGCGGCATGAAAAGCAGGTCGGCCGTTTCGCCCATCGCACGTGCCTTCCGAGAGACCCCAGGATATTGACTCAGTTCCTCTTCGAGGGCGAACAACTCGGGGTCGCCTGACAGCACGGCCTGCCGGTGAAGCCGGTGCAGGATGTGTTCGCTGTACTCCGCCAGGTTGACGATCCGCGGCGCGAGCCCTTCCGGGTGAAGGCTGACGCGAAGGGCGTTGACCGGTGAGGCGAGCAGGTTCGGAGAAACACCATCGGTGAGGATGGCCAGGGCCGGCCGGTTGGCTTGAGACACGTCCCAGCGACGATCGACGACGATCGCGGGGAATGGCTCGTGACCGGCCAGAATCTTATCGATGGCAGCGCGCACCGGGCCCATCTCCTCCGCGTCCAGCCCTGTTTCGCGGTAGCCGGGAGCGTACCCTGCGGCGAGCAGAAGGAGGTTGCGTTCCCTGAGAGGGACATCGAGCTGCTCCGCGAGGTTGACGACGAGCTCGCGGCTGGGTCGCGAGCGACCCGTCTCGATGAAGCTGAGGTGGCGGGAGGAGACTTCGGCCTCGACGGCGAGGTGCAACTGGCTCATGCGGCGCCGGCGCCTCCAATCCCGTATTAGCTCGCCCACCCTGCTGCCAACTGTGACCGTGCTCACGGGACGATTCTATCTCAAGGACGTGTCCCTGGCAGTTACCTCTGAGGTAATTGAAATGCCTCCATGGTAGGAGCAACCTCAAGTGCAACGGCATGGCTTCGGTTCAAGGAGGTTCCAATGACAAAGGCAGCAACCAGGGACGTGACGGCGACAGTCGATGCGTATTTCGCGATGTGGAATGAGGAGGACGCGGCCGCACGAGCGAAGCATATCGCGGAGGCGTGGACGAACGACGGGCGATACTCCGATCCGGCCAGGGACGCGAAGGGGCACACAGCCCTCAGCGAAATGGTGAGCGAGGCGCGACCCCACTTCCCCGGCCACACCGTGAAGCGGTCGAGCGGGATCGATGCGCACCACGAGCACGTTCGGTTCGCGTGGGAAGTGGTTGGGCCGGACGGCAGCGTGCCCGTAGCGGGCATCGACGTGGGTGTCCTGGCTCCTGATGGCAAGTTGCGGGAGATCACGGGCTTCTTCGGCCAATTGCCAACCTCCTGACGCATTACGGCAGGATCCCCGTGTACGGCGGCTCGGACGTGATGTAGCGTCCGGGCCGCGGTGTGCGTCTTTCGTTCCAGATGCCTTCATAAGGATGGTGATCGAAAGATGTCGCGCTTTCAATTGGTAATGCTCTCGGGCGGGCTGCTGATACTCGGGGCCGTGGTCGTGTACCTGGGCTACCTGTGGACGCGCCCCGATGGCGACGTGGCTCACGGCGTGGTGAGGGTATTCGCCGCCGCAGACCCTACACGGCCGTATACGAGCGGTGGGTGCGGGCCGGGCAGCACCGGCCCGGGCGAATATGCAGACCTGCGACAGGGCGCCGAGGTTAAGGTGTCCGACGAGGCCGGCAAGGTGCTCTCGATCAGCGGGCTCTCGAAAGGGTCTGACACGCTCGAAGTGTGCACGTTCGCCTTCTCAGCCGGTCCATTGGACGAGTCTCAAACCTACACGATCCAGGTAGGCGACCGTCCTCTCGCCACGTACACGCATGACGAGATGGTCGCTCGTCGCTGGCAACTCGCATTCGAGCTGGGGAGCCAGTCTCCACAGTAATCCAGCCGGCGGGGCAACATCTGCGATAATCAGCCCCGTGAAGAAGAAGGCCTCGCCTGCCCGCAGGCTGTACCGCTGCGCTGACGGCGCGATGCTTGCCGTGGCATGCGAAAACGAGGCGCAATGGAAGGCGCTGGCGAAGTGCGTTGGCCGGCCCGAGCTGGCATACACCGGCGACTGGGCCGCGGTGAGCACGGCGCCTTACAACGGGCGGTTGGGACGGGTGCTTGAAGCCTTGTTCAAGGAAGACCCCTCGGACATCTGGTTGAGGCGTCTGGAGTCGCACGCCGTCCCAGCCCGCATTGCGGCGCGTCCGCGTAGAGGCGGGCCCGCCCGTCCGCCCGCGGCTTCGCGATGAGCCTTGTGGGCGGCGAGCCACTGACGATCCTGGTAACGGGCATTCCCGGCGCCGGGAAGAGCACGGTGGCGCGGGCGCTGGCGGAGCGGTTCGAACGAGGAGTCCATGTAGAGGCCGACCTGCTGCAGCGAATGATTGTCTCCGGGGGTGAGTGGCCGGTGCCACCGGGCCCGTCCGGTGAGGCGCTTCGCCAGATCGGCCTGCGTTACCGGCACGGCGCGATGCTTGCTCGGTCTTTTCACGAGGAGGGGTTTACGGTTGCGATCGACGACGTGGTGCTCGGCGAGATGAAGGACGTGTATCGCGATTACCTCCGGGGGCTGACCACGTACCTGGTGGTGCTGGCGCCGCGGATCGACGTGGTCGCGGAGCGGGATGCGGGACGGGACAAGAACGTCTTTCACGTGTGGAGTTACCTCGACGAGGTCCTGAGGGAGACGATGGCGGGGCTGGGAACGTGGATCGACACGTCGGAGATGACGGTGGAGGAGACGGTGGACGAAATTCTGCGACGGGTGCCGGCGGAGGGGCGGTTTACGTGATACCCCACAGAGCTTCAGCCGGATAGAATTACCCACGCATCCAAACGCTAGAACTGAGGACGTTCATGGACTACGAACTCTCCGACGCCCACAAGCTGATCCGCGACACCGCCCAGCGCATCGCTCGCGAGAAAGTCGCGCCACGCTCCGCAGAACTGGACGAGACGCGGAGAGTACCCGGAGGACATCTTCCAGATGTTCGCGGAGGCGGGCCTGCTCGGGCCTGACCGATCCCGGAGAAGTACGGCGGCTCCGGCGCCGGCTTCCTGGCGCTGGCGCTCGCCGTCGAGGAGACGGCGAAGCACGACAACGCCTGCTCGCTGATCCTGCTGCTCTCGGCGCTCTCGACGCAGCCGATCAACCTCGGCGGCTCCGAGGAGCAGAAGCGCGAGTGGCTCTCGAAGTCGGCCACCGGGGCGATCAAGGGCGCGTTCTGCCTCACCGAGCCGAACACCGGCTCCGACGCCGCAGGCCCTGGAGTCCCGCGCGCGCCGCGACGGCGACGACTACGTGATCAACGGCGAGAAGATGTACATCTCCGGCGGGTCAACGTGGCCGACTTCGTCTCGCTACTTCGCGAAGACCGGCCGAGAACGGCGCCTCGGCATCTCCGCCTTCATCGTGCCGACGGACTCGCCCGGCTTCTCGGTGCCGCGCTGCGACCGCAAGATGGGCGTGATCGGCGTGCCGACGGCCAACATCGTGCTGCAGGACTGCCGCGTTTCGGCCGGCCTACCGGCATCGGCGAGGAGGGCCGCGGCTTCAAGACGGCGATGCTCACGCTCAACACCTGCCGGCCGGTCGTCGGCGCGCGTGGGCTCGGGCTGGCGGAGGGCGCGATCGCCTACGCGCTGGACTTCGCCCGCGAGCGCAAGACGTTCGGCAAGGCCGCTGGTCAACCACCAGGCGATCCAGTTCATGATGGCCGACGCCGCCATCGGCATCGAGGCCGCCCGGCACCTCGTCTACTACGCCGCGCATCCTCGTCGACCAGGGCAAGTACGAGCGCGAGTACGCGCCGCACCTCTCGATCGCCAAGACATTCGCCACGGAGACTGGCGAACAAGGTGGCCTCCGACGCGATCCAGATCCTGGGCGCGCAGGGCTACATGAAGGACCACCCGCTGGAGCGTCACTACCGCGACGCCCGGCAGCTGATGATCGTCGAAGGCACATCGCAGATCCAGCGGCTGGTGATCGCGCGGGCGATGATCCAGGGCGAGATCGGCTACTGGTGAATTGGCGGGTTGAGGGCTGTAACCTGCCCGTAACCCGCGCGTAACGAGCCCATAACCTATCGCCGGACTCAACGACTCAGAATAAGGCACATGGGACGAAGGGCGAACGTTTCACCGGCCGCACAGGGATCTCCCTCCCTGATGGTGGGCGCGCGCCTGCACCCTCCCTTTGGTCAGCGGGCGAGGGCGAGCACCCCCGTCCTCGCCCGTGGGTTCCCTCTTGCGGTGACACCGACCACGGACTGTAACGGGCGGGACGTTGTAGCGTCTGTCTAGTCAACACGCCCCACCCAATCACAGGAGGAAGAAGCATGAAGAAGGCAGGCCTGTTAGCTTTGAGCGCGATACCCGGTGTGGTATTTGGCTATGCCCTTCTCGCTGGAATCCTGATGAAGCGGATCACTCCCGTACCGATCACGGCGCTGCCCGAGAAGCGCGCTCCGCGGCGCAGGCCGGCGCGCGAACCCATCCCCGCCTAGGGCTCGGCGAGCTCGTCCTCCCGCTCGTGAGCGGGTGGCGGATGGCCCTGATACAGCGCGGGCCAGGACGGGTGGCGCGACTAGCGTCGTCGCGATACTCATAAAGACCACGACGGCGAACATGTCGTTGGACACCGCTCCGATTCCGGCACCAATTCCGGCCGCCACCAGGCCTACCTCGCCGCGCGGGACCATTCCGACGCCGATTATGGCAGCGCTCCGCGTTGGCAGACCACGCGCCCCGAGGCCGCCGCCTGCGAGCTTGCCGGCGATCGCAAGCCCTGTCACGGCTAGCGCTATCCCCAGCACTTCGGGGTCCTTGAAGGCTTCCGGGTCCACGGCCGTGCCGATTATCACGAAGAAGAAGGGCGTCAGGAAGTCGTAGATCGGTCTGGCCTGTCGTTGCAGCTCAAAGCTCTCATCGGCCTCGGCGAGGATCAGGCCGGCCAGGAAGGCGCCGATGATCGCCGCCAGCCCAACTACCCCTGCCAGGGCGGAAAGCCCGAGCATGAGCAGGATAGCCACAAGAAAGGGGCCGTTCTCCAGGTGCAGGCGCTCGAGGTGGATGCTGTAGCGGCGGGTGACCCTCGTGCCGACCGAGGCGGCGAACACGACGAAAGCTCCTGCGGCGGCTGTCGTCAGCCCCAGCTCCAGCGCATCAAGGTCGTCCTGTCCCCACGAGCTGACGACCGCCAGCAGGAGCAGCCCGAGTATGTCGTCGACGACGGCAGCGCCGAGGATGATGCGCGCTTCCCGGGAACGGATCACGCCGAGGTCGCTGAGCACTCGAGCCGTGATGCCAACGCTCGTCGCCACCATCGCCGTGGCAACGAAGGCGGACTCGACATCGCTGCGGCCGGTTGCGTAGATGAATCCGAACCCCAGGAGCCAGGGGAAGATGATTCCGAGCACGCCAACGGCGATGGCTCGCGTGCGGACCGCCATAAGCTCGCTGAGCCTGGTCTCCAGACCGACGAAGAACAGGAGGATGATCACCCCCAGTTCGGCGATCACGCTGTAGACCACGTTCAGGGCCTCGGTGGCCGACTCCTTGTCACCGTGGAAGAGGTTAACGAGGTCGGCGTTTGGGGAGCCGATGAGTCCGAGCGCGTACGGCCCGATAACAACGCCGGCGATCACCTCGCCGACGATGGCCGGTTGCTTGAGACGGAGGAAGACCTCACCGAACAGCTTCGCGGCGGCGAATATGATGAAGAGGTCGACGAGAATGCCGGTGATGTCGTCCATCGTCGGATATCCTAACCTACGGACGATAACGTTGGCCCCCGGCGAATCCGTCTGTAATGCCGTGTCGTTGCTACAATAAGACCAATGGCTTTGCCCGCGCGCCCCGCGCTCTTCGCCATCGCAGTCCTCGCCCTTATCGTCGCCGCTTGCGGAGGCGGTGGCGGGGAAGGTGGCCCCACCGAAGCTCCCGACTCTCCTGACGACGCGGCCGAACGCTTCCTCACTCTGTGGGAGCAGGACAAGTTCCAGGAGATGTATACGCTGCTGTCCGCCAACGCGCGCTCGACCATTGATGAGCAGGGGTTTATCGACCGCTACACAGCGATCAAGGGAGAGGCGCGAATCACCGGCCTCGACTACGAGCTCGGGGCTTCTTCAACAGATGCTGCCGGGCAGACACCGGACGCCGACACCTCCGGGGAGACCCGCGAAGCCCCCTTCACGGTGACGTTCCACACCAGCTTCTTCGGCGACGTTGAACAGGAGAATGTCCTGCCGCTGGTGAAGGAAGCGGTCGAGGTCAACTCGACACCCGGGGAACCGCCGCAGACAAAGGAACTGTGGCGGATCGACTGGAAGCCGTCCGTCTACTTCAAGGAGCTGGACGACAAGTCGCTGGTCCATTTCTTCACAGACGTCCCGCGGCGGGGTACGATTTTCGACCGGAACGGCAAGGAACTGGCGGTCGATGCCAGCCTGTCGGTCGTCGGGGTTGTGCCCGACATGGTCACCGACAAAGAAACGACGATATCGCGGCTGGCGGCAGCGGCCGGTGTTTCGGAAGCGGATGTCCGCGCGGCGGTGGATACGACGCTGCCGTCGTACTACTTCATACCGGTGAAGACGCTCCCGTACGGGACGCCGCCCGAGGAGATCGTCCGCTTCCAGGAGCTGGTCGATCTAGGGGTGGTCGTCCGCGATAAGGTGCAGCGCGTGTACCCGAACGGGTCTTCGGCCGCGCATACGCTGGGTTACATGACGGAGATCACAGAGGATCAGCTCAAGGACCTGGCGCCGAAGGGGTTCGCGCCGGGGGACATGGTGGGGGCCATCGGTATCGAGGGCCAGATGGACGAGACGCTCGGCGGCGAGCGGGGCGCGTTGCTGGCCACGCTCACCCCCGAGGGCTCGATCGGACGTGAGATCGCCGAGAAGCCGACGGTCCCGGGCAAGGACATCTATCTGACCATCGACATCAACGTGCAGCTCGCCGCCGAGAAGCAGCTCGGCGACCGCGTCGGCTCGATCGTGGCGATGAACCCGCGGGACAATTCCGTGCTGGCGCTGGCCTCCTACCCGAGGTTCGACCCGAACGAGTTCATCCAGGGCCTGAGCGCCGAGAAGTACAACATCCTCGTAAATGACCCGCGCAACACGTTCCTGAACCGTCCTCTGCTCGCGACCTACCCGCCCGGCTCGACCTTCAAGGTGGTGACGGCAGCGGCAGGGCTTGAGCGTGGCGGCTTCAACGCAGGCTCGACCTTCCACTGCGTGCCCGAATGGACGCGCCTGGGCGAGGAGTTCAAGAAGAATAACTGGCAGACGACGGACCGCGGTTGGCTGACCGTGTCCGAGGGCCTGATGGCGTCCTGCAACCCGGTGTTTTTCGATATCGCCGCGACGCTGGACCCGATCGACGAGAACATCCTGCCGGAGTTCGCCAGGGCGTTCGGCTATGGGGCTCCGACGGGGATCAACGCGCTCGATGAGGCGCCGGGAACGGTGCCCGATGCGAAATGGAAGTTGGACAACATTGGGGACTACTGGTACACGGGCGATGCGGTGAACATGGCGATCGGGCAGGGTTTCGTGACCGTGACGCCCCTGCAGATCGCGAATGCCTACTCTACAATCGCCGGTGGGGGCGTGTTGCGAAAGCCGCTCCTGATCAAGAGCATCTCAGAGCCGGGCGGCGCGGCGGCCCAGGAGTTCCAGGCGGAGACGATCCACCCGTTGCCGGTGTCGGCGGCGAACCTGGACATCATCCGCCAGGGGTTGACGATGGTGACGCACAGCGCCGGCGGTACCTCCTACCAGGTGTTCGCCGGGTCGAGCGTGGATGCGGCCGGCAAGTCCGGCACCGCCGAGGACATCGGCTTCGGCGGCGAACCACGTGTTCTTCGTGGCCTACGCGAACCGGTCGGAGCCGAGCATCGTGGCGCTGGCGGCGCTGGAGACCGGCGAGTCGGGCTCCCGCGAGGCGGGGCCGATGGTGCGCCGGATCCTGGAGTCGTACCATCACGGTGCCGCGGTCTCGCGCAGAGCCGTAGACGGTCGAGCCAGCACGAGCCGGGCGCCCGACCGTAGCCACCCGGGCCTGACTCGTCGCGCAGATGCGATTGCTGACGCGGTTGTCGCCGCTGTCTCCTGCTACAACTCTACGCAGAACGCCATGCCGCGAATGCGAAGGAGTGAGTTTCAGGGCATCGTCCAGCAGGCCCTCGATGAGCTGCCGGACGTCTTCCACGACGCGCTGAACAACCTGGACATCCAGGTGCGCTGGGCGCCGACGCCGTACGAGCGCCGGCGGGCGCGCCTGCACCCGGGAAGCGACCTCTTCGGGCTGTACACTGGCGTGCCCCTGACCGCCCGCACACACTTCTACTCGATGGTCGTGCCGGACACGATCCTCATCTTCCAGCGCGCGCACGAGCGCCACTGCAAGGACGAGGCAGAGATGGTGGAGCAGGCACGGCAGACGCTGCTGCACGAAATCGGGCATTACCTGGGAATCGACGAGCACCGCCTGCGCGACCTGGGCGTCGGTTAAGGGAGGGACAGATGACGCAAACGCCGGAACCGGGTAGCGGGTACACGCCACTGCCGCCACAGGAGAACTCGTTCCTGGGGATCCTCCAGCACCCGAGAGTCGTCCTCTTTATGCTTGCGGGATGGGCGCTGATGTCGTTCCTCGTCGAGCTGGCGCCTAACAGCGCATTTTTCGTCGAGAACCACAACGATGGTGACGTGTCCCTGGATGGAGATCTTCGGAGGATTAGCGTTGAACTGGGAGGGGATCCCACTGGCGGTGTTGTACATCTACTGCGCGCGCGACCCCGAGCGGTTCCGCGGCATCTTCTGGCTGGCGCTGATCGCGATGGCCGCGTCCGTGGCCTCGAACCTTTACCACTGGCTGGTGACGGACACCTATTCGATCGAGAGCGTGTTCCTGCCGGTGACGGTCTCGACGGGGCTGGGCGTGCTAGTGTTCCTGCACCTGTTCCGGGCGAAGGAAGGGGCGGTGGAGGCGGTGAAGGCGTAGGGGTGGTAAGGCGTACCGGTTGAGCAACCGAACGGTTCGATGCCGGGCTGATGCTGGACCCGCTCGGTGATCCCGATTACGAGGCGCACGGTTGCTCAACCCCTACGAGGCGTCTGGTAAGTGACAAACAGAAGGCCGGCCCATTGGGCCGGCCCTGATCTCCGGTGGCCCCCTGCTTAGTTCTGCGAGATTGTGCTCGCGGTACCGGCTAGCTCCTTCTTTGCGCCCGGCCGGATCTTGATGGACTTCGGCTTCATGTCCTCTGCCTTGGGCAGGGAGACCGTGAGCACGCCGTCCGAGAAGTCCGCGTCGGCCTTCTCGTAGTCGACTCGAGTCGGGAGCGGGACGGAGCGGGAGAACGAGCCGTAGCGGATCTCGCGGCGGTAGAAGTGCTCCTTCTCAGTCGTGTCCTCGAAGTGGGACTCGCCCTTGACCGTGAGGACGTTCTCGCTCACGGAGATCTCGACGTCTTCGGCCTTAACGCCGGGAAGGACTGCCTTGACGGTCACCTTGTCCTCGTTCTCGGAGAGGTCGACCGGGAAGGTCAGGTCGGCGGGTTCGTTGTTCCGCCAGTACCGAGTGGGAGCAAAGTCCTCAAGGACGTCCATGGCCCGGTGCAGGCCGGAGAACTCTGCGAAGGGGGCCCATCGCACTAGTCTAGTCATATCGTGTTACCTCCTATAGGGGTTCTTGTCTATTACACATCCTAGGCGCTATACATACTGCTGTCAATAGACATGATAAGAATAATATCAACTTTCTTGCGACGGGAAATTGACGTCTTCGCTACGTGCGCACTACAATCTATGTGTAAGCCATGGCGAAGAACTATTACGATGTCCTCGGTCTCAAGCGAGACGCGACGCAGAAGGAAATCAAGAGCACCTACCGTAAGCTCGCCCGCAAGCACCACCCGGACGTAAACCCCGGGGACAAGGGGGCCGAGGAGCGGTTCAAGGAGATCAATCGCGCCTATGAGGTCCTCTCCGACGCGGAGAAGCGCGGGAAGTACGACCGCTACGGTGACCAATGGGAGCATGCCGAGGCCTTCGAGAAGGCTCGCAGGGCTGGCGGTGGCGGGAGTTACGGCGGAGGCGGACAGAGCTTCCAGTTCGACATAAATGAGCTGCTGAGGCGGCAGGGCGGTGGTGGTGGCTTCGATAGCATCTTCGACATGTTCGGAGGCGCTGCCGGCAGCAGGACACGTGCCGGGCGCGGCCAGAACGTCGAGTACCAGACTGAAATCAGCCTCGAAGAGGCCTACAACGGCACCACACGGACGCTGCAACTGCAGGGCTACGAACCCTGCCCGACCTGCGGGGGCTCGGGACAGGTGGCCGGGGCCGTCTGTCACGTCTGCCAGGGGCAGGGCGTGGTGCAGCACCCGAGGCGAATCGAGGTGAAGATACCGGCGGGTGCGAAGGACGGGACGCGAGTCCGCATCGCCGGTGAAGGGGCGGCGGGCATGGGAGGCGGCGCCAAGGGCGACCTCTACGTCGTCGTGAAGGTACGTTCGCATAAGCGCTTCGAGCGGCGCGGTGACGACCTCGTGACGGATGTGGTGGTGCCGCTGGATGACGCCGTCCTCGGCGGCGAGGTGGAGGTGGAGACGATCGCCGGCAAGAAGATCGCGCTCAAGATCCCGCCGTTGACGCAGAACGGGCGCACGATCCGGTTGGCCGGGTTGGGGATGCCGCGGTTGGACAGCAAGAAGAAGGGCCGTGGCGACCTCCTGGCCAAAGTGAAGGTGGTGCTCCCGGAAGCGTTGAACGACAACGAACGCGAGCTGTTCGAGCAGCTGCGGGAGGCGCGCACCGGCAAGCCGGCGAAGGCGGCCGCGGGATGAGCGAGTGGGTGTGGCTGGGGCTGGGCATCATCGCCGCAACGGCGATATCGTTCGTGTACCCGAAAGTGCGGGGACTCTGGCACGAACAGATGGCGGACGAAGACGCGAAGGCGATGATCGGCCGGCGCCTGGCCGATTCCGACAACGAGGTGATGGCGGCGATGATGCTCCAGACGGAGTTGGAGCGGGGGAAGGACCCAGTCGAGGCGGGTGCAGTGCTGGAGCCGTACCGTCGGCAAATGATGGAAGCGACCAGGAGCGGCTGGCGGCCCGATTTGATCGGTGACGAGGGCTTGAAGCTCCTGTGCAAGGAGCTGGACGGCACCAGCAAGGACGTCTTCTTCGAGGCGCTCGGCGTGCACAGCGGATACACGCGGGACACGTTCCTGCACAACGTTGGGACACGCGTAACGCGCATCGACGAACTGAAGTCGCTGATACGGCAGACGATGGGAGAACTCGGCTGGATAACAGCCGACGTGAGTTGAGAACAATGGCTGAAAAGAGAACGACAAGAGAAAACGAAGCGCTGGACGCCTACTCGCAGGCCGTTTCCGACGCCGCCGAGCGCATCGGCCCCGCCGTCGTGCGGATCGATGCCAAAGGGGCGAAGGGGCGGAACGCCGGGCAGGGCAGCGGCTTCATCTTCGACTCGAGCGGGCGCGTGCTCACGAACGAGCACGTCGTGCGCAGGGCGAAGACGTTGACGGTGACTCTGCCGGACGGGCGGGTGCTGCCGGCCGCCGTGGAGGGCGCCGACGCCCGCTTCGACCTGGCCGTGCTGCGGGTGCCGCACGCCGAGCACACGCTGCCCGTGGCGGAGCTGCACTCAGCGCCGCTGCGCGTGGGTCAGCTCGTCGTGGCTGTCGGAAATCCATTCGGGCTGAACTGGACGGTGACAGCAGGCGTGGTGAGCGCGCTGGGCCGCGAGCTGTCGGTCTCGAGGAGCGTGAAGCTGACCGACCTGATCCAGACGGACGTGCCCATCAACCCGGGGAACTCGGGCGGGCCGCTCGTCGACGCGCAGGGACGTGTCGTCGGTATCACGACAGCGATCATGCCCTACGCCCGGGGTGTCGGTTTCGCGGTATCGGTGAGCGCGGCGCTGGCCGCGCTTGCGCGGTTCCGGGAACAACGGTCGCACGACAGCCACAGGCTGGGGATCGCGGCTGCGACGCAGGAGATCGAGGGCGCGGTGCGCCGGCGCCACGCGCTGAAGACCGATACAGGGGTGCTGGTGCTGGAGGTCCTGCCGGACTCCCCGGCGGCGCGCGGGAGCCTGCGCCCGAACGACGTCATCGTGTCGCTGGACGGGAACCCGGTGATGTCGGTGGCGGACCTGACGGACCGCCTGGCGGCGAACGGCCGCGATGGGCACGAGATCCACTTCCTGCGCGGCACGAGGCTTGGCAAGACGCACGTGGTGATGGAGAAATGAACGAACGATACGACGAAATACATGACGAGCAGCCCTGCTACGTCATCAGCGTGGCGGCGCGGATGGTGGGGATGCACGCGCAGAGCCTGCGCCACTACGAGCGCATCGGGCTGGTGCGGCCGAGCCGGTCGCAGGGTAGGCAGCGGCTGTACTCGCAGGCGGATATCGCGCGGTTGCGGCAGATCCAGCGACTTATGCAGGACCTGGGCGTTAACCTTGCGGGCGCGGAAGTGATCATGCGTATGAACGAACGGATGCGGGCGATGGAGGGCGAGATGCAAGCGCTGCGGGCGGAGCTGCAATCGTACCGAGATCGTGTGCTGCCGGCGGTGACGGATGCGGAACCATGAACCGATGGCCTCAGCGCTCAAATAAGAGGGCCGGGGTGTGTATCAAGGGCGGAGCGTCGCCCCGCCCCGGATTCTTCGGGCCTCAGAATGACAATGGTAGAACAGAGGTAACTCAACAATGATGAGACAAGACAGATTTACAGAAGGTGCGCAGGAAGTCCTGGCGGCGAGCCAGGAGCTGGTGCGCAAGGAACGGCACTCGCAGTGGGACGTGGAGCACGTGCTGCTGGCGATGCTCACGCACGAGCGGGGCATCTTGCCCGCAGTGTTCGAGAAGCTGAACGTCGACGTGCCGCGGCTGAAGAACGCGGTGGAGACGGCGCTGGCGAAGTCGCCGAAGCTGCAGTACGACGTCGTGCAGATATACACGACGCCGCGCATCGTGCGCATGCTCGAGGCGGCGAACGCCGAGGCCGAGCGGCTGCAGGACGAGTACGTCGGCGTCGAGCACATCCTGATCGCGATGGCCGACGAGCGCGAAGGGGAGTCGGCGCGCATCCTCAAGCAGTTCGGCATCGACAAGGAGACGTATCTACCAGGCGCTGCAGGAGGTGCGCGGCGGCGCGCGAGTGGACAGCCCGACGGCGGAGACGAAGTACAAGGCGCTCGACAAGTACAGCATCGACCTGACGGAGGCCGCGCGGCAGGGCAAGCTCGACCCGGTGATCGGCCGCGAGGACGAGATCAAGCGCGTGATGCAGATCCTGAACCGGCGCACGAAGAACAACCCGGTGATCATCGGCGAGGCCGGCGTCGGCAAGACGGCGATCGCCGAAGGGCTGGCGCAGAAGATCGCTTGCCGGCGACGTGCCGGAGAACCTGAAGGACAAGCGGCGTGCTGGCGCTGGACATGGGCGCGATGGTGGCCGGCTCGAAGTTCCGCGGCGAGTTCGAGGAGCGGCTGAAGGCCGTGATGGACGAGATCAAGCGGGCGCAGGGCGAGGTGATCGTCTTCATCGACGAGATCCACCAGGTGATGGGCGCCGGCGGCGCCGAGGGCGCGATCGACGCCTCGACGATGATGAAGCCGGCGCTGTCGCGCGGCGAGATGCAGTGCATCGGCGCGACGACGCTGGACGAGTACCGCAAGCACATCGAGAAGGACGCGGCGCTGGAGCGGCGCTTCGCGCCGGTGTACATCGACGAGCCCTCGGAGGAAGACGCGATCGAGATCCTGAAGGGGCTGCGGCCGCGCTACGAGGCGCACCACAAGGTGAAGATCACGGACGCGGCGCTCGAGGCGGCGGTGAAGCTCTCGAGCCGCTACATCACAGAGCGCTTCCTGCCGGACAAGGCGATCGACCTGATCGACGAGGCGTCGTCGAAGCACGTGATCGAGGCGCAGACGATGCCGGCTGAGCTGCGCGAGCGGCAGAAGGAGCTCGAAAAGCTGGAGCGTGAGCTGGAGGCGGCCGGCGAGCGCGAGGACTGGGATGAGATCGCGCGCCTGGAGGCGGAGCTCGAGCCGATGCGAGACCGACTTCGTCAGCGAACGCGACGCATGGGCGGCAGAGCACCAGGTCGACATGACGGTCGACGAGGATGACATCGCGGAGCTGGTGGCGAAGATCACCGGCATCCCGGTGCAGCGCATGCTCGAGGGCGAGCAGGAGAAGCTGCTGCAGATGGAGGAGCGCCTGCACGACCGCGTGATCGGGCAGGACGAAGCGATCGGGGCAGTGTCGGACGCGATACGGCGCGCGCGCGCCGGGCTGAAGGACCCGCACCGGCCGATCGGCTCGTTCATCTTCCTGGGCCCGACGGGCGTCGGCAAGACCGAGCTGGCGCGGGCGCTGGCCGAGTTCCTGTTCGACGAGCGAAGACGCGATGGTGCGGATGGACATGAGCGAGTACCAGGAACGGCACACAGTGTCGCGCATGATCGGCGCGCCGCCCGGCTACGTCGGCTACGACGAAGGCGGACAGCTGACGGAGGCGGTGCGGCGCCGGCCCTACCGCGTGGTCCTGTTCGACGAGATCGAGAAGGCGCACCCGGAGGTCTTCAACGTGCTTCTCCAGATGCTGGACGACGGCCGCCTGACGGACGGCCACGGGCGCACCGTGGACTTCCGGAACACGGTCGTGATCATGACCTCGAACCTGGGCACATCGGAGTTCCAGTCGCCTCAGTTCGGCTTCCTGCCGAAAGCGAAGCCGTCCGAGTCCGAGAAGGACAGGCTGAAGACCGACGTCGAGAAGACGCTGCGCCAGACGTTCCGGCCGGAGCTGCTGAACCGCATCGACGAGATCATCGTCTTCGATCCGCTAACCGAGGACGACCTCAAGCAGATCATCGAGCTGCTGCTGACCGACGTCCGGGAGCGGTTATCCGAGCGCAAGGTGCACCTGGAGCTGACCGACGCGGCGAAGGAAGCGCTGGTCAAGGAAGGGTACGACCCGGTGTACGGGGCGCGGCCTCTGCGCCGGACGATCGAGCGCAGGGTGGCGAACCCTTTGTCGCGCAAGATCCTCTCTGGGGACTACGGCGAGGGCGAGACGGCGCTGGTGGACTACGCCGGCGGTGAGTACGTCTTCGGGAAGGCTGGCGAGAAGCCCGCGCGCAAACGCGAGAAGGCGGCTGCGACGGCGTAAGGCACTGAATTGAAGAGGGGCAGGCTCAAAGCCTGCCCCTCCTATTTGTATCTCGTGCTTAGCAGCGCTATTGTTCGCGGGCGGCCTGGGGTCTGGGTGTGGCGTCATTGCCGTTGCCGCGGCGGTTCCAGTTGTTGCGGCGCAGGAACTGCGGGGCGCTGGCCTGGACCTGCTCGAAGGCCTCGCGCCAATCTCCGACCCCGGCTCGCAGGACCTCGCGGCCCTCGCGCTGTGACTCGACGATGTCCTCTATCCACTCGCGGGTGAGGGCGAGGGCGCGCTGCTGACCGTTGCCGACGGCCTCTGTCATCGCCTCGTAGATACCGACTACGTCCGTTGGGTTAGTGATCCAGCGGCGGCCGACCTCGGACCAGTCGCGGCTGCCGGCGCGTGCGCCTTCTATGAGGCTTCGGCTGAATCGGTGACTTCGCTCATTATTGCTGCGAACGGCGTCGAACAATCCGGCCTGGCGCTCAATTAGCGAGTCGAAAATACGGTCGGTCGTCACCTTGCGGGTGGTCGTGCTCATCTGCAACTCTCCTCGAGTGACTTATCCTGAATACGGGGATACGCAGCCACGTCAATTAGACAGCGTTCCATAACGACTGTCAAGGGTGTAATCACATTATTATTTTGTAAACATTTCAACATTTGCTGGTGTAAAGGGTGTATACCGATATGCCGCTTGCGGAGTAGAGGCGGCGAGGGGCTTCAGGCGCGGTTCTCTTTGTGTAAGAACGTTGCTGCTCTATAATGGTTTCGGGAGTACCCAACCTAATCTCTGAGAACCTGGTGATGGACTATTGCGTATTGCTCTGGGCAGCGACGAGCGGTCGCACCTGACCGACTCTGTTGAGTCAGAGTTGAGGCGTCGTGGCCATGATGTACGGCTCTTCGGTCCCCTGAGCGGCGATGCGCAGCCCTGGCCCGACGTGGCACAGGCGGTGGCTGAGGCGGTAGCGGATGGTGCGGCGGACGAAGGGGTGCTCTTCTGCTGGACCGGCACTGGAGTCTCCATCGCCGCCAACAAGGTACCGGGGATCCGGGCGGCGCTCTGCGGCGACGCTGAGACCGCGCGGGGTGCGCGCGCCTGGAACCAGGCAAACGTGCTCTGCATGAGCCTGCGGGGGACCTCGGAGATAGTAGCGAAAGAAATACTGGAGGCATGGTTCGGCGCCTCGACAGACCCAGGCGAAGCGGCGAACGTATCTAGAGTGAATGCAATCGACGAACGGTACCGTTCGCCCTCAGGGCGGAGACCGGTCGAGGGGGAGAAAGAGAGAACCTTGAGTGGCGGACGAAGAGAGAAGGCGTAGGCGTGGCCGGAGGCGGGGTGGTTCGGGAGGCGAACAGCCGCCTTCGGACTCAGAGCAGCCGGCTCTAGAGTCAACAGCGGGTGAACCGGAAGCCTCGGAGCCAGCTACCCCGGAGACTCCTTCGACGGAGTCCGATGAGGGTGGCAAGCGCTTCGGACTGTTCGGACGCGGCGACAAGGAAGGCTCAAAGTCCGGCGAGAAGACGCCGGCTGGCGCCTCGCAGGCGTCTGTGCCGCCGATGGAGTTCTGGCGGCGCGGTACCGCGCGGTCTGCGCGTCCTTCAGCGGTGCCGCACAAGAAAATCGGCATCTGGCAGCGGATCACCGGCCTCCACTTCCCGCCCTGGGTGCCGGTTGTGGGCATCATCCTCGTCGTCTTCGGCATCCTCGGCATCCTCTTCTACACGCGCAGCGCAACGGGCGCGCCGCGCATCGGCAGCGACCACTGGCACGCGCGCTACGAGTTCGAACTCTGCGGAAAACGGCAGCCGAACGCGCCGTTCTGGGAGGCGGGTGTGCACACGCACGGCGACGGCATCATTCATATTCACCCCTTCCAGACTTATGAGGAGGGCGCCGGGGCCCGGCTAATCAAGTGGTTCGAGTACGGCGGTGGCAAGCTCACAAACAACAGCATCCGCATGCCGGGAACTCCGAATGATGATGAGAACAACTGGGAGAACGGCGACCTCTGCCCCGACGGAACGGCTGGGAAGCTACAGGTCTTCGTGACTCCTGCGTCCACTGGTGTTGAGAAAAAGCTGGACGACGTCACGCGGTACATCCCGCAGGACGGAGACCGCATCCGGATCATCTTTGGTCCCGAAGTGTCAGAGCCTGTACAGGAAGATGACCGCACGATCGTCGACCCGGCGCAGGCGACGCGTACGATCCAGATGTCGGTAACAGACGATGGCACGGAGCCAACCACCCGGTTCGACCCCAACCGAATACAGGTAAACGCTGGGGAGACCGTAAAGCTGGAACTCACGAACACCGGTACGATCTCGCACGGTTTCCGAGTGAGCGGTGCCGACAAGGAATACGTGACGAGCGACGACTTCGTTGTGACACCGGACGGCGAGGAGCCTGCGACAACGGCGGGCATCCTGCAGCCGGGCGCCAAGGGTACGGCGATCATCAAGCTGGACACGCCGGGCGTCGAGATCGAGTTCCGAGACGACACGCTCCAGGACAAGACCGGCATCATCGTTGTCGGCCAGGCTCCCGAGGCTTCGCCAACACCTACTCCGGAGGCGCAGGAGCAGGTCGATTTCGAGACTTCGGTGAAGCTGAAGGACAACTTCTTCGACCCGGCGAGCGTGACCGTGCCTGCGGGCAAGAGGTTCCGCATAGCGCTGACCAACGAAGGACCGACATTCGCGCACAACCTGCGGATCGCGGGGCCCGATGGCGAATTCGAGACGGCCGATGACCTGCTTTCCGACCCGAGTGCCCAGAGAGTAGGAACGCCGGGTGAGCTTGTCGGCCAGATCGATACGCCCGGGACCTACGCGGTCCGTTGCGATTTCCACGCCGAGCAGACGGGGACGATTGTCGTAACCGCCCAGTAGTAGAGCGACGTGAAGTGAATAGGGAGCTTCGGCGGTTTGCGCTGGTCGCCCTGCCGGCATCAATCGTCGTGTTGTTGGCGGCGATTGTCGTGACGGTCGTGCTGGATGACGACGCGCCGCAGGGCCCCCCTTCGGCTGGCAACCACTGGCACGCGCGCTACGTGTACATCGTCTGCGACGAAGTCCAGCAGAACGCTCCATTCTGGGAGTCCGGCGTGCACACCCACGGCGATGGAATCATCCACATCCATCCGTTTCAGGCCTCGGAGGAGGGGCGCGGGGCGCGGCTGGTGAAGTGGTTCGAGTACGGCGGAGGAGTGCTCACGGACGACGAGGTGCGTCTCCCAGGGGATGCGACGACATATCACAACGGCGATTCGTGCCCGGACGGGCCGGAGGGCACCGTGCAGGTGTTCGTGACGCCCGCCTCGACCGGCGTCGGGGAAGAGCTGGACGAATGGAGCGACTACATCCCGCAGGACGGAGACCTGGTGGTCATCTACTTCGGGCCGGAAATCGCGGAGTGACCTGAGTGTCAACCGAAGCTGAACTCTAACTTGTATTGACAGCGTCTGAAGCTGCAATATACTGAAGCTGGCAAACCTCGCGAATAGTGGGGAAGGGGAAAACGAATATGCCCGTAGTCACGATGTCGGGCAACATCGCCAGCGGGGCCCGCGAAGTCGGGCTCCTCGTTGCTCGGCAATTGGGCGTGGACTTCGTGGATCAGCAGCTAATGGTGCAGGCCGCTCAGCGCTGCGGGGTGTCCGTGGGCACCGTCGCCGAACACGACGAGCGCTGCGCCAGCTTCAAGGAGCGCATGTCATCGCTCCTCCGCACTTTTCTGGAGCGCTCGGCCGCGTCCGGCGCCGACCCACTCTCCGGCTCGACGGGTTTGGAGGTGATCCTTTCGCGCAGCTATTCGGAGATGGCCAGCGAGGAAGAGGCGCACATCAGCGACTCGCTTTACCTGAACACCATGACGTCGATCATCACAGAGCTGGCCGCCAACGGGAACATCGTCCTGCTGGGCCGAGGCAGCCAGATGATCTTGAAAGACATGCCGGACACACTCAACGTCCTCTGCATCGCGCCGCAGAAGCTCCGGGCCTACAGGCTGGCGGAGCGCGATGGGATGGGCCTGGAAGAGGCCACGAAACGTACCGCGGACAGCGACCGCGGCCGAGCCGCCTTCTATCGCAAGTTCTGGAAGGTGGATGTCGAGGATCCGAAGCTATACGACCTGACGATCGACACTTCGCGCCTGGCGTTCGACGCCGCGGCCGAAGTGGTGGCTTCGGCGGCGCGGGCCAAGTCGGCGGCGCCGGCGACGGCGTAATTCACAAGGAAACAGGGGACGCTGGCGCTAGGACTGCCGGGCTCAGGCGGTGGTTTCCGCCGCACCCAGCAACGAGCGCAGGTAGTCTTCGGCGCGATTGAGGCGGGCCTGCATTCCCCAGGGGTTGCTGGGCGCGAGGGGTAGGCCCCAACCACGGGCTTCGGCGCCCTCGCCGACTATCTCCAGGAAACCCGCCGCCTCTCCTGATTCTTCGCCGTAGGCGGTGGCCAGGATGTGGTGCGTGCCGTCCACCCATTTTCCGTAGTCGTAGGAGACGGGGCCACGGCCACGCAACGGCGGCACCTGGTCGAGCTGGCGCTGGATCTTTTCCTGCGTGGTGGACATCGGCTTCAGGCTATCGGAGCGGCGAGGCGAAACGCAACCGGGAGGCCGGCCGTGGCGGGTTTCCGTGACAGCGGCTGTGCGCCGGACCTAGCCGGCGGGGCTATCGAACTCGCCCCAGCGGCGGCGGTGCGCTTCCTTCAGAGCATCGAACTGCTGCTGATAGCGCGGGGTGGTCACAGCACTGACCGTAAGTACGTACGCGTCCTCGTGGTTGTCAGAGTAGTAGCGCGGGCGCAGGCCGACCTGCTGGAAGCTGTACTTGTCGTACAGGGCGAGGGCCGGTTCGTTGGTTACCCGGCATTCGAGGGTAACCAGCCCCTGGTTGCGGTCCTGGGCCATCTCGATCGCCGAGATGAGGAGCAGCTCGCCGATGCCCTCGCGGCGGTGGCTCTCTCGCACGGCCACGGTTACTATATGCGCCTCGTCGGGCAACATCCAGACACCGACAAAGCCGACGATTAGCTCCGGCCTCTGCTCCACGGGAGGGAGGTCAGCACCGTCGTCGGAGCCGAGGAACTGGCGCAATTCGCCCCAGAGACGGCCGAGGCCCGAGTTGGGCCTTTCCTCTTCCGGCTCGACGGTGACCACCGGCACGCGAGACGGATCGTGCTCGACGACCACAACATAGTGGGCAAGCCGGTTCTGCTGGAGCTCGCGCTTGAAGGCGGTGGGAGGCCACATCGTGGGGAACGACTCGCGCTCGACCTCGAGGACCTGCGGAATATCGGCGATCCGCATCTGGCGGATGGCATATCGGGTTGCCGTTCGCATTTGTAAATCGAGTCTAGCACGCGGAATTCTCAAAATCTTTACGCGCACGTTAAGGTTGGGCTAGAATCGTACTTAGCCGGGGCGTGTCGTCCCCTCTCTTCGTATGTATCCATTACGTCTGCTGGCCTTCCTTGGCCCCTACAAACGTCGCACGGCTGTCGCCGTGTTCTGTGTCTTCGCAGCCGGCGCGGCGACGCTCGCGATGCCGCAGATCATCCGCTGGGCGATCGACTACGGAATCGACGAAACGGGCGATGAGAAATACCTGTTCATCGCTGGGGTAGCCATAATCGTTGCCGCGATTTTCCGCGGTGCTTTCGCCTACGGGCAAACGTACCTCGGAGAGTGGCTGAGCCAGCGAATTGCCTATGACATCCGGAACAAGATTTACGACCGGCTGCAGCGGCTCTCGTACGCCTATCACGACCAGCAGCAGACGGGGCAGCTGATGTCACGCGCCACACAGGACGTGGAGGCCGTTCGCTGGTTCATCTCGATGGGTGTCCTGCGTGGCCTATACATCGTCGTGCTGCTGGTAGCCGTCCTGGTGCTGATGGTGACGAGCAACTGGAAACTTACCCTGGTGGTGTGGGCCTTCCTGCCGTTCATCGCCTGGCGCTCGACAGTGATGGCCCTCACGCTGCGGCCGATCTGGACGCGCATCCAGGAAGGGTTGGCCCGCCTGACTACGGTCCTGCAGGAATCACTCACGGGCGCGAGAGTCGTGAAGGCGTTTGGCCGCGAGGAGTACGAAGGCAAGAAGTTTGGCCACGAGGCCGAAAGCCTCTTTCAGGACTCCTTCGAGTCCAGCCGTGTGCAGGCGATCAACGGCCCGGCGATGTCCGGTCTATGGCTGGCGGCGACGGCGGTGACGCTCTGGGTGGGCGCGCGCGAAATCATCAACGGGAACCTCGAGACGGGCGAGCTGGCGGCATTTCTCCTCTACCTGGGCCTGCTCCAAATGCCCGTGCGCAGTCTCGGCTGGATCATCATGATCACCTCGCGGGCACAATCGGCCGGGCAGCGGATATTCGAGATCATCGACGCCGAGTCGGCGGTGAAAGAGAAACCGAACGCTGTCGAGCTGGCCCACGTGGAGGGGCACGTCCGCTTCGAGAGCGTTTCGTTCAGCTACGACGCTATCAGCCCTGTGCTGGACGAGATCGACCTGGACGCGAAGCCGGGCCAGGTCATCGCGCTGATGGGGCCCACCGGGAGCGGCAAGACGACCGTCGTCAACCTGATGCCGCGCTTCTACGACGCTACCGGAGGCCGGATCACGATAGACGGCACCGACATCCGGGACGTAACCCTGGCTTCACTACGCCGCGCGATCAGCACAGTGCAGCAGGACGTTTTCCTGTTCTCGGCGACCATCCGCGACAACATTTCGTACGGGGCCGTCGATGCCACCGATGAGCAGATCGAAGAGGCGGCGAAGGCGGCGCACATCCACGATTTCATCGCCGGGCTGCAGGACGGTTACGATACGTGGGTCGGTGAGCGGGGCATCACACTGTCGGGCGGGCAGAAGCAGCGAGTCGCCATCGCGCGGACGCTGCTGATGGACCCGAAGATCCTGATCCTGGACGACTCGACTTCCAGCGTGGACACGCAGACGGAGTACCTGATCCAGCAGACTCTATCGAACCTGATGAAGAACCGCACTACCTTCGTGATCGCCCAGCGGCTGCGCACGGTGAAGATGGCGGACCAGATCCTGGTCCTGCAGGACGGCCGGATCGTCGAACGGGGCCGTCACAGCGAGCTACTCCGCAAGAACGGCGTCTACCGGCAGATCTACGACCTCGAACTGCGCGACCAGGAAGAGGCCCTGCACCAGGTGGAAGCGGCGCAGGCGGAACAGGTTACGGCGACGGCGGCAGGGAGCTAGGCATGGGCATGTGGGGACACTCCGCCGGCGGCTGGAGCGCGAATCACGGACCGGGAGCGCGTACGACGCAGCTGCGTCGCAGCACGGACGGCTGGGATGACGAGGAACTGGGAAAGCTGTACGACCACGCGGTGATGAGCCGCCTGTTCCCTTACCTAAAGCCTTACAAGAAGCAGGTCATCATTGCCATCATCGCAATGCTCGTGTTCGCGGTGGCATCGAGCCTGCAGCCGTTCCTGATCAGCCTCGTCATCGACGATTACATACCCAACGAAGACTTGAACGGCGTCGCCATGATCGGCGCCTTGATGGTGGGCCTGGCGATCGTGAGTTGGGCCGCGCAGTACGTCCAGCAGGTGATGACGGCCTACATGGGCCACAACATACTGCTGACCCTGCGTAAGCAGATGTTCGCGCATATCCAGAGCCTGTCGCTCAGCTTTCTTGACCGCAACGAAGTGGGACGCGTGATGTCCCGCGTGCAGAACGACGTTACGGTCCTCCAGGAGCTGCTGACAACCGGACTGCTGACGATCATGGCAGATTTCGTGGGGTTGTTCCTGGTCGTCTTCTTCCTATTGTTGCTGGACGTGCCGCTGTCGCTGGTCACGTTCACCGTCATTCCGGTGTTGATCGGCGTGATGGCGTTCTGGCAGTCGCGGGCGCGCAAGGCGTTCGTCCGCGTGCGTCAGGCGATCGCGGTCGTCAACTCGAACCTCCAGGAGAACGTGTCCGGCGTGCGCGTGATCCAGAGCCTCTCCCGCGAGGACGAGAACCGCCGCCGCTTCGCCAGCGTGAACCGCGACAACCTGAGCGCCAACGTGGAGGCCGGGCGGCTCACCGCGGCGGTTATGCCTGCGGTGGAGCTGCTTGTGTCGGTGGCGACGGCGCTGGTCATTGTCTTCGGCGGATGGCAGGTCTTGCACGGCAATCTTGGCGTCGGCGTGGTCGTGGCGTTCGCGCTATACGTCCAGCGCTTTTTCGATCCGGTGCGCGACCTCGTCCTCCAGTACACTCAAGTTCAGCGTGCGATGGCGGGGGGCCAGCGCATCTTCGAAGTGCTGGACACGGAGCCGGAGATCGTGGACGCGGACGATGCTGTTGAGCTTGAAGACGTCCGCGGGGAAGTCGAGTTCGACCACGTGAGCTTCGAGTACGTCGAAGACGTGAAGGTGCTGGACGACATAACACTGCATGTACAGGCAGGGGAGACGGTCGCGATCGTGGGCCAGACGGGCGCCGGCAAAAGCACACTGACATCGCTTGTTTCGCGCTTCTACGACGCCACCGAGGGCCGGGTGCTCATAGACGGGCATGACATCAAGAATATCGACAGGCCGTCGCTAACTCGGCGACTGGGGATCGTGCTCCAGGACCCGTTCCTCTTCTCGGGAAGCGTGGCCGACAACATTCGCTTCGGTCGCCTCGACGCCACCGACGACGAGGTGGTACAGGCGGCGAAGACGGTGGGCGCGCACGACTTCATCAAGCGGCTGCAGGGGGGCTACGACGCCGTCTTGCACGAGCGCGGGCAGAATCTCTCGCTGGGACAGCGGCAGCTCATTGCCTTCGCCCGAGCCGTCATCGCGGAGCCAAGGATCCTGATTCTGGACGAGGCTACGGCGAACGTCGACACCCGCACGGAGGTCGTCATCCAGCGCGCGCTCAAGCGGCTGCTGAAAGGCCGGACATCGTTTGTCATCGCGCACCGGCTCTCCACGGTTCGGGGGGCGGACCGCGTCGTCGTGCTGGAACACGGCCGTGTTGTTGAGTCCGGTACGCACGCGGAGTTGCTGGCGTACGACGGGATCTATGCGAGGCTGTACCGCATGACGTACGAGCACGCTCCCTCAAGCAACGGGAGCGACGGGGCCGACGGTCACGCTCCCGTTCCCGCTCCTTCCGTCGAACCGGCCCCCGGTTAAACTTCGCCTCAGGATCGGCCCTCGGCTTCGTCCAGCCGCCGGAAGACATCCTTGCGGCTTCGTAATGGGGGGTGTGGCCATCTGCTAGACTATGCGTACTCGAAACCAGAGGTGCGCCCAGAATGACGCTCGAAGCGACTCACGATAACCTCAGACGGCTCCAGATCCCCGTCCAGCCTGTTCCAAAGCAGGATCCGAAGGAGCGCGTCAAGAATTGGGATGAATCGTTCCTCGGCTACTCGCTGGAGACGGCGATCATCGAGGCCGAGCGCTGCATCCACTGCCCGACCGCTCCCTGCCAGGATGCCTGCCCGACCGGCAACAACATCCCGGCCGCGCTGATCCTCCTCGAAGAGGGCGATGTCTTCGGTGCCGCGGCAAAGTTCCGCGAAACGAGCAACTTGCCGGAGATGTGCGGTCGCCTCTGTCCCCAGGAGGTGCTCTGCGAGGGTGCCTGCGTCGTCGGTTTTGCGATACGGCCGGCCCCCTACGGCAAGCAGCCTCCCGTCTCCATCGGGAAGCTTGAGGCGTTCATAGCTGACTACGAGCGCAAGCACGGCGGCGTGCCGCTGCCGGTAATGAAGGCGCCGAGCGGCAAGAAGGTCGGGATCATTGGCTCCGGACCGGCCGGGCTGGGCGTGGCGGAAGAGCTGGCGAAAAAGGGCCACACCTGCACAGTCTTCGAGTCGTGGCCCGTGCCCGGGGGCATTCTCCTTTACGGGATCCCCAACTTCAAGATGCGGAAGGAGATCCTTCAGGACAAGCTGACGTACCTGGAACTCATGGGAATCGAGTTCGTGTGCAACACGGTCATCGGCAAAGATGTGTCGGTTGACCAGATGATGAACGAACTGGGGTACGATGCTGTGTTCCTCGGCACCGGCGCTCCCGTCGGCGGGCAGATGCGCATCGAGGGTGAGGACCTGGCGAACATCTACCAGGCCACGGAGTTCCTCGTGCGCGGGAACCTGGAACCGGAGCAGTTGCCGCAGAACATGCGCGTGCCACTGGATTGCGCGGGCAAAAACGTGCTGGTAGTGGGCGGCGGCGACACCTCGATGGACTGCGTGCGCACGGCCATCCGGCTGGGAGCCGCCAGCGTCGTCTGCATGTATCGCCGCACTGAGGCGGAGCAGAAGGGTCGCGAGGAGGAGCGCAAGCACGCCCGAGAAGAGGGTGTGCAGTTCAACTACCTCACCGTTCCGGTGCGCTTTGCCGGCAAAGACGGCGTCGTGACCGAGGCCGAGTGCCAGCGCATGCAGCTCGGCAAGCCGGATGAGTCCGGGCGGCGCAGCCCGGTCGCGATCAAGGGCTCTGAGTTCACGCTCTCCGTCGATATCGTGGTCCTCGCCATCGGGTACAGCCCCGACGACATGATGGAGAAGTCGACGCCCGGCCTGCGTACGACGTCCTGGAAGACAGTCCGCGTGGACGAGGACTTCCAGACGACGCGTCCCGGCGTCTTCGCCGGCGGCGACAACGTCAACGGCGCCGACCTCGTGGTGACGGCGATGGCGGACGGGCGCCGGGCGGCGATCGCGATCGACAACTACCTGAAGAGCCTGTAGGCGCATTGGCACCCGCTCGCCTACCGTCGGGGATCAACCAGAGCCGAGCCGTCAAAGCGTTCGAACGTGCTGGTGGCGAACTGAAGAAGACCAAGCGCGGACATGCTGTGTTGAAGATGCCAAATGGCCGATTAGTCTCCCTACCTTCTGGTATCCTGAAGAAGGGCTTGCTCGAGAATCAGATCAAGGTTGCTGGACTGACCATAGACGAATTCGTGAAGAATCTTTGAGGGCGCTATGAAGACCTATCACCTCAACGTGTTCGAAGCCGAAGAGGGTGGATTTTGGGCGGATGTGGCCGAGCTTCCCGGATGCGCGGCTCAGGGCGAGAGCCTTGATGAGTTGATGCAGAATGCGCGTGATGCGATCGAGGTGTTCCTCGAGGTTATGGTCGAGGAGGGCGAAGAGCCCATCGCCGATCGCTTCGTCGCGAATCTTGAAGTCGCCTCGCCGGCCTGATTGGCATCTGGTGACCAGTGCAGTCCTGACCCTGAAATGGGGTCGCCGCGAGGGACGCATACTCAGCGTGGGCCGTGTGTCAGAGCGCGATTGGTTGGACTTCCTCATCGATGGGCAGTCCTTGCGTGACCTTATCGAGCAAGTCGCATCCGAAGCCCATCCAGAACGCTACCCGAACGAAAGGAAACTCGACTACTATATAGGCTGTTTGGGCGGATGGCTACGCGTTACTAAGGCTCATGACGGCTTAAGGCGACAGCTGCTGCTCGAAGAGCAATCAGAGTTGGGTACAGGGCGTTATCAACTCTATATCTGTCCGGAGTGTGGAGACATCGGTTGCGGCGCCATCACGGCGATGATCCAGCAGGAAGATGATTGTTTCGTGTGGAAGGACTTCGCCGTGTACGAGAAGGATTGGCAGTTTGACGATGACGATCCACTCTACGATTTGAGCGATTGCGAATCGATCGGCCCCTTCCGATTCGACAGAGATCAGTATCGCGACGCATTGTTGAATCCGCCTGAGAAACCGAGCAGCCTCGGAAAGGATTGATGCCCATGACCATCGCCATCGTCAATGCCACCATCATCGACGGAACCGGGCGTGATCCCGTTACCAAGGGCACCGTGGTCGTGGAGAACGACCGGATCGAGAGCGTCGGCGCAGGGATTGATCCGCCGAAGGGCGCGGAGGTGATCGACGCGGGCGGCGGGACGGTCATGCCGGGGATGATCGACTGCCACGTGCACCTCTACGGGAAGGTGGCGGGCATCCAGGAACGGCAGCGTCTGCCGGCCAGCCTGCAGCTTTTCCACGGCGCGAAAAATGCGAAACGAACCCTTGATTCGGGTTTCACGACGGTGCGGGACGCGGGAGGCTCCCCTATGGGGTTCAAGATGGCGATCGAGCAGGGGCTGATACCGGGCCCAAGAATGCGGATAGCCGTGACGCACTTCTCGCAGACGGGCGGGCACGGCGACGGGGTGTTGCCGTCCGGCGTGGGGTCCGCGCCTCGTGGTAACGGGGGGTTCGAATGGCCGGATAATGTGGTGGACGGTGTAGACGAGATACGAAAGGGTGTGCGGTTGGTCATGCGTGCTGGCGCGGACTTCGTGAAGATCTCAAGTACCGGTGGAGTGCTTTCGCCGACTGACGAGCCATCGCACACGGCGTTCAACCCGGAAGAGATCGCTGTGTTCGTGTACGAAGCGGGGACGAAGGGGAGGACGGTAATGGCCCATGCCCAGGGGACTGAGGGGATCAGGAACGCGGTGTTCGGAGGCGTTGAGTCGATCGAGCACTGCATCTACCCGGACGACGAGACACTGGCTGAGATGGCGAAGCGGGGCACTTTCATGGTGCCGACGCTGGTGGCGCCGGTATGGGTGCTCCGCTACGCGGAGCGGGCGCCGGACACGCTGCATCCGCAGTCGATCCGCAAGGCGATGGAGGTTACGGACGCGCACAAGGGTGCCGTCACCCGAGCGCTGGACGCGGGTGTGCGAATCGCCTTCGGGACGGACCAGGGCGTCGGCCCGCACGGGCGCAACGCGGAGGAGTTGGGTCTAATGGTAGACGCCGGGATGACGCCGATGCAGGCTCTTGTGGCGGTGACGAAGACGGCGAGCGAATGCATCCACATGGCGGACGAAGTCGGGACGCTGGAGCCGGGCAAGTTGGCCGACTTGCTGGTGGTGGACGGCGACCCGCTGGACGACGTGGGGATCATGATGGACCGCGAGAAGCTGCTGCTGATCATGCAGGGTGGCAACGCGCACAAGAGTGCGCTTGATGTCGAGACCAGGGTCGGCGTCTGATTCGAGCTGCGTCTGAGAGGAGTCATTCGTTGACCACTTCGCCGTTTGATGGCTTCGAGCCAAAGCTGGAGCGCCTGTACGACATGCATGCCGACCTGGAGGTGCCGCAGGGCATTCCCGGCGGACGCCGATGGGCGAACGCCAGATCTTCATCGTGAAGGGCGGAACCGTCGAGGGCCCGAAGATCAAGGGAACGAGTACTGCCCGGCGGCGGCGACTGGGCGACTCGCCGAGCGGACGGCGCGATACAGCTCGACGTCCGGGCGACCGTAAAGACCGACGATGGCGCTCTGATCTACGCGACGTATGGCGGCCTGATCCACGGCAAGGCGGAGACGATTGTGGCGGCGGCTACGGGACAGGACCCGCCGCTGCGTGACTACTACTTCTACACGAACCCGATGTTCCAGACGGGCGCGGAGAACTACGCGTGGCTGAACCAGGTGGTGGCGGTCGGTCGCGGCCGCGTCGTGGCCGGCGGGGTTGAGTACCGCGTCTGGGCGCTGGCCAACCCCTCGTAGCGACGGTTTCGTCCGTCAATCCGCATCGAAGAATGATGCAAGAATGATGCGTTCGCTTCATGCCACGCGGACTCAGCCTGGGCTAACTTGTAACCGTGAACGCAAGGGCTTCCCTCGTAGAAGGGGCGCATAACCATGCCGCACGGCGAGCCGCAACACTCTGACGCACCGCACCTGGAAGGGGAAACACGGTTTGGTGCCTACTCAGTCGTAATGAGACGCGGCGATTGTCTCAATGAGCGGGTACGAGATGGTCTTGGGTTGTCGAAGGGTGATCTGTATCTCGAGGTTCACGTTCCGGATTCGGTGACAGGAGAGCCGAGGGCCGTGCTGGGAGCCTTCAAGCAGGGTGCCGTGCAGCTCGCCGATTTCTTGAATGAGCAACGTTTGAGCCCGAAATGCCTGATTGGAGTAACTCACCAGAACGTGGCGCGGCCAGCGCAGAGGTTCTTGAACTTCCAGGTAATGTCGGGGCTTCCGGACGAGGCGGTGAACCAGGACAAGGCGAAGAGGGTAGACGAGGGTTATGGCCTGACGAGGAGGGCTGCGGGCGGCGTTCCGCGAGGACCTCTTTGCCTCTGCTACCAGAGTTACGAGGATTTCGTGGACTTCACCGAGAGGTTGCGGAGCAAGTACCCTGCCTGACGCAGATGGGCTGCCTCGCTTCGTCTTATCGGAACCGCACTTGCCAGCGTTTGTAGCTAAAGGCCCAGGAATGCCGCCTTGGCTTCGTTGGCGACTGCCTCAGAGCCCGAGATGAAGACTATAACCACGTTCTGGTTCCACCAGATCGATTCGTGGGCGGCGACGCTGCGGCCGTCCTGCGGGGCGGGGGCGGCGCCGGATGAGAGCTTCCAGTCGTTCTTCACGACGCCGGAGTTGGGGTAGACGAGCACCGCCAACTTCGCTGACTCGGCGCCTTTCTGCGCGCGGACGGCGTTTGGAGTGACCGCTGTTCCGCTGAAGCCGGCGGCGCCACCTTCTGAGAACAGCGTCATGCCTTTGGCCTGCCACGCCTGCTCGAGCCTCGTTAGCGAGAAAGGGGAGCCGGCAACGGCGGGCAGGCCCGGCGTGGGGCTGGGGCTGGCGGTTGGGCGCACGCGTTGGATGTAGAACGCACCTCGTTTTGCGAATCGTCCTCGGCGGATGACCGGAAGCTGTCGAAGTCCAGGTCGATGCTGATGCCCGAAATCACGCCCCAGGCCACGACCGCCGTCACGACCGCAACAGCGGCGGCGGCAAACAGGACTACGGGCGTCGCGTCCGGCCGGCGTGGACGGCCCACGGGTGGCCGGCGTTCCCTGGGGGGTCTCTGGTTCGGGCTGCGTCTCATCTCACTGAAAGACTACGTCGGGAAGGCCACCGTTGCGTTTCCCGTACTCTGCATCGGTTATACCATGACGTGAGCCGCACTACGAAGGAGCCGATCAGATGGCCGAAGGCCCGACCCGCAAGGAACGCGATACGATGGGGGAGATGGACGTTCCCGCCGACGCCTACTACGGGGCGTCAACGCAGCGCGCGTTCCTGAACTTTCCGATCAGCGGTGCCCGCTTCAATCGACCGTTCATCCGTGCGCTGGGCCTGATCAAGATGGCCGCTGCGCGCGTCAACGCCGAGCTCGGGCTTCTGGACGCCGAGATCGCCGGGGCCGTAGAGAGCGCGGCGCGGGAGGTTGCGGACGGCAAGCTGGACGATGAGTTCGTGCTCGACATCTTCCAGACGGGCTCCGGCACATCGACGAACATGAACGCGAACGAAGTGATCGCGAACCGAGCGAGCGAGATCCTCGGCGGAGAGCGAGGATCGAAGCGCGTTCACCCCAACGATCACGTCAACCTCGGCCAGTCGTCCAACGATGTAATCCCGACTGCGATACACCTGTCGGCGCTCACCGAGATTGAGCGGCAATTGCTGCCGGCGCTGGAAGGCCTGCGCGGCGCCCTCGATGGGAAATCGCGCGAGTTCTGGGGGGTTATCAAGACCGGACGCACCCACCTCCAGGACGCAACGCCGGTCCGGCTGGGCCAGGAGTTCCGCGGCTACGCGGGGCAGGTGGAGCGCGGCGTCCGCCGTCTGCGGCAGGCCCAGGAGGAGCTTTCGGAGGTCGCTCTGGGGGGCACGGCGGTGGGCACCGGGGTCAACACGCACCCGGAGTTCGCCTCGCGCGTCTGCGCGGTACTCTCGAAGGAGCTGGGCGTCACGGTGCGCGAGACCGAGAACCACTTTCAGGCGCAGAACTCGCTGGACGGCGTTCTCCAGGCCAGCGGCTGTCTGCGCACGGTGGCGGTGAGCCTTCACAAGATCGCCAACGATATCCGCTGGCTGGGCTCCGGGCCACGCGCCGGGATCGGGGAACTGGCGCTTCCCGAGGTGCAGCCCGGGAGCTCGATCATGCCCGGCAAGGTGAACCCGGTGATCGCCGAGTCCTTGCTGCAGGTCTGTGCGCAGGTGATGGGGAACGACGCCGCAATCTGCCATGCCGCACAGGACAGCTACTTCGAGATCAACCTGGCCATGCCCGTCGCCGGGCACAACCTGCTGCAGGAGATCGAGCTACTGGCGGCTTCGGCAGCGAACTTCTCCGAGAAGTGTGTGAAGGGCTTGAAGGCCACGGAGCATGGCCCGGCGATGGTCGAGCGCGGGCTCATGCTGGCGACGGCGCTGGCGCCCGCCGTTGGCTACGACGAGGCCGCCGCGATCGCCAAGGAGGCGGCGAAGATGGGCCGCACGATCCGCGAGGTGGCGCGGGAGAAGACGGAGTTGTCGGACAGCGAACTGGACGACCTGCTGGACCCGGAGAAGATGACCGAGCCGGGACTGGGCGGTGGGCCTGCCGGCGGTTGATACGTTACTTGCTGCGCGGGTCGAGCGCGTCCCGCAGGCCGTCACCGACGAAGGTGCAGCACAGCATCAGCACAGCAATAACCGAGGCGGGAATGAGGACCAGCCAGAACTGAGTATGTATGTACCGGTTACCATCAGCCACGAGCCTCCCCAGACTGGCTGTCGGCTGCGGCACGCTCAATCCGATGAATCCGAGCGCGGCTTCCGCGAAGATGGCGAGCGGGATTCCGAATACGATCGCAACGATCACCGGCCCCAGCGTGTTGGGTAGCATGTGGTTGAAGACAATGCGCCATTGCGGCGCGCCGATTGCACGGGCGGCGAGTACGAAGTCCCGCTCCTTGAGTGATAGCATTTGCCCCCGGATGAGGCGCGCCACTGTCACCCATGCGACAAAGGATATGGCCACGGTCATCTGGATGATTGGATCACCCAGAAGTGGTATGTTCTGACCCTCCAAGGCGGAACGAAGGAGGATGATGAAGAGAAGGTCTGGAAAGGCGTAAGCGATGTCCGTGATCCGCATCATTACGTTGTCTATGCTCCGCCCGCCAAACGCAGCTATCCCTCCAATTGTCAGCCCAATGGTGAGGACGATGAGCTGCGCTCCGAAAGCGACCCGCAAGGAGACCCACGCACCCTGGAGGACCCGGGACCAGCTGTCGCGTCCGAGTTGATCGGTCCCGAAGAAGTGGTCGCGGCTGGGATCCTGCAGGCTCTCGAATTCCTGGACTCGTGGGTCATAGCGTTGAATCGCCGGCACGTAGTTACCAAGAATTACAAACACGATTATCGCCCCGAGAATGATCAATCCTATCATCGCCAGGCGATTCCGGGTTAACCGGTGGAATGCATCAGACCAGAGCCCACGCTGACGGGATCCCCTTGCGACGGCTTCCTCGAGCGCCGGTATCGCCTCAACGCGTGCCATTGCTCGCTTACCGGTACCTGATCCGCGGATCGACCACGGCGTACAGCAAATCGACTATCAGGTTTGCAAGGACGACCACGGTGGCGAAGAAGATAGTCGTTCCCATTATGACCCCGTAGTCGCGGGAGCTGATCGAAGTCACGAAGTACCGACCGACTCCTGGGATTGCAAATGACGTCTCGATGATGAAAGACCCCGTAACGAGGACCGCGAAGATCGGACCGAGCACGGTGAGGATTGGCACAAGGGCGTTGCGCACAGCGTGGCGCAGGACAACCGCGAATTCGGCCAGTCCCTTCGAGCGGGCGGTTCGAATGTAGTCCTGGTTGAGCACCTCCAGCATGCTGGCCCGGGTTATCCGGGCAATGTAGGCCGCCGGCAGCATACCGAGCGCGATTACCGGCAGGATCATCTTGCGCGGGTTGAACAACTCCCAGCCGAGGACGTCCGTCCACCCCAGCTCCACGGAGAAAATGATGACCAGGAACGTGGCGAGCACGAAGCTGGGCATAGCGCTCCCCGCAGTAGCCAGGAAGACCCCCGCATAGTCGCCCGGACGATTATGGTTGAGCGACGCGATCAGTCCCATGCTGAAGCCGAACAAAGTCGCGAACAGGAAGGCCGAGAGGCCGAGTTCCAGCGTCGGTTGAATTCCCTGCCGGATGATCGTGGTTACCGGGCGCTGGTCCTTCATGGATACGCCGAGGTCTCCCTGGAGCAGGTTCCGCAGGTATGTTGTGTATTGCTCGAACAACGGTTGATCGAGACCGTACTTACGCTCCAGGTTCGCGCGCACCGACGGCGGAAGCTCCCGGTCGCGGTCGAATGGCCCACCGGGTACGGAATGCATCAGGAAGAAGGTGATGGTGACGATCGCCCACAGTACCGGGATGGTCCAGAGGACACGGCGGATTACATAGGCGAGCATCGTGCGGCCATTATACCAACCTCGGAGAAGGGCACCGGGGGCCTCAATCGGGCCCCCGATGCTCGTCCATTTGGAGTTGCTTCTCTGGCTACTGGGTCACGCCCCAGGCTTCGATGGCCCAGTCACCCGGGATGTAAGCGTTCTGGACTGTGGTGTATTCCAGCATGCCCGTCACGTTTGGCTTCACGAGGTAGTGGTCTGCTTCGTGGTAGTAGACGAAAATGCCACACGCCTCGTCCACGATGATCTCGTTGATCCTCTCGTAGGCGGCGATACGCTCTTCTTCATTCAGGTTGAACTGGTTGTCTTTGATGAGTTGGTCGATCTCGGGACGGCTGCAGTTGTAGTGATTCAGGGCCCCGTCGGTGTCGTACAGGCCGACGATCCAGTTCTCAGGATCGGGGTAGTCCTGGTTCCAACCACCCGGGAAGAGATCAAACGACTCTTCGCGGAAGCGCGCGGAGCGCACGGGGCCCTCGAGCGCCTCCAGCTTGATGTTCATACCGAGGTTCGCCCGCAAGGCCTCCTGGATGAAGGCGCCCTGGCATTCTGATTCAGTACCCTGGCGGACGATCAGCACGAACTCCCTGTCCATGCCGTCCACGCCTTCGACGAGTGCCTTCGCGGCATCCACGTCAAACGCGTATTCGTCGGCTCTCCAGTCGGGGGCCTGACCACCGGGAACATCCTGAGGGATCCAGGTCGTCGTGTAGGCGTGGCCGCCGCTGTAACAGTTGTCAATCATCTTCTGCCAGTCGATTGCCTTACCGATCCCCATTCGTACGTCAAGGTTGTCCAAAGGCGGATTATCTTCGTTCATCTGGAGGCCGCGAGTGCTTGCCTTAACGTGCTTGTAGTACTCGCCGGTTGGTTCGTACTGGGCTACCGTTTCGTCGAGCCTCGTGAGGTCCACGGTGCTCATCTCCAGCTCGTCGTTCTCGTACGCTTCCTGGGACTTTGCGAAGTCGTCCAGCCAGACGAGTTGAACCTCGTCGAGTGTGGGCGCCGCGCCCACCGGGCTGTACTCTTCCTTCCAGTTCGGGTTCGGCACCAGGGTGGCGCCGCCGCCCTGACCGGCGGTGTAGGAGGTCATGATGTACGGGCCGTTGTAGACCAGGGCGTCCGGTACGTCGGTGTTTGCCGGGAATGTCTGACTGGGGTCGGGGAACAGGTGGACCGGCATGGGGAACGTCATCCAGAGCGAAAGGATCGTCTGGAATGTGGGACCCGGCTCAGTCAGCTTGAACTCAACGGTTGTGTCGTCGACAGCCTTTACTCCGAGGGCCTCCCTGTAAGGGGTCAGGTCAGTGTCCGCGGGCAGGTCGTCGCCCGTCCCGGGGTCCCCGTCGGGCCCGGCAAAGACGTTGTACAGTTCCGGGCAGCCGGCGATATTGAAGATTGTCGAAGTGTATTCGCCTGCGTTCACGGGGTCACAGGTCCGCTGGATGCCGAGCACGAAGTCGTCGGCCGTGAGGTCGTCTCCGTCCGACCAGACGAGGCCGTCTCGCAGCGTGACCGTGACGGTCTTGCCGTCCTCAGAAACCACAGGGTCGCTCGCCGCCATCGACGGCACGGGCTCGTTCTCCTTGTTCAGGCTGTAGAGACCGCGCCAGACCATGCGTTGCACGGAAATGTCCTGGCCGAAGCTGGAGAAGTGGGGGTCGAGAGCCTGAGGCTCGACCTGCTGGACGCGGACTGTCCCGCCCGGGATGCGCTCGCCGGCGGCGGCAGATGGCGATCCGTCGCCGCCTCCACTGTCGTCGTCATCGTCGTTGCAAGCGCCGAATACGGCGAGCGAGGCGAACGCCACTGCTGTTAGCAGCAGAAATCGCCATTGTTTGGACAAGCTCATACGGTGTCTCCTTTCGAGCTCGGGCCCCTCATGGACGTTACTCTCGTGTGCTCTATGTCGCGCACAATATATGCCTATAGCTCCGTGGATTAAAGATACAGCAGGGATTGGAGGGCGGCAACTGACCAGTAGCCGCAAGTTTTTCACGCTTCTCAAACGTGTTGTTCACCTGACTAATAGACAGGCTTCCCACCGCTGCGTTACGGCTATACCCCGATATACGCAGATTTTGCGGCGACGGACTCGCCGCTCTCAGGCCGCCGCTCCGTTGGCGGACCCTTCCGGCAGGCGCCGGAAGCGAGGCGTGAACAGCTCCACCATGGTGATTGCCACACCGGCCACGATGATCACGTCGCCAACGCTGAAGGCGCGGACCAGGCCCGAGATGGGGTCCCATACCAGCCGGTCGGTAAGGAAATAAATCCGAACGTCGTTGCGTTCCATCAATACGTCCTTGGACCCCGGGAGCCATTCGCCGACAACGGCATCTTCGGGGACAGCGCCTGTGCGGAGCATCGTCTCCGGAGTGATCGGCATCATCCCTTCGTTCGCGGCGATGGCCAGGAAGTTCAACATGAGGCCGATCCCGATGACGGCGATGCCCGGCCGCGCGATGTTGAAGAGGACGAATTCGAGCAGCAGGACGTAGGAAATCACCATCAGGACGATGCGGGCATCGTCGTTGCCGCCGAGGGGGGCCTTGATGGCGATGACCTGGAGCAACAATGCAAGAAGCGCCACCACTCCATACCGAATGGATACCTTCGGGAAGTAGAGGCGCTTATTGGCGCTGGTCTTTATGGACGAGAGCCTATCTTGCCCAGTAGGCTACCGGATGTACGGCGCTACCGCCGCCACCACCACGGCACCGACGATGAGAAGAGAGAGTAGTCGGGCTTTCATGCGAACCCCCCTTCCTACTGATTACCTAAATACTAGGTAATCCATAGGTATCCTAATGGTATTAGGATGTCAAGGGGTTTCGATAGAAAATTCGAAAAATCATACGACTTTATGGCAGCTTAGCCGGTTATCGTAAACAAATACGGGGCAACCCGCGTGGGCGCCCCGTAAATCATCAGATTTCCTGATGCTAGCTCATCCGCACCATTTAGCGACTGCGGGGCCGCTCCCGTCCGGGCCAGAGAGGGTGTACTTCACGATGTGAAGATCGGCGCCGGGACAGGCGCCGGCAAGGACGGTGTGTGAGAGGATGGAGCCGGGTGAGCCGTCCAGGGAGACCGGGGAGCAGGCTCCCTGGACAGCCGCGCTTTCGTTTGCGCACCCGGTGATGGCCGGGGGTGAGTCAATTGCTTCGGTAGACCGCAGCAGGGCGTTCTGCCCGGCTGTAGCAGCGAGGAGCAGAGCTGCGGCGATTGCCAATGCGGCGGGACGCATCAACAGTATTCGGATTCCCTAGAAGAGAGGACTCTGAGCGGCGACTGTGGCCAGCGCGAGCGCCAGGGCGGTAACGATCCAGTTCAGCTTCATCGTGTTCATCTTCATGGTCGTTCTCCTCTCTGCGCTCAGTGTCTCAGACACGTCTCGCCGGTTTCTCGCCAGAAACCTGGCGAGTCTCGCCGCGACTGAGGATCGGGTCCGGGATATAGGGGTTTAGCTGAAGAGCGGGCTGCCGCCGGCGACCGCCGCCAGCACTACCGCAGCCATAGTTACGATCGAGCTCAATCGCATCGTGCTCATGTGAAACCTCATATCCGTTCTCCTCTCTGTGCACAGTGTCGCAGAGGGCACTCGCCGGTTTCTCGCCATAAATTCTCGCCGTGGCGAGGGGGGGAGGCGCGAAGGGGAATCGGAAATCGGAGCAGGCGGTCTTCGGAGGCTGAAGCCCAGCGAACTGTGCGGTAGGCTCGGCTACGCGCCGGGCTTGTTGCGGGCGATCTCGCGGGCCAGCGAGTCGAAGTCCTGGACTTCGTCGTCGCCGTCGAGGTCCTTCGAGATGACCTGGACGTAGCGGTTGTAGCAGTACTTGGCGGCCTCGGTCTGGCCGGAGTGGATGTAGTTGCTCATCAGGCGGTACCAGGCGGCCTCGTTGAACTCGTCCATCTCGATGATGCGCTGGGAGAGGTCGGCGCTCTTCTTGAACTCGCCCTGGGCGCTGTAGGACGACGCGAGGGTGCGACAGGAGCCCGGTGAACTGCTCCTCCAGCTGCCAGCGCAGCGTCTCCACCCACTCCGAGTAGAAGTCGGGCGCGAACGGCCCCTTGTAGAGGCTCAGGGCCTTCTCCATGTAAGTGATGGCCTCCGGGCTTCCCTTCGGCTGCGCGTCGGCCTTCTGGAGCGCCGCCTGGAACTCAGCGACGTCGAAGAAGAAGCTGCCGCGCGGGTCCAGGATGTAGCGCCCGGAGTCCTTGGCGATGACGTCCTGGTAGAGAGCCTTGCGCAGGCGGTACATGTTGGAGTGGAAGGCGCTGGTCGTCTTGTCCTCGGGCAGGTCGGGCCAGAGCGCGGTGACGATCTCGTCTTTGCGCAAGCGGTCTGCGGTTGCTGAGGAAGAAGAAGAACATCTCCTTGCTCTTCTCCGCCCGCCACTCGAGATCGGTGACCTCGTGGCCGCCCACCTCGACGCGGGGCCGGCCGAAGCCGTAGACGAGCGTGCCGCTCGCGTCGACTGGCTCTTCGGCGGGTCCGTCCGTCGGCCGATGCGACTTGTGCCGGCGCCGTCGCCGAGGCGCCCTTGATCAGTTTGAGCATGCGCGCGTAGTAGCCGTCCGCCAGCTTGTTCGCGGCCGCGTACTGGATCAGCAGCGGGTTGCGGGCGGCCTCGACGAGCAGAAAGTGGTCGTAACCCAGCTCCTGGACGTATTTCGCCGCTGCCTCCAGGCCGTCGAGCGCCAGGCGCTTTCGCTTCAACGAGAAGTGAGCGCCGGCGAGGTGGAAGTGGGCGCGGGCCAGCTCGCGGCGGGCGTCGCAGGTCTTGAGGTGCTTGATCGCCTCCTCGAGGCTTTCAACGGCGTCCTTCAGCTCCCCCTGCTGCCGCCTCAGGAGTCCGGCGGTAATCAGGCAGAGTCCCATTTCGAGCGCGCCGCCGCGCTTCTCGGCCTCCGAGATCGCCCGTTTGGACCAGGACTCTCCGTTCTGGAGGTCGCCCATGAGCTGGTAAGTGCCGGCGATTGCGTCGGTGGTGTAGATGCGGATGTAGGCGTCGTCGAGTGTCCAGGCCTGTTCAAGGCAGGAGTTGTACAGCTCGAGGGCAGCGGCATACTCGCCGGTCTGCCGCTTGATGTCGCCGAGAGACGCGAGGAGGTATGTCTCCGGCCTCGTGCTGCCCAGCGCGGCCGACTTTTCGAGCCCCTGTCGCTCGACCGACTCGGCGTTTTCGTAGTCGCCCTGGAGGTAATAGGTCTGGCCGAGGTTTATCAGCGTCTCGACGAGCCGATGATCGTTGCCGAGCTTCATCCAGCGCTGACGCGCGCGCTCAAGGGCCGTCGCGCTCTCGGCGAGACGGCCCGCCAGCCCCAGCGTCACGCCCAGCTGGTCGCTGGTGTGGGCGATGTTGTACGTGTCGCCCAACGATTCGTACATCGCAAGGACGGCCGTCAGTTCCTCGATGGACTGCGCTATCTCGCCGCAGAGTCCCAGCGCGATCCCCAGCTCCTTGCGGGCCTCTGTAAGCGTCGAGACCGGCCCGTTGTGCTCTTCCAGCAGGTCCCGGGCGCGAGTGAAGAGGCGGCGGGACTCTTCGTGCTCGCCCTTGACGCGAAGGCACATTCCCATCGGGATCAGAGCCTCCGCCAGCGCCGTCCAGTCCTCCTTCGCCTCGAAGGAAGCGATCGCCTGCGCAAGAAGTGCCTGGGCGCGGTCCACCTGGTTCAGATGGTGGAGGATCCGGGCCTGCCAGAGGATCAGCCGTGGCTGCGCCTGCAGTTCGTCGGCCGGGACCGCCTCCAGCCAATCGGCGAGAGTATCCCAGCGGCCCTCCTCGAACATGCGCCAGCCCACTCTCTCGGCGATCTGAACGATGCGGTCCCAGGCGGCGACCTGGATGTAGTGGTATACGGCCTCCTCCAGGTTCTCGGCCTGCTCCATCTGCTCGGCGGCCTTCATGTTTAGCTGCTCGAAGCGCCCGGGGTCCTGCGTCCGCAGCTTGCTCACGAGGAACGCGCGGTACAGGTGGTGATAGCGGTGCCCGCCCGGCGCCCCTGTGTCGCGCATCACGAAGAGGTTCCGGCGCTCGAGCATGTTGAGCCGCTCCGTCGTGTTTGTGATGTCGAGGAGGGCGTTCACCTTGTTCTCGTCCAGGGAGCGCAGTACGGCACTGCCGGAGAGGAACTCACGGAGGTCTTCAGGAAGTGGGTCGAACTGCTCGAGGGTCATGTAGCGGAAGAGGGTGTCGGAGTCGCGCAGGCTCTCGAGGGAGATCGCCGTACGGCTGGCTTCTACCTTATCGGCCATGAGCACGAGCGCTGCGGCCCAGCCCTCGGAGATGTCGGCCAGGTGTTGGGCGTCGTCCAGGGCAACTTCTTTGCCCAGGACGTCGCGGAACAGGTGCACGACTTCCTCGCAGGTGAAGGCGAAGTCTCCGGCGGCGATTGTTTCGACCTCCTGGCGGACCGACATCAGCGGCAGGACGCTGAGCTCTGTGTGCGTGCGGCCCGAGAGCACAACATGGACGTTCGGCGAAAGCCGCGAGAGCCATCCGTCGACGGCCTGGCGCAGGTCGTCCGGCCCGTCATCCAGGTAATGGAAATCGTCGAAGATGAAGACCGCGGGGCCGTTGGCCAGCTGGCTCGCCGAGATCATCAGGTCGGTGGCACGCTCCGCCGAGATCGGCCTTGCGCCGCCACAGGCCTCGGCGATATCGGCCGAGAAACCAGGCAGGATATTTTCGCCGGCCACGGCGAAGTAGCGCAGGAACAGCTGCAGGTCCGCGTCGCGCTCGTCAAGTGAGTACCAGGCGACAGGTGCGTTGCAGGACTGCGCGAAGTCGAGAAGAAGGGTGGTCTTGCCGTACCCGGCGGGTGCGCTGACCAGCGTGATACGGTTCGCCAGAGCGGCGTTCATCCTGTCCACCAACCGCTCCCTGCGGACTATCGCCGGCCGGCGGACAGGCAACTCTACCTTGGAGGGATAGGGGACCTCCAAGGGTAAATGACCCCCTCTTCGGGCGGTGCGTTCAGCCATCTTACCCCGGTGCGCGAGGTGTGCACTATAGAACCTCGCGTCGCAAGTTTAGACGGGCAGGTGAACACTCCGTTACAGAGAAAGTGAATGAAATTTTACCGTCACCGTTGATCTGACCGCAGCCATCGTGCGTACTGTCGGCTGAGATTGGAGAGGCTTAGCCCCGCCCTTCCTTCTCGAGACGAGCGCGACGCTGGGCCATCAGGCGACTGTAGAGCAGCAGATCCGCGTCGCTGTAGACTGCGTCCCCCATCTCTGAGCCCCGCTTCAGCGACTTCATCGTCGCTTTCGTGAGTGCCACAGGGAGAGCGGGACGCTCTACGATCTTCGCCGCAAGCTCCCCGGCCACCTTCTCGTGCTCGCCGTCGGGCGCCATGTGGGTGACGAGGCCGTACTCATAGGCCTGCCTGGCGCTAAAACGGTCGCAGGTAATCGTTAGCTCCAGCGCCCGCGCGTGGCCGATCTCGCGCGCCAGCCGGGGTAGGGCGTTCCAGCCCAGCGGCAGACCGAGCTCGACCTCTGGAATCGAGAACCAGGCCGACTCGGAGGCCACCCGCAGGTCGCAGCAGGAGGTCGAGGACGACTGCTCCGCCGACGGCAAAGCCGTGAACCGCGGCGAGTGTGATCTGATCGAGGTTCTCGATCGGCGGCGGAGGTGCGTGAGCCGATACCGGAGGTGTGACGCACCTCGAGGTCGTTTGTTGAGCCCGCCTCGCGCCACTCGCTGGTGTCGGCACCGGAGGAGAAACCGCCGCCTTCGCCTGCCAGAATGACCACGCGCGTTTCGAAGTCATCGCCAAGCCGGCGGCAGACTTCCTGCAGTTCAAGGTGCATCTGGCGGTTGATGGCGTTCCGTTTCTCGGGACGGTTCATGCGGACGGTCATCACATCACCGTCGCGTTGCACTTTTAGCGTTTCGTAGTCCATGGCGCCAGTCTAGACCCGGCCCCCGGATAGGGCTAGCTGGCGTCGCGCTTTACCGGATCTTGACCGTGACCGGGGGTCGGTTCACCGGCGTGTTCACCGGCGCCACCGAGAATGGAGGGTGATGGCCTGAGAGGCGCAGTGAGGGGAGTTCCGAGAGATGGTATCGAGCCTGGTCCTGGTGGTGGGTGCGGCCGCTATCGCCGCGGGGACCGTTCTGTTTGTGGGATCGGCCAAGAGGGTGGGGCCGGAGCCGGTGCCTGTCGAAAACATCGACAGGGAGTAGCCGGGCGGCGACCAACTAACCTCAAATCAACAGGGGCGTCCATGACGGACGCCCCTGTTTTCTTGTGGGGAGAGTTGCCTAGCCGCAGGCCTCGCAGCACTCCGGGTCAGCCGGGGCGGGATCGCCCCAACTCTCGAGCTCGACGCCGAGCCGCCTCAGCAGTCCACCAACGGCTCGCGCCAGTCGCGCCGGCAACGTGGTGTCGCCGGCCACCGCGGTCCTTCCGGGCAACAGCGCCCGGCACTCGCGTTCAAGCTCACGCAGCTTCTCCCATGTATAGAGTTCGTACAGCAATGTCTTCTCCTTGTGTTGTGTTCGTCGTTTGATCAGAGGCCGAAGGCGCGACCTGCCGGTAGCCGTTACAACCCCTTGTAGTTGATGAACTGGCGCAGCACCGTCACCGGCTCGATCAGGTCCTCCGAGTCCTCGATCACCTGCTCGATCGGCTTGTAGGCCGACGGCGCCTCGTCCAGCAGCTTCTTCGCGTCGCGGTCCAGCCAGGTCTTGCCGGCCATCTGCCTGCGGAACTCGTCCGTGCTCAGCGTCTTGTGCGCCTGCTTGCGGCCCATGACGCGGCCCGCTCCGTGCGGGCTGGTGTTGTACGCCTCCGCGTTGCCGCGGCCGCGCACGATGTACGTCGCCGCGCCCATGCTGCCGGGGATGATGCCCATCTTGCCCTCGCAGGCGTCGATCGCGCCCTTGCGGGTGATCCAGCCGCCATCATCGAAGCTGCTCGGCGTAGTTGTGATGGCAGTTGATGCGCTGCACCTCCTGCCAGTCCGAGCCGACCTCGCGAGAGACCGCCTCCATCAGGAGTCCATCATCGCCTCGCGCTGCGCGTAGGCGTAACGCTGCGACCAGAGCATGTCCTCGAGGTACCCCTCGGCCTCGACTGTCTCCGCCGGGAGCTAGGCGAAGTCGCGGTCCTCCAGGGCGATGCCCTCGGCCTTGCAGTGAGTCCTGCGCCACGCGGACGTGCGCCGTCGCCAGCAGGTTGCCGATGCCGCGCGAGCCCGAGTGCAGCAGAGCCACACGCGGCCTTGCGCGTCATCGCAGACCTCGACGAAGTGGTTGCCGGCGCCGAGCGTGCCGAACTGGATCCGCGCCTTCTCGCGCAGGCTATCGCCGCGCTCGGCCAGCGCGCGTCTCGTCGATGCCGGCCGGGTAGCCGTTGTCGTCGATGAACTGCGTCGCCTGCGTGAGCGGGCGCTTGTGGCCGTCGCCGACGCCGGATGGGATCAGCTCGCGGATGTGGCCGAGGATGTTGCCCTCGTGCCCGACGAACTCGTCGCGCTGGAGGTCCGTCTCGACGGCGATCATGCCGCAGCCGATGTCGACACCGACGGCGTAGGGCATCACGGCACGCTTCGTCTTGAGCGCGCTGCCGACGGGCGGCCCGAAGCCGTAGTGGGCGTCGGGCATCAGCGCCAGGTAGCCGTCGAGGACGGGCACGCGGCTGATGCGTCTCGGCCTGCTTCCGGGTGGCCGGTCGTCGATGATCGAAGCCCAGGACTTGACGACACCCTTGCCGTATTCGTTTTCTGTTTTGTATGTGCCGATCATTGTCTCGCCGCGGTGCTGCCCGCGGCCCTTTGCGTCTTGCCTGGCCTTGCTTTATCCCTGTCGCTTCAGTTGTCCGGTCTTCTTTGCGTACTTCTCCGCTATCGCAAATACACCTATTGCAACCCGGCACTAGGATCACTCCAAAGACCGCCAGGATCAGGAGCTCGTCCCAGACGCCCGTCAGCCCCTCGCCGTCGATGATGGCGCCGCGGATGCCGTCCAGCAGGTAGGTGGCCGGTGAGATGTACGAAAACACCTGCAGCCACGCCGGCAGCACGTCGACGCTGTAGTAGACGCCGGAGACCAGCAGGACGACCGCCTGGAACATGAACGACATCTGGGTGCCGCGCTCCGGGTAGAGCAGCGGCAGCACGCCGGCGAGGATGCCCAGACCGGCGATGCTTACGCTGCCGACAGCGAGCACCGCCGCCGCGGCGAGCCAGTCCGCCTGGCTCAGAGTCCACCGTGAAGAACGGTAGCGCGATCGCGAAGATCAGCAGCGTCCGCACGATCGCGTGCAGCACGCCGAAGACCGACATGCCGATCAGGTGCAGCGCCAGCGCGGCACCGGCGCCATCAGCGTATGCTCGATCGTGCCTTCCCAGCGCTCCCAGGTGATCGACGAGGCTGATGTCGTCGAGCACCGCCGAGAGGTACGCCCAGACGAGCGTGCCCAGCAGCAGGAACAGCACGAGGTCGTTCGCCTGTCTTGGCGTCGACGAGCCCGGCCTGCTCGGCCTCCTTGGCGATGAACGTGATCGCCAGCGTGTTGACCACGCCGTAGACCAGCCACACGAGCTCCCACGCCCAGTAGCGCTTCCAGAGGTTGGTCTGCCGCTCCACGAACGCCCAGGTCAGGTTCACCGGCCCGCGCGTTCGCGCGAGCTGCGATTCGATTTGTTATGCTGGCCATCAGGTCATCACCTCCTCCAATACTCTCGTCCTCGTCGATGTCTCTTGCCGGTCAACGCCATGAAGACGTCTTCCATGTTGATCTCCTCCAGCGGGCGGCCGTCCGCTACGCGCTGCCGCAGCTCCAGCGACGTGCCCTCCGCCACGATCCGCCCGCCCGCGATAAAGGAGATGCGGTCGCAGAGGAGCTCCGCCTCCTCCATGTCGTGCGTCGTCAGCAGGATCGTCGCGTCGTGCTCGGCGCGGACGTCGCGGATGAACGCCTGGACGTCGCGCTTGGAGCGCGGGTCGAGGCCCGTCGTCGGCTCGTCCAGCAGCATCAGCACCGGCGAGGTCAGGAACGACCGCGCGACCGCGATCTTCTGCTGCTGGCCGCGCGAGAGGTGGATCATCGGCTCGCTCGCCTTGTACGGCTCGAAGCCGAGACGGCTCGAGGATCACCGGGCACCTGTCGTCTTGATCTCCGCCGGGCTCAGTCCGTAGACGCGCCCGAAGAACAGCAGGTTCTCCATCGTCGACATGTTGCGGAAGAACGAGGGGTCGGCCGACACGCGGTTGATCAGCGCCCGCACCTTTGCGTGCTCGCTTGACCACGTCCAGCCCGAAGATGCGCACCGTGCCGCCGTCCGCCAGGAGCAGCGTGCTGAGGATGCGGATCATCGTCGACTTGCCGGAGCCGTTGGCGCCGATCAGGCCGAAGATCTCGCCGCGCTCGATCTCGAACGACACGTCGTGCAGCACCTGCACAGGGCTGTGCTTGCCGTTCGGCGAGCGCCGCCACGGCAGCAGGCTGCGCGCGTCGAACTCGCCGCCGAAGGATTTCTGTACGTCGTATGCGGTTAGTGGTATGGCGTTCATGTCCCCTCTTTCCTGCCTGTTCAAACTACCGTTCGGCTGTGACACCGAGTTGTCAGTACTTAGCGCCTCGTTCACGACCCCCAGCCCTTCTGCTGCGAGACGTGGCGGACCAGTCCCCGTTCCACTCGTCCCTGGCGGCCGCCGCTTCCCGAAGGCTTCTGGCCCGGCCGGGCTTTCACGTCCGGCTGCGGCTGGTTCCCTTTCCTCTGCTGTTGTCTTCGTTCGGCCCGGTTCATTTTCTTGCCTCTTTCCGGCCCCTCAAGGGCAACAAAAAACCCACTACGACGGTCGCCCGTAGTGGGTGGAGGACTTGCACGCCTTACTGGACTAAATCAGCCGTGATCCTCCACGACGGGCGCACTCGTCCCACCCACGACGAATCCACCATTGACCGCGGTACGCGGGCGACGGCGGACCAGGGTGCCGAAAATGCCGTTCATCTTGACGTGTGCGCCTCCTGTGTTGCACTTGTTCCCGAATTGGGTACTTGAGGATGCTATCACCCGCGAAACAACCTGTCAACGGATTGCTGTCGTGAAATGGCGCTTCACCGCTCAAATTTCACGGCTTCTCCAGCGTGCCGCGAAACTAGGGCGCCCAGGGGCAGGTCTGGCCGAACGCGCGGGTCTCGTTGAGCATGGGCGGGTGGCCGGTAGGGCCTGCGAGCAGAGCCGTGATGTCCTGCAGGTTGATGTAGCTCAAGAATCCCCCCGGTCCGGGCATGAGGTCCCAGCGGGCATCGTAGGCGGGGTTCCCAGGACTGGTATCGAAATGACGGACCGGGCCCAGGAAGCTGATGATGTCCTGGAGGTCGAGCCGGTTCACAACCTCGGGCGGCGGTGGCGGTGCATCGAAGGGGTTCGCCGGCCAGCCATCCGTCCCGCACGCGTCCTGGTCGCGTCCTGTCGCGGGGAAGAAGACGGAGTCTTCGTCCGTCCCGGTGAAACCGTCACCGTCGCAGTCCAGAGTTTGCGCAGCTGGAGGCAGGGGTTCATCGATCTGCAAATCGCCGTCGTCGCTAACTCCCGCGAAGGGACCGTCGGTCCGCTCGGGCCGAATTGACGCGCCCGGGCCGGTAACGCCGCAGGTGGTCTCAATCGAATCCAGTAGCCCGTCGCCGTCCGCGTCCGGATCGCAGGCATCCCCGTTGCCGTCGCCATCCGTGTCCGCCGGAGGTGTCCCGAGACTCAGGCGCCCGGACCCGAAGGTGTTGTCCTTGCCGGGTGTGCCCAGGTCGACGACGTTCGATTCCAGGAGCGCGCCGAGCTGCGCCGACGACAAACACTGCAAGCGCTGCTTGGCGAGCGCGGCCGCCCCGGCCACGTGAGGCGATGCCGCTGAGGTCCCCGAGAAACTGCTATAGACAGAGTTGCTGACTCCGTCGGGCGCGGTGATGTCGGGCTTCGTGCGCCCGTCCCGCGTCGGGCCTCGCGAGCTGAAGTTCTCGATACTTCCGGGCGCGGTTTGTGGAACGGCGCCGACCGTCGTGACACTCGCGTTGTCGCCCGGTTGGAGGAGAGTGCCGGGGGTGACGCGGTATTCGAGGTCGTGCGCCCAGGAAAACAGCTCGATGAAGGCGTCGACCGTCGAGAATTTCTCTTTGACCACGAGGTGGTAGGTATCGGTGACGGGCACCGCTACCGTGAAGCCTTCGGTCGGATCGGCGCCGGGCACGCAGCCACCGGCGTTGTGCTGGAGGTTCTCGGACGATGCCACGGTGACCAGCACCTCGCCGCCCTCCGGAGTCGTCTGAGTTCGCATCAGGTAAAGCTCATAGTCTCGGCAGGCCGCGCCAAACGGGTCGTCCCACTTCAGCTCGGATGACACAGTCTGTCCCGCCAGAACCAGGCCCAGGAATGGCCCGATGATTTCGTTCCCCTCGTCTGGGGTGGCCCCGGTCGTGAACTCGTGGAATGTGTCGTTGTCTGTGTCCGTGAATGTGCCGGACCAGTGCCGCTGCGCGTGGTTCCCGGCGGCCACTGACCAGAAGGTTCCCGTTGCCACGGAGTCAGACACGATGCCGTCCACAATGCCGGTGCCGTCGCCCGGGCCGCTGGCGAAGTAGCCCCACGAAGCATTGATGATGTCGATGTCCTGACCGGCCAGCCACGTGGTTGCCGCGCCCAGCTCGACCTCGGTGTCGAAGTTCACGAGATACAGCTGGGCAGAGGGCGCCATGTCGTGCACAACCTCAGCGACGCCGGCGCCGTGCGGCTGTCCGCCGCCGGTGATGTCTCCATCGGCGCGGAACGACATCGTCGTGACCGATGCCGGCAACTCCGTCCCGAGCTTGGCCTGGTAGCCGGAGAAACCAAGGTCAAGGATGGCCACCCTCACCCCGGCGCCGGTAATCCCCTGCGCCTGCCAGTCGTCGGCATTCGTCAGGGCAACTCCCTGGCTGGTGACCAGCGGGACCGCCCGCAAGGGAACCCTGACCTCGCCGACACCTCTGGCCGAAGCCAGGTCGTCCAGCGCCTCCGGTGGGACGCGCACCTGCACCAGGTCTTCGTACTGCGTTTCCACTACGGCTCCGGGAATGCCCGCCACGTTCTCGGCGGCGACGCTCGCCAAGCCATCTCGCGCCTCGACTACGACGCGGACATCGCCGTCACCGGCGGCTACGCCCAGCGCCTGAGCCGCCCGTTCAACAGTGCCCGGATCGTTTGCCGAGGCGGCGTCGAGCAACTCACCCAGGTGTGAGTCAAGCGTGCCCGGAGGCGGAGCCTGCCCACCGGCGGCGCTGGGAGACAGAATGACAAAGGCAAAGATGAACACCGCCAGCGCCGCGAGGGACGTGCGGGCCGCGTGCTTTTCGATGCGCTTCATCTTGATCAGAACGGTACCCTGCTCATACAACTACAGCGTCTCGCGCAAGATTACAAGACTCAGGACGTTAGATTTCGCTTATCCCGGCCACGGACAATCATGCCCGAATGCTCGCTCGCCGCCGAACATCGGCGGGTAACCACCGGCCCCCGCCACCAGACTCATGATGTCGTGGATGTTGATGTATCCGATGCTGAACCCCTGCCCTGGAACCAGGTCCCAGCGCGCATCGAAGTAGGCGTCACCGGGGCTGGTGCCCATGTGGTTGTACGGCGCGACGAAACCGACCACGTCCTGGATATCGGCGCGGTTCGCGCCGAGGTCCCCGTCCACCAGGTTCGAGGGCCAGCCGTCGAGGCCACAGGGGTCCTGGTCGCGGTCGGTTACGGGCGCAAAGATACTGAGTTCAAGGCTCCCCGTGTACCCGTCGCCGTCGCAGTCCTGTCCCGCGGCGGCGCCCGGTAAGGGCTCGTCTATCTGCGTGTCGCCGTCATCATCCTGCCCCTGGAAGATGCCGTCCACGCGCTCGGGGACGCTCGTCTCGCCCTGCGGATCGCTCCCGCAGGCTGCCTCGACTGCGTCGGCGACGCCGTCGCCGTCGGTGTCGCCGGTTGGCGGCGGCGTCTCTGTTGGAGTGGGAGTGGGCGACGGCGTTGGACTCGGCGTCGGAGTCGCTGTCGCTGACGGCGTAGGGGTTGGTGTGGGAGTGCCGGAGACGACTTCGATTTGAGTCATCATCCCGTCGTCTCCGTGTTCGAGAAGGTGGCAATGAAACATGAAAGCCCCGGTGTGGTCCGTGAATTTGACCTTCACTTCCAGGCGCTCGCCCGATGAGAGCAGCCATGCCTCCTTGGTCGTTTCGTAGGGCAGGCAGGGCCCGAAATTGCGGCTGATGCATTGCTGATCGACGCCGTGGAGGTGGAAGACGTGCGACGACCCGCCACCGGCGATGAACACCCACTCCTCGGTTGTGCCCAGAACCGGTTGAGCGTCGATCCGGTCAGGATCGAAGACGTTGCCGTTTATCGTCCAGTGGCCCGAGGTGCGCCCGAAGTTGAACGTCCTCGTCACTGTCGGCTCGCCGATATCCGGGATAGGGCGCAGGGTGGCTGGGACAGTGCTGTCGTCGGTCACGTCCTGCGTGACCCTGAACTCCACGAGGTCAATTCCGGAGAACGTGTCCCGGAGATAAAAGGTCTGCCCCAGCCTGCCGTTGAAGTCGATGACTACATCAAGACGCTCGCTGGGCGCGACCGTCATGTCAGCCCGCGCGATGGCAGCCGGCAACAGCCCGGACTCGGTGCCGATCTGGTCGAATGAATCCCCATTACTCAGCACGAGGTTGTAAACGCGGGCATTCGATGCGTCTAGGATGCGGAAGCGGTACTTGGCGTCTCCCACCTCGAGGAATGGCTGAGGTCGCCCGTTCACGAGCATGGTGTCGCCGAAAACCCCGTTCTCGTTGAACGTGTAAGGTATCTGGTTCGAGCTGTCGAACTGCCTGTCGGTGAGTATCAAAGGCAGGTCGTTGGCGCCGGAAGGGAGGGTCTGGGGATCCGCCGGGTCGTCGATGAGGTACATGCCCGCCAGCCCGTTCCAGACGTTGCGTCCGGTCACGTCCATCCGGTGATCGTGGTACCACTGTGTCGCGCCCCGCTCGGCACCGCCGTCCTCCATGTGCTCGTACGTGTACATCAACGATTGCCCCGCCGGGATCAGGTAATGATGGGACTGGCCATCGTTCTCTGATGAGGAGTGGTTGCCGTGGTTGTGCACCGTCATCTCTCCTGCGGCGGCCGGCAGGTCATTGGTGAATGTCACATGAGTGGTCTCGGCGGTCGGCCGACGGATCGTTGGGCCGGGAAACGTACCACCGTACGTCCACATGTTGGTGCACGGGCCGGGCAGTATGGGGACGCAGGCCTCCACGATATCGATCGCGATGTCGGGCGAGGTGAGCTCGGGCGGGATGAAGAGCGGGTTGGTGAATGGCCCCGGTGCTGCCGTGGGGCTCGGCGTAACCGTGCCGACGCCGGCCGGCAAGGCCGTGACGCCCGGCTCTGGTGCATCACTTGCCCACGCGGACAGGGCTGCCAGCACCATCATCGTTGCGCCCAGCGGTGCCGCCACCACCCCAAGCCGCGCGGGTATTCCTACCATGGACACGTCGGCCCTCCAAAGGCGCGTGCGCCACCGAGCATCGGCGGCGACCCGGTCGCACTCCCCGTGGTGATAAGCGCGGTGAAGTCTTGTAGGTTGATCCATTGCTGGTAGACGCCGGCGCCGGGCAACAAGTCCCAGCGGCGGGTGAAGCTCGCATCTCCGGGACTCGTGCCGAACGGACGCGGCATCGCGATGAAGCTGGTCAGGTCGATCAACGTGATGCGATCGGTGCTGTCGGGTATGCTCCCCGACACGAAATCGGACGGCCAGGCGTCCGTCCCACAGGCATCCTGGTCCCCGGTGACAGCAGGGAAGAAGATGCTCGCTTCCGCCGAACCGGTATAGCCGTCACCATCGCAGTCGAATGGGCCGGAGCCGGTCGGCAAGGCCTCATCCACCTGCGTGTCGCCGTCGTCATCTACGCCTGCGAACGGCCCGCCGATGCGCTCCGGTGTGATACTGACGGGACTCAATGGGTCCGAGCCGCAGCCGGTCTCCATTCCGTCGCCAATTCCATCTCCGTCGTCGTCCTGGTCAAGCATGTTCTCAACGCCGTCGCCGTCGGTGTCCATCGGGTGGACGCCGGTCGCCCTCATCGAGAAATCCATGTCGAAGGGGCTGGGGTTGAAGACGTGGAGGACCATGATGATGCCGGTCTCGCTGGCCGCATCGTAAGTGCACAGGCCGGGGCCCAAGATGTCGTCGTCGCCGGTGATCCTGGCGAGTTGCACGGCCTGTCCATTGGTGTCTCGCATCACCTGCGCGGTCGTGATGTCCGTTATCTCGAAGACCGTGCACCCCAGGTGGTTCGGAGTCGCGGGCTGGATGGGCGTCGCGATAAGCAGGATTTCGCCAGTCCTGGAGAGAGCGATATCCGCCTGTTCGATTCGCGTTCCCCCGGCGTCCACAGCGTCCGCGCCGTCGAGGAGCGTGCCGACGTAGCTGTAACCTGAGGCCTCCTGGCGGAGCAGCACAAGCCGCTCCTGCGCGTCCTGTCGCATGCCGCCCGAAAACACCGTGCAGTTAGTTGCCAGGTAAGTGATGCCGTCGTAGCGGAACAGTGCGGGCTCCGTGAACACCACGCAGTCCGAAAGCTGGGGAATGGCGCTGAGGTTGTGTTGCGCGCCCCACGACGGTGACGTACCGTATCCTCGCGCCCAGGCAGCAGGGGGCGCCAGGGAGTCCGGTGAAGAGCCAAGCGCTCTTTCGTAATAGGGGTCGAAGAACGGCGCCGGGCCGGATGGGTCAAAGTAACTCAGCCAGAGCATCTGCCAATCGTTGACGCCCTGTCGCACCAGCGTCGATACCTCGTGACTGGCCCAACCTGTCGCTGAGGTGTCCGGATGGGTCGTGGCAGTCATCTGGTTGACAGCCTCTACGACGGTAAATGACTCCCCGCCGTCATCGCTGCGGGCCAGGTGAGTCTCCACGCCGAAGTCGATCAATTGCGAAGGACCGGGATTGGTGACGAGCACGTTCAGCCACGAGTAGGTCATCCAGAGCGCTCCCGTCGTCGGGTCGTACTCCAGGCTCGGATCGCCGTAGCCGCGAAACGGCGATGGGCCTCCTCCTAACGTTGCCGGGGAGTCCCCCGCGATCGCGATTTCGGGGCATGAGGCGTCGAGCGAACAGTGGAAGGTAAACGGCGCTGCTGATGCGCGCGGTGCGTCGCCTCCGGGAACACCGGAAAGTATGACAACAATGGTCAGTGCCAGGGCAGCGGCGGTTCCTCGAATCACTGCCGGGCCCTGCCTAGGGAGGCCACGGGCACACCGGCCCGCCGAACGCTCGCACCCCACCCATCATTGGAGGCTTGCCGGTGCTGCTGCCCGACGCTATCACTGCCGTGAAGTCCTGAAGGTTGATCCATTCGGTTGAGGTGCCCTTCCCCGGCAGGAGGTCCCAGCGCTTGTCGAAAGCCGCGTGACCGGGGCTAGTGTTGAAGTGCCTCGGAATCGCCACGAAGCTGGTGAGGTCGAGGAGCGTCACCCGGTTGGTGCTGTCGGGGATTCCACCGGTCACAAACTCGAGCGGCCATCCGTTGCCGCCGCAGGCATCCTGGTCGCCGAGCCCGAGGTTGAATTGACCCTCCGACCAGGCACCCGCCTGTGCGGGGCCTCCCGGGCAGCCGTCGTCCGGAACGCCGTCATCGCTCATCGGTGGGACACCATCCTCATTGACACCGTTGCCGCAAAGCGGATCTCCTGCCTCGGCCGAGCCCGTGAACCCGTCGCCGTCGCAATCGTACCCCTCGGCGCCTGCCGGCAACGCCTCGCTCATAGCGAGATCGCCGTCGTCATCTACAGCCGCGAACGGACCGTCGATTCGCTCCGGGCGAGACGTCGCGCTGATCGCCGCCGAGCCACAGAAGTGTTCCGCGTTGTCGGCGATCATATCGCCGTCCGAATCGCTCGTGTCCTGACTGTCCGGCGTGCCGTCGCCGTCGGCGTCCGCTGTGGCGGAGAGCAGTTCAACGAACTTCTGACCGGTGCCCGTGAGTGTGACAGTCTGAACGTTCGGTATCGACTCCTGTCCGGCCACGGCAACGAGTTCGACGCCTGACAGTCCGTCGAGGTCAGGATCGCCATAGGTCAGGTAGGCAAAGTAGTACAGGGACCAGAAGGGCATCGCGGCGTCGAACCCTTTGTAGTGCATGATCTTGAACGCCAGTTCGATAAACTCCGAATCCAGTGGTTCCCAGAAGCTGTAGGTGTCCCGGCCAAAGATAATGTCGTGGTCCAGCCCGCCGGTCACCTCTGCCGCGCTCGCCTTGTAAAGCCACGTCTCGCCGAGCGTCAGCTTCTTCGCCGGAGCAACGCCGTGCACGTAATCAGCCCAGTCCAGCAGGTTTTGTGCGAAGTCTTCACCGTTGGTCCCAAAGGGATACTGATGGAAGTCGATGAAGTCTAGCTCTGGCAGCACCGCGAAGCGTTCCGTGTACGCCCGCGTTTCCCAGGTTCCACTGCCGGCCCCCAGCAGCGTCGGCGAAGCAGGGTCAGCCGCCAGGATGTCCTGCGCGGCGCTCTGGACGAGGTCTCGCCAGCCGTCCTGAGTGAGTATCGGAATATTGCCCGGGAAGTAGCCGAAATTGTCGTTCTGGGTCGTTGGCTCGTCGACGAGCGAGTAGTAATCGGGATGCAACTCCATCTCTATCAGCACCATCTCCGCGGCGCGCTCTTGCAGGTATCGCGCGCGGGCGGCGGGAACGCCCAGCGAGCGCATGTCGGCGAAGTACCCGGCAGGGGGCGTGCTGCTCCACTCACCGAACAACGTCGAGTGCTCGATCCAGAGGCCCATCCCGCGCCCGCGGATCTCGTCGACGAGTTTGTTGTAGAAGCTGTTTGGATGCCCGATGAAGTTATCGACCGTGAAGTTGTACACGGGTACCAGCGGCGGCGGGTTGGCGGCGAGATAGGTGTGGAAGGCCGGTGTGAACACCGGGTACTGGATATCGACCTTAACCAGGCCGACGCCCATCGCTTCGAAGGCGTCGAGCATTTCGATGATTCTGGTCCAGTTGGTGCCGCTGAGGAGACCGACCGACTTGTTCCCGTTTGCGGCGGTCAGACCGGCTGCCAGGCGGCCGTTGCCCACGCCTCCGTTCCAGTCGCCGTCGACCTGTGCCTCGAGAGATGTCAGATTGGCCGACAGCTCGCCGTAGAGGGCCGCGTGCTCAGGCGGTGGCGCCGGTGGGTCGGCGCCCGATTCGCGAGCGGGCAGGAAAACGGCGCCTGCCGCAACTGCGAAGAGTATGACGTACCTGAGATGGCGAATCGCCCCGCTCCCCTCGGTTCCCCCTCACGCTGAACGCATTATAGCAAGGGAAATCGAGGATGAAAGCCTCTCAACCGTCAGGCGGTGGTCAAGGCGGCCAGGGGCACGCTGGTCCAGGGACTCCCGAACGCCCGCAATCCGCCGAGCATTGGGGGCGAGCCGGTGCTGCTGGCGGCGGCGATCAACGCGGTGAAGTCCTGGAGTCCGATCCAGGTCGGAGCGCCGCCCGGCAGAAGGTCCCAGCGCGAGCTGAAGTCGGGCTGGCCCGGGCTGGTGCCGAAACGTCGCGGGCCGCCCAGAAAGCTGGTCAGGTCCTGCAGCGTGACTCGGTTCGTGCTATCCGGCACGCCTCCGATGAAAAGGTCTCCTGCCCAGCCGTTGGTGCCGCAGGGATCCTGGTCGTTGAGCCCGAGGTTAAACTGCGCCTCCGAGTAGGACCCCGTCTGCGTCGGACCTCCCGGGCAGCCGTCATTGATGACGCCGTCGTCGCTCATCGGTCCAACCCCATCATCGTTGATCGCATTCCCGCAGAGTGACGCCCCGCTTTCCACCGACCCCTTGTAACCATCGCCGTCGCAGTCGTAATTTGCGGAGCCGGCCGGAAGGGCCTCGTCCGCCTGGCCGTCACCGTCGTCGCTCACGCCAGCGAATGGACCGTCGATACGCTCCGGGCGAATAGCGGCGTTCGTGGCATTCCCCCCGCAATTTGCCTCGTCGACGTCCTCAACTCGGTCACCGTCTGTGTCCATGTCGCAGATGTCCCCGCGGCCATCGCCGTCCGCGTCGTACTGGCCCGCATTGGCTGCCGCCGGACAGTTGTCGCAACTGTTGCCGACGTCATCGCCGTCACTGTCGGCTCCCGCGCAAGTGAGGCGGTAGATCGCGTTCTGGAACGTAAGGAGCAGTAGTTCGCCGTTAGGCAGCTCCGCGAACGAGCTGATCTGCACACCGCTGTCAACGAGCTGCACCGCGGCGCCGGTTGATGTGGACGTGTCCACTGCCCAAACCCGCCCGCTGCAGTAATCCCCGTACACGTACCAGCCCTGAAGTTCGGGCAGCGCTGGCCCGCGATAAACATACCCACCCGTGACCGAACATCCGAGGCTATGGTCATAGACCTGCCGCGGGAACTGGAACGTCCCGCCCGAACACCCACTCGATTCGTACGGCGTGTTTCCCTCGTAGCAGTCCCAGCCGAAGTTCCCGCCGGCCACGACAGGCTCCACCTCTTCCCACGCGCCCTGTCCCACATCCGCCAGCCATAGCGCACCCGTTTGCCTGTCAAAGCTGTATCGCCAGGGGTTACGGAGACCATAGGCCCACACTTCGTCCGCGCCGGGCGCGCCGACGAACGGGTTCGTGGCCGGGACAGTGTAGGTCGCCTGCCCGGTGACGTTGATGCGCAGGACGGAGCCCAAGAGGTCGTCCGGGTTCTGGCCGGTCTCGAGGGGATCGCCGCCGCTGCCACCGTCGCCGACCGAGAGGTAGAGGTAGCCGTCCGGTCCGAAGAGGAGCCGGCCGCCGTTGTGGTTGTCCGCAGCGAGTTGCTGGTCGATCTCGAGCACCACCGTCGCCATGCTTTCATTCATGTCGTTCCCCGACACTGGAAAGCGGGTAACGCGGGCGCAGCGGGAGACGCCCGCCTGGCAACTGAGGGAGGTGTAGTAGGCGTACACCCGGCCGTCGGACAGGTAATTCGGCGAGAATGCCAGCGACAGCAAGCCCTCCTCGTTGGCGCTCGTTTTCACGAATGCCGACAGGTTCCCGAACTCGACGGGCGCGAAAGCGCCCGTGAGCGATACCCTACGGATCCGCGCCTCTGTTTGTGACACAACAACTGCTTCGCTTCCATTCGTCCCGGGGATGATCACAAAGTCCACCATCCGTGCGAAGTTCGCCGTTGTCACGTCCTCGACAAGCGCGTACGAGTCGGGCGTCGGGTCAGCCCTCGCGACAGGGGAATCGTGTGCCTGCGCCGCGAACATCAGGCACAGAAGGGCGCAGGCGACGACGAGAAGTGGGGCGCGAGCAGTCATCAGGGGTCATGATAGCGGCACGGCCGAACCTGGGGCGGCTCAATTCCGTCCGGTCTGGTAACAAATCCGTTACAGCGGCCAGGGGCACGCGGGCCCCGGATTCCCGAAGGCCCTCGCGCCGCCGAGCATCGGCGGGGCGCCGGTGGCACTGCCTGAGGCGACTATCGCCGTCAGGTCCTGGAGGTTGATGTCCGCGACGTAGGGCCCTTTCCCCGGAACCAGGTCCCACCTCACGTCGCCGGGGTTCGCGCCTTTGTTGGTGTTGAAGTAACGGACGGGCGCCAGGAAGCTCGTGAGGTCCTGCAGCGTAATGGCGTCAAGGCTGATCCCGCCCTTGTAGAAGTCCAAAGGCCAGCGCTTGCTCGGTCTCGTGTCGACGTTGGGATTGGGGTGTGATAGGTCGTATTCCTGGCAGGCCTTCTGGTCGCCGTTCGTCTGCGGGAGGTAAGAGTAGATGTGGCTCTCGGCGGCGCCGGTGAAGCCGTCCCGGTCGCAGTCGAAGTTCTCCGAGTATCCCGGCAAGAGTTCGTCGGTCCAGCCGTCCCCGTCGTCGTCGACTCCCGCGAAAGCGCTGTCCGTTCGCTCCGGCTGGATGCTCGCCGCGTCGGCGCTGAACGTGCCGCAAGCGCGCTCGAAGGCATCGGTCAGGCCGTCGGCGTCGTCGTCCGAATCGATAGAGTCCTGCGTGTCGTCGCCGTCGGTGTCGAACGTGTCCAGCTCAGTGCGGATCATCCCCTGCGCGAGTGCCACGACCGGATACAGGCTCGGGAACAGAAGGTCGTTCACGAGGAAGACCCCCAGGTAACCTCTCTGGTTGTCGATCCACGGCGAGAAACCGAACTTGCCCTGGCTGCTCACCTGGACAGCATTGCCTCCTCCATCGACGATGTCCCGCCACTCCCCGATGCCGTAGCGCCGCGCGTCCGGGTGTGGGGTGTAGGCGATCGGCGCGCCGAACGTCTGGTCCTTCTGCATCTCGCGTACGCTGTCCGGGCGCAGGATCAGCTCCGGACCGTACGTCCCGCCGTCGAGCAGCATCTGGAGCAGCGACGCGTACTCATTGAGCCGCGAGAAGGCCCCGCCCGAGATGCGCGGGTTCGCGGTGAACCCATAGCCCGTGAACGGCAGGCCGATCGGATTCTTGATCCTCTGCTGATACATTTGCGCCCAGGACTGGCCCGTCGCAACTTCCGCCACTCGTCCCGCCACCATCATCGAGGCGCCGCCGTAGTAGAACTGGCTCCCCGGCGGGGCCACCAGCCCGGCCAGGCGAATCTGCTCGACACAGGCAGCAAGCGTGGTCGACAAGTCGTCCATGCACGGATGCTCGTCAACGAGCCCGGAGGTCAACGACCAGAGCTGCCGCATGGTGATGGCGCCCATCGCCCCGGTCCACTCGGGCAGATAATCGGATACGGGGTCGTCGAGACCTATTGTTCCGTCGTCAACCAGCGTCATGAACGTCGCCGCACTGAGCCATTTCGTCGACGAGGCGATGGGAACGGTCGTGGCGGCGTTGTAGGAGCCGAAGTAGTGTTCGTAGATTACCTGCCCATCCTTGACGAGGATCAGAGATGCGCCGTCCAATCCCTGCGAGGTCACCGTGTTCTCGATCAGCGTGGTTACGTTCGAGAAGTCGTACGTAGGAGCTTCGGCGCGCGCGTCACGGGGGCGGTCGGCGAGCACCAGGCAGGCCGCCGCTAGGGTGCAGATGCCTATGAGGCGCCACATCGTGCGAAAAAGTATAGCCGAACGGATCAGGCCGGCGAGGGTGCTGTGGGCGTCAACGGGGCCTCATCCGGCGAACAGCCACCGCCGCCGCGGTAAGTGCCGCGGCGCCCGCTGCCAATCCAAGAACGACCGTCGGCCACTCGGATGAATGACTCGGCGACTGACCACCTGTCGGCGGGAAGTCGACCGGCGATACGGTTGGCGTTGGCGTTGGTGGGCCCGGAGTCGGTGTTTGGGACGCGGGCGGAGGCGTCATCGAAGGGGATGGGACGGGCTCTCCCGAGCACGTTTCGTTGATCGCCAGCGTCGCGACCTGAGACACGGTGTCAGGCACAGTATCGCCGTCAGTGTCGACCAGGTTCTGCGGAAGGAATCCGTTGTTGTTGGGGTCAACGTGCGCCGGCTGGCCGCCCCCGAAGCTGTTCGGGCCGAGGGTGAGAGGGTATACACCTGGGAGGGTGCCGGGCGTTGACTGCAGACGGAATCGAGACAAGACGCCGGGTCCGCTCTCCGGGACGTTGCCGGGAGTGGCGTTGTTCAGGTCCAGGGCGGCACTTGTGAACTCTCCATCTGAGTCCGGTACGGCGTCGCCGGCATCGAGGAGACTGCTGTTGGGCCCGGACGCAAGCAGGAACCCCTGGTCGTGGGCGATGACGGTCACCGCGCCGGCCGGATAACGGAGCGTGAACTGGAAGGCGATCATCGGGTTGCTCACCGGAATGCCCAGCGGGCCAGCCACTACGTCTATCTCCACCGCGTCTTCGGCGTCCTCATCGGCGTCGACGACGTTGTTCTGGTTGATCTGGGCGCAGGCCTCGATCGTCCCCACGCTGGTCGCGGTGTTCCCGGGCGTCGTCGAGGGATCCATGTCGATGAGGAAGTTGTCGGCGCCGCCGTTCCCCGCATCAGCCACACCGCTTTCGGCCATAGAGGCGATAAGGGCAGCAAAGATAACCCCGGTGAGCGCGAATGAGATCCGGCGTCGCATCGGTACCCCTTCCCGGGCGGATTGCCCCTGGAATGGCTCGATTATACGCAGGTTGCGGGCGCGCTCAAGCGCCCGCGCGACGCTTCGGCTCCGTAGGAATGATGAATACCATCAGTATGTAGAGCGCGGTCAGCGGCGCAAACATGGTGAGCGCGGTGGCGACAACATAGGCGATGCGGATGAATGAGGAGTCGAGGCCGAAGAACTCGGCGAAGCCGCCCAGGACGCCCGCGATCTTCCGGTCGCTGCGGCTCCGGTAGAGCCGGCGATCGGAAATGGGCATTGGAGGGGCTTCCTTGACGTGGTTCTTGTCACCCATGACTTCACCTGCAAGCTTGTGAGCTTCGGTGGCCGAAGTATAGCGCAGGTTGGAGGAGATTGCGAGAGGCAGGAGCCGTCCGGTCCGCTCCTAAGCCGTCTGGCGGGTCCAGGTGGCCATGTCGAAGTAGTCGCGCCAAGCGGCGATCTTGCGGTCCTTGATCTCGAACGTCCCCATCACCGGCAGCTCGATCTTCTTGCCGCCGGTCTCGAAGCGGTCGATGCGCTCGGTGAGCACGACACCGCCGTTCTCGGCGATGTTCAGCACCTCGAACTCGGCCGACTGCGCCGGCTTGAGAAACATGTCCAGGACGGTGCGTATCGCCGGCTTGCCGGTCATCGCGGGCATCGGGATGTTGTGGTAGACGGCGTCCTCGGTGAAAAACCCGAGGATCTCCTCGACGTCGCGCCGCGCGAACGCGTCGCAGAATTGCTGGACTAGGGTGGTGTTGTCGCTCATAGGGCGATCCTCCGTTGTGCTCAAGCGGGGCGTTGCCGTCGTCCCGCCCCAGATTCTTCGTGCCTCAGAATGACATACTAGCCGCGAGGCAGGCCGAGCCCGCGCTGGGCGATGATATTTCGCTGGATCTCGCTCGTGCCGCCGGCGATCGTCAGTCCCGGAGTGATCATGTAAGCGAGCGTGAATGTGCCGCGGAGCCTGGTCCACTTCGGTGATTCCGGGCGCACCTGGCCCGACAGCCCCATGATGCTGACGCCTGCGCGAGCGACACGGTGGCCTAGCTCGGAGAGGTATCCCTTGGCCACGGACGACTCATAGTTCGGCACCTCGCCACGGGCCTGCATCGAGGCCACCCGGTAAGCCAGATAGCGGCCCACCTCTGACTCGATGATGAGCTCAGCGAGCTTGTTGCGGGCGGTCTCCCGGCTGCCGTTGGAACTTCCGTTCGCCGAGGAGGTTCTGACGTAACCGATCAGGTCATCGAGGTTGCGCCGTGACGCTGCGGCCTGGCCGATGCCGGACCGCTCGAAATCGAGCAACGCCGCACCGACGTACCAACCGCGGTTCTCCTCACCGACAAGGTTCTGCACTGGGACGCGCACGTCCTCGAAGAACACCTCGTTGAAGCCATGCTGGTTCGCCATGTTGATCAGCGGTCGGGTCGAGAACCCGGGCGCGTTGGTCGGTGTGAGGAGGAAACTGATGCCCTTGTGCTTGGGAGCGTCGGGGTCAGTGCGCACGAGCATGAACATCCAATCAGCGCGGTGCGCGTTGGAAGTCCAGATCTTCTGGCCGTTGACGACATAATCGTCACCGTCACGCACGGCCTTCGTCTGAAGCGACGCCAGGTCCGATCCGGAGCCGGGCTCGGAGTAGCCCTGGCACCACATCACCTCCCCGGAAGCGATGCCGGACAGGTGCTGCTTCTTCTGTTCATCGGTGCCGTAGAGCATGAGGATGGGGCCGAGCATATTCGTGCCGAAGATGTCCGGGATTGGCGCGCGCGAGTAGGACATCTCCTCCCGCATGATCACCTGCTCCATGATCCCCATGTCGCTGCCGCCGTACTGTTTCGGCCAGTGCGGCACGAGCCACCCCTTCGCCGCCAGCTTCTTCTGAAACTGCCGCGCGAATTGCCACTCGGCGTCCGTTCCCGCGATCTCCTCGCCCTGCTCGTCTCCGCCCTTCAGCTCTGACTTCAGGAATTCCTGGATTCGCTTGCGAAATGCTTCCTCTTCGGGTGTGAACCGGTAGTCCATGAACGGTCTCCTTTTCCGGCCTCAGATTACCACAGCGGCCGCCTTGGGCAGCCATCCACAGAAGGCAGGGAAGGGCACAGAAGAGCACGGAGATGGACCGCGATCCCGTTGATGACGCTTGCCGGCGGTAAACACAAACGTTCTGTGCCCTTCTGCGAAACTCTGTGCCTTCCGTGGATTTACTTGATAAGCTCTCGTTCATGGACAGACCTGAGCCGCGGTTCGACTGGTTCATTCCCATCGACGGCGACGGCGAGCATATCGGAACATTCCGCGCCGAGCGGCCGCCGACGTTCAAGTATCTGAGGAGCGTCGTCGAGGCAGCCGAGAACAGCGGCTATTACTCGCTGCTCATCCCTACGCGATTCGTCAACGGCCTGTTCGAGGAGGCGGCGCCTCTCGCCGAGACCTGGACGATGGTCACTGCCCTCGCCGCGGTCACCAGCCGCATCCGCTTTCTCGTCGCCGTCCGGCCCGGGTTCATCTCACCGGGCCTTTTCGCGCAGATGGCGGGCACCCTCGATCAGATCAGCGGCGGACGGCTCGACGTCAACGTCGTTCCCGGCGGCATCCAGGGCGACTTTGAGAGATTCGGCGTGCACATCGATCACGACGTGCGTTACGAGCAGGCGGAGGAGTTTATCGCTGCGCTTCGTGCCCTATGGGCAAAGCCCGAGCCGGTCGTCTTCGAGGGCAGCACCGTGCGCCTCAACGGCGCGCTCGTCTCCCCGGGGCCTGTCGGCGACGGCCCCCGGTTCTACGTCGGCGGCGCTTCTCCGAATGCGCTCGGATTCGCCGCCCGCGGCGCCGACGTTTACCTCGCGTGGATCCAGCCCGCTGACGACATCGCGGCTCTCCTCAGCCGCGTACGTGGCGAATACGACGCTGCAGGCCGTACCCCGTCCTTTGGGCTGCGCACGCACATCATCGTCCGCGATACAGAGGCCGAGGCAAGGGGCGCGGCCGAGGAGCTGATCTCGCAGGCCGACGAACGTGTGTTGGCGCAGAGGCAGGCGGCGTTCGCCGGCACGCCGATGGTTGGCCAGCAGGCGCAACTCATCACCGAGCTCGCCGAGCGCGCTCCACGCCTCTGGAATGGGATCTCGAAGGTCCGTGTGAACCTGGGCACGGCGATCGTCGGCGACCCGGAGCAGGTCGCGGAGGAGCTGCTCACCTACTGGCGGCTGGGCATCGACGAGTTCATCCTCTCGGGCTTCCCGCACGAGGAAGAGGCCCGGCGCGTCGCATCCGACGTTCTGCCGGGCCTCCGAGAGCTCATTGCCCGCGAGCGCTAATTCCATATCTGAAATCGCGCTAACGGTTGTCCTCTGCGTCCATTCGTTCCAGCTTCCTCAGGAGCGCCTCTTCGCGGAGCTGACTGTGGCGGTCCGATTCCGGGGTGGTTGCTTTGTGGACCTCGTGTCGCTCGTCCTCTGCGTCCATTCGCTCAAGTTTGGCGATCATGAGCCGCTCCGCGAGGGCATCCGGCACGGTCCGCACCGCACGAATGGACGTCTGATGGCTCGGGCCGGTTGTACCCTCGGCAGGGACCACCCACCGACCAAGTCCAACGCATATCACTGCAACTACCGCCAGCAACAGGAGCCAGAATCCTGTGCCCCTCAGCCTGGTTGTGTGTCCTGCTTGCATCTCCCTTTCCTCCTTTCGGGTTGCTCTGGAGGAATTATCAAATGATCCGAAGCGACTCATCATCGCGGGAAATCACCATTTCGCGGGGAGATCGCGGGCCTCAAGGAAAAGAAGCGCCGCATCCCTTAACAGGAACCTGTTACGGCCGTCAGGCCAGGCCGCTTCTCACGGCGTAAGACGCGGCCTCCGCCCGGTTCGAGGCGCCAATCTTCGCCATGATGTTGCTGACATGGCGGTCCACGGTATTCACGCTGATTGACAGTTGCTCCCCGATCTCTCGGTTACTGCGCCCGGCCGCAACAAGTCCCAGGACTTCGATCTCACGCTCGCTGAGGTCGTTCTTCGAAGCAGCTTGCGGTCGAATCGTCATCGCGAATTCATTGATGGCTCGCAGGAGTGCGTCCGAGTCGCCCAGATAGGGAGCGGTGGAGCTTCCGTCCAGGATGATGAGTCTGGAATCCGGGATCCCCTTTGCCAACGTTCGCGCGACTTCAATCCCCAGGCTGTGATCGCGTCGGTGGAGTACCAGCGTGGGCACTGACACTTCTGACAGAAGCGACGTCACGTCCCAGCTACTCACCTGCTCATAGAAATTCTGTACATACTCGGGCGTTACGCTCTCTCGTAGAACCGCTGCATATCGCCGTGCCGGTTCGCCCTCGGACCAACCGAGAATGACGTGCGCAACCGCCTCGGTGTAGGTAACCCAGTCCTTGTCGACGAGCGAGCGCACCGCTTGCATTTGTGGCTGCTGGCCCCACTCCTGACCCCGCGCGAATGTGTTGAAGAGGATCAAGCCCGCGACGCGCTCGGGATGGCGTGCCGCATAGGTTATCGCCACGGGGCCGCCATACCACGCGCCAAACAGGATGAACGGACCTGTCGCGGCAGCGTTGACAACAGCCTCCAGGTCCACCAGGGCGTCCTCCAGCAGCCTTTCGCTGACGGCGTGATCTGATTGGCCTTCGCCTCGGCTGTTGTAACGAACGAGCGCCAGGCTACTGGCCAGGCTCTCGTACCAGGCGCGGCACTCCGGCATCTCCCACTCGCCCACTATGTCAGTCGTGCCCGGGGTAAGGTGCACAAAGGGCAGACCTTCTCCCAACTTCCAGAACGCGATGCGCACTCCGTCTGAGGTGCGAGCGTACTGAATCCGAGGGCCCATGCCACTATGCTACGTGCCCTTCGCTGGTCAGGCCAACGGCCCGGCAGCGCTCTCGTGACTGGGGCGTCGTGGGGACCGGGCGTAGCGTCAGTGGTTGCAGCCGGGCGGGGCGGCCGCAGCCGCAGCCGAGCGCTGCCAGACGCTGACGCCGTCCTCATTTCGCACCTCTACGAACCCCAGCGCCGGTAACTGGGCGACGCAGTCGTCAAACCCCGGCTCTGCGTAGTCGGGAACCGGCCGGTGCTTGTCCAGGATCACCATCCGGGCGTCCAACACTCGCGGGAACTCGTATATCTCGGGCCGCCGGACGAGGTGGGGAAGGAACGTCGATTGCACGCTGATCCTGATGTCCGGGGGCACCGTTTTCACGAGTGATTCGGCGATCTCGGCGTGCCCTCCGGGCGCGAAGCGATCGTCCTGCGCGGAGAACGAGGGTGGCGCTGGTGACTTCCAGGCAAACAGCGCGAGCGTCAGCGCCAGGGCGCAGCCCGCGGCAATTGTCCTGGCGTGCGAGCTCGACGACGATGGGGCTCCGATTCGGGCGGAGACCCGTTCCCAGGCGCGTTCCGCCGCGCCCGACGATAGAGCCAGGGCCGAGGCGATGACGACGAAAGTGCCCGGGACCACCGCGTAGTGCAGCGACAGCGTGGACTGCTGCTCGTGGTCGGCCAGGAGGGGCACAAGCAACAGGCAGGCCAGCGGAGGCAGGAGTCGCGGCGAGAGGAGCGGCAGGAAGGCGAAGCCGGCGAGCAGCACTGCGACCGCCTCAAGTGAGGGCCAGCGTGTCAGGTGCTCGATCACCCGGTCGGGATGCGTGAGCGCGCCCCACGCCACGCCCGGCGTCGTGTCTCCGAGGTATCCGTAGCGCTCGATGATGGGGTTGGTGACGTGTCCGTGCAGGTCCGGCATGACGATGAACGAAACAACGGCCGTGTAGAGCATCGCCACCCCCGCCAGCGCCAGCGCCGGGCCGCGTACTCCGAACCCGAACCACGCCAACCATGCCATTCCCAGAACGAGGATAAATGTGTCCTCTTTGACGGTGAGCAGGCCCAGTGATGCGGCCAGGAAAACGGGCGTGCTCCTCTCGGTGAGCCCCCAGAACGCCGTGAAGGCGAGGAGCGGGACGAATGCCTCCGGATGAAAGTCGAATGTCACCGCCCGCATCACCGGGAGGCTCAGCAGGTAGGCGCCGGTCAGCAGCCAGGCCGGCGCCGGGCCCGCCAGTCTCCGCACCGCCGCATACAACGGCACCGCGGCGAGTCCGAAGGCCAGCGCCTGCACAACGATCAGCGATGACGGCCCGAAACCCATCCACGGTAACGGCGCGAGCAGGACCAGCACCGGCGAGAAGTGGTCGCCCAGGTACGAGTACGGGCGGAAGGAATAGTCGAAGAAACGGCCGTGGGAAGTGTTCCAGATCACCTGGTCGAAGACCCCAAGGTCCCAGCCGAAAGTGTAGAAGTTCCAGTGCTGGAGCAGCCCGAGCAGCGCGAAGTACGCGCAGGCGGCAGCAGCTACGGCGCCAATCAGCGCCGCGTCCCGCCGGCTCCAGGCCCGGCCCGCGCCGGGCAGCGATTCGCCGCCGCCGTGGTGGGTCAAGTCCCTCGCAAAAGAGAACATCTCACGAATAGAACGTCGGGATCAGCCGTACGTCGCGCTAGAGGCGCACCGGCTCGAGGTACTCCGCCTCGAGCAGTTCTGCGCCGGCCATTTCCTTCGCCAGCGCGGCTCGCGCAGCACCCATCTCGAAATCTCCGCTGGTGACCGGCGGCATCCAGTTGTCGTGATGCCCGATGATGACCTTTTTCGCGCCGAGCAGCCTCGCCTCCATCGAGAGAAATCCCGCCGTCGAGCCCTGGATCGGCTCTCCGTCCACGTTTGAACGGGCGGATGCGGCGAGGATTGCGGTGTCGGCCCGGAGCTGCGAGAGCACGCCCGTCCAGCAGCCGGAGGTGTCCTGGAAGAAGACCGAACGGTCAGGCGTCTCGATAAGGTATACGAGAGGGCCCCCGTCGTTCATGCTCCCCGCCGAGTTGCGGACGTGGTCGAGGATGACCCTTCCGTCCTCCGAGCCGCTTGTCGCGATATTCGTGATCACCTCCACCAGCCCGCCCGGCACCGCTGCCCGCTCATCCTGCGTCAGCCCGGCGTGACCATGAACCTCGTCTCCGCAGCCGGCGTCGCTCAGCACCCAGGTGCAGGCGTGCAGGCTGGGGAACACGCGCACCGTGATGCCCTCCGCCAGACGGTGCCGCTCGCCGCCCTGGGAGGGCAGGAGTTGTCCCTCTGGCACGCCGCGCTCGCGCATCACCCGGCAGCTCTCGTTGGAGCCGATGATCTTCGCGCCGGTGTTCTGCGCGATCACCTCGGACCCCGCCAGGTGATCGAAGTGGCTGTGCCCCACCAGGATGAAGTCGGCCTTCGTCACCTCCGCGGCGCTCAACCCGACCGGAGGCGCCATCGGCACGCGGTCCATGTACGAGTCGAGGAACAGCACGAGGTCGCCGATCGTCAGGCGGAAGGTTGCGGTGCCCAGCCACTCAAGCGTAATCGTCATCGCGAGCGCAAGAGTACCACAGACCGTGCTCGCCTTGTGCCGTGCGTTGCTTGCCAAGCGTTGCGCCGCAGAGTATCGTCGAGTGCGCATCCGCCTCCGCGCAACTGGGCCGGCGCGAGAAGGACACGACATCAAATGAACCCGCATCGTCCCTGGGCCCCCGCCGCGCTCGCAGCCATCGCCCTCGTTGGCCTCATGTTGGGCGTCCTCACGCTATCCGGAGACGCGGGCGCGAGCTACACGAGCCGCGCCGCCCTGCCGCTCGACACGACGCCCGGCGCCACCGTCGTCCGGTTCGGCTTCGACCACGACGGCGGCACGCCTGACATCAACCCTGGCCCCGCCGTCATCCCGACGGGCGGCACCGTCACCGTCGATCTCGTCGCCGAGGTGCCTCCGGGGGTGCTGGCTGGTTGGAGTGTCGAACTCTTTCCTAACGGGGGTTACGCGAGCGTAGTCAGCTGCCAACCAATTTCGGGCGGTACTTGCACGACAGCCGGTGCCACGCGCGTATCCGGGACGGCCGAAGATGGACTACCCGGACCTTCCAGCCTGGCAACCATCACCTACAGTTGGACAGCCGCCATTCTCACTTGCGCAGATCTGATACTGGACGTCAAATCTTTGGTCGGAGTAGCTGGGCAGCCCGTCTCCAGCAGCTTTCATTTCGGTGGTGTGTGCGCGGAGGGTGTCCCGACACCCAAGCCAACGGCTACTCCCGGCACCGTCACCTCCACACCAACTCCCACGACACCGCCCGCAACTTCGACCCAGCCACCCATGCCCATTGGCATGGACGCGATGTCCATCGACCTCGACATAACCGGCAACGCTGCAACATCTCTCGGTGCGAGGGAAGGCTGCATCGAAGCCGGGCCCGGACAGCGGATCACGTTCGACGTCACGGCTGAAGGTATCCCGATGGCCCATCCACTCCTCGGCTTCGCTTTCGACCTTCACTATCCAGCGGGAGTCATGCGAGTACTTTCGGCGAACCCGGACTTCCTGCTCGGGGCCCAGGAGGGGAGCAGTATCGCAAACGCAAGTGATGCCAGGCCGGATTCGGACGGCAATTGGCTCGCTACTGGGGCAGACAGTTCAGCAGGACAGGCCGAATATGGCTCAGGCGTGCTAATGCGCATCGGAATGGAAGTAACCGCGGCTGCTCCTCAAGGCATTTACCGACTAGATCTCGCGTACCCCATTCACGTCGATCCCACTAACACCGGATTCCGCCCCCGTGCCATCGTTCCCGGTTACGTCGCCGTTAGCACAACCTGTGACGATATCCCCACGCCTTCCCCGACGCCCGTCGCAACGGAGGCGCCGCTTCCGACACCGACCCCAACCCCGACACCGCGACCGCCGACTCCCACTCCGACACCGCGGCCGACGCCGGTACGGGAGGCGCGGTGTCCGCAGCGCACGACGTTCGGCTTCACGGTGGGTGACCCTGTGGGTGACCATCTCGGGTCCAGCCCGAGTTACCCGCACGCGAACAGCCGCGACATAGTCTCCGTGGCTGGGTCAGGGGACGAAGCCACGTTCTGCCTGAAGGTGACATTCGCGATCCCGGTTGACCCTTCGGTGACGGACTTCGACACATTCTTGTCGGTAGGATTCGACACGGACGAAGAGGCAGCGACGGGCAAACAATTCGGGGCGTTCTACTACATGGGCGACGGGTATAGACCGATCATTCATTGCCTACATGCAGGGGCTATCGGCGCCGAGGTCATCTTCGAGTCCGCGGCTGCGACTCTGACCGAGACAAACGGGGATTTCCCCACTTACGCGATACCAATTACCTACGACGGGAACTCACTAACGGCCGAGTTCCCCCTCAGTGCCCTCGGCGGCGACAGCAACTTCAGATTCGAGATCATCGCGAGTGGCGAGCCGCGTGAACAGTACTGGTACGCCGACGATTGTGCCCCTAACGCGGCGAGCTTTCATTCGCCAAATGGCGCGACGGTCCTACCCCAGGACAACGACGCCGACGGTCACCTCGACTGGCAGGACATCTGTCAGGGTGAGCCAGCGGATTGGGAGATGGAGTACTTAGGTGAGTACGAGATTGGTGGAGTCGTTGGGATGACGAGTTTGGAACAGGCGATGGTGTCTGTGGTTTCGAGCACAGATTCGCCCACTAATCTTCGGGGCCGCGTCACACTGCAGAATCTCACCGATTGGGACTGTTGGGCCGCCGTCACCGTCGGTCTCAATTGGTATCCGCTCGATTGCGAAGGGTACACGGTTGACCGGTGGTACAGATACGGCGCTGGAATCCGGCGCATAGTTGCCAAACTGGGCCCTCACGAGCGACGGACGGTTGAGTGGAGCATCCCCATGCGATGCTCGCGGGGAGTCGCTGCGGGATCCTATCAGCTTGATGTCTTTGCCTCGGTAACGACGTCGATCGAATACTGGGGAGCCCCCCGGCAATTTGACCGTGAAGAGGCTACCAGTCAGATCGTCGTGAAGGGGTCGCAACCGAAGCAGCGTATTCCCTGAGCTGCACCCCTACTCCATGTCCCGCAGCCCCGTGCTCGGCGCGCTGACCGGGGGGTCACGACGACGAGCGGCCCTGCACAGTTCAGTGATAACACCTTTTGCAAGACAAATTCGTTCGGGGGCGCCGGTCGAGCAGCGCCGTGCGTCGCTTGCCAAGCATTGCGCCGGGGAGTATTGTCAAGTGCGAATCCGCCTCCGCGCAGCTGGGCCGGCGCCGAGGTCATTTACGACTCCGCATGAACACACATCACACCTGGGCCCCCGCCGCGCTCGCAGCCATCGCCCTCTTTGGCCTCATGGTGGGCGTCCTTCTCGTGCGTGGTGACTCTACGGCGATTGGCGCGAGACGCACGGCTGCCCAGCCGGGTGCTCCCCTGGCAGCTACGACTCCAGCGCCACCGCCGTTCGGGATGCAGGCGATGGCGATCGACATGGACACAACCGGGAACACGGCCACCTCCCTTGGCGAACGGCAGTACTGCATCGAAGCCGAGCCAGGACAGAGGATTACCTTGGACGTGACAGCGGAAGGGATCCCGGAATCCCATCCGATGATCGGCTTCGCGTTTGAACTGCATTACGCACCCGAAGCCCTGCGATTGCTATCGGCCAACCCGAACTTCGTCCTGGGCGCTCTCGATGGAAGCAGCGTGATGAATGCCAGCGATTCTGTTCCCGACGGCGATGGGCGCTGGTATGCAGCTGTAGCGGACACCTCCAACGCCTCCGAGTGGGGAACCGGCGTGCTCATGAGGCCCGTTATCGAGGTAACCGCGGCTGCTACTCAAGGCATTTACAAGCTCGACATGTTCAACCCCATTCACGTCGATCCCACCAACACCGCGTATCGTCCACGTGCCATCCTCCCCGGATACGTCGCCGTCAACACCCCATGCGACGGCGCGCCCACACCGCCGCCAACGCTCGCCCCAGGTGAAACGCCTCCGCCGACCCCTGCGCCCACGCCAACCCCCACTCCAGCGCCAACGCCCGTGCCCACGCCGAAGCCGCCGCCCACGCCGCTGCCGCCAACCCCCACGCCCAGCCCCGAGCCCCCTCGGCCAACACCAGTTCGGCCGGCCCACTGCCCGGAGGAGGCGGAATTCGCTTTCACGATCGAAGATCCCTCGGACGACTCCCGTAATCCATACCCGCCGCGAGACTACTCGAGCGAAATCGAGTCGGTCAGTGCCGTCGGTGATGTAGACACCCTCTGTATCACCGTAGCGTTCGCGAACAGTATCGATGCGGCTGTCACAGGGTATGAGACGTACGTCGGTATTGGCGTGGACTTGGACGAAGAGGCCGCGACGGGACGGCCGTTCCAACGCCCACCCTACGATGCTGGATATGACCCAGGTGACTACTGCTGGGATCCGGGCGCAATCGGCGCGGATCTTGAATTCGGCACCGGCGGAACCCGGCCGGCGAGCATCGGGCCCGACTATATCACTCTCGAAATTCCGATGTCTGACCTCGGCGGCGACACTTCATTCAACTTCGAAGTTATCGCGGGCACATACCCGATGGATTTGTGGTGGTATCCGGATGACTGCGCTCCCAACGGCGGTTCCGTACATTGGCCCACGGGGGCTGTGGTGCCTCCCCAGGATCGTGATGACGATGGACGGCTCGACTGGATCGACATTTGCCTCGGTGATTCTGAAGGTCCTGACTTCGGGTATCACGTCATCGACAACCTTGCGGTTATCTCGAACGTCGAACAGCCCCCGATTGATTTGGTCAAGGGCCTTGGAAGCGCACAGGGGTTCAGCGGATCCGCCCAGGTTGAGAATCTGACGGCTTTGTCATGCTGGATGGACGTCGCTATCGATTTCGGAGGGTTGCCTCCCGGCTGCAACGTCCGATCGGATCAGCAAAATGCCGTCGGAAACCTCTACCGCGATCGCATCAAGCTGAACCCGTACGAACTGCGACAAATCAACTGGTCTTCGCAGCTCGAATGCGCGGACTCTGTGCCTTCCGGCAACTACCCTGTCAACGTAAGCGTGGAGGCAAGTTGGACGATGTGGGGCTTCTGGTCCTCAATCGACGAGGAATCGCTTGCCACTGCCATAAATGTTCTCTCGACGCCTCCTCTCGACTGTCCGGAGAGCCCCGACTATAGCTGGCTCGTGTCGGATCCGCCAGCCGACGGCAACCCGCCGCACCCTGCTGATTCGCGCGACATCCTCTCCGTTGCCGGATCAGGGAACAACGAGACCTTTTGCCTTACGGTCACCTTTGCCAATGCCGTGGATCCGACTGTGGCAGGCGAGGAGTCGTTCATCGAGGTTGGGTTCGACACCGACGAGGACGCGACGACCGGGGTGGAATTTGGGTTCGCCAGCATTGACTGGCCCTCGTTCAACATCTGGCGCTGCGGCCGGTCGGGGGGCACGGGTGCCGAGACGACGCTGAGCCTCCCGGACGGTGCGGTGCATATCCGCGAAACGGAGATGACGACGCCTATTTCGTTAGAGTACGGCGCGAATTCGTTCACAGCCGAGATACCACTTGCCTACTTGGGCGGTGACCCGTCGTTCGCCATGGAGATCATGGCCAACGCCTACCAAGGCGGCTACTTCTACGCAAGCGATTGTGCTCCGGATGGCGGAAGTATCCACTCGCCAGACGGTGTGATTATCCCGCCGAGAGATGGCGATGCCGATGGCGTCCTGGATTCAATAGACAATTGTCCCGGAGTATACAATCCGGCCACGATCAATACCCCTTATGTTGTTGATATCCAGCCAGACACCGATTTTGACATGATCGGTGACGCTTGCGACGAGTCGCCCACGCACGGTTATGAGTTTGTGCGATACAAAGTGGGAAGTTCGGCACGCGCCCAGGACACAGATGTCCCCGTTGTTATCCACGGAAGCATCACGGTACGGAATCTGTACCCCTGGGAGTCCGACCCCTGGGTTGGCCTCGACTACCCGGCCGTTTCCGGTCTGCCCGCGGGCTGTCACGCCGACGTCCTGTTCGATGAGGACGATGTCCTTGGACCGCTCGAGCAACGAAACATTGAGTGGACTGCCGCAATTGAGTGCAACGGCACTCCTCCCAAGGGGGACTACCCGCTTGCGATCCATGTTTACGCAGGGTATCTAAGATACGGTGGCTGGCTTGGCAAGGATACCGTCGAAATTCCCACCCTGCTCCGCGTCCGCTAGACTCCGCTGCGCGGAGGCTGCCCCAGTGAAGCCGAACGGGTTGGGGATGACAGCGGCCGTGTAGTGACGGCGTTGGGTGACACTCTGGTCTTCGAGATTCGCCGCGTTTCCGGTATGGTGGGGCAGGTCAGAGAAAGCGGCCAAAGAGACGCGTTCAGCGAAAACACTCTTTTTGCAAAACGAACTCGTCCGGGGGCGCCGGTCAAGCAGCGCCCGGCGAGCACCGTTAATCCAGGTCCCGCAGCCCCGTCCGCGGCGCGCTGACCAGCGCCGCCATCACGCCAAGCGGCTGCTTCCCCTCGTACATCATCTGGTGGCACTTGCCGATCTGGTCGAACGTGTAGGTCTCGCCGAGGCAGGGGTCGATCTTGCCGTCCAGGACGAGCTGGTTGAAGGCGCCCGCCTGCTCGTCGTTCGCGAAGTGCGAGCCCTGGAAGCGCTTCTGCCGCATCCACAGGTAGCGCAGGTCCACGGTCGCGTTGAAGCCGCTCGTACCGGCGCAGATCACGACCATCCCGCCCGTGTCGCAGACGAAGATCGAGGTGGGCACCGTGTCCTCCCCCGGGTGGTCGAAGACGATCCGAGGCGCACGCCGCTCGCCCAGCGCCTCCCAGAACTTCGCTCCGAAGGCCCTCGCGCCCTGCGACCACGTCCCGAACGCCTCGTTGTCGGTCCAGTGTGGCAGCATCCCCCAGTGGTCGAACTCCTTGCGGTTGATGCAGCCTTTCGCCCCGAGCTTCATGCAGAAGTCGAACTTGTCCTCGCTGGACACCACCGCGACCGGGATGCCGCCTGCTTCCTTGACGATCTGGATCGCCATCGAGCCAAGACCTCCGGACCCGCCCCAGATAAGCACCGCGTCGCCCTTCTGCACCGTATTCGGAGGCCATCCGTGCAGCATTCGGTAAGCGGTCGCCCCGACGAGAGTGGGCGCCGCGGCCTCCTCCCACGTTAGCTGCGGCGCCTTCGGCAGGCACTGGTGCGCCTGCACCTTCGTGAACTGCGCGAAGCTGCCCCAGTTGCTCTCGTAGCCCCAGATCTTGAACGAGGGGTCGAACATCGGGTCGTTCCCCGCCTGCACGAACGGCGAATCCTCGTCCCACATCCCGCAGTGGATGACGACGCGGTCGCCCACCTTCACGTTCGTCACGGCAGACCCCACCGCGTAGACAATGCCCGAGGCGTCGGAGCCGCCAATGTGGAATCCCGTCGTGTCGCCTTCCTTCTCCCGGGCCTTGACCACGTTGACGGGGACGCCCAGCGCGGCCCAGACGTTGTTGTAGTTGATCCCCGCCGCCATCACCATCACCAGCGCCTCGCGCGGCTTCAGGTCAACCGGCGTCTCCACTTTCTCCACCTGGAAGGCCTTGATCGGGTCGCCGAACCGCTCGGGCCGGATCAGCTGCGCGTACATGTACTTCGGCAGTTCGCCGACCGGCGGCACCTCGCCGATTTCGTAGACGTCTTTCACCGTGACCACGAACTACCTCCACTCAGGCTCGCGCGGGGCATTTTGCCCGATTACGGTATCACGCGTCCGTCCAGCGCCACAACTGAAAGGCGGGCCCCCTTGAGGGCCCGCCCGGGTGCCGTCACCGCTGTCCGCCTTTCCTCCGCCCGGAGGTCCCTGGGTGACGGCGTTCGTGGATGTCTTGGTTAGTTGTGGCTCGCCACCTTGATCACCGTCTTGTGGCGCACCGCTCCGAAGATGTCCCGGATCGTATACCCCTTCACCGTCGGGTGCAGGAACGGCGCGTCCAGGTTCGCGTAGTAATAATGACGCCGTCCCCGCCTGTAAACGTCGATCTGTCCGGAGCGCCGCAGCGCCCCGATCGCGTCCCACACCGTGCGGCGTGTCAGGTACAGCGCCTCCGCAATGTCAGCGATTGTCACGTACGGGTTCGCCGTGATGTGCACCAGCACCGTCCCGTAGCTCGAGCAGAAATACCATTCGCAGGCTGCGCGTGTCATTCGAAATCCCCGTTCCCTCTTAGTTGCGGCAGATCGCCCTGGTCACCGAACTCGACACCAGGCCCCCCAGCAGGTCGCCGAGCTTAACCCCCTTCACCGTCGGGTGGAAAAACGGCGCGTCCAGGTTCACGTAGTAGTGGTTACGTCGGTTGTTCCGGTAGACGTAAATCTGCCCCTCGCGCTGCAGCGCGCCGATCGTCCCCCAGACCGACCGCGGCGTCAGGCTCAGCGCCTCCGCGATCTCTCGGATCGTGCTGTGTGGGTTCGCGGCGATGTGCACCAGGATCGTTCCGTAGCTGGAACAGTGGTACCATCCGTCCCCGTTCCGGGTCATTGATCGCTCCTTCGAACGCAATTGATTTCTAGTGTTGACGTTCTCTAATGTGAGAAACGAGCGCCGCTACTCTCGCGGTTTCCAGCGCCGGTTAGAAACTGGTAAGAGCCTGCCGGCCGCACCTCTCAGAAAAGGCGAGAGCCCCGGCCTTCGGGCCGGGGCTCTGCATGAGACGCGTCGTTGTTTTCGCTTAGTTCTGGCAGCCGACGGCTGTCGCGCTGCTCGCCTGCAGCCCGCTGACCAGGGCGCCCAGCTTAACTCCCGTCACCGTTGGGTGCAGGAACTCGGCGTCCACATTCACGTAGTAGTGATTCTTGCGGCCAATCCGCACCACGCGGATCTGGTCGCGTTGTCGCAGCGCCCCGATCGTGCCCCACACCGACCGCTTCGTCAGGCAGAGCGCGTCCGCTATCTCGTTCGTCGTCGCGTGCGGGTTAGCGGCTATGTGCATCAGCACCGTGCCGTAACTCGAGCAGTGATACCATTCGTTGGATGTACGGGTCACAAAAACTCCTTGGGGATGATATAGAGGCGCATTTCGTCGCCAATTAAGGAAACGAAATTTCACCCCGCCTGGATTTCACTGTTTGCCGGAAAATGGCGCTGATGCGCTGAAAGTTCAGCTTGCCCATGGCACGGCGTTTGGCCCCGCTATGGCCACGGACAGGCCGGCCCCCCGAACGCGCGCACTCCGCCCAGCATCGGCGGCTTGCCCGTCGCCGAGCCGGACGCGATCAGCGCGACAAAGTCCTGCAGGTTGATCCAGTCGGGCATGCCGCCCGGCAACAGGTCCCACCGCTTGTTGTACTCGTCCGGTCCATCCAGGAGCGCCGTGTCGCCCGGGCTCGTGCCGAACCTTCGGGGCGTCGCGATAAAGCTGGTCAGGTCTTGCAGCGTGATCAGGTTCAGCGTAGGCGTGTACAGTTCCAGCGGCCAGCCGTCGTTGCCGCAGGGGTCCTGGTCGCCGGTTCCGATGCTGAACTCGGCCTCCGACCAGGCTCCCGTCTGCAGTGGGCCGCCGGGGCATCCGTCGTCGACGACGCCGTCATCGGCGCCTCCAAAAACGGTCGCGTCGCTGTTGAGGCCGTCGCCACAGAACGGTGTCCCCGCCTCGGCCGCTCCCGTGAAGCCGTCCCGGTCGCAGTCGAAGGCCGCTGCGCTGACGGGGAGCGGCTCGTCGAGCTGGGTATCGCCGTTCTCGTCACTCCCCGCGAACACTCCGTCCGTGCGCTCCGGCCGGCTTCCGGAATCAACGGGAATGCTTCCGCAACCCGTCTCGATAGTGTCGTCGAAGCCGTCGCCGTCGTCGTCGGAGTCGCAACCGTTGCCCCGGCCGTCGCCGTCCGGGTCGCGCGGATCGGCATCGCTAACGAACGGGCAGTTGTCCCAATCGTCTCCCTCGCCGTCGTTGTCGCAGTCGTTGTCCGCCGGGCAGGGGTCCGCGAAGTCCGGCACAGCATCGCCGTCGCCGTCCGCGCAGGTGTACTGGCCGCCGACCACGAGGTAGCCAAAGTTCGCGTTCCCCGCCTCGCGTGTGGTGTTCATCTCGTCCGCCCAGACGAAGCTGAACGACATCACTCCCGGCGCCGCGTATCCGTCTGTATATGGAAACGGCAGCACCGAGAAGCCGTTTCCCACCGCCTCTATCGTTATCCTGCTAACAACGCCCGGCCCATTCTCCCCCGGCGCTACTCCGATATCGAACATCACCGCGTGGAACGAGCCATCTGTGTCCGGCTCTTCGTCCGTGTCATCTCCCGTCCAGATGATGCTGCTGTCGGGGTTGGCGTTGAGATACAGCACCTGCTCGCCGTCAATGACTGATAAGACCTGGGGGTTATAGCCGAGGATGTAGTCGAACGCTCTCGCCTCGTGCGAAGCCGGAACGCCCGCCGCATGAATCGCGACGTCAACCGTGATCGTGTCCACGCCGGTCTCGTCGCCGTCCTGCACGTCGTTGTTCGCCAGCACGCCGCAGCTCTGGATAGACCCCACGGAGGTGGCCGTGTTGCCCGTCACGTTAGTGTCTACCGACACGTTGTCGATGCACGGCGGATTGAACGAACAGGGTCCGAAGTGGGAGGCCTCGCCCGGCGACGCACCCGTCCCCAGGGCCAGCACGCACACGACTGCTGCGAATACGCCGAGGTATCGCGTCACGGGGAATCGCCGGCCTCAGCGACGGATAAGTTTAGTCTGTACTTAATTCGGTACCCTAGGGTCAAGCGTTCTAGTCCCGTGGCAGCCCCAGCCCGCGGCCCGCGATGATGTTCCGCTGTACCTCGCTCGTCCCCCCAGCGATCGTCCCCGCCACCGCGTTCAGGTAGCTCCTCACGAACTTCCCCCGGTTCGGCGAGTAGCGGTTCGTCGCGTGCTCCGCGCCCAGCTTCCCCGAGCGGTCAACCATCCCGTACAACCCCGCCACCCTCAGCCCCGTCTCCGCCACCCGCTGGCTCAGTTCCCCCGCGTACAGCTTGACCGCGCTCGCCTCGTGGTTCGGCACCATCCCCCGGTTCTGCAGGCTGATCACCCGGTAGCTCAGCAGCCGCGCCGTCTCCGCCTCGATCGCCCGCTCCGCCAGCTCGCTCTTCACAGCCTGCGAGACACCGTTTCCGTTGCCGCGCGATTTCATGAACAGCACCAGGTCCTCCACCGCCTTCGTCTGCGCCACCGACGTCCCGATGCTGGAGCGCTCGAAGTCCAGCGTCGTCGTCCCCACGTACCAGCCCCGGTTCTCCTCCCCCAGCAAGTCCTTCGCAGGCACCCGCACGTTGTCGAAGAACACCTCGTTGAACCCCTGCGTGTTCGCCATGTTCGTCAGCGGCCGCACCGTCACCCCCGGCGACTTCATGTCCAGCAGGAAGTAGCTGATCCCCTTGTGCTTCGGCGCCGCTGCGTCCGTCCGCGCCAGGAGGATCATCCGCTGCGCGAACTGCGCCCCCGACGTCCAGATCTTCTGCCCGTTCACGACGTAGTCGTCGCCGTCCTTCACGGCGCTCGTCTGCAGCGAGGCCAGGTCCGACCCTGAACCCGGCTCCGAGAACCCCTGGCACCACACCACGTCGCCCGACAGCATCCCCGAGAGGTGCTGCTTCTTCTGCTCCTCGTTCCCGTAGACGATGATCGTCGGCCCCGCCATGGCGATGCCGATGCCGCCCGGCCGCGGCGCTCGTGCCTTAGCCAGCTCTTCGTTGAACACGAACTGTTGCATGATCGACATGCCCGCGCCGCCGTACTCCACCGGCCAGGCAGGCGCGATCCACCCCTTGGAGGCCAGCTTCTTCATCCACCGCTGGTAGCTCTCCATCGCCGCCGTGCCGCCCTGGCTCGCCGCCTGGTAGGCGCTGTTCGCCTCCGGAGTGTCGGCTTCTTTCTTGAACTCCGTCGCGAGGAAGCCCTGCACTTCTTTGCGGAACTCTGCGTCTTCGGGTGTGTCTCGAAAGTCCATTGTGGCCTCCTCTGCGGTCTCTGCATTGGGTCAGAGCCTGCACGACAGTTTGCGACGCTATTCTAACGCTAACGTCAAGGTTGTGCCACCGCTAAGTTGGAACTCTCTAATCATCCCCCAATTCTCGGTTAACCCGCCCTTCGTACGCTCGTCTCGAGCAACACAGCAGAAGGAGCTTGGAGATGCAATCTCGCGGGACTCAAAGACGCACTCGATTTACAGTCTTCATCGGCGTTCTGTCAGCCCTTGCCTTCGGCGCCTTGTACAGCATGATTTCCGGCGGCGGCATCCAGGGTGCCGCCAACACGGCCGCGACCGTCCAGACGGTAACGACCCGGTCTGCAGCATCAACCTCTGACGACGGATACGCCGAAATCGAGAACGGCGACAACGAGGAGGAGTCCGCGCCCGCCCCCACCCCGGCGACGTCCACGGTTCACACGCGGACCCGAGCCTCTTGATGGTCACGCAGGCGACGAGAATGATCCGCCGCGAGTTTCGGGCGATGAACACCGATTGCCTGCTGCTCGTCCACCCGCGCGCGGGCTTCGACGCCGAAGCCGCGATCGGCCGGGCCGAAGCCAGCGTGCACGAATACGAGGAACGGTTCTCCCGGTTTCTCCCGTCGAGCGAGCTGACTCGCCTGAACGAGGATCTCCGCGAATGCGTGCCGGTCAGCCGCGACCTCGCAGGGCTCCTGGACCGCGCTCTGGGTTACGCCCGTCTGACCGACGGCGTCTTCGACCCGGTCGTCCTCGCCGACATGATCTCCATCGGCTATGACCGGTCTTTTGAAAGGATGTCTGGGGAGTCGCCGGCCGCGGAGCTGAATCCCCGCGTGCGCTTCCGTTGGACAGATGTACACGTAGATGTCCAGCGCAGGTTAGTTGCGCGCCCACCGGGAGCGATGATCGATCTCGGCGGCATCGCCAAGGGCGCCGCCGCCGACGCTGCAATGGCTGAGCTCATGAGACACCACGGAGCGCTTGTCGACCTCGGCGGCGACATCCGGACCAATGGTTCACCGGACGATGCCCATCTCTGGCTGGTCGCGATGGAAGACGGCGACGGCGCAACCCGCGACACAGTGGGCTTGAGTTCGGGCGCGATCGCCACAAGTTCGGTTCGCAAGCGCCGCTGGATGAACAATGGAATGGCCGTCCATCACATTCTCGACCCCCGCACCGGTCGCCCCGCCAGTTCGGACGCCCAGCAGTGCTCGGCCATTGCGGAGACCGCAGAGGAAGCCGAGATCGTGGCCAAAGTGGGGCTGATTCTGGGAGTCAGCGCCATCGATGAGCACAGCCGCATCGGCAGGGCGCTTCGAGTGCGAGGCCTGGCCTGGTTGGGTTCTGACGGTGCGAGCGTCTCAACGACAGGTTGGCGGGACCATGTTCACGGCTAAGGACGTAGCCGGCCTCTTCGCAGGCATCATGGCCGGAGTCTGGGTGGGGATTGGAGCGGCGCTCGTAGTGCCGGCCGTGGCGGGAATTTCGTTGGGCGAGAACCCGGCCTGGTACGCGACGCGCGCCTCGGGCATGATCGCATACGTGTTGGCCACCGCCTCAGTCCTCCTGGGGATGGCGACGTCCATGCGACTTGGTCAACGATTCGCGGGCAAGGGCAACATCGCGGACCTGCACCGCTCACTCTCGCTCCTCACGCTAATCGCGATCGGCGCGCACGTGCTGTTCCTCGCGCTGGATGGCTACGCGAACTTCACCGTAGCAGAGCTGACAGTACCGTTCGTAACCTGGTACCGGCCGTTCTGGACAGGGTTGGGCATCATCGCGGCGTACCTCGCCTTTGCAGTCTACGCCAGCTTCTACGCCCGAAAATGGATTGGTTACAAGGCCTGGCGCTCGTTCCACTATGCGACGTTCGGAGTCTGGGGACTTGGTACGCTCCATGGGTTGTTCGGCGGGACTGACACGACGCAACCGTGGGCGCTCGGGATATATGTCGCCAGCCTGCTGCTGGTGACAGTGATGGTAGTCTATCGCTTTGGAGAACAGCCGACAGTCGTCCAGCCTTCTGGGGGGTTACCCGGCGTCGTGACTGGATCCTTGCCGCGCCGAGAACCGCCCTCGCAACCGAGCGAATAGACCTTATCCAGGAGCGGAACGTTCCTGGCCTCGATGTGCTACTCCCGGGGCAGCCCCAGTCCACGTTGCGCGACGATGTTGCGTTGGATCTCGCTGGTGCCGCCCTCAATCGTGTTGGCGACGGCGCGCAGGTAAGTGTACCCGAGCCGGCCCTTCATAGGCGCGTAGCCGTCGGTTCCGCGAGCGAGCTGGCCGTAAAGCCCGGTGACGTGCAGACCCGTGTTGGCGATCCGCTGGTTTAGTTCCATCGAATAGAGCTTCACGGCGCTGGCTTCGTAGTTCGGGATCAGCCCCTTCGACTGCATCGATACCACCCGCATCGAGAGGCTCATCGACACCTGGGTTTCGAGGTAGCGCTCCGCCAGCTCGATCCGCAGTCCTGGATGGGAGTTCAGACGAGTCTTGCCGTTGGCCTTGTTTTCCTTGACGAACTGGATCATGTCCTCGACGCTGTGCTCCTGGCCCACGGCGGAGCCGATACTGGAGCGTTCGATGTCCAGCGTGGTCACGGCCTGGTACCAGCCGCGGTTCTCCTCACCGACGAGGTTTGCTGCCGGGATACGTACGTTGTCGAAAAACACTTCGTTGAACTCGTGAGACCCGGCCATGTTCATCAGCGGCCGCGTCTCCACGCCGGGGGCGTTCATCGGCACGATGAAGTAGGAGAGGCCCTTGTGCTTGGGGACATCCGGGTCGGTCCGCGCCAGCAAGAGCATGTACTGCGACATGTGCGCGAGAGTGGTCCAGATCTTCTGGCCGTTGATGACGTAGTCGTCGCCGTCCTTGACCGCGCGGGTCTGGAGGGAGGCGAGGTCGGAACCGGAGCCCGGCTCTGAAAAGCCCTGGCACCACATCTCTTCTCCGGCCAGGATCTTGGTAATGTGCTTCTGCTTCTGCTCTTCGGTGCCGTAGATGATGATCGTCGGCCCGATGACTGCGACTGCCAGCCCGCCCAGGATGATCGGGGCCGGAGAGCGCGAGCGGGCCGTCTCCATGCTGTAGATGAATTGCTCCATGATGGACATCCCGGCGCCGCCGTATTCCTTCGGCCAGGCGGGCGCGATCCAGCCCTTTTCGGCGATCTTCTTGCGCCACTCCATGAGGTTGGGGAGCTCCTGGAAGAAGTTGACGTCCTTGCCGCGCAGGGTGGGCGGGCACTCGGTCTCGATGAAGTTGTGGACTTCCTTGCGGAAAGCTTCCTCTTCAGACGTGAAGCGAAAGTCCATTGAGATTCTCCTTTGGGTGTTAGGTGACAGGTGTCAGTCCGAGTGGATGGTACGGAACTTTAACGCGCACGTCAAGGTTTGGCCTCTGTTCTCTTCGGCCCGCGAAGTCGTACAGTCATGCAGGCATGTGACACGCCGGAGGGGGTTCTAGGTAGCGCACTCTGTGACTCATCGGCCTAAGCGCCGTGGTCCAGACCGCGGCCAGCGGACGGAGGCGCGAAGCCCCTACGCGCCGTGTTTTCCGAAATCGTACGCGGGTCCATGAACTGGCGTACATAGTCGGGTCCGCCGGCCTTTTCTCCCAGCCCGGACATAGCGAGTCCGCCGAAGGGATGCCGGCCCACGACGGCGCCGGTGGTCTTGCGGTTGACGTACAGGTTTCCGACTCGGAACGCACGGCGAGCCATCGCGACATGGCGCGGATTGCGCGAAAACACGCCGCCCGTTAGTGCGAATGATGAGCGCATCGCTATTTCGAGCGCCTCGTTGAAGTCCCCTGCCCGGAAGACTGAGAGCACGGGGCCAAATATCTCCTCGCAGGCGATATCGGCATCAAGGGGAACGTCAGTAAACACGGTGGGGGGAAGATAGTATCCGGAGCCGGATGCAAGGTTGCTCAAGTCCGCCTGAACGAGTAGCGTAGACGATCGCTTGCCGGACTCGGTGTACGCAGCGATCTTGTCCCGCGCCGCCGCGCCTATCACCGGTGGCACGAAAGTGGCCGGATCGTGCGGAGGGCCTACGACAAGGCTGGCGACTGCGTTGCGAAGACGCTCGGTCGCTTCCTCGTAGGCCGCCCCTACAATAATCAGCCGGGAGCAGGCGCTGCACTTCTGGCCAGCGTAACCGAAGGCAGACAAGACCGTTCCCCAGACGGCCTGGTCGAGGTCCGCATCGGCGTCGATGATCATGGCGTTCTTGCCGCCCATTTCAGCGATTACGCGCTTGACGTTCCGTTGTCCCGTCGTGCTCCGCGCTGCCGCTTCAATGATTCCGAGCCCCACCTCGCTTGATCCTGTGAAGGCGATCGTATCGACCTCAGGGTTCTCGACCAGGGCTCGTCCCACCTGACCGCCGGGACCTGGGAGGTATTGGACCGCGCCGGGTAACACTCCAGCCTCGCGGAGTATTTTCACCAGCTCGTAAGCGATGATGGGTGATTGCGCTGCCGGCTTGACAATTGCCGCGTTCCCGCCGGCAAGAGCTCCCGCTGTCATGCCGCAGATAATCGCAAGAGGAAAATTCCACGGTGCGATGATCGCCGCGACGCCGCGTCCTTCGTAGAAGTACAGGGTCTCTTCCCCGGATACCTGCTGCGTGAGACGGGCATGCGACAGGTCCTCCCCCTGGGCGGCATAGTACCGGAGGTAGTCGATCGCCTCGATGACGTCACCATCTGCTTCGTGCCAGGGCTTGGCGCTCTCGAAGACCATTGTTGCCGCCAGGTCGTATCGCCGCTCCTCGACGATCTCGGCGGCGCGGCGCAGGATATCGGCGCGCTCGACCGCAGGCATGTCGCGCCATTCGGGGAAAGCGCGCTTCGCCGCGTCGACAGCCGTCTGAACGTCCTCCACTGAGGCTTGTGCTACGGTCCCGACCACGATCTCGGTTGCAGCTGGATACGCCACGTCCGCGTGGGGGCGATCGGTTAGCTCGCGGTCGCCGATCAGCAGTGGGTATTTCCTTCCGAATCGGCCACGTCGTTGGTCGATAGCCGAGTGCATGAGATCGCGCGTTTCTGGTTCGAAGAAGGCGGCCGGTGCCGCGTTGCGGAACGTGGCGTCGATTGAGGAGGCGATGGTCGGGAACCCAACCTGAGTGCCGATGGCGGCGCTATGGCCTGTCGAGGCAGTGTTGAACCAGGCCTGATTGGAAGTGTTCTCTAAAAGCCGCCGCACGAGGTAGGCCATTCCTGGGATTACATCGCCGATCGGTACGTAGACCCGCGTCCGGTACCCTTCCTCGGCGATCGCGAGTCGAAGGTCCTCTTCCATCCCGTACAGTGTTTGGAACTCGACGGCTCCGGCCGGCAGGCCTCGTGACCGCGTCGCAGCGATCGCGTAGGCAACTGACCTGGGGTTGTGGCTGCCGAACGCGGTTTTCAGTAAGGACGAGGCATCGAGCAGCGCATCGGCGCAGCGCTCGAAGTTGGTGTCGGTATCGTCCTTCCGGTCGAAGACAGGGAGCTGCCAGTTGTTCTGCGCAGCCACGATGTTCTCTTCATCCCAGTACGCACCTTTCACGAGTCGTACCCAGAAGGGCGTACCGCGACGGACGGACAACTCCCGCAATTGCTCGATGTCATCGAGTGCATCACGGAGGTAAGCCTGCACAACGATCCCGAGATGTGGATAGGCGGCGAACTCGGGCTCCAGCAGCGTGTCAGAGTAGGTCTTGTGGGCGAGGTCCTTATACCGGAACTGCTCCATGTCGAGGTTGATGAAGGCGCCGTGTTCGATGGCGCTGCGGAGCAAAGGTCGCAACCGGGCGCGGGCGGTCTCGCTCACCCACTCCGGCGCGGCGGGCTCCAGGTGCGGACACAGAGCCGAGAGCTTGATCGAGATGTTGACCGCGGGAAGGTTGTCGGATCGCACACCTGATGAAGTGCCAGAACTCTCGCTTAACACTTCGATGAGTTCGAGGTAGCGAGTCAGGTAGGCGTCCGCCTCGGTGTCAGAGAGAGTCTCCTCGCCGAGCAGGTCCACTGTCCAGGCGGTGCCTTCGGCGACGAGCGCGCGCAACCTGGGCAGCGCTTCCTGAGGGTTGGCGCCGGCGATGAAGCGCCCCGCCATGGCGAAGACGCCCTGCCGGACTACTTGCGATAGCACGGGGCGGAAGACAGGAGTCGCGGCCAACGCGGTCGCGGCCTCGATCGGCGTCGGGGCGCCGCCGCGAAAGTACTGGCGGACGTGGTCTGCGACGGCGCGGGCCGAGCGCAGAGCAGGGAGGACGTCAACGAAGCGCAGGAGTTTGACGCGGAACTCTGGATCACTTGTCGCCCAGTCGAGCAGGCGTTCCTGCCACCATGCGGGCGTCAGCGCGAAAGCGGCGTGTCCGTCTCTTTCGCGAGACAGCTTCCGCTCCAGCTCCGCGATCTCGGATTCAGATGCGCCCTTGCTCGCCATCGCCTACCGCGTTTCATTGTATAGCCAGCCGGAGGGGGTGGCAGCGTGCAGTTAGAGGAGTTCCCTCTGCTCAACCGCGGGTGCAGCCTCCGGTTCGTGTCGCTCGGGAACAACGCCGAGCATCTGACCGATCTGCCGCGCATTGCGGACTGAGTAGTCGCGATGGCAGTTGTTGAAGAGGACGTGAACTTCTCGGGCACGCTCGCTCAACTCGCGTATGCGTGGCACCCAGTGGTGCAGCTCCACTTCGTCGTAGAGGTAATCGAAACGTTCGGCTGCGGTCTTTGACCGGCTCATCCACGTGTCGGTGTTGTGACCGTGAAAGCGCAACACCGAGACCGATGAGGTGGCCGCGGTCACGGGAGGAACGCTGCTCTTGAACCCCTGTGGCTCGTCGACAGATACGTATACAAGATCGTTATTGCTGAGGAATTGGAGCGTGCGTTCCTGGTCCGCGGACTCGTTCATCCAGGCGCCGTTGCGGAACTCGACGGCCATGCGGTACTGTCCGAGGCGCTCCTTCGCACCAAGGATGTACTCACGATTGGAGCGGTTGGGGACAAACCAGGGTGGGAACTGGAAGAGGACTATCCCGAGCTTCCCAGCGCTGTCGATCGGCAGCAGGACGTCGTTGAAGCGCTGCCATATCTCGTCGCCCGTCCTATGTGGGAGGTCTTTCATGTAGATGTTCTTCTTCTCCTGGAGCGCGGAGGGCAACGCCTCTCGGATGTCTTTTGGCAGCGCCTGCACAGCGGCCGCGTGGCCTGTGAACAGGGCGTAGGACTTCACGTCGAAAGTGAACCCGGGAGGGGTCCGTTCTATCCAGGCTTCGGCTGTGCGCTCGGCAGGAATTGCGTAATAGGTGGAGTCCACCTCGACGATCGGGAACTGGTCGGAATAGAAGCGAAGGCGGTCCTCTGGAGACTTCGCGGAGGCTGGGTACCATCCGCTGTCGATCAAGGTCTTGTCGGCCCAAGAGCAGGAGCCGACGAGGATACGCCCGGCCATACTTCGATTATAGGTATTCCAGCGTGGGATCAGGCGATAAGGTCGGCAATATTGACCGGCGCGCCGGTCAATATTGATTCATTCGCGGCTATTCCGGTGAGAATTGACATGGCACCCGCGCGTGAGTCAGCCTGGAGGCCGAGCGGGTCCGATTCGAAGCCCCGGAACAGGTGGTCGCGGAGGAGGCGGTCGCCGCCGTAGTGTTCGCCGGTTCCCGTATCCGGTTCGATGCGTCGGGAAGGCTCGCGAAGTGGGTGGAGTGTGATCTCGATCCCGGGCCCGCGTCCCGGCGCACGCTCAGTGAACAGCACCTCCAGGGCGCCCCTGCTTCCGTTGAATACGAGCGTGTATCCCTCCCACGGCGCATAAGCTGTGCACGAGTAGGAGAGCAGCGCATTGTTCTCGTAGCGCACAGTTGCCGCCATCGTGTCGTAGATGTCGATCTCGTCCGCGAATACACATCGATCGCGGTAGTAGCCGTCTTCCGACTCCGCGTCTAGGTACAACGTTTGCATGTACTCCACTTTTGTCATGTCCATGAAGAACTCGCAGGTTCCGGCGTGGGTGCACCCATGGCAGCGATCCCCGCGCTCTTCGCGTGTTGGGCCGTAGAACGCGCGTCGTCCCGACGCGTATACCGTTTTCGGCTCAGAGTCCAGCCACCAGTTGACGAGGTCGAAGTGATGCGTGGACTTGTGCACGAGCAAGCCGCCCGAGTTGTCCAGACGACGATGCCAGCGACGGAAGAAGTCGGCGCCGTGGATATAGTCCAACGGCCAGGAGAAGTCTATGGATAGAACCTCCCCAATCTCACCCTCGCTTATCATTCGCTTGATCTGTTGGTGCTGAGGTGAATAGCGGTAATTGAAGGCGACCGTCACGCTCTGGCCGGTGTGTTCCTCCGCGTCGAGGATCGCCCGGCACTTCGCGGCGTCGATCGTCATCGGTTTCTCCGTGATCGCGTCACAGCCGGCCTCGAGCGCCCGGATGATCATCTCGTGGTGGGTCCAGTCGGGTGAGGTGACGATCACGGCATCCGGCCGGGCCTCCGCCAGCATCCGGTCGTAGTCCGTGAACGTTGGAGTCGCCGATTCGCAGTAGCGGTTGCAGGCTTCCATGCGCTTGCTGTTGTTGTCGCACACCGCCACCAGTTCAGCGACGTCGCCGTAGTACTTGATGATGGGCCGCGCGTACATGCTGATGCCGCGCACGCCACAACCGACGAGAGCGAACCGCTTCATGGTGCGGATTATGGACTGCGGCTACTGGAAGTGCCAGCGGGTGGCAGCGGTAGCGAACTTGTCGGGGTGCTCGATGAACGCGAAGGCGACAGTTGGCCGCAGGACGAACATGCTCTCGCCCTCCAGGCTCCAGTCGTACTTTGCTTTGTAGGCGTCCCACGCCGGTCGCAGCGCCGCGTGGTCTTCCTCGTGCACAATGGCGCCTTCGAGGATTACGGCCTCGTTTCCATGCTCCGTACTGATCGCGCAGTTGGGGTTGGCGAAGAGGTTGCGCGCTTTCGTTGAGGTCCGGGCGGTGCTGAAGTAGAGCGCGCCATCGAGCCAAATGGCCCAGAGCGGCATCAGATGCGGCCGTGCGTCGGGCCGCGTAGTCGCTACCCAGTAGTTTCGAGACGACTCGATCCGCTCCTGCGCCCAACTCCAGGGAAGGATGCCCTCGGCGATCTCGGAGATGCCATATCCTGGCATGTGCGGGCGAGATGGTGTGGGATCCGTCACCCCCTTACCCCCGGTACTGGTATCGCCCGGCCACTTTGTCCTTGTTAAGACGCTTGTTGAGGTGCAGGCCTTCGAGGACAAACTCCACTGCCGAGGCCTGGACAGGTTGGCTGCCTTCGGCGCCAAGCTTTTCAAGAGCGACGTCGATTCCATCGGTTTGCTTGACGAGCTTGGCGTAGTCCGCGGATGGGGTGAGGTCGGACACCTCCACCATGTAGCCCGCCTTGAACTTGGCGACGATTGGCTCGAGCTCACCGAGGCTGAAATAGTGATTGAACACAGCTAGGACTGCGCCCTGGATCAGACGCTCCACGATCTGTTCTTCGCGGCCGTCATCCACCGTCTCGAATTCGATCTTGCCTGTCAGGGCAGGAAGGACGAAGGGGAGGTCGCTTACGCGTGGCACGACTTCCTTCTCCTTCAGCCGGATGGCCCGCCGCATGGCATTCGCGAGCATCGACTCGTAGTCGGCGATGGAGGCGCGCACGGAGACGCCGGATCGTTGGTTGATGTCCGGGCTGCGCCGCGCCAGGCGCGTGATTTCCGCGACGATTTCCTTCATGTATGACGGCACTACAACGGTGCGTTCGGAATCGTCCTCGAAACGGGTGTGCTCCTGCTCCATGATCTCGATTTCGTACTCGGTGTTGCGGGGGTAATGCGTACGGATCTGCGCCCCGTATCGGTCCTTGAGAGGGGTGATGATGCGACCGCGGTTTGTGTAGTCCTCCGGGTTGGCGGAAGCGACAACGAGCACGTCCAGAGGTAGGCGGATCCTGTAGCCGCGGATCTGGACGTCGCGTTCTTCCATGATGTTCAGGAGGCCGACCTGTATGCGTTCCGCGAGGTCAGGAAGTTCATTAATGCAGAAGATTCCTCGGTTGTGGCGTGGGATGAGGCCGTAGTGGATTGTCAGTTCGTCCGAGAGATAGCGACCCTCGGCCACCTTAATCGGGTCGACTTCGCCGATCAAGTCAGCAATGGTGATGTCAGGCGTCGCCAGCTTCTCTCCGTAGCGGCGCTCGCGGTCAACCCATTCGATCTCGGTTTCGTCGCCGTCGGTGTCAAGCTTGTCACGGCAGTGCTTGCAGATCGGGTCAAAGGGGTTGTCATTGATCTCGCAGCCCGCGATCGCGGGGATCTCGTCATCGAGCAGGTTGCTAAGCGAGCGGATGAGGCGGGACTTGGCCTGCCCCCGCTCGCCGAGGAATATCACGTCCTGACCGGAGAGGACGGCATTCTCCAGATGCGGGATAACTGTCTCCTCGTAGCCAATGATACCGGGGAAGTGTTCCTCTCCCTTTTCGATGCGCGATATCAGGTTTTTGCGCAGCTCTTGCTTGACCGTCTGCTGCTTGTAGCCAGAGCTACGCAGCTCCCTTATCGATCGTGGCTTCTGGTTTGGCACTGGGTCTCCGCCTTCCGCTGATCGACCGCGGGACCGTTAGCCCTCCGAGAAGAAGCGGGCGACTTCATCCCTTGCGAACCGAGGCACCGGTCTCCGCTGGCCGTTGCGTCTCATTATAACCCTACGAGCCGAGGTGAATGTGCCGATGCGCGCAGCGCTAAGGGAGGCATTTCTCAAGGCGGTCAGGAGCGCAGGCGCATCCCCGTCGGACGCGGCGATCAGGAGAGCGCCGGACGCGAGGAGGCCGAATGGGTCCAACCCGGCTGTTGTACAGATGTCGCGAGTGGCCGGCAGCACCTCGATCGCTGCTTCGTCCACGACGATCCCGAGCCGCGAAGCCTCCGCCATTTCGTAGAGCGCGGTCGCCAGGCCACCCTCGGTAGGGTCATGCATGGCGTGTAGCCCCGCCGCCCTGCCGGCAGTCGTTGCATCGGCTACGATGCTGATACCGGGTTTGGTCAGATAGCGGCGAGCCGTCGCGAGCGCCCGGGCGCTGACTCCAAGCGCCTTCAACCTGGATCCAGCTTCGCGGGCGAGCACTGCTGTCCCCTCGATCGCGATGCCCTTGGTGAGAATGAGTGCGTCTCCATCTCTTGCGCCATCGGATCGCACGAGCCGATCTCGCTCCACTTCACCGAGCATCGCACCGGACACCACGGGGCGGTCGAGGCCCTGCGTGATCTCGGTATGTCCACCGATCAAGACAACACCCAGAGTCTGGCAGGCGCCGGCGATCTGATCGAAAATAGCACTCGCGAGTTTGCCGTGGGCGCCTTCGGGCAGGAGAACCGTCGCCAGAAACCATTGCGGCCTCGCGCCCATGCAGGCAATGTCGTTTGCATTGACGTGCACGGCGTACCATCCGATGTCGCTCGTGGCGAAGGTGATGGGGTCTGTCTTGGCGACGAGCAAGCGGGGACCGCCGGTATCGATAACCGCCGCGTCACGACCGATGCCGGGGCCGATCACGACGCTGGGATCGCGGTGTTCGATGCTCCCGAGGAGCGATCTCAGCAGATCGGCTGGGAGCTTGCCGGGTTGCATGCGCCGAGCATCGCGCCCTCGCCAAAGACTGTCAAACTATGGACGGGATTATCGCGGGCGGCAGCCCCACGGTCTCCAGCCCTGTCGTGTCCAGAGCTCGTATGCCCATTGGCTGTTCCTGGCCGGATCCATCCAGGAGGTCCAGAAGTCCGATATGTGGCGGGCGTGGATCGCATTCATCTGGAAGAGACCGTAGTTGCGGCCACGCCCGACGGATGTCGGGCGGCCCCCGCTCTCACACCACATGACTCGCAGAGCAGTGGCACAGTCCCATGGATAGGCGCACACGAGAGCCTGGATAGCTTCGGGCGTTGGTGGTGGTGTGGGTGGTATGGACGGAGGTGACGGAGTTGGCGTTGGAGCCGGGGGCGGGTGGTCGGCGCTGGTGCAGGGGGTGCGATGGGCGCAGCATCGGGGTGATGTCGGTCCATGCGCTCGAGACGGCGGTAGGTTTGTTCGACAGCTCGGGCATTGGCCGTATAGTCCGGGGTAGGTGCGGCCGCGGCGGCGGAATGGTCGAGCACCGTCCATGGTTGCAGGAACCAGGCGGCAAGCAGCAGGGCAGCAATCAACGGAAACATGAGATCGGGAGAGTGCGCAGACGCGGCGCGGGGAGGGGAGTCCGGGGCGAGAAGTTTGGTGGCTCTGGGTCTCGCCCTGGTCTAGGTGAGTTTACGTACTACGAGATAGAGAAAGGTCCTCCGTAGACGGGCTCTCAGCCGGCCCGCCAGGAACGCGCTGGGCAACGTGCGCGTTTTCATATTGAATAGACATAATACGCTGAGACAGACACATTGCGGCTTATCTTAGCGACTGCTCAGTTTGAGTGTCAACCCTGCAATGTCACAGGTATTCTTCACACGATACGGGCAAAACGCGTAATCGCTACGCAACGTTACATATACTGAAGACAGTAGCAGTCCGGGGCTTGAGAGGCGGCGTCACCTGCTAGGAATTGAAGAAGCGCTGATAGACTTCGCGCGCGATCTGTACGATGCAATCGGGTGGCCCGGCGTCGTGTTCCTGATGGCGGTCGAGAGCGCCTGCATACCGTTCCCGAGTGAAGTGATCATGCCCCTGGCAGGCTGGTTCCTGGTGAAGGACGAGGGTCATGGTCTGGACTACTTGCTGGTCGCCGGGTTTTTCGGGGCGCTGGGTAACACGATCGGTTCGCTAATCGCATATTATGCCGGACTGCTGGGTGGACGCCCGCTGCTGATCAAGTACGGCCGATACGTCCTAATTACATCGCGGGAGATCGATTCGGCAGACCGTTGGTTTCAGAAGTACGGGGAACTCACGGTGTTCGTTGCTCGCTTGATGCCAGTCATCCGCACGTTCATCAGTCTGCCCGCGGGGATCGCTCGTATGAACGTTGTGCGGTTCACGATATTCACGTTCGCAGGTGCCTTCATCTGGTCAACCGGGCTTGCTGCGCTGGGGTATGTCGTCGGGGAGAACTGGGAGGACATACTCCCGTACTTCCGGCCCGTATCGATACCGATCGCCGTCATAGTCCTGGCCGCGGCCGGGTTCTGGCTGTACCGTCGCATCCATGAGGTGCGGCGCGCCTCGATTGAAGAAGAACCGGCCGCCCCGTTATAACCGGCCTGCCATGACCACCCTGACGCCGATGCTTGGCCGCCTCCTGGTCTTGTTCTCGTTGCTTGGCGTGGTACTCGTGGTTGCCTGCGGAGGCGGGGGTGACGATCCGACCCCGACGCCGTCTCAGGCGCCTACACCTTCGCCCTCGCCCACGCCGGCGCCCAATCCACCGGCCACATCCTACAGGCTGGTGTATCGCGAGGCGGGGAACACCGAGGATGTGATCTGGCGGATCAGCCCGTCGGATGCCTCACTGCGTGAAGAGGTCGTGCGGATTCCGCACAGGGAGGGATATCCGGTCCTCGCTTCGCTCTCGTCCGACGGGCGTATGCTGGCGTTCCTTTCTCTCCCGGACACGGCACGCAGCCCGGAATCATCCCAGGCGGACCTGTACGTGTACGACCTGGCGCGGAAGGAAACGACGTTCGTAGCGGGCGGGATGGATTACCTGTTCCGCCCAGTGTGGTCGCCGGATGGCCAGCTGCTGTACATGCGCCGTTATGCCGGCGCAGAAATTCTCTCCTCCGACGTATCGCTGTTGTACACCCGGATTGTGCGGTTGCCTAACCCCAGCGACCCAACCCCGAAGCCGACTCCTCGTCCAACGCCGACGCCACAACCGACACCGACTCCGGCGGACGCCACGCCCACTCCCACGCCGTCACCTACGCCGGTGCCGGAAGACCCGATCAAGACGATGTTCAAGGCGCGATACAGCCAGACGATGACGTGGACGCCCCTGGGATTCGACGACGACGGGAAGTCGATGTTCATTGTCCAGATCAACGGTGGGCTTCAGGGCGCCAGCCTTTTGGGGTCGGTCAATCCGGCCACGTTCAACGCAATCGAAGAGGCGAAGGGCCAGTACGAGGTGAAGCTGAAGGAATTTCTCCAGCTTTTTCCCACCCCCGCGCCGGACGCGACGCCCTCGCCGCCGCCACCGCCCGACACTCCGCCCACTCCGACGATGATCCCCACTCCCACGCCGGATGCGAAGCTTGTGCTGCAACTCACGGACCAGATCGGGGAAGACTTCAGCCTGAGCCCCGACTTGAGAAAGGTGGTGTTCCGCGCGGGTACGATCGAGGACGGCGAGCCCGTCAACCGGATATTCGTCGCGGACATCGCTGCGGGATCCGTGCAGATGTTCGCGGGACAGGCATTGCCGGTCGGTGACCAGGCGGGCGTGGCCTGGCTTCCCGACAGCCGGCGCCTGGCAGTTGGTATTTCGCGGTATCCATCCAGCACGGGAGCGGTGGCCGTACTGGGGCTGGACGGAGGGAATCTGGAGTACCTGCCGTCGCCGGAGACGGGGTACGATGTTCCGCGAAGCTTTGCCCCTGACAGCGTCTGGCTTGGCGTGAGCCATTTCAGCGGCGAGTCTCCGACGAATCCCGGCGAGGCCTCACTGGAGCTCGTCGCGGAGAGCGGGCATCGCATCAGTTTGGCGACAGGTGCCTCCTACTCCAACGGCGACTCGATCATCGCCTGGCAGAAGTATTGACCCTGGCCGATGCCGACGGCTCCTCTTGGCGGTATCGTTACCCCCCATTCTGTAGAATAGTAGTCGGGCCGAGCCATCTTCTCGCGAAGGAACAGCCGTGAAACAGATCATCAACCGCATCCGCCGTAACCACGCACTCGAGCACGCCACGATCTCTGTCATGCTGACTCGGCAGGGGCCGATGCGCATCGTTGGCCGCGCAGTACCAGACGGCTTCTACATCTACGCGAAGGTTGACACGGACCGGCTTCGTGAATATTCGGACGAGGCGCTCGACCGCCTGCAGCGCGGGGAAGCCCACCTGGCGGTTTCGCCGTTGTGTGGTACGAATCTGGTCGTCGCCGGGCTACTTGCCGGCACCGGGGCGTATCTGGCGACGACATCGGGCCGGCGAGGCCTCGACAACCTGGCGGGTGCGACGCTGGCGGCGCTGCTTGGCGTCGTGGCCGCGCAGCCGCTGGGGCGCCTCGCACAGAAGCACTACACTACGTCGCCGGACCTGGATGGAGTGCGGATAGTCGACGTGCAGCGAAGCGGCCGTGGCAACGTGCATAAGGTCCGTACTGCAGCGGCCTGAGCAATTGCGCCGGCCCCAGGTCTCGGAATTCTTCTATATAATCGATTAGGCGCGCCCCCGTAGCTCAAGGGATAGAGCGTCTGCCTTCTAAGCAGAGGGTTGCAGGTTCGAATCCTGCCGGGGGCGCCAGAGCTTTAACCGGAAGAGTGTCCGAACGAGCACTCCTCAGTCATTTCTAACGGTTTTCTATGCTCGCTCCTATCCCCTCCTGTTATCACCTCATATAGCGTGTCAAGTGCACCTGGGCCACATCGGGCTGCGCTTGCATATGCGTTCGCGCCTGCCGGCGTGGCGAGGCACAGCCGGGCTCAGATGAGGGAGGAATGAGTATCGCGTTGGCGCGTCGATCAGGCGAGCGTGCGAAAATGTCAGTGGCGCGGCGCATGTCATCTTTGCGCCGGGGCGCGGCGACGCGTCCCAGTCCGCGGAGCGAGCGTGGTCAGGCGCTAATTGAGCTGATCCTGATACTGCCGGTCATACTCGTCCTGTTGTTCGTGATCCTGGACTTCGCGATCGTGATTGACCGGCGGGGCGTACTGGACCATGCGATTCGTGAAGGTACGCGAGGCGCGGCCAGGGGAGATAGTGTCGCCGAAGTCGTGCAGCTTACCGTGGACGAGTCTGACGGACTGCTTTCCAGCGGCGACGTCTCAGTGTGTTACGAGGACCTTAATGGCAACGGGGTGGGCCGGGACTTGAAAGACAACGTCAAGGTAACGGTCACGCACACTTACAACTTTGTGCTCGGCGGCGAGTTATTGGACTTTTGGGGTGTCTCGTCGCCCTCGATAACGATGGAACCAACTGCAGAGGCGCGGCTCGAACAAGACATCACAGTGGCGCCCTTATGCTGAGCTGAGGGCGAAGGCGGTCAATGCGGATAGATCGCGAGAATCGAAGAGAAGCGGGGGCGGAGAGCGGCCAGGTGTTGATGCTCCTGGTACTTGCGATAACGATTGTCCTCTTTGTGGGAGCGATCATCGTTGACCTCGGACTGGACCTGACCGAACGCCGCGGGATGCAGCGTGCGGCCGACTTTGCCTCACTGGCGGGCTCACTGGAGTTGCCGGCGAACGTCCCGCAGGCGCGAAACGTCGCGCTGGAGTGGGCCGGCCGGAACGGCTACGAGGACGGGGTAGACGGCGTGCAGGTGGACGTCGAGATGCTCTGCTCTAACACGCTTCCGTCGCCGCCAGCCGGGATCTGTCACAACGGTAATCCCAGCGGCAGCAGCAACTGCAGTCCACAGGTGGGTTGCGACAGCATGCGAGTGATCATCCGCAAGCCGGGGATACGGCTGTTCTCAGGCATCTTCGGGGCAGGAGATATCGAGGTGGGTTCCGGCGCCGTCTCTGCCCTGTCGTTCGATGTGATCCCGCTGGATTCGGTGCTGTTGCTGGATGACACGGGGAGCATGGACGACGGGTGCAACGGGAGTCAGAGCAACCCGGGCTGCCCTGTGCGCGAAGCAAAACTGGCCGCGAATTCGTTCACCGACACGCTGCTCACCGCAGGGGCGCTGAGCAAGGTTGGATACGCGCCGTACCGCGGTTGCTACAGCCCACCGCGATCGTCCGGGCACAACTGCTCTTCTGGAAATACACCACCGATACGCGACCTGACGACGAATGCCAACCTGGTGCACACTGCGATCAACCTGGCGAACGCCCAGGGCGGCTCCGGAACGAATGTCTGTCTGCCTTTCACGAGAGCGCAGACGATGTTCAGCGGCCCGAATTCCCAGGGGCCCGAAGCGAAGAGGTCGATCGTCATCCTGACCGACGGCGACAATGTCTACAACAACGAGGCGTACAGCCAGTCTCAGAACAGCCCACCGGTTGCCTGCCGACCCACGACCAGTCCCGACAATTCAGACGGTGATGTCAGCAGTGACTGCACCAACGCCCAGACGCGAGAGCGGCAACTGGATATCGCGACGAGGAATATCACCAACACGCTGAAGAGCGCCGCCTACAACGCGGAGATCTATGTGGTTGGTTTTGGGGTGTGCGGCAGCGCCAGCAACACTGTATTCAGCAACAGCCAGTGCAACAGCCAGATCGGCAACACGAGCAACGACAACACCGCGGACAGGCGCTTGCTGAAGTGCATCGCATCTTCGACGCCGGGCACGAATGACCACTACTTCGAGGTTCCCACTGCGTCGCAGCTCCCAGCGATATTCCAGATCATCGCCTTCAAGATTGCGGGACGCGCGATAACCGAGTAGTCGGGAGTCCAGTCGCTGGCGAGCGGACTGGACAAGACATAACAATTGCGCAAAAATGCTTCACACATGATGCGGAAGAGTGCGAAGCCCAACCGTGCGGCGATGAACCGGGGCGAGGCCGGCCAGGTGATGATGCTCCTGATACTCGCTATCACGATCGTGATGTTTGTCGGAGCGATCATCGTTGACCTCGGCCTCGACCTCACAGAGCGGCGCGGTATGCAGCGGGCAGCGGATTTTGCGGCGCTCGCCGGGTCCCTCGAATTACCGGCGAACGTGCCGCAGGCCAGGAATATCGCGATGGAATGGGCAGGGCGCAACGGATACGAGGATGGGGTGGACGGAGTGCAGGTGGACGTGGAGTTCCTCTGTTCGAACACGCTCCCTTCCGCGCCGTCCGGCGTCTGCGACAACGGGAATCCGAATGGAAGCAGCCCGTGCAGCCCCCTGGTTGGCTGCGACAGCATGCGAGTGATCATCCGCAAACCGGGGGTGCGGCTGTTCTCGGGAATATTCGGCGCGGGCGACATCGAGGTGGGTTCGGGTGCGGTGGCCGCATTGTCCTTTGCGGTCGTCCCGTTGGACTCGGTGATGTTGCTGGACGATACAGCCAGCATGGACCAGGGCTGCAACGGCAGTCAGAGCAACAGCGGCTGTCCGGTGCGAGAAGCCAAGATCGCCGCCCGCAACTTCCTGGATGTGTTGCTGGGCACGCCAGGCGCCCTGAGCAAGGTGGGGTACGCGCCGTATCGCGGCTGCTACAACCCGCCGAGGACCAATAATGACTGTGTTCCCACTTCCAGGGTGATCAACCTGACGAACAACGCAACGACTGTGCGGAACGCAATCAATGCCGCGAACGCGCAGGGCGGCACCGGGACGAACCTGTGTGTCCCGTTTACGAGGGTAATCACGGTCCCGGGCGGTCCCACCGGGATGTTCAACAGCGGGAACGTCCAGCAGGCGTCCAAGAAGTCCGTGGTGATCCTGACCGATGGAGACAACAACTGGCAGAGCCAGGCGTTTGGACAAAACCACCCGCCGGCGTCGTGTCGTCCCACCACCAACCCCAGCCAGGACCAATCTGACACTGACTGCGGATCGAGCCAGTCAGCCACCCAGGAACGCCAGTTGGACACGGCGACGAGAAATATCACAAACACGCTGAAGGCGGCGCCGTATAATGCCGACGTCTACGTGGTCGGCCTGAGCGTGTGCGGGAGCAACAACGCCAACCAGTTCCCGACGAGCAGCTACTGCAGCGGGATCGGCAATACGAACGGGGACAATACGGCGGACAGGCGGCTGCTCAAGTGCATCGCCTCGTCGACGCCGGGGACGAATGACCACTACTTCGAGGTACAGACCGCCTCGCAGCTCCCGTCGATATTCGAGGTGATCGCCTTCGCGATCGCTGGTCGCGCGATTACTGAATAAGCTCCGTTATCATTCCGCAGCGCAAGTTCGACGGTGAGCCGCGGGTATCGCTTATACTGTTTCTCACGATCTCGACCATTACCACGACAAGGATGAGGAGGGGGTAGGGGAGGCTTCTCATGACTGGTTCGTTGCGACTGCTGGGCGCATCCGCGGTGGTGGCTGCCCTTTTCGCCATCGCGTTGTCCGTACCGGTGGCCAGGGCCGACAGTTTTACGGTTGACACGGTAGCGGATGGGGTAGACGCTAACCCCGGGGATGCCGCGTGCGCGACGGCGGGGGGAGCCTGCACCCTGCGGGCGGCGATTCAAGAGGCCAACGCGTTCACGGGGACCGCTTCCGACTCGATAACGTTGCCTGCGGGCAATTACGAGCTCAGCGTCGCCGATGGGGATGGGTCGGTCGACCTCGATATCACCTCACCGATCACGATAAACGGTGGGGGTGCGCCGGGCACTTTCGTAGACCCACTCGACGCCGATCGTGCCTTCGATGTGGCCGCCACCGGTCTGGTCGGGATCAGCAATCTCACGGTGCGCAATGGCTCTGCATCGAGCGACGGCGGTGACGGCGGCGGGATACGCAACCAGGACGGGCAGCTTCAGCTGTCGAACGTTGCACTGGACGTCAACGCTGCGCCCGCGGCCACGGTAGGCGGCGGGGGCCTCTTCAACGACCATGGATCGGTCACGATCGCGGACAGCACGATCAGCACGAACACCGCGGCTGGCGCGAGCGCCGGGGGCGGCGGGATCGCCAACTTTGCAGGTACGGTCACAATGACCAACGTAACGATCAGTGGCAATTCCTCGGCAAAGGGTGGTGCGATCTATAACGCACACGACGGCGCTGCTACCGGAGACGTGTCGACGAACAACGTCACTATCGCAGCGAACACTTCGGCCGGCGGGAACCTGTTCAATGACAGCGGTAGCGTGTCGTTCCGAAACACGATCGTTGGTCCGAATACTGGGCCGAACTGCGTTACGGACCTCACCGGTACGTTCGTATCTGCGGGGTACAACCTGAGCAACGACGACGACTGTCCGTTTTTTGCATTGGGCGATCTGCAGCTGCTGGATCCCGATCTCGGGCCACTTGCTGACAACGGTGGCCCCACGAAGACCCATGCGATCTCGCTGCAGAGCAACGCGGTGAACGCCGGCGACGATGCCGGATGCGCCGACACGGACCAGCGAGGCTTCGACCGGCCACAGGGCGCGCACTGCGACATCGGAGCATTCGAACTCGACTTGCCCGATGTGCAGGGCGACGTGGACTGCACGGGAGAAGTGAACGCCGTCGACGCGCTCAAGGTGCTCCGGCACTCAGCCTCGCTTCCTGTCAGCCAGACGGAGCCGTGCCCCAATCAGGGCGAGGATGTTGCGGGGCATCCCTTCGGAGATGTCGACTGCGACGGATCAGTGAATTCGGTTGACGCTCTCAAGGTCCTGCGCCATAACGCTTCGCTGGCGGTGATGCAGAATGACCCCTGCACACTAATAGGCGAAGAACTGCAGTAGTTCGTCCGCGGTTCGGCGGCCGCAGGGTTGCCCCATACAAACATGGCCGAAGCCCGGCGTGTCAGTCCGGCCGACAGGGCAACATTCTGTCAACAATAGTGCGTCTGGAGCGATATCAGGCAGCGGCAGCACTAGACAGTTTACGGAAACGGTCAATCATGCCTAAATCTTGCTGTTCTAACGATTTTCATTGGTGGTTCTTGCATATTCCTCTTCGTAGGAGCTATAGGCTCGTGACTGCACTCGGGCTGGTGGTCTGACAGGCATGGTGAACTTTGCGGCGGGCCCGGTGCGAGAGAAAGAGGACAGATGGGAAGCGAGTCGCCCGTACGACGGCGCCCCCTGCTGGGGGCCTGCGGAGAAAGCGGTCAGGTCCTCATCCTCATGGTGTTTGCCGCCACGATCATCTTCTTTGTGGGCGCTGTCGTTGTGGACCTCGGACTCTGGTTGACGGAACGCCGCAGCATGCAGCGCGCGGCCGACTTCGCGACTCTGGCTGGATCACTGGACCTGCCGGCCGATCCCGACGCTGCGCGCGCGAGCGCCCTGGATTGGGCGGAAAGAAATGGCTACACGGACGGCGAAAACGGGGTGGACGTGCAAGTGCAGATGCTATGCACGAATGACATGCCGAACCCCCCGGCTGGTGTCTGCCACAACCCGACGCCGGGCAGTCCCAGTCCGTGCGTCCCAGAGGTGGGGTGCGACAGTATGCGGGTAGTTATCAGCCATCCGGGAGCGCGACTGTTCTCAAGCATTTTCGGGGTTGGTGAAACGACGGTGGCATCCGGGGCGGGAGTGAAACTCTCGTTCGACGTTACGCCGCTCGATACGGTGGTGCTCCTGGACGACACGGGGAGCATGAGCAATGGGTGCAACGCCGCCAAGAGCAACCCGGGGTGCGCGGTGCACGAGGCGAAGCTGGCGGCACACGCGTTCACCGACCTTGTCCTGGGAACGGGGGGCGATGTTAGCCAGGTCGGGTACGCGCCATATCGCGGCTGCTACAACCCGCCGAGGCTGTATCCAAATTGTTCGCCCGCCTCGGCGATCCGTGACCTGACCGACGATTCGGGGAGCATCCATACGGCCATCAACATGGCGAACGCTGTCGGCGGAACCGGGACGAACCTCTGCCTGCCCTTCTTGCGGGCGAAGGGGATGTTCGACGGAGGCAACGCGCAGAGCGACCCAACCACACGACGGTCGGTGGTGATCCTGACGGACGGAGACAACCACTACGTGAACAATGCGTTCGGGCAGGGGCAGCCGCCGAGCGCCTGTCGCCCGACGACCAACCCGGCGCAGTCGGACCCAGACACCACGTGTTCGGGTCCCGCACTCACCCGGGAACGGCAGATCGATGTGAAGACGCAGGCCATCGTCGATGTCTTGAAGGCGCCGCCGTACAACGCTGAGGTGTATGTGGTGGCGTTCGGGGTGTGCGGCGGTGCCGATCCAAACCAGACGCCGAATGGCAACTACTGCGATGACATCGGCGATACGGACTCGGACAACACGGCGGACCGGCGGCTGCTGAAGTGCATCGCCTCGTCGACGTCGGGGACGAACGACCACTACTTCGAGGTGCCAAACGCGTCGGACCTGCCGGAGATCTTCCAGGCGATCGCCTACCGGATCGCGGGCAGGGCGCTAACGGAGTAGCCCGCTAAGGTTCGCGCCAGGTGCGGCCGTCCGCGGCGATCATGGCATCGGCTTCGGGAGGGCCCCAGGTGCCGGCCTCGTGGTTCGGAAAGTGGGGTGGGGGCATGTCACGCCAGCCGGCGATGATATCGTCGACGATGCCCCAGGCGGCCTCGATTTCGTCGGCGCGGGCAAAGAGGGTGGTGTCTCCGCGGATGGCGTCGAGGATGAGGGTCTCGTAGGCGGTCGGCGTCTGAAGGCGGAAGGAGTCGCTGTAGGGGAAGTCCATGTATACGGGGTGGATGCGAAGCGGCGAGCCGGGCACTTTCGTCTGGAAGTTGAGGGCGATTCCTTCGTTCGGCTGGATGCGTAGCGTCAGCACGTTGGGCTCAAGCGATGCGGCCGTGATCTGCTCGCGGAAGAGCATCAAGGGCGGCTGTTTGAACTGGACGGCAATCTCGGTAGTGCGGTGCGCCAGGCGCTTGCCGGTGCGGATGTAAAACGGTACGTCGGCCCAGCGCCAGTTGTCGACGGATATCTTGAGAGCGACATAGGTTTCGGTCATAGAGTCCGGGGCCACTTCAGGCTCCTCGCGGTATCCAGGGACAGCCACACCGTCGACGAACCCGGGGCCGTACTGGCCGCGGGCGGTGTAATACCTCACGGCGTCACCCTGTAAGTGCCGGACAGCGTTCACGACCTTCACTTTTTCGTCGCGAACAGCGCGGCCGTTGAAGGCGATGGGGGGCTCCATTGCGACGAGTGAGAGGAGCTGCATGATGTGGTTCTGGACCATGTCGCGGAGGGCTCCCGCCTGGTCGTAGTAGCCTGCGCGGCGTCCGACGCCGATGTCCTCAGCGACCGTGATCTGAACGTGATCGACGTAGCGCCGGTTCCAGACCGGCTCGAAGATGCCGTTCGCGAACCGGAACACGAGTATGTTCTGCACCGTCTCCTTGCCGAGGTAGTGATCGATGCGGAAGATGTCGTCTTCGCGAAAGGCGGAATGGAGGATGCGGTTGAGTCGCATGGCCGATTCCAGGTCGTCGCCGAACGGCTTCTCGACGATGATCCGAGACCAACCACCGACATCGTCTGCGTCCTCGTGGTGTGCGACGACCTGGCCGGTACTGCCCAGCTGTTCGATTATCTCCTCTGAGGTGGCGGGCGGCAGCGCCAGGTAATACAGGTGGTTGCCGTCGGTATCGTGCTGTCTCTCGACGCGCTCCAGGAGGTCCGCGAGCCGAGCGAGGCTATCGGGATCAGCGTAAGCACCGGACACGTAGTGGAGTTTGGGCGCGAATTGGGCCCACAGACCCTCCTCGACGGGACGGCGCGAGAATTCCTTTACAGACTGGTAAGCGTGGGCGCGGAATTCGTCCTCGGTCCACTCGGTGCGAGCGAAGCCGATAATGGCGAAGCGCTCCGGTACGCGGCCATCCAGGGCCAGGTTGTAGAGCGCAGGGAGGAGCATGCGCCTGGTCAGGTCGCCGGAGGCGCCGAAGATGACCATGGCGCAGGGATCCGGCTCTCGCTCCAGGGTGAGAGCCCGGGACGGCGTCTCGGGCTCAGCCGCCGCTCTTATCATCCGTCCTCACCGCGTGGCCGCCGAACTGTTGACGAAGCGCCGCTATCAACTTTGCTCCGAAGGATTCCTCCTGGCGGGAACGGAAGCGTGCGAAGAGCGAGTGTGCGAGCACGGTCGCGGGGACGCCCAGTTCAACCGCCTCCTGGACGGTCCAGCGCCCCTCGCCCGAGTCTTCCACATAGTCCTTGATCGTCGCCAGTTCCGGGTCAGCGGCAAGCGCGCGCTCGGCCAGCTCGAGAAGCCAGGAGCGGACGACGCTTCCATGGTTCCAGATAACGGAGATGTCATGGAGACCCAGGTCATAGGGTGAGGCGTCGAGCATTTCGAAGCCTTCGGCGTAGGCCTGGAGGAGGCCGTACTCGATGCCGTTGTGCACCATCTTGACGAAGTGTCCCGAGCCGGAGCCGCCCATGTATCCGTAGCCGTCCGCGGGCGCGAGGGTCTTAAAGATCGGTTCGATTCGCTCGAAGACTTCGCGTTCTCCGCCTATCATCAGGCAGAATCCGTTTTCCAGCCCCCAGACTCCGCCACTGGTTCCCACATCGAGGTAGTGTATGTCCTTGGTTTTGAGCGACTCGGCGCGTTGTATCGAGTCTCGGTAGTTGGAGTTGCCGCCGTCGATGAGGCAGTCGTCCTCCGCAAGGAACGGCGCGAGCGCGTTGATGGTCTCGGTGACCGGGGCGCCGGCTGGCACCATCATCCAGACGTGCCGCGGTGGGTTCAGCGCGGACACCAGGTCCTTCAGTGTCTCTGCGGGCTCAGCGCCCTCCGCCTTCAACGTCTGGGCAATCCCCGGGTCACGGTCGAAGACGACGACACGGTGTCCGTCGCGGAGCAGCCGGCGCGCGATGTTTGCGCCCATGCGGCCGAGGCCGACCAGCCCCAGTTCCATCGCCGGGCCTTTCACCCCCTAGGCCGTTGTTCCAGCCAGGGCCTGGCTCTTCTGCTCGATGGTCTTCCGTGCCTTGTCGTACGAATCGCAGAAGAGCTTCACACCCTGGACCTGCAGCTCATCGGTGACGGCCTTGAAGTCGATCCCCACCTCTTCCAGCAGGACGAGAGTGTGGCGCGCTCCGGCGATGTCCTCGTCGAGGGTTGGCGCGACCTGTCCGTGGTTGCGGAAGGCGTCCAGAGTTTCTTGCGGGACAGTGTTTATCGTGTCGGGGCCGATCAGGGTTTCGACGTACATCACGTCCCGGTAGGTTGGGTTCTTTGTGCTGGTGCTCGCCCACAGGCAACGCTGGGTGTGCGCGCCCTTTGCGGCCAGCGCCTCCCAGCGCGGCCCGGCAAAGATGTGCTTGTAGCGGTCGTATGCGATCTTCGCGTTAGCGATCGCGGCTTGTCCTCTGAGCGCCGCTGCTTTCATCTTCTTTCCGTTACTACCTTGCTCGATGAGTTCCTCAAGTTTCTTGTCGACGAGCGAGTCCACCCGGCTGATGAAGAAACTCGCGACGGAAGCGATGGTGTCCAGGGGCTGACCCGCCTCGGCGCGTTTCTCCAAGGCAGTAATGTAGCCGTTGGCGACTTGCTCGTAGTTTTCGACGCCGAAGAGCAGGGTAATGTTGATGTTGAGGCCGTCGGCCAGGCACCGTTCGATGGCCGGAAGACCTTCCGCCGTCCCCGGAATCTTGATCATGACATTCGGTCGGTCCAACGCCTCGAACAGGCGCTCTGCTTCGCGGATGGTCGCTGCCGTGTCATAGGCGAGGTCCGGCGGCACCTCAAGCGAGGCGTATCCGTCGCGACTCTGAGTGGATTTGTACGCACCCCGAAACAAGTCGGCGGACTCTCGGACGTCCGTAACCGTAAGTTCATCGTAGATCTGGTCGAGGCTGCGGCCTTCAACCACCTTGTGGCGTATGTCGTCGTCGTAGACATCGCTGCCGCTCACGGCCTTCTCGAATATGCTCGGGTTGGAGGTCCCCCCGCTGACGCCGTCCTCCTCCACCATCCGCTTGAGGTCGCCCGAGACGATAAGCTGCCGGTTGAGGTTGTCGTACCAGACGCTTTGTCCGAGGGCTTTCACTTCGTGCCAGGGATTGGGCATGGGGCGCTCCTTCCATCGACAGTGTTTGCGCGGTTGGTCAGTCCGGCTGGGGTACAGCCTCCCTCTGAGGGTCGCGAGGTCCTTGTTCCATGCGGGCCACCTTTTCGAGACGACGCTGATAACGCTCCTCACCGGAGAAGGTAGCGGCAACAAACGCTTGCACAATTTCCAACGCCAGCTCTTCACCCACGACGCGAGAACCAAGGCAGAGGAGGTTCATGTCGTCGTGTTCCACACCCTGGTGTGCGGAGTAGGTGTCGTGGCAGATAGCGGCGCGCACTCCACGGATCTTGTTGGCGGCGATTACGGCGCCGACTCCGCTGCCGCAGGTTAGGATGCCGCGTTCGGATTCGCCGGTCCTCAGCGTTTGCCCCACGGCCAGCGCGACATCCGGGTAGTCTACGGGGGTGTCGTCATTCGTGCCAACGTCGATGACCTCGTGCCCCGATGCGCGCAGCCGCTCCGCGATGGCGTTCTTGAGACAGTACCCGCGGTGATCGGCTCCGACGACAATTCGCATACGGTGTATGGCGGCTCCTGGGGCCTATGCTATCCCGCCAGCGTGAGGCCTGCAATACATTGAAATGAAGGAATGGTGACAAAACGAAAGGGGCGACTCAAAAGTCGCCCCTTTGCCCAAGTCTCTTCGAGTCAGCGTACGTCTACTGCGGCGTTGCTGATGACAACGCGGCCTTCCTGCGTTTTGGCCTGGACAATGATCTTGCCGTCGCCGTTCTCCCACATCTCCGTAGTGATGGTATCGCCGGGGTAGACGACGCCGGAGAAGCGGACGGACATTGCGGCAAACCTCGACGGGTCATTGCGGCAGTACTCAGAGAGTACAGCGCGGCCGACGAAGCCGAAGCTGCAGAGGCCGTGGAGGATCGGGCGGTCGTAGCCAGCCATCTTCGCGAAGTCGGGGTCGACGTGCAGCGGGTTGCGGTCGCCCGAGAGGCGGTAGACCATCGCCTGGTTCAAAGCTGTCTCCTGAGAGACGGTCTTGTCGGGAGCGCGGTCCGGCGGGATATTGCCGGCTTCAGGACCGCGGTCGCCGCCGAAGCCGCCGGCGCCGCGCACGAAGACGCCGAACTGGTTAGTGAAGACAAGCTCCCCGCCGTCGTCCTTTGTTTCGGTGACGAGGTGGGCGAGCGCCCCCTTACCTTTGTCGTAGACGCCGGTGATCTTCCCGGCGGTGGTGAGCTTGCCCTTGGTGGCGATCTGCTTGTGGATCGTGAACGATTGCTCGCCGTGGAGGATCATCACCGGGTTGACCTCGACGCCTGACGCCAGGCCCATCAGGGCCGGGAAGGCGGGGATGACGGCGAACGTCGGGATTACCTTGAGGCTTCGCTCGTAGACGAAGTCCAGTTCCGTCGCGCCGATTCCGAGCGCGTAAAGCATGACGTCGCGGTCGGTGTATTCGTAGGTTGTCGCCGGTAGCTCGATGCCGACAGCGTCTGGTCCCAATGCTTTGCGTGTTGCCTGTGTCATCGAAGTACCTACCTACCCTGCGGCCGACGCGAGGCGCTTCGAGACTTCGTCGAAGGCGTTAGTAAACTCCTCAGCGCCGCTCATGTCAGTGATCTTATTCAAATTGTCCCGCACGGCCTCGATCGACATATCCGAAAGGACTGCACCCTTGCTCTCGTAGATCGCCGCGCGGCCGACGTAGCCGCCGCCGGCGGTGAAGATGTTCCCCGAGACCTGGCATTCCTCCGAGCAGAGGTATGCTACGACGGGCGAGACGAGCTCCGGCTTCAGCCGCTCGAGCACCGGCGGCGGCATCACATCCTCCGTGAGGCGCGAGGCGGCGACCGGGGCGATGACGTTCGTCTTGATGTTGTACTTTTGGCCTTCGAGCTCGAGGGTGCTGGCGAATCCCAGGAGAGCCGTTTTCGCCGCGGAGTAGTTGGCCTGGCCGAAGTTTCCGTAGAGGCCGGCGTTCGACGTCGTGACGACGATTCGGCCGTAATTGTTCTGGCGCATGATTCGGAATGCCGGCTGCACAACGTTGAATGAGCCCTTCACGTGAACAGCGAAGATCTTGTCCCAGTCTTCCTCCGTGATGTTGTGGAAGGCGCGGTCGCGGAGAATGCCCGCGTTGGCGATGACAATATCAATGGTGCCGAAGGCGTCCATCGCAGTCTTGACGATGTTCTCACCACCCGCCCCGGTGTCGACGCCGTCGTAGTTGGCAACGGCTTCACCACCGGCTGACTTGATCTCATCCACGACCTGGTCAGCCATGTTGTGGCCACCGCCGCCGCTGCCGTCGCGTGACCCGCCGAGGTCGTTGACGACGACCTTTGCACCCCGGGAAGCCAGCAGCAGGGCGTGTGACCTGCCCAGTCCGCCACCAGCTCCGGTGACGATGGCCACGCGGCCATCGAATCGAACTTCACTCATATGAGGGGACCTCCAAAGCTCCGAGTATCAAGTCTCGCCGTGTGGCGAGCGAGGTTATTTGTTTCACATTCACGGTTTAGGGTCAAACGGGACGCAGGAGGCGAGTGGTCAGTCAGCCCGAGTGTCGGCTTCCTGCTTGGCCTCCCGGCCTGCTCCGTCGGGGCTGCCGCCGAGTTCGCTGCGGATCTGGATCAGTCCAAGAACGTCCGCACGGGTAACAAACCCGATGAAGTCGCGGTTCTCCACCACCGGTAGCTGGTGGACGTCATTGGCGGCCATGATAGCCAGCGCTTCTGCCAGGTCGGTCTGTGGCTCAACGATGTGCAGCTGTTCTCTCGGAGTCATCGCGCGGTAGACGCTCGTCTCGTACCAGAGCTCTCTTGGCACGCGCTGGAGGTCGCTCATCGTTACCAGGCCCAGCAAGTTGCCCTCGACGACAATCGGGACACAGCGCTGGCTGCGGCCGAGGAGGAACTCCGAAACGAGTCGCTCAAGGGAGATGTCTGGCGAGGCGCTGGCGTAGGCACGGTTAACAATCTGACCGACGCTCGTTCCCTCGAGGCTCGTTCGGAAGACGAGCTGCTGGTAGGACTGCTCAGATGTGTTTCGGAGGAACCATCCAATGACTATGAACCAGACGCCACCGATGAACGAACCCATGAGGATCGAGACGACGCCCACCGCCATGAGCAGGAATGAGATCAGCATCCCCGATCTCGACGCCCAGCGGGTGGCCGTAAGGAGGTTGTGGCTGCGACCCCACAGGGCGGCACGCAGCACGCGTCCGCCGTCCAGCGGGAAGCCGGGCAGGAGATTGAAGATCCCCACTGCGATATTGATGACTGCGAGGTACTCGGCGACCGCGAATGGCGGAGAGGTCTCTTCCCCGGTAGCGTACCCGGCGATTGCTATCGGTCGCGAATAGGAAGCCGAGCGCGAAGCTTGTCAGGGGTCCTACGATCGCCACCTGGAATTCTTGTTTCGCGCTGGTGGGTTCCTTCTCCAGCGCTGAGACGCCACCAAAGATGAACAAGGTGATGTTGCGGACCGGAAGCCCCAGTCGCTTCGCAACGAGAGAGTGCGAGAGCTCGTGCAGGAGGATGGAGCTGAAGAAGAGCAGCGTCGCCACCACTGCTACGACCCAGGACTGGGTAGCGTTCCAGTTCTCATACACCTCGTTGAAGTACCCGGTTGCGAGGAAGAACGTAAGGAGGAAAAATATCCCGAACCAACTCCAGTGGACGAGTATGTCGATGCCGGCGATCCGGCCGATCCTTATCGGACGCATTGTCGTTCCTCGCGGTCATATAGATAGCATACCGTCTTGTGAAAAATCTGGTGCGTCGTAGGGCAAGTGTCGGCGGATGCGCTGATAATAGATGTGATGCGCTGTTGCCGTGGCGGTCAGAATTGGGTTGCGTACCGACCGGTCATTCTTATTGACAAAGCGCATCCCGAGTCGCTATAACCAACGTACATCCCTGTAGGACAGATGCAGGTATGTGGGGAGTGGTCTTAGCACGGGTTCGCCCCCGCTTATCTTGAGCCCTGGGAGGCCCAATGGAACAACCGAATTACTGGCAGCGTCTCCAGAAGAGGCGCATCAGTCGCCGTAACTTGTTGGTAGCAGGTGGAACCGTAGCGCTGGGGGGCGCAACCGCGATGGTCGTGGGATGCGGGGGAGGTGGCGACGACGGCAGCGACGGGTCCGATAAGCGGAATTAACCGCAATACCCGAACGCCTCGCCGCGTCCGGGCGGTAACGTAACCTTTGGCCGCCTCCTTAACGTCCTCGGGATCGATCCGCATATCGACCTGACGGGGTTGGACATTGACCTCCTGCTGTACCCGTATCTGTACAGCTGGAACCCCATTGGTGAAGAGATCATCTTCAACAACCTGGCGGAAAGCCTGGAGATGCCGGACCCCGATCACCTTGAGTTCATCTTCACGATCCGGCCTGGATTCAAGCAGATGCCCGGCGATTTTCCGGGCGCAGGTGAGGAACTGAACTCGGAGGATGTCAAGGAGAGTTTCGTCCGGCGTGGCACGTCAATCACAGCACCGGACAAGCGCTTTGCTTTCAAGATCGCCGGCAGCAAAGACCCGGCGATGTTGCGGCCGGCGCTCGTGACGCCGGATGCCAACACATTCTCGTTCAAGATGGCAGAGCCGTTCGTCCCGGCGGTCCGTGAGATGGCGAACCCTACGTGGGGGATCGTTTCCAAGAAGGTGATCGACAAATATGGCCTCAGGCTTAGCCAGGACGCCTATGGCGCCGGGCCTTTCATGCTGGAGTCGTTCCGCGGCCAGGAGAAGATAGTTCTTCGTAAGAACCCGAACTATTACTACAACAACATGGGGCGACCGTATCTGGACACCATCACTTACATCGTGATCACAGAGGGGTCGTCGTTGCTGGCAGCGTTCGAGTCCGGCGCGCACGACGTCAACGGCTCTGTGCTAACGAAGAAGGAATACGACGAGAAGAAGGACGACGACAAGTTCACGGTGGTGCGCGGCAACACCCTCTTCTACCCGTGCATCGAGTACAAAGTCATCAGGCCGCCGTTCAACGACCCGCGAGTCCTTGAGGCAATTGACCTGGCGCTGGACCGCGACGACGTCATAAATACGATCAACTCCGGCGAAGGACAGTACAACGGCCCGATCCAGTGGCCTCAGCGCTTCTGGGCCTTGCCCCAGGACGAGCTAAGAGAGTTCTATCGATCAGACCGCGACAAGGCAAAAGCGCTCCTGGAAGAAGCTGGCTACGGTGACGGCTTTAACGTGAAGATGAAAATTCCGAAGGTGACCGGCGCCACGTTCATCGCGGACATAGCCTCCCTCATCAAGAACCACCTGGCCGAGGTCAACATCGAAGTACAGATAGACGAGGTGGAGATCGGTACGTTTATCGCGTCGACGATCCTCCCCGGCAACTTCGACATGACCTTCTTCCCGAACCTTCCCTACGACGAGCCGGACAGGCCGCTCAGCTTCTACAGCTCGGGTGGAGTTACGGGGACCGGCAACTGGACCAACTACACGAACCCTGACCTGGACAAGCTGATCGAAGCGCAGTCGAAAGAGTTCGACCTCAACACTCGTCAGGCAACCATTCTCGAAGCGCAGCGCATAATGATCCGCGAGCACGCGCCGCAGATCACCCTCCCCAGCGGGTACCAGTACACCGCCAGGTGGGCGTACGTGCACTTCCCCTTCGAGTTCGGCGAGGAGCCGCCGGCGGACGTTCTTCCGCAGGGCTGTGACGTCTGGACGGAGAAGGGCACGTAAGCCTCCGCATGCGCGACTACATCATCCGCCGCCTTCTGCTGTTGCCCCTGATCATGATCGGGGTGAGCTTCCTGACGTTCGCGGTGTTCCGCTTCATCCCCGGAAACGCCTGCGTTCTGGACCAGGGCTTCGGCGCGACGGAGGAAACCGTTTCGGCCTGCGAGAAGGAACACGGTCTGGACCGACCCTGGTACACGCAATACTGGGACTGGCTGAACGGGATTCCTCAGGGTGACTTTGGGACTTCGCTTACCGAGAGCGACCAGCCGGTGAAGGAAGAATTGAAGCACCGCCTGCCGGTGACCCTGGAGCTGATGTTCCTGACTCTCGTTTTCGCGATCATTCTCGGCATCCCACCGGGGGTGTTATCAGCGATTCGGCCTGCGACGCCGGTGGACTGGTTTTCGCGACTGATCAGCGTGATCTGGCTGTCTATCCCCAGCTTCTATTTAGGTATCTTAATTATTACGTTCGCGTCTATTTGGGCGGGTTGGACCCCGCCGCAATTCGAAGTCTCGTACGTGTCGTTCTTCGACGATCCGCGCACGAACATGGAAGAGTTTCTCTTGCCTTCGTTGGTGCTCGCCGTGGGCATTGCGGCGATCCTGATGAGGTTGACCCGTTCGGCGATGCTTGAAGTCATGCGAAACGACTATATCCGCACCGCGTGGTCCAAGGGGCTCCGAGAGCGAACGGTGGTTTGGCGCCACGCGCTCAAGAACGCCCTGATCCCGGTTGTCACGGTGATCGGTCTGCAGATCGGAGCGCTCATAGGCGGCGCCGTTCTCATCGAGTCCGTGTTCAACCTCAACGGTGTAGGAAAGTACGTTCTGGAGGCCATCGTCCGACGGGACTACTTTGTTGTGCAGAGCCTGGTGCTTCTGTTCGCGTTCACATACGTCATCTGTAACTTGCTGGTTGACATCGCCTATGCGTGGCTCGACCCGCGCATTCACTACGCTTAGCACATGGCACAAGAAGTCGCAGCACCGCCAATTACGCTGGAAGAGGAGCGAGCGCCGCGCGCCAGCAGGCTACGCCGCGCTCTGCACCTGGCACGACAGCATCCCCTGGGCGCCTTTGGATTGCTGTGTGTGTTGTTGTTGTTTGGCGCCGGCATCTTTGCCAATGTGGTTGCTCCCTACGACCCGCTGGCTTCAGCGCGACAGACGATCGTGGTCGGCACGCTCAACGAGTCCATCGGTCCGGATGACTCCACTCTAATCATCGACAATCCTGATACGGGAATCGGCTCCACGATTTCCATCGGCGAAGAGCAGATCCGTATCGAGTTCATCCTCTCGGAGGTCGGCGATCAGGCTGAAGTCGAAGTTTCGCGAGGCGTCAATGACACTGTCGCCGCTGCTCATGAGGCCGGTGACGAATTCTTCCTGCCAGACGCGGTCAGGAAGTTGGAGAAGCCATCCCTCGAGCACCCGTTCGGCACTGACCGGCTGGGCCGGGATGTGTTGAGCAGGACGATCTGGGGCGCGCGAATCTCGCTAATGATCGGTCTGGTCGCAATCACCGTGGGCATCACATTCGGCGCCCTTTTCGGTATCATATCCGGCTACGTCGGAGGCTTCGTCGACAGTTCAATCCAACGCGGCGTCGATATGCTGCTCGCGTTCCCGGCCCTGGTGCTGCTGCTTGCGATCATCACTGTTATCGGGGATGACAACTCAGACGTACGCCGCTTCCTATCAGACTACACGCCTGTCCCGGACGGCACGTTCTGGGGCATACCAAACTTCCTGGACATTTTTGTTGTGTCGTTGGCGATCGGTCTCGCAGTCGCCGTAGGCACGGCGCGTATTATCCGCGGCGCTGTCCTCTCTCTCAAGGAGAACGTCTACATCGAGGCGGCCCGATCAATCGGTGCCAGCCCGGCGCGCATCATGTGGGTACACATCATGCCGAACGTAGCGGCGCTCATCGTGATCCTGGCGAGTATCTTCCTTCCCATCGCTATCCTCGCCGAGTCCGCTATCAGCTTCCTCGGTGTCGGCGTCCCAGAACCCACTCCATCGTGGGGCGCGGACCTGAGCGAGAAGAACCGCGAGGACGCACTCCAGGGGTACTGGTGGCCAGCGTTCTTCGCCGGCTTCGCGCTGAGCCTTGTCGTGCTCGGCTTTAACTTGCTGGGTGATGCCTTCCGCGACATTTCCGATCCCCGCCTGCGCGGCGGCGCCGGCAGTGGCCCCGGCGGTAGCGGTGGCCCTCCCGGGTTGTAAGCGACAACCTCGTCGATTAGACAGCGCTTGCAGCCGGGTGTAGTCTGAACTCGCTGAGGGTGACAGATGCGCCAATACATTCTGCGCCGCCTCCTGCTTCTTCCGTTCATCATGTTGGGAGTGAGCTTTCTCACCTTCCTCATGTTCAACTTGATCCCCGGCGACGTCGTGGACATCGTTTGCGGGTTCCAGTGCTCGCAGGAGGATAGGGAAGCGATCCGACACGACTATGGCCTCGACCGGCCCGTCCTGGTGCAGTACTGGGACTGGGTGAACGGTATTCCCCAGGGTGACCTTGGCGAGTCCTTCCGAGGCCACCTGGCCGTCAAGACCGAGCTTGAGCGCAGGATGCCGATCACGATCCAGTTGATGATCATGACAATCTTCTTCTCCGTGTGTTTCGGAATCCCCTTAGGCGTGCTCTCGGCGATCCGTCCCGGCGGCCTCTGGGACGCGTTAGCGCGCTTTACGAGCATTCTGTGGTTATCCATTCCGGCCTTCTATTCCGGGACGCTGGTGATCATCTTCGGACTGTTATGGTTCGGGTGGTCGCCGCCGCAGTTTGGCCGCGGATACGTACCGTTCTTTGACGATCCCGTCACGAACCTCGAAGAGTTCATGTTGCCGGCTCTGATTCTTGCCTTCGGTAGCGCGGGCGTGATCATCCGCATCACGCGATCGTCGATGCTGGAAGTCATGCGCAACGACTACATTCGGACAGCGTGGTCCAAGGGCCTACGAGAACGTTCAGTCGTCTGGCGACATGCGCTGAAGAATGCGCTGATACCGGTGGTCACGGTCCTTGGCCTCGAAGCGGGCGGTCTGCTGGGTGGGGCCGTGATTGTCGAGACCATTTTCGGTCTGAACGGCGTAGGACTGTACACGATCCAGTCAGTTATTGCCCGCGAGGTCCTGGTCGTGCAGGCGTTGGCGTTCGTGTTCGCTGCCGTCTATGTCCTGCTGAATCTATTCATAGACATTCTCTACGCCTGGCTCGACCCGCGTATCCGTTACGCGTGATTCGTCTCACGCACGAACAACTCGATTCGCGCACGCAGGTCGTCGCGTGCCACTCTGAACGCCTGTATCAACGTGCCTCCGCGAGCGTACGTGTCGGAGGGGTCTTCCACGCTCCAATGCATCTGCGCGCCGCCGGGAAACACCGGGCACTCACCACGTGCGACGTCGCAGACCGTGATGACGTAGTCGAACGATTGACTTGCAAACTCGTCGACGTGCTTCGACCACTGGCCCGACACGTCGATGCCGATCTCGCCCATGACCTCGATGGTCTGTTCAGCAAGGCCGCTCGGTAATGTCCCAGCGCTGTGAACCTCGAAGCGGTCACCGGCGAGATGGCGGAGCAACCCTTCTCCCATCTGGCTGCGTGCGCGGTTGCCGGTGCAGATGAAGAGCACGCGCTTCTTGCTCACGGGATCCTCCGTCACCATCTTCCATCCCGGCTCTCTGGACGTATACTAACTGTTGTGACACAGGACGGGCAGAAACGGATCACGATCATAGGCACCGGCCTCATCGGGGGTTCCCTCGGGCTGGCTCTGAAAGCCGGGGGCCTCCCGGGTGTTGAGATCGTCGGCCACGATCGCAGGAGAGACTTCGCAGCCACTGCTCAACGTATCGGTGCCGTTGACCGCGCCGAGCACAACCTGCCTCGTGCAGTTGAGGGGGCGGGCCTGGTCATCATCGCCACGCCAGTCCTGGCTGTTCGCGAGACTCTGGAGCTAATCGCTGGGGACCTGAGCGAGGGTGCGGTCGTCACCGACACCGCGAGTACGAAGGCACAGATCATGCGATGGGCCGCAGGAGTTGCTTCCGCCCCATGTTAGCTTCATCGGTGGTCATCCAATGGCCGGGAAGGAAAACCAGGGTATCGAATCCGCAGAGGCGGGGCTCTTTGAGGGCAAGGCCTACTGTATTTGCCCGGCAGTAGATGCACCTGAGTCGGCCCTAAAGACTGTTCTTGGCATGGTGCAGCTGATCGGTTCGGAGCCCGTCTTTATCGATCCCGACGAGCATGACGTCTACGCGGCAGCGGTCAGTCATCTTCCAATCCTGATTTCCACTGCTCTTTTCCAGTTGCTCCGCGCCAGCCCATCGTGGCCTGATATGTCCGTCATGGCGTCAAGCGGTTTCCGTGATGCCACGCGACTGGCGTCTGGCGATCCTCGGATGAGTCATGACATCTGGGTGACGAATCGTGAGGCATTAATCCATTGGCTGGACCGGATGGCGGGCGAGTTGCAACGCTTCCGCTCGCTCCTGGAAGACGCCAGGGATGACGAACTGCTCGAGGTGTTCGCCGGCGCACGGGTCGACCGTGACGCCTTCATCGTGGGTACTCCAACCAGGACTCCCGACACCGCCAACGCAGCTGCCAACGCCGAGACACGAGGCGTCATCATGGACATGATGATCGGCGGCATGCTGGGCGACAAGATACGCAAGATGCAAGACATCACTGAGAACCCAGTGAGCAGCAAGGCATCGGCCCCCGAGAAACCAAAGGCGGATGCCTCGAAAGAACCTCCACCGAAGAAACGACGCCCATCGCTCGCGGAACGAATAGAGGCCGACGTACGCCGGGATCTGGAGAGGGGCGCCGGCAAGGAAGCGAGCGAACAGAATCCACTCGACGGCGCCTGACCCGATGCAGGTGACCGTCCGCTCAGCCAAACGCGTGCGCGGCACTGTTACACCTCCCGGCGACAAGTCCATCTCCCACCGGGCGGCCATGCTGAACGCGATCAGTAGTGGGCGTGCACTCATCGAGAACTTCTTGCCCGGAGCCGACTGTCTTGCCACTCTACGATGCCTGCGCAAGCTTGGCATCACGTGGAATTTGAGCGACACCTCGCTTGAGATCCAGGGCGCTGGAAAGGACGGCCTCCGGGAACCAAACGGCATCCTGGACTGCCGCAACTCTGGGACCACAATGCGTCTGTTCGCGGGCCTGCTCACACCGCAGTCATTCCTATCCGTTCTCACGGGCGATGCCTCGCTGCGATCGAGGCCGATGTCGAGGGTGATTGAGCCTCTTCGGGAAATGGGTGCGTCAATCTACGCACGCGAGGGCGACACGAAAGCGCCTCTCGTGGTTCGCGGTGGTCCTCTCAACGGAATTAACTATAGGATGCCCGTCGCTTCAGCGCAGGTGAAGTCGGCGCTACTTCTGGCCGGGCTTTATGCCGACGGCGAGACCGTCATCGAGGAGCCGGCGCCGACGCGGGATCACACGGAACGAATGCTCCAGGCGATGGGGGCGGACGTGAGATTTGGCGAGGGCCCGGAGGTGCGTGTGACCCCGCTCCGAACTGATCTGGCGCCGTTGTCGCTTCGAGTCCCCGGTGATATCTCGTCCGCCGCGCCCTGGCTTGTTCTGGCGGCAGTTCATCCCGATGCGGAGATTCGGATCGCATCGGTCTGTGTGAATCCCACGCGAACCGGCATCATCGACGCGCTCTCGATGATGGGCGCTGATATCCGCCTCGAGGAAGAGCGCACATGGGGCGCCGAGCCGGTCGCGGATATCGTCGTGCGGTCTTCTTCACTTCAGGGGGTGGTCATTGGGGAAGAGATGATTCCGCGACTGATTGACGAGCTGCCGCTTGTTGCGCTGGCTGCGTGCTTCGCCGAAGGGGAATCGGTCATTCGCGACGCCGCTGAGCTGCGTGTGAAAGAGACCGACCGAATACGTACGACGGCCGTGACCCTGGGTGCCCTTGGCGCCGAAATCCGCGAGGAAGCGGACGGCATGCGCATACAGGGCGCGAATCGCCTGCGCGGTGCGCGCGTTACTTCATACGGAGACCACCGTTTGGCTGTAATGCTCGGGATTGCTGGTTCGGTTGCAGGAGGTGAGACGGTGGTTCGCAATTCATCTGCGGTTGGGGTATCATATCCCCGTTTCTGGGAGGACCTTACGAGGGTCACCGGTTCGGGGTAAACACCCCGTCCGCACCGGGAACAGGAAGGAGGCTGCCCATGGCAGGCCCATCCAAGAACGACGCTAACCTCGTTCACGTCGGCTTCGGCAACTTTGTTTCGATGAGGAAAGTCCTCGCTATCGTTACGCCCACCTCTGCCCCTATTCAACGCCAGATCCGAGAAGGAAAACGTAAGGGGAGCATCATTGACAGCACCAGCGGCCGTCGCACCAAAGCTGCCGTCTTTATGGAAGGTGACAAGATCATGCTTGTAGCGATAACGCCGGAGGCTCTTGCGGGACGTGTTGCCGGCAAGGCGGCGCGTGCCGCTGCGGGAGACTGAAGCTTGGAACTGGTGCGGGTCGGGTATGGAAACTTTGTCCCGGAACACCGAGTCATGACGGTGCTCTCTCCGGCTGCCGCGCCGGTGCAGCGCTTGATTCGCCATGCCCGTGATGAGGGCTGTGTAATTGACCTGACGGCCGGCCGCCGCACGCGGGCGATTGCGATGTTAGATGATGGAAACATCCTTCTTCTGGGCCTCACGCCGAAGGAGTTGGGGGCGCGCGGCCTCCCACTTGATTCGCGGAAGCCGCGGCGGCGGCGTGCCCGCCCGAGGTGACACACCCCTTACTCGTGGTCCTCACCGGGCCGTCTGCCGTGGGCAAAGATACCGCCCTCGCCCGGTTGCGATCGCTGTTGCCATCCGCCCATTTCACGATAACGGCGACGACACGCGCGCCGCGCGCCGCTGAAGCCGATGGCGTGGACTACTATTTCCGATCCGTCGATGAGTTCGAGGGGATGATAGAGCGGGACGAACTGCTAGAACACGCGCGTGTATACGGGGACTACAAGGGCGTGCCGAGGGCCCCGATCTCGGAAGCGTTGGCCCGGGGGCAGGACATACTAATGAGAACTGACGTGCAGGGCGCGCGACACATCAAGTCAGTTGCCCCCGAAGCGGTCACGATCTTTATCGCGCCGCCCTCCACCGAAGAACTGCACCGTCGGCTGCGCGAGCGCGCGGCTGACTCTGAGGAACAGGCGGGCCTGCGCCTGAGGATAGCCGACGAGGAGATAGACTCTGCTGGAGACTTCGACTACATCGTGGTGAACGACGATGTCGACCGCTGCGCTGCGGAGATAGTCGTCATACTGGAGCGCGAACGCGCTCGCCCGCAAAGGAAGGCAGTGGTGATTTGACTTCGAGCGTGCCGGGACACGCGTGGTGGCAGACCGGGATCATCTACCAGGTTTACCCGCGTTCGTTCCAGGACTCGAACGGGGATGGCGTTGGGGACCTGGTCGGCATAACAAGCAGGCTGGATTACCTGAAGTCGCTTGGCGTAACGGCGATCTGGATTTCGCCTATCTACCCTTCGCCGATGGCGGACTTTGGCTACGACGTCTCGGACTACACGGGCGTCCATCCGCTGTTCGGTTCCCTGGAGGATTTCGACAGGCTGGTCGAAGAGGCGCACCGCCGCGAGCTGCGCGTCATCCTCGACTACGTGCCGAACCACACTTCTGACCAGCACCCCTGGTTCGTTGAGTCGCGTTCCTCTCGCGACAACCCGAAGCGAGACTGGTACATATGGCGAGATCCGAGGGAGGACGGCTCGCCGCCGAACAACTGGATGAGCCACTTCGGTGGAGTAGCGTGGTCGTTGGACCAGGCGAGCGCCCAGTATTACCTGCACTCTTTTCTCCAGGAGCAGCCGGACCTGAACTGGCGGAATCCCGAAGTCGAGAACGCGATGCTCGATGTCCTCAGATTCTGGCTCGATCGTGGGGTTGATGGTTTCCGTGTGGACGTGATGTGGGAGACGGTGAAGGACGTTGACTTGCGTGACAACCCGCCCAACAAGGCCTACATCGAGGGGAAAACCCACCCGTACTTCAGGGTCATACCGGTATACAACCACGACCAGCCGGACGTGCACGACCTCGTCCGGAAGATGCGCAGGTTGCTGGACGATTACGGAGAGCGCGTGCTCATTGGTGAGATCTACCTTCCGGTGCCGCGCTTGGTCACCTATTACGGCGAAAACGGCGATGGCTGTCACATGCCTTATAACTTCCAGCTGGTGCTCATGCGATGGGATGCGCGCCGCATCTCTGAAGCAATCGATGCTTACGAAGGTGCTCTCCCCGCCCACGGTTGGCCCAACTGGGTACTCGGCAACCACGACCGCCCGCGTATAGCCAGCAAGGCCGGTCCGGATCAGGCTGGAGTTGCGGCCATGCTGCTCCTGACCCTGCGCGGCACGCCGACGATGTACTACGGCGACGAACTCGGGATGCAGGACGTTCCGATCCCTCCGGACGCTGTCCAGGACCCCGTAGAGAAGAACATTCCAGGGTTCGGTGTTGGCCGCGACCCGGAGCGTACTCCGATGCAGTGGGATTCGGGGCCGAACGCGGGGTTCACGACCGGGATCCCGTGGCTCCCTCTCTCGCACGACCACGAGCGGACGAACGTCGCGGCGCAGTCCGAGGATCCCGGGTCCGTCCTCAGTCTCTATCGCCGTCTAATAGCACTTCGGCAGTCGGAGCCAGCGCTCATGGTTGGTTCCTATGCGGCTGTTCCCGCGGAAGCGGAACTCATTGCTTACATCCGGGAACGCGAGGCGAAGCGATTCCTTGTGGTGCTCAACCTTGGTGTAACAGCTACTCGATTCGACCTCCCTCAAGACTCGAGGCTGGGGCGTGTTGCGGTGTGCACCGACATCGCACGTGAAGGAATGGACGTCTTCGAGGCCGTCGAGGTGCGGGGCAACGAGGGGCTAGTCATCGCCTTGAGCTAACGGTCAGATACAAACTCTTGACACCCTTGCTGGGGGTCGTGCTACACTCCGCCTACAACCGAATCGGACATAGGCGAAGAACGGGACTAGTAGCTCGCAGGAGCGGGGCCAAGAGAGCCGGGGTAAGGTGAAAGCCCGGCGCCCAGGCAGCAGGCGAATGGACCCGGGAGCCGCAGAGCGAACGGAATCCAAGTAGCTCGCGCCGGAGAGGGCACCGTTACAGGCCCAGCGCATCTCCCGATCAATCGAGACGTGCGTGGAATGAAGGTCCTTCCCCGGAAGGATGAATCAGGGTGGCACCGCGAGAGACCCCTCGCCCCTCGGGCGTGGGGCTTTTTCATTTTCAGGGCAGGTCGAGATGGCGCAGACAAAAACCCGAAAAACAACGACGGACACGGCCTTCAAGCCTACCTGGAAGCGCATGCTCACCGGCGACCGGCCGACAGGCCCGCTGCACCTGGGTAATTACGTCGGTTCGCTGAAGATGCGAGTCGAACTTCAAGAGAAGATCGACTGCTTCGTGTTCATGGCCGACCTCCACGTGTTGACTACGCGTACTCATAATTTGCAGGAGATCGGACAGAATATTCGTGAGTGCGTACTCGGCTATCTCTCTGCAGGCATCGACCCGAAGAAGACGACCATTTACCTTCAATCGCTCGTGCCGGAAGTGCTGGAGCTGCTCTGGCTCTTCATGCCGCTCGTGAGCGTGCCACGCGCACAACGTATCCCGACCCTCAAGGAGCAGGTGCGCGACCTGCAGCTCGAGTCCGCCTCGATGGCGCTGCTCTCCTACCCGATCCTCCAGTCGGCGGACATCTTAATGGTGCGCGGCGATGTCGTGCCGGTCGGCAAGGACCAGGCGTCACACATCGAGCTGACGCGGGAGATCGCTCGCCGCTTCAACCAGACCTACGGCGAAATCTTCCCGGAGCCGGATGCGCCGATCACGCCCGTTCTGATCGGCACCGACGGCCAGGCCAAAGCCAGCGCCTCGATCGGCAACATCATTCTCCTCTCCGACGCGCCGGACGTGGTGGAGGAGAAGGTGCGCTCGATGTACACCGACCCCAACCGCATTCGCGCCGACATTCCGGGACGTGTCGAGGGGAACCCCGTGTTCATCTACCATGATGCGTTCAACGATGATCGCGCCGAGGTCGAGGAGCTCAAGGAACGCTACCTGAAGGGCGCGGTGGGTGACGTCGAGGTGAAGAAAAAGCTGGCCGCGGCTATCAACCGCTTCCTCGATCCGATCCGGGAGCGCCGGGCGCAGTACGAGAAAGAGAAGGGGCTGGTCGAGGAAATCATCCATCAGGGCTCCGAGCGAGCGCGACAGGAATGTCATGCCACGTTGACGGCGGCGCGAGAGGCGATGGGCCTCACGTACTTCCGGGAGATGGAGTAGTGTAATGGACTTTGAACCAGACCTCGCGACCATCCAGCGCATCGCCCGAACGACCGACAATAACATGGCGCCCATCTATCGGGACATTCCGGCGGATCTTGAGACGCCTGTGTCAGCGTTCTTGAAGGTTGCCCGCGGCGACTACTCGTTCCTGCTCGAATCGGTGGAAGGCGGTGAACGTGTGGGGCGGTACAGCTTCATCGGCACTGAGCCATACCGCGTCTTGAGAAGCGGACCGTTCGCGGACCTGGGCGAAGGCGCCGACCCTCTGCGTGAGATCGAGGAAGAACTTTCTCGGTACCGCTTGTCGCATCCTAAGGACACAGAGGGGCAGACGTCTCTCCCGCGGTTCACCGGCGGTGCGGTCGGGTTCCTCGCCTACGATGTCGTGCGTCACTTCGAGCCGCGCGTCACGATCCCCGCCGCCGACCCCCAGGCCTTTCCGGAGGCCCTGTTCATGTTCGTGGACGCACTGCTGGTATTCGACCACGTGAAGCACAGGATCAAGGTAGTGTCCCATTGCCGGTTAGACGGCGACATCGAGACCTCCTACCGGCAAGCCTGCTGGAGGATCGACGAGCTGGCGAAGCGGCTGATGCAGTCACTGCCGGCGACACCATATCCTCTCGCGCCTTTTTCAGACGATGATGGCGTTGTACAGTCTAACGTCGGTCGTGAGCGCTACCTTGAGATGGTGCAGCGGTGCAAGGAATACATCGTAGCCGGTGACGTTATCCAGGTGGTGCCGTCACAGCGGTTGTCGCGAAAGACAAGCGCGCATCCGTTCTCTGTCTACCGGGCGCTGCGCAATGTGAACCCTTCGCCATACATGTACTATCTGCAGATGGGAGATGCCTTTATCGTCGGCGCGTCACCCGAGATGCTGGTGCGCGTGGAGGATGGGGTCGTCGAGACGCACCCGATCGCGGGGACGCTACCTCGCGGCCGCGACGAGGACGAAGATCGGGCGATCGAAGAGCAGCTTCTGGCCGACGAGAAGGAGCGCGCTGAGCACGTCATGCTCGTAGACCTCGGGCGGAACGACATCGGTCGCGTCAGCAAGCCCGGAACGGTGAAGGTGCGCGAATTCATGGTGATCGAGCGCTACTCTCACCTGATGCACCTCGTGTCGCGCGTGGAAGGGCGATTGAAGCCGGAAATGACCGCGTATGACGCGCTGCGAGCGTGCTTTCCGGCCGGGACGCTCAGCGGCGCCCCGAAAATCCGAGCGATGGAGATCATCTCGGAGCTGGAGTCAGACCGCCGGGGACCATACGGTGGCGCCGTGGGCTACTTCGACTTCTCAGGAAACATGGACACCTGCATAACGATCCGTACGACTGCCATCAAAGATGGTGTGGCGAACGTCCAGTGCGGTGGTGGGGTCGTCTACGACAGTATCCCTGAGTCCGAGTATCAGGAGACACTGACGAAGGCCCGAGCCATGCTCACAGCAATCGACCAGGCTGAGGAGATGGAAGAGGGCGTGACGGCCGTAGGAAGTTTGGGGTACTGATGGCCGATCAGCTGAGAGACAAGATCGCCATAGTGACCGGGGCCGGCTCGGGCATTGGCCGCGCTATCGCCCTCGGCTTCGGCACGGGAGCGCTCGAGGTCGGTGACGACGACGACCGCCCCCTCAGCGCCGAAGCCGTCGCGGCCGAGATAGATGCCACCGGCGGCAGCGCCATCGGCTTCGCGACAGATGTTTCCGTCACGAGCGGGGTGGACGCGATGGTGGACCGGACGGTTGATCAGTACGGGCGTCTGGATGTTCTCGTGAACAACGCCGGGCGCGCTGGCCGTGGCTGGGTCACGAACATGACGGACGAGACCTGGGACGGCGTGTTCGCAGTCAACGTTCGCGGCACTTTCGCCTGTTCGCGAGCGGCGCTGAGGCACATGATCCCGCAGCGTTCCGGCCGCATCCTGAACACGGCGAGCGGCGCCGGCCTGCGTCCCTTCCCGGGTGGGGCGGTTTACGGCGCCTCGAAGGCGGCGATCATTAGCTTCACATACTCCCTCGCGGAGGAAGTCGCGAAGTACGGCATCACGGTCAACGCGATTGGCCCGGGCGTGACCGACACTCCGTTCTGGCGCGCGCAACGGTCGGAGGAGGACCTCGCCGCGGCGTTCGAGTCCGGGGAGGTCGGTCAGCCGGAGGACTTCGTGCCCGTCGTTGTGTTCCTCTGCAGCGACGCTGGCGCCGCGCACAGCGGCGTCATGGTCAACCGCCACACATACGTAAAGGGAGGGTCAGAGTGATCCTGCTAATCGACAATTACGACAGCTTCACGTACAACCTCTACCAGTACCTCTGCGAGCTCGGTGCGGACGTCGAGGTCGTGCGGAACGACCAGGTGACGATTGAGGACATCGAAGTAATGGCGCCGGAGAAGATTGTGATCTCACCGGGTCCGTGCACGCCGAAAGAAGCGGGAGTCAGCGTCGATGTCGTCAGGCATTTCGCGGGCAAGACGCCAATCCTCGGCGTTTGCCTGGGCCACCAGTCCATCGGCGAAGCGTACGGTGCTAGCGTCGAGTACGCAGGGGAGATTGTCCACGGTAAGACGTCGAAGGTTTCACACGACGGGAAGGGCGTCTTCCGCGGCCTGCCTGAGATGTTCGAGGCGATCCGATATCATTCGCTCTCGATACAGCGGAATAATTTCCCGGAAGAGCTGGAAATCACCGCTGAGTCTGAGAGCGGGGTCATAATGGGAGTGCGTCACCGCGAGTATGCGGTGGAAGGCGTGCAGTTCCACCCCGAATCCATTCTTACCGGCGTCGGCAAGGACCTGCTGCGGAATTTTCTGGAGGATTGAGGACGATGGATGAAGGATCAAGTAGGAGCTCGTCGCTGCTCGCGCGTCTGCGGATTGCTGCCCTCGGCGCGGCCGTCGTAGTCGCGCTCGCCGTTGCGGCTGCCGCGTGCGGAGGCGATGACGACGGAGACAATGCCACACCTACCGAAGAGGCTACGGCGACACCTGAGGCAACGGAAGACGGTGGGGCAAGCCCCTCGCCGACAGTTGATCCCGCGGAATCGCCTGCGGATATGGTCCTGAAAGAGTGGGTTGTGCAGGCAAACAGGGGTAGGGCACGGCCGGGAACGGTAACCTTCACCGTCCGTAACGAAGGCGAGCTTACCCACCAGTTCGTCGTTATCCGTACGGACGTTGAGAAGGATGAATTGCCTCGCCTCCCGAACGATGCAGGTGCGGACGAATCTCAGCTCGATGTCGTCGGGAAGATTGATGCCATCGATCCCGGCGCGACGGATGAGCTGGTTGTCGACGTGCAGGAAGGGGCGTATGTCGTCATCTGCAATCTGTCGCCTGGCGGGGAGAGTCACTACTTGAACGGTATGTACACCGAGCTCGAAATCACGCCGACGGCACCCCTCGATACCGCGACTCCCGGGGCGAGTCCGTAGGACTCCGGTGGCGATCAAAGAAGCCCTCGATTCGCTAGTCAACGAGCGACGCGACCTCGCCGAAGACGAGGCAGCGCTTGTGATGGGTGAGATAATGGCGGGCGAAGCGACGCCCGCTCAGATGGGTGCGTTCTTGGTCGCCCTGCGATCAAAAGGGGAGACAGCGGACGAGATAGCCGGGATGGCACGAGTCATGCGTGAACACTCGTTGCACGTTGAGTTTGAAGGGCCGCTCGTTGACACTTGCGGCACGGGAGGCGACGCTTCGGGCACGATCAACGTTTCGACCACCGCAGCGTTTGTTGCTGCGGGCGCCGGAGCACGCGTAGCCAAACACGGCAACCGCGCCATGAGCAGTGCGTGCGGCTCGGCAGACGTATTGGAGGCGCTTGGGGCGAAGATCGACCTCATCCCCGAGCAGGTCGCCATCTGCATCGAGCGGTCGGGTTTTGGGTTCATGTTCGCGCAGGCCTTCCACCCGGCGATGAAACACGTCGCGCCGGTGCGACGCGAGATCGGCGTGCGAACGGTCTTCAATATCCTCGGGCCGCTAACGAACCCGGCGGGGGCCAAGCACCAGGTCCTGGGTGTGGCGCGCCTCGAGTTGGGGTCTCTGCTCGCGTCTGTCCTCCCTCGTCTGGGGGTCGACCACGCTCTGGTCGTCCACGGGCATGGTGGCGTCGACGAACTAACTCTGAGCGGTGCGTCGACAGTCCATGAACTCCGCAATGGTGTGGTGCGAGACTATTCAATCACTCCCGAAGAGTGTGGTGTCTCCCCTGCCTCAAACGAGGCCCTGCGAGGCGGCACCGCTGAGGAAAACGCCGCCGCGCTTAGCGGTGTGTTAGCCGGTGAGTCGGGCCCCATGCGCGACGTCGTCTTGATCAACGCCGCTGCCGCCCTCATCGCTGCGGACATGGCTGGGGACTTCCCAGAGGGCGTCCAGCTTGCCGGTGAATCGATCGACTCGGGTGCTGCGAAAGGCCGGTTGGAGGCCTTCCTAGTCGCCAGCAATAGCTTCGCGTGACAGGCCGACATTCCCAGTCGCCAGCGCTCAGTGGCATAATCCGGACACCATGACCCAACGCACCGACACCATCCTCGACCGCATCGTCGCTCACAAGCGGGAAGAGCTTCGCGCAGCGCGCGCGGCCACGCCGTTCGGCGAGATGCGCGCCCGCGCGGCTGATGGGCCGGCGCTGCGCGATTTCGCCGCAGCGCTAAGACTGCCTGGTGTTTCGTTGATCGCTGAGGTCAAGAAGGCGTCGCCTTCCCGCGGCATCCTGCGGGAGGACTTCGACCACGTCGCCCTGGCAAAAACCTACGCAGGCTCCGGTGCTTCGGCGATCTCGGTCCTCACGGACGAGGAGCATTTCCAGGGGTCACTCGATCATTTGAGGGAGATTCGCGCCGCCCTTCCCGACGGCCCACCGCTGCTCCGCAAGGACTTCATCTTCGACGAGTACCAGCTCTACGAGGCCCGCAGTTTCGGGGCGGATGCCGTCCTGCTGATCGTCGCCGTCCTGGAGCAGGATCGGCTCGTCGGATTACTGGGGGAGTCGCGGAGGCTTGGCCTGTCGGCACTGGTGGAGGTGCATGACGAGATAGAGGTGGAGCGCGCGGTAAACGCCGGCGCGACGATCATCGGAGTCAACAACCGCGACTTGCGGACATTCGAGATCGATCTGGAGGCGACGGAACGCCTGCGGCCGCTCGTCCCGCGGGATCGTACCCTCGTCGCTGAGAGCGGGATATTCACGCGCGACGACGTCATGCGCCTCGATGCCTGCGGTGTCGACGCAGTGCTCATCGGAGAGGCGCTGGTCACGGCACCGGATCCGGGGGCGAAGATCCGGGAGTTGCTCGGATGATCGCGGAACCCGAACCGCAGGATCCGCGTGAACGCGCGCTACGCCGTGTCCGGCGCTTCTACAGCATCTCCGCCGAGCGCGAATGGGCACGGCTGGAGCAGCCGGTGGATGGACGCCTGGAGTTCGCGGTTAACAGAGCCTGGATCGGCCGATTCCTTCCGGGGGTGCCCGCCAGGGTCCTCGATATCGGTGGTGGGCCTGGCCGCTACAGCATCTGGCTGGCCGAGCAGGGGTACCGCGTAACACTCGCCGACCTGTCAGCGGATCTCCTGGCGCTGGCCAAGGAGAAGGCCGCGGAAGCAAGAGTCGAGCTTGAAGGGGTCATCGAGGCGAACGCGACGGACCTCTCGGAGTTCCCGGACGGGTCTTTCGACGCCGTCCTCTGCATGGGGCCGCTCTACCACCTCATCTACGAAGGGGATCGAGCGAGAGTGATCTCGGAGTTGCGGCGTGTCCTCAAGTCGGGAGGTGTAGTGTTCGCCGCTTTCTTGAACCGGCTTCAGACGCTGCGGGTCGCCGTGAACCAGGATATTCCCTTCTTCACGCCCTACACGGCGGACATGATCAAGAGCTATCACGAGACTGGCGTCCTCGACTGGCAGGGCATCCCTGGCACTTTTAACCTGGCCTACCTCTACTGGCCACGTGACATCGCGCCATTCATGGAGTCTGTCGGCTTCGAGACGGACGAGCTGATATCGTCGCAGAGCAATGCCGCCGACATCCAGAAGCATCTGGCTCTCTTCGCGGAACGTCAGCCGGAGCTATACGAATGGGCGCTCGCGGGGTTCATCGAGCAGGCTAACGAGCCATCAATCCTCGGGTCCGGGTTTCACATCCTCTACATCGGACGTAAGCCATGACGACAGAATCTCAACCCATGACGACGAGGCGAAAGCACTTCAGACGTGACCCTGGTTAAAATCTGCGGCATATCCGATCCGCGGCACGCCCGCGCCGCCGCCGCGTTTGGCGCGGACTTTGTCGGCATGGTGTTCGCGCCCTCGCGTCGGCAGGTGACCATCGGCGCCGCGAAGCGGATCGCCGCCGGGCTTCGAGCCGAAGCGACAAGTATGGCCCCGGACTCACTGGCAAGGGGGATTGAGAGCGCCCTGAAGGAACGCCGCCCGCTGCTGGTGGGTGTGTTCGCGGACCAGGACCCCGATACGATCAATGCGATCATCGACGAGTGTGGTCTCGACCTCATCCAGCTCTCCGGATCGGAACCCTGGGAAATGGTCGCGCTGATCAAGCGTCCGGTGTTCAAGTGCATGAAGGTTCGCGAGGGCGAAGGTGCGGACGAACTCCGTCCGCACCTGCACGACGACGCAGTCGTCCTGCTCGACCCATACGTTTCGGGGACATACGGCGGGACGGGTACAACACTCGACTGGGATGTCGCAGCCGAGATCGCTGGAGAACGCCCGACGGTGCTGGCGGGCGGCCTCACACCGGAGAACGTAGCGAAAGCTGTCACGACTGTGCATCCCTGGGCGGTGGATGTCTCCAGCGGTGTAGAGTCAGACGGTGCCAAGGACGTGGAGAAGATAAGGGCCTTCATACAAGCGGCAAAGAGCGCGAACGATGTTTGACCGTATCGAGGCGTTCATTCAGCGAGAGATTGGTGCTCGGCGCATACCGGGTGCCGCGATGGCCGTGGTCCGTGGTGGAGAACTCGCCTGGAGCCGTGGCTTCGGAGTCACGAGCACGGGCACGGGCGAGCCGTTCACTCCGGAAACTGTATTCCCTGTTCAGTCACTGTCCAAGGTTGTCACGGCTACGGCCATCATGCAGCTGCGAGACAAAGGACTGTTTTCGTTGGACGACATTGCGAACGATCACCTCGGACCCGTCCAGATTCGCAACGAATGGGAGGCGGAGTCGCCGGTTACGGTCCGTCAGCTGCTGACCCACACGTCGGGACTACCGTGTGATGTGGACGCGGCCACGCCGCAACTCGACCGCTCGGTGCCGCTGGCGGACTGGGTGAACTCCGTCGCAAAGACTGTAGTGCGCCCGGGCGGTGATATTGTCTATGCGAATTGGGGTTACGATGCGCTTGGGCCGCTGATCGACCACGTGGCGGGTAGATCATGGGAGGGTGTGGTGGACTCCGGTGTGTTCGCCTCCCTCGGAATGAAGTCGAGCCGCATCGGCGAGCCTGTGGAAGGCGCGCCCACTGCGACCGGCCACTTCCTGAGCCTTGTCGACAGCGAGCTTCATACGATGCGCCCTATGTGGCCCGTTCAGCTCAAAGATACGTCCGGATCGGTGTGCTCAACCGTCGACGACATGTCGCGATTCCTGGGTGCCCACTTGAGCGGGGGTGGCCCTCTTGTCTCATCGGAAACTTCCACCGAAATGCAGCGAATCCAGGCGAGCGAAGGCGTCGACTGGTCGGGGATGGGGTTGGGCTGGCGGGTGACGCGCTCGAATGCGCGGAAGCTGATCTGCCACGGCGGTGACGGTTCAGGATTCACAAATTTTATGGGTGGCTATCCGGAGCTCGGCATCGGCATAGTCCTTACGCTGAATCGCGGTGGGCTAGCCTGCTCACGGCCGGTGATCGCGAACACGGTGCTGGGGATGCTGGCCGGGGACGAGAAAACTAGCTCTGCAGGGCCGAGGATCGATCTGACGCGCGTCCCGGGTGCTTACCGGTCCACGTACTGGGACGTCAGCGCCGACCTGACTCTTGAGGGCGATGTGGCGTGCTTCACCATAACAGAGGGTCTTGTCGTGAGCGATGCAGGAGAGGCGTCGCGCCTCAAGCCTCAAGCCGGCGGTCGCTTCTGGGCGGAGGGCGGGATGTTCCATGGGTTCGATGTTGCCCTGCGTGAGGCCGATGGAGGCGTGTTGTTGTCCGGTGGCCTGTACCCATTCACGTTCAAGCGCGCAGGTGAACTCGGCCGGCGAGAAGAGCTTGCTCCCGACGTTAGCGTTGATCTTACCGGCACCTGGCGAGGGACGGTGACAACGCCGCTTGGGGCAATGATGTTTGAAGTGGCGGTCGAGAATTCGACTACGGCTACAGCAAGCACGCTGTTCGCTCAGAACATTGCGGTAGAGGAGTGCTCGGCGAAGTCAGGCAGGATTTCGGGCAGGTTTGCGGTCACAGCGCCAGCGGTCGGCGAGATGGTTTTGCACCCGCGGCTCGTGGCGACCGGGAGAAAGCTAATGGGTTGCGTCTATGCCTGGGGCTGGTTCGGAGAGATTGCCTTTCCTGCGGAGCTCCAGCGCGTATAATCAGCCCACTGACTAAGGAGGTTGACCAATGGGAGTAATCCAGCGCCAAACAGACATCCACGCTTCGGACGCGGAGGTGTTCACCTACCTGATTGACGTGACCAACCATCCGCAATGGGCATCGCACCAGCTCGAGGTGACGAAGGCCTCGGAGGGGCCGCTGCAGGCTGGTTCGAAATTCGAGACCGTCGGGCACCAGTTCGGAGAGCAGCCGGGCACCGTCACGATCACCGAAGCTGTCCCTAACCAGAAGATCGTCTATGAATCGGACGGCAAAGTAGGCCATTTCCGCCACGCCTTTCTGATCGAGCCGGAGGCGGACGGCAACGTCAAGCTCACCAAGACGATGGAGATGATAGAGGTTAAATCACTGCCGCTGAAGGTCCTCCGACCGATCGTCTCCTCGTTCATAGCCCCGAAGGGCCTCGACGGTGACCTCTCTCGCATCAAGGAGAAGCTGGAAACGCAGTGACCCAGACTCTCCCGGACGCCCGCGGGCGCTTTGGCCCTTACGGGGGCCAGTACGTCCCCGAGACGCTGATGGCTGCGCTTGCCGATCTCGAGCGCGCCTACGCTGAGGCGCAAGCTGATCCAGCCTTCCGCGAGGAGCTCGAATCACTCCTCCACGACTATGCGGGCCGTCCGACGCCCCTGTACTTCGCGCGGCGGCTCAGTGAGCGCATGGGCGGCGCGAGGATCTACCTCAAGCGTGAAGACCTTGCTCACACAGGCGCGCACAAGATTAACAACGCTCTAGGGCAGGGGCTGCTCGTGAAGCGCATGGGGAAACCGAGAGTGGTGGCCGAGACCGGCGCCGGGCAGCATGGTGTCGCCACGGCTACCGTCTGCGCGATGCTTGGTCTCGAGTGCGTGGTCTACATGGGCGAGGAGGACGTGAGGCGACAAGCGCTCAATGTCTTTCGCATGAAACTGCTCGGCGCCGAAGTGCGGCCGGTCGCTTCGGGCTCTCGCACGCTAAAGGACGCAATCAATGAAGCGATCCGCGATTGGGTGACCTACGTCGAGACGACGCACTACCTCATCGGCTCAGTGGTTGGGCCGCATCCATACCCGATGATGGTGCGAAATTTCCAGTCCGTGATCGGTTCTGAGGCGCGCGAGCAGATGTTGGCCTCCGAGGGACGCCTCCCGGACTACGCAGTGGCCTGCGTGGGTGGCGGATCGAACGCGATTGGCACCTTCCACCCCTTCTACGCAGACAAATCCGTCCGCCTGGTGGGCGTGGAGGCGGCGGGGGAAGGCCTAGCGAGCGGCCACCACAGCGCTCCGCTGTCGGTCGGGAGGCCGGGTGTCCTCCACGGCTCGATGTCGTACCTGCTCCAGGACGAGGCCGGGCAGGTGAGCGAGGCGCACTCGATCTCAGCCGGCCTCGACTACCCCGGCGTTGGTCCGGAGCACTCGTTTTACAAGGACAGCGGCCGGGCGGAGTACGTCGGTGTGACGGATGCCCAAGCGTTGGAAGGATTCACACTTCTGTGCGAGACCGAGGGGATCATCCCGGCACTGGAGTCGTCGCACGCGGTCCACTACGCTGCGGAATTGGCGAAGACGCTGCCGGCCGACCAGATCGTCCTTGTCTGCCTTTCCGGTCGCGGCGACAAGGATATCGACATTGTCCGCGAGGCGCTGGCGTCCGCCTGAACCCGTGTTACGACGCCTCGTCCGAGGCCTTTAGCAGCGCGGCGCGGGGGTCTGACGGGTCTTCCCGCTCCATCTCCCGCAGAAGCCGTACTACCTCTACCGGGGCGCCGAAGGCTTCCGCCAGGACGGCCCCGCGCTCGGCATGATCACGGAGCGCCGCGAGTCCGGGGCTCCGTGCGCGAGCGCGCTGGTCCAGCGATGGCGGGCCGATCTCCAGCACTACGTGAGCGACTCGGTGCCAGAGGTTAACATGCGCGCCGGACAGCGCCCCCTTGCCGGCGTCGTGTAGTAGGGCGGCAGTTAGCACATTGCTCTCCTCACACCCGGCCTCTCGTATTCGTCGGCAGACATCGATACAGTGACGCTGGTCGCGTCGTGCCATCGACACGAACAGAGTCATCAGCTGCGGCCCAAGAAGCGCTTCTACTTCCGCCACTTCGCTCTCTCTGACCGATGGACGGAGAGCCCCGAAGAACTGGCGGGTGCGGTGGAGCGGCCGCGCAAGCATGTCTAGCTGACCCAAATTTCCTGACTTGTGCCGGCGAAGACGTCTAGCAGCGATCTGATGATCGGCTCCATCAGTGCGAAAATCCCGTACTGGCCACCGGTCATGATCGGGAGCAGGAAGAGCCCGCTCAGCAGGATCAGCGGGCCCCAGCGCTCGAGCTGTGCGAAGCTCCGTGAGAGGTCGTGAGGCAGCAGTCCGACCGCGACCTTGAATCCGTCGAGTGGGGCTATCGGGAAAAGGTTGAACACTCCGAGAATGACGCTGAACAGCGTGACGGAGCTAAGGTAGAGACCGAGATACTCCTCGCCGGTCCATCCGGCTCTGCTCAGCGATAAGAATGCGAGATTGTTGAACGGTGATATCCATGGGACAAGGCCCAGGCGGATGGGAAGACCCGCAAAGGCGGCAACGAGGAAGTTCGACAGCGGGCCGGCTGCCGCTGTCATTGCCAACGCGGCCTTTGGATTCGAGGTGCTGTTGGGGTTCACCGGTACCGGCTTACCCCAGCCGAACCCGATCATCACCATCAGGATCGTGCCGGTTGGGTCAAGGTGCTTGAGGGGGTTGAGTGTTAGGCGTCCCATCCGGCGGGGGAGCCGGTCACCGAGCCTGTCCGCGATGAAGGCGTGCGAGAACTCGTGAAACGAGATACCGACCAGGAGTGCAGTGGCAATCGCGCCGATGAAAACGAGACCGGCAACGAAGTCATCACTGAGCCGGCCAAGGTAGAAAATCAAGCTACATCAATCATAGGGCTGCTCGCTGCTGGGGTCGAGAAAGATGAGGCGCCGCCGCAGGCGGTATAATCGTGCCACCGGACTGTCTGCCCGCAGAAAGGAGCCTGCCATGGCCATCAAGCGCAGCCTCGTCGCCGAGCCCGTCGCCAGCATCGAGCCCGTTCAGCGGGCCTGGAACTATCCCTTGTTCGACGCCATCTTCCAGCGCCGCGCGCGACGCTTTCCGCTCGGCGCCGAGATGCCCGGGGAGCTGGCGCCGTTCAAGTCAAATAAGGAGCCTGTGCCCCTGGACGAGATCGAGGAGGCGATGCTGGTAATGGCCGGTACAGGCATCAGCGGGATAAATCTCGCCGACCTCCCCTACAACGAGAAAGACGGTGGCGGAAACTTTTGTGGGAACACGATGCTGCAGTGGGTCGGCCGGGTATACGCGAGTGCTTGTGGCTCGCACGGGACGGAGCTCTTCTACACGAACGACGAAGGCACTTACATGGTGAAGTTCCGGGACAAAATGCCGTCGCAGATGCAGGAGTTCGAGTCGTTGGATGATCGGGAGAAGATTGTCCAGTCGTTTCGCGCGAACACCGACAAGATCAGCGATGGCCGTCTGGGCATACCGATGGTGCCGGGCATCACACAGCCGTTCAACTGGTGGAACTCCAATCAGCCGGGGACAACGCTTTTCATGCCGATCAGCGACGTCACGTGGGAGTACATCAACGTGATGATGCTCGTGATGGACGAACCGAACTCGTACTACATCTACGACGACCTGAACGGCAATGCGGAGCCCCTCAAGGAGTGGGCCGACAAGGGCTACCTGGACCGCAGCCGTGCCTACTCCCTTTCCGCCCTAGAGACGACAATGTCAACGATCATCCCGGGTGTAGAGCAGGCGCTAATGCTGCAGAACATGTACCTGGCCCTCCAGGCGATGGGCCTGGGTGGATGGATCTACAGCTGCTCGGTGGGGCAGATGATCCTGGGGTTGATGGGATTCCAGTTTCATTCGCCCGACAAGATGGGTCCCATTAAGCCGCTGGACCCAATCTCGGGCCCCCGCTTAGCGCCGGTCGGTCTCGAAGGGCACTTCCAGAGCTATTGCCCGCCCTTTCATCCGGACATGGGTTCCGCGGTGCAGGCCATCTATGACGCCAAGTGGGGCCGCAGCGGCATATACAAAGAGGAGGGCGGACCGGCTGCATACCGCGACCGTCAGGGTCTCGACAAGCTCGTCAACCGTACGCCCGAGTGGTGTCTGGAGGCGACGAAGGCGCTCTGCGACTACATCTGGGACACGTATGGCCGCTTCCCGGCGCTTATCGACCCGATGCAGATGAACATCTGGTTCCAGGCGCAGCACCTTGAGACCGATTTCTACGACAAGTACTACCAGCCCGGGGCATATCACCAGGCGATCAAGGACCACATGGGCGCCTGGCACGGCGCTCACTAGCGCGGCCCCGCGCTGCTAGGCCATGGCGGGTTGGCTGCGCCTGATGTCTAGCCGATCGTGGACTGTTCTCACGCCTGGGACGCGTGAAGCTACGCGCATTGCTTCGGCAGCGGAGTCCTTTGTGTCTGCGTATCCGAACAAAGATACTTCGCCGAGCGCGGATCGCGGGTAGACTTCGGCCGTTCTGCTAACCCCGGCCTGGTAGAGGACCTGGCCAATTTCGAACTCGATGTCCAGGTCGTCAATGACCCGCACGTCGACGGAACCGAGACCCGTCACAGTTTGTGCTGCCGTCTGTATCGCTTCGCGCACCTGCTTCGTGCGCACGCTCCCGGTGATGACGGCGTTTCCACCTGCCACGCTGATCTCCAGCGTGCGCAGCTCGTCGCCGTTGAGGATGTGGTGTCCAGTGATCGCTTCCCGCACGGCCTCGGCGAATTCCTCGTCGGCATAGTAGCGGGTGAGGGAATCTGCCTGGCCGGCCGGGTGAAGCTCCTTACCTGTGAACGTCACCTGATCGACAGGCATCGTATACAGGGAGCCGCCCCGGCTTAGCAGCAAGCCTGCGAGGCGCCTGGAGCGTTGTGCCACAAGCGCGCCTGCCAGCCGCGTCCCCGGCATCGACACGGGCGTGGCTGCAGACAGCGGCCGGGCGGGGGCGGCCACCGGCGGTACCTCCCGGGCGAAAGCCTGCGCGGTGGTGACCTCGGTGAACGCGAGGCCATCCTTCGAGAGGCTGGCCATCTCCAGTGGCAGCTTGATAGTCGTGGGCCTGATCAGTCCGCCGCTCACAAGCACGTTCAGTGCTTCCCAGCTCTCGTCCACCTCGATTCCGGTCAGGCGACCGCCCCATCGGTCCAAAAAAAGAACTTTGCTACCGAACCGGATGGGAAGGGGTAGGTCAGATATTTCACACCTCCACGGGTCTTAAGTCAGAATTCAAATCCTGAGGAAAGCGTAGATTAGAAGCCTCGCTGGCGCCAGCGATAGGCGGCAATCGATATATCGATTGTGGAGAATTGCCTTGACTTACGCTTGATGCCTGATTAAGTTAGCGTCGAACAAGAGAATACGAAAGGAGACAGACCATGATCCACTGGTTAAGGCGCTGGAACTGGCTCGCCCTCATCGCCGTCGCCGTGGTTGCCGTTCTGGCGTTCTCTGCCTGCAACGACGATGACGATGATGAGGGCGGCGACGGTGATGCGACGGCGACGATATCGCCCGAAGTCCAGGCGTTGATCGCGCCATTCTTCCCGCAGAGCGGCCGTGTCATCCTCCGTGAGGCTATCGAACAGGACATCATCGACCAGTTCATCTTCACCGACGGCACAAAGTCACAGTCGATGTTCGACGAGATTGGCGTGGAGCCGTTCGAGGGTATGCAGGGCACCCAGCCGGGCGCGCCGAACGATGAGTTCGCAGCCGCGTTTGAATCGACCGGTGAAGACCCCAATGCGCCGTACGTCCAGGAGGGCTACGACAACACTTATCTGCTTGCGCTTGCCGCAGCATCGGCCAATTCCACGGACGGTGCCGCGATTCGTGACAACCTGCGCTTTGTGGCGAATGCGCCCGGTGAGCCGATCGGTATCGGCTCCGACGAATTCGCCCGCGCAGTGGGGCTGCTCGCAGCCGGTGAGGACATCGACTACGGTGGAGCGACCGGCGTCCTTGGTCTCGACGAAAACGGCGACCTGTCTGCCGGTGCCATCGGCACCTGGCAGATAAACGATGGCCTCATCGAGTTCCAGGAGGCGCGGGAGGTGGATCTGGCATCTGCGGCGGGTACGGAAGTGCCTTCCGGAGAGCAGGTGCGGTCAGATACCGCCCCAACAGAGCCGTTGAAGCTCGGGTCCATCATGTCAATCACCGGCGACCTGGCGGACTTCGGACCACCGATCCAGGCAGCCATCGAGATGGCAGTCCAGGAGATCAACGCGTCCGGCGGCGTCTTCGACCAGGATGTGATCCTCGCTTCGGGTGACGACGGGACCCTGCCCGAACAGGGCCAGTCTGAGGCCCGCCGCCTGATCGACGTCGAGGGGGTCGACGCTATCATCGGTGCGCTCTCGAGCGGCGTTACCCAGCCGATCGCGGAGAACGTGGCGGCGCCCGCAAACATCGTCGTGATCTCGCCGGCCTCGACGGCTGCTGCTATCACGACCGCCAACGACAGCGACTTCCTCTTCCGCACGCCGATCCAGGACGCAGCGCAGGCAGAGGTCCTGGCGGAGCTAGCCGACGAGCAGGGTTACACCAATGTTTGCGTCCTGTACGTCAACACACCGTACGGTCAGGGCCTTTCGGAAGGCTTCACCAAGGAGTTCGAGGCGCTAGGAGGCAAGGTGTCTAACCAGGTCTCCGTAGAGGCGCAGCAGACGACCTACGTCGCTGAGTTACAAAAATGCGTGGGTGGTTAGCTACTCCGTTGTAAAGTAGCGGCGCGACAACGAAGAGGCCGGGGAACGTCCCCGGCCTCTTTCTAAATTAGCCGTCGCTGGTCGGCTCTGGAGCGGCGCGTGGAGGTGGTTTGACGCGCCTTACGGCGCGCTCTGCCCAAATAGACACACGCTTGCCCTCGGGGATCAGGCCGCGAGGCATAAGTAGCAGGACGATGACGATGGCCAGACCGAGGAGTAGGTCACGGAAGTAAGGCATGCGCTGCGCCCACACTTCGGGGAGGTCGTAGCTCTGGATGAGGAGCGACGACTGCCAGAACCCGAAGACAACGTAAGCGCCGACGAGTACGCCGTTGTTGTTGCCGCTGCCACCGACGATCACCATCGTCCAGATGAGGAAGGTGCCGAAGAAGTTCGTGAACGCCTCGGGGGAGATCGAGCGCACCTGGAAGGCGTACATCGCCCCGCCGACTCCCATGACCACGGAGCCGAGGACGAAAGACTGCATCCGGTAAGAGCTGACGTTCTTGCCGCTGGCCTGTGTGGTCAGCTCGTCTTCACGCAGCGCCCTCAGGACACGTCCCCAGGGCGATCGCACGCTGCGTTCGAGGGCGAGGTAGGTCAGGATCACGCCAGCGATGGCCAGTAGCACGAAGACATAGCGGTAGTCGTTTCGGTTCACAAGCTCTTCCAGCGGACCCGGAATGTTTCCAAGGCCGCCGGTGCCGTTGCCGATCCACTGCTCTTCGATGGCGACACGTCGGATCAGCTCGGCGATGCCGATGGTGGTGATGGCCAGGTAGTCCTCGCGGAGCCTGAGGGTCGGTATGCCGAGAACGAAAGCCAGCGCACCGCAGACAGCACCCGCCGCCAGGAGCGCGACAAGGAACGGGAACCACTGGTCTGTCGCCAGGAAGGGGAGAATGTCGAGGTCTGGGCCAAAACCGCCGATATAGTCGACGGTCGGCAGGTTGTCCGGCTCTTTGACCACGATAGCGCCGGTGTAGGCGCCGACCAGGAAGAAGCCGGCGACCCCGAAGTTGAAGACACCCGAATAGCCCCACTGCACGTTGAGCGCAAGAGCAAGGATCGCCAGAACGGCCGTCGTGCTAAGGAACGCGACGAAGAACCGCAGTGTGCTCTCGAAGTCGTTCGACTGCTCGTAGGAGACGCCCAGGATCACAGCGGTCACGAGGAACACGCACAGGATGGGTACGACGGTGCTCGTCTTCACGCGGTGCTCCCAAAAAGACCACGTGGGCGCACAAGCAATATCGCGACGAGCACGAATATGGACACCGTGAACTTGTATCCCGGATCGAACAGACCCGCGCCGACGCTGACTTCCTGGAAAGCGCCGATGAGCAATCCACCGACCAGCGCTCCCTGCGGGCTCCCGACGCCACCGAGGATGGCCGAGGCGAAGAGCGGCACGAGGATGATGAACCCGAGTTCCGGGCGCAACTGCGTCTGGAGGCCAAGCATCACGCCCGCGATGGCAACAAGCACGCCGGCGATCGCCCACAACCAAACGACGATGCGATCGGTATTGATACCAGATATCCTCGCGAGATCGGTGTTGTCGGACATGGCTCGCATCGCCTTGCCAAGCTTGGTCCAGTAGAGGAGCACGTAGATCGCCGCCATCAGGACGAAAGCCATCGCCAGGATAAAGATCTGGTCATACAGGATGCGGATGCCGAACGGCAGGTCTGTTGCCTTGCGGATGCCGCCGCTGTAAAAGCGGGGGTCGGAGCCCCAGAGGATCAGCATCAGGCTGCGCAAGATGAGCGAGACGCCCAGCGCGGCGATCGAGTAGACGACAATGCCGCTGCCACGCCTGCGTAGCGGTCCATAGATGCAGCGGTCGAACCCGATGAGCATTGCGCCCATCGCAACTGCGGCCAGACCCATCGCGACAAGCAGCCCGTAACCGAACGAGAAGTTCCAGATTTTGTCGGTGGCGCCGGGCAGGTCGCTTGTCGTCACCGGAAGCAGTTGGACATCGCCGCTCTGCGACGCGCCTGCGATGTTTCCGGTCAGGAACATGAAGGCGAAATACCCCGAGAGCATCATCGCGTCACCGTGTGCGAAGTGTCCCCACTTGAGGATTCCGTAGATCAGCGTGATTCCTATCGCGCCCAACGCGAACAGCGATCCCGTGACGATCCCGACAACAAGCGATTCCCGCTCGGCGACAAAGGACCAGACGAGGAAGAGGCCGATCGCAACCCAGAGGCCCGGGCCGGTGATCCAGGTCACGACGTTGCGCCAGTAATCCCGGGCCTTGTCCGCAAACCTGGTCGTCGTTGTGGCTGCCTCGGCCGTTGCCATTCCTAGCTCGCTCCCAGGTACAGGCGGCCTACCTCGGCGTTATCCAGGAGGCCCTGAGCGTCGCCCTCCAGGCGGATCACCCCCGTCGCCAAGACGTAGCCCCGGTGACTGAGGCTGAGGGCCTCGCGCGCATTCTGCTCCACGAGCAGAATCGCTGTGCCGCCCTTGTTGACCGCCGAAATGCGGTCGAAGATGACCCCGACCATCTTTGGCGAGAGGCTGGCTGAAGGCTCGTCAAGGAGGAGCAGCTTCGGGTCCAGCATCAACGCACGGGCCAGCGCCAGCATCTGCCGTTGGCCACCAGAGAGCCGTCCAGCTACTTCTCCCTTCCGGCCGGCGATGTCCGGGAACAGCTGCAGCACCTCTTCGACGCGGCTGCTCACGCCGTTCCGTCGCACGAATGCGCCCATCTGGAGGTTCTCCAGGATGGTCAGCGAAGGGAACACGTTGTCCACCTGTGGGACATAGGAAAGACCGCGCGTCACGAGCTGGTCAGGGCGCTGGTTCGTGGCGATGGCGCCGTTCACGAGTACCTCGCCCGCACGCACTGGAATGAGGCCGAATATTGCCTTCAGCAGTGTGGACTTCCCGGCACCGTTGGGGCCGATGACGGCCACCATTTCGCCCGGCCGAACGAACATCGTTACGCCGTGCAGGATGTCGGCTTCGCCATATCCGGAGATAACGCCACGAACCTGGAGGACAGGCGGGCTTTCTACTGTCTCCTGGGTCAACTGGCGATCACCGGTACTGCCCGCCAAGATAGGCTTCGAGCACCCGCTCATCCGATTTCACCTGTTCAGGCGTACCTTGAGCGAGCTTCGCTCCTTCGCTCATCACGATGACCGTATCACAGAGTTGAGTAACAAGGTCCATGTCGTGTTCGATGACAAGAAACGTGATGCCCAGTTCACGGCGGAGACGCTCGATGTCATCGGTTAGCTTCTTCATCAGAACGCGGTTGACGCCGGCCCCCGGCTCGTCAAGGAGGATCATCTTGGGGTCGCACATCAACGTGCGCGCCAGCTCAAGCAGCTTCTTCTGACCGCCCGAGAGGTTTTCGGCATATTCGTCGCGGAGATGGATCAGCTCGACGAATTCAAGCACCTGTGTGGCCTTGATGAAGTTCGCTTCTTCCTCACGGGCGACGCGAAACGGGAGGAACCATGGGTTCCAGATCTTCTCACCTGCCTGGCCGGTCGGTACCAGCATCAGGTTCTCGAGGACCGACATGCTCCCCAGCTCTCTTGGGATCTGGAACGTACGCACCAGGCCGCGACGGAAGACCGCGTGTGCTGATAGCCCATCGATGCGCGCGCCGCGGAAGAATATCCGGCCGGAGGTTGGCTTGAGGAAGCCGGTGATGATGTTGAACAACGTGGTCTTTCCGGCACCGTTCGGTCCGATCAGGCCGGTGATGCTCCCCCGCGCGACCTCAAGACTGCAGTCGTTGACAGCCTTCAGACCGCCGAACGATCTCGTAACATTCTGAACAGCGAGTATCGGGTCTTGTTCTTCGCTCATCTCGTGACGCCGATTGGAGTATAGCAAGCTGCGTCCGAGTGGCTGGTATCTGGCCGCAGCCATCGGCTAATGTAGGGCGAATGGACGCACTTGAAGCGCTTCTCCTGGCAGTCGCGGGGTTCGCCGCCGGCGCGATTAACGCGGTAGCGGGAGGCGGTACCCTTGTGAGCTTTCCCGCCCTCATCGCCGTCGGGTATTCAGCCAAGGTGGCCAACGTCACCAACACCGTCGCGATATGGCCGGGTTATGTCGGGGGGTGCGCAGGCTATCGGCGTGAAATAGCACTCCAGAAGACGCGGGCCATCATTCTCTCGGTACCATCCGTTCTCGGCGCCCTGATCGGCGCTACCCTCCTGCTCGCGACGTCTGAGGATGCGTTCGAGCTGATAGCGCCGTTCCTGATCCTCTTCGCCGCCGCCTTAATGGCGTTCCAGAGCCAGCTCAGCGATTTCGCCGCGCACCACCAGATTGGTTCTCGAGGTGGAGACCACCTACCGCCGTTCCTCCTAGTTGCGGTCTTTCTCTCCGGCATCTACGGAGCCTATTTCGGAGCGGGGCTCAGCATAATCAATTTTGCGGTGCTCATGATCCTTCTCCCCGACGACATCCAGCACTCGAACGCACTGAAGGCGTTGCTTTCGCTGGTAGTCAACGGGGTGGCTGCAGTGTACTTCGCTTTGCTCGGACCGGTGGAGTGGCTTCCGGCCCTGGTCATGGGCGGAGCGTGCCTGGCCGGTGGTTACATGGGCGTCGGCATCGCCCGCGCGCTTGGACCCGTCTGGCTCCGCCGAGCAGTCATCGCCTTCGCCGTCGTCTTTGCCATCGCACTCTTCGTAAAATAGCGCGCCGTATAGTTGCCCCCTGTTCTACAATCATTTGGCGATATGGTGGGAGAGACTTGAGCAATCGATACGATCTGGTGGTGATCGGTGGTGGTCCCGCCGGCGAGAAAGGCGCCGTGCAAGCGGCGTACTTTGGCAAGCGAGTTGCCCTCATCGAGCGCGAAAAGGTTCCCGGCGGCACCGCCTGCAATACCGGCACGCTTCCGAGCAAGACCCTCCGCGAGACGGCTGTCACTCTATCCGGATTTCGCTCACGCGGACTGTATGGCCTTGATCTTTCTCTTCGCCGCGAAGTGACGGTCCAGGACCTACTCGTGCGTGAGCAAGCTGTTGTCGCGAACGAGAGGCTGGAAATCACCAATAACCTCCAGCGGCACGGCGTCGATGTCTATGAGGGGGTGGGTTCTTTTGTCGACGCGCACACAGTTCGGATCGCGCACGAGGAAGACGACCCTGTTCTGCTGGAAGCCGAGATGGTCCTGGTCGCGACAGGATCCTCACCGAACAGGCCGTCCGCTTTCTCATTCGAGCACCCGCGCATCTGGGACTCCGATGAGGTCCTGCACCTTGATTTCATGCCGCGAAGCATGATAGTCGTGGGCGGCGGGATAATCGGCTGCGAATACGCGTGCATCTTCGCGGCGCTGGGCGTCCGCGTGTCGCTGATCGATGGCCAGTTGGAGTTGTTGCCGTTCCTCGACCGGGACGTCGCGGCGGTTTTGCAGACCGGGATGAGCAACCTGGGAATCGCCTTTGTCATGGGGCAGAGGGTTAGCGAGTGTGAAGCTCGAGATGATGCTGTGACGATTGGGCTCACAAACGGCCCTTCGATGGACGCCGACGCGGTCCTTGTTGCCGCTGGCCGGCGCAGCAATACCTCGGACCTGAATCTCGAGTCCGCTGGGGTCGTGCTCGGGCGAAACGGCATTGTTCCCGTGAACGAGCACTACCAGACGCAGCAACCGCACATTTATGCGGCCGGTGACGTGGTCGGGTTCCCCTCGCTTGCCAGCACGAGCATGGAGCAGGCCCGGTTAGCGATCGTTCACGCGTTCGACCTGAAGTACAAGCGGTCTGTTGCCCCCGTCCTGCCTTATGCCATTTACACAATCCCCGAGGTTGCGATGGCAGGTGAGACCGAGAAGAAGCTTCGCGACGATGGCGTTGACTACGTTGTCGGCCGGGCACAATACGACCACAACGCGCGCGGGAAGATCATCGGCGACCGCACGGGCATGTTGAAGCTCATATTCCGGACTGAGGACATGCACTTGATGGGAGTTAGCGTGGTCGGCGAGATGGCGTCAGAAATCGTGCACGTGGGCCTAGTCGCCCTCATGGCCGGTGCCGACCATCAGCTGTTTGTCGAGACCTGCTTCAACTACCCCACACTGGGACAGCTCTACAAGTACGCCACATACGATGCGATGCAACAGCGCGCTCGCAAGGGTTTTTCGCCGGAGCTAACCTGACCAAATCTGTCTTGCTCACCGCAAGGCATGAACAGATATAATTTTCCACGGTATGCAGTACAGAAAACTGCCAAAGAGCGACCTCGAACTCTCCGCCGTTGGTTTTGGTCTCTGGACAATCAGCACGACCTGGTGGGGGATCGAAGACGACGCAACGGGCGTCGATCTCCTGCGCCGAGCCTATGACTCTGGTGTCACCTTCTACGACACCGCGGATACGTACGGGAACGGCAAGGGCGAGACGATCCTGGCCGAAGCGCTGGGTAGTGTCCGCGACAGGATCGTGATCGGCAGCAAGTTCGGCTACGACTTCTACAACTACGGAGACAAGCGCGAGGGCCAGCGGGAGATCCCCCAGGACTTCTCGGTCCGCCACCTCCGCCTCGCGCTCGAACGGAGCCTGCGACGCCTGCAGACGGACTACATCGATATCTACCTGCTGCACAATCCACGCCTCTGGGCAATCGACAGCGACGAGCTCTTCGTAGCTCTTGAGGACGTCAAGCGCGAGGGGAAAGTCCGGCATTACGGCGTCACGATGGGTCCTGCCATCGGCTGGGAGACCGAGGGCGTTGCGGCCATGGAACGGCGTGACATGACCGTATTCCAAATGATCCACAACCTCCTGGAACAGGATCCCGGCCGTCGTTTCCTTGAGGTCGCGGACGAGAGGGAGGTAGGTGTTCTCGTGCGTGTCCCGCATTCATCCGGGATGCTGGAAGGCAAGTACACGGCAGACACCAAGTTCGACGCGAAGGACCACCGTAGTCATCGACCGAAAGAGTGGCTCACGGACGGGCTCAAAAAGCTGGAGCAGCTCCGATTCTTACACGAAGGAACCAACCGCACGATCGGGCAGGCAGCCATCCAGTATTTGCTCGCGCATCCGCGTATCGCTTCCGTGCTCCCCAACATCTACGACGCGGAGCAGCTCCAGGAGTTCGCAGCTGCGCCGGATACTTCTCCTCTAACTGCGGACGAGATCGAACGCGTCGACCGGCTGTACGACGCGAACTTTGGGTTGGAACGTACCCAGACGGCCGCCGAGGCGGTAGCGGCCAGGCGATGACCGAAGAGCAAGCCCCGACGCGACGCCAGGTCGTCAAGTTCTCGTTCTATCGTGTTGACCCGGTGTGGCGGGCGCTTCCTGCCCCGGAACGTGAGGCGCATAAGGCGGAACTCTGCGCTACCATCCAATCGTTCGCGGGGCGGCTCCAGCTGCGCGCCTACAGCGTCGAAGGCATGCGCGGCGACGCTGACTTCCTCTTGTGGCAGATAGGTGACAGTCTCGACGATGTCCAGGAGCTGGCGACGGCCGTCATGAGTACCGATATGGCCCCGTATCTTACGATGCCCTACTCGTACCTCGCCATGACCCGCCGGTCTGTCTACGTTAGCTCCGAGGAGGGCCGCGAGCGCGCTGAGCTGCATTCGGCGGACTCCAGGTACTTCTTTGTCTATCCGTTCGTGAAGACGCGGGAGTGGTACCAGCTACCGCTGGAAGAACGTCAGCAGCTGATGAACGAGCACATTGGAGTTGGCCGAAAATACCCCTCGGTCAAACTGAACACAACCTACTCCTTCGGGCTCGACGACCAGGAGTTCGTCGTGTCGTTCGAGACGGACGAGCCTTCCGACTTCCTGGATTTGGTTATGGAGTTGCGCGAAGCCAAGACCAGCCTCTACACGCTTCGCGACACGCCGATCTTCACGTGCATCGCGATGGGCCTTCCCGAGGTGCTCGACTCTATCGGGGGAGCAGGCTCCGCTACCTCGAACATAAGAACTGGAATGGATCCTAACGGAGCAGCCCGGGCGCCGGCTGCGGCGCTCGCCGACGTGCCGGTGGGCGGTTCGAAGGTGGTGTACTTCGATGGTCAGCAGGTGGCTCTCTTCAATTCGGGCGGTACGATTTACGCCTTGGCCAATCGTTGCTCCCATGCCAACGGCCCATTGAGCGATGGTTCAGTGGAAGGAAGTGTGGTCACCTGCCCCCACCACGGCTCGCGGTTCAGCCTCGAGACCGGCGAACCGGAATGCGGGCCCGCCTCTCGCCCTCTGACGCGTTACGATGTGCGAGTGGAGGTAGGCCAGGTCTACCTGGCCCCCGTTTCAAGCGCGCACTCCGTGTAACGCATGGGTTCCGCGCGCGTTAGTATCGTGTGATGGAACGACCACGCCTGGGCGAGTTCACCAGGCCACCGCGCCTGTATTACGTTGCTGGAGGCACGGTGGCCGCGCTCATATGCCTCTTTCTTGCGTTGGCGCTGGTTTCGTGTAGTGACGCCAGTAGCGCGCCCGAAGCCAGCCCCACACCGACGGCAAAGCCGCGTTCTACTCGCGCAAAGCGCACACCAACGCCGGCGCCGGTGGTGACGCCGGAAGCTACGCCTGAACCGACTCCGGAAGTCGAGCCGGCCGAAACTCACGTGGAAGGGCCGACGGTCTACCGCGGCTCGGCTCCCGCTCCGGCTCCAGCCGCCCCGCCGGCGGTGCCCGCGGGGTCTCCAGTCAACATCATGCATGGCCCCCCATACACGGTGTTTCTGGACCCGGGCCATGGTGGGCCCAACTACTCGGGGGCGGCAAACCAGGGGCTGATCGAGAAGGACGTGAACCTGGACGTCGCGCTAAAGCTGGCTCCGATGCTGAGCTCAGCGGGATACAACGTAGTACTCTCGCGCACCGGCGACTACACTCTCACGCCGTTCTATGCGGACACGGCGGAGGAGCGCCGGGACGAGATCCAGGCGCGAGCGGACCTTGCCAACCAGGTGCAGGCAGACATCCTGGTAGATATCCATTTCAACGGGTCGTCGAGCAAGGGGATCAGGGGCCTCGAGGTCTACTACAATCCGGACCGCTCCTTCGGATTCTTCAACTACCGGCTTGCGGATGCCCTGCACAACGGCGTACTGGCTCACGTTCGCAACACCGGCTATGACCTCCCTGACCGTGGCATCAAGAATGACGGCCTGGTGGGTGGTTGCCCGTGCAACCCGCACTCCTGGATTCTCGGCACCAACGACAACTTCCGGCCCAGCATGATGCCGGGCGTCATCGTCGAAGCCATGTTCCTCTCGAACGATTACGAGGCGCAGCTCCTCTGGCAGCCGGTGATGCGGCAGGCGATTGCCGACGGGTACAAGTCAGGAATCGACGCCTACTTCGCGTACATCCAATCACAGTTGCCGCCACCAACACCCGTACCCACGCCGCAACCAACGCCCGAGCCGACGCCGCAGCCGACTCCTGTGCCAACAGCTACGCCGACACCGTCCCCGACGGCGACGCCTTCGCCAACTGCGACAGTCCCACCGCCCACGCAGACGCCTCCGGTGCCAACGCCGACGGCTACGCCCTGATCGCAACAAACATCCGGGCCCGCTGGGAGCCGGTGATATACTCGTTCAGGTGCCCCTGTAGCTCAATTGGACAGAGCGCCTGGCTTCGGACCAGGAGGTTGCGGGTTCGAGTCCTGCCGGGGGCGCCAGAGTTTGTGAGCGGGACGCTACAGATTCCATCACGCGTCCGGATATCGGTATCACCATGACCACTGAGCACGAGATTCCGACCGAAACCGCGCCCATCGAGGAACTCCTCCACGGAGGCGATGTCCGAGCGGCCGTGGAAGCGCTTGCCTCAATGCATCCGGCGGACCAGGCAGAGCTTTACGACGGCCTGGACGACGAGGACCGCGAGACGATGGTCTCGTTGCTGTCTGCGGAAGGCATGGCGCACCTGCTCGAGCACCTCGACGAGGACGATCAGCACAAGGTGGTTGAGGGGATGCCGAGGGCGGCGCTGGGACGGGTACTGGATCTCACCGACAACGACATCGCAGTCGACGTGCTGCGCATGTTGCCGGCGTCTGAGGCAGTGCGCACGCTCTCGAACATGACGACAGCCGGCGAGATCACGCCGCTGCTGGGGCACTCCGACGAGACGGCCGGTGGGATCATGACCCGCGGCTACGTTGCCCTGCACAAGGACATGACGGTGGCCGAGGCGCTCAACTTCCTACGTTCCAGCAAACCACTGGCTGAAGAAGCCTACTACCTCTACGTCCTGGACGCCGAAGACAAGCTCCAGGGCACCGTCTCGTTGCGCCAGCTCGTCGTGGCTGATCCGTCAACTCGAATCGAAGAGATCATGACTCGCGAGGTGATCTCTGTATCGCCCGAGGCCGACCAGGAAGAAGCGGCGAACGAGCTCCAGCACTATCGCCTGCGCGCCCTACCCGTCGTGGATGGAGACGGGGTCCTTCGCGGCATCATCACTTCCGACGACGTCATCGACGTCATCCAGGAAGAGGCGACGGAGGACATGTACAAGATGGCCGGCGTCGGTGTGAAGGAATGGGTCTTCAGTCCGCTTCGCGAGTCTGTTATACGCCGTGTCCCCTGGCTCAGCTTCAACATGGTCTGGGCTTTCGCCGGTGCCGCTGTCATTAGCCTCTTCGAAGGAACGATCGAGCAGGCCGCGGCGGTCGCGATCTTCATGCCGATGATCGCGGGACAGGCAGGAAACGCCGGCATTCAGACCGCAACCATTGTGGTCAGGTCAATGGCCCTCGGCGAGGTCGGGCTCGACGACGTCGCGCGTGTTTACGGAAAGGAAATCGCGCTCGGAGCCATCAAGGGCCTGATCTTCGGCTCGATACTCGCTATCATCGCCTGGGTATGGCAGGGCAACGAAGCCTTGGGGCTCGTCGCCGGGTTCGCGCTCTTCTGCAACATGCTGGTTGCCGCCACCGCCGGTGTCTTGATTCCCATGACGCTTCGCCGGTTTGGCCTCGATCCGGCAACCATTGCCGGTGTGTTCGATACGATGCTGACGGACCTGATGGGGTTCATCATTTACCTGGGACTTGCCACCATCTTCATCAATCAGATTGACTAGGCGCCGGCATGTTCTCGCTCGGAGAAAACGGCTGGGAGATCGTCGCTCGCACGGTCATCATCTACAGTGCGCTCCTCATTGGTTTGAGACTTGCCGGCAAGCGCCAGCTCGGCCAGATGACTCCCTTCGACCTCGTGGTGATCCTCCTCGTCGCCAACGCCGTGCAAAACGCGATGGTCGGTACCGATACCTCGGTCACCGGTGGGTTGATTGCTGCGGGTGTACTAATCGCTCTGAACTACGGGGTCGCATTCGCCCGTGAGCGCGTCCCACTGCTACGGCGGGCGGTCGAAGGTAACCCCTCTCTCATCGTTAACGACGGGCAGTTGGTCCGCGATCATTTGGTCAGAGAAGGCATCGATGAGGAAGACGTTCTCATGGCAGTCCGGGAGCACGGCATCGATAAGCTCTCTGACGTTCGCATGGCCGTCCTCGAGACCGACGGATCCATCAGCATTGTGCCCGCCAGCGCTCCGGTTACAAGGACTCGGCGTCACGCGCGCTTCAAGCACCGTGGCGGTTAGCGTGCAGAGGAAAAAATGGGGTGGACGATGGGATTTGAACCCACGATCTCCAGGGCCACAACCTGGCGTGTTAACCGCTACACTACGCCCACCACGCGCTAACACAGGGCCCGGTCGCAGGGCCTATCCGAGCTTATCACGGATGTGGCCGGTCGTGTAGTGCCGGGGGAGGCTTAGTCCGTAGCCACGGGCTCCCGTACACTGGACTCATGCACGAGTTGACCAGCGAAGCTCCACCGCCGTCAGGATTCGCTGAGTCTACGCCACTATTGTGCCCCACCTGTGGCCAGCCTGTACCTCCTCAGGCTGCATTTTGCCCGATGTGCGGTAAGCCAATCGCTTCTTCACGATCGTTGGGCGATGACCAAGTCCCCTGGACCCCCCTCGACATGGGGAAGGCCATTGGGTTCATCTTTGCGGGGTTGCTCGTGTCATTCATCCCGATTGCGGTGGCCATCATCTTGATCGCTGGAACGGATGCGGACAACGATGACCCCACCGTCCTCACGATCAGCATCGCATCGAGCGTCATCCTCCAGGTCCTCATGCTCATTGGTGCGGTGCGATGGGGAGTAGGGAAATACCACGCACCATGGAGCACGCTCGGCTACAGGCCTCCGCGACGAGGCGGGTACTGGCTCCCCATACCGCTTGTCTTCACGGCATACGGAATCATGATCGCCTACTTCGCGGTCCTCTCGATCTTCGGAATCGAGCCGGAGACTGATCTTCCGGAGGAGACGTTTGACAACATCGGACCAATTATCGCGGTTGCTGTTCTCTCGCTATTGTTCGCGCCCGTGATAGAAGAAACATTCTTCCGCGGCTACATCTTCGGTGGGCTTCGCACCCGCTGGGGCGTGGTTCTCGGGGCGCTGGGCAGTGGGCTCTTGTTCGGTCTGGTGCACGCGGCGAACCCGGGCGCATTCTATATCGTGCCGCCGATAGCTTGTGTCGGAATCCTGTTCGCCGCAGCGTACGCCTACTCCGGCTCGCTATATGCAAGCATCGGCGCGCATTTCTTGTTTAACCTGGCGAGTTTCATCATCAGCACCTCGTCCTCGTGAACGTGGAAGGCCGGATCGAGACCGCGTTCGCGCGGATGAAGTCAGAAGGCCGCACAGGGTTTGTCGCCTTCGTTACGGCCGGTTATCCGGCGATAGAATCCACGCTCGAAATCGTCCCCGCTCTGATTGCTGGTGGAGCCGACATCATCGAGATTGGCGTGCCATTCTCTGACCCACTCGCCGACGGTCCGACGATACAGCGTTCGACCTTCGCCGCGCTTCGGAACGGCGTTACGCCACAGATCTGTCTGGATCTCGTTGGTCGGTTGCGAGCAAAGGGAGTGGATGCGCCGTTGGTTCTCATGGGGTACTACAACCCGGTTCTCGCCTACGGCATCGAATCATTCTGCCGCGACGCTGCTACGGCGGGGGTGGACGGGCTGATCGTCGTCGACCTGCCGCCCGAAGAGTCGGAAACGTTGCACGCCGCGTGTGCCGAGAACGGCCTGCGCTTGATCTATCTCCTCGCGCCCACGAGCACTGATGAGCGCATTGCCCAGGTCGCCAAGCTCGGATCAGGGTTCGTCTACTGCGTAAGCCTTACAGGCGTGACCGGGGCTCGGGACGAGCTGGCGGAGGGACTTTCACGGTTTGTGGACCGCGTACGAGACGTAACAGACTTGCCAATCGCCGTAGGATTTGGTATATCTCAGCCTAAGCATTTCGAAGCGGTGGGGCGCATTGCCGATGCAGCAGTCGATCGGAAGTGCGATCATCGACGTGATCGACGAGAGCGGATCCGTCGGAAGCAGAAGCGAGGCTAAAGCAGTATGCGGAGGTGGTCACCGGCCGGCGAGGGGCAGCCACGTAGGGCCGCTGGGGTCCGTCAAATGACGGATTCCGTCGGCCGTGTCTATTGCGGTGGCTCTCGGGCCGGAATCTTTGGCTCGGCGCTGAGCTGGCCCGCCCGGGCGCTCCAGGGCTACTCGTCATGCTAATCAGGGGCGTCAGGGGAGCGACCACCGTCGAGGTCGAACACGGTCGAGGCGATCCTCGAGGCCACGAGAGAGCTCCTCGCTGCGATGCTGAAGGCCAACGAGATCGACGTTGAGTGACATCGCCTCTGCTTTCTTCACCACCACCCCGGACCTGAACGCCGAATTCCCCGCGCTTGCCGCGAGGGACCTCGGATGGAAAAACGTGGCGCTCCTCTGTGGACACGAGATGAACAAGCCCGGTGCGCTCCCGATGTGCCTGCGAATCCTGCTCCACGTGAACACGGACAAGGCAGCAAGTGACATAAAGCACATCTACCTGAGAGGCGCCAGGCTGCTCCGGCCCGATCTCGAGAGCCAGCTACTCTGGACGGAAGCTTACCCGCGAACGTCTAAATCAAGGAGAAAATGAGCATGATCGTCGTAATGAAGACCGGAGCCACCGAGGACCAGATCCTCGGTGTGCAGAAGCAGATCCGCGAGCTGGGTTTCAAGGACCACCGCATCCACGGTGAGGAGCGCACAGTCGTGGCAGTGCTCGGCCACGTCTACCCGGAGCTCGTAGACGAGCTGGGCGCCATCGACGGCGTCGACACTGTCGTTCGGATCAGCAAGCCGTTCAAGCTCGCCAGCCGTGAGGTGCAATCCCTACGACACCGTCGTCCGTGTCGGGCAACCTGGAGATCGGCGACGGCAGCGTCGTCGTGATGGGCGGTCCCTGCTCCGTGGACACCGAAGAGAACGTGATGGAGACGGCACGCGCAATCAAGGCCGCCGGCGGGCACATCCTGCGCGGTGGCGCGTTCAAGCCGCGCTCCAGCCCCTACGCCTTCCGCGGCCACGGCGAGAAGGGCTTGCACATCCTGGCAGCGGCTCGTGAGGAAACCGGGCTTGCCGATCATCACCGAGGTGATGGACGCGCGCGACGTCGAGCTCGTGGCAGAGCACGCCGACATCCTGCAGATCGGCGCGCGCAACATGCAGAACTTCACGCTGCTGGACGAGGTCGGCAAGTCCGGCAAGCCCGTCCTTCTTAAGCGCGGCCATCTCCGGCACGATCGAAGAGTGGCTGCTGGCTGCCGAGTACATCCTCTCCCACGGCAACCGCGACGTGATCCTGTGCGAGCGTGGCATCCGCACATTCGAGACGGCGACGCGCAACACGTTCGACGTGAACGCGATCCCGCTCGTCAAGCGGCTATCGCACCTGCCGATCATCGGCGACCCGAGCCACGCCACCGGCAAGTGGTAGCTGGTCGAGCCGGTCTCGCCTGGCGGCGCTGGCGGCGGGTGCGGACGGTCTGATCATCGAGGTGCACCCGAACCCGGACCACGCGCTCTCGGACGGCGCGCAGTCGCTGACGCCGACGAACTTCGCGAAGCTGATGGACCGGGCGCGGGTGCTGGGCGAGGCAATGGGCCGCCCTGTCGCAGGTGCGACGGGCGAGGAGAAGCCGAAGATACGGGCAGTGGGCTAGCAGCGACACCCCAATAGCTGGCAAATGTCAGGGCAGGGGCGCAGTATACTGCGCCCCTGTTTGTTATTTCCCGCGCGGTCGCGGGAATCTATGCCGCCCTATAATGATTACACAAGGGTAACGATGCCTGAATCAAAGGCTAAGAAGCGTAATCGTCTAAGCAAATCCTGGACGGAAGGGCTGTTCGTCGATATACTGGGCCAGATGGTGCAGATACAGGTCGACGGCTTCTCCGGTCCTGTTGATCTACTTCTAGACCTCATCGATCGCCAGGAGCTGGACATCACAGCCGTTTCCCTGGCCGAAGTCACCGACCAGTACTGGAATGAGATCGATTCCGCCGACGCCGCACCGGAGACGTTGGCCGAGTTCCTGAACGTGGGCTCCAAGCTGCTGTACATCAAGTCGTGCGCCCTCCTTGTGGAGCGGCCTACCGCGCAAGAACTTGACGAGCAAATGACTGAGGCAGCGACGGAGCTAACCCAACTCCTGGAAGACCACAAGCGCTTCAAGGACGCGATCGAGCTCTTTCGGCAACTAGAAGAGGAAGGGCGACGGACGTTCGCCCGCGCGGCGCCGCCAAAGGCGGTCCCGCTGCCGCCCGGTCTCGAAGGTGTTACCGTCGATACGCTGCTGGCGGCTGTGAGAGAGGCGCTGGCGGAGCGCCCGCCGGAGCCAGAGGAGGCGGTGCTCCATATCGAGCCCGTGACGGTGAACGAGAAGATAGAGGAGATATCCACAGCGATGGAGAAGAAGGACGGGAAATTGGCGTTCCGGCCGCTGCTCTCGGCGTGCAAGACTCGGACCGAGGTGGTGGTGCTCTTCCTCGCGGTGCTCGAAATGATAAAGGGCGGTGGGTTGTGGGCTGACCAGGACGAGCCGTTCGGAGATATCACCCTGGTGCGCGAAGTAGCGGTCGAGTTGGCTTGAGGCTAGTCTTAGCGAATCGTCGCTGCTATCTTCATCGCATCATCCTTCGATAGGTCGCTCTCGAGGCGGAAGGCCAAGCCACCCTGCACCCAGACGAGAGTGTTGGAGTCGGTCTGACGCTGCGACTCACGGATGAAGTTCCCCGACTCGTCGTACAGTTGGACTACACGTGTGCCTTCGAGCCAGTACGCCTCGCCGTCACCGAGATTGTCCACCGGCTCCGCTTTCGCTTCCGGCGCTAGACCCTTGCCAAGGCCGGCGTCTGTTTCCAGGAGGATGAATGGCGTCCCGTGCTTCCGGCCCTCGTAGAAGAGGGCGATGGCGTTGAAGTCAGAGGGGATCAGTTGCTGGTAAAGGATCCTTGATGGGACAATCTCTGCTCCGTTCTCGTCGAGAGGCAACAAGATGCGCCTTCCGAGCCTTTCCTCCGCCTCCTCAAGCGTGACCGGCTGGCCTCGAATGTTGGCCGGTAGGCCTGTGGGCACTTCCTCTGCCTGGAAGATACTAATTCGATCGAACAGATCAGCAAGGGCCTCGCGTGCGGGCGAAACTGCCCCGACGACCGTTGTTCCGGCAACTACGATGGCCGCGGCCATTGTGATTGCGAGGCCCCAGGCGCGAGGCGGCCTGTGGGCCTGCCGCCCGGCACTCTCAATGCGAGCACGAACGCCGGCGTCCAGTTGCGGAGTCGGGGGATAGGACTCGGCAACGGCCACCCGCTCCAGCGCCAATTCCATTCTGGCCAGTTCATCGCTCATCGCACACGCTCCAGAATAAGACCCGGGTAGTCGTGCTCCACTATCTGCCGAAGCCTTCCAAGGGCCCTGTGTAGCCGTGATTTAATCGTGCCCGGGGCGCAGCTGAAGTATTCCGCAAGCTCCTGCTCAGTTAGAGCGAGGAAGTAACGAAGGTAGATTAACGTTCGCTCTTGCTCTCGCAGCGCGTCGATTGCCCGGCGGAGGAGTTCGCTCTGCTCGCGGCTGATAACGGCATCATCTAGAGCCCAGTCCTCCTGCGGGTTTGCGACAGCCGCTCGGTCTGCCATCGCCGCCCGTCGCTGCCGCGACTTCAGACGGTTCAGGGATTCGTTCATCACGATCTTCAGCAACCAGGGCCGCAGAGAACCGTTCCGAAACCGCTGTATAGCCTGGAAGGCTTTAACGAACGCATCCTGGGCTGCGTCCTCGGCGTCTGCAGAATTACGCAGCACCAGATAAGCCGTTCGAAATGCCGGTTCCTGGTGGCGAAGCACGAGCTGACCGTATGCGGTCGCATCGCCACTTTGCGCCAAACGTATCAGCTGTTCGTCGTCCAGACCGTCACTCCCAGGACCGGCTCTTTAGATTGGTCCGCTGTCCTCCTGTCATCTATACAACAGGAGCCCTGGAGTGGTTCCCAGGTTGGTCAGGAGTTGATGAGGTGTCGTGCGGGAAAGTGGGGCCTTAGCGCCTGCGCCGGCCGCCGCCCCGGCTTCCACCGCGGCGTGCGTCTTCCTGGACGATGTCCATGGTGCGGCCGTTGATCTGCGTGCCCCGCAGGGCGTCAATCACGCTTTCCGCGGAGCCAGCGTCTGCCACATCCACGTAGGCGAACCCCTTGGGCCGGCCTCTGCGGTCGCTTGCAACCTTGACCGAAGTGACCTGGCAATGGGGTGCGAACGCTGCACGCAGCTGGGACTCGGTGGTGTCGTGGGCAAGGTTGCCCACGTACAACCTCGTCATTGTCGCGCCCCGATCAGGCCGGCGCCCATCGTCGCAGGGAGCGGCGGCGTCCCCATCCGCGTCCCCGTCGTGCGCCGGAAGACACGGTTGTCGGCTTGGCGACGGGTTGGCCGCTCTTCGGGTCTACCCTGGGCAGCCGCACACCGAGACCCTTCTCGATGGACTGCCATTTCGTCAGGTCGGTCGCAGCAATCAGCGTGATAGCCTGTCCTGATCGCCCCATACGGGCGGTGCGGCCGACGCGGTGGGTGAACAGCTCGTGTGTCTCGGGGAGCTCGTAGTTGATTACACGGCCGATATGAGGGATGTCCAGGCCCCTGGCTGCGACGTTTGTCGCAACGAGGATTGGAACGCGGCCCGAACGGAAGCGCTCGATGGCCTTGTCTCGTTGCCCCTGGGTCAGGTTGCCCTGAAGAACGACGACGTTGAATCCCATCTCCTGCAACCGCTGTCCGAGCTTGCGCACACCGTGTTTCGTTCTCCCGAAGACGAGTGTGGTCCCTTCCGTGTCCTCCTTCAGGAGGCGGAGGAGCACCTGGAACTTGTCCTCCCGGTACACCTCCATGACGACGTGCTCGATGTCTGGCTCGAGCTCGTCCGTCGGATCGGAGTGGACGACCTTTGGCGACTTCAAGTGCTTCGCAGACATCTCTGCCACCCAGGGCGGCGTAGTCGCCGAGAAGAGAGCGGTCTGGCGGGAGCGTGGAGTCATCGCAATGATCCGGTTGACATCCGGGGCGAACCCGCGGTCTAGCATCTCGTCCGCTTCGTCGAGGATGAGTACTCGTATATTTTCGAGGCGCAGTGTGCGACGCTTTAGGTGATCCAGAACGCGGCCCGGCGTGCCGACGATCACCTGAGCGCCTGCTGCGAGCGCTCGCTCTTGAGGAACGTAACCCTGCCCTCCAAGAAGCAGGCAGACGCGAATGCCGGCCTCTTTGCCAAGGGCGAGGAGGACATCGGCGACTTGCTTGCCAAGTTCACGGGTTGGTGTGAGGACGAGTGCCTGAGCCTCACGGCGGCTGGCGTCGCAGGCCTCCATCATCGGGAGACCGAATGCCAGCGTCTTGCCGGAACCTGTCTGGGCCTGCGCTATCAGGTCGTTTCCTTCGAGTAAGAGCGGTATCGAGCTTTCTTGCACCGGTGTTGGGGTGTGAATATTCATCCGGCCGAGCGCCCTGATGCTGGATGCGCTTAGCCGGTAACTATCGAATGAAGACAAAAAACCAGTAGTCCTTTCGCGCTGAAGGTGGATAGAGCGCGGGGGTCAAGTAGAAGCCGAGCTAAATCGAACCTTAGTAATCTTGCTATTAGTATACCGGTGAATCGATCGCAGCGCCAATAGTGATACGCCGCGCGCGAGCGGCTGGACGCTTACGGGCGACTGCCGGAAGCGGTACACTACTGTCGCGATGCCCGACAACATTTCCAAGACCGGGAGAGTTCTTGCTGCCTTACAAGGCGAAGACGTAGACCGTGTTCCAGTATCGGCGTGGTGGCACGACTTTCCGCGCGAGTGGTCGTCGGAGGGCATTGCGGAAGCGACGCTGGAAGGCTACCGCAAGTACGATTGGGACTTCATCAAGGTAAACCCGCGTGCCTGCTATTACGCCGAGGACTGGGGCGCAAGGTACGTCCAAGCAGCCGAGCAGGGCCGGCAGCCGGTGTTGACTGAGCCGGGTGTAAGCTCTCCTGAGCATTTACACAACATCCAGGCGCTGGATCCGAACACGGGCGCTTATGGTGAACAACTCGAGGGGCTGCGGATCATCAACCGGGGGTTGGCTGGCGAAGCTCCCTTCATACAGACGGTGTTCTCGCCGCTCGCCGTGATGAGCCGCATCACCGGCTCCACGAAGTACGTCCAGCGATTGATGCGAGGCCACACGCACGAACTGACCATGGCTCTTCATGCAATAACTGAGACGCTCGCTGCCTACTCGCGAGCCTGCCTGGACGCTGGCGCCTCGGGGATATTCTTCGCAACGGTTGAGTGGGGTTCTGCCGACAACATTTCGGCTGAAGCCTACGAGACGTATGGGAGACCCTTCGACTTGCCGGTGCTTGAAGCCGTAGTCAGCGCGCCCTTCAACGTCCTTCACGTTTGCAGGGGGAACAACCACTTGCCGATCCTGATGGACTATCCGGTGTCCACATTCCATTGGGACATCCATGCGGCGGGCAACCCTTCCTTGCTGGAGGCTGCCGCGCACACCGATCGCGCGCTGATGGGAGGAGTTTCCCACGACCGCACGATGGCCGAACCGGCGCCAGCTCAGGTCGCCAAGGAGGCCGAGCGCTCGATCGTCGAAATGGGCGGCAAGCGTTTTCTCCTGGCACCGGGTTGCTCGATTGAACCAAATACTTCTGAAACCAATCTCCGCGCACTGGCGCAGGCGGCCCGTCGTTGAGCGAGTACCTCGCGCGGCAGGAACTCGCACGCGTGGCGCCAGCAGCGCCCAGCGCGGTAACGATTGGCGTATTTGACGGCGTTCACCGCGGACACCAGCACCTCGTTGGAATGCTGCTGGAGAACGCCCGCGGTGAGGGACTGGCGCCTGTGGCCGTCACGTTCAATCCTCATCCGCGGACCGTAGTCCGTCCCGGGATGAAAGTCACATACCTTACATCGCTAGAAGGACGCGTCGAACAGTTGCAGGCCTTGGGTCTAGAAGCTGTTGCGGTGCTCCCGTTCACCTCAGAATTGGCTCAGCTCTCAGCCGAGGACTTCCTGCGCATGCTGGTCGATGAACTGGACATGAAGCTTCTCGTCGTCGGTCCGGACTTCGCGCTCGGCCGCAACCGTGCCGGAACGATCGGCGTGATGAGGCAAGCCGGCGAACGACTGGGTTTCCGTGTTGAGGTCGCGCCGCTCCTCGCGGAGGACGGCGAGAAAGTCGGTTCCAGTTCGATCCGCCAGGCGCTTGCCGACGGCGACGTCGCGCGGGTTGCCCGGCTCCTCGGGCGGCCATTCAGTCTGCGCGGCCCCGTGGTCGCAGGCGACCGTCGCGGTCGCACCCTCGGTTTCCCAACGGCTAACATTGCTGTCGGTATTGATCACGCCTTACCGGCATTCGGGATCTACGTTACTCGTGCCCACCTGCGAGAGACGAAGTGGGAGTCGTGCACGAGCATCGGTATTCGTCCAACCTTCGACGTCGAACCACATCCGACGGTAGAGACGTTCATCCTCGACTTTGACGCAGAGATCTACGGGGAAGAGCTACGCATCGAACTGCTGCATCGGCTCCGCGGTGAGCTGCGTTTTGAGAGCGCAGAGGAACTGGTCGAACAGATGCATCGCGACGTCCGGGATACGCGCGAGTGGTTCCAGGCGAACGCTCAGTAGGGATGCCAGAGGCCCGCATACCCACCGACGAGGAGCTGCGCCGCATCACTACTCGCGGTGTCGCCGAGATCGTCCCGCAGGACGAGTTCGTCGGCGCTCTCCGCGAAGGCAAGCACCTTCGCCTGAAGCAGGGCTTCGATCCCACGAAGCCCGTAATCACGCTCGGCTGGACGGTTGGTCTCCGCAAGCTGCGCCTGCTTCAAGATCTCGGCCATACGGTTGTCGTAATCATCGGTGATTGGACCGCTCGCATCGGCGATCCCTCGGGGAAGTCCGAGACGCGGCCTATGCTCACCGAGGAAGAGGTGAGGCACAACTCTGACGTGATCCTGGAGCAGTTCTTCAAGATCCTGGATCGGGATCGTACAGAGATAAGGCGACAGACAGAATGGTTCGACAAGTTCTCTCTTACTGACGTAGTCCGATTGGCCGCGGGCTTCACGGTTGCCCAGTTGCTGCAGCGAGACGATTTTGCGCAGCGCTTCTCGGAGCACACGCCCATCGGCATTCACGAGTTGCTGTATCCGCTGCTCCAGGCGTACGATTCCGTGGCCATCGAAGCCGACGTGGAGTTCGGCGGCACGGACCAGAAATTTAACAACCTTGTCGGGCGAGAGCTGCAACGCTCGCTGGGCAAGAAATCCGGTCCGGCGGGGCTGGGTCAGGCCGTCTTCCTCGTGCCGCTCCTGGTGGGGCTCGACGGAACCAAGAAGATGAGTCAGTCCCTCGACAACTTCGTAGCCATTGACGATCCGCCGAACGAGATGTTCGGGAAGCTGATGTCCATCCCGGATACGCTCATCGCCGACTACTTCGAGTTGCTCACTGACGTGCCGGACAGTGAACTCGAGCGCATCAAACAGGCTGTGGTCGAGGGAGGAGCCCGAGCGCGAGACCAAAAGGCGCGACTGGCGTCGGACATTGTGGCACAATTCCACGGCGAGGCGGCGGCTGAGGCTGCCCAGCAAGAATTTGCGCGCGTGTTCAGCGTTGGCGAACAACCTGCCGATGTGGCGGAATACACTGTGCGATTGGCTGACGAGGCAATGAACATCGACTTGATCGGTGTTGTCGTCGAGTCGGGGGCGGTTCAGAGCAAGTCGGAGGCAAGGAGGCTGATCCAACAGGGCGCGGTCGAAGCGGACGGCGTTCGCGTTACGGAGTCGCAATGGCCGGTACGGGATGGTACGCTCCTCCGCATTGGCAAGCACCGCTTCTTGCGAATTGTGGACGACAAATCAGGAGGGTAGAGGATGGCCGAAGTTCCCCCAGACCTTTCAGCCGCCGTTAACGAACAGGCCGAGGCGCGTGTCGCCATGAACGTACAGGGGTTCGCGAAGTTCCTGACGCCGGCCGCCATCGACTCGCTGCGTGCTTCGTTTCCGGGCGTCCCGCCACGCGTATCGCGATACGAGATCGGCGACACAGAGGGCGGCGGCTCCGAGTACGTGGTTAACGTGCGCTACTTCGTGCGCGACGACCCGTTCGTCGTGCGCAGCACGTGGCGCAAGGAATCCGATTCCTGGATGGTCGCACACGCGGAACGCCTATGGTCGGAGGGTGAGAAGCGCCCAGGACCCCTATCGAAGCTGGCGGGGTCAGTCGTTCGCTGGCTGGGAAGCCTCCGGCGCGGGAGCTGACCCGGCGCTATTGCCGGGCTGACCGTCGCTGCCTTTGCGCCGGGATCGCTGGACCAGCGACCAGGCGATCGGCAGCGACAGCGAGGCGAGGCCCAGTTTCATCATGTCGCCGACGATGAAGGGGTAAAGTCCCCCTCTGAGCGCCTTATCCCAGGTGCCATCGCCCGAGATGAACTCACCCAACGGCGTCCCGGTTCCAGGGACAATCCAATCCGTGCTGATGAGGTAAGCGAGCCAGAGAATGCCGGGGATGTAAAGGACAGCGTTTCCCAGGAACATCCCGAAATGAACCCATGGCTTGCGGTCCCACTGCCGCTCGCAGAGGAATCCCACGAGGGCGGCCGCGAAGATAAACCCGACTATGTAGCCGCCGCTGGATATGTCCCAGGGGAGTGCACTGGTGCCCTTCCACGGGAGGATGAAGTGGACGTCCCAGTCACCGCTGAGCGTGGCGCTGCCCGGGGCGAATACCGACAGCCCGATCATGCCCAAGAGCATGTAGATGAGCATAGATCCCGCTCCGCGCCACATCCCCAGCGAACCACCGGCCACCAGCACGGCAAAAGTCTGCATCGTGATCGGGACGGTTGTCCACGGAGTCCGGATCGCGATCTGGGCGCAGAGCGCCGTAAACAGCGCGAAGCCAGTCATCAGAGCCAGATCGCGGGCCAGCACAGCTGCCCGGCTGTCGGAATTTATTCGCGGCACCACCGCGTCCGCGAGAGTCAATGCCTCGGTCCGTTGCAAGGCGTCCTCCTGGTATTGCGTGTTGAAAGCGAACATCCGTAATGCTAGCGGTCGCATCGTTAGGAGGCAAACCGGCCGCTAACCCGATGAGCGAATTGCCGTTTCACAATTGAGCCTCCGAGCGTGTCACCCTACGATTGAACAGGGGAGTACTCTAGAAGTTTCCATGCGCGTAATTGTCTGCCTGCTTGTCGCGGGCCTGTCATTCAGCCTGATCGCCTGCGGTGGCGACGATGAAGCTGTGAGCTCCACGCAGACGCCGTCAGCGTCCGCATCACCTTCAGGCCCCCCGCCGCTCGCGGAGGGTGTGGTGCCCGGTCCGGGCGTGACTGACACGGAGATCCGGCTCGGCATGACCAGCGACCTCACTGCCGCGGGGGATACCCCGTACGGGGCCGTCAGCACAGCCGTTCACGCCTATTTCGCTAAGGTGAATGCCGAAGACGGTGGTGTCTGCGGCCGTAACCTGATCCTTGTTCAGCGGGACGACAAGTACAACCCGCAGGAAGCGTTGGCGCAGACGCAGTCGCTTGTTGACCAGGATCAGGTTCTCGGGGTTATCGGAGCGATGGGAACCAAAGCACACGTAGGAGTGGCCGACTACCTGAACGATCCGAACTCCGACGGAGACAAGAACGATGGGGTCCCGGATCTCTTCGTCTCAACCGGCTACTCGGGATGGGGCGACACGAGCCGCTGGCCATGGACCGTTGGGTTCATCCCTGACTATCAGGCGGACGGCCGGATCCTGGCCAAGTACATCAACGACAGGTACGCGGACAAGAAAATCGGGATCCTGTACGAGAACGACGAATTTGGTAACGATTACCTCTTCGCAATGAACGCATCATTGCCAGACCCGAACCTGATCGTGTCGGCGCAACCCGTCGACCCCGCAGCCCGTCGATGGAACCGTTCGTGACCAATCTAATCGAGGCTGAAGCGGCGATTGTGGTACTGGCGACGCCACCAGAGGTGTCGGCGGCGGTGATCAACGCTGCCCACGCGCAAAACTTCAAGCCGCTGTTTGTGCTCAGCTATGTGAACTCCTACACGCACCTGGCGATGCTCGTTGGCGGAGGATCCGCCCCCGACCAGCTCGCCAAGGGCATCAGCGATCTGGCAGGGTCGATTTCGACCGCTTACCTGCTGAGCGCCGTGGAAGATGAGACTGATCCCGCCCTGATCGAGCATGAGCGGATCATGCAGACTTACGACGGCCCGCCGGTCAGCACGCTAAGCATCTACTCGCAGGCGCTCGCGGAAACGGTGGTGGAGACGCTGAGCCGAACCTGTCAAAACCCGACTCGTCGCGGCTTTCTCGACGCCGCGCAGACCATGCAGTCTTTCCACCCCACGCTCCTCTGGCCGGGGATATACGTCAACCTCTCGCCGGACGACCACCGCGCTATTCAGACGTTGCAGACTGTCGAGTTTCAACCAGACGGTACGCTGGCGGAGATCGGCGAGCCGGTTCCGGCGGAGTAGGGTCGTTGACGGTCTTCGCGACGTAGGCCTAACATTCCATCGAGTTGGAAGGAGCCGTCATGACACAGGAACAGGGGATCGATAACATCGTCCACCGGCACGGGAAGGCGATTGTTACGATGGACATCCCGCAGATCATGAACGACCTCACGCCCGAGTCGATGGCGAAGCTGCAGTCTGCCGCGGGAGGTGGGACGGCTATCCAGGTGAACTCGTACGAGGTGTTGGGCCAGACCAAGGACGGCAGCGACTACCTTTACGACGTGAAGTATGTGGGTCCTGAGTCGTTCACGGTGCGAGCGCGCTGGTCGCAGGTTGGCTCGGAGTGGAAGGTCGTCGACGCGGACATCATCGCGAGGGAGTAGGCCGGCTAACCGTCTTTGAGGGCGGCCGCCAACTCCCGATACACCTGACCGTTGCACGCCAGCCCGATGTGCGTGCCCGAGACTTCGATGTTGCGCGCTCCCGGAATATCACAGGTCCAGGCAGGCACAATCGGATCGCTGCGGCTGTAGATTGAGGTCACGTTCGTCGCATAACTTAATGGGCGCAACATGTCCTGCGTGAACGGGCAACCACAGAAGGGCGCCTCACAGTCCGGGTCGAGCAGGCTACGTGCTCGCTGGCCCGCGGCGACAACGGTGGGGTTTCCCGCCGGTCTGTAGCGCTCCGCTGAAGTTCCCCAGCGAGCCAGCGCCCCCACAGGCGAACCGAGAAGTATCAGGTGCGACGCGTCTTCTCCCAACCGGGAAGCGATGGCGCGGGCCAGGATGCCGCCGCGGCTGTGGCCGATGATCGCCACGGGGCCGGCATGCGCTTGCCTGCGGCGATCAAGCGCACGCTCGACTTCTCTCGTCAGCCTTTCGGGACAACCGGCGTTCACAGCGAGCGTCGAGGGTATGGCGCGGTATCCGATTCTGACCGAGCCAGACGCGCAGAGGTTGCAGGTACCAGTCGTTGCCGAAGAGCCCGGGGAGCACGAGCACAAGCCGTCCGTCTCCTCGAGAAACTCCCGCGCCGTAGTAGACCGGGTCCGCCAGGAGCTGCACGAATTCCGCCCATGCGAATGATTCGCGGGCGAGACTGGGCGCCGTTTCCTGGGCCATGGCTAGGCCCTGGCGGCCTCGCGTTCCTTGACAGCAGCGTCGATGATCTTCTGCGACATGTGTGAAGGGACTTCCTCGTAATGCGCGAACGTCATCGTGAAGTAACCTCGTCCCTGCGTCAGTGATCGCATATCAGCGGCGTAGTGCTGCACCTCGGCGAGCGGCGCCTGCGCGTCAACCGTAGTCATGCTGCCGGAGGGAGTCATCCCGAGGACCCGCGCGCGCTTGCCGTTGAGGTCGCTGATGACGTCACCGGTGTTCGCCTCCGGGACTGTGATCTGCATATTCATGATCGGCTCAAGAAGGATAGGTTGTGCCTTCTCGCAACTCTCCTTAAGCGCCATCGATGCGGCGATCTTGAAGGCGATGTCAGAGGAGTCAACGGGGTGCTCTTTGCCGTCGAAGAGCGTGACGCGGACGTCCACCATCGGAAAGTGCGCAAGGATGCCTTCCTTCGACCCTTCGAGGACGCCCTTTTCGACGGAGCCGATGTACTGCTTCGGCACGACACCTCCGACGATCTTGTCCACGAACTCGACGCCTGTGCCACGAGGGAGCGGTTCCACTTCCAGCGCGACTTTCGCGTACTGGCCGTGACCACCCGTCTGCTTCTTGTGCGTGTACTCGGCTGCGGCTCCGGCCCTGACTGACTCCCGGTAGGGCACACGTGGCGTGTGAATCTCGAGGTCGACGCTGAACTTGCGACGAATCTTTTCCATCGCTACTTCGACGTGCGAATCGCCGAGTCCCGAGATAATCATCTCTCCGGTATCAGGATTGCGCTCCAGGTGCAGGCTGGGATCCTCCTCGACGATGCGCTGGAGTGCCGTCCCCATCTTGTCCAGGTCCGCCTTAGTCTTAGGCGAAACCGCGGCGCTGGAAGATGGCGCGGGAAAGGCTATCTGGTCCAGTGTCACCGGGGCTTCCTTGGTGCCAAAAGTATCGCCTGTCTGAGTCTCTGCCAGCTTGGCGACGGCGCCGATGTCTCCGGCGCCGACCTGTCCGACCGTCTCCTGGCTCTTCCCGGTGATCCGGTAGACCGGCCCGACCCTCTCCGCGACCTGCTTGTTCACGTTCCAGGCCTGGGAGTCGGCCTTCAGCACGCCGGAGAAGACCCGGAAGTAGGTAAGTCGTCCAACGTAGGGGTCAGCAGTGGTCTTGAACACCAATGCCGTCAGCGGCTTCGACGCATCCGCGGCGAGCTCGGTGCTGTCCGTTCGCAACGGCCGGTCCGCAGGCGAGGGTAGCAGGGATGTAATCGAATCGAGCAGGCGGCGGACTCCGATGGCCTTTGTGGACGAGGTGGCGAACACCGGGACGATGCTTCCAGTGCGCACGCCCGCGCGCACTCCGGCGGCAAGCTCCTCGGCAGTCAGGGCCTCGCCCTCCAGGTATTTAGTGATCAGCGCGTCATCAGTCTCTGCGGCCAGTTCTATCAGCTTCTCCCGCAGCGATTCTGCCTCCCCGGAAAGGTCCGCCGGAATCTCGCCCTCCTCACCTTTGTCGCCGGTGTACGCCTTCATCGTCAGGAGGTCAACGACGCCCTGGAAGGACTGCTGTGAGCCGATCGGCAACTGCACCGCTACACACTTCGATCCCCAGAAGTTCTGGGCCTGCGAGAGGCACGACATGAAGTCGGCGTTTTCGCGGTCCATCCGGTTCACGACTATTGCCCGCGGCAGGTCGAGTTCGTCGGCGAAGCGCCAAGCGAACTCGGTGCCCACCTGGACACCAGAGACTGCGTCGAGCGTGATCATCGCGGTCTCGACGGCCCGGAGCCCGCACTTAACTTCTCCCATGAAGTCCATGTACCCGGGCGTGTCCACGATGTTCACCTTGTGGCCGTCCCATTCCAGGGGGAGCAGAGACAGGTTGAGGCTGAACTGGCGCTTCTGTTCGTCCGGGTCCCAGTCGCTGACGGTCGAACCGTCCTCGATCTTACCCTGCCGGGTCGTGGCGCCGGAGACGAACATCATAGCTTCGGCGAGAGACGTCTTGCCGGAGCCGCCGTGTCCGACGAGCGCGATGTTGCGAATCTTGTCGGCGGGGTAATCTTTCATTAAGGGGCTACCTCTTTCACGATGGGGCTGTGAGAGATTCTATCGTACCGGTGGGGGGCCTTCAAGGAAATGATGTGAGCGACACAAACGCCGCGCCAGGGCCAGTGCAAACGCCGCGTTGCGCCAGGTGTGGTCGAAGCTTCGATCACGTGTATGAACTGCGCGGTGGTGGACAGAGACCGCGCTCTCCCAGGTGCCTGCGTTGCGCGCTCCAGTACGCCCCGATGCTACGGCGCTCATTCATCATCGCTGTGATCGTCGGCACCGTTATCCTTGCTATCAATCAAGGTAACGTCGTGCTCGGGGGCGATTTCCCGGCTTCCCTCTACTGGAAGATACCGCTGACCTATTGCGTCCCGATCGTCGTGGCCACTACGGGTGCACTCCTGAACGCGCGGTCACCGTGACACGGCCTGGAAAACCTTGCAGGTTCAGACGGCGCTCGCTATCGTGAATGGCGCGCCGCGATTGGGCTGAGTGCGCAGCCTCGAGCGGAAGAAGGAGGCGCCAATGGCCGATAGACCTCTGTACCACAAGGGCAACCGCGAGCTCCAGGATAAGTTCGACAGCCGGCGCATCGCCGACAGGCTCGAAGAAGTGACGCTTCACGATATCTTCATGCAAAACGACGTCGACATGATCGAGAATGCAGATATGTTCTTCCTGGCCACGGCCGATGCCGAGGGACGCCCGGACGTTTCCTACAAGGGTGGACTGCCGGGGTTTGTGCGGGTCATCTCGGAGGACACCCTGGCGTTCCCTCACTACGATGGCAACGGGATGTTCAAGAGCCTTGGGAACGTCCTCGTCAACCCGCAGGTAGGGCTGCTGTTTATCGACTTCACTCGGCCGAACCGCATGCGGGTGCAGGGCCGGGCCACTGTGAGCGACGACGACCCCCTCCTATCCGAGTTCCCGGGAGCACAGCTAATCATCCGAGTGAAGGCGGAGCGAGTTTTCCCTAACTGCCCTCGGTACATTCACAAGATGGAGCTGGTCGAACGCTCTGTGTACGCGCCGAGTGCCCAGCACGAGCCGCCGGTGCCGGACTGGAAGCGGATGTCGATCTTTAAGGAACACCTGCCGAAGAGCGGCCCGGCAGCTTGCGACGTCGAGTGATGGCTCCCGAACGTCCTTTCAAAGTCGCCTCAGTCCAGGCATCGCCGGTGTTTCTTGATCGTGGACGTAGCATCGAGAAGGCTTGCGGGCTCATTGCTGAAGCGGGTAAGGCCGGCGCGAAGATCATCGTCTTCCCGGAGGCCTTCGTACCGACGTACCCCGACTGGGTCTGGGTTATCCCGCCTGGACAGTCAGGGATGCACCGCGAGTTGTACGGGGAACTCCTGGACCAGTCGGTGGACGTACCGAGCACCGCCACCGAGCGTCTGGGTAAGGCGGCGAAGGCTGCGGCGGCATACGTCGTCATTGGGGTTAACGAGCGCAATGTTGAGGCGAGCGGGTCGAGCCTGTACAACACATTGCTCTATTTCGGACCCGATGGGGCGTTCCTCGGCAAGCACCGCAAGCTGATGCCCACTTCTGCGGAGCGCCTGGTCTGGGCCGCCGGCGCCGGCGATACGCTTGAGGTATACGACACGCCGTACGGAAAGCTGGGCGGCCTCCTCTGCTGGGAGAACTACATGCCTCTGGCCCGGTACGCAATGTACGCGTGGGGGACGCAGATTTACGTGGCGCCCACGTGGGACTCCGCCGACACCTGGTTGCCTACGCTTCAGCACATCGCCAAGGAAGGCCGAGTCGTTGTCATCGGATCTTGTATTGCCATGCAGCGCAAGGATATTCCCGATCGCTACGAGTTCAAGAAGCTCTATGGCGATGGCGGCGACGACGCCTGGATCAACCAGGGAAATAGCGCAATCGTGAACCCCGACGGCTACTTTATTGCCGGCCCTGCCGTTGAGACCGAGGAGACCCTCTACGCGGATATCGAGCCGCGAAAGCTACGCGAGCCGCGCTACTGGTTCGACCCGGCGGGACATTATGCGCGCCCCGACGTCTTCCAGCTCAGCGTGAACCGCGAGGCGAACCCGATGATCACATCCGCCAACGGATCTCAGGGCGACGGCGTGGATGGCAAGACGGCCGCACGGCCGCGAAGGGGGGCACGTTGATCAGGCTGAAGGACAAGGACACGGGCGCCGATCTCGGGATGATCAGCGAGGAGGAACTCCAGTTCCTGGTAGATCAGCTCGAGGAGGAGTTCAGCGAAGACCGCGACTACTACATTCAGCGTGAACTCATCGACGTGCTGGCGAGGGAGGCTGACCCTCAACTTATCAGTCTGCTGAAAGGCGCGATCGGAGATCGAGAAGGCATCGAGATCGAGTGGTCTCGGGAATAGATTTCAGCGAAGGAGGAAGCAGCGATGGCCGAACACGTGACGTTCTGGCGAATGCAGGTCCAGCCGGGCAAGATGGATGACCTGCGCCGGCTTATCGATGAAGAGGACGACGGCCAGATGAAGGAACGCGGTTGGGTGATGGACGTTGTCGGCACCCGCAAGGAGAACCCCAACGAAATCTGGGGCTGCGTCACCTGGGACACGAGCGAGCGGTACTACAAGAACGCCGACAGCCCGCAGCAGACCCAGTGGTACGAGAAGATGCGATCACTTCTCGCTTCCGATCCTGAGTGGTTTGACTGCGACGTATTGGAAGAGCGGAGGGCCTAGGGCCAGCAAGCGGTTGGCGCAGCTAGCAGCGGCCCTACGCTCGTCCTGCTTGCTGCTCAGCGAGCCACACTGTATTCGATAGCAGCATCGCGATCGTCATCGGGCCGACGCCGCCGGGGACCGGGGTGATCGCGCCCGCGACCTGGCGCACGGCTTCGTAGTCAACGTCGCCGACGAGGCGGCGCCCGGACTTGCGAGTCGGGTCTTCGATCCAGTTGTTGCCGACGTCGATGACGACGGCGCCGGGCTTCACCATTGCGGCGGTGATGGCGCCGGCGGACCCCATCGCGGCGATCAGGATGTCCGCCTGCCGCGTGTAGTGTGCGAGGTCCGTCGTGGCGGTGTGGCAGAGAGTGACGGTGGCGTTGGCGCGGTCGCTCTTCTGGAAGAGGATGGCCGCCAGCGGCTTGCCGACGATGTTCGAGCGCCCGCAGACGACTACGTGCTTGCCGGCAGGCGGGTGGCCGCTACGGTGCAGCATCTCGACTATCCCGGCGGGAGTTGCGGGCCAGCAGGTCGGCTCGCCGCGCAGCAACCGGCCCTGGCTGGCGGCGGTGACGCCGTCCACGTCCTTGGCTGTATCGATGGCGCCGATCACGCGGTCTTCGCGGAGCTGCCCCGGCAGCGGGAGCTGGACGAGGACGCCGTGGAACCGGTTGTCGCGGTTGATCTCAAGGATGCGTGAGATCACAGTCTCCTCGTCAGCATTTTCTTGCAGGTGGAACATGTCGGAATAGATGCCGGCCTGCTCGGCGGAGTCGCCCTTGGAGCGGACGTAGGAGAGCGAAGAGGGGTTGTCGCCGACGAGTACGAGCGCGAGGCCGGGGATAACGCCGCGGTCGTGCAGCCGGTCGGCGCGCTGCTTGACTTCGGCGCGGACCTCTTCGGCGATGGCTTTGCCGTCGATGATCTGGGTGCTAACGGCCATGGCGCCTCAATGATAACGCAAGATTAGTGCGTGCTGATTTCTCGAGTTAGCCACAAAGTTCGTTTTGTCATTTTGACGTTTTGCGGTTTAGACTTATTCCGGAATTGAAGGTCGTTATAATGTGGCGGCGGAGGCTTCACTGCGCAGGGGTGCCTGGATGAGCAATGCTTCGAGCGCGATCTTGGATTGCACGTTGGCGTGGAGCTGCTCGTCGGCCATGAGGAGGGCACGGACGAAGCGGATTGCATCCTTCTGCGTGTGGCGGTCAGCAGCTTGGCGAAGCTGGGGGAGCAGGTCGGAGTTGGCGACGCCGTCCTCGGCGCCCGCCTGGACCAGGAGCAGGTCGCGCCACCAGGCGAGCCAGGCGGCCAACAGCGCGAAGACCGGCTCGCGGTCGCGTTTGAAGTCGTCGGAGAGCTTCTCGGCGAGGCGCATCCGCTCTGCGATGGACATCTCGGGGATGGCGCGCGCCTGCTCAAGCCGATCGGCGCGGCGTTCGAGGAGCGAAGGGTCGCCGACCGCCGTGATCGCCCAGCCGATGCGCCCGCCCGAGAGGCGGGCGAGGAGTGATGCCCGCACGGGCTCGACGCCAGCAGCGGTCAAAGCGGCTTCGACGTCCATGGCCGGGAGCAGGCGGAACTCTACGAGCCTGCAACGCGAGCGGATGGTGGGCAGCATCCCCTCCTCGTGGGTGGTGATGAGGACGAAAGTGGCGTATGAGGGCGGCTCCTCTAATGTCTTGAGAAAGGCGTTCTGAGCGGCGTCGTTCATGCCGTCGGCTGGGTCGATGATGACGACGCGGGTGCGGCCCTCGTAGGGGGCGAGGGCGACGGAGCGCTGGATCTCACGCACCTGCTCGACGCTGACGAAGGTCAGGACACGGCCGTCGTCGGCGGTGTCATAGGAGATGGTCTGGACGTCGGAATGGATGCCGGCGGCAATGCGGGTGCAGGCGCGGCATTCGCCGCAAGGAACCTCAGGGCTGGGGGCCTGGACCACATCAGGTTCGCAGTTCAGAGCCTGGGCGAGCCAGACGGCGAGGGTGCGTTTGCCGACGCCATCGGGGCCGGCGAACAGGTACGCATGCGGTGGGCGTTCGCCAGCAAGGGACCGCTGGACGGCGGCGAAGGCGCGGGGGTTGCCAGCGAACGGAGGCATGGCTCAGGCCCCCTCCCATGTGACGACAAGCAGGAGAAAGAACCCGACGACTCCCAGCGCTACTGCGCCCAGCCATAGCGGCCAGATACGCGAGAACCGGGAGCGTGCAGCGAGCCAGGCGGATACGGCGCCGAGTCCGCAGGCGCCGAAGATCAGTTGCCAAATTCCCGATGGATAGTGGCTGTCGGCAACGAGGAAACAGATCCATCCGAGCACGAAGCCCGACAGCGCAGCAACCACGAGCGCGAGCACCGCGAATGCCGATCGCGTCTTTAGACGGTCGGACCGAGAGTCCTGGGGAATGATCTGTTCAGCCAATAGGGTGGGTCTCCAATGTGCGGCGCGAGCGAACCACGCTCGAGTCAATCGTCAATCTACTCGCGCGCTCGCAGTGCTGGATAGCGGCGATTGCGTGGGCGTTGCCGGCGAAGGGGATGGGCATCAGTAGGCGGCGGCAAGGAGGAGCAGACCGATGACCGCAGGCGAGAAAATCGCGGTGAGTAGGACGATGAGGTGGGTGTTATAAGCGCGTTGGAGGGCAACCGAGGTGAAGATAGCGCCGATGAGATAACAGGCCACGAACCCAATGAAAGCGCCGACCACGAAGCCGTCCGCGCCTTCACCAAAGGCGTCGGAGTCCCCTCCGAGGTTGAGCGCCGCAGCGAGATCCGCGGCGAGGAAGCCGGTCAGGAGGGCGACGAAGACCGCCGCGACCGGGAGGACGAGGCCACAGAAGACCCCGAGCGCGATCGCGGGGATGCTGCCAGTACGCCGTTCAGTGGTAAATCCGGTCATGGTTCTAGTTTACCGCGCCCGGGACGCGCGCATAGCCGTTTGCCACCTGTCTCTCCCCGCCACGCCAGATTCCTTCGCGAAGATTCGTTCAGACGGTGAAGACCGCAATCGCGCTCAGAATGACAGGGATGCCTTGCCACGTCAGGCGGACAGCGCCACGATCGCCTCAACCTCGATCAGGAGCTCGGGACGGACAAGGCCCTTCACGACCACGAAGGTCGAGGCGGGTGGCGTCGTGAGGAATTCATTCCGCACTTCGCGGATCTCGGCCAGGCGGGAGACGTCGACGGCGTAGTAGTTGAGCTTGATTACGGAACCAAAGTCCGTCCCGAGCGCGTCAAGCGTGGTCTTGATGTTCTGGAACACCTGCCGCGTCTGCGCGACGATGTCGCCTTCACCGACCAGCTCCCCGCCCTTGTTGTAAGCGACCTGGCCGGAGATGTAGGCGAGGCGCCCCGACTGCACCTCGACGACGTGTGTATAGCCGGTGGGCGGGTGGATGCCTTCGGGGTTGGTGTGTTTGAGGCGGTCGGTCATGATCTTGCTCCTGCCGTCGTGTGGTTCACCCGTTGGCCGACGGTTTCCCGATCCCGCACCCACCCCAGATTCCTTCGCGAAGGTGCCGTTTTGTAGATGGAGTACTTCATCTTGCTCAGAATGACAGGGCTACTCCAACGGCCAGACGTCCGCGCGCATGAGGTCTTCGTAGGTCTCGCGGCGGCGGATCAGGTGGGCTTCGCCGTCGCGGACGAGGACGACGGCGGGGCGTAGGGAGGCGTTGTAGTTGCCGGCCATGGCGAGGGCGTAAGCGCCCGCGGCCGGCATCGCGAGGATGTCGCCGGGTTCGAGCGGCGGCAGCTCGGCGTCCTTCAAGAGGAGGTCGCCGGACTCGCAGTACTTGCCGGCGACAGTGACGGTCTCGCGGCGGGCTTCGTTCATGCGGTTGGCGACCAGCGCGGAGTATTTCGAGTCGTAGATGGCAGGGCGGATGTTGTCGGCCATGCCGCCGTCGACGGAGACGTAGCGGCGGACGCCGGGCACCTCTTTCGAGGACCCGACTGTGTACAGCGCAACGCCGGCGCGGGCGACGATCGAGCGGCCCGGCTCGATGAAGAGGCGCGGCTGCGGGCATGCTGAGACGCTCGCAGGCGGCGAGGAGTGGCGGCACGATCACCTCGGCGTAGTCGTCGGGCGAAGGCGGGAGCTGATCGCTGACGTAGCCGACGGCGAAGCCGCCACCGGGGCTGAACTCGTGCATCTCGAATCCGAGCTTGTTCCGCACATTCGCTGCGAACTCCAGCACAATCTCGACGGCCTGCGTGTACGGGTCGAGCTCGAAGACCGGTGAGCCGAGGTGGACGTGCAGGCCGGTTAGCTCAATGCCGGGCATTTCCACCGCCTGTCGCACGGCAGCTTCGCCCTGCGGTGACGAGCGGGACGCCGAACTTGTTGTCGAGTGTGCCCGTGGTGGTGTGAGAGTGGGTGTGCGGGTCGATCCCCGGGGAGAGCCGGATCAGGGCCTTCTGGCGGATGCCCATGCCCTGGGCGATGCCGTTAAGGAGCTGCATCTCGTGGAAGTTGTCGATGACAACCCGGCCGATGCCGTACTTGAGCGCCTCGCGCAACTCCTCTTCCGACTTGTTGTTGCCGTGGAAATGGATGCGTTCGGGCGGGAAGTTCACGGAAGCGGCGATCGCCAGCTCGCCTCCGGAGACGACGTCGAGGTCCATTCCCTCTTGCGCCACAATCGCTGCGAGGGCGCGGCCCAGATAGGCCTTGGCGGCGTAGGCGACGGCGGTGTCGGGATAGCGGGAACGGAAGGCGCCCAGGAAGGCATGGCACTGGCCGCGCAGCGTTTCCTCATCGAAGACGTAGAGGGGCGTGCCGAAATCGCGGACGAGTTCTACGGAGTCGCAACCGCCCAGCGTGAGGTGAGCCTCCGGGGAGACGCCGGCAGTCAGCGGGAGTATTTGCGAGAGAGGGATCTCGGTCGTCGTCAAGGGCGCGGTCTCCTGTGAGGCAAGTATACAGGCAGGAGTACGGTGTTAGGTGCAAGGTGTCAGCCATTAGGACTTTCTGATAGACCGTTGACGGCTCCGCCTGGCTTCGCTATCCTGTCGGCAATCCCATGGCCGATAACGACATGTTGAGCCTCCTGCTCTCCGAGCTGGACGGCATCGCGAACGCGCCGATGCCGGCGTCACAGCGAGAGATGCAAGCGGGGCCGTTATTGGCAGAGGCAGGGGTTTCAGTGGACGACCTGACCAGGGCGCTGGTGCGGCGCAACCTGGCGTGGAACCAGCAGAAGGCCGAGCGGTGCGGTGTCCCTATTGAGACATGGCAGCGGGCCATTCGCCTGGTCCTGCAATCGCCTGGCCGGACACTCGGCGACCTCCTCGAGCAGATCCACCAGGCGGAGTCAGTCGCGGGTATGCTGCGCGCAGGTTACTGCGCAGGCCGGGACGCGTACGGGCGCCTGGTCTGGACGCGCTAGCTAGTCCCTGACGATCAGCCCGGACTTGATCGCCGGGTCAACCGTCACATATCCGTATTCGAAATCGCGGCGCCACAGGCCTTCGAACTGGTAGCGCGGCCCGAGTGGCTGTCCCAGCGTAGAGCCGTATCTCGTCCAATCGTCGTCGGGGTCGCTCTGGTCGAAGGTGCTGAAGTAGTCCTGGCCGTCGGTGAACAGGAAGTAGTTGGCCAGGCCGTAGGTGATTTCGGCGTTCGTGAAAGGATCAAAGTTCTGGAACTCCTGGTCGATCACGTGGCGACCCAGTGAGTGCACCCAGTCTACGTAGGCCATCTTCGCGTTCCACCCGAACTGCCCACCGACGCCGTTGATTTCGTTGAACCCGAACTCCATCTCCACGTAGTCCGCCGCCTGTACCTGCGCCTGGTGCTCGGGGTCTCCGACCGGCAGGAAGAACCAGGGTGCGTTGTGAACGATCTTTGCGCCGGGGGGGAGTGAATTGCGAATCTGCTGCAGGAAGCCGATCCAATAGCTCTCCCAGGAGCTCTGCGTCATGAGTTGACCGGTGCGCGGGTCGACCGGTGAGCTGTTGTTGTCAGCGGGATAGCGGTCGCCGCAAGAGACGTTGAGCCGGAGATTTACGTCGTCGAGGTACGGGCCGATGTACTGCGGGTAGAGGTTGGTCTTGGAGACGAGGTAGTTGGTCAGTAGGTTGCGATATGACGGATCGCCGACGTCGGCCGCGTAGCGTGTGAAGGGACCGCCGGATGGGAACGGCAGGTAGCAGAGGTTGCCCTGCGCGTCCTTCAGCGCCTGCGCACCGGAGACTCCGAACGCCTGGCTCCCGCCAACCTCGATGCCGCCAGCGTTCTGGTAGAAGAACCCTTCGTTTGGTCCCTGACCCTTGTACCAGGCGTGCTTCGTGTCCGAAGTGGACGGGTACATGAGCATCCCGCGGTACCGAGCGTTGGAGATGCCCGCCCAGCGCGCGGGATCCCCGGCGAAGGAGTCGAACCCACTGTCGGCTTTCTTGAAGAAGGGGATGGAAGCGGAGCAGAAGGGGCCGTTGAATACGTTGCGGTCGATGCTGCTGAGCATTATCGGAGAACCGATGTCCGTGAAGTCACCGGCGTATGTGGCGATGAGGTCGTGAAGGTTGATCCAGTCGACCTGGCCCTCGGGACCGGGACGAATGTCCCAGCGGCGGTCGTAGCCGGCCTGACCGGGACTGGTTTGAAGATGGCGGACCGGCGTCAGGAAGCTCATCACGTCGTGAATGGTGACGCGGTTCTGGGTGTCCGGCACCTGGCCGTAGGCGCTCATCACGTCCGCGGGCCAGGCGTCGTTGCCGCACCTGACGCCGTCGCGCCCTGGTACGGCGAATATGGCGTCCTCTTCGGCCTGAGTGAAGCCGTCACCATCACGGTCAGTGTCCGGCCCCGCCGTCTGTTGGTAGGTGGGCATTGCCGACGACGGTGCGAAGAACGTAATCGATAGAAGCAGGACGCATAGGAGAAACAGCAGGCGCTTCATATACAGACCGACCTCTCTGGCGTGCTGACGCAGGTAGAGTGCCATGTGTTGGTCACGGGAACAGAAAGCGCAGGCCGGTTTGCACCTGCGGCCGGCGCAGGACCACCCCCGTCCTGCGGGCGACCAGCCGCTCCCCGCGTTTGCAAGCGCAGTTCAGCGCTCAGGAAGTATAATACGCGACCGCGTAAGCTGACAAGCGAGGCGTGTGGACTGTGGTTGATGGAACTTCCGGCTTTCATCGCTTTTCGTTATACAACCGTTGCAGAAGGGTCTATAATCCGGACGGATAAAGAAGAACCAAGGAGGTATCGCCCATGACCACCGAGACCGCTGCCCCCGGCGCCGTTGCAGGCAAGGAGTACCAGCTCCTGATCAACGGCCAGTACAACCCGTCGAAGTCCGGCGAGATGTTGGAGCGCCGCTACCCGGCGAACACTGACGTCGTCGTCGCCCGTTTCCCGAGCGCGACGACGGAGGACGTAGACGCCGCCATCGAAGCGGCGCGCAACGCATTCGACAATGGTCCCTGGTCCAACGCCCCGGCCACTCAGCGGGCAATGGTGCTGCGTAAGGCAGCCGAGAAAATCCGCGAGGAACTCAACCCGCTCGCGCGGCTGCTTGCCTCTGAGGTTGGGAAGCCGCTCAGCGAGGCCAGCATGGAGGTGGCACTGACAGCCAACGTCTTCGAGTACTACGCGGGGCTCGCCGGCGAGATCAAGGGCCAGGTGCTATCAACGCAGGTGCCCGACGCCATCGGCATGATCCTGAAGGAGCCGGTGGGAGTCGTCGGGATCATCACGCCGTGGAACTTCCCGATGCTGCTTGCAACGTGGAAGATCGCACCGGCGCTGGCCGCCGGCTGCACGACCGTGATCAAGCCCGCTACCTACACGCCCTGCACGACGTACGAGCTGGGTCGTATCCTGACCGAAGCAGGTGCTCCTCCCGGCGTTGTGAATGTGGTCACAGGCTCAGGGAAGACGGTGGGAGACCGGATCGCCTCTTCCCCGTTGGTGGACAAGGTTGCATTCACCGGCTCGACCGAAGTCGGCCAGCAGGTAATGCGCGCCGCCGCGACGAATGTGAAGAAGATTTCCCTGGAACTCGGCGGGAAGTCGCCCAACATCATCTTCGCTGACGCGAACCTGCAGGGCGCGGTGATGGGCTCGCTGTTCGGGATCTACCTGAACGCCGGCCAGGTCTGCCAGGCCGGTTCGCGGGTGCTGGTTGAGGAGTCGGTGCACGACCAGTTCGTGAGCATGTTCAGCAACTTCACGTCGGGCCTCAAGGTGGGTGACCCGATGGACCCGGCCACACGGATGGGCCCCGTGGTCTCCGACAGCCAGCTCGACACGGTCGAGCACTACGTGAAGGCGGGGAACGACGAGAAGGCGGACCTGGTACAGGGTGGCCACCGCCTGACCGGCGCCGAGTACGACAAGGGCTACTTCTACGAGCCGACGATCTTCGACAAGGTGGACAACCGGATGACGATCGCGCAGGAAGAGATCTTTGGGCCCGTTCTCTCGATTATCCCGTTTAAGGACGGAGACGAGGCGCTGAAGATGGCGAACGACACGATGTACGGTCTGGCTGCCGCCGTCTGGACGAAGGACATCGACCGCGCGTTCAAATTCGCCAAGGGGATCAAGGCCGGGACGGTCTGGATCAACTCCTACCACGCGGCCGGCCAGCTGGGCGTGCCGCTGATGCCGTTCGGCGGCTACAAGCAATCGGGCATTGGCCGCGAGCTGGGCACCGAGGGTTTGGAGTACTTCCTGGAGACGAAGTCGGTGGCGATCAAACTGAACTAGCCTCACTCAAGCAGGATCGACATGGAAGCGGGCCTTTCCGGGCCCGTTTCCTGCTTTAGTGGGGCACACCTTACTGTCGTTATCGTTGACGAGGGTGTCATTTCAGCCATACACTCGCGTTCACAGTGGGGATGATTTTGCGCGGGGGTTTCTTGCGGCTGTTCTTCGTTGCAGCCATCGTAATAGCGCTCGGGATTGGCGTTCCGGCGGCCGGTGAGGCCAGCCCCGCGACCGGCGCGCCGCCACCTGGAACACCGGGTTACGTGATTGAGCCCGTCCTCAACTTGGGTAAGCCCAAACTAACGGGCGTGGTCTCGATTCCAGGGACCATCGACGACGTAGTCGCGATCACGCAGGACGGAGATCTCTGGAAGGCGACGCTCGGTGGGCCACCACAGTCGGTTTCAGCCTTCGGCAGCGTGCGTGATCGGATGACCGCAAAGTCGGACGAGGGGTTGTTGGGGATCACGTACGAGTCGGCCGACGCGAGTCAGGTCTACATCAACTACACGACCGGAACCGAGTACTACCGCCCGTACTCGACGGCTGTCAACTATCCACCGACTCCGGTGATGCCGGCGAACCCAAAGCGGAACCGTGTGGCGCGTTATGACGTAGTCAACGGCGCGATGGACATGGGCAGCGAAGAGATCATCTTCGAGAGCCTGCGGCCACAGCAGTGGCACACGTTGAACCAGTTAGCGTTTGGTCCGGACGGGTACCTGTACGCGGGCTCCGGCGACGGTGGTTACATCGAGGCCGCGTTTGACAGTGACTCCGGACAGGGCGTCGGGAACCAACTGGGGACGATCCTCAGGATCGATCCGAACGACAGCGGCCCTGGGTACACGATTCCGCCCGGGAACCCGTTTGCCGACGGGAACGGGCCGAATGCCGACGAGGTGTGGGCTTACGGACTGAGGAACCCCTGGCGAATAAGCTTCGACAGCGAGACCGGGAAGCTCTGGGCCGCGGACGTCGGCCAATGGGTGTGGGAAGAAGTTGACCAGATCGAGGGTGGCCACAACTACGGCTGGTCGGTGATGGAGGGGAGCGGTTGCCACACGGGCACAACCTGCGTGCCTCCCGCGAACCACACACCGCCGAGGACGGCGTTCTGCAACGGTTACAACGGTTCGCCCAGCTGCGAATTTCACGACGAGTGCGCGATCATCGGCGGGCACGTCTATCGCGGCAGCACGATACCGGCCCTCGATGGCTGGTACGTATTCGCCGACTTCTGCAGCGGTCGCATCCGGGCCGTGGACACCAACAGCGCAGACAGCCCGCCGGTCATGCTTGCCGATACTGATTTCAACATCACTTCGTTCGGGCTGACATCGACCGGTGAGATTCTAATCGTGGACTACTCTGGTGCGCTCCACCAGCTCACGTATGATTCGGACGGCGACGGCAAAGGTGCGCCCTTTGATAACTGCGCCGACATTGTCAACGCCGATCAGGCAGACGAAGACCGAGACGACGCGGGCGACATCTGCGACAACTGCCCTTCCGTGTCGAACGGCGGCCAGGTGGATGGTGACCAGGATGGCCCGGGCGACGCCTGTGACAACTGCCCCGCGGTCACAAATGTTGATCAGAAGAACACCGACGCCGATGGCGAAGGCGACGTCTGTGATTCGGACGATGACAACGACGCAGTCGAGGATGGATCGGACAACTGTCCCCTCGTCGCGAATGGGATGGGTCAGGCGGATGACGCTGACGGTGACCTTGCCGGGGACGCCTGCGACGGACCGGGGTCCGGCAACGTGGACTGCAGCGCACCTCCTGCCGGCGTAAACGCCCTCGATGCGCTGAAAGTACTCCGTCATGCGACGGGGCTCTCGGTTGCGCAAAGCGAGCCGTGCACCGACATCGGCGACGGGCCACTGACCAGCGGCTGGATGCAGGGGGACGTAAATTGCTCCGGTGGCCAGGACCCAGTGAACTCCATCGATGCGCTCCTGATATTGCGGGCGAACGCGGCGTTGAGTACTAACATTCCGGCAGGCTGCCCGGCGATCAAACCGCCGTAGCCTGAACGGGTTCGGCTTTACGATCCGCGTCGACAGGCGTTTCTATTCGAAGTGAGAAGTGCGGGTCATCCCGCGGGGTGTTTATGCGCGTTGCCGCAATTGCCGCCAGCGGCATCATACTTCTAATACTGGCCGGAACACGGCAGTCCGAGGCCCAGGGAACGCTGGAGCTGATATCGGTCGCCACCGACGGCGGGGCAGCCGGCGCCACTCGCGTTCTGGATATGACCCCCGACGGACGATACGTGGTCTTCTGGTCGTCCTCTACGGATCTCGTCGACGGAGAAACGAACGATTGCGGCTCCTCGCAGGTTGAGTGCCCTGACCTTTATATACGCGACCGTCTGAATGGGGTCATTGAGCGCGTGAACGTCGACAGCGAAGGCAACGAGGCCAATGACTACGGCGAAACCAGCGCTTCCATCAGCCCGGACGGGCGGTTCGTGGTCTTTTCGTCGCCGGCGTCCAACCTGGTTGCCGGCGATTTCAACGGACAGACAGATGTCTTCTTGCGCGACCGAGCTGTTGGTACGACAGAGCGCGTGAGCATTGGTGACCTTGAGGGCGAGGCCGATGGTGGAAGCGGCGGCGCTGTGGTCAGCGCGGACGGTCGGTTCGTGGCCTTTGGCTCCTCAGCGGCGCACCTGGTGAAGGACGACAACAATGACGTTGGCGACGTGTTCGTCCGGGACAGGGAAATGGGCACGACCACCAGGGTGAGCGTCAACACCGAGGAAGATGAAGCGGCGGCCGAGAGCGTTCTCGAAGACATGACGCCGGACGGGAGGTTCGTTGTCCTGTCGTCGTTTGCCACAAACCTGGCACAGACGGAGAGCGAGGGGTGCGAGGATTACATTGGTAACCCGGCGCAGGCGTGCATGCACATCTTCCTGCGCGATACGGAACAGGGCGTGACCACGCCTATTAGCATCAAGGACGGCGCAGTGGAGGGGAACCGGGACAGTTCGCGTGCGTCGATCAGTGACGACGGGCGGTTCGTGGCGTTCCTCTCGCGGGCGACAAACCTCGTTCCCGGAGACACCTCGGAATGTATCGTCATCCCCGGCGACAAATTCACCACGAACTGTCAGGACGTGTTCGTGCGTGACCGCCAGGCGGGCGTGACCACGAAAGTGAGCGTGAACAGCCTGGGAGAACAGGCCGCGTCCGGCAGCATCGCCTCTCAAATCAGCGGCGACGGCCGTTTCGTAGCTTTCTCATCGTCGGCTGCCAACCTGGTGGAGGACCCGACAACGGTTACCTGCGGCTACTTCGCGTGCGGTAACGTGTTCCTTCACGATGTGAAGAGCGGCAATACGATCGAGGCCAGCCCCGGCACGCAGGGTGACGCATTCGAGGCACTGGTTGCGATGAACGGAAACACGGTAGCCTTCAGTACGGCGACTCCGGAGGTCGCGGGTGATGAAAACGGAGACTACGACGTTTACGTCTATGCTCTCGGCGACGGTGACGGTGATGGTGAGTTGGACCCATTCGACAACTGCCCGTCAGTGCCGAACGCTGGGCAGGACGACGGCGACCACGACGGCATTGGTGACGCCTGTGACAACTGTCCTCACGTCTTCGAGATTGACCAGACGGACAGCGATGGAGACGCGGTCGGGAACCGTTGTGACAACTGTCCAAACGACCCAAACGTGGACCAGGCTGATACCGACAGCGACGAGATGGGCGATGGCTGCGACCCGGACGACGACGGTGACGGGGTCGCAGACGGGTCCGACAATTGCCCCCTCACCATGAACTCACAGCAACAGAACGTCGACGGGGACTCACAGGGAAATGCGTGTGACAACTGCCCGAACGTGACGAATGTCGACCAGGACGATGCAGACAGCGACCTCGCGGGTGACGCCTGTGACGCGCCCGGGACGGGGAACTCCGACTGCAATGGGGTGATCGACGCAACCGACGCGCTGGCGCTGCTGCGGCACACAGCCGGGCTTGCAGTAATGCAGAGCGAGCCCTGCGCGGATATCGGGACGCATCTGCCGGGTGGGTCGGTGCTGGGAGACGTGAACTGCTCGAGCGTTGTGAACTCGGTGGATGCTTTGCTGATCCTCCGTGCGAACGCAGCGTTGCCTACTAACCTGCCTGCGGGGTGCCCAGCGATCAAGCCGGACTGAACCCGGGTTTCAGCCAACCAGTCCAAGCGCGGCGCGTTATACCCTCGGAGCCAGTTCCAGCCTTCGAGGGGGAGCCATGACCTTGTTTCGTACAGCCGTTGTTGTAGCCGTGCTCATAGCTATGTCCATAGTTGCGGTGGGAGATGCGGGCAGGACCGACGCCGGGGTCGCAGGATTTACGGTCGATACGGCGTTGGATGATCCGGATGTTCTCCCCGGCGACAGCCAGTGTTACACGGGGGAAGTGCCGGGCTGCTCGCTTCGGGCAGCCATACAGGAACTGAACGCCATGGGTGGATCGCACACGATAACCGTGCCTGCGGGCACGTATTCAATAAGCTTCCCCGGCACTGGTGAAGATGCGGCGGCGACCGGTGACCTTGATCTCACAGCGATGGGCCTGACGATCAACGGCGCGGGCGAGTCGGTTCGACGATCATTCAAAGGGGCACGGGTACGCACCGCATCTTCGACATCATCAGCGGGTCGCACAAGATCAACGGCGTCACGATTCAGAATGGTCAGGGTGACGGAGGCGATGGTGGTGGTATCCGCGTGGCTGCGGGGGCAGAGCTGACGTTGACGGATAGCGTTGTCAGCGGCAACTCCTCGGCGATGAATTTCGTCGGCGGAGGGATTCACAGTGACGGAACAGTCACCGTGCTCAGGAGCACAATAAGCGGCAACACGGGCAGCGGAAACGCGCTCGGCGGTGGGATTAGCGCGGGCTTTGGCGGGGTCACCAATGTCATCGACAGCACGGTCTCCGGGAACAACATCGGGATGGTTGGACTCGGAGGCGGCATACGTACACGGGGGCCGCTCACAGTGACGAACAGCACGGTCAGCGGCAATACGGCCGGCGACACGGGAGGTATTTCTGTCATCGACCCCGGGACCGGGGTATTGATGAGCAGCACAATAGCATCGAATAGCCGGAGGCGGGTTGCGCGCCAGCGGAACCGTGACGATGAGCAACACAATCCTCAATAACGCCGGGGCCAACTGTGTTGACACCATTGGACTGACGTCTCTGGGATACAACTTCGACGGCGGAGGCAATACATGCGGCCTGGATGGAGCGGGCGACCTCGTCAACGCCGATCCGCAACTCGCTGCGCTTGCGAACAACGGAGGCCCGACTCAAACTCACTTGCCGATGCCCGGTAGCGCAGCCATTGATGCCGGAAACCCGGTAGCTCCCGGGAGCGGCGGGATTTCTTGCCCGGTAAAGGACCAGCGCTCGCTGAACCGCCCGGCCGACGGTAACGGCGACCTGAGCACGCGCTGCGACATGGGCGCCGTCGAGGCGTGTCCCGCTAACCCGGATGGTGACGCCGATTTTGTGGGAGACGCCTGCGACAACTGTCCGGCGTTCTCAAACACGACACAGGTGGACAGCGACGGCGACAACGCCGGAGACGTCTGCGATGCAGCCGGGCTCGGAAACGTGGACTGCAGCAACGCCGTGAACTCTGTCGATGCCCTGAAAGTCCTGCGCCGGAACGCGGCTCTGTCCGTGAGTCAGGAGGAGCCGTGCCAGGACATCGGACTGGCGCTGGCGGCTGGGGGACTGATGGGCGACGTGGACTGTCAGAACGGTGTGAACGCCGTTGACGCTCTGAAGATCTTGCGCGCTGTGGCGGGCTTGAAGGTCACGCAATCGGGAGCGCTGCGCGCCGGTGATCTTAGTGAAGCCATAGAGTAACATCAGGTATACTCCCCAGTTGTCATAAGTCATGTTTGAACGACGAACTCTGCGTTTGCTGAGGTGGGCGCTCTTGCCGCTTGCGGTAGGAGTCTTTGCCCTGACTGCGCGCGATGGCGCCTCAGCGGCCGCGTATCCGAATGCCTACGGGCTGACGCAGGTCATCAACGATGGGACGCTGGACGAGATGGTCGACCTGGCGATGATCCCGGGCAGCACCGACGAGGCGATTGTCGCCCTGCAGCACGATGAGCAGATCTGGCGAATTTCCCTCAGCGGGGCGTTCCAGCCGACCTTGTTTGGCGATCTTTCTTCATACGTCGGCGGGAATGGGTATGAGGAGGGTCTTCTGTCAGTTGCGTTCTCTCCGAACTATGCATTGGACGGACGCCTCTACGTGTACCATACGCTCGGCGCGCCTCAGCCTACCGTGCTCTCGCGCTTCCAGGTTGTGGGTGGGGTAGTTCAGGCGGCGGCGCCCCAGGACGAGACACGCATCCTGGAGATCCCCGATTTCGCGAACAACCACAACGGCGGGAAGATCGTGTTCGGGCAGGACGGGGATCTGTACCTCTCGATCGGAGACGGCGGCGGCGGAGGTGATCCCAACGAAAACGGACAAGACTTGAACAGCTGGCTCGGCAAAGTCCTGCGACTCAACGTCACCGGGGTAAATGCGCCTCCCTACTACAACGTCCCCTCCGACAACCCGTTCACCATGGCGGCGGGTCTGGACGAGATTTACGCTTACGGCTTCCGGAATCCCTGGCGGATGAGCATGGACCGCCTGAACGGCGACATCTGGTTGGGCGACGTGGGGCAGAACGATTGGGAGGAAGTCGACCGAGTAAGCAAGGGCGGAAACTACGGATGGGACTGCTTTGAGGGACTGGAACCGTACGAACCCTCAGGGTGTCCGGGCAGTGGATTCACGTTGCCGCGTGCCGTCTATGACCATGGATTCGGATGCGCTGTCACCGGCGGGTATGTCTACCGAGGCACGGTGATGCCGGAGCTGTACGGTTGGTACGTGTACGCCGACTTCTGCTCCGGGCGAGTGTGGGCGGTAGACGCGACCCAGGGCGCCAACAGCCCGCCGGTCTCTCTTATCGACACCCCATATGAGATCTCGTCCTTCGCCGAGCGCGCGGACGGTGAGCTGCTTGTGCTGACGTTCCAGAACGCTATCTACATGCTTCACAACGACGGAGACGGCGACGGTTTGGGCGCGCACGTGGACAACTGCCCATCGGTGGCCAACGCCGCAGGCCAGGCGGCCGACGTGGACGGCGATGGCGCGGGAGATGCCTGCGACGCACCGGGGACCGGCAACGTCAACTGCGACGGGTCAGTCAACTCGGTTGACGCGCTTGCCGTACTCCGGCATTCCGTGAGCCTAACAGTGCTACAGAGCGCGCCCTGCATCGCCCCGGGACAGATGCTGCCCCCGCCTACGAGTCAACTGATGGGCGACGTCGATTGCAGTGGGGTCATCAACTCGGTGGACGCTTTGCGCGTCCTGAGAGCTGTGGCGAGCCTGCCGGTCACTCTTCCCCAGGGTTGTCCACCGATCATAGGACCACCTTAGGGCCGACCCCGAGTAAGATTGATCTAGAAACGTTTTGGGGGTGGAATCGTGAACGTGGTGCGCGCAATTCAGTTGCTGGTTATTATTCGTCGCCGTGGCTTTCCTGTCGACAGGCAGGGCGCCACTCGCAAATGCCGGTACACCGTTAGCGCCATCCAACTACGGACTCTCGGAGGAGATTCCGAAGATAGTCTCCGGCGAACCGCGCCAGGTAGACCTTGTCATGATCCCGGGCAGCACGGACGAGGCAGTTGTTGTCTTAAGGTCGGACAAGAGGGCCTTCCGCGTCTCCCTGAGCGGTGCGTTTAGCGCGACCGTGTACGGCGACCTGTCTTCGTACGTTGGCGAAGGCCACATCGAGGAGGGATTCCTGTCGCTGGCGTTCTCACCGGACTTCGCGTCTGACGGCAGGGTGTACGTGTACTACACGCAGGGCGCGCCGCAACCAACGGTGTTGTCGCGGTTTCAGGTAGCCGGCGGCGTGATGGTTACGGCGGGCCCTGGCGCGGAGACTCGAATACTTGAGGTGCCTGACAGCTACCCCAATCACAACGGGGGAAAGATCCTCTTCGGCGATGACGGCGACCTCTACCTGTCGATCGGCGATGGAGGCGGCACTCCGACGAAGGGCGACATTGACGAGAATGCTCAAAACTTGAACGACTGGCGGGGTAAGATCTTGCGGATCAACGTCACAGGAGTGGCAGCGCCGCCATATTACGCCGTTCCGGCCGACAACCCATTCGTTGGGATGGCCGGCTTCAAGCCCGAGGTCTGGGCCAGCGGCTTCCGCAACCCGTGGAGAATGTCCGAAGACCGGCTTACGAAGGACATCTGGGTAGGTGACACCGGGCAGGCGAGCTGGGAGGAAGTGGACAAGGTGGTAAAGGGCGGCAACTTCGGCTGGGATTGCTACGAAGGCTTCGTTCCCTTCGAGCCGGATGGGTGCCCCCCGGGTGGGTTCGAATCGCCGCGCACGGTCTACGACCACACCGATGAGTGCGCCATCGTAGGCGGATACGTCTATCGCGGCAACGACATGCCCGAGGTGTATGGCTGGTATGTCTATGGAGATTTCTGCACCGGGCACATCTGGGCGGTGGATGTCGCGCCCGGGGCTACGAGTGCCCCCGTTACGATCCACGATTCGGACTATCGCATCACATCATTCGCCGAGCGTGCGGATGGTGAGATTCTCGTGCTTACTTACGACGATGCGATCTACCTGTTACACAATGACGGCGACGGCGACGGCGTGGGTGCGCACGAGGACAACTGCCGCTCAGTTTCCAATCCGGCGCAAGCGGACAGCGACGGCGATGAGGCTGGAGACGCGTGTGACGCACCGGGGACGGGTAACGTGAATTGCGATGGCGCCGTCAATTCGGTCGATGCGTTGGGAGTGCTGCGCTACTCAGCGAGCCTGCCGGTGTCGCAGAGTGAGCCGTGCCTGGACGTGGGACAAATGCTACCGCCGCCCACGGACGAGTTGATGGGGGACGTCGATTGCGGTTCGGGAATAAACTCCGTGGATGCGCTGAAGATCCTGCGTGCGGTCGTTAACCTGCCGGTGCAGAAGCCGGTTGGTTGTCCGGCACTCATTGGCCCGCCGTAGAGGGATAGTGTTCAAGTCCCAAAAAAGCGAGCGGGCCCCGACTCGCCAATCGGGGCCCTACCATGGGGGAGGGGTCGGTCGGGGGACCCTTTACGAGTGAAGCGTAACTTCAGGGCCGCGAATCAATCTGTGACGTACGTCACAGTCGCAAAGAAATACTGAGGCCTCGAGGGACCTATTCCAGTACGATGTCGCCGGACTTGCCGCCGCTTTTGCGAACGAGGCGAATGTCACTGATCCGCGCGGCCTTCTGGACGGCTTTCACCATGTCGTAGACGGTGAGCGCAGCGATGCTTACCGCGGTGAGCGCCTCCATCTCGACGCCTGTCTTCCCCGTGGTCCGAACTGTGGCAGTGATATCGACGGTGCCGCGAACGTCGTCGGTCTCGAGTGTGACCTCGATGCCGGACAGAGGCAGCGGATGACAGAGGGGGATGAGCTCGTGTGTGCGTTTGGCGGCCATGATCCCGGCGAGTTGGGCGGTCGTTAGTACGTCACCCTTCGGTGCACCGTCCTTGACGAGAGCCAGCGTGTCGGGCTTCAGGTAGACGCTGCCGCGAGCAGTGGCTTCGCGGAGGGTGTCTGACTTGGCGGACACGTCGACCATGCGCGGGCGGCCGGACGGGCCGATGTGGGTGAGTCTTGTCTTTCGTTGAGGGGTGGCCATCGTCACCCGCCGATGTAGGACATCTCGACCTTCTCGAGGCCCGCTGTTGCCTTAGAACGCAGCTCCGAGTACTGGTCTGTGCGCGCACCCCAGACCGAGGCGACACGCGATGCGATTTCCCCGTCCGTGGCGCCGGAACGGAGTTGGGCGCGGAAGTCGTGCCCCTTCAGCCCGAAGAGGCAGGTGTAGAGCTTGCCGTCGGCGGAGAGGCGGGCGCGCGTGCAGTCTCCACAGAACGGCTGTGTAACGGACGCGATGACGCCGATCTCGCCGGCGCCGTCCAGGTACCGGTACCGGTTGGCGACCTCACCACGGTAGTTCGCGTCGACTGGCTCCAGTGGGAATTCGCGACCGACTACGTCCACGATCTCCTTCGCGGAGACGACGTCGTCCATCCGCCATCCGTTGGTGTGGCCGACGTCCATGTACTCGATGAAGCGGACGATGCTGCCCGTTCCCCGGAAGTGGCGGGCAAAGTCGACAATCGTGTGGTCGTTGACCCCCCGTTGCACGACCATGTTCACCTTGATCGGCGTCAGTTCAGCAGCCTTTGCTGCGTCGATGCCTTCTAGCACGCGGGCGACGGGGAAGTCGACGTCGTTCATCGACCGGAACACGGTGTCGTCGAGGGAGTCCAGGCTGACAGTGACACGGTTCAAACCCGCTGCCTTGAGATCGGCGGCCAAATCCGCCAGGCGCGAGCCGTTGGTCGTCAGGGTGAGGTCCCTCAACCCTTCAATGGCAGAGAGCATTTTGATCAGACTCGGCAGGTCGCGCCTGAGCGTTGGTTCACCGCCGGTCAGCCGTATCTTCTCAACGCCGCTAGCGACGAAGATGCGAGCGAGGCGGGCGATCTCTTCAAACGTCAGGATCTCGCTGCGCGCGATGAACTCGTAGTCGCGGCCGAAGACCTCCTTCGGCATGCAATAAGTGCAACGGAAGTTGCAGCGGTCCGTCACCGAGATGCGCAGGTCACGGAGCGGCCGTTGGAAGGCGTCGGTAAGCGTTGCCCGATGAGCGCCGCTATTCGGCGCGACGGGCGTATGCGGTGTCGTCTTCTCGGTGCTCATGCAGCAATTCTCGCAGAATTGGCAGGGCGGCTCCGGCCGCTCGGCCTCTATGGCTGATTATATCCTTCTCACGCTCCGACAGTTCCGCCATGGTGCGGGAGTGCTCGGGCACCCAGAAGATCGGGTCGTATCCGAATCCCCCTGATCCGCGCGGCTCAGCAGCGATGACGCCCAGTACTTCGCCCTCCGCTGTGTGCATATCGTTGGCCTTCGGGTCCGCAATGGCGATTACGCAGACAAAGCGCGCGTGCCGCTGATCGGGCGGTACGCCGGTAAGCCGTCGCTGGACTTCGACGAAGCGCTCGGGGTACGAGGCTCGTTCGCCGAGGAAGCGGGCGGAGCGAACCCCCGGTTCACCGCCCATGGCTTCGATTTCGATGCCGGAATCGTCCCCGAGGGTGACGAGCCCGCTCGTCTCAGCGCCGGCCAGCGCCTTGGCGCGCGCATTTGCCTCGTACGTGGCTCCATCCTCGTCCACATGGAGGTGGAGGCCGAGGTCGGACGGAGTCACGAGGTCCCAGCCACTATCGGCCAGTAGCCGGCGGAATTCAGTGACCTTGCCGGCGTTGTTGGTGGCGAGGAGAAGGTGGGGCATGTTGAGCATTTGGTGTATTTGGAGGACTTGCGTCAAACCACGAAGGCGGCGCGTCTACCTTGATCCGTCTACTGGACAAGGAGCACCGCCCGGGTGCCCCTGTCCGTGTGGTACTCGTACGTTGTCCCGTTGTGTTCGAGGAGCACCTTGAAGCCGGGGGTGATCACCTCTGCGCATGCGGTTCCGGGCCCAGCGGCGCCCAGACAGGCGTCCGGCCACTGTACCGCCTCGGTGCTCACTACGGAGATGGCCACGGCCTCGACGCCGAGCTGCGCCGAGAGGTCGCGGACAGCAATATCGCGCGAACGCGCCTCACAGTCGGCGTCGTCACTGCATGGGGCGGCAGCAGGGCTGGTGTCAACGTCGTTGCTGACGGGCTCGTCCGGATTGTCCCCGGCACCGCCAGTGTCCGGCGTGTCGTCGCAGTCAGTCGCTCCTTCGGCGCAGATGGCTGAGGCGTCGTCGGTGGATCCAGCGCCGCTGTCTTCGGCACTGGAATCGTTTGCGCCGTTGTCGTCACTTCCGCTGCAAGCCGAGCCGAAGACGGCAGCCGCAACTACGAGCGCCAGTACGAGGGGCATCATCCACCGGTTTGGTGTCACTCCCATGCTCCGTCCAGTCTACGCCCGTTTCATGAGACGGAGGGGACTGTGGGAAAAGTTCCCGGAGCCGTTACTCCACTTCGGCGATGGGGGCAGCCATGATCTTCTGTGCCTTGCCTTCGTCGCGGATGGCCTGCCAGCGGCTTTCGAGCTTCGCCGCCACAGCCGGCATCGTCGTGTATTCCATCTCCTCCAGCGGCAGGCGGTGCGGCTCGAAGGGACCGTGCTTGCGCAGGTAGTCGGCGATGTGGTTGGCCTCGGTGCGGACGTGGTCGAACCCGGGGTCGTCGAACATGTCGTTGGGCCCGATGAGCTTTCCGTTGGCAAGCTGGAAGCCGAGCGCCACAAGCCGCGGTGGGCCGTCGAAACGACTCGGGTGGGCGTCCTTGAGCGCTACGGGCATCAGCGGCCCGTGGTGCGAGCCACGCATCCAGCCTTCCACCGTCCACGGCGTGGTGAAGGGCTCGAGCACCTCTCCGACCGCCGGGAAGTTGCCCTGGCAGCGCACGAGCATCGTCGGGTCGTCCTTGCCGACGTAGCGGCCGGCGATAAGCGATAGCTTGTCAGTGCTGGAAACGGCGGCGATCTCCCCGCTCATCCGGTTGAAGACGCGCTTGACGGCGTAGCGGGCGGGGGCGCCGATGAAAACGAGCAGGTCGTAGAGTTCGTCCGGCGCGTTGAGCGTGATCTGGTTGTGCTCCTTCACGTCCTGGACCTCGAAGCTGAAGCCGTCGTGCAGGGGCTCACCGATCACGAGGCCGGGAGTGTTGAAAGGGTCGGCGAACATCTTGTAGAGAGGAAGGTTGAAGGCGCCGGCGGACGTCTTGTCGCCCATGAAGACGATAATCGGTTCCGAGGGACGCTCATCGATCTCCATCTCGGCGGAACCGGGGCCCGCGCCCTTGATGTTGCCGGAGAAGGCGTCCGCGAGCAGGTCCTGGCCCGCCCCATAAAGCTTGAGCTTCTTGGCCAGCTCCGTTCCCTTCACGAACGTGTCCCAGGCCAGCTTGTGAATCTCGGTGTTATCTTCGCCGCGGTCGTGGGTCATGATCAGGAACATGTCGTCGCCGCAGTGGCTGACGTGGGCGTCGATGAGGAGACCCTGTTGCTTGGCGCGTTCCAGCTCCTCGCGACCGAGGTCAAGAATTTCGGGGTGGGATGAGGAATGACCGACCATCCCGCCGATGTCGGCCTTGATGCTGCTTACCGTTACCATTCGTTACCTCCAGGCATAGTGAGATAGGGGCTGTTACTTGAAGTGGGGCTGCTCGCTGGCGAGCGGGCAGTAGGGAATATGAAGTGGGGAATCAGTCATGTGCCGTGGTCAATTTATGATGCCGCGCCGAAAACTGTCAAGAATGACAACGGTAGAAACGCTGTTAGGATTCAGCGGCCAGCGCTTCCAGGACGGCAGAGGCATTCCTCCTGGCAATGGCATCCCACTCGCCGTGCTGAGGGTTCGTCGGAGCCGCGAGGAGCGTTGAGATGTCCTCGCGCAGACGGGCGGTCTTCTCGAGGGCTATCTCCTCATTCCACGGCTTGAACCCCTGCAGCTTTCGCGGACCTTCGCGCCACCCCTCCGAGATATGCCAGTTCTTGAAGGAGCGGCAACCCTCCTGGAAGAGGAGGTAGCCGGTGGGCGACGTCGATTCGGGGTATCCGAGTGTGAGAATGCGTTCTGTCGGTCGCTGGCTGGGCGAGTCGTACTCGATCATCAGGTGCCCACCCGGAGGCACCAGTGCTGACAACAGCCCAAAGAACGGGCGGTCTAGAGCTTCGCCCGCAAGGTCCACCTCCGAACCAGCCATTTTCAGCTTCGCTTCGTAGCGAGTGAGCTCTATCCAGTTAAAGGCCGGGTATGGGCCGCGGTTGTAGAGGCCGAGAGCAAGGTTGGTGTTGGCCAGGTAGCCTTGTTCATCCGCAAGGTGGAGCTGAAATGACTGCGAACCGACGCTGCTCTTCGGGCCGAGCAACAGGAGGAGTGTGTAGGCACCAACGTTAGCGCCCTGCAGCGCGGCGAGCGGGTGGTCGCCGGGCATCGACCAGCGTTTGGCGAGCAGCGCCTCGACACGCCGCCGGGCTTCAGGTTGGAGCGAGGGGAAAGCATCGTCGTCGGGCATAACGGCGCTCATTATACCGCCGGCCCCTGAGACGGCGTCCTGCTTCCTCAGGCCTTGTATAATGCGGGCACTGAGCGAAGGAGGCGTGCCATGCCCTACGAACAAATTCTCACCGAACAGCGCGGACGAGTGCTGGTCGTGATGCGGAACGACCCTGAGCACCTGAACGCCTTGGGCGAACCGCTTGATACCGAGATGCGGCAGGCGATCGAAGAAGCCAACAACGACGCAGGCATCGGGGCCATCGTCCTCACGGGGACGGGCCGGGCCTTCTGCGCGGGCGCGAACATACGCGGCTGGGACAAGGGTATCCAGCGCCAAGAAGAGGAAGGCCGTGATATGAGCGTCTGGGAGCGCGAGCGCGAGAATTGGGTGGCGTTCGTCCAGCGCTCGAAGCCGATTATTGTGGCGATCAACGGACACGCTATCGGTGCCGGGCTGACCATCACCCTACCATGCGACGTTCGCATCGCCTCCGACCAGGCGAAGCTCTCGATGCGCTTCATCCGCGTCGGCGTTTTTCCGGAGCTGGCGAGCACTCGGATTCTCGTCGAGACGATTGGACTAGGGCACGCACTGGAGTTGATGGAATCGGGCCGTATTATCGATGCGCAGGAGGCCGGCCGGATAGGCCTGGTGAATCGCGTCGTGCCGCACGATCAGTTGTTGGACCAGGCAGTCGAAACGGCGGCTGAGATCGCCTTCAACCCGGCCGACTCCATCGCGGCGCTCAAGCGCACAGTCTGGGCCAACTTCTGGGAGACGAGCCAGAACGAAGTGATTAAGCGCGAACTGGTGGAGTTCAACGAGACGATGAAGCGACCGCACTTCAAGGAGGCCGTGCGAGCGTTCATCGAGAAGCGTCAGCCGGACTTCCACCGGGAGACCGCCAAACCGGCGAGTTAACCACGAAGGCACGAAGCACTAAGATCGTGTTGTGACCTTGCGCCTTGGCGCCTCGGTGGTGGTGGCGCTTTACGCATGAACTACGCCGAAGCCGTTCGGTGGCTGTTGTCGTTCGCCGATTTCGAGCGTTCGGGCCGGTTCCAGGACCGGCCGGACGTGGAGCCGATGCTGGCCGTCCTCCATCATCTCGGAGACCCGCACCTGGGGCGGCGAACAGTGCATGTCGCGGGATCAAAGGGCAAGGGGAGCATCGCGGCGATCCTCGAATCGATACTGCGTGCGGCGGGGTACTGGACCGGCCTCTACACGAGCCCGCACCTCCACTCCTACACTGAGCGAATTCGCATCAATGGTGACCGGATCTCACCCGAGGGGTTCGCCCGGCTCGCTGCGGCGTTGAAGAGAGGCGTCGAGGAATCGGCTGGCGCAATCGGGGATCGGTCCCTGGTAACGTTCGACCTGCTGACAGCCCTCGGTTTCCTGTCATTCAACGAGGCCGACGTTCAGATTCAAGTGATCGAAGTCGGCCTCGGGGGGAGGGTGGACAGCACCAACGTGTTCGAGTCGAAGGATGTGGCCGTGATCGCGCCGATCAGCCTCGAGCACACGGCAATTCTCGGTGACACGATTGAGGCGATCGCGCGGGAGAAGGCGGCGATCATCACATCGGGATGCACGGTGGTAGTGGCGCCACAGGAGTATCCGGAGGCGGAACGATTGATCCGCGAGTCTGCAGAGCGCGCGGGTGGGAGTCTCGTAGATGTGGCAAGAGACTACCGCTGGGAGAAGCGTTCACACGACTTTCGCGGGCAGGAGGTCCGCATCGAAGGTCCGGGCGAGCCTCTCACCTGCCGGCTCGCCTTACTGGGAGCCAACCAGATAGAGAACGCCGCCACTGCGATTGCCTGCGTGCCTGCGCTCCAGCAAAAGGGCGCCCAAATTCCTGAGGATGCGATAGCGGAAGGCCTCGCCACGGTGCGCTGGCCGGGGCGGTTCGAGGTTCTCTCGGAGACGCCGCTTCTGATTGCGGACGGGGCACACAACCGTGACTCGGCTCGGCGGTTCCGGGAGACGCTGGCTGAAGACTTCCAACGTGATCACGCCGTCTTCGTGGTCGGGGCCTCCGAGGACAAGGACATCGATGGGATTGCTGAGGAGCTTGCACCTGTCGCGGAGCACGTATACGCGGTACGGGCAGACCATCCGCGCGCGATGGATCCGGAGCGAATCGGGGAGGCATTTCGAGCTCGCGGGTCTGAGACGGAAGTTGTGGACAACGTTGGCTCCGCAATAGACGCGGCGTTGGCGAGAACCGGAAGTGGCGGGGTAGTATGTGTTACAGGTTCGCTGTTCGTGGCCGCAGAAGCCCGAGAGCATATGGGGCTGGCGAGGCGAGAGGTCATTGGTTGAACGAGCGCGGAGGTTAGTTCATGGCAGGCAGGAACGGGACGCGTGTGGTTGTGACGGGCATGGGCGCTATCACCCCCATCGGCAACACCGTATCCGAGTTCTGGGAGAGCGCCCTCGCCGGGAGGTCGGGCATCGACATCATGAAGGCCTTCGACCACTCAGACTACCCGATCCATATCGCCGGTGAGGTGAAGGGGTTTGAGCCTGAAGACTACATGGACCGCCGGGAAGCCCGCCGCATGGCGCGATTCAGCCAGTTTGCGATTGCCGGGACCCGTCAGGCGCTCGACCATGCCGAACTCGATCTCAAAGACACCGATGCCACCCGCGTCGGCGTCGTCTTTGGCAACGGCATTGGCGGCATCGGCGACGTCCAGGAGGCGGTGCGACACGTCGAGCGTAAAGGCGACTGGAGAATCGACCCTTTCTTCTTCCCGAAGATGCTTCCGAACATGTCGGCGGCCCAAGTCTGCCTCGCCTACGGCGCTCGAGGGTACTCTAACACCGTAATCACCGCCTGCGCCGCGGGGACTCAGGCTGTTGGAGATTCGCTGGATCTAATCCGGTCGGGCCGGGCCGACGTGATGATTACCGGAGGAACCGAGGCGGCCCTAACGGAGGTCGGCCTGTGCGGTTTCGCGGTTATCCGCGCTCTCTCAAGCCGCAACGACGAGCCGCAGCGCGCCAGCCGGCCGTTTGATGCGGAGCGCGATGGCTTCGTGGCGGCTGAAGGGGCGGCCGTGTTCGTGCTCGAGAACGCGGACCACGCGCGCGCCCGAAACGCGCCGATCCTGGCAGAACTGGCCGGGTACGGCGCAACCAACGACGCCAACCACGTGGTCGCGCCCTGCGCCGACGGCGACGGCGCCATGAGGGCGATGCAGATCGCTCTCGACGACGCGGGAGTGAAGCCCGAGGACGTTGACTATATCAACGCGCACGGTACGTCCACGAAGTTGAACGACGCTTCGGAGACCGCAGCCATCAAGCGCGCCTTTGGTGAAGAGGCTTACCGGGTGCCGATCTCGTCCACGAAGTCGATGGTGGGACACTCGTTCGGCGCAGCCGGCGCTGTGGAGGCGGTGGCGGCCGTCCAGTCCATTGTCACCGGAATGGTGCACCCCACGATTAACTATGAATTCCCAGACCCCGAGTGTGATTTGGACTACGTGCCGAATGAGGCTCGGCGGCTTGATGTCGACGTGGTGCTGACGAATAGCTTTGGCTTTGGCGGACACAACGCCTGTCTCGTTTTCAGGCGCTTCGAGGGTTGAGGCGGACCCGCAACCCGGCGTCGTCTAGAGCCTCCTGAAGCGATGCGCGTACTCGTTGTCGGCGGCGCCGGCTACATCGGCAGCGTCACGGTAGACCGGCTGATATCCGCGGGACACGACGTGACGGTTCTCGACAACCTGAGCGCGGGGCATCGCGGCGCCGTCCACGAACTGGCCGAGTTGGCGCAGTTCGACATCAGAGAAGAATCAGAGCTTCACCAGTTGTTCGCCGCCAACAGCTTCCAGGCGGTGATCCACTATGGGGGGTTCATCCAGGCTGGTGAGTCGGTGCAGCAGCCCGGCCGCTACTTCGCGAACAACGTTGGTGGGACTATCGCGCTGCTTAACGCCATGGTGGCGTTTGGGGTGTCGCGGCTGGTGTTCAGCTCAAGCGCCGCGGTCTACGGTGAGCCGGAGACTGTACCGATACCTGAAAGCCACCGTATCCGTCCCGTGAACCCCTACGGGGAAACGAAAGCGATGGCGGAGCACCTCTTCCCCTGGTACGAGCGGTCGTACGGTCTGCAGCACGTCTCGCTGCGCTACTTTAACGCCTGCGGAGCAACCATGGAGCGTGGCGAGGACCACCGCCCCGAGACCCACCTGATTCCGAACGTCCTCCAGGTGGCGCTGGAGCAGCGCCCGGCGGCGGGCCTCTTCGGCACAGATTACCCGACGCGCGACGGCACCTGCGTCCGCGACTACGTACACGTCGCTGACCTGGCTGATGCCCACCTCCTGGCACTGGAGTACACGGAGACGGGGAGCGATGCTTTCAACCTGGGTAGCGGCCAGGGCTTCAGCAACCGCGAAATCATCGAAGCAGCACGCCACGTCACCGGACATCCAATACCGGTGAACGAGCAGCCACGCCGCCCGGGCGACCCCGCCGAGCTGGTCGCGTCGCCAGATCACGCGAAAGCGGAGCTCGGCTGGGAGTTGGAGCACACCGATCTCGAGGAGATCATCCGCACGGCCTGGGCCTGGCACAGCACGCGCCCCAACGGGTATCGCGAATAGACTCGGCGTGGTCTAACCAGCGGGCAACACGCCGCGGTCGCGAAGGAACGGTATCGACGCAGCTACCAAATCCTCGTCGATCTTCTGGTTGATCTCGAAGACGCGCGGGATGTGTGGAGGGAGCATCGCAGCGTAGTGTGGCCAGTCGGCAGTACCGTGGCCGGGCGCGCGGTGGTCGGCGAGGCCGTCGCAGTCGTGGACGTGTGAGCCGATGCAACGCGGCGCCAGTTCGTCGAGCCAGCGGGTGTGCGGGTGAAAGCCGAGTCGGTTGAGGACTTCGGCGTGCCCAACGTCCAGCCAGAACCCCGCTACGCTGGGCGGATAGTCCGCCAGGAGCTCGTGCATCTCGTCCGGGCCCGGGAATTCGTGGAAGTGGTAGCGGTTCTCCAGACCCACCGCTACGCCTCTGGAAGCGCCGTACTCGGCGATCTCGGCCAGAGACCGCCTCGCGTATGGGAAATACGCCTCTCGGCCCTCCAGGCGCCTCTGAGCGGCCTTCCTGCGCAGGCCCTCGACGTCATCGCCCTCGCGGGTGCCGGAGTCGTACAGTTTCCGTAGCTCCCGCTCTTCCGGGAAGATCTCGCTGCCGACGCCGCCGAGGTGCACAACGACGCGAGGCGCAACCGCACGGACAGCGATGTCAACAGCGGCGCGGGCGAAGCCGACGGCGAGTTCGCGCTCTTCATTGTCCGGCGAGGCGAGGTTAAGCGCGTCGGACATACGCCCGTTGGGCGCCTTAACGCGCGGACAGGGTGAATGAACTGATGAGACACCGACATGGTTCGTCTCCAACAACGCCTCGACGCCCTCAGGGGGGATGACGTAATTGATCTCGATGTGCGGGAAGCCGAGAGACGCCGTCTTCTCGGCGAAGGCCGCCATATCGTCGCCCTCGCGGCCTCGGCGCGGAAAGCGGGCCTGCGACCACATCGTTGAAAGAGCGTGAAGGGGGGTCTGGGGCGTCACGTCTTCGAGTCTAGCGGTGATACCGGTTAGATGACAGTTGTCAGCGATCAGTTGGTGCCGGGCGGTTCGCGTTCGGGGCGGAGGACATCATCAGGCGCTGGTGAAGAGAGGCCCAGGCGCTGGGAGAAGATCACCCCGGCAGCGGCGCCGAGGATTCCGCCCACCGTTGCCGTGATCAAACTGAAGAAGAACCCAACGGCGTCCTGGGCGCCGAGCACAGGCACGAGGACTCCGGCGGCGGCGGCGCCGGTGAGCGCCAGCGGCAGCGCCAGCAGCGCCCCGCGCCCGCGTCGCAGGACGGCTACGGCCGCCCATCCGAGGAGCCCGAGGAAGCACCAGATGGTGAAGAACAGCAGGACAAAGCCAATCCTGGCCTCGGGGGTCATAGAAACAGGTTAGGCCAGGTGACGGCCAGGGACTAGGTTCCGATCGCGGGACAAGCAGGTGGTAGCACGAGCGACTGAGGCAGGTTCGCCACGAACCGCAAAAGGAGGAGGGCGTCCAGCGCGCTCACGGCGCCGTTGCAGTCGACGTCCCCCGCCGTCGTCACGCAGTCTCCCGAACCGCCCAGTCCGGCGGCTCCCCGAAGGACACGAAGGGCGTCGATCGCGTTGATGCCGCCGTCGCAGTCGGCGTCGCCGCTGATTGAACCGCATGGGTCCGGGTCCATCGGGCAGGTATCGTCAAGGTTTTCGACGGTGTCGCCATCCGCGTCCGCGTCACAGGTATCACCCTCGGAATCGTGGTCGAAGTCCGTCTGGAGGGGGTTGTACACGAACGGACAGTTGTCCTGCCCGCCGCAGATGGGGCCGAGGATCCCCTCGTTGCAGGCCATGTCGAAGTCGGCATCGATGAACAACCGGTGCCAGGCAAACGTCTGGAAGCCGCCAGGGACCTGGCCCCAGGTGATACCATCGCCCCAGATCCACGCCGAGCCAAACTTTGTTCCTTCGCTGAGCGACACGACTCCCTGGGCCGCCCGGTTGAACGTGATTGCGTCGTCACGGCCGTCCCCGTTGAAGTCTCCGACTGCGGGTATTTCGCCCCAGGTAGTCACGTGGCCCCACGGCGCTGGTCCAAGGAATCTCGTTCCGCTGCTCAGCGAGACAAATGAGTGCCCTGACTGGTTGAACGTGATAGCGTCGTCGCGGCCGTCCCCGTTGAAGTCTCCGACTGCCGGTATTTCGCCCCATGTCCACGTCGCACCCCAGAGGACCGGGCCGATGAAACCAGCACCGTTGCTCAGCGAAACCCAGGCCTCGCCTAGAGGGTTGAAGGTGACTACATCGTCACGTCCGTCTCCGTTGAAGTCGCCTACCGCGGGTACCTCTCCCCACGTGAATACGGTTCCCCAAATCTGCGAAGGCCCAAACTCCTCGCCGTTACTCAGCGATACAACTCCCTGTCCTGATTGATTGAACGTAATCGCGTCGTCTTTGCCATCTGCATTGAAGTCCCCCACAGAGGGGATTTCGCCTAGGGTGGTGACCTGTCCCCAGTAACCTGTTGAGCCGAAGCTCGAGCCGGTGCTCTCGGCGACGATGCCGCTACCGAAGGGGCTAAAGGTGATCGAGTCGTGTTTGCCATCGCCGTTGAAGTCGCCGACCCCCGGTATCTCGCCCCAGGCGGAGACACCGCCCCAGTTCTGAGGGGCCGTAAAGCCCGAAACGGTGCTCTCAGACACCATGGCGATTCCGGCCTGATTGAAGGTGACTGCGTCGTCCCGAGTGTCGCCGTTCGGGTTCAACCCGCGTCCGGAGGGAGGAACGAGGCTCGCGGGGCATGTCGTCCACATCGATGTCAGGATGTCGCAGGTCTTGGGGTCGCCCGGGTCCATCGAGTGGTTGAGGTGTTTCACCTGGAAGTGGATGTGGGGGCCTGTCGAACAGCCGGCCGTTCCAAGAACACCCAGCTGCTGCCCTCGAGCGACCGAGACGCCGTTTGGCACCGTGAATGCGGATAGGTGCGGGTACAACACGTGCATGTCGCCGCCCATGTCGACGTCGACCCAGCGCCCATAGCTCTCTCCGGCGCCGCAGAGGTTGTCGTCGCAGCTCGGCTGAGCGCTCGAGGTGTTCGGCCCGCAGTTTTCATCCCAGTGCACGGTCGCGAACCCGGGCGCTGAGGCGATGATTGTCGTCGTGTCCATGGGCACGAGGTCGTATGCGGGGTGACCTTCGTGGTATGCGGTGGGCAGCGTCCAGTAGCCCTGGGTCACCCAGAAGTTTGTCGTTGGGAAGGGGAGGGTAAGCGTACCTACGGCCTCAGCCGGGGCGGGTGCGCGGGATAGCGCGAAGATCCCCACCAGCAGGGCCGCTGCAACTGCGATCGCGGGGCGCAGGAAGCGGAGCGTCATACGACTAGAGACGCATTTTGCCACGTCAGGGTAACGCAGCGCGATGGGCAGTCGTTAGGCCAGGCGGGAGGTTTCGGGCGTTATCGGGCAGTCGGTTGCAGATGCTGACGCTCAGTGCAGAGTTCCGGGGTTATTGGCGCCGCGCTGCGCGCCCGGGTAGTGTCGGAGAAGCTTCTATCGGTGTTAGCGAAATCATCTCGTCGCTCGGACCGGCGTTTGCGGCGGGCATCTCGATCTCTTCACCGAACTTCTCAGCGATCACCTTTCGACCTTCTTCCATGAGCGCGGTCATGAACTGGTCCTCGGCGACCACGCGGACGACTTCGCCCTTGCGGAAGATCGCGCCGCGGCCCTTGCCGGCGGCGAGGCCGATGTCGGCGTCGCGGGACTCGCCGGGACCATTGACGACGCAGCCCATGACGGCGACGGTGATCGGCTTGCCCGAGCGCCTTGAAGTGCTCCTCGACCTCGTTCGCAAGCGGGATCAGGTCCACCTCGATGCGGCCGCAGGTGGGGCAGGCGACGATCGTGGCGCCGCGGAGGCGGAGGTTGAGCGACTTCAGGATGTCCCAGCAGACCGGCAGCTCTTCGACGGGATCTGCCGCGAGCGAGACGCGGATCGTGTCGCCGATGCCTTCCGCGAGCAGGATGCCGATGCCGATCGACTGAGCGGACGGTGCCGGCGCCCGGCGTGCCGGCCTCCGTGACGCCGAGGTGCAGCGGGTACGGGACGCGCTCGGCGATCGCGCGGTAGGCGGTGACCATCGTCGGTACGTCGAACGCCTTCATCGAGAGCTTGATGTCCTCGAAGCCCATCTCCTCGAGGATGCCGATCTCCCAGAGAGCGGCGTCCACCATGCGCTGCGTCTTTGCCGGCGGGCAGTTCGCCGTCCTTCAGCGCGGGAATCGGCGGCAGTGAGCCCTCGTTGACGCCGATACGGATCGAGATGCCGCGCTGCTCTTGCCGCCTTGACGACTTCGCGGACCTTGTCGGCGTCGCGGATGTTGCCCGGGTTGAGGCGCAGGCCGTGGATGCCACCCTCGATCGAAGCGAGGGCCAGGCGGTGGTCGAAGTGGATGTCCGCGATCAGCGGCACCGGTGTGCGCTGGACGATGTCCGGGACCGCTGCGGCGGCGCGCTTGTCCGGGACAGCGATGCGCACGATCTCCGCGCCCTCGTCTGCCAGGCGAGCGATCTGCTCGATCGGTCGCCTTGGCGTCGGCTGTGTCGGTGTTCGTCATCGTCTGGACGACGATGGGAGCGTCGCCGCCGACCTGCACGTCACCGACGTGGACGGGCCGCGACTTGCGGCGGGTGCGAGAGCGGAACCGGTTCGTCTGTCACGTGTTCATTGTGAACCACGAAGGCGCAAGACACAAAGAGCACCGAAACCAGCGGCTCTCGGGACCTCAGTGGTTATCGCAGTCTATTCGAAAAGGCTGCGACCGTCGATCAGGCGTATCACGTCGAAGTAAGTGACGACGAGCGCGAAGGTGAGAATCAGCGCGAGGCCCACGAGGTGCACGATCGCTTCCTTCTCGGGAGCGATGCGCTTGCCGCGGCGAGCGACCTCGAGCAGCACGAAGGCGATGCGGCCGCCGTCGAGCATCGGCAGCGGCAGCATGTTGACGATAGCCAGGTTGATCGAGAGTAGCGCCGCGAAGTCCAGCAGTGTCTTCCAGCCGGCTTCTTTGACTACGTCACCGGTGGCGTGCGCGATTCCGACGGGGCCCGCGACCTGCGGGCCTTCGCCACCGTAGAACAGCGCGATCACCTGGTTGCGCGCCAGGATGAGCGAGTCCCAGGTGGCGGTCCAGCCCTTGGGGATCGCCTGCCAGATCGGGAATCTCTCAGTTTCCGTGCACTGGCGGTAGATCGCCATTCTGGCAGATAGCGGAAGACTGACACCTTGTTGCTGATCTGGATTCCGGTGGGGCCCTGTCCGGCCGGGGGCGCCCAGCGCGCCTTGACGTCGGCGTTAAACGTCTCAAAACCACCGCCCGGCGAGGGCCGCTGCACCATGAACGTCGATCGTCTCGCCCATGTTGAGGCGAATGTTGCGCCCGACTTCCTGGGAGTTCTTGACCTCGTCCCCGTCGAGCTGAGACTATCTGGTCACCGGTCTGGAGGCCCGCCTCAGCCGCCGGCGAGCTCGCTCTCGACGACGTCTATGACTGCGGGGCCCTACGGGAACGTCGCGCGGAATCATGAAGGCGATGGCGAACAGCACGATCGGGAGCATGAGGTTCATGAACGAACCAGCGGCAAGCACGACGATGCGCTTCCACGCCGGCTGAGCGGCGAGGCTCTGCGGGTCGGTCGGGTCTTCTTCGCCGAGTAGGCGGACGAAGCCGCCAAGCGGTATCCAGTTGATCGAGTAGATCGTGCCCCGCCAGGTGAAGCCCCAGACTGCGCGGCGGGTAGCCGAGCCCGGCCTCGAGCACCTTGATCGCCGAACAACTTGGCTGTGAAGTAGTGGCCGAGCTCGTGGAGGACGATGAGCGCCACGAGCATGCCGACGAACGGGAGGACCGAGTAGAAAAGAGTGTCCATCTCAGATTCGTTTCTAAGAACGCGCGCCCTACGTCATTCTATACGTGATACGAGCAGAGGTTTCGGCTCACGCCTTCGCCTTCACCCAGTCCTCCGCGTAGGCGCGCGCCCAGACGTCGGCTTCCAGCACCTGGTCCAGGGAGGGATTGCCGTTCCCCGCGTGCGTGCTGAGCGCGTCTTCAAGGACGTGGCTGATGTCCAGGAAGCGCAAGTGCCCGGCGAGGAAGTTCTGGACGGCGACCTCGTCCGCGGCGGCGAGCACGGCTGGGTAGGTGCCGCCGCGCCGGCCGGCGTCCAGCGCCAGCGACAGGCAGCGGATAACGACGCCAATCAGGTATGCCGAAGGTCAAGTGTTCCAATCATCTTGAGGTCGAGTCTGGGCACCGAAGCGCCCGGCAAGCGTTCGGGGTAGGTCAGGGCGCACTGTATGGGTAGACGCATGTCGGGCACTCCGAGTTGCGCCTTTAGCGAGCCGTCACGGAACTCGACAAGCGAGTGGACGATGCTCTCGCGGTGCAGCAGCACCTCGATCCGGTCCAGCGGTACGTCGAACAACCAGCGGGCCTCGATGCACTCCAGTCCCTTGTTGAGGAGAGTGGCGCTGTCTACGGTGATCTTCTTGCCCATCTGCCAGTTCGGGTGCCGCAGGGCCTCCTCCGCGGTGACGCGGGCCAGCTCCTCGCGCGGAGTATCACGGAAGGCGCCCCCCGATGCCGTGATCACGATGCGTTCGACGGTTTCCGGGTCCTCGCCCCAGAGGCACTGCCAGATCGCCGAGTGCTCGGAGTCGATCGGCCGGAGTTCGGCGCCGCTCTTCGTCGCCTCAGCTGTCACGATGTGGCCCGCCATGACCAGCACTTCCTTGTTGGCAATCGCGACTGCCTTACCGGCGCCGACTGCCGATAGCGTCGGGCTTAGACCGGCCGCCCCGACCGTGCCGACGACCACCACGTCCACCTTCGGATGGAGGGCCATATCTTCCATCTGCGCCCAGTCGGAAGTGAGGGCTCCGGAGGCTATCCGCTCCTTCAGATACTCGTCTTCGCGCTCAGTGCACACCAGCTGCGGGCCGGAACTCTCGCGCCTGCTCCTCGAGCAGCGTGACGTTGGAGCCCGCGGAAAGGGCGATGACGTTCGAAACGGTCGGGAAGCGAGCGGACGACGTCGAGCGTCTGGCGCCCGATGGAGCCGGTGGAGCCGAGGACAGCGAGGCCGATGCGGGTCATGGGATCAGGAGGGCGACGGCGGGTATGACCAGTTCAGTGCTGGTGATTAGACGCGCCATGTCGGTACGTAGTATACCAACGCTCGGAGGCAGCATGAGCAGGCGCCGGCGGGCAAGATATCAGAGTTCGACGCAACGTGATTGGATTTGGGCGATCGGGTTGGCGGTGGCGGCCGTGGTTCTGTTCGGCGGTGGATTTCTGCTGTTACGCAGCGTCGTGGGTGGCAGCGGTGGCGCCACATGCGACAAGAAGCAATTCGCCCTGGGGAACAGTGACCTAAGCGAGCGCGGGTTCGAAATGGAGAACGCAGCCGTCACGGAGATCGAAAATCTGATATCCGCCGGGCAGATTTCAGGAGCCGAATCTGACTTTTATCAGAACGCTCACGTTTTCACCCACGACGTGGATGCAATGATCCGCGAGCGGGATGAGCAAACGGCAAGAGACCTGTGCAACTCGGTGCTGACGATAGAAGCAGATTTCACCGACTCTCAGCCCGCAAGCGTCCTCCTTAGCGATTCAGCGAGGGTTCGCGCGTCCTTGATTCAGGGCGCGCGGGTTCTGGGGTACAGGGCCATCCAATGACAGCGCGTGCTCAATAGACCACCCATATCACGAAGTAATACACCAAGGGCACCGTGAAGAGGATGCTGTCCAGACGGTCCAACAGACCGCCGTGGCCGGGCACCAGTTCGCTCGAATCCTTGACTCCTCCTCCGCGCTTGACCAGGGACTCGGCCAGGTCCCCGAGCATGGCGACCGCGGGGAAGATCCAGGCCAGCAAGAAAGTTTCCCCAAGGGTCATGTCCGCATCGAGGAACCACTCCAGCAGGAAGACCGTAACGAACCCCGCCGCGTACCCGCCGATCGTCCCCTCCAGCGTCTTTCCGGCGCTGATCCGCGGTGTGATGTACGTCTTGCCCCACAGCTTGCCGGTGAAGTAGGCGCAGGTGTCCGTGGCGAAGGTGGCGAACACGGCGAGCAGTATCCAGTCCTCGCCGTCCGGAATGTCGCGCAGCAATACCAGATGAGACCCGAGGAAGCCGACGTAAGCGATGCCGGCAATCGTCCACGTCCAGTCCCTTAACCCGGTCTCCGGCTCAGCCTGCAGAACGAGCGCCAGGAACACCGCCGCGATGGACAGCGCCAGCGCGCCCGTTACGTAGTCGAGGCCTTCATCCGCGACCAGCGCCATTACCAGAATTCCGCCCGTGGCGACGAGTGCCGGGAGTCGCGGGTTGAACATCCCTCGCGCCCGAGGGGCCTGACCTTCAGACTGGGCACGCCCCTCCGGGTCAGTTGCCGCGAAGAATTCAAGCGCCGCGATGGTGAGAATCGCGGCGACGGCGACAATGTACAGCAAGCCGCCGATGAGGATGGCGGCGATGATGATGGGTATGCCGATAACGGCTGTGGCTACGCGCTGAGCCAGCATGCGGTTCTAGGCGCTGTGGCCGTTACGAGAGACCGGGAGACCGTTCGTCCCCGCCGGGTGATGCCCGTTGCGCCCTGCGCCGTTGGTGGAAAGCGCAGTCTCGTGGCCGGGCAGGCCTCCAAAGCGTCGCTCGCGCTGGGCGTACGACTTCAGGCACTCATCGATCTGAGGGATGTCGAAATCGGGCCAGTAAGTGGGGAGGGAGTAGAACTCGGCGTAGGCGCTCTGCCACAGGAGGAAATTCGAGATGCGCATCTCGCCCGCAGTCCTGATGATCAGGTCGGGGTCAGGCAATCCTGCCGTCGACATGTAGCTGGCGACTAGCTCCTCGGTTATCTTCTCGGGTGGTATGCCGTCCGCCACGATCCGGCGTGTGGCCTCGACGATCTCGGTGCGCCCACCGTAGTTGAATGCGATCGCGAGCGTCATCTTGGTGTTGTCGCGGGTCAGCTCGATGGCGTCGTTGACCTCCTGCTGCAATTTTGGCTTGAGCGGAGAGAGATCACCCAGGTGGACCAGGCGGATGCCGTTTTCGTGGAGGTGGTTGGTTTCTCGCTTCAGGAAGCGCGAGAGCAGGCGCATGAGGCCCTTGACCTCATCGTTTGGGCGCTCCCAGTTCTCGGTTGAGAAGGCGTAGAGGGTGAGGTAGTGCACGTCGTAATCGGCGAACCGCTGGATGATGCCCCTGATATTCTCGGTGCCTGCGCGATGACCGGCCATGCGCGGGAGCCCGCGGCTGCGCGCCCAGCGGCCGTTGCCGTCCATGATTATCGCAACGTGCCGGGGGGTCCGGGAGAGGGGAAGAGGCGGGGGCGAGGAGGGTTGCTTGCGCCGCAGGCGGAGGGCAGTTGCCATCGTTGTCAGTAGTATAGAACGTCCGGAAGTCTTAGCGGTTGCGCCGCCCCGCTCAGTGGGCGAGAAGTTCCTGCTCCTTCTCCTCACCGATCCGGTCGACTTCCTTGATCTGTTCATCTGTCAGCTTCTGAAGCTCGGTCTCAGAGCGGTGCAGTTCGTCCTGGGAGATGGCGTGCTCGTGCTCGATCTTGCGAATGTGGTCGTGAATGTCCCGGCGCACGTTCCGCACCGCCACGCGGGCGTCCTCGACACGCTTGCGCACGTGCTTGGCCATCTCCTTTCGGCGGTCGTCAGTCAGCGGGGGTATGCTCAGCCGGACGACTGTGCCATCGTTCGACGGCGTGAGTCCCAGGTCCGATTTCAGGATCGCCTTTTCGATGGCGCCCAGCGCCCCGCGGTCGTAGGGGGTGATGACGATCAGCCGCGCGTCCGGGGCGGTGATCGTGGCGAGCTGCATCAGGGGAGTCGGAGTGCCGTAGTAGTCGACTTTCAGGTGCTCCACCAGCCCCGGGCTTGCCCGGCCCGTCCGCACCGTGGCCAACTCGGCGTGAAGAGCCTCTACGGCCTTGTGCATCCGTGACTTTGCATCGCTGATCTGTTCTTGAACCATCAGTCCTTCCTCTTGCTGCTAACGTGATGGCCTGGCAGTTGTTTCCGCGGCGAAAGACGTCTCGAAATCGCCAACTCGGGTGCCCGTGTGGGCGTCCGAGGCGGCCCGGGCTGATGCTGTCGGCTACCCGCAGGTCGAAGACCACGATCGGCAGCGAGTTCTCCATGCAGAGAGATAGTGCCGTTGAGTCCATCACCTGCACGCGGCGGTTCAGCGCGTCCAGGTAGGAAAGAGTCTCGAACTTGCGCGCGGAGGGGTCTTTCCACGGATCCTTCTCGTAGACGCCGTCCACGTTCTTCTTGGCCATGAGCAGCACCTCGGCGTCGATCTCGACTGCGCGCAGTGCGGCCGCCGTGTCTGTCGTCATGTAGGGATTACCGGTGCCTGCCGCGAAGATGACGACTCGACCCTTCTCCAGGTGACGCATCGCACGGCGGCGGATGTAGGGCTCGGCGACGGCGGTCACTGTAATGGCCGACTGCATGCGCACGTCCATGTCGTTGCGTTCCAGCGCGTCCTGGAGGGCCAGGCCGTTGATAATCGTCGCCAGCATGCCTGCGTAGTCGCCGGTGGCGCGGTCCATGCCCGCCCCGGCCGCCTCCGACCCGCGGATGATGTTCCCTCCACCCACGACGATTGCCACCTCGACGCTCATCTCCTGCAGCTTCTTGAGCTGGCCGGCGATCACGTTCAGCGTCGCCGGGTCGATGCCGTACGGGAGGTCACCCTGAAGGGCTTCGCCGCTCAGCTTGAAGAGGATGCGTTTGTAGGGGGAGCTGGGGGACATGGTCAGGGACATGATACATGGCGGCGCGCTGTCGGTGCCACGATATCCGGTCCTGGCGCCGTGCAGGGGCTTCGTTGCTCGGAGCGGCTACTCTGAGCCGGGCGCCGAATCAACGCCCAGCTCGAAGCGGGCGAAGCGCCGGATGCGGATGTTCTCGCCCGTCTTGGCGATCGGTCTCGGTCACCATTTCACCGATCGTCTTCGAATCGTCCTTGAGGTACGGCTGCTCGCAGCAGCACGACGTCCTTCGGGTCGTCCTCGCTGCCGTTGGGCATCTCGTCTTTCGAGAGGTACAGCGGGTTGGCGCCGGCGACCTGCAGAGCGACGTTGCTGCACCAGCTCCTTGAAGTCGTCCGTGCGTGCCACGAAGTCCGACTCGCAGTTCACCTCGACGAGCGCGCCGACGCGGTGGTTGTGGTGGATGTAGGAAGCGACGATGCCCTCGGCCGTCTCGCGCTCGGCGCGCTTGTCGGCCATGCGGCGTGGCCCTTCTTCTTGAGGGCTTCCTTGGCCTTGTCGATGTCGCCGCTGCGTCTCGTCGAGCGCCTTCTTGCACTCGAGCATGCCGGCGCCGGTTTCGTTCGCGCAGTTCTTTAACGTCTTGTGCAGAAATTGCCATCTTGTGGAGACTCCTGGTCGTCTGGATTCGTCTTTGGTTTCGGCGTCGCCCTCGGCCGGCGCTTCGCCGGCTTCAGGCTCGGGAGCGGGCTCTTCGAGGCGCCGCGGCTTCCCCGGCTTCGGCTTCAGCCGCCGCGGCCTCGGCTACTGCCTCCGTGGCCTCGGCGACAGCCTCTTCGGCTACGGCTTCCGCCACGACGGCTTCCGCTTCGGCGGTCTCAGCGGCGCCTTCGCCGCTGCCGCCTCGGCAGCCGCAGCGGCCTCTGCCTCGGCCGCGCCATCGCTTCCGCCTCCGCGCGCGGGCGCCGCGCGGCGATCAGGCTCGTCCGGCGAGGCGATGTAACCGGTCTCGTGTAGGCGCCGACTTCGACGTCCTCAGCCTCGAGCGCGGCCTGCTGCGGCGAACTCGCGCGCCGTCAGGCCTTCGAGGACGGCGTCGGCGATCTTGGCGGTGATCAGCTTGATCGCGCGGATGGCGTCGTCGTTCGAGGGGATCGGGTAGTCGATGACGTCCGGGTTGCAGTTGGTGTCGACGAGGGAGACGATCGGGATCCCCATGCGCACCGCCTCGGCGACGGCGATGTCTTCCTTCGTCGTGTCGACGATGTAGATGGCGGCAGGGAGCGCGGTCATCTCCTTGATGCCGCCGAGGTAGCGGTTCAGGCGGACGATCTCCTCTTCCTTCTGCAGGCGCTCCTTCTTCGGGAGCTGCTCGAACTCGCCGCGGGCGCGGGCGTCCTCCAGCCGCACGAGGTAGTCGATGCGGTCCTGGATCGTCTGGAAGTTGGTCAGCGTGCCGCCGAGCCAGCGCGTGGTCGACGAACGGCATGCCGCAGCGGCGTGCCTCTGACTCGATCGTCTCCTGCGCCTGGCGCTTGGTGCCGACGAAGAGGATCGTGCCGCCCTCGGCGACGAGGTCGCGGACGAAGGTGCAGGCCGTCCTCGAGGCAGGTCGACGGTCTGCTGGAGGTCGAGGATGTGGATGCCGTTGCGCTCGGTGAAGATGAACTTGCGCATCTTCGGGTTCCAGCGCCGGGTCTGGTGCCCGAAGTGCACGCCGGCCTCAAGCAGGGATTTCATTGATACGGGTGTAGACAAACAGTAATCGCTCCTTGGATCGAGTGTCCGAACGAACAGTATACGAAAGCGGAGGGTGGCGGGTCAAAGCTGCGACCAAGCGACCAAGTGGGGAAGATTGACATGCTTCGCGTGCAGACTCATACTCGTTTCGGTAAGGGCGTGGACGCTGGTTCACATAGGTTACGGCCAGCCCTTCTGGTAAGGTGGATCGACCTGATCGTGAGTATGAGCCGAGATGGATCATCCCCTCTTGACCAGCCGGGAGCGTGAAGTGCTTGAGATGATCGCGCACGGGCATCACAATCGTCAGATCGCCGAGGAACTCTGTATCAGCCCGGAGACCGTGAACAGCCATGTTGACCACATTCTGGTCAAGCTCGGCCTGCCAAACCGGGCCGCCGCTTCCGCATGGTGGGCAAGTCGTAGACGCGCAAATAGGTAATCCCCTGTTTGGGGGATGCGCAGTTCTTAGCGCAACCGGTAGGCTCCGAGCATGGGCTCGAATGACAAGATTCGGGATCATCGGCTGCTTGTTTGGTTGAGCCGATTGCTTGCTTGTCTCGCGTTGATCGCAGGATTCAACTATTGGCTCTATAACCATCCCCCAGAAGCGCTCGCTAATCATGCCAACCGCTACGCAATCGTTCAAGAGACAACCAACTCCGACTACGTTGGTTTTCAGGCCTACATCCTGACCGGCAATCCGAGCCCGGTTCCTGCCGGGACCTTCTCGAATCAGACGCTCTGGGCGATTAACACAAATTACTGTGGCGGACTGAGCTGGGTTGAGACTGGCTGGTACAAGCCTGGGACTGCTGCGCTGAAGTACAAGTGGATATACAAGGTTCCGCAGTACGGATGCGTGTACACCGAAAATAGCCCCGCAGGCAGCCCATCAGTGGATAGTTGGCACATTTACAGGATGGAGTGCCCGTCCTGCGCAAATCAGGTCTGGGCGCTGTACATTGATGACGTTTACAAGAAGCAACTGGCGACTGGATGGACAAATGGGTGGGTGAACCGGCTCGACGCTGGAGGTGAAGTTGGAGGCCACGCCGCCCCAATAGGCATGGATGGGCCTGGGGTCAACATCATTCGGTACAAGAGGGGGTCTACCTGGTACTACGCCACTCAGTGGGAGAACGAATTCTGCACGACCGGTTACTGGCTGCAATACACAACGGCAGACCACAACAACATAGCGGACGGCGGGTATTCGCCTGGAGGCACTTGCTGAATGTCTCATCGAATCAAGGCGACGTTCAGGCAAGAATTGCGGGTCGTCGGATGCCTTTCGGCTGTCGGGATAGCGTTTTCGTTAGTTGCGTATCTGGTCGTTGGCGGCTCAACTACGGAAGGCCCACCTGGCGGCACGCTCCCAGGGGCGGCGTATACCCCAGAGGAGCCGGCTCCGCAGAAATGGCGCCCGACGGAAGAATTTCGGGCAGAGGCTGGAGGCACTGGGCTTACGGTTCTATCCTTCCATGTAGACCCGTCAGCGGTGACCATCCTCTTTGCCCTCGATTCAACTTCCGGTGAGAGGGTCGTCCCGAACATTTTGACCGTCACGGGTGAGGAGGGTAGGTCCTACAGGGTTGCATCTAACGCCATCCTTGGTTCGCAACTCGGTGTAACCGTGGGATCGGTAACAGCTGAGGGGTTTGGTGGCGAGGCCGGCTCTGTAAGGTTAAGCGTAAGCGAACTTGACGCTACTGATTCTGAGGGCTCCGTTAGGCATGACAAGGCGCCGCTAAGTGTGGCATTTGTTGAGAACGTTTCACCAGGCCTGGTGGACTATACCCTTAATATGAAGATAGCGCCCGAGGTTACCACGGTTGGTGACCTCACCTTCAGCAAGGCTGGAGGTCCGGCGCTTCGCGAGATCAAGGTGTTGGTTGACCGCGGCGGCGTTCAGGCGGCAATTTATTCACTAGGTACGCGGGGTGTGACTCAGGCCGAGTTCGAATCAATACGCGGTGGGGATCTGCCCGCACCCCCTGGCTTCCCCAGTCCGGGACAATAGTCTGACTCGAAAACTCATTTCGCACTGTGTTGTGCTTATTTGCCTAGTGTCGGTTGTATGGTACGCAGGTTGTGGGTCGAACGGGTCGGCGCCGAAAACTGATTGCCGATCGTATCGTGGGAAGATCACTGCAAGCGAGGTCATTGACCTTGCGATTGCGCAATCCGCGCACATCATTCGCGACGGAAGTGTCGAACGCTCTTCGGCAAAGATCGATACGTACGTAGCGGCTGTGGATATCCTGGCGTCTGGCCCAAGTGGATCAGACTACCCACCAGACGCGTGTGTGTGGGTAGTCACGCTGGAAGGGTCGTTCTATGAACCGCCCGGCCCACCCGGGAGTGATGGTCCGCCGGTCCGGAAGTGCGGTCGCATCGACCTGATCTTTCCTGAAGACGGCGGCGACTACTCCGACCTCACGTTCCGACCCATGAACGACTGCTGATTTCTTGCAGGCTAATCCCGCTTGTAAACGTACTGAGCATCCGCTATATTAAGGGGTGTGAGCGGCCCGCGAGGGGCGCTTTTCTATCACTATCAGGAGGCCTACAGCCTTGCCCGTCTACGAATACCAGTGTAGCGACGGACACACCTACGAGAAGACCGAGGGCTTCGACGCCCCGACCCAGCAGAAGTGCCAGGTCTGCGGCAAGTCGGCCCGGCGCCAGATCAGCGTCCCCGCGGTCATCTTCAAGGGCAGCGGCTTCTACAGCACCGACAACCGCAGCGGCAGCCGCCGCAACGGCGGCTCCTCCGACGGCGAGAAGTCCGAGTCGACGACGGAATCCACGGCCACGAAGGCCAGCGGCGACGACCACGGCCACTCCCACGGTCCCGGTGGCCACAGCCACGGGAGCGATACCAAGCCCAAGGTGGAGTCCAGCGTCGACTAGCCGAGCGCCAGTCCATTTGCCACGACGCCGCCAACAGGGCGGCGTTTTTACTGTCTACTGCCTGCTGTCTACTGTCTGCTAACGATGCGAATCGTCCTCCAGCGCGTCTCCGAGGCCTCCGTCAGCGTCGACGGCGAGACCGTCGCCGCGATCGGGCGGGGGCTGCTGCTGCTGGTCGGGGTGGCGGAGGGAGACGACGATGCGGAGGCGCGGCGCCTGGCCCAGAAGTGCGCCGAGATGCGCATCTTCTCCGACGACGAGGGCCGCTTCAACCTCTCGCTGCTCGACATAAAGGGCGAGGCGCTCGTGGTGAGCCAGTTCACGCTGCTCGCCGACGTGCGCCGCGGCCGCCGCCCGAGCTTCGCCGATGCGGCGCGGCCCGAGGCCGCCGAGCCACTCGTGGAGGCGTTCGCTCAGGCGATGCGAGACGCAGGAGTTCCGGCGCAGACCGGCCGCTTCGGCGCGAAGATGCGTGTTGCGCTGGTGAACGAGGGCCCGGTGACAGTGGTGCTGGACTCGCGCGATCTGGAGCGGCCACGGCGGGGGTGATGGCCGGACTCGTCAGGGCTCAGGGATGTCCGCGATACAGGAAGTCGTTGGAGTATGCGTAAACTGTGCCATCACTCGCTGCAAAAATCCCAAAGATATCCGGTGGTACCTCATCGCCCAGCGGGCTAATGCGCCACGACGCACCTCCATCATCTGTCACTAGGACCGCCGGCTGACTAGTTTCGGCACCGTAGCCGGCCGTGGCCAGTGCATAACCTTGAGTGTCGGAAAGGAACGTCAGGTCGCGCAGGCATTCGACGTCTGGCGGTAATTCAATTTCCTGCCAAGCGTCGCTAGAAGTTGCCTTACGTTGCACCTCACAGAAGCGGGGCTCCATTGGGCGTTCCGTGTAGCCGCTGAGCCCGACAACGATGGCGCCGCCTTCACCGACCACCGCTACGTCGAGAATTTCGTACTAAGTCTTCGACGGCAAATCTCGTGTCAGAAACGTTCTGCCGCCGTCGATGCTCATCGATACAAGCCCGGCGTCGTTCGTCGTCCCCACCGCCGCAGTTGTGTCACCACGGCGTCGATGTCCTGGTAGGTAAAACATCCGTCGGAGAGCTGGTACACTTCTCCAATTGCCGTCTCCCTCACCCGCGTAGATTGTCGGCCCACCGCAAACGCCGCCAGATCTCCGCCGTCATGACCGGCAAAGAAGACGGTGCTCGCAATGCCGGCGACGGCGTTATTGTAAACGGCAGGGGCTCGAGGTTCAACTGAACCCGCCATCCAATGACCGGTACATGCTTCTGCCGCGTATCCAGCCCGTTTCACTATCGGAGAACTCTATCCAGCGCAGAACGTGGTCTTGGGTGAAAGAATGTGAGACCGACGTTGAAACGCCACCGTCAGAGGATTGAAGGATGATGTTGTCTGGGAAGTAAGGTTGGGTCGTCGGCGGAACCGTTCCCACGACCACGGGAGGAAGGTCAGGGTTTTCAGGTTGAACCTGGTATCGTGCTCCAATGAGCGAGATGTCGCATGGGCCGAAGGCGTAGCCGTCCTCGAGTCTGAAACGCTCCTCCTCGGGGCCGTCGTTGAAGACTTGGACCAACTCCCAGTCTGAACTCGACGATGGACATGCCGCGTTGCCTCCTGAAGGCGTAGCCTCGCCACCATCGCAAGCGACACACAAGGCTGCCACGAACCACAACATGCCAATTGATGTCGACCTTGGTATGCGAAACACGGGTCAGTCTCCGTAGTCTCCATTCTACGCCTGTCTTGCCTCGCCTTAACCCCATCTCGTACCCTGTACCCACTGTGACGCAGACCGCCGACCGCACCGAAAAGCCCGCCAAGGAACCGACCACCTTCCGCGAGAAGGTGGAGGCCGGGCGCTTCGTGATGACCGTCGAGGTGGACCCGCCGCACGGGCTGGGCGCGCGCAAGGCGGTCGAAGGGACGAAGCTGCTCAAGGAGGCGGGCGTCGACGCCATCAACGTCGGCGACTCGCCGACGGCCAAGATACGCATGTCGCCGCTCGCCATGTCCGTCCTGCTGCGCCAGGAGGTCGACGTCGAGATCGTCATGCACTACACGACGCGCGACCGCAACGCGATGGCGATCCACTCCGACATGGTGGGCGCGCACGTGCTCGGGCTGCGCAACATCCTCTGCCTGCGCGGCGACCCGCCCTCCGTCGGTGGCTACACGGACATCGTCGGCGTCTGGGACGTCAGCGCTGTCGGCCTCATCCGCTTCCTGAAGCTGCTGAACGACGGCGTCGACTTCACCGGCAAGTCGGTTGGGCGGCAGGCGCAGTTCTTCATCGGCGGCTCGGCGAACCTGAACGCCGACCCGCTGGAGCCGGAGTTCCGCTTGATGCGGCGCAAGGTGGAGGCGGGCGCGCACTTCTTCATGACCCAGAACATCTTCGACGAGAAGATCCTCGAGCGCTTCCTGGAAGGCGCCGCGAAGTTCAAGCGCCCGATCATGGTGGGGGTCCTGCCCCTGGCCAACTCGCGCCACGCCGAGTTCCTCGCCACGGAAGTCCCCGGCATGACGATTCCCGACGCCGTCCGCGAGCGCATGCGCAAAGCCGGGGACGAGCGCGGCCCCAAAGAGGGCGCCGCGATGGCCCGCGACATGATCGCCGTCTGTCGGGAGAAGGCGGCGGGGGTGTACGTGGTGCCGTCGTTCGGGCGCTACGACATCGTGGCGGACCTGATAGCCGACGCGCGGCGTTAACCCGAATCGGCGTCGAACCCTCCGTGCTATCATTTGTCCCGCTTCGAACCATCCGCCGCAAGCGTCCGGGAGGGCTCGCATGTACCTGGTAGTCCGCAGCTACGAACAACCTGACTCCAAGTTTGGCGAGGAGGGCTTCCGCCGTGTCCGAGAGGAGCTCGTGCCGCTGATTTCGCAGCTCGAGGGGTTCGTCTCTTACTATTCTGCATACGACTCCGCGTGGGGCCGGGTCACCTCGGTGAGCGTCTACGAGACGAGGGAAGCGGCCGAGCAGTCGAACCGAATCGCGGTGGACTGGGGCGAGAAGAACCTGGCGATCATGGGCACGATCAACCCGACCGGCTGGGTCGGCGACATTCTAGTCGCCGCGGAAGGGCTGCCCCCGAGGGACTGACGCGGCGCCGCTGCCTCGAACTTCGCAAACAGCTCGTCCCTCGGTGTCAGCGGGGATGCTATCATGGCTTGGCTTCCAACCGTTCGCCCTGTGGAGGTTGCGCCATGTACCTCGTCGTCCGTACCTACGAACACACAAACCCCAGCTTCGGCGAGGAGGGGTTTCGCCGCGTCCGTGACGAACTGTTGCCTGTTCTTTCGGAGATCGACGGCTTCATCAACTACTACTCGGCCTACGACGAGGCCCGGGGCACGGTGACTTCCGTCAGCGTCTACGTCTCGCGTGAGGCCGCGGAGGAAGCCAACCGCGCGGCCGTCGAGTGGGGATCGAAGAATCTCGCCGCCATGGGGACGATCAATCCCACGGCCTGGGTCGGCGATGTCCTTGTCGCCGCCGAAGGCCTCATCGACGGGTAGCCGCGCCCGGCGACGCCGCGTTCCGCTCATCCTGAGGCACCCGTAGGATGATCGGCGAGATGACGCCTCGGTCCGGCCCTGACGCCCAGCCCATCATCCTCTTCGACGGCGTCTGCAACTTCTGCAACGCCTCCATCAACTGGATCATCCGCCGCGACCGGCGCGCCCGCTTCCGCTTCGCCCCCCTCCAGTCCCCGGCCGGCGAGCGCCTCCAGCGCGAGCACGGCCTCGACCCCGCCGCACTCGACACGATGCTCCTCGTCGACAACGCCCGGGCCTACCTGCGCTCCACCGCCGCCCTCCGCATCGTCCGCGACCTCAGTTTCCCCTGGCCGCTCCTCTACGCCTTCATCATCGTCCCGCCCCCGATCCGAGACTCCTTCTACACGGCCTTCGCCAACCGCCGCTACCGCTGGTTCGGCAAGAAGGACGAGTGCATGATCCCGTCGCCGGAGGTGCGGGAGCGGTTTCTGGTGGGCTGACTCCGGACTACGGCGGAAGCCCGAGGCCCACCCAACCCGTCCAGGCCGTGGTGTTCCAGTGGCGTTCCTGGAAACTCCCATCGAAGCCGCGGCAGATTACGAACAACCAGTCGTTAGCCGGAGGAAGATTTGAGTTGCCTGGCGTGCTTGTGCAAGGAAGGCTGGGAGGGAACGGTTGGTACCATCCGTACCAGGCGCCGCCGGCTATCTGGTTCGCCCAAACCGGCCCTGTTTCGGTGTTAGCATGCACGTGTATATGCCAGGTTCCGTCGAAGAAGTCGGTGGCGGCCGGGGCGCTCACGAGGTCCCCGCCGGGAACTGTTGTCCAACCTGACCAGCTGCCACTATAGGTTTTGTAACGAATGGGCGCTTTCGGGTAACCTGCGGTTGTGGTTGAGCCCCTGCAGAAAACGTAGAGCAGGCCACCGGACCGCAAGTCAGCCGTGGGGCTGGTGGTGCAACCCCCGGACGGCTGACCGATCGTTTGCCAGCCTACCCAGTTACCTAGCGTCGCGCAGGTTGCTGTTGGGCAAGTCTTGTACCAGACGTTGCCATCTGTCCCCACGTGAAACGCATACAACGTTTGACCGTATCGCGCTATCGCGGGTGCGCTGATGCTCACACCGCCCAGGTCCATCCATCCACTCCAGTTGCTTCCGTCGTAGCGCTTGGCGTAGATCTGGCCCAGTGTGCCGCGGCACATAACCCAGAACTGCGAGGACTCATATGCCTCCGTTGCTGCGGCGCTTGTGCATTGTATTGGACCAGAACCGGGCGGGTTGGAGGGCTGAGTCCACAATGGAGACCACGATTGAGTTGACCGGGTGTAAATTCTGTATGCCACCACTCCGCCGACGAGGCCTGATTGGCCCGGCTTGTTAAGCCCGAACGCGTACGCTTGTCCGTTGTAATCGGCCACCGCGGGCGCGTCGTCAAGGAGCATGACCTGTGTCGGCTCCCCGGTGCTATAGAAGTAGTACTTTCTGAGTATGGCGGTCCAAACGTAGTTGTTCGGCGGTGCTGCGCACGCCTCCGAGCCCTTCTGGGAGATATTACGTCCGATCGGGGCACCGTTGGTAGAGCCAGTGCCGCCGTTGAGATCGCCACAACCATCTGAGTCCCAACCCGCCTCATGATTGGTTGAGAATACGACACCACCCCGAGTCATACGCGCGGACGCCCAGGTGGTGTCCACAGCGGCTGCCGTAGACGCGGCGTGGCCCAGCGCATGGGGGTCACCGGGGTGACCGCACCCAGCACAGTACACTTGGTCTTGCTGGTCGTCTCTTACGTTGTAGCACTTACCGTTAGGCGCGACGTAAAAACTCCTCCAATGATTTGTGTTATACCAAGCGTAATCCCGGACCGCCACTGCTCCGGCCTGGTACGCCTGTTGGTGCCAATTGGGCCACCATTCATTGGGCAGGACATCCTTCACGTAATCGATAAAGTACTGCGGATAGACCACATCGTAGACAACTCCGCCGCTGGTTAGTCCAACTCCTAGGTTCGGCGGGACGGTCGAGTTGCTGTTGTAATTGTTACAGGGTGGTGCGATCGCTATCGCTATCTTCGTTTTACCTCCATGTAGAATAGCGAGCACCGCCACGAAGGCCAAGATCCCGAGGAGCGCCGTCCTCCCGACTCCACTTCTGGGAATCATTTGAAGGTAAAGGTTTCTATTGCCCGCTGAAGGATCGCGTTCGTATTCGGACTACCGACTGGCTCGAAGACCACCACGGCGATGCTAGTATTGCCAGTGTGCGTCTCGGCGACGCGACCGTCGTACGAAGGTCCAGGAGGGTAGCTAATTTGGGTTTGGGTGCACCGGAACGCATAGGTGTCCCAGACGTAAGCGCCACTACTGACTTGCTGGCTTGCCGTTGCTGAGCGGGATGAGACATCTCCCGTGCAGCCAGATCCGCCTTGATGGCCCACGTGAAAAATGAACGGGTGCGGGAACTCGGGCTGATCCTTCGCGACGATGACGGTTAGCTGTGGGACTGGCGAGTATGGAAACACTGCGGGCGGGGCGTCCTTAGAGATGAACGTCATCGGGCTAGCGAACGGAACCCCGGGGGGCTCGACGAAATCGCTGGGAATTACCACTGAGAACGGGCGAACCCCCGCAGCTGCAAGCTCTGGCGTCAATTCAGGCGCTTCCCAGGGCTTGAATCCCGCCGGGCTCGTGGGTGGTGGGCTTTGATCTGGCGTGGCTTCGGGGCTGAGGGTGTCTTCGGTGATCGCGGGTCCTGGACTGGGCGTATCCACCGCCTGCTCCTCTTCGCTGGCACAAGCCCCTAAGGCGCTAGCCAGCATTGTAGCCAAGACCAGAAGCGCGGCCAGACGCGTGATCGCCGCGAGGTTTGAGGCAACTCGTGCGGGCAATTCGTTCCCTCCTGACACCTGCTAAACATACTACCCCCCCCCCCTCGTTCGTGCCTGTCAAGACATTGTATGCCCCATATCGATAGTTCTTTGGTTCACAACTGGCCCGGGAGCGCCCGATCCCTCACCCTGCCTAACTCGTTGCCGCTATCTGTTAGATTAGAACCAAACGCCCCACTATCAACTGTCAACTGTCATCTAACATCCAATGTCTCAGTTCCACTTCTCGCCCCGCCCCAACCGCGCGCACGAAATCCAGTGGCGCGAGTGGAGCGACGAGGCCTTCCACGAGGCCGCCGCCACCGGTAAGCCCGTCCTGCTCTCGCTCTCGGCCGTCTGGTGCCACTGGTGCCACGTCATGGACGAGACCTCGTACTCCGACGAGGGCGTCATCGCCTTCATCAACGAGCACTACATCCCCGTCCGCGTCGACAACGACCAGCGGCCGGACATCAACGCCCGCTACAACATGGGCGGCTGGCCGACGACGGCGTTCCTCACCGCCGAGGGCGAGGTCCTGGCCGGCGCCACCTACATCCCGCCCGACCAGATGAAGGAGGTCGCTGCCCCAGGTCAACGTCCACTACCGCAGCAACCGCGACGAGGTCACGCAGAAGGCGCCGAGATGCGCGCTGCGCCGCGCCGCGGCGCCGGCGAGGAGTCGCGCGGCGAGCTCACGCCGGCGATCTTCGACCAGCGTGCTGCGCGAGCATCGGCTCCAACTACGACCCCGTCTACGGCGGCTTCGGCGACGCACCCAAGTTCCCGCACACCGACGCCATCGACCTGCTGCTCTACGCCCACCGCCGCAACGAACGACCCCGACGTCCTGCACATGGCGCGCAAGACGCTCGAGTTCATGGGCGCCGGCGAGGTCTACGACCACGAGTGGGGCGGCTTCTTCCGCTACGCCACCCGCCGCGACTGGTCGGAGCCGCACTACGAGAAGATGCTGGAGGACAACGCCAACCTCCTGCGCAACGCTGCTCGCGCTCTACCGCATCACCGGCCAGCGACGACGCACGCCGACATCGCGCGCGGGCACATCGAGTACCTCGAGTGGAAGCTGCGCGACCCGGAGCGCGGCTACTTCTACGGCTCGCAGGACGCCGACGAGCAGTTCTACAAGCTCTCGAAGGAGGGCCGCGAGCGCGCCGAGGAGCCGTACATCGACCGCACCTGCTACACGAGCTGGAACGCGATGATGATCTCGGCGTACCTTGAGGCTTCGTGGACGCTCGACCGCCCCGACCTGCGAGATATCGCCCTCAAGGCGCTCGACTTCCTGTGGACGAGGCTGCGGCGATAGCCGGAGCGGTTCGATGTACCGATTCATCGAGTCGGGTGAAGGTGCTCGGCACAGGTCATCGGCTTGCTCGGCGACCAGGCTTACACGGTGCGCGCCCTGCTCGACGCACACGAGGTTACGGGCGACTCGACCTACCTCGATCGCGCGTTGGAGCTGGCGCGGTTCGTCGTGCACCGGTTCATCGATCGCAAGGACGGACGTCCGGCCGGGTTCTTCGACACGTGGGACGAGGCGAACGATGTCGGCCGACTGCGGGACCGCCAGAAGTCGCCTCCAGGACAACGCCGTGTGCGCCGAGGTGTTCATGCGGCTCGGACATCTGCTACGCAACGACGAGGACCTGGAGATCGCCAAGGGAACGCTGGAGGCATTCACCGGGCAGTACCAGCACATGGGGTATTTCGCGGCGGGATACGCGAAGCAGGTGGACCTGGCGCTCAACCCGCCGGCCGAGATCAATATCGTCGGCCATCCTGGCTCAGCAGCCGACCTCCACTCCGCCGCGCTGCGCCTGGCAGTCCCAGCGCGCATCGTCCAAATCCTCGACCCTGATCGCGATGCCGAGCGGCTCGGCGCGCTGTTTCTTCCGACTGAGCCGGCGCCCGCCGCTTACGCCTGTGCGGGCACGATGTGCTCGGCGCCGGTGACGGACCCCGCTGGACTTGCCGACGCCGTTCGGGACATGATGAACGCCGCGACAGGAGGCGTGCGAGAACTATGAGCGAAGCAGACATCGAGCGGGTGATGGACCAGATGCCGTACGGCCTCTACATCATCGGCTCAAAGGAATCCGAAGGAGACAAGGTCAACGGCATGATGGCCGACTGGGTGATGCAGGTCTCTTTCAACCCGCGACTCATCGCTGTTGCCTTCGAGAGGGACGCCCACACGCTCGGGAACATCCGGCGCGCCCCGCATTTCACCGTGAACTTTCTCTCGGCGGACGCCGACAGCATGGAACTGGCCCGCCCGTTCGCTCAGCCCTACTCCGGAAAGAAGGTCGAGGGTCGCGGTGACCCGGAGGCAGCCAAAAAGCACTACAAGCTCGAAGGGTTGGCGTACGAACTCTCAGAGCACGGCTGCCCCGTCCTCGAGGGGGCGATGGCCTGGCTGCAGTGCGAGGCCGAACAGTTCACCGAGATCGGCGATCACGTCCTCGCCGTCGGTCGTGTCCTCGATGGCCGGGTCGAGCGCGAGGCGGAGCCGATGACATCCAGCTACACCGGCTGGACCTACAGCGGCTAACGAGTGCCAGGAGGATCAGTGGCGACCAAAGATGAGATCGTACGCACGATCGAGCGGTTTCAGTCTGACCTGGAGCAGACCGTCAGTGCGCTCCCCGAGGGTAGTTGGTCAAACGGTGTCTACGAAAGCGGCTGGAACGTCAACCAGCTCCTCTGCCACATAGCCTCAACGAGTGGAGTCGCCGGGTTCGTCCTGAACATGGCACAGGCCCCTGCGCCGGCGATGCCCGGCGGGGGCGCGTTCAACATCGACGACTTCAACAAGATGCAGGTGGAGATGCGGGCGGGGAAGTCCGCGACCGAGCTACTTTCGGAGATCCAAGGGAACTTCGAGCGAGATATCGGCGCGGTCGCGCGCAGCCGACGATGCGCTGATCAGCAAGCACTTCAAATCTCCGTGGGACACCGAGGGTGCTGTCGGCGATATGATCGTCAGTTCGTTCCACGAACACCTCGGGATGCACCTCGCAGACTTGAAGGCTGCAGCCGCCTAGAGGACCAGCCGCTCTCCGACTTCTCCGTGGTCCAGTCCACGCTTCGGTTCGCGATTGTAGACGAGCCCCTCGGCGTCGCTCCATTTCGGGATTAGGTGCATGTGCGCGTGAAACACCGTCTGGCCCGCCAGCGCGCCGATGTTGCTGAGCACATTGAAGTTTTCCGTCCCCAGCTTTGCGGCGACATCGCGGATCGAAATGAGTAGATCGGCGATGTCGCCGTCCTCCATCTCCAGAAGGTTGGTCGCGTGCTTACGCGGGAAGAACACGCAGTGACCCCGCGAGAACGGTTCGAGCGTATTCAGGACGCCCAGTATCGCTGGCGTGTCGGCTACAACCTGCGCGCGCACCTCGCCGTTGACGATGCGGCAGAGGATGCAGTCCTCGTCCATCATTCGCTACTGCTGCACCAGGGTGAGGACGTTTTCCTCCGGGTCGGCGATCCGCGCTACCGTTGGGCCCTGGGGCACGTCGATCGGCTGCATCAGCACTTTCCCCCCAAGTTCTTCGGCCTGGATAAGGGAGTCGCCCAAGTCGGCGACCTGGATCACGATGGAGACCCGGGTCCCGTGGGTGGCGGGGGCGATGACGCCGCTTAAGCCCTCCGGGGGTGCACCGATCCCGTGCTCGATCGAGAGGAACCCGGGGATGGGCCCGGGCGAGATGTTCCACTCGAACATCTTGCGATAGAACGCGGCCATCAGCTCCTGGTCCTTCGCGTGTATCTCGAAAAACACCACCGGGCGCGCCCATGTCTTCTGCCTGATCGTTGCCATCTTTCGTCCTTCCTCGCTACGCCCAATCGTCGTCCATCATGCCCGCCGTTACCGCGCCCAGGTCGTGCTTCAGCCGGCGCACCTGCCACAGGTGTTCGAGGTCGTGCTGGGCCAGTTCTCGCGCGATCTGTTCAACGGAGAGGTTCCCGCGGTAGGGATGCCTTCCCTCATCACGCCACCCCGCGTCACTCAGGCCCCAAAGGAGCCCGGTCGTCTCGCGCCGCAGTCCGCGGAAGGACGCCAGGAACACGAACACGTCCTCGTCACGATAGTCGCGCTCCATCGGCAGCAAGTCCACATCCCAGGCGGGTAGTGAGCGCAGGCTGCCCTCGGCGATCGCTGTTATCTGCTGGAGGGCCAGCTCCTCCGCGTCTCGCATATGCGCTGCTATTTCTTTCAGACACAGCTCACCCTCAGCCGGGGTGCGGCAAAGAAGCTCCTCGTCGACCCCGTACATTTCGGAGACGAGCGAATTCCCTGCTTCTCGCAGCGCCTTCAACACCCAGCCCTGGGCGGAGCCGGACCGACTCCAGTCGTCGAACACACGGCCATTCTATGCCTCAATGGAGCTGCTGCGAAGGGGTTGCCAGAGCGAATTTCAGCCTTGTCAGTTCCCATTGCGCTCGCGCACCACATATCATGAATGTGCCGTGAGCGCCGAAGCCCTGCCCTATACTCTCCTGATCCTTCTCGTCGAGCTGACCGTGGGCGGGTTGTGGGTACTCTTTGCGTCACACTGGCGTGGCAAGTCAGCAGAGTCGTTCATCAAGTTCGGCGCGGCCAGCGTCGTCGTAGCCGCAGCGATCACATTCTGGGCCGCCGCCGCGATCTCCGTCGGCGACGAGACCGACGGATACCCGCTCGACTCTGACTACATGCCGGGAGCGCGAGCCGCTCTTTTCGTGCTCCTTCTCTTGTCGCTGCCATATGCAATCCTCACCTATCGCGGCTTACGGATCCCGGCCCTCGTTTCGGGCGGGCTCTGTTCAATCGCAGGATTTGTCGCCCTAGCCTTCCTGGCGCAGGTCTTTGCCCTGCCGACCTGGGGATACGTCGGGACGTTGCTCAGCCTGGTTGTCGGCGCGCTCGTCGTCGGCGCCGTATCTATGGGGATGATCCTGGGGCACTGGTATCTGGTCACGCCCCGTCTCCCGGAGCAACCTCTGCGCGAGTTGATCTTCTGGCTGCTCGTCGTCATGGCAATCCAGGCGGTCTTGATCATCCCCGCGCTCATCCTGCCACGTGACGACTTGACCAACGCCGTTGACACACCCATCCTGCAGAACCCGTTCTTCTGGATGCGGGTGGGTGGCGGTCTGATCTTCCCGATGATCCTTGTCTGGATGGCCTACGATTCGAGCGGCGTGCGCGCCATGCAGTCCGCCACGGGGCTCCTCTACATCGCGATGGCTCTGGTACTATCCGGCGAAGTGCTCGCGAAAGGACTCCTCTTCGTCTCCGCCGTGCCGAACTGATCGCCAAGTAAAATCCGTACAAGACCGGCCTCCCGCCGGGCGCTAGCATCGAGGTCATGTACTATTATTTCTCCCGCGAAGATTGCTGCGCTCAGCTTGGTGCCACCGCGGGAGACCACCGCTTATGGGAGACAGCCAGATCATGACCCCCACTCAAGTCGCCGATTTTCCCGTCCACTGGGACAACGAGGCCGACGCGCTCCGGACCTGGGCGCCGGACAAGATGCACAGCCCCGGAGTCGCCACGCCGCTTGGGTTCGACCTGGCCGCGCGGCCGTTCGTCGAGGGCTTTGGGATGCTGCGTGCCTGCTACCAGAACTACTACATCTTCTATGCGCGGACGGCGCCTCCGGCGGGCGACGCGACGAAAGTCCCTCTCAGCGCCATCGTCGAGGGCGGACGTCGCTGGCACGAGACAATCCTGCCTGAGGTTCAGGCGTTCGACGACCACTACCGCCAAACGGACTTCGAGGCGCTACCGACAGACGAAGTGGTCGCTGAGCTTGACCGGCTCATCGGTGTTCGGTTGCGCTGTGGTCAACTTCACACGATGTGCACGATGCCCTGGTGGACCGGCATGGAGAACCTCATCGCTACCTACCAAGAGCTGACCGGCGGTGACGACCTGGGGGCCGTTCGCCTGGTGCAAGGGTACGGAAACAAGAGCGTGGAAGCGGGTCAGGCCCTGTGGCGGCTGAGCCGAATGGCGGACTCGATCCCGATCGTCCGCGACTCAATTTCGAGTGCTGATGATCCGTCCGGCCAGGAGCGCCTCAACCGCCTCGTGGGCCATGCGCAGGCTGGGCCGTTTCTCGATGCCTTTTCGGATTTCCTCGAAGAGTTCGGCTGGCGTTCCGGCCTGTTTGATTTCGCGGAGCCCACCTGGACCGAAGACCCGATGATCCCCTTGGACCAGGTGCGTGCCTATCTCGACATGTCGGACTACGATCCGGACAAGGAGCAGGACAAACTCGCGAGGGAGCGTGACGCCGCCATCGTTGAAGCACTGGCCGGCCTCGATGAAGCGGGAAGCGCCCGACTCAACTCCGCGATCGATGCCGCCGTCGCGGTAGCTCCAATCCTCGAGGATCATAATTACTACATAGACCAGCGCGTGTGGACCCTCCCACGCCGTCTGGTCCTTGCCGCCGGGCGTTGTCTCGTTTCCATCGGCGAGCTCAACGATCCTCAGGACGTGTTCTATCTGAGGTATCACGAATTGCGCGCCGCTCTTCTTGGAGACCTTGCCGGCGTTGCCGCGGTAGTTGCGGGACACAAGTCAGGCATGGAGGAGTGGTCCAGGGTCGAGCCACCCGAGTTCATCGGCGCCCTGCCACCCGCCTCGCCGACGGACCAACCTACTAACCGTTTCTGGGGTGGCGGCGCCCTGCGATCGGACCGTCCGGATGAGTTGCGTGGGCACCCGGCATCCGCCGGCGTGGCGCGTGGACCGGCGCGAGTAATCGCGACGCTGAAAGACGCGCATCGCCTCAAGCGGGGAGACATCCTGGTGACTCAGACTACGACGCCGCCCTGGACTCCGCTCTTCGCCGTCGCAGGTGCTGTCATCACTGAGACAGGGGGCGTCTTGAGCCACGCCGCCGTCACCGCACGTGAATACGGCCTCCCGGCCATCCTCAGCGTACCCGACGCAACACGCCTGATACGCGACGGACAGGCGCTGGAGGTAGACGGAAGCAAAGGAATTGTGCGTATTCTGACGTGAAATCGCCCGATCAGCACTGTCAGCCAGAAGGAGAGCCAAGATGGGTGACCAGACCGAAACCTTGAAAGTCGGCGACGCCGCCCCCGACTTCAGCCTCAAAGGCACCAACAAGACCGAGTTCAAGCTAAGCGATAACCGCGGCAAGAACATCGTCCTCAACTTCTTTCCCGCCGCGTTCTCGCCTGTCTGCTCCAACCAGATGACGAGCATTCAGGCCGAGAAGAGCCGGTTTGGCGAGGATACGGTGGTCTATGGCGTAAGCGTTGACAACACGTGGACACTCGAAGCCTTCAAGGCGGATCGCGGTATAGACTTCGAGCTTCTCAGCGACTTCTTTCCGCACGGCGAGGTCGCTCGGAAATACGGCCTCTTCTATCCCAATGGTGCGAGCCACCGGGCGGTCATCGGCATCGACAAAGAGGGCGTTATCCGCTACATCGACGACCATGCGCCGCTCGAGGTGCCGGAACTGGAAGCGTGCGCTCTCGCCCTGAGCAGCATCTAGGAGGGCCAGCATGACCATCGATTTCGGTTGGTTCCTACCCACAATGGGCGACTCCGAGGTGATCGGCCCTCCTACCCGTGAGGCCACCGCAGACTACCTGGTCCAAGTCGCTCAGGCGGCTGAGGATGCCGGCTTTACCTTCGCCCTCGTTCCAGTGGGAACGACCTGCCACGACGCTTGGCTGTCTTCCGCCATCGTTGCCGGGCGCACAGACCGCCTCAAGTTCCTCGTCGCCATGCGCCCCGGTTTCGTGGCGCCGACTGTTGCGGCCAAGATGTCGAACACGTTTGACCAGCTCACTCGCGGCCGCGTCCTCATCAACGTCGTCACCGGCGGCTTCCCCGCAGAACTAGCGGCCGACGGCGACTTCACGGACCACGACGAGCGTTACGTGCGAACACAGGAGTTCATGCAAGTTGTGCGCAAGGCCTGGACCGAACCCAGACGCTGGGACCACGAAGGAAAGTACTACAAGGTCGAAGGCGGCAACGTCTTCCCGAAGCCATTCCAGCAGCCCTACCCGCCGTTGTACTTCGGCGGCGCCTCCGAGATGGCGAAGAAGGTGGGCGCCGAGGACACCGATGTCTACCTCCTCTGGGGCGAGCCGGTGCCGATGGTCCGCGAACGGATCGCCGACATGCGCGAGCGCGCCTCCACTCTCGGACGTACCCTCCGCTTCGGCCTCCGCATGCACGTGGTGGTACGCGAGACGGAGGACGAAGCGAAGGCGGCCGCTGAGGAGCTGATCTCCCAGATCCCGGAGAGCTTCCAGAACATGATGGACAAGCACCACGCTGCTGGCGACTCCGAGGGCGAAAAGCGCCAGCGCCAGCTCGTTGCCGCCAACAACGACCAGTGGCTGGCGCCCAACCTCTGGGCCGGCATCGGCAAGGCGCGCCTTGGCGTCGGCACCGCCCTTGTCGGCTCGGGCGAGAACGTCGCCGCGCGCCTCCAGGAATACGTGGACGAAGGCATCGACACATTCATCCTCTCGGGTTACGCGCACCTGGAGGAGGCCCAGCGCTTCGGTAAGTTCGTGATGCCGCATTTCGCGGGCAGGACGACCGCGGCTGTGGCCGTCTAGCCACGGCCGAACGAAGAATGAAAGCCGTCGCCATCTCCGGTAGCCCGCGCTCGCCGTCGAAGTCGAAGACGCTGGCTGAGGTCATGCTGCGGGCTCTCGAGGATCGCGGCTGCGAGACGCGGCTGATCGACCTTGCCGGGCTGCCCGCAGAGGCGCTGCTGGCACGCGCACAATCACCCGAGGTAGATGATGCGATCGCATTCGTCGGCGCTGCCGACCTCGTGGTCGCAGCCACGCCGACCTACCGCGCTCTCTACACGGGCCTCCTCAAGTGCTTCTTCGACCTGATGCCGCAGGGGCACCTCGCCGGCAAGAGATGCGTAGGGCTACAGACGGGCCTTGCGCTCGAACACACCCTTGCGGCCGAATACGGTTTTCGTCCGCTCTTCGCAAGCCTGGATGGTGTGCCGGTTGCGGTGCTCTACGCGACGGACGGGGAGTTCGAGGAAGGTGTTCCCCTCAGCTCACTGCTGGAGCGGATAGCCCGGTTGGTGGCCTCCTTGCCTGCATCCGGGTAGACTAGCCTAATCCGCCGCCGTCACCTCGAATGAGGTGTGCATCCCCATCTGGTAGTGCGATTCACCATCCTCTACCAGGTTGCACATCAGGACGTAATTGCCCGCATCCAGTTCGAAAATTCGGCTGTCATCGTCTCCAGAGTCAATGTCATCGGTCTCACCGACGACGTCGATCCCGTCCGCGCCCTCGTCCACAGAACCGTTGTCTTTTGTCGGCAGCTCGGCCGGATCGAAGTCGGTGCGCACGACAAGAAGCTCGTGCGTCTCGTCGCCCTCGTTGTCCACGTTGAACGTGACGTCGCCCTCCGGCACCGAGTCTGGGTCGGCGGCGACCTGCCACTCCGAGAGCGTGACCTCGACCGTACTCTTTTTGGCTTCGTCGCCACATGCGGTGAGCAGAAGTATCGGTAAGGCAGTGGCAACAAGGAGGGCGATGCGCACAATGGCTCCTTTCGGCGTACAAGCGCGGTTCGGGCGGAATTGTATCACGGCACGAAGGGCGTGGACGGTGCCGCCTGGGGCCCGCTCGTGACCGATACCGCGGTCAGGACGGAGTGCATGCGGAGCTTGTAGTGCGCCTGTGGTGATCCGTCCTCGGCGTCGTCCACCAGATTGCAGAAGAGGATGTACCGCCCCGGCTCCAAGACGAGGTCGACGCTGGCTGATTTGCCAATTTCCAGCGTCCCAACCTTCGCCACGACATCGAGATCGTCCAGCTCAACGGAGCCGTCTTCCCGCACCGGAAGGCCGTCCGCCTTCGCGTCGCTGCGCACCATCAGCATGTCGTGCGACTTCTGGGGCCCGGAGTTGCGCATCTCCATCACCACCCTCCCAGTGCGCACCGGGTCGACGTCCGGGACGATGGTGTAGTCCTGGAGGTTGACCTGCACAACTGTCGGCGGGCCCGTTTCGGACTCATCATCACCGCCTGAACAAGCGAAGATGGGTCCGAAAGCCGCGCACAGTGCCAGGAGACACAGGACTCGATATCGCACTCTGGTATGGGAAACGCGGTGCGAGCCGAAAAGTGAGAGGCCGCCCATTTCGGGCGGCCTCATTTGACTGCTTGGTGAATCGGTGGCGCTACGGTCTATCCGTAGTTGCCGCTCTTCTTCGCGTACTCTTCGAGCCGTTCGATACGGTTCCGCACCGGCGGGTGCGTGCTGAACAGGCTGGCGAAGTCAACCTTCCCTAGCGGGTTCACGATGAACAGGTGCGATACTGCTGGGTTCACCTGCATCGGCCGGGCCTTCGAGTAGTCTTCCAGCTTCTGGAGGGCGCTCGCCAGCTGCATTGGTGAGTGGGTGATCTCCGCCCCCGTCATGTCCGCGCCGTACTCACGCTGCCGCGAGATTGCGAAGCGGATGGCCGTGGCTGCTATCGGCGCGAGGATTACCGTCGCCAGCATTGCGACCAGGCCGATGATGCCGCCTTCGCGATTACGGCCACCGCCGAAAATCATCGCCCAGCGACCCATCATCGCCAGGAACATGATCGCGGAGGCGACGGTAGCGACAATAGCGTTGACCAGTATGTCCTTGTTCCGGATGTGTCCAAGCTCATGCCCCAACACCGCCGTCAACTCGCGGTCGTCCAGGATCCGCATGATCCCTGTCGTGGCGGCAACGGCTGCGTGCTTGGCGTTGCGCCCGGTCGCGAAGGCGTTCGGCGCGTCGGTCTGCATGACGTACACCCGGGGCTTATGCAGGCCCGCCAGCACGGACACCTGCTCCACGATGCTGTGCAAGCGTGGCTCCTGTTCCGGCGAGACTTCCCGCGCGCCCGTCATTCGCAACGCCAGCTTGTCCGAGAACCAGTACGAGCCAATGTTCATCACGAGGGCGAAGCCGAACGCCAATATCAGCCCGGCTTCTCCGCCCAGCATGTATCCAATGAGCATGAACAGCCCGGACAGCAGCACGAGCAGGAACACCGTCTTCAAATTGTTCATCAGTTGAGTTACACCTCAGAGCACGACACTAACGCGCTCTGTATTCAGAATACATCCGCTCAGGTAGCGTCTCAAGTTTTCCGGCCTACATGCCGTTCATCACTCCGGGGCGGCTACAGGCTCCTCGCCCCACAGAAGCTTCTGCACGTAGCGGAGACTCTTCGCTATTCGCGGTCCGTACCAGCACAGATGCTTCCCTTCCAGTAGATAGATACGATTTTCGCGTACCGCAGGGACGTATCGGTATTCCATGAGTTCGGGGACATGCTTGGTTGTGAACGGGTAGGGCTCATCCGGTAGCAGGATCACCTGGGGTGCCCGCCGCGCGACGTCGTCAAGCTCCGACTTCGGGTAGCGCTCGTGGCGCTCGGAAAAGATGTTGAAGCCGCCGCAACTGGCCATGAAATCGTGCATGTAAGTGTTCGAGCCGACGGTCATCCAGGGCCGGCGCCAGATCGGGCAGAACACCCGCAGGCGCGGCCGGTGGGCATTCGCCGCCTTCACCTGCGCCAGCGCCTGTTCGGCGTCTTCCAGGATCGGCTCGGCGGCCTCGGCTGTCCCTGTCATCTGCGAAATCTGCCGCAGCATCGAGATAGCCGCAGGCACCGTCCGCGGGAACGTTACAAATACACGCTGACCCGCGGCCAAGAGCTGGCGGATGTCTTCCTGCCGGTTCTCCTCGGCGTTGGCGATCACGAGGTCCGGCTCGAGGTCGAGAACAGACCGGACGTCCAGCGTCTTCGTGCCGCCGACTTTGGGCTTCTCAGCCACCTGCGAGGCGGGCTCGGAGCAGAACTGCGTCACGCCGGCTATCTCATCGCGGAGACCAAACGTGAACAGTGCTTCTGTGATACTGGGCACCAGCGATACGATTCGCCGGGGCGGCTGCTCGAGGGCAATTGAACGGTTGAGGGCGTCGACGTAAGTGGACATAACTCCTAATCTCGGGGGCATAAGCGCTTGCTAAGTTATCCGATGGTAATCCTACAGCATTTCGATTCGTTTGTCGCTACTTCCTTCGTCTTCGGGCGCGCATTGTCGCCTATTGTGCGGCGTTCGCCGAAGCCAGAGTAACGCTTGCAGTTTCTTCATTGCCGTCGCGTATGTAGGTGACCTCCACGGTCTGCCCCGGCTTGTTCTTGGTGAGCGCCTGGAACAGGTTGCCCGCGTTCGCAATTTCGTCACCACCGAGCTCGATGATGACATCACACTGCTGAAGCCCGGCGTCGTCGGCGGGACTTCCTGAGCTGACTCCAGCAATCAGGACTCCCGAAACCTCTTCAACTCCGCAGTTCACTGCTGCCTGCGAACTCAAGGGGGCGATGTTGACGCCGAGGAACCCGCGGTCGATCTCTCCGTTGGCGATCAACTCTTCAACGATGGGCTTTGCCAGGTCAATTGAAATCGCCAGTCCGATTCCTTCCGCGTTTCCGCGGATGACCGCCGTTGTGATACCGATGACGGCGCCGTTCATCAGGACCAGCGGCCCTCCCGAGTTTCCGGGGTTGATCGCGGCGTCCGTCTGGATTGCGTCCGGGATGCTCGTGTCCTCCTCTTCGATCACGCGGAACAGGGCGCTCACGACACCTTTGGTCACCGTTGGCCCTCCGGGCAGGTCGAGCGCGTTCCCCATGGCCACGACATCTTGGCCGACCTGGAGGTCGGAGGAATTGCCTAAGGTAGCCGGTGTCAGGTTGTCGGCGTTTATCCGGAGCACGGCGATGTCGGTGCGGGGATCTCGTCCGACGATCTCAACCGGGAGCGCGCGGCCATCGCTGAGGGTAACGGTGATGTTCTGCGCGGGCTCCAGGCCCCCGTTCGTGACCACGTGATTGTTCGTGACGATGTGACCGTCTTCATCGATGATGAATCCGGTCCCTACGCCCTCTCCGGTGCCGACATGGACGACGGAGGGGCTTAGCTCTTTCACCAGGTCGACGGTGTCGCTGGGCGGTGGTGTGGCGTCACGATTCGAGCTGCCGCTTGGGGCGGGTGTGGAAGTCGCGGCGCTGTTGTCGTCGCCGCCGCAGGCGGCCAGGGCGAGCGACAGGACCAGAACAAGCAGGAACGCCAGGAAGAACCCGGGGCGTGGTCGGTGCAAGAAACCCTCCTACCCCCACAACATACTACGTTTTCGTGGTGCCATGTGTCTTGCCTCTGTAGAATAAGGCTCACGCCGCGCGACAACCCACGAATCTGAGACTATATGGCAGACGTATCCAACCAGGAGGCACTTTACAGGAGCCTCGATGACGATGAGCTCATGCAGAGACTCTTCCATCGGGACCTGGAGGCGTTCCGCACGCTCTACGAGCGCTACGGCAACCTGGTCTACTCCACGTGCCTGCGGGTCGTGCGGGACACGCATATAGCGGAGGATATGGTACAGGAGATTTTCCTCAGGATCTGGCGAAAGCCGGACAGTTTCACGCCGCAGCGCGGCCGTTTCGTGACCTGGCTTACGTCCGTCACCCGCAACCGGGCCGTCGACGAAGTCCGTTCACGAAACCGCCGCTTCCGGCACGAGACAGCTTCGCCGGAAGAGCAGGAGTGGGATATCCCGGCCGCCGAGACCAACGACCCCGCACTCACGGCGGAGCTTTCGGATCAGCGGCGCCTGATCCTCACGGCAATGGCGGACCTGCCGGAGGAGCAACGCCTGGTCATTCAGATGGCCTACTTCGGAGGCCTCACGCAACAAGAAATATCCGACCGCCTGTCGCAGCCTCTTGGAACAGTCAAGACGCGTATCCGTCTTGGAATGCAGAAGCTGCGCACGGCACTCACACCGGAATTGAAATGGGAAGGACGATAGTTGGACTGCGAGCAGGTTAAAGAATTACTCGACGCCTACGCCCTTGGCGCCGTCAGCGAAGACGAGGCGAAGGCGATCGAAGAGCATGTGGCGGACTGCGTCGGCTGCTGGGAGGAACTCCAGGCCGCGCAACGCACGGCTGCCCTCTTGCCGCTGTCCATGCCGATAACGCCGGCGCCCGAGCGGCTGGGCGAGAAGATCATGGCGAGCGCGCAGCGCGATTCCAACAAGGGCGCTGTCGCTTCGCTCTCCGCCTGGTTCGCGAACCTCAAGGTGGGCTGGCCCGCCGCCACGGCGACGTTCGGGACGGCTGCCGCCGCCGTCCTCGTCTTCGCGGTCTTTACCCAGACTGAAGTCAACGACCTCCAGGGCGAGAATGATCAGCTCGAGGCTCAGGTCGTCGCAACCGACGAGTCCATCGGCGACATCGTCAGAGTCGCCACAGCATCGGATGTCATGACCACTTCGATGGCCGCGCCGGGCCGCACTCAGCCCGCGACGACGGACCCGCCCGCCGGCGAGTATCGCTGGAGCAGCAGCGAGGGGCTCGGCGTCCTCTTCTGCCGCAATCTACCGCAGCTGGCCGACGACGAGGTCTTCCAGGCCTGGTACCAGACCGCGGACGAGACAGTTTCTGTCGGCACGTTTGAGTCGAGGGATGGCGATTGCCACTTCCTCGTACAGCCTGTCACTCTCGAAGGGCCTCCCACGGGCGTTGGCGTCAGCCGGGAAAAGTATCCCGGAAGCTCGAAGCCAACGGGAATCTGGCTGATCTTCGCCAAGCTCCTCGGCGGCAACTAGCGCTCGCGCGGCGCGTCCCTTTGATAACCACTTGACAACCCGGACTAGCAACTGATACTTTGTCTCAGTGAGACGAGGTATCACAAATGTCCGAACTTGAATCCGTAACTCTCCAGCTAGAAGCCCGGGGTCATCGCGTCACCCCATCCCGACGCGCCGTTATCGCCGCGATTCTCACGCAGCGCGACCACTTCACCGTCGAAGGCCTGCTGCGGCGCTGCCGCGGCGCCGGCCGCGCCACCGTCTTCCGGACGATACGCCTCCTGACGGACCTCGGCGTTGTCTGCCGCGTCCTCCTCGAAGACGGCAGCCTGCACTACCGCCTCTCGCAACGGGGCCACCACCACCACCTCGTATGCACCGACTGCGGCGCGATCGAGGACCTCGACCAGTGCGCCATCACCGACTTCATGCGCGACCTCAGCGCCACCTCCGGCTTCGAGATCGAAGGCCACTGGCTCGAGCTTTACGGCCGTTGCGCGACCTGCCGCGCGAAGGTGAACGCAGGAGTCCCAGCGTGAAATCGAGACAGCATCGGGCGGTTGCTCAACCGCTGCGGAGGCACCGAAGTCTCCGTTTCGTCTGGTTCTCCGCCGTGATCCTCCCGGTCTCCTCCTCCTCACCGCCTGCGGCGACGACAACGGTTCTGCCGAGGGCTCGGACGGCAAGATCCAGGTCGTCACCACGCTCCCGCTCTTCGCCGACTTCGTTCGCAACGTTGGCGGCGACCGCGTCGAAGTTACCTCAATACTGCCGCTGGGTGCCGACCCACACACCTTCGAGGCCTCTCCCCGCGATGTCGAGAAGGTGACACAGGCGGACATCGCCTTCGCGAACGGATTCAATCTCGAACCATCGATCATCAAGATCATCGAACCAAACCTTCCCGACAGCGCTCCGCTGGTCCTTTTGGCCGAGGAAGCCCGCGATGCGGGTGCCACAACCCGCGCGGGTGGCGAGGAGGAAGGTGAGGGCGGGGCCGAAGCGGAGCAAGGCGAAGGAATCGATCCCCACATGTGGATGAACCCCGAGAACGCGCTCCTCTTCATCGCAACCATGCGCGACAGCCTTTCCGACGTGGATCCGGACGGCGCGTCAGCATACGCAGCCAACTACGACCGCTATGCCCAGGAGGTCGAAGAAATCAGTGGCTATGTCTCGGAAAACGTCGATACAATCCCGCCGGACTTCCGGAAGCTCGTCACCACCCACGACGCTTTCGGCTACTTCGCCGATGCCTTCGGCCTTGAGGTCACCGAGTTCGTTGCCGAATCCCCCGGCGGCGACCCCAGCCCGCAGGACATCGCCGATATCGCCGCTGTGATCGAGGGCCAGGCCGTTCCGGCAGTCTTCACTGAGCCCCAGATCGGCGAGGAGAGCCACATCCTGGAACAAGCAGCCGCCGACGTCGGGGTCCAGGTCTGCACCCTTTACAGCGACTCGCTCGACGACAAAGTCTCGACATACATCGAGATGATGCGCTTCAACGCTGACGAACTCGCCCGCTGCCTCGGAGGCGCCTAATGTCATGCTGAGGAACGAAGCATCTGGGGTGGCGGGGCCAACGCTCTGCACCGCAATCACCCCCCGATCCGCTCATCCTGGGGTATCGAAGGAATGAGCGGCGGTATCACGCCCGGAAACGGTGACCACGCCCACGTCGAGCACCGGGACTGCGCTGTAGACGTTCGGGATCTCTCAGCCGGGTACGGCGGCCACACCGCCCTCGACGGCGTGTCGTTCACGATCGAGCGCGGCTGCCTCGCCGGCCTCGTCGGCCCCAACGGCAGCGGCAAGTCGACGCTGCTGAAGGTGATGCTCGGCCTGCACAAGCCCTGGTCCGGAGAGGTGCTGATCTTCGCTCACCACGAGCGCCCCGGCCACGGCGATGTCGGCTACACGCCGCAGACCGAACTCGTCGACTGGTCGTTTCCGGTCACTGTCTTCGATGTTGTCCTGATGGGCCGCTACGGCAAGCTCGGCCTCGTCCGGCGCCCCGGCAGACGCGACCGCGAGATCGCGATGGCCGCCCTCGAACGCGTCCGCCTAAGCGCGCTAGCGCAACGGCGGATCGGCGAGCTCTCCGGCGGCGAGCAGCGGCGCGCCCTCATCGCCCGAGCCCTGGCCCAGGAGGCTGACCTGCTGCTGCTGGACGAGCCCCTGGCCGGCCTCGACGCCACGGCCCAGCACGACCTCCTCCGCCTCCTCGAGGAGCTGCGCACCGAGGGCAAGACCCTCTTCGTCGCCACCCACGACCTCTCCTGCGTCGCCGCTGACTTCGACCATGCTGTCCTGCTCAACCGCAGCGTCGTCGCCTTCGGCCGCCCCGCCGACGTCTTCACGGAAGAGCACCTGAGCAACGCCTTCCAGCGCCACCTCTTCGTCCTCCCTCAGGGCACCACGATCATCGGCCCATGAATGCCCGCACCCCCGCAACAATCAAGCCGTCCGCAGTCCGCTCATCCCTTCGTTCCTCAGGACCGGCCTACGAAAGCCTCAGGATGAGCGGCGGCAGGTTGCCGGTGAACGAGATCTCGACTTCTTCACCGACCCCTGGCAGCTCGAATTCATGCGCCGCGCCCTCATCGCTTCCGTCATCGTCTCCATCGTCGCCGCCGTCGTCGGCAGCTACGTCATCCTCAAGGGCATGGCGTTCATCAGCGACGCCCTTCCCCACGCCAGCTTCGGCGGCGTCGCCATCGCCTTCGCCCTCGGCGGCAGCCTCTACCTCGGCGGCGCCATCGCCGCGCTCGCTCACGGCGCTCCTCATCGGCTTCATCGGCCGCCGAGGCCTCATCAAGTACGACACCGCCATCGGCATCCTCTTCGTCGCGGCTTTCGCGCTCGGCCTCGCCGTCATCAGCAAAGAAGACAACTACACCGGCGACCTCTTCGCCTTCGTCTTCGGCAACGTCCTCGCCGTCACCTGGGACGACGTCTACCTCACCGCCGCCATCGGCGGCGCTGTCCTCCTCTTCGTCGCGGTCTTCTACAAGGAGCTGCTCTTCACCAACTACGACCCGGCGATGGCCGCCGCCGCCGGCCTCCCCGTCGCCCTCTTCCAGTACGCGCTCCTCGCCCTCGTCGCCCTCACCACCGTCATCGCCATCCAGACGATCGGCGTCATCCTCGTCGTCGCGCTGCTGATCACGCCCGCCGCCACCGCCCAGCTCCTCGTGCGTAGCCTGCCCGCGATCATGCTCCTCGGCGCCGCCATCGGCGCCCTCTCGTCTCTCCTCGGCCTGTACCTCGCCTGGCACGCCGACCTCTCCGCCAGCGCCTCGATCGTGCTCACGGCGACGGCGCTGTTCGCGCTGGCGTTCGTGTTCGCGCCGCACCGCGGATTGCTCTGGCAGACCGTGGTGCTGACGGGCGGCCGCATAAGGGCGGACTTCAAACCCCGCCGCCAAGCGCGGCCGGAGGATAATTCGTGTGTCGAGGACGTTCGGGAGTGACTACGCATTTGCCACGTGCATTCTTCTTGGTTCTAACCGTAGGAATGCTCAGTCTTGCTGCACAGGATCTGCCGTGAGCCAATCGTCGGGCATCAGCTCAGCGCCGCTTTTTCAGGCAACTCCGTCGGCGTCGCCGATGCCCTCGACCCCGACTGCCACCGCGACCAGTACGCCCTTTGCTACGACAACCGCCACACCTGGCCCCGTCCTCGAGTTCGAAGGGGTACTGACGACGGAGGTTGAGGGTTGTTGGGGGTTGAAAACTGACGACGGACAAGGTGCGTGGCCGCTAGCTGGTAACATCCTGGGCCTTGTCGAAGGAGAGAGGGTTCGCATCACGGGATATTACGAACCGTTCACCGGGGTTGACGTTTGTCAGGCAGGCAGATATTTCATCGTGTTAACCGTCATCGCGGTGCCCGTCGCGAGCGCCACATCATCACCGGTTGCCATCGAGCATCCGCAGGAGGTAGGACGTAGAACGAGTTTGCGGCATGCTGGGCGCATCGCCCTCACTCCTCAGGTGCGCTGGCGTCATCATCGCCCTTCGATCTTCTCAGGGTGAACGGAGCAAATCGCCGTCACTCGGCGTAGAATAGTGGTTGCCATGTTCACCGACATCGACACCTTCCTCCGCTACTTCGAGGGCGCCCACCGCCGCTCCGTCCGCGACATCTCCGCGCTCCCGCCCGAGGCCGCCGCTTTCAAGCCCAAGGCCGGCGACGGCGAGAACGCCTGGGACATCGCCGCCCTCGTCGCCCACATGGCGGGTGCGCGTCTCTACTTCTCGCGCGCCTATCGCGACGAAGGCTGGATCTTCGACGGCCCGGTGACCGAGATCCGCTCGAAGGAAGACTGGGTACCTTGCCTTGAGGACTCGATGGCGGAGTTCCGCCGGCGCCTCGAAGGTACTCCGCGCGACTGGCTCGCCCGCCGTATCCAGATGATCGACACCGATGGCACGCTCGCCGGCTGGCGTATCTTGATGATGTGCCTCGAGCACGAAGTGCACCACCGCTCGCAGATCGAGACGTACGCGGGCCTCGAAGGCTGGCCTGTGATGCACATCTACGGCCGCTCCGCCGAGCAGGTCGGCGCGGAGCGCGACCGCCAGCGCGAACTGCACGGCGGAGCCTGATCGCCCGAACGATACGGAACCAAGAAGTGCCAACGCCGAGCGAGGAGCAGCAGAAGGAATACTACTTTGTGCGCCTTCAAGAGATGCTCCAGGCGCTGGCGATGCCGGCGGAGGTGCAGCTGACGCTCGAACCGGACGGCACGAACAAGGCAGACGAGTTGGCGTTGAACTTCGACGACGTGTTTGGTATGAACCGCTCTGGAAGGTTTCCGCTAACCCCAAAGCAGACTCGAGCGCTCAATAGTGTCGACGCTGCGCTAGAAGATATGAGTGGCCCCAAGCCGTTTTGGACCGAAGAAGCGCTCCGGACTGCTGGGGAATGGGAGAACGTACGGTCCCTAGCCAAGGAGGCGCTGCGGGCGTTCCGTTGGCCGATTGAAGTTCCACAAATCGGGCATGTATATACGTACACCAAGGACGGTCGAATTTCCAGCGTGACGACGATTGGCTCGTACCAGCGCAAGATGAGGCCACCTACCGAGTAGTTCAGAATGTCGCTTGCGCCCCGGCGCCGCCGCGTTTCGCTGTACGCCACACTCGTATCAAACCCCTCGCTCAACCCGTCTACAATAGATATGGCTATGCCTCTCACCAACCCCGCCGAAATCAAATCCATCGATCGCAAGGCGCGCATGCAGGTGCCGCACCAGCCGGTGCCCAAGCAGCAGCCGGCTGAGCGCGTCCACAACTGGCTCGAAGTTTACGAAGGCTACGACCTGCCCGCGGCGAAGATCGAGGCGTTCCGCTGCATTCAGTGTCCCGCCGCCCCCTGCCAGGTCGCCTGTCCCCTCCACAACGACATACCGGGCGCCTTCCTGAAGCTCGAGGACGGCGACGTCCAAGGCGCGGCCGACATCTTCCGCGCCACGAACCCATCCCCCGACATGTGCGGCCGCCTCTGTCCTCAGGAGAGCCTCTGCGAGGGCCACTGCGTCGTCGGCAAGAAAAACATCCCAGTCGCCATCGGCCGCCTCGAGGCGTTCATCGCCGACTACGAGCGGGACCACGGCGGCCGCCCGATCCCAGAGATCGCTCCGCCGACGGGCAAGCGCGTCGCCGTTGTGGGTGCCGGGCCGGCCGGGCTCGCCGTCGCCGAGCACCTCGCAGCGCTGGGGCACGGCGTCAAGGTCTTCGAGGCCTGGCCCGCGCCCGGAGGTGTCCTCCGCTACGGTATCCCGAACTTCAAGATGGACAAGCGCCACGTCGACGACCAGATGGCCTATCTACACGAGCTGGGTATTCAGTTCACCTACAACGTCCGCATTGGATATGACATAACGCTCGACGCCCTCTTCGAGGACGGTTACGACGCCGTCTTCCTGGGGCACGGCGCCGGGCAGGGCAACAAGCTCGGCGTGCCCAGCGAGGACCTCCCCGGCGTCTACATGGCCACCGACTTCCTCGTCCGCGCTAACCTGCCGCCCGAAGAGCTGCCGGCCCACATGAGGGAGCCGCTCGAAGTAGGAAGCCGGGTCATCGTCATCGGCGGCGGCGACACCTCGATGGACTGTGTGCGCTCAGCCGTCCGCCTCGGGTGTGCCGAGGTGACCTGCGTCTATCGCCGCACGGAGGCCGAGATGCTCGGACGCGAGGAGGAGCGACGCCACGCGAAAGAAGAGGGCGTGCAGTTCCACTGGCAGTGCATCCCGGTGCGCTTCATCGCCAACGACGCCAACGATCACGTCGCCGGCGTCCGCTTCCAGCGCGTCGAGCTGGGCGAGCCGGACGAGACCGGCCGCCGCAAGCCCGTACCCGTCCTCGGCTCGGAGTTCGACATCGAGGCGGAGACGGTCGTTATCGCCATCGGCTACAAGGTCGAGAGGCTGATCTACCAGACCACCCCGGGCCTCGAAGCGACCGACTGGGGCACCGTTAAGACCGACGAAGACGGCGCGACCTCTCGCCCGGGCGTCTTCGCCGCCGGCGACAACGTCCGCGGCGCCGACCTCGTCGTCACCGCCCTCGCGGACGCGAAGAAGGCGGCTGTGGCCATCGACGACTATTTGCGGTCGACCACGGGCCGCTGAGCGTCAACCCGCCGTCGTCGGCGAGGGCACCACGTCCGTGAACCGCATCCCGTAGGTCAGACGTCCCTCGCGGTCCACGAAGGCCGCCGCTACCGCCGGGCGCCGCGCCGTCTCCGGCGTGGGTAGCTGACCGTCGGCGACATCGAAGAAGTCGCCGCGCGCCGTGATCAGCCAGCCGGGGAGCCCATTGGTGTAGGGTGGAGATTCCCCGCTCGTGGGGTAGAGCGCCAGGCCCAGCTTCTGAGCCTCTGCGAGGGCGCCTGCGAACTCGTAAGGTTCGGACTCAAGCTCAATAGGGTCGCCGTCGTTGAACCACCCCACCTTGTGCGCCTCGCGAAGGAATATCTGGACCGCGTTCCCCTCAATGATCGGCTTCGCGGTCGGCGTTGGCTCGTCCGAGTCGTTGCAAGCGCTAACAGCCGCTCCCAGCGCGATGAACAGAACAAATCTGAGCAGAACCCCCCGCTTCATCCTCCGCTCTTCCTTCCTGCTTCCTAGAGCGAGTCCATGTACTCGCCGATCGCGTCGATGTGCACCTTCTGCACCGCGATCTCCGGCGCGTAGACGATCTCGTCCGCCGCCCAGACCAGCGTCGGCTTGCCTTCCTTCGATACCGCCGTCACACCCATAAGTACGTTGAGGATGTTGTCGTTGATCCGCAGCGTGTTCGGCTTGATCGGCTCGGCGAGCTTCCCGTCCTTGATCACGTAGGAGTCGGCGACGACCGTGCCGGTGAAGTCGCCCGCGCGCAGGCCGTTCACCGGGTACGTGTACCAGATGCGCCCGATGTAGATCCCGTCTGCGCACGAAGGGCACATCTGCTCCGTCGACTCCGACGTCCCGGGCACGACCACGTTCGTCGGGATGGATCCCCGGCTGCGCGTCGAAATGGCGCCCGCCGCCGCGCGCGAAGCGGAACCCGTTTCGCGGCACGAACGCCGACTTCCAGTCCGCCGGGTCGGCCCCGAGCTTCTCCTTCGCCTTCGGGTCGTTCTGGATGCGCTGCGACTCGTAGTAGTTGGAGAGCAGACCGACGAGCACGCCCGTCCTTGATCAGCTCCGTGCGGCCCGTCGGCAGCCCTTCGCAGGTGATCCCCTTCGAGCCGACGAGTCCCCGTCGCCGCGCCGTCGTCGATGATCGTCACCTTCTCCGAGGCCACCTGCTGGCCCAGCTTGCCCATGAACGGCGAGGCCTGCCGCGTAGAACATGCCGCGTCTGCAGCCCCGGCATGATCAGGTAGTGCAGCAGCTCCATCGAGGCCTCGCGGCCGAACACGACCTTGTAGTCGCCCGTCGGCAGCCGCACGCCGCCGATGCCGGCGATCGCGCTCTGCGCCGCCTCGCGCCCCGGCTCCTCCGTGAACCCGGAGAGCGTCGTCGAGGCCCCGAACCCGCTGCCCTTCGACTCCTCCTTCTCCACCATCGAGGTGATGAACGACATGATCGCGCTGGACTCGTCCGATCTGCACCTCGGGCATCGCGTAGGAGGCGATCGCGATCCGCTCCTGGAGGATCGTCACGTCGCCGCTGACGATCAGCCCCAGCTCCGGCAGCTTCTCCGGCCGCTCGACGAGGTTGCCGAGTGACTCCGACGTCTGGAAGACGCGCAGCCCCCCGTTCACCACGCGCCACCCGGCGTCGGCGAGGTCAGCGTCCTTCGATGTCCATCAGCTTCGGGTCGTGGTAGTCGTCCAGCGTGCGCTTCTCGCCCGTCGGCCGCGCCAGCGTCGTGAACTCGGGGTCGTCGAGATCGCCCCCTTGCGCGCCTTGTCCAGCGCCGAACGCACGCCGTCCAGCGAGATGTCCGACGTCTCCGACCCGAACCCGACTTCCGCGGCTGGCCGTCCATGCGCGTGGAACACCACCTGCACGCCGATCCCGTAGTTCTCGATCGACTTCGGCTCCTCCACGCCGTTGCAGGGGATGTGCGAGGTGTAGTTCAGCCGCGTCAGCAGGATGCCGTTCGAGGCGACGAATACCTCCGCCTCCTCGACGTCGTCCTGCGATCGGACGAAGGCGAGGCCTTCTTCAACGGACTTCTTGAGTTGGGGTAGTGGGATCATTTCTAACTCCTAATGTCTTCCTGTGCCAACATATCAGTTGCCATTGGCAGCCCCCTCCGCCTGCTTCACCGCGGAAAGCCCTCCGCGCCGCCCCCGACCGTGATCACGCACCCCGTCGTGTGCGCGGAGCGGTCCGAGGCCAACCACAGCGCTGCCTCCGCCACCGCCTCCGGTGGCACCAGCGCCTTCCCGAAGACCCCTCGCTCGGCGTAGCGATCGAGCATCTGCTCCTCGCTGATTCCAGCAGCCTTCGCCCGCTGACTGAGAAGGTTGCGGAACAGCGGCGTATCCACGGCGTCGGCGTTGATGTAGTTCGCTGTGATCTCGTGGCGGCCCAGTTCCTTCGCGACGTTGCGCACGTAATGCACGAGAGCCGCCTTCGATGCCCCGTACGGCGCGGCGCCCTCGCCCGGGACGAACGCCGACTTCGAGGCGTTGTACACCAGCCGCCCGCCCGTCGCCCTGCGCCAGCATCACGCGCGACACCTCCCGCGTCGCGGCGACTGCGCCGCGGTAGTGTACGGCCATCTGCCGTTCGATCTCCTGGTCGGGCATTTCAGTCACGGAGTGAAGCTCCGGCGCGATACCCGGCGAATAGAAGAGCACGTCGATCCCGCCGAACGCCAGGACCGTCTCCTGCACCACCGACGCAAGCGCCTCCCCATCCGACGCGTTCAGTGCCGTGCCCGCCGCTCGATCAGGCCTGTGAGCGTTGATCTGAGTCGCCAGCGCCTCGGCTTCAGAGCCGTTCAGGTCAGCGAGGGACACGTGCGCCCCCTCCTCGGCGAAGCTCAGCGCCGCCGCTCGGCCAATGCCGGATGCCGCACCGATAATCAGCGCCACCTTCCCCTCGAGGTCCTTCCGCGCCTTCGCCGACTCCTCGATCTTTCGCCGCTCCAGCGGCCAGTACTCCATCTCGAAGGCGTCGTCCTCCGACAGGAACTCGAACCGCTCCACGGCCTCCGCCCCCGCCATCACCCGCATCGTCGCCGTGTAGCAGTCGGCGGCGATCAGCGCGTTCCGCCGGTCCTTCCCTGCGTAGACGATGCCCAAGCCGGGAACGACGATAGTTTTCAGGAAATCGGGGATAGGTGTGACGCCGTGGCGGCCGGCGTAGGTGCCGTATTCCCGGCGGTGTGCCTGGATCGCGTCGCGCGCTTGGTCTTCGAGGCGTAGGGGCGCAGCAATGCCCCCGTACTCGTCCGTAATCGGATCGGCATCCTCGCGTTGCTGCGCCTCTACGGGCGTTTGTTCGTATTCCAACGCCACGATCAACGGCCGAACGCCCGCGCGCAGGATGTGCTCCGGCGTCATCACCCCACGCGATGCCACCTCAGCGAAGCGCTCGCCCGCGATCGTTTCCAGCGTCTCGGGTGAATCGTCGAGGTGCAGAGCGCACCGATACCCGCCGTGTATCAACTCGCCACGAATCCCGGGGCAGGATCGCGAGCGGCCAGTTCACGCCGCTCCGCCTCGTCAAGTGCCGGCGCCGCTACGGGACCGAACACCCGCTTCCCCTTCGTCGCCTCCGCCACATAGGCCTCCGCCTTTCCGATCACCCCTCGCAGGTTCTCCCAGCACTCCTTCGCCGTCTCACCCCAGGCCGCCAGGCCGTGCTTCTCCATTACGAGCGCCTTCGCGCCGTCGGGCGGCCCCTCCGGGAACTTCTGCGCCAGTCGCTTCGCCAGCGGGAACCCCGGCCGCACGTACTCCAGGAACGCCACGCTATCCCCGAACACCCGCCGCACGTGCTCCTCGGCGGAAGGCGTGTCCGTGAGCGAGAGCGTCGGCACGTCGTGCGTGTGCGCCACGAACCGCGCCGGTAGCAGCGAGTGCAGCGGCGTCTCCACGCTCGGCAGCGGGTCGCGGTCGGACGCCAGCATACAGCCGCGCATCAGGGACATCATCTCCTCATCCGAGATCGAGTCCTTCTGTTTCAGCAGCGCCAGCCGCTCCAGGTACAGATGCGTAAACCCGGCTGGGCCAATGGTTCGCAGGTCGGTTCCGCTGCCCTTCACCACCAGCGCCTGCACAGAGCACCCGAATGCGTCGACTTCATCGATCTTCACCGATGTATTCCCGCCCCCAGGCTGCACAAGCGACAGGTCAGCCCCGATCAGGTTCGACAGGTAAACGAGCTGCTCGATCGTCGGTCGGATGCCGGCGCGCGGTAGTCGTCCCAGGTGGCATCGCCTCGTCAACGTGCCGCCGGTTAGCCGCGCCCGCGAGCGCATCGTCGGGCCGCCGTTGGACATGCGCTTCGTCTGCATCGGCTGGCCCTTGCCGCAGTTGGGGATGGCGAAGAGCCGGAAGTCGTTGCCGACGGCGTCGACGTTCATGAAGTAGTCGCGGCGTGTCGCTCATCAGGCCGCCGTCGCGGAACATCTCGCCGATCTCGCCGTTCTTGATCTCGTACACCTTCATCGCCGTGATCCGGAAGTTCTCCCGCGACTCCGCGATCGACGGGATGCGGTGGCCGACGACGTAGTAGCCGTCGCTCACCTCGCGGATGATGTCGTGCGGGTCGCGGTCGCCGGGCGCGAACGCCGTGTTCGACATCCGGATCAGCGGCACGAACGAGGCGTCCGTCGCCTTGTAGTGGCCGTTCGGCTCGGCGTTGGTGATCGCCGCCGTCTGGCGGCTGTTCGAGAAGCCGTTGAAGATGCCCTTGTCGAAGTGGTAGATGCGCTCGCGCCGGCGTCCCCTCGTCGTCGTACATGTAGTGGCCGAACGCCGTCGATCGTCGGGTCGCTGAACGCGGTCACGAGGTCCGAGCCCACTCGCTTGCCGAGCTGGTTGTCCTTGAGGTCGCGCAGGAACCAGGAGCGGCCGGCGTATCCCGTCTCGAACTTGAGCGCGCGGTCCAGTTCCGTCGGGTGGCCGACGACCTCGTGGCAGACGAGCGCGTTGTAGTGCGGGTCCGTCACGACGACGACATCCTTGTCCGTAGCCTTCAGCGGCTTGCAGGCGGCAGAGCGCCACCGTGTCCCGCGCCAGCTCCAGCGAGAAGTCCATCAGGTGCTGGAACTGGATGAACTCTTCCTCGATGCCGTGGGTGATCAGCTCCCAGCCGCGCTGGTGGCCGGTGAAGTCGTACAGCTCCTGCACGCCGTCCGTCGCCCTGGCGCGATCACGAAGCACGTGCCCTGCGTGACCGCCACGTCTGCTGGATGTTCGCGCCCTCGCTGCTGACGAAGAGCTGGCGCTCGATCTGCGTGCCCGCGGAGATGTAGTTGATAGGCGACGCTGGTGTCGATGCCCTGCACCCGCGGCGAGACGTCGCGGACGTACTGCGATGGCGTCCTCGAGCGGCACCTCGCGCGGGTCCTCTTCGTACTGCGGCGTCGATGGTGTCCTGGCGGACGTCGATCGGTGCCAGTGTCATGTCGTAGAGGGCGTCTGCCGAGCGCCCCGAAGCGGCTCCGAGCGCCCGTCTTCGCCCGGGCGTTGGCGACCGCGCGCTCGTACGCGTGGTCGAGCGCCTCGCGCAACCGCTCGTTCAGCCGCGGCAGGTCGGCCGTCCCGATCAGCTCGCCGAAGTACCCCGGGCGCAGCGATGTGCTCGCCCGCGAGAACCCGCACGCCGAACGCGAACCCGTAGTCCTCGCCGCTGAACTTGTCCATCCCGTTCTCCGCGACCGCCACCTTGCCCTCGCTCACTTCGATCCGCACGTCCGCGTATTTCCCGAACCGCTTGGACTTCGGGTAGGCACTCACGAGGTCGTAGATAGCGTCTCGGACTTGCGGCAACACATCGATGGAGACTTTCTGGGGCACAGGCAACCTCCGGGTGGGTGGTGAAAGGCTAAGGCGGATTGTACGGGTGCGTCGGCGAGAGGGGCAAACCGGAGGCGGTGCACCACAGCATGCGTCCCCATGCGCGTGCAAATTTTCACACGCTAGTGCAAATTATCACAGGGGCGTGCAAATTATCACAATCCGTGAAAATTTGCACTTGCGGCGCGTCAGCACTTCACTGGAAGTCCAGGTAGCGGCGAAGCTCGATTGGGTCGTGCCCGTCATCAAAATTCACGACGGCGAGGCACAGGACCGGGCCGTAGGCCGACACTTCCAACTTAAAGCCATCGGCCGCGTCGGCTTTCGTCACGGTGGTTCTGAAGAACTTCGGGCCAAGATAGTATTCGACGGATTTGATCTTGCCATCTGCTAGTGGCAGGTCTGCCTCGACGTCGTCCGGAAGTGGGAGGTTGGGGAAATGCTGCTGCATGCGAACGATAATGTCAGCAACCTGATTAGCTTCTTGCGATGGCTGCCATGTGTGCACCAAGAAAAGTCCTCGATTTTCGACGTAGGCTTCCTTCCGGCGTTCTTCCCGTTGCTCCCATGAGTCGGACTGCATCGGCCCTGATCGATGGGGAGTCTTCTTTGGCCGGTTCTCTCCTTTGAAGCGCGGGAAGAGCCGTTTCTTCTGCAGGTCCGGCGTCATTAGCTGATTCGTCTTGCCCGAACGTATCAGCGGGGTGTTGAAACAGTAGACAACGTCTTCGCCCACCGACTCTACGGAGATCGCCACCACTACCCGGCCATCTATTTCCACCTCGGCTATCTCCGGGCATAACGCTGGCGCGGTATGCCGACGAGCATTGTTCGCAAAGTTCTCGAGAGTATTGGCGCCGAGAGAAACGCCAATTATTCTCTTATCATTGCGCACGCCAACCAGCACAATTCCCCCACGCGAATTGGCGAAAGCGCAGAGTGACTCGATGACCTTGTTCTCTAGGCTAAAGCTCTCCTTGAACTCGGTCCGTTGTCCTTCGTCCCGGGCAATACGTCTGCGAATTTGAGCGGGGGTCGCCCAGCGCATCGGCCGGGATCTGCGCCTTGCCATAATAGCGTAGGCGGCTAATTCCCCGGTAGCGCCGTCTCGCCCATCAGGTAGCGGTCGATGCCGCGGGCGGCGGCGCGGCCCTCCACGATCGCCCAGACGATGAGCGACTGGCCGCGGGTCATGTCGCCGGCGGTGAAGACGCCGGGGACGCTCGTCATCTTGTTCTGCGTCGGCCTTCACGTTGCCGCGCTCGTTCAGCTCGACGCCGAGCTGCTCCAGCATGTAGCGCTCGGGGCCGAGGAAGCCCATCGCCAGCAGAAGCAGGTCCACGTCCTCCTCGAACTCGCTGCCGGGGACCTCCTTCATCGCCATGCGGCCGTTCTCCGGCACGAACTCGACGCGGTACGCCGTGCAGCTTCTTGAGCACGCCGTTCTCGCCGGAGAGGCTACTTCGTCGAGATGCGAGTAGTCGCGCTCGCCGCCCTCTTCGTGCGCCGAGGAGACGCGGTAGATGTTCGGGTACGTCGGCCAGGGGTCGTCTGCGAGCGCGGTGCTCCGGCGGCCGCGGCAGGAGCTCCATACTGGCATCACGGACTTCGCGCCCTGGCGGTGCACGGTGCCCAGGCAGTCCGCGCCGGTGTCGCCGCCGCCGAGGATGATCACCCGCTTGCCCTTCGCCGAGATGAACTGCTCGTCCGGGATCTCGTCGCCGGCGTTGCGCTGGTTCTGCAGCGGCAGGAACTCCATCGCGAAGTAGGTGCCCTTCAGCTCGCGGCCGGGCACCTCGAGGTCGCGGGGCTGGGTCGCGCCGCCGGTCAGGCAGACCGCGTCGTACTCCGTTCAGCAGCGTCGCGCGCGTCGATGTCCATGCCGACGTTGACGCCCGGCTTGAACGTCGACGCCTTCGGCCTCCATCTGCTCCAGGCGCCGGTCGATGACCCACTTCTCCATCTTGAAGTCCGGGATGCCGTAGCGCAGCAGGCCGCCGATGCGGTCGTCGCGCTCGTAGAGCGTGACGGCGTGGCCGGCGCGCGCCAGTTGCTGCGCCGCCGCCATCCCGGCCGGCCCGGAGCCGATCACCGCGACGCGCTTGCCGGTCATCTGCTCCGGCTGGCTCCGGCCTCGATCCAGCCCTCCTTCCACGCGTGCTCGATGATCGTCAGCTCGACCTGCTTGATCGTCACCGGGTCGTTGTTGATGCCGAGCACGCAGGCGGCCTCGCAGGGCGCCGGGCAGAGCCGCCCGGTGAACTCCGGGAAGTTGTTCGTCGCGTGCAGCCGCTCGATCGCCTCGCGCCACTGGTCCTGGTACACGAGGTCGTTCCAGTCCGGGATGATGTTCCCGAGCGGGCAGCCCTGGTGGCAGAACGGGATGCCGCAGTCCATGCAGCGCGCCGCCTGGTCGCTGCAGGGTCTCGATCGGGAAGTCGCTCGTAGACCTCCAGCCAGTCGTGGACGCGCTCGCTCGATCGGGCGCCGCGTCGGCGTCTCCCGCGCGAACTCCATGAAGCCGGTGGGTTTACCCACGCTTGGTCTTCGTCTTCGTCGCCGTCCTGGCGCCGTTCGCCTTCTTGCCGTTGGCCTTCTTGCCGTTCGCGTCTGTCCCGGCGCGGCCATCGACATCGCGTCGTCGCCGCTTCGAGCTGCTCCATGAGCACGCGCTTGTAGTCGCGCGGCATCACCTTCACGAACTTCGCGGCGACCGCCGGCCACTCGGCTGAGCAGGCCGTCGGCCACGGTGCTGCCGGTGTACTCGCGGTGGCGTTCGAGCAGGCCGTCGGACGAGGTCGATGTCCTCGGCGTCGTCCAGCGTCTCGAGGTCGACCATCTCCTTGTTGCAGCGGATGTGGAAGTCGCCGTCGGGGTCGTACACGTAGGCGATGCCGCCGCTCATGCCCGGCGGCGAAGTTGCGCCCCGTCTGACCGATGACCACGACGCGGCCGCCGGTCATGTACTCGCAGCCGTGGTCACCGATGCCTTCGACGACGGCCATCGCGCCGGAGTTGCGGACGCAGAAGCGCTCGCCGGCGACGCCGCGCGCGAAGAGGCATGCCGCTGGTCGCGCCGTAGAGCGCCACGTTGCCGATCAGGATGTTCTCCTCCGGCACGAAGGTCGCGTCCTTCGGCGGGTAGATGATCATCTTGCCGCCGGAGAGGCCCTTGCCGGTGTAGTCGTTCGAGTCGCCTTCCAGCCACAGCGTGATGCCGCGCGGGACGAAGGCGCCGAAGCTCTGCCCGGCCGAGCCCTTGAAGCTGATGGTGATCGTGTCGTCCGGCAGGCCGTCGAAGCCGTACTTGCGGGTCAGCTCGCTGCCGAGGATCGTGCCGACGGTGCGGTTCACGTTGCTGGATCGGCAGCTCGATCGTCGACCTTCTCGCCGCGCTCGAGCGCCGGCGCGGCCAGCGGCAGCAGCTCCTGGTCGAGCGCCTTGTCGAGGCCGTGGTCCTGCGTCGTGACGCAGTGTGTCGCCCAGTCGTCGGGCACGCTCCGGCCGGTAGAAGATCGCCGAGAAGTCCAGGCCGCTGCGCCTTGTAGTGCTCGATGGCGCGGCGCATGTCCAGCAGGTCGCTGCGGCCGATGATCTCGTCGATGCTGCGGTAGCCCATCTGCGCCAGGTACTCGCGCACTCTCCTCGGCGATGAAGCGGAAGAAGTTGACGACGTGCTCGGCCTGCCCGTCGAACTTCTCGCGCAGCTTCGGGTTCTGCGTGGCGATGCCGACGGGGCAGGTGTCGAGGTGACAGACGCGCATCATGATGCAGCCCAGCACCACCAGCGGCGCCGTCGCGAAGCCGAACTCCTCCGCGCCCAGCAGCGCGCCGATGACCACGTCGCGGCCGGTCTTCATCTGGCCGTCCGTCTGGACGACGATGCGGTCGCGCAGGTTGTTCAGCACCAGCGTCTGCTGCGTCTCGGCCAGGCCCGAGCTCCCAGGGGATGCCGGCGTGCTTGATCGAGGTCAGCGGGCTGGCGCCCGTGCCGCCGTCGTGGCCGCTGATCAGCACCACGTCCGACTTCGCCTTCGCGACGCCCGCCGCGACGGTGCCGACGCCGACCTCGGCGACCAGCTTCACGCTGATGCGCGCCCGCGGGTTCGAGTTCTTGAGGTCGTGGATGAGCTGCGCCAGGTCTTCGATCGAGTAGATGTCGTGGTGCGGCGGTGGGCTGATCAGGCCGACGCCCGGCGTGGAGTAGCGCACCTGCGGCGATCCAGGGGTAGACCTTGTGCCCGGGCAGCTGGCCGCCCTCGCCGGGCTTGGCGCCCTGCGCCATCTTGATCTGCAGCTCGTCGGCGTTCACCAGGTACTCGCTGGTCACGCCGAAGCGGCCGGAGGCCACCTGCTTGATCGCGCTGCGGCGGAGGTCGCCGTTCGCGTCAGGGGTGAAGCGGCGGCGGTCCTCGCCGCCCTCGCCGGTGTTGCTCTTGCCGCCGATGCGGTTCATCGCGATCGCCAGCGTCTCGTGCGCCTCCGCGCTGATCGAGCCGAAGCTCATCGCGCCGGTGGCGAAGCGCTTGAACATCGCTCTCCGACCGGCTCCACTTCGTCGATCGGGATCGGGCTCGCGGTCGGACTTGATCTCGAAGAGGCCGCGCAGCGTGCACAGGCGCTCGGCTCTGGTCGTCCACCATGCTGCGTGTACTGCTTGAAGATCTCGATGCTGGCCGGTGCGCGTCGCGTGCTGCAGGCGGAAGACCGTCTCCGGGTTGAAGAGGTGGAACTCGCCGTCGCGGCGCCACTGGTACTGGCCGCCCCAGAGCAGCTCCTTCAGCCCGCCGTCGCGCTCCGGGAACGCGCGCTTGTGGTGCGTACAGCGTGTCGAGCGCGATCTCCTCGATGCCGATGCCGCCGATGCGCGAGGCCGTGTTCGTGAAGTACTTGTCGATGAAGTCCGGGCGCCAGGCCGATCGCCTCGAAGATCTGCGCGCCGCGGTAGCTCTGGATCGTCGAGATGCCCATCTTGGACATGATCTTGACGACGCCCTTCTTGATCGCCTTCAGGTAGTGCGTCGACGGCTTCTTCGTAGGCGATGCCGGCTTCTCGAGCAGCGCCTTCGTCCACGCATCTGGTCGCAGCGTGTCGAGCGCCAGGTACGGGTTGATCGCCCCGGCGCCGTAGCCGATCAGCAGCGCGAAGTGGTGCGCCTCGCGTGCGTCGGCCGTCTCCAGCACCAGCCCGACCTGCGTGCGCTTCCGCTCGCGGACGAGGTGGTTGTGCAGGCCGGCGATGGCCAGCAGCGCCGGGATCGGCGCGTGCTCGCGTCGACGCCGCGGTCGGAGAGGATGAGGATCGTCGACGCCGTGCGTCGATCGCCTCGTCGGCCTCGCGCGAACAGCTCGTGCATCGCGTCCTCGAGCGCCTCCGGGCCGTCTGACCCGGAAGAGTCATCGGCAGCACGACCGAGCGCAGGTCGTGCCGGGTCGTCCGCCAGCGCCTTCAACTTGGCCAGTTGCGTCGTTGTCGAGGAACGGCGATCTTGATCTCGATCATCCGAGCGTTCTCGGGCTGCGGGTCGAGCAGGTTGCCCTCGGGCCCGATCATCGTCTTCACCGAGGTCACGATCTCCTCGCGGATCGCGTCCAGCGGCGGGTTCGTGACCTGCGCGAAGAGCTGCTTGAAGTAGTTGTATAGCGGCTGCGGCTTGTCGGAGAGCACCGCCAGCGGCGTGTCCGTGCCCATCGAGCCGATGGCCTCTTCGCCGTTCGCGCGACATCGGGCCGAGGATGTACTTCAGGTCCTCGACGGTGTAGCCGAACGCCATCTGCTGCTCGAGCGAGCTCGTCGCCGCTCCAGGTGCGATGCGCGGCTCGGCGTCGGGCAGGCTCGTCGAACGTGCTGCATGTTCTCCGTGAGCCACTCGCCGTACGGCTTCGCGGAAGCCATCTGTGTGCTTGAGCTCGGTCGTCGTCGATGATCCGGCCTTCGTCGAGGCTGACGAGGAACATGCGCCCCGGCTGCAGGCGGCCCTTGTGCAGCACGTTCTCCGGCTCGATCGGCAGCACGCCGACCTCCGACGCCATGATCACGTAGTCGTCCTTCGTCACGTAGTAGCGGGACGGGCGCAGGCCGTTGCGGTCCAGCACGGCGCCGATCGTGTGGCCGTCCGTGAAGGCGATCGAGGCCGGGCCGTCCCACGGCTCCATCAGGCAGCTGTGGTAGCTGTAGAAGTCCTTCTTCTCCTGGCTCATCGACTCGTGGCCGTCCCAGGGCTCCGGGATCATCATCATCACCGCGTGGTGGATCGGGCCGGCCGGCCATCGTCCAGCAGCTCGAGCGCGTTGTCGAAGCAGGCGGTGTCGCTGCCCTTCTCGTCGATGATCGGGATGATGCGCTGGATGTCCGGGATCAGGTCGGGACTCGAACAGCGCCTCGCGCGCGCGCATCCAGTTGATGTTGCCGCGCAGCGTGTTGATCTCGCCGTTGTGGGAGATCATCCGGTAGGGGTGCGCCAGCTTCCAGCTGGGGAACGTGTTCGTGCTGAACCGCGAGTGGAACATGCAGAGCGCGCTCATCATGCCGCGGGTCGCTCGAGGTCGGGGAAGTACTCCCGCAGCTGCGTCGCCATCAGCATGCCCTTGTAGACGAGCGTCCGGCAGGAGAGGCTCGGCGAAGTAGAACGTCTCCGCCTCGTGGATGCCGAAGCGCGCGATGTGCGTTCTCGAACCGCTTGCGGATGACGTAGAGCTTGCGCTCGAACGTCATCGTCGTCGGGCAAGTCGGCGCCGCGGCCGATGAACACGTGGTACATGTCGGGCTCGCGGCGAGTGCGCGTGTGCGCCGAGCGTAGGCGTTGTTCGTCGGCACCGGACGCCAGCCGAGCAGGTGCTGGCCCTCCTCCTCGACGATGATGCGGAAGAGCGCCATCGCCTGCTGCGTCGCCCGCTGGTCCTTCGGCGGCGAAGAAGAGCCCGACGCCGTAGTGGCCGGCCTCCGGCAGGCGGATGCCTTCGTGCGCGCAGACGTGCGCGAAGAAGTCGTGCGGGATCTGGATCAGCACGCCGGCGCCGTCGCCCGTGTTCGACCTCGCAGCCGCAGGCGCCGCGGTGGTTCAGGTGCTCGAGCGCGGTGAGGCCGTCCTCGATGATCTTGTGCGACTTCTGCCCCTTCAGGTGGACGATGAAGCCGACGCCGCAGGTGTCGTGCTCGTGCCCGGGGCTATAGAGTCCTTGTTGCCTGATAGGGATAACCGGCCTGTCCATGTGAATCTCCTCCTCGGAAGGTCTAGGCAGCCGCGGAGGCGGAAGCTACTGGCTTATCGGTGGCGGAACTGATGGCCGCGAGGGGACGGGCCCCGTTCCGCTGGATACGGGGGGAGTACGGGCTGCGTGTGGTTTGCTCGTCTCGCATCGCCGATCTGTCCCCGTTCGTGGCCGGAAGATATGCCTATACGTCCGGCCTCTCGTTATAGACAGGCTTAATAGTAGGGGAATACTAGCATAGACGGAACAGCAAGTCAATCGTTGCGAGATATCTCGTTTTCGATCTCCTGCGGGTATTGCACTTCCCTTTCACATGCGTCACAATGCCATTAGCACTCGCCCCAGAGAGTGCTAACTCGGACATCGTTTCTGCCAAACAAACTCGCCTCCTTCCGCGGAAGGAGAGCCCACACACAAGGAGTGCCCCACTATGGCCAAGCAGACTGCTCTTCGATGAGGCCGCCCGCCACGCCCTCAAGAACGGCATCGACGCCCTCGCCGACGCCGTCAAGATCACCCTCGGCCCCAAGGGCCGCAACGTCGTCCTCGAGAAGAAGTTCGGCTCGCCCACGATCACCAACGACGGCGTGACCATCGCCAAGGACATCGAGCTCGAAGACCCGTTCGAGAACATCGGCGCCCAGCTCGCCAAGGAGATCGCCTCCAAGACCAACGACATCGCCGGTGACGGCACCACCACCGCCACCGTCCTCGGCCAGGCGATCGTCCACGAAGGCCTGAAGAACGTCGCCGCCGGCGCCAACCCGATGGCCCTCAAGCGCGGCATCGAGAAGGCCTCCGACGGCCGTCCTCGACGCAGATCAAGAAGAACGCCGTCCCGGTCACCACCCGCGAGCAGATGGCCCAGGTCGCCGCGATCTCCGCCAACAACGACCCCGAGATCGGCGAGCTCATCGCCGAGGTGATGGAGAAGGTCGGCAAGGACGGCGTCATCACCGTCGAAGAGTCCAAGGGCATCAAGACCGAGACCGAGTTCGTCGAAGGCATGAACTTCGACCGCGGCTACATCAGCCCCTACTTCGTCACCAACCCGGAGCGCATGGAGTGCGCGATCGAGGACCCCTACATCCTGATCACCGACAAGAAGCTCTCCTCCGTCAACGACATCCTCCCCGTCCTCGAGAAGGTGCTGCAGAGCGGCAGCAAGAACCTGCTGATCATCTGCGACGACTGTGACGGCGAGGCGCTGGCCACGCTGGCCGTGAACAAGCTGCGCGGCACGCTCAACGTCTGCGCGGTGAAGGCGCCCGGCTTCGGCGACCGCCGCAAGGACAACCTGGGCGACCTCGCCGTCGTCACCGGCGGCACGCTGATCAGCGAGGAACTGGGCCGCAAGCTCGACGCCGACCCAGCTCGAGCGACCTCGGCCGCGCCCGCAAGGTCGTCGTCACCAAGGAAGAGACGACGATCGTCGCAGGGCGCGGGCGACACGAAGGACGATCCAGGGCCGCGTCGACGCCATCAAGGCGCGCGATCGAAGCAGCCACCTCCGACTGGGACCGCGAGAAGCTGCAGGAGCGCCTCGGCAAGCTCACCGGCAGCGTCGCCGTCATCAAGGTCGGCGCCGCCACCGAGACCGAGCTCAAGGAGCGCAAGCACCGCGTCGAGGACGCCGTCCAGGCGACCCGCGCGGCCGTCGAAGAGGGCATCGTCTCCGGCGGTGGCGTTGCGTTCATCAACGCCCTCCCGGCGCTCGACAAGCTGAAGCTCGGCGAGGGCGACGAGGCGACCGGCGCCGCCATCCTCCGGCGCGCGCTCGAGGAGCCGCTGCGCCGCATCGCCACGAACGCCGGCCAGGACGGCTCCGTCATCGTCGCAGAAGGTGAAGACGCTGAAGACCGGCGAAGGCTACGACGCCGCCAAGGACGAGTACGGCAACATGATCAAGAAGGGCATCGTCGACCCGGTCAAGGTCACCCGCTCCGCCCTGGAGAACGCCGTCAGCATCGCCGCGATGGTGCTCACGACGAACTGCCTGGTCACCGAGATCCCGGAGAAGAAGTCGGCCGCGCCCGCTCCGGCGATGTCGGACATGTACTAAGACAGGATTACCTTCGCAACCAACTCAGGGGCGGGTGGAAACCCGCCCCTGGCATTCTTACCGTCAACCGAGAACCGGCCACTGATTACCGGCCACCAACCGTCTATAATGGTCTTGCCGCCGCCGTCCCACCCGCGGCGCAGAAAGGTGAACCGCCCCTTGTTCACTGAAAACGGTCTCATCATCGACCTGGAGGAGATCCAGAAAGTCGTCGACACCTGCGATGTCTTCACGATCGGCTTCCGCATGTTCCCCGAACGCCTGATCGTCGACACCCGCACCAGCGCCACCGAGGGCGCCGATGGTAGAAGTCGTCGAGCCAGTCGCCACTGTCGAGGAGCGCTTCCTCTGGCTGGGACAGCGACGGCCAGTCGTTCGACGTGCCGCAGCAGTTCACCTTCTTCGTCTGGCCCCACTCCCTCCGCCACTTCGAGGACTGCGGCCTCGGCGACATGATTCGCCACCGCGTCTATCCCGGCGACGAGACCGGCGACGTCGGCCGCCAGATGGCCCACGCCATGTTCCAGCTCATCACGCTCGAACAGCGCGCCACCTTCGACGCCATCCACGGCCGCAACTACCACACCCTCTGGGAGCCCGACCAGGAATCGTAAGGCTCGAGGCCCCTGACTTTCGCCTAAAATAGAAGCAAGATGGGCAAGCTCCTGATCGCTGCGGTCCTCGTAGTCGCGCTCGCCGGGATGAGTTCAGAAGGTCGAGCCTCTGCCCAGCCGTCGTGTCAGACCCACGCCACGCCAACGGTCATCCACATTGACCCGCCACAGTCGGAACCCTGGAAGTACGTCACGGTCTACGGATGCAACCTCCACGGCCAATTTCACACGCAGTGCAACGTCTTGTTTGGGGGAGTGCCGGGCTGGGTTACAAATGGGGTCTGCAGCGACTTCATGTATGTTGCGATTCCCATCGCCGCACAAGCGGGCCCTGTGACCGTAGAAATTGAAGGAACGCCAACCGACCCATTCGCTTACGACATCTTGCCCTTGAGTCTGTCACCTGACGACTTTGCTGCTGGGCTGATCACCATCGGTGTTGAGCCTGGCACTGACGCGTTTGCGATCATCCAGCAAATGGGTGGTTCCCAGTCAGACATTGTGTATTGGTTCTGCGTTGATTGGTGTTGGTACAGTATCCGTGTGGACGTGGGAACTGAGGTCAGTGAGTCCATCCAGTACTATTCGAGTCCTGATGTCGTGTGGGCAAGCCCTTTCCCTTCGGGCACGGCCGGTGGGGCGAACGTCCCTGGCTTACCATCGGGAGATCAACCTCCGGTTCAATTGCCAGGGGAATTGCCCGCCACTGGCGGCACCCCTTATCCTCCCCAAAGCGGCGTGGACGAAATGGCGGTGCTCTTCTTGATAGGAATCGTCGGGTTCTCATCTCATCGCTGGCTGTTACGACGACACCCTCCCGATAGCATAGGCTAAATCGCGCCCCCGAAATCCGCCTTCGCCTGCTTCAGCAGTTCCGGGTCCAGTACCACGTCCACGCCGGTCATCGCCAGCGCCTGACCCACCTCGATCATAGCCTTGTGCGCGGCGTCCGTCGCCGCCACCTGCGTGAACGCCTCGGTGTGGTTGATCGCGAATGCCCCCACGTTGAACGTCGGGTGGATCGCCGGCAGCACCCAGCTCACGTTCCCCTGGTCCGTGCTCCCCGTCGACTCCACCGCCTGGTCGAGGAACGAGCGCCCGACGGCGCGTGCGTTCGTCTCGTACGCCTCGGCGAGGCTTGAGTTGTTGTTCATCGGCATGTACGGGTACCGCGCCCACTTCACCTCGACCTGCGCCCCGCTGGCCTGCGCCCCCGCCAGGAAGCAGCGCTCGACCCGCGCCTTCAGGTCCTGGAGGTACTGCGGCTGCAGCGCCCGCACCAGGAACTTCGCTTCCGCCCGGTCCGGAACGACGTTCGCCGCCGACCCGCCGTAGGTGATGATCCCGTGGATCCGCGCGTCCCGCCGCATGTGCTGCCGCAACTGCGCGATCGCCTGGTACGCGGTCACCAGCCCGTCCAGGGCGTTGATCCCGGCCTCCGGCGCCACCGAGGCGTGTACCGCCTGCCCGCGATAGACGATGTCTGCCGACTCCACGCCGTACATCGGCGGGGCCGCGATGTCGAACGGCGCCGGGTGCGCCATCAGCGCCACGTCCACCCCGTCGAACGCCCCGCGCTCGATCATGATGCACTTGCCGCCGACGTCTTCCTCGGCCGGCGATCCCAGCACCAGTAGCGTCACGTCCGACGGCGACACCGCCGCCTTCAACCCGTACGCTCCGCCCAGCCCCGTCGTCGCGATCAGGTTGTGCCCGCAGGCGTGCCCGATCTCCGGCAGCGCGTCGTACTCGCAGAGGTAGGCGACCGTGACCGGCCCCTCACCCCAGCGGGCCTTGAACGCCGTCTCCATCCCCCACGCCCCGCGCTCCACCGCGAACCCGCGCGCCTCCAGCTTGTCCGCGAGCAGCTTTGCCGCCCGCGTCTCCTTCATCGCCAGCTCCGGGTGCGCGTGGATCTCCAGGCTGACCTCCACCAGCTCATCCCGCGCTGCCTCAACCCCCTCTATTGCCTTCTGTTTCGCGCCGTTAACGCTCACACGAGCCCCCATTTCCGATTTCAGACACCGATTCCCCGTCAGACGCCTTCCCGGCTTCGCCACTCCCGGATCATGTCCGCGTGCTCCTTGAAGTGGATGATTCCCGCGCCGTCGAAGATGCGGTTCGCCGTCTTGCCCTCGCCGTAGCGGTCTTCCGGCAACATCATCGCCGCGCTCTTGAACGACTCCATGCCGCTCTCCAGCTCGTGCCGCATCTGTTCGAGCTTCTTCCCCTTTGCGTGTTCGGCGAATTTTGCGTTCCAGGCGTCGCCCTCGGACGTCCAGTCCATGTCGCCTTCGGCTTGCGGCCGCTCGCCCCGGCTCATGCGCTCGAGCCCGGCGCTGAGCTGCCCCAGCCAGCCGGTGATGTGCGCGGTGATCTCCCGCGCGCCCCAGCTACCGTCGAGCCACTTCTTCTCGAATTCCGGCTCGCCCAGCCCGTCAATCGCCGAGCGGTAATCCTCGTAAGCCGCGTCGAGTTGCTGTACCAGTGTGTCTCGCGTTGTCATCGGGCCACCTCCTTCACGCTGGCATCATACGCCAGCGCGCGGCGTCATTGCCCCAGATTGGGTCGGCACCACATCAGGAGAACCGCAACGTGACGATCTCATTCGGCTTCATCGGGGTCTGCACCGAACCCATCCTCCGCCTCGACCGCCTCCGGATTCTCCTCGTTCAGGTCCACCCGCTCCACCTTCGAGAACGGCACGTTCAACCGGATCCGAGCCTCCACCGGCTCGTTCGAGATGTTGTACACCCGCACGATCGTCGACGTCGTCGTCCTCCGCCACCTTCAGCGCCGAGAGGACCACCGTCGCCGGCTCGATCTCGATCAGCGACGTCTCCGCGCGGCAGCTCGCCGCCGCCGCGGCTGGTGCGGATCGCGCGCAGCGGCCGCGCGAAGCGGTGCGCCTCCGCGAACGCGTTCTCCCAGCCGCCCTCGTGCGGGATCAGCGAGTACTGGAACTTCCAGCGGCCCAGCATCTGCGCGCCCGGCGTGTGCATCCCCGGCCCGGCGTGCTGCTTCCGCGTGTTCAGGTCCGCCCGCGAGAGCCACTCCACGCAGCGCAGCAGCGTCAGCGCGATGCGTGATCGTCCCGTCCGCCTCCGTCAATCGCCTCGTACTCCGGCAGTCCGCGGTTCGCCAGCATCAGCCCGCGCTCGCCGTCCGAGATGTCCACGAACGTCTTCTGCGGGTACGTCGCCGACCGGCGTCTCGAACCACGTGCCGTCGTACTCCGGCACGGCGACCGGCCGCTCGACGACGCCGAAGTGCTGCTCCGCGTGCGAGCGGTCGCTCACGAGGCCCGTCGGGAAGTGCACGCGCAGCCGGTGGTCCTTCGCCCGGTTGTCGACCTCGGTCTCGATGTCGACGCGCGCGACGCCGGGGTACAGGCTGACCCGGCTCACGATCTCGCAGTCCACCGCGCTCCTCCGACCGCGCCCGTGCGGTCGTCCGTGAGCGACGCCGGCAGCGCGTACGTCATGCGCGACCTCCAGCGTCCAGCGCGCCGGGCCGTCCTCGATCACGCGACTGCGCGTGCGGCCCGTCGGGTCGCGTCGACGAACGCGTCGTCGTCCGGCGGGCAGTACGTGTACTCGTCGCCGCGCTCGCCGCCGTCCACGAAGCGGTTGAGCCCGCGTAGCGTCTCGCCCGTCGCGCTTGTCCTTGACCGTCAGCGTGCCGTCCGTCGCGTCCGCCGTCACCCGGAAGAACTCGTTCTCGATCGGCCGCTCGCGTACCGTCGCGTCCTGCTCGCCTCTGCGTCCTCGCCGTACTCGACCCGGATACGCCCGGTACCCGAAGCCCGGCACCTCCGCGCGCCACGAACCCGAACACCACCCGCTCCCGCCGGTCCGTCGGCGAGTGGCCGCCGCGCTCGATCGCCTGCAGCGGCGTCTCGCTGCCGTCCTCGTCGACCAGCGTGCGCCGGCCACTTCCCGTCCTCCACCGGCAGGCGGACGGTGCAGAAGTCCGTGCGTGGCCCGTTCTCCGGGTTGAACACGACGACCGTGTCCTCGCCCGGTCGGCGCCGCCGCGTCCGCGATCGTTCCGCTGCGACTCGTAGAGCAGCGCCTCCGCCGATCTGCTCGCAGCGCTGGAAGCGCAGCCCGACGTCGTCGTACACCGCGTCGACCGAGCAGCCCGTCACCGAGTCGTGCGGCCCGTTCTGCAGCAGCAGCTTCCACGCCTGGTGCAGCAGCCCCTTGGTCGAGGCGCTCCCGCTCGTCCTTCGATCCTCCGGATGAGCGTGCTCGGGCGTTCAGCAGGTGCGCCCAGGCGACCAGCGGCTCCGCGTACCGCGCCAGCAGGTCCTCGCACGCCGCGTACCGCTGCTTCAGCCACATCCGCGTCGAGAGCACGCCGGCCAGCACGTTCGACCGCTCGCTGGACCGGAACTCGCCCGTCGAGCACGCGGCAGCTTCGTCGTACCCGCTCGTCGCCCAGCTCCGTCTCGCACCGCCGCGACGAACGTCCGGGTAGTTGCCGTGCACCATCTCGGCGTCGTCCATGCAGCTCGTTCGCCGTGCGGATCACCTGCGACAGCCCGGTGTGCGCGGGCAGGTGGTCGGTGCCGTTGGGTACGAGCACGTAGCTCGTCGTGGCCAGCGGCTCCAGCGAGGTTGCGGACGTTGCGCGAGGCGTCCGCGCAGCGCGTCCTCGTCCTCCGGCAGCGCTCGGCCATGTATCCCGTAGCCGTACGGCGAAGTGCACCGCCAGCACCTCGGAGCCGTCCGGCGCCGCCCAGCGGAACTCGCGACGTCGTCGCCTCCGGCCCGACGCCGCGCCAGATCAGCACCGAGTCGATCCCGAAGCCGCGCAGGATCGCCGGCAGGTGCGCGATGTGCCCGAAGGCGTCCGGCGAGTAGCCGACCATCATCAGCTCGCCCGTACTGCCGCGCCGAGCGGATGCCCGTACATCAGGTTGCGGATCGTGCGCCTCGCCGCCGATCAGGAACTCGTCCGGCAGCATGTAGTTCGGCCCGATCAGCAGCCGCCCGTCCCGCACCAGCCGCTCGATGTCCGCGCGCCGGTCCGGCCGGATCTCCAGGTAGTCGTCCAGCGGCACCGTCTGCCCGTCCAGCACGAAGTGCTTGTACTCCGGGTCGCGCTCGAGCAGGTCGAGCAGCGAGTCCATCATCCGCACCAGCCGCGCCCGGAACGCCTCGAACGGCTGGTACCACTCGCGGTCCCAGTGCGTGTGCGAGACGACGACGAGGGTGCGGTTAGGAGTAGAGGGCACGCGGTTCTCCGATGGGTGCTCGCGCAGTGGCAGCGACATCCTCGATCCAATTCTTTCCGCCTGTGCGGAACCAGTGACGTTTCCCATGAGCCTCGACGTACCAGTTTGTGACCCAGCGGCCGAAGCGACGGGTAGAGAGCGCAAATTGTTCAAACCGTCCTCTCGGTGCCCCTGCTCCAACGAATTCAATCTCTTCGCGCTTCAGTAGCAGAAGGCGGCCACCGAAAGGTGCGAAATCGGCATCGGGAGTGAGAGATGGGATGCGCAACGGCGAGAAGATCAGGCGCTGGTTTGTTAGGTACAGACGCGCGTTATACCCGAGGAAGAGTGACTGCTGATAGGTGGCCCACTCACTCCGAATGACGGATTCGCCGTCGAGAAGATCAAACGGCTTGGTGAGGATCGATTGGACTCGATTGCGCTGGGACATTACAGGACTAATGGTTCAAGGTCCCTATATATTTGGGCGGGATAGTAGCGCCAGTCTAGCACAGCGAATCGGCGTTTACGGCATCGTCCCGAACTGCTTGCCCGCGCGCGTCATCTTGATGAAATAGTCCAGCCGCTGCCGCCGCACGTCATCGTTTCCCGTTGTGAACTGGATCCACCCTATCCGTATGCGCCTGTACGTCTCCGAGAACCCCTCGAAGTTCTGCCAGACCAGCGCGTCCGCCTGAAGCTCCGCCAGGATCCAGGGAGCGATCTCGAACTCGTCGTGAAAGTTGGGCGCCGCCGCCAGTCCAGCCTCGGTCATCTTCCCCGCCTCGATCATGCGCCGCATCCGCTCCTTGTTCAGCTCGGAGACGGGGCTCTTCGGCCGCCTCGGCGTGAACCGCTGGGCGCGGCTGTCCTCCTCCAGTTTCTTGATGATGCCGTCGATCCAGCCGAAACAGAGGGCCTCCTCAACGGCGTGATCGTACGGAACAAACGTCTTCCCGGAAGCCTTTGTGTAGTAGACGAGCCAGATCTCGGCCGCCGCCTGATGGTTCTTCTCCAGCCAGCGACGCCACTCTCCGCGGTTGCGGGCGCGCAGGGTCTTCCCGATCTCCACGCGCCTATTATCTTGCCGACGTGTGCGAGTGGCGACGGTCAGGCGGCGGCTTCGACGGGCGATCGGCCGCACCAGCAGGCAGGGGATCGGGCTCGCCTGGGTGACGCCGAGCGCCACGCTCGCCATCATCCCGCTCAGCGAGTAGCTCCCGCGCGAGGCCATCGCGATCAGGCCCGCGCCGTTTTCACGTGCCACCCGGATGATCTCCCGCGCCGGGTCGCCGACGCTCACCAGGCAGTCGATCTCGACGCCGTGGCCGGTCAGCTCGGCCGCCGTCGACGTCAGCATCGCTTCGACGATGATGATCTGCTCTTCCATGTGCCGGGCGATCTCCGGTGGCGGCGCAGCCTTGTCGTACGCCCCCGCGATGGGGACTACGACGCTGTGCAAAGTCAGCGTAGCGCCCAGCATCTGGCAAAGGTCCATCGCCACCGGGAGCACCTGCCTCGCGTGCGCGCTCTGGCCGATCGGCGCGATCACCCTCGTGCATTCCACCGGCGGCGCCGGGCCTTCCTTACCGCGAACCACAACCACCGGGTTGACCATCTCATTGATCACGCGGTCGAGAGCTCCACCGAAGATCCATCGCCTGGGAGGGCAGGTCATCACGGTCAGCGGATGCGTCGTTGCCCGCGCCACGATCTCGTCTGCCGGCGCGCCGACCGCTACCTCGCTGCAAACCGCCACACCGCTCGCCGTGATCCGGTCCTCGTGTGTTCGCAGGTACTGCTCGGCTTCAGCGACGTGTCCGTTGGCCTCGTGGTGCCGCGTGTCAACGACCGTCAGCAGCTTCAGTGAGGCGCCGAGGCGTGCCGCCGCTTGCTCGGCCCACGCCAGCCCGATTTCCGAAGTTGTAGTGCCGTCGAGTGGAGAAAGTATCTCACCGACCATCAGGCCATCCTCCTGCCAGTTTCTCCCCGCCGGCTCTCATGGCAGTCCAGCCGGTCGTTGAGTTCGTCTTCAGTTAAGGAACTCGCATAGCATGACGTTGGCAGCGGGCAGCGTTGTTACTAGGAGAACGGTGAACGGAACCGACTTTTCGGTATCATTGGACGCGCCCCAATGAGACATCTGCTGAAGGCCGCTCGCGTAATCACCCCGGACGAGGGCTTCTCGCCCGGCTGGGTGCTGCTTCGCGACGACAAGATCGAAGGGGTCGGACCGGGCGAGGCTGCGCCCGATGGCCTACCTACCACAGACCTTGGCACCCATACTCTCGCCCCCGGGTTCGTTGACGTCCACGTCCACGGCGGCGGCGGATTCTCCTTGCTGACGGGGGAAGCGGACGAAATACGCGGCTATCGCCGCTGGGCGCCGTCCACCGGGGTGACCTCGCTCCTGCCGACAGTCTGTGCGGCATCACTCAGTGAGGCTGAAGCGCTCATCCGAGCCCTCGCCGGCCAGTGCGGTCAGCATGACGGCGCTGCCGAACTGCTGGGGATCAACCTCGAAGGTCCGTTCGTCTCGCCCGCCCGCCTGGGCGCACTCCCTTCGAGCTGGGCACAGCCACCCGATAGAGCGGTCTTGCAACGCCTGCTCGAAGCGGCATCAGACAACCTACGCCTGATCACCATGGCCCCGGAACTGCCGGGTGAGGCGGTCATGGCTGACGCTCTGGCAGCCGGTGTGCGCGTTTCCCTAGGACATACCAATGCTGATACAGACGCCGGATCGCGCGCCTTCGAGTCTGGAGCCTCGCACGTAACCCATGCCCTCAACGCCATGCGCCCCTTCCACCAGCGCGATCCTGGCGTGATCGGCGCTGCGCTGGCTGCCTCGGGCGTGACCATAGAGGTCATCGCCGACGGTGTCCACCTCCACCCCGACACCGTCCGTCTGCTGATCCGTGCCTTCGGTCCTGGCCGGGTCGCCCTCGTCACCGACGCCGTGAAACCGGCCGGACTCGCCTCGGGCTCTTCTCGGATCGGCGCAGGCGAGGCGGTCTTGAGTTCCGGTCGCGTGTCGCTGCCCGACGGAACGCTCGCGGGGGGCGCTTCCACTATGGCCACCCTCGTCAAAAACGTGGTCTCGTGGGGCACCGCCACTCTGGATGAAGCCGTCCGCATGGCATCCACCGTCCCCGCTGCGGTGGCGGGCGCCTCCGAACGGAAAGGCAGGATCGCCGGCGGATACGACGCCGATCTTGTGGCTCTGACTCCCGAGTTGGAAGTGGCGGCGACCTGGACCGGAGGACGCCTGGCCTACTCCTCGCCGGCTTTGCCGCCGCCAAATAGCCCATTCCTCCCGTCATAACCACACTTAGAAATCCTGTAACTGCCAGATGAAGGGGGCGTCTTACTAAGTGACGCGGGCGCCCAATCCGCGCACATAGCTCTAGGTGAGGAAAGAGCCGACTATGCAGTCTCTTGCGGCCCCTTCGGGCGGCGTAACCGAAGACGACCTGGCACAGCACGAAGCAGGCATCAACCGAGTGGCCTGGGCCGGCGGCGTTGCCGTGTCCGTCGTCACGATCCCCTTGTTGGTCCTGCTCTTGCTCACGCAGGCCGAGGCGGCGTGGCAATACCCCCTGTACATACTTCTGGCGGGAATCCCACTCGGCTACGCGGTCTTCTGCAACTTCGTGCTCAGGGGCGTGCAGGTCTCGCTGCTGCACCAGTACCAGGCCCAGCTTACGATCAAAGTTTCCGAGCTGGAGGAGATGGCCGCGCGGGATGAACTCACCGGCCTCTACAACCGCCGTCACTTTTACCACGAGATCCAACGCGAGCTTTCTCGCGCCCAGTCCACGAAGGAGCCGCTGGCACTTCTACTCCTTGACCTCGACGGCTTGAAGGGTATCAACGACGAGCACGGCCACAGCGTCGGGGACGTCATCATCGCCAACCTTGGCAAGGTAATCGTCAAGCACACCCGCAACAGCGATGTCGCCGCCCGGCTCGGCGGCGACGAATTCGGGATCGTGATGCCCGCGACCGACAAGCGAGGCGCCTTCTCGATGGCGCGCCGGCTCTGGGAGGAACTCGAGCAGACCCCCCTCTACGAGCACGAGACCAAATACATCATGGTGACCGTTTCCATCGGCGTCTCCGGCTATCCCTGGGGCGGCGAAGACCTCGAAGAGATGATCCACTGGGCCGACTCTGACATGTACGCCAACAAAGTGTCTCGACGCCTTCCTGATCAGCCCCGCCCGAGGGACTGGAAGGCCGATATCAACGCCCTGCCCGAGCTGCCTGAAGACTTCGCCGCAGGAGTATAAGAGAGGGATTGCCGAGGGAACCTATGAGCTCTAACAACTCCAACCGCCGTAAGGGTAAGCGCCTGACCAACCGTGAGGCCGGCGGCTTCATCGCAGCCGTTGGCGCGATGGCAGCGGTCGTATTGATCGCCACCGCCGTGGTCTTTGGTCCGGTCGCCGCACTGTCCTGCCTGACGATGATGATCGCACTGGGTACGTGGCGTGAGGCCCGCATAGCCAGCGGAGAGAAGGACGCGGTCCAGGCTCGTCTGGATAAGCTCTCCCGGGAGCGCGGCTCCGTGATCGAAGTCCTCTGCGGCGCCCTGGGTCTTGAGAAGAACGTCAAAGCCGTCCAGGCTCACCGTGTCGCCGACCTTGCCGCCTCCGTAGCCCTGCAGATGGGCCTGCGTGAGGACGAGGTTAATATCGTGCGCCACGCCGCTATCCTCCACGATGTCGGAAAGATCGGCATCGCCGAGAACGTCCTGAGTAAGCCAGACAGCCTTAACGACAGCGAATGGAAGGCGATGCAGCGGCACCCGGAAGTCGGAAACGAGATCCTCAGTGAAGTGCCGTCACTTCGCGGCGTTGCCGCAGTCGTCTACGCCCACCACGAGCGGTTCGACGGACAGGGGTACCCGCGCGGCATAAAGGGTGACGACATACCGCTTGCTTCCCGAATCTTCGCCGTAGTCGACGCGTACGCAGCCATGACTTCGGAGCGCCCTTACCGCAAGAAGATGGAGCACGACATGGCCGTGCGCGAAATCGTCCGCAATTCGCTCACCCAGTTCGATCCCACGGTCGTCGAGGCCTTCCTCGAGGTCGTGGACAGTGTGACCCCCGCTGGAGAGAAGGCCCACGCCGGCCACTCCGTCAGGGAACGGACGGTCACAACGCAGGTGTAGTCAATGGACGAGACACTCACCGCTCCTGAGACCGCCCCCGATCCCTTTGAACAGCCGGCGGAACCGGCCCTCCAGGTCGTTCCTGTCGAGTTCGTGATCGATTCCCATCGGTTCACGGCTGATATCCAGCACCCCGGCACTCCGCGCCGCCTCGTCGACTATCTCAACTCCGTCGACGGTCCACGCATTGGCATCTATAACGGCTCATTCGGTGATGGACACTCCGACACCGCGGCCAGCCGCTTTCAGCTGGGCCAAATCTACAGGGACGCGATACTGATCGCCATTCCGCGTGGCAATACCACTTTCACAGCCCGCTCGATGGAAGTCGTGCCCAAGCGGCCGATTCCGGCGATGCTGGTGCTTCCGGGTTACGACGTCGCCGGGAACATCTACATGGTGCCGGAGATCGATCCAGCCAATACACCATTGATCGGCAACCGTAACTTCATGCCTCTCACCGACGCCCTGATCACGCCGGCTGCTGCCCCTGATCGAGCCTGGCGCGAGCCACTCATCGTCGTCAACATCGCGCGCACGCTCTTCTACGCGCCAAAGCCGTAGCGGCGCGCCCTTACTTCGGCGTCGCGTCCGGGGAGGCGGCTTGCTGCAGGATGAACCCCTCGTAGCCGCTCGCCGCCACCGCCTTGCATTTCTGTGTGTACATTGCGAGTCCGCCGATGTAGGGCATGAACACCCGGGGTTTGCCCGGTACGTTTGCCCCCATATACCAGGAGTTTGCCTGGGGCAACAACGTGAAGCCGGCAACCATGTTCACGTGGTCAACCCACTCGTTCTGCGCGCCCTCAGTTGCCTCGATCGTCCCGAGGCCGTGCTCGCGGAGATAGTCGATGCAGTCTGTGATCCAATCCACGTGCTGTTCGATCGAGACGATCATATTGCTCAACACCGAGGGGCTCCCGGGGCCCGTGATAGTGAACAGGTTCGGGAAGCCGGCGACCTGGATGCCGAGATACGTGCGCGGGCCTTCAGCCCAGGAATCCTCAAGTGTCTGCCCGCCGCGTCCCCGGATATCGATGGCGAGCAGCGCCCCCGTCATCGCATCGAAGCCTGTGGCGAAGACGAGGCAGTCGAATTCGTACTCTGTATCTGGCGTGCGCAAGCCCTTCGGCGTGATCTCCTCGATCGGCGAGCGCCGGAGGTCGACGAGCGCGACGTTGTCGCGGTTGAAGGTCGCGAAGTAGTTTGTGTCCACGCAGAGCCGCTTGGTGGCGAACGGATAGTCCCTGGGACAGAGAATTTCAGCCGTCTCCGGATCCTTGACTATCTCGCGGATCTTCGACCGCACGAACTCCGCCGCCATCTCATTCGCTTCCTTGACGATGACGAGGTCCATGAAAGCTGCGCCGAATGTCAGGCCTCCTCTGTCCCACCGCGATTCGAATTCCTGCGCGCGTTCCGCTTCGGAAACGGCAAGCGCCGACCTGTCGCTTGGCGGGGCAGCCACGATGCCGCCCATGGTGGTCTCGCGGGCGCGCCGGCGGACCTCGGTGTAACGGGCCGTCATCTCACGCTCGTACTCAGGGTTGATCGGCCCGTTGTGCGCCGGAACACTGTAATTCGCGGTCCGCTGGAACACCGTGAGGTGAGCCGCCTGCTCGGCGATGATCGGGATGCTCTGAATTCCTGAAGATCCCGTGCCTATGACAGCGACTCGCTTGCCGGTGAAATCAACCCCCTCATGCGGCCAATATGCGGTGTAGTAATACTCCCCCTCGAAGGAGTCGAGGCCCTTGAACTCCGGCTTCTTCGGTTGTGACAGGCAACCGGTCGCCATGATGCAGTATGTGGCTGAAAGTCGCTCCCCCTGGTCCGTCGTGATCTCCCATCGTTCTTTGGCCTCGTCGAATACCGCAGACGTTACGCGCGTCCCGAACTCGATGTCCCGCAGCAGGTCGAACCGCTCGGCGAAGTGTTCCAGGTAGCGCAAAATCTCCGGCTGCGTCGCGTACCGCTCCGACCACTTCCACTCGCGTGGCAGATCATCGTCGAAGCCGTACTGGTACTCCAGGCTTTCGACGTCGCAACGCGCCCCGGGGTAGCGGTTCCAGTACCACGTACCCCCCACACCCTCCGCCGCCTCGATCACGCGCGTACTCAACCCGAGCTCTCGCAGCCGGTGCAGCATGTAGAGGCCCGCGAACCCGGCGCCGACGATCACGGCATCGAGGTCAGAAGCTTTGGTCGATCTACCAGTGGAATCGCGTGGTGCTCTCTCAGTCATCTTCTCTCCCGCCGCCATTATAAGTGACCAACGGGTCACCGTACTCCACAGAGAAAAATTCCTCGTCCCCGGTGCCTTATGGTGTCTTCCCTGGACGCCTACACGTCGTCCGGCAGCTCCGCTCCGAACTCACGTCCCCAGCGTTCGACACCACCAAACCGTACCCGGCGGAACTCCTCGCCGTAATCGAAGCCCGCACGCCGTCCGACCGAGGCCGCCCAGGCCTTGATCTGCGCCTCAAGCACCGGCCGATACTCCTTCGGGTCGGCGTCGGCCAGGAATGGTATCTCCAGACCTGACGCTGCCAGCGAAGTCTGCAGGTCCATCACCGTCATCTCCATCTGGCACTCGTGCGCGCAAAGCGCCTCTATCTTCTTGTCGATGTACCCGCTGATGTCCACTGTCTTGTTCACATCCCGCGGGACCTTTGCGAACCAGTACTTCTCACCCACGTAGTGGGGCTCCAATCCCTCGTCCCGGTGCTCAGGGTGGTACAGCGGGAAGTGGCTGAAGGCCGCCGCCTCCGTCGCCGCCCACGCCACCGACCGGTGGTCCTGGTGCTCCTCGTAAGGCGCGTGCGGGTCCCAGGTGAACACGACATCCGGCTTGTGTGTTCGGATCGCCCGCATGCACTTCTCGCGCAACTCGTTTAGCGGCGTCTCAGACAGCCGCCCGTCCTCATACCCCAGGAACTCCACGTCCGGGTTCACTCCCAGCACCCGCGCTCCTGCCCGCGCCTCCTCTCGCCGCGCCTCCGCCGTGTGCGCCGCGCTCCACTCCGGGTGCAGCGTCCCCCGCTCGTTGTTCGTCGCAATCACCCCGCGGATCTCATACCCAAGGTCCGCCATCTTCGCGATCGTCCCGCCCGCCATGAACTCCATGTCATCGGCATGTGCGACGAGGACGAGAACGCGCTTAGCCAACTCTAACCTTTGCCTCGCAGTACGGCTTCAACCCCTCCATGTCCTTTTGTAGCTGCGGCCCAAGCTTCCGCACCGCCAACGCGATGAACGCGTCCGACACCACCGGTATGCGCGGCACCAGCGTCGCGTAGTAGCAGGCCAGCGTCCGCCCGTCCGGCAGCGCCCGTGCCTCCGAAGTGTGATACATCTCCTTGATCAGTCGCGACATCCAGCCGCCCGGCCAAATCTTCTCACTGAAACGGCGCCCGACCGCGTCCAGCCCGATCGTTACGTGAACGAAGTTCGCGCCGTCATCGTGAACGCAGCGGTGCACCTCTCCCAGCCCTTGCTCCTCACCCTGTAAGTGGTCGAAGGACTTAAGCCCTTTAAACCACTGGAGCAACTGCGTCGTATCGATTATCGCCTCCCACACCACCTCCGGCGGCGCATCAATCTGTGTCGTAAAGAAGATCCTGGCGGTCGTCTCGTCCAAGAACACCTGGCTCACCCTCTCGTATTCCTTCCGCATCTGCGCGAGGTCCAGGTAGCTGTACTCAACCACCCCAACGTCATCGAACGAGTCGCTGCCGACGGTTGCTGCAAGCTCCCGTCCGCCAACGTTTCCGATCGCCGTCGTCACGAGCGCGTACTCCGCCACCGGCACGCTGTTCTTCAGCAGCCGGTGCGCCACCACGATGTCGGGCCCGATCAGCTCCATCCTCCCGCCGATGTCCTGCGTGTCGTACTCGCCCGCGTGCACCACGAACTTCAGTCGTAGGTCGCTCGTCCGCGTGCACGCCCCGCAGTCGCACGTCGAACGCGCCGCGATGTCCGTCACGGAGCCACGGAACTTCTCGTAGAGCGCTCGCAGGTGCTCGAACAGCGGCTCAGGCTCCTCGCGGCCCTCCGCGTAGAAGAAGATGCAGTCACCCTCGACGTTCCCCACCTTCCAGCGGTTCTTGTTGACCTTCAACATCCCGTTGAACAGGTGCGACGTGATCTCCTTTGCGTGCTCGATCCCCACACCCGTCAGGAAGCTGGTATACCCGCCGATATCGGCCAGGACGAACGTCCCCTCAGTCGCCATTCATAACCTCATCAAGCAATCGTGTCGAAGCGTTCCTGATTATACCCTCCGCCTCAGGCCCGCAGAACGTGATCCCGGACTCGTACCCGCCCTCCTCGTAGGCATGTGGTGGGATCACATATCCGACATAGTCGTTCGCGTAGCAGGCCACGAAGAGATCGTCGATTCCGCTTGCGGTCCGTATAGCCGCGGCCGTCTCCACGAAGAACTCGCCCGGAAGCGCCAGCACGGCCAGCCCATCGCCCAGCCGTATCGCCTGGATCTCCGTACGCTGCGCAATCTTCTCAGGCTGCCGCCGCGCCCACATCGCCGCCCAGCGTTCGCTATCGGTACGCGTCAGCTGCGACATCACGGCGCGCCGCTCGTTCGAGCCTTCGGTCATCCCGGATGCCTGCATTCGCAGTTTATCCGCTCTCGCCGCATATTCTTCGTCCGCCGCGAACTCCCGCAGAGGCAGCTCGATCTCCCGCCGACCGGCCTTGAGCCGTGGCTCGGCGATCCGGCCCGTTACCGGCTGCTCGGGGAACTCGTCCCAGCGGATGTTGTGCGCCCGCTGCCCTGTCCCCAGCGTCCGCACCTCGCCGATCACCCGCAGCGCCTGCCCGCCGATGATCTGACCCACGCGTTTGACGCTGTCAAAGTCCTGCCGTATCCAGGTGGGATTCACGTCACCACAGGCGCCATTCAGGTACACGCATGGAGCGTCCGTCTGCTCCAGCAAGAAACGGCTCGCGGCACCCGGGAACTCCCCGGACAGCATCAAGTTCGCTCCGTTCAGGACTGTGGCGTGGCAGGAGAAGTTAACGATTGAGCCGATGGGGCCATCCTCACCGTCCACTAACAGCACCCGCAGCGCGGGATCGGACGGCCAGCCGGGGTCGCGGCGATTCATGCTCACAGTGTCGATTGCGCTTGTCCCGCACTTAATCGTGGCCGGTCCCGCGGAGCGAAACGCCTCCTCAACCGCCCCGGCGGTCTTTGACACCATGTTGTCCGCAAGCTCCTCATCCAGCCGCGCGAACATCCCGCCCCTCAGTCCGGCCGGGCCTGCGTGGTTGTGGGTCGCCGCCACCAGGACTTCAGCGCCACCGGCTTTCTCCCGTATCCGTTGCGTGACGTCCGGGTGCAGTCCCAGCAGGTCGCAGCTAACGATGGCCGCACGCGTCTGCCCGTCGTCCAGGACCAGCACGCGGGCCATTAGTCGGTCGTGCACGGCCTCCGAGCCCTGGGATCGGCCTCCGTAACCGTCCATCCGCCCGCCGACCGGCGGCGTGATGTCAGCTAGCGAGGAGCCAGCGAGGAGGCTTGCGCCCACTAGGCGCCTGGCCGCAGCACCCGCCGCAGCGCGTCCAGCGTCATGTTCCCGCCGCTGAGCACGAGCACCACCTTCTTGCCCGCCAGCCTCTCGCTAATCTGCATCGCTCCCGCTGTCGATGCCGCCCCCGATTCCTCCGCCAGCATGTGCGCCTTCTCCAGGAGCAACCGTACCGCAGCTCCGATTTCCTCTTCGCTCACCAGGAGCATGTCGTCGACGTGGTCGATCAGCGTCTTCACGGCGACGTAGTACGCCTGTCCCGTCGCCAATCCCTCGGCGTGCGTGGCGATCGGCGCCCGCATCAGGCAACGGTTCTTCCATGACTCGTAAACTGCAGGCGCACCGGCCGTCTGCACCGCGATCACTTGCACGTGCGGCCGTAATCCCTTCGCCACGATGCAGTGCCCCAGCGTCCCGCTGCCGCCGCCTATCGGCGTCATGATCACGTCGACGTCCGGCAGGTCCTCCATGATTTCGAGGCTCATCGTCGCCACGCCTGCGACCAGCTCCGGGGTGTTGATGTGGTGTACGTACCGCATCCCCTCCTGACGCGCGTGCTCTTCAGCCCAAACGCGCGCCTTCTCGAAATCTTCGCCCTTGAACACGACTTCCGCGCCAAGCGCCCGCATCGACTCCACTTTCAAGAGGTTGGCCTCGTCGGGCATGGCGATGATGCACCGCGCCCCCGCGAGCTTCGCCCCGTACGCCAGCGATTGTCCGTGGTTCCCTGTGGAGGCGCCGATGATCCCGCGCTTCTTCTCGTCCTCGCTCAAGCTGGCCGCCAGGTACACACCCCCGCGTACCTTGAAAGCGCCGATCGGCTGCACGCTTTCCAGCTTCACATAAGCCTCTAAACCGAGTTCGCGTGAAAGCGCCGGACTGTGAAATAGAGGTGTGCGCGGCAGTTTCCCCTCGATCACGTGTTTCGCGTGGTACACCTCCGCGATCGTGGGAAGGCGCTCGATGCCGCGATCGTAGATCATGCCGACGGCATTCGGCCTCAGGGTCGAGCAGGCCCGGCGTCGCTTCTCTTCCAGCTCGGCGGGGAGAATTTCGGTACGGATGAAACCGAGGCGCTCCCAGTAGCCGGTGAGGTCGGTGACGACGTAGACCTCGTCCTGCGGAAAACGCCGGATCAACTCTCTGGCGATTGCGGCACCAATCCCATTACCCCGCTGCTCTTCGATTACCCCCAGGGTTGCGAGCTCATACGTCTTTTCATACGGCCGGACGCGCCCGAAGCCGATGATGCGGCCGTCCCGCCGCACCGTTATGAACTGCCGGGCGCTCAGGTTGTCCCCGTCGAGCTTCAACCGCTCAGCGGTGTCAGCAATGAACTGGACATCTTCCGCCTTTGCTGGGAGAAACTCGAACTCCTCGTGTGTCTCAGTGGTCACGATCTCATTCTATCGTTACGCAGCGCTTGATTTGCGCCGCCAGAGGACTAGAATGGTTGCGCAATCACCGCATTTCGAAGGAGGTCGCCATGCCCAAGTACGTCATCCTCTACCGCTTCACCGACCAGGGGCTCAAGAGTATCAAGGACACCGTCTCCCGCGCCGCCGAGACCCGCCGCATGAACGAAGAGCGCGGCTTCAAGGTCATCGGCACCTACTGGACGCAGGGCCAGTACGACATCGTCTCCATCGTCGAGGCCCCGGACGAAGAGACGATGAACGCGGGCCTCTTCAACATCGCCCAGGCAGGCAACGTCCACAGCGAGACCCTGCGCGCCTTCGACGAGGCGGAGATGTCCCGCGCGCTCTCCCGGTCCTAGCACCGCGGGAGTCCGGTTAGCCCAACCAGTGGTCCACCGGCCGCTTCGTCTTCGAAGCGAACGGTAGCTCCACCCGTCGTCCTGTGCGCGCCGACTCGTACGCCGCGCAGATGATCTCCAGCACGGCGCGCCCGTCCTCGCCCGTCAGCATCGGCTGCTCCCCCTCCTCGATACAATCGACGAAATGCTGCATCTCTTGCGGAAAGCCGTAGTTCCAGGCCTCTTCGTACCCTGTCCATGTCCAGCCGCGCGTCCACGGCGCCTTCTCACCAGCGTACTGGTATCCCGGTGCGCTGAACGTGCTCAAGGCTCCGCCCCGCGCGATATCGGCCACAGTCAGGCCCTTCGAACCGTAAATCTCGGCCCGGTCGTCCAGGCCTCCTATGCGCGCCCAGGAGTTCTCCGCGATCCCCAGACCGCCGGCCGGGCGCTTCTCCGTGCCCGCGAATCGCAGGTTGACGACCGCGTGGTCGTCGCCGCGGGTCTTGCCCTTGTGCACATAGTTCCCTACCTCCGCGTAAACGCTCTCGACCGGCGCGTTTCCGAACACCCAGCGGCAGTAGGCTATCGAGTGGCACCCCATATCCATGAGCACGCCACCACCCGAGCGGGTGACGTCCCAGAACCATTCTGAGTGTGGCCCGTAGTGGCACTCGAGCTGGCGCACGTAATACACGTCACCCAGCGCGCCTTCGTCGGCGAGCTGTTTCGCCCGAACGTATTTCGGCGCGAAGCACAGGTTCTCTCCGTACATCAGCACGACACCGGCGCTCTTGCATGCCTCGATCATCTGGTCGCACTCGCTCAGGTTCAGCGCCAGTGGCTTGTCAACGAAAACGTGCTTCCCGGCCTTCGCCGCCGCCAGCGTCACGTCGCAGTGCAGGTCGTTCGGGCAGGCCACCGTTATCGCATCCACGAGCCCGCTCGTGATCATGTCGTTGTAGTCCGCGAAAGCATGGGGGATTTCGAAGCGGCGGTGGAACTCCCAGATGTGCTCCGGATTCGGCGACGCCGCTGCCACCACATCGGCATTCCGGACGTGCCGGAGCCCCTCGGCGTGCGCGTTCGCCACGAACCGCGACCCCACGACACCGATCCGTACCGTCACGGCGTCAGCTCCCGCCGGATCGGGCCATGATTCGCCACCATCAACCGCCTCCCGCTGCGCCCGCCAGCGCCGGCGCGGCGTCCCCTCGCTCGATCTGACGGCGATGCGTCAGGTAGTACAGCAGCGCCACGCTAAGTCCAAGTGCGCACATCCCCGCGTTGAACAGGAGTGCCGCCTGGACACCCAGGTGCTCGGCCATGTACCCAGTCAGATACCCTCCAAAAGGCGTAGAACCAGCGAAGAGGAGCATCCACAGTGCCATCACCCGTCCTCGCAGGTGGTCCGGTGTCGATAGCTGCAGCGTTGTATTCGCCGTGGCGGCGAACGCTGTTAGCGCCACACCCAGGAAGAGGAGCAGCACGATCGTCAACGGGATAATCTCGCTCAATGCTATACCAGCCAGCAGCACTGTGAAAGCCGCTCCGCCGACGAAGATCGTTCGGCGATGGAACGACTTGCGTCCGGCAAGGAACAGCGCCGAAGCGACCGCTCCGATGCCCATCGCCGCCCACAGGAATCCGAGCAGCACGGAACCGCCGTCGAGGACGTATTTCGCTACCAGCGGCAGCACTACGAGGAAGTTGAACCCGAACATCCCGATGAAGAAGGCGATGATGATTACGAAGAAGGTGGCCGGCGTCCTGAACGCGTAGGATATGCCCTCACGCAGCTCGCCCAGGGCGTTGCCGGGGCCGTCACGACTGACCTCGCTTCTGTGCAGGCGCATCATGTCCATCGCCAGGAGCGCCCAGATCGCCGGAAAGAACGAGATCGCGTTCAGGAAGAAGGCCGCCTCGAGACCGACCACAGCGATGACAACTCCGGCGATCGAAGGGCCGATGACGCGCGCGGCGTTGAACAGGCCAGTGTTCAGGGTAACGGCATTCAGCAGGTCCTCCTTCCCCACCAGTTCCACCACGAACGCCTGCCTCGCCGGTTGCTCGAAAGCCGTCGAGATACCGAGCATCACGGCGAGGATGTAGATCTGCCACAGTTCGATTTGGTCCGTAGCCACCAACAGCGCCATCAGCACCGACTGCACAAGCGCCAGCACACGCGTGGCCATGATTAAGTCCCGCTTCGACACTCGGTCCGCCAGTACTCCTGCCGGGAGCACGAATAGGGTGATCGGCAAGAACTGCAGCATCGTTACCAGCCCCAGTGCCGCCTTCGAGTCTGTCAGCTCGAGCACCAGCCACGATTGAGCCACTGTCTGCATCCAGGAGCCGCTCAGCGAGATCGCCTGCCCCCAGAAGAAAAGCTTATAGTTGCGGTTTCTGAGTGCGCGGAAAGTCTGCCCGCCCACCGCCGCGTTCTCGGCGGTCGCGTACCCGACGTTCTGGGCTACCACCTCGGTCACCTCTGCTCGCGAGCCGAAGGGCGAGCGAATCCGAGGTAAACGAAACGGCTGGCTCATTCGCGCAGGGTCCCCATACCCAGATGTTGGCCCCTGCGCCCCTCATTTGCAAGCTCTTACACGATGTCATCCGGACCCCGAATGATCCTCGGGCCAGGCGGCTGATCTGACACACAGAGCGCGACCCGCTCTGCCAAAGACCCTCGTCCCTGGGCTCGCGAACCCCTACGCGGGTCGCAGTACGAGCCGCACGACCGCTCGGGTCATCGCGTACGCCAGTAGCAGCGCCAGCATCCCCGCGAGCGCCGCCACCACCGCGATAGCGGCGATCTGCAGCTGCCCCAGGTCGTCGATCTTCTCCCGGAACGTCTGAGCCGGTAGCGCTGCTCGCTCCGGTATCACAGGCCCGACCGCGTGCACTGGTCCTTCCAGCGTGTATTTCTGCCCCGACTCGTACGGTGCCGCGAACACCAGCGTCCGGTCTAACCCCAGCGCCATCACGCACTTCGGCTCAGCAGCCTGGTTGGTTTCCGAATACTCTCGAAGTTCACCCGGCTGGACCATTTCCTCGTGCAAATAGTCCTGGCGCTTCCCGAGCGGCGTCGAACAGTCCTCCATGTATGCCATCGCAAACAAGGGCGCGTCAGTCTGGTTCACGACAGTGAAGGTCGTGAACCAGTCGCACGCCGAAGTCGCAAGTGCGACGACGGCGGCAACGATTGCAACGGCTCCGAGGCGCAGCAATGTAGACATACTTCGCTCCACCAATGCAAGACGATTGCCACGCCGATTCCGTTGCCTTGAATGTGATAGAGTCGGAGCGCATTCGCAAACGCATCCAGCAGGAGGCGAAAACATGGCCGAAAAATGGACCGCGCGTGATATCCCCCCTCAACAGGGCCGCACCGCCGTCGTCACGGGCGCCAACAGCGGCATCGGCCTCGTGGCCGCGCGCGAGCTCGCCCGAGCCGGGGCAGACGTGGTGCTCGCGTGTAGAGACACGCAGAAGGGTGACAAGGCGGCGAAGGAGATCGCTTCCGGGGCGCCCAGTGCCAGACTCGAAGTCTCCGCGCTCGACCTCGCCAGCCTTGCCTCAGTCCGGGAATTCGCCGAGCGCTTCAACGCCGAGCACCAGTCGCTCGACCTACTCATCAACAACGCTGGCGTCATGGCCTGTCCCCGCCGCACCACCGCCGACGGCTTCGAGCTCCAGTTCGGCACCAACCACCTCGGACATTTCGCCCTCACGGCACTCCTCCTGGAGAAGATGCAGGGGCGCGAAGACGCGCGCGTCGTCAACGTTAGCAGTGGCGCACACCGGTTCGGGACCATGAACTTCGACGACCTCATGGGCGAGCACAAGTACCGTCGCTGGGGCGCCTACGGCCAGTCCAAGCTCGCCAACCTCCTCTTCACATTCGAGCTCGACCGCCGTCTGCGCGCCGCCGGCTCCAACGTTCGCGCGGTCGCCGCCCATCCCGGCTACTCCGCCACCCACCTCCAATCAGCCGTCGCTCCTCAACCGGATCGCTTCATAATGGCGATTTCGAACGCTGTCTGGGCCCAGAGCGCCGAGATGGGAGCCCTCCCCACGCTCTACGCCGCCACCTACCCGGCTCTCGAAGGTGGATCCTACATCGGCCCCGACGGCTTCATGGAACAGCGCGGCCATCCGCAACTCGTCGAGGCGCGGCCTTCCGCTCACAATCAGAAGGACGCCACGCGTCTCTGGCAAGTGTCGGAGGAGCTCACGGGCGTCACATTCCCACTGCCCGCGCCTGCGGCCGCCTAGATCAGGTACGCGCGCCCTTGGGCGCTGCTTGCCACCGCATCACCGCCTAGTGCTCGCCCACACGCCGCACCTCCTCGAACCCCGCACGCTCGAAGACCTTCGTCGTGCCTCCGGCACCATCGTCCACAAACTCCGGATCGGACGGATATCCCTCCACCACTCGCGCGCCATTTTCCGCCGCGTAGTCCAGGGCAGCCTCCAGCAGGCGGACCATCATCCCCTTCCCGCGCTGCGCCTCGGGCACGTAGAAGCAGATCACTACCCACTCGTCGCGATCATCGAATCGGCCGTACGCCCGGTCCAGCCTCTCGCTCCGTCTCGCGAGACCCACGAGCGGTGGCTTCGGGGATATCGAGCACCACCCTGCCGGTAGGCGATCGACGTAGGCGATGATCCCCGGAACCTGCCCGGACTCCACGAAACGCCGCATCCCCTCCCGGTTCTCGCCGCCGCCCGCTTCCGCCGCTCGCCACCAGTCCCGGTGCGGTGTCATTCGCCACTCCATGCACCAGCACCGCGACGGGTTCCCCAACTCCTCCCCGGCGCTCTCGCTGAACAACCGCTCCAGGTCAGGCCAGCGCTCGCGGGTCACGGGATAGAATTCAATGCTCATCCAGACAGTCCCGGCACTACCTTCCGCATCGCCTCCACCAAATCATCCAGATCCCCCGACTCCACGGTCGGGTGCACGAGCAGCGTGAACAGCTCGCCCGCCGCCCGTTCCGCGTTCGGGCAATTGGCCGCCGCAGCTCCCTGAAAGACCGGCTGCTGCGGAAGCGGCGTCGGGTACCGCCTCGATATCGGGATCCCCTCAGCGGCCACCGCCTGCACGAACTCTCCGATGTCGATACCCGTCTCCAGCCGCAGCCGGCAGATGTACTTGTAGTAGCTGTGTACCGCGCCCTCCGCCACGAACGGCGGCTCGATCACATCCAGCTCTCCCAGCCGCTCGCTCAGGTACGCCGCGTTCCGCCGCCTCGCCTCCAGGTACTCATCGAGCTGCCCGAGCTGCACCAGCCCTGTCGCTGCCTGCATCGACGTCATCCGGTAGTTGTATCCGAGTTCGAGGTGGTAGTACGCCCGCTCACCCTCGTGAGGCCCTTCGCCGTGGTGCCGTATCCGCCGCATCCGCTCCGCGAGCGCGTCATCGTTCGTGATCACGCACCCACCTTCGCCTCCTGTCGTAATGATCTTGTCCTCCCAGAACGAGAAGCACGCCACCCTCCCGATCGTCCCCACCTTGCGGCCTCTATAGATCGCCCCATGTGCCTGCGCGGCATCCTCGATCACTGCGATCCCGTGTGGCCCTGCCAGCGCCCCTAGTGCGTCCATATCTGCAGGGTGCCCGTTCAGGTGCACCGCGACGATCGCCTTCGTCCGCTCCGTGATCTGCTCCGCCACGCTCTCCGGCGAAATGCAGTAAGTGCGCTCGTCAATATCCGCGAACACCGGTGTCGCCCCCGCGTGCAGCACCGGCGTCGCCGAGGCGATGAACGTGTGCGCCGGTACGATCACCTCGTCCCCTGGCCCGACGTCCAGCGCGGTCAGCGCTGCGTGAATCGCCGTCGTCCCGTTGCTCGTCGTCACGCAGTGCCGAATTCCATGCCACGCCGCGAACGCCTCCTCGAACGTCGCCACCGCCTCGCCCGTGAGCTGCGTCAGCTTCCCGGACCGCAGCACCTCTGCCACCGACTCGACATCCTTGTCGCCAAGCACGGGCCACGGTGGATACGGCCGCTCCCGCACTTTCGCCCCGCCGTTGATCGCCAGTTCGCCGCTCATACGCCGAAGTATACTGCTACACGCATCGAGAGGAGGTACCCATGGACATGGGAATCAGCGGACGCGTTGCGCTCGTCACCGGGGCCGGGCGTGGCATTGGCGCGGAGATCTGCAAAACCCTCGCCGCCGAAGGTGTCCTGATCGCCGTCAACGATCTCTTTCAAGAACGCGCCGACGAGACCGCCGCCGAGATCACGGCGTCTGGCGGACGCGCAATCGGCGTCGCCGCCGACGTCACCGACCTCGCATCCATCACCACCGCTCTCGAGAGCGTGGCGAAGGAGCTCGGACCGGTCGATATCCTTGTGAACAACGCCGGAATCCCCGCCGTGAGCGCTGCCGAGGCTGTTCCCTCGACCGGCGGGTTCTTCGCCGCCAGCGACCGCGCCCAGTGGGACCGTACGATGGGTCTGATCACCTACGGCGTCCTCAACTGCTCCCGCGCCGTCATCGAAGGAATGCAGGAGCGCCGCTGGGGCAGGATCGTGAGTATCGTTTCCGACGCCGGCCGAGTCGGCGAACCGCGACTCGTCGCCTACTCGATGGCCAAGGGTGGCGTCATCGCCTTCACCAAGGCGCTCGCCAAGGAGGCCGGCCGCCAGGGTGTCACCGTGAATTGCGTCTCGCCGGCAACGACGGTGACCGATGCTACCCGCTCCTGGATCGAGTCCCAGGGAGAACAGATCATGCGAGGTTATCCGCTCGCCAGGGGTCTCAACCGCCTCGGGTTACCCTCAGACATCGCCAACGCCGTCGCTTTCCTCGCCTCTCACCGGGCCGAGTGGATCACCGGGCAGGTGCTGAGCGTCAACGGTGGTTACTCGATGGTCGGCTAGTCACCTGACACACCCGACACCTGACGTCCCTTCACCCTTCCTTCACAAACGGTGCAACCCGATTTCACTCTTGTCTAAACCTATCGAACTCCACGCCTGAACCAATTCTCAACTTTTACACGCAAATCCTGTAACGCGTTATTCTGGGCGTTCGTCTGAGCTAATGTAAGCGCCCTTTTGCAGCCTGCCAGGAATGAGACCCGCCCTTGCAGTCACTGAACAGTCATAGCCCGAAACGCGCCCTGATCGTGGCCTTAGCCTTCGTGGCGACGCTGGCCATTGGTGGCCTCGTGGTAATGGACGGCGTCCTGCCCAGCGCGTTCACGACGCTGTTCTTCCTGCCGATCCTCCTCGTTGCCTACCGCTACCCGCTGCCGGTTTCACTGGGCGTTGCCGGGCTCGCGTCTTTCTTCAGCAGCCCGGCTATTGTGCTTTTCGGCGGCACGGTTGAAGAAACCGTGTTGCCGGTTCTCTGGCTCGGCTGGCCTGCCGTTTACCTCTTCCTTGCCGTTAGCCTCAACCAGTGGAGCAGTATCCAGGGCCAGCGCGCCCAACTAGAGGAAACGGAGCGCCACCTCCTCGAAATCAGCGCTCACAACGACAAGCGCCAGGAAGAGCTGGAGACCCTTTCCGCTATCCACTCGGCCATCCTCACCGGCAGCGACGAACCCGGAGTTATAACCGAAGTCACCCGCCGCGTCGCCGAGGTTTGTGGCGCCAAGATCTGCACGATCGAAGTCCCCGTCGATACAACCTGGCAGAGGCCATTTCTCCCGGTCGGCTTCAGCGAAGAAGTCTTCAATCGGCTCTTCCCGCACGGTGCCCCTTACGGCGAAGGCGTCGCCGGCTGGACGCTCTTGCACCAGCGCGTCGCCGCTTCCCGCAACGTCTTCGAAGACCCTCGCTACGACAAGCTTCGCGAATTCGCCGGAGTTGTCGGATACGTTTCCTCCGCGTCGGCTCCAATCGAGCTCGACGACCAGACCGTCGGCGCGCTGGTCATCTGCTACCCCGAGGAGCGGGAGTTCCCTCCCGAAGAGCTCACCCGCCTCGAGCGTCTCGCACGCCAGACGGAGCTCGCGATTCGCAGCGTCCGACAGCGCGAGTCGCTCTCCCGGTTTGCTTTCGACACGGCACTCGCGCTCACCGAGGCGATCGAGAGCCGTGACCCGTACACGGGCGGGCACTGTCGCCGCTTGGCCGAGCACGCCGGCATCGTCGCGCGTCAGCTCGTGTTGCCTCCTCGGGATATCGAGGTCATTCGGCTGGGTGCCGCCCTGCACGATATGGGCAAGATCGTAGTTCCCGACTCGATTCTCAAGAAGCCCGGCAAATTGACTCCGGACGAGTACACCATCATCAAGCAGCACTGCTACTCCGGCGGGCAGATCTGCAAGCGAGTTGGCTTTCTGATGGACGCCTATCCCATCGTCTACCACCACCACGAGCGCTGGGACGGCAAAGGCTACCCGGACGGGATCAAGGGCGACCGTGTCCCCCTGGGGGCGCGCATCGTCGCGGTAATCGATGCCTTCGACGCCATGACCACGGACCGCCCGTACCGCGACGCCATGGCCCGAAGGGCCGCCGCCGAGATCCTCCGCGACGGGGCCGGACGCCAGTGGGACCCCACCGTGGTCAACGTCATGCTCGACAACATGGAGTTGTTCGGAGACGCCGAGGAGCACTACCACGCCGGCCCCGCCGGCGGCCTCGACGGCGACCCGCACCAGCACCATCCGGAGAACGGCGACGGCAACGGAAACGGCACCGGCCGCATCGGCGAGCTCGTCCTCCCCGACCACGTCCGCGACCAGAACTAGCACCGGGTATCAACCCCGTAGCGGCGGTTTGTCATACGTCCATCGCGGGTAGTTGGAGTGGTTGTCCCTTCCCTCTCGCCGAGTTGCCGACGTGCGCCGTCACCAATGTTTCTGGACTCTCAGTGCCTTGTGTGGACCTCCGAAGCTGCCCCTATCTCGCTTCAATCGACTAGGATCCGTCGTGGCACCTCAGTAGCCCTGGAGCGACAGATTTTCGACCTCCTCGCCTTACCTCTGGGTTGTGAGCTCCGCTGGTAGCGTCCGTGCCTCCATGTCACCTACATCACCCGGTCGTCGGTGTTTTCCTCGGCCGCAGCTGGCGCATGTCAGCCTGCTTTCCTGGTCCCAACCAAAAAGCGCCCCTCTAAAGGGCGCTCACAACCAATTGATCTTTTTTCTCTTGTGCCTACGAGCCTAGACAGCCTCAGTCGCTACAACCTCGGGCTCCGTCTCGGGCACACGCATCGGCTTGCTCTCGTCCTCCATCACCAGAAGGAATGCCGCCACGCACTGCGGGTCCAGTTGCGAGCCAGCCACCCGCCGTAGCTCCTCCTTCGCCTCCGCTACCGTGTGTGCTTTTCGATAAGGTCGGTTGCACGTCAGCGCGTCGTACGTGTCCGCCACCGAAATGATTCGGGACTCCAGCGGGATCCCTTCGCCGGACACGCCGTCAGGATAGCCGCGTCCGTCCCAGCGTTCGTGGTGGTGCCGCACGAACTTCGAGATCGCCGCCAGGCCCTTCAGCCGCGACACAATCTCGTGCCCCTTCAGCGGGTGCTGCTGGATGTGCCGCCACTCCTCGTCGTCGAGAGGCCCCGGCTTCTGAAGGATGTACTGCGGCATGCCGATCTTGCCGACGTCATGCATCTGTGCCGCCAGTACCAGGTCCCGCAGCCGGACCGCCCCGAACCCCATCTCTTTCCCGATGGCGTAGGCGTAGCCCGCCACCCGGTCCACGTGCCGGTGCGTCTCCGCGTCGTGGCTCTCGATCTGGTCCGCGAGGCTTATGAGCGTGCTCGACCGGCCTCGGTTCACCTGCACCAGCGCGTCTCGCATCGCTATAGCTTCCGAGATCGCCCCGATATTGCGCGAGCGGTACATTTCCCAAACCCATCCCCCGAGCACCGTCACAAACGCCAGAAGGAACAGTCCGTGGTACGTCCACCATGAGTACGCCCAGAACCGCCCGAAGTCCAGCGAGACCTGTGCCTCGGCGATAAACAGCAATGCCACGATCACAGCGAGCTGGCTGGTGAGCCGCGCCAGAAGATACGACTCCAGGTAGCGCCACGCCGCAAAACACAGTAGCCCGATCGTCACCACCGTCAGCAGGTGCTGGAACCACTCGTCGGTCGTCGGGAACCCCTCCATCCACTCCGGGTCGGACAGCCCGACCACAAAATAGAGCACCGGCAGTGAAGCGCATATCAGCAATGTCACCACCGGCAGCCTGATTCGCGAGCGTTCCATCAACAGCGGAACCGAGGTTACACTCAGCGCCGCGAAAATAGCCGCCGCAAGCGTGGCCAGCCAGGGCGATTGTCCGATCGAATACGTCACGTGGTGGTACAGGTGCCCTGGCGTCGTCAGGCCATGCACGCTGAATATGATCCCCAGGCTGAAGAAGCTCAGCGCCAGGAACATGATCCGCGTCTCGCGTACCGACCGCGCCGACGCGACCAGCAGGCAGCACGCCGACGCGGCCAGGAGGGACGCCGCCGAGACCATGTTGAAATGGAAATCGTTTGTGCCCCAGCTCTTGTCCAGGGACGGCACAGCCATGAACAGGCCGAACATCGCGGCCGGGATCAGCAGAGCAACGATTGCTATTCGAGTTGCCATAAATTTCCCCCAGAATGGGATGTCGCAGGTTTAGACGGCGTAAAGGAAAGAACTGTTACCGGCGCAGCAGCACCAGGTTCCCGGCCTCATCAACTTCGCCAACCCATCCAGGCGGGACCACCGTCGTGCAGTCCATCTGCGTAACGACGGCCGGCCCGGCGATTCTCTGCCGACTGCGCCAGCGATTCACGCTCATAGAACGGCGTCTCGACGCGCTGCAGCCGCGGTTCCGCGAACCACACCTCGCGCCGTTTCGGCGCTTTTGGCGCACGCAACGAACGACCAGCGCCACTCCGCACTGGCGAGATCTTCAGGGGCCCTGCTCTAGGGACCCACGTCGGCAGGACCAGCTTCACCCGCAGGTTCACCACCTCAACGTCTCGTGAGTCGTCGCTGTGCCCGTATCGCTCCCGGTGTGCGCGGTGGAAGAGCCGTAAGAACTGCTCCGGCTTAAGTGATGCCACCCTGATCGGCAGCTCGTACGACTGCCCCACATACCGCATATCCAGCACCGTTTCCGTCCGTAATCCCCGTAGCGAGAATCCCTCCGCCTCCAGCTCCGCCCGCCCCCGCTGCTCCAGCTCATCCCGGGTCTTCTGGAGAGACGCCGCCTGCCTCGCCCCAGCGCCTCGTTGCCTTTCACCGACTTCGATGCGCGTCAGCACGGACGCCGAGAGTTCCTTGACGACCGGCGCTGTCGCCATCCCCAGCGCCGAGAGCACACCCGGGTGTGGCGGCACCAGTACCTTCTGGATCTCAAGCGCTTCGGCGAGATCGCACGCATGCAACGGCCCCGCACCACCAAACGCCACCAGCGTGAACCGCCGTGGGTCGTGCCCGCGTTCCACCGATACCACCCTCAGCGCAGACTCTATGTTTGCGTTCGCCACCCGCACGACTGCAGCCGCGGCACGGTGCTGGTCGCTGCCGAACCCCGCCGCTATCCTCTTGACCGCTTTGTGTGCGAGTTCCGGCTTGATCTCCATCTGACCGCCGAGGAAATGCTCCGGCGTGATCCGCCCCAGCACCACATGTGCGTCGGTGACCGTCGGCAGCTGGCCGCGCCCGTAGCATGCCGGCCCCGGCTCCGCCCCTGCGCTCTCCGGCCCCACTCGAAGCGCCCCGCCCGCGTCTATCCTTGCGATCGAGCCGCCTCCCGCGCCCACGCTGAGCACGTCCACAGTCGCCCCCCTTATCGGCAGCCCACCCACGCTCGTCTCGTCCCGTTCCAGGATTCGCCCGGGGCACAGTGAGACGTCCGTCGACGTCCCGCCCATGTCCAGCGTGATGATCCGCTCGTGCCCCGCCTGCCGCGCCAGGGCGAACGCCCCCGCCACGCCCCCCGCCGGCCCCGATACCGCTGTCCGCACCGCCAGCCGCCCTGCCGCCCTGGCACCCATGCTGCCACCGTTCGAAGACATCACCCGCAGCCGCTGGATCTCGCGACTCCGCAACTCGGCGTCCAGCCTCGCCAGGTAACCCGTCATCACCGGCGCCACGTAGGCGTTCGCCACGGTCGTGCTCGTCCGCTCGTACTCGCGGTGCTCCGGCAACACCTCGTGCGACACCGACACCGGGATGCCACGCCGCCGCGTCGCCTCCGCCACGATCCGCTCGTGCTCAGGCCGCAGGAACGAGAACAGGAAGCAAACCGCCAACGACTCCACCCGATGCTGCTCCAGGTAGTCGAGGAGCGTCTCCACCTCCGCCGGGTCGAGTGCCAGCAGCACCTCGCCGCGGAAGTCGAGCCGCTCCGTCGCCTCCAGCCGCAGGTCGTCCGGGACCAGCGGCGGCTCCTTCCGGGGCGAGAGGTCGTACAACTTCGGCCGGTCCTGGCGCCCGATCACCAGCACGTCCCGGAAGCCGCGCGTGGTAATCAGCGCTGTGCGCGCGCCCGTCCGCTCGATAATCGCGTTCGTCGCGACCGTCGAGCCGTGAACGACCTCCTCTATCGACGATCCGAGCTCGCCGAATCCCGTCCAGGATCGCCCGCGCCGGGTCACCCGGCGTCGATGGTCGCTTGTGCACGGTGACCGAGCCGTCGTCAGCCAGAAGATAGAAGTCGGTGAACGTCCCGCCCGTGTCAACGCCGAGTATGGGCATGCTGCGATTCTAGCGATACCGCAACCATAGTGGCAGCGCCATTCGGGCCTGCCACATCTTCCCGTTCACGTCAGGGTTATGGTATCGTGGCCCTTGCCCGCGCCTCGTGCGCGGGCTTCCATACAAATCAGCACTGAGCAGTCATCACAAGGCGCACACCAATGGGTTCCGTAATCGACATGCACATCCATACGATCGTCGGGTCGATGGACAGCGACATCTCACCCAAGCGCCTGGGCGAGCAGGCGGTCGCGGTGGGCCTCTCCGGCGTAGCCATTACCGAGCACCTGCACATGTGGAAGCAGGACGAAGTCGACCACATCCGTCAGGAGCATGGCCTGTTCGTCTTCAACGCACGCGAGTGGTCCACGGACATGGGCCACATCGGCGTGCTGGGCTTGCCTGCCGAAGTCCGCGGCATCTCTCGGGCCCGTGATCTCCGTGCCGCCTGCCAGGAGTACGGCGCCTACATGATCCTCTGCCACCCGTTCCGCTACTTCCCTGGGCCCTCCAACTTCCTCTTCGGCCACCACCGGGAGTCACAGACGCTTACCATCGAAGAACTGGCTGAGCACCCCTTCTTCTCGCTCGTCGATGCCGTCGAGACGCTGAACGGCGGCTGTATCGAACGTGAGAACAAGCTGGCGCAGGACGTCGCCAATCACCTGCGTATGCCGCAGACGGGCGGCAGCGACGCTCACATGCCCTTGGAAGTCGGCCGCTTCGTTACGATCTTCGAAGCAGACATCGAGACCGAAGCGCAGATGCTGGAAGAGATGCGCGCAGGCCGCTTCCATGCCGGCCGCCGCGTCGAGCCCGGCGTGTTCGAGCCGCTGGGCGAGAAGGTCAGCTCCTGACGGGCTAGCGCCCGAACAAGCCCTTCTTCTTACCGCCGCGCAGGCCGTTCAGGAAGCTCCCCCATCCCGCCTCCGCCTCCGCGGAACGCGCCAGGTCACGCACCCGTTCGGCGATGATGTCACGGACGCGGGCGTCTTCACCGGCATCAAGCCAGAACCCGTGCTCCGGACAGGCATCGAGCTCCACCGCGTGTGCCCTGTAGTCGAACGTCGTCATACGCTTGCCGCATTTCGGGCATTCGAGCTCCCCCGGCCTCTCGCCGTATTCGATCGTCGCCCGGCGTTCCGCATCTGTGGACGGTACAGTCGATTCAAGCTGGTCCAGCTCGTCGTGGTCCAGCCAGCGCCCGTCGCAAGACGGACAGATGTCGACTTCGATTCCGAGTTGTTGTTGCGCGTTCAGTGGTGTGCCATCGCGTGGACAATTCATAGGGTCAGTCTAATGGGGCTGGCCGTTAGGTGGTAGGCGAGGGTCCCCGCACAGGCGCCAGTGGCACGGGCAACGGCCCGGAGTTGAGTTTCGCCGCCAGCAACCTGGCCGTGTTCGCGTCGAACCCTGAGATTACAGGAACGCCGTTCGTTATCGGCCGTGTAATTCGCGGTGCGGCGACCAAGACTCCATCCACGAACACGCCCAACGGGTATCCCAGCAGGTAGTTCGTCAACTCTTCCAGCGAGTTGGCCCCATCATCCGTGAAATTGATCGCCAACGAATTCTCGTTGCGCACTTCAACGCCACCGCTCTGCACAGACTCCGAACTCACGGTCTGCTCCCCCGCTGCTGCGGCAATCCATATCGGGTCGCCCTGTTTCAGAGGCGACACGCAGCGCGCCGGGGATCGGCTCGTGTCGTCCGGGTTCACGTTGATTGGGAGCACCGCGAATTCTTCACCGGCAGCCGTTTTGCAAAGCACGTTGCCATTCTCGTCTATTGAGGGCTGCTTGAACTCCAGGGCTCCCATACCCGCGAACAGGTCTTCCGAAGTCTCCACGTCGATACCTTCTGGCGACGACAGTAATCGCATTGTCCTCGGCCACGGTGATCCCTGGGGCAGCCAACCCGTAGAGTTCGGCGCGGCGGCGGATCACGTCAACCGTCGCGCCGAGGACCTCGGCCGGATCCGCTCCGGGCTCGAGCGACGACAGATCGGGCTGAAGCACCACTGTGGCCGATTCCGGCGTCTCGTCGTCGCCGCCACCACTGCACGCCGCAACTGTCAGCGACACAATGGTCGCCAACGACAACAGAAGCCGTCTCAAGACGCGACGATCGAGTTGATCTGTTCCACGTGCTCCCGGTCGTGATGCGCCACGTTCTCCAGCGCGCTGAGCACGCTGTACTCCTCACGTCCCAGCCGCCCCAGCGTATAGAATGTCTCCTCGTCTACGCCGTCCACCGCTTGCAGGAGAGCGTGCCGGCTCGCGTCCAGCATGCAGAGGATCTCGTCCACCGGTTGGCCCTCGCACGAGGTTTGCTGCCCCTGCGCCGGCGGCTGCCCACGGAGCGCGGCGACCGCCATCACGCACAACCACTCGAACTCGACCACGTGCTCCAGCACGCGCCGCACCGTCCACCCGCCCCGCCGCGCCCGGTCCAGGCCCTCGTCCGAAAGCCGCTGGACCGTCGAAACGAGCGCCGCCCGCGCATTCGTGAGATCCCCGGACACCGCTTCGAGGTCGGCGGCGAAAGTGGTGTCAGGCATTGGAGCGCTGGCGCCGCTTCAGCGCCTCGTTCAGGCTTCCCGTCCGGTAGCCCGCAAGGTCCAGCGTCACGTACAGGTAACCGAGCCCCTTCAGCCGCTCCGTTATCTCGCGCCGCTGCTCGAGAAGAGAAGCCATGCCTGCATCGTCCGTTTCGATACGCGCAGCCGGGTCGCCGGAGGCCAGTACCTGGTGGCGCACCCGCACCTGCCGGATGCCGAGCGAGCGCAGGTACCGTTCCGCCTGCTCCACGAGGCTGAGTGCCTCGATGGTCACCGGCGTCCCGTACGGGATCCGCGACGAAAGGCAGGCCATCGCCGGCTTGTCCCACGTCGGGAGGCCGCGCTCCAGCGATAGTGCGCGGATGTCGTCCTTCGTCAGTCCCGCTTCCAGCAGCGGGCTCCGCACGCCGTGCGCCGACGCCGCCCGTCGTCCCGGCCGGAAATCGCCGGTGTCGTCCAGGTTGCATCCATCGAGCACGAATCCGAAGCCGCGCTGTTGGGCGATCACAGCTAGCTTCCCGTACAGCTCGTCCTTGCAGTGGAAGCAGCGGTCCGGGTTGTTCGCCACGTACTCCGGGTCGTCCATCTCCGAGGTGTCGATGCACTCGTGCGCGATGCCTATCTGCTTCGCGAGCGCCTTCGCCTCCTCGACCTCCACCGCGGGCACCGACGGCGAGACCCCGGTGACCGCCAGTGCCCTGGTGCCCAGGGCGTCATACGCCGCCGCAGGCGAGGAATGTAGAATCGACTCCGCCCGAGAAGGCGACGATCGCCGACGGCATCTCGCTCAGGATGTCATGCAGGAGGGCCAGCTTCTCGTTGGGCGTTGGGTCGGTCACGGGGAGATGATAGCAGGTCGGCGCTAGAGGACGTCGTTCTCTCTCAGCTTCGCGATCTCTTCCCACTCGTAGCCCGCGGCCAGCAGCACCTCCTCCGTGTGCTGGCCAAGCTCCGGCGCCGGGCCTCGCACCCCGACCTTCGAGCTGCTGAACTTCGCGGGCGTGTCGATCAGCCGGATCGGGCCCTGCGTCGGGTGATCGATCTCCGCGAACGGCTTTCGCGCCTGCGCCTGCGGGTCGTTGATAGCCTCCGTCAGCGTCTGGGCGGGCGCCCAGATCAGCCCCTCGGCATCCAGCCGCGGCCGCCACTCCTCCAACGATCGCGCGGCGAACGCCTCGTCCAGTATCGCGATCAATTCCTTGTTGTTCGTCCCTCGCGCGTTGAACGACGCAAATCGCTCGTCATCGCGCAGTTCCTCGCGCTCGATCGCTCTGCAGAACTGGGGCCAGTACCGGTCGGAGACGAGCATCACCGCCATGATCCAGCGTCCGTCCTTGGTCTCGTATGTGTTCCACAGCGGGTTCGGCGCCGCTCGTCGCGATAGCCGGGGCATGTCCATCTTGCTCACCAGCGCCGTCTGCACGTCGATGCCGAGCACCCAGAGGCCCGCGTTGTGCAACGAGACGTCCACCTGCTGCCCCTCCCCGGTCCGCTGCCGGTGCAGCAGCGCCATCGCGGTCGAGCCCGCGACCAGCATCGCCGTCGTGTGGTCGCCCATCCCCGGGCGCTGCGCTGGAGGCGCGGAATCCGGCTCGCCCATCATGCCCATGATTCCCGAACGAGCCCAGTAAGCGGCGTAGTCGTAGCCCGGCCGGTCGCGGTCCGGCCCGTCCGACCCGTAACCTGTGACGCTGACGAAAATGAGGTCAGGCCGGTGCTTGATCAGCTCTTCGTACGTGAGGCCGTACTTCTCGCGCCGCCCCGCGAGCAGGTTCGTTACAAATACGTCGGTGTCCGGTAGCAGCCGGTACAGCACGTCGCGGGCTTCGGGCTTGTCGAGGTCGAGCGTGATCCCGCGCTTGCCACGGTTGTCCAGTTCGAAGAAGAAGTTGAACGACTGGGCCAGCCCTCCGTAGCCACGGTACGGCTCGCCTCCGGGAGGCTCCACCTTGATCACATCGGCCCCGAAGTCCGCCAGCAGCGCGCAACCCGCCGGCGCCGCCAGCCAGTTGGCAACTTCCAGCACACGCACCCCGTCCAGAGGTCCGGACGAAGTCATCCTGAGCAACACTTCATGAGACTGGTCGTGGAGAGGGATCAAGCCGCGCTGGCTCCAGGATGAATCTTGTGCCACGCTCCTGCTCCACGCTGCTAACCATCTACGGCGTGATCGCGATCTTCAGCACGCCGCCCTGCTTGGCCCGGAACAAATCGTAGGCGGCCGGGGCCTCGTCCAGCTTCGTACGGTGCGTGAACAGCGGTTCCAGGTCCACATTCCCGTTTTCCAGCAGCCCTACCAGGTGCTCCATCCTGTCGCGCCCCGAGGGGCACAGCGTCGTGACGATCTGCCTGTGCAGGAACGATGGCGCCAGAGTTGGCATCGACACCGCCGGCGTCAGGCCGTACACGCCGATCGACGATACCGTCCCGCCGCGGCGGATCGCCCGCGTGCAAGCTTCGAACGTCGCCTGCGTGCCCACCGCCTCGACGGCGATGTCCACCCCCTGGTTATTCGTCAAAGACATGATCTTCGCGATCGGGTCTTCATCCTTCGGGTTGATAGTGACGTTGGCGCCGAACTTCTTGGACATCTCCAGTCGCTCCGGCACAGCATCGACGGCGATGATCAGCCCGGCGCCCCGAGCCCGCGCGCCTGCCGTTGCGCACAAGCCGAGCGGCCCCTGGGCGAAAACGGCGACCGAGTCCCCGAACGCCGCGTTCGCACGCTCGATCGCCCCGAACCCCGTAGACATGATGTCACTCGCCAGCACCGCGTGCTCATCGCTCACGCCGTCCGGCAGCTTGGCGACGTTGCCGTCCGCAAAAGGCACCAGGTAATACTCCGCCTGGCATCCAAAGAGCACGCGCCCGCCGCCCGAGCAAGTGCTGTAGTCCACCTTCATGCACTCGTGACAGGTGCCGCATCCAACGAGACAGGAGGCCAGTACCCTGTCGCCTTCCTTAACCCGCATAACGCCCGCGCCCACGGCGTGGACAGTGCCCACTCCCTCGTGGCCCATCTGTAAGCCTTGTGGGGTCACATGCGGTCCCGGGAACATTGCTCCCAGTAGCTCGTTCGGGAACTCGTCGACGAAGTGCATGTCCGAGCCGCACACCGTGGCCATCGACATCTTGATGACGATGTCGCCGGGACCGGGCTCCGGGATCGGGATATCAACGATCTCAACCTTGCCGTTGGCTGGCTTGACGGCAGCTTTCATGGGGGCGACCTCCGTGTTTTAATGCTTGTACGGCAGTATGAGCATAGCCCGTGGGAACGGGTCAAGACGAAGGAATGACAGCCCGTTGCTCTCGAAACGACGCTACAGCGACTTCAGGAATGCGATCATCTCTGCGTTCACCTCCGCTGCGCGCTCCTGCTGCGTCCAGTGTCCGCATTCGGGCAGGATCACCGACTTCTTGAGGTTCGGCACGAACGGCTTCATCATTTCAGGGCTCGTCATCGCTATCACGCCGTCGTACTCACCGGCCACGAATAGCGCCGGCTGCGTGATCGTCGCCTCGGCAAGCTCCGGCAGTTCCTCCCAGTCGCGGTCCATGTTCCGGTAGCGATTCAGTCCCCCGCGGAACCCGGTCTTCTGGAAGTTCTCCGCGTAGTAATCGAGATCTTCCTCGGTGAGCCAGCCGGGTAGTGCGTCCGGCTCGGGCACGCCCTCGAAGAGCTTCGAGTCCGCCGGCTTGTTCGCGAATGTGCTCCCGAATCCCGACGGATGATTGCGCGCCTCGCCCGAGGCGGCGAACATGAACAGCTTCATCGAATGGCGCACGTCCGCCTCGAACTCCTTCTCAGCAACGCCCGGCTCCTGGAAGTAGAGCATGTAGAAAAACTTGTCCTGGAATATCGCCTTGAACATCTGCGTTGGCGGCGCCGGAGACCGTCGCAGGAACGGCACGCTGAGCCCGATCACGGCCGGGAAGCGATCCGGGTGCAGGGCCGCCGAGTTCCAGGCCATCGGTGCTCCCCAGTCGTGCCCGACCACTACAGCCGTGTCCTCGCCGAGCGCGTCAACGATCCCCACCGCATCGGCGACCATGTTCTTCATACTGTAGGCCTCGATCGCCTCGGGACTGTCGCTCTGGCCGTACCCCCGCACATCGGAAGCGACGGCATGGTAGCCGGCCTCCGCCAGAGCGGGCAACTGGTGCCGGTACGAGTACCAGAGCTCCGGAAACCCGTGCAACATCAGCACCAGTGGGCCTTCGCCCGCTTCCGCGATGTGGATGTTGATTCCGTTGGCCTGGACCTTGCGGTGCGTTATCTCGGTCATCCGTGCCTCTCGCTAGGCGGCGCCCAGCGGCGCCGGCAGGTTGCGGGCGATCGCCGGCCCGAATTGCAGGAAGTCCGCCGGGTCCGTCAACTGTCCGCTCGCCATCTTGGTGGTGATTTCGTATAGCGGCATCGCCAGGTCGTTCCGTTTGCTCTCGTATGCCGCCATCGCCTCCTCAATCGGCTTTGCCCCTGAGAAACTCTCGTCAACCGCACGACTCACAAGTTCCGCGTCCCGAAACGCGTCGTTTATACCCAATCCCGTGATGAAGTCGCGATGGTAGCCGGCGTCGCCGACCAGGGCCCAGCCGGGTCCGTAGGGCTTGCGGAAGTAGTTCGGCTGGTCCGCGGTGCCCATGAATCGTTGCTCCTGCTTCGCCGCATGGACCTGTTCCGCCAGCTCCGGCACGCGGTCGATCAGCGCCATGTAGTTGCCGGATATGTCCTTTCGGAACTCGTGGAACGTATCCCGAGGGCCGCCCACGCCCAGGCACAACTGACCCCAGTGCGTCGGGAACGCCAGTATGCCGAGGTCCTCGAAGAAGTAGAAGTTGATCCCCTCCATCTCGATACCGCTCCAGTATGTGTAGTAAGCGAATGTCAGTGAGGGGATAACGTTGTACTCTTCCGGCTTCACTTCCCGCGCCACCCGCGAATGCAGCCCGTCGGCCCCGATCACGATTCGCGCCCTCTCTTCTGTCTCGGCTCCGTTGACGTCACCGCGCACGCCCACGACCTTCCCGTCATCCCACACGAGGTCGCGAACAGGAGAACTTCTCCCGGAATTCCGCACCCGACTCGATTGCGGCGTCGAGCAACAGTTTGTCCAGGATGATCCGCCGCGGGCACACGGTTGATTCAGGCAGCCCCGGTATCATGTCCGACAACTTGGGGGGCGAGAAATACGCGTCGCCGAAGTGTATCGTCGACTTATTGATCGGCGGACATCCGGTCGCCAGCAGGCGGTTCAGCAATCCCCAGTTCTCGAGACGGACAATCCCCGGCAGGTGGATGAAGTGCGTGGACATGATGTCACTCGGGAACTCGTCCCGGTCCACGAGCAGCACTTTGTAGCCTTTGCGCGCGAGGAGCATCGCCGTTGGTGAGCCGGCGCAGCGTGCGCCGACTACGATAGCGTCGTACATGGCAGGCAACCTCTGAGGCTTGGTGACTGTCCAGTCGGTTTCCGTCGAGCATCGTAGCACGCGGCAGGCGCACACGAACACTGACTCCTGTCACATTACCGCTCCGGCGTTCTCGCGTTTAAGTCGTGCGGAAGCCTATCTTTCGGTGAGTCGCGTCGCAAAAGGGCTTGTTTGCGGATTGACCGCAGCGGCAAAGCGCCACCCTCGTGTCCTCCCTCAGCACCTTCCCCTCCTGGCCTACTACCCTGACCTTGCCGTACAAGAACAGCGGGCCGTTCGGCCGCTCGTAGACTGAGGTCTCGGGATCGGCGGGCTCTTCTTCTCCTCCATCCAAACGGCGGAAGTGGAGGGCACCCGTTGGGCACGACATCACCACCTCCGCGACCTCATCCGCGTCTGACTCTGAGAGATCGATCCAGGGGCGCCGCATCGAATCAAACACCCGTGGGTTGCCGGCGAGGCAATTGGCCACGTGGATGCAATACTGTGGCTCCCAGGTGACGACGATGCGATCGTTACTGTACTCGCGAGCCACGCCAGGCTGCTTGCGTTCTTCTTCCGCCATTGGTGTTCCTGCTTCGAGGTGCCTTCCCGGGCGATCTATGGATAGCCGACCCACAAACTATCAGGTGTTGCCGGGCTTGTCACTCAAACGGCTGTCCGAACCGTTCTCGGTGTGCCACTTCGCCGAGCGGCTTGCGCTGCTTCCTGCCTCGTCCAAGCTGTCGTGTCGGGTAACCGAAGGGGATGATCGCCAGCACGTCAATTTCGTCGGGTATGTCCAGGAGTTGCTTGGCGCCGTCGAGCCCGTGGTACCCAACCCAGTTTGAGCCGACGCCTTCTTCCCACGCCACGAGCACCATGGACTGGATGGCGCGGCCCAGGTCAGACTCGGCGAAGCGCGACTTTTCGTGGGCAACGACGACGGCCAGGGGGGCCTGTGCGATGTAAGGGCCACTGGTTGCGATACGCGCGAGCTTCTGGATAGTCTCCGATTGTTCCACCACTACGAAGTGCCACGGCTGTGCATTCATGGAACTCGCCGACACGTGGGCTGCCTCAACGATCCTCCGTACCGTCTCCGGCGGAACCGGTTTGTCATGGAACTCGCGCACCGCCAGGACGGTACGCACTGCCTCAAAGACGTCCATCAACTCTCCTTCTCTCGTTATTTCATCCCGAAGCGGGCAAGTTCTTTTTGCATGTCCAACGGCAGCACGACGCCCCGGTTCTCAAACTCGCCCCACTGCTCTCGCGGCACCATCCACATCACTTCGAACTCGATGCCGTCTGGGTCCTGTCCATACAGCGATTTCGTGGCGCCGTGGTCGCTCATTCCCGTCAGTGCGTCGTATTCCAGCAGCACCGCCGAGGCTTTTGCCAAGTCCTCAATCGTTGGTACCTCCCACGCAAGGTGGTACAGGCCCACGTTCCTGCGGCTCGGCGGACCCGCATCTGGCCCCACGGCCATCAGACCCAGGTCGTGATGATTGCTCGAGCCTGACGCGCGCAGGAAAGCCATCACCCCGCCCTCGCGTCCGATCTCCTTGAACCCGAAAGCGCGGCTGTAGAAATCGACCGAGCGGTCCAGGTCTCGCACATATAGCACCGCGTGGTTCAGCCGTGCTACCGGGATCCTTGTGCCGTTCTTTGGCGGCTCCATGTTTTCCTCCTCTTGCTTGCGGTTCAGGCTGCCTTCTTCGACAACGCCTGCGCGTAAAGGGAACGCTTGTATTCGGGAGCGTCCAGCCGGTTTCCGCACTGAATGCAGACGAACTCTGCCTCTCCCGGAAACTCTTCCAGCATCATGTTCCCGTTGCAGCGGGGACACGCCTTAGTGTTCACCATGTCCGTGATTCCCTCTCCTGACTCAAATTCGTTCAATCAACCGCGCCGCGCCAGTGGTCGGCCGGTCACAATCCCGCGCCCCGGTCCGTGCACCACTCGAAGCGCCCTGGCGCCGGACCGCGCGGTGACTGTGAAGCGACGCTTTCCGTCGTTCGGAGCCTCGATGAGCGTATTCCCCGGTCGCAGGATCTCGCCGCCGCCCGTGACGAACTCGCCCGCCAATGGGTAGAGGAGCGCCCCCTCGCCTACATCAAGCTCAACGGCGAGCTCGCTTCCCGATTCGAAGGAACTGTCCGCGAAGAACCGTATGTCGCCGTTGACCGCGAGCTCAGCGCGCGGGCCCACCAGTTCCTTGGTCGTGACTCCGGGGGCTTCTTCGTATCGCGGCGCCTCCGCGTCACGCAGCGCAGCGAAGGCCGCGTGCTCTGGTACCGGCCTCGTCTCGTAGACGAGGATGAAGGCGTGCGTGCGCTCGCCGGTGTCGTTCCATTCCTTGTGCAGCATCCCCGTCTCGCCTTCAGTCAGACAGGCGACGTCTCCTGTGCCCATGAAACCAGTGATCTGGTTCAGCGCGTCGTCGTGGCTCAACGAGCCCTCAAGAATATAGAACAGCCGCTCGTTGAAGCGGTGCGGGTGGTGGCCGATGCCAAGGTTCGCCTCAACGATTGCGTCATGCACCATGATCAGCGGCCCCGAAGCCTGCAGCGCCACAAATGGCCCGATAAGCTCAGTAGCCATCAGGCCGGGCGCTCCGAAGTCCGCCTGTCCGAGGACGGCATAGTCGTCAGGCTCCAGCACAAATGTCCCGGTTTCCAACGGGGGCTCTACTCGTCCTTCTACGACACTACTCATTGTTAGTTACCTCCTGAGGTGTATGTGGGACGGCTCGCGGATGGGCTCCGGGCGCTCCGCCGGAGGCTCCGCATCCTTCGGGGCACCCTGTTCCTTCTTATCCTTTTGAAGCACCGTTCGCATCTGTTTGCTCCTTTATCTCGCCGCTCACGGGATGCCGCGAGGGTCCCACTAACTCTTCGTAAGTGACTTTAGCAGCGTGAGCTAACACTTGTCAAGCCCCTTACTTTCTGTAAGAATAGAAATACACGAATTTGCCAAACAAACTGGAAGGGTGAATGCACCAGGGAGACGAGCTTACCTCGTTTTGTCCGCAGTACCACGACGCGGTGGAGCTAATTGGACGCCGCTGGACCGGCGCGATCCTGCGGGCCATGATGACCGGCGTGAACCGCTTTAGTGACCTCAGCGATACGATCCCCGGCCTCAGTGACAAGATGCTATCGGAACGTCTGAAGGAGCTGGAGGCACGCGGGATCGTCGCCCGCTGCGTCATCCCCGAAACGCCCGTCCGCATCGCTTATGAGTTGACGGACAAGGGACGCGACCTGGAACAAGTCGTGCAGGCGCTGGCCGATTGGGCCGGACGCTGGCCCGAGACCGCCGCATCAGTCGAAGACGCCGCGGTCGCATCCTAGCTCGGAGCTGTGAGGCTATGGCCCGCCAGCGACCATGGCCGGCTCTGGCTCTTCGGCCGGCGGACCGGTGGCAGCCGCTGGTTGCATCGAAACCGCCGCATCCTTGTCGTTGATCAGAAGCGCCATACCTGCGCCGATCAACGTCAGCAGCGCCGCCACGAGGAACGCCTCGTGGAAGGCGTCCACGGTGGCGGCAGTATCTGCGCCCGGCGCGAGCGACGTGTCGTTTGCGATCAAACGGCTCGTCAGCACGGTGGCCAGCAGCGCGACGCCGAAGCTCGCGCCCACCTGGCGGCCGGCGTTGGAGATCGCGCTCGCGCGGCCCATCATCGTGCGGGCTGATCGTGGCGAACGTGGCCGTCTGCAGCGAGACCAGCATGAACGAGAAGAAGCAGCCGCGCGCGAACATGATCCCGCGGATCCACCAGAGGCTCGTCCCGATGTCGACGAAGCATGAAGCGCCAGCGTCGTCAGCGTCACGCCCGGCGAGGCCGAGCATCAGCAGGCGCCGCGGCCCGATCCTGGGGTAGATGCGGCTCGACACCTGCACCATCGTCACGACGCCGATCGCCTGCGGGAACGTCGTGAGGCCCGAATCGAACGCGCCGAGCCCCTTCGTCGCCGGCGACTGCAGCATCAGCGGCAACAGGAACAGACCGCCCATCAGCCCAGCGAAAGCCGACCAGCTGCACGGCGTTCGTCGCGGCGAAGAGCTTGTTCTTGAAACAGCCGCATGTCGATCATCGGCTCGGCGGTGCGCAACTCGACGAGGGTGAAGAGCCGCGAGGATGGCCAGGCCGACGCCGCCGAACGCGAGCACGCGGGTGTCGTCGAGGCCGCGGTCGCCCGCTTCGGCGAGCCCGTACATCAGCGAGGCCAAGGCCCAGCGCCGGCCAGCACGAGATCCGGGCAGGTCGAGGCGGCCCGGGTGTGGCTGCTTCTCCTCCCGCAGGAACAGTGCCGGCGAAGATGAAGCCGAGCACGCCGACCGGGATGTTGATCAAGAAGATCCAGTGCCAGTCCTGGTACTCGACCAGGTAGCCGCCGAGCACGGGGCCGCTGGCCGGCGCGACGACCATCGGGATCATCAGGATCGCCGAGGCCTTCGCGCGCTCGTGCGGCGGGAAGGCGCGGAAGAGCATCGCCGTGCCGACCGGCGTCAGCATGCCGCCGCCGACGCCCTGCAGGACGCGGAAGACGATCAGCGATCTCGATGCTCCACGACAGGCCGCAGGCCAGCGAGGCGCTCGTGAACAGGAAGAGCGCCAGTCATGAAGATGCGCTTCGTGCCGAAGCGGTCGCCCGAGCCAGCCGGAGACCGGGATGAACACGGCGAGGCTCAGCAGGTAGCCGGTGACCACCCACTGCACCTGCGTCGTCGTGGCGTCGAAGTCCTTCGCCAGCGTCGGGATCGCGACGTTGATGATCGTCATGTCCAGCAGGTCCATGAACAGACCGAAGACGAAGACGATGCCGACGATCCACTTGTATTCGAGTCGCCTGATCACCGCGTCACCTGCTCTTAACTCCTCACTGCATTACGCACTGCCTACAGCTTCGCCGACCTGCGGGATCACGTCGCGGCCGATCGCCTCCAGCGGCGTTGATGTTCTCGACGCCGACCACAGCGCCGATGACCGTCTGGACGCCGACCTCCGCCAGCTGCCCGAACTGCTCGACCATGCTCGCCGGTGTTCTCGCCGTTGGCGCCCGGGTTCATGATCGACGTAGCGCCGTCTTCTCGATGTCGTCGTAGTTGCGGCCCTCGCGCTCGCAGTGCTCGCGCAGGACGTCGCAGCTTCTGCTGACGAACTCCGGGCCGCGCTATCGCGAAGATGTTGCAGGCGTCGGCGTACTTCGCGACGAGCCGCAGCGTCTTCTTCTCGCCGCCTGCCGCCGATCAGGATGCGCGGGTGCGGCTTGGAGAGTGCCTGCGGCACGTTCAGCGTCTCCGCCAGCTGGTAGTGCTTGCCCTCGAACGGGCCGTTGTTGTCGTCGTTCCACATCTGGTGCGCGATCTGCAGCGCCTCCTCCAGCCGCTCGAAGCGCTCCTTCAGCGGCGGGAAACGGCACGCCGAGCCCTTCGTGCTCGCGGTCGAACCAGGCGGCGCCGATGCCGAGCCAGGCGCGGCCGCCGGACAGCACGTCGAGCGTCGTCACCTGCTTGATCGAGGATGCCCGGGTGCCGGTACGTCACGCCGGTGACCAGCGTCCCGAGCGTCGACGCGTCTTCGTCTGCGCCGGCGATGAAGCCGAGCGTCGTGTACGCCTCCAGCATGTCCAGCTCTGGCGGCGCCGACGCCGGGATCTGGAAGAAGTGGTCCATCACCCAGATCGAGTCGAAGCCGGCGTCTTCGGCCGTGCGCGCGATCTCGGCCAGCTTGGCGCCCAGCTCCGGCGCGCCGCCGGGCCAGGTGAAGTACGGGATCTGCAGTCCAACCTTCATTACATAACCACCTTCGCTACTGTCTCTAACATTGGTGCGGGAGCGTTGATCAACATCGTCGTCAGGCAGGTGCTCTTCCAGGCCTGGAGCTCGTCCTTAATCTTCTCCATCGGCCCCACCAGCGCGACGTCCTCCACCATCTTCAGCGGTATCGAGGAGATCGCCTCTTGTTTCTTGCCCTCCAGGTAGAGGTTCTGTATGTGAGCGCACTCCGCCTCGTATCCCAGCCGTGCGATCACGTCGTAGTGGAAATTCGCGCCACGTGCGCCCATACCACCGACGTACAGTCCCAGCATCGGCCGGATCATGTTCGCCGCGCTCTCCGCGTCGGCGCCTGGCACGATCGGCACCAGCGATGCCACCTCGAATTCCGCCGCGGAACGCCGGGCGCCCGGCTTCGCGAATCCTTCGTCGAGCGCGTCGCGGTAATACTTATCCGCCTTCGGAGAGAAGAACAGCGGCAGCCATCCGTCCGCTATCTCAGCTGCTAAGGCGACGTTCTTCGGACCCTCCGCGGCCAAATAGATCGGGATGTCTGTGCGGTAGGGGTGGATCGTCGACTTCAGCGCCTTGCCAAGTCCCATTCCGTCTTCCCTCGTGTACGGCAGGTCGTAGTGCCTCCCGTGGAAGTCCACAGGCTCCTCGCGCGCCATGATCGTGCGCATGACCTGGATGTACTCTCTTGTGCGCTCCAACGGCCGAGGATACGGCCGCCCGTACCATCCTTCAACGACCTGTGGCCCTGATGCTCCCACGCCCAGGATGACCCGACCGCCGGACAGGTGGTCCAGCGTCATCGCCGCCATCGCTGTGGCCGCTGGCGTCCGCGCGGAAAGTTGCGCGATCGCTGTTCCTAGCTTGATCTTTGACGTCTTTGCGCCCCACCAGGCCAGCGGCGTCAGACAGTCGGACCCGTATGCCTCCGCCGTCCACATCGAGTCGAACCCCAGGTCTTCCGCGATCCGGACCGATTCCTCAACAGCCCCCGGCGGGCCCGATCCCCAGTAACCGGTGTTCAATCCAAGCTTCATTCACTCTCTCCTTGGTCTGTGATGCCCTTCGAAATTGCCCTCGCAGCCTCGTCCATGATTCGGCGTGCCAGCGCGCGGTCTTCCCCGAAGCACGCCTGGAACACGAACCCGATCGCGAATCCCAACGCCGACAGAGAATACGCGATCGCCTCAATGTCCGCATCTGCGCTGATCCGACCCGCCGCTTGGTGCTTTCGCAGCTTCTTCAGCATCAACTGCACGCGTTGGTTGTTCAGGTCAGTGCTGATCGTCCGGCCGACTTCGGAGTCGATGGTCGCCTGAGATACCGACACCCGCATGAAGTCTCGTCTCTCCCAGAACACCTCAAGATCCCGCCTGAGGATTCGCGCAATCTCTTCCGAGACCGAGGGCTGGTTCGGCAGGTCAGACTCGAACTCCTCCACGATATGAGCGGCCTTGCCCTCGAGAATCGCGAGCAGAAGCCCGCGCTTCCCGTTGAAGTAGCGGTGGATCAAGCCCTCTGCGCAGCCTGCCCGCTCGGCAATTTCCCGCGTGGTCGCGGCGTCATAGCCATGCTCCGCGAAGACGGCGTTGGCCGCGTCTATTAAGTCAGCGCGACGTTGTTCGGGATCTCGGGCTCGGGGCTCTTGCCTCGCCTGGAGTGTGATGGGGCTCTCCTTGGCTTGTGCGTGCGTGCGCACGCACAGTAGAGCCTATGCCTCACGGGCGGCCGAGTCAAGCTTTGTCGTCGGGAAATTGACCACCGCAGCGCAACTCCGCTAACCTGAATGGCGTATCCCCCAAGGAGAACCCTCTAAGATGGTCACAGACTCACGGACCGAACTAAAAGTCGCCCCGCGTGAAGTGCTGGGCAAGAAGGTCAAGGCGCTCCGCCGCCAGGGCCTCACGCCCGCCAACATCTACGGCAATAACGTCGCCTCCGCCGCAATCCAGGTTCCCACCGATGAACTCCGTCACGTCCTCAAGAGCGCGGGCCGGAACGAAATCGTTTACTTGCGCCTCGACGGTGATGAGCCGCGACCCACCTTCGTCAAGAGCATCCAGCATCACCCGATCGCCGATCACATCCTCCACGTTGATTTCTACCAGATCTCGCTGAAGGAGAAAGTCCGGCTCGAAGTGCCGATACACCTCGTCGGTCTCGCTCCGGCCGTCGACACCTACGGCGGTATCCTCGTCCACGGCCTCGATCACGTGACCGTTGAGGCCCTCCCCACGGACGTGCCTTCAATGTTCGAAGTTGATGTCACATCCCTTGCGGAGATCGACTCCGCCCTCCACGTATCCGACCTCGACATTCCAGAGGGAGTCACGCTGCTCACAGATCCCGAACAAGTCGTCTGCAAAGTTTCCCCACCGGCCGTCGAACGCGTCGAGGAAGCCGAAGAGGGGGAAGAAGGCGAAGAGGGCGCCGAGGCTCCCGCGGCAGAGGGTCCCGGCGAAGAGGGTGCTGCTCCCGAGACCGACGAATCTTCAGAGTAGCGCTTTCACGGGAATTCATGAAGAGGGAGGCGATCCGCCTCCCTCTGTTCATTGCAGTCGTTGGCCGATCAGCCCAGGCGCGCCCCGCAGGAACTCCGCGCCCGAAAGCCGCTTTCGCCCCTCTCGTTGCACCTCCGTAGGCGCGACTATCCCGTCTCCAGTCTCGATGGCGAACGCCGCCGTTCCGGCATCGTCAGGGAATTGCCGCAACTGCTCTTCCGTCAGTTCCACGATCGCCCCGGGCCTTTCGCCCGCGCCCGGCAGGGGCAGTGCCCGCCAGACGTGGATCAGCGCTCCATTCAGGGTCGCGTGTGCGCCCGGCCGTGGGTTGTATGCTCTCACCTGGCGGCAGATGTTGATTGCCGGCCGTTCCCAGTCGATACGCCCGTCCTCTTTCTTCAGAAGCCGTGTCACGGTAGCCGCGGCCTCCACCTGGGGCTCAGGAGCGATCTTAGCGCTCAGCCAGCGCGGAAGCGTTTCGGCCAGCAGCGTGGCTCCGACCTCACCCAAACGCTCAGCGAGTGTCCCCGCTGTGTCGTCATCCCGTATCGCTTCCTCCTTCTGGGCTAGGATGGGTCCCGAGTCCATCCCTTCGTCCATCAACATGATCGTCACCCCCGTCACGTCATCACCAGCCAGGATCGCCCCCGGGATCGGCGATGCCCCACGGTACTTCGGAAGTAGTGACGGGTGCACGTTTAGCACCCCCTTTGGCGCTATCTCAAGGAACTTCGGGCGGAGGATCTGACCGTACGCCACTGCTACCATGACCTCAGGCTTCATTGAAGCGACCTCGGCCAATAAATTCTCATCGCGCAACGTCACCGGCTGCAGCACGGGTAAACCCAACTCGAGGGCGGCCTCTTTCACCGGCGATTGCTTCATCCTCCGCCCACGCCCGGCCGGTCGGTCAGGCTGCGTAATCACCGCCGCGACGCTGTGCCCCTCAGAAGCGAGGCGCCTCAGCGATGGCACTGCAAAGGCCGGCGTCCCGATAAAAACGATGCTCATACACGAGTCTCGGCGGATTTTAGCATGTGTAGGGAAAACGATGGCGCTCCGTCACGCGTTTCTATAGTGGTACGACTCGTGTATGACCTTCGGTATATCCTCGGCGGCCTTCTGCTCGTCCTTCTGGCCGTCCTTGTCGCCTGCGGTGGCGGTTCCAAGGCACAGGATGACGGTGATCCCGGCATTATTGTGGACTTTGCCTCCCCTTCAGGTGACGTGACTCCCCGGCCGAGACGCTCGGCCGTCCCAACGAACGCCCCAACACCGACGCCGCTCACGGTCTGTGCCCCCAATCCTGACCCCGCCTCCCCGGCACAACTCCAGGTACAGGATCCAGGCGCCGAGCAGCGGCTGAAGGTTCCCTTTCACGTCCGTGGATGGGGTTCCAATATTGGATTCGAAAACCGTGGCGTTGCTGTCGCCGTCGTGAACGGAAAGCAAGAGGTCACGCAGGTCCTCCGCCTGCCGCCTCAGCCGCGCGATTTCAGGATCGCCCCACCCGGCCTTACGATAACCCAGTACACACAGCCCTTCGCGGCTGACGTTGTCATCAACGGGCTTACCGAGCCGACAGCCTACTGCCTCTGGGTTTATCAGGAGACGACGGCGTCGGGTACCCCCAAGGGCGTCATACAGATTCCTATTGTCGTCACGCCCTGACCGTCGTTAATCTCCGCCGATCCGCGCTCCGTCGTCCAACGTCCATTCCCATACGTTGTTGAACCGCGAACCCGTGTTGAACAAAGTTCCCAGTTCGATGCCGTCCACACCATCCCGCACGAAGTAGTTGTACACAGGATAGTAGAGAATGATGCTCGGCACGTCGTCGTGGAATATCTCCTGGAATGTGTAATAGAGGCTTTGTCGCTGATCCAGGTCGAACGTCCGCCGCCCCTCTTCCATGAGGGAGTCCGCCTCTTCGTTTTGGTAGTCTGCTAGGTTCCGTCCGTTCGCCGCCGCTTGTGAGCTGTGCCAGGCTGGATATGGGTCAGGGTCGAGGCCCTGATCCCATCCAAAGATCGCCGCCTGGTACTCTCGCTGAATCAAGTAGTCGCGCACTAGCACCGCCGAGTCCTCGGGTGTTACGGTCACGCCGAATCCCACGTCTTCAAGCTCCTCGGCAATGTGCTCCGCCAGTGCGGTTCGGACCGGGTCGTGGTCTGCCAGGATCGTTATTCTCAGCTCGTCACCGTTCTTGATGCGTACGTCGCCGTTTTCTGGAAGTAGCCAACCTGCCCCTTCCAGTAGGTCGCGTGCATCACCATCGTCGTGTTCGTACGACTCAACCTGCGGGTTAAACGCCCACGTACCGGGCACCATTGGCGACGTCGCCCGCGAGGCTCGGCTGCCGAGGACTTCCTCCAGAATGCCGTCTATGTCAATCGCCTGCGCGATCGCTGCGCGAACGGCCTGGTCGTTCAGCGGCGCTGCGCCGTTATTCAGGTACAGCGCGGTATATGCCGTGCGATTGGCAACGTAGGTCTTCAATCCGGACGCCGAGTTCAATTCGTCGAGCTCCGCATCGCCCACGGTAGGGTCGACCAGGATGGCATCCGCATCACCTCGCAGTACCGCCGACGTTGCGCCGGCGAAGTCATTTGAGAACAGCAGCTCAAGCTCGTCGATCTTCGGCGGCGCGAAGTGGTACGCCGTGTTGGCCTTTAGCAACACTTTCGATTGGTCCAGTTGCGCTACGCGGTAGGGTCCGGTACCTACTGGGTTCTGGTTGAATGGGTTGTCAAAGATACTCTTCGCGTCCGCGCCTTCAAGCAGTGACTTAGGGAGAATCCCTATGCTGGCGTAGGCGAGAAACGGGGCGAACGGCGCCGGGAGCGAGCAGGACACGGTAAGTGGATCCGGATTCGAACAATGGATCTGCCGCCAGAGCGGCGCCTGATCGGGGTCCCCTTGCAAGTTCGGATCCCCGAGCAGATTGTATGTAAACACCACGTCGTCGGACGTCATTGGTGATCCTGTGTGGAACGTTACTCCGTTTCGGATGTGAAACGTCACTGTGCGCCCGTCCTCGCTGACCTCCCAGCGTTCCGCCAGGTCAGGAACAACGGTACCGTCCTGGGAGAGCCGGGTCAGGCCCGAAAACACCAGTGAGGTCAGGTCCCGGTCCACGTCGTTCAAGTGAGCGAACAGGGGATTGACGCGGGATGGCGCGCCGGCCATCGATTCCGTGAAGCGGTCTGGCTCGTCACCGCCCGAGCCGGTGATGTCGTCGCCGAACGTGAACCAGGCCGCGGCGACGACGATGATTAGCACCGCCAGTGCGCCGAGTAGGGGCCATCCCGGCCCGTGCCTGAACGGCGAGCGGCCGTCCTCTATCGGTCGCATAAGCGAGCTTGGTGTCTACTGGACGACGACGGCTGCGATTGCGATGGAGATCCAGATTACCGACAGGACGATTGTCAGCTGGAAGAGCGTCTTTTCCATGCCCCGTCGCGTCCGCACAAACGAGCCACTCTGCAGTCCTCCCACGCCTTCTCCCTTCACCTGTAGAAGAATCACGCCGATCAGCGCAATCGACACGAGAATGGATGCTACAGCGAGTCCGTCTTCAATGCTCATTTGAAATGTTGTCCGCTACCAGAGGCTAATGGTCTGCCGTCACAAGGCTGACTTCAGGTTCAGGGAGGCTACCACGGTCATGCTCGTAGTAGATGTCCATAACTGCCCGGGCCAGCTTCACCGAATCGTGGTGGTACCGGTTCTCTTCGCTCACCACGTCCGATCGCACCAATCGTAAGCCATTGTTGATATCAGCGTCCACTTCCACGGGCCGGGCATGCTCAGCCCGCAGAGCCTCATCCGTGAGGTTATCGTTGGCCACAACATAGTGCAGGATCCCCTTGCCGATGTGTCCTTCAATGACGCTAACATGGTCGCGGACGCTGAATCCGTCTGTCTCACCGTGCTGGGTGGCGACGTTGCAGACGTACACCTTTGGGGCGGGGGAGGCAGCCAGGCTGCGGCGGATGCCCTGCACCAGCAGGTTGGGCAGGACGCTCGTGTACAGGCTGCCCGGGCCGAGGATGATCAGGTCGGCGTCGAGGATGGCCCGCACCGCCTCCGGGTGCGCCGGTGGGTTGTGTGGGGACAGGTACACCTCCGTGATTCGAGCGTCGTGCCCGTTGCTCTTGAGGTCGGCCGTGATGTTTGACTCTCCTTCGATCGTCCGGGAGTCCGTCGTCGTCGCGTTCAGCGTGACGTCGTCCAGCGTCGACGGGATGATCTGTCCGCGGACGGCCAGCACCCGGCTGGTCTGCCGAATCGCATCCTCGAAGTTGCCGACGACGCCGGACATCGCCACGATGAAGAGATTTCCGAAGGAATGCCCGGCAAGCCCGCCTGTCCCATCTTCGAAGCGGTACTGGAAAAGCTTCGTGACCAGCGGCTCTGCGTCTGCCAGCGCGGCGATACAGTTGCGGACGTCGCCTGGTGGCAGAACGCCCAGTTCGCGGCGCAGCACCCCGGAACTTCCGCCGTCGTCCGCCACTGTGACAATGGCCGTCAGGTTCGTCGTGTATTCCTTGAGTCCACGCAGGAGGCTGGAGAGGCCCGTGCCGCCGCCAATCGCCACAATCTTCGGGCCGCGACCCAGGAAGCGGCTGGGTGTAGATCGTGTTGACCAGGCTCTCGGAAGTGTCCCGGTTGGGCGCGAGGACCGAGATGAGCGACTGGTTGAGCTTCCAGATCGAGAAGACGATCAGGCCGACCGCCCCGAGCATGAAGGCGCCACCACGGACGTAGCGCGGGATGAACTGCAGCGTCACGTAGTACATGAAGTCGGGCAGGCGTAACCCTTCGAGGTACGGCCTCGCGCACGATGTAGCTGAGCCCGAACGTCATGCAGGCGACGCCAATGATCATCAGCCCGAGCCAGCGCTTGATGTGCATGCCCGGGTAGAACCACTTCAGGAAGTCGAACGTAAAGAGGCGGTTCATATTGTTATTTCTACATTAGTAACGCTAAACAGACGCATAAGATTATGGGTCGTGTTCCAAGTTTCTTTCGTAGTATTTCGGTGACAGCGTCCGGCTTCGCCCGCCCCCGTGTCTCGCGCATCACCTGGCCGACCAGGAACTTGATCGCTTCTTCCTTGCCGCCTCGGTAGTCCGCGACCGGTTTCGGGTTGTCTGCGATCACTTTGTCGATCGCTGCTTCGATCTCTCCTCTGTCGCTGATCTGCGTGAGCCCGGCTTCCTCGACGATCGTCCGCGGGCGCCTGGCCGGTCTCGAACATCTTCTCGAAGACGTCCTTTGCTGTCTTGCCGGAGATCGTCCCGTCCTCCATCAAGGTCGATCAGTGCCGCCAGGCCCTCCGGAGTGACCTTTGCATCCTCGATGTCGGTGCTTGGTCGCGTTGAGTAGCCGTGCGAAGTCGCCGTTCATCCAGTTGGCGACGGTCTTCGCGCGCGCCTGCGTCGTCGCCGCCGCGAAGCCGCCACTGTCTGCTCGAAGAAGTCTGCCCGTGCGCGGTTCTCCACGAGGATGCGCGTGTCGTAGTCCGAGAGCCCGTACTGCTCGACGAAGCGCTGGTGCTTGGCGTCCGGTAGCTCCGGCATGCGGGCGCGGACGCGCTCCACCAAGCTCCGGCGTGAGGACTAGCGTCGGCAGGTCGGGCTCCGGGAAGTAGCGGTAGTCGTCCGCGTATTCCTTCGTCCGCTGTGAGACGCTCTGGTTGGTGTCTTCGCGCCAGCCGCGCGTTTCCTGCACGACTCGCCCGCCGATTCGAGTACTTCTGCCTGGCGCTTCTCTTCGAACTTGATGGCGTCGTAGGCGTGCTTGAAGCTGTTGATGTTCTTCAGCTCCACCTTCTGACCGAACTCCTCGGAACCGCGCGGCCGTATGCTCACGTTTGGCTCGCAGCGCATGTTGCCTTCTTCCATGTTGGCGCGGCTGGCGCCGATGTAGCGCAGGATCTGGCGCAGCTTCTGCAGGTAAGCCCGCGCTTCCTCGGCCGAGCGGACGTCGGGCTCGCGAGACGATCTCCATCAGCGGCAGGCCGGAGCGGTTCACATCGACCAGGCTGTACGTCTCGCCCGCCTGGTTGATCACATGTGAGGACTTCGCAGTGTCTTCCTCCAGGTGCACGCGCGTGATGCCGATGCGCTTCGTCGCGCCCTCCACCTCGATCTCCAGCCAGCCGTTCTTGCAGAAAGGCAGATCGTACTCGGAGATCTGGTAGCCCTTCATCAGGTCCGGGTAGTGGTAGTTCTTGCGGTCGAACTTGGCCTCCGCCGGGATCTCGCAGTTCAGCGCGAGCCCGGTCATGATCGTCAGCTCCACGGCCTCACGGTTGATCACCGGCAGCACGCCTGGCATGCCCAGGCAGACCGGGCACACGTGTGTGTTCGGTGGGGACTCGAGGGAGGGAATGGAGCAGGAGCAGAACATCTTGCTCCGCGTCAGCGATTGGGCGTGGACCTCGAGCCCGATGACGGTCTCAAAGGGTGCGGCGGCCGTTGTCGTCATAGGGTCATCGGGAGTATAGCAGGTGTCCGCCTATTGGTGTGAGATGCAGGTTACGATGAGGTTTCGGCGAGAGACCGCCCGGCCTATCGCTGGTGCGTGCGACTAGAGGTTCTCTCCAAACAGCGCCAGCATCTTTTCCCAGGCGTCCTTCGCCGCTTCCGGTCGGTAGACCTCCCGAGTGTCGTTGAAAAAGGCGTGCTCCGTCCCCGGATAGGTCTTCGTCTCGAACTGTTTGCCGTGCTGCTTGAGCGCCGATTCGAGAGCCTCTCGCACCACGCGTCCTGCCCAATCGTCGTGCTCCGCGTATACGCCAAACACGGGACCCTGGATACCGGATACTTTGTCTATGGGGCTGGGATTGGCTCCGTAGAACGGTGCCACCGCCTTGATCCGCGTGCTGTCGCAGGCCAGCGTCAGGGCTAGCCCGCCTCCCATGCAAAACCCCGTCGCGCCGATTCCACGCCCGTGTGTATAGGGCTGCGTGGCGAGCCAGTCGGCAGCCTTCGTCAACTCCTTCGAGGCGCGGTTCATGTCAGTCGCCATCATCGCCTTCATCGCCTCGTCCGGCTCCGACGTCACCTTGCCGCGGTAAAGGTCGGGCGCCAGCGCCGCGTATCCCTCGCCGGCGAACCGCTGAGCGATATCCTTGATGTTGTCGTTCAGTCCCCACCATTCCTGAATCACGATCACGCCGGGAAACGGACCTTCTCCATCCGGCCGGGCCAGAAACCCATCCACCGTCTCCCCGTTCGAGGCGAACGAGACCATCTCTGTCTTCATGTGGGCATCCTCCTCAATTTGTTGACCTTTGCCTGTGCGACATCATTCACGCTGCCGAACGACCCTATCCCTCGGGACGTTCAACGATTATCGCCTCGTACGTGCTGACCATTGGCGGTCCCTCCAGCACGCCGGCCAGCGAGCCTTGCCGGTGACCCGCCGCGAACGCCGGGCTCTGCATCCAGCCCATGAACGCTTCCCGGCTCTCCCACGTGCTATGACTAACGTACTCCCCAGGGCTGTCCGACTTGAGCAGCGCGAATTGCACGAACCCGGCGACGCCCTGCAAATACGTCTCGCGCTCCTTCCAGACCCTCTCAAACTCGGCCTCCTGGCCGTTCGTCACCTTGAACCGGTTCATGGCTACAAACATAGGGCATCCTCCAAATAGTCTGGTGCCGGGGGTGGGATTCGAACCCACAAACCCTCGCGGGCAGCGGATTTTAAGTCCGCCGTGTATACCGTTCCACCACCCCGGCCCGTGCTCAGATTCTAACGTAAGCGTGCTTATCAGCACGCCCGGTTCGGGCTGGTGGAGAGCTGAAAGGCCCGCGCCAGGCGCGGGCCTCGTGTTTGCGGTCTGGAGGCGACGGCGGGATTCGAACCCGCGATCAGGGTTTTGCAGACCCCTGCCTTACCACTTGGCTACGTCGCCCCGCTCTTTGGTGCCGAGGAGGGGATTTGAACCCCTACGCCCTTACGGGCACCGCCCCCTCAAGACGGCGTGTCTACCTATTCCACCACCTCGGCAGCCTGTTCATGATAACGATTCCCGGAGGAGCCCGGCAACAACGCGGGCGATGCCCGGCCTGCCCGCTCGAGTTCCTTCTACTGCCCGATATTTGGGAGCTCGGTCACGGGGAACGGGGGGTCAAAGTCGCCGTCATCGACACTGTCAGAGGCTTCGACTGCCACGAACGAGCCGCCACCGGAAGCCGAGTCAAAGTCTAGCTTCAGCAGCAGTCCCGAGTCGGAGAAGCATATCTTACCGCTCTCGTCGCCTGATTCCGTATCATCGACGTCACCGGAATAGGTGTAGCAGGTCGCGTCGACACCGGCGATTTCCTCATCCGACTTCTCTACGTCCACACCGTCCGGGAGATCTGAAAACTGCGAGTTGATATTGTCCGCGCTGAGGAAGGCGGTCAATCCGGCCGTCGGGTCGATCGACGTATCGCCGGAGGAGTACTTGATGCAGGTGCCCTCCGAACAGTAGTAGAAGGCATCGGGCGTGGTGATTACAGTCCCGGTGCTGCCCGACCCCTCGAAATCCACGCGGGAGCTATCTTCGCCCTTGTATATCTTCATCGAGGTGAACGAGTCATCGCCAAATCCGGTCGTCTGGTATTTGATTACGCCCGTGAAGTCCTCGTAGTCAGCGGCCAGAGCGCTCAGGTCCGACGAGGCTTCGCTCCCGTCCTCTGCACTCGTTGTCTCGTTGCCGCCGTTGCCGCCGTTGCCGTTGTCGGCGCTCTCGGTTGCGGTCGCGTCGCCGCCGTCTCCCGTGTCGTCGTCATCGTCGTCGTCGCCGCACGCGGCAGCGGCCAGCAGCAGCGCTATCAGCGCCACTGTTGTGAGCAGCACGATGAGCCAGCGCGCTCGCCCGTGAGAAGACTTAACCTTGTCCGTCATGTTCACCTCCATTGTGCTCGATGTTCCGCGACCACGAGGCGCGGCGTCAACTCATCCGGCGCCGGGCCGCCCGCTATACTGAGCGAATGAAGCAGGCCACACCGCCAATCTTGGGCATGTGGTCGGTCGCCGAAATCGACGCTGCCGCGACCCTCGGGTCGGCACGTCCGGAACTCGCCTTCACCGCCGAGGGCCACCTATCCGGCTCAGGCGGCGTCAACCGTATAGCAGGTTCCTACCGGTATGACCGTGGCACGCTGGAGATCGGGAGCCCGGTATCGAGCGCGCTCGCGTCGACGAAGATGGCCGGCCCCCCCGAGGCGATGAATCAGGAAGACAGGTTCGTGCGATCGCTTGACAGAAAGTTGTCGGTCACCGCCCAGGACGATGGTTCATTGCTCCTCCAGTCGAGTGAGCACTCGCTGCTCCTCGAGCCAGCCCCGGTAGACGTAGTCATTGTGTCTAGAGCCGCAGGGCCCTACGCGAACCGCTAGCCACCTGCCTCATCGAGGACAACGTCTGTCGCGCCGCCCGATCGGTTTAGCAGACCTAGATTACAGGCTCTCAACTACGCGGAACGGTGGGGTTTAGGTGACTTGGTCGAGGTACTCTGAGATCCCCAGCGCCGTCTTCCCCAGGCAGCGGTACTCTGTCATCCCCTCGCCGATGTGCGTGACCATCCCCGCGCGCCGGTTGCGAAGAGGGATGTACCCCTTTACGTCGCCCTCCAGCGTCACCTGTTCGCCGCTCGCCAGACCCAGCTTCGCCGCTATCCGCTGGTGGTGCACGTTCTCGCTCTCGAACGCCGTGTCGATATCGATGCTCGTTATCCGCTCGAGCTTCCCGTCCCGGATCACGACGCCGCCCTGCGTCCGCTCCTCCGGAGTCCGCCGGATTTCCGTCACCATCACGTTCAGCTCCGGCCCGAAGGAGCAGGTCAGCCAGCGGTACGAGTGAATGTTCTGCCAGTAGCGCGGCCCCCAGGAGTGGTCCCGCAGCCCGTACGCATCGATCTGCGTGGTCTCACCGTCGATCGTAACCGTCCCCGTCACGTGCATGTGCTGCTCGTAATGCGCGCGCCCGAACCCCTTCTCCGGGTCCTCCTCCGCGCTCTCGTTCGCGACGTCCCCGTAGAGCGGTGCGGCAGCCTCGTGCAGCAAATCGATCGAGACCTTCGCGTGAGGGTTCTCGGTGAACGCCTGTCGGGGGTCGCCCATCTGCTTCGGGTCCGCCAGAGACACCGCGCTCCCCTCGTACGTCGTCCGCAGCCGAACCAGCGGCTCAATCGTCTCGAACTTCATCCCGCCCGCGTCGAACGCGTCGTTGTTCTCGATCTCGGGCCGCTTCCAGTTGAAGAGCACGGTCCCGTCCGGCTTGTACAACGTCAGCGTCACCTCCGCGTACTTCTCGTTCGCGCGGTTGCCGATCCGCATGAACCCGCCGAACCCCTTTGCGTTGTCGAAGAAGTTGAAGTACATGCTCTCGTTGAAGTTGGGCTCGGGCCCGAGCGGGTGGGTGTAGTCGTCCTCGGCTGTGATGTTCCCGTAAACCGGAGCGGATACCATGGGCGCCCTCCTCAGTGTGATGTCGGCGCCATTGTAGCACTCGCTTGTTAGACTTGTGCCCGGTGAAGGCTGACGGCTGCCATGCATTCCGTCACACCGAATTAACCCGCCGTTAAAGCGCCGGAAAGCCAACCAGCCCCCAATGCACGGAAGATGGAGCTCGTAAGCCGGGCGGCCCTCAGCCAGGAGCGGAGGTAAAGGGGATGATGCTACACATGGTCACAGACGAGTTGGTCGAGGCCACTATCCGGCAGCGTTACGAGTCGGTGGGCCGGACCAGGATCGGCAATGGGCGCAAGGTCTTCCGGGACGAAGGCCCAGCCCGCCGGCTCCCGCCCGGCGACATCATTCCAGGACATTGCGCGATGGCACCATCACTGTTTCCACGCGCGAGGCACCGGCGCCAGGAAATCTGACTGACGGCTGCCGCAGCTTGGTCACAGGCGGGGTCTCACGTCTGGAACAGCTTCGGCAGCGTCAACATGAAGGCAGTCGCCCCGATCAGCGCGACGCTGGCCATCGCCAATGAAGCAAAGCGGATCGAGTCGTTTCTGAACTTCGTGACGATCCCTGTAAAGAACAGCACTGCCGCGAAGAAAACCGTGGCCAGCACGTAGTTGTCGCCGTGTTGGTTGGCCTTGTCACCGGACGAGAGTTCTTTCTCTGCCTTTTCCGCGAGCGCCTTCGACTCTGCTTCTTTCGCGTTCACGTACTCAGGCATCTCGAACGGCGTCTCCGGGGCGTCTGGATTGTTCTTCGGGTCCAGTGCTAACCACGCCTCCACGGCCGGCCTGAACTCGTCGCGGAAAAGCCTTTGTCGGAAGAAATCAACGGCCTGTTGGTCGCCGCGGAAGTACTCAACGATGGCGTTGGCGAAACTCGTTGCGTCGTAGTTCTTCTGGTTCCCCGCAGTGATCAACGCCGCGTTCGATTGCGTTCTGGCGCTCGATGCCCGCGCGTACGCCTCAGACTGGTCGCCATTCCACAATGTTGACTGCCAGGCGCTGAAGGCCGTGAGTACCACTGCGAATGAGAGAATGATCGTCGAGGCGAGGTCCAGCAGCCTGTCCCGCTCCTCGTCGTCGAGGTCGCCCCAGCCGCGCCGCTTGCTCTCCGCCATCGAACTCCTCGAGCTCGGCCTATCGCGAGAGGACTGGCACCACTCGACTAGCGACCCGTCACCGCGACGTCGATTGTCTCTTCGAGGACGGTGCCAATCATGTCGATCTCTTCTTCCGTGATAGTGAACGGCGGCCCAAGAAGCACCAAGTCCTGAGCTTCACCCGAGCCCGCCGGATAGAAGAAGACCCCCTTCTGCAGCCCGATTGCCGTTATCTTTCGTGTGAACTGGTCGGAGGGATCGAACCGTTCGAGCGTCTCCTTGTCCCTCACGAACTCGACGGCCTGCAATAACCCGATCCCCCTCACCTCGGCCACGTTGGGGTGCTCCTCCAACTTTGCCAGCCGCTCTCGTAGCAACGCCCCCATTTTCGCCGCACGCGCGACGAGGTCCTCGCGCTCCAGTATTTCCAGCACTTTGTCCGCCGCCGCGCAGGACGCCGGGTGCCCCGTGAACGTGTAGAACATCATATCCATTCCGCTCTCCACCAGCGGCGCGATCACATCGTCGGTGGCGTATACGCCGCCCATCGGCGCGTACCCACCCGCCAGCCCCTTCCCTCCCACCATGATGTCCGGCACCACTCCCCAATGGTCGACCGCAAACTTCTTGCCGGTGCGCCCGAATCCGCACATCACCTCGTCCGCGATCAGCAGTACACCATGCCGGTCACAGATCTCGCGCACCCGCGGCCAGTAGTTGTCAGGAGGCACGACCGCGCCGGCGGCGCCACCGACAACCGGCTCCGCGATGAACGCCGCGATCGTTTCCGGCCCTTCGCGCAGGATCACCTCTTCCAGTTTGTCCGCGGCTTCCTCCCGGCAGTCAGGTGTCGTCCTGCCCAATGAGCAGGTGAGGCAGTAGTGCGAAGGAGCCTTCGGGAAGTCGAGCAGGAGAGGCTCGAAACCCTGGCGCCGGTTCGCGTGTCCGCCAGCACTCATCGCCGCGAAGGTGATTCCGTGATACGACTGTTCGCGCCCGATGACTTTCCAGCGCTGCGGGCGCCCGGCCGCGAGGTGGTGAGTTCGCGCCAGGCGGATCGCGGCATCCACGGACTCAGAGCCTCCGCTGGTGAATCCGGCGCGGGTGAGTCCGGCCGGCAACCACTTCGTCATCAGCCGTTCTACGAGCCGTGACCGTGGCTCCGTAGCAAACGTGGGTACGGCGTAGGTCAGGTTCTTGAGCCCCTCTGCGACCGCCTCCGCCACCTCCGCACGCCCATGTCCGATGTTCACGACGATCGCCCCGCCCGCGGCGTCCAGGATTCGCCTGCCATCGGCGGCGATCAGATAGTTGCCCTCCGCGCCTGCTAGGCGGAACGGCGTGACGCCCTTCTGCGGCACGAACATGGCCCGGGTCGCGGCATCAATGTCGATAACCATGGTGCACAAAGCATACATCCGGCCGCTCGATCGTAGCCAGCAACTGATAGCAATCCGCAAGCCCGCCCCGCCGCGTGCCGCACGCTGCTGAAACGCGCGCCTCGAGACTATTGGTTTGTGACTGAGCGACATCAACCACATTCAATGAAAATGGCGGCGACCTTCAACGGGAGGCGCCAGCCCAGTCGTCCTGAGCGTGCATCGGTCGACTGGAGTCTGCTCTCCAGTCACGGCAAGGTGGCTCTTTACCTTTCGGTTTGTCCTGACTCCACCAACCAGCAGATTGCGCGCGCACTCGGCCGGACGGAGCGAGCCGTTGCCCGGACCTTGCGTTCTCTTCGTAGCTCGGGCATCGTTCGCGCCCGCACGGTCGACCGCCGCAAGCTATTCAATGTCAACCTGGACGCCCCTCTGCATCACCCCACATTGAAGGGATACACGTTGCGCCAGGTCTTCGGTAGACTGCGCGAACAGGTGCGTCGGAGGGGATGGAACTGCTGCCACCAACTCCAAGATGAATGAAAATTCTTACGGACTTAACGTGTCCTCAAACGACGAAAGGCACTTGGCAAAGCACCTAATCTTTGCTACGCTCTCCACACGATGGCTGCAGAGGACATAACTGCATCTATTCTTCTAGCCTATGGCGCCTTCCTCATTTGGGGCGGCTTCAAGGCTATTCGCGTGCTTACCGGCCTCATTCAGCCGGATCGCCCGGCGTCCTTTACTGCCCTGAGACTCACCTCGGTGTGGTCGGTCGGCGCCGTCTCTGCGCTGATGGGCGTCGCGCTCGTCTCGCGCGCCCTTAACCTCTACTCCTGAGCCGCGTCTAACCGCGGACAGATTCCCCTGATCCCGTGCCTTGCACGGCGCTTCAATTCATCGCTGCCCATCGTACGCTTTCCATAACCTCTCTTGTTTGTGGAAAACTGTATAATTCAGTTTCCCTTTGTGCCTGCCCCGCGTTCCCCGATGTAACAGCGCGCTGCCCGTAACGGCTGCGAGGAATGACGCATCCATTAGTGGGGGAACGTTATGCGATTGCAGTCTACTTGGCGAATTATTGGTGAGGGTGTATTATGATGAACCGCAGGCAGGCCGCGAGAGAGAAGATGGAGCTGAGACACCGCGTAGGCACCTACTTCGGATACTTCGGGCTTTTCATGGGGCTGATGTCCATCGTCAGCACCCAGTCGGAGGGCACCCCACTCGCACCCGGTATTTCCATGTGGGTTGTATTTGCATGGATGCTGGGCACGTATGTCGTCGGCTGGGCATTGGGTCCCCTCATCGCGCGCCTGGCTGGAGCCAATCAGTAGTCCCATAACGTCCCATCAGTAAGTCTGTGAAGAGCGGGCAGCCAGGCTGGCCGCTCTTTTGCGCGTGGTAAAATCGATTCCACTATGCGCTACCACATCTGGACCGAGGGCTGCCAGATGAACGAGGCGGACTCACAGAAGCTTGCCGCGGGCCTCGTCAAACTGGGTTGGGAGGAAGCCTCCAAACCTGAACTGGCGGATCTTGCCGTCGTTAACACCTGCGTCGTGCGCCAGAAGGCAGAGGACCGCGCCGCTGGCTACCTCGGTCACTTGCGCCATCTCAAGGAGAGTCGCGCTAGCGGTCTCCAGATTGCGGTAATGGGCTGCATGGTCGGCCCCCGCACCGACGATCTGCGCTCCCGTTTTCCCTACGTCGATGTTTGGGCGCGGCCTCAGAGCTTCGAGGTTGTGCTTCGTCACCTACTCCCGGACTCCGATTTGGGCGGCGAGTTCTGGCCGGACACCTTCCCTGAGCCAAAGGGTCCAACGGCCTTCGTTCCGGTGGTCCACGGCTGCAACAAGTTTTGCACTTACTGCATTGTTCCCTACCGCCGTGGCCGTGAACGCTCCCGGACGATCGACGAGGTCGCACGGGAGGTTGGCTCGCTATGCAGTCGTGGCGTAGGTGAGGTAACCCTGCTTGGGCAGACTGTCGAGGCCTACGGCAAGGACCTCCCTGAGAATAGAGAGGGACGGCGCGACGACCTGGCTGATCTCTTCGCGACCATCCACGAGACGCCCGGGCTTCACCGCATCCGCTTCCTCACCTCCTACCCCCGCGACATGACCGAGCGCATCATTCGCTCGGTTACCGAGCTCCCGAAAGTCTGCGAGCACTTCAATATCCCCCTGCAGTCCGGCGACGACGAGGTCCTCGCCCGGATGCGCCGAGGCTACACGATTAGCGAATACGTCGAGTGGGTTCACCGCATCCGCGACATAGTCCCCAACGCCTCACTGAGCACCGACCTCATCGTCGGGTTTTGCGGCGAAACCGACGCGCAATTCCAGAACAGCCTCGATATCCTCGAAGCGCTGCGGTTCGACAAGGTGCACGTGGCAGCCTACTCACCGCGACCCGGCACCATCGCCTGGCGTCACATGGAGGATACCGTCCCTCAAGAAGAAAAGATGCGCCGCCTGCACGCCGTCGAGGCGCAACAGGAAGGCATCGCCAATGAAATTAACGCCGCAGCTCTCGGCACGACTCAAGAAGTGCTCGTCGAGGGATCGAAGGACCCCGGCAACGGCCCCACCGTCTTCACCGGTCGCAACCGTGCCAACAAGCTGGTGCACTTCCGGGCGAAAACACCCGCCGCACCCGCGATCGGTGATCTTGTCACCGTGCTGATCGCGAAGACGACGCCATGGTCACTCCAGGGAGAGGCCGCCGAGAGCGGATAGCCGCCGCTTAGGCGCCAGGCAATGGCCATCCGCCCTTCAACCAGGACCAACCGCGCCTCCCCGTCTGCCGCCGAGGCATCGCGGCCTGTAGCCGTCCTCGTGGTCATCTTCACCGTCGATCAAGGGAGCCTTCAGGTGTTGCTCGTCCGGCGCAGCGCCGAACCCCAGAGGGATGCCTGGTCACTTCCCGGCGGCCTCCTCGCCCCCGGCGAGTCCCTCCAGACCGCGGCCGTGCGCAAGCTCGAAGAAGAGACCGGCCTCGGTGACGTCTTCCTCGAGCAGCTCTACACCTTCGACAATCTCGACGGGCGCGGCTCGATCGCCACCGCCTATTTCGCCCTCGTCGATATCCGGGAGGCACTCCTCGCCGAACGCAGCGACTGGCTCCCCGCCTGGTTCGCCGTCTCCGACGCGCCGGCCCTCGCCTTTCACAACGACGAAGTCATCGACTATGCCCTCCAGCGCCTCCGCGCCAAGCTCGAATACTCGAACGTCGCCTATTCCTTGCTCCCCGAAGAGTTCACCCTCTCCCAGCTCCAGGGTACTTACGAAGCCATCATCGGCCAGGCTCTCGACAAGCGAAACTTTCGCAAACGCATAACCGCTCTCGCCCTCCTTGAACCCACCGGCCGGGTGTCCAGCGTCGGTCGCCACCGCCCAGCCCAGCTTTACCGCTTCCGCGAGCGCAAGCCGGTCGTCTTCTAACCCGGCGACTCGCGCGCTATCTTATCGCCTCCCCTTAGTGTCCCCTTGACACCATCTCCCACCGCTGATACGCTAGTTGCGGATGACTTAGTGTATCAGATACACTAAGTCATCCGCAAAGGAAAACACCGATGGTGCTCAAGACCGCCGAACGCATCCCCCTGGTCACCGAGGAATCCCTCCTCAACGAGGCCAACGAGTGCGTGATCGACCGCCCCCTCGACGTCAAGCCCCTGTCCGAGGAGCGAGCCTTCGCCTTCTGGCAGAAGGACATCCCGGAGGGGTACTGGCACCTCGGCGGCGAAGCCCTCACCGCTCGCATCGCTGAAGCGCGCCGTAACCTCGGCACCCGCGCCGTCGTCCTCGGCCACCACTACCAGCGCGAAGATATCGTCCAGTTCGCTGACTACAAGGGCGACTCATTTAACCTCTCCCGATGGGCCGCAGAAAAGGCTGACGCCGAGTTCATCGTTTTCTGCGGTGTCCACTTCATGGCCGAGTCGGCGAGCATCCTCGCGCAACCGCACCAGAAGGTGGTCCTCCCCAACATGTCTGCCGGCTGCTCGATGGCCGACATGGCCGACCCCGAAGACGTCTACGCCTGCTGGGACGAGCTCAACGAAGGTGGCATCACTGGTGTTGTACCCATCACCTACATGAACTCCGCCGCCTCGCTCAAGGCCTTCTGCGGCCGCAACGGAGGCATCGTATGTACCTCCTCCAACGCCGCCAAAGTCTACGATTGGGCTCTCGATCGCGGCGAGAAGCTCCTCTTCTTCCCCGACCAGCACCTCGGCCGCAACACCGGCCTCAAGAAGGGCATCCCCCTCGACGAAATGGTCGTCTGGGACTACACCCTCCCGTACGGCTCCCTCGGCGGCAACACTCGAGAGCAACTTCAGCACGCCAGGGTCATCCTCTGGAAGGGCCACTGCTCCGTCCACCTCCGCTTCTCCGTCGCCCAGATCGAGAAGGCCCGCCAGGAGTATCCTGGTATCCAGGTCATCGTCCATCCCGAGTGCCGCATGGAGGTCGTCCAGGCCGCCGACATGGACGGCTCCACCGAGTTCATCGCCCGCACGATCACCGAGGCCCCTCCGGGCTCGAAATTCGCCGTCGGCACCGAAATCAACCTCGTCTCCCGCCTCGCCCGCGAGAATCCGGACAAGCTCGTCTTCTGCCTCGACCCCGTTGTCTGCCCCTGTGCCACGATGTACCGCATCCACCCCGCCTACCTCGCCTGGGCCCTCGACGAGCTCGCGGCGGGCCAGATCGTCAACCAGGTCGTCGTCGACGACGAGACAGCCCACTACGCCCGCATTGCCCTCGAACGCATGCTGGCGGTCCGGTAGCTGATGGCTGACAGCTGACAGCTGATGGCTGACAGCTCCTACGACTACATCATCGTCGGCTCCGGCATCGCCGGCCTCTACGCCGCCCACCTCGCCCGTGAGCAAGGTTCCGTCCTCGTCCTCACCAAGGGCAGCATCGAAGACACCAACACCCGCTGGGCCCAGGGCGGCATCGCCGCCCCCATCGGGCCCAATGACTCGCCCGAATCACACCTCCGCGACACCATAGAGGCCGGCGCCGGGCTCGTCGACGAAGAAGCCGCCCGTATCCTCACTTCCGAGGCCGCCGACCGCATCCAGGATCTCGTCCGTCTCGGCGTCCCCTTCGACACCTCCGAAGGCCAAATCGCCCTCGCCCGCGAAGGCGCCCACTCCGTGGCCCGTGTCCTCCATGCTGGCGGTGACTCCACCGGCGCCCACATCGAGCTCACCCTCTCCTCCGTCGCCCGCCAGGAGGGCATCACCGTCCTCGAACACACCATCGCCACCGAAATTCTCATTCAACCCGTTCACCCTCAGGAGTCGAAGGGCCGAACAGCGCCAGCGGAGGCTGAGGGATCGAAGTCGGAGCGCGTCAACGGGATAAGAGCCCTCAACACCCGCACCGGCCAGACCGCCCAGTACTCCGCGCGCTTCCTCGTCCTCGCCACCGGTGGCGCCGGCCAGATGTACCGCGTTTCGACCAACCCCGAAGTCGCCACCGGCGACGGTATCGCCCTCGCCTACCGCGCCGGCGCCGAGATCACCGACATGGAGTTCGTCCAGTTCCACCCCACAGCCCTCCGCCTTCCCGGTGTCCAGCCCTTCCTGATCAGCGAGGCTGTTCGCGGCGAGGGCGGCATCCTCCGTGACATCTCCGGCGCACGGTTCATGCCGGACTACGACACACGCGCCGAACTCGCGCCGCGCGACGTCGTGGCCCGCGCCATACGCGAGCGCATGGCCCAGACCGGAGCCGACCACGTCCTGCTCGACGTCACCCACCTCGACTCCCAGCTCGTAATCGCTCGCTTCCCCCAGATCTACCGCTTCTGCCTCGACCATGGTCTCGACATAACGCGCGTACCGATTCCCGTCTCCCCCGCTGCCCACTACACTATGGGTGGCATCCGCACCAATACCTGGGGTGAGACCACCCTCGCCGGCCTCTACGCCTGCGGAGAGTGCGCCTGCACGGGCGTCCACGGGGCCAACCGCCTCGCTTCGAACTCTCTCCTCGAGACCGTCGTCTTCGCCTGGCGCGTGATCACCCGCACGCTCGAATCGCCCGAAGCCACCGCTCCCCCCACCGCTGATGCCGTCGACCTGAGGGACGCCCATGCCGGCGAGGCGCCCTCGCTCACCCGTGAGGCCCTCCAATCGCTCATGTGGGACGAAGTCGGCATCGTCCGCAGCGATGAGACCCTCCGTCGCGCCACCGCCGTTCTCTCCGCCTGGCAGGCTGTCGTTCCGCCCGTCACCACCCGTCCCTCCCAGGAGCTCGCCGACCTCCTCACCTGCAGCCGGCTCGTCGCCGAAGCCGCCCTCCGCCGCGAAGAATCTCGCGGCGCGCACTACCGCACCGACTTCCCCGAACCTAGCGAAGACTGGCGCCGCCACCTCGTCTTCTGCCGCGCCGATCTGTCATTCTGAGCGGCAAGCCCGCTGTCAGGCGGGCGAGAGCGAAGAATCTCGGCGCTACGTTGCTGTCCAACGGTTTGCCATTCACGTGGGAGGCGCGCTGTCGGTCGTCTGCTTGACCACCTTCCCCTGTTGATTTGTTGACGCTGTCGATAACCCGATTGACGCGCTTGCGAGCCAGGCGCATACTCACGACAGCTTCCCGACAGGGTCGAAGCGAATCAGGGCCAAAGGACTCGACGGAGCGGAAGGGCAACCAGAAGCCCAATCGAGACCCGGAACCCCGAGGAGTGCGGCTCAACACTCGGGAAGCTATTTCTTTGTCCTCACCGATCGCGTCGGGCTCTCAGCCCGCGAGGCGGCGTTCTGTGGATTTGTGGACGCTGTGGACAAACCGATTGACGCCCTACCAGCCGTCGCTGATACTCACGACAGCTTCCCGACCGGGCCAGGCGAGTCAGGCGGAAGGGACTGGAGCAAGCGGATGGGCGACCAGACGCCCGCCCCAGACCCCGAAACCCGGCGAAACCAAACCCGAACGCTCGGGAAGCTATTTTCTTGCTCACCAGACCGCCAGGCCCCATACAATTCCTCTGTGACCTTATGTTCCCCTGTGCGCCTTCTGTGGACCCAACGTGAACGCGTCTGATCTCGGCGCCCGCCTCGACGATTTCCTCCACATCGATCGCTTCGAGACGGACGACTTCGCAGAGATCGTCCCTTTCTGCCGTGCCGCCGGCATCCCGATTGAGGACTACGCCACCCCGCGGTTCCTGCAGCGCTTCAACGGCCTCGCCATCGACAATACGCCAGAGGTCTCCCAGGTCTTCACCCTCGTTTTCCCCTCCGACGAGGTCCTCGCGGAGGTCGAGCACCGCGCCAACGGCGATCCTGCTCTCATCTTCACCCACCACCCGATGGACTTCGAGACCTCCGGCCGTGGCCTCCTCCCCGTCGGCGAGTCCTGGCTCCGCCGTCTCCGCGACGTGAAGATCGGCCTCTACGCCGCCCATGCTCCGCTCGACTGCCACGAGACCGTCTCCACCTCCCGCTCGCTCGCCCACGCCGTCAAAGTCCCCGCCGAGCACACCTTCGCTGGCTACTTCGGCGGCCACGCCGGCGTCTACGGCCGCATCGACCCCATCCCGATCGACGAGTTCGTCGCCCGCGTCAAGACTGCCTGCGGTGTCGAACACGTCACGCTCAAGACCCACTCCGGCACCGTCGAGCGCGTCGGCGTCGTCGCCGGAGGCGCCGCCTACCCCGGCCTGATGGAAGAGGCCCTCGCCGCCGGCTGCGACACCTACCTCACCGGCGACTTTCAGGTCCGCCACGGCGGCCCCTGGGCCGAAGAGCACCGGCCCCGGTTCGACGCCTTCGTCGAACAAGTCCCCCTCAATCTCATCGGCGGCTCCCACTACGCCACCGAGGCCCTCGTCCTCCAGCACGAAATGCTCGGCTGGTTCAACGCCCAGGGCCTCCCTGCCGAATTCGTCCCCCAGTCCGATCCTTGGAGATAGGTCAACAGAAGGCACAGAGCAACACTGAAATCACGGAAAATAAGGATAAAATCATTCTGTGACCTTCTGTGAAATTCAGTGCCTTCCGTGGATCTCATGACAACCCCTGACCCCACACTTATCCAGAAGCTCGTCCGCGTTGCCCTCGCCGAGGACCACGCAGCGGACGACGTCACCACTGCCGCCCTCGTCCCACCCGGGCAGCAGGGCCGCGCCGAAATCTGCGCCAAGGCCGAAGGCGTTCTCGCCGGCCTCGCGCTTGCCGAGGCCGTCTTCGCCGAAGTCGATGCCACCCTCCGCTGGACCGCGCACAAGGCCGACGGCGACCCCCTCCGCCCCGGCGATACCGTCGCCCGGATCGAAGGCTCCCTCGGCGCCATCCTCCACGCCGAGCGCGTCGCCCTCAACTTCCTCACCCACCTCAGCGGCGTCGCCACCGCCGCGCACGAGGTCGTCCGCACCCTCGAAGGCACCGGCTGCCGCCTCCGCGACACGCGCAAGACCATCCCCGGCCTGCGCGCCCTCGAGAAGTACGCCGCGCGCATGGGCGGCGCCGACAACCACCGTCTCGACCTCGCCGACGGCGTCCTCATCAAGGACAACCACATCGCCGCTCTCCGCTCACGCGACCTCGGCATCAGTGACGCCGTCCGCCTTGCCCGCGACGCCAACCCCGGCGTGCGCATCGAGATCGAGGTCACCGATGTCGAAGAGGCCCGCGAGGCGATCGAAGCCGGCGCCGACGAGCTCCTCCTCGACAACATGTCCCCCGGCGAGATCCGCAAAGTCGTCGCCCTCGTCGCCAACCGAGAGCCGCGCCCCCTGCTCGAAGCCTCCGGCGGCATCACCCTCGCCAACGCCCGCCAGATCGCCGAGACCGGCGTCGACTACATCTCGATGGGCGCCATCACACACTCCGCCCCCGCGCTGGACATGAGCCTGGAGGTGGAGGCGGGGTAACGGGCGCTTCGCGCCATCGTCTATGTGGATATGCAGTCCAACGCGGAATATCGCTTGAGCCGACCTGCCAAGAGCGGCGAAATCTTGTCGGTATTGCTAGTCCTGTGCATCGCAATCGCATGGTTAGCCGCAGTCCTAGTGGGTTTCTTTCCACCACTCTTGCTTCTGCCGTTGGTGGCGATCCCGTTCCAATTCTTGCGTTTCCTGTGGGGCGACCGTGTCAAGCTCACTGCGAAAGAGATCCGACTCACCAGCGGCAAAACCGGCGCCTCTGTTCTCTACTCCGACGTCGAGAGAGTCCGTATCGCAGATCGTACCGTTGAAGTGGAGTTGAAAGGTGACACTAGCTGGTGGCGGCGATTCAACTTTCGGGGAGGCTCTGGGTTCACGCTCGGCGAAGATGCGAGCCCGTTCGTTAGCCAATTGGAAATGCGACTTGGCGACTTCGAGCGCCGTTCTTCCCAAGACGGGTCGACGGTTCTGCAGCGCCCTGCCGGCACTTCGACCGATTCCGCACGCGGCAGCTAGTGGGCCAGTAGTCCCCCTAATACCCCACTGCCGCCCCATCCGACCGCGGGTCGAACGCCGCCGCCACTTCCCGATGCCCTCGCATGTGGATCGCGTTCGTGTGCCCCGCGAGGTCCTTAAACGGGTACGGCGTCCCGCCGAGGTCCGGGAGGCCCGGCTCCTGCCACAACGCGTCGCGGGTGATCCGCCAGCGCGGCGCGGAGATCGCGTCGCCCAACTCCTGCCCCGCGACGAAGATGCGCGACAGCAGCTGCAGGTGCACCTGTATCTGCGACTCGCCGCCCTGCAGCCCGAATAGTAGGTGCGGCTCGCCGTCGCGCAACGCCATCGCAGGTGAGAGAGTGTGGCGCGGAAGGACCGCGCGGCCCACGTACTCCTCCGGCGTGAAGTATTCCCCCCGACTGTGCAGCAGCACGCCTGTCCCCGGCACCATTACTCCCGAGCCGAACGCGGCGGACAGGCTCTGGTTCAGGCTCACAGCCATCCCCGCCTCGTCACGAACGCAAAGATAAATCGTATCGCCGCGGGCGCCCATCGCCGGGTCAACGGCCTTGACCGCTCGTATCTGTCGCTCGTGCCACTCCGCATCATCGGGCGTCAACCCGTCCAGCGGCTCCATCACCTCCAGCGCCCGCAGCGCCAGGTAGCCACGGCTGTTCGGCGGCATCTCGCACACCTCCAGCCCACGCCACTCCATCCGCTCCGGCTTCACCCATTGCGCCCGGTGCTCCGCGAAGTCCTCCAGAGTGAAAGGCGCCGGCGCGTTCTTCGCAACCGCCCCCGAGTAGAAGTTGTCGATGTCCTCGATTGTCTCGGCCAACTCCGTCTGCACCAGCGGCCCCTCCGCCAGGAAGATCCGCTTCGCCTCCGCGTCTCGCTCCAGCAGGCCGGACATCGCCTTGGTGACCATCTCCAGCCCCGGCGCCCGCACGCACCCCTCCCGTGCCAGTCGTGCCGCCGGCTCCGCTAGTTCGCGCAGAGGCATCGTCCCGAACCGCTCCAGCATCGCCTGCCATCCCGCTACCGCCCCCGGCACCGTCACCGACCCAATGCCGCGCTTCGGCACCTCATCAACCTTCGGCGCCTCCGCCGGCAGCCTCCCGCTCGAATTCATCCCGAGCAGCTCTCCCTCGCTCCACACCTGTGCGAGCAAATCCCCGCCCAGCCCGCACATGTGCGGGTACACCGCCGTCAGCACCAGGTTCGTCGCCACCGCCGCGTCCACCGCGTTCCCGCCCCGCGCCAGCACCCCCAGCCCCGCCGACGACGCCAGGTAGTGCGGCGAAGCCACGGCAGCATGAGGGAAGACGGGAGCGACCATGCCGCGAGAATAGCACACCATCACTGCCGGCTGACCACTGATCACCGACTACTCGCTCTATACTTGTATCGATGGCCGAACGCACGATCGCCAACCCTCCTACCGCCGCCTCCGAGCATCCGCCCCAGCCCCGCATCGTGCTGGATATGCCCTCCTGGGTGCCCACCGAGAAAATCCCCGGCTGGCTGATGACCGCAGTCCTCGTGTTTCTCGCCATCGCAGCCCTCGTCGGCACCGCGGTCCCCTTCGCTCTCGGCTGGATCGACCAGGAAGACTTCGAGACCCTCGGCTACGCGGGCATCTTCCTCGCCAACTTCTTCGGCACCGCCACCGGCTTCATCCCCGTCCCCGGTCTCACAGCCGCCGGCCAGGCTCTGATCGTTGCCGGCTCCGACAGCCTCTTCGTCCCTGGCGTCATCGTCGCGGGGGCCGCCGGCATGACCCTCGCGGAGTCCACCGCCTACCTCACCGGCAGCATCGGCCGCGGCCTCGCCGAGCAACGCCAGCGCCCCGCAACGGGCACCTTCGGACGCCTCATGCACCGCATTGCCGCCTGGATCGACCGCCTGATGGCCTCGTACGGATTCCCGACCCTCCTCATCCTCTCCGCCGTGCCCAACCCCTTCTTCGAATTTGCCGGCATCACCGCAGGCGCCGTACGCATGAACTTCTGGCGCTTCCTCCTCGCCGTCGGCATCGGCAAGACCATTCGCGTCATCCTGCTCGTGATAATCGGCCAGGCCTTGATCGACGCCTTCGAGCTGTAGTACCGCTTTGCTATACTGAAATCGCCGCGGAGGGGTCGCATAGTGGCCTAGTGCGCCCGCCTGCTAAGCGGGTAGGGGGTTAATACTCTCTCGTGGGTTCGAATCCCACCCCCTCCGCCAGACCATTTCCCAAACCCCAATGTCCCGGCTAATCCCGCGGGTCAGGCTGTATTTCCGGACGACGCAGGAATCAGGTTCACGGCACGGAGTCAGGTGAATCCCCGCTCGAGATGTGCGGACAATTCAGCCTGACTTCCTCAACGTCCCGGAGCTGAAGGCTGTTGGGTTGTTGCTGTCAGCTACTAAGAAGCCGCGCTACCGCTGACCTCAGTCAGCTCGATCACTTCGAACAGCCGCTTCTTCAGCGAGTCCCGAGGCGGGTCGATGTAGATCGCCGACCACCCGCAGGCCTGTTCGCACAACCGGCACCCCGTGCACTTCTTCTCGATCACCTTCGCCACGCCGAAGAAGTCGCCGACCTGCTTGCCAGAGAGGTCCAGTTCCAACGCCTCGAACGGGCAGATGTGGATGCACAGCTCACACCCTGAGCCAATGCAGTTGTCCTCGATCACCAGCGCCTTCGGCCATTCGCGCCGCGGGAAACCCTTGCCGATGTCCCCGAACTCGTCTTCGATGCACTCTACCGGGCACACCACACCGCAAGCGCCGCAGTCGATGCAAAGCTCCGGGTCAATGATGTGCATCCCGTTGCGGATGCCCGTGATGGCGTCCGTCGGGCAGCGCTTCGTACACGCCGTGCAGCCGATGCATTCCTGGTTGATCTTGTAAGACATACCGAGTTCAGTATAGGGAGCGCTCGCACCCTCTAGCAAGCAAAACGATGACTTCGCCTGGTGGGCCGTCGGGAAGAGTCTAGTCGACTTCCAACTCGCGCAGGTCAGCGTATGGCTGGTCCGCGATCTGCGCCTGGAACGATGCCAGGAACCTTCCGCCGCCCCGGAACCGCCCTCCCGCGGCCGTCACCCGCTCCAGCGTCGCCCAGCACTCACGGCATACGATCCAGCCCGTCCCGCAGGTGTCATCCTGCGTCAGGTAGTCCCAGCGGGCAGCAAGGGGTCCGGTGTGTCGGCAATCGTAGGAAGAGGGCATTCCGTAACTTACAGACGCGGCGGATACGCTTGTGGATACATTCATTCCGGGCAAATCACGCGGCCTCGCCTACACAGCGCTCGCGCTGGCGACGATTGCGAACATCCCGACCACAGCCAGAGTCCAGGCAAGGAATCTTGTTGGCATCTTCGATTGTGCTCCCCGACCAAAATGTGAGTAGTTGTTTGCTCCCGTGATATACAGGTTATGACGCGCTCGCAGCGTTGACAAGGGGATTTACGCCCGCTAACGCTGTCTAAACCAAACGTTCACCCGATGCTGTCATGCTGAGGTACGAAGCATCCGGCGTGGCGTAGCGTATTGAATCGGAGCACCATCTCGCGGTAGCCGTCTACCGCGGGCCGGTTTAGGCCGCGATCCCGCGCTCCGCCAGCACCTGCTCCGTCACCGCTCCGATGTCCGCCGGCGAATCCGCGATCGTCGCGCCCGCCGCCGCCAGCGCTTCCTTCTTAGCCGCGGCCGTCCCGGCGGCGCCGACGATGATCGCTCCCGCGTGCCCCATTCGCCGTCCCGGCGGCGCCGTCGCGCCGCCCACGAAGGCGATTACCGGCTTCTTCATCTCGCTGCCGATGAACTCCGCCGACTGCTGCTCCGCCAGACCGCCGATCTCCCCGATCAGCACCACCGCAGCCGTCTCCGGGTCGTCGTTCAGCATCCTCAGAGCTTCCACCTGCGTCGTTCCCACCACTGGGTCGCCGCCGATGCCCACACAGGAGCTTTGCCCGATCCCTCGCGCCGTCAGCTGCGCCACGGCCTCGTACACCAGCGTCCCTGAGCGCGAAATCACGCCTACCTTCCCCTTTCGGAACACATAGCCGGGCATGATCCCCACCCGCGCCTCGCCCGGCGTGATCACGCCTGGGCAGTTCGGCCCGATTACCGTCAGATTGCTGCCCTGGATGAAGCGCCGTACCCGCACCATGTCCATCGTCGGCACGCCCTCGGTGATGCAGATGATCACCGGGATCTCCGCATAGGCCGCCTCGAGCACGGCGTCCGCTGCGAACGGCGCCGGCACGAATATCAGCGAGCAGTTCGCCCCCGTCTTAGCGACTGCCTCGGATACCGTGTCGAACACCGGTACCCCCTCTGCCGTCTCGCCGCCGCGCCCCGGCGTCACCCCGGCAACCACGTTGGTTCCGTATTCGATGCATTTCTGGGTCTGGAACGACCCTTCTTTTCCCGTAATCCCCTGCACAAGCAACTTCGTGTGCGAACCGACAAGGACCGACATCCTGCCTCCTACCTCGTGCTTCCCGCTTCAAACCGGCGCGCCCGGCTCCCCGGCACCAACTGCCCGGCGTGCGTGCTCGTGTGCCCCGCCATCCGTTCCAGGAACTCCGTGGCGTTGATCCGCAGGTTGCCGCCCAGCACCACTTCCGCCCGCAGGTGCTCGGGCTCGAACTGCGACAGCACCTTTCGGATCTCGTGCCAGCCTTCGAGGAGTTCATCGACGAGCTTCGACACAGGCCAGTCCTTTCGCTCAAATACGCGCTCCGCGTTCCAGCCGTCGATGTCGTTGACCGTCGCTAGGTATTGCGCCGTCTCTGAGTCATCGACCACCGCCGAGAGCAGCCGCACCCGCCTTCGCGCCTCGTTCGAGCTGAGGTGCGAGAGGATGTCGTGGTAGGTCCACCCGGGCACGGTTGCCGACTCCTCTCCCCAGGCGTCGTCCGCCACCGAGTAGATCGCCCGCATCAGGCCATCGTGCGCCCGCTGGTGGGCCCGCATCTTGATCTCTATCTCGGGGATGAACGCCAGGTGCTCCGGCGTGTAGTCCACTTCGACCGCCCGGCGGATGTCGTCGGCGTGCTGGCGGTCGTGGTGCCCGAACCAGAGCCAGTCCTCGACCGTCAGAGCGTACGCGGTGCCCATCGGCACGTTGTAGGCCAGCACCGGCAGGTGCGCCTGGTCCAGCCGCAGCGTCGCGTCGATGAACGCGTCGTGGCTCTCGAACAGCAGTTGCCGCAGGTCTTCGCGGGTGAAGTGCCGGCGCTCCTCGACCATCGAGGCGTTGCGCCCGCGCACGTCGAACGTCTTCGAGGTCTCCGAGATGAACTCCGGCGTCAGCACCCCGGCGAGGATCAGCCCCGGCCCGGACGGCGAGAGGTCGCCGATGACGTGCGCCACCAGGTCCTTCACCGTCCACTCCCCGTACGGCACCGCTCGCCCCCAGTCCTCCTCGGACAACGAGTCCACCAACCGCAGCAGCTCCCTGTGCGCGTGCAGGAGGTCATCAACGGCGGCCTGCGCCTGGGGAAGCGTCATCGGCGTGGGGAAATCGGGGATCGGAAATCGGAAATCGGGGTATGGGTGCTCACGGCTACCGATGATAGGCCCCGGCACGCGTAGGGGCTACCGGCGGCGTGCTAATCCGTGGCTCTTGCCGTTGCTGCTCGCGCCGCCTCCACTACCTTCGCCGCGGCCTCGCCGAGGTCTGTGGCGCGGATCAGGTCGAGACCCCGACTCGGACAGCAGGCGCTCCCCCTCCTCGACGTTCGTGCCGACGAGCCGCGCCACCACCGGCACGCCGCACAGCCAGCTCCTTGTGCGCTTCGATGATCCCCTGGGCGATGATGTCCACCCGCGCCATGCCGCCGAAGATGTTGATCAGGATCGCGCGCACGGCGGGTCGTCCTCGAGGATGATGCGGAACGAGCTCGACCACGCGTGTCGGGTCGTTCACCGTGCCGATGTCGAGGAAGTTCGCCGGGTCGCCGCCGGCCAGCTTGATCGCGTCCATCGTAGCCATCGCCAGCCCGGCGCCGTTGACCACGCAGCCGATGTCTCCGGTCAGCTTGATGTAGTTGCCGATGCCCGAGTCCTGCGCCTCGCACCTCCAGCGGGTCCTCCTCGTCGAGGTCGCGCAGCTGCGGCCAGGTCCTTGTGCCGGTAGAGCGCGTTGTCGTCGAAGTTGAGCTTGGCGTCGGCGGCCAGCAGGCGACCGTCCTTCGTCACCACCAGCGGGTTGATCTCGGCCAGCGAGCAGTCGCACTCGTCGAACGCGCGGTACAGGCCCGCGATCAGCGCTCCGGCCGGCCGCATCAGCTCGCCGCCGAGGCCGATATCCATCGCCAGCTCGCGTCCCTGGAAGGGCTGGAAGCCGATCGTCGGGTCGACCGGCGAGCGGTGGATGGCGCTCCGGGTCGCGCGCCGCCACCTCCTCGATCTCCACGCCGCCCTCGGCCGACGCCATCACGATCGGCAGGCCGATCGAGTTGTCGATGACGACGCTTAAGTAGAGCTCGCGTCTCGACCTGGAGCTGCTCCTCGACCAGCACTCGCTTCACCTTCTTGCCCTCGGGCCCTGTCTGGTGGGTGACGAGCTGCATGCCGATGATCTGCGACGGTCGCTTCGCGAGCCTCTTCCGGCGTTTTCGCGAGCTTGATGCCGCCGCCCTTGCCGCGCCCGCCGGCGTGTATCTGCGCCTTCACCGCCACCGGCGCGCCGATCTCCTTCGCGATTGCGGCCGCCTCGTCGGCGCTGTCCGTGGTGCGGCCCTTGGGCGTCGGCCACCCCGAACCGCGCGAGCAACTCCTTGGCCTGGTATTCGTGAACCTTCAAAGGATTACTCCTGGATGTCGTAGTAGGCGGTCGACAGCGGGTCGGCGCTCGTGCAGCGCAACGCGATCGGTTCGTTGTTCACGATCAGCGCCGCGCACTCCACGCCGGCGCCGATTAGCGGCGGGTCGGGAGAGAATTCGCCGAGCCCGCCGCAGTCCGCGAAGAACTCGGCCGGGTTGTACTGGCAGTCCGCATCACCCGGCGAGACGCCGGGGTAGTTCTCCGCGAACCACACCGTCGGGTCCACGATTACGATGGCGCGAGTTCCGCGGTCGGACGGTGTCACGTTCGCGGGAGTGGCCGTGGCATCGCCGTCTTCGCCCGGAGTCTCGTTCGCGTCCGGCGTTTCCTTGTCGTCCCCACCGTCGGGCGTTTCACTCGGCTCGTTCGTGGGACTGACGGAGACCGATGGGTTGCCGTTGTCCCCGTTCCCGTCATCGTCGTCATCGCCGCAGGCCAGCGTTCCGCACATGAGGAGCAGCACCACGAGCATCAGGGCAAGGATTCTGGGCATCGCGCCTCAGTGTAGCAGGGGCTGATTCTAGGCGGTAGAAGATGGCAGACCTCCGACCGGGGCGTGTACGATGGTCGGGCCATGGTCCAGCCACGCTTCGATTCCGACGCCACAACCGAGGAGGCCCGCCGCGCCCTGCACGAGCAGAACCGGCTCTCCTGGAACGAGGCCACGAAGGCCCACAACAGCCACAAGGCCGACCAGGCAAAGTTCTATCGCGAGGGCGGCATGAAGCTCCATCGGGAGGAAGTCGATCTGCTCGGCGACCTTCGAAACAAGTCTGTCGTCCACCTCCAGTGCAACGCCGGCCAGGACACCCTCTCCATCAAGCAGCTCGGCGCGGAAACCGTACTCGGCGTCGACATCGCCGACGAGGCCATAGCCTTCGCCACGCAGCTCTCCGCGGACTCCGGCGTCGAGGCCTCGTTCGTTCGCAGCGATGTATACGACTGGCTCGAGAAAGAGGCGGCTGGCGACAGGCGCTGGGATGTCGTCTTCTGCTCGTACGGCGCGATCATCTGGCTGTCCGACCTCGCCACATGGGCGAAAGGAATCGCGGCGATTCTGAAGCCCGGCGGATGGTTCGTCACGGTCGAATTCCACCCGATCGAGATGATGTTCGACGAGGAGTTCCGCCACTACATGCACTATTCGACTCGCGGAAAACCTATCACCTGGGACGACGGTATCGGTGATTACGTGGCCGAGTCCATGGATCGCCGGGTACCCTCCGGCTGGGTCGAGGGAGTTCAGGGTTTCAGCAACCCGCACGCCGCGCACGAGTTCGCCTGGGCCACCTCCGAGATCATCACCGCGCTCCTCGATGCGGGGCTAATCCTCGAGCATTTCCAGGAGTACGACTACTGCAACGGCTTCCGGCCGTACAAGGAGATGAAGGACCTCGGCGGCAATCGCTGGGCCGTCCCCGACGGCAAGCCCAGCATCCCCTTCATGTACTCGATCGCCGCCCGCAAACCGTCGTAGGGTTAGACACTCAGGAAGCGCAACACCGCGGCGCAGACCTCATCGGCGCGGTCGAACACCAGCGCGTGGTTCGCCCCGGGAATGATGCACAACTGGCTCCCCTCGATCGCTTTGTGCATCTCGACAGTGTGATCGATCGTCATCAGGTCGCGGTCGGCGGCCAGCACGAGCGTCGGCACTTTGATCGCGGCGAGGTCTTCGCTCGTGAGGTTCGGTTCGTTGAGGAACATCTTCTGCATCTTGCCGAAGACTTCGGCGAAGTGGTCGGGACCGTCCGGGCTGTTATCCTTGTAGTAGGCAATCTCGTCCGGTATCACCATCGCCAGGGTTTCCGGCGTCGAGTTCTCGTACACTACCCGCATGTGCGGCGTCAGCCCGTTCCAGTGGTAGTTGGCGCTTACCGGGACCATCCGATCGACCACCTCCGCATATCGCATGCCGAGATAGAGGCAGATGATGGCCCCATCGCTGTAACCGACGATACGCGCCTTCTCGATACCCATCTCCTGCATGAAGCCGATCGTGTCCTCGGTCATCAGTTCGTAGTTGATCTCGCCGGCGTCGGCGGTGTGCCCGTGCCCGCGCCGCTCCGGCGCGTAGACCTTGTAATGCTTCGAGAGAACGCTGCTCATGGGCGCCATTGAGGGCGCATTGCCGAAGCCGCCGTGCAGCAGCATCAGAGGCGGCCCGTCGCCGTAGACTTCGTAGTAGGTATCGAGACCGTTAACGTCGATGTTTGGCATGGCTACCTCTCGTAGTAAGACTCGGGGGTTATCCGGAGGACGATGCGGCCCTCCTTCTCTGCGCGCTCCTCGAGCCGCGGGCGCATGTCCTCGCCGATTGGCCGGCCGTACATCTTCTCGCCAATCCGCGCCATCGTCTCCACCGCGCCTGAATCCTCCAATTGCGCCTTGCCCACCACAGCCACGTAGTCGAACGGGAACTGCTCGTCGAGCACCAGCAACGTCACGCGCTTCGCCTGCTCGATCAGTTTCGCCTTCACCCGGGAACGAGTGATCGACACGATCAGGTCATCGCCGTCGATCACGTAGTACACGGGCGTCAGGTGTGGCGCCTTCCCTTCGCGCTCGACGCCAACAACCGCAAGGCGGTGATTCTCCAGGAACTTGCGTCGCTCTTCCGGAGTCATTTAGGTGCTCCCTCCATCAGGCGGCCCCTGATCGATTCATCCGTCGCAATGTCGATGATGGTCCACGCCATCGCCAGCGCGCCGTCATAGACTGCCCGGTCGCCCTCCGGCGTCACCCCGTGCGCCGCGAACTCTGGTTGGTGGTTCACGGCCGGCCAGGAGTTGATACCGATTGACGGGTGGATCGACGGGATCACGAGCGAGACGTTGCCCATGTCGGTCGAGCCCGCGGTGCGCTCCAGACGGGATGGCTCCACGTCGAGGAATGTGCGGCCGAGCGTCTCGGCGTTCCGCCTGTAGGCGGCGAGGATGTCCGGGTCATTCCGCACCTCTGCGTAAGGCCGCTCCCCCTGGATGATTTCCACGTCGCAACCGGTCGCTGTCGCGCCGGCTTCGAAGCATAGGATCACCTTGGAGCGAACGTCTTCGAGATGGGCCAGCGTCCGCGCTCGCACTGAATAGACCGCACTGGTATGCGCGGGTACAACGTTCGGTGCGTCTCCGCCCTTGGTGATGATGCCGTGCACGCGGTCGGTGGCGCGGATGTGCTGCCGGAGCAGCCCTATCGCCACCTGCGCCACCGTCAGGGCGTCGGCAGCGTTGATGCCGCGCTCCGGGAACGAGGAAGCGTGGGCCTCCTTGCCCGTGTACTGCACCTCGAGGCGTTGGGCGGCCAGGAACGGCATGTCCGCAACGTCCACGGGACCAGGGTGCACCATCATCGCCGCGTGGACACCATCAAACGCCCCCCGCTCCAGAAGGATAATCTTTGCCTCCGCCGCCTTCCTCAGCCGGCGTGCCAACGACGCTTATGGTCGCGTTGATTTCGTCCGCAATCGCCGCCGCCGCGATGCCCGCTCCGGCTGCAGTGGTCGCGATGATGTTGTGCCCGCAGGCATGCCCGATCTCCGGCAGTGCATCGTATTCGGCGCAGATCGTGACGTGAAGTGGCCCGCACCCCGCAGTAGCCCTGAACGCTGTCGGCAAGTCGCAGTACGGGCTCTCCACCTCCAGGCCTTCAGAGGAGAGGAGTGCAGCCAGCCATGTGCTCGCCTGTACCTCCTCGAAGCGGAGCTCCGGATGGTCGTGTATCCGGTGCGACAGCTCCACGAGGCTGTCGCGGACCCCGTCCGGGCGATCGCGTGCGTTCTGCTTCAGGTCGGTCATCAGTCGTTGCCGTTCGTGGTACCGGAGTTTATCCCGAAATCACTGCGCCGCGCTACAATCCGTTCGTGAGCGATTACGCTATTGAAGTCCACGGACTGCGCAAATCCTATGGCGAGACGCAGGCTCTGAGGGGAATCGACCTCAGCATCTTCCGCGGCGAAATCTTCTGCCTCCTCGGTCCCAACGGTGCGGGCAAGACGACGGCGGTTGAGATCATGGAGGGTCACCGCACCGCTGACGACGGCGAAGTCCGCGTACTGGGGCATGATCCCGCCCTCGCTGAGAAGGCCCTGCGTCAGCGTATCGGCATCGTACTCCAGCGGACAGGCGTTGAACGATACCTCACCGTCGGGGAAGTCCTGGAACAATACAGGGGGTACTACCCATCGCCGAAGCCGCTGGACGAGGTGCTTTCACTTGTGGGTCTCGAAGAGAAGCAGTCCAGCCTCGTCAGGCGCCTGTCCGGCGGCCAGATGCGCCGGCTCGATGTTGCTATGGCGTTGGCCGGCGACCCCGAACTTCTCTTTCTTGACGAACCCACGACAGGGTTCGATCCCGAAGCGCGCCGCGGCGCCTGGGAGATGATCAGGGGCCTTCGCTCCATCGGCAAGACTGTCGTGCTCACCACGCATTACCTTGAGGAGGCCGAACAACTCTCCGATCGCGTCGCCATCATTGTCGACGGTTCGATCCGTGCCGAGGGGTCACTCGCGGACATGCGCAAGGAGGACGCCGGTACCGTCATCACGTTTCGACGTCCGCCCAACGGATGGCTGCCTCCGGAGAGCCTCGGCTGTCGCCTGGACGCGGATGTCGTAACGATTGACACGCTGGAGCCCACTCGAACCCTCTACGAACTGACGCGTGCCGCCTCCGAGAGCGGTATCGAGCTTCAGGAGCTAACCGTGCGCCCTGTCTCCCTCGAGGACATTTATCTGAAGCTTGTTGGGGCACAGGGGGTAGAATGAGCGACTTCGCGCTTGCCCTGCGCCAGGTCCGCTACGAGAACAAGGCGTTCTGGCGCAATCCGGCCGTTGCTTTCTTCACTTTCGTCCTGCCGCTGATCTTCCTGGTCATTCTCAATGCCCTGCTGGGCGACGACACGACGACGATAAATGGAGGAGAGGTAGCGCTATCGAATTTCTACGTTCCGGCTATGGCGGCGCTCTCGATCGTCAACGCCTGCTACACCAACATCGTGATGACCGTGTCGATCGCTCGCGAAGAGGGGCTGCTGAAGCGCGTACGGGGGACGCCCCTGCCGGGGTGGGCGTATCTCTTCGGACGAATCGCACACGCCACCCTCATTTCGCTGTTGCTTGTCGCGATAGTGATCGCCTTCGGCGCTGTGTTCTACGGAGTGGATGTGCCGACGAAGACCATGCCTGCGTTCATCCTCACTATCGCGGTCAGCGCCGCCACCTTCTGCGCCCTGGGCCTCGCCGTTTCGTCCTTCGTACCCAATGCCCAAGCGGCGTCTGCCATCGCCAACGCAACGGTCCTCCCCATTCTTTTCATCTCGGATATCTTCATACCTCTCGGCGACGACCCTCCGACCTGGATCAATGTCGTCGGGGACATCTTTCCGGTGAAGCATCTCTCCGAGGCCTGCATCACGGCCTTCAACCCCTACGAGACAGGATATGGGTTTGAGTGGGGCGACCTCGCCGTGATCGCTGCCTGGGGGGTCGTTGGTGTGCTGGTGGCGCTTCGCTACTTCACATGGGAGCCACGGGAGTAAGCACCGTGCTGACGACGGGCGAGCGATGGTTCCCCGGTCACGGCGTCGGGCGGATCCACTCAGGTACGATGGGCGACTCAGTCGAGGGCGACACGGGTCGGTAGCACCCAGCGATGGCGGGGTACCTAGTAATCGGTATTGACCTGCTGACTCTAGTGGCACCATGCTGCAACTACCTGATGGTTGCACCCCAACAATGGCTCGCCTGAGGCGGGGTCCGGGTCACCGGGCCCCGTTTCTATTTACTAGGGTCGTCACTACAGGGCAAGCGTCCAGACGATACCAGAGGCGAGCAGCATGACGGCCCACCGTGCGATGAACGGGGCAAGGCGGCGCCAGGGTGACATGGCGGTAGTATGCGAATTTCTGGCGGAGGGGGCGGGATTCGAACCCGCGAGGGCCTTGCGACCCTAACGGTTTTCAAGATCCCATTCCCCCGGGGTCTAAGCTCGGAGCGGCCGGGCTTTGTCTTGCGGATAGGCACATGGCACATCGGCCCGCGATTGTTATGCGCTTGATATGCCTTGTTGCTTGAAATCATCCATGGATCGCGTCATGATCATGACGCGACGTACCCCCACCCCTAGGGGGATCAGCACGGAGCCCGTCCTCGGTAGCCAAGAGCAGTGCCGCTAAGCAGGATGGGCTCTTGCTTTTATGTGACACATCGCTTTGTGATCTGATTCATTGACCGGCCTCGCGGACGGGCGTAGCATCCGGTGCGTCTCCAGGTTCCCGGCCTGGACTTCCCCTGGAGCGGAAGGCCGGGCGGGGATTTCTGGGGGCGTGAGGAGCCCGTCCGTAGGACTCACATCTCACGGATGGGCTCTGCTTCTTGTTGCCATCAGCGTCTACCCCACGCACCGCCTGGCCCCTCCCCTTTCGGCACTCGCCCGGCGATAACAGGGCGACGAGTTGCACCCCATCCGCACGATATACACAGTGCTGCCTGTCGCGGCGGCGTGGGGGGCATCCATCCCGCCGCAGCCTGGGGATCGCGTGGGCGAGACGCGATCTCGCCCACGCGATCCCCAGGCCAAGTCCTCACGGCACACCCCGCAGGGTATGAGCTCGGAGCGGCCGGGCTTTGTTTTGGAAATCGCAAGCCTAGATTTGCACTTCCGTAATTGCAAGGAAGGTGTTACTCGAATCCGGTTGACGGCTTTCCATGCTCGCGGGACAATCGGTGGGAGGGGAGTTCCCCGCTCCTCCTTCGGGAAGAGAGTCCATCCTCGACAGCCCCCCTTGGCAGTGAGGGAGGCAGTGGATGAAGGCAATGATAAAGGCAGGATGGGCTCTCTTGCTCTATGTTGGGATTCGTTGAGACCCCGCATGGCGTGGCCCACCACCCGGCGCGGGTTTGTCGCGATTGTTATGCACTTGATATGCGCAATTGCTTGAAATCCTCCAAGTAACGCGCCATGATCGTAAACGCGAACCAATCCCTCCCCTAGGGGGATCAGCCGCAAGGAGCTCATCCTCGGTAGCCAAGAGAGGCGGTGCCGAATATGCAGGATGGGCTCTTGGCTTACCTGTGCCACATCGTTTTTGTGATCTGATTCTTTGTGATCTGTTTCATTGACCGGCCTCGCGGACGGGCGTAGCATCCGGTGCGTCTCCAGTTTGCCGGCTTGGACTTCCCCTGGAGCGGAAGGCCGGGCGGGGATTTCCTGGGGGCGTGAGGAGCCCGTCCGTAGGACTCACATCTCACGGATGGGCTCTGCTTCTTGTGCGATCACCGTCTTACCCCACAACCGCCAGCGCTGGGATAACAGAGGGGCGTGTGGGAAGCGCGCTACCGGAATTAGATTCTCCTGGGCGGCCTTTCTCTTCTTGGCGACCAGTGTCACCTAGGTCGCGATTCCGCGCCAGGCAGTGGAACAGTCTCGGAGTGTCGGAATATGTAGAGATGTCCGAGCTAGGGCGGCGGAGGATGGCGCTCTTGTGGCTACTGGTAGCGGGGCCGGCCTTCCGATGAATGGCCGAAACTATTGGCCGCCTTTCTCTGGCATGTATGCAAACCCCCATATCTAAATCTGCCGTGCGATGCTAGAGTCTGAGTACCAAACAATCGGTTCACTGAGAACGAGTGCCCTAATGGCAGACGCAGGAAGCATCGCCCGAGAATCGTGCGAGGCCTGGAACAAGAGGGACTTTGCCCGCATGCGCGAGCTGTACCACCCCGACTACACGTACACGGGTGGAAACGGCGAGGTGCAGAAAGGGCCGGACGCAGGCCTGGCGATCGCGAAGATGTTCGCCAACGCTCTCCCGGACGGTAAGATCGAGATCGTCAACATCCACACCGCGGGTGACGTCGCCGTGGTGGAGTTCATCGGCCGGGGGACGCACGACGGCGACTTGATGGGGATCGCGCCGACCGGCCGCAAGCTGGTACAGCCGGTCTGCGATGTGATGGAGATGAAGGACGGAAAGATCTATCGCGAGCGTGAGTACATGGACATGATGCACATGATGCAGCAGCTGGGTGTGGCCCCGGTACCGGTCACGGCCTGACGCCGGGCTCACATCTGAGCGGGGTGGTGGTGTGGAAACGGGGCGGTGGGACTCCACCGCCCCGTTTGCTTGGGCTTGAGGAGGGCCGGCCGAAGACGATATTGACGCCGTTGGTGAGGGCCGCCATACCGGCCTATGGAGACTACTGCTCACAGCGTGGGGTGCACCCAGAAGGGACCGACGGGCGGTGGTGGCTGTGACACGAGTCGGCTAGCCGGCGTAATCGCGGCGGCCTTCATGCGTCTGTATGGTGAAGGATCTCACCGCCATGTCGACACGCACGCTCAATGGACGCCCGCTCCCCTGGCCATTGCGGCTGCTGGGTTGGCTCTTTAGAGGGGTCCTGGTACTGCTCATCACGCTGGCAACAGCAGCGGTCGTTATCATGATCGGCGCAACCGCCTACTACGAGCTAACTCGGACCAAGGCCGGCGATCTAGACGAGATGATAGAGGCAAAGTTACCACCCGGTGCGTCGGCGGACCGCATCATTACCGTCCTTGATTCGGAGGGTATTGAGCACGGAGCTGTGGAGCCATTTCCTGGCGACGACAACAGATTGTTGTACGCAGGGGTGACCAAGGGAACTCCGGTTATCAGTGCTATCGTGCGGAACCAGGGTCATAGCCTGGAATTCGTGGACGTCCAGATCACCTTTATTCTTGATGACAATGGAGCGCTAAAGGATCACGAAGTTTACGAAGTGCATCGTCGCTCGGGCTGGCTTAAATTCGACATCGATGCCCTGAAGGAATAGTCGCGGTACGGATTCGTTCTACGCCGAGGTCTCTTGGGCGTCAGCGATTCGATCGCGGTGTGGCACTAACGGCACATAGTGTCTAACTGCTGGTTCCCTACGCCAATTTCACCCAGCATCCGTGCTAGACTGAGCACCGTTCCAGCAACCATCAAGGAAGGCTCACATGTCGGTTCGTAATGTTTCCATTTTTCGGCCACACCCCGGGAGGCGACAGGAGTTCCTGAACGACGCAGTGGCGGCCAAGAAGATCTTGGAGCGGCTCGGAGGGCGTTGGCGCGCCGCCGATACGACGTTCGGAGGACCCAACACCGGCAACATCGTCGTATCGGTAGAGTTTGACGACATGGCTGCGTTCGCTGCCTTCACACAGAAGGCACAAGGAGACTCCGAGTGGCAGGCGTTCCAGGCGAGAGTGACCGACTCGGCCGATCCCACGACGACCCTGGTTGGACGGAGCCTACTCACGGACATAGATTTTTAGACTACCTCTTCAGGCGTGTGATGATTCGTGCCGAGGCGATCATGGAGTGCCAGCTCATTTCCTTCGGTCAGATTGAGATCGATGGGCAGCGCTTCGATCACGATGTCGTGATAGAGAAGGGTCGCGTCCGGCGGCGCAAGAAGGGCCCATCGAAACGACATCGGGCTGAGTACGGGCATACCCCGCTCACCTCCGACGAGGCGATCCCCTGGTCGGCGCCGCTGCTCATCGTCGGCACGGGCGCCAGCGGTCAGCTACCGATCACTGACGACCTCTATCGCGAGGCCACGAATCGGCGGGTCGAAGTGGTCGCTCGGCCGACCGCCGAGGCGTGCGACCTTCTCGTGGCGGCCGATCCGAAGTCGGTGGCGGCGGTCCTCCACGTCACTTGCTGAGACCGGCCTCAGGCTGCGAACGCGACAATCGCCTTAGGGAGGGCGTTCATCCGAAAGTTGTAAGCGACGCGTTGGGCCACAGCACGACTGCGATTACGCTTGACCTGTATTCTCACACCACACCGGCTATGCACCGGCAGGCAGCGCTCGCTCTGGAGACCGTACTCAGCCGCTAACAAAGCAATTGCTGGCAAAGGCCCTCCGGGTGGCATTTCGAAGGGCCTTCTCTTTGAGCCAGCAGCGGCGATTTCAGATACGAATTTGATGGCGGAGGGGGCGGGATTCGAACCCGCGAGGGCCTTGCGACCCTAACGGTTTTCAAGACCGTCGCATTAAACCACTCTGCCACCCCTCCGCTTTCTATCTTAGCGGAGGCGTTCTGGTGAATCGTGCCGGGCAACGGCCATGCTTGACAGATTCGGATATCGGTCGTATACATGGATTGTTAATAGCGAGCGCTCGCTATATTTCGCCCGCAACGAGGGGGTTGGGCGCATGCCAAAACTGAAGCCGGAAGAAGTCGAGACGCGGAACCGCGAGATCCTCGATGCGGCTCGTGCCTGCTTCCTTCGCAAGGGCTTCCACGCGACTTCCACCGACGACATTTGTCGGGAGGCGAATATCACGCCTGGGGGCCTCTACCATTACTTCGGCAGCAAGGACGAGCTCATCAACGCGGTGATCGAAGACGCGACACAGCGGGCGGTCGAGAACCTCTCGGCAGTGGCCGAGGAATCGGCAAACACCAGGTCCTCGGTTCGCTCTCTTTCTACGATCTTCTCCCAGTCGGCCCGTAACCCCGAAATAGACGACGCCACGAGGCTCGACCTCGACATCTGGGCTGAGACTCTCCGCAACGAGAAGCTGGCGGAGAGCACCCAAAAGGGATGGCGTCTGAGACGCCAGTGGCTGCGGTCGTTGATCGAGAAGGGTGTCGCTGAAGGCGTGTATGACAAGGAAGTTGACCCGCAGGGGCTCGCTGACCTCTTCATGATCCTCTGGTTGGGCCTGCGACTGGGAAGGATCCTCTGGAGGGAGGATTTCGATCCCGATAGCACGCTGCACGCTCTGTTCTTGATGCACTCCGGGCGTCTCACCCGGGATCCCGCTCCGGTCGAACCGCTGGCCTCACGAAAGGCCGTCGCCTCCCGCGGTAACGGGGGAGTCCGCAACCCTCAAGGCTGACCGCCGAGTCCGCGGTGTTGTTGATCGCGGCATCGTAACCCAATCAATGAGCGCACCGCGCCGGCGCGGTGATACAATCCGGCCTATCCCGCAACCCCACGGAGGCACATCGTGGACGTTCATGAGGCGGCCCGCATCATCGATCAGCATCACGTTCGAACCGTCCGTATCGGCGGCTCGGACATGGATGGCGTTTACAGGGGTAAGCGAGTCAGCCCCGACCAGTTTCTCCTCGGGACTGAACAGGGCTTTCCCCAGTGCGACGTCTTGTTCGGCTGGGACATTGCCGACGAAGTCATCGGGACGCTCCCCTACTCAAATTGGGAGACCGGCTTCGGGGATGTCATCATGCGCCCGGACCTGGAGACTTTCGCGGTCGTCCCTTGGGAAGAGGGCAGCGCGAGCGTCATCTGCGACTTCTACACGGAGCATGGCGAACCACTGCCGATTTCTCCGCGGTATGTCCTCAGGCGCCTTGTCGACGAGGCAGCGGAAGCAGGGTGCGTCGCCAACATGGCGGCGGAGCTCGAAGTCAGGTTCTTCAAAGAGGACCAGGCGAGCCTGCGGCAGAAGAATTTCGATGACCTTACGCCTCTCAACCCGGGACTCAATTGCTACAGCATCCACCACGCCTCCATCGATGAGCCCTTCATCGGGCACATCTGCAAGATGCTCGACGCCTACGGCATCCCGGTGGAGGCTTACAACCGCGAGCATGGCGCGGGGATGTATGAGATCAATATCCACTACTCGGAGGCATTGAGAGCGGCAGATCAAACCATGCTCTACAAGAGCGGAGTGAAGGAGCTCGCCGCGCAAATGGGCGGCACAGCGACTTTCATGGCCAAGTACCGCGATGACGTGGACGGTTGCGGCGGCCACTTACACCAGAGCCTGCGCTCCCCGGACGGTGGTCGCAGTCTCTTCTGGGACGAAGCAGGTGAGCACCACATGTCGACAATGCTGCGGCAATATATAGCCGGCGTCCTGGCCACGATTCCGGATTTCATGCTGATGTACGCGCCCAATGTGAACTCCTACAAGCGGTTCGTCCCGTTAACGTGGGCGCCGACGAACCTGACCTGGGCGATCGAGAACCGCACCGCGGCCGTGCGAGTCATCGGCGATAGACCCGCCTCGATACGAATTGAGAACCGTGTACCGGGTTCCGACATGAATCCCTACCTGGCATTCGCTGCCTCACTCGCGGGCGGGTTCCACGGCATCGATAACGATCTCGAACCACCCCCGCCCGTAACGGGCAGCGCTTACAAGGACACCAACGCTCCTGGACTGCCGCTGTCGCTGCCGGAAGCGCTGGAACGCTTCAAGGCGAGCGAGCTCCCTCGACAGTGTTTCGGTGACGAGTTCGTTGACCAGTATGTCGCGTTCCGGGAGTGGGAGGTCGAGAAGCACCGGCGCGCAGTCAGCGACTGGGAGCGGCGGCGCTACTTCGAGATGGTTTAACCCTCGGACGGCGTGGAAGGAGAATGATGCGACTGGAGCACAAGACCGCCCTGATCACGGGCGCCGGCAGCGGTATGGGCCGACTGGCGGCGCAGATCTTCGCGAAGGAAGGCGCTCAAATCGTCGCTTGTGATCTGAACGAGGACGCGCTCGCGGAAACCGTTTCGCTCGTAGAGGCGGAGAGGGGAGCGATCGTGGGTGTGCCCTGCGACGTCACCTCCGGTGAGAGCGCACGGGGCGTCGTCAAGGCGGGCGTCAAGGCATTTGGGCGACTGAATGTCCTCTACAACAACGCCGGCATCTTTCCCGACGATGATACCTCGGTCATTGCTACCGGCGACGAAGCTCTGCAGCGGGTGCTGGACGTCAACCTGAAAGGCGTCTGGCTTAGCTGCAAGTACGGCATACCCGAGCTGATCAAGGCCGGAGGTGGGTCTGTGATCAACATCGCCTCCTTTACGGCGCTGATGGGTTGCACCGTGCCCCAGGATGCCTACACGGCGAGTAAGGGCGCCGTCATCTCGCTCACCCGTTCGCTGGCGGTTCAGTACGGTTCCAAAGGTGTTCGCGCCAACGCGATCTGCCCTGGCCCGATCCTCACGCCGATGATGGAAACGCTGTTCGCGTCTGAGGAGGAGAAGATGAAGCGGCTGAACCGCATCCCGCTCGGGCGCTTTGGGCGCGCTGAGGACGTGGTTCACGCAGGCGTATACCTGGCTTCGGACGAGTCGTCCTGGACGACGGGAACCGCGTTCGTGATCGACGGCGGAATCACCGTCAACTACTTCTGAGTCGTTCCGGTCGCCGTTCCCGCGACAGCATTCGCTCGCGCACCCACTCCCCGATGCGACCGATCGCCTGCTGCGCCTGTGGAAGCATGTCGGCGAAGACGTGCCATACGTGGAACATGTCATCCCAGACTTCGAGTGTCACGTCGACACCGGCCGCCGTGGCCCGCTCGGCGAACCGTGTCGAGTCATCGAGCAGGATCTCGGAGGTTCCTACCTGCAGCAGCATCGGGGGCAGGCCGGCGGGGTCAGAGAATAACGGCGAGATCATCGGGTTCCGGAGGTCAAGAGAACCGGCGTAAGCGCGCGCCATCATCTCGAGCAGGCCTCGCGTCACCATTGGATCGGCTTCCGCCTTTGTGATCATCGACTCACCCTCGAGGCTCAGGTCCATCCACGGCGATATACAGAAGGCTCCCGCGGGCAACGGATCGCCCGAGTCACGGAGCGCAACGAGCGTGGCGGCTGTCAATCCGCCGCCGGCCGAGTCGCCGCCCATGACGATGCCAGCAGGCAAGACTCCATTTCCGAGCAGCCAACGGTAGGCCGCCTGCGCGTCTTCAACGGCTGCCGGGAACGGGTGCTCTGGAGCCAGGCGGTACTCAATCAGGAGCGTGCGCGCGCCACTGGCGCGCGCTATTCGGGAAGCGTGGTCTCGATGGGTGTTGACCGAACAGATGCAGTAGCCGCCGCCGTGAAGGTACAGGACAACGCCCCTGGCCTCCGAGCGCTCGATGGTTATCCACTCGACATCCAAGCCCGCCACCTCCACCCGCTCAATCGCGACATCCGGTTTTAGCGTAACGGTAGCGGCTGCCTCCTCCAGGTTGCGTCGCAGGTCCTCAATGCTCGCTGAACCCACCAGGGGCTGGGCGCGCAGGAGCCCGATGATGGTTTCTAGCTCGGCGCTGGTCATGGCACAGCCGCCTGGTCAGGCGCCCGCGGTGCCGACGGCGGCCCGAGCTTCTCTTGCACCCATTCCCCGATGCGGTCGATCGCCTGCTGTCCCTCTGGCACCATCGGAGCCAGTAGCTGCCAGAGGTGGATCATGTCATCCCAGACTTCGAGAGTCACATCGATGCCTGCGGCCTTCGCTCGCTCGGCCAGTCGCGCCGCGTCGTCTAACAGAGTCTCGTTCTCTCCGACCTGGATCAGGATCGGCGGTAACCCAGGGAGGTCTGCATACAGAGGCGATGCCCGAGGATTCCGCCGGTCGCCGTCTCTCAGATAGTCCGCCGCGCATCTCAGCAGCCATTCCTTCCGGATCATGGGATCTAGCTCTTCTTTGGTGACCATCGACTCGCCGGATCCCTCCATGTCTATCCACGGGGACATGACCACAGCCGCACCAGGTAACGGCAACCCCGCATCCCGTACCGCTGCCATCATCGCAATAGTGAGGCCGCCGCCGGCTGAGTCCCCGATCACAACCATCTTCTCGGGCTGGTTCCCTCCATCGAGCAACCATCGATAAGCATTCGTGGCGTCATCGAGTGCGGCCGGAAAGGGGTTCTCCGGCGCTCGCCGATAGTCGACCGTCAGACCGCGCGCACCCGTCGCGCGGCAGATGCGTTGCACCACGTCTCGGTGAGTGTTCACGGACCCGATGACGTACCCGCCGCCGTGCAAGTAGAGCACGACGCGTGCTGGGTCGGATTCCGGGACCGACACCCATTCCGAAGACGCCCCCCCTGCATCAGTCCCTTCGGTAACGACGTCCGGCGGACGAGGGATCAGCTTTGCTGATGTCTCCCAGCCTTCACGCAACTCACTGGTTGATTGTTCCCACGGCCTCCGCCGCTCCGACATCGCCTGCCGTATTGCGGTGAATTGTGGGCTGGGCATGGGGCACTCCTTCGGTCTTCCGGCTGGTGCTATCGTTGCCAAATGTGAGCTGCTTGTCAATCGAGGTTCGCAGCATGTGAGCTGCTACGTGCCAACCGTCGCCAGTCCCAGCGAAGCGAGGATCTCCTCGCGGCTCTCTCGCTTTCTCTCCGCGAACGCCCAGAGCAACCCGAAGCACCCCGAAACCATCATGTCCCCGTGCGGAACGGCGAAGTAAGGGTCGAGGCGGCTGCCACGCAGCTTCCCCCGCTGGGGACCCGTTACTGCGACGATCGCGCGGTCGCCAACGCTGCCGGCGTCGCCATCGGCGTAATAGACGCCGTGTCCCTTAGAGTCGAACACGGCTTCGTGGGGCAGGTTGCCGTTCAACAGACGTTCCGTGAAGTCTTCGATCTGCTCGGCCGTAACCTCTCCAGTGTGGTGCTCGTACAGGGAAATGATCCGGGTGCCGCGAAGGTGGAATGCCAGCGCGTGCATGTTGCCCAGATTCAGCACCAGTTGTTCGTCACGCCCGCCCACCAGCGGGTCCTGAAGCGCCCCCAACGCCGCCGCCGGCCCCGTGTCCAGGAAGACCGTTCGTCCCTCGTCTCGGATGCACGAAAGCAGCGTTTGCGCTCGAGTCAGGTAGTCCGGCAGTTCCTCGGGCAGGTATGCGAACGCTCGGAGATCGTTCCGCCGCTCGACGACTCGGCGCAGGTGTTCGAACCTGAACAAACGGTCCGAATACCCCGGCGGCGCCGCGCCGTGGTCCAGGCATCCAACCGCAAGCCCGTCGAAGTCCCCGCTAACATCGAAGGCGCCGAGAGCGGCGCGGATCGCCTCCAGATCGAGGTCACGGAGGCGAACTCGCTCGCCCTCCGCCCTCGTAGCCTCGTCATCCGATACGATCGTGACGCCCATAGCCCTTACGGAGTCGAGATCGTCGTCAAAGGTGGCGGCCGCTTCGGGAGTCGCGTACGCGGCAAGACCGGCTCGCAGGTGGTCCTCAAGCGCCCAGTGACAGGGGCCGCCGCCGGCGATTACACCGGTCAGGACGACCGGGAGCCGCGCCCTAGTGGCCTTGCGTATACGGTCGGCTGCGATCTGCGTCGGTGATGGCATGATCAACTGCAGCGCGTTCTCAACCGGTTGCTCGGAGTCAAACAGGAGGATGTCCTGGGTGCCGGTGCCGACATCGACGGCCAGTATGCGCATTGCGCTCTGATTATAGGTGCTGAGGAAGATGGGCCGAAGGTTAATTTTCGGTGTGCACGTGGCGAGTTATGGGTAATGATCCTGTAACTCTGGTCGGCATAGGGTGTCTAAGAAGGGACAAGCGCCCATAAGTCGACAACCAGGAGGAGGAGCCATCTGATATGACACCAGCAAGACTCATTGTGGCAGTCAGCACCGTTGCGGCGCTGGCCGCCGTCACCCTCAGCGTGGTCTCGGCTATGGGAGGCCCCTCAAAGGGTACAGAGGCTACGGAAGTGCACGCCGCAGATGCGCCGGTGGCGCCCCCGCCTGCGGTCCCGGCCGATCAGCCTCCTGTCCAGCAGCCGGTTGTACTGGAAGCAGTCGCTCCGGCTCCGGCTCCTGCTGAGCCCGTTGTCGTTGCGGTAGAACCGGCACAGGCACCTGCGCCCGAAGTGAAGGACCCGAAGCAGGAAGGTGACACAGAAGACCCTGCTAAGAAGGGCTGTGACAAGAACAAGGCGGACTCTTCCGAATGGTCTGGCAAGCACGACAAGACGGGCGACGAGGTCGCTGCCTGGCAGGATAAGGACGGCAAACAAGACGGCTTCGCGGTCTTTGGCGGCAACCAGGATGGCGACCACCACCACGGGAAGCACGGCCGGAAGTAACCGGGACCGGAACGGCTGGACACAACAGGGGCGAGGATCACTCGCCCCTGCTTCTTTCTGCAGTCGTGGCCTCGATTTCAGCTCGCGATTCGCTCCGTCCCGCCCATGTACGGACGCAGCACGTCCGGAATCGAAATCGAACCGTCCGCCTGCTGGTAGTTCTCCAGCACCGCGATCATCGTCCGCGGCAGCGCGAGCGCCGGAGCCGTTCAGCGTATGCGGGTGCTCCGGCTTGCCGCCCTTCTCGCGGCGGAAGCGTATGTTCGCGCGGCGGGCCTGGAAGTCCGTGCAGTTCGAGCACGACGAGCACTCGAGCCACTCGCCGAGCCTGGCGCCCAGATCTCGATGTCGTACGTCTTCGCCGCGTTGAACCCGAGGTCGCCCGTGCACAACTCGACTACGCGGTACGTCGAGACCCAGCGCCCTCGGCAATCGCCTCGCGTCCTCGACCATACCTGCTCGAGCGCCTCGGCCGACTTCTCCGGCTCCACGAAGCTGTACATCTCGACTTTGTCGAACTGGTGGCCGCGCTTGATGCCGCGGACGTCGCGGCCGGCGGACATCTTCTCGCGCCGGAAGCACGGCGTGTAGGCGACGTAGTTGATCGGGAGCAGTGCCCGGTTCGAGGATTTCGTCGCGGTGCATGTTGTGAGCGCGACCTCAGCTGTGGGAAGGAGCCAGTAGTCCTCTTCGGCGTCGTGGTACATGTTGTCGCCGAACTTGGGAAGCTACCCGCCGGCCCAGAGGTTCTCCTCCTTGATCATCGCCGGCGGGTAGACCTCCGAGTAGCCGCGAGTGACGTGGCATCCATCATCCAGAGATGAGTGCACGTTGCAGCCGAGCGCCCCGCCCCCTTCAGCACGTAGAATCGGGTGCCCGCCAGCTTCACCCCGCGTTCGAAGTCGATGATGCCAAGTGCCTCGCCCAGCTCCCAGTGTGGCTTCGGTTCGAAGCCCAGTACCGGCGGCTCGCCCGACTGCCGCACGACCACGTTCCCCGACTCGTCCGGTCCGTCGGGCACGTCCTCGCAGGGATGTTCGGGATCTCGAGCAGCAGGCTCTCGCAGTGCCGCCTCAGCCTCTTTCAGCCGCGCCTCCATCGTGTCCAGCCGCTCGCCGACGAAAGTCGAGCGGGCCATCGAGGTCGGACCGCCGGTGCTCGGCGTGCTTCGCCTCCTTCGCTGTCTTCGGTCTTCATCACGCGGGACAGCTCGCCGATCTCCTTCGAGATCGTGTTCTTCTCCGCCCGGAGCGCCTCCACCTCGGCAATGAGCTCTCGCCAGCGAGTATCGAGCGTGAGTCGCCTTGTCGAGGGGCGCCTCGGTATGGCGTCGCTCCAGCGCGCTCCGCACGAGTTCGGGGTTTTCACGCAACAATTGGACTGAGAGCATGGCCTAAGGGTAGGGGCGAGACCGCCAGACGGTCAAAGCTGAGCCGATCGCTCCTTCTCTATTGCGATTACCGCCAGTACCCGCACGTCTTGGGGCACCGGGGCTGACACTCCGCACCCCGCTACATCCAGCGGTTGGCCTCCCCGCAGCTCACCTTCATCCACCCAGCGGAGAGTCGGGTCGTCTCGGTGCTCGCGAGGCGCGTCGTGTCGCGGGCGGCAGAAGTAGATCAGATCGATGTGCTTGTGTGGCTCGTCTGGTCCGGGGATGTCCTCAACGAGGATGGTGTACGGTGGAGGCAGTTGCTCAGGGTAGTCGAAGGGGAGTTCCTCCCCTGTCTGGATCAATTCCGCAGCGATCCCGGTCTCCTCGTGGATTTCGCGCAAGACCGCTTGCACGGGGTCCTCGTTCGCCTCGATGTGGCCCCCTGGTGGCATCCATTGCTGGAGCCGCCGGTGCCAGTGCAAGAGCGTCCTTGACTCTTCAACGACAAAGCCGGTGGCGGTGTAGTGGCGGATCACGTGACCTCCGAGTCCAGTTCGTGCACCAGCTTGCGGGCGAACCGATCAACGAGTGAGGCGATTGGAACCGGGTCCTCTTCGACGGTTGGTCGCAACTCGCGCCAGCGGTCGACAGAATTCACGATGGACAGCTCGTCCCGATCGGAGAGTCGCTTCTTCAGCTCGGCGCGGTTACTCGGGTAGCTGCGCCCTTCGACGAGTTCACGGGCCTTCATCGCCATAATCGCCGCCTTCGCCTGGTAATACATCCAGCGGGCGTTGCGCTTGCGAATGAATTGACTGTCGGCGTCGTTGTACTCCCGACCGGCGCCGTGCACCACCCGGTACCGGGACTCGTGCTGAATTGAGGCGCAGAGCCACTTCAAGTCTTCGATCAGCCCGTCACGGGTGAGGGGTGGCGGGTCAATCGCGCCGTATATCGCAATGTAGCCGAAGTGAAACTGGGCCCGCCCCGTCATCGGGTATTGCCGCAGTTCCTCCGGGGTCTTCAGGTAAGTAGACCAGAGCCCCCTCCCTTTGAAGACTTCTCGCATTGTGCCCAACGTCTGATCGTCTACCTGTTCCACCACCACAATCAGGTCGTGGTCGCTCTCGGGCGTTTGCTCGCCGCGTGCCCACGAACCGTGCCAGAGGAGCGCGGTGAGATTTTGTCCCAGAGCCCCTATCAGGCTCTCAGCTACTTCGCCGACCTCCTGGGGAGGCGAGGCCTGAATCGGTTCAGCCATTCCCATCAAAGCTTGCAATGAGGCCGAGATTGAACTGCGAGTAGTCATCAATAACGAGGTCTGCCTCTGGCAGCGGAGCGAGTGCCGTTGAAGACGCGCGGATCTGCACGGCAAACATGCCTGCTGCCTTGGCAGACGCGACGCCCGCTCCGGTGTCTTCGACCGCCAGACACTCGCCGGCCGCCAGGCCCAGGCGCTCAGCGGCCGTCAGGTAGAGGTCGGGGGCAGGCTTAGATCGTGAGACTTCGCTCGCGGATACGGTGGCATCGAAGGCGTCATCGAGTTCAAGGCCTCGAATCGTGGCGTCTACCCATTGGCGCAGCGACGCTGAAGCGAGTCCCACCGGCGTCCGGCGTCGCCGGAGCTCGGACAGCAATTCCCTCACGCCGGGCAGCGGCTCGATGGGATTCGCCAACAGCTTTAGCACCGCCTCGTTGTAGCGATGGAGGAAGCTCGCCGGATCTTCCGTGATCTCGAAGCGTTTCAGCACCCAATCCCAGGCCGCCTCCACTGAGTGACCGATAATATTCGAGTAATCGTCTTTCGTAACAGTACACCCATACGGTGCCAGCACCACGTTGAACGCTTCGTGATACAGGGGCTCGCCGTCCCAGAGAACACCGTCGAGGTCGAACACCACCGCCCGGAAACGGCCGCTCAAGACGACGGAGCCTTCACGCACTCGAAGATCATGAACGTTGGTGCGCGGAACTCACCCTTCAGGTAGTCGAGCCTCTCGGCCAGCTCGGGGTCCGGCGTGGGCTCAACGATATCCTTTATCAGCAATCCATTAGACCGGCATGCGTGCGCATATTCGCTGACTGGCCGGTGGTAGTTGATTGTCTCGGCCGGAGCCGTGGGCCACATGCGAAACCGGATCTCCGTGGACGGGAAGTAGTTGTCCACCTTCCGGAAGAGCCTGTCCTTGTCGCGGAGAGGTATCTTACCCGGCTCGCGCGGCTCCCAACCCCACACCGGAGGCGAAAAACATGGATGGACCAGCGAAAAAATAAAGCGACCGCCGGGCTTCAGAACACGGGTGATCTCAGAGAGTGCCGTCTCGTAATCCTCCACGTCGATGATGGAGAGGTAGGCTACGACCAGGTCGAACGTTTCGGCGGCAAAGGGCAAGGCGCACATGTCTCGCACCTGGTAGTCAACGCCCAGGGGCTCCTCGCTCTCGATTCGAAGCGCGTGCTCGATCATCTTTGTCGATAGGTCGATGGCGCTGACCTTCGCCCCGCGCTCCGCGAGCATGCGGGCGAATCGCCCTTCGCCGCAACCGGCGTCGAGGACACTCGCCCCGGCGACGTTCCCCACGAGTTCGAGGTGTGGCCCGTCCAGGAGGACAGGCCGTGCCCATTCCGTCCTTGTCCGAATGCGCTCCGCCCAACCGTTCGCAATCGCTTCCCAGGAGGATGCTCCCTCGTCGGCCAGTCTGGTCATTTCCCCTCCCGCTCACGTAGCGCCGGGAAGAGAATCACCTCACGAATGCTGCTGACGCCGGTCATTGCCATCACCAGCCTGTCAATTCCCATACCAAGTCCCCCTGTTGGTGGCATCCCGTATTCGATCGCCACCAGGAAGTCCTCGTCTGCCAATTCCACCTCATCGTCGCCTGCCGCCCTCAATGCCGCCTGCTCGACGAGTCGTTCGCGCTGATCTACCGGGTCATTCAGCTCCGTGTAGGCGTTCCCCACTTCGCGCCCGCAAATGAAGAACTCGAAGCGCTCGACGAGCCCGGGATCGTCATCCTTCCGCTTGGCCAGCGGCGATAGTTCCACGGGGTAGTCGATCAAGAAGGTGGGTTGCTGGAGATGAGGTTCGACGTGTAGCGTCATCAGCTCATCGATGATCTTCCCACGGCCCCAGGAGCCATCCAACTTCACGCCCGAGTCCGCGGCTGCCTTGCGAAGCGATTCGAGGTCTGGGAGCGCTGCGAAGTCCACCCCGCTTCGGTCGCGAATGGCCTCCCTTAGCGGAATCCTCGGATACGGAGGCGTCAGGTCAATGGTCAGTTCTCCGTGATTCACTTGGGTAGTGTTCAGTACCTCGTTCGCGACGGTGGACACCATCTCTTCGACGAGTTGCATTAACTCGTTGTAGTCGGCATATGCCTGGTACAACTCGAGCATCGTGAACTCCGGGTTGTACTTCGTCGAGACTCCTTCGTTTCGGAAGATGCGGCCGATTTCGTAGACGCGGTCAAAGCCGCCCACGATCAGGCGCTTCAAGTGCAATTCGAGTGATATGCGCAGCGCCAGCTCTCGCTCCAGCGAATTGTGATAGGTCATGAACGGCCGGGCAGCCGCTCCCCCTGCCGCGCCCTGCAGGACTGGAGTCTCCACCTCAAGATAGCCGCGCTCGTCAAGGAACCGCCGGATCCTCGACAGCACCTTCGACCGCGTCACGAAGATCTCGCGAACATCTGCGTTCGACATCAGGTCGAGGTACCGCTGACGATAGCGAAGTTCGACGTCCTGAAGCCCGTGCCACTTCTCAGGCGGTGGTCTAAGCGCTTTCGCCAGAACCGTCAGTTTCCGCGCCTCAATGGTTGGCTCGCCGGTCTTCGTGCGAAACAGGGTGCCTTCGACGCCCAGGTAGTCCCCGAGGTCAATTTCAGACAACAAGTCGTACTGTTCCGTGCCCAGACTTTCCTGCTTGAGGTATGCCTGGATGCGGCCGCTGCCGTCCCTCAAGTCGACGAACGAGGCTTTTCCCATTGGACGCAAGGCGGTCACTCTGCCGGCGACGACCACCGGGTCAGAGTCCGCAGCGGCATCGCCTAGCTTTTTAACGGCCTGATTCGCCGTGTGCGTACGATCGAATCGCCGTGGATAGGGATCGATGCCCTTCTCGCGCAGGCGCTCCAGCTTCTGACGCCGGAGCGCGATGATCTCATCCTCTCCCATGGTCGAAAGGTGCACCCTCCAGAAATAAACAGGCGGGGCGCAGCGCCCCGCCTGATTGTAGCCGTCGTTCCCGCGCCCCGCTAGTTGATGCTCTCTATCGTCCAGCGCAACATTCCGGCCGGGGCGTTCACTTGCACTTCGTCCCCAACTCCTTTGCCCAACAGAGCCATGCCGACCGGCGATTCGTTACTGATCTTGCCTTCCTTCGGGTCTGCCTCCGCCGATCCGACGATCGTGTAGTGTTCTTTCTCTCCCTTGTGATTGAGGACCGTGACTGTGGATCCCAGGCTCACCTTGTGATGGTCGTGCGTTTCCTCGATGATCACCGCGTTCTGAATAATGTTCTCGAGCGTGAGGATGCGACCCTCAACGAACGCTTGCTCGTTGCGAGCATCTTCGTACTCAGGCGCATTCTGGGCGCCGACAAGTTCCTTGGCGTCGTGAATCCGTTGCGCGACTTCAGCACGCCGAACGGTCATCAGCTCCTCGAGTTCGGTTTGTAGTTTCGCCAGGCCATCCTTGGTAAGAGGAACCTGTTTGCTAACCATGTTTGTCCGCTGCTCCTTGGTATTGGTTGAAGAAAGGTTTCAGATGAAAAAAAGGACTGGGGGCGGGGCGCCCTCAGCCGCCTGGTCAACGTAGTTACCAGTGAGATTATATGTCTCAGCCAACTGGTCTGTAAAGGGAGTGATGTGTTGTCCCGAGTTGCCCCTGTGTTACAATTCCGCCTGACTCAGACGGTATTCGCATTGCGGCGTCGGGTCGACTATCGCAGCTTCGGGCGCGGCCATTGGGCGCTTCGCCTGGTTTCTCACGGAGGTCTTTGGCCCTAAAGCATGCGCAGGTTCCCGCCCCGAGAACCGCCGCCCGAAAGGCGGCCGCGTCGTGACGTTCCCCGCCCCGAGGGTCCCTTCGAGCGCCTCCTTCGCCGCCGTCCGGAACGCGATCCCGCTCCGCTGATCATCGGCGGTACGATCGCGTTCCTGGCCGTCGTAATCATCATTGTCCTGGGTTTTTCCACCCTGTTCGGCGGCGGTGACGACAGCAGTGCCAGCAATGACGGTAACGGCGATGGTAACGTCGTTGAGATAGCGGACGGCATCACCGCCACCGAGACGCAGATCCCTGCCCTACCACCCGGCCTCGTTTCCATGAGCGAGTACTTCGAGTTCGATGCCGAAGAGGATGTTCCCATCACGGTGACTCTGCCTCTCACGGAAGATGTTGAGGACGGCGCGGGGCTCGGCTTTTACAGCTTCTTTGACAGTCGCTGGCAGCGCATGGCCGAGGCGGAGGTCACCACCGTCGCGGACAAGCCCGTTGCCAAAGGCGACTTCCCCAACGTGCCCGAGAACCTGGCCGTTCTCCGCGTGCTCGCGCAGACCTACCAGGTCGCCGGCTCGCTCCCACAGGGCGCGCAGCTGCACGCCGATGCTCGAGTCACCATCGTAAGTCCTCGAGACTACACGCCGGCGGAGGACGGCTCGGTCAACGGAGTGGCCACGCAGGTCCCGTCGGGGGATTTGCTCGTGCTGCCCACTATCGTCGGTAGCAGCGAAGAGTCATCCGCTGTGGTGGATTCAATCCTGGAGAATGATGACGTCCGGAACCAACACATCGAAGCCATCGTTCGGCTGGTCGGCGAGGGTGAACTGGACGGCATCGACATCGAGTACCCCTCGGTTGACCCGCAGCTGGCCTCCGAGTTCACCGAGTTCATCACCAGGCTCGCCGACAAACTGCATGACAACCAGAAGCGTTTGAGCGTGACGCTGCCACCCCCGTCCGAGCAGCAGCAGGCCTACGACTGGAAGGAGATCGGCGACTCTGCCGACGTCATCAAGGTGCTCCCCCTTGCCGACCCGATTGCCTATTGGGAATCGATGCCGGGCGCTATCGGCCAGATCGTCCGCAACGTGGACCCTGGCAAGGTGTTGCTGGTCATAAACCCGTTCAGCATCGAAGAGGGGGGAGGTGGTGCGAGCCCGATGGGCTATCTGCAGGCGATGGCGCTGGCTTGTGAGGCCATTGTTAAGAGCCCCAATCCGGCAGACATTAAGACCGGCACGACGGTGACCCTCGTCGCAAAGAACCTTGACGAAGGCGAAGGCGCGTCGCCGCTTCGCTGGAACGATGATGCGGTGTCGGTCTCGTTCGCTGTCGGCGGCACCGAGCGGCGGCGAGTGTATATCGAGAATTCGTACAGCGCCAACTTTAAGCTGGAACTCGTGCAGGCGTATCGGCTGGGCGGGCTCGCCATCTCGGACGCCTCAGCCACTTCTGACGTCGCCAATCTCTGGCCGACGGTAAACACGTTCGTGGCGTCGGCCACTCTACCGTTGGCGCGGCCGAACGATTCCGTGCTCTTGCCGACGTGGCAGGCGCCGGAAGGCGGAGACCTGGGAGCGGGCGCCGGTACGACGGCGACGTGGATCGCTCCCGGCCAGGCCGGTACGTATAACGTGGTCCTGGTGGTCAGCGACGCCGATCACCGGTTCGGCTGCAAGCTGGCGATGGAGGTCAAGAAGGGCAACGAGCCTTCCCCCACGCCTCTGCAGACGTTCGGGCCAAGCCCAACACCCGGACCGACAGAGGCGCCCAGCGTGACTCCCACGCCGGCGCCAGCGCCAGAAGGGACGCTTTCCATACAGGTGGGCAAACGCGCCGACGGCGACGATGATGGGAACGAGTACGACGATCCGGAGTTCACGTCCTCCGGGTCAGAGGTGACATATCGGGTGATCATCGACAACGACAGCCCGGTGGCGGTCACGATTGCCTCGTTGGTGGACGACATCTACCCGGGCGCCGTCTGCACCGACAACGATGACGATAATGTCGTCGGGCAGAGCCTTGCGGCGGACGATGGGGATGCTGAGCTGGTGACGGAGAAGGGCCCGGACGCGATCGTGTGCACGTTTGCGCAAACGGTCACCGGCGATCCCGGCGATCAGATTGGCGACAAGGTAACGGTTACGGTGGAGGCGGATGGCAACACGGGGTCGGACAGCGACACGGCCATAGTCGAGATCTCCTAGCGCGGGAATATGCGAGTGATAGCCGGGAGCGCCAGGGGTAGAAGGCTCAAGGGACCTGGCGACCGCTCCCGCGGGACACGTCCGACCTCCGATCTTCTTCGAGGTGCTGTGTTCGACGCGCTGGCCTCGCTGGGCGCGGATTTTTCCAGCGTAGTTGACCTCTACGCCGGCAGCGGTGCGCTCGGGATCGAGGCGTTGAGCAGGGGCGCGCGCCGCTGCGACTTCGTGGAGCGCAATCCGGGCGCCTGCGCCCTGATAAAGGACAACCTGCGCCTGACGGGTTTCGACTCGATAGCCAGCGTGTATTGCATGCCGGTGGCCCGCGCCGCAGCGAAGCTGAACGGCCCGTACTCACTGGTGCTCGCCGACCCACCTTACGCAGACTCCGAGGCGTTGTCGTCTTTGAGGGATTTCGCCGGCTCATCCCTGATGGATGAGGACACGGTGATAGTCTTTGAGCACAGCGCCCGGGAGGAACCGGCGGGGGAACTCGACGGATTCTCGTTGATCAACTCGCGCAGACACGGCGACAGCGCGGTCTCCATCTACGCCAGGAGGTAACCTTGGGAATAGCCCTTTACCCCGGACGATTCGATCCAGTCACCAACGGCCATGTGGACATCGCCCAGCGCGCGGCGGCCCTGTTCGAGCGGGTTGTCGTCGCGATCTACGACCTGCCGGCCGCCTCGTCGCTGTTCTCGACATCGGAGCGGGTGCAGCTCTTCGCGCAGGCGGTGCAACACCTGGGCAACATCGAGGTAAAGCCGTTCACGGGCCTTGTTGTAGATTTCGCGCGCAAGGAGCAAGCCAAGATTCTGGTCCGGGGCATCCGAGCCGTTACGGACTTTGAGGCGGAACTGGACATGGCGCTGATGAACAAGAAGATGGCGCCGGAGATCGAAGCGGTTTACCTGATGGCCAGTCTCGAGCACCTGTACGTGAGCGGGCACCGCATCCGCGAAGTGGCCAGCCTCGGGTACGATGTTGGTGAGCTGGTGCCGCCACACATCGTGGCCGCGCTGGACAAGAAGCTCGAAGCGAAGAGGAAGTAATCGACGAGGGAACCGTGGGTCTGATTGAATAGCGCATGGATATTCTGCACCTGATTGACCGGCTTGAGGAGATGGTCGCCGAGGCCCGCGGGCTGCCGGTCGGCGGCGGTGCGGTGATCCAGCGTCAGCGCATCCTCGACCTGATCGACCGGATGCGGGTTGCGGTGCCACGCGAGGTGTACGACGCGCGGGAGCTGGTAGAACAGCAGGAAGAGATCTTGCACAGGGCTCGGGACGAAGCGGCCACGATGCTGGGGGAGGCGCGGGCGCGGCTGGAGGAGAGGATCACCGACTCGGCCGTAGTGAAGGCGGCGGAGGAACGCTCGAAGGAGCTTGTGTCGCAGGCGCAGACGAGGGCGGAAGAGATGGTGCGCGACGCGGAGGAGCAGGCGCGCGGCCGCCTCGACGACGCGCAGGCGTCGGCAAAGGCGCAGATGCACGAGTCGGACGTATACTCGCTGCAGACGTTGAAGCGACTGGAGACAGAGCTGGACGGTTTCCTGAGCACAGTCCGGCGCGGCATCGATACGCTGGAGACTAGAGCAGCCGAGCGCCCGGGCGGCTAGCGCAGCTCTCCTGCGCGGCGGTCCCTCATCCGCGTGTACCAGACGCCGAGTAGGATGATCAGCGAGAACGTGGCGGCGATGCCGGCAACGATTAGCATGCGGTCGGTGGCGCGATCAGAGGCGTCGTCGACGGAGTTGATGGCGCTGGCGGCGGCGTCTGACGCGGCCTCGTAGTCGCCGGTGTTGAAGGCGGCCTCGGCTGCCTCCAGGTCGGTGTGCGGGTCGCTGCCGAGCATTCCCAGCTGCTCCCAGAGGTTGCGCGGCGCGTCTACCTTCTCCTGCGCTTGCCGGTAGAGAGCCAGAGCGTCGCCCGCGTCTTCGACGTGTCGCGCCGTCTCGTCGAACTCCCAGGCCTCGACCGACTCGTTGATGCGGCCCTCGATTGTGAGCCCGGCGGCCTGAGCATCGGTCTGCAGGGCGTCGAGGGCGGGTTTCAGGTCGATGTACTTGTTGAGGGACTCGTCCGCCTCGTCGAGGCGCGCCAGGGCGTCGTCGAAGCGCCAGGCCTCGAGGTCCGCCGCGATCCTCTTCGGGACGGTGTCGGACAGGGACTGTTCGGCGGCGCGGGCGCTGAAGGCGTAGTAGCGGTCGCGCGCCTGCCGGCGGGCAGCGAGCGTGGGTGCGAGGGACTGGGGGAAAACCCATTCCTGGAAAAGGTCGTCGTTGTTGCGCCCGCTGGCGACTTCGAGGGCGTCCATGAAGCTCTTGCTGTCTGCGGGATTGCCGCCCGCCGCGATTGATTGGTTGGCGCGGCGGAGGGCGTCGAGGCCGGTGTCGGCGCCGAGAAAGGAGAGGAAGCGGTCGGCGCGGTAGTATCCGGCGGCCTCTTTTTCAGCCTCAGGGCTGTTGAGGCCCACGGCGGTGTCGACGCCACCCCAGTCGTCAAGTTGCATTTCGACCGTGGCCTGGGGCCATTCACGGGGCGCGCCTGCGACCAGGTCCTCGGGCAATCGGTTCGCTGTTTCCTTGGCCACGTATTCGGCGAAGCCCTCTGCGAGCCAGCGTTCGGAGTAGAGGTCCGACCAGAGGTGGGCGAGTTCGTGGAGGACAGTGTAATCATCTGCCACGGGCGAGACAGCGATGTCGCAGGATGAGTCGGAGCATAAGGCGAGGCCCTCATATCCCAGCGTGATCACTTTGCCGCGCTCGGCGAGGTCGATGGTCTCGGGGCCGGAGTAGGCGACGCCGTAGATATCTTCGATCACCGGGAGGGCCGATATGGCGAGGTCTTTGACGTGCGCCGCGAACGCTTCCTCTCCCTGGAAATGAGTGATCGATAGCTGCACCCTCTTCTCGCGGAGAGTGACTTCTGTTGATGTCTTCGCGGTGAGGTCGGGGCGGCTGGCTTCGGCGAGCGCGGCGAGGTAGATATCATCGGAGCCGGAGCAGGTGAATGTGGAGCTGTCCTGGGAACACTCGGCGGGGCCGAGCTCGCTCACCCAGGGTTGGCCGGGAGGCAGCAGGACGTCCACTGTGGCGTGGTCGCCCAGGGCAACGACAGGCACGAATGCGTAAGTAGGGGTGATCAACAGTGAGGGTCTCCGCGCTTCCGGCACCTCGTAGGTCAGGGACAACGAATAGGTTTCACCGTAGAAGAGTGGTGAGCCAAGCCTGACGGCGGCGGCGTCTAGCGGAGCGTCCGGGATCGGAGAGGTGGATACGTTCAGAGTAGTGCCGCTGGACGACACGGCCGAGAGGTTCTTGGCGTCGGACAGCACAGGGAATGTGAATGACGTGTAGAACTGGACGAAGCCGCCCTGCCCGCTGCTCGACGTTGAGGGGTCATTGTTGGTAATCGTGGCGTTCCACGACACTCGGACGGGGCCCTGGTCGGGACGGATGTTGTATGTGACGTGGGAGGTGATATCGATGGCGTCGGCGGAGGCAGCCGGCGCCGCCTGAGAGGCGCCGCGGAAAAGGGCAGCGATAAGCAGCGACGCGAAGACGGCGGCGACGAGTCTCAACGGCACGCTACTCCGCCGCAGGGTCGGGATCGGTATCGGGCTCCTCCGCCTCGTCGGCCTCTGGATTGAGGGCTGACTGGAGAGCGTCAAGGGCGTCGTTCAGTCCTTGCTGCTGGTGTCCGGGCCAGAAGAATTGGCCCCAGATCCTGCCGCGTATCCCGTGGGCGGAGACTACTGCCGTGAGAGAGACAGTTGTACCGTTGTCGGGCGCATCGCTGAGGACGAAGATGTGCTCCTTGAGCATCAGGGGATATCGTTCGTCGTCGCCGTGGATCGGCGCGATCGTCAGGCGTTCGAGGTTCGTCCAATCGGTAATCTCAAAATCGAACGTGTCGCCTTCGTCGAGGTAGGCGCGGAAGGTGGTGCCGACGCCATGACGCTGTGAAGAAGTGATACTTATTCGTGACCAGGCTTTGTTCCACTGGCGGGCATTCTCGATGTCTGAGAGAACCGCCCATACCTCAGCGCGCGGCTCGCCAAAGACTCTCAATACGGTCACCGAGGGCACTAGCGATACCCTCCAAAAATGGCGACTCCCGCGCGCATCCAGAAACAGTCCACCTGGCTGAACCCCGCAAGCTCGAGCCATTTGAGTTGGTCCACGAGACGTGATGGCATTTCTCCAGGCGGCTGCTGCTCCAGGGCGAAACCGTTCCATTCTTCTTCTTGGAACGTGCGGAAGGCTTCGAGGGAACCCGTGAGTGCTAACGATTGCTCCTTCGCGATGTCGTTCATAAGGTCTCGGAAGGCGATACGAACAGTTTCGGACGCCGGTTCCACGACGTCGGCGATGAGAAGCGCGCCCCCGGGGGCCAGCTTCTGCGCCAGCGCATGGAAGAGCTGCCGTTTGTCTGCACCGCTCAGGTGATGGAGCGCGAGCGACGATAGCCCGGCGTGGAGCCCCTCCGGAACTCGCTGGAGCCAGGCATCGGAGGCGAGGTCGAACTCTTCGATCTGTGCCCGCTCTCCGAACGGCTCCAGGCGTTCACGCGCACGGTCCAGCATGGTCGGGGAGCCGTCGAGCGCCAGGAGTTGTGCGCCGGGAAAGCGTTCAAGCAGGCTACTCGCGAGGATTCCCTCACCACAGCAGAGCTCGAGGACATCGAAGCGCCCTGCCCTCGCAGGGACGAGCGAGAGCAGCATTTCGATCTGCTCGGAGCGGCCGGGCACTGAAACGTCGGCCAGGTCAATGAATGTGGCCGAGTCGCCCTCGGTCCAGTGCCTCTTAGCCTCCGTCATCGTATTAAGTCTAGCATCGGACGGCCGATCGACCATCGATCGTTATCGCTAGTTGACGACGATGTTTACCAGCTTTCCTGGAACGTAGATGACGCGCCGGGGCTCCTTGCCGTCGAGGTGCTTGCTCACCTGCGGGCTGGCCAGCGCCAACTCCTTCGCCTGTTCCTCCGCGATTCCAGCAGCCACCTGGATGCGGTCGCGTACCTTGCCGTTTACCTGTACGACAAGTGTTACTTGATCCTCACGGGCCAGCTCCGCGTCCCACTCGGGCCAGGGCTGGTTGTGGACGCTGTAGGCGCCTCCCGTCTTGAACCAGAGCTCCTCGCTGATGTGCGGAGCAATCGGCGCAGCCATCAGCAGGAGGGAAGTCAAGGCTTCGTGCCAGGCATCGGCGCTCACGGGGCCGGCATCGCGCGCCTGGTAGAGCGCGTTGGTCATCTCCATGAGTGCGGCGAGCATCGTGTTGAAGCGGAAACCCTCGATATCGTCCGTGGCCTTGCGAATGGTCTTGTGAGTGATCCGTCTGAGATTGCGGGTGTCGTCTTCGTTCTCTCCGAAGTTGGGTTCGCTCAGGGCAATGGTCCAGACGCGGTTGAGCCAGCGCTCGACCCCGGCGATGCCCTGAAGGCCAAACGGCCCACCCTCATCCCAGGGACCGATGAACAGGAGGTAGCAACGGAAGACATCGGCTCCGTATTTCTGCACCTGTTCGTCGGGGGCGACGACGTTCCCTCTCGACTTGGACATGCGCTGACCGTCGGGGCCGAGGATCTGTCCCTGGTTGAAGAGACGGAGGAACGGTTCGTTCCCCTCGACGATGTCGAGGTCGCGCATGACCTTCCAGAAAAAGCGGGCGTAGAGGAGGTGCATCACGGCGTGCTCGGCGCCGCCGGTGTATTGGTCGACGGGAAGCCAGCGTTTGGCCAGATCCGGGTCGACCGGTCCCTGGTCGTAGGTGGGGCTCAGGTAGCGGACGAAATACCAGTTGCTGTCCATGAACGTGTCCATGGTGTCTGCGTCGCGCCGGGCTGGGCCACCGCATTTCGGACAGACGACGTTGGCGAATCCCTCATGGCGCGCCAGTGGGGATTCGCCTGTCGGCTTGAATTCGGCGTCCATGGGCAGGAGAACGGGCAATTGGTCCTCCGGCACCGGAACGATGCCGGAGGTGGGACAGTGGATCATCGGGATCGGCGTCCCCCAGTAACGTTGCCGGGAGATCAGCCAGTCGCGCAGGCGGTAGGTCACAGTGCGCTTTCCCGAGCCCTGTTCCTCGACATAATCCGCGATCGCCTGCTTGCCTTCCTCGTTGGGGGGTCCGTCGAAGCGCCCGGAATTCACCATCGTGCCCGGCTCGACGTAAGCCTCCATGAGCGGGGAGCCGTCCCAATCGGGCGGCGCAATGACTACCGGGCACGGCAGCCCGAACTTCTTCGCGAACTCGAAGTCGCGGTGGTCGTGGGCGGGGACGCCCATGACGGCGCCGGTGCCGTACCAGAGCAGGGCGTAGTCGGCGATCCATATCGGTACGTCTTCGCCCGAGAGTAAGTTCTTGCAGTAAGCGCCCGTGAACACGCCGGTCTTCTCGCGGTCGGCGCTCAAGCGCTCGATCTCGGTCTGGTGGCGCGCCTGGTCGATGTAGGCTTCCACTTCAGCCTTGCGGTCCGGAGTCGTGATCTGCTGGACGAGCGGGTGTTCCGGCGCGAGGACCATGAAGGTGACCCCGAAGATGGTGTCCGGGCGCGTCGTGAAGACCCGGATCTCGTTCTGCTCCACGCCGGGGACATCGAGTCCGAAGGCGACTTCCAGCCCCTCCGAACGCCCGATCCAGTTTCGCTGCATCGTCTTGATCTGCTCGGGCCAGTCCATTTGGCTGAAGTCCAGCAACTCGTCGGCGTAGCTGGTGATGCGGAAGAACCACTGCTCGAGGTCGCGTTGGATGACCGGGGTCCCGCAGCGCTCGCAGGCGCCGTTGACCACCTGCTCGTTGGCGAGGACGGTCTGGCAAGAAGGGCACCAGTTGGCGGGCGCCATCTTCCGGTAGGCGAGGCCGCGCTCGTACATCTTGAGGAAGAACCACTGGTTCCAGCGGTAGTACTCCGGGTCCGCGGAAATCGCCTCGTGCGACCAGTCGAACATTGCGCCCATGGTCTTCAGCTGACCGCGCATCCGCTCGATGTTGTCGTAGGTCCACCTATGTGGGTGAATCCCTTGCTTGATGGCAGCGTTCTCCGCGGGGAGCCCGAAGGCATCGAAGCCGATCGGGAAGAAGACGTTGTGCCCGCGCATCCTCCGATAACGCGCAGCCGCGTCGGATGGCGACATCGCGTACCAGTGGCCGACGTGCAGGTCGCCGGACGTATAGGGGAGCATCGTCAGGAAGTAGTGCTTTCTTGCATCCTCACTGAGGTTCGTCTCGTATAAGCGGTCGGATTGCCAGCGTTCTTGCCATTTCTTTTCGATTTTTTGCGGACGGTATCGTTCAGTCATAGTTTTTCCTCATCGTTTGGCACTCTGTGTAGTCCCGCCGATTTCGCCGCCGCTGCGCTTCAAGCGCAGGGCGGCGCAGTAAGGACGAGCGATGGCCCGACCCGGGTGTGCCTACTCGCGGCCACGTGTCTGCCGTTCGTCTTCTGGGTTCCTCTCCTCTGACCCCTCAATTCGCGTCTCCAGGGTTGTCAGCGCCTCGTCCAGCTGGCGCGTGAGCGGTCGCGCCCAGAGCAGCACAAAGATGATCCCCGCTCCTGCCGCCGCAACTACGTACAGTTCGATGCCGACGGCCATTCCCACCGCCGCCGCGACCCCAGATCGTGGCTGCTGTCGTGATACCCCTGACGCCCGCGCCGTCCCGGAAGACCACGCCGGCGCCGATAAAGCCAATGCCCGTCACGACCTGGGCGGCAACCCGGTCGTCGCCCCCCATCAACCGCGAGACGTCGGTAAAGAGGCATGCTCCCAGGGTGACCAGCGCCATCGTGCGAATACCGGCGGGGTTGCCGCGCAGCTCACGCTCGAGGCCGATAACAGCGCCCAACGCCGCCGCCAGAAGCAGGCGGGCGATGATCTCCAGCTGGTCGTCCACTGGCGGCACGGTGTTGTCAACCTCAATAGACACGGCCCCTCCGTGCAGGGACGGAGGGGCCGTTCAGACTCCGCGGTACCACCCTGATTCCCAGCAGCGCTCGTTCAGCGTCGCCGGACGACTCAGTGGGCGCTCTAACGGGCGCGTCCCGTCGCCGGCTACTGACCTCACCGGCGAGGCTCAGGAGCGAGTTCGGGCCGCTTGGGTGCCGGCTTGCACCGCCGCCGACTCTCTGGAATGGAGGGCCCTACTACTCTCCGTCGTCGCCTCTTGTATGCAATTGGTGGAGCTGAGGGGGATCGACCCCTGACGTCCACACTGCCAGTCCTAAGAATAGCGGTTCTTAACGGTCGTTACCAGTCGTCTCAGATAGGGGTTCTCTAATCTTCGGTCAGTAGCGGTCAGGGACGGGCGCTCTGGTTGCTACAGAAATTGCTACACCAAGAAGCACCGCGGGAGGCGAAACACTATTCCTCAACGATGTCGGCCTTACCGGCGTTATCGCGGACATTCTCCGCCGCCCGCTTAGCATTTGACTTGCTATCGAATGCCTCGCCCGACGAAGCCACGTTCTGGCCATTGCTCGCGATCAAACGCCAGCGGTACTCTCCGCCCTTATCCGGGTAGATTTCGAACTTCCAAGCCATGGCTCACTCCTTGTCTTCGGTCGCCTTGTCTAGCGCCAGCGTCCAGACGATACCGGCTGCGAGCAGCAGGTCGCTCACAGCGCGAGGAACGGGGCGAGACGACGCAGGGACTCATGTCAAAGAGTCTACCACCGGGCCCTGAGCGTTCAGAATACCTGCCGCACCGTGACCCCGGTCACAGCAGCGCAACTCCTCAAGTCGTACGTTTTGAGTGAGGGCAGTCATGAGCGCGAATGGCGATCACCAGCATGGAACTTACGAGGCCGGGGTTGCCCTGAAGGACGGGACTTCGGCGTGGGTGAGGCCAGTTCGGCCCGACGACGGTGAGGGGCTGCGCGAGATGCTCGGCAGGCTCAGTGAGCGCTCGCTGTACATGCGTTACCACCACCACGTTGCTCGCATAACCGATGAGGATGTCCGCCGCTACATAGACATCGATTACAGCGACCGGTTCGCGCTCGTCGCAGAGCACGACCGGCGGATCATCGGGGTCGTTTTCTATGCGCGGCTGCCGGGGGAAAAGGACCGCACCGAGCTAGCAATCACAGTGGAGGACGAGCACCAGGGCCTGGGGATTGGCCCGTGCCTCGTGCAGATGGCAGCGCGGGCGGCCTCGGACCACGGCGCGACGGTTCTGGAGGGCTCCGTCCTCGGCTCAAACGAGCGGGCGATGCGGATGCTGCGGTCGAGCCGGTTAGAGAGCCGGATGAGCCTGAAATACGGCGAGGTGTATTTCGCGATGCCCCTGCCCGGGCCAGACGAAAACGAGGAGTGGCAGGCGCTCGCGGCGTGTGCGTGCGAGAGCGCTTGCGCCTAGAGCCGCACGTCCTGCGTCGTTGAAACGACTCCGTCTCAGTTGCACCTGTAGACCCTGTACAGCGTCCCCCGACGCCGCCACCGCTCCGTCAACCGACGCGCCTCCTCTATCGCCGCCGCCCTGCTGCTCGTTCCTACACCGTTGCTACATTTCGACCGCCGAAGCGGGCAATCTAGCAGGTCGAAGGGGGGCGCTTTCGGGGTTAGTTTGTATTTAAGGATGTTGGTGGAGCTGAGGGGGATCGAACCCCTGACCTCCACACTGCCAGTGTGGCGCTCTCCCAGCTGAGCTACAGCCCCGACCGTGAGCAATGTTAACAGAGGGGGAGGGATGTTGGAAGTAAGAAGTAGGATGTAGGATGTACGATGTTCCGTATCCTGCGATTACTTCTTCCTCCTATCTTAGCCAAGGAGCCCTCCCATGATGCCCCTCGAAGGAATACGCGTCCTCGACCTGACCCGCCAGGCCCCGGGGCCTTACTGCACGATGCTGCTCGGGGACCTGGGCGCGGACGTGATCGTAGTCGAGGAGCCGCCGGGGGCGGGTCGGCGCATGGACATGGGCATGAGCGAGCGCACCCAGGCGTTTTGGGCACTGAGCCGCAACAAGCGTTCCGTTGCGCTTAACCTCAAAGAGCCCATCGCCGTCGAGGCCTTCCTCAAAATGTCGGAGAAGGCGGATGTCGTGATCGAAGGCTTCCGCCCGGGCGTCGTCAAGCGCCTGGGCGTCGGCTACGACACCGTGAAGGCACGAAACGACCGCGCGATCTACTGTTCGCTGAGCGGCTACGGGCAGACCGGGCCGTACGCCGGCCTCGTCGGCCACGACATCAACTACATCAGCATCGGCGGCGCGCTCGGACTGACGGGTACCGGCGAACCCGGCTCGCCGCCCGCGATCCCGATGAACGTGATCGCCGACTTTGCCGGAGGCGGCCTCTACGCTGCGTTCTCGATCCTAGCCGCCGTCATCGCCCGCGCGATCACCGGCAAAGGCCAGTACGTCGACATCGCGATGAGCGACGGCGTCACCTCGCTCCTGGCGTTCCCGGCGAGCCAGCTCTTTTCCGCCAACCTCGTGCCGAAGCCCGGCCTGGAGATGCTGAACGGCGGTGCGCCGTTCTACGCCGTCTACGAGACCAGCGACGGCAAGTGGTTGAGCATTGGCTGCATCGAGCCCTGGTTCTGGTCGGAGCTCTGCAAGGCTCTGGGCCTCGACGACCTCATCCCGCAACAGATGAACCGGGAGAAGCACCCCGAGATATTCGAGGCATTGCGCGCGAAGTTCAAGGAGAAGACCCGCGACGAGTGGTTCGAAGAGCTGCGCCAGCACGACATCTGTGTCGGGCCTGTTTACGCGCTCGATGAAGTGTTTGAAGACCCGCACGCGCAGGCCCGTAACATGATCGTCGAGATCGATCACCCGGAGTTCGGGAAGGTGAAGCAGGTCGGCGTCGGCCCCAAGTTCTCCGAGACGCCCGGTGCGGTGCGCAAGACGGCTCCGAAACGCGGCGAGCATACCGCGGACCTGCTGCGCGAGACCGGCTACTCGGACGCCGAAATCGAGGAGATGCGCGCCGCCGGGGCGGCTGGGTGAGGCTACCTTCGGCGCCGCGTACCGCTCATCCTGATGCTCTCGTAGGATGAGCGTCGGCACACGTCCCTAAGCTAGACCATGAGACTCCGCGGCAAGGAACACGAACACGACGAGGGCACCCAGCGCCTCGAAGCGTTCAGCGACGGCGTCTTCGCCATCGCCATCACTCTGCTCATCATCGAGATCGGCGTCCCCGCCGTCACATCTGACGAAAGCCTGGGATCCGAGCTGCGTCACCTCTGGCCCGAATACTTCGCCTACGTCCTCAGTTTCATCACGATCGGCATCTACTGGGCCAACCACAACTCCTTTTTCCGCATGTTCGTCCGTACCGATCACTACTTCCTGATGCTGAACGTCTTCTTCCTGATGGCCATCGCCTTCCTTCCTTTTCCGACAGCCGTCCTCGGCGAATACCTGGATGACGATCCCCAGCGGCAGACCGCGGTTGCGTTCTATATCGTCGGTCTCGCGCTTCCCGCGACGGCCTGGCTCTTCATATGGCTCTACGCACGCTGGGACAACCTCATTGACGAGGCCCTCCATCCCGACTACGTGCGGTTCCTCACCCTCCAGTACGTCGGGTCGTTCGCCGTCTACTTCGTTGCCCTCCTGATCGCCCTCTGGCAGCCTTACGTTGGCCTCGCGATCAGCGCCGGGCTCACCGCCCTCTACCTACTCCCGCCGCGCCCTCGCCAGTACATCGAGACGCAGACCGGAGACCAGCTCTAGACGCGATGGACCGACCCGTGGACGTCGCAGCTCCGATGGTCGAAATCGGGGCGGTATTCGCTGAGACTGCGTCCGCCGAGGCGGCTGCAGCGGCGCTGATCGCCGCCGGCACTCCGCGTTCCGACATAGTGTCGTCCCTTGAGGTTCCGGAAACCGGCCCCGGCCACGAAGCGCCGTTCATCTGGCGGCTGGTCTGGATCATCGTCTTGTGGAGCGTCGCCGGCGGGATCGTCGGTGCGGCTCTTGGTGCTGGACTGGCCATTACCGTCGGGCCGGAGGGAACGTCCGGGCTAATCCTCCAGGTCGTCAGCTGGATCATCATGGGTCACCTCGTGGTCGGAATGGTTGCCGGATACGTTGTGCTGGCCGACCGCACTCACCCCGAGATGCCGCCCGACCGGCCGTTGACCGTGATCAAGGTGCGGGTGCCCGAGAGCGATGCGGCGCGGCTGGCGCAGACGTTGGCAGACCATGGCGCTCGCGAGGTTGAAGTCATGGGTCCGGCCCGTGTGGGTCCGCTCCGATGACCCCGGCCGGTTCCGGGACGGCCAACGGTTCCACGTGCTCCAACCGCTCGCTCCGGAGCAGGTGCGGCAGCCAGGCCAGCATCAGCGGCAAACCCATGGCCGCTACGATGATCCCGCCGACGAGGAAGGCCGCCTGGAGCGAAGACTCCGCGATCTGCCCGAGCATAGGCGTCGCTGCGATCAACACAACGGAGCGCACGATGTTGGTGAGCGAGATAACCGTGGCCCGGCGCTCGCTCTCCACGCGGCGGTTCAGGTAGTCCGTGACTGTCGGCTGCGAGAGGACAACGACGAAGTTCATCGTCAGGAAGGCGATCTGCGCCGCCGGTACGTCCCAGGCGGCGAGCAGAATGTAAGACCCGAAGATGACGGCGGGCATCGCGATGAATGTGCGGCGCTCGCCGAAGGTGGCGATGATGCGCCCCGCGGACAGCGCGCCGACTATGCCGGCGATGCGCATCGGCGTCTGCCAGATCCCGACGTCTCCGATGTCGAACCCGTGTTCGCGCAGGAACGGCTGGAAGAAGAAGATCGGAGCGATGCTCCCCAGCGTGATCAGCGCCGAAGAAGAGGATGCCGTAGCGTATCGGCGGCCGTTCTCGCACCAGCGTCAGGCTCTCGCCGATGATCTGTCCGTAGGTCAGCTGGCTGCGTCCGCGCTCCTCCGGCAGCGGTTCGCGGAAAGTCAGCGAAACGATGACGGCCAACCAGGCGAGGGCGCCGCTGAGCACGATCGGAAAAGCAAGGCTCGTGGCTGCCGCGAGCGGCGCGCCTATCAGCGTTCCGGCCACTCCGGCCGCCATCTGGATCGCCCAGCTCCGTCCGTAGACCCGGCGATACTCGTCCTCTCGTCCCAGCGACTTCAGCGAGTCGTAGATGAACGCCGACTCGGTCCCGTTGAGCAGCGCGAAGGCGACGCCCCAGATCAGGTAGGAGCCCAGCAGCAGCCAGAAGGTGGACGCGAGCCCGAAGAGCGTGATCGCCGCGCCGAAGGCGGCGCTGGAAGCGATCAGCGTCGGCTTGCGCCCGAAGCGGTCGGCGAGCGCCGCCGCCGGCACCTGGAGGACGATGATGCTGAGCCAGAAGGGGACGTCGATCAGCGTCACCTGGCCGAGCGTGAGGCCGCGCTCCTCGGTCAGGTAGATGATCCAGATCGGCCACCAGAGCTGGAAGTTGAGGAAGAAGTGGAAGAGGTAGTACTTCCAGATGTTCGATTCGATGCGAGAGCTGGGCTGCACGGAGGCTCCTCAGAACGAGCGTTAACCGTCCGAGACGGTGTCTGGGGACTTCGTGGGCTAGCTTAACAAACGGCGGTGACGGCAGCGTGTCAGCAGACAGTGGATCAGCCAAGGTGAACGACAGCCTGCCGGGGGAGACGACCGGCCGTCCGTTGGACGGGCGTTAGGGGGAATCGGGGCGTCGCCCCTCCCCCTCGATACGCTCTGGCTCCGTGGTCGCGCTCCCACGCCCCCGAACGGCTAGTCCACAAGTCAGTGCCATTTACCGTTTGGCGCTGGCAACCAGCGATCCTATCATGAAAGCGAAGTATGAAAAAATTGGAGGTAGTCATGGCGAAGAACGAAACGACAGGCAAGAAGGCAGCGAGCAACGCCCGGCAAGGTGCTGCGGAACCCGAACTCCAACAAGGCCGCGAAGTCAGCAGCAATCAGCGCCCTCACTCAAGTGAAGGACAAAAAGGGACGCCACAAGAAAGAGGTTAGGAATCATGGCCCTTGCCGACAACTACGTACAAGTCTATGGACAACTCGAGCAATTCTTTAGAACCATTCAGCAAGGCCAAGCCCCGAGCCATTTCACACACCAGCACGTCAAAGACCTAGGGTTCACATCGAGCAACTACCGCGCTCTCATCCCGCTTATGAAAGCGCTGGGGTTCCTGTCTAGTGATGGCCAACCAACTCAACGCTATCACGACTATCGAGATGCGTCGCAGTCAAAACGCGTAATGGGTCAGGCTCTAAAACACGCCTACGGGGACCTATTTCTACTTCGCTCACGTCCCACGACTGCGGATAAAGCAATCATCGAAGGGAAGTTCAAGAGCACTCACAATGCAACCGACCGAACTGCGCGATTAATGACCGAAACATTCTTTGCGTTGCTTGCTTTGGCCGACATCGAGGAGAAGGAGCCGGCAAAGAAGGTTGCGGCACCCGAGACAGCACCTGAACCCAAGCCCCTACGAGAACCAGTACCGGTGAAGGCGGCAACCGCGAGCTTGAACTACAACATCCAGATTCACCTTCCCGCCACGAAGGACATCGAGGTTTTCAACGCGATTTTCAAATCGTTGAGGGAGCATCTCATTGAGTGACTTTGCCACGTCTCTACGGGACTTCATGTTTCGAGGTATTAGTTTCGAGTCGGAGGCCGATCTGTTCCAAGGCGCGGGAATTCAGGTCGGGGCCGACACTGGCCAGGCAGAGGAGCGGCTATTGTCTGAGGCCATGGCACCATTTGGTGTCGCGTCACGCAACCAGGCCATAGAAATGGGACGGCTATACGTCGTCCTGTATTGCTTCGAGAACCAGCTGCGCGGATTGATTCGTGAGACTCTTCTTGAAAAGGAAGGTCCCGACTGGGTGGACAAGCTACCGACGGCTACAACGAGATACGGCAAGCAGCGACAACAAGAGGCCTTGAAGGACTCGTGGCTCGAAGGCGAAAAATCTGATGTGCTTGGATTCGTAGACTTCGGACACTTAGCAGCAATAGTCGTTGCGAAATGGACGCACTTCGAAGACATCATCCCCTCTCAACATTGGCTAAAGCAGCGGATGGACGAAATGGAAAACGCCAGAAATTACATAGCCCACAATCGCATGCTGCTTCCCAGTGAGTTCCAACGCATGTATATGTACATCGCCGATTGGAATCGCGTTATCGGGCTGTAAGCTGGAAGAGGCCCCCGCCAGACCTAACGGGATTCTTATGGGATTCGGTCAAGCAAAGGCTTGAGAAGACGTTGCCGCACAACGAAGATTAGCCAAACACGAGGGGAGGCTAACCATGTCGCCTGTCTGGAAAGAGCGGCTGACGAACGCGGGCATTCTGCTCATCGTCGGCGCTGTAGTTGTACTTGTTCTCTGGTACCTTTCCGTCGGTCTCTACGCTCTCGGTATGTGGCCCATCGCTGCCCTGATCAGGGTGTTCGTGTGGGGATTTGCCCTGTTCTGTTTGTACTGGATCGCTCGACACCTGCTCGGCCATGGTGGGACAGAGGACTTGCTCAGGCGAGTCGAGGAACGAACCCGGGAAATCGAGGCACGAAACCTCTTGATGAGAGACCGTGCATACATGGAGAGAGTGACAGGCGAGGACATCGACCCGGAGCTATGGAAGACCGCGATGCACAACACATCCGGAGTCCCGGGCGATGCCGCGCGCCTGTGGGGTGAATACTCGATTCTCAAGCACCAACGTGACTTGACGCGACAAGGCAGTTCGTCCTCCTTGGCTTAATTCACAAGCAGTGCGCCTCAAAAAGCGGCGTTGTCACGTGTTTGTGACACACGCTGGTTGCACGGCAACTTCTAAATCGCCCTGTCTGTCCCGCTCCGCTGCTTAAGACGTTCGGCGGCGAGCTTGGCTCGGTGCAAGAGAGACCCTTACTCCGCGCCCCCACGTTTGACCAGTTCATCGATGTCTCTCAGGGTTTCTTGTCTAACCTCGTCCAAAGGCCGGTCCATGAGGGGAACCACAGTAGTGGCGGCCTGAATACCCCACAATCTCTCTACTTCGTTGGGGCGCATCGATGCCCCGTACAGGAACGTTGCATATAGCGCTTGAATACTATCCTCAATGGTGAATTGACGTCGTTGGTGAAGCTCCCAGAGGACTGTTAAGAGAGCTTCGTCGCCACGACCAGGCGACGCCCCCATTATCAGCTGCCGCGTACTGGGGCCGATCGCGTTTCGAAGTTCGGGTGACAGCGTCTTAGCCGCGAATTCGTCCGATTCCTTGAAATGTCTGTCCAAGATGCTCTTCACTTCCGGGTATTCGAGGTAGTACGTGACGAGCGACTCAGCACCTGGCAAGAAGGGGACAACTCCCGCGTCGAAGAACGGTTGCGAAGAAACTCCCGCGAGGGGGCAGCCCAAGATGAAGTACGTGTAGGTGCCGATTACGAATGCACTGCCGTCAACACGGGGCTTGCCTAGCAGCGGCTTTGTCCAGTAACCAGCCTTCTTCCCTACGTCGCTCCGCATGAGAATTGATGCGCTCTTGAGTGCGAACTGCGCAACACGGTCGGCAGGCAGACTTTGTGTCACGCGCCGGATTGTAGAACGAGCAGCTGGTATGGCACCAGACTGGTGTCCCAGAACCGTAGCTGCCTCAGCAGCTTGATGAGATCGCCATCAGAGCGGTAGACCGCACCGCTGATATAGGTTATGAGGGGAACGTATTGGCTGAAGGCTCGGATGGACTAGGGAATGGAGGGTGTCCAGTCATGCCACTGTTCGGAAAATCAGCGGTGCAGCGCTACGAGGAGCTCGGAGGAATCCAGCTCTCGAGTTACTGCGACCAGCCGACGTATCTCATGCTCGAAAAGGCTTCCGTCGATGCGATAGCTTATTGCGACAGAGTGGTCGGCTTTCCCCCCGGCAAGGAAGCGGTGTGGCAACCAGCGGTCAGACGCTTAGTCGTCGATGGCTACTTTCTTGGCCGGGTTGAGGAGAAAACAGAGAAGGACAGTCTGAGGTTCTCGACGGCGGCCCTCAATATTGACGAACCGGAGAAGGTTTTTGCCCTCTTGTGTATAGGCACTATCAAAGATGCGACTTCAGGAGAGCGGTTCACTGCCACAGCGCCACGAGACCAAGAGATTGGGGAGATGTTACGCAGCTTCAGTAAAGAATCTGGAGCAGTTGTGTTGGAATCGATTGGCGACGGTGATGATGACCCGAGCATGGAGAGCGTGGATTGGAAGCGGTTTGGGTCTATGTTGAGCGCTTCGATTCACTTGGGACGTGAGATCGCAATCAACGAAGGGTACTTCTTGAATCCTAAGAAGCGTAAAGGTCTCCCGGAGGTGTTCGAGGCGCTTCGCGAGGCCTCAGCCGAAGGTCCACCAGAGTGAAGACAGCGCTGCAAGACCCTGGGAGTCAGATGGCATTCGCCACGTTGTCCCTGAGGCGACAAACAGTGGTGACAGCCGCGTGTCGGCAAGTGCTTTGTACCGCTGCTACTGACAGATACCCCTTCGAGATCGCGTCTACCGTCGGCTATCCTTATCTCGGAGCACTCCGATGAGCCGCAAACGATCGACGCGTTCCACGGCCCTCGCACCGCGACTTGATTGCGTTGGGCAATTGAACGCTTGGGCCCACGCTCATGTTCGTCGCTCTATCAAGTCAGATTGCCGTCCCAGGGGCTCGATCAGGTACGAAGCGGCGTGAAAAAAGGGGAAATCGCCGCCGACAATCAAGCGTCCGCACAAACGATCAAGATCAGCTCCGACACAGATACGAACTCCGGCTGATTTGGCTTGATGGTCCGCTTGACCGTTCGGCGCCGGGCCTAGAAGTCGAGCGAGAAGAAGAGGATGCCGGGCGCCAGGCCGCCCAGCCTGCCCACTTCCATCACGTTGGCGAAACCGCCCATGAAGATCATGAAGCCGGCGAAGCCAACCAGGGTGGCGGTCATCGCCGCCGGGGCCTCAGCGTCGGTGGCGCTCTGCACGGCGACGCTGCTCAGGAGGAGCGTCCAGCCGAAGGCGATGATGCCGATGGGCACGGCCAGCCCTCCGATGGCGATCAGTATCGAGAGGGCCACCGGGAAGAAGGCGAAGCCCATGACCCGCGCCAGCTCCAGGTAGTTGGACGAGGCGTGGTACATGTGGTTGAGGAGCCAGTGCACGATGTAGACCCACAAGAACCAGCCCATGGTCTGCACCATGAATCCGAGAAGCGTTGACCTGATGAGGACGTCGGTCTTGTCGACACCGATGAGGTCGGGGCTGAAAATGACCCAGAGCCAGGAGCCGATGCCCGCAAGGAAGCTGGCGAAGACCACGATGAGTACGGCAGATGTCGTCGCGGAAGCGTCGGCGCGGATCTCGTCGAACGCCGTGTAGTCGAACCGGGCCAACCGCACGAGCCAGTTTAACGTGGTCTCCAATGCACCGGCCCGCGCGCGGGTCTGCGGACGAGTCTGCCTTCGGATAACGCCGCCCCCTTTAGTGCTTCCCGATTGAATTGACCCACATTCTAGCGCCCGCGACTGTTGGGTGCCACCGGCTCACAGCGGCCGTTTGGAGGGGACGCCCGGGCGCCGCGGATAGCGTCCGGGGGTGGCCTGCACTTTTCGCACGACAACCAGGGTTGGTTCTGGTCCCGGGCCCGGCACATCGACCTTGCGCATCGCTACCACTTCTCCGCCGAGGATTTCGAGGGAGTGCGCGGCTTCACGGACTTCGCGTTCGGCGCCGCTTCCCTTGACCGCAGCCAGGTGGCCGCCCACGCGCAGAAAGGGCAGCGACAGTTCGAGAAGGACGCGCAGCGGAGCGACCGCGCGGGCCATTGCCAGCGCGTACGCCTCGCGGTGCTCGGGATCGTGCGCGAGGGTTTCGGCTCGTTCGTTGACGATGCTGACTCCCGGAAGGCCAAGGTCGGCGATAAGTTCCTCCAGGAATCGCGCCTTCTTTCCCGTCGCTTCCAGCAGGGTGATGCGGAGATCGGGCCTGGCGATCTTGATCGGGACCCCCGGGAATCCGGCGCCGCTCCCGATGTCGATGGCGGGAGAGGCGATCACGCCGAGTTCATCCATCGCGGCCAGTATTGCGAGCGATTCGTCAAAGTGACGGCGCTGGATGGCCTCGGGATCGCGCAGTGAGGTGAGGCCGTAGCGCTTGCTGTCTGCGATCAGGCGTTCCTTGTATCTGCGGAACGCCTGAGTCCGCGTCCGAATAGGTGGGTTTCACATCTTAACCGTTTGCCAACTGTACCCCTTATCGATTGGGGTAACAGGCACATCGCCGCCTCGTCTTGCTTCTTGTAATTGACGGTAAGCAGGCGTTTCGAGCCGCCTTGCGTGGCGCATTTTGCCTTGGCAGACGCGGCTCGACGCGGAGTATAGCAGATGGTATTTGGCGGCGGACGGGTGATGAAGCGGGCAAGATTGCTTCTGCTCGCGCCCATCATAGGAGTCCTGGCACTGGTGGCGATCGCTGGATCGCCGCAGCGTGCCGACGCACTCGACGGCGAGGAAACCGCCTTCCTCGGACTGATTAACCAGTATCGCGCACAGAACGGACTCGGTGCGCTCGGTGTCAGTCCGACTCTGAACAACGCCTCGTTGTGGATGAGCCAGGACCTGGGCGCGCACGCTTACTTCAGTCACACAGACTCCCAGGGACGCGATCCGTTCACGCGGATGTCGGCGTTTGGTTATGGGTTCAACACCTGGAAGGGCGAAAACCTTGCGGCCGGCGCCGAGTCTGCGCAGGGCGCGTTCGATCTCTGGAAGAACTCACCCGGACACAACGCCAATATGCTGAACGGGAACTTCACGGCAATTGGAATCGGCCGCGCGTTCACGCCGGGCTCGCCATATGGCTGGTACTGGACGACGGACTTCGGGGGCATAGTCGACGGATCGGCGCCACCGCCGCCACCGCCTCCGCCGGCACCGGCTCCTCCGCCAGCGCCGACTCCGAAGCCTGTTCCTGTGACACCGGTGCCCGCGACGCCAGCGCCCACGCCTGAGCCGACGGCGCCTCCGACGCCCGAACCAACTCCGGAGCCCACCCCGGTACCGACACCGGCGCCGGTTCCCGACTGGCAGGTGATCGCATCGGAGCTGGAGCCGTGGTGGGACCGCTTAACAGTGGTTGAGGACGGAACGATCCTCAATACGGTGTCGTTCTTTGCTCAGCGCTACCTGGAACACACGTCCGACAACCTGGTGAGAGCCGGCTCCGCTTCCTGAGCCCTGGCGCTAACCCCTGGGCGAACCGAGATTTTCTGCCAGGCCGTGAACGCGCTCGGCCCGCACGACGACTCGATGGCTGTAGTTGCCGCCGTTCGGCTGGCGTCCGTCCTTCACCCAGGAGCCGCCGCAGGTGATGATCGTGATGACGTCGTTGTGGGTGGGCTCCATGACTTGAAGGATCTTGGGATCATCGTACTTGGTAGCGACATTTGCACGGACCCGGTACTGGAGCGTTGACCCATCCTCGAGCGTGACTTCGATGAGGTCTCCGACCTTCAACTCACGAAGCCTATAGAAGACACCCGGTATGGGCGCGCCTTCTCGCGTCTGCCAGTCGACATGGCCAGCGAAGACTGCGTTGCTGGTCTGTCCGGGCGAGGCGCTGAACGAGGGGTACCACGCCACCTGGTCCGGGCGTTCAGGCACAATCGGCACCTTATTCGCATCCAGTCCCAGCACTATTACGGGGGCGTCGATGAAAAGTTCTGGGATCACCATCCGCGTCGGTGCTGGGCCGGCAGGTATGGCTGTCGCCGTGGCGTCCGTTTGATCAGATGTGTTGTCATCGGCGCTGTCATCGACGATGTCCGTGAGGTTGCCCTGCGCGGGCAGGTCAACGCCGTCATCGCGGAGAGACATGAAGATAGCCGCGGAGCCCACGAGGAGGAAGATTGCCGCCGTCACAACAACCACCATCCCGAGGAGACGTTGACGGTCCATACTCCGTATACGTTCCAGCATCAATATCAGGATAACAAGGAGCCTACCCCGTTACAAACGCGTGAGTACGTCTCAAGTAGGCCACTGACCGTAATTTGTGGGTAACTAAGAAATATATTCGGACGTTGTATTCACTAGACGGGGTAAATAGGGTAAACTACGGGCGCAACCACCTGAGCTAGATTGGGGGCTTAAGGGAGGAATGCCCCGTGAGCCCTAATAGCAACGCTCAAGGCGAACGTCTGATCGTGGACGCTGCCAAGGCCGGCGATGAGGCCGCGCTCTCAGAGCTCTACACGCTCTATTTCCCCCGCGTCTACCGGTACATCCTTGCCCGCACGGGCAATACATACGACGCCGAGGACCTGGCGGAGGAAGTCTTCATGAAGGTACTGGAGGCGATTGACCGCTTCCAGTGGCGAGAAGCCCCCTTCTCCGCGTGGCTGTTCAGGATCGCGCACAACGCCCTGATCAGCCAGCGCCGCAAAGATGGTGTTCGCGGTCGCTCCGGCCCCCTCTCGGACGGATTGGCACTGGACCTCCAGGGCCCGGACGAGATGGTGGCCAACCGGCTGGCCTTGAACGAGATCATGGATGCGGCGGAAAAGCTGCCCGAGGCACAGAGGCAGGTGATAACTCTGCGCTTCGCGGCAGGCCTGTCGGTGGCAGAGACGGCCCGTGCGATGAACAAGGGTGAGGGTAACGTAAAAGTAATACAGCATAAGGCGATCGCGAAGCTGCGAGAGACGGTACGGAGCAAGGCTAAAGCGCGTGAAGAGGAAAAGGTTTGAGGACATACTCGATGAATGTATATCCGCCTACCTCGCCGGCGACAGGAGCATTGAGGATAGCCTGTTCCTCTACTCGCAGTACGCCCGCGAGCTCGAACCGCTCCTGCGAGCGGCAGCCGATACAGCGGCAGCGCTCAACGAACTGAAGCCCCCGAGCCACACCGAAGAGCGCATTCGTCAGCACATTCTGCGCGCCGCTTCCGAGCGTGCGGCGGCAAGAGCGCTCACCAGCCAGATCAGCGGCTTCGGGAGACGCAGGCGCAGTGCTCTCTCTGTCTGGGCAGTGGCGCTGCCTGCGGTTGCTGCGACCACCGCTGTAGCCCTGGTCGTCGGCCTGCTGGCGGCGGGAGGCACCTTCGACGGCGGAAGCGGGAGAGAACGGTCGTCAGTGGTGTCGGTATCGGAACGGCCGGATTTCGCCGCGAACCTTACGAATGCCCGACGCCACCTGGACGAGATGCAAGACAAGGCGCGAACAGGCGGGACGATTGCCCCGTCCGAAATAGAAGCATTGACTGGTGCGACCAGGAGATTGGCCGAGACGACTGAGTCATCGCCCCCGATGGCGGACGATGACCAGGAGGCGCTGGAGTCGATCGTTGAAGAGCAGCTTGTGCTGCTCGGTCGGCTGAGCGCTACCGCTCGAGATGAGGACAGCGACGAGATAGAGATCGCCTGGTCTGTGACGATAAGCCTGGCGGCGGCTGCAGGAATTCCCTTGAACGAGCCGACGGCTACAGTGAGCCCCGGCCCCTCAGCATCGCCGGCCGCGTCCCCAACGGCGACACCGAGAGTCGAGCCGACGCCTCTGCACTCGCCAACTCCGTCTCCGTCTCCCGGGGTTACGCCGACACCGTCACCGCGCCCGAACTAGCGGTCCTCTCCGCGCGACTAGGAGGTAGGGCGTTTGACCCTTTCTCCGAGCCGTACCTACAATGAAGCTCCAACTATGGCCGAACAATCGCTCTCCGAATCCGCGTCACAGTACATATCAGGACTGTCCAACTCATCACGATCGCCCGCGATCGAAGAAGTGAATCGGTTCGTCCGCTGGTACGGGGGTGATCGGTTTCCGACGCAATTGCGTGGCCATGACATTGAGCTGTACGCCGAGAAGCTCGGGCCGGCGGGACCGGAGATCACGCGCAGAGCCGACCACGTCCGGGCGTTCCTGACCTACCTCAAGAATGAAGGGATTGTCTCCCACAGCCTCGCGCCCCATCTGCGCCTCAAGAAGGCTGGCAAGAGCCAGGCCTCGGGTCGTGGGTCCGCCGAATCTCAGACCGTGGAACTCACGAGCGAGGGAATCGAAGCGCTGAAGGGTGAACTGGATTCGTTGGTGGCACAACGCCCCGCGATTCGCGAGGAAATCCGCCGGGCGATGCTGGACAAGGACTTCCGGGAGAATGCGCCCCTGGACGCCGCGAAGGATAAGCAGGGGCACGTGGAGGCGCGCATACGCGAGATCGAGGCGATGCTGCGCCGCGCGGTTGTGGTGGATGCTTCCTCGGGGTCCGGGCGCGTGAGGGTGGGTGTCACGGTGACCGTCACCACCCTCAGTGATGGCAAGGCTGGCGCCACCAGGTGCTACTCAATCGTCGGCCCGACCGAGGCGAATGCTGCCGACGGCAAGATTTCCAGCGTCTCTCCGGTCGGCAAGGCACTCCTGGACAGTCAGGTGGGGGACGAGGTGGAGGTTTCAGTCCCGGCGGGTGTCATGCGCTTTCGTGTTGACGAAATCAACGCATAACCTGCGTGCGGACCGGCGATCAGTGGTCGTTAATCTCGATGTCGTCGTATCCGGGCAAGTAGCGCCAGGTACGTATCCCCACCACAGCGACTCCGAACCGCTTGCATAGCTCCCTGGCTTCATCGCCCTGGCCCACCGGCACGTAGAGATAGAGTGGCGCCAGTTGTGCGAAGGGCAGCCACTCATATCGGGCAGAGGCCTCGCGTACGGTTTCGGCAGTTTCCACCTCTCCCAATATGCGTGTGTTGTTCTCGGGATGTTGCACCACCACGATGTCAGGGTAGGCGACGGAACTGTCTGACATTTGCACGCCCATCGTGCGCGCAGGGTGGTTCACGTAGGTCTTGTAGTCCCGGAACTGCTCTGTCGGAAACGCAAAGCGGGCCTTCGCGATATCCTGGACCGCTCGCCGGTGCAGCGCTTCACGTGTCTCGCTCCTGGTACCTGAAGCGGGAGGGATGTAGGCGCGGGGTTGGCCCGGAGACGGGCTCGGGCCCAGGGTCTGGGAGAGCAGCAGGGACGATGGCAGCGTCTCCTTGATGCGGAGCGCAACCTCCCCGACGACGTCACCGTCGGGTGGGCCGGCTGGTTGGGTCTGTTCGCTGGTTGGGTCCTTTTCTTCGGTAGTCATACCACTTCGAAGTATGTCGGTTGAGTCGCGACAAGGGCAAGCTGAACGACAGGGAGCCTTGCGTCTAACATGGCGCTTTGTGATATTTGGTACAAGGATCGTCCCCCTATGCAATCAGCGAGCGCTCAAACACCCTACGCCTTTTCGTCTGCTCCGTCTCTTCGAACGCTGGTGACAGGGTGAAAGCGGCGACGACTCTCGATCGCACGCTCACTCCGGCCGGGTTGAGAGGCATCGTCGAGTACAGGTATTTCGCGATTCTGACGGTGATATTTACCTATGGCCTGATAGTCTTGGGTGGGACTGTCCGCTCGACCGATTCCGGCACCGCCTGCCCCGACTGGCCGCTCTGCCACGGGCAGGTCATCCCGCCACTCGAGACGAAGGTCATGATCGAGTACTCGCACAGGATGGTGGCATCACTGGTTGGATTCTTGATACTGGGCCTGGTGATCTGGGGCTGGCGCCGCTATCAGCACCCGCTGTACCGAGCTGGTGGTATCCTCGTGATCGTGCTTCTCGCGGGCCAGGTTGCCCTTGGCGGCGTAACGGTGAAGACCGAGACTGCAGCTTCGGTTGTGGCCGGGCACTTGACGATGGCGCTCACCCTGTTTGCCACGCTCATTGTGATGACGGTTGCGGCATTCTTGCTTGACTCGGGAATGCGCCTTCCCCAGCTAGGAGGTTTTTTCGGTCATGCTCGCCGGCTGCTTGTGTTGCCATTAGTGACCATTGCGGCGCTCTATGCCCTGATTGTCGTTGGCGCATATGTATCGCAGATGGATGCGGGCCTTGTGTATCCGGATTGGCCTTTGTTTAACGGAGCGTTGGTCTCAGCCGGAGGCCGGTTGGCCGACATCCACTACGCACACAGGCTCCTCGCTGCGGTCGTTGGGATACTTCTGCTGAGTCTGGCATGGCAGGTAATTGATGGGGACCGTCGTACGGTACCCTTAGTAGCTATGGGGGCTGCGGTGACGCTCTTTGTGACGCAGGTCCTCGTGGGCGCCAGCAATATCTGGTTCGAGCTTGCCACGCCCCTGCGAATTCTTCACCTGGCTCTTGCTTCTGCAATATGGGCGGTCCTCGTGGTTGCGGTCGCTTACCGGCACTTCGACCCGGTGCAGGAGGCGGCAGCCTAACATGCTGGACGCAGTCTCGGTCACGACGCGCGTCGCTCGGGACGTCCGCGAGGTGACCTGGGCGTATATTCGTCTGACCAAGCCGCGGATCGTCGGATTGCTAGTGGTCACGACGGTACCGGCGATGATACTCGCCGAGGGCGGGATGCCATCGTTCTGGTTGATGCTTGCCACGGTGCTCGGAGGATCGGTGGTAGCCGGCGGCGCCAACGCTATGAACATGTACTTTGACCGGGACATCGACCAAATAATGCGCCGCACCCAGGGGCGTCCAGTGCCGGCCGGGCAGGTCGAGCCGGAGAGGGCGGCGTGGTTTGGACTGTTGCTGGGCGCCGGCGGGTTCGTATTCCTGAACCTGACCGTAAACTTCCTGGCGGCGGTGCTCACAATCGGGGCCTTCGCATTTTACGTCGGTGTGTACACCCTGATCCTGAAGCGCTCGACGCCACTGAACATTGTTATCGGTGGCGCGGCGGGAGCCATGCCGCCGGTTATCGGTTGGGCAGCCGTGACGGGCGAGCTTTCGATCTCGGCCCTGGTCATGTTCGCGATAGTGACAGCGTGGACGCCACCCCACTTCTGGGCCCTGTCGCTCAATTACGCGGGCGACTACAAGCGCGCCGGCGTGCCAATGCTGCCGGTTGTCGCGGGTGCTGACGAGACGAGGCGGCAGATCCTCATCTATGCGGTCGCGCTGGTCGGCATCTCGTTTCTGCTCACTCTCATTGGCGTGGCCGGATACATCTATCTCACCTGTGCTGTCGTGCTTGGTGCGGGGTTCCTGTATTTCGCCTATCGCCTCTGGAGGGAAGGGTCGGCTCGCGCATCTTCTGCACTTTTCCGGTATTCAATCGTCTACCTGGCGTTGCTCTTCGCGGCGATAGCCCTGGATGGGCTGATTAGCTGATATGAGCGCACCAGTTTCCGCGTTGACGCTCGCCGCCTGGTTGGCCCATCATAGCCCTCGGATTGCCCGTATGCTGAAAGCGCACGCACTGAGCACCGTGGGACCTCGACGTTGAACCGCTCGCAAATCATCAGAATACTGGCGCTCGTAGCGCTAGCCGTGATACTGGCCCTCATGTTCAGCGGCTGTGATGTTTTTCAGGCCGACACACCACAGAACACCTTCGATCCGGACGGGGAGGTCGCGAGCAAACAGCGTGACATCTTCCTGATGGCGATGTGGCCGGCGCTGGTGATCCTGTTTCTCGTCCTCGGTGTGGTGCTCGTCACCGTCTTGCGGTTCCGGCGCAGATCTGACGACGAGATGCCAAATCAGACGCACGGCAACACGCCGTTGGAGCTTGCGTGGACGATAGCGCCAGCGATCCTGCTTGCGATTTTGGGCATCCCGATGATGATCGTGCTCTTCGATATTGGCCAGGAGCCTTCGGAGGATGCGTTTGTTGTGAATGTGGAGGGCCAGCGGTTCAGTTGGCTATTCGAGTATCCGAGCGTGCTGGACGAGAACGGCAAACCGGTAGTGACAGTCGGTGAGCTGTTCGTGCCGACTGACAAAGAGATCGCGATCAATCTCACGTCGATTGATGTAATACACAGCTTCGCGATCCCCCGGATCGCGGGCACGCGCGACGCCATCCCCAGCTACGACAACGACGGCGACACACGCCTGGACCACGTCGAATCGATGTGGATCAAGGTCGATGAACCCAGGTCCTATTACGCCGATGACGACCACTCACTGTATTACCAGGGGCAATGCCGCGAGTTGTGTGGTGAGAGCCACGCGAATATGAAGATCAAGATGTACGCGATGGACGACAGCGATTTTCAGCGCTGGGCGGATGAGATGGGCCAGTCGGCTTCCAACAACCCGGCGCCGGGCGATCAAGTGACAGCGGGTAGCTAGCGGGGCGAACCATGGCGACGTATTGGGAAGAGAAGCCGGCAACGCTCTCGGGAGCCTTGAAGGAGACTCGCGCGGCAGGTGCGACCTACAAGGGGGTGTGGAGCTGGCTCACGACCGTCGACCACAAGCGCATCGGCGTCATGTACGGCGTCACGGCGTTCATCTTCTTCCTGCTCGGTGGCATCGAGGCGCTCTTGATCCGAATCCAGCTTGCCCAACCCAACAACGACTTTCTGAACGCGGACCAGTACAACCGCATCTTCACGATGCACGGCACGACGATGGTCTTCCTCGTCGTCATGCCGATGAGCTGCGGCTTTCTTCAACCTGATGATGCCGCTGATGATCGGCGCGCGCGACGTGGCGTTCCCGCGACTGAACGCCTTCAGCTACTGGGTGTTCCTCGCCGGCGGCGCTCTTCCTGAACGCCAGCTTCTTCACCGGCGACATCTTCAAGGGCGCCATCGGGGCGCCGGACGGCGGCTGGTTCGGCTACGCGCCGCTGACCTCGAAAGAGTTCTCGCCCGGCCACGGCATCGACTTCTGGGTCCTCGGCCTGCAGATCCTGGGCATCGCCTCGCTGGCCGGGGCTTCAACTTCATCGTGACGATTCTGAACATGCGGGCGCCCGGGCATGACGCTGTTCCGGATGCCGGTGTTCGTCTGGATGACGCTGGTCACCTCGTTCCTGATCATCTTCGCGATGCCGGTGATCGCCGTCGGCGCTGTTCGAGCTGATGTTCGACCGGCTGTTCGACGCCAACTTCTTCAACCCGGCGGCCGGCGGCAACCCGCTGCTCTGGCAGCACATGTTCTGGCTGTTCGGCCACCCGGAGGTGTACATCCTCATCCTGCCGGCGATGGGCATCGTCTCGGAGGTCCTGCCGACGTTCTCGCGCAAGCCGCTGTTCGGCTACCCGTTCGTCGTGTTCTCGGGCATCGCCATCGGCTTCATGAGCTGGGGCGTCTGGGTGCACCACATGTACACGACCGGCCTGGGCACGGTCGCGAACTCGGCGTTCGGCATCTCGACGATCCTGATCGCCGTGCCGACGGGCGTGAAGATCTTCAACTGGATGGCGACGATGTGGGGCGGGTCTCATCAGCTTCAAAGACGCCGATGATGTTCGCGCTTGGCTTCATCGCGATGTTCACGATCGGCGGCCTGACCGGCGTCACGCACTCGATGGTGCCGTCGGACTACCAGCAGCAGGACACGTACTACATCGTCGCGCACTTCCACTACGTGCTCTTCGGTGGCGCGATCTTCGGGCTGTTCGGCGGCATCTACTACTGGTTCCCGAAGTTCACCGGACGGCTGCTGAACGAAACGCTGGGCCAGATCCACTTCTGGCTCATGCTCATCGGCTTCAACCTGACCTTCTTCCCCATGCATTTCTCGGGCTTGCTGGGCATGCCGCGGCGCATCTACACGTACCCGGGAGACTACGGCTGGGACATCTGGAACCTGATCTCGACGATCGGCGCGTTCACGATCGCCACCTCGATCGCTGGTCTTCATCATCAACTTCGTCATACAGCCTGCGCCGCGGAGAGAAGTGCGGGCGCCGACCCGTGGGACGGACGCACGCTGGAGTGGTCGATCCCGTCGCCGCCACCGCACTACAACTTCGCGGAGATCCCGCAGGTGCACTCGCTCGACGACTTCTGGCACCGGAAGTACGAGGAGGACGCCGCAGGGCAAGCCCGATCCCGGCGCGTGGCCGGAGGCGCCGAGGCACGGCGATGGCACGAGGACGACGGCACGACATACACCTGCCGTCGCCGTCGTTCTTCCCGCTGATCGCGGCCCTGGGCTTCCCGATCATCGCCATCGGGCTGATCTACGACTACGCGCTGGTCCCGGTGGGCGCGGCGATCTTGTTTGTCGGCATCTACGGGTGGGCGATCGAGCCGCCGACGGAAGACGGATCACTAGATGGCAGTGGCAGAGCACCACCTGGAAACGTCCACCGGCCTCGACAACAGGAAGCTGCTGATGTGGCTCTTCCTGGCGTCGGAGTGCCTGTTCTTCGGCTCGTTCATCGCCGCCTACCTGCTGTACCGCGACCGCAGCGTCGTCGGGCCGTATCCCGAGGACCTGTTCGACATCCCGTTCACGTCCGTCAGCGCGTTCGTCCTGCTGATGAGCAGTGTGAGCATGGTGCTGGCGCTGGCCGCGATTCAGCGCGGCGACATGCGGAACATGCAGATCTGGCTGTTCACGACGGCGATCCTGGGCATACTTTTCATCTCCGGGCAGGCGTATGAGTTCACGGAGTTCTACCACGAAGGTCTGACTCTCGACAGGAACCTGTTCGGCACGACGTTCTTCGTGCTGACGGGCTTCCACGGCGCGCACGTGACGCTGGGCGTCCTGATCCTGCTCTCGCTGTTTGCGGCTTCACTGCGGGGCGGATCCAGCAGAAGGATAGCCTCAGCGTCGAGCTCGCCGGCCTGTACTGGCACTTCGTCGACATTGTCTGGATCGTCATCTTCACGCTGATCTACCTGATCCAGCCGTAAGGGAACGGAGCCACATGACGCTAGCGCAATACCGAGGGAGAAGGCCGGACGACCTGGAGCCCGTCGAAGTTGGCGGAGGGCACGAGCCTGGCGGTCACTCGCACCCCGGCCCCGCCGAATATCTCCGCATCGGGTTTATCCTGGTGGTCATCACCTCGGTTGAGATCGCGCTCTACTACACCGGGATGGGCACCACTGCGCTGGTGATCACCATGCTGCCCCTCTCCTGGTTGAAGTTCGGGCTGGTCGTGCTCTGGTTCATGCACCTGAAATTTGACAACCCGTTCTTCAGGCAGCTCTTCTTCGCTGGCCTTGCGCTGGCCATCGTGGTCTTTACGATCGCTATGGCGACCCTCGGCGCGAAGCTCGTCTAGGATAGCGATGAATGGTGTGACATGCTATCACGTGCGACCGTCCCCAGCGCTCCGGTCGCGTTCACGCTGCTACCCCTAGGAGACAACGGCCCGCCGGCTGGGAGTCTCTCTCGATGACTCTTTTTGACAATATCGGAGGGGTGGAGTGGCTGGACTGGCACTTGCACCTGGATGTTGTGGTGTTGTGCCTGGGGATGCTGGGCGGTTACTGGTACGCGATCAACGATTTGCGCCCCCAGATCTCAGACGCCGGACGGGTCAAGAGGAGCCAGGTAATCAGTTATTGCACGGGCGTTTTCGTGATCTACATTGCCGCCGGCTCGCCGATGCACGATCTGAGCGAACAGTACCTACTCACCGTTCACATGATGCAGCACCTGCTGTTTACGCTGGTGGCGCCGCCGCTGCTTATCGTCGGGATTCCTGTCTGGCTCTGGCAGGCGTTACTGCGAGACAAACCGGTCATGCGTGCGGCGAAGGTGCTCACGAACCCCTTGGCTGCCTTCGGAGTATTCAATTCGATGATCGTGCTCACGCACTTGCCAGAGGTCGTCGACTACTCGCTGACGCATCACTGGTTCCACTTCTTCGTCCACGTTGCCCTGTTTGCTTCGGCCATGATGATGTGGTGGCCGATCCTTAGCCGGGTGCCCGAGCTACCTCAGCTCGCGGAGCCTTACCAGATGGCTTATCTGTTCGTGCAGTCCGTTCTGCCCGCTGTGATAGGTGGGTTCATCGTGTTTTCACGTACGCCGGTCTACGAATTCTACGCCGAGGCGCCGCGAATCTGGGGGATCAGCGCGGTTGAGGATCAGCAGATTGCGGCCGGCCTCATGAAGACCATCACGCCAGTGATTCTCTGGTCGTTCATCGCGCTTGCGTTTTTCCGCTGGTACGCGCGGGAGCAGGCTGAAGACAAGGGCCCGAGCTGGCGCGAGGTGGAGGAAGAACTCCAGGAAATGGGTCTGAGCGGCCGGCAATAACCCTTACCGTTGGCCGCCGGGTAGGGCCGGCGGCCGGTCGCTATTGAACCTCGAGGTCACCCTTCATTTGGTCGGGGTGGAACTCACAGTGATATGGGTAGGTACCCGCCGGCAGAGTAAAGGTGATCTCAGCGTCCTGTCCGCCGGACACGATCTCCGGATCGGAAACGATATCGTCGTCCGTGCCCAGTTGTCCGTCGGGACCCGAAATGCTCATGTTGTGGATTGCTGATCCCTCATTGGTGAGGTTCAGGGTCGTTTCCACGCCAGCTGTCGCTGACAATGTCGGGTTCTTCTGCCCATTCAAGTCGAAGAAATTGTCCTCCATCACGAGCAGCTCGCCGCTGGGGCCGCCACCACCAGGTGAACCACCGGGCCCGCCACCCGGGGCCTCCGTAGGCTCCCCGGCAGCCGGCTCTTCGGCTTCGCTGGAGTCCTCTTCGGAGACCGCCCAGATGGTGCCGCCAAAGAGGACGACGCCGCAGAGTAGCATGATCGCTCCGATGTGCCATCCGCGGAGGTTACGGTTGCTGGCCACAAAGAAGGCGATGATGAGGATTCCGATGGAGATTCCCGCCGCCAGTGCGGTGGCGCTGTCACCCTGGATCTCCAGGTAAATGCGCGAGAGGCCATATATCACCAGCAGTGTGAAGGCCAGAACGCTGGCAGGGATCAAGATCGGCCAGATGACGCGGGCTTGTGCCTGCTCCTCCTCCTCGGCAGGACGCCACGAAGCGTCAGTGCGGAGAGCTTCCATGTCCAGCACTTGAAGGCTGTCTGAGTAGACGAGGTCTCTGTGCCGGTTAACAATGGCCGCGACATTTGATTCGTTCGTTTCGTACCGGACGAGGCTGGCATCATCGGACCAGCGAGTCTCGACCATGATGAGGACATTACCTTCGGGATTGATAGAGCGTGTGATGCGCAGGTCGCGGAAGCCCGGCTGTTGCTTGAGGAACTCTCTGTGCTCGTCCAATTCCGCGAGAAGACCTCCCGGTTGGGAGGCCTGTTCAAGCCGCGAGGCTTCGACCTGGAAGAGTACTGTCTGGATGTATTCCATGCGGGACGTTTCCTAGGCTGCGGGCGGTTCAATCTTTCATCTGTTACGGGTATCACAAGCGGTTGATAGGGTCAAGCTCGGAAGTCTCCCCGCTGCCATATAATGACGGCACGAAACGGCCAATGATAGACTATTAGTGTAAAGGATACACTAACTCAAATGCGCGTCGCCCTGGCTCAGATAAACACGACGATAGGGGACATGGACGGCAACGTTCACAAAATCCGGGAGTACGTTGATCGGGCGGGAGATGCCTTTGTGGACGTGGTCTGCTTCCCGGAACTCACAATCACCGGCTACCCGCCGGAGGACCTGCTGCTGCGCAGCGCATTCGTTGATGACAACCTGAATGCGCTGGACATGCTGGCGGACGCCTGCCCCGGAGTCACGGCCATCGTCGGTTTCGTTGATCGTGATGGCGAGGGGCTGTACAACGCGGCGGCGGTGATTAGCGGTGGCGGAATCAAGCACCGATACCGGAAGCAACGGCTGCCGAACTACGGGGTTTTTGATGAGGTGCGCTACTTCAAGGCCGGTGTCGAGAGTCCTGTGCTGGAGTTTGCTGGTGTCAATGTTGGCATCAATATATGTGAGGACATCTGGTATCCCGGTAATCCCACCCAGGCGCAGGCGGCACACGGAGCGCGGGTAATCTGCAACATCAATGGATCGCCCTACCACGCCGGCAAGGTTCACTTCCGCGAACAAATGCTGGCCGAGCGGGCACGGGACTACGGTGTCTGGGTGTGTTACACGAACCAGGTTGGCGGTCAGGATGAGCTGGTGTTCGACGGAGGGTCGATGATCATCGATCCAAAGGGAACGCTGGTCGCCCGCGCTGCAATGTTCGAGGAGGAGTTGCTGATCTGCGACATCGAGGTAGGTGCCAACGCCGGCGCGGCCCAGGGGCAGAAGATTGAGGATCGAATGGCGCCGTCCCTGGCACATGAGGCCGAGGTCTACGCCGCTCTGGTTCTTGGTACGCGCGATTACCTTCGCAAGACAGGCTTTCAGAAGGCGCTTATTGCGTTGTCGGGCGGTATCGATTCCTCCCTGGTCGCCGCATTGGCGGTGGACGCGCTGGGCGCCGACAACGTCGTGGGCGTCAGCCTGCCTTCGAGGTACTCATCGGAAGGCAGTATCAGTGATGCGAAGGCGCTGGCCGAGAATCTCGGCATCGCGATGCTAATCGTGCCAATTGAGCCTGCGCATGCGGCCTACCTGGAGATGCTGGAGCGACCTTTCTTGCAGATGGGCCACCCGGAGGTGGGAGTAGCCGAGGAGAACATCCAGTCACGCATTCGCGGCAATGTGATCATGGCTCTCTCTAACAAGACCGGGCACATCGTTTTGACGACGGGAAACAAGAGCGAGTTCGCGACCGGCTATGCGACCCTGTACGGCGACATGTCCGGTGGGTACGCCGTTATCAAGGATGTCCCGAAGACTCTCGTCTACGCGCTATCGAGGTACCGGAATACGCTTGGCGGGGCGCCAATCATCCCTGATAGCGTGCTGACGAAGCCACCCTCCGCGGAATTGAAGCCGGACCAGCTCGACCAGGACACGCTCCCACCCTACGAGGTTCTCGATCCGATTATCGATGCGTATGTCGAGGACAACCTGAGCGTCGAAGAGATAGTGTCCATGGGATACGACGAAGCAACGGTGGAGCGCACGGTGCAGATGATCATTCGGAACGAGTACAAGAGGCGGCAATCACCGCCGGGTGTGAAGATTACACCGCGTGCCTTCGGTCGCGACTGGCGCCTGCCGATAGCCCACCGGTATCGTGGGACGTGATGGCTGTGACCGATATCCGCGCGATCTTCTTCGACTTCGGTGGCGTCATCCTCAAGACGTTCGATGGCGTCGATCATCCAGGCATCGAGAATCGCTTTGGATTGGAGCCGAAATCACTGCGACTCATGGTCTATCGCGATAGCCGGTACATGGACTTCCAGGTCGGCAAGTGCACGTATGATGAGTGGGTTGCATCTATCCGCACGGCGATGGACGCACAGATCCCCGACAGAGCAGCCGACGTCCTACAAGCCTACTTTGACTCGGATCACGTACTGAACCCCGACATGGTGGGTCTCGTGCGCCGCCTGCGCGGGCGCTACACACTGGGCATCATCTCTAACACCGTCCCCGGGATGGAAGACCGCATGCAAGAGCAGATCCCTGATCTCGTTGGCCTTTTCGATGTGCGGGTAGGGTCGGGCGACGTTGGGATGGCCAAGCCGGACCCGGCAATATTTAACCACGCCCTCGAACTGGCTGGTGTCGCTGCCAGGGAGTCGGTTTTTACCGACGACTACGACAAGCACGCCAATGCCGCAAGAGAGGTGGGCATGCACGCGTTCCACTTCACAGGCTACGATCAGTTCGTGGCCGATTTGCGTTCGGTTGGAATCGAAGCGTGACGATCCGGGCCGTGTTCTTCGACTTTGGGGGTGTCCTGGGCCACTGGGACCGTGAGTACGTCAGCGAGTTCGAAGGCGAGCACGGCATCGCCGAGGGTGGCGTGCTGAAGGCGCTCTACGGTACAGCCGGCTGGCGCCAGGTAGAGGTTGGCCAGATCGCGGTGGACGATTGGTTGGCGCAGGTCGATATCGCACTCAGGAATGCCGCGACCATGCCGGTCCCGCCTGCGCCGTCTGTTTGGAAGCGTTTGTGGAACGCCATGGACCAGGATGTGATCAACCTGGCCCGGCGACTGCGGGGTACACATAAGGTGGGTGTCCTCTCGAACACGACGCTGATGCTGGAAGACGAGGTACTGGTCCCGAACGGGATCCATGACATGTGGGACGTCATCATCAACTCCGCGCGCGTTGGGGTCGCCAAGCCCGACGCCGGGATATACGAGATCGCGGCAGAGCGCGTGGGGTTTGAGCCGGGTGAGTGCGTCCACATCGACGATCTGGAGAATAATGTTCGGGGCGCGGAGGCTGTTGGGTTCAAGGGTGTGCTTCACAAGGGAGACTTTGATGCTCTCACAGCGCAATTGCGGACGTTTGGCGTTGAGTGCTAGGTGGTATACACGAACGTTGACACCTCCGGCGGCTTCTTATACGATGAATTAGCGAAGTCTACACTTGCAAAAAGGCGGAGTAAATACATGATAACGATGACCGACAAGGCCACCGAGAAGGCAAAGGCGCTGTTCGAAGAGAAGGGCGTTGCCGGCGAGGCCGGACTTCGCGTGTTCGTGGTCGGGGGCGGTTGCTCGGGGTATCAGTACGGGATGGCCCTTGCTCGCGAGTTCGACGATGAGGATCTCATCGTGGAGTATTCCGGTGTGAAGCTGGTCGTGGATCCTGACAGCGCGCCTCTTCTTGAGGGCGCGGAGATCGACTACGTCGACGACTTGATGAAGGCCGGCTTCACGATCTACAACCCGAATGCGACGCATTCATGCGCCTGCGGGTCTTCTTTCCAGACAGCGGAGGGTGGGGGCCAGGCTCGACCCTGCGCACACTGACAACCGCTGGTTACCAGCCAGGCTCCGAGAGTGGACTCCCGGAGCCTGTTTTTTTTGCCAGAGTACTCACGTCTGAAAAATGCTGAGCAGTCACCAGATTAAGGACGATTTCTACTTGACGGAATGTTTTGATGCTTCCTATACTCCTACCGGCTCCACTGGCAAGGAGCCCCTAGCCAAGGGAGAGAGCCACAGGCATGACACCGGCGGTGACCGGCCTCGCGGGTGTGGAAGTGCGCGAGACGGTAAGGCAGATTGTGGGACTGGTCAAAGGCGTTGACGCATCGCAGATTGGCGATGACGCCTTGCTCTTCGCCGAGGCAGGAGCTATGCCGGACATTCAACTTGATTCCCTGGACACGCTCGACCTCGCTCTGCAGTTGAAAGAGAGGTTCGACCCGGGCGGCAACCAGCTTGAGCCACTCCTGAACGGCGAGGTCGATCCGAAGGCTCTAAGCACTGTCGCCAAGATCTCTGAGTACATCGTGTCGGTTCTGCCAGCAACAACAGGCGAACTATCCGCATTGAGCGGCAATCAATCCATTTCAGACTCACCGAAGGGGGTACCCGCATGATCCGTTTCCTTCTCTCCATCGTCTTTCCTGGGCAGACACGGGAGGCCAAGATCGACGAGGGCGATGGTGCGTGGCCGGCATTCTGCTGCTGGTGGTCATAACAACGGTTCGCTAGGCCCGGCTCGCTTCCTATTCAGCGTAATCCGCATCACGGCCCCATGTACGGGGCGGCTGTAGCCTGAGCAGATGCTGGCGCAAACCAGTTACGCCGAGTTCAGCCCGGCCGAAGTTGCGCTGTCCCATAAGCGGGCGGTGAGGGCGCTCACCCTGCTACCGTACCGGCAGCGGCACCGCTTGCTGGTGAGCGGTAGCAGGCTTGAGGCCTGGTTGCGCTGGCCAGTCCGCACGATGAACGCCAGCGACCGTATCGGCGGGACGTTCTCCACGATTGACCCGGACGGCACGCGCTTCGGGCTGAACGAGGTGGTCCGGAGGCGGTTCAAAGAGAGCAATCTCTATGAGAGCGTGCCTGATCTTTTCGTCCTGCTCTCCAGCCTGGACGACCAACGGTTCAGGCGCGAAGCGCTCACCGTCCACAATGGCCAAGTGCTTGCTGAGGCCCGGGAAGCGGGACCGGGCGCTATCATAGTCGGGTTCCGGCTGGGGCCGCACGCCGCCCTCCCGTATGCCTTGGGTGCTATCGGCCACGATACATCGATGATCGTTGCCTCGGCGAAGCTCGCGAGAATAGCGACCGAGATGGGTGCGGAATTTGCACCGCGCTCATCTCGGCGCGTCGAGTTCATTGAGGCACGTGACTCGCTGGTGCTTGCGAGAGCGTCGGAAGCACTCAACAGAGGCCGTCTCGTGTGCACGTTAATGGAACTACCCGCAGATGAATTTCAGAAGACGACGCCCGTACGGTTCCTCGACTGGAACATCTCAGTGCCGTACGGGATTCCCTACCTTGCCGCGGTTACCGGTCGCCCGATCATACCGGCGACCATCACGCGATGGCGTGGCCCAAAGTTCAGGCTGTCGTTCCTGGAACCCATACCGGCGCCGGGACGCGACCGGTCGTCCATTTTTGAAGCGACGCAGGCTCTCTACTCCAAGCTCGAAGGTGAGGTGCGCCGGTACCCGGCCCAATGGATTGGATGGACTCTGCTGGAGTCGCATATGGGGATAGATGTGAGGCAGGCGCAATCGGCGGAGACAATGGCTCAATCCTAGAAGTCTCCGGCCTGATCAAGCGGTATGGTGACATCACCGCTGTTGACGGAGCATCGTTCGAAGTTGAGCCGGGCGAGATATTCGGGTTGCTCGGGCCCAATGGCGCCGGCAAGACGACCACGATCTCAGTGATCGCAACGCTGCAGGCCCCAGACGACGGCAGTGTCCGGGTCTGCGGGTTCGACGTGAGGTCGAGCGCCTCGGAGGTCCGTGGTCTCCTGGGCTTTGTATCCCAGGAGATCGCCATCTATCCGCGTTTTTCGGCATGGGAGAACCTTGAGTACTTCGGTGGAATATACGGTCTCCACGGCCGTGAGCTACGCCGGCGAATCGAGGAGGTGCTGGAGATAGTGGCGCTGACGGAGTACGCCAGGCGCCCGATCGCGGGGAAGTTCTCGGGTGGCATGCAGCGGCGCCTCAACCTGGCCGCCGGGTTGCTCCACAGGCCGCGGTTGTTGCTGCTCGATGAGCCAACGGTGGGCGTCGATGCACAGTCGCGGAATCACATCTTTGACAACATTCGCGCGCTGAATCGCGATAACGGAACCACAATCCTGTATACCACTCACTACATGGAGGAAGCCGAGGCGCTCTGTAACAGGGTGGCGATCATCGATCGTGGCCGGATCGTGGCTTGCGACACAGTTGCCAACTTAATCAACACGATGCCGGGGACTGTGCTGGAGATATCGCTTGTGGCAGCATCTCCGGGATTTGCTGCGGCGCTCGCTTCGTCTCCCGGCGTGCTGGACGTGGTCGAGACAGGGCACCGGTACCAAATCGCTGCTGTGGGGCAGAAAGAGGGCCTGGCGGCTCTGCAGGGCGCGCTGGCGCGGGACGGCGCGTCACTCGAGGGAATGACGGTAACCACGGCGAACCTGGAGCAAGTGTTCCTGAAGCTGACGGGCGAGGAGTTGCGCGATGAAGCTGTCTGAGGTGAGACGCACTGTCGTGACGCCGTTCTGGGCGATGCTGCGTAAAGATATGCGCCTCGCCTACCGCAACCCCGTGATCTTTGGTCTGCTAATTGCGACCCCGTTCCTGTTGATCGCTGTGCTCAGCGAGGCATTCAGCCCGCTGTTCGAGGGGCGAGAGACGTTCGACGTGCCGGTCATTGACCTTGCTGGGTCTCCGGAGTCTGCCCGCTTGATTGCCGACCTCGACGGCCTCGACTCTCTACGATTGAAGCCGGTTAGCTGGGAGGAATCATCGATAGATGGGGAAGACGCTGCGCGATTGATGGGGGGGCGTGATGTTGCTGTGCTGGTGGTCAGCGAGACTGATGAACCGCGGCGGACGGCTGTAACGTTGTTCACCGATCCGTTTCAGCCGGGGTTCGCCGCAGTTGTTCGGGACACCATCGCGTCTCGATTGACGATCGCGGGCATCTCGGCGGACATCTCGGAGAGCCTGGCTGGGGCCACGGGTGACAGCCTTGAGGAGACGAGCGATGCGGTGGAGGGCGTGTTGCGGGACAACACCGCCGCTACGGGTCTTACGGTGGAACCGGCGGCCGCTTCCAATGAGAGGATCGTGCCGAGCAGGTTCGAACAGACCGTCCCCGGGTTCTCGGTGATGTTCACCTTCTGGCTGGCGACGTTTGTGGCGGCGAGCATATACATGGAGAAAAAGGAGTACCGAACGTGGCGAAGGACGCTGGCATCGCCGGCGAAGAGCTGGACCATCGTGGCGAGCCGCGTCGTCGCTTACGTCCTTCTCGGCCTGGGACAGATGTTGACGATGTTCCTCCTCGGCGGCATCTTCTTCGGGATCGACATTGGCTGGAACCTGCCGGTCCTGGCGGCCGTCTTCACGGCACTGGCGCTCGTGACCACTGCGTTCGGGTTCATGATGATCTCGCTGATCCGCGATATGGCGCTCTTGAGCATGGTAATGAGTCTCCTGATCATCACCATGGCGGCGTTGGGGGGAGCGCTGGTGCCGGCGAGTTTCCTGCCGGGTTGGGCGGAGACTCTGTCCGTGCTGACTCCGCACTACTGGGCGATGGACGCCATTCAGGAGGTGATCGTTGTGGGCAACGGGCTACCATCAGTGGGCGCTCAGATTGGGGCCTTGCTGCTGTTTGCTGCGGTCTTCTTCTTCATCGGCTCTCTACGATTTCGAATCGCCGACTAGGGTTGCCTTACAGGGCGTCAGACGCGAGAGAACGATTGTGACTGATCGAGCTATAATCGCGGGCAGATAGCCATGACCTGGGAATCTGAACTCGAAGAGATCCGTGCTCGCCGCGAACGCGCCAAGGAGATGGGCGGGCCCGAACGGGTCGCGCGGCACGTGGCGCAGGGCAGGACGCCTGTGCGCCAGCGAATCGACCAGCTACTGGACGATGCCTCATTTCGAGAGATCGGATCACTGGCCAGCAAAGTCGAATACGACGACAACGGCCAGATCAAAGGCTACATCCCCTCGAACTTTATTACCGGGCATGGGAGGATAGACGGCCGGCCCGTCATTATCGGGTGCGACGATTTCACCGTTCGAGGCGGCGCCGCAGATGGCGCAGTCGGCAACAAGATGGGCTGGAGCGAACGAACGGCCAGGGAATTGCGGCTGCCCCTCGTGCGTCTTGTTGACGGCACTGGCGGTGGTGGCAGCGTACGGACCAACGCCGCGCTCAAGCGATCCTACGTTCCGGCGAACCCTGACTGGGATGTCTCCGTTGGTCTGCTTTCACAGGTACCAGTCGTGGCAGCAGCGCTTGGTCCTGTGGCCGGCCTCGGAGCGGCCCGGGTAGCGGCGTCGCACTTCTCGGTGATGGTTCGGGGAACGAGCCAGCTATTCGTGGCCGGGCCTCCTGTTGTCAGTAGGGCCTTTGGGGCTAACGTCGAGAAAGAGGAGCTTGGTGGGTCGCATATTCACGCGCATGGCAGCGGTGCCGTGGATAATGAAGTAGCAAGCGAAGAAGAGGCGTTCGCTGATATCCGACGATTTCTCTCCTACCTTCCTTCATCGGTCTGGGAGACCGCCCCCGTTTGCCAATCGGCGGATGATCCGCAACGACGGGAGCTGGAGCTCCTCTCGATAGTCCCGAAAGACCGGCGGCGGGTGTATGACGCCCGGAGAATTGTCGAGCTCGTTATGGACTTGGACTCGTTCTTCGAAATGTCGCGGCACTACGGCCCGTCGCTGATCACGGGACTGGCGCGCCTGGACGGCATTCCAGTGGGAGTTATGGCGAACGGCCCGGCGTTCCTGGCGGGTTCGATCGACGCGGCAGCGGCGGAGAAGATGATGCGTTTCGTGGATCTGTGCGACACGTTCCGGCTGCCGCTGGTGAACTTCGTGGATAACCCGGGGTTCCTCGTTGGGGAGAGCGCGGAGAGGCAGGGAACGATCCGGAAGGGAGTGCGGGCGCTGGCGGCGGTCTATCAGGCAACGAATCCGTGGTGCTCGATCATCATTCGGAAGGCGTTCGGGGTTGCTGGGGCAGGCCATTCGAACCACACACGATCCAGTCCTCGCTATGCGTGGCCGTCGGGCGAGTGGGGTTCCCTACCCATTGAGGGCGGGGTAGAGGCAGCCTACAAGCGACAGCTCCAGGAGGCTGATGATCCGCAAGCCCTTCGCGAAGAACTGGAAGAGAAACTGGCTTCGTTGCGTGACCCGATCCTGACCGCGGAGGCGTTCGGCATCGAGGAGATCATCGATCCTCGTGACACGCGCCCGCTATTGATTGAGTTTGCCCGGCGCGCTCAGGAGATCGTTGCGGCGGAAGGGCGCGGTCCCAAGGCGAGAGGGATGCGCCCGTAGGGTCTGCGAAGCGTCCAGGTCGTGGCCGGCGCAGATCGTTGCCCGCGTTACGCGGGTTACCCTATCCTGAGGGGTGCGATCTCCCTCGAACTCGAGCAGTGAGGGCTCAACCAACGGAGAGCTGAATGAACTTTGGACTAACGGAAGAGCAACAGATACTGCGCAATGTGGCGAGGCGATTCCTCGACGAGCGCGTCCCAATGTCGAAGGTTCGCGACGTGATGGAGTCCCCGGAGGGTTTTGATCCCGATATCTGGTCAGGAATGGCTGAACTGGGATGGCTGGGCCTGGTCATAGATGAAGCCCATGGCGGCGCTGGTCTAGGGTGGGTGGACCTGGCGGTGCTGCTCGAAGAGACCGGCCGAAGCCTCCTCCCGTCCCCCTTGATCTCCACTTCTCTGGCCGCCGCAGCGATTTCGGAGTTCGGGAGCGAGCAGCAGAAGGATCGCATTCTCCCGTTGCTGGCGGATGGCAGCCGTGTCGGCGCAGTCGCGGTGCTTGAGGATAGCGATGTTCTGGGGCCAGAAGGTGTTCAGCTTGCAGGCGTGACCGAAGGCGTGGGACTCAGGCTCAACGGCGTCAAACGGTTCGTTCCGGATGTGGGCGTCGCGACACTGTTCGTGGTTCCGGTCCGCGTCGGCAACGGGATTCGATTCGTACTGATCCAGTCCGGCGCAGAAGGCGTGGTGCAGCAAAGTCGTCCCACCATGGACCAGACCAAGCGGATGGGAGACCTTGTCCTCGAAAACGTACTTGTTGCCGAGGAGGATGTCCTGCCCAACGGCGACGGTAGCGCTGACGCACTCTTGCGGATCCTCGATCTCGGCACAGTCGCGGTTACGGCTGAGATGATCGGAGCGATGGACCGCGCACTCCAGATCACGGCGGACTACGCGAAGAGCCGCATCCAGTTCGGCGCGCCCATCGGCAAGTACCAGGGCGTTAAGCACCCCCTCGCCGAAATATATGTCGACGTCGAAACGAGCCGTTCGCTACTCTACTACGCCGCCTGGTGCGTCGAAGAGAGCCCCAAGGAACTACCCCTCGCCGTCGCGCGCGCCAAGGCGTATGCGGGCGAGGCATTCACGCGCATCGGCGTGGACGCGGTAGGCTTGCACGGCGCCATCGGATTCACCGCCGAATACGACATTCAGCTGTATCTCAAGCGCTCCAAGTGGGCGCTTCCTGCATTCGGAAACGCGGATTACCATTACGGGCGAGTTGCCAGCCTGGGAGGTTACTAATGGACTTCACCCTGACCCCTCAAGAGGAGGCGTTTCGCGATGAAGTGAGAGGCTTCATACAGGAGCACCTGTCACCCGAGGCGCGCAAGGACTCTGCATTCCTCGGCAATTGGCTGAAGGCTGTGCGCGAGAAGCGATGGGTGGGGTTCAACTGGCCGCGCGAGTATGGCGGCGGCGGTGGCGGGATCATGGAGCAGGTGATCCTCAAGGAGGAGATGGCGAAGGCGGGCGCTCCCCCTCTTGGCCTTTGCATGATGGGCCTCCAGTGGGTCGGACCGGCTATCATCGAGTACGGTACCGAGGAGCAGAAGCAGAAGTTCCTGCCGGAAATCCTCGACAGCGGGTACCAGTGGTGCACTGGTTATTCGGAGCCCGGTTTTGGCAGCGACCTCGCCTCGCTACAGTGCAAAGCCGTGCGCGATGGCGACGACTACGTCGTCAACGGTCAGAAGATCTGGACGTCGCTCGCTATGTGGTCCAAGTGGATGATCCTCCTCACCCGAACCGACTTTGGCGTCGAGGACAAGCACGAGGGCATCACCTGCCTACTCGTCGAGATGGACGCCCCAGGGATCACCGTCCGCCCGATCAAGAACATGGCTGGAAGCTCCCACTTCGCGGAGGTGTTCTTCGAGGATGTCCGCGTCCCGATGAAGAACCGGCTGGGCGACGAGGGCAAAGGTTGGGCCGTCACGGTGTCAGCGCTGGCGCACGAGCGGTCTGGCATCTCGGAGGTTGCAGGCCTGATCAGCGACCTGAAGGAACTGGTCGAGACCGCGAAGTCAACGAACGTGGACGGAGGGCCGGCGACCGATCAGCCGTCCATCCGGCGGCGCCTGGCACGCGCCGACACGATCATCGAGGGTATGCGGCTCAACGGCCAGCGCTTCCTCACGAAACAGCTCAAGGGCGAGCCGCTGAGCAGTGAGACCTCCATCAACAAGCTCCACCGCGCGTTCCTGGCCATCGAGCTCGGCGACCTGGCGCTTGCGATCAAGGGCAGCGCGAGTCAGTACGCCGGCAAGGCCACCGAAATGGGAGGCGAAGACTTCAAGGTGCCGAGCGGGGCTCTGGACTGGCCCAACGTGGTTATTGGCGGCGGCACCCCGAACATCCAGAAGAACATCATCGCCGAGCGAATACTCGGCCTTCCAAAGGACTGATCTCGGAGATCGAAGTCTGGCAGGGGCGGAGGGATTCGAACCCCCGACCTGCGGTTTTGGAGACCGCTGCTCTTCCAGCTGAGCTACGCCCCTGCGCGGCCAATTCAGTATAGCAGCCGCTTCCGGGATCGGGATGGGTTGCGCGAGGCCCGGCTAGATGCCGGCGAGCAAGGCGACGGCTCGATCGGGGTAGTTGGTGCAAACGCCGTCGACCCCGATGTCGAGCAAGCGCTCCGATGTCGGCGTTTTCGTCGGGAGTCCAGGTGAAGAGCGCAAGACCGCAGCGCTGGCAGTCCAGTGCCGTGCGCTCATCGATGCGCGCGTGGAAGACGCTGACGCCCTGCAGGCCGAGGCGCAGTGCCGTCTCCCGCACCTCCGGCCACTTCGGCAGGGATTGTGGCGACACCAGGAGCGCGCAGGGAATTCGGGGTTCGACGCGCCTCATGCCCCGAGTGCCTCCGGGAAGAACGACCAGGCCATGACGTCGCCGAGAGCGTTGGCGCCACGCACCACGTCGACGATGCGCTCCTCGATACCCAGCTGCTTGATCTCGATGACGAGGAGCACCCGTCCGCGCGTAAGGTCGAGCACCTCGGCCAGTGTTGGCACGGGCTCGCCGCCGGCGTCTAGGGCGCGGAGTTCCTCCAGGGTCAGCGAGGCGACGGCGCCGGTGCCGTTGGTGGTCCGATCAACCGTCAGGTCGTGCATCAGTACCGGGACGCCGTCGGCGCTGGCCTGGACGTCAATCTCAATGGCGTCGGACCCGAGTTCGATCGCCTTGCGGATACCGGCCAGTGTGTTCGGCGGGGCATGGCCGCCGCAGGCAGCGTGGGAGATCACAAGCGGGTGCCGCATGACAGGGAGTATACGGATGTCGGCCCGTGTCGCGCACGGTTCGGCGGCCGACCTGTTTGCGCCGAGTTACTGGCTGGCGGTCTCGGCCGGTTCCGGCTCGTGGTCAGATTCGAGAGTTGAGAGCGTCACGCCGTCGAGCATGATTTCGCGACGGGTGACGATGTCCGCGGCGAGGTCTCTGGTCCGCAGTGCGATTTCGAAGCGGTGCGGCGAGGTGTAGTACTCTTTGCGGATGTCGATCTGGCAGGCCAGGCGGTGCACTTCCTGCGCCAGATAGCGCACGGCCACCCGCCAGTCGATCGCGGCTTCGCATGTCGTGTCGATCCCTCGCACCTCGCAGAAAGTAACGAAGGAGCGATCGATGTCAGACTCGATGCGCGCGGCTACTATCCGATGCGCGGCCAGTGCAGTGTCTCGCTGCTCGTCCGGGCTCGTGAGGAACGGGATGACGCGGGACAGCGCAGTAAGCGGAGTCTCCTCCTTCGGTAGGTTCACGTCGATCTGCGCGTTGAGCCGGCGCTGCTGGGCGAGGAAGAGAGCCAGGAGGGCGTTCTCCTCCTCGAGCATCAGAAGACCCTTGGGCAGCAGGTCGACGACGGCCGTGGCCCAGGTGCGGGAACGGCGGTCTACGTCTTCGACCTTCTTTTGTATTCGCCGCAGGCCGCGCTCGTCCTGAGGCACGTAAAGCGTGTCTAATTCGGTAACCAAGTCGGGCGCTTTCAGTTGAGTTGAGTTGGTGTCCGAAATTAATGAGATTCAAGGCAAAAACCTCGTTACCCACTGCGGCTGGAGAGCGGGTAAACAATGGGTGACAGCCATGGCGTCCGATCAGTCTCGCAAGCAGGGTCTTCCGCTCATCCAGACGTTCTCGTAGGATGAGCGGCGGCACCACCTATCGAAAAAGGAGAACCTGCCATGCCCGCACTCTTCGTCCACGGCGTCCCTGAGACGCACCACATCTGGGACGACATCCGCTCGCGCCTCTCCCGCAAGGACACGATGGCTGTCGATATGCCCGGCTTTAGCACAGACGTGCCGGAGGGATTCGACTGCACTAAAGAGGCGTACCTCGGCTGGCTGATTGGGGAGGTGGAGAAGGTGGGAGAGCCCGTCGATATCGTGGGGCACGACTGGGGGGCGCTGCTGACGGAGCGCCTGGTCTCAGTCCGTCCCGACCTCGTGCGCACCTGGGCGGCCGGCGGGGGTGCGATCGACGAGACCTATGTCTGGCACAACATCGCGCAGATGTGGCAGACGCCCGGCCTGGGCGAGCAGGTGATGGCGGGGTTCACGACTGACGCTATGGTCGCCGCATTCACCGGCGAGGGCGTCTCGGAGCCGACGGCGCGGGCGATGGCAGAACGGATTGACGAGCGAATGAAGTCGTCGGTCCTGCCGTTGTATCGCTCCGCGGTCAAAGTGGGCGAGGAGTGGGGACCGGACCTGGACAAGGTAGAGCGGCCCGGGCTATTGATCTGGGGTGGGAAGGACCCCTATATGGGCCTCGAATACGCGCAGAGGATGGCGAAGCGCACGAAGGCCGAGATGGTGGTGCTGGAGGACGTCAGCCACTGGTGGCCTGTGCAGGCGCCGGACCGCGCGGCGGAGGCGCTGGAAGCGTTTTGGGCGAAGCGGGGGTAGAGCCCCTCACACCCCCTGCGGTGTGCGCACGCAGGCGATCGTCGCGTCCGGCCCGTGGATGCGCTCGGCCTCGGCGATCGCTTCTTCCACCGTGCGTGTCGGGATGAAGCCGAGGTGCTTCGGCACCTCCGGGTCCTCCGCGCCGGCTACGTAGACGCGGGCGGCGTGCTTGAGGCGCTTCAGCGGGTGCGTGGCCAGGATGCCGTGCACCGGGTGGAACGCGTACCCGTGCCGATACCGCTCGATGTAGCCGGCGTGGGTGGCGAACTGGTCGCCGAAGCGGGCGGTGATCTCGTAGGGGTCGCGGGTGGCGGGTAGGACGCGTTCCCAGACCTCCTTGTACGAAGGATGGTGCTCCATGTCCCACTGCTCCGGGCACGGCGTCGCCAGTATCACTGAGCATCCCGGCTTCCCCAGCGCCTCGATGTAGCCGCCCAGGTACCCCAGCGCCGACGACACCAGCGTCAAGATCGGGTTCATCGTTGCGAACGTCGCGTACGGGCTCCAGTCCGGCACCCCGTAAACGACGATGTCCGCTGGCTCGCCCTGCGAACGCCGTGGCGCGTGCATCGAGCCCAGCAGCTCCAACGCCGCCTCCCGGCACTCGTCGATGCCGCCGGCGCAGCAGGCGCCGATCGCCGCCGGGCTGGCGAGCACCGTCTCGAACTTGAAGAACTTCTTGCCCAGCTTCTCCTCGGCGTAGTGGCCCTGCTCTTCGAATACTTTGTGCATGCGGTTGTCACGCACCGACATCGACATCCCATCCGGCGTGTGCGTGTGCGCGATGCACTTCCACGTCGAAAGGCCCACCGACACCGACTTCCAGCCGCCGTTAAAACCCAGGTGGCAGGCGGCGTTGACATAAACCGTGAGGTCGGACTCCACTGCCAACCGGTGCAGCTCGACGTCATACCCTGATTCCGTCTTCCCGAGGTTGACGATGTTCGCCGGGTCCTCGGCATCGTGGCAGATGAGCCGCTCGCCGAAGCGGTCGACGAGGTCCTGGCCGATGATGCGCGCCAGTTCGTCGTGCGGAAAACGCCGGTGCAATGCATTAGCGCAGAGGAGGGTCACGTTCTCCTCGGGCACACCCGCATCACGGAGCTCTTCCAGCACGGCCTCGATGGCAAGTTGGCGCACAGGACCAAACGAAGGGGCGGTCGGGTCGTCGAACGCGATCAGCACCCTGCCTCCCGGCTTGACCAGCTCACCCACACGCGGCATGCCGAGCGGGTCCGCGAGGGCCTCTCGCACGGCCGTCTCCTGGTCGGGGACGGGTGTCAACCGTTGCCCGGAGCGGCCGGATGGGTCAGCGCCGCCGATCAGCTGCGCGCGCTCCGGTAGTTCAGCCTGAACGGTTGAGCTGCCGTAAGGTAGTGTGACGACGGCCATCGCGCCGCCAGTATACGCCCGCCGCGCGCGGGTCGGCTACAATGGAACGCGATGTCCCTGGCAGACGCTACGCAAGCAGAATCAGGACCACCGTCGCCCTCAGGACGTGCGGATCAGCGCGTCCTGGGGATCCCGTTCACGTTCTTCAGCTTCCTGGTGGTGGGGCTGCTGGCTTTCGTGGTCAACGAGGTCGCGCTCTTCCTCGTCTACGACACGCCGCTCTTCTGGTTCCTCCCGGACAAGGAAGTGGAGGCTGGCATCGCGGGTGTTGAGCATCCCGACATCCGCCTGTTCGTGGCTTCGGTACTCTCGGTGGAGGCGGCGATAGCCTTCAAGTTCTTCGCGTACGAGCACTGGACGTTCGCCGACCGGCCGAGGCGGGGAAACATCTTCTGGCGCTTCATCCAGCTCAACGGCGCGTCGATTTTGGGCACGATAGTGACCGTCGCGACGGTGAACTTGCTCACACCTCTGCTGGGAATCAGCCCGTACATCAGCACTCCGATCGGAGTGCTGGCGGCGTTCATGCTCAACTGGTTCTTCAGCAACCACCTGATCTGGCGGGCGCACAAGCAGGCGCCGGGTGCGGCGGACGCCGGCTGATCCTGCTGCATGCACGACCACGACCATAAATCACTCAAGGAAATCCACGACGACGTCCCGCCTGACTACTACGACAGGTCGCTGAAGACAAACCCCATCCAGCGCGTGTACCACAACCGGCGGTTCAACGCCCTCTGCGAACTGGTAAAGGAGACCGATGGCGCCATTCTCGACGTGGGCTGCGACGGCGGCACGCTACTCGAGCGCCTCGCGGACAAGGCGAGGCCGGGGCGGGTCGTTGCGCTCGACCTTTCTGCCGATGCGGTGGCCTATACGGTGGGAAAGCGTCCGGACTTCGACGGGCTCGTGGGCGACGGGGAGGGGCTGCCCTTCCGGGACGGCGTCTTCGACGCCGTATTTTGCTCCGAAGTGCTGGAGCACGTGGAGCGGCCGGAGCGGCTCTTCGCGGAAATGCGGCGCTGCCTGGCGGGCGACGGCTATGGGGTTGTCGCCGTCCCGCGTGAAACGCCGCTGTTCAAGTTCATCTGGTTCTTCTGGACGCGGTTTGGAAAAGGGAAGGTCTGGCGACACGCGCACGTCCAGGACTTCAGCGGCGAGTCTCTCGATGAACTGATTACAGCCACCGGCTTCCGCATCGTCAAGAATAAGCTGTTGCTGCTCGGGATGGTGCGGGCAGTGAAGATCGCACCCGCCTAGGTTCAGGCCCGCCGCTGGCGCCGCAAGGTGCCTCGCCTTCGTCTGACCTCGGTGTTCGTCCAGCGGTCCCAGAAAAGGGTGAACACGTGCGCAAGGAAGTCCTTGCCCTGGCCCATCGTGGCCTTGCTGGACCCGCCCGCCCTAGGCGCGAAGCGGAGAGGCAGCTCTTCGACCCGGGAATGGTCGGCGCGCACGAGGATATCCAGGAGGATCTTGAACCCGATCGGTCGCAGGGAGGCGTCGATCAAAATATCCCGCTTAGCGATGAAGAAGCCGGAGAGGGGGTCGGTGACGGGCCGGAGGGTGCGGAAGAACATCACCTTGACGAATGATTTCGCGCCCCAGGAGATGGCGCGGCGGCCAGTGCCGGCCAGCCCGGCGTCGCTGCCGCCGGGGACGTTGCGGCTGGCGATCACGATGTCGGCGTCGGCGTCCTGAGCCCTCTGGAGGAGGAGGGGGATCATATCGGTGGGGTGCTGGAGGTCGGCGTCCATGATCAGGACGTACTGACCGTCGGCGGCGCGTATTCCTTCCACGACGGCGGTCGACAGCCCGCCCCTGCGCGCATCGCCCTCGCGGTGGATGACCTTCAGACGCAGGCCCGCGGATGTTTCTGCGCGCTCAAGGACGGATGGCGTGTCGTCGTCGCTGTCGTCAACGAAAATGACCTCGGACTTGATGTCGGCGAGCACGCTCGAGAGCTGAGAGACTAGGGTGGGCGCATTCGCGGCCTCGTTGCGAGTGGGGATGACGATGGAGAGGGTTGTCATCAGTAGCTCTGCCAGAACTCTATGCCAAACGCATGGTTAGGTTCGAACTGATAGATCCAGAGTATGCCCCAAAAATTGAGGAGCACGCTGAGCATGATAAGCGTCTTGTGGTGCCACTTGAGGTCCGGCCCCATGGCGTAGGCGGTCAGGAGGAAGAGGAACGGCATGAAGTCCAGGCTGAACCGGTATCCGAACTGGGCGAAGCCCGTGCCGGCGAAAGTGAAGAGCATGAGCGCGGTTGGGAGAATCGCGGCCCAACAGGCCATCACGAACTTGTCCTTCCGCCCGAACCACAAAGCCGCGCCGATGAGAATGTAGAACGGAATGATGTTGATGTGCCGCGGGAACTGGTAGGTGTGCCAGTCTGAGTCCCAGAGTCCTGAGACCGCCCGCGAGACGACGATGGCCACGGCCATACCGAGGAGCACCAGGCCCGCGATGAGCAAACGCTTGTCCCTGTACCCGTAGAAGAGGGCGTAGAAAAAGGCCGGCGTCGTGAGCCATAACGCGGACCCGCCGATATTGCTCAGCACGTACGGCTCCTCAGATCGGACGACCGGCGTCCCTTCAAAGAACACCACCACATGGCGCGAGATGTAACGGATGTCGAAGGGGCCGTGATTGAACCACGGTTGTGCCAGGACGCTGGCCGGTAGGTGGTGCTGGCTGGCATCGAGAGGAGTGCCCCAGCGTATGTAGTTGAAGACGAAGCTCAACAACACGAATACGCCGAGGCCGCCGCCGAGAAGGAGCAGGGGCTTCCAGTTGACTCTCTCCAACAGCGGCCGGTTCCTGTCCCAGCGCAGCCAGTCATCCGAGAACATGATCAGGAAGAATGGGAACGTGAGTATCGTGGGCTGTCGCGTCCAGTAGGCGGCCCCCAGGCAGAGGCCTGCCATCAGCGGGTTTCGGCGGGCCAGGGTGAAATAGATGGCGAAGAAGAGGAAGAGCACGGCAACGGTGTGCGAGAAGAACCAGACGCCACCGTTGGCGGCGGCGTACCAGAAGACGGTTCCGAAAATCGCCAGCACGGTGAGCCAGACCTGCGTGGAGAGGCGCTGCGTGAGGCCGCGAGTCACGTTGTAAACGGTGGACGAGGTGATGGCGCCGAAGACAGCGGACACGAGCGTCTGGTTGAGAGCCAGCCCCCAGACCGCCACGCCTGGGAGGATGATGATCGCCGGCCACGGCGGCGGAATGACGTAATACGATCCGTTGCGGATGCCAAACTCGATGTATGTGAGCGCGGCGCCGTCGGCTATATCGGCGCGTCCATGGAGGAATGCGTCGGCCTGTCTAACGAAGTTGTTGAAGGGAGTTGTAGGGGCCCCGAGCAGGCGAAAGACGGCGAACGATACGACGAAGAAAGCCAAGGAGACGATGAGGGCACGGTGCCGGGCGAGTAGTGAAACAAGCCGCGTCGAGGAGAGGCCGTTCCGAGTGTCCTCCGCGCGGCCTGTAAGCGTGTCTTCAGCCATAATCGCGATAAGCGTGCGGCATACGTCAGTATAGACCGGCACAATTTCCGAGAGCCAGCAAGGGAGCGATACTCACGGGCGTCTTGAGAGCTAAGCTTGGAGCTTGAACTCGTCGCTCTGGTTGTCCTCGGCTTCGCCGTGGGCACCTACGGGACGATCATTGGTCTCGGTGGCGGTTTTGTCCTCGTGCCGGTTCTGCTGTTCGTCTACCCGGACTATTCCCCCGAGCAGGTGACTTCCATCTCGTTGGCCGTCGTCTGCGCGAATACGGTCTCCGGTTCAATCGCGTATGCTCGCCAGGGCCGCATCGACTACCAGACAGGCATCATTTTCGCAGCAGCGTCGGCTCCCGGCGTGATCGCGGGCGCGATCATCGTGCAATACATACCTGAGCGCCTCTTCCTGTTCATCTTCTCATTCGTCCTGTTGGGACTGGCTTTCCTATCGCTGCGGGGGGGTCCGAAGGCCATTCGCGAGCCTCTCAGGGGCGCTGGGGTGATCCACCGGTCGATGGAAATGGGAGGCCGTACCTACCGCTACGGATATCGATTGCACCACGGTCTGCTCTTGAGCGTGGGGGTTGGATTCCTTTCCAGTCTCCTCGGCATCGGTGGCGGAGCCATCCATGTCCCCGCAATGATAGTCTGGCTGCATTTCCCCGTAGAAATCGCGGTCGCGACTTCGCACTTTGTACTCGCCTTCATGAGCGGCGGTGCCACCGCTGTACACCTGTCGACCGGCACCCTGGCCGGTGGAGGCCTGACCAAGGCGCTGGCGATCGGCGCCGGCACTATCCCGGGCGCTCAGCTCGGCGCGCGAATTGCCCACCACCTGCGCCCGCGCCAGATCCTATTTCTGCTGAGCATTGCGCTTTTCGGTCTCTCCGCCCGCTTGCTCGTCAAAGCGGTCTTCGGCGTCTAGGATGAGTGCGCGGCCTCGATAACGACACCGGCGATGTCTTCCCGCGCGAGGAAGTCGATAGCGGAGACCGAGCCCTGCGCGGCGAGGATGATGCCATCCGTGCCTACCGCGGCGTGGTCACGGATCAGCGAGCGGGCCTCATCCTCGGTTCCCGGGGGTGCGGTCTGCGCGTAGAATGGAAAGGGGCCTTCGCGGCCGAACTCGGCGCGCATCTCCAGGAGCCTTTCGCGCAGGTTCCCGAGGCTCGCGGGTGGCACCGACACGGCGATGAACCCATCTCCGTATTTGGCCGCCCGTCGCAGTCCTGGAGGCCCTCCGGCCCCCAGGTAGATCGGCGGGCCCCCGGGCGTCAATGGCTTCACGAGACCTACCGCCGGTATCGTGAAGTGCTTCCCCTGCCACGGCTCTTCGGGCGTGGTCCAGAGGTGCTTGAGCAGCGGGATGAACTCGTTGAGGCGGCCACCGCGCGTTGCGAATTCCACTCCGGTTGACGTGAACTCCTCCTCGACCCAGCCAGCGCCGGCGCCGACGATTGCGCGCCCTCCCGACAGGCGATCCAGCGTGGCCAGCTCGCGGGCCATGATGACCGGCGGGCGCAGCGCTATCTGGCTGACGCTTGTTCCCAGTTGCACGCGCTCCGTCACTGCCGCTACGAAGCCCAACGCCACCCAGGGGTCCACCATCGGGTCGTAGGGGTGCGGCTTGTCGAGGGGGACGGCGACGCGTTCGCTGACCCAGACGGAGTCGAACCCAAGCGCCTCTGCTTTCCTGGCCGCATCTGCCACGCTCCTGTCGAGTGCCGGTCCGATCTTAACGCCAATCTTCATTCAATTACCTCCCTGACGATCAGGACTCTTGAGGTGGCGACTATTTTATCCCAGCGTGCCCCATCCGACTCCCCCCTCCCTGCAAGGAACCAGCCCGGCGTGATATTCTTGCGTCCACAGAAAAGGGAGGTTTCGCTAATGTTGCGCTGGTTAGGTCTGTTCGGACTCATGATTGTGGCGCTGGTCGTTGCTGTGCTGGTTATCGGTCTCCTGGCGGAGCTGCCCTGGTGGGGCCTGATCACGTCCTGGATGGTCATCGGGATCATCGCGATCTGGGTACTCACCCTCTTCGATGTCTGGCGGAGGACTGACATGAGCACCATGGCCGCGGTGCTCTGGACGGTGTTCATATTCATCTTCCCGATCCTGACGACGATCGTATACGTGTTCACGCGCCCGTCGGCAGACCAAATCCGTTACCGCGGAGACGCTCCGATCGACTAGATCTGCTCTTGCGGAGGGCCTGTACCGGCGATGACGGCCGGGTCGCACTGCTGCTGAGCACGCGACCGATGGCGAACTTCAGGTAGTCGCCCTCAGGGAACGCAGCAAGTACCGGGTGGTCGAATCCAGCTCCGTGTAGCGACTCGAAGACCCAGCGCCGGCCGGCCTGGCGCGCCCCGGCCGCGATGCTCTTCAGGAACTCCTCTTTGGTGAGGTGGCTGGAACATGAACCCGCGCACAAAAGCCCACCGGGGGCAACTACCGACGCCGCCAACCTGTGCAGCCGCTGATACGCCAGCCGGGCGGCTGGCAGCGCCTCTTTCTTCGGCGCGAAGCTTGGCGGATCGGAGACCACGATCTCCCATTGATCGCCGCGCGCGGCGGCGTCGGCCAGGAACGCGAAGGCGTCCGTTGCGTGGAAGCCGGCGTTCTCCAGCGACACCCCGTTGAGCGCGAAGTTGCGCTGCGCTGCCTCAATCGCCGGCTTCGCCAGGTCCACTGTGTCCGTCCTCCGCGCGCCCGCGGCCGCCGCGTATATGGAGAATCCGCCCGTATACCCGAAGAGGTTCAGCACCGACTTGCCGTTCGCCAGTTCCGATACCCGCTGCCGGTTGTCGCGCTGGTCAAGGAACAGGCCGCCCTTCTGTCCGTGTGTCACGTCCACCTCGAAGCGGAGACCATTTTCGAGGACTTCCTGTCGGTCGGGCCGCTCGCCCGACTTAGCCGACGCCCGGTCGATCACCGCCCGGATCGGTATCAGAGATTGAGCGGCCTCGCGCAGGCGCGGCTCAATCGGCTCGTAGAAAGCACGAGCCCCCTCGCCGTCGAAACGCAGGACGACCGTGCCGGCGTAGAGATCGGCGTGCATGCCGGGGAGAAAGTCGCCCTCGCCGTGCACCCACCGGAACGCGTTTGTGTGGGCGAGGTCCAGTCGCGCCAACCGCCGCTCGAGGGCCGCCCGCAGCCGCTCGGGCACCAGCGCTCGCGCGTCCGCGAACCGGTGTCCCGGCCCGCCCGACTCCAGCACCCGTACCGCGATCGCTGAACCCGCGTCCCAAAACCCCCGCGCCAGCGCCCTGCCATCTCGCGTGCGCACTTCGACGACTGCGCCGTTCGCCGGGGTGTCGCGTTCCGTCAGAGCATCTCGATAGATCCAGGGGTGACCCCGGCGAATCGAGCGCGCGAGGTTCTTCTTGAGGACGACAACTTGGGGAGTGCGAACGCGGGTCATCATCACCATCGTATCTTGCCCGTTGCCCTGGCGTTGGGGACTCGAAACTCTATCCCGTTCGCGGCACGGCCGTGGGGACGGAGTATACTCGAAGCAGATTTGAAGGAGTTCCCCACATGGCCAAAGTGCCCGCGTTCTACTCGGTGCATGAAGCGGCGAAGCCGGAAGCCCACCGCGTCTATCACGATAACGACCGCTGCTTCCCGGGCCGAGGCATCTCGCTACACGACCGCCGCGACGGCGACAAAGGGTATCGTCTCTGCGTTGAGTGCATCCGCCTCGGCGCCGTCGCGTTGGCTCAGCAGCCGGGCTGAACCGATCTCGCAACGCCTGTCCGCGTAAAAATGGCGCCCCGGGGAGGGACTCGAACCCCCGACCCACGCGATCCACTTCCGCCCGTTCGTCGACTTCTCGTCAACCACGGAGGCGGCGTCACCTTCCTCGGAGGTGGGGTTGGCTCCTCGTTGTTCAACCCGCGCTTGCCAGGATTGCCCTGGAGCACCTTCAGCGCGCTCGGTTTCGGCGGCGGTCCTCTACCCATCAGATCGTCCTCACTGTGAAATGTTTCCTGCATTGACGGTGCTCACCCCCAGGCGTAGCATCGGCACCGCATCTCTCAACTGGAGCGGTCCATCGGGGGAATCGGGGTGCAAAGCCCATCTGCTAGGGGAAAGCGGCAGCCCCGCCAGATGGGCTTCTTCTCTTTCGGATTCATTGACATCAGTCCTCCCCCCTGCCTAGCATCCACGCGGGATGGCAGGAGCCCATCCCGGGCGCTTGGCCGACACCCCCAGTGTTTTCCCTCTGTGCCCCGGATGGGCTTCTTGTCTTCCGCCTCTCGGGTTGACAACCCTGACTCCCAGGCGTACCATCGGCTGCGCGCTCCGAATACCTGCCGGAGCGTGCCTAGGGGGTGTCGCCCATCCGCCCTGGCTCTCTACGAAAGGAGCCAAAACCCCCCATAGGCGGATGGGCTTCTACTTAGGTTCTTGTTGCCCCATTTTGTTATGCGCTTGATACGCGCAGCCGCTTGAAAACCCGCAGAGACTGAGCCATCATCGTAACCGCGAACCACCGCCCCTCCCTAGGGGGTCAATCAACGGAGCCCGTCCTCGGTTGCCAAGTGAGCAGTTGCCGCCAAAGCAGGACGGGCTCCTTGGCTTCTTGTGCCGTAAACGTTCCTGCCGCACTGCTTCGCACCAGCATGGGCTAAGGAGCGACGAATCTCACCCCCCCTACCGGGCTCTTAGGTTCGCCATTTGGGGCCGTTGGAGCGCTCTTGAGACTCGTGCCGCGTTGGAGGCGTCGCCAAGGATGCCCATACGTCTACGCCCCCGTCCACTATGGTCAACTCTGCGCACTAACTCTAACTGGCGTTAGTGTTACCGAATGCCGGCGTTCGAGCCTAGAGATTAACGGCGGCGCTTCCTAGTTCACTCCTCGTGTTGGGCTAGGACTAGTATCAAATATTCTGCTCAGCAGGCTGAAGTTGAGACTTCGGCTGCCGGGTGATTTCGATGCGCTACGGCCGAGCCTCCAGCACCAAGTTGAAGGGCGTCTCTGTCGCGCGCCGGAATCTCGTGAACCCGGCCTGCCGGAACACGTCACTCAGCCGCTTCTCGCCTGCCTGCGCTCCCAGTGCCGGCTCTCCACCTTGGTTCACGGCGTTGGGCGTGCAGACCATTGTAGAGGCGGCGAAGAACATCGGCGCGGTTGGGCTCTTCAGGCTTTCCTCCAGCGTGTCCGCGGCAATCGGCTCCAGCAGTAGGATCGTGCCGCCGGGCTTCAGTGCCTGTCGAGCGTGCTTCGCCGCGCCGATTGGATCGCCCATATCATGCAGGCAGTCGAAGAAGCAGATCAGGTCGAAATCCTTCTCCTGATAACTCTTGGCTTCGGCGACATGGAAAATGACACGATCATCAACACCGGCCGCCTTCGCGCGTTCCTTCGCCGTCTTGATCGAGCCTTCATGGTAATCGAAGCCGTAGAACTTGGACTTCGGGTACGCCTGCGCCATCACGACCGTTGAAGCGCCGTGGCCGCAGCCTACGTCCGCGACCTTCGCTCCCTCCTTCAACTTCCCATCCACGCCGTCAAGCGCGGGGATCCAGGCGGTGGTGAGAAATGTCTTGTATCCGGGCCGGAAGAAGCGCTCCGTGCCGAGGAACAGGCGCGGCGCCTGCTGGTTCCAGCCGAGGCCCTTGCCGTTCCGAAAGCCCTCAGCCAGCTTATCGTCTGATGCGAACATCGCCGCCAGCACGTCGAACGCACCGGCGATGAACACAGGGCTGTCTTCGTCAGCGAGCGCCATGGCGTGCTCAGCCGGTAGTTCGTAGGCACCGTTGTTGTAGACCAGATAGCCCGCGGCGGCCTGCGCGTTCAGCCACTCGTGGACCAACCGTTCGTTTGTCCTAGTCTTCTGCGACAGCTGCGCAGGGGTGAGCGGCCCGGCGCTGGCCATTGCCCGGTACAGGCCGAGCTTCTCGCCCAGCAGTATTGTCGCGCATGTGGCGGCAGCTCCCATGTCGCCTACGGCCTTCACCATGAAAGCCTGCAATTTCCCTTCATCAATTGTCTGGGCTGATGAAGTCATACATCCTCCTTGTTAAGACTAAACTTCCCCCCACGCGTTGGGCGGTTTAATTCCGATCAAGAGACAACAATTATCGCAATTCGAGGGCTGGACTCTACTATACGCCCACGTCTGCGACACGACTCAGTGACGCTGAGGTCCGTACCCAGCCACAACTGGAACCGGGACGTGCGGCTCGCGCCCGTCGCGGCCAGTCATTCACTCACGGGCTTAGTGCTGCAGCTAAGGATGAATAGCGGGCGCAATCTCGCTCCGTAATTGCGCCCAACGTCACAGTCAAGAACGACCCAAGACGTTCGCTGAAATGATTGGCTGTCAATTTGGCTGTCAACGCCACGCAAGATCGTAGGAAGAGGCGTGGCGACAGACGCCATTTCGTATCTGAATAGTGGCGCCCCGGGAGGGACTCGAACCCCCGACCCACGGTTTAGGAAACCGTTGCTCTATCCTACTGAGCTACCGGGGCTCCTCAGGATGTCGTGCCTCAGACAAGGGAAATTTGGTGGAGATAGCGGGGCTCGAACCCGCAACCTCGGCATTGCGAACGCCGCGCTCTCCCAATTGAGCTATATCCCCACCTGAAATCGGATTATACCACGCCAAATCGGACGCCGTTGAGCTAACCAACGCTACGGCAAGAGGCCTGGTATGACCTCAATCGTCATGGTGCGCGCCGTCAAGATCAATCTGCTGCACGACGTCCTCGACGGCGGGCACGAGTATGTCTCGCCCATCGCCTCGGACGACGTAGACGTCGTTCTCCGGCGTCGAGAAGATGTCCTCAATTGCTCCGAGCGACTCTCCCTCTATGCTTACGACGCGCATCCCGAGGAGCTGGAAGCGATAGTACTCCCCTTCGGGCATCGGCGGCAGACTGTCCTCGGTGACCAGTACGAACTGGTCACGGAGAGACGCGGCCGCTTCTCGAGAGTCGATACCCGCCAGCAGCAGCCGCAGGTGAGTCGCCGAGCGGGCGATTCGCTCGAGAGAGGACTGTCGTCCAGCGATGGTAACCTCGCGCCCTCTTGCGAGCACAGCTTCGGGGGCCATCGCCTCCGCCTTGACTTCTCCCCGCACCCCCCAGGCGCCCAGGATGCGTGCCACCGCAACGTACCCGTCCGGGATGTCGCTAGAGGTCATTGTCGAGGTCTGCGGATCGACTGGGCCTATCCGATCTCCAGCACGGCCCGTTCGCCGCGCCGTATGGCGGCAACTTTGAGCAGCGTGCGCATGGCATTGGCGATGCGTCCCTGTTTTCCGATGACGCGCCCCATGTCTCCCTCGGCCACCTTGAGGTGAAAGATGATGTGGTCGTCACCCTCTTCTTCAGTGACTTCGACCTCGTCGGGGTTATCGACGATAGCACGGGCCATGAATTCGATGAGCTCTTTCATCTCGCCTTACTCCGCGCTTTCTTCGGACTCGGCCGGTGCTTCTTCGGCTGGTTCCTCGGCGAGCGTCTCTGCCGCCGCTTCGGGCTCTGGTTCCTCGGGAGTCGCCTCGGGTGCTTCAGCGTCGGCGGCTGTTTCCTCGGCTTCGGCTGCCGGCGGCGCGGGAGCGGGCGCAGCTTCCGCCCTGGCGCCCTTCTTTCCCTTCTTCGGCGCGGCTTCGACCTGCTTGCCTTCGTACTTGACGGGAGCCTTCCCCGCCTTTTCCATCACGCCGACGCGCGTCAACAGTTTGGCGGCGGTGTCCGACGGTTGGGCGCCCTTCTGCAGCCAGTAGACAGCCTCCTCTTCCTTGATAACGAGGGTGACCGGGTTGGTGAGTGGGTTGTAGTGTCCGATGATCTTCAGGAACGCGCCTTCGCGCGGGGCCCGCTGATCGGCGACCACGAGGCGATAAGCTGGTTGCTTCTTCTTACCGATCCGGGACAAGCGTATTCGTAGCAATTGGCACCTCCGAACGGGATTTGGGGTTCATCGGCTACCGGAGGAACGGCGTGGTCGTGGGGCCGCGGCCGGTGCTGATCATCTGGATCATTTTCTTGGCTTCCTGGTATTGCTTGAGCAGGCGGTTGACGTCCGCCGGCTGTTGTGCCGCTGCCCATGGCGATGCGGCGGCGCCGGCTGCCGTCGATGATCTCGGGGTGCTTGCGCTCCTCCTGCGTCATCGAGTAGATCACCGCCTCGACCTGGGCGAAGTACTTCTCGTCCATCTCCTCGACTTTGAGCTGGTTCTTGATCTGCGACAGGCCCGGAAGCATACCGAGCAGGTTGGAGATCGGGCCCATGCGCTTGATCCGCTGGTACTGCTCGAGGAAGTCGTCCAGCGTGAGCTCGCCCTTCTTCATGCGGGCCGTGAGCGACTCGACGTCTTCGTCGGTCAGTTCTTCCTTTGCCTTCTCGATCAGCGTGAGCATGTCGCCCATGCCGAGGATGCGGGAGGCGAAGCGGTCGGGGTGGAAGGGCTCCAGCGCGTCGGCCTTCTCGCCGATACCCACGAACTTGATCGGTACTGCCGGTTACGGCGCGGATCGACAGGGCAGCGCCGCCGCGGGCGTCGCCGTCCAGCTTGGTGAGGATCAGGCCCGTCAGCGGGACAGCCTTGTTGAACTCTTCAGCTGCGTGAACAGCCTCCTGTCCCGTCATGGCATCAGCGACCAGCAACACCTCCGTCGGCCCGAGCGTCTTGTGCAGGCCCTGCAGGTCCTTCAGGTCTTCTTCTTCGAGCTGCACGTAGCCTGTGGTATCGATCAGCACAGCCGAGGAGCCGACCTTCTTCGCCTCTTCGAGGCCTTTTTTCGCGGCGTCCTGCGGCTTCACGTTCGCGCCCAGCGACACCGTGGGGATGCCAAGTTGTTTCCCCAACGACTCTATCTGTTCAGAGGCGGCGACACGTTCGGGGTCGGTCGTCGACCATGATAGGCCGCTCGCCGTTGCGGCGGAGGTGCAGAGCGAGCTTAGCGGTGGTGGTGGTCTTCCCGCCGCCCTTCAGGCCCACCAGCATGATAACTGTCGGCGGGTTCTTAGCCTTCTCGAGCTTCGCCTGGCCGCCGCCCAGCAACTCGATCATCTCCTGGTTGACGATATCGATGATCGTCTGCATCGGGGTCAGGCTCTTCGTCACCTCCGCCCCGAGCGCGCGCTCGCGAACGCCGGCGACGAAGTCCCGGACGACCTTGTAGTTAACGTCGGCTTCAAGGAGAGCGAGGCGGACTTCGCGCAGGGCCTCGTCGAGGTCCTTCTCGGTGATGGTACCGTGGCCGCCGATGCGCCGGAAGACTCCTTGGAGTTTGTCGGTGAGGGAGTCAAACATATCAGGGTGCTACAGACACGTAGTGTACGAGCGCACGCGAAGACGCGTCAAGAAAACGCGTCCAGGGCCGCGGTGGTTGGTCCGCTCACGGAGGCTGACCAGCGCGTCCTCGCTTGACACGAGGTGCTGCCTCGTACATAAGTAGAGGCGTAAGCCCTCCGGGTCTCAGAAAGGTAAGCATGGCGCAGAGCACAGCAGTCCCGGCGACGACGGACAAACCGACCGCGCTCTTGATAAACGGGGAGTGGGTCGAGCCTGCGTCCGGCAAGTACTACGATGGCGTCAACCCGACGACGGGCGTACCTGTTGCCAGAGTGGCCGAGGGCGACGCCGCAGACGTTGACCGCGCCGTCAAGGCCGCGCGCGTCGCCTTTGAGGACGGGCCCTGGTCCACCATGCATCCTGCCGACCGCGGCCGGCTCGTCCTGAAGCTGGGGCAGCTGGTCCAGGACAACGCGCAGCAACTAGCGGAGATCGACGCCGTCGACGCTGGGAAGCCGGTAACCAACAGCCTCAGGGTCGATATCCCCGCGGCCGTGGACTGCTTTGAGTATTACGCGGGTTGGGCGGACAAGATCCACGGCGAGACCGTGCCGGTGCGCGGGTCGATGTTCACGTACCTGCTCCGGCAGCCGGTGGGTGTTGTGGGCCAGATCATCCCGTGGAACTTCCCCGTGATGATGGCGGCATGGAAGCTGGCACCGGCGTTGGCCACCGGGAATACTGTGGTCCTCAAGCCCGCGGAGCAGTCACCACTATCGGCTCTGCATCTCGGGGAGCTTTGCCTCGAAGCGGGGCTGCCGCCTGGCGTTGTCAACGTTGTAACCGGTTTCGGAGAGACTGGCGCAGCGCTTGTCGAGCATCCGGATGTCGACAAGATTGCATTCACCGGTAGCCCCGAGGTCGGCCGCATCATCGTCCGCGCCTCCGCTGGCAGCCTCAAGAAGATATCTCTGGAACTCGGTGGTAAGTCCCCGAATATCGTTCTCGCGGATGCTGACTTGGAGGCCGCCATCCGCGGCGCAAGCGCCGGTGTCTTCTTCAATCAGGGGGAAGTATGCAGCGCTGGGTCGCGGATCCTCGTCGAGAACAAGGTTTACGACAACTTCCTTGATGGACTGGACAAGCGCAGCCGCTCGATTCGTGTCGGGGATCCGCTCGATCCCGAGACATACATGGGCCCGGTCGTCTCCGAGGAGCAGTTCGATCGGGTGATGAGCTACATCGACATTGGCAAACAAGAGGGCGCTTCACTCGTGGCCGGCGGCCAGCGAATCGGCGACCGCGGATATTTCGTTCAGCCAACGATATTCGGCGGCGTCGACAACCAGATGCGCATAGCGCAGGAGGAGATATTTGGGCCTGTCGCCGCCGTTATCCCTGTCAAAGACACCGACGATGCCGTCCGTGTGGCCAACGAGAGCTGCTACGGCCTTGCCGCAGCCGTCTGGACGCGAGACGTGGGAAAGGCGCACAATGTCGCTCACCGCCTGCGGGCAGGAACGGTGTGGGTCAACACATACGGCGCCACCGATACTCGCTCGCCCTGGGGCGGCTTCAAAGATAGCGGTTTCGGCCGAGAACTGGGCCGACAGGCGATAGACCTGTACACTGAATACAAGGCCGTCTGGGTGGCCTTGAAATAAGAAGGAGGAATCCGTACGTGACGCAGCAAGCAGTGAAGCCGGAGGCTGGCTCAGCCATCATCCGCGACAAGTTCTACATCAACGGCCAGTGGGTGGAGCCGGCAGGCAAGGGAACGATTGACGTCATCAACCCGGCGAATGAACAGGTGGCTGGCACGATACCCGAGGGCACCCCAGAAGATATCAACCGCGCCGTCATCGCCGCCAGGGCAGCATTCGAAACCTGGTCTCAGACGACGGTAGAAGAGCGGACCAAGTACCTGCAGGCGATAACCGCTCAGCTCGGCGCCAGACAGGAAGAGTTGGCGACTGTCATGTCCATCGAGATGGGTATGCCGTTCACGCTTTCGAAGATGGTCCAAGCGGGCGCGCCGTTCATGACATTTACGTCGATGCCGGCGATCCTCCAGCAGACGCAGTTCGAAGAGCAGATCGGCAACTCACTGGTGGTTAAGGAGCCGGTCGGCGTGGTCGGATGCATCACACCGTGGAACTATCCGCTGCACCAGATAGCGGCCAAGGTTGCGCCCGCGTTGGCGGCGGGCTGTACGGTAATCGTGAAGCCCAGCGAAGTGGCGCCGCTGAACGCGTTCATACTGGCTGAGGCGATCGACGCCGCCGGTCTTCCAGCGGGTGTCTTCAACCTTGTGACCGGCTACGGTCCCGTCGTCGGCGAGGCGATAGCGTCGCACCCTGACATCGATATGGTCTCGTTCACCGGCTCCACCCGAGCTGGCAAGCGGGTCAGCGAGCTCGCTGCACAGACCGTTAAGCGAGTCACGGTGGAGCTCGGCGGCAAATCCCCGAACATAATCCTGGATGACGCCGACTTCGAGCGGGCCGTCACAGACGGTGTCGCGAAGTGCTACCAGAACTCGGGGCAAACTTGCAGCGCGCTCACGCGCATGCTGGTGCCGCAAGAGAAGATGGCGCAGGCCGAGCAGATCGCGGCGAAGGCAGCTCAGACGTACACGACCGGCGACCCGTTCGCTGTGGAGTCTCGTCTCGGGCCTGTTGTCTCGAGTACACAATTCGAGCGTGTGCGCGGCTACATCCAGAAGGGGATAGACGAGGGTGCGAAGGTCGTCACCGGCGGCCTGGACCCCGTCAAGGACAAGGGCTACTACATCCAACCCACCGTCTTCTCGAACGTCGCCACCGACATGACGATCGCGCAGGAGGAGATATTCGGGCCGGTGCTCGCGATCATTCCCTACCAGGACGAGGAAGAAGCCATACGCATCGCCAACGACACTATCTACGGGCTGGCCGGCGGAGTCTGGTCGGGCGACCCGGAGCGGGCGAAGCGCGTCGCGCGGAGGATGCGGACCGGACAGGTGGAGATTAACGGCGGTGGCTTCAACCTGATGGCCCCGTTTGGCGGATACAAGCAGTCCGGGAACGGTCGTGAATTGGGCAAGTACGGGCTCGAGGAGTACCTGGAAGTCAAGTCGCTCCAACTCTAGCGCGCACTGACCGGGAAAGCCGGACCAGTTCTAAGGAAGAGGATCCCCGTGGAAGAGTATCGATTGTTCATCGACGGACGCCCAGAGGCGGCGGCCGGCGGTAAGACATCATCGACCATCGAGCCCGCTACCGAGGAGCCGTGGGCGGAGGTCGCCTCGGCGAGCGTGGACGACGTCGATCGCGCCGTCAGCGCTGCGAAGAAGGCCCACGAGGCTGGTGTATGGCGGAACAAGACACCGCAGGACCGCGGCGAGGTGCTCGCGAAGATGGCGAACCTGATCCTCGCGAAGACTGAAGAGCTGGCTAATATCAGTGTTCGGGACGGCGGCGCTACGATGCGCACGGCGCGCATGGCCGAGATCATGGGAACAGTGCAGGCGCTTTCCTACTACGCCGGTCTTGCCAAAGAGGTGGTAACCGAAGAGGAACACACCGAGTTCGCGCCGGTGCCGAGCAAGAACATCGTGCGCCGCGAGCCCGTTGGTGTCGTGGCGGCGATCACACCGTTCAACATGCCAATGGCGCTTAGCTGCTGGAAGGTCGGGCCGGCCCTCGTGGCGGGCAACTCCGTAGTGCTCAAGCCGTCACCCAATGCGCCGGTGCTCGCTCTTCTCCTTGGCCAGATTGCCAGCGAAGCGGGCGCGCCGGATGGGGTGCTCAATGTCATCGCCAGCCCGGACCCAGCCGTGGGTGAGGCGCTGGTTACGCACCCCGACGTCAACAAGATCTCGTTCACCGGATCCACGCGCACCGGGAAGCAGATCATGGCTTCCGCAGCCAAGAACCTGACGCCCGTCTTGCTGGAGCTGGGCGGGAAGTCCGCCGACATCGTGTTGGAGGACGCGGACCTAGATACGGCAGCGCGGGGAGCAGCCTTCGGGATGTTCTGGCACTCGGGGCAGGTGTGCATGGCGGGGAGCCGGATCCTCGTCGCCGATAAGGTCTACGATGAGTTCGTCGGTAAGCTGGTCGATGTTACCAATAGCATCAAGGTCGGCAACCCGATGGAGATGACCACGGACATGGGCCCGCTGGTGAGCGGGCCGCAGTTGGAAAACACCCAGCGGTTCGTTAAGTCGGCGCTCGATGACGGCTGTGAGTTGCTCTGCGGTGGTGGCCGTCCCGAGGGTCTGCCCAAAGGCTACTTCCACGAGGCGACGCTGTTCGGCAACGTGCGCAACGATATGCAGATAGCGCGGGAAGAGATCTTCGGGCCCGTGGCCGCGGTGATCCGCGTGCAAGACGATGAGGAAGCGGTGCGTGTTGCCAACGACAGCGACTACGGGCTTGCAGGCGGAGTCTGGACGAAGGACATCGAGCGTGGGGTGTCTATCGCGCAGCGGGTGGAGGCGGGGACCCTGTGGGTGAACGACTATCACATGCTGAACATGAACTACCCCTTTGGCGGCTACAAGCAGAGCGGCATCGGCCGCGAGCTGGGGACGTGGGGGTTGTCGGAGTACCAGCAGCTCAAGCATGTACACGTGGGTGAGCCGTCCTCGCCGAAGTCTTACATGGCGATGCTGTTCGGCGCGTAGTAGCCGAGCGCGGATCCAGATATCGACCCGGCGGGGCTTGGTTGTCCCGGTCGTCTTCCGGCGTTAGCCGAGCGTGGGGGTCAGTGCCGATTCGAGCTCTTCGTAGCTGACGATGCCGTCGAACTTGGCGGCGATCTTGCCGCGGGAGTCGACAATGAAGACCCAGGGCTCAGTCGATAGACCCCACTCATTCGTCAACAGGGGCAAAGGAGTGAGGCCGTCGCCGGCGCGGGCCTTTACAAGGTCATAGGGCTCGACGTGCACGAAGTTGGCTCGCGAACCGTACTGCTGATAGAGCTGGTCGACGTTGTCCTTCGTGGGACCGCAGATCTGGCTGGTGCAAAAGGCGGGCGTGGCGAAGACGATAACTGTCGGGCGCCCGGAAGTGACGGCGGCAGCGATCGTCTTGTCGTGCTCCTCCGGAATGGGGTTGAGCGACGTGTCGATCTCTGATATGTCGCCAACGTCGCTCAGGACGCTCTGTACTGAGCGTGGGGCATCGTCTCCCACGTCCAGGCCAGCACTCTCCTGCAGCACGTCAAAGGACGCGCCAACGGCCTCCAGGGCTTCTCCCCCCGAATCTGTCCCGGTTACCTCGACGCCCCAGTCTCCGGCGGTGTCGAACGTCACCTGTGTGACGTAGGCGCCGGTCTCCCCGGCTTCGTGGGTCTCGACTGTGCCGTCGGCGTGCGTGTGAGTGTAGGTCTTGGTTACGCGCAGCGCCTGTGGGTCGGCCTCGGTCTTTAGCGTGCGGTCGGAGCCCTCGAGGAGGAAGAAGCGCAGGTGGAGATCAGCGCCAAGTATCTGGCTGTTGTCGGACTGGTCAAGCAGGCCGAGCACGAACCGGTTGGAGCCGACCTCCATGTCGCGGGAGACGACGACCGGGAAAGGGGCGCCGGTTGGTACGGGCGTCTGCACATCGTGATCCTCGTCGTTCGATCCGCCGCCGCAGGCCGCGGAAACCAGCACCGTGAGCGCAAGAACGGCAGCCACGAACGATAGCAGAGGGATGCGGGAAGCGCCGTCTCGCTCGGTGCCTGATGCAGCGCTCATCCTACGAGAGCCCCAGGATGAGCGGACGAGGCTGGAACACGCGAGCCGCCCGGGCTACAGTCCCTTGTCAACCATGAACGAGCAAAGGTCGGCGACGCGGCAGGAGTAGCCCCACTCGTTGTCATACCAGGAGACGCGCCTTCACCAGGTTGCCGTCGATAACCATGCGTGCTTGAGCGCGTCGAAGATGGAGCTGCGCCGGTCGCCCTTGAAGTCGGTGGAGACGAGAGGCTCGTCGCAGTAGCCGAGGATGCCGCGAAGCGACTCGGATGCCGCGTCCTTGAAGGCCTCGTTGACCTCCTCGACGGTTACGGACTTCTCCACGGTGGCGACGAAGTCGCAGACGGAGACGGTGGGTGTCGGCACGCGGAAGGCCATGCCGTCGAGCCTGCCCTTGAGCTCGGGCATGACGAGCGTGACGGCCTTGGCGGCGCCGGTGGTCGTCGGGATGATGTTCAGGCCGGCGGAGCGGGCCCGGCGCAGGTCGGTGTGCACGGTGTCGAGGATGACCTGGTCGTTGGTGTAGGAGTGGATCGTGGTCATGAAGCCCTTGTCGATGCCGAAAGCCTCGTGCAGCACCTTGACGACGGGAGCGATGCAGTTCGTCGTGCAGGAGGCGTTGGAGATGACGTTGTGCTTCTTGGGGTCGTACTTGTCGTCGTTCACGCCGATGACCACGGTCAGGTCCTCGCCCTTGGCCGGTGCGCTGATGATCACCTTCTTCGCGCCGCCGCCATCGATGTGGGCGCGCGCCTTCTCGGCGTCGGTGAAGATGCCGGTGGACTCGACGACCAGATCTATGCCCAGGTCGCTTCCACGGGATTGCGCGGGGTCGCGCTCCGTGAACACCTTGATCGTGCTGCCGTTGACGTGGATCGTCGTCGTCGGTGGCGGCTGATGTCGCCGGGGAACTGGCCGTAGGTGCTGTCGTACTTGAGCAGGTGGGCGTTGGTCCTGGGCGTCGGTGAGGTCGTTGACGGCGACGACTTCGAGCTTGTCGGGGTAGAGGTCGTGGATCGTCTTGTAGACCTGGCGTCCGATGCGGCCGAAGCCGTTGATTCCGATGCGAGCGGACATGGCGGGACTGCCTCCTTGGGGTATCGTATTAATGCGGAGTCAGTATATCAGGGAGGCGTCGGGAACCCGACGCCGGGACTAGTGGCCGTTGGCCGTTGTGGCGAGATGTGGCCGTTGCCGTTGTGGCCGTTATGACCGTTGTGTGAGTAGCTCGTGAGCGAGAATTCCTCCTCCATCATGTGGCGGAGGTTGCGCAGCGCCCGGAACTGGATCACCCGCACTGCGCCGACGATCTTGCCGAGTACGCCGGCGACGTCTGGATAGCCGAGGTCGTCCACGAAGCGCATGACGATGACCTGGCGCTGATCGCTGGGAAGCTTGCTTGACCTTCCGTCCAGACCCGCTGGCCATCGAGCTTCACCTCGGCACGATCCTTCGGGCGAGCCGAGCGTGCCTCGTCGGCCTCGAGGGTCTCGGGGAGCTGGGCGTGGCCGTTGTTCTTGTGCGCCTTCTTGTGGTTGATCGCCAGGTTGCAGGTGATCCGCAGCAGCCAGGCGATGAACGGGACGCCGCGCTCTTCGTAGCGAGGCATCGCCTCGAGCGCCTTCAGGAAGGTCTGCGCCGTGAGGTCTTCAGCCAGGATCGGGTCGCCGGTGAGGAAATAGGCGTGGCGGAAGACGCTGGGCGCATAGCGTCTCGTAAAGCAGGCCGAACGCGTCCGGTCGCCCGCGGCTGCGCGATGCGATAAGCTGTGGTCATCGGTCTCAGCCACAGAGGTAGACCGACGCATTGATCCCCTCCCCTTGGGCTCTAGCACGACGGTATTGCTGGCCTGAAACCCTCCGCCGGTGACCCTCGGCGGCAGAGGACTGCGCGGGTCCTTGCGGGTTTCAGGTCTACAGGATAGTTGTAAGACGGAAATTGTAATGTCGTCAAGTCATTCCGCCAATAGATAATGTAGGAATTGGGTTTCTGATTATTGCCGATTGTATCGTTTATCCGAATGATGGTTGGATTGACAATTCATGCGCCGGCGGCCAGATAATGGCTGCATTCCGAGAGGAGGTCGCCCCGTGGAATTCAAAGAGGTCGTCGGCAGCCGCCGCTCCATCCGCTTCTTCGACCCCGACAAGCCGGTCGAGCGCGAGAAGATACAGATGATCCTGGAGACGGCGCGCCTCGCCTCGTGCGCCGTGAACGCGCACTGGCTGCGCGCGATCGTCGTCGAGCGCGACAAGATACCGCCGGAGAAGCTGAACCAGCTGAAGACGCCGGTGGCGGCGCTGACGCTGGACCTGGCGCCGGTGCACATCTACTTCTTCGTGCGACCTCGGGCATCGTCAACCGGATCAAGGGCTCGCGGCTCAAGGAACTGGTCGACGTCGGGGCGCTGGCGCCGACGCACGGCTGGAGCCACAAGTTCGTCGACGACTTCGTGTACCCGCAGATCCTGGAGCCGATGACGAAGAACCTGCAGGGCTACCTGGCGGCGGCCTTCGCCGACGCCGGCGGCGCGGCGCAGAACGCGCTGCTCGCCGCCTTCGACGAGGGGCTCGGCGCCTGCCTGAACACGCCGAACCCGGCGCTCACGAAGCAGGTGTTCGGCGTGCCGGACGGACTGGCTATCGATGTGGGTGATGCTGGTCGGCTATCCGGCCGAGTCGTGGGACGGCGGCGGACAGCGGCCGCGGCCGCCTTCGAGGAGCTGTACTTCGAAGGAGAGTACGGCAAGCCGTTCAAGCGCGACCCGGCGGTCGTCGAGAGGCTGAAGGCGGCGAAGATGATCCAGGACCCGGCGCCGCTGCCCGGCCGCACGGACGAGATCCAGCCGGCTGGCCGAAGCAGTACGGCCTCCCGAGTAGCCGCGGGTGACCCTGACAAGCCGTCGCGGACTACGCGCCGTCCAGACGTGGCGCGGGGGCTGGAGGAGCAGTGGGGCGACGAGCCCGACATCGATGCAGCGCTGCGAGCGCGCTAGAGCGGTTCTGCGACTTGGCCGGCAAGGACCCCGACAGATGATCGCGGAATGCACGCGCGAAGTGGAGAGCGGCAAGCGCATCCGGATCAAGGCGCGGCGAGAGTACTCGGAGAAGATCGCGGAGTTCCAGGCGTCGGTGGAGGGGAACGCGCGAGCAGCAGTCACGCGCGGCGAACTACGTCCGCAGCTTCTTCATCCACAACGGGATCTTCATGCAGGCGGGGCTGAGCGAGTAGCGGGGGCTTCAAGCCCGCGCTGGCACCTGATAGTCTTAGACGGCCATGCCGCGCAGGCCCATGAGGCCGCGCAGGTGGGCGATCTCGCCGAGGTGGGTGAAGCCGTGCGTCAGGCACATGTTGCCGATGGCGTTCTGCTTGGGCATCTCGCCCAGCGGCTTAACGGTCGTGGTCTGCTGGAGGAAGGCGTCGTCGGCGGTGGCGAGGAAGTCGTCGGTGGCCTTCCAGACCTGCTGCATGTATTCGTAGAACGCCTCTTTCGGTTCGAGGCGGAGGTCCTGCGCTTCCTGCAGGCTCATGCCGGTGCCCTGGGCGGTGCCGTGGAGGCCGAACTTCTCGTTCCAGCCGCCGTCCAGCCAGACGGTCGGCTTCCGCTGGAGGACGAACTGGATGATGTTGTCCTCCGTGCGGACGTAGTGCCAGAGGATGAACGAGGCGGGAAGGCCCTTTTCGTTGGCGCGCCAGTGGAGCTGCTCGTCGGTCAGGTCACCCACGGCGTCGTTGTACATGCCGTGCTGCTGCTTGAGTGCGGAGCGGATGAAGTCGACGGTCGACATAACGTGATCACCTTTCTATGGTGTCGCCCAATCTAGATTTGGGGGTGGGGCGGTGTCAAGCGGAGAAAACAACAACGGGGCCGCCAATTGCGCGGCCCCGTTGGCTATCTCGTTCGAGGTTGATTACGCCGAGGGTGGTGTCTCCCTGCGCTTCATGAGGACGTAGGCGCCTGCGCCGATCACGGCGACACCGGCGGCGACTGCGGCGACGATGCCGATGACGGCGGCGGTGCTGAGGCCACCGCCGCTGTCACTGTCTTCAGGCGGCGTAGTCTCCTCAGGGGTTGGGGTCGACTGTGAGCCACTGCCGCCGCCGGCGGTGTCCAGCCCTCTTGCCAGCAGATGTCCTCACCTGTCTGCTCGCCGAAGGTGCCTGTGCACGCAGCTTCCGTCGGTGGGCCGTTGGGGCCGGCGCCGGTGCCGATACTGGCTTCGAAGGTGGTCTGGTAGGGTATCAGGTCACCGTCGGCGGTGCTGTTGTCACCTTCGACGCCGGGGCTCGTGTCGCAGACGTCGCCGATCTGGTCACTGTCGTTATCGTTCTGGTTGGTGGTGTCCTGGCCGTTCGAGATCAGCGGGCAGTTGTCCTGGCGGTTGAGGTAGCCGTCGCCGTCCTGGTCGGAGTTTGTGCCACCGGTGGCGGGGTCGTCGTTCGGATCGCAGGCGGCGTCGAGGCCGTCCGCGTCGAGGTCCCCGGAGTTGGTGATGCGCGGGTCGCCGACGTTGGCGACATAGGGGCAGGTGTCGAGGCTGTTCTCGAAGGTGTCGCCGTCAGCATCGCGCTGTCCGAAGGCGAGGCCGGTGAAGACGTACTTGCCGTCGGACGGGTTGATCTGGACGGTGTAGCCTGCCTCGTCCGACGTCGAGCGTCTCCTGTGTTGTCCTTGGTGACACCAAAGGTCTCGTTGTGTGATGTCAGTGGGGAGCAGAAGTCCGTGATCGCTCCCGGCTCCGGGTTCACATCGGGGTCGCCGGCGTTCTGGAGGAGCGTGACGGACGGGAAACCCAGAGCCGGGGTCGTTGGGGATGTCCTTGTCGATGAGCGTTCCCGGCGGGAAGATCAGGAACTGAAGGAGCACGGGGATGCCGGCGACCGGCGTGATGGCCGCGGAACGCCTGATCGGCTGCAGGGGGTAATCAGGGTTGTCTTCGGCCTCGAACAGCCGGGTAATGAACTCCGGATACTTCTCGATGGCGTTGAAGACTCCGTCATCGTCGGCGTCGTCCGCGTAGTCCCTGGTGCCGTTGTCGTCGAGGTCTTCGAAGCTCACGGTATCGTTGATGTCGATACTGGCGTTCAGCAGATCGAAGTCGGGTTCAAGCGGCTGGTTGCACGCGCTGCCGATGAGGCCGAGCACCGCGACGGACGAGAGGTAACCGACCTGTGAGCCGATAGGGAGTGTGTCGCCGGTAACGACGCCCCAGTCGTTGGGTATATAGGCAACGGCGCCGGCAAAGTTGACGTCCCCGGTGGGGATGTTCAGGTCCAGAATCGTGTCAGGCGTTGCGTCCGGCGCCGTGTCCGTGATCTGGAACGTGAAGGTGGGCTCGAATTTTGCCTGGGCATCGACCGAGTCTGTGTTTGTGGCCATGAGAAGCAGTGCCAGAGCGCCGAGCACGGCTGTGGCCTGGGCGAGCAACTTCAGTTTCACCTTACCGTTGTCTCCTTTCGTCCCCCGGGGGTGCGTGGGTAAGGTCCCGTTTTATTCGATTCTTCGCCTGGCGTGGCTGCGCCTGAGGATTCCGCCACCGACGAGCAGACCGACACCTCCGATAGCGGCGAGGACCGCGGCCCAGAGCGGGATACCGTTGGCTGTGGGCGACAGGCTGCCGACGCCTGTATCAGACGGACCTCCGAGGCCGCCTTGAGAGTTGGTACCAGTGTTTGAATTAGTGTTCGTATTCGTAGTCGTATTGTTGGTTGACGGTGTAGAGGTGATGACAGCCTGCTCCACGAAATTACTGGCGGCGCAGGTGATGTCCTGGTTTGGATCAACTGTTCCGACGACCGCGGTGGCAGGTTGGCCGACGACCAGCGTGAATTTCACGCAGCGGTAGCCGACTTCACCGTTGGCTACGTCGGGGTTGGGGTCGCAGGCATCCCCGATGCCGTCGAAGTCCTTGTCGTCGATCTTGGGGATGTTGGTGTCGGGGTGCGCAGGGATGCTGGGGTCTTCGAGCTGGTTATCGGTCGGGCAGTTGTCCTGCCGGTTGGCGAAGCAGTCCTGGTCTTCGTCGGGGCCGACGATACCGGCCTTGCATCCGTTGGGGCTCTGGCTACCCGGGGTATTGGGGCTGGGGTCGCAGGGAGCGGGCAGTCCGTCGGAGTCCGGGTCGTTGACCGGGTCAGCGCCACGGGGGTTCCATTCAGGGTTGGAGTCGGTGGAGCAGACGTCGAGACCGTTCTCGATGCCGTCACCGTCCGCGTCGCGCTGGCTGGCTGTAAAGGTCGTGATCGTGTACGAGCCGGCGGCGGGGTTGAGGCGGAAGACGCAGCCACCCTCGTCGGTGCCCGAGCAGGCGCCGGGTATGCGGGCGCCCTCGCTCTGCTCACCAACTGGAGGACAGCCGTCGTTCACATCGGAGTCTTCGTTGTCGTCTGTTGTGTTGTTATCGCATTGGGCGCCGCTCTCGGCGATGGAGCCGGACTGCGGGCAACCGTCGTTGATCTTGCCGTCACCGTCATCGTCGAGGGTGCCACCCCGCTCGCAAGGGAGGAGGGGGTAGCCGACGTTGGGCTTCTTTTCACCCGGGCAGTTGCCGCCGACCTGCGGGGTCGGGGTGCACGGGTTGTTCATCGTCTTGCCGAGCGCGACGTTGGCGCTGAGGAGCGGCGCGCAGAAGTCCGAGATGGCGCCGGGGGCCGGCTGCGCGGTGGCGTCCTGGAGGACCGTGATCCCGGGGAAGCCGAGCGCGGCGTTGAAGGTGACATCGGTGGCGGGCGTCACGACGTGGGCGCCCTGGTCAAAGAACTCGAAGTTCAGGACGACCCAGCCGCCCTGGATGTAGCCGATGCCGAACAGGCGGGCGCGCGGCTGGAGCGGCCCGGCCGGGCCGTTTACGTCGTCGGCGGTTTCCTGATCGCCGTCGGGGCCCCAGTTGTCGAAGTCGGGGTCGAACAAGCCCTTGAGGTATGTCGGGTACTTGTCGGCGCCATCCGGGATACCGTTGCCGTTGGCGTCGAGGGCCAGTGGTTCCATTGTGTTGGTCTCACCGACCTTCTTGGGCTTGATGGTGTCGGCCATGTTCGTGCTGGCGTTCATGAGCGTGAACGAGACATCGAGGTTGTTACTACAGTTCCCGTTCAACAATCCTAAGACGGCGGTCGATGTCAACTGCCCCGCTATCGACCCGATCGGGATGTTCGAAGTGGGAACGAATTCGGGTGGGACGAAGCCGACGACCGCGCCGAAGTTGGACTCCTTGATCGCGGAGAGGTTCCCGAGCGGGGACTGCGCGCAGTCCGCCCCCCAGCCGACGCAGAACTTGCTGCGAATGTCCGGGTTTGCGCCGGGGTCCGAGTTGCCGTCACACTGAGCCGCTGACTCAAGGTTCTCGAAGCAGACCACGCCACCCGGGTTGAAGGGCGGCGGCGCCGCGCGGCTGTCCTTGGAAGCAAACATTGTGACCGCGACGGCCACAAGTACCAGGGCTAAAAAGCCCAGAACGCGAATCCCTTTGGTCATCGGGTCGTACTCCTTCGCTCGGGGGAAAGGTATAGGTACGTATAAGCGTTATGGTTTATTAATCGTATATAGGAATCAATAGCCGGTGTCAAGCTTGCAGATGGGCTGCAGTGTTGATGCCGCATATCAATTCAACAGATATGGAGAGAGGCCCCGGTGACCTGGCACCGGGGCCTCGCATCTGAAAAACTTACGTTCCGATGTCGGGGCACGCGTCCGGCTCAGGGCCAATCTGCTGAACCGGTAGCGATGCATTGTGGCGGAGCGTCTTCAGCGCGTCCACGGCGTTCACCACGCCGCTGCAGTCAACGTCGCCGTTCTTAGGCGTGGAGTAGCCGATGTCCGTGCAGGGCTCCGTCTGTGCCACGCTAAGGCTTGAGTTGTTGCGCAGGATCTTCAGTGCATCCACGGCGCTAAGCCCACCACTGCAATCGACATCGCCCATGAGGGGCAGGTTGGATGGTGCCGCGCCGAGCGAGGCACAGGTTACACCGACGGCGATCCAGGCGTTCTGGGAGGCGTCGGGGACGTGTGAGGCGTTGGCGGGGTCAATCGTGTAGGAGCCGACGCCGGTTTGGGCATTGATCATCTCCCACAGGCGCAAGAGGTAGCCGCCGTTGGGGGCCGCGGCGTTGATGTTGAGCGTGAGCCGCTCGAGCACACCGCTGCCGGACTCGGCAGCGTCAACGCCGGTATCTGCAGCCGCACCTTCCCAGGTGCCGTCGGTATCGGGCAACTGGATCTCGTTTCCGGCGGCAACGCCGCTGCTGTTGGGGTTGAAGTTGATCAGCTGGCCGGCGGCGTTGGCGCCGGTGATCGATATCACGGCCGGGTCGTAGGTCATGTACACCGCGAAGCCCTGTGCCATCGGGGTCGCTGCCGGAATGTTAGTGGCGATGAGGTCGATGGAGAAGGTGGCTCCGGCAGCCACTTCCCGGCACTCGTCTCGTGTACCGAGAACATCAGGGGACATGCCGTCCGGGTTGTTGCCGGTTGTTATCGCATCAATGTTGAAGTTGTCGGCGCTGGTGCCGGCGGCGTTTACGCCGCCGTCTGAAGCGGACAGCGCCACGAGAGCACAGGCGACAAGCGCGGTAAGAGATCCCAGGATAAGGGCCCTCTTCATACGGGTACCTCCTTGGACAGATCGCTGACCTGGAACGCCCGGGGCGCCGGCGAGGTGGCAGAGTCAGCTATGGGTTGGGACGTGAGTTCAATTGTTAACATACGCATGGGGAACAAGCAACACAGGAATGGGGGCTACGATTGACGTTCTTATGTCCCACCTCCGCTGGTTGGGACAGCGCGGCGGCGATAGAGCACCCATGCTCCGCCGCCCAACAGGCCGAGCCCGGCCAGGGCGAGCACGATGCCCAGAACCATGGCTCCAGTATTGGTCTCGTCTCCGGCCTGGGGCAGAGCGGCGGGTGTGGGGGTGGCACTGGCAGCGGCTTCCGTGGCGTCCGGGCCCGGGGTGCCGTCGCTGGGTCCGGCGGTGGAATCGGGGCCGGGAGTTTCTTCAGCGACACCGCCGACAGGTGTTGGCGTGGCGAACTGGGACGGGTCGTCGGGGTCCGGCGTCTGGCCGGGGTTGATTTCTGAGAGAGGTGGGAGTGGTGTTGTCTGGTCATCCGGATTTGCATCGGACGGGCAGTCCTGACCGACGGCGACGAGGATGTGGCCGATGTTGTCGACCTGGATGATGTTGTTGATCTCATCAACAAGGGAGGGATAGGCGCGGTCGCCCTCGAAGGCGGGGCCAACGGTTGACGTGCCGACTGCTTTGCCCTGCAGGGTCAAACGGAACAAGACGCCCGGGCCGGTCTCGTTGTTGTTGCCAGGGCCGCCCGCGTTCGCGGCCAGGTCCGCCACACCGATGGTGAAGCGACCGTCGCCGTCGGGCGTCTTGTCGGTCAAGCCTGTGAAGGGCTGGTATTGCCCGACGGCGCCGAGGAGGAAGTCGGTATTGTATTGCGATACTGACAGGAGGTTCTGGTCGTAAAGGACGTCGGTCTGAAATCCGATGAAGGGGCGGTCATCCGGGACTGCGTCGACGGTGAAGTCAACGTTTACCGTCGAGCCAACCTCCGTGCGAACGCAGGCGTCGCGGGGACCAACCGTCGTGGCCGTGTTCCCGGAAACGAGCGCGTCTGCGGCGATGAGGTTGACGCTGGACTGACTCTGAGCCGACGACGTTCCGCTGCCGCTTAGAGTGAGCAGAGCAACACCGGCAACCGTAGCCAGGAGGAATGTCGGTGTGATGAATCGCATGATCATGCCGGTCTCCGAGCGGTTTTGTAAATGATGTAGGACAAGACTACTCCAATCGCGGCGGAAGCGGCCAGCACGCCTATGAGCCAGGTTGAGAACGAAATTCCCGAATCACCGCCGCCGGGCTGGTTGCCGACACCGACGAGGCGAGGCGTCGGTGTCGGTGTGGTTGTCGCGCTGCCGGTGCCCTGCGGCGTTCTGGTAGCGGCGGTCGCTGTACCCGGAGAGGCTCCGGAGTCGGTGGTACCGATCGGGGCCGATGAAGCTCCCACAGTGGGGCTCGCTTCGAGGACGACCCCGCGCGGTGGCGGGGGCGTCGGCACGGTGTCGGCGCAGTCGGTGTCGACCGCGATCTGACCGGATGTAATGGGCCCGTCGAACCATCCATCGCCATCGACATCACCTATATGGGCGCCGCCGATGGATGAGAGGGTGGGACCAAGGTCGGTCGTGCCGTTGCCGTCGACGTCGCCACGGTAAACGGTGGACCAACTGGTGCCTTTTTGCTTCGCCTTGAGGGTTAGTGAGGCCAGGATGCCGCTCCCGGACTCGGCCGCGTCGGGACCGCCGGTATCCGCCGCGCCGAGGCGGTAGATGCCGGTGGAGTTGGGGAGGGGGTCCGAGACGTCCAGTACATTACTATTTGGCAACAGCTCAAGCAGCCGGCGGACATCTTTGTCGACGACTTCGGCGACGTCGTGGTTGTAGGCGTACAGAATGTCCCAGGCGAGAAGCTGACTGACATCAGATACGAAGATATCGACGTCAAAGGTTTCGCCTTCGTCCACCTGGATGCACTGCGGGACGCTGAGACCGGTTGCCGCCGCGCCGGCGGGGTTTGGGCGGGTGCTGACTGGGGTGCCCGCCAATCCAACCAGCGCCAGCGCCGCTGCCGTGATGGCTGTGGGCGCGAGCAGACGGAGGATTGGGAGCATCAAATGCACCAACCGGGGATAACGGGTGCTACGACGTACCCCTGCCGCCGGTCCTGCGAAGCCGGATCAGGGCGAGACCACCGAAGCCGGCAGCAGCGACAACACCCAGGGCGGCGGCGGCCAGCATCCAGCTCGGGATCCCATCGCCGTCTCCTCCCGTCAACGCAGCGACGGGACCATCCGCGTCGGCGGGGCAGCTTTGATCGACTGCCACCTGGGCGTCGAGGATCGCTCCGTCAAAGAAGCTATCGCCATCGGTGTCTCCGATGTGGTTGGCATCGGTGTCGGTAAGAACGGGACCGACAGGTGCTCCCGCCTCAGTCTGGACAGGCCTGACGCTCAAAGTTGTGACGCCTGGTCCTGCAGCCTCGAGTGTTATACGGGCGAGTACTCCCGAACCGCTTACGCCGCTGGGCTCCTCAGTGATGTTGGCGCCCCCGACCCGATACAGTCCGTTGTCACCTTCCCCTTCGGGCACCGACTCTGAGACATCGAATGCGTTGCTGTTGGGAATGGACGAAAGCAGGAGTTGCACGTCGCGGTCCACCACGTGAACGACGGTTGTATCAAGCTTCAGATATGCCTCCCAGGCACTGAGGCCAGCGACTTGTTCAGCGGTGATATCGACGTCAAACGTGTCACCGCTGCTGACTTCGATGCAAACATCCCTTTGTCCGAGCGTAGTGGCCGTATTCCCTGTCGCGCCTGCATCGACGCCAATAACGGGCTCGGATTGGGCGCGCGCCTGGGAAATTGCAGCCAGGCCGAAGGCAAATGAGGCTGCGAGCAGAACAAGTGAGCCAGCGACCGCCGGCAAGTTAGCGAAACCCAAAGTCCCACGCATCTTCCGCGTTCTCCCCCTAACCCCCTCGGAGATAGAGCGCTTCGGGTGGTCGGTCCCGCTGCCGCAGGCGTCAACCCGCGACGTGGTCACATGATATCACTGTTACGACGGCAATGCCATCGCAAACCTCAGCGAAAACCTTCAGGGTTCGATATGCGGCTTAAGGAGTCGGGCAGGTTGCTCCGAAAGCCCTGGCGCCGGCCAGCATCGGCGGGTGGACGACGATTACCTCAATCAGATCCTGCAGGTTTATCTGCTTGAAGAGGACGGTGGTCCCGGGCAGGACGTCCCAGCGTCCGTCATATGCGGGTTCGCCCAGACTCGTGTCAAAGTGCCGGACAGGACCGAGGAAGCTTGTAACATCCTGCAGGGTAACCGCGTTGTAGCTCTGGCCTCCGGCGAACAAATCTGCGGGCCAGCCGTCGAAGCCGCAGCGAGTAGCCGGGCCGGTGCCAACGTGCCATTCGGTGGCATCGACGAACCCGTCGCCATCGCCATCATCGCAGAGATCGCCCAGGGCGTCTCCGTCCCAATTCGCCTGGTTGGCGTTGCTGACCAGCTTGCAGTTATCCGTTGCGTCAGCGACGGCGTCGTTGTCGTCATCCGGGTCGCAGGCGTCTCCCATTGAGTCGCCATCCGTGTTCAGCTGGTTGGTGTTTGCTGCCAGTGGGCAGTTGTCGGCGCCGTCGTTGATGGTGTCGTTGTCATCGTCGGCATCGCAGGCATCACCGAGAGCATCGCCATCGGCGTTGGCCTGGGAGCCGTTCGCGGTGCCCGGACAATTGTCAACCGTGTTCTGGACTGCGTCGCCGTCGATGTCAGAGTCACACAGGTCGCCAACGCCGTCATTGTCGAGGTCAGACTGGTTCACGTTGAAGGTCGTTGGGCAGTTGTCGAACGCGTCCAGCGTCGCGTCACCGTCGTCGTCTGAGTCGCACTGATCCCCGGAACCATCGTGGTCCAGGTCCGTCTGGGGTGGATTGGCGTTGAGGGGGCAATTGTCGCTGGTGTTGGTAACGGCGTCCCCGTCCATATCGGTGTCGCAGACGTTACCAAGGCCGTCGTTGTCGGTGTCCGTCTGCGTGCTGTTGGGGTTTGAAGGGCAGTTGTCGGTTCCCGAGCAAGCAGGTGCCGGTCCGGTGGACGGGGCTCCCGGGTTGCAGATTCCGTCCAGGTCGCCGTCCACTTCGGCACGTGAGCAACCGTGGGTGTCGACTGACGCGCCCTGCGTGGTGGTGGGGCACAGGTCCTGACCGCTGGATACTCCATCGTTGTCAGTGTCGGGATCGCAGGCGTTTCCGATGCCGTCACCGTCGGTGTCCGCCTGATCAGGGTTGGCGACGAGCTTGCAGTTGTCCGGTCCGTCGAGGACGCCATCGTCGTCCGTGTCTGGGTCGACTGGGTTGCTTCCCCAGACTGGGTTTTCGGTGTCGTCAGCCAAGCCGTCGTGGTCGTAGTCGTCGGTAGGGCTGTCGTGACAGCCGTCCTCGTCCGAGATACCGTCGTAGTCTTCCTTGGTCTGGATAGGCACCAGAAGACTGTTCAAAGGCTCATCGCCGGTATCAGCTATGCCGTCGGGGCCCGCGGTGAAGTCTGTCGCCGGGCACTGGTCGATAGGATCGGGCTTGCCATCATTGTCGTTGTCAGGCTCTGGACAGCCGTCACTGTCGTGGAACGAGTCGACGTCTTCGTGAACGGCGCGGCAGTCTACGGGAACGCCATTGTTGGGGAATGCAAAGAAGCCGCGGTCGCTGCCGGTGCAACTGACTGCTGTCTGACCGAAGTCGCAGATTCCGTCCTGGTCGTTGTCCGGCTCCGGGCAACCATCGCTGTCCTGGTAGCCGTCCGCGTCCTCGGGGACGAACGGGCAAGCGTCGCTGCTACTAACGATTCCGTCACCATCTATGTCGTCGGGACACCCGTCGCCGTCCTGGAAGCCGTTGTAGTCCTCAGCGAAGGTGGGGCATTGGTCGGTCGGCTGGTTACCCAGGCCATCGCCGTCCATATCAGAATCGCATGCATTACCGAGTCCGTCATTGTCGAGGTCTGTTTGATTGCCGACCAGTGGATTGCTGGCTTGAGCGGCGCCATTCGGCGTATTGGGGCAGTTGTCGGAACCTGTGCAGCCGATTGCGCCGGGCGGCGTGCCGGGGTTGCAGATACCATCTGAGTCTGCGTCAACCTGCGCCTGGGAGCAGCCGGTGGCATCGACGGTGGCTCCGGGTGGGGTAGTCGGGCAGTTGTCGCAGGCGTTGCCGACTCCGTCAGCATCTCCGTCGGCCTGTGTGCCGTTGGCGGCGTTCGGGCAGTTGTCGGTTCCAGCACAACCCGGTGCTGGACCTGTTGAGGGAGCGCCGGGATTACAGAAACCATCGCCATCGGAGTCCACCTGTGCGGCGGAGCATCCCGACCCATCGACTATGGCTGCCGGTGCGGTTACGGGACATGAATCACAGGCGTTTCCGAATGCGTCGCCGTCAGCGTCGATTTGTGTTGGGTTGGCGGTCGATGGGCAGTTGTCGGTGCCGATGCAGGCGCCGGGACCGCCGGACGGTGCGCCGGGGTTGCAAATGCCATCGGCGTCCGTATCCACCTGGGCCTGGGAGCAGCCGTTGGCATCGACGCTGGCGGCCGGGGCTGTCGAGGGGCAGAGATCGCAGGAAGTACCAACGCCGTCAGCGTCATTGTCAGCCTGGTTGGCGTTGGCTGTGTTGGGGCAGTTGTCAGTGCCGGTGCAGCCGGGTGCCGGGCCTGAGGAGGGTGCTCCCGGATTGCAGAAGCCGTCACCGTCGTTGTCCACCTGGGCCGCCGAACAGCCTGTGCTGTCCACGACGGCGGCGGCGGCCGTTCCCGGACAGAGGTCAGAGCCGGTGCAGCCGGCCGGTCCGGCTGATGGTGCCGAAGGATTGCAAACACCATCGCCATCGCCATCAACCTGAGCGTTTGAGCAGCCTTGTGTGTCGACAGGAGTAGCTGGAGGAGTTCCCGGGCAGGAGTCTGTCCCGGTGCAGCCTGGTGCCGGGCCTGCAGAAGGAGCCCCCGCATTACAGAATCCGTCGCCATCGCTGTCAACTTGAGCAGCTGAGCAGCCGCTGGCATCTACGGGGGCCGCGGCCGCTGTGCCCGGGCAGAGGTCCGTGCCGGTGCAGAAGGAGGGGGGAGCGCCCGGGTTGCAGACCCCGTCGTCATCGGTGTCGACCTGGTTTTGAGAGCATCCATTCGGATCGACGGTCGCGCCGACCGGGGTTGATGGGCAGAGATCAGCCCCGTTAGCAACGCCGTCGCCGTCGGCGTCTGGGTCGCAGGGATCACCGACTCCATCACCATCGAAGTCTTGCTGTCCCGGGTTGCTGACGACGGGGCAGTTGTCCGTGCCAAGGCACAGCGTGCTGGTCTTGCCGGGATCGCAAAAACCGTCGAGATCTCCGTCCACCTGCCCCTGGGAGCAGCCATTTGTATCGACGATGGCAGCTGCCGCCGTACCCGGACAGAGGTCACAGGCGTCACCGACGGTGTCTCCGTCGGCGTTTTGCTGGCCCGGGTTGGCGTTGTTTGGGCAGTTGTCGGAGCCGGTGCAGAAGGAACTGACACGGGTAGGATCGCAGACTCCATCGCCGTCAGAGTCCACTTGCGCCGAAGAGCAACCGTTTGAGTCGACGCTTGCTCCAGGCGCTGTGCCGGGGCAGGAGTCGCAGGAGTCACCGCGACCATCTCCGTCGGCGTCTGCCTGGCTGTTGTTGGCGTTGTTCGGGCAATTGTCTGACCCGGTGCAGCCGGGGATAGGGCCGGTGGAAGGCGCTCCGGGGTTACAGATGGCGTCGCCATCGGCGTCTACCTGTAGTGCGGCGCATCCATTGGCATCGGTAGCGGCGGCGGGGCCCGTGCCCGGACACAGATCGCAGGCGTTACCGCGTCCGTCGTTGTCGGCGTCGAGCTGATTGGTGTTGGCGTTGTTCGGGCAGTTGTCGGAGCCGGTGCAACCGATCGGTCCCCCGGATGGGGCTCCTGGACTGCAGATGCCGTCGGCGTCCTGGTCCACCTGGGCCTGCGAACAGCCGTTGACGTCTGTGGCCGCGGCGGGCGCTGTGCCCGGACAGAGATCACAAGCGTCACCACGCGTGTCACTATCGGAGTCGGTCTGCGCGGGATTCGCTGCGTTGGCGCAGTTGTCTGTGGCTGTGCAGTTGTTTGGGCCCCCGGATGGTGCGCCGGCACTGCAGAGTCCATCACCGTCGGGATCGACCTGGGCATTCGAGCAACCGTTGACGTCTACAACCTGTACGGCGCCCGTGCCGGGGCAGAGGTCAACAGAATCGATCACTCCGTCGCCGTCAGCGTCCGCACAGGAACCAGAGCCGACGATCACTGTGGCGTTGAGGATTGAGTCTATCGGCATCGCTGCACTTTGTGTGTCCAGCAATCCGACGCCGGACAGCGTGATCGGGCTGACGCCCGTCCCGACTGCCTGGAGCGTGATACGGGCGAGAACGCCCTGACCCGTCTCGGCACTCGCCGGCAGTGGCCCCACGTCGACGGTCGATTCGTTGAAGCTCCCGTCAGTCTGTGGGAATCCCTGCGACTCGTCGCCGGCGACGAAGAGGCTGCTGTTGGCATTGGAGTTGAGCAAGAAGTTGTTTGAGACGCTGTTGATCCTCAGCACTGCCGGGTTGTACGCGAAGTCAAAGCCCATGCCGATCAGAGGGCGAGCTGCGGGGATGCCAAGGGGACCGACGGTGACGTCGACCTGGGTCGTCTGTCCCACGCTGGGGATGATGACGCATGATGAATTTGCGCCTATCACAGTGGCGCTGTTGCCAGCGATGTTGGTGTCAATGGCTACTCTGTCCACCGTGGAAGTGGACTGGGCGCTGACCCCGGTCTCTCCAGGCGCGAGAAGCAAGATGGAAACGGCGAGGAAAAGAGCCGTGAATGCTACGGCGGTTGTGCCCTTCAATGGCATTTTCATGAGAGTTTGGCTGAGCGGATTGTGGACGTCTTATGCGTCCCTCAGGCGATGCTCAGTCTCCTCCTTTCGCTGATGTTGCTCCTGGCTGCGGGTGCCGGGAATAGAGCCGATTGTCAGGGCCGGGCGACCAGCCGGCTGCCGTAGTCCGGATCCGGTCCAACGGCCGCCATTGTTTGGGCGATGGCGGCCGAAGGATCCTCGTCCTCCTCCACAAGGTGGCGGAGGAGGAGTAATGTGGCCTCGTCGGTGTGCGGGGCAGAGACAAGGCCGTCCCATCCGATGAAGGCAAGGGCGCCGCGCGACTCGAAGGCTTCCGCCCCCTGCGCGTTGATGAAACCCTGGCATCCCATCATCAATACCACGGTGTCATCAAAATCGCCCTTCATGCTCTTGCGTACGAACTCGGAGGTGATTCCAAACAGTTGTGGGCTTTCTGCTGTGTACTGCGCGAAGCCAACACGCCCTTCAAGCTGCTCATCGTAATACTGGTCTCGGCTGTAGGGCTGGCCTGTGAACAGGCTCACCGAAGTCACGTCTTCCTGGCCACGAGTGATGTCTGCGGTTGAATGCACGCGCAGGATCAACAGGTCGTAGTCCCCTTGCGGAAGGTCGCGATAGAGGTCCACCGTCACTTGCTCCCCGGGGAAGTAGTCGACCTCGTACCCGTCATCTGAGAGAAGTTTGGTGGCATCTTGGACGAAAGATTCATTGGGAGATGTCAGTGAGAGCTGGTCGACTATGGCGGCCCTGCGAGGACCATCGTCACCGCCGCCTCCGAGCACGTCCAGACCGAGGGGCGAGAGCACAATGGCGGTGATGGCCAGGACCCCGGCAGCGACAAACGCGGCAACGACCAGCGGGCGGACTGGAAAGCCGCCTTTCGCCCGCCCCTTCGGGCGTTGCTGGTGGGATTTTTTCTGGCCTATCTCTCATTCCTCCTGGTGTTGTCGGTTCTCGCTATGGCGTGCAGGGCGTCGGGTATCCGAACGCTCGCTGCGTGCCGCCGAACATGAGGGGCATGACCGTGATTAGCGAAGTGATGTCCTGTAGGTTGATGTCTGTCTGAAACACTCCCTTGCCAGGGAAGATGTCCCAACGGAGATCGTGCGGGGGGTGCGCTCCGATGTTCGTGCCGAAGTAGCGGACGGGTCCCAGGAAGCTGGTGAGGTCCTGCAGGGTGACCTTGTTTATGCTCGGCACGGGTTGGCCTGGGGCGCTGTATATGTCGGCGGGCCACGCCTGACTGTAGTAGGGATCAGAAGTGGTGTGGCTCCCACAATTGTCCAGCGAGTTGGTGAGCACATGAGCTTCGTCTGAGTCGCTGTAACCATCCCCATCGTCCTCGAGGTCACAGGCGTCTCCGAGGGAGTCGCCGTCCATGTTGGATTGGGATGAGTTGGTGTCGACCGGGCAGTTGTCGGCGCCGTCCAATATGCCGTCGTTGTCGTCATCTGGATCGCAGGCGTTGCCGAGCGAGTCACCGTCGGAATTGAGCTGGTTTGTGTTGGCCACCAATATGCAGTTGTCAGGTCCGGCTACAATGGGCCCGCCGCCATCCGGGTTGTTAGCGCCGTCGGAGACGTTATCGTCGTCGCAATCGGGGTCGAACTGGCCGGCGTGGGGGGAGGGAAGCGGGTTCCCCGTGCAACTGGTCGGCGCGGTCGGCTCGCTGGCGTCGACCAGGCCGTCGTTATCGTCGTCCGTGTCGCAAACGTCTCCGTTGGCGTCGAGGTCGAAGTTCGCTTGATTGGAGTTGGGGGTGGCGGGACAGTTGTCGGTAGTGTCGGGCACGCCGTCTCCGTCGGAGTCGGCGCAGGTGCCGGATCCCACGACGAGACCTCCGTTAATCACGTTGTCGACGAACTGGTCGGCATCGCCGCCGTCGCCGACGTCCGCGCCGATTGAGCTAACGATCGATGGGCCCACGGTGCCGGCGGGAGTTATGAATGGGCTGATCTGGAGAGGGGTGAAGCCCGGGAAGGACAGGCCCTGGACTTCGAGCCGGACCAGTACACCGTCCTTGTGGGAGTTGGTCCCGGAGGGAAGCGGATCCGGGTCGGAGTTCTGGGGGTTGGTGATGACTTGATCGAAGCCACCGACGCGATAGATCCCCGGATTGGCAGTGTCCGGTAGCGCTTCCGAGGTGTTTGAGAAGTTGTTTCCGGGCGGGCTGGGCTGTGCCTGTTGCATGAGGAAGCGGCTGTTCTGGCCCTGGTTGCTGGCGCCGGGCTTGCTGATCGCCAGCTTGGTGTTGTCGTACTTGATGTAGATCTCGAACGAGGCGATGTCGTTGACGCCCTGCACGTACAGGTCGACATCGATTGCCTGCCCGATCGAGATTACCCGGCAGGCCTGGAAGGAGCCATCAAGGGCCAGTGCGGTGTTTGTTCCTTTGTCCATGTCCAGGCCGATCGTCACGGTGGAGTGATTCGCCTCTGCGTGGTTATCGCCTGCGGTTGGGCCCAGCCAGACCGCGAGCGCGATGACTGCGAGCAAGCCCAGGCCAACAATGCCTGGACGGCAGGCGCGGGTTACCTCGCCCTTAAGGGCGCTTCTCTGCCCACTTCCCATCTCGCTTTCGCCTCCTCAGCGCTAACCCCCTCAGCCCTGATTTGTCGGCCGGACATTCTGCAATTGCCGTCCTATTACCGGCTTGCAGAATCAAAGTGGGAGGGGCTCGTACGAACCCCCTCCCACTTTGATTCTGTATTTCCGATAGGTATTCGTTTGGGGTCCGGAGTGGGGAGGGAGTCGGCCCTCCCCACTCCGGTCTAGAGTCTGGGTTTGTTCTGCCTATGGCGGCGCCGGCGGCCCAACCAAAATCGTCTGGTTCACAGTCACCGAGTTGTTCGCCGCGTTGTTGTCGTCGCCATCAGGCGGCTGCTGAACGTGGTCGATGCTGACTGTGACGGAGAGCGACAGTGGCTGCTCCACGGCCGGTGCGTGACATTCGAACCTGGTCCTGTAGAGGACGAACTTCTGCTCGCCTGCCAGGAGGACGAAGTCTATGCGGCCCGGTATCAGGAGCACGGTGCTCTTGGTGCAGCCGTTAGGCAGGGTAACCGTAACCAGGTTGGCCGGGTCGGTGATGATGACGGCGTCGTCGTGGCCGCTGAAGTTGCCGATCTCACAGAGGACCCACATGTATGCCCCGCCGCTGTCGGAGAGGTTGATGGGGGCCGGACCGAACTTCAAGCAGTACTTGACACCATCGTCGTGGTTCGGCGTGTTGTCACACGCGTCGCCGATGCCATCACCGTCCGAGTCTTGCTGGCTCGGGTTCGGAACTGTCGGGCAGTTGTCATTGCCACACGGGGCGCCACCGGTCGACACACCATCGTTGTCACCGTCGGGGCAGAGCGTGATCGTGCTGACGAGCTGGTCGAGCATGTCAGAGTCGGTCACGTGGAGTGCACCGCCGGTGAGGGTGGCCGTGGTGATCAGCGTGCAGGGGCCGGGGCCGGGCAGGGTTGCCTGGACGGCGGCCTTGATGACGTTGACAGTGCCTGCAGTTTCAGGAGCTTCCGCGTAGTTGTTGTTGTTGGCCGTTGTGCACGTACCCGAGGTGGTGATGTTCAGGTTGTACGGGCCCGTGTTCGTGACCGCCAACGTGGCTGCGCGGGCGAAGAACTCGTAGCTGGTCCCAGGCACTGCCGGAACGACTGCCACGTTGGCCGAGTCGTTGTTACCGTCACCCGGGTCAGCCGCGAGGCGGTCCTCAGTGAGGGCCACACCGTCGAGGTCTGCGCCGAAAGGCTCCTGCTGGGTGCTGAGCGAGGTCAGGTCCTTGTCGTAGACCGACAGGATCGCTGCGGTGTCAGTGCTCGAGGACATGTTGTTCTCGGTGTTCGGGTCAGTGACGTGCAGCGGTAGAGGAGTGCTCAGCACTGCTGTGCCGTCGAACTGGTGGTTGCTGGGGTTCGCGCAGTTGACCAGCCAGTTAACAGTGCCCGCACCAACCGCGGTGCTGACGGGCATGTTAGTGGCAGGACCAACCTGCGAGCCGGCCGGAACCTTCGTGCAGTCAGCGGGCACCGTAAGACTGTAGGTGGCCGTACCCGTGAGAGGTCCGTAGGGGCCGTTGTTGTGGACATTGGCACCCACGCTGACGTTGAAGTTCTGGCCTGCCGGGACCGAGGCCGGAGCCTGGACCGCAACCTGAGTGATCTTGGGGTCAGCAGTCGTGGTCACCGGGTTGGTGATCGAGATGCTGGCCGAGTTGTTATTGGGGTTCGGGTCCCTGACGTGGAGATCGTTAATCGAGATCTCGTCGTTCCACGTGAACGTGTGGTTCGACGGAGTCGTGCAGACCAGGTCGAAGTTCTGATCGAGCGTGGTCGTGACGCTGACCGGCAGGTTAACGATCGTCGGGTTCGAGCCGCTGGACTGCGTGGCCGTGCAGTCAGGCGGTGCGATCGCGTTGATGACGTCGGTGACCGCGACCGGGCCGAACGGACCGTTGTTGTGGAACACGGAGCGAACGGTGACCGTTATCGGCATACCCACGACCATCGGCGGGTCAGGAACGATGAGTCCGAGCTTCTTCACATCGGCGACCGCGTAGGCGGTGATGTCGATGTTCTGCTTGCGGACGTTCGGCTTGGCTCCGCCCACGTTCTCCTCAGTCACCGGGTAGACAGGAACGACACCCGCCTCGAAGCGGATAGCGTTGTCGTGCGCTGACTTCTGGAAGCAGTGGACGGTGTAGTTCCGTGAAATCTCGCGGACCTCGCCGGGCAACATGTTGCTGAGGGTCACCGTTAGCAGGCTGTGCAGCGTGCCGCCGATGTTGTCCTCAACGTGACCATCGCCCGCCTGCGGGACCCAGTGAGCCTCACAGACACCAGACTGGCTGATAAGGAGGAGAGTGACTTCCAGGCTGGCAACGATGTTGCCCTGGTTCGCCACGCCGACCTTAACGTTCTTGGTGTTGCTTGTGCTGACGTCGACGCTGTAATCGACATCCTTGGTGACGTAGCTGATGCCTGCGTCGGTGTCGGGGCACCCGTCGGTGTCCATGACACCGTCGAGGTCCTCGGCCGCCGTGTCGCAGTTGTCAGTGGCGTCGGGGAGGTTGTCGTTGTCGTCGTTGTCGTCACAGGCGTCGCCCTGGCCGTCGCCGTCCGCGTCAGCCTGACTCGGGTTGGCAACCGTCGGGCAGTTGTCCGTGCCGTTGGGAACGCCGTCGTTGTCAACGTCATTGCTGCCGTTTACCGCGACCGGGTGGTTCTCGTCCTGGTTGTTGGCGCGGAACGGGGTCAGGGAAGCTGCCCTGAGCGTTGACAACAATCTGGAACGAGTAAGGCCCGCCCGCGGGGCAGTTGATCGTGTAGTCACGCGTGACGTTCCGTAGCTCGTTGGAACCCATCGCGTTCTCGGACCAGTTCAGGACGGTCGTCTGCTGGCCGGCGACTACTGTCGGGCCGGTCAGGACGTCCGCCGTCTTCGTGCCGAGGCCGCTCAGGCCTGCCCCTGTCGGTACGAGAAGCGGGTTGCAGACCGCCGGGCCGACCAGGGACATGGTTACCGCGACGTTGTCCGGAACGAGGCCGTTCTGGACCGCGATGTTCACGGTTTCCGTGTGTACCAGGTCGATCGGGGCTGTAACCGTAAGGTCGTCCGACTTGGAAATCCCTACATCGTTGTCTCCCGTGCAATTGTTCGGGTCAACGTTGACAACCTGCTGGCCCGTGTCAGAGCGCGTGAAGATCGTGGCGATGAAGTGGGGGGTGACGCCAGCGGCAGCGACGTTGCAGACACGCAGGTCCTGTCCGCCAGCGGTCTCGCCGAAGTAGTCGGCGGCTGTGCTGAGCGGAGTGCAGGGCTGCGCGGCCGCGCCACTAGGCGGAACCGCCGGGTTGCCGGTGATCAGGACCTGCAGCCATCCACCGGGGCCTGTGTTGAAGACCAGCACGTTGGCGGGCTGGTTCAGGCCGGGGATGTTGCCGGTGTAGCGGGCCCACGGAGTGAGACCGCCGGCCACCTGGCTACCGTTCGGGTCGAACGCCTTGTAGAGGGCGCTGTTCTCGAGACCGAGCGGCCACTGCGTCGGGTCGATCATGTCGGCGTTGGTGACGCCGGGGTTGTTCGGACCCTCGTCCAGCGGACCCGGGTCGTCGATCCCGTCGCCGTCCAGGTCAGGCACCGCGCCGTCAACCAGTACGGCTGCCGGGTAAGGAACGTTGACCGGGATGTTGCAGGGCGCCGCGCCGCCGCCGATCTTCACCGTTACGGCGAAGCCGAACTGGGCTACGGTCGTGCCGTTGGGGACGGTCCCGTTGTAGGGGTCCTCGTTACCGGCAGTGATGTAGAAGGCGCCGGTGTTGGTGCCGTTGCCCGGGATGTTCGAAGTCACACCCGGAAGCGGCTGTCCGCCCGGCACGTTGTACGTGGTGTACATCTCACAGGGCAGCGTCAACGTGCAGTTGTCGTCCACGGGGATCGGGACCGCGTTGGACGGGCCCTGGCCTTCGTCAATGATCCACGAAGACGTTGGCGTGAACGCGCGCTCCAGCAGGAAGGGCTGGCAGGTTACCGCGGTGTTGTTCGCCAGGTTCGGGTCAGTGACGTGCAGCTGCGTGACCGACAGGTTGTTCTGAACGCAGATAACCGGGACCAGGAAGGGAGCGTCCTCGTTGAAGAGGGCGTCGCCGTCCTCGCTCACCGCCGGGCAGCCGTCGTTCACTACCGTGTCAGCGTCATCGTCCACGAGGCCGATGCACTGGACCGGGAATGTCTCGGGCGCGACCAACAGCAGCCGGACCTGGGGCCAGCGGGTCTTCGTCGATGAACGTGTCACCGTCGTTGTCCGCGCCCAGGGCCGTGGTGTTGCAGCTAACCGTTACGACCTCGGTGACGTTCTGCGCGACGCTCACCGCCAGCGTGTGGTTCTGGCCTGCGGTGATCGAAGGCGTGCAGTCACCTGGGGCCAGACCGCCGTCCGTGGCGATCGGCGGGTTCATGAACGTCGCCGGCGTCAGGGTCGTGTCGGTCGGGCCGTAGGGGCCGTTGTTGTGGAGCGTCTTGTCAACGTTGAAGTTGATGGCAGGCGCGCCGTTGATGATCGGCCTCAGGCCGAGAGCCGCCGAACAGAGGTTCGGGACGACCGCCGGGCACTTCACGGCCGGGAGGCCGCTGAGGCTCTGGGTCACCTTGACGTCAGAGCTTGCCGTGACAATCGTGTTGCTCGGAGCCGAGTTGATCGAGTTGTTACCCGTGGCACTGTCTTCAACCGCCGGGTCGTCCTCTGTAGCCGTAACCGTCGAGGTGAAGGTGTGCTGTGACGGCGAGTTACAGGTGACGTTCCAGTTGGCCGGGCCGACGTTGAGCGGTGTCGACATTATCAGCGCCGCGTTGTTCGTGACCTGGACCGGGTTCGGGTCTGCGGTCGTGCAGCCCGCTGGCAGGTTCAGGGTGATGAACGCGTCGGTAATGACCGGCGTTGTCGGCCCGTTGTTGTGGATCGTGCCACTGGCCGTAACCGGGAACGGAGCGCCGACGTTGCCTGCCGGAGGCGAGGAAACGCTGGCAGCCGTCGCCTTGACGTCAGCAGCCTGCGGGCAGTTCTGGTTGACCGACAGGGTGCCGTTCTGAGTGGCCAGCGGCATCCAGGCGGCGTTGGTGGCGTCGATGTGGGTGTTGTTGCTCAGGGTCATCGGGTAGTTGCCCGTGGCGATTTCGACGCCGGGGCTGGTGACGTTGATCCTGAACAGCGGGCCGTCGCCCCACTCGTTGCCGGTGGCGGAAGTGTCGGCGCCGTTCTGAGCGAACGTGCCGTCGCTGTCGCCGTTGGCGTCACCCGCGTTGGCCGGCGCGCTCGAGCCTTCCTGGCCCAGGAGCATGTTGCCATAAGTGGCGTTGAAGCCTGCGATGACACCGCCCGGGTTCGGGTAGGTGAGGTTGGCGCCGTAGGCGATCGCCGAGAAGGCCTGAGGGAGGTTGTCAGCGATGACGTCCACCGTCAGGCTGTCGATGGCTTCCTCGTCCGCGTCGTTGATGTTACCGGTGTTGGTATTCATCCTTGCGCAGGTCTGGATAGTCCCGATCACACCTACAGCCGGGCAGCCGTCGTCGGGGACCGTGTCGGCGTCCTCGTCGACCGCGTTGCCCATGCCGTTGGCGCCGCACTCACCCGCGCCGAACGACTCGAACGGGTCGGAGCTCGTCGGGAACGCAGGGATCGTGAAGTTCGTCGGGGCCGTGAGTCCGACGTCCGGGATTGGCTGGTCCTCCGGGTCCATGTCCACGGCCATCAAGTCCATGCCGCCCGGAGGCTGCGCTTGCGCGCTTGATTGGGTGTCGAGCATTCTTACCCCGGCGAAAGCCAGGGCGGCAAGAATGCCGAACACCAAAAATACCGATAAGAGGCGTCTCATCGCCGCACCCCCTTTGTGAATGGTCCTTACCGCTTGAACTGAGTTAATTGCAATTTAGTTAGACCGCTGAAGGCCCGCCCCGGATTCCGGGGCGGGCCCTCAACATTACTCCTTAGTTACCGAATACCGCGTGGTTCGTGCAGGCCGGGCCGCCGAACGCCCTGATCGCACCACCCACTCCCGGGCCGTCCGGGTCGATCATCGGCGGCACGCCGCTGGCGCTACCGGCCGCGATCACCGCGGTGAAGTCCGTGAGGGAGATGTACGGGGCGCCACCGGGCACGAGGTCCCAGCGCTTGTCGAACGACGGGTCTCCGGGGTTCGTGCCGAACGTGCGCGGCGCGGCCGTGAAGCTCGTCAGGTCCTGCAGAGTGATGGTGTCCACCGTGCCTCCGAAGAGGTCCAGCGGCCAGGCGCCGCTCGGCACGCCGGGCCGGGCCGGCGCCTGCCGAGCAGCGGCCCACGGCGTCTGTGCCGAGGTAGCGCTCCACCTCGTCGGTGAAGCCGTCGCCGTCGTTGTCGGCGCTACCGCCTGCCGGGCAGCCGTCGTTGGTGACAGCCGGCGCCGTCAGCGTCGTCGTTGACGGCGTTGTAGCACTGGGCGCCGGTCTCCGGCGCGCCGTTGGCCGCGCAGCCGTCGTTGATCAGACAGGTCGCCGTCGCTATCGGCGGCATCACCGCAGGTCGTCTCACCGATCAGGCCGCAGCCGTTGGTGTTGCACAGCGCGCGCCGTGGCGGCGGACTGCACGCCCGTAGGTGCGCAGCTGCTGTTGCCGCGCGGCCGAGTCGAGCGCTGTCGATCAGCGTGTCGCCGTCGTTGTCGAGGCCGTCGTTGCAGACCTGGCGGGCCTGGCCCGTGGTGCGGGCGGGGCAACCGTCGTTGAAGGCCGTTGCGCCATCGGCGTCGTCGTTGTGGGCGCCGCGGTGCCGGTGTCCTCGTCGGGCGAGTCAGGCCGGTTTGCACTCGGGCCGGACTCAACTCCCGCGCGCAGCCGTCGTTGACGTAGCCGTCCTGGTCGTCGTCGACGGTGTTGGCGCACTCGGCGACGGTCTCGCCGTAGCTGTTGGCGCCCGCTACCCACGTCGGCCCGGACGGTGCGAGGCCGCCCACGGACGACTATGTCGTAGTCCTCGGGTGTGATCGGGCCGCCGGTGTCTGCGCCCTCATTCGGGATGTTGTCGCCGTCGCCGGTGTCGTTCGGGTCGTTGGTAGCGATTCCGGCGCCGGCGGCGGCGCAGTAGCCGTCCGAGTCGGCGTCGACGCCGCCGATGCACTTGGCGGTGGTCGTGATCGTCGTGATCCAGTCGCCGGCGGCCTTGCCGATGGAGCCACAGCCGTCGTTGACGATGGTGTCCGCATCATCATCCACTGCATTTCCGGCTGCACAGGCGGCGTCACCGCCGAAGACGGCGCTCTCTCCGCCCGGCCGCCGTTCAGCGCACCGCAGCCGTCGTTAATGAAGGTGTCGCCGTCGTTGTCCACGGCATTATTGCAAGCCGCACCGGCTTCCGCCGCGGCAACCGCGGGGCAGCCGTCGTTGACCTTGTCGTCATCCTCTTCGTTGAGGTCATTGCCGGCGGCGCACTCTATGCCGGTCTCGCCGCCGGGGCCGGCGGGCGGCAGCCGTCGTTGATAAAGCCGTCGCCGTCGTTGTCCGCGGCGCCCGTGCAGTCAGCGCCTGCCGGTACCCCGATCCAGTCGGCGGCCTTCGTGTCCGGCGTCGCAGACGTCGCCCATGCCGTCCGTCTTGGGGCCGCCGTGCGGCGCCGGGTTCGTAGCGAAGGGGTTGTAGTAGCTGAGGTTCACTTCGCTCTCGAGCTGGTCGACATTGGCGGCCAGCGGGCAGTTGTCGTTGGTGTTGTACCAGGCAGTTCGTCGCACCGGTAGTCGCCGTCCTGGTTGTCGTCACTGCCAATACCGGGTCCGCCTCCGGGGCCTGGATCGATATCCGCCGCGTTGCTGTTGGGGTCACAGGCGGTATCGAGCATGTCCGTGTCCGGCACCGTCGTTGACCCTCGGGCTGGCGTCGGTGTTGACGACAGTGTCGCAGGTGTCGATGACGTTCTCGTAGCCGTCACCGTCGGCGTCACGCAGCGACTGGTGGAAGCTGGTGAAGAGGTAGGTGCCCGCGGCGGCCGGGTTGCGGTAGCGGTCGAGGCCGGTGTTGGCGCCGATCGCCGGCGTGTCGACGCCGCCGGTGTGTCACAGGGCGGGGCCACGACGCCGTTGCAGGGGTTGGTCCGGCTCTCGCCGAAGGCCGTCGTGATCACGTTCAGCGGCCCGGAGAAGCAGGTGATGCTGCTGGCCGCGGCGGGCGCCGACGGGTTCTGGAGGACCGAGATCGAGGTCACACCCACGTCTCCGAGGTCGGCGAACGGGTGGGGGGCCTGGAAGGCGTTGCTGAGGTCGTTGGTGTCGAAGTAGACGAGGTTCAGCGTCACCGCCGTGCCGGCCACGTAACGTTGCCGACGTAGCGGGCGAGAGGCTGGACGATCGGGTCGGGCCCGTTGGTGTCGTCGCCGGTGCCGTAGATGCCGTCAGCGCCGTAGGCGATGAAGTCGGGGTCGAAGATCCCCTTGAGGTAGCCGGGGAACTGGTTGACCGAAGCGGGACGCCCGTCGACCGGGTCGGTCGCCGGGACCACCGGGCAGGGCGGCCGGGTCGCCGCCGTCGTCGCGGATCATGTTGCGCAGCGTACCCTCGGCGCTGGCCTGGGCCTGCGTTGCGGGGTTGATCTGCGTTGCCAGGTCGACGGTGGCGTTCATCATCCGGATAGCGACCGGGAACGTCGCCGTTGCAGGGCGGCGTTGAGGAGAGCCAGCGTGCTCGTCGAAGTGAGCTGGCCCATGATGTCGCCGAGCGCCGGGTGGGTGCCGCCCTGAAGCCGGGGTTACCGGGGCCGGGGGCCACGAAGGCCTGCGGCGGCGTGCCGGTGACCACGGATCCGAAGTTGGAGTCGGCAGGCGCCGATCGTCAGCTTGGTGGTGACATCGGCGGTGGCGCTGGTGGCCAGGTTGGCCGGTGCGTCGGCACAGATGCCGTCCGCGCCGGCGGTGGCGCCGGACTGGTCGCACATACTGCACGAAAGTAGTAGCGCCGAACGTCTCGGCAGAACGGCGCCGCGTGAACGACGTGTCATTTCCGGCATAAAAAAGGCCAATCGCCAGAGCGGCGATGGCAAATATCAGTTTTGGAAACATTCGTCGGAGCGACGACGATTGCATATTTCCCCTCCCTTGGGCTCGCTTGTTGATAGGTTGGCCGCACTAGGTAGAACTAACTCGCCGGGCTTCTCCCTCCTGTTATGTTAGGAATTGGCTCTAGTTTGTACCTCGACTATGCCGCTGTCAAGTAGTCTGTTACGACTTTGTTACGCACGGACAACAACAGGAAATTTTCCACATTCCCACGCGCCGGCATCCAAGTGTGAAATCTGTTCGTACTTCATTTCTCAGGAGCATACACCCAATTTCGGCGATACGGGTAAAGCGAGCGCTTGCTTTGTATGAGGCGCTTTGATCCCTCCTGGAGTCCGGGCGGGCGGCGAAGTGGGAAGTTCGTCCCGCACGTAACGTCATTGTGCGAACGCGGCGGCGCTGCGTAAGCTTAGATACAAGATGCGAACCAAACTGCGCAGCGCCGCGCTGGCTACAGCCGCGGCGTTCTTATTGATAGCGCTGGCGGCGGCGTGCAACGACGACGACGGGGAATCGAACCCCGACGGCACGACACCCGCGGGAGGGACGACGGCGGCGACGGCGGGCCCGACTCAGCCGGGCGGCACCAGCAACTGCGTCCCCGGCGACGGGCCTCCGGCGGAGGGCGAAGGGCCGGCGGAGCTGCAGGGCAAGATCACCTACGTGCGCCTGGTGTTCGGCTGCCAGCCGGACGTCTACATGATGGACGCGAACGGCGACAACGCCCACGCGCTGACGGACGACCCGGGGCTGGACGACGAGGCGGACCTTTCGCCGGACGAGACGAAGGTGGCGTTCTTCTCGGGCCGCACCGGCGCCGCCCTTATATATGTAATGAATGCGGACGGCAGCGACCTGCACGCGATCACCAGCGGCTCCGGGGGGGACACGAGCCCGCGCTGGTCGCCGGACGGGACGAAGATCGCGTTCTCGCGGAGCGGGAACATCGCGCTGATGAACGCGGACGGCAGCGACGTGCGGGTGTTGATGGAGGCGCAGCCGGCGATGGATGCGGAGCCCTGCCGGGCGGGGTCTTTCGTGGGAGGCTGGTCTCCGGACGGGCAGAAGATCGTGTTCTACTCGGCGGTGATCCGCAGCGGCGGCATGAACACGTTCTGGATCTGCACGGTGAACGTGGACGGATCGGCGCCGGAGCTGCTGGTCGCCGATCCCGTGGACAAGCTGCACGCGGAGCCCTACTGGTCGGCGGACGGGCGCTACATCGCCTTCCGCGACGACCGGGACGGTGAGTGCAACAGCGGCGGCGGGCAGTGCAACTACGAGATCTACGTGCTGGACCTGCAGACGGGGCAGCAGACGAACGTGACGAACCACCCCTCGCTGGACATCGAGCCGGCGTGGTCGCCGGACGGAGAGTGGCTCATCTTCGCGTCGAACCGGGAAGACCCGAACTTCGACCTGTACGTGGTGCACCCGGACGGGACGGGGCTGCAGAGGGTGCTGAACGATCCGGACTCGAAGGACAGCTACCCGAGCTGGCGCTAGCCGTCATTTAGCGGTGAGGTTAGCCCTCTGAACCGGCGAATCTTCCTCCTTCCCCTGTTAGCCGTGGCGGTGGCCGCGGCGCTGTTCGCGGCGTCCCGGGCGTTCAACGACGACGGCGGCGACGGCGAGCCGTTGGCCAGCGACGCGACACCGACGCCCGAGTTCATGACAAAGGTCACGCGGGAGCGGGAAGGCGTAACGCTGGAGGTCTCGGTTAATAAGGAAGAGTACGAGTCCGGCGACCAGGTGGAGGTGCGGGCGACGGTGAGCAACGGCCGGGAGGACGCGATCACCTACGCGTCCCCGACGGGCGAGCCGATAACGGGGTTCTTGATCATCAGCGAGCTGGCGGGCGCGCAGCCGCTGGCGACGGAGGGGCAGCCGCCCCCGGCGTCGGGCACGATGGAGCCGGGCGACGACTTCGGGCTGCAGAGCACGTGGGATCAGGTGATCGACATCTACCAGGACCCGGTGCAGGCGCCGCCCGGGCGCTACTCGATCGAGGCGGGCTTCACGGCGACGCTGGCGGGGCGGGCGGAGCCGGTGGAGTTGAAGGCGGCCGTGACGTTCGAGGTGGTGGGCAGCGAGTCGATCATCGACCCGAACTCGGCGCTGACGATCGCGCTGGGGACGCAGGAGCTCAAGGACTGGATGGCCGGACGGGCGGACAACGTGGTGTGCGCTTACAGCCCGCGGGGCAGCTTCTTCAACGGGTCAGTGTCCGGGGGGTCGTCCTCGGAGACATTCGAGGAAGTGTACTCCGGGCAGCTGACGTCCGGCCTGCCGCTCTGCAGCATCGTCACGGAGGGGGACGACTGGCGGCTGCTGTTCCTCTCGAGCGCGGGCGGGGACCCGCACCGGATCAGTATCTTCATCGACCTGCACACGGGCGCGTTCGAGCGCTACCAGGAAGATGTTGTGCAGGCGACTTTCGCGCCCACACCGGCCCCGACTCCCTGAGCGGAGGTCAGGAGCTGACGATGAACACGCCGCCCGCGTTGAGGCGGCTGCCGCCCGGCCCGTCGTAGCGGGGAGAGAGGATCGCCAGTTCCGGCCTGCCGTCGCCGTTCATGTCGCCGGTCGCGACGGAGAAGCCGAGGCCGTCGCCCGCGGCGGCGCCGAAGACCGCGAGACGCGCAGGCGGGGAGTCAGCGGGCACGCCGCCGGTGACCCCGCGCACGTCGAGGACGCGGACCTCGCCCGTGTCTCCGCTGGTGATCTGGTCGTTGGCCGGGCCGTCGCCCATGGGGGCGCCGACTATCATCTCGAGGGCGCCGTCGCCGTCCCAGTCGGCGAAGGTGAGTCCGTTGCCGAGGAAGTCGGCGCTGTCGGGTCCGTAGAGGTAGCGGTCGTCGGGGTAATCGGCGAGGTCGATGGTGGAGGGAAGGGAGCCCCCCGGGAAGATGTGGAGCTCGCCGGCCTCCGGCGCGGTGTTGCCGGGGCCGTCGCCGCCGCGCAGCGAGACGATGAGGTCGTCGATGCCATCGCCCGTCGCGTCGGCGGAGCCGATGTTGAAGCCGAGGGTGTCGTTCTTGTCGGCTCCGTAGACTGTCACGTCCTGGTCGCCGGCGCCGATATCCATGATGCCGCCGAGGCCGGTAGAGCCGTATACGACGTAGACTTCGGCTGCCACGGAGCGGTCGTTGTCAGGCCCATCGGCGGCTTCGGCGGTGATTACGATATCGTTGATGCCGTCGTTGTTGAGGTCGCCGTTAGCGAGGTTGTCTCCGGCCTCATCGCCGCCTTCGAACTCCTCTGCGCCGTAGATCACGGCGTCGTAGTCGTTGTTTCCGGTCTCCCGCGTGCCGCCGAGGTCCGAGCCGCCCATGAAGACGAAAACGGCGCCCGCCATCTGGCCGGCGTGGTCGCGTCCCTGGGGCCGAGCCTGGAACGGCGCGCCGACCATGATGTCCTTGGTGCCGTCGCCGTTGACGTCGCCGGTGGTGACGGCATCGCCGAAGAGGCTATTGGTGTGCGCTCCGACGAACGTGGCGTCCGCGGGCGTAGAGGCGAGGTCAATCGTCTGTGGCATTTCGGCGCGGCCGAAGATCACGAACACTTTGCCGGCGGCGACGGCGATGACATCCTGCAAAGCGAATGGAGCGCCGATGATGATGTCGTCGAGACCGTCGCCGTTGACGTCGCCGAGCGCGCCGGAGAAGCCGAACTGGTCGCCGTTCGAATTGGTTCCGCCGATGCCGCGCGCGCCATAGATCGTGACGTCGGCCTGGCTCTGAGCGAGGTCGATGGTGGCCGGGAGGCCGCTGCGTCCGAAGATGATATAGGCCTCGCCGCCCTCGGCGCGGGAGTTGTCCGGTCCGTCGCCGAACCTGGCGCCGATGAGGAGATCGGAGAGGCCGTCGCCGTTGATGTCTCCCATGGCGAGCGCCGGGAGGTCGTTCTCGAGGTCGCCGGTGTCGGCGGCGAGGACCGTGGTGGCCGGTTGCTCGGCAGCCAGGTCCAGCACGTCGTCTCCGGGTACCGCCGAGCGGTTCGCGGGAGGGGTGGTGGCGGTGGGGATCGCGGGGGTGACCGTCGGCGTCGGGGTGTCGTCGTCGCCGGAGCCGCAAGCGACCCAGAGCACGGCCGCCGCGGCCGCCAGGAAAGTGAGGGCTCGCATCAGGGTGACCCGCCTACGGGGCCGGCGTAGAGGTCGTCGTAGTAGGCATCGGCGGAGGCGATGCTTTCGCCGGCCACTTTGTTGTCCCAGCGCACCTCGAAGAGGAGTCGCAGTTTCTGGAACCCCTCGGGGACCTTGCCCCAGAGGCGCTGGAATTCGTCCTTCACCGGCACCGCGAAAGGCACCCACTGCCCAATCGGGGGCTCGGCGCGGGTGATGAAGTCGAAGTGTGCATTGTCGATGGCAAACGGTGGACTATCTGCGCCCGCGAGGATGAAGCGGATCTGGTAGTTGGGGTAGGTGGTGGGGAAGTTCGTCGGCGCGAAGGCGATGACGACAAACTGGAGGTACTGGGTGCGGGAGGCCTTGACCCAGTTCTCGACGCGGTAGAAGCCGCAGACGAAGTCGGGCATCTTGTCCGGGGTGATCTCCTGGACGAGGTAGTAGACCTTGCTGCCGTTCCGGCCGGTCTCTTCGGCGGAATCGCGCATCTGGAGGAGGGCGCCGGCGGCGCCGGTGTGGACGATATCGGTGGTGACCTGGAAACCGGAGGCCTCGGCGAGGGTCACCCAGGGCTCGGGCCCGCTCTCAAAGCCGGGGTTGAGGAGGAGGTTGCTGGCGCCGCTCTGGGTGGGGTCCAGGCAAGACCCGGCCGCGGCGGAGGGTGGCGCGGTGGGCGTGCTGGCCCCGCTGCTGCCGCCGCCGTTGCAGGCGCAGGCGAGGACGGCCACGAGCGCGACCGCGATGAGAGTACGGAGGACAGTGATAGGGTTCTGCAACAGTAAGGAGCGCGCCGGAAATGATTTGGTGTCGTTGAGTCTGCTTCGATGGTAGGGACGGCGAATTCATCCCGTCAAACGCGGTCGTTGTCGCGTGGATAGAGAATATAGAAACTTTTCCACAATTGACACCTTACCGTGAGGGCTAGGATGATGGACTTTAACCCGCCCCGTGGGCGAGGTGTATGTATTGTCGAGGGGGGAGGGTGCCTGCCACTGCGCGGGTGACCACCAGAAGAAGAGGGGCCAATATGTTGCGGAAAAAGCAGTGGTTGACGGCCGCGATTGCCACCCTGTGCGTCATTGCAGTGGGGATCGCGGCCTTTAGTTTGTCCGGGATCGACCTGACGCGGTCTGCGAACGCGCAGGCGCCGGGTGGCATGGCCTTGATGGCCGTGGACATGGACCCGGAGGACGGCGCGCCGCCTCCGACGTTTACGCCGACGAACTTCACCAGTCCCCAGGTGGGCACGAACCCGTTCTATGAGCACTTCGATGCGCGGCGAGTGCGGTGCGGACGGGATCGGGCAACGGGATCAACGAGGATGACGACGCAAACTCCGGCGAAGACAGCGTGGCCGACGACGGCTGCCCTGCTGTGGGTAAGATCGGAACGGTGCAATCCTGCGCACGGATGAATACCAACACCGGAACACGCTCGATGCGGACGAGGAAGCAATCGACAGCTTGACGATCGATGTCATCGCCGACGATATTCCTCAGGCGTTCTCGTCGATCGGATACTCCAGGAACCTGAGCTACCCTTTCCCGGGTGGTGTCATCGCCGGCTTCAGCGCTGCGTATGCGAACACCCTGTTGGGCCAGGAGGGCTCAAGTTCCGTCGCTAACGCCGGCGAAGCCAACGGCGACTTCGATGGATCGTTCAAGCAGGCGGGCGCCGACACGTCGGCAACCGGCAACGAGTGGGGCGACGGGCCAATGGTCAGGCTCAACGTCCAGAGCCCCGGCCCCACCGGCGCATTTTCACCAGCGGCCACCCTAAATGGCGCCATCGATGCGGTGACAACCTCGATCATCTACACGTCGACGGGGGATCCATTCATAGTCGGCATCTCGATCAGGATCGAGACGGAAGACATGATCGTGTCGGCGATAAACGAAGCAACCAACACCTTGACCGTCACACGGGGAGCGAACGGAACTGCTGCGGCGGCGCACGCGACCGGCCTGGCTATGACCAGGGCAGAAATCGCGACGGGCTCGTACCCGATGGACCTCACGACGAACATACACGTTGACGGCACCAACACGGCGTGGAGTCCGCTGGTTACTCAGAACGGTACGATGGCGGTCAACCAGGCCTGCCCGGCAGGTGGTGTTTCGGCGGACGTCGCGGTGAACGGTACGCCGGCGGTGGACGCGCCGACGATCGGCACCATCAACAACGCCTTCACGGTGACCGTGAACGGGAACATCATCAACAACGGTCCGGGAACCGCGAGCGGCAACGGCGACTTTGAGCCTGACGACCCCTGGTGATTGCACGAAAGCGCCGAACACGACTCAGACGGACCAGACGGCGTCGTCTGGCCTCAGGCGCCAGCGAGGCGGTGACGGCGAGCTGGCAGGTGACGTGCACGAGCGTATCGGACCACCAGTTCGGGGGCAGTGTCTCGGTGGCGGTGGACTTGCCGGCGACGGACCCGACGGGCGGTAACAACGGTCCGGTGAACGCGACGACGGACAACACAGCGGTGAGCGGTAACGCGGACCTTTCGTTCACGAGCGTGGTGGTAGCGGCGCCGACGACGGGGACGCAGAACGTGGCGTTCAACGTGGACGTTGTGGCGACGCTGCACAACGCGGGGCCGGTGACGCCGGTGAACGCGGACGTGACGGTAGACCTGGTGATGCCTGCGGGCTGCACACGGAACCCGAACACGACCCAGGTCCAGGACAACGTGAGCGTGACGACTGCGGCGGACACGGTAGTGCCAACGAAGACCTGGTCGGTAACCTGCACGACGACCGGCATGAAGACGTTCAACGGGTCGGCGACGGCGGTAGTGGACCAGCTGCATGTCATCGACAATGTAGCCGGCAACAACACCGGCAACGGCAGCGACTCGACGGATGTCCAGGCGCAGGTGATATCGGCGGACATCGCGGTGAACGGTACGCCGTCGGTGAACTCGCCGGCGACGGGCAACATCAACGTGGCCTTCTCCGTGACCGTGAACGGCAGCGTGATCAACAACGGTCCGAGCGCCGCGAGCGGAACGGCGACTTTGAGCCTGACGACCCCTGGTGATTGCACGAAAGCGCCGAACACGACTCAGACGGACCAGACAGCATCGTTGGCCTCGGGTAACAACGAGGCGGTTACGGCGAGCTGGCAGGTGACCTGCACGAGCGTATCGGACCACGCGTTCGGCGGATCAGTGTCGGTGGCGGTTGATGCGCCGGCGACGGACCCGAACGCGGGTAACAACGGTCCGGTGAACGCGACGACTAACAACACGGAGGTGAGCGGCAACGCTGACCTTTCGTTCACGAGCGTGGTGGTAGCGGCGCCGACGACGGGGACGCAGAACGTGGCGTTCAACGTGGACGTTGTGGCGACGCTGCACAACGCGGGGCCGGTGACGCCGGTGAACGCCGACGTGACGGTAGACCTGGTGATGCCTGCGGGCTGCACACGGAATCCGAACACGACCCAGGTCCAGGACAACGTGAGCGTGACGACTGCGGCGGACACGGTAGTGCCAACGAAGACCTGGTCGGTAACCTGCACGACGACCGGTATGAAGACGTTCAACGGGTCGGCGACGGCGGTAGTGGACCAGCTGCATGTCATCGACAATGTGGCCGGGAACAACACCGGCAACGGCAGCGACTCGACGGATGTCCAGGCGCCGGTGATATCGGCGGACATCGCGGTGAACGGCACGCCGGCGGTGGACGCGCCGACGATCGGCACCATCAACAACGCCTTCACGGTGACCGTGAACGGAAGTGTGATCAACAACGGACCGGGCGCCGCGAGCGGCGTGGCGACATTGAACCTGACGACCCCTGGTGACTGCACGAAGGCGCCGAACACGGGCCAGAACGACACGACGGCTTCTCTGGCCTCCGGTGCCAGCGAGGCGGTGACGGCGAGCTGGCAGGTGACCTGCACGAGCGTATCGGACCACGCGTTCGGCGGATCGGTGTCGGTGGTGGTGCAGGCGCCGGCGACGGACCCGACGCCGGGCAACAACGGTCCGGTGAACGCGACGACGGACAACACGGCGGTGAGCGGTAACGCGGACCTTTCGTTCACGAGCGTGGTGGTGGCGGCGCCGGCGACCGGGACGACGGGCAGCGCGTTCAACGTTGACGTGACGGCGACCGTGCACAACGCGGGCCCGGTGACGCCGGTGACGGCCGACGTGACGGTTGACCTGACGATGCCTGCGGGCTGCACGCGGAACCCGAACACGACCCAGGTCCAGGACAACGCAATCGTGGGTACGATCGACGTGCCGGTGACGAAGACCTGGTCGGTGACCTGCACGACGACCGGTGACAAGACGTTCAACGGGTCGGCGGCGGTGGTGGTGGACCAGTTGCACGTGACCGACGGGACCGCCGGGAACAACACGGGCAATGGAAGCGACACGACTAACATCCAGGCGCCGGCCGCGCAGGCCGACCTGGCTGTGAACGGCACGCCGTCGATCGACGCGCCGGCGACGGCGAACACGGGCGCGAACTTCAACGTGACCGTGAACGGCAACATGATCAACAACGGTCCGGACGCCGCGAGTCGGCGTGGCGACGCTGAACCTGACGGTACCGGGCGACTGCACGAAGACGCCGAACACGAGCCAGGACGACACAGACGGCCTCGCTGGGCAGCGGCGCCAATGAGAACGTCTCGCGCGACGTGGGTGGTGAACTGCACGAACGTCTCCGAACCACGACTTCAGCGGCAACGTCTCGGTGGCGGCGCAGGCGCCGGCGACGGACCCGACACCGGGGAACAACGGGCCGGTGGCGGCGACAGGCGACACGACAGCGGTGAGCGGGACGGCAGACCTGTCGTTCACGAGCGTCACCGTTGACGCGCCCGCAACGGGAACGACCGGCACTCCGTTCAACGTCAGCGTGACGGCGACGGTGCACAACGCCGGCGCGGTGACGCCGGCGAACGCGGACGTGACGATTGATCTACCGGCTCCGGCGGGCTGCACGCGGACTCCGGACAACAGCCAGGTGCAGCAGGACGTGAGCGTGGGCGCTGACACCCCGGTGACGAAGACGTGGTCGATGGACTGCTCAACGACGGGGATGAAGACGTTCAACGGGTCGGCGACGGTTGCCGTGGACCAGCTCCACGTGACTGACGACGTAGCCGGTAACAACACCGGTAACGGTGGAGACGCGACCGACGTCCAGGCGCCGGCCGCCCAGGCGGACCTGAGCATCGGCTCGGCTGCCGTCAGCGCCCCGGCCACGGAGGCCGTGAACACGGACTTCACGGTGACCCTGGACGCCACCGTGAGCAACGGCGGCCCGGACAGCGCGAGCGGTACGGCGACGCTGGACATCACGGTTCCGAGCGACTGCACGAAGGCGCCGAACAACTCGCAGACGGACCAGACGGCCACGCTGGCAAACGCCGGCAGCGAGGGTGTGACGGCGAGCTGGACAGTCAACTGTGACAACCCGTCCAATCACCTGTTCGAGGGAACGGCCACAGTCGCGGTGGACGCGCCCGCCAGTGACCCCAACAGCGCGAACAACACGGCAAGCGTAACTTCTGCCACGACGGCGGTGACCGGCGAAGCGGATGTGTCGATCGCGAGCGTCGCAGTCGATGCCCCGGCGTCGGGCGTGACCGGCAGTATGTTCAACGTCAGCGTTACGGCAAACGTTCACAACGACGGCCCGGTGGACCCGGCGACCGCGGACGTGACGGTTGACCTGACGGTGCCGTCGGGTTGCACGCGGAACCCGGACGACAGCCAGTCGGAGAACGGCGTGAGCGTGTCCACGGCCAGCGACTCGCCGGTTATGAAGACCTGGTCAGTGACCTGCACGGAGACGGGCGACAAGACATTCAACGGATCGGCCTCGGTTCTCCTGAACCAGACTCACGCTACCGACCCGGACGACACGAATAACGGCGGGAGTGACCCCGACGGCGACACGACGAACATCGAGGCGCCGACGGCCCAGGCCGATATGGAAGTCAACGGCACGCCGACGATCGACGCGCCTGCCACGGGCACGATCGGCAATGCCTTCACGGTTACCGTGAACGGCAACATCAAGAACAACGGACCGGACGCGGCGACCGGCACTGCGACGCTGAGCCTCACGGTACCCGCCGACTGCTCGGTGACCCCGGACGTCGGCAGTCAGACAGACAGTCACCAGTTGGCGAGTGGTGCCGACGAGGATGTATCGGCGAGCTGGCAGGTTACCTGCTCGAACCCGTCGAACCACGCCTTCAGCGGCTCGGTGTCTGTAGTGGCGGATGCTCCGGCGGTTGACCCGGTCCCGGGCAACAACGGGCCGGTCAATGCGACGGGCAGCACGACTGCAGTGACGGCGACTACAGACGTCTCAGTCGTGAGCGTCGTGGTGGACGCGCCGACGACGGGAACCGCAGGTTCTCCCTTCAACGTCACGGTTATCACGACGTTGCACAACCTGGGCCTGGCTACGACGACCGCGGACCTCAGCGTTACGCTGACGCTGCCCACCGGCTGCACGACGACGAGCGACAACCCGCAGACGCAGGACGACGTGGTGTTGGCGCAGAGCGTCAACGTCGGCACCTCCAAGACCTGGAGCGTCACCTGTGACGCGGGCTCGAAGACCTTCGACGGGTCAGCGACGGCGACAATCAGCCAGCCGCACGTCACGGACTCCAACGACACAAACAACGGCGCGCAAGACGCTGATGGTGACACCACTACGGTCGAGGGCGCTGCAGCCCAGGCTGACCTCGCGTCCACGGGCACTCCGACCGTCGACGCGCCGGCTTCCGCCAACACGGGCACTCCCTTCACGGTTACCGTGAACGGAAGCGCGATCAACAATGGTCCGGACTCGGCCAGTGGTGACGCAACGCTGAACCTGACAGTTCCGGCCGACTGCACGAAGTCACCGAACAGCAGCCAGACCGACTCCTTCGGGCCGCTCTCACAGGGTGGTTCGGAGGCGGTCAGCGCGAGCTGGCAGGTGACCTGCACGAACCCGTCCAACCACGAGTTCGGCGGCTCAGTGTCGGTGGCCTCGACTGATGGCACCAGCGACCCGAACCCGGGCAACAACGGACCTGTGTCGGCTACCACCGACACCACAGCCGTTAGTGGCTCGGCGGATGTCTCGGTGGTCAGCGTGGTGGTGAACGCCCCCGATACGGCTAACTCTGGTGTAGCCTTCAACGTCAGCGTGACGGCGACGATCCACAACAACGGGCCGATCACGCCGGTTACGGTGAACCTGACGGTCGACCTCACGGTGCCCGCCGGGTGCACGAAGAGCCCGAACGGCAACCAGCCGCAAAACGGCGTGTCGCTGGCGATGAGCACGAACACGGCGATCACGAAGACGTGGAGTGTGACCTGCACGACGACGGGAGCGAAGGCCTTCAACGGCAGCGCCTCTGTGCTGATCAGTCAGCAGCATGTCATTGAGGCCAACGATGCCAACAACACCGGTGGTGGTAGCGACTCAACGACCATCAATGACGTGCAGCCCCCGACAGGTCCGCAGTGCGACGGCAAGGCCGCAACGAAGGTCGGCACGAACCACTCCGAGGTGATCATCGGGACCAACGGACCGGACGTCATCGTGGCCAAGGGCGGACATGACCTGATCCTTGGCCTGGGCGGTGATGACACGATTTGCGGGAACGACGGCAACGACATCATCCTGGGCGGAGACGGCAACGAGCGCATGTTCGGCGAGTCCGGCAACGACATAATGGACGGCGGGCATGGCGACGATTACGTGCACGGCGGCTCCAGCAGCGACGTCCTGTCGGGCGGCAAGGGCAATGACACCGTAGTCGGCGGTTCCGGCAACGACATCCTGAAGGGTGGAGACGGGAACGACCAGATGTTCGGTGAAGACGGCAATGATTCGCTGTTCGGCGAGGACGGCCCCGATGTCCTGAATGGCGGCGCCGGTAACGACTCTCTGTTTGGCGGGTCGGGCAATGACGCCATGGACGGCTGGACGGGCTTCGACTTCTGCAACGGTGGGTCCGGTGCAGACACAGCCGTGAACTGCGAGATCAAGATTTCCGTATAGTTGCTACTCGGGATCGAGAGACAGAGGCGGGACAGAAATGTCCCGCCTCTGGTTATCAGGGTGGCAAGGGATGAGGTGCTAAGATTCTAAGTAGACCCCGCTGTCAGGAAAGATATGTCTCGTGTACTTGTGATTGAGGACGACCCGGGCATCGCAGATGTCATTCGGCGGGGCCTGATCTACCAGGACAAGGGCTTCGAAGTGGACGTGGCGCACACGGGTACCCAGGGGCTGGACACGGCACGCGATCGCCCCCCGGACGTCGTCATCCTGGACCTGATGCTGCCGGACATGGACGGTGTCGAAGTGTGCAGGCGGCTCCGTGCGGCGGACCAGGTGCCGATAATCATGCTGACCGCCAGAGACGCCACGCCCGACAAGGTTGAAGGCCTGGAGGCGGGCGCCGACGACTACATGACCAAGCCCTTCGAGTTCGACGAGCTGGTGGCTCGAATCCGGGCGGCCTTGCGCCGCCGAACGGCTGGCGCCTCCGCAACAGACGAAGTGATCACTGTGGGAGACCTCACCGTAAACCCGTTGAGCCGCGAAGTGACCAGGGGCGACCGATCGATAAATCTGACCGCACGTGAGTTCGAGCTGTTGGAGTTTCTTGCCCGCCACGCTGGACAGGTCGTCACCAAGGAAACGCTGTTCGAAAGGGTCTGGGGCTACAACTTCGACGTCGAGTCCGACGCGATCAAGGTTTACGTTAGTTACCTGCGCAAGAAACTCAACGCCGACGGGGAACGAGACCTGATCCAGGCCGTCCGTGGCGTCGGGTACCTCCTCAAGGCATAGGCGATGTCGCTAAGCCTCCGTTGGCGCCTCGCCATCGGCATTGTTGTGGCGTTCGCTATCACCCTGACGGTGATATTCGTGACCGTCCAGTTCGCACTGGCACGAATCCTGACAAATGAACTCGACGACGGGCTGGTCGAGGACGCTCAGCGCGTGCTTGCCCAGGTGGCGATTGCCGGGACCACGGATGATCCGCGGCTGATTGAGGATATACAGGCCAACGCGAGTACCCGAGAGGGCCGCACACCCTTCATCACGGTGATCCGTGACGTCGATGGGAACGCTGTCAGGTGGACGGACGGCGTGCAGGAGCAGAATCTTGCACTGAGCCAGGAGGACCTGCAGCGAGTGCTGGCGGGGGAGCACCTCAAGTGGACTGTCGACCTCCCCGGCGACAAGGAGTACAGAGTGCGCACTGAGGCGCTCACGCGTGGCGGTGAGACGGTTGGCGTGCTCCAGGTGGCTCGCGTTACGGAAACGGTCACAGACCCCGTGAATACGCTCCTCGCGGTGCTGGTAGTGGAAGGCATCGTTGCAACTCTCGTGGCTGTCGTCGTCGCTCTATGGCTCTCACGTGGCGCCTTCAAGCCGCTACAGAAGGTGGTAAACGTTGCCGCGGAAATCCAAGCCTCGGACTTGAAGCGCCGCATTGGAGCCCGTAACCAGGCAGAGGAGGTGCAGCAGCTGGCGGATACCTTCGACGCCATGCTCGAGCGGCTGGACACGGCGTTCCAGGAGCAGCGCAACTTTGTGATGGACGTTTCGCATGAGTTGAGGACTCCCCTGACTGTGCTCAAGGGAAATATCGACGTTATGCTGATGGACCCCAATCTGGATCCAGACCAACGCGAGCAGTACGAGCGAATGTCGTCGGAGGTCTCGCGCTTGATCCGGCTGACGGGGAACCTGCTCTACATGGCGTCAGCGGATGCCGGAAGGGAACCGGAGCGGCGACCCGTGGAACTCGACGTGGTGTGCCTTGAGGTGCTCCGTCAGAGTCGCGATCTGAAACAAGGTGTGAAGGTCTCGCTGGGCGAGGAAGACGAGGTCCGCGTGCTCGGCGATCGGGACTTGCTAAAGCAGATGGTCCTGAACCTGGTGGAGAACGCAATAAAGTACACACCTCCCGGCGGAGAGGTCACACTCTCCCTGCACAAGAACGGTACAAACGCGGAACTGAGCGTGAAAGATACCGGCCCTGGCATACCGCCGGAGGTGTTACCAAACATTTTCCAGCGGTTTTATCGCGGCGATCAGCGAGGCATCATGGGTGGCACCGGCTTGGGACTTGCGATCGCCGACCGGATCGCCCGCGCGCATGAAGGCGCGATTAGCGTTGAGAGCGTCGTGGGAGAGGGCGCCTTGTTCGTCGTCAGGCTGCCTATGAGCGGCGAGTGACTCCCGGACGACTACGGCCCGTTTACGGGTGGCGTTGGAGGTTCGAAGTCGCTGTCCTGCGCCTCGCCGACCATATCTGACGTCGCCTTGAAGTAGGCGTCGGGGAGATTTTCGGCTTCGAATTTCACGTGCCTGTCGATCGCCAGCAACTGGCCTTCATCGGAGAAGCAGAGCTTTATCTGTTCCGTGCCGGGGGGGCCTTCGCTGCCGGCGGGCTGGTTGGTAAAGGGCACGCGGCTACTGGTCGTTACATCGAAACATTTCCCCGTGACACCGTCGAATTCCTCGTCGGGCAACGCCGAGGAGTCGTAGTCAAGATCCCCTGCAGCCAATGCTGCGGGAACATCCTTTAATGGTGTCATCACTATGAAGACGAGATCGAGGTCAGATTCGTTCTGAACTTGGGTGCACGATGAAGTGAATGGCGTCTGACTGCAGAAGAACATGCCGTCGTCGGATTTGATTGCGATGGTCGGAGCTTCCAAAAAGTCGTTTGTGGCCCAGTCTTCGCGGACGTTTGAGCCAAGGCGATAGGTGGTCCAGACGCCCTGAGGATGGGAGCCAAAGTTTTCGCTGTCCACCTGGTAGTGCACCATCCCATCGGCTCCGTCGAGGTACTTCCCCATCAACTCCTCCAGGTCTCCATTCCCTGAGGACCCGTTTGAGTCTTGGGTTGCGGTAGAGCCGGTCGCGGCAGGGCCGTCGGAGTCATCGTCACCGCCGTTGCAGGCAGCGGCGGCAAGCGCAAGCAGCGAGGTGGTGAGCAGCAATGTAGTCCACCGGCGTGTGCCTTCAAGATAGGTCTTTATTCGCAGGACTTTCATCATTTCACTCCGTCGATCCGTACGGTTGTACGCTCGTAACTTCCCACCCGGAATCCGTCGGTGTCAGCCTCATTTCCCAGGCGTCCTCGTCCGGGTTATCGGCGTCCCCAACGACGAGAATTGCCAGGCCAAGAGCGTAAGTGCTCGCGGCCTGGTGAATGCAGAAATCTCCTTCGGTGTCATCATTGATCTGCACACAGTCCAACGGGTCGGTAAGGTCGCCGGTGTTGTCGTCGATCCCGGTCTCCTGCAGGTAAGCTCCGGCAGCATCAGTTACATCCTGGTTAGGTTGCGGAGTTGAACTTCCGTTGGTGGTGGGACTTGCTGTTGACTGGTCGGTCGATGCGTCGTCATCGTCGCCGCATGCTGTCAGGAGCATAACAAGAGCAATGAGACCCAGGGCCGTCGCTTTGATCACTTGACTCTCACGATGTATACGACGCCCGCATCTTCGCGGCCGTCTCGGTCGGCGTTGGGGGCGAGGATAGCGAAGTATGAACCCTCGCCCGACTCGTCGGAGTTCGCTGCGAGGGAATTCCCCAGCCTGTCGCCCGCGGCCTCCGCTGAAACAAGAGTGGATTCCGTGGTCAGGTCGATCGTATCCTGAGCGTCGCCTGAGAGTGTAACAACGTAGGCGATCCCCGATCCGAAGCGAGAGTCGTCAGCGTTTGCGAGCATGGAACCAATGATCAGGTCATCTGGCTCGCCCTCACCCGCCCCTGACGAGGTGAGCGCCGAAGGCAGAAATTCTGACTCCAGGGCACCTGTCAATGTGACGTCCGCGCTGTCTTCGGCGAGGTCAATTTCATCCGGGAAGTTGTCGTCGCCAAAGAAAACGCGCACGGAACCGCGGTTTTGTACGTTCTCGGAGGTCTCCAGTTGCGCACCTACCGCAAAGTCTCCAGTCCCGTCTCCGTTGAAATCACCTGCGGCGATGGGAAAGCCGAATGCGCTCGGGCCAACCCCGAGAATGGTGACGTCCTGGTCGCCGTCCTGCGCAGAAATGCGTTCAGGTAGTTTGCTTCGGCCGAAGAAGACGTAAGCGGCTCCACTCGACGCTCGCGGGGGGTTTTCAAGGTTGGTGCGGTGAGCTCCGACAATGATGTCGTCGCGACCGTCATCGTTGATGTCGGCAGACGCCACGGCGGCGCCGAACTCAGCAAATGCGAAGGCGCCGCTGATCAAGGAGTCCTGATCCAGGGCGGCAATATTTCTCTCACCCGAAAGGTCCTGGCCCCCGAGGATGACATAGACCTCGCCCAGCGCGGTGCGCTCACTTCCCGGCGGGGTATCGGGTTTGCGCCCGGCGAAGGGAGCGCCAATTACTAGGTCCTGCACGCCGTCTCCGTCGACGTCGCCGGAAGCGATGGCGTAGCCGAGACGGCTGAACCCCTCAGCGCCGGTGACGGTAAAGTCAAAGGCGTCCTGTGTCAGGTCTATATCCCCTCGCCCGTCGAAATCATCCGAACCGAAGAACACGTACACGCGGCCCTGGTCGCTGCGAGGATCGAACCCGGCGGTGACTCCTGGGGCGGCAACGATAGCGTCATCGACTCCATCGTCGTTCACATCTGCCGCCAGGACAGCGAAGCCGAGATTGTCGCCTGCGGACGCCCCAAAGATGGTGAGATCGGCCTTACCCTGGCCAAGCTCCATCGTCCCGTCCAGCGGCCCAAAGAGGACGTATGCTTCGCCGCCGTCAGTGCGGCCGTTGTCGGGTCCATCGGCCTGCGAGGCGCCGATAAGGATGTCGGCCTTGCCGTCGTCATTGAAGTCGCCAAAGGCAAGGCTTGTGGATCCGGTTAGCAGGTCACCGGGGTCTTCACCGACCGCATCAACGACGGAATCGTTGGAAGCCAACTCAATCGGAGCACCAGGCGTCCGAGGCCCCGCAGAGGCAGTTGTTGACGCGTCGTCAGACGGTTGCGTCGTGGAATCAGTCTTGTCGTCAGTTCCGCCGCAGGCAGTCATGTATAGAAGAAGAGCGGCCGCGAGTAGCGCGGCCGCTGACCTGATCAGTCTGGTCAGTCTATCCATACGCAATCAATCGTAAGTAGGCTCGGGATAGTCGGTCAAGAAACAGTCGGGCTATCGAGACCCTGACCAGATCCCGCAGAACCCCTGCGGGTCTTCGGGTGCGGGCAGTGGGTCAGGTGCCCCGGGAACGAGAGCAGGCCTCCCGTTGTTCAGGAACATCAGCTGGTACTCCCGATCCGGTTGTGAGCGGCCCAGCGTGGCGAGATAGCCGTTTCCGTCAACACCTATCAAGCTCAGTTCCACGACGGTGGTTCCGAGTGCACTGCCGTGTGTTTCGCTCACCTCGAGCGGCGCTATGCGAGAAAGCAGATGCCGGATTTTCGGGAACTCGAAGCTGAAGGCTCCGAAGTCGCACCCGCGGTCGGCGCGGTGCATCGTCGTGTCACCGGGAACGCTGGCGGCGTAAAGATTCCAGGCATCCTCGACCCGGTCCTCCTGCACCGCCTGCACGAACAGTGAAAGAATTCCTGTCGCGGCGTCTGGGTCGCGCGGGGCAGGGCTCGGGCTTGGCGTCGGCGTTGGCGAGGGTGACGGTTCGTCGGCGTCTCCGCCGGCGCAGCCGGCAAGAAACAGGCAAGCCGATACCGCGGTGATCGCCGCCACCGCCACCCATCGTGTCCGTGAGGCACGCTCGCCCCTCACACCGGCCATGCTCTTCACTCCCAACAACCAATCCGAGTGTAGATTCGTACCTGACATTATAGGGGGCGTTTCCGCGATGGCGGATGCGATAGACGCTTCAGAATCCGGTACAGTAACGTGGTTGATACGGTGACACTCGAGATGAAGACCTCCCCGACCCCGGCGCTGATGCTGGCATCGGCATCGCGTGGTCGCGTGCCCGGCGTCTCAATCTCGCCTCCCCGACTGGCTAACTCCATGTTTAGTCCCTGGATCACTCCGACAATCCCGGCACGCAGTTGCTCGCAGTGAGGGATCCGGGAAGGCGATTTTCGTTCGCCCTTGCTGCCATCCTGATCCTGGTACTTGCCGCCGTCGCTGGCCAGGGTTGCTTCTGGGACAGCGACGACGACGAACCCTCCCCGACCCCGTCCAACACGATCGATCCCACGTACCCACGGGTGGCGTTCATTGACGACAGCGGAAACCTGGCTGTGGTGAGCGCTGATGGGACCGGCGAGACTGCATTGACGAATGAAGGCGATGTTACGGAGTTGGCCGTTTCGCCGACGGGGAGCGAAATAGCCCTTGTCACTGCTGCCGGCGTACGTGTGGTGAAGGCTGACGGTGAGCCCGTTTTTATTGTGACCGACGCCTCGAAGCCGCATTGGTCTCCCACAGGCGACCGAATCGCGGTGGAGCGCAATGCAGGGATTGAGGTGAGGGACGCCGCGGGCACTTCTGGTCCGGTGATCGCGGGCGCTCAAAATGCCTCCTGGGCGCCCGGAGGCGGCTCGATGGCCGTGATGAAGATGACTGGCGAGACCGGCGTACCAGTGATCGTCGACCTGGCGTCGGGAGTTGAGACGCCTTTGTCGGGAGATATTGAGCCACACGCACCCACCTTCCCCTTCGCATGGCACCCGCAAGGCCTGGTGTTGGGCTACCGCGACCGGCTCTATGAACCATCAACCGGAAACCAGCAAGGCTTGCCGGGAGTGCCGGTAAGCTGGTCTCCGGACGGGCGGACTCTCATGGTGGCGTATACGGCGCCATCGGACACCGGCGGCACCACAGTCCGGTTGTTGGACGGCAGTCAGAACTTGAAGGAGGTCATCGGCCTGGATGTCCCTCCTTCATCGCAGGGCATCCCGGGATGGGAGTTCGTTCAGATCTGGACGGACTGGACGCCCAACGGGCGATTCCTGGTCTTCATGGACCCAACGCCGGGACGAGAACAGGTTCGGGTGTACGACGCACACGAGTACCGCCAGTACCGTTACTCCGACACGAAGGGTGAGCTGCCGGATGTATCTCCCGACAACTCGGTAGTGGTCTACATGCAGGACGGCAAGGTGTGGCTAATGGCCACAGACGGCAGTTTCCTCAAGAACGAATTGGCGGAAGGTACTCGCCCAGCGTGGCTACCACTGGTGAGCCCCTAACGCGGGCGCTTATCACCGTATTATTATCCGATTCTAACTGGAGTTTAACCCTGCCGGTCCCCTCGGGAATGTATAAAGGCACTAAGCTTGCGGGTTCCTTCAAGAAGGCATTCGATTCAGAGAGTCCGAATCGGATACTTTCCCGCCGGTGTCACTTGACAGCGAAGGCGCATTTTGCGTTACTGGTCATAGCTTAAGCGGGGGTGCATCGTGAAGTCAGTCGCAGCAGTCGCAGGCCTGCTACTATCCCTTGCCGTTCTCACTCTTGGAGGACGGGATACGGGTGCGACTTCGTTCACGCCCACGCTCCACTCGGTCACGCTTAGTAATCCGGCGACGTCCGCGAACTCGGACATCACGGTAGACTACACACTGGAGCCGCCCAACGCACTCGAAGCTTCGCACGTTTCTTTCCTCCCATCGGCGTTTGGCGTCGCAGCCGGTAGCGCGGTGCCGAACGGTGCTCTGGTGGGCACGATCACTATCGCCCAGACGGAATCCGCGTCGAACAGCGCGTGCTCGACGCAACGAACGATGGGCTTTGATCTGATGGATGCGTCCACGGACACGAGTGCCGGCAATACGCTGGCGGACTCGCCGAGGATTCCCAGTTCCACCTGGCCGGGATTCCTCGACGCGAACACAAACAACCTGCCGGATGCTGTCGACAAGTACCCGAACTTCTTGAAGACGCTGTATCCGGGGCTGACACCACGGAGCCGGTCTTATGGTGCTATTCTCAACACCGCGACCTTCGCGATCAACAGGGTGGTCAACGTGCTGGTTTTTGAACCCGGCACGGCGTTGCCCGGTCTTTCGCCTCTCCCCGCTTCGCTCGGATACATCGTCGTGGTGGTGCAGCAGGACCCGACAGCCCCGGCGGCGACAAGTGTGGTCTCTGAGGCCTGCTCCACGTACCAGTACGCACGGGAAGACTCAGGTCTAACCGCCAACAATCCGAACACCGCGGCAATAAACGAGGGCGGGGTGGTCTATCGCACGAACCCCGCGAGCAACGGGTCGTATCCGTTCATGGAGTACCTGCAGAGCCGGCGTGATCTGGACAACGATGGGCACGAGAATGAAATCGACAGTTGCCCCACCGTCTCGAACCCTTCATGGAACCCTCGTGTAAGTGACCCGATCTACGACTTTGATGGTGATGGGATTCCCGGGCAGGACAACCTCGGGCAGTCGGGTGAGCAGCTCCTGACGGGTTCGGGGTGTGACCCAACGCCGTTGACTGCAAACACTGATCCGGATGGCGACGGTTTCCTGAACCGGCAGGACAACTGTCCGCTGAACGTCAACGCCAACCAGAGTGATCCCGACAAGGACGGAATCGGAGACGCCTGTGACGCGGTTGACTCAAAGGGCGATGGTCACCTACACGAAATTTGCATAACCCAGAATGTGACTGTGGGAACGGGAGGCAGCCCACCGACGCCGACGTGCCCGCAGTTTGTGCCGGACATGGACAACGATGGTTTTGTGGCGAGCATTGAGCAGCACGTGGGTACGGCCCCTGATGACCCCTGTGGCCAGAACGCCTGGCCGGCCGACCTTTACGTGGGCGGGGCCAGCAACAATCGTGTTGATTTGCAGGACCTGACCAGTTTCATTGCGGTTCCGCGCTACTTCGGCACAAACGTCGGGACCAACCCTGGTGACGTGAGATGGGATATCGTGCCGGGCAAGGGGACCTACCTGACCGACATAAACCTGCAGGACTTTACGCAGATAATAGTCACCGCTCCCCCGATGCTTGAAGGCCCCAGGGCGTTTGGCGGGCCCCCCTGTCCTTACGCACCCTAGCGGTCACCAGGCACGGGAACAAGGGCACTAGAGGGGACCTGCTGACGTGTTCGCAGCGAGCAAGCCTCGCATAGTCCTCCTCACGCTGTCCTCTGCTTGCATCCTCTTGTGCTTGCTGGTGGTGGGGTGCTCGGACGGCGGAAGTGATGCAGCCAACATAACGCCGGAGGGAACGGAGATACCAGCCGCTACGCTTCCGGTCCGTCCCCCGACTGAACACGAACTCCCGATACGCGTAGCCACAACGCTTCCATTGTTTGAGGAGTTCGCCAAAGCCGCCGGGAAGGAAAACGTCGAGGTTATCTCGCTGATCCCACCCGGCGCCGACCCCCACACCTACGAGCTGACCCCGGAAGACATTCAGAAGATGGCTGGCATTGACTTCTTCTTCCTGAACGGCGGAGAGCTCGACAGTCATCTCGAGGAAGTGATCGAGGCCAATCGTGACGAGGATGCGTTTGTCATCCCCGCTTACCCCAACATTCGCTCGCCCCAGGGTGGAGGCCTGACGGCGGAGCAGGCGGGTGACAATCCCCACCTCTGGCTGGATCCAGACCTGGCGTCAATTTATGCCGAAATTGCGGCCGATGAGTTCATCATCTATGACGGCATCCGGAACGACTTCTACACGGCCAATTTCAACGATTACCGCGAGCAGGCGCTGGCTCTGCAATCGGAGCTAACGATGGCACTATCAGTGATACGGCCAGAGCGCCGCAAGATCGTTACGCTACACGATGCATTCGACCACTTCGCACGAAGGTTCGACTTGTCGGTCGCCGGGTTCGCCGTTTCGGCGCCGGCCGACAGCCTTTCCGATGGCGAGATACAGCGGCTGGCGGATCTCGTGAGAACGGAGAATGTTGCTGCCGTCTTCACAGAGTACGGGTATGACGCGGCGCCCATGGAGGCAGTTGCAACCCGCGCAGGAGTGCCTCTCTGCACTCTCTACAGCGACATATTGAGCGCGGAGACGAGTACATATGAAACCATGATGCGCGCCAACGCCGCCGAACTGATTCGATGTTTGGGGTAGTTTCCCTACGGTGAACTGACGCTGATCGTGATTTGGGATTCGCCGATATCAGCAATGGCCGCGGTCGTGGTCACATTCGCGGGTTCCTGGCCTTCAGAGTCGAACCTGGCATTGAACGCGACGGATGCCGAGTCGCTCTGTATAGCGAGCCGGAAGTTGAGCGCCTGACCCGAAAGGCACTCCGTCGAAGGTTGACTCCATGTTGGAGCGTCCAGGAAGGTGGCGCCCCACGCTGCCATGCTTTCATTGAAGATGACCGAGTCCGGCCGCACTCGTCCGGGTCCCGGTTGCACGATCAGTTCCTCTGGTGCTCTTCCGGCATCGATAAAGGGGACAAGACTAATCGCGATGGGTGAGTCGCAGCGAAATGAGAAACTTACATCGCGGGTGCTGCCGGCGCCGCCCCTGATGTTAAACAGGATGACCGCAGTTCCCCCGTCCGTGACGTGCGTTGTCGCCTGATCGCTCTGCCACGTTCCCTGAGCTCCGCTCCAAGCGTAAAGTGACTGAGTGGCAGCATTCGGGCTCGGAGCAGTGGTCGGACTTACGGGTGCTGCCGTGACAGGGGACACACTCTCCCCATCGTCACGTGAAATGAGGACGCCCGCGCCGCCGGCGGCAATGATCAACGCAACGAAGGTCGCGCCGATGATCAAGGGGAGTTTCATGGACCTCTTCGGGCGGCCTGGTGGGGGCGAATCCCACGTCCATCCACCATCGACGCCACGGCGGCCCGCGATACTGTCAGACAAGGTACAAATCCGTGCACAGGGTCACAGCAGTTAGACGCGGGCCTCTGGTCGTATGTTATTACCGGCCCGTGGCCGGAACGCGCGTGAGCCTACTTGGTGCGGCTTGACGCTGAAGTCACGAGGGCCAGCAGAACAGCTGCGCATAACGTGACGATGAGTGCGACCAGAACGGGCTCCGTACGCCTCTGAGAGGGCCGAGAGTCGCGCCGCGGCAAGGAAGGTGGCGGTGGGGGCGGCGGATCGTAAGAGGTGAACTGCCGGCGTGCACGGAGCGTGAGCTCCGATACCCAGAGCGCAGCAAACGTGAACAGCCCTGCCCCGGCCAGTGAGCTACCGGCTACCACGGCGGTCAGCGGCGTAAGTAGTTGGGTGGCGGCGTCGCCTGGAGGTCCTCCACCATCCGGCACATCGTCAGCCGCCGCAGCGGTGGGAGTCGCCGATTGGGCGGAAGGTTCGGGAGTGGGGGCTGGCGTCGAGGTTGCTTGCGCGGCGCACGCTTGCTCGGCCACGGTGGCTCCCGTGTTGTCCACGAGCCTTACAAAATCGGTCGAATCTCCGTTCCGGAAAATCTCAGTTGGTGACCACGTGAATGTAGCCTGGGCCCCGGGGCCGCTCTCGATAAAGACTGACGCTCCGGCAGCGAGAGTACCGATGGGGGTGAGATCGAAGGCCTCACTCTGGGGGGGATCGCTGACGAGCTGCCACCCAGTCATATCCTGGGGATCGGTACCTGTATTCGACAGCTCGACAACTTCAGGGTCTGAGGTGCAGTCGAGCGCCGCAATCTCGACCTGGGCTGCAGCAGATGCGATGCTCGTGCTGCTGAGGGCGAGACAGGCAGCGACTCCTCCCGCCAACCCAAGGATCCAGACAGCGCGCCTGGTGATTCGTTGGATACTCATCTCGTCCCCCTAACTACGGCGGCCATTGGTCGGCTACGGACCGCTCTGACGTTAGCCCGGTCCCATTTGTGAAGAAGGCGGTTGTCGTCACCGTAACCTGTTGACCGCGTGGAAGCTCCTGGACCTGCACTTCGAAAAATGTTACCGAGTCCACATCTCCCTGCTCCTTGATGTTAATTACTCCCCACTCCGTGCCGTCAGTGGTGACAGCCGTAACGTTGACACCATCGACTGTCCAGCCCTCGGCGGCGTCAACGTACGAGTGACCCTTCAGGAGGCCTGTGTCCAGCATCTCGATTTCCATTCGAATCGATCCCTCGTCGAAAGTCCCTTCCTCAGCGGGCGGCGTGGATTCTACATCATCACCGTCACCACCGCTGCAAGCGACGAGCAACAGCAAGGCCATGAGCGCCGCAAGCCAGAGGCCGATCCTCATCGCCGTAGAGCGTAGGGCGGACGGGGCCGTGATGTCCAGTACGAATTATTGGCCTGCAGGAAGTGTCTCTGGAGTTATGAACAAAACAGTCGCCTCTCCGCAGTCGGCGCGGCCGTTTTCCGGGCCATCAGCGTTTGGCGCCAACACAACCAGTTCTCCGACGCCGTCATCGTCAAAGTCGGCGACCGCCAGCGGCAGTCTGCCGTAAATCTCCGATCCGGCGGAATCGCCGGCGTCTGTGCCGTAGTAGATCGCGGCGCCGGTTGGTAATAGAGTCTCCGTCGAGAGGGACTCAAAGCGGAGAACGTAGACTCTGCCGGCGAGCGGCGAGTTGTCTTTGCCACGGGCGCCCGGCGCTCCCAGCACGAGTTCATCACGGCCATCGCCATCGATGTCGCCGCTCGCTGCGCTGCGTCCAAGCCTTTCTTCCTGGCCCTCACCGTAGATGATCGAATAGACCTGTCCGGGAGCTCCTTCAATAGCCCCGTTGAGGTCGTTACCTAGGACCACGGCCGCCTCACCTGCCAGATCCACGGAGTTGTTCGGGCCGTCCGCGCTGACTGCGGTGAGCAGCAGGTCCGCGAGATCGTCGTCATCAAAGTAGCCGGTCACCGGAACGTGGCCCAGCTGATCTCCGTCGTCTATCCCGTAGACAGTGGCTTGCGGAGTGAAAGTGGCGAGGTCGATGGACGGGGGCGCGGGCGATGGTATCACATACGTTCGCCCGGCGTCGGCCGCCCCAGTCCTGCTGGTCGCGAACGGTGCCGGAAGGACCAGGTCGTCCAGCCCGTCTCCGTTTACGTCGCCCGTCGCTACCCCCTCCCCAAGGCGGTCTTCAGCCTCGGCTCCGTAAACGGTGATGTCAGGCGCGTGGACGGCGAGGTCCCATGACGGCGCGAGGTCCGGAGTACCGAGGATTGCATACACCTCACCGGCCATTGCACGGCTGTCCTGCGGTCCGCCTGCCCAGAAGGCTCCGATCACCAGATCGGCCGCGGCATCCTCATTGAGACGCCCTGACGCGACCGCGAGCCCGGCGATGTCGCCGGGAGATGCACCCCAGACGGTCATAGAAGAACCGGCGGCGAGATCTATGGTTTCAGCCTGTAATCCGAGATCTGTAGAGCCGGTGACCACGTCTGCGCGCCCGGAATCCGTGCGGCCACCCTGTGGGCCGTCCGCGAGAGGCGACCCCAAGGCCACGTCGTCCAGCCCGTCTCCGTTGAAGTCCGCTGCGACCAGGGAACGTCCTGCCTGGTCGCCGGCGGAGGCCCCGTATATGGTGAGAACCTGCCTACCACCGGCGGCATCGAATACGTCGCCGGGTTGGAATGGGCCGAGGAACACGTATACTTCCCCCCCATCCGGCCTGGAATTGCCGGGACCGTCGGCAAGTGCGGCCGCGAGGGCAACGTCTTCTATCTCGTCACCATTGAAGTCTCCGGTGGCGACGGCGCCGAGTTTATCGCCCGGATCAGCACCGTAGAAGAGTGCGGTGCCTTCGGTCTGCAGCGCCACCGGCTCCGGCGTTGGGGAAGTCGTGGGCGACCCGTCATTGCCGCCGTTGTCCCCGCAGGCTGCCAGTGAGGCAGCGACGAGTGCGATAGCTACGGGCAAGACTCCTGCGCGCGATGACCAACTTCGGGGGAATGTACTGCTGTCAGGCATTTGTGACTGAGATTTTACCCTTACGTAACCCGTCTTTAACCGCTCCACTCATGAGCGACGATAGAGTTTGCCTCGGAGTGGAGCGACTGATCCCCCTCTCGCTCCGCCGAAGACGCAGGAGCCGGTCGAGAAATCGACCGGCTCTTTCGCGTCTTGATTCCGAACAGGTGTTGAGATTAGCGGTTAGTGCGCCTGGCGAACGTCCATGCGGCGCACACCGCCAGCATCGTGCCGGTGATCACCAGAGTGATCATGATCGCCTGGCTGCCGCCGAGGCCGTTGTCGCCGGGTTGCTGTGGCGCAGCCCCTTCATCCACCAGTCCGGCAATACCACCGACAGGATTAGGTGTCCCGCCCAGCGGACCTGGAGTCTGGGACTCTCCCAGCTGCGTGGGAGACGGCGAGGGTGATGGGCTCGGGCTTGGCGAGGGCGATGGGCTCGGGCTTGGTGACGGCGACGGTGACGGGCTTGGAGACGGTGACGGGCTCGGCGACGGTGATGGTGTAACGGGAGCGGGCGTGGCACCACCCGAGGTGGTCTCAGTGTCGTTGCCGGTGTTGTTGCCGCCGTTCGGGTCGTTCACGTGCAGCATGTCGAGCGTGACGGTGGCAGTGCTGGAAAGCATATGTGCCCCGCTCGCCGTGCACGTCAATGTCCACATCTGGGACTGGTTGTTTGGCGTGCTCATCGTCAGGCTCAGGTCGTTCGCCGTTTGAGCGTTGTTTGGCACGCGCGTGCAGTCGCCGGGGACGGTCAGGTTCACGCTGAAGTCAACGTTGGCCGGCGTGATCGGACCATTGTTGTGCAGCGCGGTGTTCACCGTGACGTTAAACGGCACATTGACTGTGAACGTACCGGGCGCGGAGATGGCCGAGGAGCTAACCTTGACGTCCGCGTCGCCGAAGACGTTGGTCGAGGCACTGCCGTTACCGCCGTCATTGCCCGTGTTGGGGTCGGTGACGTGGTTCTGGTCGAGTGTGACTGTGGCGGATCCGTTCAGCGAGTGAGACGACTGGTTCGCGCAGGTCACGTTCCAGGTCTTGCTCACCACCACCGGAGTGCTCATGACCAGGCTGCTGTCCATTTGAGGCTGCGAGCCGTTCGGGGACCGCGTGCAGTCGCTCGGGACCGATAGCCCTACTGATGCGTCCGCGTTCACCGGTGTGTACGGTCCGTTGTTGTGGATGGTTGCGTCAACCGTCACGCTGAATGGAACTCCGGCGTTGCCAGATGGCGGAGCCGTCACGGTAACGCTGGTGACCTTCACGTCAGCGGTTGTGACGATGTTGGTGTTGGCGTTGTTGGAACTGCTGTTGTTGCCAGGCGTGGGATCGGAAACGTGGAGCTGGTCAACAGCCGTAGAAACACTGACTGAGAAGCTGTGAGCAGACGGGCTCGTGCAACTGACCGACCATGAAGCTGGCGCCGCCGGAACTGAAGTTGGCGTCGAGCCTGCCAGGGAAGTGTCCCCTACAACCACGGGATTGGTCCCGCTGATCGTGCAGTCGGCCGGGCCACTCAGAGTGAGGGTCGTGTCAACATTGGTCGGGCCATAAGGACCGTTGTCGTGCAGGATGGCCTGCCCCGTAACGTTGAACGACGCTCCCGGGTTGGCTGACGCAGGACTGCTGACCGCAACGCTGCTCACCTTTACGTCGGAGGTGGCAAGGATGTTCGTTGTCGAGTTGTTGGAGCCGCTGTTGTTCCCTGTTGCCGGATCCGAGACGTGCAGCTGGTCAACGGTGGCCGAGGTCGTTACCGAGAAGTTGTGAGAGGACGGGTTTGTGCAGGTCACAGACCAGCTGGCAGGGGCGCCCGGCACGGTTGTAGGCGTCGATGTTGCCAGGGAGACATCGTCCACGCTCTGCGGGTTCGCCGAGCCGGTGGTGCAGTCTCCCGGCAGGGTCAGGGACAGGGAAGCATCAACGTTGGTCGGACCGTATCCACCGTTGTTGTGGATCACGGCATCGGCGGTCACGCTGAAGGGTGAGCCGGCGCTCGCTGAGGCCGGGCTCGAGACGGAGACACTGCTGACCTTCACGTCCGATGTTGCCAGGACGTTGGTGCTGGAGCTGTTGGAATTGGTGTTGTTGCCCGAGTTGCCATCCGTCACGTGCTGCTGGTCAACAGTGGTCGAGACCGTGACCGAGAGGTTGTGCGATGACGGGCTGGTGCAGGTGACGGACCAGCCTGCCGGGGCGCCCGGTATGGTCGTGGGCGTTGAAGTCGCCAGTGAGGCATCCGCCACCGTCACGGGGTTGGTGCCGCTGATCGTGCAATCGGCGGGAGCGGACAGCGTCAGCGTCGAATCGACGTTCGTCGGCCCGAAGCCGCCGTTGTTGTGGAGGACGGCCGAGGCGGTGACGTTGAACGGCGAACCGGTACTTGCCGACGCCGGGCTGGCAACTGAAACACTGCTCACTTTTGCGTCTGATGAAGCTGTGACCGAGGTGACCGAGTTCTTCTGTACTGAGTTGTTACCGGAGTTCGAGTCGGTCACGTGCAGCTCGTCTGCGACCACAGTCCCCGTAACGGTGAACGTGTGGTTGGACGGGTTTGTGCAGGTCACGGACCAGGTCACCGGGCTGGCTGGCACGGCAGTCGAGGCCGAGACCGCGAGCGAGGTGTTCTGAACGGCCACCGGGTTAGTCGAAGCGGTTGTGCAGTCACCCGGCAGAGTCAGACCAACAGTTGCGTCGGTGCTCGCTGGTCCGTACGGGCCGTTGTTGTGGACCGTTGCCTGGCCGGTAACGTTGAACGGCGTCCCGGCGGCGATTGTGGCCGGGGATGTGGCTGATACGGCCGTGACCTTCACATCGGAGGTGCCGATGATGTTCGTCCCCCGCGGAGAACTGGTCAGTGAGTTGTTACCGCTGGTTGGATCGCTCACGTGGTTCTGGTCCACCACGACCGATGCTGAGGTTGTGAAGTTATGGGTCGACGGGTTGGTGCAAGTCACCGACCAGGTCGGTCCCGCGTTCCCTACGACCGAGACGTTGAGCGGAAGGTTCTGGACTGTCTGCGGGTTGGGCGAGGATGTCGTGCAGTCGGAAGGCAGGTTCAGAGTATAGGTGCTGTCGGAGTTCGTGGGACCGCTTGTGCCGTTGTTGTGCAGCGCGGCGCTGGCGCTCACGGGGAACGGCGCGCCGATGCCCGCCGATGCCGGTGAGGACATCACAACGCTGGAGACCTTGAGGTCGGACGTTCCCTGGATGTTCGTCGAGACCTGGGTCGGCGCGGCGCAGTTATTCGCCGGTGTCGGATCGGTGATGCCGGCGCTCGTCACGGCGATGCAGTTAGTTATCGAGAACTGGTGAGTCGATGGTTGCGTGCACGAGACGTTGAAGTTCTCTGTCACCTGGGAGGCGACAGATGTAGATAGAGTGGCGCTGGCGGGGTTGCCCCCGGCAGGCGTGATCGTGCAGTCGGCCGGGCCTGAGACGACGGGGTTAATCGAGACATTCACAGGCGACGCCGGGCCGTTGTTGTGCAGCGTCTTCTGGACGGCGATGTTGAAACTGGACCCCGCGTTTGAGCTCGGCGGTATCGTGACGTTTTGCGACGTTATCTTCACGTCGGCCATCGTGGGAGACCGGTTGTAGAAGGTGCAGGTGATGATGTCCTGCGGTGTAATCGGGATGTTGTTGACAACAAGCGATCCAGGCGTTCCGACGGCGCCATTCCCCTGTTTTATGCAGCTTGACGAGATGAACGTAAACCCAGACTGTAACGTCTCGGTCACGTCCACGACCGCGCTGGCGTCACCGCCGAGGTTGATCGCGAAGTTGATCATGCCGCTGCCATCGGTGTTGCCGGAAGGCGGGGTTGAGGTGTCGGGCGCATCAACGTTCGTCGTGTATGTCCAGCCGACGCCGTTGCTCTGGTCACCCGTTGTTCCCAGGTTGCCGTCTGCGTCGATGACCTTGTGCACGGTGATCGTTCCACCGCATAGCTGGACAGCCAGCGCTGACAGGTTCGAGGCCAGTGATGAGAAGTCCGAAGTAATCAGGTCGATTGTCGGGCTGATTGCGGTCGGCGGGTGAGTGGACGGCCCGGACACGACGATCATGTTGTTCGTGTCGAGGTCGGTGCCGATTCCAAGGCCCAGTATCCGGATCCCGGCCGTGCGAGCTGCGTTGGCCTCGGCCGAGGCCCAGGACATTGCCTGCTCCTCACTCGCCGAGGAGACAGTGTTGCTGTGGGTAAGGTCGGTGTGTCCGCCGCGGTTGTTCGGATTGCCGTCCGAAGCGAAGACGATGAGGTCAGGGTTGGCTGGCCTATTCGGGAACACCGATCGAGCATCCCGCAGAGCGTCGTCCCAGTTCGTACGCCCTCCGCTGTTAGCCGCGTTGATGGCGTTATTGAGCAGCGTGGTGTTGTTGGTAAACCCTTGGGTCACGCTTGCCTGGTCGTCGAACTCTACGATCGCCATCTGCGTCGGCGTCGCCGGCAGGAACGAGGAGACGAACGACAGCATGGCGGTCTTCATCTGGCCCATCTCGGTGTTGTCGATGCTTCCGGAACTGTCGATAACCAGCGCGATGTCCAGGCCGCAGGAAGAGGCAAGCGCCGGGTTATTTACGCGATAGTAGATCGTGTCGCTGACGGAGGCTGTGTTTTGTGGGTGAATTCAGCGATCCCTGGGCGAGCTGGCCGCAGACCTTGCGAAGCCCGGTCTCGGTCTGGCTGGCCACCGTCCAGGAGAAGGTGGCGGTATTGCTGGTGCCAATCTCGGTTAGCGTCTGCCAGGTGCCTGAGGCCGAGGGGCAGCTGGTTTCCGGGGTCGTGTCGTTGAAGAAGCGCGCTTGTGTTGGGTCACCGCCGGTTCCTCCATCAGACCACGAAGCCGTTAGCGTAACCGCCAGAGCGTTGGTGGAATACGCAGCGCTGTTGATGGAAAGGCCGGCAGAGGTGAAGTCGGTAAACGTGGTAGTGGCGATCGGCACGTCGAAGGTCTCGAGACCGTTCCAGGGAGAGGCGTAAACGTCGACGGTATAAGAGCCGAGGATGCCGTTAAGGATGTAGTTGTAGTCGAATGAACCGTTCCCGGTGGTCATCAGGGTGTCCCAACCCTCGGTTCCGGTTCCGTCTCCGGTGATGATCGTGCTATCGGGGCGGGTGATAACGATGTCCAGCAGATCTCCCGGGCCGAATCCGCTTCCAGATACGACGACGGTGTCGCTGGGGTCGTAGTCTTCCTTATCTGTTGTAACTGTTGGGGAGGCGCTGGCCGAGGATGGAGAGAAGAGGCTCAGGGCGCCGACGGCGATTGCCAGGATGAGAAGTGAGAACGGCGCGGCAAAGCGAGTCTTGATCATAGCGCCGACTCCTGTGTGTCAGTTACAGGTATGGGCGCAAACACGCCAATTAGCAATGGGTTCCGCAACCCCCCGCTGCGCCGAAGACATAACGCGATTTGACGGCGTATGAAGTAGATTAACACGAGCGCCGCACCCCCAAATTTTCGCCATTATGGCCTTTCGTCACGGAAGCTGTCAAGTGAACGGTAGGCCCAGACCCGCTGAGTGGAAGTTTTTCAGTCGTTTGGTGGGCTGCTGACCACCAAACGGGGGATCGCGAAGAGCCAACAAAGCTCGGACTGCCGGACGTCGTGTCCAGAGGTCTGGTCGCCCCGGTCGGGAGGCGATCCTTATGACCGCGGAGCTCTATCACGCGCGCCGCACCCCCTTTGCGCTTTTGGGTCATTATGGTAAGGCGGGCGTAGGAGGTCAACTGTATTTGATACCTAATGTTAGGTATATGAAGTTTCCGTGTAGTGTTGCCCCACGCCAACCGCTGCTTTTTCTCAAGCTAAAGGGCCGGTCCCTAACCGAGGACCGGCCCTTCTTGCGTTGCTCGCGAGGAGAGGATTTCCTAACGGTACCGCCGGGCCAATGAGAGGCTGGCCACCACCAGAGTCGCCGCCATCATTGCCATCAGGCCAGCGAGCCCGAGCATAAGCGGCGAGACCCCGCCGGACCCCTCATCCGCTGACACCGACCTGGGCGCTTCCACGCCCTGGGCATCATCGATGAGACCGGCAATTCCTCCGACGGCCGGCGGGCCGGGGTGGAAGCCGTTCACGTACTGGCAGGTGACCTGCTCGCCCGGGTCCAGCGTGAAGGTGATGTCATTGTCGCCCTGGGAGCCGTTGGCGCCGCAGTTGACAGATGCCGCGTAGCCGAGCTGTGGTGTCTCCGTGATCGTGTAGCTCCCCGGGATCATGTTCGGGTGGAACTGGGCGCACAACCCGTCACCGAGGTCGTTGATGTTGGCAGGCGTTGGCCCGGTCGCTGTGAAGTCCCAGAGCGTCGAGTCGTCGGGGACGACGTCCTTGCAGACAGTAATGAAGGCAGGGACGATCGTCGTCGTCGACGTCCCGGAGCCGTTGGCGCCGTTGGGATCGGTCACGTGCAGCTGGTCAACGACGGCCGAGGCGCCGACCTGGAACTGGTGACTGGATGGGTTCGTGCAGGTCACGCTCCAGGTGGCGGGCGCTCCCGGCACGGGAGTAGCTGCGGACACGGCCAACGAGGTATTCGGCACCGTCACGGGGTTCGTGCTCGCTGTCGTGCAGTCTGCTGGCATCGTGAGAGTCAGCGTCGTGTCGACGTTCGTTGGCCCCGTCGGCCCGTTGTTGTGCAGTGTCGCTGAACCGGTGACGTTGAACGGCGCGTATGCACCGAACGACGGTGGGCTGGTGACCGTCACGCTCGTCACCTTGATGTCGCTGACGGCGTTGACGGCAACCGTAGCGTTCGGGCTGGTCATCGAGTTGTTAGCGCCGTTGGGATCCACAATGTGGAGCTGATCGACAACCGTGGACACGGAAGTCCGGAAGTCGTGACTGGACGGGTTGGTGCAGGTCACCGACCAGGACGCTCCCACCGGCGTCGCAGTGGAGGTCGGCAATACCGTGTTCTGCACGATCACGGGGTTTGTGCTACCCGTTGTGCAGTCCGGCGGCAGCAGGAGCTGCACGGTGGTATCCACGTTGGCGGGGCCGAATGGCCCGTTGTTGTGGATGGTCCCCGTTCCGTTGACCGTGAATGGTGAGCCGGCAATCACTGATGGTGGTAGCGCCGTGTTCGCGGCGGTCACCTTGACATCTGCGTTGGCCAGGATGTTCACGGTGCGCGGAGCGCTGGCTCCCGAGTTGTTACCCGGGTTGGGGTCGGTCACGTGGATCTGGTCGATCACCGCGCTGACGTTCGTCGTGAAGTTGTGTGCAGATGGGTTCGTGCAGGTCACTGTCCAGGACGCCGGCACCGATGACAGCAGGGATACGCCCAGCAGCACATTCTGAACGACCAGCGGGTTGGTTGACACGGTTGTGCAGTCCCCAGGGAGGGTAAGCGACAGCGTCACATCCACGTTTGTCGGGCCTGTTGGGCCGTTGTTCCGCAGGTCGGCATTGGCCGAGACCACGAAGGGTACGCCGGCGTTGGCGGACGGTGGACCGTTCATAGTGACCGCCGAGACCATGATGTCCGACTGGCCGGTCACGTGCACGTTGACTATCTGTACTGGCGCGCAGTTGTTCGCTGGATTCGAGTCCGTGAGGCCCGACACCGGGTCGATGTTGATGCAGTTTGCTGATCGTGAACTGGTGCGCGGACGGTTGCGAGCACGTTACTGTAAACAGCTCATTGACCGGTGTGGGTACCGACAGCGGGAGTGTTGCCCCACCCGGGTTACCGCCGTTCGGGACGATGATGCAGTCAGCCGGACCGGTGACCTGGGGCACGATCAGGACTGGCACCGGTGTGAACGGCCCGTTGTTGTGCATAGTCTTGTTCACATCGATGACGAAGGGGCTCCCGGCATTCGCTGTCGGAGGCGCCGTCGGGCTCTGCGCCGTAATCTTCACGTCCGCGGTCTGCGGGGCCGTGTTGTAGAACGTGCAGGTGATGATGTCATTGTCCGAGATCGGGATGTTGTTCACGACCATCGATCCGGGCGTGCCGACAGGATCAGGGTCGGTGCCCGGGGTCTGGGCCATCCGGTTTCGTGCAATTTGCGGAGATGAACGTAAATCCGGCTTCGCCCGGTTCGATAACGTCGACCACGGCCGAGTTGTTGGCTCCCGTGTTGATGGCGAAGTTGATGAAGCCGCCGCCGTCGGTGTCACCGGAAGCCGGCGTCGAGAAGTCCGGGCGGGTCAACGTTGGTGTTGAAGGTGAAACCGGGGCCGTTGCTCTGGTCTCCCGGTCGTGCCCAGGTTGCCATCGGCGTCGATGATCTTGTGGACCGTGATCGTCCCTCCGCACAGCGAGTCCGCGAGAGCGGCGAGACTGGCTGCAAGGGTTGCGAAACCCGTTGTGATGACGTCCGTGCTGGCATTTATGGGTGCTGGCGGGCTGATGACCGGTCCGGAGATCGTGACCAGGTTGTTGGTGTTGAGGGCGTCGCCGATCCCGAGCGTGACGATGCGCGTACCGTCGGTCCGGATGTCATTCGCCTCGGCGCTTGCCCAGGACATGGCGTCCTGGTCGCTCACCGAGGTGACCGCGGCGCTGTGTCCGAGGTGAAGGTGACCACCGCGCGTGTTCGGATTACCGTCGGAGGCCATCACGATGAGGTCCGGGTTTGCCGGGCGGTTCGGGAAGAGGCTGTCCGCCTTTGCCAGCGCGTCGTCCCAGTTGGTCGTGCCGCCGCTGACCGCCGCGTTTATCGCGGTGTTCAAGGCGGTTTCGTTGCTGGTGAACGGCTGGGTGATCACCGCGACCGTGTCGAACTCTACGATTGCGATTTGGGTCGGTGTCTCAGGGAGGAACGCTCCAGTGAAGAATGTCAGGGCGCTCTTCATCGCTGAAAGCTCTGAGGCGTCCATGCTGCCGGAGCTGTCCATGACGATGACCATGTCAACGCCGCAGGTCTGCGCGAGCGCCGGGTTGGGCACCCGGTAGAAGATGGTATCGTTCGCGGACAGCGTGTTTACGGGAGTACCCAGAGTTCCCTCTGCCACCTCGGAGCAGACGCGGCGCAACCCGGTGATGGTCTGCGAGGCCAGGGTGTGCGGGAACGTGGCGGTGTTGGTTGTTCCAATCTCGGTAATTGTCTGCCAGGGACCGAAGACGCCACCACCCAGGTCCGCGCAGTTGTCTTCGGGTGTGAGGTCGTTGGCGAACCGCGCCTGAGTCGCGTCGTTGCCTGCTCCACCCCAGGACACGAGCAAAGTCACGGAGAGGCTGGCCGTATTGTGGGCGCCGGCATTTATCGTCACGCCCAGCGTCGTGAAGTCGGTGAAGTAGGTCACGGCCATCGGCACGTCAAACGATTCGGGGCCGTTCCAGGGATGGGCGTAGACCTGGATCGTGTATGGCCCGACGATGCCGTCGAGCTGGTAGTTGTATGTGAATCCGCCTCCCGGGGCAGCGGTGACGGTGTCCCAACCGGGGGCCTGGCTACCGTCGCCCTTGACGATCGAGCCATTGGGCCGGATGACGACCACGTCGAGGACGTCGCCGGTGTTGAATCCCGTTCCGGTGATCACCACGGTCTCATTGGGCGCGTAGTCCGGCTTGTCCGTCGTCACGGCCGGGGATGCATGGGCCGGGCCGGGAGCAGCGACTCCAAAGATCGCAATGGCACCTATGATCGCCAGGAATAGAGGAATAAGGATCGGGCGTCGGATGCTCATGGCGTACCCCCCAGGTGATTGACACGCGAGGGAGCGACGAAACGGAAGAGTGCCGGAGCTAACGTCCGGCAACCAGTCACCTCGGCCGGTAGGTGACCTAAATAACGGCGGAAGAAGCGTAACACGCGCGCCGCACCCCCTTTAGTGTTGTCGCCATAATGATGAATATGCGGGCAGGTGTCAAGTAGTTGGTCTACCTATTATTGGGTATCTGCGCTTGCAGGGACGCTTCAGCTCGCCAGAAGAGAGCAAGGAGCCCCGGGGCCAAGACTCAAGACTTTTTTTGGAGGTTCATGTAACGAGGCTGGGGGATAGCCGTTCTATAATAGTGGAACCAATCGTGGTTCAATTCACATATCAAAACTGGTCGGGAAGGAAACGTACCTTCGTATGCTGCGATTTCAATCGACTTAGCAGAGCGATCGCGAATGCTTCACCTCGCCGCCGCCTTCTTCTGGGCATCGGTGTCGGCAGCGTCATGATCGGCCTCGCTTTGGTCGGGACAGCGTTCGTCCTTCAAGGCTCGGGCACCGAGACCCCACCCGACCCCCCGGCGGTCGTTGACCTGGGCACGGCGACCGCAACGCCGGTGCCTGCGACTGCCACGCCCGCTCCTGTCGTGGCGAATAATGCCCTGGGGGACCAACCATACCGCCTGGTGATCGACAAGGCTGGTGTAAACGCGCCCGTCGACGAGTATGGGCTCGACGCCAACGCCTATCCAGCCGTCCCTACCGGCGGCGACGCGAAATCCGTCGTAGCGTGGTACAACTTCTCCGCGAGGCCGGGCACGGGCGGCAACGCCGTTTTCGCCGGCCACGTCACCTGGAACGGCCCGGCAGTCTTCTACAATCTCACGAAGTTGGCGCAGGGCGATACAGTGCGATTGCAAGGAACGGACGGGACAGAGCTGACCTACACAATATCGAGCGTTTACTCCATTGATCCCCGTGACCCGGACTCTGTGCGAGTGATGGATCAGACTGACCACGACGCGGTGACGATCATGACCTGCACCGGTACTTTCATTGACACCAACGAGCCCATCTTCGGAGGTCATTACACTAACACGCTCGTTGTCCGAGGCGAGCTGTCGTCAGTCTCAGGTGGCCCCGCCGCCGGTGGATAGCGCGGCAACGCTGACTGAATCTAAACCAGGCCCATACCGCTGATTAACCCCATTGAGGACGCCCCGCTGTTAGCCTATAAGGTGGAAACGGCGCGGCAGCACCCCCTCCCGCCCGTGAGCATCCAGCGGCCGGTGCCTCCTGACGAGGGCGCCGGCCGTACTTTTTCTCCCAGTTGGTCGAAGTTTCCAACATTTTGCTGCGTAAGGGGGCAACCTTTAGCACTCCTGAACGTTAGTGTTATCGATAAGTGCATGTCTGGCGACAGGCCGTACTTGTCATGTGCGGTTGACATTCCGCCTGCGGGCGGGATACATTCGCCCAGAAATGTTGGGCGATTGCGGGCTCAATCGCTTGCCAAGCCAGGAATCAATTGGAAAAGGAAAGAGGAGGGAAGAGCATGACCAAGAAGGCTATATGGTTGCCCTTGGGACTAGCCGTTGCCGCAGCGGTAGCGCTCACAGGCCTATTCGCGTCTGATGCGCAAGCCGGCCAACCCCAGGCCACCGTCGCCATCGGATCGACGAGTTGCGCCCCGGCAGCCGCCTGCGGGCCCGTAGACATCACCGTAACGCCGGCCGGCGCCACTGTCGTGGGCGCGCTGGACGTCGACGTCGTCTACGACCCGGCAGTGCTGGGCACGCCCGCGTGCACGCCTGCAGCGAGCTGCAACCCGACGTTCGCCGCCAACACGATCCGGTTCTCGCTGGCGAACCTGAGCGGTCTCAGCGGTGCGGTGGGCACGGTATCGTTCGTGGCCGTTGGTGCTGACGGAACGTCATCCACCCTTGATGTCGTGATCAACACCTGCGCCGACGACATTGGTAGCAACATCACCTGCGCCGACACGGATGGTTCGATTAATGTCCAGGCTGCGACGCCTACACCGGCGCCGACACCGGTTCCGACGGCTGCTCCTACGAGCCCGGGCGCGACCACTCCGCCGGGCGGCGCTACTCCTACCCCGGTGCCCGGTGCTGCCACCGTCACGCCGGCGGGCGTCCCGTCGAGTGCTGGAGACGGGTCTGGCGGAAACGGCGGGATGGGCACTTTGCCGCTGTTCCTCGCCGCGATCGGCATCGCTGCGATCACGGCCGGTGCCTGGGCGGTAACCCGCCTGCGCCGCGTTAGGGCATAACGCCCTGAGCTAACCAGATAAGGGACTGAGGCCCCCGATTAATCGGGGGCCTCAGTTTTTTGTATCTCCTTGCTGCGAAATCTATCCTGATAGTCTGGTGAACGCCTGGCAGCCCTCCGTCTGTTCAACTGGAGCGAGCTTCCACGCGCCATCCACACGCTGAAAGCCAGCCCGCACGCTGTATTCGGAGAGTCCGATGAGCTCTCCCACTACGACCGCCGTTGCAGTGTCACCGCTGATCGTTAGCTCCGACAGGTTCTTGTACGCAAGGAGGGGCAGGTTCGTCCCGAGTTCCTGGACATTCGTCTGCCCTCCTTGCTCGAAGTCCTGCCGGGTGCAGCGCTCCTGAAAGTCGGGGGCGAAATCGTCGTACAAGGAGGGCCATTCGCCGCGCGGAAGAACTTCAATCGAGCGGCGGGCGAGCGCTGCAATCGCGAGCTCATCCGAAGTTGACGGCGAGAACACCGGCAACGGGGTGGGAGCCTGCGTAACGGCGGGTGCGGAAGCGTCATCACCCCCGCCGGCGAAGAGCGCGAGGCCGACGAGGACCCCGGCCAACCCGGCGCCAAGGACAAGCACCCCCACGATTTCGCGCCTGCCGAATAGCCCGGCGTCCGGCGGGTCTCCGCGGTTTTGCCGCCTGCGCTGCGAGCGATTGTCTTGAGACATCTGAGACCTTCTGATTAAGGCGAGGGCACTACCGAGCCGCTGGCGGTACTGGTTGCCCCGGGGAGCAGGCGCCGTATCTCGGTGTTGTTGGCGTAGTACACGGTACCGTCGGGCGCCGATTCGGCATCCCCCTTGCAATCCCTGGAGATTGGATCGTCGACCGAAACGCTTGCACCATCGGCGCCCAGGACCAGCCGGCGAAGGACACCGGGGCTTTCCTCGTCGATGAGGGAGCGGTGCCCTTCGCAAACAATGAGGGAGTCCCCAAGGGTGGGATAGCGCGCACCGGTTGTGAATGTCAGGCCGGTGATCTCGACGAGAGACAGATAGTCGCCCGGCTGCTTACCCTCGCGGGCGAAGTAGTAGATGGGTGCCACCTGGTCGCCAATGCCGCACTGGGAATAGGGGAACTCGCCCACGTTGGGCCACCCGTAATCCAGGCCCCCGCGGATCACGTTCAGCTCCTCGCACGAGTACGGGGTGTTGTCGGTGCCGTAGATTGCCTGAGACGACGGGTGGAATGCAAAGTCGAACGGCTCGCGGAAGCCGATCGCGAAGATTCTGGGGTCGGCGCCCGGCTCGTTCATGTATGGATTGTCAGGCGGTGCTTCACCTGTTTGTGGGTCGATGCGGAGGAGCTTGCCGATGGGAGTGGCCAGGTCAAGCGAGGTGGGTTGGGGCCCCGTGTCGTAGTCACCGACACTGACGTAGAGCATGCCGTCCGGCCCGAAGTGCAGGTTCCCGTTTGCGTTGTAGCCGGCTTTCGCTTGCAGAGTCGGTGGGAAGTCGTCCGATATCACCGTGATCTCCTCACCCACGCCTTCCCGTTCGGTGAAGCGGACGAGGATGGGCTGGCCAACCGGATTGCTTGCAGAGGAGCTGTCTGTGGCCGAGGCGGAGGGAGTGTTCGCCTCATTCTGCCCACCCGGAGCGGTCTGTACGGAGGGTGGGGCTACGGTAGGCGCCGCCCCGGTCGGCGCCATGGTTTGCTCGGGCGCCCTCGTCGTCTCCTGCGTTGGGGCGGGTTGAGTGAGTCCCACGTTTGCGGGACTTGTATAGAACGCGTAGACGTAGTGGTTGTTCTGGAAGCCCGGGTCCATTGCCAACCCTGTGAGCCCCCAGTCAAGGTCAAGCCAGTTCGCCACGTCGACATGAGCGAACGGTTGTTCCTGGTGCGTCCCATCCGCATTGACCACCCGGATATCACCCGTGAATTGCTCCGTGAAGAAAATCCGGCCGTCGGGCGCGAACACAATGTCCGAAGCATGGTCGGCAGGGGTGACGATCTCTGACGCGAGACCGAAGGGCAGCGCCTCGCTTGCGTTATCATTATCGTTGCAGGCTACCAATGCCAGGATGGCCAGGGCAGCGAGCGCGAAGGGCGATCGCATGCCGGCGGCGCGTCTCATTGATACGAATATATCAGCGGTCTCTCTGACGTAACAGTTATTGAGGGAACGAACCTCGACCGCCGCGCGTTTACCTATTTGATTGCCCGCACATATGGCCGCGATTAGACTGGAACGGAAGGCCGGCACGCGGTGCGGGCCTTTCCGTTTAAGGCGATGAGAGACGTAGCGATGGAGGCCGGTGGCAACGCAGCGGGGAAGAACTCCTCGCTCGGTTTCTCATTCGCCCTCGAAGGCATCTGGATCGTTCTAGCGGCTGGGCTGGTCTTGCGACTGATCCTTGCCTTCTTCCCGGGGTTCGACGTTGACATCGACCTGTTCCGCTACTGGAGCACGCAGCTTGCCGACCGCGGCCCCTGGCACTTCTACGACCAGGACTTTTTCACGGACTACGCCCCCGGTTACATGTACGTACTGCTGTTCTTTGGCAAACTGGATCAGCTCTTCGGCTTCAGCAGCGGCACTTGGGAATACATCCTCAAGCTTCCGTCCATCGTCGCCGATTTGGCCAGCGCCTACATGATCTGGCGGCTTCTGGAAGGCAAGAAGCCCGAGATAAGACTCGGAGCCGCGGCCCTGTACCTGTTGTTGTGGCCTGTCCTCCTCATCGGTCCCATCTGGGGCCAGGTGGACAGCGTTCTCGCATTCTTCCTTCTCCTGAGCGTCTTCTACATCTCAGAGGACCGGCCGGTCGCTGGCGCCGTCGCTTTCACTGTCGGGTTTATGGTGAAGCCCCAGGCTGTCGCCGCGCTCCCCTTCCTGGCGCTCTGGATCATGCGGCGCTATCCGATAAAGGACTGGTGGAAGCCGGCATTGGCCGGCCTGGCCGTGGTCGCTGTGCTGATAACTCCATTCTTCCTGCTGGAACCCTGGAAGTTCATCGACCACATGAGGAACTCCACCGAGGTTTACAAGGTCAACTCGTTCTGGGCGTATAACTTCTGGAACATGTTCGGTGTGTTCGATTCCGGGTTCCGGCCTGACGTCTCCGGGATCGAACCCGGCGAGGGAGACACATTCGGACTTAACAATCGCGTCTGGGGTGTACTCATGTTCGCCGCCTCGGTCCTGGCTATAATCGTCGCGCTCCGGAAGACGGAAGGCAGGGGATGGTTGGCGTTTGGGACCGGACTCAGCGTTTTGGCTTTCTATGTGTTCATGACCCGCATGCACGAGCGCTACGCGTTCCCGGCGTTCGCGCTCCTGCTCGTGGCCTGCGTGCTGATCGAGGGCCGGCTGGCCTGGAGGATCGCGCTATGGACGCTGTGCGGGGTCCTGGCGATCGTGCACTTCTTCAACCTGTACCACGTCTACATGTATTACAACCCGAACAGCCTCAAGTGGAATTGGGCTTACGATCAATTCGCTGACTCTAACTTTCTAGGCACCGGGTACGAGACCCTCCAGTTGCTCTCCGCGGTGCTCGTCGCCGGCTTTGTCGCCCTTCTCGCTTTCGCCTTCGTGCACGCGAGAGTTGCCCCTGACTCCGAGGCTGCATGACCTCTTCGGACGGGGCGCAGTCCAGGATTCCTTCAAATTTTCCGGACAAGCAGACACTGGTGTTTATCGCCCTGTTCTGCATACTCTCCGTTGCCGTCGTGACGCGCTTCTGGCGGCTGGACACGCCCAATCAGTGCTACTTCGACGAACAGTACTTCCCCACTCAGGCGGCCGAGGTCCTGCACGGCGACGATAAAGCGTGGCTCTTCTATGGGCACGAAAACACGCATCCCCCTCTGTCCAAGGAGATCATGGCTCTTGGCATGGCGATATTTGGCCACCAGGACCGCGGCGGGTCAGACAACCATTGCTGGCCGGACGCTGAGGACGAAGCCAAGCGCTTCGATCCGAATTGGATTTACGAACCGATAGGCTGGCGGTTTTTCGGAGCGCTCGCCGGCGTCGGCGCCGTGCTGTTCATGTACCTGCTCGCCAAGAGGCTGTTCGAAAGCGAAGTTGCCGCGCTGGCCTCGGCAGGGTTGTTGGCCGTCGACGGCTTGGCTCTGGCCCAGGCGCGGATCGGCACGCCCGACACATACGTCTTGTTCTTCACGCTCGCCACGCTCTATTTCCTGACGACTGACCGCTTCTTATGGGCGGGCCTCTTCTTCGGCGCGGCCGCCGCGACCAAGTGGATCGGCGCCTTCACGATGGTGCCGATCGTCCTATACCTCACGATCAGGCTCATCAAGGGCATCCTGGAGACCGAACCGGATGAGCGAATGAAGGAGGTCGAGAAAGTCCTGCAGGTCGGGGCGATCATAGTCGGGATAGCCGCTGTCACTGGGATAGTGGCGGGCTTCTTTGCCGTCATTGGCGTGCTGGACGGTTTCGTGGACATCGCGACGGTGATGGCATTTCCATTGGTGCCGGGTCTCGTCGTGATCATCTCCGGACTGGTCGTTGTGGCGTTCAATTCCGAATTTCGTGCGACGCCGCGCGGGAAACTGTACCTGCAGACGGCGATCGCTTTCCCTGTCTTCTTCATCCTCGTTCCTCTGATCGTCTACGTTGCGACCTACATTCCAATGCTCATGAACGGGTATGACCTGGGTGACGCGTGGCAGTTGAACAAGGACGCCTACAACTTCCATGCCCACCTCACCTCGCCGCATGCTTATTCGTCTAAGTGGTTTGAGTGGCCAATTATGAAGCGCCCTATATACCTGTTCGTGGGAGAGAACCAGGCGAAGATTTACTCATTTGGCAATCCGGCCATCTTCTGGCTGGCGATACCGGCGATGGGCTTCGCTGCCTGGCAGGCGTTGAAGCTACGTGCACGGTTCAATCCGGAGACTGGAAGGGTGCGCATCGCGGGTGCGCTATCCTTCGCGCAGTGGCCGCTCATCTTCGTGGTGGTAAGCTTCCTCGGCGTGTGGCTTCCCTGGGCTACTCAGCCACGTGTGCTCTTCCTCTACCACTACTTACCGGCGCTCACTTTCGCGATCCTCGCCCTGGGGTACTGCGTGAGCCGGCTGTGGCATGCCGACCGCGAGTGGGGCCGCTGGGCTGCGGTTTCAGTGCTGGCGCTCTGCGCGATCACGTTTGTCTACTTCTACCCCCATGTCACGGCGTTAGACGTCCCTCGGGCCGTCGACGAGTCATACTACTGGTTCCAATCGTGGCGGTGAATTCCATCCGATTGAACCTCGCGACTTCGCGGGCGTTCTATCTCTTGAGGTAACCCGGTGACCCTGCAGATATCGACCATCGATATTCCCCTTCGAGGGCGTTCACGGACGCTGCTGGTGGCGCTTGGTGTATTTGCCTTCGCATTTCTGGCTTACTACTTCGTTGGCCCGATCCTCAACGGCACAAAGCCCATCAACTGGTTGAACTTCTACGTCCCCCTTGCCGATGCCATTACGAAGGGTAGTTTAAACCTGGCCGACGTAGGTTTGACGGGCAATGAGCACCCGGACCTTCTGGTGAAGGATGGAAAGGTCTTTCTGCCCTACGGTCCCACGCCGGCGCTACTCTTGATTCCCTCGGTCCTTCTATTCGGCGCGAGCGACACAACTCAGTGGGTACACTCGATGATCGTAGGCGCGATCAACGTGGTGCTGTTCTGGTACATCCTGCGGCTCCTGGGAACGAGCCGGACGACAAAGCTACTCCTGATCCCGTTCTTCGCCTTCGGCACAGCTAACTTTTATTCGGCCACGACGGGCACTCTCTGGTTCTACAACCACGTTGTTGCTGTAATGTTCCTGCTGCTCGCCGTCATTTTCCTCTTGCGTGGCAGCAATCCGATCCTGCCCGCGATTTGTCTCGGCCTCGCCTTCCTTGCGCGGCAGCCGATGATTTTGGCCGCTCCAGCCTTCGCTTATTTTATGATCCGCCAGTATCACCCCACGGTCTTTTCCCTCGAGTGGCTTCGTGATCGCGAGATGCTGGAGCGGGTCGCGTATTTCGCGGCAGCGCTGGTGCCGTTCGTCCTGATCTTGTTCTGGTACAATGCCGTCCGCTTTGGAGGGCCGTTCGATACCGGTCTGGATGAGCTCTATCCCAAGTATGAAGGGCAGATCTACACGATCTACTTGAAGTACAACCCAGGCGCAGACCGTTTCGGCGAGTTCGACCTCAGGAATATCCCGCTCCACCTCTATACGATGTTCTTAATGCCACCGACGTTCGAACCGGCGCCCTTCATCCCTGCCGACCAGTGGTCCAACGCTACCTGGGTTCGTCCCTCTGAATACGGGATGAGCATCCTTCTAACCTCACCTGTGTTTGCTTACGCTGTGCTCGTCAAGAACAACAAGGTGCTCCGCAACACCTGCTGGATGGCGATTGTCCTGGTGGCGATACCGACGCTCATCTACTACAGCCAGGGATGGGTGCAGTTCGGATACCGGTACCTTATGGACTACCTGCCATTCATTATGATCTTGACGGCGCTGGGCGTGGACCAGCACAAGTCGCCGAGGGCCATCTGGATTGTGGCCGCCCTCGTGGTGCTCTCGGTCGCCATCGGCTTTTGGGGCCGCTATTGGGGGACGCGGCTTGGCTGGTAGCTGCTGGCCCGCGGGTTGACATGGAAGAGTACGTTTACGAGGTACTGAATCAGGACGGCTGGTGGTGGGAAGTGGGCCGGCGAGCCCTTGCTCGCAGCCTGCTGAGTGAGCACGCTAACACCGCGACTCCATCCGATGGCGAGCGGCCTCGCATTCTGGAGATCGGCTGCGGATCCGGCAGACTGCTCCAGGAGCTGCAGGACACCAATACCGTTTACGGCATGGACGTCGCGGAGGCCGCCTTGCGCATCTGCCGCGAACGCGGACTGGACTGCGTCTCCATGGGCGACGTGACGGCTCTCCCCTATAGCGACGAGGTCTTCGATACCGTGATCGCCATCGACGTTCTCGAGCACATCGTGGACGACGCCGCGGCGGTGCGGGAGATTCGCCGTGTGTGCGCGCCGGGCGGGACGCTCGTCGCCACAGTGCCTGCCTACAAGATGCTATGGAGCCGCCGCGACGTGGACCATCACCACAAGCGCCGGTATCGCGTGGAGGAACTCCGCAAGCTCTTGTCGAGCGCCGGTTTCAAGATCCGCAAGGCCACATACGTCAACTTACCTGTCTTCTTCCCACTCTTCCTCATGGTGAAGGCCGGCCAGCTCAAACCGGACGACAGCACGAAGGTCTCCCAGGACTTCGGCATAGTCCCTAAGCCCATCAACGCTGTACTCTCGGGAGTCATGAAGGCCGAAGCGCAGGTCCTGCGTCACGTCAACCTCCCGTTCGGCTCGTCGATCGCCTGCGTGGCCAGAAGGGGGCGCTAGGCAATGGCGGGCCCCTCCCCAGCCCTCTCCGTTGTGCTTCCTGCCTACAACGAAGCGGCCACGATACGCAGCGACCGGCTTGAGCGGTTGGACAGCGTCCTCTCCAGACTCAACTTCGTAAGTGAGGTGCTGATCGTCGATGACGGCAGCGAGGACGACACCGCCGGGCTGCTAGAGACGTTCTCGCGGGAGCACGAACGCTTCACCGTCATCCGCAATCCACACAAGGGCAAGGCGCAGGCCGTCAGCACCGGAGTCCTTCGGGCACAGGGCGATTTCGTGCTCTTCATGGATATGGACATGGCGACGTCACTCGATCACATCGAGCAGTTTGTGGAGGTGCTGCGGACGGGCGAGGCGGACCTGGCAATGGCTTCTCGAGAACTTCCCGGCTCCGTACGGTTGCACGCTCCCTGGGTCCGACGAACGCTAGGAAAGGGGTTCAACCTGATTATCCGTGCCCTGCTCCTGCCGGGAATACGCGACACGCAATGCGGGTTCAAGGCGTTTCGGCGGGACGTGGCAACCGATCTATTCAATCACTCCGTGGTGTTCTCACCCAGTCCTGAGGCCGTCAAGGGCCCGCGAGTTACGGCCTTCGACGTGGAGTTGCTGGTACTCGCTCGCCGGCATGGCTATCGCATCAAGCAGATGCCGGTGGTTTGGCAACATACGAAGACCAAAGGCGTCAGGGTGTTCAGGGAGTCCTTCAAGATGCTGCGGGAGGTTCTGTCGATCTGGGTACACGACCGCCGTGGCGGCTACAAACCCAAGTCTCGTGCGGGCGAATCCCCGACAACGGTATCGCGGGAAACGAAGACAGGCGCGGACTGATGCCGGGCTGGAGCCTGGCAGGCTTCAGACAAGCTATGCCGACCCCTGCGATGCTATACTGACAATTACCCCGGAGGTGCCTCGTGCGTGGCCGCAACCTTCTCTCTATCTCTGAACTGACAGCCCCGGACATCGACCGCGTCATCACCACCGCGATGGGGTTGAAGGACGCGGGTCCCCGCACGCCTCTTGGTGGCCGCACGCTGGCGCTGGTGTTCGAGAAACCTTCCCTCCGCACCCGCGTTTCCTTTCACGTGGCGATGAAGCACCTGGGCGGAGACTGTATCTATCTTTCGCCGCCGGAAGTTGGGCTCGGTGACCGCGAGACTCCGGCGGACGTTGCTCGCGTGCTCAGCCGCTATGTGCATTGCATCGCGGCCCGCACGTTCGAGCAGACGACCCTCGAAGAGCTCGCGGAGCACTCGACCATACCTGTGATCAACGCGCTGTCGGACGAAGAGCACCCCTGCCAGGCGCTGGCGGACCTCCTGACCGTCCGTGAGAAACTGGGAGGGTTGAGTGGCGTCACGCTTGCGTACATCGGGGATGGGAATAACGTCGCGAACTCGCTGGCGCTGGGTGCCGGACTCACCGGCATGCACTTCCGTATGGCGTCACCGCCCGGCTACGAACTGCCGGAGGGAGTGCGACACCGGGCCGAGGAGTTCGCCGCCGCCTCTGGTGGCAGCATCGCGCTGGTCAACGAACCGGAAGAAGCAGTAGGCGAGGCGGACGTAGTCTACACGGATGTCTGGGCAAGTATGGGCCAGGAGCGCGAGGCGACGGCGCGGCGAGAGGATTTTTCGGGCTTCACCGTTGACTCAAAGCTGATGTCGCGCGCCAGGAGTAGTGCTATCTTCATGCACGACCTTCCCGCGCACCGCGGAGAAGAAGTAACGAATGAGGTGATGGACGGCCCGCAATCGGTGGTTTTTGATCAGGCGGAGAACCGACTGCACGCGCAGAAGGCGTTGTTGGCGTTGATACTGGGAAGCGAAGAATAGTCGCGCTATGTGGAACACGATCAACGAGTCCCTGGACCAGTTCGATGCGGCCAGTGTCATCGATATCCTCAGCATTGCCGTATTGATCTACCTCGGCCTGCTGCTGCTTAAGGGCACGACGGCGATGTCCCTGTTGCGCGGCGCGCTTGTTGTTATCGTCGTCGCCGTGGTTGCGGCCCAGGTACTGAACCTGACCGTTCTCGATTGGCTGCTGCGCAACTCGTTCCCGGCATTGTTGATTGCGATCCCGATCATCTTCCAGTCCGAGATCCGGCGATTCCTCGAGCGTGTTGGTCGGACTAGCCGCTGGCCCTGGCCTGGCCGGGCGATCTACGAGAGCGTCGTGGATACGATCAGCGACGCCTCGTTGGAGCTCGCGGAGAACCGGCACGGGGCGATCATAGTCGTCGAGCGCGAAACGGGTCTGGAAGACTACATCGACACCGGCGTTAAGCTCGACGCCACAGTCTCGGTCCCGCTTCTGCGGAGCGTCTTCTTCCCGAACTCTGCTTTGCACGACGGCGCGCTGATCATTCGCGAGAACAAGGTAGTAGCGGCGAGTTGCACGCTCCCGCTCTCAGATACAGGAGACTCCGGCTTTCACGGAACACGGCATAGGGCCGCTCTCGGGCTGACCGAACGCACGGACGCTGTGTCCGTTGTCATTTCAGAAGAAACCGGATTGATCTCCGTAGCTGCGAACGGGCGGATAATCTCGAACCTTGACGGGCCTCGGATGAGGGGCATCCTGCGCAGCCTCCTGCTACCTTCGATGGAGATGGACAGGCCTTCGCGGGGACGGCTTCCCAGGTTGAGCCGCTAGCAAAGTTCCTCGCATGGATTCGATATACCGTTTTTTGCGCGACACGGGATTGATCCTGGCATCCGCTATCCGGACCGCTCTGCGATCCGTACGGGAGAACAGTGGACTTGCCGCCGTTTCCGTCGTGCTGGCCTTCGGCCTCTGGATCTTCGTTACAGACGCCGAAAATCCCACGCAAACGCGTGTGCTGCCGGTAGATCTACCCGTTCAGGCTGTGAACGTGCCCTCGGACGTGGTTGTTGCCGGTGACCTTGGTAGCGTCCGCGCGCGGGTAAGCGTGGAGGAGCATGTCTTCGATAGCCTGGAGGCGTCCGACTTCGAGGCGACGGTGGACCTCGAGGGTCTGGCAGTCGGGCAGTACGAGCTTCCGGTAGAGGTGCGCCCCCTGACCTCCCGGGGTGGCCTGCGCGTCGAGGAAGTACTCCCGGAACGCATTCCCGTCAGCCTGGCTCTTCTTGTAAGCAAGGATGTCCCCGTCGTACTCGACATCGAGGGATCTCCGCCGGCCGAGTACATGGTTGGAGAGCAGACGGTGGAGGACGAGACGGTGCGTGTGTCGGGCGCCCAGGACCGCGTTGACCTGGTGCGACAGGCGTACGGCGTGGTCGACATAACGGGCCGCACCGACGACGTGGACCAATCAATTCGGCTGGAACCCAGGGACGAGCGAGGAAACCTGGTTGAGGGCGTGACCCTGGAACCTGCTATCACGAGCGTGAAAGTGGACATTAGTCAGGTGATCTTCAGCAAGCCCGTGGTGGTGGAGCCCGTACTGGAGGGTAATCCCGGCGAGGGTTATCGGGTGGCTTCTGTCAACGTTCGTCCCGTAACCGTTGTCATCACCGGAGATGCCGCGCTTATTTCCCAGCTCCAGACGGTCAGAACAAAGGCGGTGAACATCGACGGCGAGACTGAGGAGGTCGTAAAGAGCGTGTCACTGGACCTCTCCGGCTTGCCTGAGGGCACCAAGGTGGTAGGAAGCGGTGACGTTACAGTTACCGTCGGAATCGAGGCGCGCCCTGAACCGACTACGTGGCTGCCCTCCGCAGCGATAGCACGGACGTAGCCGTGGCGCGCGTGAGCGCCGAAACGGCGCCATCCGACAAGGTAAGCGCCAAACCTGTTGTCGCAATCGTTGGGCGTCCCAACGTGGGCAAGTCGACTCTCTTCAACCGCCTGGTTGGCAAGCGCCAGGCCATCGTCGAAGACATCGCCGGCACGACACGGGACCGCCTGTATGGTGAATCAGAGTGGAAGGACGTCAGCTACACAGTAGTAGACACCGGTGGGCTCGAGCCGGACGCGGAGGAAGGGTACTCCGCCCTCATCCGTGAGCAGGTGAAGGTGGCGCTGGCCGAAGCCGACGTAGTTTTGTTCGTCGTCGACGCCAATTCCGGCGCCACTTCGGTAGACCGGGAGATCGCGGAGCTGCTGCGCCGCGGCGAGAAGCCGGTGGTGCTGCTTCCGAACAAGGCCGATAACCCTGCCCGCCAGGAGATGGCGGTGGAGTTCTATGAACTGGGCCTCGGCGACCCGATGCCGATTAGCGCTCACCACGGTCTCGGTGTGCGTGAGGTCCAGGACAAGCTCCTGGAAATTCTCCCTGAAGGCGGTCGAGAGGCCGGGTTGGATGAACTCCGCATTGCTATCGTGGGCCGTCCCAACGTTGGCAAGTCCGCGCTCGTCAACGCCATCCTCGGCCGGGATCGTGTGATCGTCAGCCCCGAGGCAGGGACCACTCGCGATGCTGTCGACACGCCGTTCGTCTACCAGGACAAGCCGATGGTCCTGATCGATACTGCCGGCATCCGCCGGCCTGGTAAGGTCGGCCGCGGGGTAGAGAAGTACAGCGTGATGAGGGCACGTGAGGCGATCGAGCGCTGCGACATTGCGGTCCTGGTGATCGATGCCTCGGAAAGGCTGGCGGCGCAAGACCTCCACGTGGCTGGTTACGTCGCTGATGAGCACAAGGGTTTGATCGTCGCCGCCAATAAATGGGACTTGCGCGAAGACTCCGAGGAGGAGCGCGACAACTACGCCCGCCGCGTCCTCAACCGGCTGCGGTTCACTCCCTGGGCGCCGTTCGCCTTTGTCTCCGCGGAAACGGGTCTCAACATCGACGGAGTCCTAGACCTCGCGCTCGAGATCGGGGAAACACGGGCGACGCGGATGCCGACCTCCGAGGTAAACGCGGCCCTGCGAGAGGCCGTCGCTGCGCACCCGCCGTCTTCACCTGGCCGCAAGCCTTTGCGCATCAAGTTCGCGACGCAGGCGGAGGTAAACCCGCCCACGTTCGTGTTCTTCACGAACGATGCAAGCCTGCTACACTTTTCGTATCGACGCTATCTTGAGAATGCGCTGAGGCGGCGCTTCGGATTCGAAGGGACGGCAATCAAGCTGGTGTTCCGGAGCAGAGACGATTGAGTAGCACCGACCTGGCGAACTTCGCTGTGGTCGTCGTCGCTTCCTATCTATTCGGGGCCATACCCACGGGCTACCTCACGGTCCGGCTAATGCGCGGCGTCGACATCCGCGATTACGGTAGCGGTTCAACCGGCGCCACGAATGTCCTGCGGACGCTCGGGCGGGGTCCCTTCCTGGCGGTGATGATCGCCGATGCGCTCAAGGGGTACATCCCGGCGATGTCCGCGTGGCTGATCTTTGGCAGTTATGACCTCCAGGTGGCTGCCGGAATCGCCGCCGTGATCGGGCATGACTTCCCGATATACATCGGCTTCCACGGGGGCCGCGGCGTGGCGACGTCGTTCGGCGTCTACGCGGCGATGGCGTTGCCGCTGTTCGTCGGGCTTGGTGGCAGTTGGCATCTTCATCGTTCTTGCGCTGCGATACATGTCGGTGATGTCGATCATTACCGTGCCGCTTGGCGCCGCCGCTTTCATTCTGCTGGCGGTCCTCGACGTGGACGAATTCACGTACACGAAAGCGATATTCGGCATCTTCGCGACGGTGTTCGTCTTGCTCACGCACTTGCCTAACATCCGGAGGCTGATCCAGGGAACCGAGCCGAAGCTCGGGAGATCCACCTCGAACCGGAGCGACCCCGAGAGCGCGCAAGGACGCCGACATGAGCGACCTGATAGCTCGCGCCGATGTTGAAGATGCCCTCCGTGGCCACGACGCTGACTACGTGGAGATTCGCATCGACGACACGTCTACCAACCGCATCGTCTACCGGGGCCGGGAGCTGGAAGAGATAGGTCGCACACGGAACTTCGGAGGCAACGTTCGGGCGCTTGTGAAGGGTGGCTGGGGCTTCGTCAGCTTCAACGACCCGAGCGGCCTGCGGGACCGCGTTGCAGAAGCCGTCAGCCAGGCGCGACACGTGGGAAGCGACAAGAGCGATCTCGCGGCCACCGAGCCGGTCGTTGACTTCGTGCCCGTGCACGTGATCAAGGACCCGCGCAAGTGCCGCTCGCTCGCAAGAAGGAGATGCTCGACCGCTACAACGAGACGATGCTGTCCGTTGACGGCGTGACGAGCACCAACATCGTCTACTGGGACGGCCACAAACGCGTTACCTTCGCCAGCAGCGAAGGCTCGTACATCGAGCAGGAGCGCATCGACGTCGTATCGCGGCTCGCCGCGACGGCTCGTCGCAACGGCGACATGCAGCAGTGCAGCATGAGCCTGGGCGTCGCTGAGCGACTTCTCGTACATCGAGACGATGGAGGAGGCGGCCCAGGAGATCGGGCAAGCGCGCCGTGGAGCTGCTGAACGCGCCGTACGCGAAGGCCGGGACGTACACCGTCGTGCTCGACCCGGTCCTGGCCGGCGTCTTCTGCCACGAGGCGTTCGGGCACCTCTCCGAGTCCGACTTCGTCTACGAGAACGACCGCATGAAGGAGATCATGGTGCTCGGCAAGCAGTTCGGCCAGCCGCACCTGAACATCGTCGACGGCGCCGCCGTGCCCGGCCTGCGCGGCAGCTTCAAGTACGACGACGAGGGCACGCCGGCGACGAAGACCGACCTGATCCGCGAAGGCATCCTCGTCGGGCGGCTGCACTCGCGGGAGACGGCAGGGAAGATGGGCGAGCCGCCATCGGGAAACGCCCGCGCCATCGACTACCGCTTCCCGCCGATCGTGCGCATGACGAACACGTACATCGAGCCCGGCGAGATGACGCTTCGAAGACATCATCGGCGACATCAAGAAGGTGTCTACGCAAGAACTGGTACGGCGGCACCACGAGCATGGAGATGTTCACGTTCTCCGCCGGCGAGGCGTACATGATCCGCGACGGCAAGATCGCCGAGCTGGTGCGCCCGGTGAAGCTCACCGGCAACCTCTTCACGACGCTGAAGAACATCGACGCCATCGGCAACGACCTGGACTTCAACCAGGGCGGCGGCTGCGGCAAGAGGGGCCAGATGCCGCTGCCGGTCTCCAACGGCAGCCCGCACATCCGGATACGGGACTGCGTGGTAGGGGAGCGATAGAAACGTACCGCCGTGACTGACCCCGAACCCATCCTCACAGCCGCACGCGCCGCGGGCGCGTCCCAGGCCGAGGTCTTCTCCGTGCAGACGGAGGAGACCCCCATCCGATTCGAGGCCAACCGGCTGAAGGAGCTAAACGCGCGCGAGTCCAGTGGCGTCGCCCTTCGGGTAATCGCGAACGGACGCATTGGCTTCGCTTCCAGCACCCGACCCGGCGACGTCGAAGACGTGGTGCAGGCGGCGATGGAGACCGCGCCCTTTGGGCCCGAGGCCCACCTCGACTTCCCCGCGAACGGGGCGATGCCAGACGTGGCGGTGTTCGACCCCGCGACGGAGACTCTTTCAGTAGATTCGATGATCGAGACGGGACAGACGCTGGTCGATGCCGCACGTGCGATCGAGCCGGAGCTGCTCTGCGACGCATCCGTGCGAAAGGCGGTGGCGACTGCCACGATCGCCAACTCCAACGGCGGCCACTTCACCTATAGCGGTACGTCGTTCATGGCCTGGTTGCACGGCACGCTCGTGCGCGGCACGGACATGCTCTTCGTCGGCGACGGGGACGCCGCCTGCGGCACTGACCTCGCTCTCGCCACGATCAAGGAGAGCGTCGCCCGCCAGCTCGAACACAGCCGACGCACCGCCGAGGTGCGGACGGCCGAGATGCCCGTCATTTTCACGCCGATCGGCGTCGCCGAGGCGCTGGTGATGCCCCTGACGGTCGCCTTCTCGGGCCGCATGGTCCACCAGGGCCAGTCACCGCTCGCCGGTTGCCTGGGCAAAGAGATGTACGACACGAGATTCTCGGTGACTGACGATCCGCTATTGCCGGGCCGTGTCGCCTCTCGCCCGTTTGATGATGAGGGCGTCGTCAGCCGCGTCGTGCCGCTGGTCCAGGCGGGTGTGGTGCGGACATTCCTCTACGACCTGCAGACGGCGGGTCTGGCGAAGACGAACTCCACGGGGAGCGCCCAGCGCTCGCTTGCTGCCCAGCCGTCCATCTCGACGAGCAACCTGACGATTTCGACCGGGGACACTTCGTTCGACGATATGGTGCGCGGCGTCAAAGAGGGACTGGTTGTCGAGGAGCTGATGGGCGCGGGCCAGGGTAACGTGATGGGAGGGGACTTCTCAGGCAACGTCCTGCTGGGATATAAGATAGAGAACGGAGAGATTGTGGGGCGGGTGAAGGACGCCATCGTCGCCGGCAATGTCCACGAAGCGCTGAAACGGCTGGTGGCGATCGGCAGCGAGGCGCGATGGGTCGGTGGCACGGTCCAAACTCCGCCGCTCTGGTTCGATCGCCTGACCGTCTCAGCCAAATCTTGAGGGCCCATGGAACTTGAACAATACCTGGATGAACTGACTGACGGCGCGGTGAGCCTGAAGGTCGCTGACCTTCAGCGGCTATCGGAGCTGTCCGGCGACCACCTCAAAGACGTGGCCGCGCGCTGGGCGTCGATCGACATCCGCCGCCGGCGTCGCGTAATGCAGGAGCTGACGGACCTCGCGGAGGACAACGTCGAACTTAACTTCGACTCCATTTTCCAGCTCGGTCTCGATGACGACGACCCAGACGTGCGCAGGGCGTCGGTGCGGGCATTGTGGGAGCACGAGGGCGTGGACGTGATCGAGCCTCTGCTGAGGCTGCTCTCAGACGACGAGGATGCCGGTGTCCGCGCCGAATCTGCACTGGCACTCGGGCGCTTCGTGATCATGCACGAGGAGGGCCGCCTGCGCGACCGCTACTTCGATGCGATAGAGGAAGGCTTGCGGAGGTCGCTCGACGACGGCGACGAGACGATCGACGTGCGCGCCCGTGCTCTGGAGGCGGTTGGGACGCACAACGAGCAGTGGGTGCGCGACGCCGTCCGCGAGGCCTACGAGAGCGACGTCCACCGCCTGAAGGTGGCGGCTGTGCACGCGATGGGGCGCAGCTGCGACGACCGCTGGTTGCCGCTGCTCACTCGCGAGCTGAGCAGCGATGACCCCGAGGTGCGCTACGAAGCCGCGGTCGCGCTCGGGTCACTGGCCGATGAGCGGGCGATCCCGCACCTGATCAGGCTCGTGGTCGACCCCGACGAAGAGGTGAAGCAGGCGGTCGTAATCGCGCTCGGCGAGATCGGCGGATCGCATGCGCGGGGTGCCTTGCTTGCCCTGCTCGACAGCGAGTCGGAGGCCACGCGAGAGGCGGCCACGGATGCGCTCGCGCTGCTGGACTTCGAAGAGGACCCGCTCGCGTTCAAGCAGAGGATCTGACGGTGGGGAAACAGACAGGGGCGCGTGCCCCCGTAGAGCGCGCTGTCTCGGCCGGAGGCGTAGTGTTCCGGCGAGAGGGTGGTAAGACAGACATCGTAATCTGTGGCCGTGACTCGGATGGGGTCTGGGGGCTTCCCAAGGGAACGCCGGAACCCGGCGAGTCGATGGAGGAGACGGCGCTGCGCGAAGTCAGCGAGGAGACCGGACTTGAGGTCAGGATCATCGACAAGGTCGGCGTCGTCGAGTACTGGTTCGCGCGGGAGGGTGTGCGGTATCACAAATGGGTGCACTATTACCTGATGGAGGCGGTCGGCGGAGACACCAATAACCACGACGTCGAGTATGATAGGGTCGAGTGGGTCGACTCGCAGACGGCGTTGAGAAAGCTGACGTTCAAGAACGAGGCGGACATGGTCGCGAAGGCGCTGGAGATGATCGAGGCCCGCGGGTGAACATCTTCCCCCGCGACGACGTTGTCGCGCGCGGCCGCCGCACCGTCATCCGCCGCAAGCGCCTCGCTGACGCCCGCGACGAGTTCCGCTGGCGCTCTGACCCTGACCTGGCCCGCTTCGACGCCTCCCGCCCAGTGCAGACGCCGTACGAGGCGTACGAGCGCAACTGGTCCTTCGACTACCGCTTCACGGACATGCCCGGCCGCTCCTTCGCGATCGAGAACGAGAGCGGGCGCCACATCGGCAACGTGATGTATTACAACATCGACAGCGCGCGCTCTGAGGCCGAAGTGGGCATCAGCATCGGCGAGCGCGATTGCTGGTCTGGGGGCTATGGCTCGGATGCGGTCGAGGCACTGGTTCAGGCGCTCTTCGAGGAAGGCCGGATGAGCCGGCTCTACCTGCACACGCTGGACTGGAACCGCCGCGCCCACCGAGCCTTCCAGAAGGCGGGCTTCACCGTCTGCGGCACCTCATGGCGCGACGGCCACACGTTCATCGTGATGGAAGTGCGCCGCACCTGGGCGCCCGAGCGCACGGAAGTGCGCGAAGCAGTGGCGTAGACTACTCGGGAAGGAGCCGGAAGGCTCTGCCGCCAGTCATGCGGATGGTGGCGAAGTGTCTGCGGTCAAGGGTCACGATCAGGTCCGTTCCCAGCCGTTCCGCGAGTACAGCCACAGAGGCGTCTGTGCCGCCAAGCGGGAAGTCACTGTATTTCTCCACCAGTGCGGCGATACTGGCCCAGTCCTCCAGCCCTGGCGCTTCCACTTCCACTTCGGCGAGGCCACGCAGGAAGGTCGCCTCTGCGGTGGCGCCGAGCCTGCGCCCGACGAGGTAGGTCACCTCAGCTACCACAAGTGCTGGCACGACGAGCTCGAACTCGCGACTTCGGAGTACCTCCACACAACGCTCGTGGTTGTCGTCGTCGTCGTCGATGGAGGCGTACAGCGGACCGGAATCAACGATCGCGATCATCGGCCCACTCAGCCGCGAGGATTTTGTCGACATCGCGTGCCGTAGTGCGGTGGCCGCTGCGTCCTATCGAGAAAAACGAGAGCTTACGAGGTACCGTGACATCCAACCCAAGCCGGGCTTCGATGGCTTCGCGTGCTACCTGCGACACGGGTATCCCTCGTCGGCGGGCCTCACGATTGAGGGCCGCGGCGACGTTATCGGGGAGGCTGATGGTTGTGCGCTGCATACGTGCATAATAGCACACCACCGTCGATTGTTGCCAAACAAACTCCAGTCGCGGCCTGACTCCCTGGTGCGTGCGTTGCGGTCAGGAAGCTGTGGACGCCGGCGCCCTTCCCGGCACCGGCAAGTCGTCCGGCGGTGGGGCCGGGTTCTGGATGCCGGCCATCAGCGGAGTTCGGGACGAGCGTCATCAGCTCCTCAACCGTCCACTTGCCTTCGCGTTGGATCTGGCGGTAGGGGGTCTCCTCGTGGGCGAGGGCGACGACGCCGCCCGCCACGTGGAAGATCTTGCCGTTGACGTTCCAGGCGTCGTCGGTGCACAGCCAGACGGTCATCGGCGCGACCTGCTCGGGCGTTCGGTCAGCGATCGACTGCGGCGGCGGCACCGCGCCCATGCCGCGGGCGGCGCGGAGCTGGCGGGCGCTCTCCGGCACCTGGGCGACCATGCGCGTCATGGCGCCGGGGGCGATGCAATTCGTGGTTACGCCGTAGCGGCCGAGGTCGCGTGCCACCACGCGGGTCATCCCGGCGATACCGGCCTTGGCGGCGCCGTAGTTCGCCTGGCCCGAGTTGCCGCGTAGCCCGGAGATCGAGGAGAAGTTCACGATGCGGCCGTAGCGCTGCTGGCGCATGAGGACGGAGGCGGGCTTGATCGTATTGAAGTGCCCCTTGAGGTGGACTGTGTAGACGTCCTTCCACTCTTCGCTGCTCATGTTGAAGATCATGCGGTCGCGCAGGATGCCGGCGACGTTGATCAGGATGTCGATCCGGCCGAAGGCGTCGACGCACTGCTTGATCATGTTCTCGCCGCCCTGCGCGCTCGCCACGCTATCGAAGTTGGCGACGGCGTTGCCGCCGGCAGCCTTGATTTCGTTCGCGACCTGCTCGGCGGGGCCGTTGTCGTGGCCGGTGCCATCGACATTGACGCCGGGGTCGTTGACGACGACGCTGGCGCCCTCCGCAGCGAGGAGCATCGCCACCGCGCGGCCGATGCCTCTGCCGGAGCCGGTTACGACTGCGTTTCGTCCTTCCAGTTTGCCCATCGCTCTCAGCCCTCCACGATCTGGAACATCGAAATTGCCAAACAAACTCGCATTCTGTCAGCGCTTCGAAGAATCGTATTCAACGGCGGCTCGCACCAGGGACTGCAGAGCCTGTTCGTCGATCGCGTCGCTCTCACCCAGGTCTATAGACCGGGTCTCCTTCGCCTCGAGGCCGGCGTTGAAGAGGCCGCCGTCTTGCAGGTGCGCTCCCTTGAAGAAGTTGACCTTGACGTGCTCCTTGAACGCTGCCAGCGCGACGACGTTAGCCTTGTTCGTCCAGACAGCTGTGCCCCACTTCCAGTTTTCATTCAGGTTCGGGTCAGCGGCGTTTATTAGCTGACGCAACTCCGCAAGCCTCTGTCCGCGCCAGTCCGTCAGCCCGGCGATCATGTTGTCTATCTGTTCGGAGGCGGTGGCCATCACTACAGCGGCACCTCGATGCTCCGCCCCGGCACCTCCACCTCCTCGGGCGGCGGTGCCGGGTTGCGGGTTCCTTCAAGGAGCGAGGGGACCTGCGCTGAAAGCTCGTCCAGGGTCCACGTCCCTTCCTTGAACAGCGTCTTCCACGGGACCGGGTGGTGGAGGACGGCGACCGTTCCTCCATACACGAGGAACTGCTGTCCGTTGACGTTCCACGCCTCGTCCGAAGCCAGGAAGACGACCATCGGAGCAATGTGTTCGGGCTCCATCTGCGGCATCCCTCCGGTATCGGGGTTCCCTTCGCGCCCCGGAATCGTCGCGATGAGCCTCGTCATGGCGCGAGGCGCGATGACGTTCGACGTGACGCCGTAGCGCCCGAGGTCGCGGGCGACGACGCGGCTGAGGCCGGCGATGGCCGACTTGGCTGCGCCGTAGTTAGCCTGTCCGGCGTTGCCCCAGAGGCCCGACTCCGAGGCGAAGTTGATGATGCGACCGTAGCGCTGCTGTCGCATAAGGACGGAGGCGGGCTTGATCGTGTGGAAGTGGCCGTGCAGGTGGACGGCCATCACCTCGTCCCATTCCTGCTCGCTCATGTTGAAGATCATGCGGTCGCGGAGGATGCCCGCGTTGTTCACGAGGATGTCGATTCGCCCGAAGCTGTCGAGCGCCGTTTTGATGATCCCTTCGCCGCCTTCAGCCGTCGCGACGGTGTCGAAGTTGGCGACCGCTTCGTGTCCGGCGGCCTTCAGCTCCTCGACGACCTGCGCCGCCGGTCCGTCGTCGTGCCCCGTCCCATCGGGCCCGACGCCCGGGTCGTTCACGACGACCTTCGCGCCGTGCTCGGCCATGAGGATGGCTATGCCGCGGCCGATGCCGCGTCCGGCGCCCGTGATAACCGCTACCTTGTCCTGAAGCAGTGCCATGTCCAGTCTCCCAATGCTGGGGCGACCGGCCGGTAGCCCCTACGGTGATGACGTCGTTAATTCTTTGAAGGCAGCTCCACGATCGCTGTCCCGGGCGTGGTCTTCTGGCCGTCGGGGTCCTCGGTCCAGACCTCGAGCTCGACGATGTTGGCGCCGTTGTCGGTCTTTGTGGCTGTGACGACGCCCTTCGCCGTTACGTCCTTGTTGATGTGGTCCATGCCGCGGTACTGGGAGGAGAAGCGGCGGACCTTGCCCTTGGCGCCCGCCCATTCGTGGAGCATGCGGCCGACGAGCGCGTTCTTGAGTGCGCCGTGAGTGATGCGGTCGGGGAGTCCGGTGGCCTGCGCGAAGTCCTTGTCGTAGTGGATCTGGTAGTAGTCGCCGGAGCCCGCGGCCCACAGCACCAGCCGCTGGGAGTCGCAGGGCAGGACCACCTGCGGGATCTCCTGGCCTTCCTTTACGTCGTCGAAGTAGGTCTGTGCCATCGTCCTCTCCTTCTTCGCTAGGTTGGTTCCGCCACCCCCCACCTTGTGGAGCCGTGATAGGCTCCGCTAAAGCGTTGTTCGGGGTCCTGGCGGGCTAGTAGCGGATGAAGCCGCCGCGCATGAGGCAGACGGTCGTCCCCGGCCTGGTTCTTGTACGTCGTCTCAGTGCTGACGATGAGCATCGGGCCCATCTTGCCTTCGCGCTCAGCGATATCGCTGATCTTCATCGTGGCGGTGAGGATGTCGCCGGCGCAGACGTCTTCAAAGTACTCGTAGTCGGTGCCGCCGTTGAGCACGCGCTTGAGGTCGGTCTTGAAGCCGGCCTGCTCGGGGCCGCGCGCGGCTGTCTTGCCCGGGTATGATGATCGGCGAGGCCCAGGAAGCCCGGAGGGGCCACCACTGCGCGGTACCCTGCGGCCTTGGCTGCGGCTTCCTCGTAGAAAATCGGGTCGGTGTAGCCGACGGAGCGGGCGAACTGGCGGCAGCCGGTGTTGTCGACCTCGAGGGTCGTAGGCTCGCCTTCGCGGCCGATGGCGGCGCGCATTTCGTCGGTGATGAGGGAAGTCTGGGTCATGGGCGGCCTCCTTGGTCCAGGGGCGATAGTTCGCGCACTAACCTTAACGTGCGCGTGAGGGAGCATAGCGCAGGCCCGCAGGCGTGTCAACGATTGTGCGGCAAGAGGCTTTCAATGTCCGCGTCTTCGATGGTGATCTGGTCCGTCTCCGACGCAGCTATCAGGCCGAGGGCATAGGCGAGCAGTACCGCGGACTTGGCGACGATGCCCACGCCGGCGAGGATGATGATCCCGCCGGCGGTGGAGGGCCTGCTGGCGAGGCGCACCCGCCCCAACGGCCCGGCAGGTGCGATCGGATCTCCCTGGCGCTGATACGCCCATATCATGAGACCAAGCCCTGCCGCTACCACCGGAATTCCCGCGAATCGACCCTTGCCGATCGGGAGTGGAGGCACTTTTCGGCGCCTTTCGAAGGACAACAATGCTGAGGGCAGGGCGAAGAGCCATACTTGAGAACTCAGGCGGCGGGGAATGAGACGCGACATGGCGAGCCGAATTATACAGGTGTGGGGTGTTAGGTGTTAGTCGCGAGTTATCAGTGTCAGCGAGCAGTTTTCAAGTCGCATGCTCGGAAGCGCCCGGCCCGAAGCTCCGCAATCAGGTCGCCCAGGTCGCTCGATGGGGCGGTCGAATTCAGTGGCACAGCGTCCGACATCGTTGGTGGCGTGCGCGTCGCTGGCGGCGACCTGGCGCGCGCCCAGCCGCTCGGCTATTTCCCTCGAGAACCTATTCTCTCGCTCGGTGCCGCGCCCGTTGGCCGTTTCGATCGCGCCGACGTGGCCGTACGCGGGGTTTGCGGCCGCTCGTTCCAGCGCCTCCGACCAGTCGCCGTCGTTGCGCAGCTCGAACGGGAGCTGGCGGCGATACGGATGGGCCGCGATCATGATGCCGCCGGCGTCTTCGACGAGCGCGCCGAGCTCGTGTATCCGGTGCATCCCGTAGACGTAGTGCTCCAGACCAAAGACGACGATATGCCCATCCTCGGTGTTTACCTCGATGCCGGGGATCACGATGAAGTCGTGGCGCTTGCGCAGCTCTGCCACTGACTCCGGCTCCCAGAAGAAGTCGTGCTCGGTGAGACAGACGCCGTCGAGGCCAGCCCGTTTCGCTGTGTCGATCAGATCATCGGCGGTGAGCAGGCTGTCGTGGGACAGCGGTTGAGTGTGGGTGTGCAGGTCGATGAGCAACGGGTGTCAGGTGAGCACCGAGGACGTTCGCTCGCGCAGGATGCGCTCCGCGTCGTCGCAGATCGCGTGTAGAACCTCGGCTGCGGGCCGCACGGCTCGTACGGCGCCGGCGGACTGGCCGTAGAGCACGTCGCGATCGTCGGCGTTGAACGTCTTCTCTGCGGCCTGCACCCGAGCCTGGAGTTCCTCGCGGCGTGCGGCTATTTCGTCTTCGCGGCCGGTCCATTCGTCGGTGAAGCGGTTGCGACGCCCGCGCTCGGCGATGCCCTCGGGCCAGGGAGCGCCCCAGAGGACATCATAGGCCCGCGTGTAGACGGTATCTTCGCCGTCGCTCTCGACGATGAGCTTCTTGTGCTCGTCGGGAATCTCCTGGCACTCCGGAGTGGCGAGGAACGCCGTCCCCGCCCAGGCGCCTTCTCCGCCCGCGGCGAGGACGGCGGCGAGGGCGCGCCCACTGGAGATGCCGCCGGATGCCATCACGGGTATGTCCGGAAACCGACTGACGACGCTCACGAGAAGCGGGAGGAGGTTCATCGTGCCTGTGTGTCCGCCAGCCTCGTTCCCCTGGGCGACGAGAATGTCCGCGCCGCCGTCGACGGCGTCCTGCGCGTGCGTCATCGATTGCACCTGGCACATCACCTTCGCGCCGGCGGACTTTGCCCTGTCGAGCCAGGGTTGCGGCGACCCGAACGACAGCGCGACCACAGGCACCTGCTCATCGAGGACGGCCTGGAAGTGCTGCTCGAACATCGGGAGGAACGACGTGATGAAACCGATCGCGAAAGGATTGTCGGTTTCGGAGCGGATGTAGGCGACCTGTTCACGAATCCAGTCGGGGCCGTTCGTGCGGTGCACGCCACCGAAACTCCCCAGGCCACCTGCCTTCGAGACCGCAGCGGCCAGCTTACCGCTGCTGTGCATGGCCATCGGCGCGGACATGACCGGGTACTCGATGCCAAGCATTTCGGTGAATCCGTGTGCGGAGCATTGTGCGCCTCCTGGCCGCGCTGCGCGGCGAGCCTAGTCTACACCCAGGATCAGCGTGCCGGTGGACGAGAGCGTGCCGCCGGTGCCGTTGACACAGCGCCAGCTTCGCGTCCTTCACCTGGCGCTCGCCGCACTCGCCGCGGAGCTGGCGCACGGCCTCGATCAGGAGGAACATGCCGTACATGCCGGGGTGCGTGTAGGAGAGGCCGCCGCCGTTGGTGTTCATCGGGAAGTCGCCGCCGGGCGCCGTGCGCTGGCCGGAGACGAAGGCGCCGCCCTCGCCGGGCTTGCAGAAGCCGAGCGCTTCCAGCGTGACCAGCACCGTGTACGTGAACGAGTCGTAGACCTCGACGACGTCGATGTCATTGTGCGTGACGCCGGCCATCGCGAAGGCGCGTGGGCCGGAGATGGCGGCCGGCGTCGTCGTCAGGTCGGGCATGTAGGCGATGCGTCTGGTGCGTCGTGGCTTCGCCGGAGCCGAGGACGTAGACCGGCTTCTTCTTGCAGGTCCTTCGCCCGCGCGGCGCTGGTCACGACGATGGCGCCGCCTGCGTCGGTGACCAGGCAGCAGTCGAGGATGTGGAACGGGTAGGTGATCCAGCGCGAGGAGAGCACGTCGTCGATAGTGATTGGGTCTCGCATCATCGCCTTCGGGTTCAGCATCGCCCACTTGCGGGTGGCGACGGCGATCTCGGCGAGCTGCTCGTGGGTGGTGCCGTACTGGTGCATGTGCCGCATGCAGGCCATGGCGTAGTGGGTTGGCGGCGCCGCCAGCGTGGTACGGCGATCTCGAACTGGGTGGACGGGAACCAGGGGTCCATCGAGGGCGCGCCCCGAACCAGGGCGGAAGCGGTTGGAGTGGCCGCTCTCGCCGTGGGTGATCAGCGCCACGTCGATCAGGCCGGCTGGCGATCGCCGCGGCGGCGTGCTCGACGTGGATCACGAAGGAGGAGCCGCCGACGGAGGTGCTGTCGGTGTACGTCGGTCGGATGCCAAGGTACTCGGCGACCTGCAGGGTGGGCGACCAGCCGGACCCGAGGTGAAGATGCCATCGACGTCCGATAACTGCGAGGCCGGCGTCCTCGAGGGCGTTACGAGCAGCCTCGGCGTGGAGCTGCAGGATGGACTTGTGCGGGACGATGCCGATCTCGTCGGACTCGTCAGCGCCGACGATAGCCACCTGCCTGAAGAACCCTGCCTTCTCCTTGTCGGTCGTCTCGGATCTTGGCATCACTCTCCCCCCTTCAATCGAACCACCATCGCCCCGCAGGCTGCCACAAGCTGTCCCGGTGCAGCGCTGAACACCGCCGTCGGCGTCCCAGCGGCCGCCCACACCACGTCGTATTGCATCAGGTCCTCGTCGCAATAGACGGCGAGTTCTTGCGCGTGGCCGAAAGGCGGAACGCCGCCGACCGCGTAGCCGGTGCCTTCGCGGGCTTCGTCCGCGGATGCACGCCGCACTTCAGAGGCGCCGGAGACGCCAGCGAGGCTCGTGGTGTCGAGCCGGTTCGCGCCAGAGACCAGGCAGACCACAGGCGTCCCGTCGGCCATGAAGACCAGCGACTTCACGATCTGGCCCACCTGAACGCCGATTGCGCGGGCCGCTTCGTCGGCGGTACGGGTGCCTTCGGGAAACTCGCTGATATCGATCTCGAGGCCGAGGCGCCTGGCCGCGTCAGAGACGCGTTCGTTGGCTTTGGTCAGGGCCATCACACTCAAGCGGCAACGACGCGAAACTTGGGGAGAGAGATCTCCTCGCTGACGTCATCCCATACCACCTCCACCGGCGAGTCGCAGCGGAGACGCCGTGGGTCGCCTTCCACGTCTACGATGTTGGAGTAGATGCGTGGGCCTTCGTCCAACTGCACGAGGGCGGTCACATACGGGACCTCATCGTTCCAGCCCGGGTGCCAGGGACGGAAGTGCACTGCGAAGCTGTAGATCGTGCCTTTGCCGGCGCTTTGCCGCCATTCCGTGTCCCAGCTGAAGCAGTTGGGGCAAAAGTCTCGAGGGTAGAAGTAGAAGCTCTCGCAGGCCCGACAGAAGGGTAGCCAGAGCTCGTGGTTCTTACAACCCTCCCAGTAGCGCCGCGTCTCGGGGCTTGGTGTGGGCAGTGGCTTTTTGTATCCGTCGGTCGTCATCGCAGTATGCCCGATGGTACGGAGCGGGCGGAGCGGCAGTCAAGAAAGAGAAGCGCCGGAGGCGGGGGGACCTCCGGCGCGCCCAAGGGGGAGGGGGCTTAGCAGCCCCGAGTGGTCTCGAAAATGTCTATTCAAATTGATGCATCGTGTGCATCGCGGGTGTTACTGCACCCTTCAGCTTGTCCAGGATCTCCACGCGTGCTTTCGTTTCCATGGTCGCAAAGTCTGCCGGGTGCGAGTTGAACGCTGAATCGTCGGTGGATTCAATCCGCCGGATCGCTTGCTCGGTCCATTCGAGAGCCGCCTCGCTGTGCTTGAGCTCGGCATCCATCGTCAGCTCCCAGAAGAGCCCTTCTCGTTCGAGGCCGATCACCCGGGCCAGCCCTGTCACCACTTCGCATCCGTTCTGACCTTTCGCCACGGTTTGACGGAGGTCATCCGCTCGCTTGTAAAGGACGGCAAGCAGGTCGCGCTTTGGCAGTGATGAGCCGAAGAACAGCTTGACCAGCAACGGCTCCCGGACCTGGTCGGATTCCGCGGGGGTGCTCAGCCACTCAATGAGTTCGCGCCGGCCATCATCGGTGATCGAATAGACCTTGCGGTTCGGCCTGTCGGACTGGACCTCTACATTCATTTCGACGAGACCCTCGGACTCCAGAACTTTGAGGGAGGGATAAATCTGGCTCAGCTCTGCGTTCCAGAAATGAGCGACCGAGATATCGAACACCTTTTTCAGTTCGTAGCCGGTGTGCGGCCCGTAGTTCAGGAAGCCCAGCAGCGCATGCTTGAGCGACATGTTACCCGTGCCGCCCGGCTGTCTTCAGGTGCTTGCCCACCAGCTTGTCGGTCGTCTCGCGGTCGAGATGTACCGCCAAGTGAGCCAGCCTCGTAGCGACGGTAGCACGCACACCCCTTGGGGGCTGCGTGAACTCCGCTACGCGATAGACTGCACCGGCCTCTCGTTGCTTCTGCGACATGACGGCCCGGACGTATAGTTCGTTGGTACCGAAATCCATCATAGCGCACCTCCTTCATATATCACAGCTTATATATACACCAAACGGTATACGATGTCAACGTGTTGTGTATGTGATCCCGGTCACACTTTGTTGTTCCAGCTAGTGCCCTGTGCTATACTCCCGCCGGAGTCGTAAGGGATAAATTTCACAAAGTATTTCGCGCGATGCTACCCGAGTGGGGCCAGGTAGGATTTCTTGTGTTGCTTGCCCTCATCTTCCCTATTGGCGGCATCGGCACTTCGTGGCTTTTCGGCCGTCTTGGCATCCGTCCCGACCGCCCCGACGCCATTAAAGAAGAAACCTACGAGTGCGGGGTCGAGACCGAAGGTCCAGCGTGGGTGCAGTTCAACTTTCGCTACTACTACTTCGCACTCCTCTTCGTGATTTTCGATGTGGAGGCCGTATTTCTGTATCCCTGGGCGGTGTCGTTCGAAAAGGTCGCGGTTGCGGGCTTCATCGAGATAGTTACCTTTGTTGGCATCCTCCTGATCGGTCTGCTCTACGCCTGGCGCAAAGACGCCCTCGAGTGGACCTAGCCGTGACGGCCACTCTGAGCGGCCCCGACATCGCCCACCGCATCGAGCAACGCTTTTCCGGCCGCCGTTGTGGACGCGATTCCAGAAGCGGCGACGATTGTTCCCGAGCGCCTGGTCGAAGCGTGCACCCTCCTGCGGGACGACCCGGATCTGCGTTTCGAGTTCCTCAGCTCGCTTACCGGCGTCGACTGCCTTGACTCGTTCGAAGTCGTTTACCACCTGGAGTCGATCCGGCTCAACCTGATCACCTGTCTCAAGGTGAAGACGTTTGATCGAGTGAATCCCGTGGTCCCATCAGTGGTGCCGGTGTGGCCCGGCGCCACCCTCCAGGAGCGAGAGGCCTACGACCTGCTCGGCATCCGCTTTGAGGGGCATCCTGACCTGCGGCGGATCTTCCTGTGGGACGGTTTCGCCGGTTTTCCCTTGCGCAAGGACTTCTTGAATATGCCCGGGGGTCAGATGCCCGGACTTGAGCGCTTCCCGGGCGAGCCGGGCGGCGATCTCGAAGGGCGCGGATAGGATGACCCTGAAGACTGAGCCGTTCGTCGTCAACATCGGTCCGCAGCATCCCAGCACGCACGGCGTCTTCCGCCTGCGCCTGACGCTGGACGGCGAGAAGATCATCGACGCCGACATGGTGATGGGCTACCTCCACCGCTCGATGGAGAAGCTGGCGGAAGAGCGCACCTACACCCAGAACATCCCGTTCACCGACCGCACCGACTACATCTCGGCGATGACCGGCAACCTCGCCTACGTCATGGCCGTCGAGAAGCTCTGCAACATCGAGGTGCCGGAGCGCGCGCTCTGGCTGCGGACGATCATGGCGGAGCTGCAGCGCATCGCCAGCCACTGCATGGCCATCGGCATTTTTGCCAACGACTGCGGCGCCTGGCAGACGCCCGTGATGCACATGTTCCGCGACCGCGAGAAGATCCTCGACCTCTTCGAGATGGCCTGCGGCGCGCGGCTGACGCTGAACTACATGCGAATCGGCGGCGTCTCGCGGGACATCCCGGCGGAGTTCATGCCGCAGGCGCGGAAGCTGCTCAAGGACCTGCCGGACCGCGTGGACGAGTACGAAGAGCTGCTGCTGAACAACGAGATCATCATCGCGCGCTCGCGCGGCATCGGCGTGCTGACGCCGGAGCAGGCGATGGCCCACTCCGTGAGCGGCCCAATGCTGCGCGCCAGCGGCGTGGCCTGGGACGTCCGGAAGGCGGACCCCTATGCCGCCTACGACAAGGTCGACTTCGATATCGCGGTCGGCACGCAACGGCGACGTCTACGACCGGTTCGTCGTGCGCATGGCCGAGATGCGGCAGAGCCTGCAGCATCCTGGAGCAGGCGCGTCGACATGATGCCCGACGGGCCCGTGCACGCGCGGCTCGGCACGGCGACCGTGCAGCCGATCGGGCCAGCCCGTCGCGCCGCTGGCCTTCCGCCCACCAGTCGGCGAGGCCTACGCGCGCATCGAGTCGCCGCGCGGCGAACTGGGCTTCTACATCGTCAGCGACGGCAGCCCGGCGCCGTTCCGCTTCCACATCCGCTCGCCTTCGTTCATCAACCTGACGCCGCTGAAGCTGATGAGCGTCGGCGGCCACGGTCGCTGACGCGATCGTCATCCTCGGCAGCGTGGACATTGTCGTCGGCGAGGTGGACCGCTGTGACTGTTCCTCGACGAATGGTACGACTTTCGCGACCTCGGCAACCCCGTTGGCGAGCTGCTGGAACAGATCACAGACTGGGGCGCGCCGGACTGGGTGCCCTACGTCGTCGGCGACGCTGATCGGCATCATCGGCATCCTGCTCTGGACGATCCTGAGTGTCCTGGCGTTCATCTGGATCGAGCGCCGCGTCGTCGGCCTGATGCAGAACCGCATCGGCCCGAACCGCGTCGGGCCCAGCCGGCCTGCTGCAGCCGGTCGCGGACGCGCTCAAGCTGCTGCTCAAAGAAGCGATCACGCCGACGAGCGCCGACAAGCTGGCTCTTCTGGGTCGGCCCGATAGCTGATCTTCATCCCGACGCTCGTGGTCTTCGCGGTAATCCCGTTCGGGCGAGCAGATGACGCTCGCGGACCTGAACGTGGGCGTGCTCTTCCTGATCGCGATCGCGTCATCAACACGCTTGCCGTCTTCATGGCCGGCTGGTCCTCGAACAACAAGTACGCGCTGCTCGGCGCGATGCGCACCATCGCCATGCTCATCAGCTACGAGATCATCCAGGTGCTGGCGCTGCTCGGCGCCGTGCTCTTCGTCGGCAGCATGCGGCTGGGCGACATCGTTGACTGGCAGGACCCTACAACACGTCTGGCTGTTCTTCTTCAGCCGGTCGGGCTGCTGGCCTACATCATCGCCGGCGCCGTCGAGATGAACCGCTCGCCGATGGACATCGCGGAGGCGGAATCGGAGATCGTCGCCGGCTACCACACCGAGTACGGCGGCATCAAGTTCGGATTCTTCTACCAGGCGGAGTACCTCGCCGGCTTCGCGATCGCGGCCGTGATCGTGACGCTGTACCTGGGCGGCTGGACGCTCTGGGGCGCTCGAGGAGTGGGTCCCGGGCTGGCTGATCTTCCTCGGCAAGCTGTACCGGCTTCTTCTTCATCTACATCTGGTTCCGCGGCACGCTGCCGCGCCTGCGCATCGACCAGCTGATGGCGTTCGCCTGGAAGTTCCTGCTGCCGATCATGCTGGTCAACATCCTGGTCGTCGGCGGCGAGGTGCTGCTCTGGCAGGAGGCTGAGCTCGATTCGCTCACGTTGCGCTGCCGCTCTTCGGCGTCGTCAACCTCGTCTTTGCGCGGTGCTCGCCGTCGTGGGCTGGGCGCGCTTCCTCGGGCACACGGCCCCGGAGGCAGCGCGGCGCATCGCGCGCTCCTCACGCAGGAGGTCGGCGCATCCACTTCGGCGAGGCGGCGCCGAGTCCCTGATGGACGACACCGGCACAGTCATCGCCTTCTGGGTGCTGGCCGCGATGACCATCGGGCTCCGCGCTGGCCGTGGTCGTCGTGCGCAACCTGATCCACGCGGTGATCTTCCTGATGATCAGTTTCATGGGCGTGGCCGGCCTCTACATCACGCTATCAGCCGACTTCGTCGCGATCACGCAGATCCTCATCTACGTCGGCGCAATCTCGATCCTCATCCTCTTCGCCATCGTGCTCACGCCGCGGCCGAGCGGCGAAACCAGGAGGCCTTCCTGCGGCTGCCGGCGCTGCTGCTCTCGGTGCTCTGTGGCGGCGATGCTGATCTTCGTCGCCGATGGACACGGACTGGGACATCTGCCGACCGGCCCGGGTTCGACGAGACGGCATCGCGATCGGTGACGCGCTGCTCGACACGTACGTCCTGCCGTTCGAGATCGCGTCGGTGCTCCTGCTGGTCGCGGTGCTCGGCGCGATCGTGCTGGTGCGGCCCGAGGCCGGTGGAGGAAGACTGATGTCGATCGACCTCGAGCACTACCTGATCGTCGGCGCGATCCTCTTCTCGATCGGCCTGTACCTGGCGCTGGCCAAGCGCAACTTCGTCGGCGTGCTGATGGGCATCGAGATGATGTTCAACGCCGTCAACCTGACGTTCGTCTCGTTCTCGCGGTTCGTGGAGTCGCCAAACCCGCTCGACGGGCACGTCTTCGTCGTGTTCGTCATCACCGTGGCGGCGGCGGAGGCGGCGACGGCGCTGGCGCTGGCGGTGATGGTCTACCGGACGCGCGACACGATCGACGTCGACGAAATCGACCTGCTGAAGTGGTGAGGGGACTGACATGTGGGCGAAGTTCATGGAAACGAAGAACGGATACACGGCGGAGATCTGGAAAGAGCTCTTCAACGCCGAGGCGCTGTCCGTGCGCGTCGTGCCCGGCGTCCGGCTGGGCGAACGCCGCGCGAGCTCGACCCCCGCGAGATCTACGTGCCGTGGGGCAAGACTGCACGTGGCGGCGGAGATCCTGAGGAAGATATGAGCGGTATGGAACTGGAACAGGAACCGTGCAGACGCCGATGCCACGGGCTGTCCCGCCAGAGGGCGTCGTGTGGGCGATCATGTTCCTGCCCCTCGGTTCCTTCGCGATCATCTCGCTCGTCTCGTTCCTCGGGCTGACGACTGACCGCACGGCTGAAGGCGGCCGGCCCGCTGGGTCTCCGCGCCTAGCGGCTACGTCACGATTCTCGCGATCCTCGGGTTCCTTCCTGCTCTCGCTGTGGGCGCTCGACAGCGTCATCGATGCGGACGGTGCGCGCATCGGCTTCGACGCGCACGAGTGGCTGGTCGTCGGCTCGCTCCAGGTCAACATCGGCATCACCCTGGACGGCCTGACGGCCGTCATGCTCGTCGTCGTGACCGGCGTCTCGCTGCTCGTCCAGATCTACTCGCAGGAGTACATGCGCGGCGACGCGGGCTACAACCGCTACTACGCCTTCATGTCGCTGTTCACGACGTCGATGCTGGGCCTCGTGCTCGCCTCGAGCATCCTCCAGATGTTCGTCTTCTGGGAGCTGGTGGGCCTCTGCTCGTACCTGCTGATCGGCTTCTGGTTCTACAAGGACTCGGCGCGCACGGCGGCGACGAAGGCGTTCCTTGTGACTCGCATCGGCGACCTCGGCTTCATGATCGCGATCCTGATCATCTGGACCGAGACCGGCACGCTGGACATCGCGGAGATCCAGGATGCTGGCGTGGCGGGTGCCATCAGCTCGACGTGTGCTGACCTGGTTCGCGCTGGGCCTCTTCGCCGGCGCGATGGGCAAGTCGGCGCAGTTCCCGCTGCACGTCTGGCTGCCCGACGCGATGGAGGGCCCGACGCCGGTCTCCGCGCTGATCCACGCGGCGACGATGGTGGCGGCCGGTGTATATCTGGTCGCGCGTTTCTTCCCGGTCTTCGCGGAGTCTGAGGACGGCGCTGCTCACGGTCGCCGTGATCGGCGGCATCACGACGATCATCGCCGCGCTACTGGGCATCGTCGCGACGGACATCAAGCGGGTGATGGCCTACTCCACGATCAGCCAGCTGGGCTACATGATGATGGGCCTGGGCGTCGGCGGCATGGTGGCCGCCATCTTCCACCTGTTCACGCACGCCTTCTTCAAGGCGCTGCTCTTCCTCGGCGCGGGCTCGGTGAACCACGCGACCGGCACGTTCGACATGCGGAAGATGGGCGGCCTGCGCAAGTACATGCCGGTGACCTTCGCACGATGACGATCGCCAGCCTGGCGCTGGTCGGGCGTCTTCCCGCTGGCCGGCTTCTGGAGCAAGGACGAGATCCTGGCCGACGCCTGGGAGGACAAGGAGTGGGTCTTCGTCGTCGCCCTGACCGGCGTCTTCCTGACGGCCCTCTACGTCGGCCGCATGCTGTTCCTGACGTTCGGCGGCGAGTACCGGGGTGGTGAGCCGTAGAGCACGGCGCCGCACAGCCCGCTACGGACGAGGCACACGGGCCGCAGCCACCACTCCGGCGAACCGCACGAGTCGCCGCCGCTGATGCTGGTCCCGCTGATCGTCCTGGCGGTGATGGCGGCGATCGCGGGCGCGTTCCAAACCTCGACGACGGCTTCGACGACACTGATCGACGGCTGGCTGCCGACGGAGACCGAGGAGCTGCTGACGAGAGCCGGATTCAAGCTCGTGGATCGCCGTCGGTCTCGGTGGCGCTCGGGCTGTTGCGGGCCTGGTCGTCGCCTGGGCTGATCTACCAGGTGCGGTCTGGATCCGCAGCGAAGATTCGCCGCGCGTTCTGGAGCCGCTGCCGGAAATCCTGGACAACAAGTACTACCTGGACTGCCTGTACGAGGACGTCATCGCTCAAGGCGGCCTCCTCGGCGGCGTCTGCGCTGGCTCGCTGATCGCTCTGGGACACGTACGTGGTCGACGGCGTCGTGAACGGCGTCGGCCACGGCCGACGCGGCTGGGCGTCCGGAGCAGACTGCGCCTGGCGCAGGTCGGACAGGCGCAGGTCTACGCGAGCGTGATGTTCTTCGGTGCCATCGCGGCGGTCGTCGGGATTCTGCTGGTGAACGGGCATGAGGATGCGCGATGCTGACGTTCGTCGATCTTCTTCCCGCTCGTCGGGCGCGGCGCTGATCGCCCTCTGCCGAAGCAGCAGGAGCACCACGCGAAGTGCGTCGCGGCCGCAGCTGTCGGCGGTTGTGCTTGGCCTGCGTCGTCGTACCTGTTCCTCGACTACGACCGCGACGAAGGCGGGCTACCAGTTCGTCGACCGCACCACGTGGCTGGACTCCGACTTCTCGACCTTCAAGCTGCAACTACGCGGTCGGCGTCGACGGCCTCTCGCTGCCGCTGGTGCTGCTGACGGCGTTCCTGGGCGCTCGTGTCCATCCTCATCTCCTTGAAGGTCGAGCTACGGCCCGAAGGAGTACTTCGCCTGGCTGCTGGTGCTGGAGACGAGTCTGATGGGCGTCTTCAGCTCGCTGGACCTCGTGCTCTTCTTCCTCTTCTGGGAAATCGAGCTGATCCCGATGTACTTCCTGATCTCGATCTGGGGCAGCGGCAACCGCGTCTACTCGGCGTGGAAGTACGTGCTGTACACGTTCTTCGGCTCGGCGTTCATGATGATCGGCATCCTGGTCCTCGGCTTCACGGCCGACACGTTCGACATGCGCGAGCTCGCGCAGATCGGGCGACATCCACGACGCCATCGTGCCAGCCTGGGCGATCTTCGCGCTGATCATCGTCGCTTTCCTGATCAAGCTGCCGGTCGTCCCGTTCCATACGTGGCTGCCCGACGCGCATACGGACGCGCCGACGGCCGTGAGCGTGATCCTGGCCGGCGTGCTGCTGAAGATGGGCGGCTACGGCATCCTGCGCCTCTCGTTCAACATCATGCCGGACGTCGCCGACGACGCCGCTATCTGGCTCGCGATCTCGCCGCCGTCAGCATCCTCTACGGCGCGGTGATGACGCTGATGCAGACGGACCTGAAGCGGCTCATCGCGTACTCGTGCGTGAGCCACATGGGCTACGTGCTGCTCGGCGCCTCGGCGATCGGCACGTCGGCCTGACGGGCGCGGCGATGCAGATGGTCACGCACGGCCTGATCACCGGCATGCTGTTCGTGCTCGTCGGCATGGTCTACGACCGCGCCCACACCCGCGACATCGGCGAGCTTTCTGGCCTGGCACACCGGATGCCGTTCATCACGGTGATGATGCTCGTCGCCGGTCTCGCCTCGCTGGGGCTGCCGGCGCTCGGCCGGGTTCGTGTCCGAGGTCACGGTCTTCCTGGGCACCTTCGACAAGCACGAGGCGCTGACGATCGTCGGCGTGATCGGCGATCGTCTTCGCGGCCGGCTACATCCTCTGGACGATCCAGCGCGTGTTCTGGGGCGAGCCCAACCCGCGCTGGGCCGAGCTGCCCGACGCCACCGCCTGGTGGGAGCGCGGGCCGCTCCTGGCGATGACTGCGGTGATCGTAGCGATCGGCGTCTACCCGGCGTGGATGATGGACGTGTTCGAGCTCGGCGTCACGCCGATCGCGGAGAGGTTCGGCGTAGTGGACGTCATCCGCTTCGCTCCCGACCTGGCGCTGTTGATCGCAGCTGGTCTGATCGTTGTCATCGACGCGATCGTCCCCAGGGGTGGCGCGTTGGCTCGGAACAGGCGCGTGATTGCCGCTGGTCTTGCTCTCGTTGGCATCGCGGTGTCGATCGGTTGTTCGCTGTCGATCCTTCTCAGCTGACGAGCAGGGCCCGGCGTTCGACGGCATGATGGTCGTGGACGACTTCTCCCTCTTCTTCGACTTCCTGTTCGCGGGCGTTGCCGCCGTGATCATTCTCGCCTCGATCGACTACCTGGAGCGGAACCGCTTCGCGGCGAGTACATCGCGCTCGTCCTCGCCTCGACGGTCGGCATGATGCTCATGGCGAGCAGCGTAGACCTGATCGCGATCTTCGTCGCGCTGGAGCTTCAGGCGATCTGCTTCTACGTCCTCGTCGCCTTCCCGAAGGACGCGCGATCAGCGAGGCCGCATTGAAGTACCTGCTGCTCGGCGCGATCAGCACTGCCGTCACCCTGTACGGGATGGCCTACCTGTTCGGCCTCTCCGGATCGACGTCGCTCGCGGGCATCGCGGACTACGTGGAGGCGTGCGGATTCCGACACGAGGGCTGGCGCTGGTCCTGGCGGCCGTGTTCCTGGCGGCGGGCCTCGGTTTCAAGATGGCGGTCGTGCCGTTCCAGATGTGGGTGCCGGACGTCTACCAGGGCGCGCCGACGCCGGTCACTGCCTACCTCTCGGTGGCGAGCAAGGCAGCGGGATTCGCCGTCGTGATGCGCATCTTCGTCGTCGCTCTGGGTGAAGGCCTGATCTCCAGCGACTGGGCGAACATGTTCGCTGCGATAGCGGCAGCTTCCATGACCGTCGGCAATGTGGTGGCGCTGGTTCAGAAGAACATCAAGCGGATGCTGGGCTACAGCTCGATCGCGCAGGCCGGGACGTTCCTCATCGGCCTGGCCGCCGTTGCCGCGGAGGACCCGCAGCTCTTGCTGGGCACAAGCTCTGTGCTCTTCTTCCTGGGCACCTACGCCTTCACGAACCTGGGCGCGTTCATCGCCATCATCGCCATCTCGAACAAGATCCACTCGGACGAGATAGCCGACTACGCCGGTGTGGCAAAGCGCTCGCCGTGGCTGGCCGCGGGGCTCGCGATCTGCCTGATCTCGCTGACCGGCATCCCGCCCACCGCCGGTTTCTGGGCGAAGGTCTACGTGTTCAACGCCGCCGTCCAGGCCGACCTCGTCTGGCTGGCGATCATCGGCGTGCTCAACAGCGTGATCTCCGCCTACTACTACCTGCGGGTCGTGCTCAACATGTACGCGGTCGAGCCGGCCAGCGAGGAGTCCTTCGCTCCCAGTCCATTCCTGGGGATCGCGTTGGCGGCGGCTGTCATCGGTCTCATCGCCATCGGGCTTTACCCCGATCCGTTACTCCAGGCCTCGGAGTCGGCTGTCGCAGTCCTGGCCTAGACCAGGAATCGATCGATTACCGCGTCCTCGGCTGGGTAATCAAACGCTCCGGGGAAGATCTGCGTAACTCGCCCAGGTTTGCGGCAGGCCAGGTACTCCACCGTGACTCGCAACGCTTCCTGAGGCGATACGATGTCCCTGTAACCGAGATCGTCGCGGATCTTCGTCGTATCGAGCAGCAGGTGGTTTTGGGGGAGGGAGTAGGGCGTCCCGTAGGGCCACGACCAGGAGGGCACGTTCACGACCTCCCAATCGTGGCTCATCGCGTTCGCGATCATGTCGGTTAACTGGCGCACGCTGTACTGTGAGTCGTCGCCCGCGTTGTATATGCTACCCGGCCTGGCCTTCTCCAGGGCAAGCGCAACCGCGTTGGCCAGGTTCGCCGTGAACCCCCGGTGGAAGATCGTCAACCCGCCTTCGGGTAGGGCGATCCGTCTGCGGCCATCGCGGATGCGCTTCACCCAGTACCATTCGCGGACGGGTCCGGGTCCGTAGACCCCTGGATACCGGACTATGACTGTGGGCAGGCGGCCGGCATGGAACGCGCGAAGCGCGGCTTGTTCGGCCCCAATCTTGTCGTAGTCGGTACCTTCGTACTCCGGGTAGGGACCGGTGCGCACCGGCGAGTCTTCTGAAATCGGGAGCGGTTGCAGTGCCGGCTCGCGTTTCTCGATCGCCTCGAAAGCCGCGTAAACGTCCGCCGAGCTAATCATCACGAACCTGTCGAGGGTACCGTTGAACGCCTGTGCGGCGTGCTCGACGTCTGCCGGATGCATAGCCCACATGTGTATGGCGGCGGTCGGAGCATAGTCCTTCACCACAAAACGCAGGAACTCGGTGTCCTGGAGGTTCCCGTGGAAGTGGCGCACTCGCGGCGGGAGATCGGCTTCCTGCTCGCCGCGATGCAGGACGGCCGTTTCGTGGCCACGTTCCACCAGCTGCCCGACGATGTCCGGGCCGCTGAGCCGTGTGCCGCCGATGACCAGGACGCGCATCTCTTACATACTATTCTACGGCGTGCGGTCTGGCGGTGGCCTCACCTCGCTGCTAGTGTGGCAGCATGACCGCGCCCGCCGACGAAATCCTTATCAGTATCGACGAGCCATTCGCAGCGCTCGTTGCAGAGGATGCCCTGCGAGAACTGGCGGCGCGAGTGCTTGAGGAAGAAGCAAGCGGAGACGTTGAATTGAGCGTGTACGTGACTGACGACGAGACGGTACGGTGCTTGAACCGCGAGTATGCCAGCGAAGACCACGCCACCGATGTCCTTTCATTCTCCCTTCGTGAAGGCGACGAATTTGTCTCACCTGACGGCATAACGCGTCTCGGAGAGGTGATAATCTCGTATCCGACAGCGCGGGCACAGGCCGAAGAGGCGCGTCGTCCGGTTGCGGACGAGATCGCTCACTTGCTGGTACATGGCATCTTGCATCTTCTCGGCTACGACCACGCGAAGCCGGCAGAGGAGCAAGTGATGCGTGGGCGAGAGGAAGCGCTACTTGGCATCCTTCACGGTCACCCGGGCCTGTAACCCAACCGACACCGAACGTATAATGGCGGGGTAGTGAGCGAGGTCCTATACCGGAAGTGGCGGCCCCAGTCCTTCTCCGAAGTCGTCGGCCAGGACCCCGTCACTCGCACATTGCGCAACTCGATCTCCTCTGGCAGGCTCGCACACGCCTATCTTTTCTGCGGCCCGCGCGGCACGGGTAAGACCACGCTCGGTCGCCTGCTCGCCAAGGCCTCCAACTGCCAGGCCCCCGTCGAGGGCGAGCCCTGCAACATCTGCGAATCGTGCACATCCTTTAATGAAGGACGGGCGCTGGATTTCGTTGAGCAAGACGCAGCCAGCCACAACAGCGTCGATGACATTCGGCAACTCCGCGAGAACGTAGTCCTCACTCCAATGTCCGGTGGGCGCAAAGTATACCTCCTGGACGAAGTGCACATGCTCAGCACGAGCGCCGAAAATGCACTGCTGAAAACGCTGGAGGAGCCGCCGCCGCATATCGTGTTCGTGCTGGCGACGACCGAGCCTCACAAAGTGTCGCCCACGATAATCTCCCGCTGTCAGCGGTTTGATCTTCGCCGGATCTCCAACGCTGCCGTTGTCAAGCGCCTGGCGTATATCTGCGAACAAGAAGGCTACACCTTCGATGAGGCCTCGCTGGATGAGGTCGCACGCAGCTCGGGCGGCAGCCTCCGCGACGCAATCAACGGCCTCGAGCAAGTGGTTACCTACTACGGACAGGCTCCGGCATACGAGCAAGTCCAGGAGGCGCTTGGTCTCTCTGTCGATGCCCGCGCAGGTGAGTTGGTCCGCCTTGTTCTTGGCGGCGATCTCGGGGGCGCGCTCGGGCTCATATCCGCCGTAGGCGACGACGGTGCAGACATGAAACAGTTCTGCAAGCAGGTCGCGGTATTCGTCCGCGGACTATTGCTGGCCAAGGCGGGAGCGGGCGCTTCGCTGGACCTGCCTAAAGAGATGGCCGCCCAGGTGAGGACACAGGCGGCGGGGTACAATCACGGCGATATCGTGCGAGCGCTCAAGGCCTTCGCTCGCGCTGACTTCCGTGACGACCCTCAGTCTTCGCTGCCGCTTGAACTGGCCGTGATCGAGCTAATTGCCGAGACGCCGCCTGGCGGATCCAATGCGATGGCAACGACTGGTTCCGCCCCCGCCCGTCACGTCGACCAAGCGCCACGGCAGGAACGAGAGCACGCACCGGCAAAAGCGGCCGAGGCGCCCCCGAAACCTGAACCTCAGTTCTCGATCCCAGCAGCTGAGCTGGACGAAGTCGCGAGTACCGTCGCCAGCGCCAGTTTTGACACCCCGCAGGAGACGCCAGGCGATGCTGAGCCAGCGCCCGCCCGTCCTGTTTCCTCGGGTACGGAGTCGGCGCTTCTCGATAGCGTCCGTCAAGCCTGCCGGGAGACAGACAAGACACTTTCTGCTCTACTGAACGGATCATGCGAGGTGCGTTCGGTGGAGGGCGACGAAGTCGTGCTGGGCTTCTACCACACGTTCCACCTGGAGAGAGCTGAGAGCGAACCAAACGCCGGCAAGCTGGCTGGTCTGTTCACGCAGGCACTTGGAAGGCCGGTAAAGTTGCGCTTCGAGAAGGCAGAGCGGGCACCCCGCGAGCAAAGCACGGCTTCGGCCCGTGGGGGGCATTTGGTGCAAGCGGCGAAGGAGTTGGGCGCGAAACCAGTGGGCGACGCTCAGGCAGATGAAGGAGGACTCGATGGCTAACCAGAATGAGATGATGAAGCAGATCCAGGCGCTCCAAGCGAAGATGGCGCAGGCGCAGAAAGCGCTCGAGGAGACGATAATCGATGCCTCGGCGGGGGGCGGAGCGGTCAGCGTCACGATGAACGCAAAGCCGGAACTGCTCTCCATCACAGTAAAGCCTGAAGTCATCGATCCCGAAGACGTCGATATGCTCCAGGACCTGATCCTGGCAGCGATGAACGAAGCGCTTGAGAAGGTCCGCGCCGGCCAGATGCAACAACTTGCGGGAGTCGCCGGCGGCCTGAACATTCCAGGCTTGAATATTCCAGGACTGACTGGATAGGCCGCGCCTGGAGACGCCGCTGCGTAGAATAGTCCTGTGAACGAGACCACATCCTCGACGGCGGCTCCGCTGGCCCGGCTGATCGACGAGTTCCACAAGCTCCCAGGCGTCGGCCCCAAGAGCGCGCAACGGCTCGCCTACTATCTGCTGCGCATGCCACCAGCCGACGCCCAGTCGCTCGCCTCCGCGATCCTTGAAGTCAAAGAACGGGTTACCCTGTGTTCCATCTGCCAGAATGTCACCGAGGTTGACCCTTGCCGCGTCTGTTCCGACGACCGGCGCGAGCGGACGATCATATGCGTCGTCGAGGAACCGCTCGACATCCTCGCCTTGGAGCGCTCACACTCCTACCGGGGGCTGTACCACGTGCTGCACGGGGCAATCTCGCCGATGGACGGAATCGGCCCCGAAGACCTGAAAGTCAGCGAATTGCTCCAGCGGCTGCGCGGAGACAGTGTCGAGGAGATCATCCTGGCAACCAATCCCAACCTGGAGGGCGAGGCCACCTCGATGTACCTCACACGGCTCCTGAAGCCGCTCGGTGTGAAGGTCACCCGCCTCGCGCGGGGGCTTCCGGTCGGCGGCGACCTGGAGTACGCAGACGACGTCACGCTCGCCCGCGCCCTCGAGGGTCGCCAGGAGATGCAGGGCTAATGCCGCTATCGGCGCGGCTCTACAAGACTGAGGCCATCGTCCTGCGCGGGCGCCGGCTGGCCGAGGCCGACCGTATTCTCACCATCTACACGCCGACGTTCGGAAAAATGGACGTCAAGGCCCGCGGGGTGCGTCGCACCACCAGCCGCATGTCCGGGCACCTGCAGCCGCTCACCCGCTGCATGCTCCAGCTCGCGCAGGGCCACATGGCCGACGTCGTCGCCGGATGCGAGACGATGGAGAGCTTCCCGGTCCTCCACGAAGACCTCGACCGCCTGAGCCGCGCAGTCTACGCTGCAGAGCTGATAGACCGCTTCATCCCTGAACAGGCGCAGAGTTATCCTACCTACCGCCTCCTCCTCGATACCCTTCGCCGGCTCCAGGAGGCCGAAAGCGCCGGATCTCGTCCTGCGGTTCATGGAGATGCGCCTGCTTGACCAAAGTGGTTTCTGTCCGCAGCTTGATACCTGTGTCGGGTGCGGGGGGGCGCTGGCGCCGGAGCAGAACTTCTTTGCCCCTCAGAGCGGTGGCGCCGTATGCCGCGCCTGCGCGCGGGACGTGGCGGGGCCGCGGGTGCTCAGTCTGAACGGCCTGAAGGTCTTGCGCCTGCTTCAGCGTGGGTCTTACAACGATGTGGCGCGCCTGAAGGTGGCTGACGAGCTGGCGGTCGAGGTAGAACGCCACCTCCGCAGCTACATCGTCTGCGTGCTCGAGCGTGACGTGAACGCCGCCGCGTTCATCGAACGGTTACGCCGTGAGGGCAGCCGGTCGGCGGTCGAGGTCTAGCATGCCTCTTTACGAGTACTACTGCGATAACTGCGAGAAGGTCTTCGAGGCGCTAAAGTCTCTGAGCGCATCAGATCAGCCCGCCGATTGCCCGACCTGCGCAAGCAAGTCGGACCGCATAATGCCCACGAGCTTTGCCTCGATGGCCCGCACCCAGGGTTGGAAGCAGCGGGTGCCATTCCACCACCACGCGGTGCGCGACGAGAAGCCGAAGAAGACGATAGCTCGAGTGAAGCCGAAGGATGGCGCGAAACCGGCGGTCAAGGCTGAGCGTAAATCGAAAGCGGGAGCGAAAAAGAAATAATGCCACTTTACGAGTACTACTGCCAGCACTGCCACGGGATCTTCGAGGCAATCCGCCAGATGAGCGAAGCGTCCCAGCCCGTACCCTGTCCTGAATGCGATCGCGACGCCCCTCGAATCATGTCTACATTCAATGCGTTCACCTTCCGCGAAGGCTACGCCCGCCGGATACCCGACAAGGGCACGTACTGGCACATGGGGAAAGAGGTCAAGAACCGCGTCAAGCGCATGAAGGGCTTCGAGCACCCCGAGCTTGCCAAGCCCAAGCCAACGCCCAAGAAAGCCAAGGGTGACGTCCAGTTGGAGCTCGACAAGAAAAAGGGCGGAGCGCGCCGACGCAATCTACCGTAGCCGCTGGGGCGTGGATCAGTACGGAATGCGCACAGCGAAGACGAAGAAGAAAACCCCCGCCCGCAAGACCATTACGCCCTAGCGACGCCGGACTAGCTGCGACGCGCCAGGCTCCACTCTGCCAGGTCGACCAGGGTCTGCCGGTCGCTGTTGTCCGGTAGTGAGGCAAGCGCTTCGATGGCACGACGGTTGAACTCGCGTGCCATCTCGTAGGACTCCTCGGCGATCCCTTCGCTCCTGATCATCGTGATCGCCGCCGAGAGCGTCTCCGGCCTGGGTCGCGTGAAGTAGTCCTGTACCGGGCTGTCGTCCGGGTATTTCTCGACCAGCAGCAGCGAGGGCAGCGTCAGTGTTCCCTGCATCAGGTCGCTGCCGACGGGCTTGCCCATCTCCGCCTCATCGCCCGTGAAGTCCAGGATGTCGTCCACCACCTGGAACGCCATCCCGAAGTTGTAGCCGTAGTCGCGCAGCGCCGCGATCCACTCCTCAGGCTGCCCGCTAACGATGGCGCCGCCCTCGCAGGCGCAGGAGAAGAGCGATGCCGTCTTGCCGCCGATGCGCTGCAGGTAGTCGCGGATCGTCTGGCGGCTGTCGTAGGCGGCCAGGTCCTGCCGGATCTCGCCCGTCGCCATGATCATCAGCGTCTCCGAGAAGAGTCGCACGACGCGCAGGCTGTCCGTCTTCACGACCTGGTCGGCGGCGTGCGCGAACAGGTAGTCGCCGAGCATGACCGTGGTCGAGTTCTGGAAGGCGCTGTTCACGGTCGGCGCGGCCGCGGCGCGTGTCAGCGGCGTCGATGACGTCGTCGTGGACGAGCGTCGCGGTGTGCAGCAGCTCGACCGAGGCAGCGAGCGGCACGAGCAGGTCGAGGTTGTAGTTGGCGAAGCGCCCGGAGAGCAGCGCGAGGGCGGGGCGCAGCAGCTTGCCGCCGCCGCCCAGCACCATCCCCAGCATCTCGCCCAGCGGCCCGTAGTCCACCTGCTTGATCGAGTCGAGGACGCGCCTCGACGAGCGCGACAGGTCGTCCTGCACCGAGCCGTACAGAGTCGCGCGTCTTCACCGCGACTCTCCCAGCGCCTCGGCCAGCGGGCTCGCCGATGTCGCCGAGTCCGAAGAGCCACGCCGCGTGCACATCGCAGTCCCGTCGGCAACTTCCTCGAACCGGGCTCCTCGCGATGTCGGCGATGCACTGCACTGTCTCACGTATGTAGGCAGGCTCGTTCCGCTTGCCGCGCATGCTCTGCGGCGGAAGGTACGGCGCGTCGGTCTCGACGGCCATCCAGCGCAGCGGGATGCCGCCGGCGACGGCGCGCGTCCGCTCGGCGTTGGGGTAGGTGCACGGAGCCGGCGATCGAGATCACGAAGCCGAGCTCGATGTAGCGCAGCGCCAGCGGCAAGATCACCGGCGAAGCAGTGCATGACACCCAGCGGCCGGTCCTTCGGCCAGTCCGGCAGCGCCTGCTGCTCGTACTCGGCCACGATCTCGTACGTCTCCTCATCCGCGTCGCGGGAGTGGATGACCACGGGCAGGCTGAGGCGTCCGCGCCAGCTCCAGCTGCTCGCGGAACGCCTGTTGCTGGACGTCTCGCGCGGCGACAGGTTGCGGTAGAAGTCGAGGCCGATCTCGCCGATCGCCACGACCTTGCGCGGAGTCGGCCAGCGCGCGCCAGCTCGTCGAGGTCGCGCGGCGTGAGCGTCTTTGCGTCGTGCGGGTGGACGCCGATGGTGGCGTAGACGCTCTCGTGGGAGTTCGGCGATCTCGACGGCGCGGCGGCTGCTCTCCATGTCGTAGCCGACGCACACCATCGCCGTGACGCCGGCGTCTCGGGCGCGGTGGATGACGCCGTCGACGTCGCCTTCGAACTTCCGGTCCTGCAGGTGGCAGTGGGAGTCGACCAGCATCAGCGCGCCCAGCCTCGCTTCTTCTTCCTCGATGATCGCTGGGTCCAGCTTCTTGAACAGGGCTGCGCTTCCGCCAGCGGCTGCCCGCTGCCGGCGGCGCGAAGCGCCAGCCGACCGCCGGACAGGGCCCCTCGTTGCCGAGATAGCCGTGCAGGGTCTGGCAGGTGAACGGCAGGTAAGGTGAGAGCGCTACGTTGAGCCCGCTGATCGCGGCGATCGCCGTGTAGAGGACGGTCGCGCAGCGCGCGCGGTCTTCCTTGATCAGCTTCCACGGTGCGTTGTCCTCGACGTAGCGGTTGGCCTCGCGCGCCGCGGACATCGCCGCCTCGAGGCCGGCGCGGAAGCGGCAGAGGCGATCTGTTCTGCCGGTCTCGGCGATCGCGCGCTCGGCCCGGGCGAGCAGCTCGCGATCGTCGTCGGTCAGTTCGCCCGGCTCAGGGACGGCGCGGTCGAAGTTCCGGTAGGTGAAGGTGAGCACGCGGTTCACGAGGTTGCCCCAGGTGGCGACCAGCTCGTCGTTGTTGCGCCGGACGAAGTCCGCCCACGTGAAGTCGGAGTCGGAGGTCTCCGGCATCGTCGCCGCGAGGTAGTAGCGCAGCGGGTCGGGGTCGTACCGGCGTCAGGAAGTCCGGCACGCAAACGGCCAGGCGCCGGCTCGTCGAGACCTTGCTGCCCCTGATCGTCTGGTACTGGTTGGCGGGCACGTCGTACGGCAGGTTGTAGTGTTCGCCGTTGGCCTCCCGGTAGCCCATGAGCTGCGCCGGCCAGATCAGCGTGTGGAACAAGATGTTGTCCTTGCCGATGAAGTAGTAGCTCTTGCACTCAGGGTCCTGCCAGAAGTCGCGCCAGCGCTCCGGCTCGCCCGAGCGTTCCGCCCACTCGATCGCCGCGGAAAGGTAGCCGATGACGGTCTCGAACCAGACGTAGATGCGCTTGTCCTCGCAGCCGGCGACCGGGATCGGCGATGCCCCAGTCGATGTCGCGGGTGATGGCGCGGTCCTGGAGGCCCTGCTCGATGAATGCCGAGCGAGAAGTTGAGGACGTTCGTCCGCCAATGCTCCTTGTCTGTCGCTGAGCCACTCCCTCAGCCGGTCGTTGTAGGCGCTCAGGCGGAGGAAGAAGTGCTCGGACTCGCGGATCTCCGGCGTCGAGCCGTCGAACTTGCAGCGCCGGTCGATGAGGTCGATCGGGTCGAGGATGTTGCCGCAGTTGTCGCACTGGTCGCCGCGCGCGTTTGTGTCGCCGCAGATCGGGCACGTGCCCTCGACGTAACGGTCGAGCAGGAAGCGCTGCTCGACCGTGCAGTACGGGAGGTCCATGGTGTCTTGGTAGATGTCGCCGTTCTCGAGCAGCTTCAGGAAGATGTCCTGGACGACACGCGCGTGATTCTCGGTGCCGGTCGTCGTGTAGAGGTCCCAGCTAATACCGAGGTGCTCCCAGCACTCCAGGAACTCGTCGTGGAATCGCGCCGCCACCTCGGCAGGCGTTGTGCCCCTCTTCCTCGGCGCGCACGGTGATCGGCGTGCCGTGCTGGTCGCTGCCGGAGACCATCAGGACGTCGTTGCCGGCGGCGCGGTGATAGCGGGCGAAGATGTCCGCGGGCAGGTAGGCGCCGACGATCTGACCGATGTGCAGAGAGCCGTTGGCGTAGGGCCAGGCGACGCCAAGCAGAACCTTTTGGCCGGATTCGTTCGGGGGCATGCTATATCGGTTCGGATTGTAGCACGGGCCTTTGGCTAAGACCCTTGATTGTCCGTCTCAAGCCAAAGCTCATAAATGCGCCGGTGCGGCAGACGCGAGACTTCGGATACGACGCGCACTGCCTCACGTGCCTTCACCCCCTCGGATCGCAGCCGTGCGAGTTTTTCTTGCGCGGCCGCTTCGGCTTCCGGACTTGCAGCGAGGATGCCCGTCCCTCCCGCGAGCACGATCGTGAACTCTCCCCGCGGCTCTGTGAAGTGCGTCAACGCCTGCGACACACTCCCCCGGAACACTTCCTCGTGCACCTTCGTCAACTCCCGCCACGACCGCCACCTGTCGGTCGCCCAGCGTCTCGAGTACATCTTCCAGGGTCTTCTTGATTCGATGCGGAGACTCGAAGAACACGAGCGTTTTCGGTTCCAGCACCAGCGCCTCCAGCAGCCGCCGCCGCTCCCCGGCCTTGCGCGGCAGGAATCCCAGGAAGGTGAACTCCCGCATCGGCAGCCCGGAGGCTGCGAGCGCTGTCAGGAGAGCGGATGCGCCGGGCACCGCCACGACCTCATGTTCGGCTTCTAGCGCTGCCTGCACCAGCTCATACCCTGGGTCGCTCACCCCTGGGGTGCCTGCCTCGGATGCGAAGGCAATGTCACCCGAGTCGAGTGCCGTCAGGAGCTGCGGGGTGCGCGCCTTCATGTTGTGCTCGTTGTAGCTGAGCAGGCGCTGGTGGATGCCGTGGTGGGAGAGCAGTTTGCGCGTCGTCCGCGTATCCTCAGCCGCCACCACGGACACTTCTCCCAGCACCCGCAGGGCGCGGAGCGTCACGTCCTCCAGGTTCCCGATTGGAGTGGCGACGAGGTACAGGGTTCCCATGAACTGTGAAGTTGGATTAGCAGTTAAGATGTGGAAAGTGTTTATACTTTTGCGCTAAAATCAAACCAAATCGTGTTGACCGCCTATATGGCCGTTGATACACTGGCTGAAAACCTGTTCGGGCGGTCCGCACCCCGTCCACCTTCCTACCGAGGCGAGGCACTATGAGTCTATCACCATACAAAGAACTCAGACCCGCCTACGGGTTTGACGAAGTCGCGATCGTCCCCGGCAACCTCACTGTCAACCCCGAACTCACGGATGTCCACTTCCGGGTTGCCGAGCACACATTCGCGTTCCCGATCCTCGCCGCTGCGCTCGACGCCGTAGTTGACCCCAATTTCGCCGTCGAACTCGGGCACAGCGGGCGGGCTCGCGGTCATGAACCTCGAGGGTCTCCAGTGCCGCTACGATGACGCCGCCGCTGCGATCGCGGAGGTCGTTGCCACCTCGCAGGAAGATTCTGCCGCAGTTATTCAGCGCCTTACGGAGGCCCCGCTAAAGGAAGAGCTCATCGGCGAGCGAGTGCGTCAGATCAAGCAGGGTGGCGGCGTGGTCGCCGTCTCCTGCACGCCGGCCAATACAAAGAAGCTTGCCCCCATCGCTGTCGACGCTGGCGCTGACATCTTCGTCGTGCAGTCCACGGTCACGTCAGCGCGCCACATCTCCACGTCCCCGCGCGGCCTCATCCTCGAGGAACTCGTCGAGAACATCCGCGTCCCCGTCATCGTCGGCAACACGGTGGGCTACCAGGCCACGAAGGAGCTCATGGAGACGGGTATCGATGGCGTCCTCGTCGGCGTAGGCCCCGGCGCCATCTGCACCTCCCGCGAAGTGCTCGGCGTCGGAGTCCCGCAGGTCACGGCGACCATCGAGTGCGCGGCGGCCCGCGACCAGCACTACCGCGACACTGGACGCTACGTCCCGATCATCACCGACGGTGGCATGCGCAACGGCGGAGACGTCTGCAAGGCGCTCGCGTCAGGCGCTGACGCTGTGATGCTCGGCACGGCTTTCGCCCGCACAGAGGAAGCGCCCGCGAAGGGTTACGCCTGGGGGATGTCCACCGGCCACGCACAGCTACCGCGCGGAGTCCGCATCCGGCCCGGCAGTGACACCACACTCGACCGCCTGCTCTTCGGCCCGACGTCACGCACGGACGGTACGGAGAACCTCGTCGGCGCCATCCGCACCTGCATGGGTGTTTGCGGCGCCCAGACGATTGCCGAGTTCCACGAGGCGGAGATCGTGGTCGCGCCCTCGATCAAGACCGAGGGCAAGGTCTACCAGCTCAGTCGGTAGACCGCCTACCTCTCCAGCTGCTCCAGCCGGCCGTAGACCTCGTAGTCGATGCTGCGGTGGCGGATCAAGCCCGTAACGAAGATCCCCAGCCCCAGCACCACGCCGCCGACAATCGTCAGCCAGTCCGTATCTCCCGCGGCGCCGATCGCCAGGACAATTGCCCCGATCGCTGCCACGAGCGATGGCATGCCGACCATGACATGACCTCGCTCGTCGTCCCTGATTCGGTGAATGGCTGTCCTCAGTGGATTCATCGTCTTCCCTCCTCGCGGCGCGCCTTCGGCAGCCGCTACGATCTCATCCTGAATGAACGCGGGCGCCTATTCAGCGTTAATCTCCGGACGCTAGAAGTAGACCTGGTCCACGTACAACCCGCTTACTTCCGCGCCCTCCGGCGGCGGGATGCCCGGGGTCCACATGTCGAAGGCGTCGACTGCTGATGCCAGTCCACGCAGGCGCTCGTATCCGGGCGATCGCTCAGAGGTGAACACCGAAAGCGTGTCAAACTCGCGGTCCACCAGCCAGCCGCACCAGGCGCGGAGCAGCGTCTCCAGCGCGTCCTCAGCGCCCGGCTCGAACCCGTAATCCAACACCAGCCCTCGCAGTGACACGGTCCGTTGGCCGTTCGTTTCGGCGATAACGCGAATGCTTTCGCCCGCAGGCCAGACACCGACCACCGCTTCATCCGTCAAGCGCACCTGCTCCCACGAGTACTGGCCGGGAGCCCGCTGCATCCGCGCTTTCAGGGTCTCGACGGTGTAGGAAAGGTACATCTCCTCATCGGCGTGGGTGGCGTTAATCAATTCGACGATACGGGCCGCGTCGTCTGCCGTGGCGGGACGGCCTGCCGCAGGCCCCGCGAGGTCCTCGCAGCGGAGCTGGCAGCGCAGCGCCTGCACCGGCCATTTGTGCGGCGTGTTGGCGAAGCCGCGCTGCATCGCGGAGTTGTTCGCCGCAACGAATCCTCGGCTGCCAGCGGTTTGGCCCGACAGGTACTTCTCGCCCAGGATCCGCGAGACGGCTCCCCAGAGGCCTTTCTTCTGGTGCTCAGGCAGCACGCGGGTGTGGATCGCGGTCATGATCCGCATTTGCTCACCGCCGATGCGCACCTCGTGGACGCCACCGCAATTGATGGCTGCCGGCACGCCGTCGACGAACCCAAGGCCGACCGTAACCTCCTCCATCAGCCGCGCGAACGCGAAGTAGCCGTCGCCGCGGTCGAAGGTGACAGACTGATCGTCGAGTACGATCGGGCAGCGGCGCTCGACGTCGGCGAGGACCGGACCGTCGGCCTCGGTGGCCTCGCGTACGGTGACCTCGAAGTCGAACAGCCGCTCCCAGTTGAGCGCCACTATGCGGTAGGGTTTTCCGGTCTCCACTTCGCAGACGACGCGCCAGCGCTTGCCCTCTGCGCCCTTGATCTCCACCGTCACCGAGTGCTCGTGATCTTCCACGACGGCCGCGATCCGAAACGGCGCCAGTTGCGCACCCAGCCGGCGCCACCCCTCGGCTACGTCCTCGCCCTGAGGCAGCCAGCGGCGCCCTGCCGCCGGGATGAACCGATCGGCGTCTTCGTCGGCAGCGCCGTTGCCGCTGGAGGATATGCGCTCGAGGTACCATCGGAGTTGTCTGCCGGCGGGTGTGTCGGGAAGCGCTGCCAGGCCTGCGTCTGTCGCCATCTCGCCGACGATTGTACGCCACCGCCCCGCCTTTCTCCAGGCGCTTACTTTCGCTGCTCATTTCCGCCCGTCCTTCGCCTGTGTCGGTGCCACCTGTGTCCCGAGCCGCCCCGCGTGCTAACCTTCGCTTGGTGCCGACCCCAGTCGCTGGAAATCCAACCCCGACCCGCCTCGCACGCCGGCTAGGCACGTTCGACGCCGTAGTCATCGGCCTTGGCGCAATGATTGGGGCAGGCGTCTTCTCTGCGATCGGCCCGGCCGCGGCAGCGGCGGGGAGCGGCCTACTCATCGGCCTATTGCTTGCGGCTGTCGTGGCCTTCTGTAACGCGACATCCTCCGCGCAGCTTGCGGCCATCTACCCGGAATCGGGCGGGACCTACGTGTACGGCCGTGAGCGCCTCGGACTCTTCTGGGGATACCTTGCCGGCTGGGCGTTCCTCGTCGGCAAACTCGCGAGTTGCGCCGCGATGGCGTTGACGTTCGGGAACTACCTCGATTCGGGTATCGCACGACCGCTGGCGATCACGGCGGTCGTCGCGCTGGCGGCTGTCAACTACTTCGGGATACAGAAGACGGCACTTCTCACCCGGGTAATCGTCACGGTCGTTATCGGTTCGCTGACGTTTGTGGTCGCGGCGTGCCTCCTCGGCGGCTCCGCCGATGCCGATGGACTGGCTCCGCTATTCGACGATGAGCACGGCCTTCGGGGAATTCTCGAGGCCGGTGGACTCTTGTTCTTCGCCTTCGCCGGCTACGCGCGAATAACCACCCTTGGCGAAGAAGTATCGGATCCCGCGCGTGTGATTCCAAGGGCGATTCCAATCGCATTGGGGATCACTCTTGTTGTTTACGCGAGTGTTTGCGTTGCAGCACTGCTGGCCGTGGGCCCCGGCTCGCTGGCGGCCTCGGATGCGCCGCTCGTAACTGCGGTACAGGCAGGCGATTTAGGGGACTTCGCCTGGGTCGTTCGGGCCGGTGCCGTGATTGCGTCGCTGGGTGTGCTGCTCTCACTTATGGTCGGCGTTAGCCGGACGCTCTTCTCCATGGCCTCGAACGGCGATATGCCGTCCGCCTTTGCGCATGTGCATCAGCGCTACAGAGTCCCCGACCGCGCTGAGTTAGCGGTGGCTGCACTGGTTATCGGTGTAGTGGCCGTAGCTGACGTGCGTGGCGCCATCGGGTTCAGTTCGTTCGGTGTCCTGCTCTACTACACCATCGCTAATGCATCTGCGTTTACTCTCTCTGCGGGAGAACGGCGCTGGCCGCGGGTCCTGACAGTGGCAGGCATCGCCGGTTGTCTGGTCCTGGCGTTCAGTTTGCCGTGGGAGTCGGTTGCGGCCGGAGCCGTCGTCGTGGCGTTGGGGGTTCTGGCGTACGGGCTGCGCCGGGGCGGCTCAGGCCGCACAGCCGCCTAGATGCCCAGCACCAATTGGCCGCGCGGCTCTCGCGCGGCGTCCGGTGTGTGGTGGGGCCGGTCCAGCCCGTACTTTGCACGCAGCTCGTCGACGCGAGCGACCACCTCGCGCGTGTAGTCTTTCGGAGCGTACGGGCCCTTGTAGTAGCGCTCGTACCTGCCCTCAAGGTGCGGATACGCCTCGCGCAGCACCGGCATGAACCACTCCTTGGTGCCTGGCTTCAGGTTCAGGACGTTCGGCGCAACAAACGACGCCCCGCATTCCGCCGCCGAGCGCACCACCGCTTCAATGCTCTCCGTCGTGTCCGTAATCCCGGGGATCACTGGCGCCAGCATGACGCCGCAGGGCACTCCCGCGTCGACCAGCTTGCGCATCGCCTCGAAGCGCTTTGCGGGCTTTGCTGTGCCCGGCTCCGTCTTCTTCCAGACCTCTTCATCGAGTGTCGGCACGCTGAACGCAACCTGCGCGTCGGCCACGGACGCCAGTTCGGCCCAGAGGTCCAGATCCCGGAGCACGCTCGGCGATTTCGTCAGCGCGTGAACCGGCTGCAAGAACTCGATAAAGACATGAAGCATCTGTCGGGTGATCTCGTATTTCAGCTCCGCCTGCTGATAGGGGTCGCAGGCCGTGCCCAGTACAATGAACTCGCGCTTCCACGACGACCTCTTCAGCTGTTCGCGCAGCACCTGCGCCGCGTTCATCTTGACGACGATCCGCGTCTCGAAGTCGCGGCCGGAGTCGTATCCTAGGTATTCATGGGTGTTGCGTGCGAAGCAGTAGATGCAGGCGTGCTGGCAGCCGCGGTAGGGGTTGATGCTCCATCGGAACAACATCCCCGGCGCGTTCGCCTTGTTGATGATCGTCTTGCACTCGATCTCTTCGAAGATGACCGCTGAGCCCATCGTCCGCCTCCTCGCTGTGTTGCGAAGATAGAACTAATGTGCTAATTCGTCAAGACGAGAACGTCACCGAGTCATCCCGTGAGCGCCAGTCGCTCTGCCTCCCTGCGGAACGCGAGCGAGGCCCTCTTCAGCAGCGGCGCGCCGTGACCGAAGCAGGCCATCTCGAACTCCACCTCCGAAAGCTTCGCAAACGACCGGCGCGCCTCGTCCGGCTCGATGTTGAAGAATCCAGTAACGGGCCGGCCCGACAGCGATGCCGCAGCATCGCCGGTAAATAGCACCCGTGTCGCCGGCAGGAACAGCCCGATGCTCCCTGGTGTGTGTCCGGGGAGATGAATCACCTTGGCGCCCTCCCCACCGATCTCAATCTCGTCGCCATCCTCCAACTCGGCGTCTACCTCTGCTGGCTCGGCGTCAGGAATCGAACCCGATAGCTGCTCTACGATCGCTTTCTCCCGCCCCGATAGCTGTGGATCCGCAACGTCTGTGTCTCCCTCCACCATTGGTGTGTCCAGGCTGTGCGCCAGAAGCGCCGCATCCGTAACCCTCTTGAGTTCCGCTGCGAGGCCGGCGTGGTCCTTGTGGCAGTGGGTGAGGATGATCTGTCGAACCTGCTGAGGCCGGTATTCGGCCTCGCCCAGGCCGTCGATTATCACGTTCAGTTCGCCGCCGATGCCTGTATCGATCAGGGTGCACGTGTCACTCTCGGCGACGACGTACGCCCAGACGCGGCCCTGGAAGTCGATCCCGCTGATGCCCGGCGCAATCTCCACGCGGCCATTATCCGGCTGGTAGCGTACGGACCACCAGCACGCGGTCGCGCCCGGCCAGGTCCTGGCGCACCTCCACCGCCGCCCGGGAAAACGCCACACGCGCCATCACCGACGCCGCGTCTCCTTGCTCGTCTCCTATCTCTGCGAATAGCGCACCTTCCGCTCGCAGATGCGCCGGCGCTTCCCGTAGCAGGGACTCGATCACACGCAGCCCGTCCGACCCGCCGTCCAGCGCCGAACGCGGTTCGTGGTCGCATATCTCCGGCGGCAGCGCCTCCCAATCGGCCGTCGTGACGTAAGGCAGGTTCGCAGCGATGATGTCGACGGGCTCGCGCAGCGAGGTCAGCAGGTCACCTTCGAGGAATTCGATCCGATTCGCGACGCTGTGTCGTTCTGCGTTGCGCCGCGCCAGCGCTAACGCCGTCGTCGACTGGTCGATCGCTACCACACGCGCCATCGGCGTGGCATGGGCCACGGCCACAGCGATCGTGCCACAGCCAACACCGACGTCTGCGATTGTGAAAGGCCTGTCTCCGAACTTCTCGCGGGCAAATTCGATCACCAGCTCCACGAGCGTCTCGGTTTCCGGTCGCGGGATGAGTGCTGCGGGCGTCACCTCGAACTCGATGCCGAAAAACTCCCGCCGCCCGATGATGTATGCGGTTGGCTCGTGGGCGCGGCGTCGCTCGATCAGCGTTCGGAACTCAGATAGCGCTTCGCCGAGTGGATCGGTCAGGCGTGTGTAAAGTTGCTCGCGGCTGAGGCCGAGGGTGTGGCATAGCAGAAGCTCGGCCTCCAGCGACGCTTCGTCGCTGCGAGTGTCGCGTTGGATAGCGCGCGCCGCCTCGTGCAGCGTTTCCTTCAGCGTAGAGTCCGCGTTCAATCCGCGTCCATCCGCGGCTGGAATCTAAGCCAGCTGGGCTTCGAGCATGCGCTCCTGCTCCTGCTCGGAGAGGGCGTCGATGACGTCGTCCATGTCGCCGTCGAGGAGGGCGGGGAGGTTGTGGCGCGTGTAGTTCACGCGGTGGTCGGTCATGCGGTCCTGCGGGAAGTTGTAGGTGCGGACCTTCTCCGCCCGAGCCGCCGGAGCCGACCTGTGAGCGGCGGCTGGAGTCGATCTCCTCGCGCTGCTTACTGAGCTCGATGTCGAGGAGGCGCGAGCGGAGCACCGCCATCGCCTTGTTGCGGTTCTTGAGCTGTGAGCGCTCGTCCTGGCAGGTCGCGACGACGCCCGTGGGAAGGTGCGTGATGCGGACGGCGTTGTCGTTCTTCTGGACGTTCTGGCCGCCGGCACCGCCCGCGTTGAAGGTGTCGATGCGCAGGTCGCTCGGGTCGATCTGGACGTCGACCTCTTCAGCCTCCGGCAGCACCGCGACGGTGGCGGTCGAGGTGTGGATGCGGCCCTGTGCCTCGGTCTCCGGCACGCGCTGTACGCGGTGGACGCCGCTCTCGTACTTGAGGCGGCTGTAGGCGCCGCGGCCATGCACCTCGAAGACGATCTCCTTGAAGCCGCCGAGGTCGCTCTGGCTGTGAGTCAACACCTCGACTGACCAGCCCTTTCGCTCCGCGTAGCGGCTGTACATGCGGTAGAGATCGCCGGCGAAGAGGGCGGCCTCCTCGCCTCCCGTGGCGCCGCGGATCTCGACGATGACGTCCTTGTCGTCGTACTTGCCCTTCGGGATGAGGGCGCGGCGCAACTTCTCCTCCAGCGCCTCGATCTGGGCTTCGTTCTGCGCGATCTCTTCGCGGGCCAGCGCCACCAGCTCGTGGTCGCCGCCCTCGTCGACGATCTCGTTCGCCTGGTCGAGCGACTCCTTGACCCGGCGGTACTCGTTGAGGATGCCGATGATCTCCTGGAGGGACTGGTGCTCGCGGGCAAGCACCTGCAGGCGTTCGTAGTCGCCGGCCACTTCCGGGCGCGCCATCTCCGCCTCTAGTTCGAGGTATCGGCGCTCAATCGCTTCCAGCTTTTCCCACATGGTGTTCAGTCCCGGACATGAAACGGCCCCCGCTCGTGGGGGCTCACGGGGCGATTATATCACGCGATGACGGGCGCAAACGTCGATTGTGTGAGTGCGCCAATCGTTGCTCTACGGGCGGGCGGGTGTAAGATTCGCAGCGCCACATCTGTCTGGAGGAGACTTCTGGAATGACCACGTATCCGCGCCTGAACTTCACGCCGCACTGGAAGGTGATGAACGAGAACCTGATCGAGCTGATCGACCTCGTGCCCGAGGAGAAGCTGGACTGGTCGCCTGCTCCGACCGAGTGGAGTATCAGATTGATCACGACTCACATCATCCTCGCACGCCCTCACCATATCTCCGCGCCCGAACAGGCCGCCGCAGCAGTTGGCGAGGCCGTGGCAGATTGCCGCACAAAGGATGGCTTGAAGCGTCAGTTGCAGCGTTCGTGGGATGTGGTCGAAGTGTTTCTGTCGGATCCGGCGAAGCTGGATGCCGTCAACGGCCCGCCGCCGGGCGCCGAACCCGAGTACATCGATCCCGAGGTCTACGACGGGCACTACGTCGCCTATCACCGGATGGCACATGACCTGCATCACCGCTCGACGATCATTGGCTACCTCGGCCAGCTCGGGATAAGCCTGGACGGGCACAGAGTGCGGCCGCTATAGTCAGCGGCAATTGTTTGGCAAAAAAGGTGTCCGGATTACATTGGTATTCCGGAATTGATGTACGGGGTTAAAATCGACCCCCTACATCCGCCATGGCTACAATCTCCTGCTCGCCGTCGGATCAGCCGCCTCAGCGTCACCGAATCCTCGCGCAGCTCGCGCTCGCCGATGATCGCGGCGTACTCTGCGCCGAGCGCGTCCGCGTGCCGCATCTGCGACTTGAGCGAGCGCTCCCGCGGTCGCCGCTGTTGCGGGGATGCCGTCGCGGCGGAGCTCTGACGCGAGGCGGAAGGCCGAGCACGCGCGCCTCCGGCGTCTGGATCACGACGTAGACACGCGGGCCTCGCCGGCTCCGGCACCGGCACTTCCTGGCGCTTCATGTTGATGATGATGCGCTCGATGCCGGTGCCGAAGCCGATGCCCGGTGTCGGCGGGCCGCCGAGCAGCTCGATCAGGCCGTCGTAGCGGCCGCCGCCGCCGATGCTGCTCTGGCTGCCCTCCTCCTTCGGCTCGCACCTCGAACACGGTGCGCGTGTAGTAGTCGAGGCCGCGAACCAGCGTCGGCTTCAGCACGAACGGGATGCCCGCGGCGTCGAGGTAGGAGCGCAGGTCGTCGAAGTGCGCGGCGCAGGCGTCGCAGAGGTGGTCGGTCGTCGTCGGCGCCCCGGCGATCACCGGCTGGCAGCGTTCGTTCTTGCAGTCGAGGAGCCGCAGCGGGTTGCGCTCGTAGCGGGCGCGACAGTCGTCGCAGACGCGGTCGAGCTTGTCCGCGTAGTAGGCGCGGAGCACCTCGAGGTAGCGCGGGCGGCAGGTCTGGTCGCCGATCGAGTTCAGGTTCAGCGTCAGGCCGGTCAGGCCGAGCTCCTCGTAGAGCCGCCAGAGCAGCTCGATGATCTCGGCGTCCACCGACGGCGTCGGCCTCGCCGATCGCCTCGGCGCCGAACTGGTGGTGCTGGCGGTAGCGGCCCGCCTGCGGGCGGTCGTAGCGGAAGTTGGGCGCGATGTAGAAGAGCCGGACCGGCTGCGGCTGGTTGTGCATGCCGTGCTCGAGGTAGGCGCGGCAGATCGGCGCCGTCCCCTCCGGCCGCAGCGCCAGCTCCTGCTCGCCGCGGTCCTCGAAGACGTACATCTCCTTCTGGACGATGTCCGTGACGTCGCCGACGGTGCGGGTGAAGAGCGCCGGCGTCCTCGAAGACCGGGGTATCGATGCGCCGGTAGCCGAAGCGGGCGGCATACGCGCGGCGATGGCATTGCGGACGGCGTCCCAGTAGGGCTGGTCGGCGGGGAGGATGTCCTGGGTGCCGCGGGGGGCCTGGTAGCGGTTATCGGGCATGGGTCGAGGATAGCGGATGCGGGAGGTAAGAGGTAGCGAACGATGAGGTAGGATGGCGCTACGCGCGAATGCTACACTTGAGGCAGTGACGACGAAGCAAGAACAAGTCGGGCGAAGCCCTGCTCAAGCGCGTCGGCGAATACCTGCCGCCGAAGGGGCAGGCGCTTGTGCGCGAGGCGCTGGAATTCGCGACCGAAGCAGCACGCCGGGCAGGTGCGCAAGACCGGCGACCCGGTCATCACGCACCCCGCTCCACGCCGCGGAGACGATCGCCGGACTTCAGCTCGACGCCAGCACGATCGCCGGCGCCCTGCTGCACGACGTGCAGGAGGACTGCGGACGTCACCAACGACGAGATCAAGCAGCGCTTCGGCGACGAGGTGGCGCTGATGGTCGAGGGCGTCACCAAGCTCGGCGAGATCTCCGACCAGGCGGAGAAGGCGCGCGTCGGCGAGGCGCACATCCAGGCCGAGAACCTGCGCAAGATGTTCCTGGCGATGGCGGAGGACCTGCGCGTCGTCATCATCAAGCTGGCCGACCGGCTGCACAACATGCGCACGCTCTGGGCGCTCAAGCCCGAGGACCAGCAGCGGATCGCGCGGGAGACGATGGAGATCTACGCCCCGCTGGCCGCCCGGCTGGGCATCTGGGAGCTGAAGTGGCAGCTCGAAGACCTCGCCTTCCGCTACCTGGAGCCGGACCAGTACAAGCTCGTGGCCGACGATGCTCGACGCCAAGCGCGCAGGTCCGCGAGAAGTACGTCGCCGAGGTCACGGCGGTGCTCCGACGAGGAGCTGGGCAAGGCACGGCATCACGGCCGAGATCACGGGCCGCGCCAAGCACATCTACAGCATCCACAAGAAGATGGAGAAGTATGCCGGCGAGGGCAAGAGCGTGGACGAGATCTACGACCTCCTCGCCGTCCGCGTCCTGGTCGAGACCGTCACCGACTGCTACACCGCGCTCGGCGTGGTGCACGGCCTGTGGCACCCGCTCCCGGGCGCGTTCGACGACTACATCGCCAACCCCAAGGAGAACATGTACCAGTCGCTGCACACCACGGTGATGGCGCTGAACGCGCAGCCGCTGGAGGTGCAGATCCGCACCTACGAGATGCACCAGCATGGCGGAGTACGGCATCGCCGCGCACTGGCGGTACAAGGAAGGCGCCAAGCGCGACGTCCGCTACGAAGAGCGGCTCGCCTGGCTGCGGCAGCTCATGGACTGGCAGCGCGAGATGTCGCAGGCCGGAAGAGTTCGTGGAGTCCGTCAAGACGGACATCTTCCAGGACCAGGTCTTCGTCTTCACGCCCAAGGGCGAGATCAAGGACCTGCCCACCGGCAGCACGCCGCTCGACTTCGCCTACCGCATCCACACCGACCTCGGGCACCGCTGCGTCGGCGCCAAGGTCAACGGCAAGCTGGTCTCGCTGAACTACCAGCTCAAGAACGGCGAAGTCGTCGAGATCGTCACCAGCAAGTCGTCCAAGGGGCCCTCGCGCGACTGGCTGAACGCAAACCTGGGCTTCCTGCGCACGACGCACGGCCGCGAGAAGATCCGCCAGTGGTTCAAGCGCCAGGAGCGCGCGGAGAACATCGCCCGCGGCAAGGAGATGGTGGAGAAGGAGCTGGCGCCGCCTCGGCACGAGCCTGCCGGGGATGGAGACGGACATCCTGAAGCTGTTCAAGTTCGAGGACCTCGACGACTTCTTCCTGCGGGTCGGCTACGGCGAGATCAGCGCCCAGCATATCGCGCAACCGCGTGGCCTCGCTCATCCAGGAAGAGCGAAGACGCCGTCCCGGCGCTCGAGGCGCCGCAGCGGGCCGACCTACAGCACGAGCATCCGCGTCCTCGGCACCGGCGACCTGCTCACCCGCCTCGCGCGCTGCTGCAACCCCGTCCCGGGCGACGACATCGTCGGCTACGTGACGCGCGGCGAGGGCGTCTCCGTCCACCGCCGCGACTGCACGAACATGCTGCAACGAGGACGAGACAGGAGCGCATCGTAGACGTCGAGTGGGGCCGCGGCGGCCAGATGTACCCGGTGGCCGTGCACATCGACGCCTGGGACCGGGTCGGCCTCCTGCGTGACATAACGACGATGGTCGCCGAGGAGAAGGTGAACATGGTCGGCGTGCACACGCAGGAACAGGACGACGGCCACATCACGATCAACGTCACGCTCGAAACGATGGGCCTGCAGCAGCTCTCGCGGTTGCTGAGCAAGCTGGAGGGGATACGCGGCGTTACGGCAGTGAGCAGGCGGATCGAGGGGGCGCGCAGGCGCACGGGATAGTACATGTTCCGCGGCCGGCTGATTTCGTCAGCCGAGCCTCTTGATACTCACGTCGGCGCGAGTATGATATGAACGCGAAACCTCCGTGCCGATGGCTTACGCTCAGCGCGGCGCGCGTTCTTCGCTAGGGGTACCGCCCTTCAGTACAGGAGGCTGCGAATGAAGCACTCTGTTGCGCTAACCGTCAACGGCGCCCGATACCAGCAGGAGGTGGAGCCACGATTGCTGCTCGTCCACCTCATCCGCGAGAACCTCGGGCTCACGGGCACGCACATCGGCTGCGATACAAGCCAGTGCGGCGCTTGCACGGTGATGGTGAACGGATCAGCGATCAAGTCCTGCACGATGTTCGCTGTCCAGGCCGACGGCGCCGACATCGTCACCGTCGAGGGCCTCGCCGAGGATGGCAAGCTGCACCCGGTGCAGCAGGGGTTCTGGGAGGAGCACGGGTTGCAATGCGGCTTCTGCACACCGGGCATGATCATCGCCAGCCACCAGCTCCTGAAGGACAACCCCAATCCCTCCGACGCGGAGATCCGGCGGGGGCTCGAGGGCAACCTCTGCCGATGCACCGGCTATCAGCACATCGTGAACGCGGTGAACTACGCTGCGAAAGCGATGAAGGGCCAGGGAGGCTAAGCCATGGCGATTTCCCGAATGGTCGGCGCACGAGTGAAGCGAAAGGAAGACCCGCGCCTCATCACCGGCGCCGGAACTTACGTCGACGACGTCAAGCTGCACGACATGCAGCACCTGATGGTCCTGCGCAGCCCCCATGCCCACGCTCGGATCAAGAGCATCGACACCTCGAAGGCTGCGGCACTACCCGGCGTCCTCGCTGTGCTCACCGGCGCGGATATCGGTCGCATGAGCGACCCGCTGCCCACGGCTGGTCTCGTGGAGGGTCTTGTGTCGCCCGAGCACCCGCCGATGGCGGTTTCCAAGGTGAATCACCTCGGCGAGATCGTAGCAGCCGTGGTTGCGAGCGACCGCTATGTCGCGCGCGACGCACTCGACCTGATCGAGGTGGGCTACGAAGCGTTGCCCGCTGTGACGGACATGGAGCGGGCGATGGAAGATGGCAGCCCGGTGATTCACGAAGAGCTGGGCACGAACGTTGCCTATCGGATGGAGATTGGCCCTGACGTGGATGAGGTGTTCCGGGAAGCCGACGTCGTCGTCAAGCAGCGGATGACCAACCAGCGGCTGATCCCAAACCCAATGGAGAACCGTGGCGTCGTCGCCAACTGGGAGCAGGGCCCAGAAACCCTCACGGTCTGGACAGGGACCCAGATCCCGCACATGATCCGCGGCTTCCTGGCCACTTTGCTGCGCCTGCCGGAACAGCGCGTGCGGGTGATAGCGCCGGACGTCGGCGGTGGGTTCGGCTGCAAGCTCAACATCTACCCGGAGGACATCATCACCGCGGCCGCCTCGATGACGCGTCCGCAGGCCCGTGAAGTGGATCGAGGACCGCTCCGAGGGCTTCCTCGCGACATCGCACGGCCGCGACCAGTTCGCGGACGTTGAGGCCGCGGCGAAAAAGGACGGAACGATCACCGGATTCCGATTCAAAATCATCGCGAATCTCGGCGCCTACAACCAAGTCTTCACGCCGCTGGTGCCGACGCTAACCGGGGCGATGGCCACCGGGTGCTACAAGACCCCGAATATCAGGGCGGAGGTCACCGGCGTCTACACGAACAAGACTTCCGTGGACGCTTACCGCGGCGCGGGCCGGCCGGAAGCCGCCTACTACCTGGAGCGGATCGTGGACATGGTCGCCGCGGAGCTGGGCATGGAGCCTGCGGAGGTACGGCGCCGCAACTTTATCCCTCCATCCTCTTTCCCCTACTCAACGCCTACCGGCCAGGTCTACGACAGCGGTGACTACGCCCCGTCGATGGACCGGGCGCTGGAGCTGGCGGACATCCCAAAGTTCCGGAGAGAGCAGGCGGAGGCGAGGGCACAGGGCCGCTATCTCGGCCTCGGGCTCTCGACGTACGTCGAAATCTGCGGGATCGGGGGCTGGGAGAGCGCGACGGTGCGCGTAGACGCCGCCGGCAAGGCGACCGTAGCGACGGGTTCGTCGCCGCACGGCCAGGGCCAGGAGACGAGCTTCGCCCAATTGGCCTCGGACGAGCTCGGCATTCCGATGGAAGACGTCCTCGTCCTGCACGGCGACACCGCCGTTGTGTCGACCGGCGTTGGTAGCTTCGGGAGCCGCGCGATGGCAGTCGGCGGCGGCGCCGTTGTGATGTCCACCACCAAGGTGAAGGACCAGGCGCGCAAGATCGCTTCGCACATGATGGAGGCCCGCCCCGATGACGTTGTTTACTCGGAGGGGCGCGTCTACGTTCGCGGCCACGCGGAGAAGGGGCTGACGCTGGCAGAAGTCGCCGCTGCCGCCTGGGCGGGGACAGATCTGCCGCCGGACACGGAACCGGGATTGATGGCGACGAGCCACTTCAACCCCGCGGGCGCTACGTTTCCGTTCGGCGCGCACATCGCCGTCGTTGAGGTTGACCCGGATTCAGGCGTAGTGAAGATGCTGCGCTACATCGCCGTCGACGACTGTGGCACGCCGATCAACCCGCTGCTCATCGAGGGGCAGGTGCATGGAGGCATCACTCAGGGGATCGGGCAGGCGCTCTACGAAGAGGGGATCTACGACGAAGCCGGGCAGCTGGTGACCGGGTCGCTGATGGACTACGCGCTCCCCAACGCCAGCATGGTACCGACGTTCGAGATGGACCGAACAGAGACGCCTACTCCGAACAACCCGATGGGGGCCAAGGGTGTGGGCGAGGCCGGGACGATCGGCGCCGCCGCGGCGGTGGTCAACGCCGTCGTCGACGCGCTCTCGCCGCTGGGTGTTCGTCATATCGACATGCCCCTCAAGGCCGAGAAGATATGGCGCGTCATCCAGGGAGGTGGGAAGTAGGCAATGATTACGCGGGAATTCGAGTACTTCGCGCCGACGACAATTGACGAAGCCGTCGCTCTGCTCCGAGAGCACGGGGAAGACGCCAAGGTCCTCGCCGGCGGGCAGAGTCTGGTCCCAATCATGAAACTCCGGCTCGCCGACCCCAGCTGCATCATCGACCTCGGCAGGATCTCAGGGATTTCCGGCATCAAGGAAGAAGGCGGGACCATCGCAGTCGGACCGATGACCACTCACCACGAGCTGGAGTCGTCGGACCTGCTGAAGTCACGGCTGCCCCTGCTGCCGGAAACGGCTGCGCAGATCGCCGACGTCCAGGTCCGCAACCGCGGGACGATCGGCGGCAGCCTCGTACATGCGGACCCTGCGGCTGACCTGGCAGCGGCTGCTCTCGCGCTGGGCGCGGAGATCAAGGTTGCCGGGCCGAACGGTTCGAGGACGATCCCTGCGGACGACTTTTTCGTCGGCGTCTTCACCTCGGCCGTCGGAGCCGATGAGATCGTCACAGAGCTGCGCTTTCCTGTTCCACCTCCACGCACCGGGACTGCCTACGTGAAGATGCCCAACCCGGCGTCACACTTTGCCGTCGTCGGTGTCGCTGCGGTGGTCACACTTGGTGGCGATGGACGCTGCCAGGCCGCGCGCATCGGTGTGAGCGGTGTTGCGATGAAACCGTTCCGGGCGACGGCCGCTGAGGCCGCGATCGTGGGGAGCACCGTCGATGAGGCGGAAATATCCGCGGCCGCCGGTCGGGCGGCTGACGGTGTCGACGCGCTCAGCGACGTGCACGCTTCGGCAGAGTTCCGGCTGCACCTGACGGAGGTGTACACGAAGCGCGCGCTGGAGCTGGCGAAGTCTCGGGCCAGCTAATCGAGGCGCATCGCGCGGAGTGTATGATGACCACACGAGGAGGTGTCCCATGACCACCACCCACACGTCCACTGAGATCACAGAGCGAGATGGCGTGCTCGTCGGCCCGCTGCGCGAGCCGCGCAACCTGGCAGCGAACGAGGCTGGGAGCATCCACGAGGACTCCCAGGCGCAGAAACTGGGCTTCCGCGGCGGCACTGTCGCCGGCTCCATCCACATGGAGCAGTTCCCGCCGCTGCTCGTTCACGCCTTTGGGCCTCACTGGTTCGAGACCGGCTCGCTCTCCACCTACTTCCGCAACGCGACGATGGACCGCGAGCCCGTCCGCGCGTTCGTCGAGTTACCCTTCGACCTGAACCTGGGCGGCGCCGGGATCGGCCCGCCGACCGCATTGGGTGGCGTCGCCATCGAGCCACAGCCAGTGGAGGACGCGCAGGTCAACGTCTGGATGGAGCGCGATGACGGCACGCTCGTGCTCGAGGGCACCGCCTCAGTCGGCCAGCCGCGCGATCCTTCGATGCTACGCGCGAAGCTTGCGGAGCCGCGGGAGCCGGGCGAGCAGCGCATTCTCGGGCATCTCTCGCCCGGTGACGTGGGAGAGCCTGTCGCAGTCCGTCTGACGCTGCAGGAGGCGAAGCCGCGCCTCGACGCCATCACCGAACCGCTCGACTGGTACACGGGCGACTCGCCCTGGGGCGGGCCTATCGTCGAGCCGGGGCTGCTCGTGCACATGATGGTGCAGGTCCAGCGGCGAATCGCCCTGCCAACCGATGCCGTCGGCCTCTATGGCGCGATCGAGGTGCGCCACCTCGCGGGCCCGGTGTTCATGGACCACGACTACGAAGTGAGCGGGCACATCCACGCCATCGGCCAGACGCCGAAGACCGAGTACCTCTGGTACGAGACCATCATGCGCGACGGCGGCACCGATGTCGCCAGCATGCTGATGATGCTGCGCTTCATGAAGGCATCCTCGCCGTTGTGGGAGAATGCCTCCTGAGGGTTTGTCCAGAGGGTTGACAATTCCTTAGCGCGCGCTAAAATAAGCCTCGAAGGCAGCGAGTCTGACACAGTTGTCGTCGCCGTCTTCGGCTGGCCGAAAGTGTGACCCGCGTCACTATACGGCGAGCCTTTCTGAGCTAAGATTTCTTCCGTCAGGAGGAGCGGCCAATGGTAACCGAGCGTAAGTAACCGAGCGCAAGCCCGTCGCCGACTGGACTTCCGACTACGATATCTTCGACCCCGACTACATCAAGGACCCGTTCCCGGTCTGGGACGAGCTTCGTGGCCAGTGTCCGGTCGCTCACACGGACCGCTGGGGCGGTTCCTGGATGCCGACGAAATACGCCGACCTGTTCAAGATCGCGCAGGACTTTCAGCACTTCTCCTCGCGGGACGTCCTCGTCGCCCCGACGAACCAGCCCGTTGAGCAAGATGTTGAGATCCCGGCCGGGCTCGAGGACTACAACGCCGGCGCGCCTCCGATCACTTCAGACCCACCCGTTCACACGTGGGCCCGGCGCCTGCTCCTGCCGCCCTTCTCCGCCACTTCCATCTCCAAATGGGAGCCCGAAACCCGCGAGCTGTGCCGTTCGTCTGATCGACGGATTCATCGAGAGCGGCCGTGCGGACGCCGCCGCCGACTACGCGCAGCAGATCCCGCCCAGGGTAATCGCGAGCATGCTCGGGATCCCGCAGGAAGAAGCCGGAACGTTCACAGAATGGGTGCGCAATTTCCTGGAGCTGGGATTGACGAACGCCGAGCTGCGCGGTGAATCCGGAACTCAGATGTTCCTGTACCTCTGGCAGAAGATCCAGGAGCACAAAGAGGACCCTAAGGACGACCTCATCACATACCTCCTGTCCGCCGAGGTAGACGGCCAGCCCGTGCCCGAGCAGCATATACTCGGCACCTGCTTCCTCATCCTTGTCGCCGGAATCGACACGACCTGGAGCAGCATCGGCTCGGCCTTCTGGCACCTGGCGCAAAACCCGCAAGACTGCGAGCGCCTCGTCAACGAGCCCGAGCTAATCAACACAGCCGTGGAGGAGTTGCTCCGCGCATACTCGCCTGTCACGATGGCCCGCATTGTCGCCGAGGACTACCAGTACGACGGTTGCCCGATGAAGGAGGGCGAGCGCCTGCTGATGAACTTCCCGGCCGCCAACCGCGACCCCGAGAAGTTCAAGGACGCAGACAAGGTGATCATCGACCGCAAAGAGAATCCGCATATCGCCTTTGGCGTCGGCATCCACCGCTGCGCTGGCTCCAACCTTGCCCGCATGGAGATGCGCGTCGCCATCCAGGAATGGCTCGCTCGCATCCCCAAGTTCCGCCTCGAGGACCCGAGCGCAGTCACCTGGGCAGGCGGACAGGTGCGAGGCCCACGGTCCATGTTCGTCCTCTTCGACTAACCCTCCTCACTTCTCAGAAACCAGACGCTCCGGTGTATCATCCGCAGCGGCGGCGGTCAACGTCTGCCCTGAGGAGGAGAAGTCATGCTGTTTTCGCGGTTCACAAGGGCTACAGCCGAACTGGCTGGTTCGCAGCGGGTGTTTCTCGCGGCTGTGTTCGCCATTCTCGTCTGGCTGTCATCTGGCCCTTTCTTTGGCTTCAGCAACACGTGGCAGCTGGTCATCAACACCGGCACGACTATCGTCACCTTCCTGATGGTGTTCTTGATCCAGAACACCCAGAATCGGGATAGCGTCGCCATGCAACTGAAGTTGGACGAACTGATCCGGGCGTCAGGCGCCCATAATGCCTTGCTGGACCTGGAAGAGCTGGCTCAGGATGACCTCGACCGGATCAGGGACCACTACGAGGACTTGGCTCGGGAAGCGAGAAAGGATTTGGAGGTCGGCTTCCCCGACACGGGTTCACCCGAAGTTCAGGACCGATCAAGGTAGACGAAATCGGATCCTGCCGGTCACGCCGCTATGAGGTGAACGCCGAATACACCAGCGTCGCGAGCTCTCGCCGGATCGGGTACGTCGTGGAGGGCAAGAGCTGCGTCATGAAGATGCAGATCATCTCCTCCTTCGGGTCGATCCAGAAGTACGTCGATGCGGCTCCGCCCCACGAGTAATTCCCGACGCTGCCGGCCACCATCACCTGACCGACGTCCAGGATCACTGAAAATCCCAGCCCGAACCCAATGCCGTTGTAGTTCGCCTCGCTGAACAGCGATCGTGACAGCGCGGGCAGGTCCTTCCCCTCAGGCAGGTGGTTCATCGTCATCAGCTGGATTGTCTTCGGGCTCAGGATTTGGGCACCGTCGAGAGTCCCGCCGTTCTGCAGCATTCGACAGAACCGCAGGTAGTCGGCTGCGGTCGAGACCAGTCCGCCGCCGCCGGAAAGCATCGTGGCCGGCTGCAGGTAGGCGCTTTTCTCAGGATTGTCCAGAAGGAGCATCTTGCCGCCTTCGGGCGGCGTTCCCATCCCGGGGAGCAGAGTCCCTCCAGCCGCGTACGAGGCCGCCAGCCGTGACCCTTCGCCCTCCCGGACGTGGAAGCCCGTGTCCACCATGGCGAGCGGCTCGAAGATCTGCGTTCGCAGATATTCGTCAAACCCCACGCCCGACAGCTTGCCCACCAGGTATCCAAGGACATCCGTGGATACCGAGTAGTTCCATGCTGTGCCCGGCGAGAAGTCCAGCGGCACTTTGGCTAGCTTTTCGATCATCTCCTCCAGCGTCCCCTTCCGCTCGAGGACGCCGATCTCCAGCTCCCTGTAGGCCGCGTCCACGTTCGTCGACTGCTGGAAGCCGTACGTCAGGCCGGAGGTGTGTCGCAATAGGTCGACGATCAGCATCGGGCGCTCTGGACGCTTCGTGCGAAAAGTGGTTGTGGTCCCGCCCTGGTATACACCGAGACCCTCCCACTCGGGGATATGCTTGTGCACCGGGTCGTCCAGCGCTACCAGTCCACGCTCCACGAGCTGCATGAACGCCACGCTCGTGATCGGTTTTGTCATCGAGTAAATCCGGTAGATTGTGTCCTCGCGCACCGGCTTCGCGTGCTCTACGTCCGCCATCCCGATCGTGCTGAAGTGCGCAACTTCCCCCCGGCGGTACACCACGGTCAGCGCCCCCGGGATCTTCCCCGGCTCTATGTATCTTTCTCGCAGGAACTTATCGATTCGCTGAAGCCGCTCCGGGGACAGCCCTGCGGCCGTCGCGCTGGTTTCGCTAACCATCGTCATCGCGCACGCTCCTACTGTTACGCCACTACTCGATACTTCAGAGTGTTCCGCCAGGAACTCGACCACAGCCGCACGGAACTCCGGCGTCGCCGGTGCCGTCAGGTGGTCCCCCGGCACCTTCACCAGCTTCGCGCCCGGGATCTTTGCCGCCAGGGGTTCCGCCGGCCCGACGAGCGTATCAGACTCGCCAACCAGTACCATCACCGGCAGCTTCACCTCTTCCAGCTGTGACGGGTCGAGCCACTCGCGCCGCGCGGCGCCGCGCTGCATCGCCGCCAGTGCCCGCAGGTCGTTCCCGCTGATCTCCGCGAACTCGCGGAACCCTCGAGCCTCCGCATCGCTCACGGAGGTCTTGTCGTCCGCTTCCAGCGCCCCTGCGATCGATTCGCCCCGGGCGCTGTCCCGCTTCGTCAGCGCCCGTCTCGCGCCCACGCCCGAGATAATCACGTTTCGGAATCGCTCCGGCTTGCGCACCATCAGCGCCATCGAGATGAATCCACCCATCGAATATCCCATCAGGTCTGCCCGCTCTATCCCCAGGTGGTCCATCAAGGCGATCACGTCGTCCTGCATAGCCGGTCCCACGTAAGCCTCGGGATTCCTGGGTTTGCCGCTTCGGCCGTGCCCCCGGCAGTCGAGGGCGATGACCTGGCGGCCCGCTTCGGTACGAGGGCATCGAGTACGCCGGTCGCTCTCCAGTTGCCCTGCAGGCTGCTGGCGAAGCCGTGAACGAGCACGATGGGCGGTCCTTCTCCCTCGACGATGTAATTAATCTCAACCCCACCGGAATCAAACGACGGCATGCACTCCTCCGCGACACTCCATAAAATTTGCGCTCATCATATCGCACCCTCCGAGGGAAAGTACGCATGGGCGAGGGCGTAACGCCCTGTCTGATACCCGGCCGAGGCTTGACTTCAAGAGACGAGGCCGCATAATGGGCGCATGCGACAGATTATGCGACGTGACACTAAATCCGCTCTCCTTCTCGGCGTTGTGGCCGCCCTGTGCGTTTTGGTAGTGGGGATCGCGACCGTACTCTTGTCCGGATCCGATTTCACGAGCCCTGCGCGGGCAGGAGTTGACCCTGGTGCCATGGAGTTCATGGCCATAGACATGGACCCGGAGGACGAGCCTTGTGCCGACGCGCCCGTCCCGGGCAACGGTTGTGACACCGGGATCACGAACCCAACGAACACGACGAAGCCCACAGTAGGGGACATAGCCGAATCGTTCGCCGCGGGCGAGTGTGGAACGGACGGTACCGGGAACGGCATCAGCGAGGACACGGACTCGGCGGCCGACTCCGGTGAGGACCCTCCTGTGAATGACGACGGATGTCCGGCCGTAGGTGTGATCGGCACGATTGAAGCATGTGCGCGTTTGAACGAAAACGACCTCGCCGATGCGGACGAGGATGCAATTGACTCTGTAATCTTCGAGGTCAATGCCAAGGGGATTCCCGCCGACGATGGAAGCGCCTCATCGGCCATGATTGGCTACGGATACATGCTGAACTACCCCTCCGGAGGCCTTGCCATAACGCAGGGCTCCTCTGCCAATTCGATTCGCCTGCTCGGACAGACGGCGGGAAGTTCAGTTGCAAATGCGAGCGGTGCGACTCCCAACACGAGCGGCGCCTGGCTCGTGGCCGCAGCGGATACGGCCGCCAATGCAGACGAATGGGGGGATGGTCCCCTCCACCGGCAAACCATCGCAACGATTGAAGCGACTCCTCCAGCGGCGGGTGTATACCCGCTAACGCTGACCAATCCCCAGCACGTTGACCCGCAAAACGACGATCACACCCCGTTAGCGGTACAGAACGCGTCTCTCGCCGTGGACATGGCCTGCCCCGCAGGCGGGACGCCGACGCCCGTCCCGACGCCAACGCCTGCCCCGACGCCGACGCCGGTTCCCACGCCGACGCCCACCCCGGGACCGCCGACGCCGACGCCATCACCAACGCCAGTGCCGACGCCCACGCCTGTCCCAACGCCAACACCGACGCCAGGCCCACCGACGCCCACTCCTTCACCCACGCCGGTTCCGACAGCGACGCCTTCGCCGACACCCATACCGACGCCGGCGCCGATCAAGCAGGGTGACGTGAACTGTGACGGTGCGATCGACTCAGCGGATTCGCTGGCTGTGCGGCGTTACGTGGTAGCGTTGCCGTACATGCAGGCCGAACCGTGCCCGGATATAGGCAGCGGAGGCAAGTTGGGCGCGTTCGGAGACGTCGACTGCAACGGGCTGATCAACGCCGTCGACGCGCTGAAGATCCTGCGCCAGGCCGCGAGCTTGCCCGTCGCCCAGACCCAGCCATGCACACTCATGGGCATGGCGCCGGCCAACGGCACCTGACCGTAGCCAACGTTATGAAGTGCGTCGCCCTACTTCGTTGTGCCACTTGCCCCTTTACGGGCAGCACATACGTTCTGATATAGTCGCCCCAGCTTCGGCCGGATCGGCCGGAGCCGCAAGGAGGGCGACATGCTCGCGAAGGTCAACAGCTGCGCCGTCGTCGGCCTCGACGGTGAGATCGTCGAGGTCGAGGTGGATATCAACAACTTCGGGTTGCCTCGCTTCGACATCGTTGGCCTCCCTGACACCGCCGTTCAGGAGGCGCGCGAGCGCGTCCGCCCCGCCATCCGCAATAGCGGACACACCTTCCCAAACTCCCGAATAACCGCCAACCTCGCACCGGCCGACCTGCGCAAAGAGGGCCCATCCTACGACCTCCCGATCGCCGTCGGCATCCTCATCGCCACCGGCCAGATCCCCGAGCCGTTCACGAGCTGCGCGTTCCTAGGCGAACTGGCGCTCGACGGCCGCGTCCGCCACACCCAGGGAATCCTGCCGATGGTAGGGCTTGCCCGCGAGCGCGGGTTCCATACCGTCTTCGTGCCCTCGCACGACGCCGCGGAGGCCTCTCTGGTCGAGGGTATCGAGGTCCTCGCGGTTGAGTCGCTGGTGCAGCTCGTCGCCCACATGCGGGGCATGGACCACATCGAGCCGTTCGTCAACAAGCGCCGCTTCGAGCCCTCCGAGGCCGGGCTGCCGGAGGGCGTGGACTTCCGCCACATCCGGGGCCAGGAGCACGTCAAGCGCGGGCTCGAGGTCGCCGCTGCCGGCGGACACAACGTGATCATGGTCGGCCCACCCGGCTCGGGCAAGACGCTCCTCGCCCGCGCCACACCCACGATACTTCCCCCCATGAGCACCGATGAAGCACTGGAGGTAACCAAGATCTACAGCGTTGCCGGAATGCTGCCCACGGACACGCCGCTGATGCATGCCCGCCCTTTTCGCGCTCCTCACCACACGATTTCTCACGCCGGCCTCGTTGGTGGTGGACGCCAGCCGCGCCCCGGCGAGATAACATTGTCGCATCGCGGGGTGCTTTTTTTGGACGAGCTACCCGAATTCGCACACTCGGTCCTCGAGTCCATCCGCCAGCCGCTGGAAGACCGCAGCGTGACCGTCAGCAGGGCCCAGGGCAACGTCACCTTCCCCGCGAACTTCATGCTGATGGCGGCTATGAACCCCTGCCCATGCGGGTATTACGGTGACGCCTCTCGGCACTGCTCCTGCTCGGAGTCCGCCGTCACCAGGTACCAGCACCGTATCTCCGGCCCCCTCCTCGATCGGATCGACATCTTCGTCGATGTCCCGCGTGTCGACTACGAGAAGCTCACTGACACGGCCATGTCGGAAGGCTCGGGCGAGGTGCGGGAGCGCGTGCACGACTGCCGGGAGATGCAGCGTCTGCGCTTCTCGGAGTCACACCTTTCTTCAAATGCTGAGATGGGGCCGGTCGAGGTCCGTGAGTTCTGCCAGCACTACCTCGACGATGCTGCTCGTGCGCTCCTGAAGACCGCCGTGAACCAGCTCGCGCTCTCGGCGCGCGCCTTCCACCGCGTGCTCAAGGTCTCGCGAACGGTGGCGGACCTCGCTAAGGCGGAGACGATTGAAGCCGCGCACGTCGCCGAGGCCCTCCAGTATCGCCAACGCGGCCAGGGCTGAGGCTGCTCGCAGATCGCTTCCCACCGCTATGATGTAGTTGATGAGAGAGTCGGGACGAGGCGTACTCTTCTTCTACGCGGGAGTAATCGCCCTGGTGGCTGTCGTGTTCGGCCTTGTTCTATACCAGGGCTCCTCCGACGATGACGATGGAGCCGATGCCACGGTCCCTTCCGTTTCACCGCGGAAATCGACGCCTGCGACCGTCGCTGAATTCGTGTCGCCGCTTGATGGGGAAACCGTATCAAACCCCGTCGAGGTTCGATTGGCGGTAGGAGGCTTGATGATCAAGGATGCCTCGCAACCGGCCAGCCCGGGACAGGGACACTTCCGGCTCCTCCTTGACGGCGATGAACCGGCGCCTGGCGAAGCGCCACCGGAGGAGTCAACATTGGTGGACCTAGTGGATGGCTCTCACGTTGTGACTCTGCCGCCGCTCTCTCCGGGGCCGCACACTCTTCTGCTGGTGTTCGAGGACTCGAATCATGTTCCTGTTCCGGGCGTACTGTTTGACTCAATCACGATTACCGTGGAGAAGTGACGTCGCGCGCTGCGATATGGAGAACATGGCGAAAGCTCTGACAACGATCGACCTCCTGCTGCCGCTTCTTGAACACCTCCCGTTGGGCATCTTCAGCGACATCGACGGCACCCTCGCCCCGATAGTCCCGCGGCCGGAAGATGCCCGCGTCTCTCCCCGAAATCGTGAACTGCTGAGCGCCCTGATCGAGCGCGGGGTGCGCGTCGCCTTGATCACCGGACGTACGTTGAAGATGGGGCGCGCGATGAGCGGGTTGGACGGTGCGGTGTATGGCGCCAACCACGGGCTTGAGTTGTGGGTCGAAGGCCGGAGCGAGCATCCAGCTGACGTTGACGATTTTGTTGCCGCCGCCCGCCTCGCCCGCGAGGACTTCGCTGAACTGGCGATCGAAGGATTGGTTATCGAGGACAAGGGGCCGATTGTGGCTCTCCACTACCGCAATTCCCCGGATGAGTCGGCGGCTCGAAGCGCCATCCTTGCGGCAATCGGACGCTCGCGGGCGGCGAAGCGTTTCGTCATCCAGGAAGGACGCAAGGTGATCGAGATGCGCCCGCCGGTGGACGTCAACAAAGGCACCGCGCTCGAGTCGCTGGCTTCGCGGCTCGCGGTGCGTTCCTTACTCTGCCTCGGTGATGATCGCACCGACATTGACATGTTCCAGACTGCAGCGCGACTACGCGACTCTGGCACTCCGGGTGCCACCGTTGCCGTCCTGAGCGAGGAGACCGCGCCCGAGGTAGTCGACGCTGCGGACTATTCAGTGGAAGGCGTTGTTGGCGTGGAGCGGCTCCTGAATGAGCTGCTCAGCGCGCTTCGCTGATCGCCATCAGGTCGCGGAATTGGCGTTCCAGCCAGTCAACGATGTCTTCCCTCTGGACCAGATTCTTGAGGGCGGAGGCGCGCCGAACCCGTTCTTCCTGCGGCATGTTGAGGGCTTCGTGCAGGGCGCGGACGGTCCCCTCGAGGTCCGTCGGCGAAACGTTCAGGGTGTACTCGCCGAGCTGCTCATGCGATCCCGCCATCTCGGACAGGATCAGCACTCCGTCGCCCTTGTTCACGAGCGGGCCCTCTTTGGAGACCAGGTTCATTCCGTCGACGAGAGGGTTCACCATCAGCACGTCGTAGAAGTACATTCCGGCGATCGCCTGCGCGTAGTTGTTCTCGTAGAACACGTGTACGGGCTGCCACTCGAGACTCCCGTAGTGATCGTTGATCGAGTCCACCAGTTCGAATATCTCGTCGGTGTAAGTCTGATACACGCCGAGGTCGCTGCGTGATGGTACGAGGAACTGGATGAGGTTCACGTTGCCCCGGAGTTCGGAGTCCCTTTCGAGTAACAGCTCAAACGCGCGTAATCCACGAATGACGTTCTTGCTCGGCTCCGATCGGTCCACCCGGACTATCGGGTGCTTACCGACGATCGGCGCGAGTTTCTCGCGGTATGCCTCGACTTCTTCTGAGCGCGCGTACTCAAGCAATCCCGCAGCGTCCACCGAAATCGGGTAGTGCCGGATCCGGGTGATGTGTCCGTTGTAGCGTATAGTCCACTTTCCGTAGTCGATGTCTACGCCCGGCACGATGTCTTCGCATGAGTGGAGGAAATTGCGGACGTCGCTTGTAGTCTGCAGGCCAACGATGTCGCAGGAGAGCATGTCCTCGTGTATGCGCCGCCGCATGAACTCGGGCAGGAGCCCCCAGGACCGGGGGCTGGGCCAGGGGATGTGCGTGAAGTGCAAGATCGTTGCGTTGGGCACTTCGCGGCGAACTATCGCCGGAGCCAGGTAGAGATGGTAGTCCTGCAGGAGGACGTATGACGGTTCGCTGTGGGAGCGCGCTTCCTCCGCGACGGCTTGTCCCACCGCCTCATTCACAGGGATGTATCCCGTCTCCCACGCCTCGTACACGGCGCGGCCGATGTTGGGTGTCCTCGGTGTGTTCCACATGAGGTGTTGGATGAACCACAAGAGTGGATTGCAGAAGACGTAATAATGTCGCTGGTATACGGCGCTGGGCACCGTCACGAAGCGGACGTAGAGCTGATGTCCCGGCACTCGCAACAGGTTTCCGTCCGATTCGTCGGCAGCCTGGCGGTCACCTTCGGTCATTGCCGAGGCGACCCAGGTGGCTGGAACGAATCGGGATGCCGCCATTAGCGCGGTGACCATGCCGCCGCTCCCACGCGACGCGGTAAGCGCCCCGTCCGGCTCAACGGAATACTCCACCGGACCCCGGTTGCTGGCAATGATCAGGTGACGGCTCTCGAGCATTTCGGCTACGAGGGCCTGAAGAGTCGCCAGTCTTGATTCAGAGGTCTGTTCGGCGATGGTCATCGGCGGGGTGTCTCCCAACTACCGAGCTGCGGCCTCGGGCATTGCCTTGTTGATGGGGCAAGACAATGTCCCTAATATGATACAAGGTTGCCCCCGTAGCTCAGTCGGATAGAGCGCCGGCCTCCGGAGCCGGGTGCACAGGTTCGAGTCCTGTCGGGGGCGCCATTCGTATCTGCGCCAGATACGATCGAACGTGCGTCCCTATTGTGTCCGCCCGCGACCGGCGTCGTCATTTGACAACATCGCTTCTGCCAGGCCGTCCAGCACCTCTCCCGTCAACGCCAACGTCTCCTCAAATGAGAGGATGCTCCCGCGTTCCCAGGCCTCACGAAACATTGCCCTTCCCAGCCGCTCTTCGAGCCTGCCGACCGTCTCCTCGAATTGAGCCAGCTCGATCGGGTTTGGCGAAAGGCCCATCGCGCGTGTGCGCTTAACTGTGTCGATAGCGCCAACGAACTCCGCCATCTGCACGTCACCGGCGTGCGGGTCGCCGACCAGCGCAGTCCGCTCGCCGATTGCAGTCAGCAGGTATGGATGATGCACCTGTCTACAGATCTCCAAGCTTTCACGAAGGCAATCAACCGCCTTCCTGCAGTCGCCGGCCCGGGCGTGGGCCAGCGCCAGCCCGGTGAGACAAAGCCCAGTGAACGGCAAGTGACCAAGCGCTCGAAAACCGCCCAGGCTGTCCTCCAGGGAAGCAATCGACAGATCGAATTGTCCCTGAAGCCTTGCGATCTCACCCACGAACAACTGGCTGCGCGCGGCTTGCAGGTCATCACCGCTGGCTCGAGCAGCGGCAACAGCCTCCGCAAGTAGATCCTTTGTTGCCTTTGGTTGGCCAACGGACATCTCGCACCAGGCCAGACTAGCCATGCAGCGAGCCACGCTTGAGCCGTCGCCAAGCTCGCTCGCGCTAAGAAGCGCTTTGTGAAGGGTGGCGCGCGCCTGGTCCACCTCGCCGAGGAGCACGAGCGCTTCGCCGATTCCGATGAACGGCTCAAGGGTTGCCTTAGAGTCCAGGGGTCGATCCTTCGCAACAAGTCTCAAAGCAGTCTCTAACCAGGCGTTTCGCTCGTCCACGCTGCCTCCGAGCAGCCAGAGAGCGCCAGTGGCTCCCGTGAGACGAGTGTCAAGTTCAATGTCCGGATGTTCTTTCAACCACCGCCGGGCTGCATTCAGGTTCTGTCGCTCACCCTCAAGCTGCAGCAACCAGGCACGTTGTTCGCCGACAGTCCGCCTGATCTCCTCCTGCTCCACCATGTACACGAAGTATTTGGCGTGCGCTGTGTAAGCGTCGTCGACTTCCCCCGTTTCCGCCAGGCGTTCTAGCGCATAGTCCCGTATAGACTCCAGCATCCCGTACCGCCGACGGCCGGCGAATTCCTGTTGGCTTAACACGAGACTACCGGCGACCAGAGATGACAACCCCTCCAACATATCGTAGTCCGAAATGCCGCGGTCTGCCATGACAGCCTCCGCGGCCTCCAGAGTGAATCCTCCGACGAATACGCCCAGCCGGCGGAACAGCACTTGCTCTTGCGGACTGAGCAAGTCATAGCTCCAGGCGATGGCCGCTTCAAGCGTTTGCTGCCTCTCGGGCAGGTCTAGCGCGTCCCAACGTAATAGCGAAAGCCGATGCCCCAGGCGGTCCAGTACCATTTGCGCCGATAGCAGGTGCATCCTTGCTGCCGCAAGCTTGATCGCCAGCGGCAGTCCGTCAAGATGCACGCAAAGTTCGGCAACGGCAGCGCCGTTTTCGTCGGTCAATTCAAACGTAGGCGATACAGCCTGGGCCCTCGCAATGAAAAGACTCACGGCCGGTATTTCAGCCAGCTCGCCGGGCGGCGGCAGGTGGTGAAGGTCCGGCAGCTCAAGCGGGGATACGGGGTATACGTGCTCGGACCTGAGTCCCAGCGGCGACCGGCTGGTCACGAGCAGCCGCAGTTCAGGCGCCTCGGCCAGGAGTGCAGGAAGGTCTCGTGCCGCCGGCATCACCTGCTCGAAGTTGTCCAGCAGGATCAGCATGCGACGCGTCTGCAACACCTGCACCAGCCGCTCCAGGGCACGATCCCCGACTTCTCGCAAGCCGAGTTGGGCAAGGACTGTCTGCAACACGAGTTTCGGGTCGCGGATTGGCGCCAGGTCCACCATGAGGACGGGTTCCGGCAGCTCGCGCGCTAGGTGCTCTGCGACCGCCAACGACAGACGCGTCTTGCCCACTCCCGCAGGACCGGTAAGCGTGACGAAGCGTGTGCCTTCGGCGCGCAGAAGACCACACACAACGGCAACCTCCCAGCCACGTCCGACGAGAGGAGCGAGCGGCGCAATAAGGGTAGGTGAGTTGGTAACTGAGAGCGGAGCCGCCGCCCTGGGGGCTTGGGGTGCCCGGTGGCGAACGACGGCCGAAGCGAGCGCGGCCGCGTCGTCAGAGCTTAGCTGAAGGGCCTCGCTCAACCGGCGCACTGTATCGGCGTGAGGAGCCCGGCGTTGTCCTCGCTCAAGCGCGCCGATGCCGGTCGCGCTGAGGCCGGCTCGCTCTGCAAGGGCCTCACGCGAGAGTCCCGCGGCAAGCCGGAACCTGAGCAACAGGTCGCCGAAATCGGCGGTGCTGCTTCTCTGATCTGAGAGCATCTTTCGTCTCCCCTGCGAGGAACAAACGCCATCCGTGTATAGGGCGCTTGTAGCTCACGTATCTTACACGCCCCCGCTTGCCTTTGCATCCCGAATGGTCGGCGAAGTGTGCCGGATCGTGCAGGGCATTTGTGCGGTTGTGCCTCGTCATCCTGGCGGCGGGAAAGCAAGCTGGGGATGGATCGAAAAACGTTGCTCGGAGTCATACGGAAGGGAGGCACTTATAGACCAGATCATCCCAGGAAGAACCAAGACAAACGATCCCACTCACTAGCAGGGTCCGGAGCACTCTCCGGGCAAGAAAGGAAAACAGAAATGGCAGTTTCAGATCAGCTTCACACTCTCGCAGACCGCGCCAAGCAGGCAGAGGACAACGTCACGGCGGCCCGCACCAAGGCCAAGGCCCAGTTGGAGGCCGACGTGAAGGCCGCGCAGGACTCCGCGAAGCGGCGCTCACAGGCTCTCCGCGCGAAGGCCGATCAAGGCAAAGAGAACATCTCCACTTCCTGGAACAACGTCCAGCGCTCGTTCCACGACAACATCGCTACCGCCAAGCTGAAGATGGAGATCCGCAAGGCCGAGCACGACGTCAAGCGGGCCGAAAAGGACGCCGAGCGGGCAGAGCACGACGCAGCCTTCGCCATCGAATTCGCCTACGGCGCCATTGAAGAGGCGGAGTATGAAGTGCTCGACGCCATTCTCGCGCGGGCCTACGCGGACGAGCTCGCAGCTGGGAACCCTGCCGCGAAGGTCTAGGTGGCTAGCGACCAGCAAGGAGGAAACATGAAGGACTTCTTTTCGAACACATCGGTGATGCTGGCAGTGCGCGGGGTAGCCGCAATCACCTTCGGCGTGCTCGCGCTCGTCTGGCCGGGCATAACGCTCTCCGCGCTGCTCATCGTGTTCGGCGCCTTCGTGTTCGTCGATGGCGTCACGGCGATCGCCATGGCGATCACGGACGAAAGCAGCATGCCGCGCTGGGTGCTTTTGCTCGACGGCATCGCCGGCGTCATTATCGCAACGATCACGTTGGTCGCACCGGACGTGACGGCCCTTGCGCTGCTCTACCTGATCGCTGCCTGGGCACTGATCACGGGGTCCCTGCTCATCGGCGGCGCGGTTTCTGGCGAAACCTTCGGGCGTCCGGGCTGGGTGATGGCGCTGGATGGGGTCATCTCCGTGGTCTTCGGCATCCTGCTGATCGCCTGGCCCGGCGACGGCATCGTGGCCATCGTCTGGACGCTTGGCCTCTACGCAATCTTCACAGGAGCCACGATGCTATTCGGGGCGTTCCTGCTCGCTGATCGCGCTGATGCCATGCCGTCACCCGGGGCGACGCACGCGGCCAGTGCAGGCTAGAGCTAATGTGGCCGGTCCCGCTCCCTCCCTCGGCGGGACCGGCCACGACTACGTGCGGAAACTACCGTAATCGACACATGACCCGGGACGACTACCGGGACCGCCAGGACGAGAGGAGGAGAAGGATATGACCATCGAGTTGAAGTTGGACAAAGAGGACGCTGAGGTCCTGCTGCAAGTACTGGAGGCGTACCTGAGTGAACTGCGCTTCGAGATCTCTGGCACCGACAACTTTGACTACCGCTCCGGCCTGCATGAGCAGGAGGACCGGATAAAACGGATGATCGGAACGCTGGCAGGCGCCGACGCGCTTGATGCTCTCCCAGGATCCGCGGAGCGATAAGCGGATGAGCATCCAGACTCGCCGGCCGCCTCAACACCCCGCTCTCGGGATGTTCCTGCAGGAGCGTGGTAAGAACTTTGAGAACCAGGTCGCAGACACGATCACGCGTCTTGCGGGATCGATGCCCTTCATCTACGTCCACATCATCTGGTTCACCCTGTGGATCGCGCTGAGCATCGAGGCCTACCCGTATGGACTACTCACAATGATCGTTTCCCTTGAGGCGATTTTCCTCAGCACATTCGTGATGATTTCGCAGAACCGGGCGGAAGCCAAGCGCCAGGCGCTCGCGGACCACGAATGGGAAACAGTGCAGCTTGAGCACGAACAGAACGAGCAATTGCTCAAGCTGTCCGAGCAGATCCTTCAACTAACCCAGCAAGTGCACGCCATGGCAAGCGACCTGTCCCGCCGCCAGGACATGGCATCTCGTTAACACGCTGACTAAGGGCGCCAGCAGTGACCGAGGATACAGCGCTTGTGACTACGCACCATAACTGTCAGCTAAGGCGCATCCGGGCGCAGACGTGACACACTGGCCGCTAAGCCGCATGGAACTGTTCTACCTCCGGAGCCGGGTGCACAGGTTCGAGTCCTGTCGGGGGCGCCATTTTGTATCTGCCCCAGATACAGATTCGTGGTCCTCCTGCGCACCCGAAGCCGCTAAGTCGCATTTGCGCAGCATGACTGTCAGGGCGTACCCCCTGGCGAGCTGTTGACGCCCAATCGCCTAAGGCGCTCGGCGTTAGAGCTCAACGTTCGAGGTAGTCGTGACCGACGGTGCCCTACTGGGCGGGGGGCGAAAATCGCCCGCCGACGCCGACGCTGTGCCAGCCAAGTTTGCGACGGGCTTGAAAAGAGCCGCGTTTTGTGACGTACGGCATAGTTGAGGATCCCCAGGTGTCTTTATGGTGAGACTAACGAATCATTAGGTACTTACCATATACAAGGAGGAATGCAGGATGCTCAGCAAAGAACCTTTCGTCCGCGAGGCCGGTGCCGGAGATGGTGTCGTCGCTTTGCACGCAAATGCGAGCACGGGCGGCCAGTGGCACCGTCTGATGGACTTGCTTGCACCCGAATTTCGGGTACTCGCGCCAGATCTGTATGGCAGCGGGAAGAGTCCTGATTGGTCATCTGACCGCATCATCACTCTTCGCGACGAGGTGAACTTCATTGAGCCGGTCCTGGCAAGAGCGGGTTCCCCATATGTGCTGGTGGGTCACTCTTACGGTGCCGCCGTTGCGTTGGTTGCCGCGCTATCTTCCCCCCAGAGCGTACGCTCGATCGCCATCTACGAGCCGACACTGTTCTCTCTGCTCGATGCCGAGTCATCTCCGCCAAACGAGGCGGACGGAATACGCCGGGTCGCGGCGGACGCAAGCGCCTGTCTGGATGCGGGGAACGTGGACGCGGCGGCGGAACGGTTCATTGACTACTGGATGGGAGAGGGAGCCTGGAAGTGGGTACCCGATCAGCGAAAGGGGTCCATCGCGGCGTCAGTCAAGAATATACGCCGTTGGGAGCACGCGCTATCGAAAGAGCCAACCCCACTAGCGGCATTCCGATCGCTGGATGTGCCCGTGCTCTTCATGCTCGGCAAGCGATCAACCGCATCAGCACGCGGCGTTGCCCGGCTGCTCATTAACACGTTGCCGAGCGTAGACGTTGTCGAGTTTGAAGACCTCGGCCACATGGGACCCGTTACCCATCCTGATCTCGTCAACGCTGCTATTAGCAAATTCCTAGAGGCAACAGTCAGGACGCCTCTCGCAACGGCTGCGTGATGCAGCGTTAGTTTCTGAGCAGCGCCCTGAAACCGGGGCGCTGCTCACGTGCGCCGTAACACAGCATGGAGCGACTCCTTCTAAGCAGAGGGTTGCAGGTTCGGAATCCTGCCGGGGGCGCCAGAGCTTTCTTCGCTCACGCGCCAGGCTCAATCCTCGATTGCCTCAATGCCGCGTCGCCTGAGTCGCTCAAGGTTATCCTTCATCGTCTTGAGCTCTTCGGGAGAGTGCCCCTGCCAGCCCGTGACCTCGCTCCTAACCCTGAGCGGATGCCGAGAGCGGTATGATTTCGTTGGATTGCCGGGGTACCTCTTGTCCGTCAGGTTGGGGTCATCTTCGATCGGGCCGGTCGGTTCCACCGTGTAGATTCTGCCGGGTCCTTCGCCGAGGGCCAGCTCGGCACCCCAGGTGGCCGCATCCATGGTTGCGGTCAAGTAGACGTAGGCCGCCTTTTTCCTCTTGCCGTAATTAGAGTCATGCCCCGGCTCGATCAGGTCCCTCGGCTTCAGGCCGGCCTTCGTACCATGGTAGAACTGCTGTGAACGCAGGTCGTCGAGTGCCGGCATCAGTTCGCTTTTCCCTGTGGTTGCCTTCGAGCGGAGCCCGTCAAGCGGTCGCTGTGTCTAACGTGTCCGCCCACTCCAAAAGCGTGCTCGCGTACAGCGAAGGGTCCAGCGCGTGCATCGGATGGCCCATCGTCGGAAACGATCGGTACTCGCATGGCTGGCCGGACTCGGCGATGAGCTCGCGTACATGTTTCGCCTGGACGTCAGAAATAGCGCCAAGGAGGTAGCCATTCTCGTCCACTCATCCGGAAGTGGTGAGTGAAGAGGACCGGACACTTGACAGCCTTTAGCATCTGCTCGTGGTCGCAACTGGCCGCGACGGTTCCCGAAGAGAATGCGCGGCCCCACTCGGGATCGTACTCCTTCAGGTTTTGTGATGGACCGTCCCCTGACGCCGACCATCATTGCCGCCAGCGGCTGCAAGTGTGAAGGGAGGCGCTCAGCGCGCGGCGAGCATTCCCTCGTAGTCACCGACAGTCCATTGATCACCAAGGAACCGGTTCAACAATTCGAAGACGGGTCCGATCGATTGGCGGATCGATTGGCCGACGGCAGGATTGGTTTGTGACGAGAAGAGCGGCGGGTCCTCATAACAGGCAGCTCTGACCTGCCCGGGCATCGCATAGGCAGAGAGCCACGCCGATATCACGCCACCGGAGGAGAGACCGCTCACGATGACTGGTCGCCTGACAACGAGATCAATGAACCGTACCAGGTCGTTCCCGAAGTTATCGAGGGTGTAACGCCCCGGCGTCCGCGTGGAGCGTCCCTGGCCGCGAAGGTCTACGGCATAGACCTGGAAGTGCTTGTCGAGGTGAGGGATCGCTTTCTCGTATCCCCACCACGATTCGGTCTGGCCGGGGATGAGAAGCAGCGCAGGCAAGTCCGGCGAACCGGACGACGGCGTAGTTCATCTCTATTTCACCGAGGTCAGCGAGATGCTCTTCGTATGCGTGTTCGACGTATGTCGCTTCAGGATTTGTAGGGCCGTATTGTGGCCGCTTCATTGCGCGCTCCGATCGTCACGCTGGGAAGTGTTGCAGTGCCGGGTGATCGTCATTCAGCCGTCCGTGAAAGGCGGGGGAAAATTCGCTCCGCGTTCCCCCTGTTCATCAGGTAACGTTCGCTGTCTGCGACATAGAATGCGTCAAAGTCCGCTGTGAACCTGGAGGCAACCGGCGTCGGCGCGAACGGCCAGTCGCTTCCGAAGAGCACGTGGTCGGCACCGGCGAACGCAAGCAGGCTCGGGAGCGCGCTCGGCGACGACAGCGCTGTGTCGAAGTAGAAACCACGCAGGTCGGCCATTACGTCGTCCAACGGACGCCGGCAAAGGAACGCGAGCGTGGTCGCGATGCGGTTGGCTGCGTATGGTACGAAGCCGCCGGCATGTGCGAGGATCACCTTCAGGTTCCGATGCCGCTGCATGGCGCCTGCTCGGACCATGTTGGCGGCCGCCCGCGTCGTATCGAGCAGAAAGTCCACCGCGAATGCCGGCAGTTCGGGCACCCCGGGTCCGGGTAGCGTTGACGGATGGACGAATACGACCGCCCCTCGCTCGTTGAGTTCGGCAAAGAGGGGTTCGTGCTCGGCGGCGCCGAGATACTCACCGTGGGCGTTGGCGAGCAGGATTACGCCGTCGGCATGCAAATCGTCGAGCGCGTGGCGAGCCTCGGCGACGGCGCCGGGGACATCAGGCAGGGTTAGCGTGGCGAAGAACCCGAATCGACCGGGATGCTCGTGGGCAACCTGGGCTGCGAACTCGTTCACGGCGCGCGCCAGCCGCCGCGCCTCCGCGCGATCGCCGACATGTACACCAGGCGTCGATACCGAGGCAATGCCGGTGGTGATGCCGTTGGCCTCCATGAAGGCCAGCGCGTCCTCGACTGACCAGGACGGCCGGGGCAATCCCTTATCGGGGTCAGCCTTACGCAGCCACTCGGCGTACAGCGGCGGGACGATATGCTGGTGGACGTCGACCCGCGCGGGCGGGTCGCTCACGCGGGTTCCCCAACGACGGGGTTCTCCAGCACCCCCAGCCCAGTAATCTCGATTCGCACCACATCTCCCTCTTTCAACCACTCAGGCGGCTTTCGAGCCCCGCCGATGCCCGCCGGCGTACCGGTGAATATGACATCGCCGGGCTCCAGCGTCATGCCGGCACTCAGGTACTCGATGATTTCGCCGATGCCAAAGATAAGCTGCGACGTGTTTGAGTGCTGTTTCTCCTCGCCGTTCACCGTCAGGCCGATGTCGAGGTTGCGTGGGTCACCGACTTCATCCGGAGTGACGAGCCAGGGCCCAATCGGCCCGTGGGTGTCGAACGACTTGCCCATCACCCAGGTGGGTGAATGGAACTGCCAGTCGCGCACAGAGACGTCGTTACCGATGCAGTAGCCGGCGATGTGTCCACTCGCCTCGGCGGCTTTGACGTAGCGTGCCGACTTCCCGATAACGAAGCAGAGCTCTGCCTCCCAGTCCACAGCGCGGCTGACTCGCGGAACATGGATTGGCGCGCCGGGCCCGACTATGCAGGTGGTCGCTTTCGTGAAGACGACCGGGCGCTGAGGTATAGGCTGTCCCGATTCCTCCGCATGGTCGCGGTAGTTCAGGCCGATCGCGAGCACTTTGCCCGGCCGTGGAACCGGTGCCTCGATCCGAGCCTTAGGGGCCGGAATCACCGGCCCCGTTCAAGAGTGCCTCTTGCGGCGCGATCATTCAGTGTGCCGTCCGCCAGGATATCGAGTAAAGGGGCGCCGATATCGGCGATGTCGCCGGATGGGGTGAGCACGCCGGCGCGGGTGCCGCCGGTGTCTGTAAAGGTAACGAGTTTCACGGCTAGTTCCGGGGCGAGTGCAGCCCCGCCATGAGCTCCGCCAGGTCATCCGGTCGCAAGAAGGACGGCGGTGGTGGCGGGCCCCATGCGTACAGCGAGCGCATACCGTCCCAAACCTGCGGTTCCCAGACCTGGTCGTCCGGGATGCAGTCCATGTCGGAGTAATACTCGGCGAAGTTGCCAGCCGGGTCGCGGAAGTACCAGAAGAAGTTCGAGCCAACGTGGTGCCGTCCGAATCCCCACACGTGACGAGACGGGTCCTTGGTAAGGAGCGCCTGGGCACCCAGCCCGATCTCATCCACGTCCTCAACTTGCCACGATGTGTGATGCAGGAATTGCAGCGGCGCCGACTGGAGCAACAGATTGTGGTGGTCTTCCGAACAGCGGAGGAAGAAGGCCTTGTCAGAGACGGCATCGCTCAACTTGAAGCCCAGGCCCTCCATGAAGAAGCGCTGGCTCGGCTCAAGGTCGGTGGTGCCGATGACGACGTGGCCGAGCTTTCTGGGTCGTGCCCCCGGGATGGGTCCCTCCTGCGGGAGCTCCGGCGAGCGTCCGATGCGCTCTATGCGGCCCGGGCCGTTGTACACCGGCGGCGAGGCGGGTTCCTGCTGGAGACGCGGCGCTACCTCGACCGAGACTCGAACACCGGTGCCCGGGTCGGTCGTCGCAATGCCGTCATCCGTGCGCTTGACCTCGATGCTGAGCGCACTGACCTGCGAAGCCACGCGGTCGACGTCGTCCGGGTTATCCGCAGCGACGGAAATCTCAAGCAGGCGACGCAACGGCGAGTGCGTGAGGCGTAGCTGCTCACCGCCGTCAGCCGTCGCGAAGAGACCTGGTTCGGTTTCCGTCATGCCGAAGTCGCGGTAAAACTCTGCGGTGCCCTGGACGTCAGGGACGCCTATTGTGATCGAGTTAATGCGATGCAGCGACATTGTGCTTCCTCCTTGCGTGTGGGTGGAGCTTATTTGGCATTTCTATGGTTCCGGGCAGGAACTCGGCAGGATCCGGGAGCCGCGGGCCGTTTGAACCGCGGGCGCGGCGCAACTCCTTCGCGGTGTGCGCTACCCTACGGCACAGTGCGGCAAGCGTCCGTTTCTCTTCGACACTGAGCGAAGAGGTAACTTCGACCTCGAGCTCGCGCCAGTCAGCCTGAGCGCGGGTGATCAGTGACTCGCCGTCCGTGGTAATCTCGTACGTCACGAGGCGACGGTCAACGTCGGAACGCGTCCGACGGACGAGCCCGCGGCGCTCAAGTGTGTTGACGGCGCCGACGACGGCGCCCTTGGTCACGCGCAGTACAGCCGCCAGTTCCCGAGTTTCCCTCGGGCCGGTGATCCAGAGGGTCATGAGAAGAATGAATCCAGCGTGCGTCAGCTTGTGTGGGCGTAATGCAAGCCCTTCGAGGGTCGCGAACACGTCGAGCGCTGTGTGGTCCAGGTTGAAGACGGCCGCCTGGGCGTCGATGTCGGTTCCGCGCCGGGCGAGGAAGACCTGAAGGTGCCGTTCAAACGCGGGGAGTTGAGGGTCTTGACGCGGCATATCGTTTAGCATTAAATAATCAAAATCAGACGATGTCAAGCGCCCTGCTCTTTTGTTCATCCTCAGGGCGACCAGGAGGCTTTCAATGGTGAATTCCGCAACTGACCGCGCCGCAGCGGCGGCGGACATCGAAGTCCTGTCTGTCGCACGGTCGATCGCGCCTGCCATAAGAGAGGCGGGTGATGAGGCGGAGAGGATGCGGCAGTGCCCGCCCCGGATCGTGGATCTGCTCCACGAGAGCCGCCTTTTCGACATGATCCTCCCCGAGAAGTACGGCGGGCTCCAGGAGAGCATTCCTACCATGGTGCGGGTGCTGGAAGAGCTGGCAGTGGCCGATGCGTCCATCGCCTGGGTAGTCGGCATAGCCAATGGCACGAGCATAATCGCAGCGCACATGGACGAGTCGGTTGCTGCATCAATGTTCGTCCCGCGCGCGGTGGCAGGCGGGGCTCAGGCGCCCTGGGGGAAGGCGGTCCGGGTCGACGGGGGCTTCAGGGTAACGGGACGGTGGCCGTTCGCGAGTGGGTGCAACCATTGCACGATGCTCGTGGCCGGAAGCATGGTGGCGCAGCCCGACGGCGCTCCGGCACCATTCCCTGAGTACAGGATGGCCGTCTTCCCGATCGAGGAGGTGGAGATCATCGACACGTGGCATGTGTCGGGTCTGCGCGGGACGGGCAGTCACGACATGAAGGTCGACGATGTGTTTGTCCCCGAGGAGCGCATGCTGGCATTCAACCTCGCTCCGCCGCTTATCGATGCGCCGACTTATCGTTATCCGGCACTTGGATTTCTGGCGCTCACGATATCGCCGATCCCGCTCGGGATCGCGCGACGGGCGATCGATGAACTGCTGGCACTGGCGGGCGGCAAGACGCCGATGAACATTGGCTCGAAACTGGCGGAGCGCCCGCTAACTCAGTACGAGATCGGCAGGGCGGAGGCGATTTTGCGCTCCGCGCGGGCATGGATGTACGAAGTGATGGACGAGATATGGGCAAAGGCCGTGGCCGGCGACGAAATCACCCCGAGAGACCGCGCTCTTGTCCGTGCGGCCTGCGCGCACGCAGCGCTCGAATCTCTGCGCGCTGTCGAAATCGCGTACACGCTCGGCGGCGGATCGTCGATCTACGAGGGCAGCGTCCTCCAGCGCTGCCTGCGGGATGCACACGCAGCGACCCAGCACGTGATGCTGGCGCCGCCGAACTACGAGCCGGCAGGTCGCGCCCTGCTTGGGCTTGACCTGCCACCGATGGTCTAGCGAGCAAGGCGTCTCCGCGATCTCCGGGAAGCACCGCGATTTCGGGAGTACCGGCCAGACCAACTAACGCTGCTCGGTAGGGTGCACATTCAACCACAAACAGGCCAGCGGTCGGCACCTCATCCCGGAACTGAGCTGTGGACTCCCAGATCGCCGAGGGACCGGATGAGTTGATCGCAGTTCCCGGAGTAATGGATCGCCTTGAATCCGGCTCCCTTTGCGCCCACGACATTCTCCAATTTGTCGTCGATGTGCAGACACTCAGAAGGCGCCGCTCCGATCCTTTGAGCAGCTATTGCATAGATGCGCGAATCTGGTTTGGCGACACCCTCCTGCGCTGAATTCACGATGACGTGCCACGGGTGGAGAATGCCCGCCCCCGCTAGCTTTTCTTCGAGCCTTGGTTGAGAAGTCGAGGAATTCGTAAGCAGGCCAACCCGAAAGGTACTCGATAAGGCCTCAGCGAGCTCAAATACTTGCTTGTCGATCTTTAGAAATGCCTTGTCCCAGGTATTACGCAGATCCCTAAACGCCACCGGTCCCGCTGACTTCGCCAGACGGCTAACACCGATCCGTAGCCAGGCGTCTTCGTCCATGGCTCCCCTTTCAGCGTCGATCCACTCGTGGCCGCTGTATAACGCCTTTAATATGTCGCCATCTAGAAGACCATGTTCGCGCTCGAACGTGCGGATCAATTCTTCATCGAAGTGTGAGATGACGCCGCCGCCGTCGAAGAATACCGCGCGAATCATGTGGCGGCCTTCAGGGTGTGTTTTGACATGCCTTTCATCGCTTTGATGCTTGGTTGGTGCCGAGTCAACATATCGGCTACCGCGTGCAGTCAGCTGATCCACAGCATACCTGAGCGCCCGAACGAAGTACGAAAGTACCCACAATTGCCGTGGCCCCTCGGCGTGTGGCGTCGGCTAAGATACATCCGACGGAAATTTCTAAGCTAGGTGTTTGCCATGCCAATACGATTCCTGATAGTCGCCTTCCTGATCTTTCTGGGCGGTGTGCTCTCTATACCCGCGGCGATCGCCGTTTGGCAGGAACGCGAGATCCAGAATGAAGACGCGTTCGTCCAGACTGTGAACGACGTGGCCACAAACGAGGACGTCCAGCTGGTTCTCGCCAATCGGCTGACGGAAGTCATCATGGACAGGACGGATATCCAGGCGCGCATCGCTGATGGCCTGCAAAACCTCGAGGATGATAGAGGTGCCCCTCCTGCAACATCACTTCTCGCTGCCCCGCTCACTCGTTTGGTCAGCGAGACAGTACATCGATTGTGCCTGGAGTTTCTCCAGTCGCCGGGTTTTGAACAGGTCCTCGAGACTTCCGCCAGGACGCTGCACAGGGCCGTGAACGCCGTGATCACGAGTGACAGCGCGTTGCTGTCCGAGAGCAATGGACAGGTCGTCCTGAACTTGCGTCCAGTCATTGAGCAAGTCGTTCAGAGTCTCGCCGGTGAACGAGGGCAGGAGGCGTTGAGCAAGCTGGATATTCCCGAAGACGCCGGCATGATCGTGATAAGTGAGGAGTCTGAGCACCCCTGGCTTTGGGATCTCGTCCGATGGCTCGACGACTTCAATCCAGTGGTCCCGATCATTACAGCGCTCGTCTTCCTCCTGGCGATCCTGATCGCTAAGAGCAAGCGGCGGGCTGTTATCGCTTCTGGGGCAACGCTTGCGGTTGTTGCCGGCCTGATGCTTCTCGCCCTGGCGGTGCCGGTCAAGGAGCTGGCCACAACCTGGCCACCTACGCCGGAAGGCAAGGATGCCGCGAAGCAGGTTTATGACATCCTGCTCGATAGCTTCCGGCGCCAGGAGCTTTTCGTGTTCCTGCTGGGGTTAGGGATGGTTTTCGGCGGAGCTGCGGCCGGAGACAGGCGGCTCGTGCAAGCGGTGCGCTCTGGTCTCACGCGGCGGGAGGGAGTCGACACCGGGGGGCTGGTGAAAGAGAGGGCGGGCGCACTGCGTTTGGTGGGCCTCGCGGTGGCAGGTCTGATCTTGATCCTCTGGCCGGACCCGTCGTCCCGGGTGCTGCTGACCGTCGGTATCTGCCTTGCGCTATACCTTGGATGGATCTGGTTGGTGGCGAGCGATTCGAATGCAGCAGCGACGGCACGAAAGCGAGTCACCGAGGGTATGGCTGGCTCCGTGGACGCGCCGATTCAACGAGGAGGTTTCATAGGATGGGTGGCCAGAAACGCTGGTCTGCTCCGTCTCCTGGGAATCGTCGTTGCCGCTGCGCTTCTTCTCTTCGTTTGGGATCTATCGACCGGGGGCTTTGTCCTTATCGCAGCGGGTACGCTCCTCTACCTCGCCGGGATCGAATGGGCCTCGACGGAGGCACGAGAACCGCTCTCTGCCGACGACTTATGAGAACTATCGTGATAACCAAGGTCTCGGACGTGCGTTACTTCATGTGACTAAGAGCAACGGAGTCCCCTCAGCGGCTGAGGGGGGCTGAAAGGGGTCATATGAGAATCAACGGTTGGATCCTCTTCGCGGGGATCATGATGGTGATGGCCGGCACAATGACGGCCATTAATGGGCTCCGCGCAATGATCGATGACAAGCACTACGCATACGGCAACGCCAGTGGTACGGTGGTCGCATTCGACACGAGCGCCTGGGGGTTTATCCACCTTGTGCTCGGGGTCATCGTGGTCCTTGCCGCATTTGCACTTCTGCGCGGCGCCACGTGGGCCAGGTTCGTTTGCGCCGTGCTGGCCGGGCTTACTGCGATCGCCTATATCGGCTTCATTGACGTGGCGCCGTTCTGGTCTATCGCCGTAATTGGTCTCTGCGTGGTAGTGATCTATTCGGTCTGCACGATGGGCAGGACCGACGAAGAGGTCGAGCTCCCTATCCAGATGTAACTCCGCTACCAGCATAATCTGACCGAAGTACGATGCCCGGCGGCACTACCGCCGGGCATCGTACTGTCTTCTCCGCTTCGATCGCGGCTGTGAAGCCCTGGTGGCTCTGATGACTTGCCCAGCCCGGTGGAGCGTTTCGCGCATATCCGTCATATGAGCGCGCTCAAGCGTTGATACAGGCAGACTCGCAGTCATACAATTCGTTGACGCCGACTGGCACATGGAGACCTTTCGGATGGCCGCCTCGCAAGTGCGACTTGCGCCCTATAGTATTCAACTTCAGGGTCTCCCTTTAGCCAAAGGGCACTCGTTCAGAAGCATTTTGGCAACTTAGACTCGGGAGGCATATGTCCGGCTCGCGTGGGGTTCCCTACATGCCCGGAATTGATGGGCTGCGGGCCATCGCCGTCGTTGCCGTGGTCATCTACCACGCAGCTCCGGGAATCCTTCCGGGTGGCTTTCTGGGCGTGGACGTCTTCTTCGTAATCAGCGGCTATCTGATCACGTGCCTGCTACTACAAGAGTGGCACGGAAAGAGCACCATTGACCTCGGCGGGTTCTGGCTGCGTCGCGCGAAAAGGCTGCTACCGGCCGTCGGCGTTCTTCTCCTGGGTCTACTCGCCTTCTGTGTGGTGTTTCTTCCTGGGGAAGTCGTCCGCCTGCGAGAGGACGTGGTGGCATCGGCGGCTTACGTTACGAACTGGTACTTGATCGTCGACAGAGAGTCGTATTTCGAGAGCTTTGGGCGCCCCGATCTGCTCCGGCACCTGTGGTCGCTTGCTGTAGAGGAACAGTTCTACTTGATCTGGCCGATTGTCTGCCTGGTTAGCCTGCGACTGGGTGGGGCTAAAGCTGCCATCGCGGTACTGGCCGGCGGTATCTTCGCATCCACTGCGCTCATGGCGGCGCTATACGAGCCGGGATCGGATGCCTCGCGCGTGTACTACGGGACGGACACTCGCGCGGCGGCCCTACTTATCGGAGCTCTCCTGGCTTTCGTGTGGAGTCCGGGCCGGCGCGGAAGCCGGTTGCTCGAAGTGGAAGCAGTGATTGCGGCGGTCGGTCTCGTCGCGCTCTTTCTTCTCCTGAAGGACTCATCCGACTTCTTGTACAGAGGCGGTTTCCTCGTGACGGCCGCCGTCACCGCTGTGGTTGTGGCATCCCTGAGTGCTCGCAGCGCCCTCGGTCGAGCACTCTCGTGGGGGCCACTGATCTGGATCGGTCTGCGCTCCTACAGCATTTATCTCTGGCACTGGCCTGTCATTGCGCTGACCCGGCCCCATCAAGATGTACCAATCGATGGCGTGCCGCTATTCGTGTTTCGCATGGTGCTAACGCTGGCCCTGGCCGCGGCATCCTACAGGTTTGTGGAAGTGTCCGCCAGACATGCCGATTTCCCTGCGATCGGGAAGAAGGTTGTACGGGAGGCTACAAGGAACTGGCGGGGTCTTGGCCATGCGGTTGCGGTTGGTTGCGCCGCCGGGGTGGTCATTGCGCTGGCGTTGAACGTTGCTGCCGCGGACCGTCCTGCGGGGCCACCGACCACTTCGGCTCAGTCAGTCCAAACGGTGTCCTGGTCAATCGGAACGGACACACTTGTGTCCGTTCTTGGCGATCACCAACTCGAACGAGAGATAGCCGGCGCCGGGCGCCGGCGGTCGGAAACACCTACTCCCTCTCCGGCAGCAGAAACGACTACTCCGGCACCTGCTTCGCCGCCACGCACGAATGTCCCGGTGGTGCAGCCCACGTCACAACCAACGGCGCTTCCGCACCCCCTGGTGACTCCTCCCCCGCCGCCACCTGTGTCGACCGGTACCCGGATATTCGCGGTCGGGGACTCTGTCATGCTTGGTGCAGTTCCGCAGATGCAGTCAGTGGGAAACATTGAGATAGATGCCGCGGTCTCGCGGCAGTTCAGCGTGGGAACCGACATTCTCGCCGCGCGCCGTGACGCGGGCACGCTCGGGGACATTGTTGTCGTGCACCTGGGCAACAACGGGCCGATCAACGCCGGACAAGTGGACGCGATGATGGGTGTCTTGCAGGGTGTCCATCGCGTCGTGTTCGTCAACCTCATCGTGCCACGTGACTGGGAGGCTCCCAACAACTCCGTCCTGTCCGACGCCGTGTCACGATACTCCTCCGCGGTCCTGGTTGACTGGCATGGGATGGCGGCCGGACACCCGGAGCTCTTCTCGAGTGACGGGATTCACCTGCGCCCGGAGGGAGCGCAGCTATACGCATCCCTGGTAGCCCAGGGGTTGGGCGGCTAGACGCTCTCGTGGCGAATGCTGCGTTTGTAAGATCGGCTGATAATTCAGCATCTTGTTGCTGCGCCCCGAGTCCTCAGCCCTTACTTCAGCGTTGAATTGGATGCTGGGACTTGGTCACTGAGTGACGCGAGTCATATTCCCTATCATTTTGTGTATACAAACTTACAATAACAGATTGACACCTCTTGTCGTCTGTCATATAAGGGAAGCACGCTCCAGAATCGCAATACTGCAATTGCACATCCGGCTCTAGCCCCGGGGATGAGGAACGCGAGTGACCAGAGTACTGCATATCGACAACGACGGCACCGGTGCAGAGCACCTTGCCGACGCTCTTAACAGCGAGGAATTCACGGTGCAATGTCTTCCTCAGCTCTCAGATATTAGCCGTTCGCTGGAACAACTTAAGCCAGAGCTCGTCCTGGTGTCGTGCTCGAGGCCGGATGAGCAGGCGCTCAGCTTCTGCTCGGGCCTTCGCCAGGTGTCCAATGTTCCCGTGGTCGTTTGCTCGCCGAGTTCCCGAGAGGCGGATATCGTGCGGGTGTTCGAGGCCGGCGCCGACGACTACCTCGTAACGCCCATCCGGCCTGTTGAGCTGAATGCCCGTCTTCGGGCAGTGTTGAGGCGCACGGCGGACGCTCCGATCAAGCAGCAGCACACGGAAACGCTGGTGGCGGGAGACCTTGAAATCCGCCTCAACGAGCACAAGGTCTACAGGCGAGGGGACGTTATCGAGCTTTCGCCGATGGAGTTCCGGCTACTTACGGTCCTCGTCAAGGAAACAGGGAGGGCTGTCAGTCACGCCAAGCTCATCGCCAATGTCTGGGGCCCGGAATATGTGGACTGCCGCCATTACCTTCGCCTGTATGTGAAGTACCTCCGTTCGAAGATCGAGACCGACCCGAAGAACCCCAAGATGGTGTTGAGCGAGTGGGGTGTCGGGTATCGCTTCGAACCGGCCGCCGCCTAGGCCTCGCCCCCGAATTCTAACAATTTTCTATCTGCTCTCTTTACCACATCTGAACTTATCTCAGATATGGTTGAACGTACAACTTTACGTTCGCGTGCTAGCGAAGACGGGGAGAACATATGCACCGCGTTCTGGTCGTTGGGGAGAGACCAGAAGAAGCGAAGGCCCTGGCGTTCCGCCTGGGTCTTTACGGATTCGAAGCCGGGCCGAGCGCCGGGGATGTGACGCTGGCCCTGCGATCTCTCATCGCATTCAAACCCGATGCTGTCGTGCTCGACCTCAGGGCCAGCGCACGGGAAGTCTTCAAGCTCCTGGAGCGCGTGGCTCCGATACCGATCTTTGTGATCGGCGATAGTCATCCCGGCGAAGACCTCGTTTGGTACCTGGAGGCTGGAGCGGCTGACTTCCTCACCAGGCCGGTGAGCCCGGCCTTGCTGACGGCTCGTCTCAATTCCGTACTGCGCCGCCGCCAGGACGAGGGCCACGGGGTAATGGCCCTGGGCGAACTGGAGATAGACCTTGGACGGCACCAGGTGCGCAAGGGAGATACGGTCGTCCCGCTAACACCGACAGAGTTCCGACTGCTCCACGTGCTTGCCGAGAACACGGGCAAAGCCTGCAGCCACGCGTATCTTCTTGAACGCGTCTGGGGCACCGACTTCCGGCATTGCTCGCACTACCTGCGACTCTACATGGGGTACCTCAGGCAAAAGCTTGAGGCGGATCCTCGCAATCCGTCCCTGCTCATGACCGAATGGGGCGTTGGTTACCGCTTGGTTGTTGAGCAGCCACGCACTGTCGCCGCTGCGGCCCAGGGCGCCAGGGCGGCCTACACTTGAAGCCTGCCGACGAGCCCAAGCGGATACTCTTCGTCGCTCTGAAGAAGGAAGCCCAGCCCGTGCTCGGTCAGCTGCGTGGGCTCGGACACGGGGTCTCACTTGTCGAAGATCTTGAAGAAGCGAGCGTGCTCCTCGATTCAGGCGGGTTTGATCACGCCGTCCTGCCGGCGGCATCGCTGGTAAATCTCCTGGAGCAGCGGTCTCTCTGGGAGACGAGCGATTCCGATAACTGGCGCAAGGCTGTGGCCGGGCTTGGACACGACATCGAGTACCTCCTGAAGTCGCTCAGGCAGGGGATCGTAGAGTCGGGTGACCACGAGGAAGCACACGAAGCGGTGCGTACGATTTCCGTGCTCGCACACTATCTGTCAGAGCTTACGAGCGAGTTGGACGCCGCTTCGAATCAAGAGCTCCAGCTCTCCATCGTTGACCTTGAGGAGGCCGTCGAGACAGCGGCCGTCACGGTTTACCCTGCGGCGACCGAGCGACGTCAGCGCCTCGTCATCAACCTTGAGGACGGCGCGTCGAGCGTCCGGGCTGACCCAATCAAGCTCAAGAGAATCCTTGCCACACTATTGGACTACGCTTCCAGGCACACGCCCAGCAACGGCAGCGTGACCGTACACGCCTATCTTGAACAAGGCGAGCCGGTCATTTGCGTGTCGTACCCGGGAGACGAGTTGACCAGGCGAGAGATCCAGCAGCTGTTCTCGCCGCAGTCGGATCGCGAGGGTTCCACGGGCCTATCGCGCGTGCAGAGCCTCGCTGAACAGCACGGTTGCAGGCTATGGCTGGAGAGCGAGCGCGGCGTTTCAACGGACCTCTTCTTGTCGCTCCCGCGGTGGTCGTACATCCGGGCCGAGCGCGTCTCGTCGTCCGTTCAAATCTGACGGACTGGTGACCCGTGTTGAGGTTGTCTCTTGCGCTCATAGTGAGCTTCGTACTGGGCTCGGCGCTGGTCCTACCAGCGCACTCCCAGCAAGCGTTCACCGTCCACGTCAACACTGTTGATACTGGAGGCTACCCTGAGGTGCGGGCGACTGTCACGGTCGTTGACGGTTCACAACGCCCCGTAACTGGGCTGCCACAGGACGCCTTCAAAGCATCCGCGGACGGTCAGCCTCTTCCCGTTTCGTCGGTTGCGAGCGCTAGTGATCCGGGTCTGGGCATCTCGGTGGTCCTCACCTTTGACACTAGTGGGAGTATGGCCGGGGAGCCCATTGCCGCGGCCAGGGAGGCGGGAAAGACCCTCGTCGGCCAATTGGGCCCCGAAGACCAGGTTGCAATCATCGCCTTCTCAAACGATGTCCGGGTTCTACTACCGTTCACCCCGGACAAGCAGGCAGCGATCACCACGATCGATTCGCTTGTAGCGCAGGGCGACACGGCGCTCTATCAGGCAGTAGCGGACAGCGCGGGGCTAGCCGCGTCCAGCACCCTTCCTCGGCGGGCGGTGGTCTTGCTTTCAGACGGGGTTGACTTCGGCGGCGTCAGCCAAGTAGATGCACCGGCTTCTCTGAACGCGGCTCAAGCCAGCGGCGCGCCCTACTTTGTTGTCGGATTGGGGGAGACGATCGACCAGGCCTATCTTCAACAGCTCGCCGATGCCTCGGGCGGCAAGCTTGTGCTGGCACCCACACCCGACACACTCACGGCGCTGTACCAGGACATCGGATCGATCCTTCGTCAACAGTATGTAGTCACGATCGACGCGAGCGACATCGAACCCGGATCGCAGGGTGCACTCGAGATCGCGGTCACCATTGGTGGCGTTGTTGCCGCCGGTCAGACGGCGCTCACTCTCCCCGCGGTAGCGACGGTAGCGCCCACGCAACCGCCGGCTACGAACCCACCGACTGTCGTGGCAACACCTGTCCCGCAACAAGAATCGGGCGGAGGGTCCGGGTTCCTTATTCCCGGAGTGCTCTTGTTGCTGGTCGCTGCCGCAGCCGGCCTCGCCGGCGTGTTCTTCATACGCAGGCGCAAACCGGCATACGTTGTGGAGCAGATAGAGTTCAGGCGCATCGAGGAGCAGCCGACCGCGCAGCTCTACCCGCCCATTGCCGCGCCTGAGCCAACGGATCCGGACGCCTTCCTCAGCCTCGAGGGAGTATCTACAGAGACGTTCCCTCTAGGTGACTCGCCCGTGACCGTGGGTTTCACGGCAGATTGTGCGGTGCAGCTGCCGGACGGCAGCACAACCGGTTGGGAGCGTGTCCGCATCTGGAGGCGTGAAGGCCGGTTCATGCTGCACAACCTCTCTCGCATGGGGATTGTCCAGGTATCCGGCAGAGCCACCACCTGGGCGGTGCTGGAGGACGGTGACCAGTTGCAGATAGGAACGGCCCGCCTTATATTCCACGAGCGCTCGTCCCAAAAATTGACGCCTCGGATGGGGGAGTCCTAGGGGAATGGAATCTCGCGTGCTTGGCGTGAATGTCGGTACAATAGCAAGTGTTATGAGGTGATTAGCCCCGTGCCTACCCCGCCCCCGCGCCAGGCCCAGATCGGCGTTGAGCCATGAGCACGCTGATCATTCATTGGTTCCTCAGCTTCCTTCGAAGCGAAGCAGGCGAGAACCTCGTCGAATACGCTTTGCTCGGTGGCCTGATCGCTTTGGCCATCGCTGGCGTCGCCATTATGGCCTACTCTGACGCTATTACAGACATGTTCGACGGTATTGGGCGCTGCGTTGATTTCAACAGCGCCACCAATTGCGCCGTCGTCTAGTTCAACCCCAGCACCCCGATCTAACAGCTTTCTGTTGCCGCTCATACGCGGCAAATCGGGCGTCTTCTTTACAATAACAAGTGCCCGAAGCGCCGGAATGGGGTGCGGCTCCGGGTGAGCGAAAGCGGATTAAGGGAGGACGGGATGCTCACGTCGGTACGATTCATTATTCGTGCTCTGTTGCCACTGGACGAGCGTGGCCAGGACCTGATCGAGTACGCGTTGTTGGGGGGAGTCGTTGCCCTGGCGCTGATGGTGGCCGGACTCGCCGGCTTCTCCGGCGCGCTAACCGACCTTTTCGGCGGGATCGGCGACTGCATCGACTTCGATTCGAGCACGGACTGCATGTAGTCCATTCGGCGGGCGTGAGGGGGATTCTAACTGTTTTCTGTGACCTCTCATACGCCGTTTCAAAACGGCCATCTTTACGATAATTACAAGGTCGACAAGTGCTTTTCTTCGGAAGAGCGGAGGGGCGACAGGTCCGCATTCCTGGTAACAGGCGAGACCGTCGAGGACCCGGGGGCGATGCCCCAATCTAACTTTGTTATCGGTTAGTTGCAAGTAAGCAAGCTCAAAAAAGGGAGGACCAAATGCTTACAGTTCTCGTGACCTGGATTCGGGCTCACCTGCCGCAGAGCGAGCGCGGCCAGGACCTGATTGAGTACGCCATGCTCGGCGGCCTGATCGCTCTGGCGATCATCGGCGTTGGCGTGGCCGTCCTCACCGGCGCCCTGAACGACCTGTTCAGCGGTGTCGGCCGCTGTGTCGACTTCGACAGCGGCACCGACTGCGACCCCTTCTAAGGATCGCAATCAATCAGACTGATGGGGGGCCGGCGTTTTCGCCGCCCCCCACTAGGCTGTTTCTCGGGGGGATTTAGGGCTGTGGAAGTCAAAGTTGAGGGTTTGAACGGACTGCCACCAGCATCGCGGGCGCACAGCGCCCGGCTGAAGACTGCTGGTACTGTTCTCGCGCGCACGCGTGGGGCTTTGTTCGACTCGAGCAGGGTGCGCGTGCTCTCCCTGTCTGCCACTTTCCGAGACGTTGGGTCGGTCCTGTGGAGTTGACCCAAGCGCGGGCCGCAGGCCGCGACCGAGCTCCCCGCCAGGCTTCGCCGCGATTGAAGAACATGCGCTCACTCGCCTTTTGGTGGTGGGCGTATATCGCGCTGATAGTGGCGGCGGCATCGCTTCGCGCCCGTGCCGACGGCGCCGGGTTCCCGGTCCATGGGGCAGAAGTCGAGACCCTGCTCTTCGGGACGCTTCCAAGCGCATGGCTCCAGGCGCACATCCTGCATCTTTGGCCGGATGGCCTCGCCTGGGCATCGGTGGCCGTGCACGCCTCCTGGTTTGCGGTGTGCTGGTTCGCGCTGCCCGTGGCCGTTACCTTTCTTGCGCCGGGCCGATTTGGATCACTCATCCGTTGGATGATAGGCCTTTACGCCGTGGCCTTGACGGTGTTCGCGCTCTTCCCGCTTGAGCCGCCCTGGATGGCCAGCGATGACGTTACCAGGCTGATCGCCTGGAAAACCGGCGAAATCCAGGACTCCAACGCCTTCGCAGCCATGCCGAGCCTGCACGTGGCGCTTCCGCTCGTCCAGGGACTCTGGTGCCTGCGCCAGGGGTGGAAGGTTCCGGGATTGGCTCTCGCCGCATATTCCGGGCTTGTCGCCGTGGAAGTCGTCTTCTCCGGCGAGCACTACGTGATGGATGTACTCGGAGCAATCGCCGTCGCGGCGCTGGTGGCGGCGCTCGCCCGGATTGATCTCGCCAGGTTGTGGTCCAGTTTCTCCAGTTCGATCTCGGGCCGCGATGCTTCGCAGGGGGCACCGCGTCTCAAGCCCGCACTGGAGCCAGTGCCGTTGTCTCGCCAGTCGGACCGGGGACAGGTCCTCCTGGAGCTGGTCCTTGTGCTCCCGGTGATCTTCATCTTCATTTTGCTGATCGTTGATTTCGGGATCGCACTCGACCGCCGCCAGATCGCGCAGAACGCGGTCCGAGAAGGAGCGCGGTACGGGGCCACGGGCAAGACCATCGCCGAAACGAAGGATCTTACGTGGCGCCAGTCCAAGGGGTTGCTGACGACATCAAACGTCGAGGTCTGTTACGTGGACAGCGATAACAATGGCGATGCCGGCAACGAGGGAGACAGGGTCCGGGTTGACGGTGATTTTACATATGAGTTCTTCGTGGCGAGCGGTTCATTCTTCGGGATGAATCTGGGTGGGTGGAGTATCGATATGAGTCCTTCTGCGGAATCGAGACTCGAAGTAGTCGTGCAGGCGGCGCCGGAATGCTAGTCGCTCGTTTGTTGGTGGAATTGATCACGCTGATCGTCGCGGCTGCATGGCGGTTCGGTGCCCGGGTGCTTGCGCCCGCGCTGCGGTCGACGATTAATCGCCTGTCTCTGCGCCGTGGGGAGAGGGGGCAGGCGATCATCGAGATGATCCTGGTGCTACCGCTTATGTTCGTGTTCATGCTCGTCATCGTTGATTTCGGGTTGGCGCTGGACAAGCGCGGCGTGATCCAGCACGACGTAAGAGAGGGCGCGCGCCAGGGCGCCGTGGGCCAGAGCATCGCTCAAATCAAGGATGCTGCAGGCGAAGAGCCGGGCGTCTTCGACGTCGAAGTCTGCTACGTAGACAAGAATGGGAATGGCAATCCAGGGAACGCTGGAGACAGTGTGCGGGTCAGCGGCACATACGTTTACGAGTTCACAGTGGGGAGCGGTGAGCTTCTCTCAGTGTTCGGTGTGAATGCCGGCGGGTTGGACATCGAAATGACGCCATCCGCTGAAGCGAGGCTTGAGACCTCCGTGCAGGGGGCCAACTCATGCTGACGCGACCGGCTCGTCTGAAGGAGTCCGTCAGGGAGCGTGGACAGGCGATGATGATGCTCGTCCTCGCCATGACGGTCATATTCTTTGTTGGTGCGCTGGCCGTCGACGTCGGTCTGTGGCTGAGTGAAAAGAGGGGCGCCCAAACCGACGCCGATTTCCCTTCCCTGGCGGGCGCCTGGGAGCTCCTCCCAAAGATGGGTGGCGCGGCAGCCGCGCACAACGCCGTGGACGAATGGGCCGCGGACAATGACGAGACCGAGAATCTTGTCGTCGACAACGTCGTCGTCAACGACAGTTGCTTCAACCAGGGCGCGCCCGATGCCGTAACCGTAGACGTGACGCACGAATCGACGTCGCTCTTCTTCAGCATCTTCGGCATCGTCGACGATCCGGACATTCAGGCGCACGCAAAGGCCTGCGCCGGCGCTGCGACTGGACTCGGAGGAGTTATACCGTTTGAGATAGACGACAACCCGGGCCCCTGTTTTGACTCGCAGGAGAAGCCCATTTTCACGACCTTCTGTCCGCTTGAGTTGGGAGCGCAGGGCGGCAACCCGAGGGGAATGCTCGACCTTCAGGCTCCCGGTGACTACTGCAGTGCATCCGGCGGCTCCGGGGATATCGAAAACCTGATTGAGTGGGGTGCATCCGGCAATTGCTTCATCAACGGTGGCAGCAACTGTGACCCAGCGAAGAAGGGTCCATGGTACGACTGCGTTGCCGTTCAAACAGGCAACCCCGCCAAGGTGCTGGATGGTGTGTTCAAGCGTGTATCAAGGGACGGCGAATGCGACGCCAACTACGGCGACGGTGACGGCCTCGACGAGTTCGACGAAACGGTGCAGCTCCTGTCCGGGAGTGGACCCACGGGCCTTTACGAAGGACGCGACTGCGATCTATCCACCGAGGGCAAGCAGATTAGCCCACGCCTGGTGACTATCGTGGTCCTTGAGAACCCGCCGAGTCCGGGCAACACCGGCTATCCCATCGTCGCATTCGCGGGATTTTACCTGGCGGGTTGCACGCCGGAGGGCGTGGTTGTGACAAGTCAGTCCCAGCTCGACCCGGAGTGCGACCGCAAGAAGAAGACGTCGACTCAGGGAACGATCGACGACCTGTACGTATCGGCTCCGGAACTGGGCCCGCTGCCAGCGCCCGCCGCGTGCCATCATGGCACTCCGCATGGACAGCAGCAGAATTGCACAACGCCCACGCCCACCCCGCCGCCTGGACCGACGCCCGTGCCGACTCCGACACCTGCGCCGACTCCTCCCGGTGGCGGAGGCACCGGTCACAGTGTTGTGTGGGGACAGTTCGTGAAGCTCGTAGTAACCAACCAGGGCGGCGTAAGTGCGCCGACTGACTCGACAACAATTTTCGGCATCACATTAGTAGAGTAAGGGGAGGTTCAAAATGGCAAGATTGCAAGAAATGGCTATGAGCCGCGGCAATCGCATGCTGCTATTTCTCGCACTGGGTGCGGGTCTGGTGGCGGCGGTGCTCGTGTTCGTCGCTCTTTCCCAGAACAATGATGACGGTGGCACCGTTTCCGGCGGTGGCTCGACCAGCGTGGTTGTCGCCAACCAGGACATCGACGCCGGTACGGTCATCGCTAGCGATATGGTAGAGATGAAGGCGATCCCGGATGATGAGCTGATCAACGGCGCCTCCACCGACACCACCGCGGTTGTCGGCGAAGCGGCGCGCGTCAAGATCTACAAGGGTGAGCAGCTGGCTGCCGGGAAGGTCGGAGCCGAAAACGACGTGGAAGGCGCAGCTGGTGTGGTTCCCCCCGGAATGAGGGGCTTTGCAGTTGGGGTCGAAGAGGTTCGCGCAGTCGGCGGCCTCCTCCGCCCGGGGAATAGGGTGGACGTGTACGTCTCCGGGACCCAGGAAAATGATCCGAGCATTGACACGGACGACGTCGCGATCTCGCTGCTGATCCTTCAGGACATCGAGGTCCTGGCGGTGGCGCAGCAGGCTCAGGAGCCTTCGGCTCAGGTGGACAGCGAGAATTCCAGCTCGGCGACCACAAGCGGCCAGGTGCCGGACAATGTGGACGAAGAACCGGATGCCAACAGTGTTACTCTAGCTGTCACCGCCGAGCAAGCGGCGAACCTCGTTTGTGCCCAGGCAAATGACAACGAAGACCGGGTCTGGCTTTCACTCCGTGGATACGGCGAGCCCCCGGCCGAGCAAAAGACTGTCTTTGACGTGTGTGGGCAGCAATTCTAGTCAGGCGACCCGACATGTGTTTGATAGAGGATGGAGGTAACTGATGGCCAGGGTTCCTGAGGTACTCATCGTTGACCAGGACCCGAAGGCCCGCTTCGAGGTCAAGAGCCTTGTGAAGCAGGTCCAGCTCGCCGTTGCCGGCGAAGCGGGCCAGGGAACAGAGGCTGTGTCCCTCGCGTCGGACGCCAAGCCGGACGTCATCGTTTGCGGCATAGGCAATCCGCCTGAGCGGTCACTTCAGACGATCGAGGCGCTGCTCGACGTCCTGCCGGAAACGCCGATCATCGCGTACGGCTGGCAGGACAGCGTGGAGGTTGTCCGTCTGTCCATGCTTGCCGGGGCCAAGAACTTCCTGTCGATGCCGGCGACACCTGACAAGGTGCTCGACGCCGTACGTTCGGTCCTGGAGGCCGAGGAGCGTCGGCGGCTTCGGCTAAGCGGGCAGGCAAAGGCGCTTGGTCCGCGCGGGCTTGTTATTACGGTGTTTGGCGCCAAGGGTGGCGTCGGGAAGAGCACGGTCGCCACCAACTTGGGCGTGGCGCTTGCCTCCCAGCTCGGACAGTCCGCTGTGCTGGTCGACGCCGACAATAGCTTCGGAGACGTGGCCGGAATGCTGGACCTGCGACCGGAGAGGACGATCGTTGACCTCGTTCGCGATTCCGACTCCATTGAGCGGGATAACGTGACCGAGTACCTGATCCGGCACAGCAGCGGCCTCTGGGTACTGCCGGCGCCAAGGGAGGGATTGCTGTGGCGCTCGGTGCAGCCGGACCGCTTTCGTAAAGCTGTAAACCTGCTTGCGCGGCGCTTCGATGTCGTCGTGATCGACACCGTTGGCGCATTGAATGATCTTTCGCTGGCGGCCCTGGAAGAGGGCAATATCGTCCTCTGGGTTACGTCTTCCGACTTCTCGAGCATAAACAACTCTGTGATCGGCCTTGAGACGCTGCAGCAGCTATCGTTCCCGGACTCGCGGATTCGCCTGATGATCAACGTGACATCTCCGGACGACTCGGTTCGGCCGAGCAAGATCGAGGAAGTGCTGGGGCGAAAGTTCTTCTGGTCGATACCCTATGACCGGCAGGTGCGCCTGGATGGACAGGTTGGACGCCCGGCCGTGCTTTCACACCCTGAATCAAGGGGAGCAAAGAGTATAACTGAGCTGGCGCAGGCCCTCATGGGCACGGGCACTGCGGTGAAGCCCGCGGGTACCAAACAGGCGCCTCTGCGTCGGCTCTTAACAAGAGGGGGCAGCGAACCCGCTTCAGCAGCAGCCCCAGAGGGGAGTTAGGTGATGCTTCAGCAAGAAGAATCCCAGAGCGACGACTCTAATATCTGGTCATTCAACCTCCCGAAAGGGATGGAGGCGACGGAAGAGTATGCGCCGCTGTCTCCAGAGGATGAGGCACTCGTAACGCTGATCCACAAGCGACTCATCCAGGAAGTCGACCTGAAAGCGGTCGAAAAGCTCGGCGCCGAGCGCGGCCGTGAGGCCGTCGGCGCGGCAACCCGTCAGCTGGTCGCTGACGCCGCGCCGCAGCTATACGGCGAGCGAAAAGAGATGGTGATCAAGCGGGTCATCGATGATGCCATCGGCCTCGGGCCGCTGGAACCCCTGGTCAACGACCCGTCGATCTCAGAAGTGATGGTGAACGCGCCGGACGAGGTGTACTTCGAACGTGACGGCATCATCTACTTGTCCGCATTGCGGTTCCGCGATAAGGACCACGTCATGCTGGTGATCGATCGGATTATCGCACCACTTGGCAGGCGCGTGGACGAGTCCTCGCCGTTTGTTGACGCACGGTTGAGCGATGGTTCTCGTGTCAACATCATCATCCCGCCGCTGATCCCACGATCGCCCACGGTCACGATCAGAAAGTTCCGGCCTGACAAATACAATACCCAGGACCTGATTTCGAACCAGACGATGTCGCAGCAGGTAGCCGACTTCCTGAGGGCCTGCATCCGCTTGCGGCTGAACGTCGTGATTTCCGGCGGTTCCGGTACCGGGAAGACAACCCTGCTCAACGCGGTCTCCGAGTTCATTCCCGAGAGGGAACGCATCCTTACTATTGAGGACCCGATCGAACTCAAACTGCAGCAGCGGCACGTCATAGCCTCGGAAGCCCGGCCGCCAAATATCGAGGGGAAGAACGAGGTCACTCAGCGTGACCTGGTCAGAAACGCGCTGCGCATGCGTCCCGACAGGATCATCGTCGGCGAGGTTCGTGGTTCAGAGGCATTCGACATGATGCAGGCCATGAACACGGGTCACGAAGGCTCTCTCACGACGGTGCACGCCAACTCACCCAGGGACGCTCTTGCGCGAATCGAAAACATGGTCCTGATGGCCGGCTTCGATCTGCCTTCGCGGGCCATTCGTGAGCAGATGGCGTCGGCGTTCCACCTCGTTGTTCAGCTGAGCAGGTTCGCGGACGGCTCCCGCCGGATGGTCAGCATTCACGAAGTCGTGGCGATGGAAGAGTCCACAGTCACGATGCAGGAGCTGTTCAAATTCGAGATAGCACACATCGAGCAGGACGGCCGGATTATCGGCGACATGATTCCCACCGGCATCGTCCCGACGTTCGCGGACAGGTTTACCCAGGCGGGTATTCCACTGGAAACGATCATCCCGTTGACAGGCAGGTGGGCATAGCCATGATTGAATTTCTCGCCGCTCTTGCGGTCTTCGCTGCCGTGGTATTTTTCGCGCTCTACATGTTCCTGCGCGTGCCCGGGAACCGAGTGGTGGAGCAACGCATAGGCTCCCTGGCTCCTTCACCCACTCAGGGCCCGGATGCTACCGGGGTCTTGCGTCGCGAATCGGGCACATTTGGGTTCATGCAGCCCGTAGCCAACAGCACGTGGGCGGCTCGGGCGGCCGTAGACCTACAGCGTGCCGGCCTGGCGTTTAAGGTGAGCGAGTACGTCCTGCTGCGCTTGCTCCTCGGGACACTACTGGCAGTGCTCGCCCTCCTGCTGACCGGCGCTTCGATGCTCGGGTTCGTCCTGGCGATCGCTTTAGCGCTTGTCGGCTGGATGATTCCGGCGTGGTACGCGGGGATGCTTCGCGGGCGCCGGATCAACACGATAAACGCTCAACTCGTCGAAGCCCTCCAATTGATCGCGAACTCGCTGCGTTCGGGGTTCGCGTTCACTCAGGCCGTTGAGATGGCCAACAAGCAGCTACAGTCCCCCATCAGGGACGAGTTCGAACGCTTCCTCCAGGACATCCAACTGGGTGCCAAGCAGGATGAGGCCCTGCGCCTCGTCGCACAAAGAACGGGAAGCTACGACATCGACATGATGGTCACCTCAATCCTAGTCCAGCGCACGACGGGCGGGAACCTCTCCGAGATTCTCGACAACGTTGCCGAGACCATTCGGGAGAGGGAACGGCTCCAGGGAGAGATCCGGGCGCTGACGGCCTCGCAGAGGCTGACCGGTATTATCCTCTCGATATACCCGATCATCCTGTTCTTTCTCTTCTCTCTGATCGCATACGACCTGATGAAGGTTCTCTGGGAAGAGGAGTTCGGCAGAATCCTGCTGGCGACCGCAGCAATATTGCAGATAATCGGATTCTTCGTGATTCGACGAATCTTGACTCTAGACGTGTAGGGAAGGGGGAAGAGAAATGTTGCTGGCACTAGTCTGCGCCGCGGCTGCCTTTATCTTTGTCAGCTCCGGGTTGCTCTGGATGGCCGGTCTGCGTGGCAACGCCGCGGAAGCCCGTCTCGGCCGGATGGCTCCTTCCGCCGGACCGGCGGGTGTTGATGCCCCATTTGGGGACCGGGTAATGCTTCCGGTGGTTGGCAGGATCGTCAACGCCTTCATGATCATCATGCCGCACAGCTTTGTCGAGCGCGTATCGCGGCAGTTGGTCACGGCGGGCAGTCCGATGACTACAGGATCGTTCTTTGCTGTCCTGTTGACGACAATGGTTCTATTCCCGCTTGCGTTCATCGCATTCATGTCGATGGCTGGCGTGGAGATTACGTTCCTGATCGTGCTCCTGGCCCTCGTCTTCGCTGGCTTCGGGTTCATGATCCCTCTATTTGTGCTAAAGACCGCGGTCAGTTCGCGTCAGCGCGCCATCTGGAAGCGGCTTGCTGACGCCTTTGACCTGATCACTGTGTGCGTCGAATCTGGCCTTGGTCTGGACGCCGCTCTCAGGCAGGTGGCCGAGAAGCTCCAGGGGCCCCTGGGCCAGGAGATCGCTCAGGTGCTGCGTGAAGTGGCGATGGGCCGGCCGCGCCGAGAGGCGCTCGAAGATATGGCTACAAGGACCGGCGTGAAGGAGCTCGAAAGTTTCGTCCACGCGGTCGTGCAGGCGGAACAGCTCGGTACCAGCCTTGGTCGCGTGCTCCGAGCTCAAGCTATGAGTCTTCGTGTTCGTCGAAGGCTCCGCGCCCAGGAAATCGCGCGCCGGGCGCCGGTGAAGCTCGTGTTCCCGCTCATCCTGCTTATCATGCCCACGTTCTTTATAATTACACTCGGACCAGTTGCCGTTAGATTCTTCACCTATCTGTCAAATTGAAGTCCTGATGGAGACTCAAGAAGTCGCGCGAGGTATGACCTGCTATGAAGTGTTGCAGGTACAGCCCACTGCGCCGCTCGAGTTAATCACAGCGGCGTACTGGCGGCTTGCCGGGCAGACTCAAGTTCGTCGCGCGGTCGATCCAGCCGCGGAGGCGGAGCTCCATCACCTCATGCTCGCATACCTGATGCTTACAAATTCCCGGTATCGCACGGAGTATGACGAGTCAATAGGGGTCGAGGCGGAGGTATTCTCACCGATTCAGGAACCCGAGAAGTCAGGTCTGTTCCGCCGCCAGAAGCAAGAAGAGCCGGCCCAGGAGGAATTCGACTACTACGACGTCCTCCGAGTTGTCCCGACGGCGGAGCCAGGGATTGTCGCTGAGGCTTACTCGGCGCTCGTTCCTTACTATGGGCGTCTGATCAAGAACGGCTATGCGAAGCAGGAACTTCTCGAACACCTAGAGGAATCCTACACGGCAATTTCCGACCCGGATAGACGCCGACAGTATGACCTTGAGCGAGCGCTGCGCCTCGAGCGATTGACTCTGGAGCCAAGCGAGGCGCTGGCCGCCGCTTCAGCCGCGCGCCTGGTTGCGGAGTCACGGGACGAGGCGGCGCCGATGCTCCCCGGGGCTACGTCAGCGGAAACCAACGGTTCCGGTAAGCCGCACCGCAGGACTGCTGGAGCCCGCGCGGCCGGGGCTGTGGGCGCCGTGGGCCGCCAATTATCTCGGCCGGCCAAGCGCGCACAGCACGATACAGAAGAGACTCTTACCCGGCGGCTTCAACCGGTTGCCAGCGAGGCCCCCGACTCGGAAGATGCGTTCTTGAGAAGGCTGGGATCGACCGTGGGCAGGCCGGCGCCGGTCGAAGATGCGCCTGACTCGATGGAACCGATCGCACGGCTGACTCTGGTCGAAAGCAATGGCAGTCCCGCCGCCACCTACGACTTGCGGGCGTTTCCGCTGACCATCGGCGCGGACGAAGACTGCGACATTACCCTGCCTGGTCTGGCCGGCCACCACGCCAGGCTCCTCCACAGGGACGGTCTGTTCGTCGTATTCCACCTGATGGGCCCGGAACCAGGAGAACCAGAGGAAGCAGATGCAGTCCAACTGATGGATAATGGCGACCACCTGACGCTGGGGCCTTACAAGTTACTCTTCTCTGTCGAAGCGGGTGACACCCGCGCCTCCCAGAAGTCAATTTGGTCCCCTACTTAGAGGGGTGAACTCAGATCATGCAGGCACGAGAAACCGTTAGCACCACATTCTATGAAGCTCTGCAGGTACACCCGGCAGCACCGCTCGAGCTGATTGCGGCCGCTTACTGGCGGCTTGCCGGGCAGGCCCAGACCCGGCGGGCGGTGAGCAGAGATGCGGAAGCCGAGTTGCACCAGCTTACCCGCGCATACCAGACCCTGACGATAAACCAATTTCGCGAAGAGTACGACCGTTCGATCGGGGTCGGCGTCCAGTCGCCTGCTCCCGAAATTGGTCATGGTCGTGACAAGAAGCCACGACGGTCTCGCGGCGAGATACGCCCTGACGCTGATGTTGACTACTACGAGATCCTGCGAGTAGTTCCCGGAGCACAGGCGGCGATCGTTGCCGAGGCTTATTCGACGCTGAAGCCTTATTACACGCGCCTCGTGAACAACGATTACGCTTCGCCCTACCTTCTCGAATATCTTGAACAGGCCCGCTTCGTGATCGGCGATCCGGAGCGAAGGCTGGCCTACGATGAGGCGCGAAAGAAGCGAGGCCGAGACGGCTCTGCCAGGCGCACGGATGCCGGCACCCCTGATGACGCCGCGTCGCCGTCGGTCGGCAAGAATCAAGCAAAGCCGGTTTCCGTCAAGCGTGATGTGGGGTCGGCGCACTTTTCCGGTCGCAGCTCAGCCCTGGGGTCTGTCTCGGCGGCGGCAACCGGCGCCATCGGTGCCATCGGTGCCATCGCCAGATTACCATCCTCTCGAGGCGTGAGCGAGAAAACTCAGAGGAGTGGGTGGTTGCACACACCCAGGCACGTGAAGACACACGGGAAGACACAGGGACCGCCGACGAGACTTTCCTTGCTCGTTTGTCGTCCTCCGTGCATCGGTCGCGCGAGGAGATTGAGAGTAGTCACTCGATTGCCAGCCTCTCCGTGGAAGAGGGCCCGGGAAGCGGTAATACCTTTTCGATCAGGAGCCTGCCAGTGACACTCGGCAGCGAGGCGGAAGCTGACATAACTTTGGAAGGTATTGCCCCGAAGGCCGCGAGGATTCTGCTCCGTGATGGTTTGTTCGTCGTTTATCACCTGGCAAGCAGGGGATCCGACGAGGGGGAGTCCGATCGATGCGAGATCCTCCAGAGCGGTGGTGCTCTCCGGATCGGCTCGTACAAGCTACGCATCAGCCGCGCGTAGCGTCATTCGTCACTGAACTCCATAACATCGCCTTTCTCGACATCCGCTGCTGATATCGCGCCTGGTAGAAGCTCGAGGGCGCTGTGTCCGCCTCCGCCCATCGCCACTCGCCACGGCTTCAGGTTCGACACGGCCTTGGTCACGCGCCCGGACTTGTCGATAAATATCACGTCGAGCGGAAATCGCATGAAGAACATGTGAACGGACGAGCAGGGCTTGAGCAGGAGACCATCATTCTCGGGGAGGCGGCTCTTCCCCATCAGACCCCAGAAACGCGCCCACATGCTTGTCGCCACCGACACGTTGGTAGCCACGGTCAGTCCCTTCGTCTGGTTGATCGCCCGTACAATCTTCAGGTGTGCGTGTCCCTAACCAGCGGCGAATGGTGGCCCGTACTCGAGGACGATCAATTTCTGGTCTGTCAACGGTATTTGTGCAGGGTCGCCTTCATAGGGACTTCCATTCACGGTGACTCGGATGCTGTGTTCGGCGTCGGTAGTCCTGTCCAGCAATTGGGTTGCGCTGAGTGTTTGGCCCCAGATGGCGAAGAACTGGCCGAGCGTGTAGTCACCCGGCCGCGGTGCCTCCACGTGAATAAGGCCATCAGGAGTATGCGTGTGAAGCCAGTAGACACACTCACCCGGCTTCCAGCCGACGTTGGCGGGGATCTCCACGGGTTGACCCTCGATGATTATCTGGACGCGGGCATGCACGTGATAGGTCAGCCGCTCGCCGCTCTCGCAGGGGATGCCCGCAATTTCGGGCTCATTCGCGTTCGAGCCACCCGTCAGTAGCATCACGGCGATGATGACGATGGCGGCCAGGACGGTGATAAACGCCAAGCCCCAGAGCCAGTCTCTCCGGCCGGTTCGCACAGTTCTAGTTTACGCGCTCTCCAGGGCTAGTAGAAGCGGTCCTCAGGGTGCCGTTCGTGCAGGCGTCCGTCCTCGAGCCACACGATGCGGTGAGCGAATTCACGGATCCTGTTGTCGTGAGAAACGACCACTACGGCCTTTCGCAACTCCATGGCTTTCTGCCGAAGGAGTCCCATAACCTCGTGCCCGCGCTTCGCATCTAGGTTCGCGGTCGGCTCATCCGCGAGTATCAATTCCGGTTCCTTCGCCAATGCCCTGGCGATCGCGACTCGCTGTTTCTCACCGTCGCTCATCCTCTTCGGGAGGGAGTTGAGGCGATGGGTGAGACCGAACATCTCCAGCATCTCACGGGCACGGTCCATGGCGGCGCCGCTCCCGTTGGAACTGTGGTTCTGGAGCACAACGCGTACGTTCTCCATCGCAGTGAGAGCTTCCAGCAGGTTGAAGCTCTGGTACACGAAACCGATTTTTTCCCGGCGAATCGCCGCCAGCCTGGATTCGTTCATTGGCGTCACGTCGGTGCCACAGATCATCACGGTTCCGGTTGTTGGCTTGAGAAGCGCGCCGGCGATGGTCAGCAGCGTCGTCTTGCCCGAGCCGGACGGGCCCATCACCGCCACAATCTCTCCGGCGTGCACGTCGAAGTTCGTTTCCTTCAGGGCGGCCACTGCAAATTCACCGGTCCCGTAGACCTTGCTCACGTTCTCAAGGCTCAGGATCACATCGTCGCCGAGCATCAATCTTAGCCCTTGAACACGGTCACTGGGTCGATGCTGGCGATCCGCCGGACGGGGATATAGGCGGCCAGGAGCGCCATGAAGATCGTGGCGGCCGCTATTAGGAGGATGTCCTGCCAGCGAACGTACACCACAAACTGCGGTACTGCGTCCTGCGCGAATGGAGCAATCAGTATCGTCATCCCCGCGCCCAGCGCGAAGCCTAGGAACCCCGTTATCATGCTTTGCTCAAACACCACCCGATAGAGGAACGGGTTGGTAAATCCCTCGGCCTTCAAGATCCCGTACTCTCGAGACTTCTCCACTGTCGCTGTGTAGATGGTCAGGCCCGCGACAGCCAGCCCCACAATGAAGGCCAGGATCAGCACAACGATCAAAATGGGCAAAATGTTACCAAGGATCCGGTCGCGGGTTTCGCTTGCGAACTGCTCGGGGGTAACGTACTTCACCCCGGGTGTGGCCAGCTCGAGCCGCTGGGCCACCAGGTCGGCCTCTTCCGGGTTGTCCAGGGTGATCAGGATGAAGGTGCGGACAGTTGGAGGTTCCAGGCTGAGGAAATCGATTGCCGTCTGAGTCGTTACAAAAGCGACCTGCGTGTAAACGAAGTCCCCACCTCGCGCTACTCCAACCACGGTTAGCGTTTCCGTGCCCCGTTGCAACTGGTCGCCTATCTGGACGTCATAGCGGCTGCGGGTCTCCTCGTCGATGACCACTTCCCCCGGACCGGGGGGACTCTTGCCGTCGATCACCTCAATCGGTCCCCCCAGGCCCGATGCCGGGTTGTACCCGACCAGTTGTATATCGAACGTGTCGTCGGGATCGTCCGTGGTCTTGTGGACCTCCATGGGACGCACGATCAGCGCGCTCACGCGGTCTACTTCAGGGGTGATTAACAGCCTGGCCGCGAGCGCATCCGGAAGCACCGAGGAAGCCGCCAAAAAGTCGGTCGTTCCGTCGCTGGCCACCCACAGATCTGCCGGGACTTTTTCAACGAAACCGCCAACCTGTTCATTCCATCCTCGGAACAGTGAAAGAAGTATACCGATGAGGAAAACAGAGAGTGCCACGCCTCCTACGGAGATAGCGAGACGCGTCTTCTCGGCGAAGAGATTCTTACGGGCGACCAGTAGCATCGAGGGGGCCTGGGTTGTAGTTTACGGGCTGTTCGAGTTAGCCTGCAAGAAAGGACATCGCCCAGTGCGCCCGCCCCCGATTGAAGCAATACGCTAACCAGGACCCACTCCTCGATTGACTGTCCCTGAGTTTTTTCATTCCTCGCGACCGCTTCGGTTGGCGGCGCTGGTCGCGGTCGGCTTGGTACTTCTCCTTGTCGTCGCCTGTGGGAGCGACGAGGAGGAACCACGCCTCGATCCAAAGACTCCGGTGCCTACGCCAACCCCGTTTGGCGCGGAGGTTCTGGCATACGTTTCCTTCGTTGAAGGACGGGCCCGCATCAGCGAGGTAAATGAGTACGGCTCCGGCGCCACAGACCTGTCCATCCGGGTCGCGCCGACCAACAGCCAGCCCAGCTGGTCTCCGGATGGCACCCAGATAGCGTTCACGTCTGCCAGGGAAGATGAGGGCGACATCTTCATCATGAATGCCAACGGCACCGGCCAGCGCAGATTGACGTTCACTCCCACAGCAGAAGGGTTTCCCGCATGGTCTCCGGACGGCACCAAAGTTGCCTATGCGTCCTGGCGAGAGGGAGACGGCGAGATTTACGTCATCGGCGTTGACGGCGCCGGCGAACAGCAGTTGACCGACACTCCTGCCGGCGAGAGCGCGCCATCCTGGTCTCCAGAAGGGTCACGAATCGTCTTTGAGTCGACGCGCGACGGCAACAGTGAGATCTATGTTATGAACGCCGATGGCAGCGGCGTGCAACGTCTCACCAACGATCGCGGGACGGATTTCGCGCCCTCATGGTCGCCGGACGGGTCACGAATCGCCTTCTCGTCTGATCGAACCAGGAATAGCGAGATCTATCTGATGGACCCCGACGGTTCCAACGTGGAGCAAATAACGGATGAGCCCTCCGACGACGGTGATCCAAGCTGGTCTCCGGAGGGGGACAAGCTTGTCTTCTACTCGGATCGTGAAGGTTCACGCGACATTTTCGTGATGAACGTGGATGGGACAGCCGTGACGAGGCTGACGCGCGGAAACGCCGATTTCTTCTCCCCGGCCTGGTCTCCCGATGGCGCTCGCATCGCTTACTCGTCGGTCAGCGGAGACCTGATCGTTGTGCTGGTCATGTTTGCGAACGGCGCCGGGGCGACGCGGTTGACCGACAAGCCGGGCCCCGACCTAGCGCCGTCCTGGTCGCCCGATGGATCCCGCATCGTCTTCGAGTCCTATCGGGACGGCAACGGCGAAATCTATGTCATGGACTCTGATGGTGCCAACCAGGTCCGCCTGACCGACACGAGGGCAACAGACCGTGTGCCTTCATGGTCCCCACTCGGAGACCGCATCGTGTTCGAGTCCGAGCGCGACAACAATCGCGAAATATACGTGATGAATCCGGACGGTTCGGATCAGAAGCGCCTCACCGAGAGTCCCGGAGCCGACTACGGGCCCGTTTGGTCGCCGGATGGTACCCGCATAGCCTTTGCCTCGAGCCGCGCCGGCGACGTCGACTTGTATGTGATGAACGTTGACGGTACTAACGTTGTTCGTATTACAAACAGTGATGCTACAGACGAGCTCCCGGTCTGGTCGCCCGACGGTTCCCGAATCGCATATGAGAGTGAAACCGCGGGGAATCGCGATGTCATGGTTGCTGCCGCTGATGCCTCGGGAATCACTCCGATCGCTGACGGCCCCGGCCGTGACGCAGCGCCCACCTGGTCACCGGACAGCACCAGGCTGGCGTTCACGTCGAACGTGGAGGGTAGGATGGACGTTTACATCACTAACGTCGACGGCACCGGGCTCTTCAACCTCACCAATGACACCGCCTCGGAGTCTTATCCGGCTTGGTCTTCGGGTGGTCACAAGATAGCGTTTGTTTCTGACGTGGACGGCAACGCTGAAGTGTACCTTGTCAACATCGATGGCTCTGGGCGTCTTCGTGTGACCGATCACATGGGCGTCGACAATGATCCTGTCTGGCGGCCCCTTCAATGATCGCTCGCACTCTCATACCGGGCCTGCTGCTGGTGTTCATCATGGCACTTCTATCAGCGTGTGGCAGTGATGCCCCCATGAGCTCCCGGCTCATTTTCCTGTCTCGGAGGGCAGGAGGATATGACGTACGAATTGGCCGGGACGAAGGTCAGCCTTTAGAGTTGACCCGGAACTTGCCTTGGGACAGCTTCCCCGTCTGGTCTCCGGACGGTTCGACCATGGCTTTCTATGCAGACCGGAAATTCAATATTCAGGACGGCGATGACGATCTTGATGTTTACGCCACTCCTCCAGGTGGCGACATCGTGAATCTCACGCAGGACCCGGCGAACGATGCATTTCCCTACTGGTCACCCGATAGTTCACGAATCGCCTTCTACTCAGAGCGAGACGGGAACGGCGAAGTCTACACCATGAACCGGGATGGATCGGGTATCAAGCGAGTGACCGACTCGCCCTCGGTGGACATTCCGTTCGGCTGGTCGCCCGATGGATCCCGCATTGGATTCGTCTCCGGACGCGACGGCAATTTCGAAATCTACACCATCGATCCGGACGGCAGCGACGAACATAGGATAACCAAGAGCCACGGACAGGACCTGTCCCCCGTCTGGTCTCCCGACGGCACCCGCATTGCCTTCGAATCAGACCGAGATGGGAATGCTGAGGTTTACCTCGTGGACGCCGACGGCTCCAACTCGATCAATCTAACGGTACGGCCCCTTCGAGACGCGACGCCGGCGTGGTCTCCTGATGGTCATCGGTTAGCCTTCGTCACCGAGCGTGACGCCGACGCGGAGATATACATCATGGACGTGGACTTTTCCACTCTCACTCGTGTCACGACCGTGCCTCGCGATGACTCCATGCCGGTCTGGTCTCCCGACGGTACGCGAATCGCAATGATATCTAATCGAGACTTCAACCCGGAGGTCTATGTGGCGAACGCTGATGGCACAGGACAGGTGCGCGTAACGACCGACAAGTCTGTGGACGCCGGTCCGGCCTGGTCACCGGACGGCGCGAAGCTGGCATTCGAATCATCGCGCGAGGGACGTCGGGACATCTATATGGTGAACGCTGACGGCTCCGGCATCGTGCGCCTTACAAACGATGGACTACAGGCAGCCAGGCGCTGAAGATAGAAATGGATAAGCCGATCGCCGAAACGAGGGTCCATATGACCGAATCCCGCGAAGTCTATGTTGGGCGCCACTATGGAGTACGGGTCCGGCAGCTAACACCGGATCTCGTGCAGACCTATAGCGAGGGTGTCGAGGATTTCAATCCGTGGTACTTTGGTGATTCCCCCTTCGGGGGCCCGCTTACCCCTGCGCTACTTCTGCACTCGGAGGTCTATAGAGACCTCGGTTGGTATCTCAACGTGTACGGCAACCTTCATGCCCGCCAGGAGTGGGAACTGTTCCAACCGATGATGGTGGGCGACCAGGTGAACGCTCATTCTTTGATCATCGATCGGTACACAAAGAGGGACCGCGAGTACGTCGTGAACGAAATCTCCGTGTTCGACGCCGAGGGGCGTCTCTTGAACCGGGGCCGGACCCACCAGAGCTTTCTCCTGGAGAAGCCGTCTGAAGGACACGTCGTGGACAAGGACCGCGAAAAGCGGGCCGACCGGCGTTTCGCCGTGGAAGAGGCCGAGGTTCTCGAAGAGCTGACCGGGTCCGCGAAGTTCATCAGCATCGAGATGTGTCAGAAGTTCTCCGGCCCGGGCAAGTCATACCACAACGACGTCGAGCAGGCCCACAAGCTCGGTTTCCCGGACATCGTCGTCCAGGGAATGATGTCGCTCTGTTTCATCTCGGAAATGATGACGGAGCGGTTTGGCGAGGGATGGTACGTCGGGGGGCGGATGAACGTGAACCTCGTCAACGTCCTCTGGCAGGGAGAGACAGTTCACGCCGGCGGTATCGTTCGCGAACGCACGAGAGAAGGATCGAAGTCCCGTGCAAGGGTTGACGTCTGGTGCGAGAAGGAAGATGGGACCAAGGTTGTCGTCGGGACGGCCAGCGGAGTCGAGTCGTAGGCAAACAAGAAAGGCCCCGCAAATTCGCGGGGCCTTTGAACGCTCGTTCGGCTACTCAGGTTGCTTCGGCAGGTGATCGACGATCATGTCGAGCGCTTCGCCGCGGCGCACCCAGCGCTTCAGTTCCCGTCGGAGAAGCGTGCTCACCTTCTCGAGCGCCTGCACGCGGTCTTCGCTGTGCTGGCGGGCCATCGCCAGATGCACCTCGCGGAGAGCGTCTTCGCAGGCTGCAGCCATCCTCCAGGCGAAGAACCATCGCCCGCTAAGGTCTGACCATGCACTGTTCATTTCCGCCGACTGAGTAGCCATGACCATCTTGGTGCCTTCCTTCCCCGGTGATTTTCGATACAGAAGATGGGAAAATCCAGCAGACCGTTACAGGCGTAACACCGGGTGCATGGTGTCGAATTGGTAACTCGCGTCCCTACAGTGCTCTGCTATACTAAACATAGTCCCATTTGACCAAGAGGTGATTCAACTTGCCCAGACAACAACGGCGGCGGCGGCGCGTCACCGGTGCATATACCGGTCCCAAGAAGACAAAGTTGCCGTTTCCCGTCAATCTCATCCTGAATCAGAAATTCTTCTACGTCTTCTTCATCGTAATCATGATCGCCAGCATGGGATTGGTCGGCTTCGCCGGCACCGGTGGCGGGAACAATAATCCGCCTCCCGTGGCCAACGCCAATCCCAGCCCGTCACCCACGGGCGACGCCGTAATGTCGTTTCCCGACGGTCCGGCCAAGGTCATCGATGCGACTCAGCCACACGTCGCTATTATCAGCACCAACAAGGGGGACATCCAGGTAGACCTTGCCACCGACACACAGGAGGCAGTTAATAGCTTCGCTTTCCTTTCTGCGCTCGGCTATTACAACGGCACCGCGATCTTCTATGTGAACCACGACACCTTCGCGCAGGGCGGCGACCCGAACTGCTCTCCGGATAAGGACACGTTCTGCAGCGGCACCGGTAGCCCGGATTACACACTCGATATCGAGAAAGGGACGATGGGACACGACCAGTGGGCGTTGGTTGCGCCGGTCCTCACAGACGGCCAGCATGTCCACGGGAGCCAGTTCAGGATCCTCTACCAGGCGGATCCTCGCCTGGACGGCACCGAGACTGTGTTCGGGCGGGTCACCGACCCGGCCAGCCAGCAGATCCTAGAGTCGCTGAGCAATTTGGAGCTCTGCACGATGATCCAATCACCCAACTGCGTCGATGGGCAGGACTTCTCGAATGCCCTGGTCATCGAGAAAGTCGTCGTCCAACCCAAGGCCGCTTGAGCCTCCCGCGCCAGTTATGAAGAGGCCGACCCTCATGGGTCGGCCTCTTGTTTGTCTGTTGGTTAGGTTGCTTGTCTAGTTGTCGTCGCTGCCGGTCTTCGCAGCTTCTTTCTCTTTGTCCTCGGCTTCATCGCCGTCGTCGTCCTTGAGCTCGCGACGGAACTCTTTGATCCCGCGTCCGACACCCTTGCCGATGTCCGTCAGCCGCGTGGCGCCAAACAGAACCACGACGATCGCCAGGATGATCAGAAGCTCCGGCGCCCCGATGGGAAGCCCTGCCAGAAATACCATTACATTCGCCTCCAGCCGTCTCAACCTTACCACTCGTGCCAAAGGCACGCAATGAAGATCGTTCTACCATTTGATACGAAGAAAACGGTCTCAGTGTTCCGCCAGCCGCTCCACGCCGAACATAAGAAACAGAAAGACGACGGTCATAGCCGCCGCCAGGGCCGCGATCAACCAGAGCGCGCCGACTATGCAGAAGATCGTGACCGCGGCTGAGAAACTCATCGCTGTGACGACCAGGATCCGCGCAAGCACAATACCCATCGGCATCTCCGGGCCGGCTGCTGCAACTTCGTCTTCCGGGTCCTCGGAGTCGGTCACGTCCTCCGGACCGGTAGCTTCCATCTGTTCGTTCATCGTCTCTCTCAATCGTAGTTGCAAGCACACCGCTGCGCCAAGCGCCTAGTCAGGGCGTCGGCATCGCACCCACGCCACTCGTTGCACGAAGAGAAACGTATCGTCTTCGCGTTCAACGGCCAGGCCAGAGAGGTCCTGCTCCACCGAGCCCTGGAGCAGACGCCTGATGTGCTCAGTCCTCCGTATTGGCGGACGGGTAACCCCAACCCACTCGTTGAACTCGCGAATGGAGTCGTTCACCTCCACGCGCTCGACGGCAAGGCCGGCCAGGCCGAGCATTGCAACCAGCTCGCTCAGTTTCAGAAACTTCTGATGACCGCGGTCGCGCAACCGCTCAAGGCGGTTCTGGTAACGCGCCCGGATGTCCTGCTCCGGAGCCAGCACGTCCTCGATGGCAACGCCGCCCCCAGGCCGGCATACTCGCGCCATTTCGTGGAACGCCGCCGCTGGATCTGGGAAATGGTGCACCGCGGCGGCGGAGACCACGAGATCGAACGAGGAGCTGGGTAGCGCCAGATCGTCGGCCCCAGTCTCCAGGAACGTCACGTTGGCTCGCCGTCTCCTTCGTGCCCCCTTCTCCGCAGCCTCAAGCAGCTCCCGTCGCCAGTCAACAGCCGTCACGTGCTTTGCCTTCCGCGCGAAGGCGAATGTGCTGTAGCCCGTCCCGCAGCCGATGTCGAGGACCTCGTCGTCTCGGCGCACACCCGCGAAGACGGCGAACCTATTGCGTAGAGCCGGCCGGCGTACGAGCGGGTGCCGCGCCTGGGCCTCGGCTCGCGCCCGCAGCCACTCCGGTACCGCGCTCGCAGTCTCCGTCAACGCCGCCGTTAACCCTTCCGCAACGGCGAGATAGTGGCGAGACGCCCGCGAGACAATGTTGTTGCGATAAGGAGGCGAGCAATCATGGGTTCCATAATCAGGGCAGCAGTCATGCTCGGTCTCGTCGCGGGCCTCGCCCTTGGCCTGCGTGACAGCGGCGAGCAGGCACTCCGGGGTGACCCTGAGGGCGCGTGGGCAAGCGGCGTCGACCACGTCGACACTGTAATGTCAGAAGAGGGCGCCCAGGACGTCAACCAGTCCCTCACAGGTTCCATGTCTTACGCCGAGGCTGTCGGAAAAGACATTTCAGACCTCACTGAGTGACGTTCGTTGGTCGGGGTGCCCGGATTCGAACCGGGGACCTCCTGGCCCCAAACCAGGCGCTCTAGCCTAGCTGAGCTACACCCCGCACCGAATTCAGCGTAGCAGATTACCGCGCGCCGCGGTCAACCAGCGGCGCTCGGGTCACGACAGGCGCCCCTCCGTCCTGGAATCTCACAACATTCACCGTCCCCGCCAGGTCCGGGGAGCCGCTGTAGAAGGCCGGCACATTCCCGTCGCCGGCTAAGGTTGCCTGAGGCCAGTGGCCCAGCGCCACGTAGTCGGCTTCAGTAGCCGTGATTTCCGCGTCGCTGATCAGCCACGCCCTGTGGCGGTCCGCGTTGTCCCGTATCCAGTGCCCGTGTGCCATCGCTATCTGGCGCGCCGTCGTCCGTGGCCGCGGCTCTCGCAACGGAGACATATTCTGGTAGTCAAAGTGCGCCCGCCCCCAGACCTCCAGCGCGAACTCCGGTAGTGCCACCGCTTCCTCAACGTGCACCCCTAACACGTGCACATTGTCAGGGTCGCCGATCCCTCCGCGCCGATATACCGACTCCGGCGAAAGGCAGTCATGATTGCCGGGGAGAATTACGACCGGCACCCGCGCCTCCGCGAGCACTCGCGCCGTTCGTTCGAGCAGCGCCAAAGGCATGCGGTTGTGGTCGAAGATGTCTCCAGCCAGCAGTACTACATCCGCGGCGGCTTCATGGGCCGTGTCCAGCACGCGGCAGAGCGGGTGGAACTTCTCGGTGATGCGGCCGGCGTCGATGTGCAGGTCTGAGCTGTGAACAATGGTGAGATCACGCATCGGCTGATGTGACGGCAGTCGCTTGGTTCGGCTGCGTCCGCTCGGGCAGCGCCGCTCCAACCAGGCTGCCTGCATCGTCAAAGCCGTTCACCTTCATGAATTGCCCGAGGCCCTCCAGCACGTCCAGCGGCGCGCGCGGGTTCAAGAACGTTGCCGTCCCCACTTGCACGGCGCTCGCTCCCGCCATCATCATCTCCACCGCATCCTCCCCGGACGATATGCCGCCACAGCCCACTATCGGGATGTCTACGGACTGCGCCACGAGGTATACCATTCGAACGGCAATCGGGCGCAACGCCGGACCGGACAAACCGCCGGAACCCCAGCCGAGCGCCGGCCGCCTGCCCTGGACATCGATGTGCATCGCCGGGTAGGTATTGATCAAGGTCAACGCGTCTGCGCCCGCGTCAGCGACTGCGCGCGCGACCTCAACGATATCGCCCGTGTCCGGCGTGAGTTTCACAAGGAGCGGCAGGTCGGTCTGTCGTCGGACTGCGGCTGTGACCTCGGCTGCGGCGCGTGGATCGCTCCCGAACTGGAGCCCGGTCTCGACGTTCGGACAGCTAATGTTCATCTCGATGCCGCTGACTCCCGGCACCCCGTCCAGGCGGCGTGCCAACTTTGCGTAGTCGGTCACGGCGTCCCCGGCGATGTTCGCAATGACCGGAACACTCCAGGTTGCCCAGATCGGCGCCACGTCCCGGACAATCGCCTCTATGCCTATGTTCTGAAGACCAATCGAGTTGATCATTCCTGCCGGTGTTTCCGTTATACGGGGTTGGACATTCCCGCGGCGTGGGCGGAGTGTGATCGCCTTGCTCACGATCGCGCCCAGACGCTGTATGTCAAAGTTCTTCTGATATTCCAGACCATTGCCGAATGTCCCCGACGCAGTCATGACCGGGTTTGCAAGTGCAAGGCCGCGCTTGTGACGGGAGAGGAGATCAACCGACATGTCCATGACTCAAATATACGGCAACCGACTGCATTCTCGCGCAATAATGAAGGCCCCGCCGATCGGCGGGGCCTCTTTTTCGCTTGACCGTGGTTGTTACTTAGAGCGAGACTGCTTCGCCGGATCCGGCCGCCGATGCCTCCTCGGATACGTTGCGAGTTACGGAACGTATACCGCGCCAGGCGTTGTAGCCGCTGCCGGACTCGTCCTCCCAGAGGTGGTCGCTCGCCGAATTGCGAAATTCCCGTTCCTCGCCGCACCGCTTGCAGCAGCCATGGCTGACCGAGCCCTGCGGGGTCTCGATGATCCAGTGGTGCTGGCAGGTGGGAGCCTCAACAGTGGTTGTGGCCTCTGCCGGCCGCTCCTCTTCGATAACAGTTGCTTTGCCCATCACTTCCACCTCCGTTTGGAGTTATCCGCCTTTCCGTTCTACAAAGATGGCGTCTGAAGTTGATACGTTACAGGCGTTCGGCTGGATTATAAATCTGGATTTCATAATAGTCAAGATTTATACTGTAACAACTTGCTTAATGTCTTTTCCGCCCCTTCACGCCCGTGTATACTTAGTTAACGGGTCAGGACATAAAAAGGTTGCGTGTCCGGCTACACTAAAGAACAAATCTTCGGCCATTCCAGAGCGTCAATGGCAATCGCACCGGTGATTCTCACTCCGCCGGGCGCAGCGCAGCCCAGGAGTCCCGTAACCGCTTAGAAATGAGACTTCCATGACCGAAAAGGCAAACGGCGAGGTCAGCAAAGACGCCGTCCTTAAAGCGCTGTCGAACATCCAGGACCCGGACCTGCACAAGGATATCGTTAGCCTTGGGTTCATTTCCGCCGATGACATCAACGTTTGCGGCGGCGCCGTGGCCGTGAAGATCGTGCTCACCACACCCGCTTGCCCCGTCCGAGAGCAGATGCAGAGTGAAGCACAACAGTTGCTGCTGGCGTTGCCTGGCGTCGATAGTGCTGAGGTCACGATGGATGCCGCGGTACGTTCCACCGGGATCGGGCGTGGTCCGAAGGTAATTGAAGGCGTTCGCAATGTAATCGCCGTCGCTTCAAACAAAGGTGGCGTTGGCAAATCGACGGTTGCTGTAAACATCGCGTTGGCCCTAAAGGATTTCGGCGCCCGTGTGGGCCTCCTGGACGCGGATCTCACTGGCCCGAATATTCCGACGATGCTGGGCATCGCCCCGGGGTTCCAGGCAGACACGGGTCTGGCGATCGTGCAGAAGCACGGTCTCCATGCAGCCTCAATCGGTTTCGTGCTCCGCCGTGGTACTCCCGTCGTCTGGCGAGGCCCGATGATCGGCACCGGCGTGCGGCAGCTCATGCACGACCTGCCCTGGGGTGCTGACGGTGAGCTGGACTACCTGATAGTTGACCTGCCTCCGGGGACCAGCGACGCCTCGATGAGCGCCGCCCAGGAAGCCCCGATCGCCGGCGCCATCATCGTGACCACCCCCAATTCAGTTTCCCTCGAAGATGCTATGAAGGCCGTTACCATGTTCGAAAAGCTCAACGTCCCCATCTTCGGGATGATCGAAAACATGAGCTACTTCTCCTGCCCTCACTGTGGCGAACGGTCCGAGGTATTCGGACACGGCGGCGCCCCTGAAATGGCGGACGAGATGGGCGTCGACTTCCTCGGCGAGATCCCCCTTCACTCCGACGTTCGAGCAGCCTCGGACATCGGTGTCCCAATTGTTGAAGCGGCGCCGGATTCTCCGATAGCAAAGGTGTTTGGCGAGATCGCTCAGAAAATCGCTGCCAAGACCAGTGTGCAGCACTTCTTCGCTCCCGAACCCGTGGCCTAGCAAGGCAACAGCAGGGCATGCCAGCCGGCATCCTCGAGGAGCGAATGCGGGGATTTGACCTTCGCTTTGCGACCCAGCCCGGTGTCTTCTCTTCGCGAGGTATTGATGACGGCACCCGCCTTCTCATTGAAGCCATGGAAGTCTCCCCCAGGGCGAAGGTCCTGGATCTTGGATGCGGTTACGGAGTCATCGGCATAGTCGCCGCGAAGCTGGCAACGGAGGGGCAGGTGGTACTTGTGGATTCGGATGTGCGGGCCACCCGTCTCGCTGATCGCAACATTGCATTGAATTTCGTCCCGAACGCCACGGTCATACTCGGGGACGGCGTTCACGACCTGGCCGGAAAGGCTCGCTTCGATGTGGTCGTCTCCAACCCGCCCACGCACAGTGGTCGCGAAGTGCTGGACGACTTCGTAGAAGGGGCCTACCGTGTCCTCAAGGCGCGTGGACGGCTGTACCTGGTCATCAACCGGCTCCTCAGCCTCAAGCGCAAAGTTGGTGATGTGTTCGGGAACGTCGAGGTCGTCTCGCGGTCGAAGGGCTACGTGGTGGTTCACGCAGTCAAGGAACGCAGACAGTAGCCAGCCGGCCTGTCCCCGAGGCTCCTAGAGTGCCTGCCACATGCGCTTGGTTCCAACCCTGATGAGCTGACCAAACGGTGCTTCCGGGAAGTGACAGAAGGCCACCTTGACGCCGTCTGCCTCCAGCCGCGCAAACACGTTTGCCCTCGTCGCCGATGTGGTTGGATGGTCGATGTCGAACGCTGAGCACCAGTCCGTTCTGTCCACCTGCGCCGGATGGTGTGCCAGGTCGCCCGTTATCAGCACCCGCTCTCCGTCGGACGAAACCATCACGCTCTGGTGTCCCGGAGTGTGGCCGGGCGTCGGCATCGTCGTAATCTCGGGAGAGATGGCCTTCTCGCCCGAGACCAATTCCATCAGTCCCATCTCGTCCAGAGGCATTACCTGCCGCATGTGCTGCTGGTTCGGGAGGTCGGCCTTGAAGAAGTCCCAGTCCGCCTGGGGGACAAAGAACCTGGCTTTCGGGAAATTTGGCTTCCCGTCCGCCGCCAGGTTCCAGCCGACGTGGTCACCGTGGAGATGGGTGAACACCACGGCCTCGACGTCCGCAGGGTCGACGCCCTTGGCGCGCATGTCGTTGAGGAGATTTCCCGTAGCATTGTTCAGGAAGGCTATCGGCCCGGGCCCAAACCCGGTGTCGCAGAGGAACGTCCGCCCCTGCGAGCGGATGGCATACGCGCTGGCTTGCGTAGCGAAAAGGCCGTTCGACCACGACGCCGGGTAGTGTTCCTGGTACGTCTCGATCTCGGCCTTGTCCACTGCCGGAAAGAAGATCTCGTAGGGGACCTGGAAGGGCATGTCGACGAGCGAGATGATCTCTGCGTTGCCGACTTTCAAGGTCGTTGCGGGCATATGAGTTCTCCTTGCTAGCTCACAAGTAAACCGGAGCGCCTCGCCGCACGTCAAACCGCAGGCTAGCGGATGGTCAGCTTGCCGTTCATGCCCGGGTGTATCGAGCAGTGATAATCGTACGTCCCCGCCTTGTCGAACGTCAGCGTCTCGCTCTCGTTTGCCGTCAGGGTCTCGGTGTCCCAGCCTCCATCGTTGTCCGTGGCGTCGTGCGGCGCGTTCCCGTCGTTCAGCCATGTCACCGAGGCTCCGCGAGGGACCGAGATATTCGAGGGCGCGAACTCGAAATCGCGGATTTCGATCGTCACTTCCCGTTCATTCACAACTACAGTGTTCGCGTCGACCTCGCCTTCATCTCCGTTTGCCCCCGTGAGCAGGACAATGATGGGCACAACGACAAGCAGGCCAAGGAGGACCACACCGGCGACGATCACGATAAGTAGAAGCGGGGACGATGGGCGTTTCTCTGTCACCCATCTAGCGTCGAACGGCTGCGTGCGGCGGTCAAGTGGTCCTGGAGTCGACCGGTCCGCTGGATTTCCGGCGTTTCGTGCTTACGCGAACACTTCGCGCAGCTCGAAACGGGGACCGTCCTTGCAGACGAGGCGCACACCTTTCCGTGTAAACACGGCGCATCCGTAGCAAACGCCGGTACCGCAACCCATCCGCTCCTCCAGTAGCGCCTGTACCGGCTTCCTGCTCCGCTCGTGCCGGATCACCTCCGCCATTGCGCCGAACATCGGGTTCGGCCCGCAGGCGAAGACCTGGTCCGCCCAGGGCAGGTACGTGGGAAGCAGGTTCGTGACATAACCGTGATGCCCCGCAGAGCCGTCGTCCGTTGCGGAGACCGCTTCAACCTCTCTCGGAAACAGGTGTGGCGGCATCAGCTTGTCCGCTGAACGCGCGCCCTGCAGCAGCATGACTGACCTTCCCGCCGCAACGGCCTCATCGGCAAGCGCCACGACCGCCGCAACACCCAGCCCGCCGGCCACGAGAAGCACGTTCTGTGTCTGTGGGCGTAAGGTATACCCCCTGCCCAGCGGCCCGAACAGCGGCAGGCAGTCGCCCGCTCGTTTCGTCGCCAGTAGTGCCGTCCCCCGCCCGCGAACGTCGTAAAGAATCGCGAACTGGCGCTCGCCATCCACTACCCGAAATCTGTGGTAACTCATCGGCCGGGCAAGCAGAGGGTCTTGCCCATCGGTGCAATGAAGCATGAGGAAGCGTCCGGGCGCGGCGCCGCGAGCTGTCGGCGGGCACGACAGCCACATCAAGAACGTGTTGTTGTAGACCTCTTCTTGGGAAAGTACCAGTGCGCGTTCGAGTCGGATCAACGCAGGTAGTCCCGGAGCGGCTGGATCGTGTACTCCGGTGCGCTCGTCACCAGCGCCGTGATCGCGGCGCTGGCCGTGTCGATCGAGGTCAGACAGGGGATGCGCTTCTCCGCAGCGGCGCGGCGGATGTCGAATCCGTCGCGCAGCGTCTCCGTGATGCGCCCCTCAGGTGTGTTGATCACGGCATTCACCAGCCCCTCCTGGATGACGTCTACGACGTTGGGGTGCCCCTCCTCGATGCGTTTCGGCACCTGCTCTACGGGCAGCCCCATCGCCCGTACCATTGCCGCCGTACCCGTGGTTGCGTAAAGCCGGTAACCCGCATCGGACAGGTGCCGCACCAGCGGCATCGCGGCCGGCTTCGTGTGGTCGCCGAGGCTCAGCAGGATCGCACCGTCCGGCGGCAGAGCCATGTCAGCCGCCTGCAGCGCCTTCGCCAGCGCCGCCTCGAACGTCGTGTCCACGCCCATCACCTCGCCCGTAGACTTCATCTCGGGCCCAAGGTGAGTGTCGACGCCGATGAGTTTCGACATCGAAAAGACGGGAGCCTTTACCGCCACGAGGTCCTGCTCCGGCCAGATCCCCGGTTCGTACCCCAGCTCCCGTAGCGTCTTCCCCAGCATCACCTGCACGGCCAGGCGCACCATCGGCACACCCGTCACCTTCGAGATGAACGGCACCGTCCGGCTCGCCCGCGGGTTCACCTCCAGGACGTATACGTCTGACTCGGAGTCCGGCGTCCATCCCTCCGGGCGCATGATCACGTACTGCACATTCATCAGCCCCCGCACGCCCAGCGCCGCTGCCATCCGCTGCGTGTGGTCGGCCATCGAGTCGATCTCGTGGGCGGTGAGCCCAAGCGCCGGATATACGGCCATCGAATCGCCGGAATGCACGCCGGCGCGCTCGATGTGCTTCATCACGCCCGGGATCAGCGTCTCCTCCCCGTCGCAGATGGCGTCTACCTCTGCTTCAATGCCTTCGAGGTATTTGTCGATAAGGATAGGCTTCCCCGCCGCGATGTCCGCCGCCTCGGATACGTAGCGGATCAGGTCGCGCGGGTTCTGGACTATCTCCATCGCCCGCCCTCCCAGCACATAGCTGGGCCGTACGAGCACCGGGTAACCGATGAGCTGCGCTGTCGATAGCGCCTCCTCAACCGTCGTCACGCCCGCGCCCGGCGGTTGCGGGATGCCCAGTCCCTGGAGCAGAGCCTCGAATCGGCGCCTGTCCTCGGCGACGTCGATCGCTTCCGCGCTCGAACCCAGGATCGGATGGTTCGCCCGCGCCAGCGGCAACGCCAGGTTGATCGCCGTCTGGCCGCCGAACTGGACGATTGACGAAGGCTCGTGACCGTTCCCGCTCTCATTATCGAGGAGGTCGCGCACCCCCTCGTCGTCCAACGGCTCGAAGTAGAGCCGGTCGCTGGTGTCGAAGTCCGTCGAAACGGTCTCCGGGTTGGAGTTCGCCATGATCGCCGCCACCCCGGCCTCCTGGAGCGCCCAGGCGGCGTGAACGGCCGAGTAGTCGAACTCTATCCCCTGGCCGATGCGGATTGGTCCGCTGCCGATCACCAGCGCCTTTTCACGCGCCAGCGCCGGTGCCTCGTTCTCTTCGTCGTAACTGCTGTAGAAGTACGGCGTTTCCGCCTCGAACTCCGCCGCGCAGGTGTCCACCGTCTTGTAGACCGGCAGAATTCCCCACTCCTGCCGCAGTTGCCGCACCTGTTCCGGGAGCCTGTCCGCCAGCGTCCCGATGACGGCGTCCGAGAACCCCATCCGCTTCGCCCGCCGCATCACGTCCGGAGTAAGCGGCTGGCCGAGGAGCTCCTCCTCCATCCGCACCATGCCGCTCAGCTTGTCCAGGAACCAGTGGTCGATCCCCGACACCTGCGCCATCTCCTCCACGGTCAGCCCTCGCCGTAGCGAAGCCATCAGCATCCACAGCCGCTCGTCTGTCGGTATGCCGATGAAATCCCGCAGCTCCACTTCAGTCCAGGACGCGTCCTCCCAGAGCAGCGAGCGCCCGCTGAACTCCAGCGAGCGTATCGCCTTGCCCAGCGCCGCTTCGAACGTGCGGTCGATCGCCATCACCTCTCCGGTCGCCTTCATCTGCGTGCCGGTCGTGCGTTCGCCCAGCGGGAACTTGTCGAAAGGCCAGCGCGGTATCTTCACGACGACGTAGTCCAGCGCCGGCTCGAACGCAGCCGTCGTCTTTCCCGTCACCCGGTTCGGGATCTCGTCCAGCGTTTTCCCCGCCGCTATCTTGGCCGCTACTCGCGCGATCGGGTACCCGGTCGCCTTCGAGGCGAGCGCCGAGCTGCGGGAAACACGCGGGTTTACCTCGATCACGTAGTACGCCGGCAGGCCGTCAGGACGCACCGCCCAGTCGGCGATCTCACGCCGCGGCGCCAGCGCGAATTGGATGTTGCACCCGCCTTCGATCCCCAGCGCCCGGATGATCTTGAGCGACGCCGAGCGCAGCATTTGGTATTCCTTGTCGCAGAGAGTCTGGCTGGGCGCGACGACGATGCTGTCGCCGGTGTGCACTCCCATCGGGTCCAGGTTCTCCATGTTGCAGATGGTGATGCAGTTGTCGGCGCCGTCCCGCATCACCTCGTACTCCATCTCTTTCCACCCAAGCAAACAGCGCTCCAGCAGCACCTGGCGTATCGGCGAGGCCGCCAGCCCGCTTCCCGCGATCGCTTCCAGCTCTTCCGGCGTCCGCGCGATGCCGCCCCCCGTGCCTCCGAGCGTATACGCGGGCCGCACCACGAGCGGCAGACCGAGACGCTCCGCCACCGCGTGCGCCTCCTCGATCGTCGTCACGATCTCGCTCTCAGGAACCGGCTCGCCGATCTCGTCCAGGAGCTGCTTGAACAGCTCGCGGTCCTCCGCCTTGCGGATCGTCTCGATCGGCGTCCCAAGCAGGCGCACGTTGTAGCGTTCAAGGACGCCCGCGTCCGCGAGCGCCACCGCCAGGTTCAGCCCCGTCTGCCCGCCCAGAGTCGGCAGCAGCCCGTCCGGCCGTTCGCGCTCGATGATCCGCTCCAGCACCGGCACCGTCAGCGGCTCGATGTAGATCGTGTCAGCGATTCCTTCGTCGGTCATGATTGTCGCCGGGTTAGAGTTGACGAGCACTGTGTGCACGCCCTCCTCCCGCAGCGACCGGCAGGCCTGCGACCCCGAGTAGTCGAACTCCGCCGCCTGCCCGATGACGATCGGCCCGGAGCCGATGATTAGGACTTTTTGGGGCTTGGTCATGCTGCCGCTTGAGCAGGCGAACGAGACACCCGCCCTGACACGAGCTTGTAGGCGACAAAGGCGCCGATAAGCTCGGATGTTGGCCATCCAATGATACTTGCAGGCAACGTGACTAGCGTGCCGATGAGACCGGGAACCATGATCACAGACCATCGAATGGGAAAGAATGAGCGACGGAGTAGCGCCAGGCTAATCGTGCCGAGCACCATTGCGGTCACGAGTGCCCCGCCTGTCAGTACACCGCCTGCAATTACTGAGAGAGCCATGCCATCGGAATCGTCCGAAGTACTACTGGTCGCTGCAATTAGCACAAAGATCAAGAGCAGTGCGAGGCATGGAATTGCGAGGACTGCGTGTGCGAAGGCCATTCCCTGCAATGCGAGTCCGATCTTTTCTTGGCGATCAATGCCCAAAGCACCGATGGCGTGGCCGCAACTGGGACAGAAGTTGGCCTCTGCTGACAGCTGGGCACCGCATTGGGTACAGAACAATGTCAAGGACTCCTCACAGCGGCAGCTCGTACTCCATCCCCTGGCCCACCATCTGCGCCAGCGAGGCGATCTCGCTGAAGAAGCTCAGCGCCGTCTCGTTCTCCTTCGGCACGATCCCGCGCAGCTTCAGGAAGCCCGCATGCCGCGCGTGGTCCGTCGCCATCAGCGCCAGCTCGCGCCCGACACCCTTGCCGCGCGCCTCCGGCACCAACCAGACGCCCATCGCCGCTTCGCCCGCCTCCTGCAGGTCCGGCACCAGCGCCGAGAAGCCGCACAGCCCGCCTTCCTCCTCGCAGATGAACACCGCGCCGCCCCCTTCGCCCGCCAGCGGCCTCCCGAGCCCCTCGTCCGTCGGGCGCTGCGTGAACCCGGATTGCTCGCCCAGCTCGTCCCAGAGTCGGCGGGCGATTTCGAGGACGGCGGGGGCGTCGGATTTGGTGGCGCGGCGGAAGGTAGGTTCTGTGGTCATGCGGTGTCTCCCTGCGGTTGAGTATGCGATGGGCCGGGGGCGCATTGAGTTCGCATTGCTCACGGTACCTTAATGGGCTCGCCTCGGCACCAGCGGGCCCAGTTCTTGAAGATGCTGTTGAACGCCAGCCGGGCGTCCTCATCGCGCCAGTACGCTGAGTTGGTGAGATAGCGGCCTTCCGGGCGTTCGCCCGTCAGACCCAGTTCTTCGTTCTCGATCCTATGGAGCTTCGATTCGATTGTGTGGACGAGCGGCGCTTGCTCGATGTCGCGCTCGAGTTCGGCGAGAATTGCTTCCTCCAACCTGAGCGCCTGGAATTGGGCCACCAGGGTCAGGGGAACTGAGTCCGTGAGCGGCTTTGTGAAGTCCTCCAAAACCTTCACGGTCTCGCCCGAGAGCTCAGGAGCGACCGACCCGAGTTCTTTGGCACGGTGAGCCATCTCTCGGTCAATTCCCGCCTTCATGTCGATCAGAAATTGCCTCTCGAGCCCGTAGTTCTCAGAGTCGGTTCTGCTCATGGAGACTACGCCACCTCCTCCCTGGTCCGCGAAGCCTCAGGCCGGAACTCCTCGATCATCTCCAGGAAGCGGTCGAAGATGTAGACGTTGTCCAGCGGTCCCGGCGAGGCCTCCGAGTGGTACTGGATCGAAAGAACGGGCTCGCGCAGGTGCCGCAACCCCTCGCAAGTCCCGTCGTTCAGATGCACCTGTGCCACCTCGACGTCGCTGGAGAGCCCGTCCGCGTCGACGGCGTAGCCGTGGTTCTGCGCTGTAATGTGCACGCGCCCGCTCGCCAGGTCCTTCACCGGGTGGTTCGCGCCGCGGTGGCCGAACTTCAGCTTGAATGTGCTTGCCCCGAACGCCCGGCCCAGCACCTGGTGGCCCAGGCATATGCCCAGTATCGGCGTCCGCCCGATCAGCGAGCGCAGCGTCGCCACCTGGTAATCCAGGAACGCCGGGTCGCCCGGTCCCGGCGAAAACAGCACGCCGTCCGGCGCCAGCGACAGTATCTCGTCGGACGTAGCGTGCGAGGGCAGCGCCGTCACCCGGCAGCCGCGCTGAGCCAGCAGGCGCATGATGTTGTATTTCACACCGCTGTCGATGACGACGATGTGGCGTCCGTTGTGGTATCCATCCTTGCGGGGGTCAGGTTTCAACCGGACACCGTCGGGAGGCCACTCGTACGTTTCGCCGGTGCTCACTTCGCTCACGAGGTCCGTGTCGTCGTACCTTTGAGCGGAGCGCAGGCGCGCCACCGCCTCTTCGGACGTCTCGTCCGTCGTGATTGTTCCCATCATCACACCGGCAGTGCGCAGCCGCCTTGTCAGCGCCCGCGTGTCGATTCCGGCGATTGCGGGCACGCCCTCTGACAGCAGGTACTCATGCAGTGTCATCTCGGAGCGCCAGTGCGAGGGCTTCTCGCACTGTTCGTGCACCACCAGGCCGCGCACCTGGATACGCTTCGACTCCACGTCCTCGCCGTTTATCCCGTAGTTGCCGGCCAGTGGGTAAGTCAGCACCAGTACCTGGCCCGCGAACGACGGATCGGTCAGCATCTCCTGGTAGCCGGTCATCGCCGTCGCGAACACTACCTCGCCGTGCGACCGCCCGGCCGCCCCGAACGCCTGCCCGGCGAACGTCGTGCCGTCTTCCAGGACCAGGAGTGCTTTAGCGGCCATCGAAGACCACCTGTCCTCCATACATCGTTGCCACCACCCTGCCTCGCAGCGTCCGGCCAGCCAGTGGTGTGTTCTCACCCTTGCTCGCGAACGTCTCCGGCTCTACGACCCACTCAGCATCCGGGTCGATCACCACAACGTCCCCCGGAGCGCCCACGTTAAGCGTCGCCAAGCCGTCGATCCGGCGATCGAGTCCCAGCGTTCGTACCGGCCCCATCGTGAGCGCGCGGATAGCGTCTGCCAGCGACACCGCCGACAATGCGAGCCCCAGCGCCGTCTCCAGCCCGCTGATCCCGAACGCCGCCGCGTCGAACTCGCAGAGCTTGTCCTGGATCGCGTGCGGCGCGTGGTCCGTCGCAATGCAGTCGATCGTGCCATCGAGCAGTCCCGCCACGCACGCCTCGACGTCTGACCGCGCCCTCAGCGGCGGGTTCACCTTGGCGTTCGTGTCGTACGCCAGCCCGCCGGGCGCTTCACCCGGCCCCACGAGGACGGCCTCGTGCGTAAGCGCCAGGTGGTGGGGGGTTACCTCCGCCGTCACCGCCACTCCCCGCGCTTTCGCTGCCGCGATCAGGGCAACCGCGCCGGCGGTGCTGACGTGCGCGATGTGCACATGCGACCCTGTCTCTTCAGCAAGCGCTATGTCTCGCGCCACCATTGTCTCTTCAGCGGCTGCGGGAACGCCACGCAGCCCGAGCCGCGTGGACACCCAGTCTTCGTGCATCACACCGCCCGCCGCCAGCGCCGGGTCTTCGCAGTGGTCGATGATCGGCGTCTCCAGCATCCCCGCGTACTCCAACGCCCTGCGCATAAGGTGAGCGTCGGCAATCGGCGAGCCATCATCGCTGAACGCGACGGCCCCCGCCTGCGCCAGCTCGGCCAGCTCAGCCAGCTCGTGGCCGGCCCGGCCGCGTGTCACGCAGGCGATCGGTAGGACGCGGACGACGCCCTCAGCCTGCGCGGTCCGCAGGACGAACTCGACGGCGCCAGCGGAATCGACCGGAGGTTCCGTGTTCGGCATCGCGCAAACGGTCGTGAACCCGCCGCGCGCGGCCGCCAGCGTACCCGTCGCGATCGTCTCCTTGTGCTCGAACCCGGGCTGGCGCAGGTGGCAGTGGATGTCCACGAATCCTGGCGCGACCACGAGTCCACGTGCGTCCATGCTCTCAGATGCGTCTGCGCCCGCGTCCGCACCGACCGCAGTAACGCGGCCCTGCTCGATCAACACGTCCGCGATCCCGTCGAACCCGTTCGCCGGGTCGATCACGCGGCCTCCGCGTATCGCCAGCGACGTCACGGGCGGTTCCTTGCCAGGAGGTACAGGACAGCCATTCTGACTGCGACCCCGTTCGTCACCTGCTCTTCGATCACCGATTGCAGGCTGCTCGCCACTGCGGGCGATATCTCGACTCCCTCGTTCATCGGTCCCGGGTGCATCACTAGTGCGCCCGTGTTGGCCCGCGCCAGACGCTCTTCGTTGACCTGGTACATCGTCGCGTATTCCCTCAGTGACGGCAGCAGACCAGCGGACATGCGCTCCTTTTGCAGTCTCAGTGCCATCACCGCATCTGCGCCCTCAATCGCGTGGTCAAGGTTGGTTTCGACCTCGACGGGCGGTAAGGCGAGTTGCTCTTCGTGTTCGTCGCGTCGCGAGCGAATGCCCGCCGGAAGCAGTGTCGGGGGCGCGCAAACGACGACCTGCGCCCCCATCGCGCTCAGCGCCCAGATGTTCGAGCGGGCGACGCGGCTGTGCGCGATGTCCCCGACTATTACCACCCGTTTGCCGCGCACGTCCCCCAGGTGAGTTCGCATCGTGTAGAGATCGAGCAGGGCCTGTGTCGGGTGGGCATGCCAGCCGTCGCCTCCGTTGATAACCGCCGCCTGCACTTGCCGCGCCACCAGGTACGGCGCGCCGGACGACCCGTGTCGGATCACCAGCACATCCGCGCCTACCGCCTGCAGCGTGCGCACAGTATCCACCAGCGACTCGCCCTTCTCCACGCTGGAGCCGCCGGCCGCTATGTTGATGACGTCGGCGCCCAGCGCCTTCCCGGCCAGCTCGAACGATGCGCGTGTGCGCGTGCTGGCCTCGTAGAAGAGGGTGATTATCGTGCGCCCGCGCAGCGCGGGCACCCTCGGCACGTCGCGCCCGAGGACCTCTTTCATGGCATCGGTCGTCTGCATCACCGTATCTATCTCATCGCGGCTGAAGTCGTCGAGGTCCAGCAGGTGGCGGCGCGTCCAGGGAGCTACTTCTGGCGTTTCCAGCGTTGTCGTCGCCGAGCGGGTTTCGGTCCGTTCTTTCATCGTTCGTCCTCCCGGCTCAAGCGCACTTCGTCTGTGCCGTCGGTCTCTTTCAGCAGCACCTGCACGTCTTCGTGCTGCGCTGTCGGTATGTTCTTGCCCACGTAGTCGGCTCGGATCGGCAGCTCGCGGTGGCCACGGTCGATCAGCACCGCCAGCTGAATGCTGGACGGGCGTCCGAAGTCCGTGAGAGCGTCCAGCGCCGCGCGGATGCTGCGGCCGGTGAAGAGCACGTCATCGACCAGCACCACGCTCTTGCCGTCCACGTCCGCCGGCATATCAGTAGGCTGGATCCGTGGCCGGAGTTCCATTTGCGGCAGGTCGTCCCGGTAGAGACCGATGTCCAGCGCGCCCACCGATACCGGCCGGCCCTCGAACTCCTCGAGCGCTTCCGACAGCCGGTTGGCGATCGGAACGCCACGCGTCCGCATCCCGACGAGAACGAGGTCTTCCGTTCCCCGGTTGCGCTCGATGATCTCGTGCGCGATGCGGCGGACGGCGCGCCGAATGTCCTCGCCTGACAGCACCACGTGGCCGTTCACGCCCGGCCCACGGTACAACAAAAAACCCTCCCGCCCAGACGGCAAGAGGGACCAGATATTCCGGCTATCGGCGCGCTGACAGGGACGTGCGCGTGCTTCAATCTCTTCGCTCCTTGGCAGCCTCTCGGGACCACCTTAAAGGCGTCGTTGCGGCGACCTCGGTCGCCTCAGGCATCGTATCACGGTGCCGTCAGGCTCGCAATATCGCCCGTGCTATCATGACCGACGGAAATTCGCCCACGAAGTTACAGGAGGTCCGCCGGATGCCGGAGTTCGTCAAGGTTGCCAGCGCGAGCGATATACCGCCGGGCGAGATGCTGATAGTTGAGGTTGATGGTCAGGAGATCGCCGTTGCCAACCTCGGCGGTGATTTCGTGGCGTTCCAGAACGAGTGCACGCACCGCCAGGGCCCCCTCGGCGAAGGTATCCTCACCGGCGAAGTCGTCGAGTGCCCCTTCCACGCCGGACAGTTCAACGTGCGCACTGGAGAAGTGGTCGCCCCGCCGCCCAGCGAGCCCATCAAGACTTATCCAGTACAACTTGAAGGCGACGACATCAAGGTCGCCGCGAGCTAACTGCGCCTTACTCGAGGACCGCGTGCTGTGCCTGCGGCTGCGCGGACGGTGCTCGGGTGGCATGCCCCCTCAGTTGGGCAATCTTCATCCTGATTGAGGAATAGATCAGCACCAGGACGAAGACGGCCGCCGACAGGAGCACGATGGCGGCGCCCGACGCGATGTCAACGTAGTAGCTCATGTAGATCCCGAAGAACCCGCATAGAGAGCCGATAACCACTGACAGGATCATCATCCGTCCGAAGTGATCCGTCACCAGCCGGGCAGTGACGGGCGGGATGACGAGCGTGGCGGCGATCAGAGTGGCGCCGAGCACCCGTAGTGAAACGACGATGGCGGCCGCCAGGACCAGCGCGAATATCGTGTCCATCCAGTTCGTGTCCACTCCGAAGAACGGGGCCACCTCTGGGTCGAAAGTGGTGAAAAGAAACCTTCTGTACAGGACGATTATCAAGATCAGCGTAACGGCCGAGACGCCGATGATCGCATACAGGTCCTTGTTCGTGACGCCGAGGATGTTGCCAAACAGTGCTGCGTCGAAGTTGCGCGTGAACCTGTGGTAGTGGCTGATGAGCGCCACACCGAGCGCGAAGCTGGAGGTTGTGATGATGCCGATGGCCGCGTCAGAGGATATGAACTTGCGAATGCGCGTCATGCCGATGATGAGCAGCGCCGAACCGAAACCCCAGATAGTAGACCCGATGTAGAAATTGAACCCCATCACGAAGCTGACGACGGCGCCGCCAAAGACGGCATGCGATAGCCCGTGGCCTATGTAACTCATCCTCCGCAGGACCACGTACACGCCAATGAACCCACAAAGCCCGCTTGCGATCGTGGCTCCGATCAGCCCGCGAACAAAGAACTCGTACTGAAGTGGTTCGAACACTATTCGACCGTGGCCTTGTGCCGGGCCGCCGCCTTGCCGATGGCGTGAGGTGTCTCGGCGACGAGTGTCATGCCGTTGTACTGGATGACCGCCATCTCCGCGTTGTACGTGCGGCGGAGTATGTCGGGGGTGTAGACCTCCGAGGGCGGGCCCTCCGCAATGATCCGCCTTGTTCACGCACACTACCCAGGGCAGGTGCGCGGCGACAGCGTTTATCTCGTGCGTCGTCATCACAATAGTGACGCCCTCGTGGTTGAGTTCATCGAGAAGGTGGAGGACATCATCGCGCGTTTTGATGTCGACTCCCGCGGTCGGCTCGTCAAGAAGCAGCAACCTGGGGCTGCTGAAGAGGGCGCGGCCCAGAAATGCCCGCTGCTGCTGACCGCCGGAAAGCGCCCGGATGTGCCGTCGGGCAAGGTCCGCGATCCCCAGTCGCTCCATGACCGCGTAAGCCTCTTCCCGCGTTCGCTTCGAGACCCAGGGCGTCCAACCCTCGGAAGCGCGGCCCATGAGAACAACATGCTCTACCGTCACAGGGAAGTTCCAGTCGATCGTTTCCAGCTGGGGGACGTAGCCCGCTTGTGCGCGCCCTCGCCGGATTCGCTCGCCGCCCACGATCACCTCACCGGCAAAGACATCAACAGCCCCGAGCGCGGTGCGCAGTAACGTCGTCTTTCCGGCGCCGCTCGGGCCGACGAGTCCGACGAAGTCGCCGGCCATCACCGTCAGATCGATGTCGGAGAGCGCGGCCCGGCCGTCGTACCCGCACGTGACTCCGCGCAACTCGATTACCGGTCGCGTTTCATCGGTTTCGTGCGGGTACGGGTGCAGCATCGATCGTCTCTACTGGGGGTAGTCGGCTTTGCTCGGTCCGTCTGTGAATACCAGCTTCGTGTCGACGATGTCCATCGAAGCGGCGTCCCCGCCCAGCGCGGGGATCATGACCCGCATGTTCTGGACCATCAGTCCGATGTAGGAGTGGAGGTCGTCACCGGGTTCGCCGGGCAGGTCGTCATCTCGAAGGTCGTCGACGTATTCGACGCCCGTCTCGTCGGCGATCTGCTGGAGCACGTCGCTGGGGAACACTTCAGAGCCGAAAATAGCCGGGACGTTCTCTTCCTCGATCTGGTCGATGAGGTCAGCCACTTCGCTGGCGGACGGTTCCGCGAAATCGGCGGGTTGAATGGCCCCGATCACCGTGAAGTCGTAGAGCGGCGCCCAGTAGGCCCAGGAGTCGTGGTACGTGACCAGCTTCCGGTTTTCGACGGGCACTGTCTGGGTGGCGACCTTCATCTGCTGGTCCAGCTGCTCCAGATTGGCGGTTAGCGCCTCGTAGTTCGCGTCGTAGTAGTCAGCGTTGTCGGGGTCGAGTTCCACCATCTGCTCGTGGATTAGCGTCGCGTAATTTGCCGTGAGCTGCGGGTTGGGCCAGAGATGTGGGTTGGGCTTCCCCTCAGATTCAGGAAAGCTGAAGTCGTACTTGTATTCATCCGGGCTGATGGTCTCGGTGCCGACCTCGAGGATCACCGCGTCGTCCTTTTTGCTCGCTTCCGCCAGTTCCAGCGTCGGCTCCTCGAGCTGTAGTCCGTTGACGATGATCAGGTCGGCATCCTCCAGTGTGGCCACGATCGACGGAGGCGGTTCGAAGGTGTGCGAGTTTGTGCCCTCCGGGACGACCCCCGTGAGCTCGATCTTCGTGCCGCCGATGTTCTCGGCGATGCTTGTGATCGGGGCAACCGTCGTGACGACCTTCAACGGCCCGGCACTGGTGGTCCCTTCGTCGTTGCCGGCGTCGTCATCGCTGCAGCCGGTAAGCGAGGCGGTAATTGCCAGGGCTGCTAAGAGCAGCATCAGGGTTGGGCGGGGCAATTTGAACCTCCCTCATTGTGCTTATGTGGTCTGACGGCAGTCCCGGCAGAGACCGAATATCGCGAAATGGCCTATGTCGGCCTGGAACCCCAGCTCGTCATAGAGAGCCGTTGCCAGGCCGTCGAGATAGCTGTTGTCGAGCGAAGTGACGTTGCCGCAGGCGCGGCAGATCAGGTGGTGGTGCCGGTCCGCGCCCACCCATTCGAACTCCGTGTCCCCCGAGCCCATATTCGTCCCGCTGACCAGTCCCAGCTCAGCAGCGGAACCGAGTGTGCGGTATACGGTTGAGGCGTCGACGTAGGGGTATGTGCGGCGGACGTCATCAAGGACGTCGTTTGCAGTGAGATGATGCCCCGCGTGCCGCACGGCGGACAGGATCAGCATCCGCTGCGGCGTCACCTTCTGGCCCGCGCCCCTTAGGGCGACGGCGGTTTCAGTCTCACAGCTCATTCAGGTCCTCGAATCCGGGCAATCGCCCTTCGAGTTTGTTTGGCAAAATCGGCGCTTCCAGATGCACTTCGTCGTGACAGCCGACGAATCCGGCCTGCTGAAACGCCCGGTAGGCCGCGGCGTTGTCCGGGGAGGTGTGAGCGGACACCTCGCGTGCCCCCAGGTCGTGCGCGAACTTCATGATCTGCGACAGGATACGGCCGGCGTGCCCGTTGCCACGGTATTCCGGCTCGACAAACAGGTCCACGACTTCGAGGACATGGCTGCTGGAAGCGTGCAGTTGAGCCCGCCCTATCTCCTCGCCGTCATGCTTGAACGAAACCTGGTAGCAGCGGATTTCCTCAACGGTGAATTCGAGGTCACCGGGCAGAGGCTTTTCAACGATTTGCGACACCATGTAAATGCGACTCCTTGCAACTACATCATTGCGAAACAGCAAGTAGCTGTCAAGAAGTAGGATTCGCAAGCAGACGGATACGTTGCGTTCTGGGTGTGATCTCTAAAGGATGTTAGCCGCCGGCCAGCGGTGGGATAACGACGATGCTGTCACCGTCGTTCAGCGTGTGTGCGGCGCCGGTGTTGGCGCCGTTTACGATCACGACACTGGCGAGGTCCTCGGGAATGTGGAGCTTGCGCATCAGTTCGCCGGCTGTCGAGCCGTCCGGCACTTCGTAATCGAAGACGTGTCCCCCGTCAGGTGAGTACTGTTCCAGGTACGTCTGTAGTTCAACTCGGACCTTCATCGGCAGCGCTCACGATACGAGCCTGCCGGATACGCTGTCAACGGAGCCTCTGCTATACTCGGCCTGCCATCGGGAACAGGAGGTCGCCCATGCCCACAGCCACCGTCAACGGCATCGAACTGCACTACCGAGAAGCCGGGGAAGGGTTTCCTGTCGCTCTTGTGCACGGGTTCACCGGCAATTCGCGCAACTGGGCGTTGACCGTGCCAGCACTGCGCGACCGCTTTCGGACCGTCTCGATCGATCTCCGTGGCCACGGACTATCGGCCAAACCAATTGAGCGCGAGGACTACACGCTAGACCTGCTCGCCGATGACGTCTACGGGCTGCTCCAGCATCTCGGCATCAGCGAATGCTACCTCGTCGGTCACTCAATGGGCGGAATGGTGTCGCAACCGCTGACTCTCGACCACCCCGGGCTTGTCAAGGCACTGGCGCTCGTTGACACGGCCGCCGACGTGCCGAAAACCCTCCTGTACACCGAGCGGCTGAAGGAGCGTGAACGGATGATGGAGATCGCCCGGACGCAGGGGATGGAAGCGGTGTTCGACGAACAACTTCGGATGAACCCGCAGAGGGAGCAGCTGGAAGCCAACCCCGCCTTCGTGCAGACCTGGCGCGAGCAGTTCTTGATGACCTCGCCCGAAGCCTATGTTCACTGCGCTCATGGAATCGCCACCAGGCGCTCTCTCCTGGACGAGTTGCGCAATGTCAGCGTCCCCACTCTCATTGTTTGTGGCGAGACTGACGAGCCCTTTATCGAGCCCTCGCGGAAGATGCACGAGGCTATTCCCGGGAGCCAGCTAGTCATGATTCAGGGCGCCGGCCACTCACCGCAGTTCGAGGCGCCGGGGCCATTCAACGAGGTCCTGACGGGGTTCTTGTCCCGAATACACGAGGCAACGCCAGCATCTGCTCAGACAGGCGCAATTTGACGCGTTCGGTAAGACTTTGACACAATTGGCGACACCGTAAGAACAATCGGACGGGGAGGAAACCCATGGGTCGCGAAGAGATGCTACAGAATGTCCCGATTTTCTCGGAGCTTGGGCGCCGCGATCTCGGTCGCCTCGCCAAGCTGATGGTGCCGCGCCAGGTGAAGGCCGGCGAGGTCATAATCAAGGAAGGGGACCAGGCTGCCGGCTTCTTCGTCGTCAGCGCGGGAAAGCTGGAGGCGGTGAAGGGCGCCGACTCACCCGGCTCTCAGCACCTCGCCAACTACGGTCCCGGCGACTTCTTCGGCGAGATGGCCCTCTTCGAGGGGTTCCCCCGCTCCGCCACCGTCCGCGCCATCGACGACAGTGAATGCCTGGCGATGACGCGCTGGGACTTCATGGCCGAGATGAAGAACCACCCGGAGATCGCCGTAGGGATGCTCCCGGTCCTCGTCCGCCGCCTTCGCGATGCGGACACGCGCGCAGTAGCCGAGTAACTACTCCAGGATAGCGCCCTGGTCTCGCAATCGGGCCCGGAGGTCGCCCACGTCCAGCGTCCGTGCGCTGATCCCTGCCTGTGCCGCCATCGCGGCCGCCGTTCCTGCCGCTTGCCCTGTTGCCATGCAGGCGGGGATCTCCTTCGTGGCGTGGTGCACGCGATGATCCACCGAGATACAGCGCCCGGCGACAAGCAGGTTCTCGATGGCGCGAGGCAGCAGGCTGCGGTAGGGGATGTTGTAGACGCAATCGTACTTCGTCCAGTGACCGGTCCGAGCGACGCTGTCTGAGAACTCGCGGTCCAGGTCATCACGCGACATAACGTAGTCCCCTTGCAACCGCCGCGACTCCGTGATGCCCAGCTGGTCGGCGACCAGCGAAACGTATGCGTCCTCGAATCCGGGCACGCTCGTCCGCAGCCTCGCCGCCTCCTCCGCGACCATCTGGCGGCACTCGACGAGCGCCTCCGACACCTCCAGCGGGTTTGTCGCGTCGATCTTGCGGTTCACACGAGCCTCTCCACCCCAGGGCACAAGCGCGTGACCGGAGCCCGGAGACTGGAAGAACAGCCCTTTGCGCGTCTCAAGCGCCTGCTCCATCTCTTGGACGTTGCTCATCAGAAACCACAGCCAGGGGTGCACCCGTTCAAGCTCAAATGCCTCACCGGCGCCTGCGAATACGTCGCCGTCGCCGGTGGTATCCACCACCGTCTTCGGGACGACCGCGCCCCGCCCTGCCTTGTTCTGGACCACGACCGCCTTGATGGCGCTCTCCTCCACCACCGGCTCGCACGCCCACGTTTGATACAAGACTCGAACGCCCGATTCCTTGATCATCTCGTCCGCCGCCATGACGAAGGCATAGGGGTCGAACGCAACCGAGTAGCGGACGCGGTGTCCTTCGGGGGAAGGACTCCCCCATGTCAGCCCCCAGCGCGTATAGTGCTCAACCAATTTGGGATCCGGTTTGTTCCAGTCGGACCTCGGCGGGTAGTAAACGGCATCCCTGCGCTCCATGCGGTCGATGATTTCCTGGCAGAGTCCTCCGACCGCCTGCTTGCCGGCGCCGTCATCCATGGTCAGTAGCAGGATAATCAGCCCGCCGGTCGCCAACCCGCCGAGGTAACTGAAGCGCTCGATGAGCAAGACATCGGCGCCGTTCCTGGATGCCGCGACCGCGGCAGACAACCCCGCAGACCCACCCCCCACGACAAGCACGTCCGGCCGTGCAATGACCGGGATACGCGCCTCGGGGATTGTGAGGTTGTCTGCGTCAGCCATCAGGCGAAGTTTACCTGATGTCCGTTACCGTGGAGACGAGTTGAAGGTCGGTTATGAGCCGTTTCGGTACTGCCCTCGGCCAACGCGGGTCTTCCGCGCCGCCTGTGCGTGCAGCAGCGTGCCTTCGCTCACGACGTCGAATGCATCGCCCTTCGTGAACGCGTAGGGCACGAAGGCATCCGGGTCAACCTCACAGAGCGTACGGGCGCTCACGTAGGTGTGTCCCTCTGTGTAGACCGCCTCGATCACCTGCTTCACCGGAATATCCGCTACGGGATCGTGGGCGGAATCTCTGAACACGAGCTCTCCGCGGCCCCTCTTGCCGACCGCCACGGTCGTGTCGGCGGTCACAAGCACCAATTGTGGAGGCCTGTCGAAGCCCGTGCCGTCGGCACGTGGGGAAAATTTGAAGTGGAATATTGAATTGTCTCTTCGTCCGGTCTGCGCTGAGCCCGTGAGCCTCCCCCTGAGGCTCATGTAGCGCACCTCGTATCGCTCCGCGTGTCCCCAGACGAACTCGTCCTGGGACTCGAAGAGGACTTTCGCCAGCTTCGACGGCTCGCCCCACAAGTCCCGTGCGAAGAGTGTCGCCTCTGGAGTCGACATCGCCGAGGCGACGCAGTAGTTCCCAACCATGTCCTGGTACCGTGCCCTCACATATAGCGCAACGCTCATGAAGGGGCCCACCGCGTTGGACGTGCCGATATCCCCGACCCAGACGCTTCCCAACGGTTCTGGCATCGGCTCCAATGGCGGTGGCAGCAGCGTCCGCACCGCGTCCGGGGTCGTCTCGAATGTCACAGTCAGGTTGCGCGTGTTCAGGAACTGGCAGCGCGCGTAGATTGTCTGGATTTTCCTTATTTCCTCGAAGCTCTTAACGAATCGCAACGTCCTACTCCTCACCCGGTGAAGCAACGGTTCACATAAGGTGACGCATCAGGGCGGCGAATCGTTATGTGCTGTCACAGTCCGCTTCCGGCACGAGTGCAGCCTTTGCCATAATGGAACCCATTCCCGCGCGCTCATCCCCATCGAAAGGCAATTCATGACCCAGGAAGTCGCCGAGAGGCCGTTACCGTCGGCCCCGGAGGCCATCGATGAATCGCACCTGCTGCGCTCTGTCGTCAGGCTGGCCTGGCCGGTTGTTGTCCAGCAGATCAGCTTTTCGATGGTCTTGCTCGTCGATACCGCCCTCGTTGGTCATCTAGGAGAAGACGCCCTCGCGGGGGTCCGTCTCGGTGGTCAACTCTTCTGGTTCTCCCAGACCGGCATGATCGCCGTTGCGGTCGGGTCCACAGCGATCATCGCCCGCGAAGTTGGCGCCGGGGACCCCCGTAACGCCTCGCGGACCCTGCACAATGCAATCATCATGGCTCTCTCCTGGGGAATCACGATAGGAGTACTGATGTGGTTCCTCGGCGGCTGGGCGCTCGGGATGCTGGGTGCGGAGCCCGAAGCGCAACATGAGGGTACCGTCTATCTCAAAGCCGTCGCCGTAGGAATGCCGTTCTGGTCTGTGCTTTACGCCTGCAACGCCTCGCAGCAAGGCGCGGGTGACACTCGCACGCCGATGATCATCGGCATCGTCATCAACATCGTGAACGTCATCCTCGCCTACACGCTCATCAACGGTGCCGGGCCGGCACCCGAATTGGAAGTGCTCGGCTCCGGCGCCGGCTTCACCGGCGCGGCGATAGTCGGTGCGGTTCATGGTTCTCATCGTGCTGGCCTTCAAGCACCACCCTCTCCATTGGGACCCGCGCCACGCGTATGACCTCGATCCGCCCGACGCCAGGCGCGTGCTCAACGTCGGCGTGCCTGCGGGTGTCGAGCAAGCTCAGTTCAACATCGCATTCATGCTCTACACCCGAATCATCGCCAGTCTCGGCACGACTGCGCTGGCCGCGCACGGAGTGACGCTGGCGATCCAGAGCCTCACGTTCAACGTCGGCTTCGGTTTGAGCGTCGCCACAACTGCACTCGTTGGTCAGAGTCTGGGAGCCAAGCGCCCCGACCTGGCGGAGCGCGCCACGTGGCTGACGACGCGCTATTCGCTGGTCTTTATGTGCGCCCTCGGCCTCGTGATGATGTTCTTTGGGCGTCAGATCACTGGACTCTTTGTGGGTGGGGAGAACGCCGACGAAGTGATAGACATCGGCGCAAAGCTACTCTTGATCTTCGCCTTTGCCATGCCGGGCATCGCCATCAGCCTGTCGCTCGGCGGCGCCCTCCGTGGCGCTGGTGACACCCGGGCCGTGCTCCTGATCATGGCGGGGACGACCTGGATCGTGCGCCTGATCCCCGCCTACATCTTCGCCATCGTGCTTGGCATGGGCGTGCCCGGCGCCTGGCTGGCCGCGATTCTGGACATCAACGTCCGGGCTGCGCTCATGTTCTGGCGCTTCCGCCGCGGTCGCTGGAAGGCGATCGTCGTGTGATGTGCGCTACCTGGATGCTAGAATAACCGCGAGGACTTCGCCCCCTTGAGCGTCATCGTCTACACCCTCCGCAACTGCCCAACGTCCGACAAGGCAAAGGTCGCGCTGGCCGAGCGCGGCGTCCAGTTCGAAGAGCGGCGTGTCGACGAGAACGTCGACTGGTGGGACGAGGCGCTCAACTACGCCCTGACCGTTCCCGTCATCATCTGGGAAAACGGCGACGTGGAGATAGGTTGGGAAGGCGAACACGGCTGAGAGATCACCTGATGCGCGGGCCAGTTGGCCCCGGAAACGGCTGAGCGTGCTCTCATGCGTCGTCAAATCGCCCCCGAACTGATCACGTTCAACACTCTCACCCGCTCGTGATGAGCGGTTCGTACCGCTGCGGATTGGGCGCGCCGGTATCTACACGTGCGGCCCGACCGTCTACCGCGACGCCCACATCGGCAACCTGCGCTCGTACCTGATGGCGGACTGGCTCCGCCGCCTCCTGGAGGCGCAGGGCTACACCGTCACGCACGTCAAGAACATCACCGACGTTGGCCACATGCGGCAGGACATGCTGGACCGCGGCGAGGACAAGGTGATCGCCGCGGCCCTCGCGCAGGGTAAGACGCCCCAAGAAATCGCGCAGTTCTACACGGACGCATTCCTGGACGACGAGCGCAAGCTCAACATACTGCCCGCGCACGAATTCCCGCGGGCCTCCGACAACGTCGAGGACATGGTGCAACTCACGAGAGCTCTCGTGAATGGTGGCTTCGCGTACGAGGTCGAAGGCAACGTCTACTTCGACGTCGGCGCGTTTCCTGACTACGGGAAGCTCTCCGGACAGCGCGGCGGCGGCCTTGAGGAGGGCGTCCGCGTCGAAGCGGATCCGCTGAAGCGCGACCAGCGCGACTTCGCGCTCTGGAAGGCCGCCGAGCCCGGCCGGACGCTGAAGTGGTAGAGCCCCTGGGGTGAGGCTTCCCCGGCTGGCACATCGAGTGCTCCGCGATGGGCGAGCGCTACCTCGGGCGCGAGATCGACTTCCACACCGGCGGCGTCGACAACATCTTCCCGCACCACGAGGACGAGATCGCACAGAGCGAGGCCGCCTTCGGCGCGCCCCACGTGCGCACCTGGATGCACGGTCAGCACCTGCTCGGTGGACGGCCTGAAGATGGCGAAGTCCACCGGCAACGTCTACACCGTGTCCGACCTGGAGCGCCGCGGCTTCGACCCGCTGGCCTTCCGCTACCTCTGCGCGACCGCGCACTACCGCTCGCGCCTCAACTTCACCTGGGCTTCCCTGCGGGCCGCGCAGCGCGGTCTGGATCGCCTGAGGCTCCGGCTGCGCGAACCCGAGGGCGGCGTGACGAAGAAGGCGGAGAAGGAAGGCGAGCGCTTGCGAGCAGCCTTCTGGGCGGCCGCCGCGAAGACCTCGACATCCCGCGCGCCCTGGCCATCGCCTGGGAGGTCGCGCGCTCGGACCTGCCGGGCTCGATTCAGCCGCGAGCTGCTGATGGACTTCGACCGGCTCCTCGGGCTCGACCTCGTCCGGCCGAGCAAGTCTCCGATCTGCCGGCGACAGATCGAGGCTGATCTCGCCGAATGCCGCACGCTGCGAGCAACTGCAGACTACGCGAGAGCCGACGAATTGCGTTCACGCGTTCGGCTGGCCGGCTTCGAGTTACAGGACGCCCATTCGGGCACACAGGCACTCCCGATGCCCGCCTGGAGGCGCCGGACGCTCCTATCGCCGCCAGCGACGACGTCGACTCCCTCCTGGACGAACCGGAAGGGCTTCCGTTCACCGTGTGCATCGTCGCCCGCCACGGATGCGAGGAGCTGAACCGCTGCCTCGCCTCGGTGCGCCCACATCTGCTGCCGACGAACGCGGGGAGGTCATCGTCGTCGACAACGGCTTCCAGGACGAGTGCGGGCACGCATCGATCGGATCGCGAAAAGGATGCCTGCGTACGCGTCTTCCATGCGGACCACTTCCTCGGCTCGGCGGCCGGCGCAACGTCAGCCTGCGCCAGGCGCGCGGGCGGTTCGTCGTGTTCATCGATACGAGCGTCGAGCTGAAGGGCGACATCTTCGCGCGCCTCGAGCAGCTCCTGGCGGATGACACCGTCGGCGTCGCCGGCCGCTGGGGTGTCGTCACGCAACGACCTGCGTTCATTCGAGGAGGCGACAACGGCATCCGGCGACGTCGACGCTGTCGAGGGCTACCTGATGGCGTTCCGCCGCGACGTCCTGCGCGAGGTCGGGCTGCTGGACGAGAAGTACCGCTTCTACCGCCACCTCGACCTCGACTTCAGCTTCGCCGTCCGCAGCCGCGGCTATCGCGCCGTCATCGACACGGCGCTGCCGGTCGTCAAGCACGAGCACGTCGACTGGTCGGCGACGCCGCCCGAAGGAGCGCGACCGCCTCAGCAAGCGCAACTTCTACCGCTTCCTGCGGAAGTGGGGAGACCGCACCGACCTGCTGGTCTCGCCGCCAGCCGCTGACCGGCCCTAGTTCCCGGTTCAGCCGCTCGTCGAGTGTTGCCCGCACGCGGCGTTCCTGCCGCCGTATTGCCGACCGTACGTGCGCGACCTGTGTCTCCAGCTGTTGTCGGAACGGTCTCCAGGCCGACCTGCGCTCCGGCACCTCTTCGGTCCAACGGAGCGCCAGCGCGGACCAGGAGAGCCCGGCGCCGAAGCTGGTGAGCACGATGTTGTCGCCGACATTCACTGCGCCCGCCTCGATCGCCTCGCAGAGGGCGATCGGGATCGAGGCGGCGCTCGTGTTGCCGTAACGACCCACGTTCGAGAACACCTTGTCCGCAGGTAGACCGAGCTTGCGTGCCGTCGCTTCCATGATCCGCATATTCGCCTGGTGCGGGATGAACAGGTCGATCTCTTCCGGTTTCAGGCCGGATTCCGTCATCACCTTCTCGGCCGCTCTCGCTCATCATCTGGGTGGCCCAGCGGAAGATCTGCGGGCCGTTCATCCGCAGGTAAGGGTCATCATTGGAAGTGCCGTTTGCGGCGTGTTTGTTCGCCGCGCCGTTCGTCAGGCCTCCGTTGCCGTTGACCCGGTACGGGAGCCCCGCCGCGAATCTTCAGCAGCCCGGCGCCGGAGCCGTCCGAACCCATCGTCGACGCCAGGATGCCCGGCTCCTCGCCCGCTCCCAGCACCACCGCTCCGGCGCCGTCGCCGAAGAGGACGCAGGTGCTGCGGTCCTTCCAGTCGAGGTAGATCGACAGCTCGTCCGCGCCGATCACGAGGACCGTCTTTGCGCGCCCGGATTCGATCTGCGCGGCGCCCATGTTTAGGGCGTACACGAAGCCCGCGCAGGCGGCATTCACGTCCATTGCGCCTGCGTGCTTCGCGCCCAGCCTGTCCTGCACGATCGAGGCTGTCGACGGCATGACCTGGTCTGGCGTGCACGTGGCGACCACGATCAAGTCGATGGCCGAAGCGTGAACGTCCGCGATCTGCAGTGCCGCCCGCGCGGCCTTTACCGCCAGGTCCGACGTGGACTCGTTCTTGCCGACGAGACGCCGCTGCTCGATCCCCGTGCGCGTGGTGATCCACTCGTCGGTGGTGTCGAGGCCCATCTTCACGAAAGCATCGTTCGTGACGACCGTTGAAGGGACGTACATCCCCCAGCCGATGATCTGGGCGTGGCGCATGAACGGCCGCCTGCCCCCGCTCCTGATAGGGGCGCTGGCCGGTATCGAGTTCTGGGAGGTCGGGCGCGGGACCTGCACCTCGTGTGCCAATCCCTTAGCTCCCGCCCTCTAGCCCGAGACTCCTGGAAGCCATCTCCCAGATCTCCTCGGGAGTGAAGAACGTCGTCCGGTAGTCTATCCACCTGCCCGATTTCTCGTCGTATTCGCCGTCGTAGGCAGCCTGGACGGCATCGTAGATCTCTTTCACGACGCGGCTCATCGTGGTGAAACGGATCTCCAGCCCGCGCCGCTCTGCCTCCTGGTTGAGGATCGCGACGATGCCCTCGGAGCCGGACATGGCGCCGACCACGGTGCGCTCCACCTCGTCCTGGCCGACAAGTGCCGGGTCGTACGCAAGGTAGATCAGCCCGCCCGGCGCGTCCTCCTGGCGTGCCGACGCCTGCCTGGTGGATGCCGGCCTGCGTGGTGAACACCTCGCCGATAATCGGCGCGTTGTGCGGGACCGGGGTCAGGCTCTCGCCGATCAGGGCTGCCATCTCCGGGAGCACCGACAGGTCGAAGCCCGGGTCGCCGTAGAAGCGGATGATCGTGGCCACCATCTGCTCCAGCGAGGTGTTGCCGGTGCGCTCGCCGAGGCCGGCGAACGCGACGTTCACCTTGCGGCAGCCGTAGCGCCACGCCGCGATCGAGTTCGCCGTCGCCACGCCGAAGTCGTTGTGGCCGTGGAACTCCAGCTCGGCGCCGGTCTCCCGGTACAGCGTCGAGATCAGCCGCGGGATGCCACACGGCAGCGCCGCGTACGGGTCCGGCACGCCCCAGCCGATCGTGTCGCAGACGCGGAACTTCGCCCGGCCCTCGGTCGCTTCCAGCACCCGGCGCATGAACGGGATCACCCAGCCGTAGATGTCGGCGCGCGTGGTGTCCTCGAGGTGGACGCGCGGCGTGATGTCGTACTCGCAGGCCGTGAGGATCGGCTTCAGGTACTTCTCGATCGCCTCTTCCTTGCTGTGGTAGCCGAGCTTGTCGAAGATGTGGTGGTCGGAGGAGGAGGCGAGCATGCCCGTCTCCTTCACGCGTCCCTGGCTGACCTCGTACAGCTCCTTGACGTCCTTGGGGTTGGCGCGGATCCAGGTCGTGATCTTCGGCCACTCGTAGCCGCGCTCCAGCAGCTTGTCCAGCACCCAGACGTCGCGCTTCTGGTAGATGAACGTCTCGACGGACCAGATGCGGCCCGTCCCGTTGTCCAGCTGGTGCAGCAGGTCCACGTAGCGCACGCGGGCCTCGTTCGGGAAGAGCGGGAAGCGCGAATCCTGCGCGCCGTCGCGGAGGGTCGTGTCGGTGATCAGTCTTGGCTCAGTATCGCCGGTAGGCGGCTCGGCCGGCTCCGGCTCCAGTATCACCGGCGGCATCTGGCCGTCGAAGTTGTAGTAGACGCGCTCCTCATTTACCGTCGGCTTCGTTACCATTCACAGTCCTTCCAGCGCATACTCTTCCAACAGGCTATTGTAATCCCCCCTTAGAACGACTGCTAGGCGAATTGTGTTAAATGCTGAAGACGTTGATGGGATGGTGACCGCGCCTGTTCACCAATCCATAGTAAAGCGTCCAATCGCGTGAATTCGAGAGCTGTGGAGGATCAGTTCATATTGCGCGAGTACTGCGCCGCATCTTGAAGCAGAACGACTAAGGGCGTACACCCCGATCAGTTGAGGACTTCGATATCAGCGTATCCCAGGCCAACCTGTTCTCGCTCCGTGAGAGGAGTCCTGTCTTCCTCTTGGGATCGAGGGAGATCGAATTCATCGCGAAGTCTTGGAGTGAGGATCATGCTGGCGAGCGAAGCCGTACCGCGCCCTGATGCAACCAGTTCCCTCGCTAGTCCGTAGAAGGAATCGTCGCAGAGGCCAACTACGTCGGAGAGACGAACTGTTCCCGCGGTAAGCATGTTCCCGCTCGTTCCCTCTACTACGCGAATGTGTCCTTCTCCGAATGGAGGAGTTGGATCGGTGACGGTCAGTTCCAGCGAGCAATCGAGACGAACGTAGTAGCAAGCTCGCTCGTGAACTCCCTTGTACTGTTTGATAACCGTGCCGGTCACGGGCTCGCCGGGAACGCTGACAAAGACTGGATAACCAGGATCCGGATTGCCGAACTTGAGCTGAACACGCATTCCTATCATGGGATCCCGGCTGCGCGACGACATTTGATCGACCCTCTCAGTCCTCCAGCGTGCTCGTGTCGCCCTCCGGCAGCCCCAGCTCCCGCGCCTTCAGCAGCCGCCGCATGATCTTGCCGCTGCGCGTCTTCGGCAGCCCCGGCAGGAAGTCGATCTCACGCGGCGCTACCGCTGAGCCGAGCTTCTCCCGCGAGAACCGGATCAGCTCGCGGCGGAGCTGGTCGGTCGGCTCGTAGCCGTCCTTCAGCGACACGAACGCCTTCACCACCTCCATCGCCACCGGGTCCGGCTTGCCGATCACGCCCGGCCTCCGCCACCGCCGGATGCTCGATCAGCACGCTCTCCACCTCGAACGGCCCCACCAGGTGGCCCGCCGTGTTGATCACGTCGTCGGCGCGGCCCACGAACCAGTAGTAGCCGTCCGCGTCCCTGCGTCGCGCGGTCGCCGCGTGATGTACCAGCCGTTCTTGAAGCGGGAGTCATACAGCTCCTCTTGTTCCAGTAGATGCGGAACATCGAGGGCCAGCCGGGCCTCACCGCCAGGTCACCCTCCTCGCCGGCGGCAGCTCGTTTCCGTCTTCGTCGATAATCCCGGGCTCGATGCCGGGGAACGGCGCGGCCCATGCTGCCTGGCTCGATCTCCATCGACGGGTAGTTCGCGATCATAATCGCCCCCGTCTCCGTCTGCCACCAGTTGTCGTGGAACGGCAGCCCGATCGCCTTTTCGCCCCACACCACGGCCTCCGGGTTCAGCGGCTCCCCGACCGACATCGTGTAACGCAGACTGGACAGGTCGTGCTTCTTCGCCGACCTCATCGCCGGCCTTCATCAGCATGCGTATCGCCGTCGGCGCCGTGTACCACACCGTCACCTTGTACTTCTCGATCAGCGAATACCACGCACCCGCGCCGAACCCGCCCTCGTAGATCAGGCTGAGTAACGCCGTTGCTCCACGGCGCGAACATTCCGTAGGAGGTGCCCGTCACCCATCCCGGGTCCGCCGTGCACCAGTAGATATCGTCGTCGTGCAGGTCGAGCACGTACTTCCCGGTCGCGTACTGTCCGATGATCGCGTTGTGGACGTGCGCTGCACCCTTCGGCTTTCCCGTGGTGCCGGAGGTGTAGTGCATCACCGAGAAGTCCTCGGTGCCGGTGTTCTCGATCTCGAACTCCGTTGATTGAGAGCCGACGACCTCGTCCCAGAGCACGACGCCGTCTCCAGGCTCGGCCTGGTGGCGGCGCGTCACCAGGACTACGTTTTTCAAGTTAGGTAGTTCGTCGCGGATACCTTTCACACGCGCCCACAGATCGGGGCTCGTCACCAGCACCTTCGCCGCGCTGTCCTGCAGGCGGTCCTTCACCGCCTCCGGCCCGAACGCCGAGAAGAGCGGCCCGATCACGGCGCCCAGCTTTAGCGTTCCGAAGGCTGTGAAGTAGCACTCGGGCACGCGCTCCAGGAACATGAATACGCGGTCGCCCTTCCCAACCCCCAGGCTGCGCAACCCGTTCGCCGCCCGGTTCGACTCCGCCGCCATTTGAGCGAAAGTAAACGTCTCTTCCTCGCCGTTCTTCCCGGCCCAGAGCATCGCTACCTTGTCGCGCCGGGCCGTCTTCAAGTGACGGTCGATGCACTCGTAGGCCTTGTTCAGCCCCCCGCCCGGTAGTCCGTCCAGTTCGCTTCGTATCGCATCCCACGACCACCCGCCGCGCACCTTCCCATAGTCGTCGATGTTCGGGCGCGTAGGCATCTGGTCGACGGGTGGCTTCGTGATCGGGGCGTAGTCCATACTGCTCTCCTGCTGGGCGAACTCGTTTTCGAGCGTGTTCAATCTAGCGCAGGCGGTCTGAGTGGTCAACGAAAATGCTGCGGGCCAGGCTTCGGTCCGCTCGTCCTGAGGCTCTCGTAGGACGAGCGGCGGGACAACGCAACGATCGAAGGAGACGACGCTGCCGACACCGCCTCCGCGCCGATTGCCGCGTCTCTACACCGAAACTATCATGGAATCGGTTGCGTAATCCGAAGCAGAGGCATTCGTGTTCGAGATACAAGGCGTAAGCATATTCGTGGCGTTCGCGGCGGGACTGTTGTCCGTCGCGTCGCCATGCGTACTTCCGCTTGTCCCGGTCTATCTTGGCTACCTGACCGGCGCGGCTCTCGAGTCGACGCCGGAGCCCGCGCCCGTGGCAATCGCCACCGCTTCGGGCGGAGGATCTGTAGCCGTCGCCGGCCCGCCTGCTGTGGCGTCTTCAGAGCCGTCCCCCTCGCCGTTTCTCCATTCGGTCGCCTTCGTCTCCGGGTTCACAACGATATTCGTCCTCTTCGGCATCGCTGTCGGCGTCGTCGGCTACCTGCTCGCCGACCACGATGACCTCATCCTGAAGTTCGCGGGAGCGGTGCTCATCGTCATGGGACTGCACCTTTCCGGCGTGATCACCATTCCGCTCCTGGACCAGGAGCGTCGCCTGGATGCCGGCCGCGGCGCGCGCATCGGATACGCGCGCTCGTACGTCGTCGGCGCAGCCTTCTCCGCGGGCTGGAGCCCCTGCATCGGCCCCACGCTGGGCGCCATCTATGCGCTGTCGCTTACCAGCGGGACGGTACCCCAGGCGGCTGTTCTTCTCCTCGCGTATTCGCTCGGCCTTGCCATCCCCTTCCTCGCGATGGGCGCCGCCTACGGCGCTCTCAAGCCCTGGTATACGAAGCTCAAGCGCCACGTCTGGATCGTCAACTACCTCAGCGGCGCCATGCTCATCGTCATCGGCATCCTCATCTACACGGATAGCCTCATCAACCTCAACAACCTTTTCGATTTCGGATTCCTCCCCGATATCTCAGGTAACGCCTGATGCCGGGCCGCAGCCTTGCTCAAAGGCTGATGGCGCTCGCCGGCATCGTTGTCATCGTTGGCGCCGTACTTGGGATCCTTGCACTTGCGGGCGTTCTCGGAGGTGAAGGTGGCGGCGAAGGAATCGACGACGTGAGTCTACTTGACCCTCCTCGCGCGGCCGGTCAGGAGGATCTGGAGGTCGGCCTCGAATCGGGTCAACTCGCGCCCGACTTCGAGATATCCGACTTCGATGGACAACGGCACCGGTTGAGCGATTACCGCGGGCAGGTGGTCTACCTGAACTTCTGGGCGAGCTGGTGCGGCCCCTGCGTCTTCGAACTGCCGGAGATCCAGGAGCTACAGGACCGGAATCCGGACCAGCTGGCCGTTATTACCGTCAACCGACGTGAGTCGCTCGATGAGGCGGAGGGGTTTCTCCAGGGTCTCCCGCGCGTCGACGGAGGGACCGGCGTGAGCTTCACGGTCAACGGAATGGACCCCGATGACACCCTCTACGACCGTTACGTCAGGCTGTTCCCGGAACCGATGCCGGTTAGCATCTTCGTTAACGAGCAGGGCGTGGTGAGCCACGTCTTCAACGGACTCATCCGGCTTCCGCAGATGGAGCAGGCCGTGACGGAGGCTCTCTCCTCATCCAACGCCGCCCGTTTGCGGTAACGGCGCTCAGTTCCTCAGCAGTGTGTAGATTCCCTCGACCTCGCCGAGCATAACCAGTTCGCCGCTCTGAAGTTGGCCGATGGACATGATCGAAAACGGCGCATCAAAGAGTTGGACCGGCGGCGATGTCGAGTCAGCCGTATTCACGGCGAAGATCTTGCCGCTGCAATGATCCGCATAAACCAGCCATCCTGCCAGCTCGGGATGCAGGCTGCCGTGGTAAACCCACCCGCCGATGACGGCACAGCCCGTTACATGGTCAAATACGGCGCGAGGGAACTGGTAGGGCCCGGCTCCGCACCTGGCCGGTGCAAAGAACGCACTGCCTTCATAGCAGCTCCAGCCGTAGTTGCCGCCGGAGATAACCTTCGACACTTCCTCCCATGCCGCCTGGCCGACGTCTCCCAGCCACATCTCGTGTGACTCGCTGTCGAAGCTCCAGCGCCACGGGTTCCTGAATCCGTAGGCCCAGACGAGATCATTTCCCGGTCCGCTTATGAAAGGGTTGGACGCCGGCGCCGCGTAACCCGTCTCGCCTGAGACGTCGAGCCTCAACACAGAGCCCAGCAGGTCTGTGTTGTTGAGGCCTGTGTTCTGCGGATCCCCACCCGGGCCCCCATCGCCGACGGACAGATATAGATAGCCGTCAGTCGGCCCGAACAGCATCTGTCCGCAGTTGTGTATCGGGTCCGGCTGTGGGATGAGCAGCAATTCTTCCTTCGAGCCGACCACCATCTGGTCGTTCGCCACCGTAAACCGTGCCAGCACCTTGGGACTTGGACTTCCTTGCGAATAACACACGTAGGCCCGGTCGTCGTCCGGAAATCCCGGTGGGAACGCCAGTGACAGCAGCCCCTCCTCTGAACCCGCCCCACCGACCAGCGCCGACATGTCCGCGAACAGGACCGGCTGGAACGCCCCGCTCAGCGAAATCCGGTAGATCTTCTCCTCCTTCTGCAGGAGCACCACCGCTTCATCAGGCTTCCCGGGTATTGGAACCAACGAGACCGGCCTGGAGAACGCCGAGTTCGGGAGCGCCGTCGGGGTGTCCCAACCTGCTGTCAGCGGCCAGGGGCAAAGCTTGCCATCGAACGCCCGCGCTCCCTCGAACATCGATGGATGCCCGGTCTCGCTGGCAATAATCGCGATGATGTCCTGGATATTGATGTACGCGTCCAGGAGCCCGGGACCCGGAAGGAGGTCCCACCTGGGGTCGTACAGCGGGTCAGATGGAGGACTTGTGTTGAAGTGCCTGTCCGGTGCCACGAAACTCGTGATATCGGACACCGTGAGCCTGTTCGTGCTCGTCGGCGTCCCGCCCGAAGCGAGGTCAGAGGGCCAGGCGGTAGTGCCACAAGCGTCCTGGTCCCTGGCTGTGGTGTCGAAGACATGGTCCTCGGTCGCTCCTGTGTAGCCATCGCCGTCGCAATCGTACGGCGACGCCCCGGCAGGCAGAGCCTCGTCCGTCTGTCCGTTGCCGTTTTCGTCCCGCCCGGCAAAGACGTCGTCCAGGCGCTCCGGGCGCCGGCGCGAGTTGTTTGCGTCGCTGCCGCAATTCATCTCCGCGATATCGAACACGCCGTCGCGGTCGCTGTCTACTCCGGATCCGAACGTGGTTGCGGGAGATGGGTGCGCTCCCAGCAAAGCGCCGGCGATCAGCACAAACGAGAAGGTCAGAACCCACCGAATTACGCCGTGAGGTTTCATGCCTGAGGCTCTCCGGGAGTTCAAGCTAGCAGTCGATTGGTCTAAGGCATACTGTCTGAGCACTGCAATTTGTTCGTAAGCTGGATTCTCTGGGCATCGCCGTAATTTTCGGAATCACGCACGATATGTCTCCGTCCGCGTATACTGGTCGCGGACTGGCATGAATGGCCAAGGAGGAAGCTATGAGAGACGTCGCCATCGTCGGCGCCGGGATGACCAACTTCGGGAAATTCCTGGACCGCAGCATGAAAGACCTGGCGGGTGAAGCTGTGAAGGGCGCCCTCGACTCCGCCGGCGCGGACAAGTCGAAGCTCGAGGTCGCGGTAGTTGGCAACGCTACCGCCGGGTTGATCACCGGCCAGGAGATGATTCGCGGCCAGGTCGCCCTGCGCGAGATGGGCATCGGTGGCATTCCGATCATCAACACCGAGAATGCCTGCGCATCGTCCTCCACCGCCTTCCACGTGGCCTGGATGTATGTCGCCTCTGGCATGTACGACATGGCGCTGGCCGTCGGCATGGAGAAGCTCTACCACGAGGACAAGCGGCGATCATTCCAGGCCATCGGCGCCGCTGTAGATGTCGAATGGGTGCAGCAGATGGCCGCCCAGGCCAGGGCTGCGAAGGAGAACGGTGATAGCCGTGACAACCCCGCACCGGAAGAAGGCGCTGGTGAGAAGCGCTCGATGTTCATGGACTTCTATGCCGCTTTTGCCCGCGCCCACATGCAGAAGTACGGAACAACCAAGGAGCAGTACGCCCGGGTCGCCGTTAAGAACCATTACCATGGCTCCCTCAATCCCCACGCTCAGTATCGCGAGGTCTACTCCCTCGAAGACGTCCTCGCCTCCCCACCGGTCGCCGAGCCCCTTACCCGGCTCATGTGTTCACCCATCGGTGATGGCGCTGCGGCAGCAATCCTGGTGTCAGCTGAGAAGGCGAAGCAGTTCACGACGAAGCCCGTCTACGTCCGTGCTTCCGTCCTCGGCTCCGGCTCAGACCGCGGCCCGGGCGATCCGGACATCACTACCCGAGTGGCTCGTAAGGCCTATGACATGGCGGGTGTGGGCCCGGAGGACCTGAACGTCGTCGAATGCCACGATGCCTCAGCGCCCGCCGAGCTGGTCCTCTACGAGGAACTCGGCCTCTGCGCGCCCGGAGAGGGCGGCAAGCTCATCGATTCCAAGGCCACCTACTTCGACGGCCCGATCCCGGTCAACACCAGCGGCGGGCTCATTTCAAAGGGCCACCCCATAGGCGCCACCGGCGTCGCCCAGATCTACGAAATCTGGACGCAGCTCCGCGGAGAGGCGGGCGACCGGCAGGTCCGGAATCCCAAAGTCGGCCTCACTGAAAACGGCGGCGGGATGGTGAAGGGCGAGGCTGCGGCGCTCAGCGTCCACATCCTCTCGGTTTAGACGGCATCCGCCTAACGGGAAGGCACGTCTCTACCCCGTGCCAACCACCGCACGCGCCATGCTCCTGGAAGCGCCGGCCACGCCGCTGGTCGAGAACGAACTCGAACTGACTGACCCCAGGGGGCGGGAAGTTTTGATCCGCGTCCTCGCCTGTGGCGTCTGCCGCACCGACCTCCACGTCGTCGACGGCGAATTGCCGGGTGCGAAGCGGCCTATCGTCCCCGGGCACGAGATCGTCGGTATCGTTGAGGCGGCTGGTGCCGATGCTACTCGTTTCGCTCCCGGGGACCGCATCGGCGTCCCCTGGCTCGCCGGTACCTGCGGGGAGTGCGAATACTGCCGCTCTGACCGCGAGAACCTCTGCGACGCGCCGCTCTTCACCGGCTATACAGTCGACGGCGGCTACGCCACACACACCCTGGCCGACGAGCGTTACTGCTTCCCCATCCCGGACGGATACTCCGATGCTGAAGCCGCGCCGCTGCTATGCGCCGGCCTCATCGGCTATCGGTCGCTGAAGAAAGCCGGTGATGGCGAGCGGCTCGGGATCTACGGCTTCGGCGCCGCTGCTCACATAGTCACCCAGGTCGCGCGCTGGCAGGGGCGCCGCGTCTTCGCGTTCACTCGGCCCGGCGACACCGAGGCCCAGACGTTTGCCTGCGATCTCGGCGCTGAGTGGGCCGGCGGATCGGATCAGCGAGCGCCCGAGGAGCTGGAAGCCGCGATCATCTTTGCTCCCGTTGGCTCGCTTGTCCCGGCTGCCCTCCGCGCGGTACGCAAGGGCGGCATCGTCGTCTGCGGCGGCATCCACATGTCGGAATTACCGGCGTTCCCCTACGACATCCTCTGGGGTGAGCGCACAGTGACATCCGTCGCCAACCTTACCCGCGCCGACGGCGACGAGTTTCTGGAGTTGGCTCCCCGAGTGCCCGTCCACACCGAGGTGACCACGTTTCCCCTCACTGAGGCGAACGACGCCCTCGTTCGACTTCGTTCCGGCAACCTCACGGGCGCCGCGGTCCTTATTCCCTGACCGCTCGCACCCAGCGCGCACCGGTCGTCGTCACCAGGTCCTCTACCGCCAGCTCAATATCGATCCCTCGCGCGCCGGCGCTGACGTGCACTCGCTCCAGACCTTTCGATCGTTCGTCGATCAAGACCTCGAACGCGCCCGGTCGCCGCAAACCCAGCGCCGAAATACCCCCCACCTGCATTCCCGTCAACTTCTCCGCTTCCTTTTGCGACGCCATCCTCAGGCTCTTCTCCCCCAGCGCCGCTGCCAGGCCCCGCAGGTCGAGCTGGGCGGCGACGGGGACCATCACGAGTAGAGGCCTGCCGCGTGACCCTTCACGCAGCACCACAAGCGTCTTGTACACCGCCTCTGGCGGGGCCCCCACCAGGGTCGCCGCCTCCTCACCATTGTGAAACGCTCCAGACGCGTCGTATTCCGCCGCCCGATAGGCTACCCCTCGCGCGTCGAGCGATCTCATCGCCTGCGTCTTTCTCACTGCATGCCCGCTCCCGCGCGGCCTCACAGCCCGCAGCGTTTCCCCAGCCTTTGGAGCGTCTCGTCGATTGTCGCCGGCGTATAACTGTCGAACCGGTACGTGACATAAGCCATCGGGCCCTCGGAATCACCGATCGATAGGACAACCCGTGACGCGCCTGCCTCCTCCCAACGCTCCGATTCTGCCTTGGTATCCGTCTCCTCCGTCACTCCCAGGAAGATCGAGAACTCGATCGTCTCCGCGTCTCGCCCATTCTCCGCTGCCAGCTCTTTCATCCGCCGGTAGTCGCGCCCCATCTGCTCGGGCGGAAACAGCGACACCGGGCACCACCCGTCCGCATACGCCGCCACCCGTCGCATCGCCTTCTCACCAAGCCCGCCGAGGTGGACCGGCACCATGCCGTTCACCGGCTTGGGCTCCGACCGTATCGCCGGGAAGCCGATCACCTTCCCGCGGTACTCCGCCGCGTCCTGCGGACCACACCTGCCGCATCGCCTCCACGCTCTCTCGCATCCTCGTGTAGCGTGTGCCGAAGTCCGCTCCCATGATCTCCGCCTCCTCGCGGAAATAACCCGGCGCCGATCCCGAGGATGACGCGACCTTCAGAGATGTGATCGAGCGTAGCTACCTCCTTCGCCAGCAGTAGCGGGTTCCGTTCCGCGATCAGGCAGATTCCGGTCGCCAGCTTGATTCGCGAAGTCACAGCCGAAGCTGCGGCCAGCAAGATGAACGGATCTCCCATCCGGTGGTAATAGGGAGGCACTTTTCCATCCGCCGTTAGAGGATACGGAGTCTTGTATTCCACGGGGATCACCGGGTGTTCCCCGTACCAGACCGAGTCGAATCCGATCTCTTCCGCCTTCCGCGCGAGCATTCCCGGGTGTGCTGTCTCCGGCGTATGAATCATCGCCAATCCGTAGTTCACGTTGCCACGATAACAGCCCGCATTCTCTCGCTGTAGACGCATGCCTTGGTTCAGCGTTGATTCTCCTACGCGGACGCAGGGGTCGGTGAACCCTGCGACCGGTCGAGAAGTGGGCCAGGACACCGATTGGCGCCGTAGAGGCTTGACTCCCTGCGTTGTCAGCGTAAAATGCCACACGTGCGGCGAACTGAACGAGGAGGTAGCCAATTTAGTCCACGCTTCAGACCGTTTCCGCTGATCCGCCAACCACATCAAACCGAACACGCCAGGAGAGGAAGTTAAAGCTATGGAGAACAGGGCCAACAGCACCGACACCATCGTTCTGATCCACGGCCTCTGGTTGACGGCGCTTAGCTGGGAACACTGGAAGGCGCGCTTCGAGTCAAAAGGCTTCAAGGTTGTGGCCAGAAGCTGGCCAGGGATGGAAGGCGATATCGACGAGCTGCGCAGGAACCCGCCGGAATCGATCGCACAGCTCGGCGTCACCGAGGTAGCCGACCACTACGACAAGATCGTGCGCGACCAGTCCTCGCCGCCGATCATCATGGGCCACTCATTCGGCGGACTGATTACGCAGATCCTTCTCGACCGTGGTCTCGGCGCGGCTGGTGTGGCGATCGATTCCGCCCCGGTAAAGGGGGTGCTTGGCCTGCCATTCTCTACGCTGAGGGTCGTCTTCCCGTTCACGAAGAACCCCTTCAACGTCCACAAGATTGGCCACCTCACAGAGGACCAGTTCCACTACGCGTTCGGCAACCTTCTCACGGAGGAGGCTTCGAGGGCCGCCTACGAGCGCTATGCCGTGCCCAACCCGGATCACATGCTCTTCCAGGCGAGCCTGGCTAACGTCAACCCTCACGGCTCGACGTCCGTTAATCTGCACAACGATGATCGCGCGCCGCTTCTCCTCATCGCAGGGGGCAAGGACCACGTTGTGCCCGTGTCCACGACCAGGGTGAACTTCAACCTCTACAAGAAGTCGAAGGCGGTAACGGAACTTAAGGAGTACCCTGACCGGTCGCACTATACGGTAGGGCAGGACGGCTGGGAGGAAGTCGCTGACTACGCGCTTGAGTGGGCTAAAGAGCACGCCATCACTCCCGTTGGCGCCTGACACGCGCATTTCACAAAGGACGCAGCGCATGAACAAGCCGCGCATCTTCCTGGGGTCGTCAGGGCAGCAGGTCAACCTTCTGCAGGCTATCGAGCGTGGCCTCGCTGACGTCGCCGACGTCGACCCCTGGACAACCACGTTCAATCCTGGGCGGTCCACTCTCGACCGGCTTGTTGAGCTCTCCCGGGAGGTCGATTTCGCCGCGTTCGTGTTCGCCCAGGACGACTGGACAACGACGGGTGCGTCCCAGTCCGGCCAGGCGGCGCCACGCGACAATGTGGTGTTCGAGGCCGGGCTGTTCGGGGGTGCGCTCGGCATCCGGCGTACGTTCATCCTCCACGCGAACGATTCGAAGTTGCCGAGCGACCTGCTCGGGCTGACCTCCGTCCGCTACGACCCGTCCACCACCCCGGCGGAGGTTCGCGCGATCTGTCAGAAGCTCCGCAAGGCAATCGAGACAGAGGGGCGCCGCGGCCAGGTCGAGGGGTTGTGGTGGCAGCTCTCGCTTACCATGCGGAGCGAGGGCGAGCCGTCGGCGGTGAGCCTCCTGCGCATCTCGAGGGATCGCGACGGTGGCCTGAACGTGAACGGCCGGGCCTGGCAGGAGGACGGCAGCCTGTCAGCCCGCTACTGGAGCGAGGCTGCGAAGGAGCGCAGGGACCCGGCCGGCATCTTATACTTCTGGAAGGGCGAGCGCCCCCGGCATCCGAACGCACCGCAGCTCGAGGGCGCCGGTGAGATCACGGTGGAAACTGCCGACCGTGCCACCGGGTACTGGACGACACGATCGGATCGCGACCCCGGGCTGAATGCCCGAACCGCCGGCGTCTACCTCCGGGCCGACCCGGCAGATCTCCAGGTGCTGGAGAGTGGAAGTGAGGAAGAGCGGGCCGAGCTCATCGGGCAACGCCTCCTGGAATGGAAGTCGGTATCGAACACATTCTGAGCGCTTGCCTCGTCGCTCGTCCGCGAGCGTCGATCGGCGCGTTCATGATCACCTGGATCGAGGAAGGAGAATGTCATGCATAGTCCCACCGCGCACTCGAAAGAACGGATGCAGGAATGTATCGACAATTGTTTAGAATGTCACACCGCCTGCCTTCAGGAAGTTGCGCGCTGTCTGGCGCAAGGTGGCGACCACGCAGCCGAGGAGCACATCCGGGTGCTACTGGACTGCGCGCAGATGTGCCAGACGAGCGCTGACTTTATGCTTCGGAATTCGCCGCTCTTCTCCGCCGTCTGCGCGGCCTGCGCTGAAGTCTGCGAGCGTTGCGCGGAGAGCTGCGAGCGTTTTCCGGATGACCGGGAAATGGTTGCCTGCGCGAAAGTGTGTCGGAAGTGCGCCGCGTCGTGCAGGGAGATGGCGGCCGCCTGATCGCAGTCAGTTACTGAAGCGGCGACCATCGGTGTCCCTGCCCCAGGACCGACCACCTCGGCGGTGCGGCGATGATGACTACGTCCAGCAACCCACCGACTGAGGTCGGGGAGGTGCGCTACTACCCGTTCGGCGGCCGCCGCGCCGTGTCGGGCACAATCGCCACCGACAAGCAGTACACCGGCCAGCAGCTCGAATCGCTGACCGGGAACATCTACCACTACGGCGCCCGCATGTACAACGCCGACATCGGGCGCTTCATCAGCGCCGACACGGTCGTGCCCGAGGCGGGGAACCCGCAGGCGCTGAACCGCTACTCGTATGTGGTGAACAACCCGATGCGGTACAACGATCCGACCGGTCATTGCATTCCGCTGATAATTGAAGTGCGTGGACCAGATCGAGAACCTCGACCCAGAGTATCGATGCGTCGACATTCACGTCAGAGACAGCGATGTTGTGGCCGAAACAACGCCCCGCGCGGAAGATGAAACTTCATACACATTCAAATTCAAAGTAGACGATCTGCTTGTCAGTCTCGACTTTCTCTGGGTGTTTTCCCCACCCGAATCCCGCGAATTACCTGACGACCTTGAACGAGAAGCGATGAGAATGATTCAGTCCATGCTCGAGCAGCCGAGGACTATTCGGATCGGGATTTTACAGCGCGGACATCGGCCCCAGACAGACTCGAGCAGACTTGAAGACACGCACCGCCTGAAGTCGTTTCAAGCGGTTGGCCCAGCGGACGCGCGAAGATCGCGTGAAGGCGAGATTCATGATGCAGGGGATGAACTCCTCCGGCCGCTGTCCGAGAAATCGCTGATGGTTCCGCGCGTGAGTTCGCGCCAAACCATCAACTAATTACTATTCCCGCCATCGCACCTCGTACAACCGCACCGCGTCCTCGAATCCCCGCAGCACATTCTCCCCACGGTCCGCGAACAGGAACCCTTTGCCGCTGCACAGCCCGCGCACCACGTCTGAAGTCAGGATCTCGCTCCCGCCCGCCTGCGCGGCGATTCGCGAAGCCATTATCACGGTTGATCCAAACAAGTCCCCCGCCTCCTCGATGGGTTCGCCGGCGTTCAACCCGATTCGGATCCGGACCTCTTCGCCGCCAAGCTGCAGGTTTCGCTGGTCGAACGCCCTCTGGAGGGCGATGGCACACTCCACAGCCCCTGTCACCGATGAGAACGAGGCCATGAACCCATCGCCCATCGTCTTCACCTCGTCGCCGCCGTGCTCCTTAAGCACCTTTCGTGTCAGCTCCTCGTGCTCCCGCAGGACATCTCGCCCTGCCTTGTCGCCAAGCCTGTGCATCATTTGGGTGTGGCCCACAATGTCGGTGAACAGGATCGTCCGGACACTGGATGCTGTCAGCGAAGTCCGCTCGTCTCCCCTGTTCGGTGTCGCAGCCGTTGTCCCCATCAGGTCCCCGATCGCACGGACGATCTTCGTGTTGTCGTCCAGCGCCAGGCCTTCCAGCATCAGGAGGCGGGCGTTCGGGATTCGCGCTGCCATGTCTCGTGCGCCCTCCGCGCTTCGTCCACCCGACCCGCTGTGCTGCGTGATCAACGTCGGCACCTGGACTTGCTCAAGCAGATCAGTCACGTCGTCTCCTCGCGCCGCCTCGAAGACGCGCTGCGCCCCCTCGGGCGTCACGCACGCCTTCAAGTATGCGATGCGTGGTCCAGCCTCACTCCGCCCCAGTCCGAACGACGAGAACACCAGGAACTCGAGGAACGACTCCCAGTCCCCTGTCAGAGCATCAAGCGCGCGGATCTGAGGGATGTTGAAGAAGTCTTCCGTCCGCGCCTGCGAATCATCAAGTATCAGGTGTGTCGCCCGTTCCGGGTGCCGGACCACGTACGTGATCGCCACCGGCCCGCTCCAGCCGATGCCGTGTAGCGCGAAAGTCTCCAACCCGAGTTTGTCCACCACCGCCTCCAGGTCGAGCAGCCGCGCTTCCAGCGAGTAGTCGGTCACTTCGCGGTCGGATAGCCCCGTTCCGCGCGGGTCAAACTGGACGACGGTCCAGTTCGCCGCGAGCTGATCAAAGAACTCGCTTCCCTGACTCCATTCGAGCTGAGCGTGCGTGAAGGGGGGGCTCGGCATGCGCACGATCCACGGCCCGTTTCCGGCAGTCCCGAACGCGATCCGAACCCCGTCGCGCGTCGTGGCGTACTGCATTCGCAGTTCCATGCCGCCAGTATCTCACACGGGGAGTTGCTGGTATGCCACCGCCATATCAGTAGTGTCCGGTCGGCGTAGATCGCCGCCCCGCCCGGCGGGGCACGAGATCGGCCAGCAACTTCAGCATTTTCGAAGACCGATTAGCGCCAGGAAACAGGTGGTCAGCGCGGCGAAGACCGCCACGCCCGCTACCACTGGCACATTGACCCTGTCTCCGTGGCGGCTCGTGGTCGCGATGTCTCCTCCGCGTACTCCGACCACCGCGACGGCGGCCCAGATCGATGCGATAGCAATGATGGTTGGATAACACTTCATCGTGTCGTCTCCTCCGCGCACCTACGGGCGCTCGGCTACAGCCCCCGCCGCAGCATCCGCGCCCCCGCCGACCCATATACCGCCTCAAACTCCGCGTTGCGCACCTCGTCCACGACAACGAACCCACACTTCTCGTACGCCCTCTGCGCCGGGTCGTTTCCGATGAGCACCCCGATATCCGCCGTCTTCGCCCCGAGTTCCCGGCCCCGATCCAGTGTCGCGTTCACGAGCCTCTCCACGAGGCCGCGCCTGCGATACTCCGGCCGCGTCCCGACATGCTCGACAACCCAGCACCCCGGCTCGTGCGGCATGACGATCCCCATGATCGACTTCGCGCGCTCCCAGCCCGCCGCAACTTCTTCCGCCGTGCGTCCGGTCTTCTGGTTCGCCTCCGCTGCCCCCGCCATCACCGACGCCGCGCCGTACTCGTTCTCGAAGAAGCCGCACATCCCTGACGCCGGAACACCGTCCACCTCCGCTACCTGGAAGAACGAGTAGTGGCCCCAGTGGATCTCCGTTGTATCCGCCATCACCTCCAGGTACCGCAGCACCTCTTCCTCGCTCCCACCGAGGTTCAGGTCCCACATGCCCTTCGGCAGGTGCGACCGGTTTGAAGCCATCACCACCCACGCCACGAACGGAATGTGCTCTCGTCCTGCGTTCACGATCCGGACATCGGTAGCAGTCGTCATCTTGCCCTCCTTCGCCGGATTATACGCCGGGGCTTGCCGATGCCATTACTGACACGCAGCTGTCAATCGCATTGATAGAATGAAATGAGCATGACCACCGTCCCTGCCGAAAAACCCTTCGTCCTTGCCGCCGACTATCAGCTCACCGGCGACCAGCCCGAGGCCGTCGACAAGCTGGAGCAGGGCCTCAACGCAAGATACAAGCACCAGACGCTGCTCGGCGTCACCGGCTCCGGCAAGACGTTCACCATGGCCAACGTCATCGCCCGCGCCAACCGCCCCACGCTCGTCATCTCGCCCAACAAGACGCTGGCCGCCCAGCTCTACTCCGAGTTCCGCGAGTTCTTCCCCGAGAACGCGGTCGAGTACTTCGTCTCCTACTACGACTACTACCAGCCGGAGGCGTACATCCCGCGCACCGACACGTACATCGCGAAGGACGCCGACATCAACGAGGAGATCGACAAGCTGCGCCACGCGGCGACTCGCGCGCTGTTCGAGCGGCGGGACGTGGTGATCGTGGCCTCGGTGTCCTGCATCTACGGTCTGGGCGAGCCGTCGGAGTACTACAACGTTCGTGATCAACTTCAAGAAGGGCGAGACGTCGAACCGCAGCCGCGTCCTGCGCCGGCTCGTCGACATGCAGTACGAGCGCAACGACCAGAACCTCGTGCGCGGCCGCTTCCGCCTGCGCGGCGATACGCCTGACGATCCTCCCGGCCTACGACGAGCTGGCGGTGCGCGTCGACTTCTTCGGCGACGAGGTGGAGCGCATCCTGCAGCTCGACCCGCTGACCGGCGAGGTGCTGGCCGAGATGGACGAGATCGACATCTACCCGGCCAAGCACTTCGTGACCTCGCCGGACAAGCTGGAGCAGGCGATCGAGGACATCGAGGCGGAGCTGAGCGAGCGCTTCCAGCTGCTTCCAGGAGCGCGGGCAAGCTCCTCGAGGCGCAGCGGCTGGTGGAGCGCACCCGCTACGACATCGAGTGCCTGCGCGAGCAGGGCTACTGCTCCGGCATCGAGAACTACTCGCGGCACCTGGCGCGGCGCGACGCCGGCAGCACGCCGTGGACGCTGCTGGACTACTTCCCGGACGACTTCCTGCTGTTCATCGACGAGTCGCACATGACGATCCCCCAGATCCGCGGCATGTACCACGGCGACATCGCGCCGCAAGCAGACGCTGGTCGACTTCGGCTTCCGCCTGCCCTCGGCGCTCGACAACCGCCCGCTCACCTTCGAGGAGTTCCTCGGCGCACATCAACCAGGTGATCTACGTCTCGGCGACGCCCGGGCCCTGGGAGCACGAGCACAGCGAGCAGGTCGTGGAGCAGATCATCCGCCCGACCGGCCTCCTCGACCCGGAGATCGAGGTGCGCCCGACGAAGGGCCAGATGGACGACCTGCTGGACGAGATCCGCGTGCGCGCCGAGCGCGGCGAGCGGGTGCTGGTCACGACGCTCACCAAGAAGATGGCCGAGGACCTGGCCGACTACCTGCAGGAGATGGGCGTCAAGACCCACTACCTCCACTCCGAGATCCAGACGCTGGAGCGCGTCGAGATCCTGCGCGACCTGCGCCTGGGCGTCTACGACGTGGTCGTCGGCATCAACCTGCTGCGCGAGGGGCTGGACCTGCCGGAGGTGAGCCTGGTGGCGATCCTGGACGCCGACAAGGAGGGCTACCTGCGCTCCGAGTGGTCGCTGATCCAGACGATCGGCCGCGCGGCCCGCCACGTGAACGGCCACGTGATCATGTACGCCGACGTACATGACCGACTCGATGCGGCGCGCGATCGAGGAGACGGACCGCCGCCGCGGCATCCAGCAGTCGCTACAACGAGGAGCACGGCATCGAGCCGGAGGGCATCCGGAAGGCGATCCGCGACATAACCGACCGCGTGAAGCAGGTCGCCGAGGACAAGCCGGAGTACATCCCGGGCGCGATCCCGAAGGACGAGATCGGCCGGCTGGTGAAGGACCTCGAGAAGCAGATGAAGGAAGCGGCGCGGAACCTGGAGTTCGAGAAGGCGGCGCTGCTCCGCGACCGGGTCGTGGAGCTGCGCCGCGAGCTCGTCGGCGACGAGGAGGGGCTGAACGTCATCGCCGCGATGCGGCGCTCGAACACGTCATACGGCCGCGGCCGCCGCCGGCGCTAGCGCGCGGCTCACGCCGCGAGTTTGTTTGGCAAAATGCGGGCTTCGGGAGTTGCGGAATTGGGGTAGGCGGGAACGGACCGACCACTAGGGGAGCGCCGGAGGGCGCTTTGTGATTCTCGGCAATCTCTGTCCTTTATCCCTCTGTCGTGTTATGCCGCGGCTCTTTGGACGTAAGGGCTTCGTGCCCGTCGCTGCGGATGACGATAGCTGTTGTTGACAAGACGCATACGCGTGTTACTATTTATGATTGGAGTGCTGGCCCCTCAAAGGAGGACTCATGACTACTGAATACCCTTACGTCCTGACGCCTGACGCCTTCCGCGAGTTTGTGGGGAAGTTAAGGAGCGTGGGGGTACCCGGAAAGGTCGACAAGAAGTATGTAGAGAGTTTGGGCTACAAATCATCGAATCACCGTAAGTTCCCGGCCCCCTTGAAGTTCGTGGGCCTGATTGATGGCTCAGGAAATCCCACGGACAAGTACCGGAATGCGATACGCGATCCGGAGAAAGGCCCCGCGCAGCTGGCAGAGTACATTCGCGAAGCGTATTTGGACCTGTTTGATGTTTACCCGGACGCCTATCGGAAGGACGACGAGGCACTCAGGAATTTCTTCGCCGCCCATACGGATCTTGGGGAGCGTGCCGTGAATGCCGTGATTGACACTTTTCAAGCCCTGTGCTCTTTTGCCGACTTCACGGGCGCGAAATCCGAACCACCGCGGGACGGTACCAGGAAACAGGAGAGGGAGAAGCCGAGCAAGGGGCAAGTCGAAGCTGGATCAGGGCCCTCTGGCGTGGTTATAAACGTGAATCTTCAGCTAGAGCTTCCCGACCTCCGACGCCGGCGTGTACGACGCTTTGTTCGCCGCTTTGGCAAAGCATCTGATGCCTAGCAACTCGTCATGATGACGATAAGGGACATGGTTCGGCGAGTAGATGCTGCAAGGGAGGAAACTAGCCAAATCCTTTGGCGGTTGGAGTCTTCCAAGTCCCGAAGACTGACGCTGGATGCCTCGTATGATTCCCTGGGGAAGCTGTCCGTGAAGCAGGATGACCTGTTCCGACAGGCTCTTCGGTGTGTGGAACACGAGCTCTATAGGGCTGCGCATGTTATGGCGTGGGCTGGTCTTGTGGACTTCCTGCACGAGAAGCTGAGCGAGGATGGATTTGTGGCGCTCAATGGGGTTCGAAGTTGGAACATCGGTGCTTCGGATCTGAGAGCGTGGTCAGATTTCCAAGTCGTGAAAGTGCGAGAGACTGTGGGCTCGTCGGAAAGACGATGATGAAGGCCCTTCATGGATTGCTCAACAAGAGAAACGAGTGCGCTCATCCGGAGGACTATTATCCGTCTCTGAACGACACCCTGGGATATCTCGATGAAATCTTTAAACGGATAGGGATGCTGCAGTCACGAACATTGTAGGCGCCTCGCGCCTTCCTCCCGCACTTCGAAGATGGTGCTCAGCTGCGTTGACCAGCGGCTCGGACTAGCTTGTCCGGGAAATTAACAAGCCGAAGGTTCAGAATTCTGTGGATGCTCAATGCAAGCCGTCCCGGCGTACCAGTAGCACGCATGCGGCATCGTAAAGGGGCGCTTCGGTCAGCTGATATTGGACGATGCGCTCCGCAAAGATCAGCCGGCGGTCAATATGCGAGGTGTTGACGAACACGGGATCTGGGTCAGCGACGCGGCGCTTGGTGATTGACCTGGTCTTAGGCTCGTCACAGATAACGAGGAAGAAGCCGAGGATTGCGGTGCTGCCAAAGCGAGCGCGAAGGTCAAGTCCGCTCCCCAAGGCTTCCTCGTACCGGTTATTCTCGTTGTTTCCGTAGGAATCGACCTGCGACTTGAATTCGATGCATATGCGCGGATGTCCTCCGAATCTCGACACACGATGTCCCAAGCCTTGGCGACGCGGAAGTGTCCCGCTACGACTGATTGTTGACGAACTGTGGCGGGCCATCCGAGGCTGGTCAACTCATTCGCAACGAGGTTCAGGAAGGCTCTGTCGTGTCTTGCCGACTGCGTTCCGCCGGCTCGCGCCGTCCAGAACTCATTGACGGCCAATTGGATTTCGTTGTCGGAAAAGGGCATACGTTACGAAACGAGCGACTCGATACGCCGGGGTATGTCCGTCCGCGGACGACCGTGACGACTCTCGAAGGCCAAGGTTGTCCCCGGCTGCTTCATACCAGCCAGCCGTTTTACCGTGAGTGAGAAGTACTTCTCCTCGACTTCGTACGTTACCGAAGATCGGCCTGCTTGCATTGCCGCAAGTGCGGTCGTTCCCGTGCCACCAAACGGATCCAGCACGGTGTCACCGACAAACGAGAACATTCTTATCAGCCGGGCCGCGAGTTCAACCGGAAATGGGGCTGGGTGATCTGGCCGGCTGGCTCCTGGTATGTCGCTCCATATGGGCTGGAACCACCGGGAGTACTCGTCCGTCGGGATGAACGATTGTCGCTCCATTTCGGCGGTTGGCGGATCCGGTAGCCCGGTTTTCTCATGAATATGATGTGCTCCGTGTCGTTCTTGATAATCCCATTCGGAAGGTTTGGCTTGCCCAAAAATCGGCTGCTATCGGAGGCCTCCAGCTTGATGTTCGCAACTTTGAGCCATGTAATTCCTTGAACCACGTCGAAGCCGATTCGCCTCGCCCGCACGCGAATGTCCGAACTCAGCGGTAGTTGGAAGTGTCGACCTGCCTTTTGCCGCGCGATATTCACGTCACCGACGACGCAACAGATACGGCCGCCTGGGAGGAGCATCCGGTAACTTTCGCGGAAGACTTTGTCGAGTTCGTCCAAGAACTCCTCGTAGTCCTGGATGTCGCCTAATTGATTGGGGTTACCGGGTTGGTATTGCTTGAGGTTGGCGTACGGCGGGCTTGTGACCACAAGGTGAACAGATGAATCTCGCAACTCGGGCATCTCCCGGGCGTCTGCCAAGATCACTCGATGGAGCGTGGGCCCAATATTGCTCTTTTCGCGTGGGTGACGTGCAGTTGGTGGTGGCATCAATTAGATTCTCGCACCGGTTCTTGCCAAGGTATACAACCTAGTGGCACAACCAGGTGGAAAACCAGAACAAGCTCTGCCATGATCCGTGATCGGTGGGTGCGCGCTGCGCGAGTGACATAAGTGCTTAGAGATCGCGCGGGATTCCGCTATGATGAGAGCGAATAAGACGTAGGAAGTAAGAGGTAGGCGCTGCGGTCGGCGCGGTAGCGGTCCGGTCGCGAAGACATGCGCGGACGACGCCGCGTCTCGGTTGTCTGCGCGGCGTTAGCCCTTGGGTGTGGTCAGGGTTTGGGCCGGCGGGACTAGGATTTCGCGGTGAGCGTGTTCAGGGGCACGAGGCCGGCCTGCACGTAGACGTCCAGGAAGTTCATGTAGGCCGTCTGCTCGCGCACGCGTCCGTCCTTCAACCCGTAGACGATGCACTCGAAGGTGGTGAAGGGGTTGCCGCCACCTTTGAAGTACTGGTTGCCGGCGAAGGGCCCGGATACCTTCATCATGGCGCAGACGTGGTTGTCGTCTGCGAAGACGTCGCGGATCTCGGACTGGCCGGCGGGCGCGCCCTGCTGGCGGAAATTGGCCAGAATGTTGTCGCGGCCCTCGGTGACTCCGCCGAGAGCGCGGGGCACTCCGGCAACGCGGAAGACGGCGTCTTCGGCGAGTAGCTCGCTGCATTTCTTTTCGTCGCGCTCACGGATCGCCTGCTGAAGCTCCTTCACGACCTTGATGTTCTCGTTGGCGCCCATGATGGGTACCTCCTTCTGCGCACGGGATCTCGCGCAGTCCGAAGTATAGTCCTCCGTTCATGGTCCACGGTAGTGATTGTGGTGACATAAGTGCTTAGAGATCGCGCGCGAATCCGCTATGGTGAGAGGCGAATAAGACGCAGGACGATGCCAGAGTGAGACGTAAGATGGTAGAGGAGGAGGCGGTGGCGATGGGAGCGGAGAGCGGTGAAGTTGTCAGTGGTCAGTCATCAGAGCGGGAGAGGGGAGGAAGGGACGGCTGCGCCGCGGAAGCGGGGCGGTGGGCCGTCCTTCGAGACGCCAGCTGATCCTTCGATGAACGACCAGCTGGCTCCCTTCGGCTCCGCTCAGGACAGGCCTCAGGATGAGCGGGCCGTTCGCAAACGTGGTGGTCCCAAGACGCCTGAGGGTAAGGCGAAGGTGGCCCGGAACCCGATCAAGCACGCGGTGCTGGCTCAGACGCCGGTGATCCCGCTGGTGGAGCGGGAGGAGGACTGGGAGGCGCTGCGGCGGGATGTGTTCGAGTTCTTCGAGCTGGAGGGGCCGCTGCTGGAGTCGTTGGGGGACCGAGCGGCGGCGATAATCTGGCGTTTGAAGCGGGTGTCGCGGTTCGAGACGGAGTCGATCCGGCTGTACCTGGAGGATGTGCCGATGGACTGGTACTCGAGCCTGCGGCTGGAGAGGCGGCCGGCGCCGGATGCGCCTTCGAAGGCGGACGTGGAGGAGATGAACCGGATGCTGATGGCGCAGGCTGCTGCCGGGGGACGAGGTGATGGCGAAGGTGATGCGCTACGAAACGAAGTTGCACCGGTTCCTGCTGCAGACGCTGTACCAGATCATGGTGCTGAAGGGGCTGAAGAAGCAGATGGCGGCCCGGTTCCACGGGGTGCCGGAGCTGAACCCGCCGGGGGTCTCGGCGAAGAACAGTCCGCCGGGGTTCAAGGGGGACGGAGGGGAGTAGGAGGTGGGAGGTAGGGAAGTGGGAGGCGGTGATGATGAGGTGGCGAGAGAGGGAAGCGATGAGGAGCGGGGATTCTATGGCAGGGGGTTGCGGAAGGGGCGTGCTGAGGGCGGGGGTGCGGATGAAGGTGGGACGGCGGGGCCGGCGGATGAGCTGGCGGTTTTGCGGGGGATCCTCGTGGCGGAGATGCGGAGGCGGCCGGGGGATGCGGGGTCGTTGACGCGGAGGGTGGTGGCGCTCGCGCGGCTGACGGCGGCGGATGGGCGGTTCTCGTCGACGAAGGAGGAGCGGTTGAAGGCGAACCTCGCGCGGCTGTTCGAGCATTTCAAAGAGATATTGCCGCCGGAGTAGGGCGAGGAAGATCGGGGCGTCCGTCGGGCGCAGCATTTTCCGGGGCGGATGTTGTGCAGGGAGCGCGCGTTCGAGGACGGCGTGGGTGTGGGTGTTGAAGGCGTATGCTGCGCCCCTACGCGGGATGCGGGATGAGGGATGTTGGGGGTGGTGCGGGGGCTGGGGAAATGAAGACTCCCCGGCGTTGCTCCGGGGAGTCAGTATAGTTCGACCGTATAAGTCCCGCGTTCGGCTTTCTGCTTTACGGCGGATCATCCGCGCGATGGGCTCTTTAGCCTGGTTGCGGCAGGCCGCTCCGCGGTTTCACGATTCCCCCGCGCAGCTCACGCGGAGGATCTTGCGGGATCGATCTCGAGTACTGCGATTAGCGCATGAAGCCTCATGTGCAATCACCTCCAGTCCTCTCGTCTTAACCCCAACATAACACTCTGAGGAGCATTGTCAAGTGGGTGGGACATTACAATTCGATAGCGGTGGGGAGGTTCGTTCGTCCCCGTGGCTCAGGGCCCCGCCCTGAGGCGCTCAAGGCAAGGGCCTTGAGCTACGGGAGGGATGGATGGCGCGGGTTACTCGTCCCCGTGGCTCAGGGCCCTGCCCTGAGCAGCTATTCGAAGCGGTCTTCGAGCCCGTCGTCCTCGGCGTCGGCGACGAGCACCTGGCGGGACTGTCCGGACTCGGCGGCGCCGACGACGCCTTCCTCTTCGAGGAGATCGATGAGGCGGGCGGCGCGCGGGTAGCCGATGTGCAGCCGGCGCTGGAGCAGCGACGTCGAGACCCGGCTGTGCTGCGTCGCGAGGTCGCGGGCCGCTTCGAACAGCGGGTCGTCCTCGCTCGCTCGCTCGGAGACCGGCTTCACGTCAACTTCATTCAGCAGGTGGTCCGCCTTCTCCGGCACGAGGTGGCGGAAGCGGTCGCTCGACCACCAGCCGACGATGCGCTCGATCTCCTGGTCGGAGACGAACGAGCCCTGGATGCGCTTCGGCTTGGAGGCGTCGGTCGGCATGAAGAGCATGTCGCCGCGGCCCAGGAGCTTCTCGGCGCCCGCCCCGTCGATGATCGTGCGCGAGTCCACCTGCGACGAGACCGCGAAAGCGATGCGCGTCGGGAAGTTGGCCTTGATCAGCCCCGTCACGACGTCCACCGACGGCCGCTGCGTCGCGACGATGAGGTGGATGCCCGTCGCCCGCGATAGCTGCGCCAGCCGGCAGATCTGCCGCTCGACCTCGTACGGAGCCGCCATCATCAGGTCCGCCAGCTCGTCGATCACGACCACCCAGTACGGCAGGCGGTGCGTCGCGCGCGGGCTCTTGTTGTACGCCTCGATATTCCGCACCCCCACCGAAGCGAAGCGGCGGTAACGGCTGTCCATCTCGAGGAGGACGGCCTGGAGGGTGCCGACCGTCTCCTCGGGGTCGGTGATGATCTTGGAGAAGGCGAGGTGCGGGATCGTCCCGAAGACGGCGAGCTCGACGCGCTTGGGGTCGACGAGCACGAGGCGGAGTTCCTCGGGGGTGTTGTGCAGCAGCAGGCTGGCGATCACCGAGTTGATGCAGACGCTCTTCCCGCTACCGGTGGCGCCGGCGATGAGAAGGTGCGGCATCCGCGTGAGGTCCGAGGCAACGGGCTCGCCGGACACGCCCTTGCCGAGGGCGATCGACAGGTGCGTCCGCGCGTTCGTCTTCTGGAAGGTCGTGCTCTCGATCACGCTGCGGATCGCAACAAGGGATGTCGTGGTGTTGGGGACCTCGATGCCGATGATCGGCTTGCCGGGCACGGGCGCCTCGATGCGAATCGTGGGTGCGGCGAGCGCCAGCGCCAGGTCGTTCGCCAGGGTCGTGATCTTGTTGACGCGGACACGGGTCTTGGACACGATCTCCGTGGTCACCTGGGGGCGGCCTTCGCGGTCGATCACCTGGCGCCCGCGTTCGTCGCGGACGGGGGCGGTGCGGGTCTTGACCTCCCAGCCGGGTTCGACGCCGAACTGCGTGACCGTGGGGCCCTGGTTCACAGAGACGACCCGAGAGTCCACCCCGAACGAGGCCAGGGTGTCGACGATTAGCTTGGCGCGTGCCTCGTTGTCTATCGGGCGCACTTCGATGTCGGCCGCCTCCGCCAGAAGGTCGAGCGGAGGCAGCTCCCAGCCATGGCCCGTCGGTTTGCCCATCGGAAGTTCTCGCTGATAGGCGTCCTCTTCCGGGGCGTCCGTGTCGTCCTCCGCACCTTCGTCAGCGAGCTCGGCCAGCGCCTCTTCCTCAAGGGCGGGCGCGGGGGAGTCGGCCCACTCCTCGTCCCATTCCGGGACGTACGTCTGCGGCGCGACGGTTGCAGGCTGCTCTTCATTTCTGGGGACGAGGCTCGAAACGAAGGCGACGATGGAGTCCACGATCGCGCGCGGAATGTTGAGACGGGCGATGGAACGCCCGGCGGCCTGAATGCCCTGCCATACACCCCTGGCGCCGCGGGGCCAGATCAGTCCGATGCCTGTCAGCCCGCTGCCGATCCACACCGATATTCCGAGGAAGCTCCCGGTTAGCGCCTGGCCGACCTCTCCCCCGGCTGTCACATCGTAGAGCGAGACGTCGCCGATCACCCAGGAGGGTGTCCAGAGGCTGGCCACTCCGAATGCGAATACCAACAGGAGGTGAGCTCCCGCCCAAATCCGAACGAAGCGCGGGCTAAGGACCGGGCGTTTGACTGCTATGCGAATGTCGATGGCGATGGCCGCCGAGAGCAAGATGACGGCAAGGCCGAACTCCTGGACTATCCATTCGATACCCTGGCCGATGAGGGAAGACGCCAGGATCAGGGTGACCGCAAGCGCCGTGATTCCGCCGACGGCTATCCAGGGCGCGTAGGGTTTCCGAATGGTATGGGCGAGCCGGCCCGTCGGGCGAACGGTACGTCGTCGCGTACCGCTGCCGCGCGGCCGGTAGCTGGAGACTCGCCGCGCTGTGTGCGGCCTTGGTTTTGTCTTCGTTGGCATGATTGGTGTCTTAGACTTCGACGCTCACAGGGAGCACCATAGGGCGACGCTTGGTTCTTTCGTAGAGGAACCGCGAGAGCGCGTCGTGCACCCTGGTGTTGAAGTCCCCGCGCCCGGAAACGTGCTCCGCGCCGCGAAGCGCCTCCACGATCACATCGCGGGCCTTCTCCATCAGGTCGTCCGACATGTCCGCCTCCGCAAATCCCCTTGATATAACGTCAGGACGCCCAACGGGTTTACCGGTGTGCTTGTCCATAGTCACGATCGCGACGATGACACCATCGCCGGCCAGGTGCTTGCGATCCCGCAGGACGATGCTGTCGACGCCCACAGCCAACCCATCGACATAGACGTAGTCCGCGGACGTCCGACCTACGACGCGTGCACCCTTGCGGTCTATTTCGAGGATGTCGCCGTCCTCCATCGTGATCACGTTCTCTTCCGGAACGCCCATCCCGCGGGCGATCTGCGAGTGCATCCAGAGGTGCCGATATTCCCCGTGCACAGGAACGAAGTACTTGGGCTTCACGAGGCTTATCATCAGCTTCAGCTCTTCCTGCGCGGCGTGTCCTCGCACGTGGACGTTGGCGATGCGGCTAAAGAGTACATGTGCCCCGAGGCGGTACAGGTTATCTATGGTACGGTTAATTAACAACTCATTTCCGGGTATTGCCGATGACGACAGGACTACGGTGTCTCCCGCTTCGATGTCAATGTGCCGGTGGTCGCGATTCGCCATCCGTACAAGCGCGGAGGTCGGTTCTCCCTGCGCCCCTGTGGTGATGATGGCTATCTTCTCCGGAGGCAGTTTTCGCATCTTGTCAAGTGACGCGAGAATGTCGTCCGGCGCAGCGAGGTAGCCCTGCTCGATCGCCATGCGAACGTTGTCCATCATGCTGCGCCCCGTGACGAACACTCGCCGCTCGTACTTAACCGCGGCGTCAATCACTTGCTGAACGCGGGCTATCAACGACGCGAAAGTCGCCACGATCACACGGCCGGGCGCGTCGGCCATGACCCGGTCGAGGGTGTCCTGTATCGTGCGCTCAGAAGGCGTATATCCGCTGGTATCGGCGTATGTCGAGTCCGAGAAGAGGAGGAGGACACCTCTCTCTCCCAACTCGGCGATTCGCGAAAGGTCGGGCGGGTCACCCATGACCGGCGTGTGATCGAACTTGAAGTCACCCGTATGAAAGACAGTTCCCGCCGCAGTGTGGATTGCGATGGCCGCCGAGTCTGGAATGCTGTGTGTGATGTGGATGAACTCCACATCGAATTTCCCGAGCTTGATCTGCTCCCCCGGCCGCACCGTTCTGAGGTCGGCGCTCGAGAGGAGCTTGTGCTCCTCAAGCTTGAGTTCGATGAGGCCCCGCGTGAGCCTCGTGCAATAGACCGGCGGAAGCTTGCCGTTGGGCAACCCAAGCTGGGGCAGAACGTAGGGCAGCGCCCCCGTGTGGTCCTCGTGGCCGTGGGTGATCAAGATAGCGCGCAACTTTTGGAGGCGGTCCTTGAGGTAGGTCACGTCCGGGATTACGAGGTCGACGCCCAGCATCTCCTCTTCCGGGAACATGAGCCCGGCGTCGACGATGACCATGTCATCGCCGCATTCGATGGCCATCATGTTCTTGCCGATCTCCCCGAGGCCACCCAGGGGTACGACCCTCAGCGTGTCTTTCATGCTATTGGAACAGCCGCATTTGTTCCGCGGATGGTTCAGGCGCCTCCGATGTGTGCGGAGTTACCGCCCTTGCCTTCTCAAGCGCTTCGGGCACTCGACGGAACTCCTCCTGTATCGTTTGTCGCAGGTTGCCGGCGTGCAGAGCCGCGGCGGGGTGGTACATATGAAGGAAGTAGTATCCGTCCTTCTGACGGACCTGACCGTGCACCTTCGAAATGGTGTCTCGCGGGAAGAACCAGGCGAGCGAATAGCGTCCGAGGGTGACGATCAGCTTTGGCTTCAGTATCTCCAGTTGCTGTTGAAGGTACTTCCGGCAGGCGTCGACTTCGTAGGGCAACGGGTCACGGTTCTCGGGTGGCCGACACTTGACGACGTTCGTGATATAGACGTCGCTGCGCTTGAGGCCGACCGATTCCAGGAGCTCTTCAAGGAAACGGCCTGCCGGACCCACAAATGGGCGTCCCTGCTGATCTTCGTGAAAGCCCGGGCCCTCTCCAACCAGCATCACTTCGCATTGCTCGGACCCTTCGCCGGGGACGGCTCGCGTGCGCGTTTTGCAGAGATCACAGTCCGGACAGGAAGAGATGCGGGCAACAAGTTCCTGGAGCGCGCTCACTGCGTGAATGATAGCGCCGGCCCGCAAGGCGGTCAATTCGCTAACGCGGGTAAGCCGTTATCTTGAGACGCGTGGCTCCACGATGAAGGCAAGGGCAGTCCCGATCATGTAGAGGACGATTATCGGCCCAGCGACGAACGACTGTGTAACGGGATCGATCGTCGGTGTGACTACAGCGGCGATCAAGAATGCCGCGACTATCGCCAGCCGCCACCAGTGGACCAGTTGCCTGGCGCTGACGATACGAAATTTCGCCAGAAACATGACGACGATGGGCGTCTCGAACGAGACGCCCGTCCAGAACAAGAGACGTGTGACGAAATCGATGTATGAACCGACGCGGATGTTTGGTTCCGCGATGTCATCGCCGAAGTTGAAGAGGAACCGAAGAGCGGGCGGTAGCGCCACGTAGTAGGCGAACGCCACGCCTGTCAAGAAGAGCAGTGTGGCTCCCGCCACAGTCCCGTAAAGCCATCGCCTCTCGCTTCCACGAAGTCCCGGCGCGAGGAATGCCAGTGTTTGCCAGACGATCACGGGCATCGCGATCGCAAGGGCACCGAGCAGGGTCACCCGGAAGAAGACGACGAAGTTCTCGAAGGGCTCGATGAAAACGAGCTTGAAGTCTGGGCTGGCCTCTTCGCCCGGCTTCTTCAAGAACCTAATCATGTCGTCGCCGAAGTATGCGGAGATCACCAAACCCACCAGCACGGCAACCCCGCACACCATGAGCCGGTACCTGAGCTCTTGCAGGTGCTCAAATAGGGTGAGGTATCGTTCGCCCGGCTCTTGTTCGGGAAGGTCTGCAGGTGGTTCAGGCGGCGCCGTCTTCGTCATATCGGAACCGTATACTCAGGTGCGGTCTAGCCGCGGCGAGTCTTGTCGACGTCGGCATCGGGGGCTTGTGTTGCGCTTTCACCCCGGCCGTTAGTTGAACTGGCTCGCGGAGGAGGATCGCCTCCCGGTTCGGTGAGCGGTTGTGTGAATGGCTTCGCCAGCTCGTCGCCCAACGATGTCACATCCTTCTGCATCAGGTCGCGAAATTGCTGCAACTCCTTACGGACATCGTCGTAGTCACGGCTAAGCTCGTCGAGTTCCTTGCGCATTTGCGAGGTTGCATCCGTAGCGTACCCGCGGAGAAAACGGATGGCGCGGGCCATCTGCACGGCCACCTCTGGTATTCGCTCGGGCCCCAGGACGACTACCGCGATGATCAGCACCAGCGTGAGTTCAAGCGGCCCAACTCCGAAGACATTCATCGCGACTCAATTATAGGATACGAAAATGACCCCCGTTTTGGGCGGGAGTCATCACTATGGGTTGGGTTCAGGCTTAGCTAGGCGTCGTCGTCGCTGATTCCGTGCTCAGCTATGTAGTTGACGGCGTCCTGCACGGTCACGATCTTTTCGGCGTCCTCGTCAGAGATTTCGATGCTCTGACCGGCTTTGCTGAACTCCTCTTCAAGCGACATTATCAGTTCGACCAGGTCGAGCGAGTCGGCGTTCAAGTCCTCGACGAATGAGGTCTGGGGATTGATTTCGGACTCTTCCACGCCAAGTTGTTCCGCTATGATTTTTCGGACTCGCTCAAAAACCGCAGGCATCTATCCCTCCTTGACAATCAACTGGCCGCCACGAGCAAGCTGACTGAACCCAGGACACCATTGATGAACTTCGGGGAACTCTCGCCGCCGTAGGCCTTGGCCAGCTCGACAGCCTCGTTTATGGCGGCGCGCATCGGCACCTTATTATCAATGACCACCTCATATATCGCAAGCCGCAGGATGTTGCGGTCGATTGCCGGTATCTGATCGACGGGCCAGGCCGGCGCCAGCTTCAAGATCATCTCGTCGATGCTTGCTTTGTTCGCGATGACGCCACCCACGAGGTCGCTGGCGAATGAAGCGATCTCGGGTGAGGCGTCCAGCTCCTGGACGAGGCGTGCCACCACATCAGCGGGCTCGTGCGGTACCGAATCAAGCTCATAGAGCGTCTGCAGGGCGATAACTCTGGCCTTACGGCGTGGGCCGGACATCGTTAAAGCCCCAGACCGCCGTCCACGGGAAGAACGTGCCCCGTGATGTAGCCGGCTTCCTCGGATGCGAGGAAAGCCACCGTTGCCGCGACGTCCTCAGCCTTCCCAAGCCGATCGATAAGGAGGCGTTGCTTCACGCCCTCCACGATCTCCGGCCGGATGTCTTTAGTCAATTCGGTGATGATCAGTCCGGGCATTATCAGGTTTGCGGTAACGTTTCGTGATCCCATCTCCCTGGCGACTGCCCGCGTGAAACCGACGAGGCCCGCTTTGGCAGCCGCATAGTTAGCCTGCCCAGCGTTGCCGGCAATTCCGGATACGCTTCCAATGTTGATGATGCGACCCCAGCGCTGCTTCATCATCTGTCGCAGGGAGGCTTTTGTACAGAGGAAAACAGCCCTCAGGTTCATTTCCATCACTTCGTCCCAGTCCGCGAGTGACATCCTCAAGATGAGCGTATCTCTGTTGAAGCCCGCGTTGTTGACGAGGATGTCCAGCCTTCCGAAAGCGGCAATGGTTTCGTGCGCTATCCGCTCGGCGTCCTCTGGCAATCGCACGTCTCCCCTGATGACAATCGCTTTGCCGCCGACCGACTCAATCTGACGCTGAGCCTCGAGCGCCTGCTGTTCGCTCTTGTTGTAATTGATAGCGACGGCTGCGCCTTGCTCCGCGAGCCGAGTGACGATCTCGCGCCCGATGCCGCGCGACCCGCCGGTGACGAGCGCCACTTTGTCAGTGAGGTCGAACATCAAACCGACGCCAGCGCATCCACGCTATCAATGTTCCTCGGTCTTGACTCCGGGGATATGCGCTTGAGCATACCCGTGAGGTTGCGGCCCGGACCGATTTCGACGAAGGTATCGACGCCATTGGACAACATGTACTCGACGGTGGCGCTCCACTGGACTGGTCTCGTCATCTGAAGAGCCAGATCCTCGCGGACTGCTTCGGCGGCTGTCAGCGGGAGCGCGGTCACGTTGCTGATGACCGGCATCAGGGGATTGGAAATGTCGGCTTCGGTGACCAGTCGGGAGTAGGCCGCCGCGGCCGCCTTCATCAAAGATGTGTGAAATGCACCCGATACGTTCACGGGGAGCGCCTTTCCCCCCGCCTCCCTGGCCAATGCGGAGGCGCGCTTGACCGCCTGAGGCGGTCCACCCACCACGGTTTGAGTGGGCCCGTTGTAGTTTGCCGGCTCCGCCCCGGATGCTCGGCAGATATCGGTCACCGCTTCTTCGCTCAGACCCAGTATCGCAGCCATGGCGCCGGGATTCTCCCGGCCGGCCTCCGACATCAGCCTGCCTCGTTCGTGGACGAGAATCAGGGCCTGCTCCAGTGACAATGATTCGGCGGCAACGAGGGCGGTGTAGTGCCCGAGACTGTGGCCGGCGAGGAACGCCGGGCGCTCCTGAAGGGCGCCCGCCTGTGATGCCGCAACCAGGTAGGATATCGACGTCACCAGGATCGCCGGTTGCGCATTGGTGGTCTCCGTCAGTTGTTCGTGCGGGCCATCGAAGCAGAGCGAGCTTATCGGTTGTCCCAGCGTGGCGTCTGCCTCGAAGAAGACTTCGCGTGCCGCCTCAGAGGATTGGAATGCGTCGTGACCCATCCCCACCTTCTGGGCGCCCTGGCCCGGAAAAACGAACGCCAGCCGAGGATTCAACTCGGCATCGAGAATCGATCGGAGGACGGTGGGTAGAGATTTGACGTTCTGCGACATCCGCTGCGCGACTTACGCCTCAGATGTCTTCTCTCTGGTCAACTGCCCGAGGTGGCAGTCTGGATTTGGGCAGCGCCCAAATTCGTCGAGATGAGTACGGCAGAAGGTGCAGTGGGTTGCATCCCACCACACAAAATATGTGATGGCTGCGGCAGCACCCAGGAGGACGCTGACCGGCAGCAGCAGTAGAAGTACTCCACGTCTCATCGCAAGCCGCAGTATAGCATTGAGGTCATCGACATAGAAGGGCGCTCACGGATTCGGCGAAGGCCTTCTCCCTGTCGAGCCGGCGGCAAGGATTCCGCGCCCCCGGTAAGTCCCGCACACCGGGCACGCCTGATGGGAAGGACGTGGGCTTCGGCATTGCGGGCACGCCACCAGGCTTGCGGTTGTAGACGTAATGTGTGACCGGCGTCGCCGCTTGCGGGATGTTGAATGCTTTTTCTTGGGTAGTGGTGCCACTAGTTGCTTCCTCCACGTTCTTGTATGGTGGCGGCGGCCAGGGCCCGCCACCTGTCATCTAACTCTCTTGCGCAGTCGCATGTTCCGAGGTTCAAATCGGCGCCGCAAGTGGGACAGAGTCCCGCGCACTCTGGCCTGCAAAGCGGCTTCGCGGGCTCCGACATCAGGAGATATTGTCGGATGCCTTCTCGCAAGTCCAGTATGAAATTCCCGGAAACCGTGAACGAGTCCCCTTCCATGTAGTCGCGCGCCCTGACGCCGGTGTTTGGATCGACCAAGGCGACATACTCCTCTTCGAATGCGAACGTCAGCGGACAGCGTGTGTCAGCCAGACATCGCGCGCAGGTCTCCCTTGCTACCCCCTCCGCCACCACGGTAACCAGGAGGCCGAGGTCGGTCCTCAGCATCCTGGCCGTTCCGCTAAGGGCGCCAACCTCCAGGCCATCGATCTTGATGCACCCCTCGTCGATCTCCGTGGTGGTCACGGAACCGACAGGCTGGCGAAGTTCGGCGAGGACGTTGATCTGCATGAGGATGATCTAGCGAAAGGGTCTGAGCGGGCGAAATGTGTTGCGGTCCCCTCTTAGCTAAGTCTATAATCCCGCTGCAAAGCTTGTCCAACCCGCCTCTCCGGATAGCGTAATGCCACATAATGTCCATCGCCGCTGATTTGTATTCCCTCCAGGAGCTCGATCTCGCCGTTGATCGCGTGGTCAACCGCCTGGAAGAGATCGAAGAGGGGTTACAGGAGACGGACGAACTGAGAGAAGCGAGAGCAGAGAGGGACGAGAGAACGAAGATCGCGGATTCGCTCAAGGCAAGGCAATCGGAACTTGAGACGGAGGTAGACGACATCCGCGCGAAAGCCTCGGGTGTAGAGGCCAAACTGTACTCCGGTTCGGTCACCAATCCCAAGGAGCTCTCAGACCTGGACGCCGACGTACGCGCGATCAAGGCCCAAGCCGGGCGCCGCGAAGACGTGTTGCTGTCCCTACTGGTGGAACTTGAGGAAGCTGAAGCAACGAGACTGCAGGCGAGCGGGGCCTGCGCCGAGATTGAAGCGAGTTGGCAGGCCAATCACGAAACATTCCTTAATGAGAAGGCGCGCCTGGAGCCCGAACGTGACGAGCTCCTGGAGACCAAGGAAGCGCGCGCGAAGACGATTGACAGATCGGCACTATCGCTGTACAAGGTCCTGCGGGAACGAAAAGGGGGTGTCGCCGTCGCCCGTGTAGAACAGGGGATGTGTCAGGGATGCCGGATCAGCCTCCCTGGAGCTGTGTTGCAAAAGGCGCGGGGATCAGCCCTCGTGCAGTGCGTCAGCTGCGAACGAATCCTGCTTGTCACGTAGATGCGCGCTGTAGGCTACTTCCGCGAAGGCTCGCAACAAACGCTAGCCCAGCAAAGCCAGCAGTTCCTGGCCTATTGCCAGAAGAATGGGTTTGAGGCCTCGGCAACCTTCCTGGATGCCTCGGCCGTGGGACCGATAGGGTTCGGGCAGTTGCTTGCGTACATCAGGCAGCATTCCGACGGGGGCTTTCTGGTAGTCGTAGTCCCGACGGTCGAAGGGCTTGGTGAAGGCATGACGGAGGCGGCTCGACACTACTTCCAACTGTCGAGTCTGGGAGTGCCGGTCGTCAGCATCGGGAATGCGGATGACGTGTCCGAGGTCATCGTTCCGGTGTGGGCCCAGCACCGCGCCAATGGGAGCCTGAGCGACAAGGTCCGGACGGCGATGAAGAGGATGGCTGTGAAGGGCGAGGCGCTCGGCCGTCCACCCTACGGATACAAGGTAGGCCCGAAAAAGCGTCTCGTGGTGGTTCCGGAGGAAGGATCGGTCGTTCGCTACATATTCCGGCTGTATCTGAAGGACGGCCTGGGTATTCGCCGGATCGCTCGAAAGCTCAACGAACAGGACTTCAAGACCAGGCGCGATGGGACGTGGAGCATGGTGACAGTCCGTGACATCCTGCGCAATCGCGCCTACGTCGGGACCTACTCTCGTTTTGGCGTCCGTGTTCCCGCCAGTCACGCGCCCCTGATCTCACAGGAGGACTTCCAGAAGGTGCAGGAACGCCTCGATCAGCGCCGCCCCGTGTCGGCGTCACGAGAGGTGTCGCCTTTCTTGTTGTCGGGCCTCGTCTACTGCGCGTATTGCGGCAACAAGATGATCGGCGTCACGAGGAAGCAAAAGTGGCGCCGGAAAGATGGACTACTGCACACGGCGCATTATCGCTACTACCAGTGCGGCTCCCGCACGAGCCGCAGTCTCTGCGACTACCACACTCACCGCGCTGAAGACCTCGAGGCACAGGTCAGAGACGCCCTCGGTGATCGACAGGCTGGAACGTCGGGTCGACACTCTAAGAACGGCTCCGCAGCGGAACATGCCGCCGAAGAAGTCAAGCGGCTGAAGACCAAGGCTCGGCGTCTGGACCGGAGGCTCGAGCAAGTCCTCGACGCCGCGGCCAGCGGGTCCCTTGACAGGGATAAGCTGCACTCGGCGGGCCTCGCGCTCGCCTCGGAGTTACTCCAGGTAGAGGAGAGCCTCGCGCAGGCTAACCGCGTGGCTGAGCAGCAGGCGAGTGAGACCGAGCGCAGCCGACGACAAGAAGTGGTGCGTTCGCGTCTTGTTGGCGGCTGGAATGAACTCTCGTTGGGTGAACGCCGCGATATGCTCAGGGAGATCCTGGCGCGCATTGTTGTCAGCGATGACGGCGTAGAGCTGGTCATACGGTCCTGAGCGATTCCGCCGAGGCAATTTGGACCGTCTACGCGGACGGCGCATCACGGGGTAATCCGGGCCCATCGTCGATCGGAGCGGCGGTATTCGACCCGTTCGGAAAGGAGGCCTACGCCGTCTCGCGAAGAATTGGTCGCGCCACCAACAACGAGGCGGAGTATCAGGCCGCGATCGCGGGCCTCGAATCGGCGCTCGCGCTCGGCGCCAGAAATCTGAAGCTCAAGATGGACTCCGAGCTTGTTGTCAGACAACTGGAGTTCCGCTATAAGGTACGGAACCCCCGCCTGCGGCCGTTCTTCGAACGTCTACTGGAACTTCGGCGCCGCTTCGATTCGTTTTCGGTCGAATCGATCCCCAGGGCTTTGAACAAGCGGGCCGATGAGCTCGCCAATCTCGCGCTCGACTCACCCGAAGAATAGGGTGGCATGAGGGAAGGGTCTCAAAGTCACCTCGGGGTATAATGCGAGGTAGTCCAGCAGGTCGGGTGACCGCCCCGATTCGTCGGGGAGGAAGGTCCGAGCTCCACCGGGCAGCGCGCTGGGTAACACCCAGGCGAGGTAACTCGACGGAAAGTGGAACAGAAACATACCGTCCTTCTCCGGAAGGACAAGGGTGAAATGGTGGGGTAAGAGCCCACCGGCCGGCGTGTGAACGCCGGGCCGGCCAAACCCCGCGCGGAGCAAGGCCAAATAGGGGGGTGACTAAGGGTGTCCGGCCCAATCTCTCGGGTTGGCTGCTAGAGGTGGTGGGTAACCGCCGTCCTAGATTGATGGTCACCGTCCCTCTTCCGGGAGGGATACAGAACTCGGCCTACAGACCTGCTGGACTCGCTCGCCCCCGCAACCGCGGGAACAGAAGCACGTTTTCATTCTTGATGCGCCTGTCTCAGCTTGTACCGTTGTCAGGAAAAGCCGCTCTCCTCGGAAGCGGCGACCCGGAAATCGCGGACGTCGTCTATGACTCCCGCCGGTGCGGACCCGGCGTTCTCTTCGTGGCGGTACCAGGGCTGAAGGTGGACGGCCACGACTTCCTTCGCTCGGCATTGGACAAGGCTACTCCAGCGGCGGTGGTGCAGCGGGACCATGAGAACTCGTGGGGCGCTGTCCTGAACGAAGGGGGCATCCCCGCTATCGTTGTTGACGACACGCGCTCAGCGCTGGCCGTAATCGCGGCAGAGCTCGCGGGCAACCCCGCCCGCAGGCTTGGTGTGATCGGCATCACGGGTACCGACGGCAAGACGAGCCTTGCGCATCTTGTCGACCATGTGCTCAGACATTCCGGCCTGTCGGCCGGTTTGGTGACGACGGCAGAGTGCCGAATCGGGGAACGACCGCTTCTGGACACAGGCCGGTTCACAACACCTGAAGCCCCCGAACTCCAGAGCATGCTGAGACAGATGGTCGAGGCCGGCTGCGATTGGGCTGTCGTCGAAGCTACGTCGCACGGCCTTGCTTTGCATCGAGTCGATTGCGCGGAATTCGATATTGCGGCGGTGACCACAATCGGCAGTGATCACCTAGACTTCCACGGTAACCGCGAGGCTTACGTTGCCGCCAAGGGTAGGCTCGTTGAGATGCTCGACGAATCCGTCCAGAAACGCCTCGCGAAGACCGCCGTTCTGAACGGAGACGACCCCGAGTTCGGACGATTCAAGGGCCGTACGAGAGCCAGGATTCTCTCGTTCGGATTTGATGCGGCCGCTGACGTCAGGGCAGATGATGTCCGGGCGACGGCGTGGGGCTCGAAGTTCGTGGTGAACACCGCAGCCGGCTCCGGGGAGATGACCATGCAGCAACCCGGCGGGTTCAGTGTGCAGAACGCCCTGGCCGCAACAGGCGTGGGGTTTGCAGCGGGGCTGAGTCTCGCGGAAATCATTCCAGGCGTGTCATCCTGGCGCGGCGCACCGGGTCGAATGGAGCTGATTGATGAAGGTCAACCATTCCGTGTCATCGTAGATTTCGCGCACGCTCCGGACTCGCTTGAGCGCGTGCTCGGAGTTCTCCGAGCCAGCTCTCCTGGCCGGCTGGTCGTGGTCTTTGGTTGCATAGGCGAACGCGAACGCGACCGACGACATGCGATGGGCCGCGTTGCTGCCGAGAGAGCCGACTTTACAATCGTTACCGACGACAATCCCTACACGGAGGACCGCGAAGCTATCATTGCCGAGATCGTCGTCGGCCTCGAGGCGTGCGGAAAGCGGCGTGGGCACGACTTCGCTGTCATACCCGACCGCCGCGAGGCGATTGCCCATGCGCTGGCGATGGCCGTGGATCAAGACACGATTCTTCTCGCCGGCAAAGGCCACGAGACCGAAGTTCACCTGCCGGAAGGGGGTTACGAGTGCGATGACCGCGCCGTCGCACGCTCGGTGATCCGAGATCTGCTCGGCACCCCTCTTTCGAAGGAAAGAATTTGACGGGATGTAAGCCCTCAAGGGCTTGTGATGGTGGCCGCTCATCTGCTACCATGCGTCGCAGGAAAGGAGGTGATGTGAATGGATCAACATAGCGATGGCCGTAGGCCTGTCCGTTCACACCTTCACCTCTCAGAGGTGCTGGTGAACTAGCCCAATGGGTACGTAGGACAGGTCTACGTGCCGAGCTTTCAAAGAGCCAGCCTCGTAAGGGGCTGGCTCTTTGTTATCCTGTGAACGCTGATGTGGTTGGATCTTCCGTCTATGGAGCGCGAACTCCGCACAAATGTGCTCGGCCGCCGCCTTGTTTATCTCACGAGTACGGGCTCGACGATGGATGTGGCGCGGCGGGAGGCCGAGGACGCGGCGGCTGACGGGACTGTCGTTGTTGCCGAGGAACAAACGTCGGGACGCGGCAGGTTCGGACGGTCCTGGGTATCTCCGGCCGGTAAAAATCTCTACTTCACCCTGATTTTGACACCCTCTGCATCATCTGTGCGGCATCTCAGTATGATCACTCCTCTAGCTGTCTGCCGCGCGGTTGAGTCCGTGACCAGCCTCAGCCCTGTCATCAAATGGCCGAATGATGTCCTGTTCGGCGGCCGGAAGCTCGCCGGCATCTTGATCGAGAATGAGTTCGCGGGCGCCGTCCCGAGGTACTCACTGATCGGTATTGGCTTGAACGTGAACTACGACGTTGAGACCTCTCGGGAGATAGCTGACATTGCGACGAGCCTCAAAGGCGAGTTGGGGCGCGAAATCCCGCGCGAGGAACTGCTGGCCAACGTCTTGAATCACTTTGAAGAGCTTCTTCCTGCTAGTGCGAGTCATGACGTGCACGCCGCATGGAGGGACAGGCTCGAGACGTTGGGGCGCGCGGTAACGGTTACGTTCCGCGAGCAAACATACGAAGGAACGGCAGAAGATGTGGACACTGACGGAAATCTACTTCTCCGTGATGACGATGGTTCCATGACTACGTTCGAGGCAGGGGAGGTTAGTCTGCGTCCACCGGACCCTCGTTGACAGAGTCCTCGGACTGAGACGTTTCCGCGCGAGGAGGAATTCGCTGTCTTGGTGCAGATCCGGTCGACGTGCCCCCACCGCCCCCGGCCCTCAGAAAAGCCTGCAACAGGTCTATTGGAAGGGGAAACACAATGGTGCTGTTGTTCTCAGAGGCGATTTCCGAAAGCGTGTGCAGGTAACGCAACTGAAGCGTGATGGGGGAGGCGGACATCACCTCGGCCGCCTCGGCCAGCCGCGCGGCGGACTGGAACTCGCCCTCGGCGCTGATGACCTTGGCGCGCCGTTCCCGCTCCGCCTGCGCTTGCCGACTCATGGCGTTTATCATGTCCGCGGGCAGGCTAACGTCGCGAACTTCCACGATGGTGACCTTGATGCCCCAGGGCTCGGTGGCCTGGTCGATGATGAGCTGAAGCTTCTGGTTTAGTTCTTCGCGCTTGCTCAGCAGCTCATCCATTTCAGACTCGCCGAGAACGCTTCGTAGCGTTGTTTGAGCGACGAGGGATGTGGCTCGAAAATAGTCCATCACCTTGGTTACGGAGTCCTCCGGGTTCACGACGCGGAAGTACACGACAGCATCCACCTTTACGGTAACGTTGTCGCGCGTGATGACATCCTGTCGCGGAACATCCATGGTGACCACGCGGAGGTCGACCTTCACCATTCGCTCGACGAACGGAAGGATAAAGAACAGACCCGGACCGCGTGCGCCGACCAGACGACCCAGCCGGAATATCACCCCGCGTTCGTATTCCTGCACGATCTTGATGGCGATGAAGAACAGGGGGATCGCCATGATGTATCCGAACACGGTGAGCAGTCTGGACAAGAAGTTCGGCTCGGATGCCGAACGAGGCGCTTCGTTCATGACTCTACCCCTTGCTTACGGACTCTTACTTTCAGGCCCTGGATCGCTGTGATGATAACGTGGTCACCCTGCTGTACGCTCTCTCCCTCGGCCTCGGCCGACCAGTACTCTCCGTTGACGTAGATGTAGCCGGTGGGATCGAGGTCAGAGCGCGCTACTCCGAGTTTCCCGACGATCGTTTCAATCCCGACGAGAGGTGCCATTCTTCGAATACGCATAGCATTCCCCACAATCACAAGCACGAACATACACAGAATACCGGCGAGGGTGAACACGAGCCACGGGGAGACGCGGAACTCCGGCGGGTTATCGCTGGTCAGGAGCAGACCACCCAGCACGAGGGCGACCGCGCCCCCGATTCCTAATATGCCGTGACTGGGTAAGAACAATTCGAGTCCAAATAGGATGAACGCGAAGAAAATCAGGCCGACCCCCGCCCAATCAAAGGGGAGCACGCTCAGAGCAAAGAACCCCAGGACAAGTGCGATGACGCCAAACACGCCCGGGAAGATCGAACCCGGGTGCGCCAGTTCAATGAATAGCGCCAGCGAACCGAGCGAGAGCAGGAGGAAAGCGATGTTTGGGTCGGCTATGACGTTCAAAAAGTTCTCGATGAAGTTCGTGTTGTTGTAAACGACCGGCGAGTCCGCCGTTTGGAGAGTGACCAACTCGCCGGAAGACAGCTTCACCTGGAGGCCGTTTGCCTTCTGGAGGACCTCGTTAAGGTCGGCGGCGACGAAGTTGACCACGTTCTGCTCCGCGGCCTCAGAGGCGGACATCGACTTGCCCTCGAGGACCGCGGCCTCAGCGAACTCGGCATTGCGGTCTCGCAGGTCGGCGTACTCTCGTATTTTGGCGGCGGAGTTCTCCTTGATCTTATTGCCAAGGTCCCCTTGTATGTCGTCGCCGTTGGCATTTATTGGGGTGGCGGAGCCGATCACGGTGCCGGGGGCCATCGCAGCCACATGGCTGGCGTAGGTGATGAAAGTCCCCGCGGAAGCGGCCTGGCCTCCCGATGGCCAGACATAGGTAATCACGGGCACTTCAGAGTTGATGATGCGCTGGTCGATGTCGTCCATCGAACTGGACAAACCGCCCGGCGTGTCCAGCCTCAACACTACCACCGAGGCGTCTGTCTCTTCAGCGCCGTCTATCCCTCGGTCGATGTAATGCTCCATCACGGGGTTGACTGTCCCATCAGCTGTCAGCACGTGCACAGCGCCTGCGGGGGCGTCGGGTGCGCCCGCGCACGCGAAAATCCCAGCCGCAATAGCAAAGCTGAAAATAGCAACGCCGACTCGAACCGCTCGTAAGCGACCGGCCGGCGACGGAGCGTTCATCTCTTCACGTACCTGCTATCCACTCTTGATTATACGCCCAACAAGTCATGAATCACGGATGTTTGCTCGTTTGAACAGCCATCGTGGCGATGCTAGAATGACGTCACCCCCCGCTGGAGCGATGTATGTCTGATTCAATGCGAACTCGCGGCATGCGAGACATTTTGCCCGGTGACATGGCGCGTTTTCGCGTCGTGGAGGAGGCTTTTCGCAGTGTCTGCCTCGGCTGGGGCTACGAAGAGGTCCGCACACCCACCGTAGAGCACCTGTTCCTGTTTACTTCCGCGGGCACACTCTCTCCCCAGATGCTCGACCGGGTCTACTCGTTTCTCGATTGGGATGGTTGGAGTGGCGAACGCGTTGTCCTCCGCCCTGACTCAACGATCCCCGTCGCAAGGATGTACTCGGAGCTGGCGGAGCCCGGCGAAGTGTGGAAGCGGTTCTACGTACAGAGTGTGTTGCGCTTCGCCCCAGCTGATGAGGCTCGCGAGGACTGGCAGTGCGGAGTCGAGTTGATCGGCGACACGCAGCCCGTTGGGGATGTCGAACTTGTGCTGATGGCGAGCGAAGTGCTGCGCAGGCTTGGCGTCAGTGCCAGCTTGAGGCTCTCGCACCCTGGAATCGTAACAGCCGTCCTCGCGGCCGCTGGCTATGAAAACGGGGAGCAATTGGCCCTCTACGATCGCCTCTTGGAAGGTGACTTTAGCGTGCTCGATGAGGCCGCGGAGCGAGTCGATGGCCTCGGCTCTACGCTCCGTGCACTGCTCTCCATTGAGGGCGAGGGCGCGGCCTACATCAACAACCTGGTTGCCAACCTTTCAGGGGCGGTGCCGCAAATCGAGGCCCCACTCAACGAGCTACTTGCGATCTCCGAGACCTTGTCCGGGGTCGGCGTCGCGCACTCAATTAGTCCGCTACTCGTCCGGAACTTCGAGTACTACACAGGCCCCGTGTTCGACCTGGCCGCCGGTGCCGCCAGGGTGGGTGGAGGTGGCCGCTACGACCGCCTCATCGGACTGGTGGGCGATTCGCCAGTGCCCGCGTCGGGGTTCGCGCTTGATGTCGACGCAATCACTCCTCTTGTGGAATCGATCGGCGACCGGGAAATTGTGGTCGCGCTCCGACCGGCGGAGCTTCAACGCGAAGCCCTGGCGGCCACGTTCGCGCTCGCGGGAGCGCTGCAGCAAGCCGGCGTCGCCTTTCGGATCACCGGCGCAGCGGAGCCCGCGGCGAGCCGCGAGGCCGTCGCCGGAGCCAACGGCTACACATTGCGTCTCAATGGATCTCAGCCGCGCAGTTACGGCGATGCAGATGAAGTCGTGCGCGCCCTAGCGACGTCCAGCCAGTGATCCGCATTGCGCTGCCGGCGGGCGATTCGCGCCCGGAGACGGCGGGGCTTCTCGCTTCCGCCGGGCTCAACGTTGAGGGTTACGGCGAGGGTTCGCGGTCGTACCGGTTGGCGGTTGCCGAGCGAGAAGACATCCGGACGCGCGTCTTTCGAGAACGTGACATCCCGATCCAGGTCGCTCTGGGAAACTACGACCTTGGGATCTGCAATATTGCCTGGGTCAAGGAACTCGGGTCCCGTTTCCCGGAACAGCCGGTCGTCCCGATCTGTGACCTAGGCATCAATGGGGGCCAACTGGTGGCGGCGGTGACGTCCGGAGATCTACGCAAAGGTCGGCGATCTCACGGGCCTCCCTGTCGTGCGAGTTGCCAGCGAATATTCGAATATAGCGGACGCCTTCATGATCGCCGCTCGCTTTCCTGCCTTCCGCGTGCAGGCCGTGTGGGGATCTGCAGACGGGTATCCGCCCGAGGATGCCGATCTTGTGATTGTCGTTGCGAGGGATGAAGGCGAGCTTCGCAGCAAGGGCCTGTCGCCCGTTCACAAGTTCCTCTCTACTTCCTCCTGGCTGATCGCGAACCAGGCGAGCCTCCAGATGACGGACCTCAGCGGGGTGATCGCAGCCCTGGTCAGCGTCGGACAGAGAGCGTCTGACTGTGGCTTGGATCTGCCGTCTCCTCTCGCGAATCCCGGGCAGCGCAAGTCTAACCCGTCGCCGCGCGACTCAGTTCGCCTGGCGGTTCCGGATGGTCATCAGCAGCGCCACGTTGTGGAGGCGCTTGCAGGCGCCGGACTACAGTTGGAAGGCTACGACGATTCAGAGTGCGTACGCCGCCCCGGCACGACCGTGGACGGCCTCGAGGTGAAGGTCGTCCGCCCGCACGATATGCCTCAGCTGGTTGCCGTCGGTCAATTTGATCTCGCGGTGACGGGTCGGGATTGTCTAATGGAGCACCTGTACAGGTTTCCATCGAGTCCGGTGAAGGAGCTCGTGGACCTGCGCCGGGGACAATACAACCTCAGCGCTGTCGTGAGCGAAGACCTGGCAGCCGACACAATAGAGCAGGCGATGGCGACGTGGCGCTCGGAAGGGAAGCCCTTCCTGCGCGTGGCGTCCGAATTCATGGGTACCGCCGACCACTACGCTCGCAGCCGGCATTTCTGGCGCTATCAGGTGATCCCGATAGCGGGCGCCTCGGAAGGCTTCGTCCCCGAGGACGCCGACCTCCTCATTGAGGGTACGGAGACCGGTAGAACGCTCAAGGAGAACCGTCTCAAGTCCATTGACCTGCTCTACCGTTCGACGACGTGTGTGATCGGGCATGCGAACGGTGAGACGCGAGGGGCCAGCAAACGGCTGTACGGCGAACTTGTCGCCGCATTCGAGAAATCTGCGCTGGCCGCTTAGAGCGGTCTGCTACAATTTTTTCCGAGGTTCCTGCACGTTGCCACCATTGTCCTTGCACATCTCCGTCGCGCGTACGGTTGCCGAGCGCATGCGTATCGGCCTGCTCGATGATGAGCGCGGCGGCCTCTACATGGGTTCGACGGCTCCCGACATTCGAGTGATCACACGCTGGGAGAGGCAACGAACGCACTTCTTCGACCTCGAGAACTTCGACGAGCAGAGCGGCGTGTGTGGGTTCTTCGAGGCATACCCAGGTCTCGCCGAAGTGGGTTCATTGTCTCCAGTGACGGCGACCTTCGTCGCCGGCTATCTCACGCACCTCGTTATGGACCAAGTGTGGATTGAGATGGTCTACCGGCCATACTTTGGCCGGAAGTCTCCGCTAGGCGGCAGTCTGAAGGCCAACGTCATGGACCGCGCGCTGCAATTCTCTCTGGATAAGGACCGGCGCGCCGACCGCGACCTGGTCGCCCACGTCGTCGATGAGGTGGCCCGCTGCGATCTCGGTTTCGAGATCGACTTCATCGACGGGGACACGCTCCGGCAGTGGCATGGCATCGTGCTGGAGATGATGAACTCAACGCCTGACTGGGAGCGGTTCCGACGTGCGGCGACGAGACACATCGGCGCTGATGAAGCCGAGAGCGAGGAGTTCGAGGAGCTAGTCCGCGCGGTCCCGGACCTTGTCGACGAGACACTTAGATACCTTACTCCCGAGCTGGTCGATTCGGCCCTGGAGATCTCGCTGGAACGCAGTATCGTCTCCGTTCGAGAGTACCTGCAGTGCGCATAGTCCGGGGCGCCGACGAGGCTCGCGCCGGCCTCCTTCGCCGGGGCCGCATCCAGAATCCGGAGTTGCCCGGAGCGGTGCGAGAGGTGATACGGCGCGTGTTCGGTGCCGAGCTTGATGCAGCGGGTGTCGTGGCGCGCATCCTCGATGACGTCCGCGAGAACGGCGATGTCGCCGTACGCCGCTACAACCGTGAGATCGACGGTGTGCCGGACAACGTTTCGCTCGAGGTGTCTCGCGACGAAGTCGAGCGCGCCTACGGCGCGGTAGACGCCGACGTCGTCAACGCGCTCAAGAGGGCCTCGGAGCGCGTCCGGCGATTCCATGAAACTCAGCTGATGCACTCATCGCGCGACTTCAATGACGATGGGATCGGACAGGTGGTGCGCCCGATCGGGCGCGTGGGGTTATACGTGCCCGGCACAGCGGTGGTGTACCCGTCCACGGTGCTGATGACGGCACTGCCTGCCCGAGTGGCAGGTGTCACTGAAGTGGTAATGGCGACGCCCGCTACCTCCGAGGGCTCTGTCTCACCTTTGAAGCTCGTCGCCGCCGATATCGCCGGCGTGGATCGCATCTTCCGCGCCGGTGGCGTGCCAGGGGATCGCGGCGATGGCATACGGCACCGAATCCGTCCCGAAGGTTCACAAGATCTGCGGCCCCGGCAACATCTTCGTCACTCTCGCCAAGCGAGCGCTCTACGGCGAAGTGGGCATCGACGGGATATTCGGTCCCTCAGAGACGCTGATTGTCGCCGACGAAAGCGCCGCATCCGCATCTCGTGCGCATCGGACCTGCTCGCGGCCGGCCGAGCACGACGAGCTCGCGACGGCGGTCTTGATCACCACCTCGCAGACGTTGCTCGACTCGGTCTTGCCGATCGTGGAGTCGCGCGTGACCGGTCTCGAACAGTGCCGACGTGGCGCGCGCCAGCATCGAGGCGAACGGTGGAGCCGTCCTCGTGGGCTCGATCGAGGAGGCTGCCGAACTCGCCAACGAATTCGCGCCTGAGCACCTCTGCCTGCACCTCGAGAACGCCGACGAGTACGCGGGGATGTTCCGGAACGCGGGCTGCGTATTCGTTGGCTCCGCCTCCGTCGAGTCGATCGGCGACTACACGGCCGGGCCCAGCCACGTCATGCCGACGGGCGGCAGCGCAGTCTTCTCATCTCCTCTTGGCGTGCAGGACTTCCTGAAGGTAACGAGCGTTGTGAGGCTGCGTCAGGAAGTTGTGGACGAGGCCGGTCCGCCTGCCGCCGCGATCGCGCGAGCGGAAGGGCTGACCGGTCACGCCGAATCGATCGAGGCGCGGTTGATAGTGCAAGAGCGATGAAACGAGGAACGAAGACGCGGATGGACATACTGGAGTTGGTGCAGCCGCACCTGCTGGAGATGCCGGTATACGAGCCGGTGGAGCCGGTCGACGTGATGGCGGCGCGGCTGGGGATTCCCGAGGACCAGATCATCAAGCTGGACGGCAACGAGAACCTCTACGGGCCTTCTGAGGAGGCGGTCGAGGCGCTCGGGGAGTACCAGTACTACCATATCTATCCTGATCCTGCGCAGACGCGGGTGCGGGAGGCGGTCGCGGAGTACGTGGGAGTCGACCCGGAGCAGGTGGTGCTGGGTGTCGGATCGGACGAACTGCTGGGGCTGCTATCGCAGGTCTTCCTGGCGCCGGGAGATGTGCTGTTGAACGCGCCACCGACGTTCGGGATGTACGAATTTTTGGGGCGCGTGAGAGACGCGCGGGTGGCATTCGTTCCGCGGCGAGAGGACTTCGGGCTGGACCTCGAAGGCATGGTACGGGCGGCGGCGGGGGCGAAGATGCTGTACCTGGCGTCGCCGAACAACCCGACGGGCAATCCACTGCCGCGCGAGCAGCTGGAGACTCTGCTCGAGCAGCGGATGGTGGTCGTCGTGGACGAGGCGTACGCGGAGTTCGCGGGGGAGTCGGCAGCGGGGCTGGTCGGGGAACGCGATAACCTGATCGTCGTGCGGACGTTCAGTAAGTGGGCCGGGCTGGCCGGGCTGCGCGTGGGCTACGCGATCATGCCGAAGCCGCTCGCGGACCTCGTCTGGAGGATTAAGGTGCCGTACAACCTGAGCGTCGCCGCCGAGCAGGCCGTGCTGGCGACGCTGGAGGACGTGGACACGCTGACGGAGAGGGTGAACCTTATCGTCGAAGAGCGGGAGCGGATGGCGGAGCGCCTGGCTGCGATCCCGTGGCTGCGTCCGTATCCCTCGAAGGCGAACTTCGTGCTGTGCGACATCTCGGGCATTCTCGCGCGCGGGACGTGCGCGATGAGCTGCGGGCACGAGGGATCCTCGTGCGCTACTTTGACTCACCGATGCTGAGGAACTCGATCCGGATCGGCGTCGGGAAGCCTGAGCACACGGACAGGCTGATCGAGGCGCTCACGGAGATCGGGGCGGCGGCCGGTGGTTAGCCGGAAGGCGTCGGTCAGCCGCGAGACGCGGGAGACGAAAGTGTCTCTCGACCTCGACCTCGATGGCTCCGGGCGGTACGAGGTAAGCACGGGCATCGGGATGCTCGACCACATGCTTGAGCAGCTCTCGAAGCACGGTCTCTTCGACCTCACGCGTCGACGCTTCCGGCGACATCGAGCGGGACCCGCACCACCTCGTGGAGGATGTGGGGCTCGTGCTGGGGCAGGCTTTGAACCAGGCGCTGGGCGAGCGGCGTGGGATCACCCGCTTCGGGCACGCGATCGTGCCGATGGACGAGTCGCTGGTGATCGTCGCGCTGGACCTGGGTGGGCGGCCGTACGCGGGGATCGACGTGCGCTTCGAGCGCGAGGCGATCGGGCAGCTGCCGGCGGAGAACGTCGCGCACTTCTTCGAGGCGTTTGCGCAGGAGGGGCGGCTGAACCTGCACGTGCGGGAGCTGGCCGGGGGCAACGACCACCACAGGATCGAGGCGGCGTTCAAGGGGCTGGCGCGGGCGCTGTCCGCGGCGGTGCGCATCGACGAGCGGATCGCGGGCGAGGTGCCGAGCACGAAAGACGTGCTGTAGTTGGCCGCCAGGACGAGGAGTTATCCCGCCGCTCATCCTACGAGAGCCTCAGGATGAGCGGAACGGGGCGTGCTACGAGTACGTCAGGATGAGCAAGGCCGACCTGGAAGCGGCGCAGCGGGCGCGGCACCCGTCGGTGCTGCCGAAGCACTGGGTGATGATGGCCGCATCGGGGGTGATCTACGAGGACGGGAAGCTGCTGCTCGTGCGGGACCGGCAGGGGTTCTGGGCGGGGGTCGGGCGGCTGGATCGACGAGGGCGAGAGCCCCGAGGAAGCGATCGTGAGGGAGGCGCGCGAGGAGCTGGGCGTGGAGGCGGAGGTGGTGCGGCACCTGCGGCCGTTCGTCGCCTGGCACGTGGCCGAGCTGGAGGCGCCGGTGAGCTTCGTGCTGTTCCCGCACCGGCTGCGGCTGGCGTCGCTGGAGCTGCGCCCGGACCCGGAGGAAGTGACGGCGGTGGAGTGGGCGGCGCCGGATGCGCTGGGGTCGTACGAGATGTTGCCGCACGTGCGGAGTTTGTACGAGGAGCGGCTGGAGGAGTGGATCGGGGAGTAGGGGGGCCCGTGCGCTCGCCGGGGAGAGATAGTTCCGCGGCCCTCACCGAGTCCGCCTTCGGCGGACACCCCTCGCCCGCGCACGGGAGAGGGGAGGATCTAGCGTAGGTGGCGACCTGCGGCACTACTTCGTTTCTTCGATTTCGAAGCGGAAGTCTTCGATTACGGGGTTGGCGAGGAGCTTCTTGCACATCTCGGTGACCTGGGCCTCAGCCTTTTTCTTGTCGGGGGCTTCGAGGCGGACCTCCATGTACTTGCCGGCGCGCACGGAGCCGACTTCCTTGAAGCCGAGGGACTGCAGGGCGCCGAGGATGGTGTTGCCCTGGGGGTCGTTGACGGCCGGCTTCAGGGTGATGTCGATGCGGGCGAGGTAGGTCATGCCGCCTCCGGGTAGGCGGGGTCGGCCCTGATCTTGTCGAGCTGCTGGATGTGGTCCATGGCGTGGACGCGGTGGAAGGCGAACCACTCCTTGAGGTTGAGGGGGCCGAAGAGCGGGTGCGGGAAGGTCTGGTCGAGCTTGTCGCTGCCGGCGAGGGAGGCCATCAGCTGGTTGATCTCGGAGAAGACGTCGCCGACCTCGTCGCGGAGCTCGCCGATGGTCATGCTCGAGTACTCATCGGAGACTTCGCCCATCGCCTTCGCACGCTCATATTCATGGGGCGACTGCACGCCGGCCATGTCGGCGATGGTCTGGTTGATACCGCGGTTGGCGGTGATCAGGTGGTTCAGGACCTCTTTGGCGCACCATTCGCCCTGCGGCTGGAACGTGGCCTGGGGCTCAGTCATGCCGTCGAGCGTGTCAGACCACTGGACGCCGGTGCGGGTGATGAGCGCGGTGAGGTCTTCGAAGCTCTTGGCGCCCTGATAGCGCATGTATTCGATGGCCTTCTGGATGGCCGGGTCCGTCTGCTGTTGTGTCACGTCGTACTCCTTCTATGTGGTACCGCCGCTCATTCTAGGAGAGCCTCAGAATGAGCGGGCCGGACTGTTAGCTGGTCTCGAAGCCCTGCGTGGACCACTTTAGCGGCCGGATGTAGATCGATACCAGGTCCATCTCGGCGGTGTCGTGGGCGTAGGCCCGACCAGCCGCTTCGCCAAGATAGCGCGATGCCACGCGCTCGCGCCAGACGTTGTCGAGGGCGCTGCCGACGCGTGCGGTGCCTTCGGCGATGACGTGGCGGTAGGGAGCGCCACCGGTGTGGACGGTCATCGCGGCGAAGCCCTTGCGCGCGACGTTGGCGGCTTTCTGGGCGTCTCGGAAGGTGCTGATGATGAACTCGCGGCCGTCGAACTCGTACCAGACGGGGGTGACGTGCGGGCGGCCGTTGGGTCGCACCGTGGCGAGCGAGGCGACGTGCGCTTCGCGCAGGAAGTCGGCGACCTCCGGGGCGATCGAGGCCATCAGGGCGTCACGAGGTCGCGGCCAGACAGTTGCCTGAAAGCCTCGCGGTACTTCTCGGCGGTCTTCTCCACTACTTCGGGGGGCAGCTCGGGCGCCGGCGGCTCCTTGTTCCAGCCGATCTTCGTGAGGTAGTCGCGGACGTACTGCTTGTCGAAGCTGGGTTGGGATTGGCCGCTCTTGTACTGTTCGGCGGGCCAGAAGCGGCTGGAGTCCGGCGTTAGCGCCTCGTCGATGAGGATCACCTCGTCGTCGAGCCAGCCGAACTCGAACTTGGTATCGGCGATGATGATACCGCGCTCGCGGGCGAAGTCGCGGCCGTAGCGATAGACGGCGAGGCTGCGCAGCTTCATGGCGTTGGCGGCGCGGTCGCCGGCGAGCTCTACGACCTGCTCGTAGCTGATTGGCATGTCGTGCCCTTCGTCTGCCTTGGTGGTCGGCGTGAAGATCGGTTCGAACAGCTCCTGGCTCTCCTTGAGATCGGGCGGGAGCTTGATGCCGGAGACCTCGCCGGTCTTCTGGTAGTCGGACCAGCCGGAGCCGGTGATGTAGCCGCGGACGACGCACTCGACGTCGATTCGCTCGGCCTTGCGAACAATCATGGCGCGGCCGATCATCTCACGGGGCAGTTCGACGGGCACATCGGGCATCTGGGTGGAGTCGACGACGGCTATGAAGTGGTTGGGGACGATGTCGCCGGTGAGCTCGAACCAGAAGGCGGAGAGCTGGGTGAGCACGGCGCCCTTGTCGGGAATGCCGGTGGGGAGCACGACATCGAAGGCGGAGATGCGGTCTGTGGCGACGATGAGCAGTTTGTCGCCGAGGTCGTAGATGTCGCGCACCTTGCCGCGGGCGAGGAGCGGGAGATCGAGCGTGGATTCTGCGAGGGTCGTGGTCATAAGCCAATCCTCCGGAAGCTGTCGTCAACGTGTTTGAGGTAGAAGTTGTAGTCGAAGAGCGATGCCAGTTCGTCACGGGAGAGGCGTGCCATCACTTCGGGGTCGTCGCAGAGAAGGTCGAGGAACGGGCGTGCGCTCCTCCCAAGCGCGCATGGCGTTGCGCTGGACGAGCTTGTAGGCGTCCTGGCGGGTCAGTCCCTTGTCGATGAGGGCGAGGAGCACGCGCTGGGAGAACGCGAGGCCGTACGAGGCCTCGATGTTCTCGCGCATGCGCTCGGGGTAGACCTGCAGGCCACGCACGATGAACGTGAAGAGATCGAGCATGTAATCGAGAAGGATCGTGGAGTCGGGGAGGATGATGCGCTCGGTCGAGGAGTGGGAGATGTCCCGCTCGTGCCAGAGAGCGACGTTCTCCATTGCGGAGGTGGCGTATCCGCGGAAGAGGCGGGCGAGGCCGCAGATGCGCTCGCACTTCTCGGGGTTGCGCTTGTGGGGCATGGCCGAGGAGCCGGTCTGGCCCTCCGAGAACGGTTCCTCGGCCTCGAGGACCTCGGTGCGCTGGAGGTGGCGGATCTCGGTGGCGAACTTCTCGAGGCTGGCGGCGAGAACGGCGAGCGTGGAGACGTAGAGGGCGTGACGGTCGCGGCTGCACGACCTGGGTGGAGATGGGCTCCGGCAGCAGGCCGAGGCGGCCGCAGACGTCCTCTTCGACGTCCGGCGGGACGGTGGCGTGGGAGCCGACGGGGCCGGATATCTTGCCGACGGAGATCTGCTCCTTGGCGTGCGTGAGCCGGTGGGAGTGGCGGCGCATCTCGTCGTACCAGCCGGCGAGCTTCAGCCCGAACGATGTGGGCTCGGCGTGGACGCCGTGGCTGCGGCCCATCGTGAGGGTGTCCTTGTGCTCGCGGGCACGGACGGCGATCGCCTCCATGAGGGTGTGCACGCCCTCCTCGAGGATCTCGGTGGCCTCGATGAGCTGAAGGGCGAGGCCGGTGTCGACGACGTCTGAGGAGGTCAGCCCGAGGTGGACGAAGCGGGATTCCTCGCCGAGGCTGTCGGCGACGGAGCGCAGGAAGGCGTTGAGGTCGTGGTGCATTTCGCGCTCGTATTCGGCCCAGCGCTCGGGGTCGTAGCGGGCCCTGCGGATCTTCTCGATGTCACCAGCGGGGATGACGCCGCGCTCCGCCCAGGCCTCGCAGACGGCGATCTCAACCTGGAGCCACTTGTCGAGCTTGTTTTTGTCGGACCAGACGCGGGCGATGCCGGGGCGGGTGTAGCGGGGAATCATGGTGTGAGGAGGCAGTAGGCGAGAGATAGGAAGTAGGAAGCAGGAGGTATGAGGTAAGAGGCTGGAGGAGATTGCGCGAGAAGGGGAGGGGCTCTCACGACGATATCTTATGGGATTAGGGCGAGAGGTGGAAGGGCCGGACGGCGCGGGTTGACATCACAGGCCGCACGCCCATAATTGACATATCTTCACGGGGGTGTGGCTTGAGCGCACGCGTCTTCGGTTCTTCTGGTCTCAGGCTTTCGGCTGCATTCATTGCAGCGGCAGGTCTCCTCTTGCTCACCGGCGGGCCGCATCCGCCGGAACCGGCGCTGGCCTCGCACGCGGGGGGTGCGGACAACTGGTTGATCGACATGGACCCGACGGGGAATACAGCGACCAGCATTGGCTCGGTTGAGACGTGCGCGCGGATCAACCGTAACGGCTTCCAGGATGCAGATGAAGATGGAGTGGATTCGGTGCAGCTCGATGTTGTCGTGGGGCCAGCGGGAATCCCCGCATCGACGGCGATGCTTGCCTTTGGATTCAACCTCGTTTACCCCGTACCGCTAAGAATAATCGCTGCAAACAGTACGCTGCTGATAGCGGCGGCACCGGACAGCGCTCCCTCTAACGCTGGTGGGGACTCTGTCCCCGATACAGACGGCAGTTTCTATGTAGGGGTGGCGGACACAACAGACGTTTCTTTGCACCCCGGAGTACACGAAAGCGGCCCCGGGATACTGAGCAGAATCGGTATTGGCGCCCCAGCGCCAGCCAGCGGTGTCTACCAATTGCGAATCCAAGGGCCCATACACGTTGATCCCGACAACAAGCCCCACTTACCGGACAACGGGTCGATTTCCGACGTCGCACCCGGTGCGCTTGTCGCGGTGGGGACGGCGTGCCCGCCCGCCGTGGACATGGTGGCGAACTCCACCGGCGTCTCAGCGCCGGGTAGCGTTGGAGTCGGCGCGCCGTTCGCGGTCAGCGTCAACACCTCATTATCGAATGCGGGGGCCCTGCCGCTCGCAGTTCGAGCAATCAGCGCGCTCCAGTTACCGGACGATTGCATTGCGAATTCGATCGACGCCTCGTCCAGCATTATGCTTCCGGCGGGTGGGCCCACAGTCGTCAAGCATATGTTTACAGTCACGTGTTTTTCGGTTACCACGATATCGCTGGGGGCTACGGCGGCTGTGGGGTTAGATACGACGCTGGCACGGGAGGCGAATGTCTTCAACAATGCCGTAATAGCAACCCCCGCCGTAATCGACGTCATGTCAGTATCAGCGTCGGTTGATTTCGCGGTGAGCAGCGGCAAGCTGTACATCTCCAGGGGGGACCGCATCCGTAGAGCGAATCCGGATGGGAGCGGACTGGTCACTGTCTATCAGCGGCCTGGCGGGTTCCTGGAGTCGGTTGCAGTCGATGTCGTGGGCGGGAAGATGTACTTTAACGTCGGCGAACGGGTTCGGCGTGCGAACCTGGACGGTACTGGCGAGGAAACGGTGACCTCCTTGAACCCTGCCCTCCTAGTCCGCGATGGCGATTTTGACGCGGGAAGATTGTACGGGATCCGCGCCGAATTCCCAATCAACCTCGCGCGGATGAATCTCGATGGTAGCGGGCTTGCGACAAGTTTTGTACCCTCCCTGGAGCCGAGAAGTGACGTGGCGGTTGACCCGGCAATCAACAAGGTGTTCTGGGTAAGCGGAACGGGAGTGCACCGAGCCAATCTTGATTTCAGCGCCAAGCAGACGATCGTGGGGTTCACGGAGGCTGGTTCTATCGACCTCGACCCCTTCAGAGGGAAGGTGTATTGGTCGTCCTATGACGGAAATGCAAACATATTTCGGGCGAACCTTGATGGTACCGGCGCGGAGCAGATTGTGTTCCAGTCAGCTTTCGGGAACGAGACGTTGGACCTAGCGGTTGACTGGCAGGCCGAGAAGCTGTACTGGATCTCCCAGAACAGTATCTGGAAGGCCAACCTGGACGGAACTCAGACCACGCCGATTCTGCCGAGTATATTCGCGGAACGGATTGTGTTCGTGCCGCGGGTGGCCGATGACGAGTGCCCGAACGTCAATGCGCCGGACCTCGCAGACGGTGACGGGGACGCCGTTGCTGACACCTGCGATCTATGTCCTATCACGGATAGCGGTGCAGACGTCGATATGTTCGGCTGCGCGCTCGGTCAGGTGGATGGCGACGGCGACGGTGTCTGCGATGACACGGCGCCGTCGAACGGGCCAGCGCCGGGCTGCGTGCGCAGCGTTGCGGTGGGTGGCATCGCCGGTCTTCTGGAGGGCGACGCGGCGGGCGATGAGCCGGCAGCCACAGAACGTGTCGATGACGGAATGGTCGTGGCGCGGGTAGCAGCGGTGCTCACGGGCGTGCTGGCGGTCGCGGGCGTCGCTACGTGGCGCCTCCGCAGACGCCTGGGGCGCTCGGCGGTCAGGGCCAGGGGCAGGTCAGGCCGAAGGCACGGGTGTTGCCGCCCAGCATCGGAGGGTAACCCGGCGATCCGGGTACGCCGGCGAACAGCGTTGTGAGGTCCTGTATGTTGATGAAATCGCCGGCGCCTCCGGGGATGAGGTCCCAGCGCGGGCTGTAGTTGGGGTTTGGCGGGCTCGTGCCGAAGTGCCGCGTGGGGGCGACGAAGCTGAGTACGTCTTGGATCGTGATCTCGTTCACGGTCTGGGGGGGCGGCGGCGGGTCGTCGAAGAAATTGGATGGCCAGCCGTCGAGCCCGCAAGGGTCCTGGTCTCGGCGCAGGGTGGGCGTGAAAACGGCGTTTTCCAGGGCGCCGGTGTAGCCGTCGCCGTCGCAGTCGAAGTTTGCGGCTCCGCCCGGCAGGTTCTCGTCGACCTGAGTGTCGCCGTCGTCGTCAACTCCGGCGAAGGCGCCGTCGATGCGCTCGGGGATCTTCGCAGGGTTGTCGAAGTCGGAGCCGCAGTTGCTCTCGGCGATGTCGTCAACGAGGTCGTTGTCTGAGTCGGCGTCGACTGTGATGGAACGGCAGGCGGAGAACTCGGACGTATTGCCGGACGGATCGGTGGCCGTGGCGGTGATGACGTGGCTCGTCGGGACGGCCGGCAACGGCGGGAAGTTGAAGGTCACGTCTCCGCTGCCGTTGGCGTTGAATGAGGATGACGCGACGATCGCCTGTCCTTCGCCGTTCCCGGAGGGGTTACAGGCGGCGTTATCGTAGAGAACGACGCGGAATGAGGCGACGCCGGGGGGGCCGTCCAGCGTCCCGGCGACCTTGAGGTCGACGCCGCCGCTGACAGCGGAATTAAGGACGGGGAAATTCTGGAGGTTATTCGGTCCAGCGTCTGCGTCATTCGGGTCGTTGGGGGTGACGCCCGCCATGATCAGGTCTATACCAAGGGCGCCGTTCGAATGAACCGTGTTGTAGGCGACATCGTTGCCGGTGCCGCTGTCGACTCGGATTCCCCCGCCGCCGTTGTTAGCGACGACGTTTCGCTCTGCGGGTGTTGGCCCGCCGACGGTGTTGTTGGTGCCGCCGATGAAGATTCCGATGCCGGTGTTGGCGAGCGCTGTCGTACCGTTGGCCCTGGTACCGATGAAGTTGCCGCGCGCGGTGTTCAAGGTTGAGCCGCCGTCGATGCTGAGTCCCGGTCCACCGTTTCCGGAGATGACGTTGGGCGCTCCCGGAGTGCTGCCACCGATTGTGTTGCCATCGGCGTCGGAAACGCGTACTCCGCCAATTGCTCCGTTCGCGATCGCGAACGTCCCCAGCGAGTCCGTTCCGATGAGATTCCCCTGCACCACGGCAGTCGTCCCGGCGACTGAAACTGGTAATGCCCACGCTGTTGTTTCCCGAGATGACGTTTCCGGCGCCCGTCGCGGTGCCGCCGATGGTTGTATTGGGAGCGGTAGCGAGGGCATTGACGCCTGCCGAGGAGTTTCCGACGTCCTGGGTGCCGTTGATATCGGTGCCGATGAAGTTGCCCCGGACGATGGTCCCACTCGAGGAGGCGCCCGAAATTTCGATGCCATCCGAGTTGTTTCCGGAGATGACGTTCCTGGTGTTCGCGCCTGTCCCGCCGATGACGTTCGACGGCGAGAGGTTGACGAGCACCCCCTCGGTGGTGTTGCCACGGTCGAGCGTGCCCGAGATGTCCGTCCCGATGAGGTTGTTGGCGATGACGGTGCCGCTGCTGCCCGAGGCGAGTTCGATACCCTCGAAGTTGTTTCCGGAGATGACGTTGCCGCCGCCGGGCACAGCGTCTCCAATCCGGTTGTTGGTGGGGCCGGCGCCGAGGTACAAGCCTTCCAGCGAATTTCCCACGTCGACGGTCCCGGTTGCGTCCAGGCCGATGATATTCCCGGCGATGAGGTTGTTGGTGGCCCCGGCACCGATGAATTGCACGCCCTTCTGGTTGTTGCCGGAGATGACGTTGCGCTCAGCGGCCGAATCGCCGCCGATGGCGTTGTTCGCCGAGTTATCAATCCGAATGCCGTCCTGGGTGTTGCCAGCGTCGGTGACGCCGCCGAGGTCCAGCCCGATGTAGTTGCCCTGGATGGCGCTCTCGCTGCCGGCTGTCAGCAGGATGCCATGCCTGCCAAAGTTGTTGATGACCAGCCCTTTCACCACGTTTCCTGTCCCCGACAAGGTGAGGCCATCGACTCCAGCGGCCGTCAGGGCTCCGTCTAGTTGGACGATCGGGGCGCCTGAGAACCCTGGCTGTGTGGTGGCGTCTATGGTGAGCGGCCCGACGATGGTGGGCAGCAGGGGGTCGTCAACGGGGATTGTCTGGGGCCCGGAGGCGATTGCGAAGTGCATGATGTCAGGCTCTGTAGTCGTGTTGGCGGCCGTTATCGCCTCGCGGAGGGTGCAGGTGGTGTTGTCGACAGTGCAGATGCCGTCTCCCGGGTCGGCGGCCGAGTTGACGATCAGGGGTGACACCTGACGGCACGGGGAGAACTCAGAGGTGTTACCGCTGGGGTCAGTGGCGATCGCGGTCATGTAGGTAAATGGAGCGAGCACCATGTTGACCGGCGCGTTGAGGTCGACAACTCCGGCACCGTCGGTGTGCCTGACCACGGTCAGGACGTGGGTGAGGCCCTCGCCGTTGCTCGAGGAGTCGCAGGTGGGGCTGTTGTAGAAATCGATGGTGATGTCTGTATTTAGGGCGCCGTCGAACGTGCCAAAGAACTTGGATGTGCCAGCGATGCTCAGCGCCGCCGTCATCGTGGGGAAGTTCTGGAGGTTGTTGGGACCGGTGTCCGCATCGTTGGCCGCGCCACCGTCGTTAGGGGTGACGCCGTTGGTGCCGAGGTCAATGGCCAGCTCGCCGTTGGAGTGGATGCTGTTGCCACGCAGGTTGTTGCCGGTACCCGAGACTATGTTGATACCGTCGCCGGTGTTGTAAGCGATGATGTTTGCGGCCTGGAGGCCGATAGTGTTGTTCGAGGCGTTGCTAGTGATGAAGATGCCGTGCGAGCTGTTACCCAAGGGTGACGTGCCGTCCGCCTGGAGCCCGATGTAGTTGCCATAGATCTCGTTGCCGGTGGCGTTGGCGTTGTTGAGGCTGATGCCGGCCGAGGTGTTGCCGGAGATTAGGTTGCCGGTTCCGGCCGAGATTCCGCCGATGTCGTTGTTGGCCGTTGCGACCGTGATACCGGCGAGGGTGTTTCCGAGGTCGGTGGCGCCGGTGAAATCGGTGCCTATGTAGTTGCCCTGGATCACCTGCCCGCTGCCGGTGGAGATAGTGATACCCCCGCCGAGGTTGCCTGAGATCACGTTGCGCGCGCCGGCGGCGCTTCCGCCTATGGAGTTGGTATTAGCATTTGTGCCGACGAAGTTTATTCCGTTTAGCGCATTTCCGAGCGCGGCCGTGCCAGCCGCGGTGGTGCCGATGTAGTTGCCCTGGACGGTGTTGTTCTGACTTGAGCCTCCAAACCGAATTCCTTCCCCGTTGTTACCGGAGATGACGTTACGAGACCCAGCAACCGTACCGCCGACCGTGTTGCCGGAAGATAGTCCCAGATTGATGCCGTGGAATGTGTTTCCAAGGTCCACGGTCCCGGACATGTCGGTTCCGATCAGGTTTCCACTCACGAAGTTGTTGTTTCCGGACGAGAATTCTATGCCGTCTGAGCTGTTGGCCGAGATGAGATTGCCCTCGCCGGCGCCGGTGCCGCCGATCGCGTTGTTGCTGGCGCTTATCAGCAGGCCATCCGTGTTGCCCAAAGCGGCCGAGCCGCTGGCATTCGTGCCGACATAGTTTCCCTGGATCGTGTTGCCGGTGCTCGATGCACCAACGAGGATGCCCTCAGCGTTGTTCCCCGAAATCAGGTTGCGCGAGCCAGCCGTGTTGCCGCCGATAGTGTTCGAGAGAGAGGTCACGAGGTTGATGCCGCGTGCGGTGTTACCGAGATCAAGGGTTCCCGTGACGTCGGTGCCTATCCGGTTGCCGCGGACAAAGTTTGAGTTCCCTGATGAGAACTCGATGCCGTCTGAGTTGTTACCGGAAATGAGATTGCCTTCGTTCGCGCCTGAGCCACCGATGTTTGTGCCTGTGCCGTTGACCTCGACGCCGTCGCCGCTGTTTCCGAGGTCAGCTGTGCCCGCGGCGTCGGTCCCCAGGTGGTTGCCCCTGATGGCAGTGCCGGCCGCTGCCGTTTCAACGTCAATGCCGGTGCCGTTCCCGGAGATGACATTGCGCCGGTCGCCTGTGCTTCCGCCGATGACGTTGTTATCGCCGGCGACATTGATCCCGTCCCCGCTGTTTGCTCCGGCGGCGTTAACTGCGGTTCCGGCGGTGTCGGTGCCGACGAAGTTGCCACGAACGTCGTTGCTGTCGCCCGCGAGCCGGATGCCGGTGGTGTTGTCGTAGAGGGTGTTGTTAGGGCCGACGACGTTGCCCGTGCGCGTCGTCAGGATGTCGATGCCGACGAGGCAATCCGTGACCTGGAGGCCGATGATGGTGTTGTCGTTCGAGTTGACGCCGAGACAGGTGAAGTTGCCGACCGCGGGTTCAACGTTAACTGCGTCGATGATGACTATTCGACTTGTGGCATCGATCGTGTCCCCACCGTTGCCGCTAAGTGTGGGACCGGCGGCCGCCAGCGGGATGGTGAAGTCGGCGGAGAAGTTGACGAGGTCCGCGGTGGCTGTGGCGTTAGCTTTAGTGATCGCGCCGCGCAGGCTGCAATCGTTAGCTGTGATCGCGGAACACCCTTGCTGCAGTATCATCGGGTCGTCCGCATTGGTGTCGACGGTGTAGGTGTTGACGAAACCGCCGGCAAGGACGTGTCCCGGAGCGAGCGCAAGGAACGCGAGCACGGCCCCGAAAAGGGCACAGCTAACAACCCGTGAACAAGAAAACATCAAAACCCCTGGCCGGCCACGGGTTAACGTATTACATCAACGCCCGAAGCAGTGATGGAGAATTGTAAGAATCTTCAGACGTAGGGCTGAAAGATTATCGGTACTCTTCTCGTGGGGGGGAGAAAACGTCTACGAAGAGGGAGGGTTCGAGAGCGACCGCTTCGTGTGGGACGTCTCCGAGGATCATCCAGCAATCGCCGGGCGCCAGCTCGAGAGTCTCGTCGCCAACTTGCATGGTGATGCGGCCGGCCACCAGGTACCCGGTCTGTTCGTGTGGGTGAGTGTGCATGGGTACGATGGCGCCGACTTCCATGTGCACCTCGCACAGCATCATCTTTCCGCCGTCTGTCATCGTGCGGCGCACGACACCGGGCAGCATGTCAACCGGTGTGATGGAGGCATGCTGTATGAGTGCCATGGAGCTCCTTTCGAGGAGAGCTAAGGGTTCTTAGCGGCGACGCCAGGCGCCGCCGGGCTGAGGGCGCGAAGGACGGTCGCCGAGTCGTAATATGCGGTCTCCTGCTTGATCCGTCCCTCACCGTCGAATTCGAAGTGCGCGATTACCCGTAGCGACAAGTCGCTTCCGCTTGCGGGCAGCCCTCGGAAGCGGCCTTCCTGCTTTCCCCGCAGAGTCAGCTCGATCACAACGGAGTCGTCGCCGAAAGTCCATCGCGTGATTTCTCGAGTAAGGCCGGGGAACCCGTCCCAGAGGTGGCGATAATTGCCGACGATCTCCCCGCCGCCAACGTAACGCCTTCCACTGGGTACGTCTTCGAATATCGGCTCCTCGCGGCTGTATGTCGCGAGGACGCGCGAAGGGGCTTTTGCATTCTCCGCCTCGACGTGCTCGATGATTGCGGACTGCATCTGATCCCGCGTTAGTGTCATGCCGACTGTTCCTCGCGGAACTTGTGCAGGGCCGCGCGTACAGGCTCATGTTTCAGCGCGAGGATTGCGGCGGCGTAGAGCGCTGCGTTCTTCGCGCCGTTGACCGACATGCAGGCCACAGGCACGCCCGGCGGCATCTGGGCAATCGACAGCAGCGCGTCGAGCCCGGAGACGCCGCTTGCACCGGACTGCGCGACCGGAACCCCGATCACCGGCAGCTCCGTCCAGGCGGCGACAACACCGGGGAGGTGGGCAGCCATGCCCGCGGCCGCGATGATCACTTCGAACCCGCTTTGGGCTGCTGACGCTGCGAACTGTTGCACCTTTGCGGGTGCTCGGTGGGCGGACATGACGTGCACCTCGTGCTCGATGCCGAGCGAAGTCAACATTTCGACGCAGGCGTCCAGAACGGGAAGATCAGACTTTGAACCGGTGAGCACGGCGACACGCGGCATGATGGCGTCATTGTGGCGAGCGCTGCGCGGGACGGTCAAGCGTCCCTAGTCGACGCGAGCGTCCTGGGACGGCGCCGCAATGTCGCGACGATAGTGCGCGCGCGAAAAATGCAAGTGCTGTATGTTCCGGTAGACTTTCGCGCGTGCCTCCTGGAGGGTCGGCGCCATTGCTGAAACGGTCAGGACGCGTCCACCTGTCGTGACGATGTCCCCGCTGTCCGAGAGTGCCGTGCCGGCATGGAATGCCATCACGTCTGGCTCCAGGGAGCCGAGCCCTGCCACTATCACGCCGGTCTGGTAGTCCTCCGGGTATCCACCCGATGCCATCACCACGCCAACGCAGGCGTCCGTGGACCAATCGACGGCCGCTTCGGAGAGACGGTCGTTGGCGACCGCCCAGAGGATCTCCAGAAGGTCGGACTTGAGGCGTGGGAGGATCACCTGCGTCTCCGGGTCACCGAAGCGGCAGTTGAATTCGATCACTTTCGGACCCTCGTCCGTGATCATGAGGCCGGGGTAGAGCACACCCTTGTAGGGTGCTCCGGCGTCGTGCATGGCGGCGATCGCCGCCTCTGTAATCTTCTCGTGGATGTACGGTTCGAGAGCTTCATCGAGCCACAGGGGAGGGCTGTAGGCGCCCATCCCACCAGTGTTGGGGCCTTCGTCAGAATCGTTGATGCGTTTGTAGTCGCAGGCGAACGGCATCGGGACAACGGTTCGTCCGTCGGTGAAGGCGTGTGCGGACACTTCGCGCCCGGACAGCCGCTCCTCGATCAACACGATGTTGCCGGCATCGCCGAATGATGAACCGTCTCCCATTATCCGCTCGATGGCGTCGAGGCCTTCTTCTGGTGAATCACAGACGATCACACCTTTGCCGGCTGTGAGACCGTCTGGCTTGACAACGAGCGGGCCGGCCAAAGACTCGACATAAGTCCGTGCTTCATATCGGTTGTAGAAGGTGGAAGCACGGGCGGTGGGTATAGCGTTGTCTGTCAAGATGCGCTTCGAAAACGCCTTTGAAGATTCGATCTGTGCCGCGGCTTGCGTGGGGCCGAACGCTGCGATTCCCTCCGAGCTGAGGCGGTCGACGAGGCCGAATGCGAGGGGGTCTTCGGGGCCGACCACGACAAGGTCGATCTGGTCCTGGCGCGCCACGCGGACGATGCTATCGAAGTCAAGCGCACGTATCGGGAGATTGGTGGCGATCGAGGCGGTGCCGCCGTTGCCTGGCGCCACGAAGAGGTCGGTGAGGCGGGGTGACTGGCGCAGCTTCCAGGCGATGGCATGTTCGCGGGCGCCCGAGCCGACGACGAGGACGTTCATCTAGGCAGGCGCGACCGGACACCGAGGCGTTGTGCGCTCAAGAGCATGCGGCTCGTCAACGTCTGCTGACGACGCGACGGGTGATCACTGTCCTCGAGACGGCGACGATCTCTTCGAAGAGCACCACATCGTTGTGTGCCACCGCCTGTGGCTTCTTGGATGGTCTCGTGCGTCTGATGCCAGAAGACTCGACTGCGCCCTTCGCTGCCGTTCGCAGGAGCCACTCGGCGGCGATACCGGCGAGCACAAGCGCCGCTCCGCGCGCCACGACGGGCGCCGCCTGGCGCCAGGCGGTCGGTAGGTTGCTCTCGCCTTTGACGGGCAGCCGCGACTCGGGCACTTCCACGCCACAGGCGGAACAGAAGCCATCTTCGAACGGGGAGTTGCCGTTACAGGCGGGGCAGATCATGGTGATTCCTCCATCAATCGGGGGCACGCAATCATTATACGAGCGCCGGGAGCCAGCGTCAGGATGCTGCCACGACGGCTTGTTCGATCTCCTCGCTCAGGTCCATCGGCGGCGCGGTCGTGCCTGCATTGTCCACGAGACGCCTGTCGCGTACAGCCAGCCTGCCATCTGCGAAAGCGCGCAGCGTCGCGATCACGAGCGGGATCTCGCGAGCCACGCCCTGTCGCCGAATCTCGGCGAAAAGAGGGTTGCGCTCTCCCTCGCCTGCCCGGATTTCGCGCACAGAGCGGTGTTCGGTTTCCATCCAGAGCTCCGCGAAGTCCGGTCCGTGGATGGAGTATGCGCAGTACGCTACAGGCGGTCCTTCGTCCAGCTCGGGCGTGGCCAGGTGCACCATTACACCCGCCCGCTCGGCCTGCGACTCGATTAGTTGCCAGATAACGTCCTGCCAGACGCCCTTGGGTCCCCTCGGCAGGGCTGGATGCAAGTTAAGCAGGTCCCATTTGTTGGCAACCTCCTCGCCGAATATCAGCTTGTAGCCGGCCAGCACGCCCAGGTCGAATGGGTACGGCTCCAGGAGGCGCATCAGCTCACGATCGTACTCCTGACGCCACCGGGGAAGCGGCTGGTCCTTTCGAGCTACCTCGCCTCCGCGCTCGCGGCGAAAGCGCCGATCGGAGAGGGTCACAAGGGGAATGCCGGCCTCGCGGACGAGCGCTTGATAGTCGTCGGACATTGGATCCTCGCCCCGCTCTCGGTTGGAGAAAACGACGACAATGCTGGCGTTCAGGTGCCCGGAGTTGATCTCTTCAAGAGCCGCAGCGAACAGCTTCGGCGATGTGTTGCCTGTGCCGGTAGCGAACCAGCCCAGCCGCAGAGGTGCGCGTTCGCTCACTTCGGCACCCCGGCCAGCTTGTGCCGGATTACGGCATAACGGCTGATGAGGTGGATCAGTGGGCTGGATAGACGCCCGCTCAATCGCCCCTGTCGCAACGAAGTGAGGAACTCGTGGGGCCCTTCGAACGGGGGCAGTTCGACATAACATCGCCCAACCTCGCGAGCGGAGTGGGCGTCGCTGGCGGCGGTCAGCGGGAGGTCGTATCGCCGTCCCAGTTCAACGGCCTTCTGGTTGTCGTTCGCGAAGACTATGCGAGCGTTCAAGCCCTCGATAAAGTCGACCTGGTCGATCAGCCGCGTTCGCTCCTCGTGATCGAGGGAGGAGCGGAGGTTGTCGAACGGATGGGGGATGCCGATGATGCCGCCTTGATCGTGTATCCGGTGCATCGTCTCGGCGGGCGACAGATCGCGCGGAATGTCCTCGTTCAAGAACAGGCCTAGCACTTCGCCCCGGGAAGTGCGCACCTCTTCGCCGACGATCACCGTCACCCCATCGGCGATCTCTTGAGCGGCGAGCCCGCCTCGCACCGTGTTGTGATCGGTGACGGCGATGTAACCGAGTCGTTCCTCGACCGCGCGGCGAACGAGGTCGCGTGGAGAAAGTATGCTGTCCGGCGAGTAGTGGCTGTGGTTGTGGAGATCGGCGCGGATAAGGTTTCCGCCGCTCATTCGATCGCAGCCTCGTCGGGCGCGGGCTCGGGCTCGCAATCCGGGATGTCCTCGCGCACGCCTCCGGCGCTACCCGAGAATGCCTCCTGAAGACGGGTGATCCGCTGCTCTGCCTTCTGCAACTGCTCCTGGCATGCCTGCGCCAGTTTCATGCCGTCCTCGTAAAGCGCAATCGATTCTTCCAGCGTCAGATTACCCTGCTCCATTTTCGCGACAGTGTCCTCGAGCCGCTTGTAGAGCGACTCGAAGCCGTCACGCTCGCTCGCTGAGCCCTTAGAAGCCATACTGGCGCGAGACCTCCGCCGGGAACTTCCCGTCCTTGACGTGCACGTCGAGCTTATCCTTGCCCTTGATCTGGGCAGTGCTGGTGATTGCCTGCTTGCCATCCCGCAGTTGCACGACCGCGTAACCCCGCGCGAGCGTCGAATTCGGGTTCAGCGATCGCAGTTGAAGCACGCATCCGTTTGCGCGTTCAGTGTGCTGTCGGAGATTGCCGTGTAACGACCGCAGAGGCGTGCCGAACAAGGGAGACGATGCGCTCCCTGTGCTCGTGCCGGATCAGGAAGCGCGGTGCGCAGCCGTTGGGCGTTGCGCTCGACGCCGGAGGCGCTGTCACCGATGCGTCCCCTGGCGGCGAGCAGGGCCGTCAGCGCCAGTCCTTCGACTCGCCGCGAGATGTCACGCCAGTCGGGCGCGACCAGCTCGGCTGCGGCAGAAGGTGTTGGTGCGCGCCGGTCGGCGACGAAGTCGGCGATCGTGAAGTCCGTCTCGTGGCCGACCGCCGAGACGACGGGACTGGCGCGGCGAAGATGGCACGCGCGACGATCTCTTCGTTGAACGACCAGAGCTCCTCCATCGAGCCACCGCCGCGCGCGAGGATGATGACGTCGATGCCCGGCTCGTCGTCGAGCCGCCGGATGGCCTCGGTGATGCCGATCGCGGCGTCAGTCGCCCTGCACCGGTGTCGGCGAGAGCACGATCTCGGCCAGCGGCCAGCGGCGCGCGAGGACGTTGGCGATGTCGTGGAAGACGGCGCCGGTCGGCGACGTGACGACGCCGATGCGCGTTGGGAAGGCGGGAAGCGGGCGCTTGCGCGCCTCGTCGAAGAACCCGTCAGCGGTCGAGCTTCTCCTTCAGCCGCTCGAACTCGGCCTGGCGAGCGCCGACGCCGGCCGGCTGGACGAAGTCGACGACGATCTGGACGTCGCCGCGCTTCTCGTAGAAGGTGACGTTGCCGTGGGCGAGCACCTGGGCGCCGTTCTCGAGCGGCATCGCCACGGTACTGGCGCTGGAACATGACGCAGCGCAGCGCGTAAGTCGCCCTCCTTCAGCGTGAAGTAGACGTGGCCCGCCTGGGAGCGGGTGACGTTCGAGATCTCGCCCTCCACCCAGAGGTTCGGGAGCTGCAGGTCGCTCGATATGAGGTCCGTGAGGTACTTCGCGAGCGTCGAGACGCGCGTGGCTTCGATCACGAAGTTATTGTGGCACGGATTTCGTTCTGGGGGGATAGGTGAATGGCACCGCTCGGCACGGTTTGGCGCTATGTGCTGCGACTACTTGCTGGCGCGCTCCAGGTACTCGCCGGTGCGCGTGTCGATCTTGAGCATGTCGCCGACGTTGACGAAGAGTGGGACGTTGACGCTGATGCCGGTCTCGAGCTTCGCCGGCTTGGTGCCGCCCTGCGCGGTGTCGCCGCGGACCCAGGGGTCGGTCTCCGTCACCGCCAGCTCGACGGCGGCCGGCAGCTCGATGCCGACGGGCTCGTCGCCGTACATGAGGAGGTTGCAGGTGGAGTTCTCGGTGAGGTAGTTGAGGGCGTCGCCAAGGTGCGCTGGCGTTCAGAGGGAACTGGTCGTAAGTCTCGGTGTTCATGAAGTAGTGAAGGTTGCCCTCGGCGTAGAGGTACTGGGCCTCCTGCCGCTCGACGCGAGCCCGGGTGAAGCGTGATCCGGCCTGGACGGACTTGTCGACGATGTGTCCGGCGCGGAGGTCGCGCAGCTTCATGCGCACCTGGGCGCTGCCGCGGCCGATCTTCAGGTGGTCGACCTCGATCACCTGGTAGAGCTTGCCGTCGATTTCGAGTGTGGACCCCTTGCGGAGGTCGCCGGTCTCGATCATGGGGATGTAGTGGTCCTTTCGGGGGAATGATTGGGCGGGTGCAGTGGCGAGGAGGAGTGGCTTCCCTACGAGTCTACAACATCAGTTTGGGGGCGTGGGACATGATGCGAGCGCGGCCGTCCTCGAGCACCACCTGGTCCTCGATGCGAACGCCGCCCCAGCCGGTGAGGTAGATACCCGGGCTCGATCGTCACGACCATACCGTCCTTGAGTTCGTCTTTCGAGAGCCGAGCGAGGCGTGGCGCCTCGTGGATGAGGAGGCCGACGCCGTGGCCGAGGCCGTGGCCGAAGTTCTCGCCGTAGCCGGCCTCCGCGATGACGTTGTGTGCCAGCATGTGCGCCTCTTCGCCGCTCATGCCGGTGCGGACCAGCTCTTCGGCCGTACGCTGGGCCGTGAGGACGATGTCGTAGATCTCGAGGAACTTCGGGTCGGGCTTGCCGCACGACGATGGTGCGCGTGAGGTCGGAGCAGTAGCCGTCAACGATGACGCCCATGTCGATGACGATGCCGTCGCCGTCCTTGACGGCGTGGTCGCGGGGCATAGCGTGTGGCATGGCGCCGTGGGGCCCGGCGGCGACGATCGTGGGGAATGACATGTGCTCGGCGCCGTTCTCGCGGGCATGCTTCTCGATCTCCCAGGCGATCCTGCGTCTCGGTCCAGCCGGGCTCGATCGCTCGACGACCGCGGAGAAGGCAGCGTCGCCGATATCGACCGCGCTCTGGAGAGCCGCGATCTCCTCGGCGTCCTTGATCACGCGCAGCTCCTGGACGATCGGAGGCGCTGCGAGCAGCTTCGGGCGATCGGTGGCCGGCATCGATTCGACGGCCTTCTTCATCGCCTGAAAGGAAGCCACGGTCATGTCGTTGGCCTCGAAGCCAATCCGTTTGTCGGCCAGGCTAGCCTCGCCGACAAGGGCCGCGAACCAGCGATCGATGCCCCCGACGGTCTGGTGCACTGTGAAGTTGGGAGCCTCGCGTTCTGCCTGCTCGACATAGCGGAAGTCCACGGCGATGAAGGCGGCATCGGTGGAGATCAGCAGCCAACCCATCGAGCCGGTGAAGCCGGAAAGGTAGCGGCGGTTTGCGGCGAGGGTGTGGAAGATGTCCTCCGCCGGCGCGCCGACAACGAAGCCATCGAGCTTGTGCGCGGCCATCTTCTCGCGGAGGCGGGTGAGGCGGTCCGTCACTACTTCTTTTCCTTGAGGATGCCGACAAGGGCGTCGAGCGCGGCGATGTAGCCGCGCCAACCGAGGCCGGTGATCTGGCCGACGGCGATGTCGGCGAAGACGGAGTGGTGGCGGAATTCCTCCCGGGCGTAGATGTTGGAGATATGGACTTCAATGAATGGCTTCTGGACCGACTCGAAGGCGTCGCGCACGGCGAGGCTGTAGTGTGTCAGCGCGCCCGCGTTGATGATGACGCCGTCGGCGGAAGGTGCGTTCTTCTGGATGAACGCCACGATCTCGCCCTCGACGTTGGACTGGAAGGCCTCGATTTCGGCACCCAGTTCCTTCGCGCGGGCTGTTACGCGGCCGACGATGTCGCCGAGTGTGGTGGAGCCGTAGACCTCGGGCTGGCGAGTCCCGAGCAGGTTCAGGTTGGGGCCGTTTATCAGCAGGATTCGCATGGGACTAGGTTATCGTATGTCCGCTGGGGCGTCTGCTTCCGTTCGCCGGCGTCCGCGTTCCAAGATGACCTTCGTAAGCTGGCGGCGCGCGTCTTCCATCGCCTCGCGCTGCCGTTCCTCGGTGACATGTGTGTAGATCTGGGTCGTCGACGCGCTGGCGTGGCCGAGCAGCTCCTGCACGACGCGCAGCTCGGCTCCGCCGTCGAGAAGGTGCGTTGCGAAGGAGTGGCGCAAGAGGTGGGGGTAGACGCGCGAATCGATCCCGGCCCGCATCGCGTGCCGGCGCACGATCTGCTGGATCGAGCGGCTGGAAAGGCGGGTTCCGTCGCGGTTCACGAACAATGCCTGCTCGCCGCCCTTTGCCAGCTTCGGCCGCCCCCCGGACAGGTAGCGCCGTAACGCGGATTCAGCTGGGGCGCCGACGAGCACCATCCGCTCCTTGTTTCCTTTCCCGCGTACGAGGAGCGTGCGTTCGCCGAGGTCGAGCTGCGTGAGGCCGAGCGCTGCAACCTCGCTCAGGCGCACGCCGGCGGCGTACATCAGCTCCAGGATCGCTCGGTTGCGGAGTCCCTGCGGCGTCGTTTCGTCCGCCGCTTCGATGAGCGTCTGGAGGTCCGCCTTCGACAGTATTGAGGGCAGCCGCCGCTCTCGCTTGGGTGCGGAGACGCCAGCCAGAGGGTTGGCTTCCAATTCGCCCTCGCGGAGGAGGAAGCGGAAGAAGCCCCGGACGGTGCTGACCTTTCGGGTGACGCTCGCAGAGGCGACGCCCGCGTCACGCAGGTGCGCCAGATAGCGGCGGAAAGATGTCCGGTCGACCGCCAGGGGATCGGCGCCTTCAGCATCCTGCATGAAGCGGAAGAAGTCGGTGGTGTCGCTGCGATAGTTTCGCAGCGTGTACGGCGAGAGGTTCTTCTCGGCCAGCAGCTGCCGAAGGTACGCCTCGAGGAGCTCGTCGGGGCAGTTCATGGCAATAGGAGAGAACGCACCGAAGTGTCAGCAGGTAACTGGAACGCGGAGCGGTTACACGCCGGCCGGCTGTGCCGCCGGCTCGGCTTCGGGAACGTCGCCGCGCCACTCGCACGCCGTGCACTTTGCCGACTGGTCGCGCTCAAGCGTGAGCAGGCTCCCGCAGCTCGGACAGGGCTGCGGGAGAGGGCGGTTGCGTACTGTGAAGTCGCATTCGGGGTAGTTGGCGCAACCGTAGAAGGTGCCCTTGCGGGTGCGCCGTTCTACCAGTTCACCGCCGTCCTTGGGGCAGGTGGCACCCGTCGGGAGCGGCTTGGCTCCTTTGCACTCCGGGTATCGGCTGCAGGCAAGGAACGGTCCGAAGCGGCCAGACCTGATGACCATCGGCGACTCGCACTCCGGGCACTTCTCGTCCGTTGTTTGGGGCGCCGGTCGGCCCGCTTCCCCGCCGTCACCCTGTGCCTCCAGGTTCCGCGTGTAGCGGCATTCCGGATAACCGGAGCAGCCGACGAACGGCCCGCGACGGCTCTGCCGCACGAGTAGCGCCTTTCCGCACTCCGGGCACGGCTCTTCGATCGCTTGGGCGGGCTCTTTGCCTTCGCCTTCGAGCGGGGCGGTGTACTTGCATTCCGGGAAACCCGTGCAGGCCAGGAAGCGCCCGTTGCGGCCCCAGCGGATCACCATCGGGTGGCCGGACTCGGGGCAGACCTGGTCGGTCTCCTGCACCTGCTTGGGCGCCTCTTTGATTGCCACGTCCAGTTGCTTTTCGAGCGGGTTGTAGAACTGCTCGACCACCGGTTGCCACTTGCGGGCGCCGTCTGCGACATCGTCGAGCTCGTCTTCCATCTGCGCCGTGAACCCGGCGTCTACGAACTCCGGAAAATGCTCGACGAGCAGGTCGTTCACGACGAATCCGAGGTCAGTTGGCTTCAACCAGCGGCCATCCTTTTCGACGTAGCCGCGGTCCTGCACCGTCGACATAGTCGGCGCGTAGGTGCTGGGCCGGCCGATGCCTTTTTCTTCGAGCGCCTTGATCAGCGTCGCCTCCGTGAACCGAGACGGGGGCTCGGTGAAGTTCTGCTTCGGGAACAGCTCGTTGAGGCGCAGCGGGTCGTTGGCGACGAGGTCCGGGAGCGGGTTGTTGCCCAGGTCCTCTTCCTCGTCGTCGTCGCGGCCTTCGATGTAGACCTGGCGGAAGCCCGCGAACCGGAGCTGGGTGTTCGTCGCCTTGAGCAAGTAAGTCGTGCCGTTCCCCGAGGGCCGCGCCTCGACATCGACCGTTGTCTGGTCGAAGAGCGCGTCGGCCATCTGGCTTGCGACCATGCGCTGCCAGATCAGGTTATAGAGCCGGTACTGGTCGTTGTTCAGTAACCCGCGCAGGGCGTCGGGTTCGCGGCGAATGGAGGTGGGCCGGATCGCCTCGTGGGCTTCCTGCGCGCCCTTCACTTTCTTGGTGTAGGCCCGGGCGGAGGGCGGCAGGAACTCCTTGCCGTACTTCTCACCGATGTAGGCCCGGGCCTCTGCGAGAGCCGACGCGGCAACGTTGGTCGAGTCCGTGCGCATGTAGGTGATGAGACCGACCTCGCCCTCGGAGCCGAGTGAGATTCCCTCGTAGAGCTGCTGGGCCACGGCCATCGTGCGCTTTGTCGTCATCCCCAGGCGGCGCGAGGCCTCCTGCTGAAGGGTGCTGGTGATGAACGGCGCGGCGGGACGGCGTGGTCTGGGGCTTCGTCTGCACCTTCTCGACGGAGTAGGTGCTCGACTTCAAGGCCGCGGTCAGGCGCTGCGATTCGGTTTCGTTTGGTATCTCCAGCTTGTCGCGCTTGCCAACGATGCCCGCCAGCTTCGCTTTGAACGCGGGTGGCGTGCCCTGTTTCTCCAGCTCCGCTTCGATCGTCCAGAATTCGACGGCCTTGAAGTTGAGGATCTCGCGCTCGCGCTCGGCCACCAGTCGGACGGCGACGGACTGCACACGCCCGGCACTCAAGCCTTTACGGACCTTTCGCCACAAGAACGGGCTCAGTCGGTATCCAACGAGCCGGTCGAGGACGCGCCGCGCCTGCTGTGCATCTACCAGGTTCATGTCGATGTCGCGCGGGTGCTCGAAGGCCTCGCGGACCGCATCCGGGGTGATCTCGTGGAATACGACGCGTTGCAGTCCCGAAGAGCCGAGGTCTGCCGCCTCGAGCAGGTGCCAGGCGATCGCCTCGCCCTCGCGGTCGGGGTCGGTGGCGAGATAGACAGTTCCAGCCTTGCGGGCGGCGTCGCGGATCTCCTTGACGGTCTTCGACTTCTCTTTCGGCACGACGTAAGTCGGCAGGAAGCCGTTATCGACTTCGATGCCCATGTCGTGCTTCGGCAGGTCCCGCACGTGGCCTATGGAGGCCTTTACGTCATAGTTTGCGCCCAGAATGCGCGAAATCGTCCGCGCCTTGGCGGGCGATTCGACTACGACCAGGCTCTTTCCGTTTCGTTCAGCCAACTTCTTTCCTTATTGCTACCCCTAATACCATGGTATCTAACGTGTCAACGGGCCCTCACGTAAGCGGCAGGGCCCAGCTGCCGCACCATCCCCTTGAGTTCCATCATGGCGAGAAGGCTGCTGATTGTCGAGGCCGGAAGCCCGCTCGTCCTGCACACCTCATCGATGTGCACAGGTTCCTTCGATATATGACGCAGTACTTCAGCTTCCGTATCCGTTGCCGGGACCAGTTCTTTCATCTCGATCTGCTGTGGCGCCGTTGTGAGGTTGAGCTCCTGCAACACATCCTCTACCGATAGGACGAGCTTGGCTTCGCCTCGCTGGATCACCGTGTTGGTGCCACGGCTCTGAGGCGAGAAGATGCTACCGGGCACGGCGAATACCTCGCGGTTCTGGTCCAACGCCTGCCTCGCCGTGATCAACGCACCGCTCTTGAGGTCGCCTTCGATGACCAGGACGCCGAGGCTGAGCCCTGCCAGGATGCGATTGCGCCGAGGGAAGTAGTCACCCCGCGGCTGAGTGCCCGGGGGCTGCTCGCTGATGAGGGCGCCATGCTCGGCAATCTCTTTCGCCAGCTTCGCGTGTTCCGGCGGGTAGACCATATCCAGCCCGCAGGCGAGGACAGCCAGAGTTCGCCCGCACGACTGGAGAGCCGCCCGGTGCGCGATCGCGTCTACCCCGCGTGCCAGTCCGCTGACGATCGTGATCCTGTTGGACGCTAGCTGATATGACATCTCCTCGGCCACCTGGCGCCCGTAAGGCGTGGGACGCCGCGTGCCCACCACAGCCACTGCCAGCTCATCGGTAGCCGCAAGCTCGCCGCGAATGTAGAGGACGGGCGGCGGGTCATCGGATTCCTTGAGATGGGCCGGGTAACTGGGATCGTCCCATGTCAGAGCCTGCATGCCGCGCTTCGCAAGTGCTTCTATCTCAGCGTCCGGTTCGATCTCATCCCGACTGTTGACGATCATCCTGATCGCATGGCGGTCGAGGCCCGCAACTTGCAGCTCGCTGCGGCTGCTGGTCCACGCGGCAGAGAGGCGCCCAAAGTGCGCAAGCATGGCTTCATATCGCACACGGCCAATCCCGGCGATGCGATTGAACGCCAGCCAGTACTTGAGCTCGTCGGGCTGGAGGGTGCCGCCTGTTGACTCTTTCATCGTTTGTCGCGGCGCATTCTAGCACAGCGATGACGCCGGTCAACACGGCGAAGTGGCACTAATTTGTCAGTTGTCGTAGAGCGCCTGAGCTATTGGGCCAGCGCTGCCTTCGCCTGCTGCGCGATCTGACCGAACGCCGCGTCGTCTCTCACGGCCAGGTCCGCTAGTACTTTGCGATCCATCTCGATCCCGGCCTTGCTGAGGCCGTTGATCAGCTGCGAGTAGCTCATGCCGTTGGTGCGCGCAGCGGCGTTGATGCGGATGATCCAGAGACGCCGGAAATCGCCCTTCTTGTCGCGCCTGTGCTCGTAAGCGTAGCGCTGGGCGTGCATGACCGACTCATTGGCGCGCTTGAATACCTTGTGGCGCAGGCCGCGATGTCCTTTGGCCTGCTTGATGATCTTCTTGTGACGGCGCCGCGTCTGCGGTCCGCCTCTTACTCTAGGCATGCCTCAACTCCAACGATTCACGATACACGATTAGCGTTTAGCGGTCGAAACGTCGCTACGCGTAGGGCATCAGTTTGCGAAGCCGCTTGACGACGTGCGGTGAGGCGGGAACCTTCCCCGGGAAGTCACGCAGCGTCTCGCCCCGCTTCTTGCGGCGGAAGTTGTTGATGTTCGTCCGGCGGCGCATAAACTTGCCGTTGGCGGTCACGTAGAACCGCTTCTTGGCGCCCGAATGCGTCTTGATCTTGTACTTGGCCATGGGGAGTCGCTCTCAGCTTACGTGATTAGGCAGGCCAATTGGCCTGCCGTGTGTAATTGTGCCAGATCTCGGGCGTTGTCGCTAGGTTGTTTGTTCGACCGGCTCAGGCTCGGGCTCCGGAGCCGGCGTTGCGGTAGCCCCCTCGTCTCCATCCTCGTCGAGAGGTGCCGGTGAGCCATTCTGAGTCTCGGGCCCCTTGCCGTCAATCGGTTCGTCGGAGGCCTTTGCAGCAACTGCGGGCTTCTTGGCCGTCGGGGTCAGAATCACGCTCAGGAAGCGGCCTTCCATACCGGGCGGCTTTTCGACGCTGGCGACTTCAGTGAGTTGCGAAAGCGCCCGCTGGAGCACGTCGTGACCGACTTCCGGATGCGACATCTCGCGGCCGCGGAACATCACCGATAGCTTCACCTTGTCGCCTTCAGCGAGCAGGCGCTCAGCTATGCGCACCTTGAGGTCGATGTCGTGCTGGCCGGTGCGAGGGCGCATGCGCACCTCGTGGACCATAGTCCCGCGCTGATGTTTGCGGCCTTCGCGCTCCTTCTTCGCCTGCTCGTACTTGAACTTGCCGTAGTCAAGAATGCGGCAGACAGGAGGGTTGCCGTTGGCGTCAACTTCTACGAGGTCGAGCCCGGCTTCGCGGGCGCGGGTCATTGCGTCCTGGAACGAGACTACTCCGACGTTCTCGCCTTCTCCCCCTATCAGGCGGACCTCTCTCGCCCGGATCCGTTCGTTAGTACGAAGCTCGCGGAGAATAGGCTATTCCCTCTGCGTCCCTTGTTGCGCCATTGGCGCCACTATAGCACACGAAATGTACCTCATCAATCATTAGACGGCGCTTCACGCCGTTGCGTTTCCGTGTGGTTTGTCGGCTCCTTCTCGTAGCCTGCGCAGCGCAACACGGGCAGCGGTGGATACTTGCGAAACCGGGGGTCTGTTTCTGACAGCAGGCACATGAAGAACCGGCTTCCCCGCCTGTTCTCGATAACGCGCGAGAACTTGCACGAATCGCAGAGGCCGGCCGTCATTGATGACACTGGTGGTGACGTCCTGTACAGTCCCTACTGGATATGCGCTTCTCGCAGCTCCTCCGCCGCGGCGCCACGCTCGCTGTCTTCATCGTCCTGAGCCTTGTCCTCTCCGGCCATAGTGCCCGCGCAGACGAAGGATGGGTCATCACCTCCTTCGACGCAACTTACGCCATCAACGCGGATGGGACGGTAGGCACTGTCGAGGACATCAGAGTCGATTTCGGTTCGCAGGAGCACCACGGGATCTTCCGCGACATTCCGGTCGAGTACCGATATGACGACGAAAGCAACCGCCTGATCCAACTCACTGATATCCGAGTTGACGACGGGTCGGCACCCCAACAAATCAAGATCTCCACGAATGGACCCAACCTGCGGATCCGCATCGGTGACCCCGACGTCCTGGTGACCGGCGTACAGCGGTATCGGATACAGTACACGATCAACCGCGGCTTAAACCCTTTCAGCGATCACGACGAGTTCTACTGGAACGTCACCGGCAATGAGTGGCCAGTGCAGATCGCAGCTACTACGGCCAGCGTCTCGGTACCCGCCCCAGGCATCCAGCGGGTCGCCTGCTATCAGGGCTCTGTCGGTTCGACCCTCAGTTGCGACTCTGCCGGCTTCGACCCTTCAACGGCTGCGGCGAGCCAGGGCCCCCTCGCCGAGGGAGAGGGCGCAACTGTCGTCGTCGCCCTCGACAAGGGCCTTGTTCAAGTGGAGCCGCCGGTGCTGGTTGACGCAAATGAGACGATCCCTGAGCAAGTCAGCGACTTCCTTGGTCTTCGCCCGCTGGCAATCGGCGCCGCCCTGCTCCTCGGGGTTGTGCTTGGCGCTGCGCTCGTGCGCCAGTGGTGGGTCGTGGGGCGCGACCGCTGGTACGGCGACATGTCGCACGCCGCGCCAAACGAGGTCGCCGACCAGAAGCCCCTGTTCGCGCACGAGACCATCGTTACGCAGTTCACACCGCCCGATGTCGACGGCGCGACTCCCGGGCGGCGGCTGAGGCCGGCCGAGATCGGCCTGCTCGTGGACGAGCGCGCAGATACCCTCGACGTCACCGCCACGATAGTCGATCTCGCCGTCCGGAAGCACCTGATTATCAAAGAGACCGAAAGCGGTGGGGTCCTCGGCATCTTCAAGAAGAAGGACTACGAGCTCGAGCGCCTGCCTTCACCGGCGGACTATCTCCTTCCGTATGAGTCGAAGCTACTTGATTCGCTGTTCGATGATGGCTCGCCGGTGAAGCTGAGCGACCTCAAGAACCAGTTCCACGAAGACCTGGCGAAAGTGAAGAAGGAGCTGATTGACGAGGTGACCGGTGATCTGAACCTGTTTCCACGGAGCCCGGAACAGACCCGCCGCATTTATCGCTTGGCCGGTGGGATCATCGCCGGCGTCGGTGCTGGTCTGACATTCCTCCTGGGCAGTATCGGAGCGGGCATCATCGGAATTCCAGTCGTCGTTGCGGGTGTTGCCCTACTAATCTTCGCCCCATCGATGCCAAGACGGACTGCCGAGGGCCGGGAGCTGTACCGCCGCTCACTCGGCTTCCGGAACTATATCGAGAAAGCGGAGACGGAGCGCCAGAAGTTCGCCGAGAGCGCCAACCTCTTCGAGGAGTACCTCCCCTACGCCATTGTCTTCGAGTGTGTCGACAAGTGGGCGAAGGCGTTCGAGGTGCTGGGCGACCAGGTAACGAGCCCCTCCTGGTATTCGGGCCGAGGGCCCTTCGTCGCGGCCGCATTTGCATCGAGCGTCACGGATTTCTCGGAGAGCATCTCGTCGGTCATGGCGTCCACGCCTGGTGGAAGTGGCGCGAGCGGATTCGGTGGCGGCGGTTTCTCGGGTGGTGGAGGTGGCGGTGGAGGCGGCGGGGCCTGGTGAGTGGCCCGACAACACACGGGCGCCTTTTGCACTAGACTGCATCTAGAGACACACGATGAAGCCTGTTCGCCTAACAGCAGTGGTACCGTTTCTTCCGTTGCTTGCAGTCCTTTCCGTCACCGCGGCCTGGGTTTTGTTGACGAGCAGCGACGCGGCGCCGGCCTCCGAGTCGCCGCCGCCGCCCTCCACTCCCGCACCGCTTCAGGGCGACCAACCGGTTGATCTGGACGAGCTGCCAAAGTGCGATTCCCCTGATGCGACAGGTGCACCCGTCTGCGACGGTAGGCATCTCGCGGACACCGACAACGATTTGTGGAAACGGGCTCCCTCGCGTCCTCCGCCTCTACCCACGAACTCGACGCGCGTTCCGGTGCCCTAGCCTGTACCTTCCAGCACCCGCTCCCCTGCCTCCTTCCGCATCCGCTCGATGATCTCCGCCACCGGCCGGGACTTCAGGTCCTCGCCCGACCGCAGGCGCACTGAGGCCTCGCCGGCCTCCGCCTCGCGGTCGCCGACGACCAGCATGTAGGGCACCTTCTGCAGTTGTGCGTCGCGGATCTTCGCCTGCATGCGCTCGTTGCGGGAGTCTACCTCCACGCGGAGCTCAGCGGCTCGTAGTTCGAGCGGCGACCTGGTTGGCGTAGTCGACGTGCCGGTCGGCGATCGGGATCACCGTCGCCTGCACGGGCGCCAGCCACATCGGGAACGCGCCCGCGTAGTGCTCGATCAGCACGCCGAAGAAGCGCTCCATCGACCCGAGCAGCGCCCGGTGCACCATGTAGGGCCGGTGCTCGCGTCCGTCCTCGCCGATGTAGCTCACGTCGAAGCGCTCGGGCAGGTTGAAGTCGAACTGGACGGTCGTGCACTGCCACTCCCGGCCGAGCGCGTCGATCATCTTGACGTCGATCTTCGGGCCGTAGAACACGGCGCCACCCTCGTCGATGTCGTAGGACAGTCCGCGTTCGGTGATCACGTCGCGCAGGACGTTCGTGGCCATGCCCCAGTCTTCCAGAGAGCCTGCGTACTTTCCGCCGGCGTCGCGCGTCGCGAGGTAGACGTGGAACTTCTCGAAGCCGAAGGCGTTGAGGAACACCATCATGAAGTCCACGCAGCCCTCGATCTCCGCCTTCACCTGGTCCGGGCGGCAGAAGATGTGCGCGTCGTCCTGCGTGAACCCGCGCACGCGCAGCAGCCCGTGGAGCACGCCGGAGCGCTCGTAGCGGTAGACCGTCCCCAGCTCGCCCATCCGGATCGGCAGCTCGCGGTAGCTGCGCAGGGTGTTCTTGTAGATCTGGATGTGGAACGGGCAGTTCATCGGCTTCACGTAGTAGTCCTGCCCGTCGATGTCCATCGGCGAGTACATGTTCTCGTTGTAGAAGTCCAGGTGGCCGCTGGTCTCCCAGAGTGTCGACTTGCCCATGTGGGGCGTGAACACCTGCTCGTAGCCGTGCTTGAAGTGCTGCTCGCGCCAGAAATCCTCGATCTGGGTGCGGATGCGCCCGCCCTTCGGGTGCCAGTAGACCAGCCCCGGCCCGAACTCCTCGTGGAACGAAAACAGGTCAAGCTCCTTGCCCAGCCGCCGGTGGTCGCGGCGCATCGCCTCCTCGATCTGCTCGAGGTACGCGTCCAGCTCCTCCTGTGTGTCAAAGAGTGCGCCGTAGATGCGCTGGAGCATCGGGTTGTGCTCGTCTCCACGCCAGTAGGCGCCGGCCACGCTCATCAGCTTGAACGCCGGCACTTCGCCTGTGCGCTCCACGTGCGGCCCCTGGCAGAGGTCCAGGAACTCTCCTTGCCGGTATAGCCCCACCTCGGCGTCCGCGATTCCCTCGATCAGCTCGATCTTGTAAGGCTGGCCGGCAAAGAGCTTTCGTGCCTCTCCCTTGGAGATCGCAGATGGCTCGAAGGGGACATTCGACTCGATTCGCGCGCGCATCTTCTCCTCGATGAGCGGTAGGTCCTCGGTCGAAAGCGTACGTGGCAGCTCAAAGTCGTAGTAGAACCCGGTGTCGATCGGGGGACCGATCCCGAGCTTCGCATCGGGGAACATCTCCACGACGGCTTCCGCCATGATGTGCGCCGCGGAGTGCCTCATGCGCTCGAGGCGCTCTTCCTTCGTCATTTCTTTGAGATCAGACATCTCGCTCCTTTCGTTCATCTCGCTTGGCCGAGCGCGTTTCTCCGCGGAGCGAATCATGGGCTCCCCGCGCCAGAGGCGGACGGCCGCGGGTAGCACGATCGCTGCCTCCCATGCCCAGCCCGCGACTGAGAAGATCGCCAGCGGCAGAAGCGCCAGCGACAAGCCACCATGGCAACTCAACCGCGAGGATTGCGATCACGCCCCAGAACAGGACGCCGTGGCCGATGTGGATCAGGAAGATCTCGAAGCTCAGGTAGCGGTTAAGGGCATTCACCGTTCGCCTCCGGGTTGTCCAAACCGGTACAGGATCCACCAGTGGAGGAACAACATCCCGATGGCAATCCCCGCGACGAAGATCATGACGGCGAGCAGCGCCCACTGTCCGTCCAGTGCCGCGACGAGGCCGAATATCACGGCGACGACAAGCATGGCGATGGGCACGAACCACATCCAGGCCCTGAGGAAAAACACTGCTAACCCCTGCTGCTCTTCTGCCATTTCCTGTTGCCGTACGGCCTCCTGTCTCTACTAAGCAAAACGCCCTCCGTCCACCTGGGACGGAGGGCATCCGTGGTTCCACCCATCTTTTCCTTGCGGTCACTCTTCGATACCTGAGGGCGACCGGAAGGACTCATTCGGCCGCTAACGGGTGCCTCCGGGGCCGCCTATCGCGAGGCTGAATGCCTCAGCTTCGGCGGCCGGCTCGCGGGTGGTATTCGCTGCTCCAGTGGGCGGGCCGGCTTTCAGCCGGGGCCGGCCTCTCTTGTTCGCCGTGACGCAGCTACTCGTCCCGGTCTTCGCCTTTAGATCTTTGAATCGATGGTATCTCCAGGTAGCCCGGTCGTCAAACGCAATGCGCCATTCCGCGATTACGGCTGAGGTCGTACAATGTGCTACGCGTGGGCGATTAGCTCAGTTGGCTAGAGCGCAGCGTTGACATCGCTGAGGTCACTGGTTCAAGTCCAGTATCGCCCACCACCTTAATCCCGGCCCGCCTGGTCACTCGAAATGCCGCATTTCGTGTACATCATCGAGAGCAAACGCAACGGGCGCTATTACATCGGTTCATCCGCCGATCCGAAACGCCGATTGCTTGATCACAATGCCGGCAAGGTTAAGGCCACGCTACATCTACTCCCATGGATCCTGGTTTACACCGAGGAGTTCGCTGAGCCGCGCACCGCCCGTCAGCGCGAGTGGCAATTGAAGTCGATGAAGAGCCGGAAGTACTTGGAAGCCCTGATGCAGCGCTCGGTTGGGTAGAGCGCCCCGATGAATCGGGGAGGTCACTGGTTCAAGTCCAGTATCGCCCACCACTTTTCCGACATTCCGACCGCTAGCCCGCCTCCCACTGCATCCACTTCTGCCTCCTTGATTCCCCAACCTCTTTGCCGCACAATATATACGGCAGCCCCGGCGGAGCCGCGAAGCCTCGCCGGGGCTGTTGCTCGGTCTGGAACGCCATGATATACTCCGCGAACCTGACCAAAAGGAACCATCTATCGGGCCGCTAGCTCAATTGGCAGAGCAGCTGACTCTTAATCAGCGGGTTCCAGGTTCGAGTCCTGGGCGGCCCACCAAGCGGGGAAGTGTCGGAATTGGTAGACGAGCGTGACTTAGGATCACGTGCCCTCGGGCGTCGGGGTTCGAGTCCCCGCTTCCCCACCATCACGAGTGCAGCCCACCAGATGACGACTGACTCACGCACGTCGCACCAGAACCAGATACGCTGCTCGAGGAGGAGCTCTTGGCCGAACCACTCCTGCAGGTAAAAGACCTGCGGACGCAGTTCTTCACAGAGGACGGCGTGGTCAAGGCCGTCAACGGCGTCAGCTACGACGTGCAGCCGGGCGAGATCCTCGGCCTGGTGGGCGAGAGCGGCTGCGGCAAGACGCGTGAGCGCACTCTCGATCCTGCGCCTGATCCCGAACCCGCCGGGCAAGATCGTCGGCGGCGAGATCATGTTCGAGGGTGAGGACATCCTGAAGATGGACGAGGACGAGGTCCGCCACATCCGCGGCAACAAGATCGGCATGATCTTCCAGGAGCCGATGACCTCGCTCAATCCGGTGCTTACGATCGGCCGCCAGCTCACGGAGACGCTGGAGCTGCACCTGAAGATGGACAAGCACGCCGCCACCCAGCGCGCCATCGAGCTGCTGGAGATGGTGGGCATCCCGGAGGCCAAGTTCGCGCATCAACGACTACCCGCACCAGTTCTCGGGCGGCATGCGCCAGCGCGTGATGATCGCGATGGCGCTGTCCTGCAACCCGAAGCTGCTGCTGGCCGACGAGCCGACCACCGCGCTGGACGTGACGATCCAGGCCCAGATCCTCGAGCTGCTGACGCGCCTGACCCGCGAGCTGGGCACGGCAGTGATCATCATCACGCACAACCTCGGCGTCGTCGCTCGCTACGCCGACCGCGTCAACGTGATGTACGCCGGGAAGGTGATCGAGCAAACCACGGCAGATGAGCTGTACCGCAACCCGCGACACCCGTACACACTCGGCCTGCTGAAGTCGGTGCCGCGGCTGGACACGGCGCGGAAGGCGAAGCTGGATCCGATCGAGGGGATGCCACCGGACCTGATCAACCTGGGCGCGGGCTGCCCCTTCCGGCCGCGCTGCCGGTTCGCAGTCGAGCGTTGCGCGCAGGAAAACCCGCCGCTGCTGGCTGTGGGCGAATCTCACATGGCCGCCTGCTGGGAATGGGAGCACGTGGCGAAGGCGGCAGAGCAGAAGGATGGGGCGGCAGCGTAGAGTTAACAGATGACAGTTGACTGAGGGACGCAGCTATGACGACTGAACAAGAGACTCCAGCGGCAGAGGCGCGGCTCCGGCGCCGACATCCTGGTTCACGCGCGGGACCTGAAAATGTACTTCCCGGTGACCTCCGGGATCCTTTTCCAGCGCAAGGTGGCCGACGTCAAGGCCGTCGACGGCGTGACGTTCGATATCAAGCCGCGGCGAGACGCTGGGCCTCGTGGGCGAGTCGCGGCTGCGGCAAGACCACGCTGGGCCGCGATGATCCTGCTGCTCTACAAGCCGACGGGCGGCTCAGTCACGTTCAACGGCAAGGACCTGACGAAGCTGAAGTCGGGCGAGCTGCGGAAGATGCGGCGCCACATGCAGATGATCTTCCAGGACCCGTACGCCTCCCTGAACCCGCGCATGACCGTCGGCAGCATCATCGCCGAGCCGCTCGTCATCCACGGTCTCGTCAAGGGTCGCAAAGAGCGCGCCGGAGCGCGTGCAGCGAGCTGATGCAGATCGGTGGGGCTGAACCCATACTACGCCAACCGCTACCCGCACGAGTTCTCCGGCGGCCAGCGGCAGCGCATCGGCATCGCGCGGGCGCTGGCGGTGCAGCCGGACTTCATCGTCTGCGACGAGCCCGTCTCGGCGCTGGACGTGTCGATCCAGGCGCAGATCATCAACCTGCTGGAGGACCTGCAGGAGCAGTTCGGGCTGACCTACCTGTTCATCGCGCACGACCTCTCGGTCGTCCGCCACATCAGCGACCGCGTGGCCGTGATGTACCTGGGCAAGATGATGGAGCTGGCCGACCGGCAGGAGCTGTACGAGAATCCCGCTGCACCCGTACACGAAGGCGCTGCTCTCCGCGGTGCCGATTCCGGACCCGGCAGTGGAGAGAACGCGCGAGCGCGTCATCCTGACCGGCGACGTGCCGAGCCCGCTGCACCCGCCGTCGGGCTGCGTGTTCCACACGCGCTGTCCGATCGCGATCGAAGAGTGCCGGGTGCATGGACAAGCTGCCGGAGTGGCGCAACGTGGGCACCGGGGACAAGGAACACTGGGTGTGGTGCCATCGGGTCTAGTTGACAGGGGCCAGTAGACAGTATCTAGTGTGAAGCCGCCCCTCGGGACGGCGTTCTTGTTCCTTTGCGGACCGAGTACGTACCGCGGGCGCTAGTTGGCAGGGTGCAACGACCATTCCCAGGTGCCGCCGTATACCGGGGATGGGTCTGTGTAAGAGCCTTCGAGCACCGGATCCGTATCGGGATTCAGAATTGGGGTGCCGCTGTAGGCCGTCTGCATGACCGGGATGACCGGCCAACCGAGTTGCGTGGGTTGGCTGCCCGGGCAGGTGATGGTCACCTTCGCGTCGAAGTTGTGCCCGTTGATGGTGGCCGTGTAGTCGTCCTCCTGCTGGTCAATGACGATGGCGCCCTGGGCGGCGTCAGGGTCGCCCGACTGCGGCGGGGCGACGTTCATCTGCCCGCTGACCACGCAGGGCGGCGGCTGCATGCCCGATGCATCCCAGACGATGGGCCCGGTGGAGACGAGGTCGAAGCCCTCGTAGCGCGCGGCCGGTGCCGGCGTCGGCGCCGTCTTCGGTTCGAAGCGGATGCCGCCCACAGTCACGGTGTATTGGGTCTGAAGGTAGTTCACGGTCGCTGAGGCGCTCCCCTCCCATGCCTCGCAGCCGGTGATGTCACCTTCGACGCTCGGGCTCTCGGCCGGCGTCAGGGCCTGCTGATTCTGCCAGTTGGTATTGGTGATTATGATGACGATCTCCTGTAGATCCTGCCCGGCCAGGTCACGGCAGAACGTCTTCTTCTCCTCGTCCGACCAGTCCTCGGGGTCGTTCCACTGCCCGTCGATCTTCGTGATGGCCCACAGATGAGCCCCTTGTTCTTCGGTCAGACTATTGTTGAGCACCACCGAACGAATGTTGGCGGGCACGGTGAACCGGTAGTGGACCTCGGAGAGGTAAGGCATCGCGGCTTCCATCTCGGTCTTGCCGTTGGGTACCTGTTCGTTAATCACCAGTGCCTGAGTGGTCAGGTCGTCCCACTGCTTGTACTCCTCGACCGGCTCACGGTTGTAGTTTCTGATCGCAAACAACGGCCATGTGTCCTCGAGTCCACCGTAGCCGGTTATGGCGGCGTTCACGGCCGCCACACTGTCGGCCATTGTGCTATTGGCCCAAATGTCTCGGACCGCCTCGGGATAGTTGAATTCCTGCTGGATGAAGAAGAAGAACAGGTAGGCACCGTACTGGTAATGGAGGCCGTACTCAAAATTGTCGAGAGGCTTCGTGCGATTCTGGGGCAAGAACTCGGTTCCGTAGGGGTGCTCGGAGTTCACGTCTGGATACGCGAAGTGCTCCACCCAGGTCGCTGTGGACTCCATCAACCAGTCGTAGTCTGAGCAGTTGCCCATGTCGTATCCGAACTGGATCGAGTGGAACAACTCGTGCGCGACCGTGGCGAAGAGGTTGGGGCCAACCGGCGTCTCGTGGTTCATCACCATGTACGTCGAAGTCTGCTCGCAAGCGCCGTCGTACGGGCTGACGTAGCCCAGCGGCTTGAACGGGACGCCGTTGCTGGCCGGTCGCGACGGCATGTCGATGAGATAGATATCGAACTTCTCGTCGCCGCCGTTGTTCATCTTGTCCCAGTCGGACAGTGGTGGGTGAAGAGGACCCATAAGACCGACGAGCTTGTCCCAGATATAGGTCTCCACTTCGTCTCGGATCGCGATAGCCTTTGCCTCGTCCTGGGGCCGGTCTGTGTGCCACCAGACCTTGACGCGGGCACTCGAGACGTTGCTCCACGCGATGGGGGCGCCCGCGAAGAGCCGTGAGGCGCCGCCGGAGGCCTGCTCGTACCAACCGCCGGGCGCGGGTGGGGGGAGGAAGAAGGGCGCGAGAGTGTCTTTCGCCGGGTTCGATAGCGAACCCCACTGGGCGGCGACGTCGTGGAGTATGCCGATGTCCGGCGCTTCCGGGGCGGCGCCGACGTACTGTTCCGGAAGCCGGTCGTCGCCGAACTCGGCGTAGACCTTGTATAGAAGGCCGGTTTCGGCGCTGATGTCTCCCTCCGCGACCGCCTGATCGATGATCTGTATTGTGTTCAGCTCCGGTGGCTCAGGGGTGATTGGTTGGCCGATGGCAGTGCACCCGGCGGGGACACCGTTGGGCAGGGACGCCGCAAAACGCAATATTCGCAACGCGTCGATAGCGTTAATGCCGGCGTCGCAGTTGGTGTTTCCGGCGAGGTCCATGCAGGGCGCGTTCGCCGGCAGCCCCGCGGAGTGCCGCAGCACGAGGAGGGCATCCACCGAGTTAATCCCGTTTGCGCAGTTCACATCGCCCTGGACTTCGCCGGATGCGTGGGACGGGTTTGCGAAGGGGCGCGAGCCAGCCAGTAAGCCGAGCAGAACAACAACAACCGCGAGAATCGAGAGTGAATATGCGGTTGTCCGACGCATGGATTTCTCCCCCTAGCGGTGGAGGGCTGGTGAAGCGTGCGCAGGATTATAACACGCTCCACTCGCGTCACCGCTAGGCGGTTGGTGTGGAGAGCAACCCGTCGACGAGCCGGTCGATGGCGGCGCCGACTTCGGCGCGAGCCGCCGCCGGGTCCTTCGAGCGGGCGATGAGCAAGGCTCCCTCGGTAAGGACGGCACGGAGCAGGTGGGCAAGGGGCTCGACGGGCTGCGGGTCCATCATGCCTTGCTCGATTGCCTGCTGCAGTCCCGAACGGATGAGGCCTAGGCCGTAGCGGGAGAAGTCTCGACGGGCGTCGCCGCCGAGGACAGAGGGTGCCTCGAGGATGGCGATGCGCTGGACGTCGCGGTCGAGGCAGGCGTCGAGGAAGGCGTGATTGCCGGCCCGCACCTGCTCCCAAGCGTTGGGGTTGGCGCGGATGTCGCTGCCGGCGATGACGCGAGCTGCGAGCTCGCTCTCCACCTCCTCGAACACGGCCCGGAAGAGGTCTTGCTTGTCGCTGAAGTAATGGTAGAGGGGACCACGGCTGACGCCGGCGCGAGCGGCGACCTGTTCCATCGACGTCTCGGCGTAGCCCTTGCGGGAAAACAAAGTGCGGGCCGCTTTCAAGATGTCGCGGCGGGTTCGTTCTGAGCGCTTCTGTTTCGGAGGCCTTGACATTTATACAGCCTGTATAATATATACGTGCTGTATGCATTCTAGCATGGCTATGCGGCGACGAGGTGAGCCGTGAAACAGATCGGCGAGTTGAATCGCGTCTCCCAGGAGTTCCTAGCAGATCCCTACCCGCACTATCGTGCCTTGAGGGAATCCGACCCGGTGCACTTCGACGAGGCGCATAAGAGCTGGCTCCTGCTCCGATACAACGACATCGTTGAAGTGCTGCGCGACGACGAACGGTTTTCAGCGCAGCAGGGGGCGGCCGTCTCAATGTTAGTGACAGACCCACCCGAGCACACGCGGCTCAGGTCGCTGGTGAGCCGCGCCTTTACGCCGCGTACGGTTAGCCGGCTGATGCCGCGGATCCAGGAAATCGTGGACGGGCTGCTCGATGCGGTGACGGAACGCGGGCAGATGGAAGCTATCGCGGAGTTCGCCTACCCGCTGCCAATCACGGTGATTGCCGAGATGCTCGGGGTGGAGAAGGAACAGCGCGACTTCTTCCGCGGGGCGTCGACGAAGATAGCGGTGGCGATGGGGCCGATCGCCTCGCCGGAGGCAGCGTCTCGCGCGATGCAGGGGCGGGACGAGCTGCTTGCGTACTTTGACAGGCTGATCACCAGGCGCAGGGCGGACCCCCAAGATGACCTCGTGAGTGCGCTCGTGCAGGCGGAGGACCAGGGAGACCTCCTGACCCATGGCGAGCTGTTGGGAATGCTCCTGCTGCTGCTGGTCGGAGGCCACGAGACGACCGTCAACCTGATCGCGAACGGCCTGTTGGCGCTGATACGCAACCCGGAGGAGTGTGAGTTGTTGAGGCGCGATGACGGGGCAGAGGTCGGGGCGGTGGAGGAGATACTGCGCTACGACGCGCCGGTGCAGTACAGCGGCCGAGTCGTGCGCACGGACGCGGAGATCGGCGGGAAGGTGGTGCGCGCAGGCGAGGGGATCAGGATGATCTTCGCTTCAGCCAACCGAGACCCCGAAGTGTTCGAAGACCCAGACCGGCTGGACGTGAAACGGGATCCGAACCCGCACCTGGCATTCGGGTACGGGATTCACTATTGCCTGGGTGCCCAGCTGGCGAGGTTGGAGGGGCGCATAGCCCTGTCGACTATCGTCCGGCGGTTCCCGGGCCTACGACTGGCGGAGGGCAAGCTGCGCTGGCGTCCCGCGGCTGTGCTGCGCGGGCTCGAGGCGCTTCCGCTGGAGTTCTGAGCGAATTCGAAGGAGGTGCTCGGTGACCGTTCGGTACGAGACTGAGGGGCCGGTGGCGATTGTAACGATCGATCGGCTGGAGGTGGCGAACGCCGTCGATATGCAGACGGCGGAGGATCTGGTAGCCGCTTTCGAACGGTTCGATCAGGATCCGGATCAGTCGGTAGCGATTCTGACAGGGTCCGGTGGCAAGTTCTGCGCCGGCGGTGACCTGCGGGCCATGATCGAGGGTCGCGGGATCACCGTCCGGCTCGACGGCGCGGGCCCTTTGGGGCCGACGCGAATGATGCTCTCGAAACCGGTGATTGCTGCGGTTGAAGGGCACGCCGTGGCCGGCGGCCTTGAACTGGCGCTGTGGTGCGACTTACGGGTGGCGGCCCGCGACGCAGTCTTCGGCGTTTACTGCCGCCGCTGGGGCATCCCGCTCTGCGACGGCGGCACTGTGCGATTGCCGCGGCTAATCGGCCAGAGCCACGCGCTCGACATGATACTTACGGGTCGTGGCGTCAGCGGTGAGGAGGCGGCGCGGATGGGACTGGTCAACCGACTATGTGAGCCCGGTGAGGCGCTGGATATGGCACGGCGGCTGGCGTTGTCGCTGGCCCGGCTGCCACAAACGTGTCTGCGTTCCGATCGGAAGTCCGCGTACGAGCAGTGGGATACCGACCTGGTGTCGGCTCTACGCAGGGAGAGCGAGCTGGGTCTCGCCGTGATTGGCTCCGGAGAGACCGGCCAAGGACTTGGCAAGTGGTCGAGCAAGGCGTGGGAGTTGTCGGAGTTCGGCGAGCACGCGACGTGACCGGCGATTGCTGAAATGAAAGCGCCGCCCTCATGGGCGGCGTTCTCGATCTGGTCCCAGCCGCTGGGTGCCAAGCGGTGTCTAGGAGTTCTTGAACATTGAGGAAAAGCGGACACCGTCCTGGGTTCCGGCGGGCTCTTCCTTCTTCTCTGCCGGTGCGTCCTTCGCGGCAACTGCAGCCGGCTCCTTTGTCGCGGTGGCTGCATCCTTGGCCGGTGCTGTGACGGGTGCGCCGGTCGCAGTGGCGACGGGCTTGGGCGCCTTGGGGCCGTCCGAACCGATGGAGATGATCGGCTGGTAGGCGACGCCGAAGGGTGTGTCGGCTGCCGCGAACAGTTTGAGGCGCTCCGGAGCGATGCCACCGTTGATGCGGGTAGCGATGTGCTCCTGCGCGGTTTCCTCCGTTGAGAGCAGCTTTGCGATACCCTCGTCGGAGCCCTCTTCTACTTCGACCACGAGCCAGTTTGTTGCCATGACTTTCCTCCCGAGTGTCACCGGAATAGACGGGAATGGCGACGAGTGTGTTGCTTCCCGTTTCAGCCAACCCCCTGATTTTTCTAAACAGATTTGAGCTCTCTGCGTTGCATAAGACAGATTTCGAGCGTGCAACCACTGCCTTCGGCCATTTCGCGTAGTGAGATAATGGGTGTCTGGACCAAATAGGCAAGCAGAGGGAGACGAGACGTGGCGAACCCTTTCAACGACCAGATCATCAACGAATTCCGGGCCAACGAAGGCAAGGTCGGCGGGCCGTTCGAGGGCGCGCCCATGGTACTCCTTACTTCGAAGGGCGCGAAGAGCGGGAAACCCCATACGACGCCGCTGGTGTACATGCAGGACGGGGACCGAATAGCCGTGTTCGCTTCGATGGGCGGCGCGCCGACCAATCCGGCCTGGTACTACAATCTTCGCGCGAACCCTGAGGCGACGCTCGAGATCGGGACCGACCAGTACCCAGTGAAGGCCGTGATCACCTCGGGCGAAGAGCGCGACCGGCTGTTCGCAAAGCAGGTGACACTGATCCCGACGTTCGGCGATTACCAGAAGCGGACAACCCGCACGATCCCGGTAGTCGTACTGGAGCGCGCCTGATCGTCAGTTGTGGCTGGGGTCCTACGCCCAGGCCGTTATCGGGCGGTGGCGCCACCCCCCAGATCCTTCGTGCCTCAGGATGACAGGGGGGCTAGCGATGGTTGTAGAACTCGACCTGCCAGCGCCACTCCTGCTCGTCCGCGGCGTTCCACCAGCTCTTGAGGATGCCGACTTCGCCGCCCGGCAGGATTACGGGACGCCCGATGTCTGCTTCCCCGGGCCAGAGGTCGACACGGCTGACACGGGCGCCCTCTCGCGTTAGGCGGGCCATCGGAAGGTAGTCGGTGGTGGTGCGCGGAAGTTGGTCGCCGGAGGCAAGGAGCCTGCCGTCGTCCCTGCGGACTTCGACGCGGAGCGTATCAGGCGGCGCGTGCACCAGGAGGACGGGTGTGGCGTCGAGGCGGCCGCGGGCGAACGATAGCCCCTGCGCCCCTGCATCCGGATACCAGAGGTCCCAGATTTCGATGGGCATCTGTACCTCCTTTGGCTCGTCGTTCGGCTATCGTCACCAGCTTACAGCGAAGAGGGAGTGGTGGCCTAACACCTAACACCCCACACCTGTAACCTGATAGCCGATGGACCCTTCGAATTCCTCGGGGCAGGCTCAGTCTCGCATACGCAACTTCTGCATCATCGCGCACATCGACCACGGCAAGTCGACGCTCGCCGACCGGCTGCTGGAGATCACCGGCACGATCGAGAGGCGGCAGATGTCGGCACTTGGCGGCGAGCAGGTGCTTGACACGATGGACCTCGAGCGCGAGCGGGGCATCACGATCAAGGCTACGGCGGTGCGGATGGACTACACGTCGGAGGCCGGGGACCAGTACGAGTTGAACCTGATAGACACTCCTGGTCACGTGGATTTTGGATATGAAGTTAGTCGGGCGCTGGCGGCCTGCCAGGGGGCGCTGCTGGTGGTGGACGCGTCGCAGGGGATTGAGGCGCAGACACTGGCAAACGTCTATCTCGCTCTGGAGCTGGACCTGACGATCATCCCGGTCGTGAACAAGATAGACTTGGCTTCGGCGGAGCCGGAGCGGGTGGCGCAGGAGCTGATGGAGGTGGTTGGGTTCACGAGGGATGAGGTGCTGTTCGTGTCGGCGAAGGAGGGGACGGGGGTGGAGGGGCTGCTGGAGGCGGTGGTGGAGCGAGTGCCGGCGCCGTCGGGGGAACCGGAGGCGCCATTGCGGGCGCTGATCTTCGACTCGAAATACGACTCGTACAAGGGGGTGGTGGCGTACGTGGGGGTGGTGGATGGGCGGATCGACTCGCGGATGAAGTTGCGGCTGATGTCGAACGGGAAGGTGCTGGAGCCGCTGGAGACCGGTGTCTTCAAGCCGGAGATGGTGCCGAACGAGGGGCTCGCGGCGGGGGAGGTGGGGTACGTGGCGACAGGGCTGAAGACGGTGCGCGACAGCCGGGTGGGGGACACGGTGACGGACGACGCGCGGCCAGCGGCGGAGCCGCTGCACGGGTACAACCCGGCGAAGCCGATGGTGTTCGCGGGGCTGTATCCGACGAACGCGGAGGACTACGAGGAGCTGCGGGACGCGTTGGAGAAGTTACAACTGAACGATGCCTCGCTGCAGTACCAGCCGGAGCACTCGGTGGCGCTGGGGCCGGGGTTCCGCGCGGGATTCCTGGGGCTGCTCCACATGGACATCGTGCAGGAGCGGTTGGAGCGGGAGTACGACATCGATATGCTGGCGACGTCGCCGTCGGTGGAGTACCGGGTGCTGCTGACGGACGGGAGCGAGATCGCGGTGGACTCGCCGGCGGACATGCCGGACCCGAGCCGGATCGCGGAGGTGCGGGAGCCGTGGATGAACGTGAGCATCGTGTCGCCGGACCGGTACATCGGCCCGATCATGGAGCTGGTGACAGGGCGTCGCGGGGAGTACGTGAAGACCGAGTACCTGGAGCACGGGGGAGCGGTGGAAGTAGGAAGTAGGAGGGAGGAGGTAGGAGGTGGGAAGGAGGACTCAGGGCGTCGCGCAGGAGTGAAGGCGGGGGACAGGAGGGTGTTGCTGGAGTACAAGGTGCCTCTGTCGGAGATGTTGGTGGACTTCTACGACCAGCTGAAAAGCCGGACGCAGGGGTACGCGAGCATGGACTATTCGTTCTCGCACTACTCGCCGGAGCCTTTGGTGAAGGTGGAGATACTGGTGAACGGGGTGCCGGTAGATGCTTTGAGCATGCTGGTGCACAGCGAGGAGGCGCAGCGGCAGGGGCGGGCGATCGTGGAGAGGTTGCGGTCGCTCATCCCGAGGCAGATGTTCGAGGTGCCGATACAGGCGGCGATCGGGGGCCGGATCGTGGCGCGGGAGAGCGTGAAGGCGTTGCGGAAGAACGTGCTGGCCAAGTGCTACGGGGGAGACGTGACGCGGAAGCGTAAGCTATTGGAGAAGCAGAAGAAGGGGAAGAAGCGGATGAAGCGGGTGGGGAACGTGGAGATACCGCAGGAGGCGTTCATGAGCCTGCTGCGGATTGGCAGGTAGCGGACAGCAGACAGTCAGCAGCTCTCCCGCGTGGCGTGGCCGTTGCGCTGGGTATCTGGGGCGTTAGGCCGGGGCGGCCTCTCTCGCCGGCTCGCCGGCCACGGTCATCACGATTCCGAGCACGAGGACCCAGAGGACGAATAGTATGACGGGGAGGAAGATCGCTGCGGCGAGCATCGCAAGGGCGGCGACGAAGCCAAGGTAGGCGAGCCAGGCGGGCAAGGCCTTGGTGCGAATGATGAGGACGGACATGACGGCGGACATGAGAGCGGCGCAGAGCCCGCCGACGACGAGCATGACCGCGAATCCGGCCTGTGGCATCCAGCGGGCGGTTTCGGCGCTGGCGGGGGTTGCGGTGCCGAGTTTGATGCCGCCCGGAACCGTCTGGATGATGATGGCGCCGATCATCAGCGCTATCGCCCAGGCGGTGCCGCTGATGAGCATGATGAGCGGCAGGCCGGTGTCGGCGTCTTCGGCCGACCGCAGCCGCCGGTACATGGCGACGAGGAAGACGAGGAAGAGGATGCCGGCGATGACCATCAGATAGCCGCCGACGATGTTCATCACGAGTTTGCTATCGTCGTTGACGTAGTCGATCCACTCCTGGTCGGGCGCGTCGTTGTCCGGTGAGTCGAGGCCGAGGGTGGCCCCGACAAACAAGAAGACGACGAAGAGCACGGCACAGATGCCGCCGAGGCGCGCGGAGATGATCCCGCTCATGGGTGAACCTCCCTAATCTATGAAACGGCTGGACTTGTGCTTTCGCGTACTGTCTCACGTCAGATCCGCGATCATCAAGCGTTTCCCCGTTTGGGGGGATCCGTGCGGGTGGCGGCGAATGAGCGGCTGCTGCTGTGGGCGGCGCAGGTGCAGGCGCAGATGGCGTGGGCGGGGAAGCGGTTGTCAGCGGGGCATTCGGACGGACTGGAGAAGAGGATGCGGACGTTGTTGAAGAATCCGGGAGACGAGATCTTGCCGGACTGTTGAGGGCCAGCCGAGCCCCTGACTCCTTAGCGGGAGGCGTGGCGGTATGACACGATGTAGATGGTCCGCTTCTTTATCAGGTTCCAGGGCCAGGAGCGCCGGTCGTCTGGGCGCTTTTCTTCGGTCATGGAGATCGGGAGCCAGCCGTTTTCGTGCGCCTGCCAGACGTCGTCGAGCATTGACGGGAGCGTTTCGTACTCCCGGAGGACGCGGCGGTCTTTGACCTCACTCCAGGTTGAGGTCTCTCCTACATCGATCATCTTCATTCTCCCCTTGTAAGCCAGCCATCACTGGACTTGACGGGGCGTTATGGGAGTGCGTTGCCCGTCGGAAGGTGAACGTGAGTGACAGTTGGGGGTAAGTGGCGGGAGGTAGGAGGTATGGAGTCGGAACGTGGTGTTTTTCGGCCGTGTGGGGATGATATTGGAACGTTGTGGAAAAAAGGTAGTCGCAATAAGGTAATGAATATCCGGCATTCGCGTTTATAATTGGAGACAAGCTTGCGGGGGCTACACGAGGGAGGGGACTCCTCATGGCAAGATACGCGCTCTACGCGCGGCCGCTGGTGTTTATTCTGGCGGTCGTGCTGGCCAGCCTTTTCGTGGCGAGGACGGACGCGGGTCCGCCGCCGCCACCATTCGCTCCGGTGTATGTGCCGGGGATCACTTCGCCGGTGGCGGGTGCGCACACGGACACGACCGTGGACTTCTCGCTGCCGTCTGGCAATTTCAACTTCAGCGCGGTGATCGGCTTCGTGCCGGCGGACATGGGAGTCGGGGCGTGCCCGGCGAACATGGGCCCGGGCGGGTCGCTGACGACGACGTGCGCGGACGATTCGATCCCGGACGGGGCGGTGCTCGGGCAGGTGACGGCTGATGCGACGCTGGGGTTGATCAACGGGGTGTGCAACAGCCCGGCTAACGACATCCCGTGGACGATGCTGGACGCGACGACGGACATGAGCTCGACGGTGATCTTCGAGGACGACCCGGTGGATGCGGACGACGTGGGCGAGCAGTTCGAGGACGACAACGGCGATGGGCTGCAGAACGGTGTCACGATGTACCCCGAGTACCTGACGCGGCTGATCCACGGCCCGCAGGTGTGGGACGCGATGGACCCGGGGAGTGCGCCGCTGCAGCCGATGCAGCGGACGTACGGGCACGCGGTTGTGGCGAACACGGACGTTTCGCTACAGTTCCTGCTGATGCAGCCGGGGATCACGATCAACGGGCTGGCGCTGCCGGCCGCGGCGGGATATCCGCTGATCACGGTGCTGCAGAACATCGGCGACCCGGGAGCAGTCTCGACTCCGCAGACGATTACGGACAACTGCAGCCCGCTGACCTCGCAGGCGACGACGTACGGCATCTCGCGAGACAATCCGAACACAGTGGCCGTCGACGAGGGCGCGTTCAATGAGCTGACGGTGCCGGACCCGGGCACGTACGACGCGAGCGCGCTGCTGTTCAGCAACCGCGACGAGGATGCGGATGGTATCGAGAATCAGATGGACACCTGCGCGACGATGGCGAACACGGGGACCGACGCGGATACGGACGGCCTGGACTCGGCGTGCGACCCGAACGACGCTGTGACGAACTCCGACCAGGACGGGGACGGGTTCCTGAACCGCGGAGACAACTGTCCGATCAATGCGGACACTCCGGGGGCGACTGCCCAGGACGACGTTGACCGCGACGGGATCGGGAACCTGTGCGACCCGGCGCCGACGACTCCTTCGGCGTTGATCTACTTCTGGCCGCCGACGTACCCGGCGAGCATCGACCTTGGCGATGTGGTGGTGACGGGTCCTGTGATGGGCGACACGAACTGCGCGGCGCCGGTGGGCACGGTAAACGCGGTGGACGCGTTGCAGGTGCTGCGGCGGAACGCGGGGCTGGAGCCGCGCGGGGCCTGCTCGGACAATGCCGAAGCGAACGTGGACTGCAGCGGCAGCGGCATCAACGCGGTGGACGCGCTGAAGATCCTGCGGCACTCGGCATCGCTGCCGGTGGTGCAGATCGGGCCGGAGCCGGACGCCTGCCCGGATATTGGCACGGCGTTGCCGTAGCGGCTGCCTGAAACCGGTGAACAAAAGGGGCGGGCCCACATGGGCCCGCCCCTTTGTCGTTTGTGGTAGGTAGGAGCGGTTGCGGAAGGAATTGGCGAGTCTGGTGGTGGTTGCGCGGGGAAGGTGTTGACGTAAAATCGAGGCAGGGTGCTGCGGTGCAACGAAACGTGAGAGAAGGGGGACTGGACCCGGACGTGATGTCGCGGGTGGCGGCGCTTCCGGAGGCGGGCCAGCGCTGGCTGAAGATGGCGCTGGCGGCGATCGCTGACTTCGACGAGGGGGCGAGCGCGGAACGTCCGGCCCCGGAACGGGAACCGGAGCCAAAGGCGAAGCGACGGCCGCGGATCGTCGAGCGCGAGGAGCGGGAAGAGGCCGAGGAGGCGGACGAGGCGCCGATGCGGGCGCCGGCGGACCTGGAGGCGGTGATCTCGGGGAAGGCCAAGCTGGAGGACCAGCTGGAGGCGTACCCGGAGCTGGCGGACGAGCTGGAGGGGCTGGCGGACGTGATCGACCTGCTGCGGGAGGCAGGGCAGAAGCGGCGGCGGCGGGGGGAAGAGGTGCTGCGGGAGCTGGGGCTGGTGCCGCCGGAGGGTGAGGAGCCGGAAGCGGGGGGCGAGGAGTTGGAGCCGGAAGAGTAGGGGGATCGGAAACCGGCGAACGGCCCGCTCGCGACAAAGCGAGGGGCCCTAAACTCCGCAGGCTTAAGTGATCGGACTACATGCCGGTCGGCGGGTGACTGATGGCGACTCAGGGGCCGGAGCAAGCGGGGCCGCCGAAGGCACGGACGCCGCCGAACATGGGCGGAGCGCCGGTTGGGCTGCCCGGAGCGATGAGCGCGGTGATATCCTGCAGGTTGATCCACGTTAGATACGTGCCACGACCAGGGACGAGATCCCAGCGCGAGTTGAACGCGGCGGTACCAGGGCTGGTGTCGTAGGGGCGTGGTGACGCTAGGAAGCTGGTCAGGTCAGTGAGGGTGACCTTGTCGGTACTGCCGGTTGCTGGGTCGGAAACGAGGTCGCTGGGCCAGGAAGGGCTGGGCCCTGCCTCGATGCCTTCGTGACAGGGGGCAAGGGCGCCGGTGCCGATCTTGAACTGGCCCTCGGAAAAGGACCCCTGCTGGGCGCAGCCGTCATTCGTGAAGCCATCGTTGTCGTCGTCGGTCGTGTTGGTGCAGGCTGTCTCGGAGATGGCGTTGGCGGGGCAGCCGTCGTTAACGAGGGGGTCGTCGGTGTTGTCGTCGTTGGTGGCGGCGAGGCAGAGCGGGGCGCCGTCCTCGGCGACGTCATCGTAGCCGTCGCTGTCGTCATCGCCGTCGGAAACATTGTAGAGGCCGTCGTCGTCGAAGTCGTCGGCGCACTGGTTGGCTACGGAGGGGTGGGCGAGTTTGGCGATAGAGGTGCCCCAGTCGTTGCCGCCGGAAACGCCGGGGACGTCGAGGGCGTACTGGCCGACCGCCCAGACGCAGGGAGCGGAGGGGTCACGGGCGGTGGCATAGTATGAGCCCCAGCGCGCGGGAGGAGATCCGGGTGTCTGGTCACTGGTAACCGAGATCTCTCCCGGCTGGAGGAAGGTGGAGGCGGAGAGCGTATTCGGAGCATCACTCGATGCCCTCGCGACGGCCCATGCTCCGACGTTTATGCCTCCGCTATCGCTGCGGTTGAAGACGGCGACGAGGTTGCCATTTGAGTCCGTGCGAGCCGCCGGATAGTAATTGTCCTGGCCAGCAAATCCGTACACGATGTTCTGGACAGCGGTGTTCGTTGTGAGGTTGACCTGAATAAGCTGCGCGCAGGTCTCGTAAGCAAGCGGGGGCAACTGGCAGAAAGTGTTGGTGGTGACCCAGAGGCTGTTGCCGTCGACGAAGGCGTCGAGTAGGCGGCCGTCGCCGGTGTCGATGAAGCCGCCGCCGGGGTCGGTGGCCAGGATCGGTGCCACGTGGCCGCTGATTGGGACGCTGGTGATGGTTCGGGTGATGCCGGAGATGCCAGGCACGCCCGTGTACCGGATGACCTTGAGGGTGTTGCCTTCGATGGTGGCTGCGAACTGGTCACTGCCGGGTGTCATATGTTGCGCCGGGCGGATGGAGAAGAACGAGGGGTCTATTGGAAACACAGTGTTGGTGAACGGACCTCCTGCCAAGGCCTCTGTCTTGTTGTAGACGTAAGTCTTTTGCCCAACAAATCCAAATGTATCGATGTCGACGAGGTTGAAACTGATCGTGATCTTGTCGCTTGTGACGCCTACCCAAGGCTCGTCGGCGTACACGTCGTTATGGGCGTGGGAATAGATGTTCCATGAACCGGTTGGGTCGCTAGTTTGGGATATTGCTGTGTATAGGCGGGAGGAATCGGCCCCGGAGGGGTAGTCTATGTAGGACGTGTATGTTGCGATAAAGCGGTCGCTTAGATCGTCGTACATCAATCGTGGGTTTCCTTCGGTCCAGCATGGGGCGGCGGCTCCGTCGGCGCATCGTGGTGTCGGCAAACCAAATAGGTCGCCCAGTTCAAAGTTCGCAGCGGGCGCGAGGTTGTTCTTGTCGTAGATACGGCCCACCACCTCGACCATCTCGACAATATGGTTCGGACCCACCGCGATCTGAGGGTCAGGGGCAACGGTCGTAAGCAAGCCAGCCGCCGAGTTGTCTGAGTTATGTAAGCCGAACGTCTTCGCGCCCAAAGTCGGCGGAGGAGGAGTTGTGATTAAACCGTTGTCAATCACGTTGGCTATTGGCGTCGTGCCCGCGGACTGAAAAGACGACATCTGCGTGGCGGAGATGCCAGCCGATCCGCTGCCGCTGGGTAGCGAAAGGCTTGCCACGTGGCTTATTGCACTCAGGTTAATGGTCTCCTCATGTGGTCCGTCAGCCAAGGTCAAATTGGGACAAATGAGAGCTACCACGCCTGCGACCGCTAGAAAAACTAAGCGCTTCATCGCCCTCCTACGGTATCTCCGAACCGATGTCCGTGCATGGCTCCGTCTGCTGCACGCCAAGTCCGGCCACTTGTCGCAGTATCTTTAGCGCGTCCACGGCACTTGTGTTTCCGCTGCAATCCACATCAGCGGGCGAGCAGCCGGGGCCTGGGAGGAAGAGATCAGCGACATCTCTTTGTACCCACAGCGCATCGTTTGCCCACACCGCTCTATTTCCGCTGAGATCGCCCATGATTAGAGGGAGGAAGCACGTTGGGCCAGCTTCGGCGTCGCGTCGAGGGGAGGAATGCCAACCGCCAGCGACCAGACCGACGAGACCCAAGAAGGCCAGAGCTCGGAGCGCGCGCATCATGGCGCAGCCAGTATACCCCCGCGGTGTCTGCGTGTGGAGACGTTCACCGTGGAATTTTCGGGAGCCTGCAAATGCGCGTTCCAGTTAGTCTAACAGGCAAAGGGCGCGATATGACGGAGTGGCGTGACGGCGCGGAGAGAGCTGGCGCTGTGTCCGTACTGGAGTTTCGGTGTGCGCGAGATGTCCCTCGGCTAACGTTCAGGGCAGGTCTCGTGACTCTGACACGGGCGGGGCGCGGGTGAGTGGTTGAGAGGCGGGATGGGAGTAGTTGCGGGTAGCATCGACGTAGAGCTGAGAGGGTGGCGCTGGTCCCCCCAGGATTCTTCGTTCCTCAGAATGACAAGTGGCGGTCAGTCTTCGTCGCGGATGGCGGCGACCTGGGAGCCGAGGATGTGGGTGCCGCTGTCGACGAAGATGGTGTTGCCGGTGACCATGCGGGCGAGGTCGCTGGCGAGGTAGACGGCGGTGTCGCCGACGTCGCGGGGGGAGATGTTCTCGCGCAGGGGTGAGGCCTTCTCGGTCCAGGAGCGGAGGAGGGTGATGCCCTTGACGGCGCTGGCAGAGAGGGTGCGGATGGGGCCGGCGGAAATTGCGTTGACGCGGATCTTCCGGGGGCCCAGTTCGGCGGCGAGGTAGCGGACGCCGAGCTCGAGCGCGCCCTTGGCGGCGGCCATCGCGCTGTAGCCGGGAACGGCCTTTTCGACGGCGTTGTAGGTGAGGGCGGTGATGCTGCCGCCGCCGCTCTCGCTCATGAGGGACGCGGCGGCGTCGGCGACGGCGTTGAGGGAGTAGGCGCTGATCTCCATGGCCATCTTGTAGCCCTCGCGGGAGACCTGGGAGAAGGGGCGGTTGAGGTCGTCGCGGTCGGCGTAGGCGACGCAGTGGACGACGGCGTCGAGCCGCTTCCAGGACTTGCGCGAGCTGAGAGACGATGTTCACAATGCTGGCGTCTTCGCGGACGTCGCATGGGAAGAGGGGGGAGTCGGGGGCCCCGAGGGAAGAGACGAGACCGCGGACGTTGCGCTCGATGCGCCCCTTGGGCTCTTCCTGGTAGGTGAAGGCGAGGGTGGCGCCGTGGTCGTGCATGGCCTCGGCGATGCCCCAGGCGATGGAGTGGCGGTCGGCGACGCCGAGGATGAGGGCGTGCTTGCCTTCGAGGAGGCGCCCGGTGACCGGGGTTGTTCGCGGGCGGTCTTCGGTCATGGTCATGGGACCTCCTTGCGTATCCATTCGGGGACGTCGGCGGGTTGTTGCGCCGAGATCTGGTCGAAGCCTTCGAGGAGGGCCTCGGCGGCGGCCTGGCGGAGCGGCGCCGGGTCATGCAGTGGGGGTATGAAGACGATTCGGCCCTCCCCGAGGGCAATTTCGAAGGCGATGGCCATGCCGCCGGCGCTGCGAGCGATGATGTCGCCGCCGGCACGGGCGATGGCGTCGTCCTCGGCGTAGGTCTTGTAGCGGAAGTGGGGGGCGAACTCCTGGACGTAGCGCGCGAAGATCGGGATGTCGGGTGCGGGCTCCGCGGCTTCCCTGCCGAAGCCGGGCTGAAGGTCGCGGTGCCAGGAGAAGCCATCGACCTCGGGCAACCAGTCGTAGAGGCGCCAGTCTTCGAGGTCAGCGATGCCGGTAAATGTGGCGTCCGGGCAGGCGATGCAGACGGCGACGCCGCCGCGGGAGAAGAACCGCTCGGCCTCGCCGCGGCGCATGGCTAGCAGCCGGGAGAGGGCGAACTGCGAAGCGTCGGGCGGGCCGTTGACGACGAGCTGGCCGGCGGCGTTGCGGTGCTCGCCGGTACCGCGCGCGACTTCCTCAACGACGCGGGATACGGAGGACATCTCGACGACGAGGCGCTTGTATTCGGAGATCGAGGGTGCGGAGAGGAAGGAGTAGTTGTCGAAGGTGGAATGCGGAAGAGGTATGCCGAGGACCAGCGTCCTCACGACGTCGTCCCCGCAAGGGAGCGAGTGTATTCGGCGAGGGCAGGGGCGAGGTCAGGGCGCCGGGAGGCGACGTGAATCGAGGCCTTGAGGAGGCCCATGGGCTGGCCGCAATCGAAGCGCTCGCCTTCGTATTCGCAGGCGTAGACCTCTTCTTCGTGAGCGAGGGTGTCAAAGGCGTCCATGAGCCAGATCTCGCCGCCGCGGGATGGTTGCGTTCGATCGAGGACTTCTAAGAGGCGGGGAGTGACGATGAAGCGACCGACGGTGGTGAGGTTCGAGGGCGCCTTGTCGAGGGTTGGTTTTTCGATGATGCTGCGGACGCGGTGAAGGCGCGGCTCGAGAGTTTCCGGTTCGATGACGCCGTAGTTGACGACCTCTTCGCGGGGGACTTCCTGGACGGCGATCACCGTGCGGCCGAAGCGCTCGTAGATACCGGCGACCTGGCCGATGGCCGGTTGGTCCCCGAAGATGACGTCGTCGGGGAAGAAGATGGCGAAGGGTTCGTCGCCAATGACGGAGCGGGCCGCGAGGACGGCGTGGCCGTTGCCGCCGCGGCCTTTCTGGCGGACAGATACGATCTCGGCCATCTCCCGGAGGCGGCGGGCCTCGGCGAGGCGGCGCTCGTCGCCCTTGGCTTCGAGAAGGCGTTCGAGTTCGGGGTCGAGGTCGAAGTAGTCCTCGATGATGTGCTTGTTGTGGGCGGTGACCATGACGATTTTGGTGAGGCCGGCGGCCACGGCTTCCTCGACGATGTACTGGATGACGGGGCGGTCGAGGATGGGGAGCATCTCCTTGGGGACGGTCTTGGTGGCCGGAAGGAAGCGCGTGCCGTAACCGGCGGCGAGGATGACGGCGGTGGTGAGGGCCATGGTGTCAGGAGGTAGGAGGCAGGAGGTAGGAGGTAAGGGGTAGGAAGTGGGTGGTAGGAAGCGGATCGGTGGGGGGCATCCTAGCGGGTAGGATAGCGCAGGGGTGGGGGCGGGGCAAGGTGAGCGAGGGAGCTAGCACGAGAGTCGCCCGGTGCGGCGGTCGCGCGTCTGTAACGCAGGGCAAAATGTTGATAATTACGTGCGTCACAAGGGTTCTGAGGCGGCCAGAGGCATGTATCGTCAGTGTGAGGCGGTCGTGGTCAGCGGAAGAATGCCAGACACGCCTACATCTGATTTTCGTGGTGGTGTTGTTGGGTTGACAGGGTCGCGCTTATGTATGGTAGGATGTCGGCTGGTCGTGCTAGACGGGGAGCTAGCGGTGCCCTGTACCCGCAATCCGCTCTAGCGGGGTCGAATTCCCGCTCGAGGTCTCGGTGTCACGGGGACTAGCCTCGGCAAGCAGTGTTGATAGCCTGGCCCTGCGCGGCAAGGCGCTGCGAACCCCGTCAGGCCCGGAAGGGAGCAGCGGTAAACAGTCAGTCTTGGGCGCCGCAGGTCTACCGGGCTGGAGCTGGCTACCGGGGACAAGCCCGAGGCCCAGGATCGACAGCGGGTGCACGGCCACTACGTCGGGGCGGGGCCCTGACGCATGAAAACGCGGGCTGATAGGGGCAGCCCTTTCAGACGAGGTGCTTTTGCGAGTAGCAGAGGCGCCCGCCACCAGTGCGGGCCGGCGCGAGCGGATGGTTGCGACGGAGCAGCCGGGCAAATCGACCGCTCGCAGACCCTGGGGCCGGATACCCCGATTAGCTTTCCCTCACCATCAGAACCGTAACCTGCATCTGGCGCTGTTCGCGGCGTTGGTGACGGCCCTGGCCGTGGCCATCGTGGCGCCGTCCCGGGGTGCGCCCGCTGGTGTTTCGAGCAGCGCTGCGGTACAGTCTGTGCCGGGCGCGCCGGGAGGCCCGATCTCCTTCACTGTCTACGGCGACGGGCTGCCAGTCGTTCTCTCTACCTCCGCTGACAACGTGGGGCAGGGACTGGCGACGGCGGGAATTCGTGTGGGGACCGCGGACCTCGTCAGCCCATCGCTCGACACGCACCTGAGCCAGGGGATGCGGGTGTACATAACGTACGCGAAGACGGTACGAGTGATCGTGGAGGGGCGGGAGCGGCTTGTGCAGACGCGGTCCGGGACAGTGGGTGCGTTGCTCGGGGAGCTGGGGATGACGCCGCAGCCGACGGACCGCATTTTTCCAGGGCTCGAAGACCCAGTGCGGCAGGGGATGAGCGTGAGCATGGTGACGTTCCGGGATGGCGTTGACTTCACGGACGAGCCGCTGGCGTACGAGACGGTGTACCAGGACGACCCGAACCTGCTCAAAGGACAGACGCAGGTGGTGCAGGCGGGCGTTGAGGGGTATGTGCGGCGGGAGTTCAAGACGACATCGCTGAACGGCTCGGACCTGGAGCGGGAGATGGTGGGCGAGACGTGGGTGTGGCCGACGAACGAGGTGGTGGCGGTGGGCACGAGGGCCCCGGTAACACCGGCGCCCGTAGTGGCAGCGGCGGCGCCGGTTGTGTCGTTCGAAGGAATGAGCTGTGTGCGGACGCTCAACGTGTACGCGACGTGGTACACGGCGGCGAGCGCGGGTGGGGGCGGGACGACAGCGACGGGCACCGGTGTCTACAAGGGAATCGTGGCGGTGGATCCGAAAGTGATACCACTGGGCACGCGGTTGTGGATCCCGAGGTACGGCTACGCCGTGGCGGCGGACACAGGCGGCGGTGTGAAAGGCGCGATCATCGATCTTGGCTATGGACCGAACGACTTGATGGACTGGGTCAGCCGCTACATGGATATCTGCATCCTGGGATAAGCGTCGAGGGGCGAGCATCACGCGGGTGTGCGGAGGCGTTCGCGCATCCAGAATGACGTGGCTTTCAGAGTTGCAGCGGATTGGCTGCATTGGTGGTCGCCAAGTCTTATGATTTCTGCATGAGCGTGCGCGCACGAAGGCCGCGGAAGTCGCTGGGCCAGCACTGGCTGGCGGATAGCCGTTACCTGAGCCGGATAGCCGCGGGTGCCGGCATCGCGGAGGGGAGACGGTCGTTGAGATTGGAGCCGGGACGGGCAGACTGACGCGAGCAACTGGCGGACGTGCGATCGCGGCTGATCGCGGTGGAGGTCGATTCCGGGCTGGCGGAGGGTCTGCGGGAGCGGTTCTCGGGGCGTCCGGAGGTAACCGTGGTTGAGGCCGACGTGCTGGAAACGACGGCGGAGGAGCTCCTGGCCCAGGGTAGCGGGGGGCCGCCGTATGTCGTGGTTGGAAACCTGCCGTACTACATCGGGACGGCGATCGTGCGGAAGTTCCTGGAGGCGGCGCTGAAGCCGAGGCGGTTGACGGTGATGCTGCAGGCGGAGGTGGCGGAGAGCATCGCGGCGGAGCCCGGTGAGATGTCGTATCTGAGCGTGCAGATGCAGCTGCACGCGGAGGCGCGAGCTGCTGTTCCATATTCCGGCGAAGGCGTTCAAGCCGCCGCCGAAGATGCGGTCAGCCGTAGTGCGGCTGGACGTGCGTGACGGGCCCGGCGGTCGAGGTGGACGATCCGGACGCGTTCCTGGAGCTGGTGCGGGCGGGTTTCGCGGCGCCGCGGAAGCAGCTGCGGAACTCGCTGGCGTGGGATTGCGGGTGACGGGAGCGGAAGCGGAGCGAGTGCTGTGCGGAGCGGGGCTGGAGGCGATCGAGCGGCCGGCGGAACTTTCGCTGGAGGACTGGAAGGCGCTGTACTACGAGTACCGGGCGCGAGGTGGCGGCGATGATCTGCGGACGGTGGCGCCGGCGAAGATCAACTGGACGCTGGAGGTGCTGGGCAAGCGGAGCGACGGGTATCCACGAGATCCGGTCGGTGATGCAGACGATCGACCTGTGCGACGAGGTGACGGTGGCGGCGAGCGACCACATCGACCTCGAAGTACAAGGGGACGTGAAGCGAACGGATGATGACCTGGCGTTGAAGGCGGGGCGGGCGCTGGCGGCGGACTCGAAGCGGGACATCAGCGCTTGCGGATCACGCTGGAGAAGCGGATTCCGCTGGCGTCGGGTCTGGGCGGGGGCAGCTCCGACGCGGCGGCGATGCTGCGGTGCATGAACCGGGTGCACGGCGTGGGGTACAACAACCGAGTTGCTGGCGGAGGTGGGCTCGTTCATCGGTTCGGACGTCGCGTTCTTTGTGTACGGGGGAACGGCGGTGGCGGCGGGGAGGGGGGAGCGGGTGAGCGCCCTGCCTGACGCGGCGGCAGGCGTGGATCGTGCTCGTGGTCCGCCGATTGCCGTTGACGGAGAAGACGAAGCGGATGTACGCAGCAGCTGACGGCAGTGGACTACACGCACGGGCTGTGGACGGAAGAGGCGGCGACGGGTTTGAAGTGGTGGGACACGCCGGGCGACGAGGCGCTGTTCAACGTGTTCGAAGAGGTGGCGTACGAGCGTGTATCCGGGCTTCGGCGGAATACGGGCAGGCGTTGCTGGAGGCGGGGGCGCCCTCGGCGCACCTGGCGGGCGCGGGGCCGGCGGTGTTCGCGGTATTCGCGTCGAAGGAGGAGGCGGAGGCCGTCGGGGAGAGGCTGGAGGGCATCGAGGCGAGGACGTTCGTGGCGCGGACGCTGGGGGCGGAGGAGGCGACGGTGCTGGTGCGAGTGTGAGGCGGAGGTAAGGGGTAGAAGTAGGCGGAGGTTGGCGGGCATCCGGATGCTAAGATTGGGACTATGACGTTAACGGAAGGGTTTGGGACGGGGCGATGACGGGCACGATCGTCGATATGCACGTGCACACGATGCGCGGGGCGGCGGACTCATCGCTGACGCCGGACCAGCTGATCGAGGAGGCGCGGCGGATCGGTCTGACCGGGGTGAACATCACCGAGCACGACCGGGTGTGGGAGCCGCACCAGATGGCGGAGTTCCGGGAGCGGAGCGGGCTGTTCGTGAGCCGGGGGATGGAAGTGTCGACGGACATGGGGCACATGATCGTCGTGGGGCTGGAGCAGTACATGCCGGGGATCCGGCGCGCGACTGAGCTGCGGAAGGTGCTGGACGAGGTCGGCGGGTTCATGATCGTGGCGCACCCGTTCCGGCATTTCTTCGACCCGATCCACTTCCGGCGCGACGGCCGGCCGCCGTTCGAGATGACGCCGGAGGAGGCGGCGGAGAGGATGCCGGTCTTCGCGATTGTGGACGAGATCGAGGTGGCGAACGGGGGATCGACGCCGCGCGAGAACCAGTTCGCGCTGCGGGTGGCGAAGGTGCTCGGGAAGCGCGGGATCGGGGCGAGCGACTGTCACTCGACGCACGGCGTCGGGTATTTCGTGACGGTGTTCGAGGAAGAGCTGCGAGACCAGGAGCACATGCTGGAGATGCTGCACGCGCGGCGGTTCTACGCGGCGCAGGGGCTGAGCACGGGGAACTTCCGTCCGTACGAGGAGGAGCCGGCGGTTACGGCGTAGAGGACAGCCAGCGGAAGTGGTAACAGGCTAAAGCTGTAAGGGGTTAGAATAGTGCTCTCGGCTGCGATGGCCGGGGCACGAGGGGTGAAATGGCCGGAATGACGGCGCGTGCAGGATGGCCGCTGGTGTCAGCGGGGCTCGTGGCTGCGCTGGTGATGGTGCTGGGAGCGGCGCCGGGGGAGGCTTCGCCGGGGATTACAACGCGGGTGAGCGTGGGGAGCGATGGGCGAACAGGGGCAGAGCACCAGCACCATCGGTGGGGACATCTCAGGGGATGGCAATCTAGTTGCCTTCTCGTACGGGTTCCCTCTCACGCCGAACGAGGAGTTCGTAGTGCCTGATGTCTATCTGCGAAACCTGACGACCGGCGAGACGACGATCTTGAGCGAGAATGAAAACGGCGAGTCAGGAAACGGCTGGAGTAAATATCCCGCGATCAGCGACGATGGGCGAGTCGTTGCGTTTCAGTCCGATTCGTCGAATCTCCTACCGGGCCTTCCCTATGGCGGTTTGTTCATACGTGATTTTCATACCGGGACGCTGGAGGTGGTGCCGGGCTTCTCGGCTGGCGACTTATCGGCAGACGGACGGTTGGTTGCGATTGCTACCGACAGCAGCGCCTTGGTCGCGGGTGACAACAATGCTCAGCCAGATGTCTTCGTCTACGACCGGGTGACCGATCAGGCGGAATTGATCAGCGTTTCGATGTCTGGCGGGGTCGCGAACAACTTCAGCCAACTGCCGTCGATGAGCGCCGATGGACGATTTGTCGTATTCGGCTCCCGCGCCACGGATCTTGTCGAGGGGGATACGAGCGATCGACTCGATATTTTCGTGCGCGATAGGCAGTTGCAGGTCACGGAGCGGGTTAGCGTGAGCAGCGATGGGGTTGAGGGGAACCTTGACAGCTATGGCGCGTCAATCAGCGCAGACGGTCGATTTGTTGCGTTCGATTCCGATGCCACTAGCCTGGTGTCAGGAACTTCTCCGAGCCGTAACGTCTTTCTCCGCGACAGGGCGACTGGGACAACAGAGCGGTTGACCGGAAATCAAGTAGTGGCCAACTACGGAGGCGGGGACATAAGTGATGATGGGCGGATGGTTACTTTCGGACCGTTTGGAGGCGGCAGCGTATGGGTTCGTGACCGGCAGACGGGCAAAGACATCATTGGGAGCGTCAGGAACGACGGCACGGGCACGGGGGCCTCCGGGGGAGGTGGGCTAAGCGCCGACGGACGATCGGTTGTGTTTTCCTCTTGGGACGGCCAAGTGGTGGAAGGCGACACGAACAACTGGGAGGACATATTCGTACATCGGTTGGATATCTCTGACAATCCCGAGCCCACTGTCGGTGGTGTACCCGGGGAGCTACCAGGGACCGGCGGTCGTGCAACGTCCGGTGGCGATGGAGCGCGGGTGCTGGGCACGCTTGTCGCGGTGGCGGCCGGCGGTTGGGTGGCGTGGCGGCTGGTGGCGGGGCGAAGGAGTGGGCGCGTGGGCTGATCGGTGCGTTGTTCCGCCGCTCGTCCTACGAGAGTCTGAGGACGAGCGGGACGAGGCGCTGATCCCTTTCCGTTACTGACATTCGGGCGTCGCGGGTGCGCTGGGGGCGATGATACGATGGCGGCGCATTGGGGACGCAGACGTACGTTGCGCTGGACCTGGAGACGACGGGGCTCGATCTAGAGAACGACGCGATCATTGAGATCGGGGCGGTGCGGTTTGATCCCTCCACGTTGGTCGGACAGGCCCCTCGGCTGCGCCAGCACAGGGTCTGATGAGGTCCTCGAGTGCTTTTCGACGCTGATTGATCCGCGGCGGGGGATTCCGGCGACGGTGCAGGACCTGACGGGGATACGGGAGGCGGACGTGGAGGGGGCGCCGCTGCTGGCGAACGTGGCGGCGGAATTCCAGGCGTTCCTGGGGGACTCGCCGCTGGTGGGGCACAACGTGACGGGATTCGACGTGGTGTTCCTGCAGCGGGCGGGGATCGTGCACAGCCCGGTTCTTTTCGACACGGCGGATATTGCCTCGCTGCTGATGCCCGGGGAGCCGGAGTACGGCCTGTCGGCGCTGGCGGAGCGGCTGGGGATCGATGTGCGGGAGATCCACCGGGCGCCGGCGGACGCAGAGACGTCGCGGCGGCTGTTCCTGGCGCTGATGGAGCGGGCGGCGAAGCTGCCGACGGACGTGCTTTCGCAGGTTGCGGAGTGGCTGGTGCCGACGGCGTACCCGTGGCGCTCGTTCTTCGCGAAGGCCTGGGAGCAGGCATCTCAAGTTGGAGGGCAACCGTTCAGGCTGAGCGCTCCGGCAATGCCGCAGCCGATTTCGCCGGTGAAGGAGCGGGTGATGGTGCCGGTGGAGCGCTCGCTGCGTGCACTGGCCTCGGCGGCCTCGCGGTCCGGATGTGCTGCCGGCGTGGGAGGAGCGGGGGGAGCAGGCGCAGATGACGGCAGCGGTGGCTTCGGCGCTGGGCGAGGGGAAGCGGCTGATCGTGGAGGCGGGGACGGGGACGGGGAAGTCGCTGGCGTACCTGATACCGGCGGCGGAGCAGGCGGTGGCGAACGGGCAGCGGGTGGTGGTGTCGACGGCGACGATCAACCTGCAGGAGCAGCTCACGGGGAAGGATATCCCGGCGATGATGTGCCTGGTGGGGGGAGTAGGAAGCGAGAGGGAGGAACCAGGAAGCAGGACGGATCTGACCCCCGATGGAGGTGAGCCCAGTCAGGCCGGGAGCCTGACCTCGAGACGGGGGTGAGGGCGTGCCAGTTGAAGGGGCGGCGGAACTACCTCTGTCTGCGGCAGTTCGAGGCGCTGCGAGTGCAGCCGGTGCTGAACGACGCGGAGGCGCTGATTGCGTCGCGGATCCTGATCTGGCTGTGCCAGACGGAGTCGGGGGACCGGTCGGAGCTGCGGATGTCGCCGGAGGAGGAGGCGGTGTGGCGGAAGCTGAGCGCGGACAACCTTTCGTGCACGGCGGACACGAGCCCGTACGTGGTGGAGGGGACGTGCTTCCTGCGGCGGGCGCGAAGGCGGGCAGAGGGGTCGCACATCGTGGTGGTGAACCACTCGCTGCTGCTGTCCGACGCGAATATGGGCGGCGCGGTGCTGCCACCGTACGAGCACCTGATCGTGGACGAGGCGCACCACCTGGAGGACGAGGCGACGCGGCAGTTCGGGTTCGAGAGCCGGGAGCGGGACCTGGCGGAGATGCTGGACCGCTGCGAGGACGTGCCGCGGAGCGTGCAGGAGGTGGTGCGGGCGTCTTCGGCGGCGGCGCTGGCGCCGTTCGACGAGCTGGCGGGGACATTGCGGACGGTGCGGGAGGCGGGAGGGTCGTCGCGGTCGCGGATGAGCGAGTTCACGGGCGTGTGCGCGCAGTTCCTGGTGGAGCACGCGTCCGAGGGCGGCGAGTTCGAGCAGCGGCTGCACGTCAACCGCTCGATGCGGGTACAGGCGGACTGGACGGGTGTAGAGATCGCGTGGGAGAACCTGAAGCTGGCGCTGGGACAGGCTGCGGAGGGCCTGGAGCGGCTGCTGGGCCTGCTGAGCGGCGAGGGGTTCAAGTTCCTGAACCAGGAACTGCTGCTGGCGGAGGTGAGCGGGCTGCTCCAGGACGTACGCGGGCAGTCGCTGGGGATTGCGGCGGCGATCGAGCAGGACGACCCGAAGCGGGTGGTGTGGTTCGAGCGAGACCGCGACGGCGGGATGATGATCTCGTGGGTGCCGCTGACGGTGGACGGGCTGCTACAGGAACACGTGTACGCGGAACGAGAGAGCGTGGTGCTGACGGGGGCGACGCTGAGCGGCGCAGGGGGATTTTCGTACATCCAGGAGCGGCTGGGGCTGGAGGACGCGGAGACGCTGGCGCTGGGATCGCCGTTCGATTACAAGCGGGCGGCGCTGCTGCTGCTGCCGCGGGACATGCCGGAGCCGAACTGGCCGGAGTACAACGAGGCGCTGGCGCGGGCGGTGTTCGACCTGACGCGGGCGTCGAAGGGGCGGGCGCTGGTGCTGTTCACGTCGCACTCGAGCCTGCGGGCGGTGCACGGGGCGGTGTCGGAGCCGCTGCGGCGGGAGGGGATCGCGGTGCTGGGGCAGGGGATCGACGGGTCGCCGCGGCAGCTGGTGCGGGCGCTGCAGGCGCGGCCGGACACGGTGCTGCTGGGAACGTCGAGCTTCTGGGAGGGGGTGGACGTAGCGGGGGAGGCGCTGTCGCTGCTGGTGATCGCGAAGCTGCCGTTCGCGGTGCCGACGGAGCCGGTTACCGCCGCGCGGTCGGCGCTGTACGACGACCCGTTCGCGCAGTACACGGTGCCGCAGGCGGTACTGCGCTTCAAGCAGGGGTTCGGGCGGCTGATACGGCGGAAGACGGACCACGGGGTGGTGGTGGCGCTGGACCGGCGGATCCTGAGCAGGCAGTACGGGGAGCTGTTCATCGATGCGCTGCCGCCGTGCACGGTGCGGCAGGCGCTGCTGCGGGAGATGGGGGTGCTGGTGGAGGAGTGGCTGGGTGGCAGGAAGTAGGAAGTAAGAGGTAGGAGGTAGGATGCGGGTGGCGTTGCGCGTGCCGGAGGGTCGTGATGGTGGGCGCGTCGCAATCGCGGACCTGGAGGGGGCGGAGGTTGGGTGGGTGGACTGTGGGGCGAGCGACGGATTGTTGGAGGTGCGGTGGATCGAGCTGGGGATGGAGTGGAGGCGGCATGGGCTGGCGGCGGAGGCGGTGCGGTTGCTGGAGGACGAGGCGGCGCGGCGGTGGGGTGTGCAAGGGGTGAGGGCAGAGGTGCCGGTGGGGATCGGGCTGGCGCTGTATTTCTGGCTTCGGTTGGGGTATCGGCCGGAGGAGCCCGTTCGTAGGGAAGGGGATACGATGGGGATGGTGCGGGTGTTTGATGAGGTAGGAAATAAGAGGTAAGAGGTAGGAGACCGGGGATGCAGGACGTATTCAAGTACATCGAGGAGCATAACGAGGAGGCGATCGGGGAGCTGGTGGATCTGTGCCGGCTGCCGTCCGTGAGCGCGAAGGGGGAGGCGATTGGGGAGACGGCGGAGTGGGTGTCGGGACGGCTGCGGTCGCTGGGGTTCGAGGTGCAGGTGATCGTGAAGCCGGCGGCGAAGGGGAAGACGAGCGCGTCGGGGGCGCAGCCGGTGGTGCACGGGGAGGCACGCAAGTCTGACGCGAAGACGCTGTTGTTCTACAACCACTACGACGTGCAGCCGCCGGAGCCGTTGGAGCTGTGGACGTCGCCGCCGTTTGAGCCGGTGGTGCGGGAGGGGAAGCTGTTCGGGCGCGGTGCGTGCGATGACAAAGGGAACCTGGTGGCGCGGCTGGCGGCGCTGAAGGCGTGGCGGGCGGTGCGGGGGGAGTACCCGTGCTCGCTCAAGTTTTGCATCGAGGGGGACGAGGAGATCGGGTCGCCACAGATGGAGGAGTTCGTAGAGGCGAACCGCGAGCTGCTGGTGGCGGACGCCTGCGTCTGGGAGGGCTCGGGGGTGACCTTTGACGGGCGGCCGATGATCCCGCTGGGAGTGAAGGGGCTGCTGTACGTCGAGCTGGAGTGCAAGACGATCAGCCACGACGCGCATTCGTCGTACGGGACGGTACTGCCGAACGCGGCCTGGCGGCTGACCTGGGCGCTGGCTTCGATAAAGGGGCTGGACGAGCGGGTGCAGATCGACGGGTTCTACGACGACGTGCGCGACCCGACGCGCGATGAGCGGGCAGCGGTGGAGGCGATGCCGGACGATGCGCCGGAGACGCTGAAGGCGTACGGGATCAAGGAGGCGGTGCGCGGGGTGACGGACGTGCAGTTCCGGCTGCGGCACTACTTCCAGCCGACGGCGACGATCGACGGGCTGTCGTCGGGGTACGAGGGGGAGGGTGCGAAGACGGTGCTGCCGTCGCGGGCGATGGCGAAGGTGGACTTCCGGCTGGTGCCGGACCAGGACCCGCACGACATCATGGCGAAGCTGCGGCGGCACCTGAACGCGCGCGGGTTCGGGGACATCACGATCCGGGAGTTCGGGGCGGAGCACCCGGCGCGGACGCCGATCAAGGCGCCGTTCGTGCAGGTGATGCGGGAAGCGGTGCGGGAGGCGTACGGGGCGGAGCCGCTGATCGTGCCGACGATGGCGGGGACGGGGCCGCTGTACCCGTTCATCGAGACGCTGGGGCTGCCGACGGCGGACTGCGGGGTGGGGTACCCGGACGCGCGAATCCACGCGCCGGACGAGAACATCCGGATCGAGGATTTCGTTCGGGGGACGAAGGCGGTGGCGGCGTTGGTGGGGCGGTTTGGGGGCGTGTAGGTCCTCATTGTGGTTGGAGACATTCTCCTCTTCTTCGGCGGTGCGCTTGGATTCCTGCTGTTCGGTGTGGCGCTGATTGGTTTTACTCGTTCGATTGCGCGTCGGCTGGCGATGGTGAATCTGACGTACTTTCGGGACAACAAGTTTTGGTGGGGTCCGCCGCCAAGCAAGACCAGAATGCAGTGGCTTGAAGAAGCCAGCTTGGACCCCTCGCCGGAGCTCATTTGGCTCATACGAGGCATGGGTGCGATTGCGCTCGCTTTCGCGCTCATGTTTTTCGTCGGCGGAGTAAGCCGGCTAGTCTAGGGCCACCAGGCATCACCCCGTGTGGCGTGGAGGCGTGACAGCCTCCGCTACAGCGTTGAAGGGGCGCCGTTCACTCCCCTCGCCCCGCCAGATCCCTTCGCGAAGGTGTGTTGGGCCGTTGAGAGATGCTGTGCTGCTCAGGATGACAGTGCGGCTACGCCTGCGATTAGTGGGCGGGGCCGACGGGGGGTTCGGCGGGGGCCTCTGTGGTTGGAGTGAGGCCGAGGCATTCATTGCAGGCGAATTCGAGGGAGAGGTAGTTTTCGTCGATCCAGACGTCGCCGCAGTCTTTTCCCTGGGTGTCGTCGTTGCGGAGGCGGAGGTGGAAGGGGCGGCGGCACTGGTTGCAGGTGGCGGAGGCGTCTTCGGTGAGGGGGTGGTGGCAGATGTGGCAGGCCGAGGAGTTGTCAGTCATAGGGGCGTTATCCTCCGCTCATCCTACGAGTGCCTCAGGATGAGCGGGAAGCAACCTTCGGGATGAGGCGTCGTACGAGGGCTTCTTCTTGCTTGCGGGTCCTCACTTCGTTGTCCAGTTTAGCGGCGCGGAGGCGCCGGAGGATATCGCCGACGGCAGGGCCGCGGGGGACGCCGAGGGCGATCAGGTCGTCGCCGCGGAGGGCCGGTTTGATGTGTCGGCCGCGGCGGAGGTAGTCGAGTAGGCGGTCGCGAGTTCGGCCGCGCGACATGGCGGCGAGGGCCCAGAGGGTGGCCGGCGGAAAGGGTCCGAGGAGATCGGCGATGCGGCTGGGCCGGGGGTTGGGAGCGGATAGGCGCCGGCGGATCAAGAGCACACTCGGGACGGCGTGGACGGCGTCGCGCTGGGGGTTGGTGAGGGCAAGGCGGCTGGCGATGGCCGCGGCGGCGGCCGGGGAATCTGGCCAGAGGAAGAGTGGCCAATAGGCGGTGCCAGGCGCTGTGGTTAGGGTACGCACATCGGCGAAGGCGCGGGCCTGGGGGGCGCTGAAGCGAAGGGCGGGGTGCAGGGCGCGGAGGACGCCAAGGCGGTCGAGGTCGAGGAGGACCCGTTCGGGTTCCGGCTCGGCGAGGATGCGGGCGATCTCGGCGTGGATGCGGGCGCCGCTGACGCGGGCGAGGTGGCGGAGGTTGCGACGGATGGCGGCGCGGGTGCGTGCCTCGAGCTGGAAGCCGAGGCGGCGCGCGTAGCGGACGGCGCGGAAGATGCGAGTCGGGTCGTCGCGGAAGGAGCGGGGGTGCAGGGTGCGGACGAGGCGGGCGTCGAGGTCGGCGCGGCCGCCGGCGGGATCGAGAAGGGCGCCGCGATCGGGGCCGTTGAGGCGGAGGGCGAGGGCGTTGATGGTGAAGTCGCGACGGAGGAGGTCCTGGTCGATGGTGGCGGACGTGGCGACGCGGGGGAGAGCGCCGGGGCGGGGGTAGGTCTCGGTGCGGGCAGTTGCGATGTCGATGGTGAGCGTGGATCGGGGACTGGGTCGGGGTCGGGGTGTCATCCTGGGTCGGAGCGTTGGGCCCTCCCCCCCGGATTCTTCGTTCCTCAGAATCACAATTGTCGCGGTGCCGAAGGTGGGGTGGGTCTTGACGGTGGCGTCGAGGTAGCGGGCGGCGCGCTGCGCGAGCTCGATGGCGTCGCCTTCGGTGACGAGGTCGATGTCGAGAGAGGGGCGATCGAGGAGGAGGTCGCGGAGGGGGCCGCCGACGAGGTAGAGGGGTGTGCCGGAGGCGTCTGCGGAGGCGATGACGCCGGAGGCGGCGCGTCGGGCGTCACGGGGCAGGGACGCTAACCATTTATCGATAAGTTTTGGGTTTTCTGGCATCGGCGGCCTTATTGTAACCTTGTTCCTTGACAGGGCTTTGAAGCCGCTCCTATCATGACTTTATCCAGTCTGGTCTGGATGAGCCGCATTCGTGCGGCTCTCTTTATCGGGGGCGCAATTTTATCGCTATGGTTAGACCGGCGACGATCACAAAGCCGAAAGCGGCCCAGGCATTGGCCCGGGCTATCGGCATATCGTTCGACAACGAAGACATCCTCCAGCAGTCCCTTTACCACCGCTCCTACCTCAACGAGGCCGGCCACGACGTCGAGTCGAACGAGCGGATGGAGTTCCTGGGCGACGCCGTGCTGGGGCTCATCGTCTCTGACAAGCTGTACCGCGACTATCCGACATTGAGCGAGGGGCACCTGAGCCAGCTACGGGCGATGCTCGTGCGCTGGGACGCGCTGGCGCAGGCGGCGGAACGGATCAGCCTCGGCGAGTACCTGGTGCTGGGCCGCGGCGAGGAGATGTCCGGCGGGCGCAAGCGGCCGTCGAACCTGGCGGGCGCGTTCGAGGCGCTGATCGGCGCGGCGTACCTTGACGGCGGGATCACGAAGGCGCGCCGGCTGGTGCTGAAGCTGCTGAAGCCGGACTTCGAAGAGATCGCGGCGCGGGGTGTCACGGCGGACAGCAAGTCTGAGCTGCAGCACGTGGCGCAGACGAGCTGGCACGAGATCCCGCAGTACCGGTTGATCTCCTCGGAGGGTCCCGACCACGCGAAGCTGTTCACGGTGGAAGTGTCAGTGGGCGAGCAGGTCATGGGACAGGGGCAGGGGCGCAACAAGAAGCAGGCAGAACTGAACGCCGCCGGCAGGCGCTGGAGACGCTGGCAGCAACCGGCTAGCCGTCTGCCGAAGTGTATCTAAAACGGCTAGACCTCCACGGATTTAAGAGCTTCGCGGCCCGGACCTCGTTCGAGTTCGGGCACGGCATCACGGCGATCGTCGGCCCCAACGGCTCCGGCAAGTCCAACATCGCTGACGCGCTGCGCTGGGTGCTGGGCGAGCAATCGAGCCGTCTGCTCCGCGCGAAGAAGCTGGAGGACATCATCTACGCCGGCTCCGAGCAAGCGGCAGCGCTCCGACAAGGTCGAGGTGGCGATGACGCTCGACAACTCCAACGGCTGGCTGCCGCTCGACGTCGACCGAGGTGACGATCTCCCGTCGCGGAAGCCGCGTCGGGCGACAGCGACTACTTCATCAACGGCAAGAAGACGCGTCTGCGCGACATCCAGACGCTGCTCTTGAAGGCGACCGTGAGCCAGAACTCCTACGCGATCATCGGGCAGGGGCTGGTCGAGACGGTGCTGAACCTGCGAGCGGAGGAGCGCCGGGAGCTGATCGAAGAAGCGGCGGACATCCAGCGCTACCGGTTCAAGATCGAAGAGGCGGAGGAGCGGCTGAAAGCTGACGCACGAGAACGTCGAGCGCGTGAAGCTGCTGATGAAGGAGATCGCGCCGCGGCTGGGGCGGCTGGAACGCCAGGCGCAGCTGGCCGGCGAGCACACGCGGCTCTCGAGGGAGCTGCACGCAGGCGCTGCAGGTGTACTACGAGCACCAGTGGGGGCGGGCGCAGGAAGCGCTGACGGTATCGCGCGCGGCGCACGACCAGGCGCAGGCGGAGTTCACCGCAGGCGAAGGTAGCGCTGGAGACGCTGCCAGCGGGAGCTTGACGACATAACGAAGGAGCTGGACGAGCAACGCCGGTCGGCGCAGGCGGTGATCGCCGAGCGGGACAGGCTGGAGAGCCGGATCCGCGACCTGGAGCGAGGACGAGCGGTCGCCGAGGAACGGCGGGGCATTCTGGAGAGCCGGCGGGATGAGCTGGCGCAGGAGCTGGAATCGATCCGGGAGGAGAAGGACCGGCTGGACAAGGTGCTGGGCTCGGACGACAGCGAACGAGAGCGGCTCGAGAAGAACGTGGTTGCCGCGCGAGAGGCGTTCGAGGTGCGGCAGGGAGAGACCGCCGGTCTGGAGCAGGAATACCGGGAGGCTGTAGACCGCGTGGCCGATGCAGAGGCGAAGGGGAAGCGGCTGGAGTTGGCGGCGGAAGAGATGAAGACGAGAGCGCGCCGCCTGAGCGGCGGCATGCGCGAGACCGAGAAGGAGGCCTCACGGCTGGAGACTAGGCGCCGTTCGCTGGTGAACCAGATGACGGAGCAGCTACGTCTCCTGCAGGGGCACCGCGCCCAGGAGTCGCAGATCGTGGCGGGCGTCTCAGACACGAGCGCCCGCCGCGTATCGCTCGAATTCGAGGTGCAGAAGTTGCGGGAGCAGCTGGCGGAGGTGGAGGGGACCCAGATCGGAGCGCCGGGCGAAGCTGGAGGGGCTGCAGGGGCGGTTGGCGGTGCTGGAAGAGGCGCAGAAGCAGGCCGAGGGAGATGTCGAAGGCGCGATCAGCATCGAGGGGGCGCTGAGCACGGTGTTCGAGATCATCCGGGTGCCGCGAGGGCTGGAGGAGGCGATCGCGGCTGCACTGAGCGACCAGATCGAGGCCTGCGTATTCGAGCGGCAGGCGGACGCGATCGCGGCGATCCAGTCGGTGATCACGCAGAAGGGGCCGCGGACAACGGTGCTGCCGCTGGACACGATGAAGCCCGTATACCCGCTGACCCTGATGAAGGAGAAGGGCGTGATGGGTGTGGCGGCGCGGCTGATCAAGTACCAGCAGCGCTACGAGAAGCTGATCAACGCGCTGCTCGGCCGGACGATCGTCGTGCAGGACACGCAGACGGCGGCGCGGCTGGTCCGGCGGGGGCTGGGAACGGTGGTAACGGTGGACGGCATCGTCTTCCATCCCTCCGGGCACATCACCGGTGGTCTCGCGCGGTCGGGGCGGCCGTTTGCGCTGGCCTACGAGCGGGACCTGGAGTCGATCCCGAAAGAGATCGACCGTGTGCGCAAATCGATGGAGGTGACGGAGCGGGAAGTCGAGACGCTGCGGGAGAAGCTGCGCGAAGCGGAAGCTCAGCTCGGGGCGCTGGGGCGCGAGGCGGAAGAAGCGATGGGGCGACGGACTTCGATACAGGACTCGCTGGGGCAGCGGCAGCAGAGGCTGGCGCAGCTCAGAGGAGAGATGCGGGCGCTGATCGCGTCGCGGATCAGCATGCAGGGGCAGGGGCGGGACAACGCCGCCGAGATCGAACGAATGGAGCGGGAACGCGAAGAGATGCTGGAGCAAGCGAAGGAGGCGTTCGCCAACGCGCGGTACCTCGAGCAGGCTCACAGCGTGCTGGCGGAGCGGCGGGAAGCTCTGCAGCAGGGCGCGCGGGAGGCGGCGGAAGCGCTGGCGCAGTCGGAAGGCGAGCTGCGCTCGCTCAGCGTACAGCGGGAGACGAGCGAGGCGACAGTGTCCCGGCTGGAGACGCAAGAGTCGGCCAAGGACGAGCAATTCAAGGCAATCGAGGTCGAGTTGCAGCGGCTGGCCGCGGCAAGCGCAGCTGACGAGAAGGAAGCCGTCGAGGCGCAGAAGCAGCTGGAGAAGTTCGTCGAGGCGAACGTACCGAGCAGCGAGGGTGTGAATCACCTGGAAGCGCGGCAGCGGGACCTGCACAACCAGGTGCTGGCGGCGCAGAGCGCGATGTTCGAAGCGGAGCGCGCACGTACTGGAGGCGGAGACGGAGGTGCGGCGCTGGGAGATGGAGATCGAGAACCTTGTGGGGCGGATGTCGGAGGACGGGATGGCGGTGTCGGCGGAGGGAGACGTATTGGCGCCGGAGGCGGTGCAGACGCGGATCCCGTTCTGGCTGACGACGTCCGAGGGCGGGGAGGACGCCGGCGGGCCGAGGCCGATAGCAGGCGGGGCGCATATCGATGCCGAGGCGATGGGGCACCACATCGAGGAGCTGCGGAAGCAGCTACGGGGGCTGGGGCCGGTGAACATCGAGGCGCTGGGGGACTACGAGTCGATCAAGGAGCGCCACGACTTCCTGAGCGGACAGGTGGCGGACCTGGAGTCGGCGGAGGAGTCTCTGCACCGGGCGATAGACCAGCTGACGCAGCTGATGGAGAAGCGGTTCACGACGACGTTCACGCAGGTGGCGAAGAGCTTCGAGCGGAACTTCCACGCCTTCTTCGGCGAGGGCGGGCACGCGCGGCTGAAGCTGAGCGATCCCAAGGACATGAACACCACGGGGGTGGAGATCGAGGCGCAGCCGCCGGGGAAGCGGACGCGGAACCTCTCGCAGCTCTCGGGCGGGGAGAAAGCGCTGACGTCGCTGTCGCTGCTGTTCGCGCTACTGCAGGCCAACCCCTCGCCGTTCTGCGTGCTGGACGAAGTGGACGCGATGCTGGACGAGGCGAACGTGGTGCGGTTCGCGAGCGCGCTTAAAGAACTGGCGGAGCGGACGCAGTTCATCGTGATCACGCACAACCGGCGGACGATCGAGATCGCCGACAGCATTTACGGAGTGTCGATGGCAACGGACGCGGCGTCGCGCGTGCTGTCGATGCGGTTGGCGGACGTGATGGGGGATGTGAACGTCAGCCTGAACTAAGCGTGCCAGCCTCCAGTTAGCATGGCAAGTGATTCGTCCATGCTGATGAGGCGATAGCTTGACAACTTCTGCAGCGGGGAGGACAATTTTCATCAGCAGGAGGTCTTGCTGTGAACTGGTCACGGAACCGGTTCCGATTGGTCGTTGTAGTCCTGTCCGGGACAGCGCTCATTGTTGCACTCCTCGTGGGGTTCCTCATCACAGACCCATTTGGCGAGGCCGGAGGAGGACCGTGCGGACCCAACGACAAGGGCGAAGTTGTCTGTGCCGGCGATGCCGTCCCTACCGCGGCATGTAGGTACTCGTCCGATGGCCTAGCCTTGCCGGGAAGCGATCCAATGTGCCCGCCGGAAGCTGTTTGTGAGAAGTGCACCCCACCGGCTATTCCCCGCCCGACCGAAGATCTAGGGCCTTTCGCTCCGAATCCGGCAGCAGTCCTTTCAAAGCCCCCCATCCACCACGTTGGCGAAGCCAAGTCACTTGGCCGATCGGATTGCCCGTCGCGGTGGAATGCGCTAACAAGTGACGCGACGAAAATGAGCGTCTGTTTCCCTAATGATGCGACCCTGTACGGCTCGTCACCCGAGACAGGCGGGTACGGAATGGGCTCAGGCGACATGTGGGACGAAGCGGTTTGGGTCTTGGTGCCGAGTGGCTTCGTTCTCGTGCACCGAATAGGTTCGTCCGGTGCGGTAATCGATTTGCAACCCCTACAGCGGGAACCTTCTGAGGTAGCAGGGTTTCCCGCGGACAGATACTATCTCTCCCCATCTGACGAGGGGCGCCAGGAGGAATATCTTTACATCATCGAGCGTCTGGATGGTGTCTGGGAGGTCCGGGCCCAGGTAAAATTTGGGCCAGACGGCAAGCCTCTCGACACCGACGCTCTCACTGAGGCACGCAAATCTCTGAACGAGATCGTGAAGACCATCAGGCTTCAGTGATTCGATGCTGTCCAAGCTCCTCATCCTGCTCGCGTTTGTCCTGATCTTAGCGGCCGGGACACAATCCGTCGCTGGTTCGCATGTCCACGTAGGAAACCAGGGGCAGGTCTTTAGACTACCTTGGATCGAAGGCGGAAACTACTACGCAAGCAGGGGACCAAACAACTGTGTATCAGGTTATTGTCATGGACCTGGCGCTGTGGATTTCATTCTCGGCAACGCTACAGTCAAGGCCGTTGGCGACGGTATTGTGACTAGGCGCCAAACGGACCCCTGTTTTGGCAATGTAGCCGAGGTCAAGCACAACGTTTCTGGAGGAGGGTACGATTACCGCTCTCAGTACGCTCACCTCGTTCAGCTTCCCCCATTCAGCATTGACTACCCTGTCCAACAAGGGATGGTAGTTGGCGCTATGGATACAACGGGGTCGTGCATAATCGGAGGAGCGCACCTGCACTTCGACACCTGTCCGGTGGCGGCCACCTGCTACTCCGGGAACTCAGTAGCTTGGCCCGCTCAAATTTCGCAGACATCCCCTTCGATGTGGTCAACCGCGACGCATTACGCCGTGTCTAACAACGCCGGCGCTGGCATGTGGGGCGCTGGCGCCGTGTATCAGGCCTACGACTTCCGTGACGCGTACCTTAACGCTGGAGGGTTTCAATGGCGCGGCTCGACTTCAAAAATGGAGTCGAGTTGGGACGTGTGCGGCGCCTCCGGCCCTTACAGGACTATCTCCGGCTGCCCGTCGCAGTTTGGAGACCTGCATACGCAGACGTTCCGAGGAGTCACGGGAAATTGGCGGAGCGCAATGGTTAGCCAGGATCGAGTGGTTGACGGCCCGGTCTTTTGGGTCGCCAGGGCATTTTATGCTGCATACACGAACCTGTACACACCGAGTCTCGAATGGTCCTACCGACTTGGCGCTCCGACCGGCAACGACTACCAGCTCGTGCCAGGGAACCCAAACCTGTTGCAGCAGAACTTCGAAGGTGGATACATGCAATGGAATGTCTCTGGATGCTCTATCCAGGGAAACACTACCGGGGGATCGTGGCTGTTCACGTACTCGGGCAGCATTTATTGCGACAATGGAGGCAGCGCAGCCTATCCGGGTTATGGTGCGGACGGCGATTAGGCTGACTCGCGATTCTCGCGAGGAGCGAGCGATGGTCGACTTTCCTATCTCGCGGCGCTGCGCTAGACCGCATGGCCAAGGGCGTTGCCTAGCTAAGTTCGGGTGTGGCTTGTCCACATCGTTGTGGATAGACTTCTGTGGGTTTGTGGAGAGGCTGAAAGTCGTCCTGAAAATGGGTTGACGAGGTGTTTGAGGCGTGCGATGCTGCGCTTGCTTCCCGAACGGACTTCGGAAGCGGAAGAAGGGACCAGGCGAGGCCCAGGGGGCGACCCCAAGCCCGCCCGGACCTGGGAGCCGCAGAAGAGGACGGTCGGGAAGCGTTTTTCTAGTTATCAGTAGTCAGCTGTCGGTAGACAGTGTTTGCGGGGGCAGGCATCCTTTGACCTGCTCTCGGCGCGGGCCATATCATCGGAGCGTATGAGGTTCTTTCGCCGCAAAGGCGAGGATGACACGCCCCCCGAAGACGACAGCCCGCCAGAACAACCCGTCGATGAACCGGTTGCAGATACCTCTGTTGCGGAACCCGACCAGGCGCCCGTTGCTGTGGTCGTTGATGACGAGGCGGCGGTGCCGGTCGACCAGGCGGTGGAGCGGACGCGGCGGACCTGGTTCGGGCGGATCGGGGGGATGTTCCGCGAGGGGCTTGAGCGACGAGCTGTGGGACGAGCTGGAGGAGACGCTGATCGCGGCGGACACGGGGGTGCAGACGACGCTGAAGGTGGTGGAGGACCTGAAGTCGCGGGTGAAGAAGGACGGGATCAAGGACCCGGACGTGGCGCTGGGGGTGCTGAAGGAAGACCTGGTGGCGGTGCTCGACGTGGACACGGGGCGGGGACAGATCTGGCATTCGAACGGACAGAAGGAGACGCTGCCGAAGCCGGCGGTGATCCTGGTGGTGGGCGTGAACGGGACGGGCAAGACGACGAGCATCGGCAAGCTGGCGCACGTTTACAAGGCGCAGGGGAAGAAGCTGGTGCTGGCGGCGGGGGACACGTTCCGGGCGGCGGCGATCGAGCAGCTGAAGCACTGGGGGGAGCGGGCGGGCGTGGACGTCGTGGCGCACCAGCAGGGGGCGGACCCGGGCGCGGTGGTGTTCGACGCGCTGCAGGCGGCGGAGAACCGGGGCGCGGACGTCGTGATCATCGACACGGCGGGGCGGCTGCACACGAAGGCGAACCTGATGGCGGAGCTGAGCAAGGTGAACAAGATCATCCAGCGGAAGATCCCGGACGCTCCGCACGAGGTGCTGCTGGTGATCGACGCGACGACGGGTCAGAACGCAATGACGCAGGCGAAGTACTTCACGGAGGCGGTGGGGGTGACGGCGATTCTGCTGGCGAAGCTGGACGGGACGGCGAAGGGCGGCGTGGTGTTCTCGGTGTGCGATGAGTTGGGCGTGCCGGTGCGGTTCGTGGGGACGGGCGAGAAGGCGCAGGACCTGGCGCGGTTCGAGCCGCGCAGCTTCGTCGAGGCATTGCTGGCGGGCTGACTCGCCGCCTTGACAGGGCCGCAGGGCGCGGCTAACCTCTACCCGTTCGCCCCCTGTTCCAAGGTTCCAATGTGATCACGCACCCGGGTCGCCTGGCGACGCTACTGTGCCTGCTGGTCTGCGGACTGCTCTTTGCGTTCGCGTCTCCGGGTTCTGCCCAGGAGGCTGGCGTCCCTTCGTATTCTTTGCCGTGGGAAGGCGGTGCCGTCTGGCGCTACGCCCACGGGCCGCACTCCGGCAGCGGGCCGGTGCTTGACGCCCTCGATTTCCAGCCGCCGGACGCGATGGGGAAGCAGTGTGAGACATTCACGTCGGCGTTCTGGGCCGTGGCTGCTGCGGACGGACGGGCAACGGTACTTCCGAATGCGGTAGAGGTGGACCACGGTAACGGCTTCCGGACGGGCTACTTTCACCTGGCGGACAAGCAGGTGAAGACGGGGGACGAGGTGAAGGCTGGGCAACGGCTAGGTCGGCCGGGATGCTGTCCGGACGGTGGTGCGCCCACCGATTGCTGGTCGACGGACCCCCACCTGCACTTCTACACGATCGCCGGCGGTGCGCGCCGCCCGATCGTAGGTGTGAATATCGGCGGATGGCTGGTAGACACCGATGGGTGCCTGGTGAAACCGACGCGGAGAGCTTGTCCCGGCGCGTCGTTGATCTCGAACGCGCCGAGGCCGGACAGCGCGGCGCCTGTGACGCCACTGGATATGACGGTGGCCTTTGACGTTTCGGGAAGCATGGCGGGGGCGGCGACCAGCGGCGAGCTTCTTCGGTTGTTGAGTCCCTACCTCGAAGCGTCGGCGAACGGAGAGCAGGTGACATTGATCGCCTTCAACTCGCACGCGCGGGTGGCGTCGGCGCCCGCTCAGAGGCGTACCATCGAGGAGTTGACGGCGGCTGTTCAGCGGGAAAAGCCGGAGGGAGACACGGACCTTGCGGGCGGCCTGGCAGTTGCCTGCCGGGAGATGCAGCTGAGGGGGCCGGAGGTGCGGAAGGCGCTGGTGCTGGTCACGGATGGCTTCCACAATGCGGCCGGCAGGCTGCAGAGTCCCGAGAGATGTTTCGCGGAGCGGGGATGGCCGGTGTTCGCGTACGGAGTTGGCCGGACGAACACGCCCGTACTCGAGCGGATAGTCGGGGCGACGGGGGGAGAGTTCCGTCCATCGCAGACGGTCTTCGACCCGGCATGCGAGCTACAGCGACTGCGCGCTCTCCTCTCCGGGACGGCGAGGCCGGCGTGCACGCGGTTCTTGCTGCGGGGCGGAGAGAGGCTGGTAGTGCCGGTGGAGGTGCCGCCGGAGCAGGTGCAGGCGGCGTTGGCGGTGACGTGGGTGCCGGTTGGTAAGAGCGACGGGCAGCTCTCGATCAGGACGACGCTGAAGATGCCGAGCGGAAAAATCCTGGACGAGGGCGGGGCGCTGTCGCATGAGGTGCTGCCGGGGGCCGAGCGCTACGCAATCGCCTCGCCCGGGAAGGGAAAGTGGGAGGCGATCATCTCGGGAAGTGGTATTCCGGACGGTGGAGTGCTCATCGACTTCTCGTTCGGGACGACGCCGACAGCATTCTCGACCGGATATCTGCCGACGGAAACGCCCGTGCCAACGCCCGATGCCGCGGAGGCGAGGGAGGCGCCGGAGATCTCGCCGACGCCGTACACGACGCCGCGGGGGACGGAGACGCCGACGCCGAGTACGACGCCCAGGCGCACGCCGACGCCCGCGCCTTCGCCGCGGGAAACGCCACGGCGGTAGCCCGGCGGCGTGCCTCGCAAGTCCTTGTCTGTTCCAATGGGCTCTCATATAGTTAGTGACGGCGTACACAATCGACTGAGAAAGAATCGCATTTGTTTTCGAACGCCAGTCATAACTCACGTGTCACCGCGGTGCCGCCGCTGGCCGGCAGCAGGGAGATCATCGCCCGCGTTGACGAGCTGATCGCAGACCTGCGCTCCGATAACGTCGACATGCTGGAGGCGTTTCATCGGATCCAGCACGAATATGGGTACGTGCCGCCCGAGGCAGTGCCGTTGCTGGCCGACAAGTTCAACACGTCGCCGGCAATCGTGTTCGGGACGATTGACTTCTATTCGGAAGTTCGCACGAACCCATCGGGCGAGGATGTGGTGGAGTGGTGCAGCGGCCCGGCCTGTCTCTTGAAGGGGTCAATGGGTATCCGGAGGGCGCTGGAGGCCATTCTGGACTGCTCCATGGGTCGCACGACGCCCGACGGCAAGGTCGAGATGAGGCTGGTGCAATGTGATGGCACCTGTCATCTGGCGCCGCTGTTGCGACACCAGGGCCGGTATATCGGTCCGCTGACGACCAGCGATGCCATCGAGTGGGCGCGGAAGTTGAGGGGAATCGAGGCGGTACCTGAGGTGGAGGCGACCGTGGAAGCGGGTAGTGGTGAGGTGGAGGCGGACTCTGCAGGAGCGGCCGAGGAGAGCGCCTGAGCGTGTCTACTTACGACGAATTGAGGAGCGCCGCCGACACCGTGTGGCAGAACGTTGCGAACCCGCCGCGAATGCTGATCAAGGTGGGTGTGGCGACGTGCTCGCTCTCGCTGGGCGCTAAGGAAACGCTCGAAGCGGTACGCCGGGAACTGGCGGGAGGCGGGATCGACGCCGACGTGATGCTGACCGGTTGCCTGGGCCTATGCTACGCGGAGCCGCTGGTGGAGGTGATAAGGCCGGGGCAGCGGGGGGTGTTGTTTCAGCAGATCACGGCGGATAAGGTGCCTCAGCTCCTGGTGGCCGTGTCGGGGGGTGGCCTGCCCTGGGAGGCAGCGCTGGCCGTCCGCGGGACGGGGACGGCGGGACAGGTGCCGCCGCTGGAATCTTTGCCGTTCTGGAAGGGGCAGGTCCGGCGGTTGATGGCGAACTGCGGGGTGACTGACCCGGAGGACGTTGATCATTACATCGCGAACGGCGGGTATGAGGGGCTAACCAAAGCGCTAAAGATGGGGCCCGAGAAGATCATCGAAGAGGTGAAGGGGTCCAAGCTCTGGGGCCGCGGAGGTGCGGCGTTTTCGGCGGGACTCAAATGGGAGTTCCTGCATAACGCGAAGGTGAAGCCGAAGTACGTCATTTGCAACGCCGACGAGGGGGACCCGGGCGCGTTCGTCAACCGGAACCTGATGGAAAGCGATCCGCACCTCGTGGTGGAGGGCGTCGTGATCGCCGGCGTGGCGACCGACGGGGACCAGGCTTACATCTACATTCGCGACGAGTACCCACTGCCGGTGGCGCGGATGGAGAAGGCGGTGTTCGAGGCACGCGAAAAGGGGCTGCTGGGCCGGGATATCCTGGGAAGCGGCGTCGACTTCGAGGTGAAGGTAGTGCGGGGCGCGGGCAGCTACGTGTGCGGGGATGAGACGGGGCTGCTGAGCTCGCTGGAGGACCGGAGGGGCATGCCGAAGATCAAGCCGCCGTATCCGGCCCAGGCGGGCGTGTTTGCCCTGCCCTCAAACATCAACAATGTCGAGACTTATGCGAACGCGCCGCTGGTGCTCAGGGAAGGTGCGGCGTGGTGGTCTTCGGTGGGGACGGAGAAGAACACGGGGACAAAAATGTTCTCGCTCTCCGGCCAGGTCCAGCGCGTCGGCATCCTGGAGGTGCCACTGGGGACAGCGACCAGCCAGGTGGTGAACGAAATGGGCGGCGGCGTGCCGGAGGGCCGTGCGCTTAAGGCGATACAGTCAGGTGGGCCGCTATCAGGCGTGATCCCGGCGAGCGAAGCAGGTATCCCTCTTGAGCCGGAGCCCTATCGTGAGCGCGGATCGCTGATGGGTGGCGGAGGCCTGGTGGTGCTGGACGACACTAGCTGCATTGTGGACCTCTGCATCTATTTCGAGTGGTTCGCTGAAGACGAGTCTTGCGGGCGCTGCACCACGTGCTTTGCGGGGACGAGGCGGATGCTGGAGATCTTACGGAGGATCAGCGAGGGGCGAGGCCGGCGCGCGGACCTGGAGTTGATGAAGCTGCTGGGGCGGATCGCCCAGAATGCGAACTGCTTCCACGGGCAGGGCGCGCCGACGGTTATCATGTCCACCTTCCGCTACTTCGAAGAAGAACTGCTGGAGCACGTGGAGCGCAAGCGTTGCCCGGCAAGGCGGTGCGCAGGGCTGGTGCGCTACGAGGTGCTGCACCAGTCGGAGCTGCTGCCGATGGCGGAAGCGATCTGCCCGACGGGAGCGGTCCGGATGAATGGGCAATATTACATCGATCAGGCAAAATGCGTAAAATGCGACGCCTGCAGAGAACAGGCTCCATACGCTATCGGTGTGGTCGATGAATTCGGGCCGTAGGGCACGCCTGCGGCTTGACTAAATCGCAGAATTCTCTATAATCGCGTCAACGAGGGGGATAGTCTCGGCGGACCTCCGTTTCGGCGGAGGGTGCGGCCCACGAGCCGTCTGGGAGAGTTCGGACTCCCCCCAGCAGGAGCCCCTATAGGAGGCCATGTTGACGTCCGACCCGATACGGCAGACGGCCAGATCGCTGCGCCTGGTGCCTTCGTCCAGCGACGAGTCGTCTGCGCCCGTCATTGACTTCGAGCTTATCGTCGAGGAGAGCCTGAGCCTCGTCGTCTTCATGGATGCGGAGGGGGTGGTATTGTACGTCAACCGGCGCTTTTGCGAAGTGACGGGATATACCCCCGAAGAGGTGGTGGGCCGGCGGATTCACGAGTTGGGGGAGCTGCCGCCCGAACAGGCGGCGGAGATCTGGTCGACAGTCAGTGCGGGCGAGCCCTGGCGGGGAGAGTTCGCGGGGAGGAAGAAGGGTGGGGAAGAGTACTGGGTCTACTCGTGTATCGCTCCGATTAGCTCTCCGGAGGGTGAAGTCACCAACTACCTTGCCGTTAACCTCGATATCACTGAGCGAAAGGCTGCGGAAGATGAGCTTCGCCGTAGCGAATCACGTTTTCGGGCTGTAACCGAAAGTATCTATGACGTGGTCAGCGCGGTTGACTCCTCGGGTACGATCGCGTATCAGAGCCCGTCTGTGGAACGCATCCTGGGATACACTGTGGAGGAGCGGATCGGAAAGAGCACCTTTGACTTTGTGCACCCAGAGGACGAGGAGGAAGCGCGCAAGGCGTTCGCCGAACTGATCGGCAAGAGCGACGAGGTGCGGGAGCTCCGGCTGCGGGCGCGGCACAAGGATGGGTCCTGGCGCGTGCTGGAATCTATCGCCAGGGCGAGAATCAATGCGGATGGATCTCCACGAGTGATCGTTGCGTCGCGGGATGTAACGGAGCGGGTTCTGGTGGAAGAGAGTCTGCGGGAGAGCGAGGCGACGAAGGCGGCGCTGCTGAAAGCGATCCCCGACATGATGTTCCGTCTGGGCAGGGACGGGCGGGCCCGCGAGTTTATACCGGCCCAGGGACTCGAACCGATGATGCCGGTGGAAGAGTTCTTAGGGAAGAACGTCCTGGCTATGATACCCCGGGAGATAGCGGAGCAGTCACTGGAAGCTGTAGCGCGGGCACTGGAGACCGGTGAGACTCAGACGTTCGAATACTGGCTTCCGGAGCCTCGTGGTGGATGGTTCGAAGCGAGGGTCGTACGGTCAGGCACCGACGAAGTGCTTGCGCTCGTGCGGGACATCAGTGAGCGCAAGGGCGCCGAAGAGGCGCTGCGTACAAGCCAGGAGCGCTTGCGGTCGATCGTTGAGAACGTGTCGGACACGATCCTTGCCATCAACCAGGACGGAATGATCCAGTACGAAAGCCCTTCAGTGGCGAGGGTCCTGGGGTACGCGCCCGGGGCGTTGACGGGGACTCAGGTATTCGACTTGGTGCACCCCGATGACCAAATCAAGGCGTACGAACTGAGCATGAAGGGATTGAGCCAGCCCGGAGTTGTCCAGACAGGGGAGTTCAGGGTCCGTCACGCCGATGGCAGATGGCTGCTTATGGAGGCGGTCGGGCATGTCGTGCCTGACGGTGACGGAGGGTCTGTTGGATACCTCGCTTCGCGCGACATCACCGATCGGAAGCGGGCGGAGGAAGCGCTGCGGGCGAGCGAGGACTATTTCCGGTCGCTGACGGAGAACAGCTCTGACGTCATCGATGTGATCGACTCTGAAGGGAAGATCCTCTTCGAGAGCAAGGCGATCGAGACGGTGCTGGGCTACGGGCCGGACCAGCAGGTGGGGAGCAACGTTCTCTCCGCGTTGCACCCGGAGGACCTGCCGCGGGCAGCCGAGATATTAGGACAGGCGTTTGCCGAGCCGGGAAGCGTTCAGACCGCGGAGCTAAGGGTAAGGCATAAGGACGGGTCCTGGCGGTACGTGGGGAGCGTCGCGAAGGTGCAGCCGGGGCTTTCGGGTGAGCCGGTGGCGGTAGTCAACTCTCGCGACGTGACGGAGCGCCGAGAGGCGGAGAATGCACTGAGGGAGGCGCAAGAGCGACTCCAATTCGCTCTCGACCAGGGCGAGATGAGTGCGTGGGACTGGGACATAGAGAAGGACGCGATACTGGACTCCGCGGGGACCGGTGGCCCCCTGGGCGCGGAAGACGGCTCTCCTGTGACTTACGACGGCTTTCTGGAGCGTGTGCATCCAGATGACCGGGAACGGGTGCAGGAGGCGGTGCGCCGGGCGCTAGAAGAAGGCGCAGAATACCGCCCGGAGTTTCGGATGCGATTCCCGGATGGTGGCGTGCGCTGGGTGATGACAAGCGGGGCGGTTGTATTCGCGGAGGATGGCAAGCCGGCCCGTCTCTCGGGTGTTGCGGTAGATATCACGGAGCGGCGCGTGGCGGAGGACACGTTGCGGGCAAGCGAAGCTCGGTTGCGGATGGCGCTCGAAGGCGCGCAGATGATGACCTGGGAGTGGGACGTGCGGGAGGACGCCGGAACGTTTCTTACGGGTGAGGGTCCGGGGGCGTTGCTGCTGGGGAACTCGTATGACGAGTTCCTGTCGTCCGTCGTCGAGGAGGACCGACAACGGGTGGCAGAGGCCGTGCAGAGGTCGTTGGATGCGGGCGTGCCCTACCGGGAGGAGTTGCGTGTCGCGCCACCCGGAGGGCCCGTGAGGTGGATCGCTGCTCAGGCGAGCGCGATCCGAAGCCAGGACGGCACATCATTGCGTTTCGTGGGTGTGGCGATGGACATCACCGAGCGTAAGAAAGGCGAAGCAGCGCTCGTTGAGAGTGAAGAGCGGTTCAGGTCGCTGATTGAGGATGGCTCTGACGTGATGGCTATCATGGAGAACGACGGGGTAGTTCGCTATGTGAGCCCCTCGGCGACCAGGGTTCTCGGCTATGAGCTAGCGGACATCGTGGGTGTCAATGGGCTCAACCTTGTGCATCCGGAGGACATGCCCGCGGTGATGGAGTCCTTTACAAGGACAGTCGCTGGTCCTAACCAGGATCTAGCAATCAGATTCCGGATGCGCAGCGCGGCCGGAGATTGGCTGATGGTGGAGTCGATGAGCCGGCCTTTGGCAGACGGCACGGGCATAGTAGTAAATCTTCGGGACATTACAGAAAGGGAGCAAGCAGAGGCGGCGCTGCGGGAGAGCGAAGAGCGGTACCGGGCCCTCTACCGTGACAACCCATCCATGTATTTTACAGTCGCGGAAGACGGCACGGTGCTTTCCGTGAATCAGTTCGGTGCGGAGCAGTTACGGTATGCGGTCGACGAACTTGTTGGACATTCGGTCTTCGACATATTTCACCGGTCCGACCGGGCGATTGTCAGGCGGCACCTGCTGGCGTTGTCGGGCAATCCCGGAGAGGTGGGCACCTGGGAGGTGCGCAAGGTCCGGAAGGACGGTGAGGTGATCTGGGTGAAGGAAACGGCGCGAGCGGTCCGAGATGCGGACAGGCGGACCACTTTCCTGGTGGTGTGCGAGGACATCAGCGAACGCAAGCACATGGAAATCGCGATGGAGGCCCTGCGCGAGCAGCTGGAGCGCCGTGCGGAGCGAGCCGTCGCGCGGGGTAACACATTCGGGCTGAGCTTTCGGGAGTTGACGGTTCTGGACCTCGTGGCAGGGGGGAAGTCGGACAAGGAAATCGCCGTGGTCCTGGGGATCCGGCCGATGACGGTGAGCAAGCACGTGGCGAATGTGTTGAAGAAGATGGGAGCAGCTTCACGAGCCGAGGCCGGCGTCCGGGCCTGGCGTGAAGGCCTGATTCGTTAGGCACATTTCCACAGTTTCCCGCCCTGAATACCTAATAATCGGTATTGACTCACCCCTCCGCAGGGTAGAGCATCAGAGCAAGGGAAATTCCCTTTCAGGCTTCGACGATCAGCCGCACCTCTCTTGGCTCGTCTGAGGCGGGGGTTCGCAAGACCCCCGCCTCAGACGTTTTGTGGAAGAGTGACACGGGGGTCGGAGAAAGGGAGCTGAGCGGCAGTATAATACGGCTCGAATTGCTGCGCTCCAGCGACGAGGACCGAACGCGTTGACGACCCCCCTGCGCCGCCAGTACCTGGACATCAAGCGCCGGTATCCGCACGCCATCGTATTTTTCCGCCTGGGTGATTTCTACGAAACGTTCGACGAGGACGCGGAGACCGTGGCGCGGGAGCTGGAGATCACGCTCACATCACGTCCCGTGAGCAAAGGTGAGCGAGTGCCATTGGCGGGAGTGCCGCACCATTCCCTTGAGTCGCACCTGGGGAAGCTGATTTCCCGTGGGTACAAGGTGGCGATTTGCGAGCAGGTGGAGCAAGCCAAACCGGGCACGAAACTGGTGGACCGGCGGGTGGTGCGAGTGGTGACACCGGGGACATTGATTGAGGACAATCTGCTTCCCGGCGCCGGGAACAACTACCTGGCGGCCATGGTGCAACCGGACGGTTCGTCCGGGAGGGTGGGCCTGGCATACGCGGACGTCTCAACCGGGGAGTTCCGCTGTATGGAGGTGGATTCTGCTGACCTCGGCGCAGAATTGGAGCGGATACGACCAGCGGAGCTACTGGTTGCAGGCGGCTCGCGCATTGCTGTACCTGAGGGGACCGTCGCGACGCAAATTGCTCCGTTCGATCGCGAAGAGAGCGTCACGCAACTGCTGAGGCACTTTAATGCGAGCGCTCTTGATGGCCTGGGTTTGGAGGGTAGCACGCTGGCGGCGGCGGCTGCGGGTTTGATCATCGGATACGTGAGCGAGAACCAGACCGCGGCTCTGGGCCACATTACGCGGATTACGCTTGATGAATCACGCGGTCACATGGCGATCGACGGGAATACGCGCCGGAACCTGGAGTTGTTCGCACCCCTGGCGGAGCGCGTGGCCAACGGCAAAGGGGCGTCCCCAACCCTGGTATCGGTACTGGACGCGACGAAAACGCCGATGGGTGCCCGGTTGCTGCGCCGCTGGCTGGGTCAGCCCCTGTTAGAAGTCGACGAGATCCGCAAGCGACAGGAGCAGGTCGGGTTCTTCCACGCGTCGGCGGTCCGGCGGGGGCAGACGCTAGACGCTTTGCGCGATGTAAGCGACCTGGAGAGGTCGATGGCACGGGTCGCATCAGCAGCGTCGACGGCGCCGGGGCCGACGACGGCGCGCGACTTGCTCGGGTTGCGGCGAAGCCTGGAGGGCGCCAGCCGGCTGAAAGCGCAATTGGAAGCTGAAGTTGCCACTGCGGGACCAGATGAGATGAATGAGCCGCTGTCGTGCCTCCATCTTTGCCTGGTGGCGGTCGAGGTCATCGCGCTGGCAATCAATGAGGATCCACAGGCTGAACGGGCCATCCGCAGCGAGTTCTCGGAAGAGTTGGACGGGCTGCGTTCCGCCGCGTCGGACGCACGCCGGCTGGTTGCGGAGATTGAGAGCCGGGAGCGCGAGCGGACGGGCGTAAAGTCTCTGAAGGTTGGGTTCAACCGGGTATTCGGGTACTACATTGAAGTTTCCAAGGCGAACGCACGTAGCGTGCCGGAGGACTATCAACGGAAGCAGACTCTGGTTGGAGGCGAACGCTACACGACTCCCCAGCTGCAGGAGTTGGAGTACAAGATCCTGCACTCGGGCGAGCGTCAGGAAGAACTGGAGCGCGATTTACTGCGCCAGGTCTGCGCGCAGGTTTCGGAACAGGCGGCCCTGATCATGGAAACGGCGGCGGCGGTGGCGCACATCGACGTTTGTTGCGCCCTGGCGAAAGTGGCAGCCAGGCATGGCTACGTTCGGCCCACGGTGGACGACAGCGACACCATCGCGGTGCGGGACGGACGCCATCCAGTGGTGGAACGGGTACTGCCTGATGGGTCGTTTGTGCCCAACGACATCGACCTTTCGAGCAGCGAAACCCAGGTCGTCGTGCTGACGGGGCCGAACATGGCCGGGAAGTCGACATACCTGCGTCAGGTGGCACTGATCGTGTTGCTGGCGCAGGTTGGTTCGTTCGTTCCGGCGGCTGAGGCCCGCATCGGCGTGGTGGATCGGCTCTTCAGCCGCGTCGGTGCCCTCGACGACATCGCTACGGGCCGGTCCACCTTCATGGTGGAGATGCTGGAAACGGCGTCGATCCTGCATAACGCAACGCCTCGCTCGCTGTTGATCTTCGACGAGATCGGACGCGGCACCAGCACATATGACGGGATGGCGATCGCGCGGGCGGTGGTGGAGTTCGTGCATAACAGACCTGACGCGGCGGCGCGCTGCCTCTTCGCGACGCACTATCACGAACTGACGGAGCTGTCCACCGTCCTACCACGAGTGCGGAACTACAACGTGGCGGTGACTGAAGAGCAGGGGAACGTGGTGTTCTTGCACCGGATCCTCCCGGGTGGTGCAGACCGGTCTTACGGCGTGCACGTCGCGCAGCTGGCCGGATTGCCGAGCCCGGTAGTGTTGCGGGCGCAGGAGATACTGGAAGAACTGGAGCGTGGCGCGAGGCGGCCCGGGGTTCCGGAACGGGAGTCGCCAACGTTGCAGCTGGCAATGTTCAGCCGCGACGACGCCCTGGCACGCGACATCGCCCAAATGGAAGTGGATTCGATGAGCCCGCTGCAGGCGATAACGAAGCTTTACGAGCTGGTGGAGCGGGCACGCCGGCATTCAAACGGCCGACCGGGGATCTAGACTACTTCGAGCGATTTGCCCGGTCGGCGGCTGGCTGCAGGGCCAACAGTCGGCACACCGTTGGGCAGGGCAGGGCGACCGATCAAGTATCCCTGGAATCCGTCACAGCGTCGTTCTTGCAGGAATTTGAGTTGAGCTTTCGTCTCCACGCCCTCGGCGATGACGGTGAGGCCGAGGCTATGCGCCATGGCGATGGCGGCGGCGGCGATGGCGGCATCGTTTGGGTCGCCGGGTATGTCCTTTACGAACGAGCGGTCGATCTTCAGGGTGTGGATGGGGAAATTCTTGAGGTAGCTGAGCGAGGAGTGGCCCGTCCCGAAGTCATCGATGGCGATGCGGACCCCCATGTCCTGGAGGGTGTGCAGTACCTGTCCGCTGATGTCGAGGTCCTCCATCGCCGTGCTCTCGGTGATCTCAAGCTCGAGGCAGGCGGCGGGGAGCCCGGAGCGAGCGAGGACGCGTCCGATGACTCCGCAGAGGTCGGGCTGAAGGAACTGTCGGACAGAGATGTTGACGGCGACCGTGAGGCCGCCCGCTCCGGCGTCGTGCCAGGCTCGGGCCTGTTCGCAGGCCCGGCGAAGAACCCATTCGCCGATGGGCACGATCAGGCCAGTCTCTTCCGCGAGCGGGATGAAGCGGTCTGGTGGGATAAGGCCCAGCTCCGGGTGCTCCCAGCGGATGAGCGCTTCGACGCCGAAAATCTCGCCACTCTCAACCTGCGCCTGGGGCTGATAGTGAAGGACAAGCTCGTCGCGTTCAAGGGCGTGGCGCAGATCGTTCTCCAGCAATAGGCGCTCGGTTGCCTCGGTGTTCATCGATGGTGTGTATATCTGGAATCCGTTGCCCTGGCGCTTGGCCTTGTACATGGCGGCGTCCGCGTTGCGGAGGAGGGCTTCCGCGTCGTCACCATCGTCGGGGTAAACGGCGATGCCGATGCTGGGCGATACGTGGATCTCGCGGCCTTCGACGCTGAAGGGCGCCCGGAACGCTTCCAGGATCTTGGTCCCGACGGTGGCCGTCCCACCGCCCCGTGTCCCACCGGGGAGCAGCAGAATGAACTCGTCGCCGCCTACTCGGGCGACTGTGTCGGAGTCCCTGGTGGTGTGCTCAAGGCGCTGCGATACCGCTCTGAGAAGGGCGTCTCCCGCAGCGTGACCGAGCGTGTCGTTGACTACCTTCAGACGATCGATGTCGAGCGAAACGACTGCGAAGGGCTGCCCGGTGCGGCCCGTCTGGGCGAGAGCAACAGCGAGCCTATCCTCGAGAAGGGCGCGGTTGGGAAGTCCGGTGAGCGCGTCGTGATATGCCATGTGGCGAATGGTCTCTTCGGCGCGACGACGCTCCGTGATATCCAGTGCGAGGACGAGGTGCGAAGGCCGTCCTTCGAAATCGAGCTCGTGAACGGTGACCTCCACGTCGATGATGGAGCCATCCTTCTTGCGGTGGCGGGTCTGTATCTGTTCCAGTTTGTTGAGCCCGCGAGCGAGCATCTCGTCAAGCTCAGAGACGTCTTCCGGTGGACGGAAGTCGGTGGCCGTCATCGATAGGAATTCTCGTTCGCTGTAGCCGTAGTGCTGGATCGCGGCATCGTTGACGGCGACTATTCGGAGTGTCTCCTGGTCGAAGACTGCCATCGGGTGAGGATTGTTTTCAAAGAGGGTGCGGTAGCGTTCTTCACTGCGCCGCAAGGCCTCCTGGGCCTGCTTTCGCTCGCTGATATCGGCGAGGATGGAAATCCCGCCGCTTACGTTGCCGGTGGCGTCCATGAGAGGAGCGGTGGAGACAGAGACGTCAATCAGTGAGCCGTCCTTGCGCAGACGCCGTGATTCGAAGCCCGAGCCGCTGCCGTTGATGATGCGTTCCTTTACGGTTTCGACTTCGTGTTGCCGGTCCTCGGGGATGATCGGGTATGGCTGGTCGATCACTTCCTCCTCGGTCCAGCCAAAGACGTCGCTCGCCGCCGGGTTCCACATGCTGACCCTGCCGTCCCGGTCCAGAGCAACGATGGCGAGAGGCGAAGCCTCGATTACCGCCTTGAAGCGCTGGGTCGCCTCCTTAAGACGGCCGAATAACTGGAGTTCCCAGGTGGCGCGGTTGGCGGCCCACCAGCTGGAGAAGGTCAGAAGGATATAGACCACAACCACGTTGGTCCAGGAGACCGGCTCGCCTGTGATGAGATGGACTCCGACGGCGAAGGAATACCCGAACAGGCAGGCAAGCGTGAGGGTGACGATGTAAGAGGACTGCCGTGACAGAGATGCTCCAAAGACGATGAGGATGTAGACGCCCCAGACGGGGAAGGACACATTCGGCACGCTGGCCATGATGAGAGAGACAGCTGCGATATCGAAGAAGGGGACGCCTTCAAAGATCCAGCGGACGGGGCGGCCGGTGCGGTTGTGAATGACCACGTCGGCCGTGTAGAGGATGTGGTAGACGACGAGGAAGCCGATGGTTATGGCCACCCACTCGGGAGCCTGGCCGGGCCGGAGGCCAAGGGCGATGAACAGGTAGGCGCCGGTGATGGCCCAACGGAACCACACCCAGGTCCAGCGATAGCCGGGGTCGCTCTCGCCGGAAATCTCACTCTCCGCGAAGCCGGTAACGAACCAGTTGCGGAGGCGGTGGAGTCTTTCCCCTAGATAGGGCATCTCATTGGCTTCCTTGACTCAGGAGGCGGTTAATCACGTATGTAGACGTGCCCGCGAACGTACGAGTTACAGCTTCGCAGGGCGCCGGACGGCTGTGCCAGCGCATGCTAGAATCGCACCAAGGTGCCGATCAGAGTCCTCCCGCCGCAAGTCGCAGCTCGCATAGCCGCTGGCGAGGTAGTTGAACGACCGGCCTCCATCGTGAAGGAGTTGATCGAAAACTCGATCGACGCGGGGGCTACCCGGATTACCGTAGACGCCACGGGTGGAGGCATCGACGCCATCCGGGTCACCGATGACGGAAGCGGGATAGATAGAGACGAGTTGCTAGTGGCGTTCCAGCGTCACGCCACTAGCAAATTCGACGGCGGGGAAGACTTGTTTCGCATCCTCACTCTGGGGTTCCGCGGAGAAGCCCTGCCGTCGATCGCCGCGGCCGCGGAAGTCGAAGCCGTCTCGCGTCCGCCGGGGACCGATTCGGCGTCCGTGGTAACGGTAGGACCGGACGTTGAGCCGGAACTCAACTTCCGAGGGGCGCCGGTCGGTACTGCGATACACGTACGTAAGCTGTTCGCACAGCAGCCCGCACGGCGGAAGTTCCTGCGAAGTGTCGCCAGCGAATCGGGCGCGATCGCGGCGGCGGTGACCGCGTATGCGCTGGCATACCCTGAGATACGGTTCTCACTGAGCCGGGACGGGCGTCGGTCGCTGTCGACGACAGGGAGCGGGGAACTGCGTGATGCTGTAGCTGCGGTCTACGGCACAGAAACGGCGGCGGCGATGTTGGACGTCGGGCCTTCGGAGGGGGTGATGACTGTTTCCGGACTCACCTCGCCTCCACATGTGTCGCGCTCCGGGCGTGGTTACATCAACGTTGTTCGTGAACCGGCGCTGGATACAGAGCCGCCGCCTCGGGTTCGCAGTGGAGCAGGCATACCAGGGGTTCCTGATGACCGGGCGTCACCCGATCGCGGTGCTGAATCTGAAGGTTCCCTACGAGGAAGTGGATGTGAATGTGCACCCCACAAAGGCTGAGGTGCGGTTTCGCGAGGAGTCAGCGGTATTTGGGTCCCTTCAAAAGGCCGTGCGGCAGTCGTTACTGGCAGCGTCGCCCGTCCCTGTTGTGCGGGTGACTGGTTGGGGCGAACAGGCCGAAGTAGACTCGCTTGCGCCGCAACCCTCGGTGCCTCTTTTGTGGCAGCACGCGGTGGATGCGGAAGAGCAGCGAAAACGAGGGGCAATGACGGTAGTCGCTACCCCACCGAGGCAGGCAGTCCCGCCGGCGAATGCACTGCCGCTGCTGCGGGTGATCGGGCAATTCGGTGCGGTGTACATAATCGCTGAAGGGCCGGATGGGATGTACCTGATCGACCAGCACGCGGCGCACGAGAGGGTGCTCTACGATCAGTTCGTTGCCCGACGTGCCGCGAGCGAGCCGGAGAAGCAAGCGCTGCTGGAACCGCTGGTCGTGGATCTGACGCCGCGGCAGCGGGGCATCCTGGCGCAGGAGGCGGAGGCGCTCAGCGGCCACGGCTTTGAGGCCGAGCCGTTCGGTGAGGGCGCGTACGTGATTCGCGCCGTGCCCGGCGCTCTGTCCATCAACGAGGCCGCTGATCAGGTAGCGCGTTTCCTTGACCTGATGGCAGAAGAGTCCCCGCTGGCAGATCCCGATCGCGTAGCGATGTCACTGGCCTGCCACGCCGCTGTCCGCGCCGGCAAGACGCTCAGCCTGGATGAGATGCGCGACCTTGTTCGGCAACTCGAGGAAACGGCGACTCCGAACACGTGTCCGCACGGCCGCCCCACGATGGTGCACATGAGCGCGGACGTGCTCGCGCGCGAGTTCGGTCGACGTTAGGCGCCGTGTCGGTTCAAGGCGTCGGCGCTGGAGTGGGCGTCGCGGGCGGGCCGCTACCGATCGGCGGACAGCCTGCCGGGTAGTTGTTGGGCAGGAAGGCGGCTGCTCGCAGGATCCAGAGGGCATCGATAGCGTTCATCCCACCACTGCAGTTGACGTCGCCGGCGGCGATACACTGGGCAGAGATGGGCAGCCCCGCGTTGTTCCTGAGCACGAAGAGTGCGTCCACCGAGTTGATCATAGAGTTACAGTCGGTGTCACCGGGGCCGGAGCCTACCAGGCTGTCCGCCTGGATGAAGACGACACTGTCATAATCTTCGTCGCTGGCGTCGGCGATGGCGAGCTTGAGGTGGTTATTGACGCCCGGGTTAACGGAGGCGAGACAGGTGAGGATGACGGTTAGGCCGTCCATCTCGGTGTCTATCGGGCCGGGCCGCGCATCATTGTTGCGGTAGAGGGAGGGATTGTTGCTGGGCGGCGTGCCGAAGGGATTGCCGTTGTTGATCGTATTGATGGAAATGGGTTCTCCAGAGCCCGGCACCAGAGCGCAGTTGGTTCCGTTGACGTAGAAGGCGAAGACGTCGTTGAACTGGGTGTGCACGAACTCGTTGTATTCGTCTGAGCCGAACACGAAACGGAAGAGGGCGATATCGGTTTGAGGCACGAAATCGAACTCGAGCACCGCAGCGTCGAAGGTTGGGAAGCCAGCGAGGGTTGTGAGGTTGGCGTCACCGGCGGTGCCATTCAAGGCGGCGACGCTGGTGAGCTGGTTGGGCCCGACCACGAAGCTGATGTCTCCAGTGCTAAGGATGACGCCAGAGTTGAATCCGACGATGGAGCCGCCGCCACCGAATGTACCGGCGGCAACGTTGGCGCCGGTGTAGGTGACGTTGGAAGTGGGTACACCGCCGCCGACGAGGGCGTCGACGAGGTCGTCCGGCTCGAGAGCGCCGGAGATGTCCTGGGTGACGATGCCACCAGCGTTCGCCTGTTCACCGGGCCTGGCGTTTAATGCGATGAGGATGGCGGCCATCACGGCCATTACGCTCAGCCAGGCGATGAATCGGGCAGACATGTGCGAACCTCCACTAAACTCCTCGTGCCGTGTTGGGATGCAAGCATAACGTGTCTGCGGCGATGATGCTACCCCCCGAGCCAGCAATCGTACAAAAGGACAGATGAAAGGAAATTGGAAAAATGTCTGTCTGAAGCGATCTGTCATAGATCCAAGGTGGTATAGTCCAACGTATCCCGGGCAACCAGGACTGCCGGACCGACCAGCCGGCGGCTTTGTCCAAGCAAAAGGGGGTGCGGCATGCGCAGGATTCCTCTATCTGGAATCGCGATAGCTCTCGCGGCAGGGTTGCTCGTAGCGGTGGTGGTGCTTGCTGTGGGGCCCCAGCCTGAGACGGCGAAGGCATCGCACGGCAACTTCAACGTCCACGTCCACGACGACTACTTCCATCCGACGGGTTCGTTCGTCCCTGGGGTGAACCATGCGAACGCGATCGCCTTGTGCATGGCGGCACAGCCCGACACGACGTGCACATCGGTGATCCACGCTGTGGCCGGTGATTCGATCACCTGGATATCGCCGGCGCCGCTGGCGGCCAACGTGCACACTGTTACCGAATGCACGGACAACACGTTCACTGTCTGCGGGGCGGCGGTTGACCCGCTGAACCCGATCAACGACTCAGGGAACCGCAACCCACCGAATCCGGGGCCGAGTGGGTGGCCGTACGGGCCGATCTCGTTCCAGACGCCGGGGTTCTACTACTACCGCTGTGAAATCCACCCCAATGTGATGCGCGGTGTAGTGCAGATAATCGCGAACAACGCGCCACCGGCAGGTGTCGGCGGCATCGCGGGCCTGCTGGACGGCGACGACAGCAGCGCGGGCGCGCCGCGGGACGCACAAGCGGAAGGCGGCGACAGTGTTCTGCTGGCGGTGCTGCTTGCGCTCGGCGCCAGTGTGGCGCTGGTGGGCGCAGGAGCAGGCGTGGCAGCCTGGAAGCGGGTCCGGCGCGAGGAGGAGTAGGGCCGCTCCTTTACCATCGAATAGTAAGCACAGGGAAGAGGGCAGCCATGGCTGCCCTCTTCTATTTCCTTGTGTAAGGGTGGGGTCGCCAGCGACTTCGGAGGATTCAGCCTCCGAAGTGCATTTCGGGGTCGCAGCTAGTCGAGGCTGAGTTCGCGCTTGATGTCGCGGACGGCGTCGACCATCACCTTGAGCTTGGCCTCGGACTCCTCGACGGTGCGGGTCTTGAGGCCGCAGTCGGGGTAGATCCAGAGACGGTCGGCCGGCAGGAGCTTCGAGCGTGCGGCGGATGCCGTCCTTGACGTCGTCCACGTCCTCGATGAAGCGGGTGTGGATGTCGGTGACGCCGACGCCGAGGTCCTTGTCCTCCGGGTAGCCGTACTCGTCGGATCAGGTCGAGGTAAGCAAAGTCCGTGTTCTTGAAGGCGAGGTGGATCTGCTTGACCGGCGAGCTTGATCATCTCGGTGTAGACCTTCTCGACCTCGCCGTAGCAGATGTGCGTGTGGAACTCGGCGTCGATGCCGTCGACCGTCGCGTGCATCGCCTCGATCGCGAGCTGGAAGTCCGTCTTCCGGGCGCGTGTGGATGGCCGGCTCGTCGATCTGGATGTAGTAGCGCCGGCCTTCACCAGCTCCTCGACCTCGCGCGCGGATGACCTGCGCCATGTCGAGCACCGCGTCGCGGCGGGACGGGTAGTGCTTCATCGAACGACCACTCGACCATCGTGTAGGCGCCCGTAAGCATACCCTTGACCGGCCGGTCGGTCAGGCATCTGGGCGTACTTCCACATGTCGACGGTCATCGGGCCCGGATACTCGAGTCTGTCGAAGATGATCGGCTTGTGGTAGTAGCGGTTGCCGTAGGAGCGGACGAGGCCGCCGAGCTTCATGCCCTTGATCGGGTTGCCGCCCGCCTCGCCGGAGAAGTAGGCGACCATGTCGCCGCGCTCCATCTCGCCGTGGACGAGCACGTCGAGTCCGATCTGCTCCTGGACGCGGATCCAGTACTCGGTCGCCTTCTTCTCGAGCTTGTCGAGTTCCGCGCGATCGATCTTGCCCTGACGCGAACTCGGTGCGAGCCTTTGTCAGGTAGTCCGGCTTGGCGTAGCTGCCGACCGCGGTCGTGATCAGGGTCGTTGTCGGCGAGTCCTTCGTCGCTTGCTGTCAGTCTTCGTGTCTGGTAGCCATTATGCCGGAACTCCTTCTGCCAAGCGGGCGCCTTCAACCATCATCTTCAGCTTCTCGAACGCCGTCTCGCGCGGGACGTACTCCAGTCCGCAGGACGGGTTCACGTACAGCCGCTCGGGCGGGACGTGCTCGCCAGCGCGCTTGATCGCGTCGGCGACTTCGCTGTGGCGACTCCAGGCGGGTGTTGCGGCGCGTCGACGATGCCCGCGCCGAGCTTCTTGCTGAATTTGACGGCCTTCATTGCGTCCCAGTTGTCCGTGGCCCACGGCGAAGTCGAGGCCGATGACGTCCAGCGGGCAGCTGCAGCATCGCGGCGAGGATGCCCGCGCAGTCGCCGAACCAGGTGTAGACGCCGGTCTCGGCGCCGGTGACGCCGTCCAGCAGACGTGTGATCGCGGCGCGAAAGATCGCGTAGTCGTCCTTGTGGAAGACGATGACCGGGTCGTTGACCTGGATGTGCTTGCAGCCCGCCTGCGCCAGCGCGTCGACTTCGGGGCGCAGAGCTGTCGGCGAAGGCCAGGGCCAGCTTCTCGCGACGTTGTAGTGCTTGTCCAGCGAGAGGGCAGCGAGAGTGTAAGGCCCCGGGACGATCGCCTTGACCGGCTTCGGCTGCTGTTCTTCTGGGCGAACTGCCAGTCGCGGAGCGAGGACGGAGTCATCGGCGGCCCTGATGTCGCCGGTGATCTCGGGCTCGCGGTAGTAAGTGTTGGTGTCGAGGTAGCGCTGGAGGGCGCCGATCTCGACGCCCTTCAGGCTGCGAGCGACGTATGTCTGGTCATCGTCCCAGCGGACCTGTCCGTCGGTGACGATGTCGATGCCGGCCTCGATCTGCTCGGCGATCACCTCGATCGTGACCTCGTTCGGCCACCTGCGCGAGCTCCTCGTCGGTGATCTCGCCGCGGTCGCGCTTGTTGATGCGCGTTGCGGAGCGGGCGGGCCGGGGCTTGTTGGGTATCTTGGGGTAGTTTCCGACGACGGTTGTTTGCATTCTCCTGCACTTTCGGAGGCTAGAAATGGGCGTTCGGAGTCCGAGACCAAGGCCCCGGGGGATATGCGGAGGCTAGCACGGAGCGGGCCTCGGGTCAACGTAACCGCCGGGATTGCGCCACGTTGTGACTGACGAAGGGAGTGTTAGCAAATGCGTACAGTGTTGAAGGTGACCGGAGTGGCCGTCCTGATGCTGGCCGCGCTCGCGCTGGCTGCCTGCGACGATGATGACGACACGGACGGAGCCTCGCCGACGCAAGGGGCGACCGGCACGAGAACTCCGGCCGGATCTGCGAGCGCGACCGCGGGGCCGTTTGAGGGCGGGCGTGACCCAGTCGAGGGTGCAGGCCTGGGTGCGACACCGAGCCCGGCCGGGCAGTGCATGCTGGTAGACGTTCGTGCAGGCGAGCAGGCGGGATTCGACCGGGCGGTGTTCGAGTTCGAGAACTGTCTGCCGGGGTATCGCGTGCAGTATGAGGACGAGGCCGTGGCCTGCGGCAGCGGGGAAATAGAGGACGCGGCGGGGAACGCAATCCTCGAGGTACGGTTCGAGCCTGCGGCTGCCCACAACGAGGCCGGTATGACGACAGTGCCGTCGCTGGAGCTGATGCCCGGGCTGAATGAGATTGTGGAGCTGGATAGCACCTGTGACTTCGAGGGCGTTGTCGTGTGGGCGATCGGGCTCACATCGGAGGCGGATTTCCGGGTGTCGGCCTTGACTGACCCGTTCCGGCTTGTGGTGGACGTGCAGACGCCGTGAAAGGGGACTGCGCTCAGGCGCGACGCACTCTGATCCGGGCGGCGACGGCCAGGCCCAACGGGACGCGGCCTCCGTCGCGTTCGACGACCATAACGCCTGTCGACTGAGAACTTTCGGCGACGCGAACGGGCGAGCCTGGGATCATCCTGGACCGCTCGAGGTACTTGAGGAGTTCCATGTCTTCCTCGAGTTCCTCCGAGATGAAGATGAGGGTGGCTTTATCGCCGGCACTCAGCGAGGCGAGGGTGACAAGGTCGGGTGCGAGTTTGGCGCCTGTGCCCGGGATGGGACTGCCGTGGGGACAGGTCTTGGGGTTGCCGGCGAGCTCGAAGATCTTCTTCTCGAGGCGCGGAGTGATCGCGTGCTCAAAGTGGTGGGCTTCCTCGTGCGCCTCGGCCCAGCCAAGCCCCATGACGTCTACGAGGAAGCGTTCCGCGAGGCGGTGGCGCCGGGTAATGTCCTCGGCCAGCTCGTGTCCTTTGTCGGTCAGGGTGATCACCTTCTTGCCGTCGAGAGCGACGAGGCCGTCACGAGCCATGCGACGGACGGTGGCCCAGGCGGTGGGCGGCGTGACACTCATACGCCGGGCCAGACGGGCCGAGAATACGGTCTCGCCTTCTCCTTCGAGACTGTAAATCGCCTGGAGGTAATCATCGACCTTAGCCGTCGGGTGTTCAGTGACCATTGGCGACATGCACTCCGTCTAATGCCACTTGCATCTTCCGGACTAATGTGACTTTCTGGCAGACTGCCAGAAGTGCAAATTAGGTCCGTTCACGCTATTTTAGCGACTGCTCAATATTTTCATAATTTAGTGCATAATTTGCGTTGACACACACCTGTTGTTAGTCAACACTAACACCGAAGTGAAGTACGCACAACGACCTGAAGGACTGCCCTGAGATGATGTTTTCGTTCCTCGTCACCGCTCGCGAGGGGCTGGAGATGGCCTTGATCGTCGCCATACTCCTGGGCTACCTGCGCACGATAGACCAGAAGAAGCACTTCCGGGAGATATGGTTGGGGGTGGCGGTCGCCGCTTCCATTTCGATCGCCTTCGCCGCAGGCCTGGAGATCGCGTCGCAGGAGTTGGACGGGCGCGTGCTCGAGGCGTTCGAGGGGTTCACGATGCTCTTCGCAGTGGCAGTGCTGACGTGGATGCTGTTCTGGATGAAACGCCAGTCGGCGGGGATCTCCCGGGAGCTGCGAGACAAGATAGACCTCGCGCTCTCGTCGGGATCGGTGGCGGCGCTCAGCCTGCTCGCCTTCTCAGCGGTTGGACGCGAAGGTTTGGAGACGGCGCTCTTCTTGTTCGCCGGTTCCTCAGCGCAGGGGTCGGACGTGGCGTTTGCCGTCGGAGGGTTGCTGGGATTTGCGGTGGCGGCGGTGGCCGGGGTGGTCCTTTACTACGGGGCCGCTCGGCTGCCGATCAAGCAGTTCTTCCTGGTGTCGGGCGTGATCCTGATAGTGCTGGCTGCCGGGATGCTGAGCAACGCGCTGACGGCGCTGAACGAGGCGGCGATCCTTCGTGACGTGGGGCCGCGCCCGTGGGATACGGAGGCGGCGGTCGCGATGACCTCATCTCTGGGCAAGTTCTCGCACACACTTCTTGGCTACGACTCCGCCCCGGGCGCATATCAGATTGCCCTCTACTGGTCATACTTGCTCCTCGCCGTAATCGTGTACGTGTTCGTGCCGATTCCCGGCCGGACCCGAGCGAAGGATCCACGGGCCGCGGCGCCGGCGACCGCGCCGATCGACTAGCCAAGATTTCGAAGGGAGACCACCCATGCGAATGTGCCTTGTTGCGCTCTGCGCGCTAGGTCTAGCGCTAAGCTTAGGCTGTGATAGCAGTGGTGAGGGCGGTCGGGAGATTGTTATCACGCAAGCCGATGACGGGTGCACGCCGGACAGCGTTCAAGTTGAGCCCGGCGAGAAGCTTAGCTTGACCGGAAAGAACGAGACCGGGAGCATTTACGAGCTTGAGGGCACGAATGGAACACAGCTGGAGGAGATCATCGTCCCTGAAGGGAAGTCGAGGTCGGTAGGGTACACGGTGCCGGACGAGGAGGGCACCTACGACGTTAAGTGCTACCAGCCTGCTGGCGTGTCCACGATAGTGAAGCTCGTGGCCGGTTCGGGCACAGGCGCCACCGACGCTGCCAGCGAAGAACCCCTGACTCCGGGTGGAAACGATGATCCGGCCGACGAGACGGTCAGCGTTAACCTGACCGAGTACACGGTGACGCCGGACAAGGCCACGGTAGCCGCCGGCAACATCGAGTTCAGAGCCGACAACCTGAGCGGCTCCCAGGTGCATGAGCTAGCGGTCCTCAAGGTCAACGAGGACGGCGAGTTCGATGTGATGGGAGAGATAGAGGACATCCCCGCCGGCGAGGGTGGCACGATCCGGATCGAGCTTGGGGCCGGGAGCTACGAGCTTGCCTGCCTGATCGTCCCCGGCGAGGCCGGGAGCACGGCGGACCACTACCAGGAAGGGATGCACACGGACTTCACCGTCGAGTAGCGGAGGGATGCCTTCAGGCCCCAGAAAGCCGAAGAGCCGGTTGGTCCGACCACCAACCGGCTCATCTTTTGTTTCAGCGGTGCAGGAGGGGGTACAACCGCGCCGCTCTTACTGATGTCAAGATAGTCGACCCGATCAAGGCCGTGGTTAAACGTCGGTGAGGCGGCGGTAAGAGTTACGTGAGAATGAGGCTTGCTACTGAGCGAGGAACAGGAATTGGGTGCCTAAAAGGTTCGAGCCGGTTGACCGACCATTGTTCAACCGGCTCGCTTTATTCACTGCGGGCGGGAGGGGGTGTAACCGCGCCGCTGTTGTTGCCATAAAGATAGACCCGGTCGGGGAGGCCAGGGTTAAGGAATGGTTAGACAGGGGTAACAGTGCGGTGAGATTTGCGTACGGCGCCGGGGCGTTATTTTCCCGCTAAGGTTTGCATTTGGTTAATTTCCGCGCTATGATTGCTCGGCAACTCTGGCTGAGGAGATCAGATATGGCACAGGCACCAACGATGAGCAGGACCTACCCGTGGGCAACCTCACTCGGCGGCGTTCAATTGACCTTCCGCCTGATGACTCCGGAAGACGGCGACCTGGTGCTGGAGTTTGCGAAGAACCTCCCGGAGGAGGATCTGATGTTCCTCCGCTCCGACATCACGCAGCCGGGTACGGTGAAGACGTGGATGAACTACCTCGCGAACGGGCGGTCGATGTCCGTTATAGCGGAGACTGAGGACGGGAAGATCGCCGGTTACGCCACTGTTCACATGAACGAGGCCAACTGGACGAGGCACGTGGGTGAGTTGCGGGTCCTTGTCGGTGCGGACTACCGGGGGATCGGTCTCGGGAAGCGGCTTACGAACGAGGCCTTCGCGATGGCGAAGGACCTGGGCCTGAAGAAGATCACGGCGCAGATGAGCACCGACCAGCGGAGCGCGCGTGGTGTGTTCGAGCACCTGGGCTTCCGGCCGGAGGCGCTACTGGCCGATCACGTGATGTCGCGGGACGGCCGCACCCACGACCTGCTGCTGATGTCGTACGACGTGGCGGGGTTCAACAACGAGGCAGCGCAGAGCCGCCGACCACGATAGCCCGATAGTACGAGGAATCGCAAAGGCGCGCCGGATGGCGCGCCTTTTTTGTTGTGGGAACTTGGTCTAGCCGGCGTCAGCGGCGAGAGCCTGGGCTGGCGCGGTTCCCGCGCGGCGGCGGCGCACCGTAGTGGGTTGCGCCTGACCGAGGCCGACCTGGGTAATATCGGCCTTCTGGACACCGGCGGCGGCGCGCAACTCGACAAAGGCCTGTTCGAGGAACTCCTTGAGGCGTTCCACGTCGGAGGCGCAGTCCTCGTCTGCCATGAGGCCGAAGTAGAGCCTCTGGTCGTAGCTGGTGACGCCGCAGCCGACGCCCATCTCAAAGGCCAGCGGGACCATCGGGTAGTGCGCGACCATGCGGTGGCCGACGCAGTACAGCGGGATCATCGGTCCGGGCACATTGGTGCAGATCATATTGGCGATCGTGTTCGGCGGAGTGGGGAACATTCCGCTCAGTGCCTGAACGGCGGGCGGTATCGAGTTCAGGAAGTCGCCCATTACCTCGACGCCCTCGGCGATGTTCTGCCGCTTCAGCCGCTCGGTGCGGGCGTTGACCTCGCGCAGGCGCTCGACCGGATCCATGGAGCCGACGGGGACTTCGACCAGGAGCATCGAGACACGGTTGCCGAGCGCGCCGCGCTCGTCCTCGCGGCGGACGTTGACCGGGGTGAGGATGCGGGCGTTGCGGCCATCGATCTTCTGGCCGTGGAGCTCGAAATAGCGCCCGAGGGCGCTGCCGAGGACGGTGAGGCAGACGTCGTTCACAGTACCGCAGACGGCGCCGCGGATCGCTCGGATCTCCGCGAAGGAAAACTCGCTGACGGCAAGTCGGCGGTCACCCTTGAGTGGCTTGTTGAAGGGCGCTCGGTCCACCGGTCGCTGAAGGTAGGGCGCAGTGTTCTCCCAGGCGCGCATGATGCGGCGGCCCCGCCCGGGGCCCTCGGCGAGGCCGTCGACGAAGCGCTGCTGCTGGTCGGCCCAGCGGTCGATGCCGTCCGCGAGGTTGTCCCAGATAGCGTCGACGAAACGGCTGGAGGCGCTTGGTATGGGACCGCGCTCAATCTCCTCGGTTGGAGGCATGGGCGGCGGCGGCTCGGCCGAGACGTCGAAGACGATCATCAGGATCTCGATGCCGGAGACACCGTCGACGAGGCAGTGGTGGACCTTGGAGGCGACGGCGGAGCGGTCACCCTCCAGCCCTCGGATCAGGTACATCTCCCACAGCGGCTTCTCACGATCGAGCATCGGGGCGAAGAGCTTCGCGGATAGCTCGAGGAGCTGGGCGTCGGTGCCGGGCGGGTCTATACGGACCTCGATGATGTGCTTGCGGATGTCGAAGTCTGGATCCCACTCCCAGGTGGGATGGCCGATGTTGAAAGGCGCAGGAACGGCCCGCTGAGTGTAGCGGGGAATCAGATGCAGCTTGGCAGAAATCTGCTGCACGAGCTTGTCGTATGAGACGTCGCCTTCCAGGACGGCGATTGAACCGATGTGCAAAGGCGCTTCATCTCGCTCTCCGTAGAGGAAGGAAGCATCCTGTGCACTGAGGCGCCGGTTCAGGTTGCCCTGGGACATGAATTGCCCCCCTATGGACGCGACCAAAGCCCATCATGGGCTGGATAGCGCTCTGGCCTCGTATGACCCCCGCGAACGTTACACCGCATTATAACCCCTGTGAAGAACTAGTGTAAGGGTCGCCGGCGCTAAATTTGCTATTATGTTGGTGTGGGCCAGCAGAGTTCCGGCCTGGGGGGTGCGAAACCAAAGATGCCAAGACGCCGCCGCTACGTAGAGGAAGAGTTCCAGGCTAGCTCTTCGCTTCCCTTGTGGCGGGAGGCGCTGCTGGGGATGGACTGGCTCTCCCTACGGATGTCGGCGGTTTATCGGGGCATCGGCGTACCCAAGGGTGACGGCTCTGCCGTGGTCGTGGTACCCGGCTTCATGGGTTCGGACCAGTACCTCGGCGATATGCACGCCTGGCTACGGCGCATCGGCTACACGCCCGTCCTATCCGGCATCGGTCGCAACGCCGAGTGCCCGGACATGCTGACCATCAAGCTCGACGAGACGATCGCCAGGGCCCATAAGGACACGGGGCGCAAGGTGCACCTGATCGGCCACAGCCTGGGCGGCGTGCTGGCGCGCGAGCGCGGCGGCGCGCTGGCCGAAGACGGTCGCCTCCGTAACGACGATGGCCTCTCCGTTCCGCGGCGTGCGTGTGCACCCGTTCGTGCTGCAGACGGCGTACCTGGTGCGGGGCCGGATCCTTACGCGAAACAACGGCAACACGGCACCGAACTGCTACAGCGGCTACTGCACCTGCGAGTTCCTGACGTCGCTGCGCGACGACTTGCCGGCGCCGATCCGGCAGCAGGCGATCTACACGAAGACGGACGGCGTCGTGGACTGGCGCTGCTGCATCAACGACGACCCGGAGACGAACGTCGAGGTGCCGGGCACGCACGTTGGGCTGGCGTTCAATCCGCAGGTGTACCGGCACATCGCGGATTTCCTGGGCAAGGCGCAGGTGAAGCGCCGTAGCAAGTCCGCGGCCGCGTAGGCGCGGCATAATTCCGAACCCAAAACGAGGGCGTCCTTTATGGAGGACGCCCTCGTTAGTCCGTAGGGGGGGTGTGGACGGGTCTTATGCGGTTGTGCTTGAGCGGGCCTTGCGGGTGGCGCTAGAAGCGGTGGAGCGGACGCCGTTGGCACTGGCGGTGGTTGCCTTCTGGATGCGCTCTGCGCCTCGCGTGAAGGTTTCCCGGGTGGCCTCGATGGCGGCCTGGCCGGCCTCGCGGTTGGCCTCGATCACCTTGCGCATCGTGTCGCGGCTCTCGCGGCCGCTGTCCGTGACCTCGTCCAGGAGCTGGCGCGTCAGGTCGAGCGCGCGGCCCTGGGCGTCGGTGACGGAGCGGACGGCCGAGCTGAAGAAGCCGGCGACATCGCGCGGGGCGACGGCGAGCCGGCGGGTCAGATCCACGGCCTCTCGCTGGCCGCGCTCGACCTCGTCGATGAGCTTGCGGCTGACCCGGTAGCCGCGATCGTTTGCGGACTTGACAGCGTCGAGTAGCGCGTCGTAGACGTCATTGACCGCGTCGAAGAACTTGTCGATCGTTTCTGTCTTGGGCATTAGGGGGGTTCCTCCTCTTGACAAGTTGTCATCTATGTGCAAAATACACATAGCAGCAGATTGTTGTCAACCCCTTTCGTGAGGAATTTCACGAAAATCTCTCAGCTGGCAGCCGACAGTCGTCAGCAAATGGAAAGCGAACTCCAGGTGGCAAAACGAAACGATTCTGCCAAACAAACTTCCGATACTAATGCTGACAACGGTAGCCGGGCTAACGGCCACGGTCCCTTTCAACCCCGGCTCACCGGAGACCTTCTGACCTCCAGCCTTCTCGCCTTCCTGCGTCGCTGGAACGCCTACGGCTACCAGCTGGTACAGGAGCTGGGCAAGTCCGGTCTGCCGAGCTTCGACTCCACGACCGTGTACCGGACGCTGCGTCAGCTCGAGAAGGCGGGGCTCGTCTCGTCGTTCTGGGACACCTCGGAATCGGGCCCGGCGCGGCGCATGTACTCGCTGACGACGGCAGGGGAGACGTTTCTCGACTTATGGTTCGATATCTTCGGAAGGTATCAGAAGGTCTTGCATTCCGCCCTCGATTCATTGGACAATCTCGACCGTACCGTTGAAGGGGGTGCGGTCGATCCTAGCCCGCCCAAGGGGCGGGGGGAGCGTGTCTCCCGGAGGAGGACCAGTACCAATGGCTGAGAGCAACGGTAGCCGCGAAGGCTCAACCGCGCAAGCGGACGTCACGGAGATGTGGCGCACCTGGCTCACCGAGACCGAGCGCCAGTGCAACGGCTTCTTCGACGATGTGCTGGGCACTGACTCGTTCGGCCGCGTGTCCGGCAGCTACATGGACGGTTACGCCGTCCTGCAGCGAGCCCTGAACCAGGGCATGGAGCGCTACCTCAACACCTTCAACCTGCCTACTCACTGCGACATCGTGGAGCTGGGCGAGCGCCTGAACAACATCGAGGAGCGCCTCGCGATGCTCGAGACGAACATCAACAACCTGTTTGCCGAGCGCGGCGTATCGCCCACCGCCGCCGTCACGCAGCTTCGCCCCGCGCGCACGCGCCGGCCCCGCAACCAGAACAGCGGCTCCAAGTAGCCGCTTGGCAAGGAACGCCCGGAACTAAGGAGGGGTATCGTGGCCACCACTGAACGGCCCGATGTCAGACGGGTAATCGAATCGGCGCAGACGGTGATCGACCGTAACCGGCAGCGCTTCCAGCAGGGCGTGGACATTCTGCTCGCCCGCGACGAGCCGCCCGTAGGCGTGACTCCGAAGGACATCATCTACTCGCGGGGCACGCTGCGGCTCTACCACTACCGCCCGATGACCGGCGAGGTCTACCGCGTGCCGGTGATCTTCGTCATGTCGCTGGTGAGCAAGCCCTGGATCCTGGACCTGACGCCGGGGCAGAGCTTCATCCAGTACATGCTGATGCAGGGCTTCGACGTCTTCATGATCGACTGGGGCATCCCGCGGCCGGAGGACAAGAGGCTAAAGTTCGAGGACTACGTGCAGGACTTCATGCCGGCCTGCTTCGAGCACGTGCAGAAGGTCACCGGCGAGGAAGAGTTCAGCCTCCTCGGCTACTGCATGGGTGGCCTGTTCGCTCTGATGTACGCGGGAGTCCACCCCGATGCGCCGCTCAAGAACCTCGTCACGGCGGCGACACCCGTCGACATGGACGGCATGGGCCTGTTCCGGAAGTGGAGCGACCCCAAGTTCCTGGACGTCGACCGCCTGGTCGACTCGATCGGCAACATCCCGCCGGAGCTGATGCTGCGCTCCTTCGAAATGCTGCGGCCGATGGACCGCTGGTTCAGCTACATCCGCCTGATCGACCACCTCTGGGACCCGATGTTCGTCTACGGCTACCGCATCATGTACAAGTGGACGAACGAGCAGATCCCCTTCCCCGGCGAGACGTATCGCCAGTTCACCAAGGAGCTGATGTGGGAGAACAAACTGATGCGGGGGGTGCTGACCGTCGGTGGCAAGCCGGTGAACACGCAGGCGATCACCTGCCCGGTGCTGAACGTCATGGCCGAGCACGACCACATCGCGCCCTTTGCCTCCACGCGGCCCCTCCTCGATCTGGTCGGAAGCGAAGACAAGGAGGACGTCATCCTCAAGGGTGGCCACGTCAGCCTCGTCGCCGGCAAGAACGCCGTCGGCCGGCTCTGGCCTAAGGTCTCCGACTGGCTCGGCGAGCGCTCGGTATAGCAGCATGAACGTCACCGGGCGAACGGCGATCGTAACCGGCGCCTCCTCCGGCATCGGGCGGGAAGTGGCGCGGGAGCTGGCTTCGCGTAGCGCCAGCGTGATCCTGGCGTCGCGCAACCGCGAGAAGCTGGAGGCGCTGGCGGAGGAACTTGCTCCCTTCCCGGGGCCAACATTGGTGATTCCGACGGACGTCACTGACCGCTTCGCCGTCGAAGCATTGGTGAGGCGCACGCTTGAAGTGTTCGGATCGATTGACATCCTCGTGAACAACGCCGGGTCGGCCTCTTCGCGCCGATTGCCGACGGCAGCATCGAGAACGCCCGCAGCCTCTTCGACGTGAACGTCTGGGGGGCGGTGCAATGCATCCAGGCTGCGGTGCCTTACATGCAATCGCAGCGCAGGGGGCACATCGTCAACGTCTCGTCGGTGGCGGGCTGGATCTCGCCGCCGCACATGGGGATGTACTCTGCCACCAAGTTCGCGTTGCGAGCGGTCTCCGACGCGCTGAGGGTCGAACTGGCGGGATCCGGCGTGAACGTGAGTACCGTCTACCCGGGACTGACTCAGACTGCCTTCACCGAGAACATGATCCAGGAAGTCGCGGTGCCGCAGATCCCGCCCGTGGTTCGCTGGGCGACGCCTTCGACGGTGGCGCGGCGCGTCATCCAGGCGATACGGTGGGGTTGGCGGGATGTCTTCATTGCGCCGGAGGACATCGCTGCGGTGGGGTTCGGCATCGTGGCCCCGCACGCGATGGACTGGGCGATGCGAGCGTTCATGGGTCCGCAACGGATCCAGGAGGACTTCACGCTGCCACGCGAGGAGCGCTCGGGAGAGCGCGAGGACGTGGAGCCGCCGGCCGAGCCGGCTTAGGGCTGAACCAACAGGCGTAAGGCCCAGTTGCGAGGGTAAGCAAGTTGCAGCGCCAGACGCCTCCACTCGTGTCGGGATGACGGGAAGCCACGAATAGCGGGGGGACGCCGCCTGAACAGGGCGGGGTTGTGGGCCTGAGACTGAATGAGGGAATTGGTGGAGACGGAGGGGAATTGAACCCCTCGTCCAGGAGAAAGCCCACCCGGATGTACTACAGGCTTAGCCTACGCTTGGATCTTGCCCGTCGTACCGCCGTTGGCCGCGTAACCGACGGGCCGAGCCGATGATCTTGGGTCTCCCGTACCGGCGTAGGGGAGACAGCACCCCGACATTGCGTCACCGAACCGGGCCCATCGGGGTGAGGCCCTGGGCGAACGTCGCTAGCCTAGATTAGGCTGCGAGAGCGTACTGGTTAGAGTTGCCAGTTACTTTGTTGCCGCCTGTTTAAGGAGAGTACGACGATCTCCGCCTGCAATCCGAGCTCAACTATCCCTGTCGAACCCTTTCGTCCCCAAGCACTCATATTCTATCACGGCTGGAGTGAACCCCGGGTGGGATTCACCACACATTTACCTGCCACATAATGCGTTAACCGCAACTTATCCATCTTGTTTGTTAGGGTGCAGGTTAGAAGGAAGGCCAGCCCCGGTCACCGTGTTACCGTCCGAGGTCGGGCGGAGGGAAGGGACAGATGGAGACGCGGAAGAATAAGAGAGAGAACGGTCAGGTCCTGATCCTGGGAGTGTTTTGCCTCATCGTGATGATGGGGTTTGTGTCGATGACAATCGACATGGGACTCTTCTTCCACGAGCGACGGCTCACACAGAACGCCGTCGATGCTGGCGCGCTCGCCGGCGCACAGGAACTGCCAAATGCGAATGTGGCCTCGTCAGTCGCACAGCAGTGGGCGCTTTCGAATGAAGACGTACTGGCCTTCGATTCGCTAAGTGTCAGCTTCCGCTGCGTGGTGGGCGACCGTAACCATGACAACCTGCCCGACAACGGCGACGTGCCTGCGGTCTGTAATCCGGGCGCGTCGGCGAGTTTCGTCTGCAAAGCGGGTCGCTGCGCGGCCCTATGCACGAGCTCAGCGACGACGAAGTGCAATACCATCGTCGTCGCTGCGAGCAAGGATGTACCATTCCGGTTTGCGCCGGTGCTGAGCATCCTGGACCCTTCGAGTAAGTGCATATACAGTGACTGCTCCACCGGCACCATCTCGGGAGCGGCGTGCAAGGGTGCGTGCGGTGCGGCGCCGGACGAGCCGCTGGACATAGTCATGATCATTGACCGCACTTCAAGCATGTCCGCGACTGAGTTGGCGAACGCGAAGACGGGCGCGATCAACGGGTTGACGGCGTTCAACCCGCAGAGGCAGCAGATTGCCCTCGGGGTAACCGGGCCGAGCTCGAACACCCAGAACTGTAGCAACGGAGGTCGCGGAATCTCGACGACAAACATTGCCGCGGGGAACTGGAAGCCGGTGAACTTCAGCACGGACTACGTCAACGCCGGCGGGAGTATTAACAGCGGAAGCCTGATCGTGCGGACCATCAATTGTCTGAACAGCTCCAGCGTCGGCACTAACCTGGGTGACCCGACGAGGGTTGCGCGCCAGTACCTGCAGAGCAGTGGCCGGTCCGGTGTGCGCAAGGTGATCATCCTGTTCACGGACGGCGCGGCGAACGAGCCCGCCGGGAGCAGACCGTGCAACTACGCGAACACTGAAGCAAACGCCGCCAAGCAGGCTAACATCGAGGTCTACACGATCGGATACGGCCTGGAAGCAGAATTCTGCTCGGAGCCGGGGGGTTACAGCGGGGTACGAGCGACGCGCCTGCTGGCAGATATGGCCACGAATTCTCAGGACGACCATGGCGGCTGCACCAGCACTTCGGGCGCGACCGCTGAGAACAACGATGGTGATCACTTCCTGTGCATGCCAACCGCCGGCGACCTGAGCGCGATCTTCAAGCAAGTCGCGGTGCAGATCATCACCAGCGGATCGACCCTCATATCGATACCTGAATAGCGGAACGCCCGCGGGGGCGTTTCGCTCACTTCATGCCCGGTGGCGCACAGCGCGTTGCATGGCCCGCTCGGCCTCTCGTTTGGCGATGGCGTGCCGCTTGTCGTATGCCTTCTTGCCACGGGCGAGAGCGATCTCGAGCTTCGCCCTGCCGTTCTTGAGGTAGAGCCGGAGTGGGATGATCGTCCCGCCTGACGCCTGGACCTCCCTCATGAGTTCGCGGATCTCCTTGCGGTGCAGCAGCAGCCTGCGCGGGCGTGTCGGTTCGTGATTCATGCGGCTGGCCGGGGCGTAGTGACCGATGTGGGCGCCGACGAGCCACAGGTCATTGTCCTGGGGCCGCACGTAGGCTTCGCGAATGCTGACGTGGCCCTGGCGAATGGACTTGATCTCGGTACCGAGCAGCGAGAGGCCGGCCTCGTATGTCTGGAGGATGTGGTAGTCGTGGGAGGCTTTTCGGTTAACCGCGACGGACTTTTCGCTCACGCCAACGAGCTTAGCATGAAGGAGCGCCGGCCCAATGAGGGCCGGCGCCGGTGCGTCAGTCGTAGCAGTGAAGTCTTTACATAACTACTGCTGAGCGGCGAACTCCTTGTGCAACTCATCGATCGCAGCGTACATCTGGGGATCGCGGTTGTTGGCGATGTCGTCTTCGGTGGGGGTAATGGGGATGTCGGGGGTGAGGCCCACGCCCTCGATCTGCTCGCCGTTGGGGGTCAGCCAGCGGGCGATGGTGACGTACAGGGCGCCACCGTTGGAGAGGTCCCGAAGATGGTTGACGGAGCCCTTTCCGAAGGTTTGTTCGCCGATCAGAACAGCTCTCCCGTGGTCGCGGAGAGCGCCGGACAGGACTTCCGAGCCACTTGCCGATCCCTTGCTCACCAGGATTACAACGGGCAGATTCACGGCCTCGCCACCCTTGGTTGCCTCGAATTCATGACGAGAACCGTCGCGGTCGACCTGGGTAAGAACGAGGCCTCCATCGAGGAACATGTCCGCCACGTCAACCGTGGCGTCGAGCCCACCGCCGGGATTGCGGCGCAGGTCGAGTATCAAGCCCTTATAACCATCGTCGACGATGCGCTTCAGTTCGGTCGACAGGTCGCCGACGGTCTCGTTGGTGAACTGTTGCAGTTCGAGGTAGGCGAGGTCCGAAACCACTTCGCCGTTGGCGTTTTTGACCTCGGCAGGATAGACCGTTGGTATTTCAATAGTGTCCCGCTTGACGGTCACATCCGCGGTCTGTCCGTCGCTGTGGGCGATGGTCAGGGTAACTTCTGTGCCAGCTTCTCCTCGGATCCGCTTGACAGCGTCAGCGACGCTCCAGCCCCCGGTGGACTCACCGTCGACAGCCCGAATGACATCGCCGGCTCGGATGCCAGCGTCTTCTGCGGGCGAATCGCGGAACGGCGCAACGATGACGATCTCACCGGTAACAGGGTCCTGATCGACCTGCGCGCCGATGCCGGAGAAAGTACCGGCGATGATGTCAACGCCGAGATCTAGGTCTTCGGGCGAGATGTAGACCGTGTGTGGATCACCGAGGGCTTCGATCTGCCCCTGAATGGCACCGTTGAGCAAGGCGTTGGAATCAATGGCGTCAGGGTTGACGAAATCCTCGTGCAGAATATCTTCGATTTCTTGAAGGGTTCCGTAGTCGCCGTCAGGAGCGTTGGAGGTCGAGCTGCCGCCGTTAATGCTGGCGCTACCGGAGTTGTCGTCGCCGATCGTGTGCCCTATGACTCCGGCCAGGAATATCGAAAGAGCCACCGCCACGGCGCCGGCAGCCCACTTAACGGTCGTCCACATCAGATCATCACCTCTGCTCTATCCGACATAAAACAGGCCACACAGGTGGCCGAAATGTTTGGGAGGAATTCGCGTGAAATCGGGGCGGTAATATACTGCGATTAGCGTACTCAGTCTAGCATTCCAAATTCGAAGGTGGCAATTTAATAGACGCCCCGGTTGGTGTCGTGTTTCCTCACGGGGTGTCATACCGTAGTACGCAAGCGGCGACGGGTTCGGATCGATTGGCCATGGCTCAGCACAGCTATACGGCCGCACATAACATATATAGTGCGAACATATGCACCGGATTGGCTGAGCCGTCCAACAGGGGAATTTGCTTGAGGGGATTCGCATGACTCATCGGATACGGATCGAAGATCTCGGGTTCTCGGCCGCGCATTTCGCGACGTTCGGCGGCGAGTGCGAGCCCCTGCACGGCCACAACTACCGAGTGGTTGTGGAGATCGCGGGCGATGTGGATGCGGATTCGTGGGTAATGGACTTTCGGCGAGTGAAGACTCTGATTGCCGAGATATGCGGGGAGTTGGACCACCGGTTCGTGCTCCAGGGAAGGAGCCGGCATCTGCGGATTGAAGAGAGTGAGGTTGGATACGTGGTGTGCTTCGGTAGTCGCCGTTATGTAATCCCGAGAGAGGATGTCATCTCCCTTCCGATAGAGAACACGACCGCGGAGCGGTTGGCGGAGTGGTTGGCGGGCCAGGTCGTGGCCGCGATTCGCCAGGGTGGTGCCAACAACCTGATGTCAGTGACCATCGGGGTGGAGGAGGCACCGGGACAGTCCGGCTGGTTTACGCGAGACATGGTGGATGGGCGCGGTTGACACCACACTGAAATCTCCTATGATGTAATCCTGCCGGATACACGGCAGGAGAACGCGGGAATTCTGAGATGCAAATCGACTGGCAGCGAGCGATAAACGACATACTCTCGAAGAAGTTGTCGTGCCCGCGTTGCGGGAGTCTCACCGACGAGGTCGTTGTCGGCTACTTGCGATTGCCCGATGCGTCAGAATGGGCACCACTGTGCGAGGGGTGCAGCAAGCGCGAGAATTGCGACGCCCGAAAGTTCGTGTATCTCTGCGAGTCCTGCGCGATGAATGTCCGTCTGCGCGGGCGGCGGGTTGAAGAGGATGGGTATATGCATGCCCTCCTCGAAGAGTGTCGGCGGAACCTGGAGGAGACGCTGGACTACCTTGCTGAGTACTGGCGAGAAGACCTCGACATCGATCCGGACGAGATGGAGAAGAGGCTGGAGGAAGTGGATCCCGAGCTGTTCGAAGAGGAGAACAACTGGCGGAACTACCTCGAGGAGCAGTATCTGCGAATCCACGAGTGGTTCCGCAAGCGTCATATCCCGATCGCGAACCCGGGCTGGCGCTCAGAATACGTGGAAGACGTTGTCGCGCTCGGTTACCCTACGCAACTCGGCGACTAGCCGCCCCTGCGCGGCAGGCGTTATCACGCCGTATCTGAAAACTGCTCTTCCCTTTCATGGAATCCTCATGATGGAGCCCCGCTCCAGGGATTACCTTGTGACTGTTTCTAGCGTTGCTCACGGCCCCCGGGGGCCAGAAAGGAGAGGTTCCCTTGACGACTCAACAGATTGACCAGGCGAAGGCAGAGGCTTTCGGCGGCCAGATGATCGGCATGATCAATGTTGCTTCACTTTCCCTTATGACGAGTATCGGGCACCGCACGGAGCTCTTCGACAGGATGGCTGAGTTGCCGCCGTCCACGTCAGAGCAGATCGCGTCGGCGACGGGTCTGAATGAGCGGTATGTCCGCGAGTGGCTGGCGGCGATGGTGACCGGCGGGATCGTTGAATATGACCCCGGGCAGAGCACGTACCGACTTCCACCGGAACACGCGGCGTCTCTTACGCGCGCCGCCGGGCCCGGGAACCTGGCCAAAATGATGCAGTTCATCGCGCTGTTCGGGAAGGTCGAGGACAAACTGGTCGATGTCTTCCGGAACGGCGGTGGAGTGCCATATTCTGAGTTTGACAAGTTCCAGGAACTGATGGCAGAGGAGAGTGCAGGGGTTGTGGACACAACGCTCGTTGATGTCACGTTGCCGCTGATACCGGGCATCGTCGAGCGGTTAAACGAAGGGATCGACGTGCTGGATGTGGGATGCGGCCAGGGCCACGCGATCAACGTAATGGCGCGCGCTTTCCCAAACAGCCGTTTCACGGGTTACGACTTCTCAGATGAGGGAGTGCAGGCCGGGACGGCCGAGGCGAAGGAGTGGGGGCTCTCGAACAGCCGCTTCGTGGTGAAGGACGTCGCAAAGATCGATGATCGAGGCGCCTACGACCTGATAACGGCTTTTGACGCGATCCACGATCAGGCGGCGCCTACGAAAGTGCTCCAGAACATCAGCGATGCTCTGAGGCCTGGCGGGACGTTCCTGATGGTGGACATCGCCGCCTCGAGCAACCTGGAGGAAAACCTCGAGCACCCGCTTGCCCCGATGATGTACTCTGTCTCAACCGCGCATTGCATGACGGTTTCGCTGGCGCTCAACGGCGAAGGACTGGGGACTATGTGGGGTCAGCAGCTGGCCCGAAAAATGCTCGCCGCTGCCGGGTTTACCAACGTGAACCTCGAGTCCGTGGAGGGCGACATCATGAACGCCTACTACATCTGCAGTAAGGATTAAGGAGCGGCCGATGACACTCTTCCAGAGCCCGTGGTTCAGCCTGGAGCCATATCCAGAGATTGCCCTCACGGACCTGCTGGCCCCCGCCGCGGAGCGGTTCCGGGACAAGCCGGCGTTCATCGACATGGAAGGCAACGCCCAAACGTTCGGGCACATCTGGGAGACCAGCCGGCGGCTTGGCCGGTATTTGCAGGACCAGGGCATCTCGAAGGGTGACCGGGTGGCGATTCTCTCGGCGAACGCCACCGAGTACTTCCTGGCGTTCTACGGGACGCTCTTCGCGGGTGGTGTCGTCACTACTTTGAACCCTTTGTACAAGGAGCGCGAGGTGCTGCACCAGCTCGAAGACTGCGGGGCGCGGGCGGTCTTCGGGATGCAACCACTTCTCCCTATCGTGCAGCAGGTGCGAGAGCACCTTCCGGAGCTCAAGCACGTGTTCGCGATCGACGACGCCTGGCGGATGGCGGCGGAGGCACCCAACGACCCGAAGCCGGTGGGAATCAATCCAAGAGAGGACCTCGCCGCCCTACCCTACTCAAGTGGCACTACCGGTCTCCCCAAGGGTGTTATGTTAAGCCACTTCAACCTTGTTTCCAATGTGCGGCAGACGAACACAACGGGCCTGGGGAGCAGTTACTCGGTTTACCTGGACTTCCTCCCCTACTACCACATTTACGGGATGATCGTGTTGATGGCCTGCGGATTTGCATCCGGAGTGACGCAGGTCGTGATGCCGCGGTTCGATCCGGCGCTCTGCCTTGATTTGATCCAGAAGCACAAGGTTACAAACCTGTTCGCGGTGCCGCCGGCGTTGCTCGCGCTTTCTCACTTCCCTGACGTGAAGAAGTACGACACGTCCAGCTTGAGCATGATCATGAGTGGCGCCGCGCCGCTACCCCAGGAGGTCGCGCACGCGGCGGGGCGGGCGCTCGACACAACCGTCTTGCAGGGGTATGGCATGACTGAGACCAGTCCCGTGACGAACGTGAACCCGCGGACGCGCATCAAGGACGCGACCGTCGGCCCCTCCGTGGCAGACACGAGTGAGAAGGTGGTCTCGCTGGAGGACGGACGCGAACTCGCACCGGGCGAAATCGGTGAACTGCTGGCGTTTGGGCCGCAGGTCATGCAGGGGTACTGGCAGAAACCAGACGACACCGCTGAGACGCTGCCGGGCGAGGGCTGGATCCGCACCGGGGACATTGTTTCCGTGGATGAGGAGGGTTATGTCACCATCCTCGACCGCAAGAAGGAGATGATCAAGTACAAGGGCTACCAGATTGCACCGGCCGAGCTGGAGGCTCTACTGATGGAGCACCCGGCCGTGATGGACTCCGCTGTAATCCCGAAGCGCGACGCCGAGTCGGGCGAGGTGCCAAAGGCGTTCATTCTGCTGCGGCCAGATCAGAAGGCGAGCGTGGAGGAGCTGATGCGCTTCGTCGAAGAGCGCGTGGCCCCGTACAAGAAGGTTCGCGAGATCGAGTTCGTGGAGGCGATCCCAAAGACGCCTTCGGGGAAGATCCTCAGGCGTGAGCTGATCGAACAGGAGCGGGCGAAGAGCTCAGCCTAACCACCCGGAGGGGTGCAGGACGAATAGGCGGTCGACGGCCCGGAATCCGAGCCGGGAGGCTGCCCGCATCGACGCCTCGTTGGAGTCCTCGGCGCCCCAGACCGGGTTCTTCGCATAACGGCCCATGTAGCTGACCATGAAACTGACGGCGAGGGCCGCGTAACCCTGGCGACGGTGGTCCTCCAGCGTCTCGATGCCGATATCCCAGAGTCCCTCGGTCTCCGTAGCGGCGTCGCAGAACGAAACGGCCTTGCCGTTGACGAAGACGGCAGCGAGTTTGCCGACGAGCGCGGCTCGCTGAACCTCCTCCGCGAGCTCTTGACTGACTCCATCGATAGAAGTGAGCTCCCCTCCCGAGACGAGGCGGATAACAATATCGTCGCCGGAGCGGTCATAGGGAGTCGGGATCGGGTGTGGCGCGCGGAAGGGTCTGGCGGAGGTGCCGCTCGGGCCCAGCGGTTGGAGTACGGGGAGCTGAGTGGAGTCGCTGAGCAGATGGAGGGTTACGGGCTCTGATGTCCATCCGTCCAGTGAACTGGTGACGAGGTCCAGGTTGTCGTCGTAAGCAAGGAGGTCGCCGTCCTGTTGGGCGAGCCGAGTGGCGGCTTCGTGGATGGCCTCTTGTGGGGGTTGGCCAACTACAACGGCGGTCCGCGTGTAGGGGCTATAAGCAACGAGCGAGGGAGGAGTGCCCTCAGACGCACCGAAGACCTCGCAAGTGGCGTTGAGGAGCATTGCGCGTGCTTCGATCCAACGCGGGATGTCGGGGAGTCCAAAGGCCAGGCGTTTGAGCGTGGCTGCGTCGGTCGTCACCGGTTGCTGCGAGCGCCTGGGCGCAGTGATTCGAGGAGACGCCGCGACGCACCGGTGATCTCGTTGACTGCATCGTTGAAGACCTTCTCGTTTGCGGGAGAAGGGGCCCTGTAGCCACTGACCTTGCGCACAAATTGGAGGGCTGCGGCTTGGATCTCCTCATCAGTGGCGTGGCCTTCCTTTGTCCTAAGCGTCTTGATGCTACGACACATTCGATTCACTCCCGCGGTGCATCATCACCTGGGTCTGGCTGGCTCCGAAGCCGTTGCGACCGTAGAATGCGACGCGTTCGGGCTCGCAGAAGAGCGACACGATCTGGATGTCCTCGAGCGCCTCGAGGAGCTTAGCCACCATTCGCTCGCCGATCCTTCGGCCGCGGTACTCCGGGTCGATGATTACGTCTTCCACGTAGGCGCGGTAACGGCCGTCCGTGAGGGCACGAGTAAAGCCGATGAGCCTGTCCTCGTGCCAGGCGCCGACCGCTGGGCCAGCCGACAGGACTTTAGTGATCCCCGATTCATCGCGGTCATGCCCCCAGCTCGCACTCAGGTAGAGTCGGCGGACCTGATCCGGGTCGATCGCGCGCTCCTCGCGCCGTGCGAATGTTATCTTCTCGCTCACGCGGAGATTATCGCACGGCTAGGGCCTAACGGCGCTGGCCGTCAGCAGCACTCGCCGGGACCGCAGGCCTGTCCCTGCGTCGCGGATATGACCTCTAAGGGCTCAGCAACGGGCTTCGTAACCCTTGATGCCGGCTTCTTTGCGCGAACGACGGCGCTGAAGATGCCGATGCCTTCCGCCCCGGTCTTCCCGAGCTTCCGGGCGGCGTCTCCTAGCCCGCCGCTCTCGGCGTCTGCGGCGGTGTACTCGCGAAACGGTTCGATCTCCACGGCCTCAAAACCGGCGGACGCGAGCTTGTCGCGGTAGTCACTCTCCGACAGGGCGCCGGCAATGCAGCCGGACCAGAGTTCGAGGCTCTTCTGGATCTCCGCCGGCATGTTGCCGTGGGTCACTATGTCAGAGATCGCGAGGCGGCCGCCTGGCTTGAGGACGCGGAGGGCCTCCTTAAGGACTGCATCTTTGTCGGGGGAGAGGTTGACGACGCAGTTGCTGATGATGACGTCGACTTCGTTGTTGGGGAGCGGCATACTTTCCATCTCGCCCTTGAGGAAGACGGCGTGCGATACGCCTGCCCTGCGCGCGTTCTCCCGCGCCAGGTCCAGCATCTCGTCGGTCATGTCGAGACCGTAGGCGCGCCCGTTTGGGCCGACGCGGCGGGCGGAGAGGAGGACGTCGATGCCGCCGCCGGAGCCGAGGTCGAGGACGGTCTCGCCTTCGCGGAGTTCGGCGACAGCCACGGGGTTGCCGCAACCGAGGGAGGCGACGACGGCCTCCTGAGGCAGGTCGCGAAGCTCGTCTGTGGTGTAGAGGCGGGAACTGATGGCGTTATCGGACTCATCGCCGCAGCAGCCACCGGGGGTGGCCTCCTTGGCCCTGGTGGCGGCCCTGCCGTAGCGCTTGCGGACTTCTTCCTTGATCTGCTGGTCAGTAGTCATGGGAAACCTCCTTTATTGATGACGTTCGATATTGATGGTCGAGGGAACCAGTTGAGCGAGAATCTGTAACTGCTGTGGCGACGCGGTGATTCGCAGGGCGAGTTTGGGGGAGCGAACGATACGCCAATCCATGGAGGAGCAACAGACCTGCTCGGCGGCTACGAACGCCTGAGCGACGTCTGCACCGGCCTCGTCCAGGCTCAGCACGAGAGTATCGCCGGTCAGCGAAGCGCCCTGGATGAAGGATGCGAGCTCGTCGGGGCCGGGCGCGGCAGGGCGATCACTGATGTCACAGGCAAGGACTTCAAGGAGGTCCTCACGTCCCCGCTTCGTCATGCCTGGTCTCGTTACCCTATCTCGGTCAGATCTCGAACGGCGCCGAGAAGCGCCTTCTGGTTGACACGGTGGTACACCCATTGCCCACGGCGCTCGGAGCGGACGAGTCCCGCTTCCCTGAGCACTTTGAGGTGGTAGGAGATCGTGGGCTGCGAGAGGTTGAAGGTGGGTACGATGTTGCACTCGCAAAGCTCGTGCATCTGCGAGATGGCGCGGAGAATGCGCAAACGCGTGGGGTCTGAGAGAGCCTTAAACATTGCCGCGCTGTGCTCCAGGTGTTCCGTATTCTCGGGCTTCAATTCGGCGATGCCGCAACAGAGTTCCGGTGTGATGACAGGTATCGTTTCGGTTCGCATGAAGGGAGGATAAGGCATATATAGACACTTGTCAATATCTCGTCTTTTAAGTTCGGCGGCGACGGTGAGACCCCGGCCACATCCGAAGTGACATGTGATATTTTCCGTGTTGACGAATCGGTGAAAGGAGCCCTGATGCCCCAGCTTTCGAAGAAGATTCGCGATGGCCTCAACGAACAGATAAATCTCGAGCTGGAGTCGGCGTACACGTATCTCAGCATGTCTTCGCACTGTGACGAGATAAATCTGAAGGGGGCGGCGATGTGGCTGCGAATCCAGTGGGAAGAGGAGCTGCTTCACGCGACGAAGCTGATCGACTACATCGCCGAACGCGGAGGAGGAGTCCGATATAAGGCGATCGCGCAGCCGCCGGCGAAGTTCGCGAACCTGCTGGACGTGTTCAGGCAGGTGTTGCAGCACGAGGAAGCGGTAACACAGGCGATCTACAAGCTCTATGACCTGGCGGCCGCGGACAAGGACTACGCGGTGCAGGCGTTGCTGGACTGGTACGTGAACGAGCAGGTGGAGGAAGAGAACGCGCCGCGGGAGATCATCAGCATGTTGGAGCTGGCCGGGGACAGTCCGTCGGGGCTGTTGATGGTGGACCGGCACCTGGCGGGCCGCACGCGCGGAGCTGGCGACAGCCCCGCTTAGTTTGTCTGCGAGGCGAATCTAGGGCACGAGCATGACCCGGCCGAAGGCCTGGCGACTCTCAATGTAAGCGTGGGCCTGGGCGGCTTCGGCGAGCGGGTAGGTGCGGTCGATCACCACCTTCAGGTCGCCAGAGGCAACGTCGTTCAGGAGGCCTTCGACGAGGGGGCGGCCGCGCTGCGGCTCGAACATGAGCGCGCCGCCGAAGAAGACTCCAGTGAGGGAGCGGTTCATCTCGCTGAGCTTGGCGGGGTCGATTCCGCGGTTTTCGGCGCGGCCGGCGTTCCCGACGACGACGATGCGGCCCTTGTAGGCGGTGGCGGCGATGCTGCCTTCGAGCGTGGTGCCGACGGAGTCGACGACGAGGTTCACGCCACCGCCGCTGAGCTGCCGCGCCTTCGCTACCCAGTCCCCTTCGCGGTAGTTGACGCCGTGGTCGAGTCCGAACTCCTTCAGGCGCTCGAGTTTTTCGTCGCTGCCGGCGGTGGCGAGGACGGTTGCCCCGGCGCGCTTCGCGAGCTGGATGGCGGCGAGGCCGACGCCGCCCGCTCCGGCCTGGATGAGGACGCTCTCGCCGGATTTCAGATGGCCGAACTCGAAGAGGCAGTCGTTGGCGGTGCCGTAGGCGATGGGGACACAGGCGGCGGTCTGAAGGTCGAGGCCGGTCGGCACGAGGAACGTTTGCATCGCGGCCACGGACACCCTTTCGGCGTGGGAGCCGAAGGGCATCACGGTCACGACCTCCTGTCCGGCCTGGCGGTCGGTGACGCTGGCGCCGACCTCGCGGATGACGCCGGCGCACTGGTAACCGACGATGTGGGGCTTCGAGGGCATCTCGCCGCCGGCACGGTTGAGGACGTCTCCGCCCTCGATGCTGATCGCCTTAACGTCGATGAGAACGGAACCGGCGCCGACTTCTGGATCGGGGCGATCCTCGTACTTGAGGACGTCGGGTGCGCCGGTTTCGTAGTAGACTGCTGCTTTCATGATTCGATCCTTTCGTAGGCGAGGCGCCGGGTGCGCTCGGCCGCTTCGGCGAGTGCTGTTTCGATGCGAGTGCGCAGCCCGGCGAGGCCCCACCCTCTTGCGGCCGAGACTATGATGCCGTCCGGCGCCCAGTCTGGAACCGGTAGCATCATGTCTTCGATCTGCGATGGTGCGTCGGGTAAGTGGAGCAGGTCTGCCTTGTTTAGCACGGTGAGGAGGGGTCTGTCGCCCAGTCCCAGCTCTTCCAGGGTTTGTTCGACGGTCAGTGACTGCTGCTCGGCGTCGCGGTGCGTTATGTCGATTACGTGCAGGAGGAGAGTGGCTTCCTCGAGCTCTTCGAGCGTGGCGCGGAAGGCGGCGACGAGCTGGGTGGGGAGCTTCTGGATGAAGCCGACGGTGTCAGTGAGGAGCACGTCGGCGCCGGACGGGAGGTGGACGCGGCGGGTGACCGGGTCGAGCGTGGCGAAGAGCCGGTCCTGGACGAGGACATCAGCGCCCGAGAGGGCGTGCATGAGCGTGCTCTTGCCGGCGTTGGTGTAGCCGACGAGGGAGACGACGGGGATGCCCTGGCGGGCGCGCTGCCGGCGGTGAAGGGCGCGCTGCTGTCGAACCTGGTCTATCTGGCGCTTGAGGGCCGATATCTTGTTGCGGATGAGGCGTCGGTCGGTCTCGAGCTGGGTCTCGCCGGGGCCGCGGGTGCCGATCCGGCCTTCTAGGCGCTCGAGGTGGCTCCACTGGCCGCGGAGACGGGGGAAGATGTACTCGTGCTGGGCGAGCTCCACCTGGAGGCGTCCTTCGCGTGTGCGGGCGTGCTGAGCGAAAATGTCGAGGATCAGCGCAGTGCGGTCGAGTACTTTGACGTCGAGAGCGCCTTCGAGGTTGCGTTGCTGGGATGGGGACAGCTCGTCGTCGAAGATGACGGTGGTGTAGTCGGTGGGAGCGCGCTGGGAGACGACCTCCTGTACTTTCCCCTTGCCGATGTACGTCGCCGGGTTGCGGCTCTCAAGACGCTGAACGGTCGAGCCCACGACCTTCGCGCCGGCGGTATCAGCGAGGAGGGCAAGCTCTTCGAGTGAGGCCTCGCCCGACCAGTGGGGACGACTACCGTCCCTGCGACCATTGCCACGCGTGACCTCAGCAGCGACCAGGAATGCCCGCTCTCTGGGTGCTGCGGTCAGGTGTAGTGTCTCTCGCTTCGGTATGGCCTGATCCTTTCTGATTGCCGCCTCAAGTATACTGACTGGCGGTAGCCGCGCGTCGCTCCAGTACCATTGGAAGACTGAAAGGCCCGCAAATGCCGATTGCTGCTGATGCCCCACCCGAGCCCCGCCGGGTCTTCTCACCCATCGCCTCTGACTACGATCGCCCTGCGCAGATCCTGGGCCTCTTCCAGTACCGTCGCTGGCATCGTTTTCTCATCTCGCGTCTCGCGCCAGTGCTCAGAGAAGGGCGCGAGAGGCGTCCAGTGCGTATCCTCGACGTGGCCACAGGCACAGGCGCCATCGCGTTCGACCTCTGCCGGTACGACCGGGTAGAAGTCGTGGGCGCCGACATCACGCGGCCGATGCTGCTGATGGCGCAGGCGCGTGCTGACTCCGCCGGCACTTCCCTACCGCTCGTGGAGTGCACTGCTGACGCCCTCCCATTCGAAGGCGATGCCTTCGACGCCATCACCTTCGCCTACTTGCTCCGCTACGTCGCAGACGTTCCGTCTACGTTCCAAGGGCTGTCGCGCCTACTAAGAACCGGCGGAATGATGGCGTCCCTGGACTTCGCCGTCCCACATGGGGTCGCCTACCCGCTCTGGCGCCTGTATACGGATGCTGCCCTCCCCCTTGCGGGCCGTGCCTTCTCACGCGACTGGCATGACGTCGGCGAGTTCCTTGGTCCCAATATCCGGGAGTTCTACCGGCGCTGGCCGGAACCGCGCCTGCTGGAGGTTTGGCGGAATGCCGGCTTCCTCAACGTCCGTTCTACTCGCCTCTCGCTCGGAGGCGGCATTGTTATCTGGGGCACGAAATCTTGAAGCTCAGGACGAAGCCGGCCCAGGTGAGGGCAACAGCGGCGCCGATGCGCCCGGCATTCTACGCCCCGGCCGAGGGCGGATGGGGCGATTACATCAGTCTGCTGCACCCGCCGTACACCGCCTGGCACCTCAGCTACGTTGCATTGGGTGCGGCTTTGGCTCCCGCTGTGCACGCCGAGCGGCTGGCGGCAACGCTCGTCGCCTTCTTTCTGGCGGTCGGCATCGCCGCACACGCGATGGATGAACTCTCCGGGCGGCCCCTTGGAACCCGCATACCGCGGACGGTGCTGAGGACCCTCGGTGTCATCGGCCTCGGCGGCGCCGTTGCGATCGGCGTCCTCGGAGCAGTCGTGGTGTCGGCCTGGCTACTCGTCTTCATTGCGTTCGGACTGTTCATCGGCCCCGCCTACAACCTGGAGTGGTTCCAGGGGCGCTTCCACACCACCTTCTGGTTCGCCGCTGCCTGGGGGGCCTTCCCGTTGCTCACCAGCTACTGGGTCAACGCCGAAGCCTTTGCTCCGGCTGCCGCACTTGGAGCACTCTTTGCGTTCATCACGGCACTCGCCCAGCGCACGCTCAGCGAGCGCGTCCGTGCGGTTCGTAGACGAGTCCGTAGCATCGAAGGCCGCCTCGTCATGACCGACGGCTCCGTCCAGGACATTGATCGCGCCTGGGCGATCCAGCCCGCCGAACGCGCACTCCAGATGCTCTCGTTGGCGATGGCCACGCTTGCCGTGGCGATCCTCGTGGCGCGCGCCTGACCAGGGCGGTCAGCACCTTCTAACTTCGTATCACAGGCGACGCTGCCAGCGGCTCAGGCCTTCAGTCCCACGAGTGATTCGATCCTGCGCACCCCTTCCTCGAGCCGATCGTCGGGAATTGTCAGCGAAAGCCGCACGTAGCCTTCACCCGTGGGGCCATAGCCTATGCCCGGTGTGACGACGACTCCCGCTTCGTCCAGGAGCCGGGTAGCGAATCGGACGCTGGTGGTCCCCTCCGGCACCCGCGCCCAGAGGTAGAGGCTCGCCCTCGGAGGGCGCAGCCGCAGCCCGAGCTTCGTTAGGGCGGCGACCAGACGGTCACGCCGCCGCTGATAAATGGCGTTGTGCTCCTCGATGCAATCCTGGGGGCCTTCGAGGGCGGCGATTGCCATCCGCTGAATGGCCTGCGGTATTCCGGAGTCCAGGTTGGACTTGACGCGCATGAGGCCGTCGATGATCTGCGCGTTTCCGGCGGCCATCCCGATGCGCCAGCCGGTCATGTTGTAGGACTTGGAAAGCGAGTGGAACTCGATGCCGACGTCACGGGCTCCTTCGGCCTGCAGGAAGCTGGCAGGCCGGTATCCGTCGAAGGCGACTTCGGAGTAGGGGCCATCGTGAAGGATGGCCAGGTTATGACGCCGAGCGAACGCAATGGCCCTGTCAAAGAAGTCGAGGTCAGCGACGGCTCCGGTGGGGTTGTTGGGGTAGTTCAGCCACAGGACCCTGGCTTTCTGCGCGATGTCCTCTGGGACGGCGTTGAGGTCCGGAAGGAAGTCGTTCTCCTCGACGAGGGGGAGGAAGTATGGCTCGCCGCCGGCCAACAATGTGCCAACGGAGTAGACGGGGTAGCCCGGGTCGGGTACGAGCGCAAGGTCGCCGGGATCGATGAAACAGAGGGCGATGTGCCCGATCCCCTCCTTGGAGCCGATCAACGGCAAGATTTCGGTGGAGGGATCCAGTTGCACGCCGAAGCGGCGGTCGTACCAGCGAGCCATCGACTCTCGCAGCTCGGGCAAGCCCTCGCTTTCGGGGTAGCGGTGGTTGGCAGGATCGTGCGCGGCTTCCGTGAGTGAATCGATGATGTGCGCTGGAGTTGGTACATCCGGGTCACCGATGGCGAACGAGATGACGTCGACGCCCTGTGCGCGCTTCTCGGCGATCTTGCGTGAGATTTCGGCGAAGAGGTACGCGGGGAGTTGGTCGACACGATTGGCGAGCTGCATCAGGCCTCCAGCCAGTGCTTGAGTATTGACCAACGCTCCACCTTTTCGGCAAAGCTCATCCCGGCGTGGGCCGGACTGGTGGAGGGCATGCGGTGACATTGGATTCGGGGCAGCATGAACAGTTGTGGAACATCCTTCGTCGCCGTGTCCCAGGCCTTACCGCCATTGAAAGCGATGTATTCGATGCCTGGATGACGCTCGACAAGCCCGAGGAGGTCACTTGGTTGATCTTCCCGAATCGCTTGGTCTGCGCTTCCTTTTCGGATGCAACTAGAAATCACATCCCACACGCCAACATGGTTGTCGAGCAACGTCCCGGAACGCTCGGCGTAGGGCCTGTGTGTGTCAATCCCAAAGAGTTCCCCGATAATTGGCCAGAACTGGTTTCGGCTGAAGGCGTAATACTGTTGCCGCCGAAGCGATTCTTCGCTGGGGAAGGAGCCGAGCACGAGGACGCGAGAGCGGTCATCGGTTAGCGGCGGCAGCCCGACCAGAAGCGGGGGCGCATCAGCCGGGGACAACTTCGTGCTCCTCGCCGATCCAGAGGGCCGAGCGGCGAAGGTCGATGAACTTGCGTTCGTCGTCCAGCAGCTCCCTCCCGGCCTGTCTTCCCTCCTCGGAGGAGGTTCCGGCAACGAGGTCTTCCACGCTGTCCCACCAGAGCTCGGCGACGCCGTCGTAGGCATCAGCGGTGTCGCGGCTCGCGCGCATGGCCTCGTTGATGGGCGTGTCCAGGCGGTGCACCTGGACATAGCGCCGGATCCTGAGAACAGCTGCCCGATCCCGCACCAGAGGGCCATGGTTCTCCAGCCAGTAACGCTGGAATTCTTCGAGGGACATGTGTGGGAGGCGGCGCGCGCAGAACGTCAGTTTGACCATGCGGTAATCCTATCAGTGGACAGTGATTGTTGGACAGTGGAAAATCTGGGCAAATGACAACAAGCGCAGAGCTGCTTCGCAAGGTACCCCTTCTGGCCGGTCTTACGGATGCCGATCGCGAGGCGTTGGCCGCCGCGGTTTCTCGGCGGCGCTACCGAAAAGGGGACATAGTTTGCCAGAAGGAAGAGCCGGGTCACGCGCTGTTCATCGTCGAGCGCGGCTCCGTCCGCATATATCTGCCCAGCGCGCAGGGGAACGACCTGATACTGGCAGTCCTCGGCACCGGCGACTTCTTCGGGGACATATCGTTGCTCGACGGTCAGCCCAGGTCGGCGAGTGCATCCGCAGTCGGTGAGGCGACTATTCTCACGCTGGAGAGAGCCGACTTCATCGCGCTGATTACTCGGCGGCCAGCGGCGGCAATGGCGGTGCTGGAAGCGGTGGCGCGGCGCCTGCGAGAGACCGATGAGATGGCATCAGACCTGGCGTTCCTGGATGTGGCGGGGCGACTCGCGAAGAAGCTCGTGGAGCTGGCGTCTTCTCACGGAGTGGAGCGGGCCGACGGCATACTGATCGACCTGCCCGTGACCCAGGAAGAGCTCGCGAACATGATCGGCGTCACGCGGGAGAGCGTGAACCGGAATCTCAGCGACTTCCGGCGCCGAGGGTTGATCAAGAACCAGGGCCGTAAGATCGTAATCGCCGATGCGGCGCGCCTCCGTAAGCGAGGCGAGTGAGCTAGTTCAGCCGCTCAAGGGGCTGCCAATGGCGGCGCCCTTCCGTGCGGACCACAAGGCCAAAACCCGGCGGCGGGAGGTGGCATTGAGCGGCGGTGATGGCGTCCATCTCGAGTCGGCCAAGCAGTTTCCTCCGCGTCGCCACCGCCTGTTCGGGATCCATATCGAAGATCGAAGCCCAATCAGGCTCCGATACCTGCGCGGGATGGAGCATGAGGTCGCCGAGAATCATGGCCTTCTGGCCACGCGATGAGATAGTGACGACCATGTGGCCCGGGGTGTGCCCGGGAGCGGGCAGAACGGTGATTTCGTCGCTGAGCTGCGTCTCTCCGTTGATTAGGTCGAGAACTCCCAGGTTTTGCAGCGGCGTGAGGGTCTCATTCACGTACGTCATCGGTAGGGCCTTCTGAACTTCCGGGTCCTGAAAGGTGTTCCAATCGGTCTCGCTCATTACGTAGCGAGCGTTTTCGAAGGTAGGCTTGCCTTCCGGAGTGAGGTTCCATCCGACATGGTCGGGATGTGCGTGTGTGAAGAAGACGGTGTCGACATCCTCCGGTTTGACGTCGGCGATAGACAGCTGATGGAGGAGGTCGCCGCGCATTTCGCCAAAGAATGCATCCGGCGAGGGGCCAAGGCCGGCGTCGATCAGAATCGTACGGTCCTTGGTCCTGAGCGAGTAGCAGGCGACATGGGCGTGCCACGTCTCGGGGTCGACGAAAGCCTCGGGAAAATCGCGGCGGTAGATACGCCATTGGTCGGGCGTCACGTTCGGGAAGAGAGCGGCGAGCTTGACGGGAAACGGTCCGGTGGCATCGGTTATGCAGGTGATTTCGACATCCCCTACAAAAATTTGTCCATCCATGTCTGGCCCTCCTTTGTGCTCGGACGGGGTCGGGCATCCCTCAGCCGGACGAAGCCCGGCGCCGGATCCCCTCCACGTGCGGCGATGACAGGAAAGTCTCTCTTAGAGACGCGTCGTCAAGCCCCTTCGCTACGTTTTCAATAACGTTCATTGCGGCGTGGAACTCCTCGCGAGAATCGCCGTCGCGGCCTTGTAGCAGGCGCAATTCACCTAGCGCGTCTCGGGTCTTCCAGAGCTGTGGCGGATTCCCGACCCCTTGCGCCAACTCCAGTGCGGTTTCCATATCCGTCTGCGCCTCTTCCAGGCGACCGCGCGCGGCGAAGACTTGCCCGTGCAGTCTTCGCCCCTTGACGACGTTCTTCGGGCGGTTGGTAGACTCCGCCAGTCTTATGCACTCCTCAGCCAGCGCAAGAGCTTTGTCGAGATCGCCGCGACCCAACCAGAACTCTCCGTAGCTATGAAAGAAATGCTGAGAGTACACCCACTGCGCAAACTGCTCTCTGGTGGTGCCGGGGTTTCGCACCACGTCGTCGACCATTCGGTAGTAGCGCTCCGCTTCATCTGTCCTGCCGAGGGCGAGGAGGCTGTCACCGAGATTCAACCTGGCGTTGCATTCGATCTCGGGGTCCGGGGCGTTGATCTGAAGCGCTGTCCCTTCGGATCGCTTGTTCCACTCGATGGCTTTCTCGTGGTTCTGGATCTCACCCAGCACCCAACCCACGGTGTTTTCCGCGCGCGCCCGCATCAGCAATTCGCCGGTGCGCTCGCAGGTGGCGAGGGCTCCGTAGAGGCGTTTCAGGGCCTCGCTGTATTCGCCCTTATCGGAGAACGCGAGGGCCTCGTTCCACTGCCTTCCCACCTGGTTCACCAGATTCGCGTCCAGCGCTGTGCTCCAGCGCTGGAGGTGGTCGAGGGCGCGGTCGGGGTGGGATTCCCAACGATACATCATGCCCCGTAGGAACGCCCAAAACCCCTGCGTGAAGGAATCGGCGAGTTCGGGGACGATTGCGTCCGCTTCCTCAAGCATCGCAAGAGCCTCTTGGTTGTGGCCGTAAATGAGGAGCATTGAAGCGAGCCAGGTGTTCGCCCGCGCACGCACATCCTGATGCCCTTCGTCAGCCATCCGTAGCGCTTCCCGCAAGTCCCGCTCCCCCCGTTCGGGATCGCTACCAAACAGGTTCATCTCCCCTCTCCAGCATGTCGCCATGCCCTGTAACCGCTCATCGCCTACCGCTTCCGCGAAGCGCCGCATCTGGCTGAAGTCCTCGACGGCCGCATCCGGATCGCCGATTCCGAAATTCACGAGGCCGCGCTTCTCGGCGATCGTCAGTCCAACCCTCAGAACGTCGGATCCCCCCTCCCGGTCGGCGAGTTCGATCGCCCGAGCGTAGTAGTCCAGGGCATCCTGGTTGGCGTAAGCTGCGGCCGCCTTGTCCCCGGCTTGTTCGAGGTAACGGAGCGCCTTCTCCCAGTCCTGTCCCTCGTAGTAGTGGTACGCGAGCGCCTCGTAGTGCTCGGTGATACGGTCCGGGTACAACTCCTCGATGGCCCGACCGACGAGACGGTGCAGGTTGCGCCGCGGCTCGGCGAGGAGCGTTGAGTAAGCGACATCGTGCGTCAGCGCGTGCTTGAACATGTAGGAGAGTTCGGGGAAATAGGCCTTCTCGTAGATCAATTCGAGAGTCTTTAGCCCGGAGAGAAGCTCCTCCATCTCCGACTCGACGTCAGCGATTCGGTCCAGCAAACGGACGGTGAACTCACGGCCGATGACGGATGCGAGTTGGATGGCGTCGCGCGCCTCACGCTCGAGACGGTCGATCCGGCTGAGAATCACCTCCTGGATCGTGTCCGGCACTCGAACATCGGCCAGCGGACGCTCCAGGGTGTACGAGCCATTTGAGCCCTTGAGGGCGCCGGACTCTACAAGGGCCTTTGTGACTTCCTCGACGTAGAAGGGATTCCCCTCTCCCTTGGCGACAATCAGGTCGTTCAGTCCAGCTGGCAGCGAATCGCACTGCAATACCTGAGAAACGATCGTTTCACTCTCGCCGGCGGCAAGGACGCTCAACGAGAGGCGGCTAAAATACGTGCGTTCCCCAAGAGAGTGAGCATACCCAGGCCGGTAAGTGATCAGCATGAGGACAGACGCTGAGGGGACGATGTCGATCAGGGCGCGAAGCGCATCCACGCTCTTCTCATCTGCCCAATGCAGGTCCTCGATAAGGACGATCAGCGGACGGCGGCGGCTCTCCTCCATGACCAGCGCGCGCAAGGCGTCCAGGATGCCGGCCTGACGCTCCCTCGGATCCATCGCCGAAACGTCCGCGCCGGAATCGACATTCAGGATGTACTTCAGGTAAGGGAGGGTTTCCCGACTGGGGGCGTCCCAGCTCGCGGCACCGTCGTCCATGCGACTGATGATGCGTTGTTCGGAATCCTGTTCCTCGACACCAAAAGTGCGCTTCACAAGGTCGGCCATAGGCAGATACGGGGTGTTCTTCCCGTAGCTAATGCAATGACCTTCCAGCCAACGGACCGGCTCGTCCGTGAGGGAGCGCCGAAACTCAAGAAGGAGGCGCGACTTGCCGAGGCCCGCTTCGCCAGTGACGAACACGACGTGGCCCTGGCCGCGCGTTGCTTGGTCGTAGTAACCGCGGAGGACAGACAGCTCCTGTTTGCGGCCGACGAAAGGCGTCAGCCCCCGCTCGGCAGCCACCTCCAGCCGGCTCCGAGCCGCTCTCTCCCGCAGCGCCTTGTAGGCGGCCACCGGCGCTGACTTGCCCTTGACGGAGAGCGCGCCCAGGGGTTCACATTCGAAGTAGTCGGCGACCGGTTTGTACGTACTCTCGGTCAGGTAGACAGAGCCTGGTTCGGCAACACTCTCCATGCGCTGAGCGAGATTCACGGTATCGCCGATCGCTGTAAAGTCCATGGCGAGGTTATCCGATATCTTGCCCACCACAACCGGGCCGGTGTTGAGTCCGATCCGGAACTTGCAGTCGATGCTGGGGTGCCGTTGCTTGACGCCGGAAGCATAGTCGCTGAGCGCGATCTGCATCTCGAGCGCGGCAGCCAGCGCGCGGCGCGCCGAGTCTTCGTGGGCGATGGGTGCGCCAAAAATAGCCATGGCGCCGTCACCGGTGAAGCTTACGACCGTGCCCTCGTAGCGATGGACGGCTTCCATCATGCAGCTCAGGCAGCCCTGCATAAGCTGGTAGAGCTCTTCCTCGTCCATTGCCTCGCCCATTGGTGTAAAACCCATAGCGTCGGAGAACAGCACCGTGACGTTGCGACGCTCGCCCTCGAGCGATGCCCGGTCGCGGAGGATTTTTTCCGCGAGATGGCGGGGTGTGTAGGAGCTGGGCGCCGCGCCTTCCGCGGGGCCGCCGAGGGCATCCGAAGCGGGAAGTTTCTGGCCGCAACCCGCGCAGTATATGCTCAGCGGGGGGCTCATACGGCCGCAATGGGGACAGGAGGCCTCGAGCTTGGTCCCACACCTGGTGCAGAAGGCGGCGTCTTCCGGGTTGTCGGCGGTGCAGGAAGGGCAGACCCTAGACACGAAGGGTGGTCACCCTCCTTGTTGCGGGGGCCTTATTGCGGCTCTTGCGCGGAGCGTGGGCTTCGTACCAGTTGATCGTGCGCTTGATCCGATCAACTGCCTGCGATGGGGCGTGGGTATTGTAGGTGTGGAAGCCACCCGGATAGCGCACGAACTCGACCTTCTTTCCGCGGGCCTTGAGGGCGTGGAATATCTCCTCGGACTGCCCGATTGGGCAGCGCAGGTCGCCCTCGTGGTGGACAAGGAGCACAGGCGTTTCGACATTCCCCAGGTAGGAGACGGGTGAGCGAAAGGCGTACTCTTCCGGGTTGTCTTGTGGCGTTCCACCGATCTCATGCATATCGAACAATGGAATGTCGCCTGTGCCAAACATGCTGACCTGGTTGGAGACCGGCGCGCCGACCATTGCGGCACGGAAGCGGTTGGTGTGCCCAATAGCCCAGGAAGTCATAAACCCGCCGTATGAATAGCCTCCGAGGTATAGGCGATCGGGGTCGGCGATGCCCCGCCTCACCAACTCGTCGACGCCGAGCATGACGTCCTCGTAGTCCTTCCCTCCCCAGTCTCGAACGCAGGCTTCGCTGAATGCTTCGCCGTAAGTCGTACTCCCACGTGGGTTGGGGAGGAGCACGACGTAGCCCCTTCCGGCAAGCGCCTGGAACTCGACCCAAGCGCGCGATCCGGGGTGTGCGCTGTGAGGCCCACCGTGCACGTTGACGGCCAGCGGATAGCGTCTGCCCGGCCGATAGTCTGGCGGATAGAGCGCGAAGGCCTCGATTTCGAGCCCGTCCGGTCCCATGTACGAAAATCGCTCGAGGGGTCCGGTCTTGACGGCGCGGCGAATGGCGTCATTCGCATGACTCAGCAGCGACTCACGCGAACGCGGGGCTAACGATGTTATGTACAGCTCTCCCGGTTCCGTGCTCCAGATAGCCGTGAAAGCGACGCGCTTGCCGTCCGCGAAGAGTGCGAATGCCTCTATCTGGCGCTCGCCATCGAGCACTTTGCTGACCGAGCCATTCCCGAGCCCCGCACGGTATATGCTCAGCCTCCCTCGATCGCCGGCAATGAACAGTAAGGCGCCCGAATCTCGTGCCCACTGGAAGGTCCGTCCAAACATGAACATCGGCCAACCGGCTACCGGGCGGTCGAGAGACTCGCTGACAGAGTGTGGTGCACCGCCGGCTGCCCGAAGCACCAGGAGGTGCATGTTTTTCGAAAGACCGGCATCGCCTTGTTCATGGCCAACGAAGGCGATGTGTCGTCCGTCCGGGGAGAAAGCGGGTTGCGCGCTCGAACCAAGACTACGTGTGAGTTTCCGAGTGTTTCCGCCCCTGGAAGGCACAACGTAAACGTCCGTCCGCCACTGGCGAGCGTGACGTTCACGCTCGCGGTCAGAGACGAAGGCGATGGTCTTCCCGTCCGGCGACCAGGCGGGCTGATCGTCATTCCAATCGCCGCCAGTAATCTGCGTTGAATCGCCGCTTTCGACGTCCACGACGAAGAGATGTGTACGGCGATTGTCGAAGAACCCGACTCCGTCGAGCTTATACCTGAGGTCCCGAATGATCCGCGGTTCCGCCTTCTCGTGTGTGCTGCGTTCCTTCGGATCCTTGTACGCCCCGATGCGGGCAGTGTAGGCGATCCTGGTGCCGTCCGGTGACCACGCGGGCTGGCCGACACCGTGAGGAGCGGACGTTAGCTTCCGCGGGTCACCACCTGACAGGGGTGCTATGAAGAGTTGGGGCTTCTCGCCCCGATCCGACACGAACGCGAGGTAACGGCCATCAGGTGACCAGCGAGGGCTATGATCCTTGTTTCCCTGGCTAAAGCGACGAGGCTCAGAGCGGCCGTCGGCAGCCGCTACGAAGACGGAGACGCGGTTCTCGTTTGCCTCTTTGTCGGGCCAGGTAACGCAGTAGGCCACTTGCTTGCCGTCAGGTGACACCTGTGGATCGCTGACGTTCTTCAAGAGGTACACGTCGTCGGGTAGGACAGCACGCTGTCTGGGCCTTGCGGGCATCAGTTGCTCCTTCCGCAAATCCGGTCCCGATCGCTGTTGACGGGTGAAGTATGCAACAAGATGCGCCGTTCTGCACAATCCCCGATTCGGGTGGGCCCTAAGAAGTTACCGAGAAAGTCGCGCCTTCAGTACCTGCGACGAGCTCGACGTCGCATTCGCACTCGAGCTGCGTCTGGTCCACGAGAGCGTCCAGCGAGGCATCGTCGTGCGCCGGGTCGTGGTGGAAGGTTACTACCCGCCGCGCCCGAGCCATCGTGGCGAAGCGCATCGCCTGGGACATCGTGCTGTGACCCCATCCGATGTGGGTCTCGTACTCGTCGTCTCCATACTGTGCGTCATGAATCAGCAGGTCGGCATCCCTGGCGAGGGCGTACCCCGACGTCCACGGCGAGGGCAAGGGAAACCGGCGGGCGCCAAGCGCGGGTTCGTGATCGGGAAGATAGGTTACGACGGAATTACCCTCGGCGATGCGGAATCCCATCGTTGGCCCGGGATGGAGCACGAGATCGGCTTCGATACACATTTCGCCGATACGGATTTCGCCGCGAGGCGCGTCGTGAATAGTCAGGTCGCAAGGGAGGTCCCGGATAAGGACCGGGAACAGAGGCGGTGACATATATCGGGCGAGCCTGGAGCGAAGACCCTGCGTGGCGGAGGGCGGGCCCCAAATGTGTACCTCCATGCCTGCCTGGTACAAGGGTGCGAAGAATCCGAGTCCCACGATGTGGTCCATATGCAGGTGCGTGAGCAGAATGTCAACACGCTTCGTCTCGAGGCCAAGGTTGGTTCCGAGGCGCCGAATGCCGGTTCCGGCGTCCAGGACGAGAGTCGTGCCGTCCCCGCCGCGAACTTCGACGCAGGCGGTGTTACCACCGTAGCGGACCGTCTGAGGTCCGGCGTCGGCCAGCGAGCCTCGGGTACCCCAAAGCGTGACGTTCAATGTGAGTTAACCTCCCAGAAGATCGCGACGACCCCCAAGTGCTGCTCGTCATGACCTTCGATGGGGATTGCGGTCACGTCGACTATACGCCAGGGGCCGTCAAGCGCTCGGTACCGCACGCGGCCATGAGCAGGCCTGTGCTCGAGCCAGGCGATGCCCAGGGGAAACTCGTCAAGCATCATCGGCTCGCCAGTCTCGTGCGCAATCTCGAATACCGTTGACGCTTGGTCGAGCGCCAATTCGCCCATCTCGTCGAACGTCCTGCCAAGGAGAACCTCCGCAGGTTCGTTGTAGTACACGAGTTTTCCGTCTGCGCCGACCACAAAAATCGGCATGGTCAGATAGCTTGCCCACTGCCTGAGCAGTATCAGTTCAATCGGATGTTGAGCCACTACCGACTCCCCCTCATTTCGCTCGCTGGCCCGCATTATGGCACAGCCGGGACGGATTTTGTCCGTGACGACCGTCACACAAGCCGGTTACGCGAATGGGCTCTGGCTCTGACGAGTTGCCGCCGAGCGAGCGCTGAGGTGGCGCTGCGCCTGGTCGGCGAGTGTCGCGGGATCACCCGGGGAAATTTCGCGGCCGGCGCTAACGAAGACGTAAGTGACACGGTTGACCGGCCGTCCCACGGCGGCCTGAAGGCCCCACACATAGAGCCCTGCCTGGAGAGCGTAGTCGGCAACCCTGGCCTCGACATCGGAGCCGCTGATCTGGTCGGTCTTCCAGTCGACGATCTCGATCCCATCCGGGGAATCGATCACGAGGTCTATGAATCCTTCGAGGGTAACGTCGCCGGACTGGACGGCAAAGGGAACCTCCCGGAGCGCCCGCGTTGCACCAATGGCGCGCCCGGCTGCATCTGACGCCAGTGCCCTGCGGACCAGGCGAGCAACGTCGGCGACACGTCCCGGGATGGCTTCTGCGACTGCCTGAGCGCGCGCGAAGGCCTGGACCTCGGAGTCTTCTGCGTCCCATGGGAGGCTCTGTATAGCGGCATGTACAGCGCGGCCAAGGCGAGTGCCGCCGCGACCTCGCGCCCAGGGCTCCGCGGCGTCGCCCGCATCTTCTTTGCGGGAGGCGCGATCGGCGGTCTCACTGACTTCAGCGGTTGCGCTTGTATAGACCCTGCGGCGGGTTGCGGAAACGAGAACGTCGCGAGAGGCGGCAAACGCTTCCGGGGTGGATTCGGCCGGGAGGTCCACGGTGAGGCCAGCCAGCTTGCCCCCGCTCGCCGGAATGTCAGTCGGGGACGGTTGTAGTCGGTCAGCGATGCGGTCTGCTCCCACACCTTCCAACAATCCTGCAGCGCTGCGCGACATGCCCTTCTTGCGATACAGAGAAAACACCAGATGGTCTCGAGCGCGCGTGGCGGCGACGTAGAGCATTCGCACGAACTCGGCTTCAGAGTGCGCCCGCTCGAGCGTTCCCAGAGCCTCGCATTCGCCAAGCTGGAACCTGCGATTGCCCGATTCTGGGCCGATGGACACAGCGACCTCCCCACTGGCGAGGTCGGCAAGATAGTTTTCCGTTCTGTTATTGGGTTGTGTTCCCAACCCAACCAGAAGAACGATTGGAAACTCAAGGCCCTTGGCGCCATGAATCGTCAAGATTCGGACGGCGTCCTCGTCATCGTCCAGTCCTGCCCCTTCGTTGTCCAGGATTTCCCGCGCGCTGCGACTTTCGAGCCACGAGATCAACTCACGCAGGCTCTCTGGGCCGGCGGCCTCAAAAGCGCGGGCCTGCTCGACCACGAAGCGCATCCGTCTAAAGCTGTCGCGGTCGCCGCGATCGAGCACTCCGGTTTCCACGAGGCCACGCTCAGCGACGAACCTCTCGACGAGTGCGGCCAATGAATCGCCATGGCGATCTTCGTGGTACCTGGCGAGCTCAGCGAGGGCCGTATTGACGCGCTCCTCGCCACCGTCTCGATCAGGACGCACGTAGTTAAAGGCGCCCCCGGAAGAACGGTGCACGGCCAGGTCGACATCTGAGCAGGCGAACGCGGGGCTTCGCAGCGCCGCGACGATGGCGACCTCGTCGGCCGGGTCGTTGATTGCGGCGAGGCAATTGATAAGGTCACGTACTTCCTGGGTTCGGTAGACGAGGCTCCCGCCTTCGACCCTGTAGGGGACGCCACCCTCCGCAAGGGAGCGTTCGAGGGGCACAAGCACATTGCGCGCCGGCATCAGGAGGGCGATATCACGATATCGGGCGGGGCGCGAAGACAGGGCTGAGGAGTCCCAAACTTCCCACTGGTCGCTCACAGCCATTCGGCAGATCGAGGCGGCATCCGTAGACTCCAACTGCCTGACCTCACGCGCGTTTCTCCCGTCCGAAACCTCATATCCGAACGAGCCAACGGCAGGACCTGTCTGGGAGTCGCCACGGTCCTCGAAGATGGGTAGGTAGCGCGGTTGGACGGCTGGATCCCCCCGCTACCGATCAGTTGCTCGAATACGCGATTTACCCACTGGACTATTTCGGTCCGAGACCGGCGGTTTTTTGAGAGCACCGGGAAGTCGCCACCCTCTCGCTGGATGAGATCGCGTGTGTGGGCGTAGATGCCCATGTCGGCGCGCCGGAAACGGTAGATGGACTGCTTGGGGTCGCCGACGAGGAAGAGCCTCCCGGGATCGAGGCGACCGCTTGAGGGGTTAGTGGCAAAAGATACAGCGATATCTACCTGCAGTCGATCTGTGTCCTGGAATTCATCGATGAGGAGCGTATCGTAGCGCTCACGCAAGGAACGAACGGCGTCCGCGTCGTCTTTGAGGAGGTCGCGCGTGCGAAGGATGAGATCGTCGAAAGTGAGCTCGCCATCGCGTCCGCGGGCCTCGGCCTCACGCTCCACGAACGCTACGATGACCGGCATGAGATCAAAGAGCGCCTGACACCGGCAGGCACTGAGCGCTTCGTTCAAATCCTCGCAAGTCTCTCGAGCCACTTCGCGCACTTCGCCGATGCGCCCGTCCCAGATGTCTGCCCTGCTCACGCCAAACTTCGTCGTGAGCAGAGCCGATGCCGAGGCGAGGATGATCTCGCGATCTGCTTCAGCGGTCGATATGAGATCCTTCACCAGGGCGATGATCCTGTCGACGCGGACTCGCAATTCGTCGGCGGCAGAGACATCTGTGGTTCTAAGCGCATCAAGACGGTGGGAGAGGACATCAAGGTCGGGCCACTGCAAGGCTCTCGGCCCAGGAGGATTGTCTCTCCACAGGGGCAGCAGCTCCGCCCGAGCGGTAAGGCCTCGGGCGAGAGCCTCGATATCCCGGGGCAGAAGCCCGACACCAAGAGCCCTGTGGATAGCAGCGCGAGTATTCGCATCGCCGGCGAGGTTGTCCAGGTAAGTGCGCCAGTGTTCTTGTAGCCGCCTTTCCGCCTTGACTTCGTCGGAGACGACGAAACCCGGATCCACACCCGCCTGCGCGGCGAATCCGCGGAGGAGCGCCTGCCCGAAGGCATGGATCGTGGAAATCTGGGCCCGCTCCAAGGAACCAAGGGCGTCATTGAGTCGGTCTGCCTGATCGGGATGTTCGGACAACGCCTCTTCGAGCCCGCCGCGAATGCGATCTCGAAGCTCTGTGGCGGCCTTTTCCGTGAAGGTAATGGCAGCGATCCTTTCGATGGAAGTGCCGTGGATCACCAGCGAAACAACACGGTCAACGAGCGCACGGGTCTTCCCGGTCCCGGCACCCGCCTCAACGAGGAGGGTGGCCTCACGGGCTTCTCGGATCCGGTTGCGTGCGCCCTCGTCGTCGATCGGAATGAGGGGTGGCTGTGTCATCCGAGTGCCTCGGGAGGCCTCGCAGTTTCGGTGACGCGAAACCAGGGGCCCATCGCTGCGTCCGAAGACTTCAACGAGTGTTCCTGGTCTCTGCGGCGGGAGCAGACCCTGTCGAAGTCGCAGAAGCGGCAGTTGTTCCAGCCGCCGAAGTAGTCATTCTCCTCACCGCTAGAGGCGGGGAAGGCGCCGGTGCGCACCCCTTCAACGATTGCTTCGACGGTGTCTCGGAAGCGTTGCTTGTTCTCGGGAGTCGCGTCGAACTCTATTCGCTCAAAGCCGCCGCGGTGTGTGATGAACCAGTAGAGCGCGGTTGCTTCACTGGCTTTACCGGCCGCGGCAAGATAGACGGGAAGCTGGAGCTTGCTGCCTCCGCCCAGGGGGTCCCCCTTCGCCAAGTCCTTGTACTCGTGGCTGCTACCAGTCTTGTAGTCGATAATCCAGGCTCTTTTACCGTCGGGCGTGACATCCACGCGATCAACGCGTCCGCGCATTGAGACTCCGGCGATCTCTTGTTCAGGGACCTCTGCCTCAAACGCGCTGGGGACAGCTCCAGTCTCAGCCCGAAACGCATTGTCCTCCTCCAGGAATCGAATAAGGTCCGCCCTGAGTACGCGGGCGTCATGCGCGGAATAGACCTCACGTCCGGTGAGGCCACGAGCCTTCGCTTCGCCGAGGGCGGAATCCAGCGATTGGAGCAGGAGTGCGCGGTCGTCCTCCGTCCAGGGTTCCCCGGGCTGAGGACGCCCCAGTTCTTTCATCCGTGCGAAGAAGCGTTCGAGGACATCGTGCACAAGCGAACCGCGGGCGGCGGCGTCTATCGTCTCGCGTTCCTCGGGTTCGTCCACTATGGTGAGTCCGAGCAGGCTGCGACAGAAGTAGCGGAACCCACAGGTCGCGTAGTGCTCAAGGGAAGTCGGCGATACCTTCGGACGCACTGTCAACCACTCGGATGGGGCAAGGGTCGCCAGGTTCCCGTCCCACTCTGTAAATGAGTTGCTCCGGCGCGCGCTGAGCATCTGCATGGACCGGTACTGAGGATGGGAGTGATCAACTGAGAGCCCCTGATTCCGGTGATTCACAGCCGTCCTCAGAGCGACTTCTGACACGCTCGTCGGCGACCCATTAAGCATGCTCGAAATTGGGGAGGTGCTCCGGCGCAGCCATTCGCGAGTGCCAGCGCGCCTGAGTTGGGTGGCGGTCCGGATCTCGGGATCCAGACCCGTCGCAGCGGCAACCATCATAGGGGAAGGGTAAAAATCACGTGTCGCGCCCGGTTCGTACAGCGGGCAGGACCAGACGACCGTTCCGCCGGCGGCGGACTTGACGGCGAGGGCCGCTTCATCTCGGCCGCGCCTGATGCGGGCGGGGGCGTCTTCTACAAACGGGTGTTCTTCCCGCAATCGGCTCCACACCTGGTCGCCAAGGATCGGATCGGCTCCGGGGCCCGCAGGGAGTGCCCCCTCGAAGGCGCCACAGAGTACAACGTGGCGGAAGCGCAGAGCCGCGGCCATTCTGTAGTCAGCGACCAGGATGCCATCTCCCATTCGCGGGCGGGACTCCTTCAAAACGCCTGACTCCAGGTTGGCTCGCAACGCTTCGTGGAAGCTGTGAAGATTGAAGGAGCCGCCGACGGCGTCCACCGTGCCCAACTGCTCGACTTCCCGAAGCACGTCTTCGTACCCCTCCGCGTCACTGGCGATGTAGTCCTTGATCATTTCGTTGAACGAAGCAATGAATCGCGATGCGGGTTGGTCACCTGTGAGCGGGTCCAGACGGGCGATGAGGGATTCGACTACTAGCCCGAGATCTCTGGCGCGGTCGCGTTCGAAAGCATGCATCCGTTGACGGGACTCGCTCTCCAATACTCGCGGATCCTCGGCAAGCAGGAGCTCAGCATCGTGAACATACGTGGTCAGGCCCTGCGCCCAGCGATCGCGCCCGCGGGTGACACCGGCGGCGCGTGACGTCTTATCCCACGCTGAGGCCAGTGGCCGCAGTGAGCCTTCGCTTGCGGGGATGAAGTCACGCAACGGAGCGAGCGAGAAGAAGTCCATCGTGCGGGTGCGAGAAAAGTCTTCGTTCGGGAGGTTGAGAAGGGCTAGGACGGCGCGCCCCGTGCGGGACTCCGAGAGAGGTGTTCCCGGCATTGTCACGGTCGGGATTCGCGCGGCCTGGAACGCTTCACGCAAGAGTTTCGGGTAGGAGCTGTCAGTCCCATGGAAAACGGCTATTTCGTGCACTCCTATGCCGAGTTCCATCGCCGAGATCACCTCACGCACGACCTCACGAGCTTCACTGGCCGGATCCGGCGCCAGGGTGAGTCGGGTCTGTGAAGGCACACCAGCATCCGTGATCCCGTCGTTGATTGCTGCGCCTTCGCGAAACTCCGCCACGAGCGCATCGGTGCCGGCGGTGACCAGCGGAAAATGCGTGAGATAGATAGCACCCAGGTCCGCAATAATCCCCGAACGCCCATCGCGGACGACGGCGGCGGCTTCGTCGAACAGGTCCTCTTCGTCGTAGAAGGCCGCCGTTTGGCTCCGGTAAAGGTCGTAAAGACGCAACACCTCTGAGAGGACCGTGTTGCGAGGGTCGTTTACGTCGCCTGACCCGCGAATTCCGCCGCGGCGCAGGCGTCGGAATGCCTGTCGGAGCGACCGAGCGTAGCCCGGAAGATCGCGCACCTTCCCCAGGACGCCGCGTGACTCGAGGGCTACCTGACCCGCTGTATAATCGCCGATTGGACGCGCAAGCGGGACGCGCCCGACCGCTGCGAGATGCCCGGCGGCGAGCAATTCGGCAAGGCGCGGTAGCGCCTCGAAACGCACGGCGGCGAAGGCACCGGCTTCAGCCAGACGCCGGCGGAGCTGGAGAGCCGCGATGTGGGAAGGAACCACCACCGTTACCGGAGCCAAAGGATCGTTTCTTCGGCCCGCGGCTATTTCGGCGAGAGTCGTTTCGATGTCCGGCATACTTCACGTTGCAACATAGGGTTAGGTTCCGGGTTGGTCAACCAATATTCGCGTTACTGGATACCACGGTAACTTTATGGTGAGAAATTGGCGAGATGGGGGTGGCACACTGGCCACAGAGCGATTTTGGTATAGCCCTTTGGAGGCGGTGGCAAATGTCAGGTAAGACACTCGTGGTGATCTACGATCAGGAAGACGACAAGCACGGCGAGATCAGTATCACGGAGAGCCCACAAAAGGCGGCACGATTGGTCGAAACGCTTCTGGAAGCCGGATTCGAGCGCGATCGAATCCGCATCTTCACCGGCGGCGAAATGAGCATGCAGGTGACGCACCGGCCCGTCGTGGCGCTGGTAGATGACGGTACCCCCCGCGAACAAGCAAGCGAGACCGTGGAGGAAGCCCCGAAGACAACGAAGGCCGAGCCAGAGGAGGTCCTGGTAAAGGCGGCGTCTAAGGACGCCGCCGCTCCCCTCACGAAGGATGGCGTTCGCTTTTCCCAAGCCTTCCGCCCCGCGTAACTCCGCCCGTTCAGCACCGACCCCGGGAGGAGGTCGCGCCATATCGCTCGAGGAGCGAGGTCGCCCCGGACCTCGCTCCTCTCTTTTTGCCCGAAATATGGTCGCGTATGATGGGCCTCATGCCCTCGATTGAACAGATACATCGCGCTCTGGATGTCAATGAGGCGAACGTGGCGCTGGGGAATGAGGTTTTCGAGGCCGCGGGCGCAACTTTCGTGCGTAATCGGGAAGCGCCCCGGATCTACGACGCGAACCACGTAGCCAACATCCAGGTGGCGAGCTTAGCGGAAATTGACGCCCTATTCTCACGAGTTGAGCAGGAATTCGCGGGATTCGGGCATCGCCGTTTTCATGTTGACCATCGTACACATCCGGCGGTTGTCGGCCGGCTGATTCAGGAGGGTTACGAACGCGACGAAGGTCTCGTCATGTTGTTGGAGGGCGATCTCATCGGGGCTTCTAAAGAGTTCGATATCCGGCCCGTTCTCAGCGGAAAGGCCTGGGAGCAATTCGCGGAACTCAAGTTGGAGGACTGGCTGGAGGGACGGGAGAAGCAAGGGCGCTCGCCGGAGCCGGATGTAGGCAACGCCATGGTGCGGGTAGACCGTGGCAAATGCCCGCCTGTGCAGTATTTCCTCGCGTATGTGGGGCAAGCTCCAGCCGGATATTTCAATGCATGGGAGGGCATCGACGGAATGGGGCAGGTGGATACCCTGTTCACGCGGCAGAAGTTCCGGCACCGGGGCATTGCCACCGCACTGATCCATCATTGCGTCGCGGCCGCCCGGAACCGTGGCGCACAAGATGTCCTGATCATAGCCGACGCCGGCGATACACCGAAGCAGCTTTACGCCGCGCTGGGCTTTGAACCTGTGGCAGTAAGCACACGCTACTGGAGGCAAGTCGAGGCGCGCTGAACACGCCCGCTATCCACAATCCGGAACGAGCGGGCGTTTCGCCTCCCTGTTGGCGATGCTATAGTGGGTTTGACTACATAGATATGAGCGAACCCGCGAGGTCCCAGGCAGACGAAGCGCCGCAGGCAGCGATGGAGATTCCGGAGCGCCCCGCGGACATGACCATCGAAAGACTGGTAAGCGAGCGCTACGAGGGCGCCAGCGAGCGGGATATCTTCGCTAAGATGGACCGCTTCAAGCTCGTCGAGCAGGCCCGGACTCTCGAGATATATCCGTTCTTCCAGGCGCTCGACAACAATGACGGCCCCGAGGCTCAAATTTACGGGCGGACCGTCCTGATGTTCGGGTCGAACAACTACCTGGGTTTGACGCGGCACCCAAAGGTGGTGGAGGCGGCGCGAGAAGCGATCACGAAGTACGGGACTTCGATGACCGGATCTCGTCTCTTGAACGGGACCACCCACCTGCACGAAGAGTTGGAGCACCGGATCGCCCGTTTCCTTCGCAAGGAGCGGGCCGTCGTCTTCACGACCGGCTACCAGACCAATGTTGGCGCAATCTCATCGTTGATCGATAAGCGCTCGGTGGCAGTCGTTGACAAGGCAGACCACGCCAGTATTTACGACGGAGCTGCTTTGGCCGAGGGCGAAACGGTGCGCTTCCGTCACAACGACGCGCGTCATCTCGACTCGGTACTTAAGAGGATCGCTGGAAAAAAGTCGGCACTTGTCATCATCGACGGCGTGTACAGCATGGGCGGGGACATAGCGGACTTGCCGGGGATCGTCGAAGTGTGCCAACGGCACGAGGCGCGGCTTCTTGTAGACGATGCTCACGGCATCGGTGTGATTGGCGAAGGCGGCCGCGGAACCGCCAGCCACTTCGGGATGGACGCCGAGGTGGACCTCGTGATGGGGACGTTCTCAAAGGCGCTTGCCTCTATCGGCGGCTATGTCGCGGGGCCCGAGAAGGTCCTCGAGTGGATTCAACATTTCGCCCGCTCGATGTTGTTCAGTGCCAGCCTTCCACCAGCCTCCACAGCTGCAGCGCTGGCGGCTTTGGAGTTGCTGGAAGAGGAGCCGGACATAGTCTCCCGACTAACGACCAATGGCGACAGGTGGCGCGAGGGGCTTCGGTCGCTGGGCTTCGACATCGGTCAATCTGAAACGCCGATCGTTCCTGTGAACCTTGGTGACGAGTACACGACTGTGACTGCCTGGAAGGCACTCCTCGATGCCGGCGTCTACACAAACCCGTCGATTTACCCCGCCGTCAACATGCGAGAGGCTATTCTTCGGACCAGTTGCATGGCCACGCACACCGCGGCCCAGATCGATCAGGCGCTGGAGACGTTCCAAACAGTTGGCCGAAAACACGGTCTCATCCCCTAACTCGTCAACGGACGTTAGCGTCGTAGTCACACCGGTTGCCGACAAGGCTGACCTGGACGCATTCATCAAGCTTCCGTGGCGGCTCTATCGAGGGAACCGGAACTGGGTGCCCCCCCTCGTGCGTCTGCAGCGCGAGACGTTCTCGCCGAAGCACAACGCGTTCTACGAGCACGCAGACGTGCAAATGTTCCTGGCACGCCGAGGTCAAGAGGTGATAGGGCGCGTCACGGCGCAGGTTGACCACGAACACAATCGATTGCACAACGAGCGGACAGGATTCTTTGGGTTCTTCGAGTCTATCGACGACCTGTCTGTTGCCCGACCCTTGTTCGAAGCGGCGGAGGTGTGGCTTCGCGAGAGAGGAATGGATTGGGTCCGGGGCCCGTTCAACTTTTCGATCAATGGGGAGATCGGGTTTCTGGTTCACGGATTCGAGCACCCGCCGATGGTATTGATGACGTACACGAATGAGTACTATCTGGGGTTGGTCGAGGCATGCGGATATACGAAAGCCAAGGATCTGTACGCCTGGCGCTGGCAGGCTCAGCCAGTGCCGGAGGGGTCGCCGGCGAAAATGGCGGCGGAACTGCGCTCCCGCCCCGAGGTGAAGATCAGGCGAGCCAGCATGAAGCGCTTCCGGGCTGAGGTGGGCACCATCCTGGAGCTGTACAATGACTCCTTCGCCCAGAACTGGGGATCGGTCCCGATGACAGACGGCGAAGCCGATGCACTGGCGCGCGACCTGAAGCTCGTCGCTGACCCGGACATCGTTCCTATCGTCGAGATCGATGGGGTCCCCGCGGGTGTGGCGATGGCGATCCCCAATCTGAATGAGGCCATCCGCGATCTCGACGGACGGCTCTTTCCGTTCGGGTTTGTGAAGCTGCTCTGGCGCCTGAAGGTGCGCCGGGTCAAGTCCGGCCGGCTAGTAATCCTGGGGATCAAGAAGGAGTATCGCTCCCGAAAGTATGCGGGGCTGGTTTACCTGTTGTGTGACGAGATGTATCGAGGTGCGACCGAGCGGGGCTACGAATGGGCTGAGTTTGGATGGACGCTCGAGGACAACGGCCTGATCAACAACGTGATCGAGAAAGTCCACGCGGAGCGCTACAAGACTTATCGCATATACGAAAAGGCCCTGGCATGAAGGTGCTCGTCACGGGAGCGTCGGGTTTTCTGGGCTCACACATTGCCGACCGTCTGACCGAGGAAGGTCACGAGGTCAGGCTCCTCATGCGGCGTACGAGCAGCCGCCGGTGGGTGAAGAGAATACCGTTCGAGACAGCGGAAGGGGACATCACGGACAGGGATTCGCTTCCACCGGCTGTGTTGGGGGTGGATGCAGTGGTTCACGCAGCCGGTCTTGTTAAGGCGCGGAACGAAGCTGAGTTCATGGCGGTGAACGCAACCGGGACGAGCAACCTACTCCAGGCCATCGATCGTCAAGTGCAGAGCGTCAAGCGGTTCGTCTACGTATCGAGCCTGGCGGCTCACGGTCCGAGCCCGGATGGCCAACCACGGCCGATCGACTCCCCGCCTCACCCGATCACGGCCTATGGAAGGAGCAAGCTGGCCGGGGAGGTGCTCACTCGAGAGTCAACGGTTGCGGCCAGGTCGGTCATCTTTCGGCCACCGGCTATCTATGGACCGCGGGACCCCGCCCTTGTCCCGTTCTTTCAGCTCGCCCGATACAGGGTCGCCCCTCTCCTGATGGGTGGCAACAACCGGATATCCATCGTATATGGCAGAGACGTCGCGTGCGCCGTGGTCCGGGCTGCGACGGCCGAGGCGGATGTCGGCGGCAAGGTCTACACTCTCGAAGACGGTGTTGTGCACAGCTGGCGGGATCTCCTCGAGGCGGTGGAGGGAGCCGTAGGGCATCGTGCTCTTCGCATCAGCTGCCCGAGATGGAGCTTTGAGCTGGCTGCGACCACAAGCGAGGCGTTTGGCGCAATCACCCGGCGCGGTGTCTCCCTGACGAGAGAAAAGGTTCGCGAGATGGCCCAAAGCCACTGGGTATGCGACAGCTCCGACGCCAGGCGCGATCTTGGCTGGGAGCCGACGGTCAGCATCGTGGAAGGCGCTCGTCTCACCGGTGAGTGGTACCGCCGTCACCGTTGGATCTAGTTGGCGACACCCAGGCGCTTGTCGCGTATACTTCGCACGTCCAGATAGATTCGAGCCACGGAGCGAGACCCTTGAATTGCAGTGTAATCAGCATTTCGCGTGCCCTTGCCGCCGGCGGTGAGGAGATAGCACGGGACGTCGCCGGGAAGATGCAGTTCCGGTTCATCGACGACGAGATTATCGAAAGGGCGGCTGAGAAGGCCGGCGTTTCCCCGGAGACTATTGCGAAGGTGGAGACTTCGCCGTCACTCATTGACCGGATCCTGAAGTACATGGGAACCACACCCATGGAGACGGGGCACGGCGCGTACACGCCGGTTGTCTTGAGCGCGTCCGAGAGCTATGAGGATCTGATCGGGCAGGTGATCCGGGAGACGGCGCAGGCCGGCAAGGTCGTCATCCTCGCGCACGGAGGCAGCATCGCGCTTCGAGACGCGCCGGGTATTGTGCGAGTACTGGTTACCGGATCGCCAGAGGTGCGGAGCGCCCGGTATGCCCGCCTGACCGGGATGAAAGAAGACGAGGCCCGAAAAGCAATCGAGAAGTCCGACCGCGCTCGCATCGACTTTCTGCGGCGTGTGTACGATGTGTCGCACGAACTCCCCACGTACTACGACCTGGTGATCAACACCGACCGAATCACGACGGACGCCGCGACCCAGCTAGTAGTCGGAGCTGCGGCTAAGTAGTGGAGAGCTCACGCGCCTCGGTCGGCGTGGCACCGTCATCTGGGGAGATTCTCAGGAAGAATACATCTGACAGGTTAAGGCGCAGGGCGACGGCGGCGATGGGGCCGCAGACGATGTACGGCAGAGCGAGCATGACATGCGCGAAGATGCTGAAAGCAGCGGCCTCTGATTCGTTGACGCCAAAGGCCACAAGCAAGCCCGTGATCGCCAGCTCGAAGACTCCGAGTCCTGCCGGCGTAACCGGGATGGAGACGACGATGGTCGCCGTCACCACGACCAAGAGGTAGACGAACGGCGGGACATCGAGGCCCAGTGATTGACCGCAGGCGTAGTACATTGCCGCCTCGCAAGTCCAGGCTGCGATCGAGGCCAGAGCGACGATGATCAGGATTTTCGCGCTACGAAATGCTTGAAGCCCTTCGCCAAAGGAGCGCACCTCGCCTGCGATCCAGGCGCGCCAGCGTCCCTCCGGTTGGCCGAAGAGGGGTTGCCGGCCTTCGCGTACCCGCCGAGCCAGCCAGCGCGCCCCGTAGATGCCGCCGAGGAGGACGAATCCGTACACAATAGCCAGCGGCCACATGAAACGCGCTTCCTCGTACATGATGATGCCCACGATGATAAAGCTCGAGAAGGCGAAGATGTCCATCAGCTTCTCAGACAATAACGTGGCGACGATCTTGGCGGCGGCAAGGCCGGTTCGGCGGCGCAGCACCTGGACCCGCACGACCTCTCCAGCCCGCAGGGGTAGAACTATGTTGCAGGCGACACCGAGAACAGCGGTGGCAAACAGAAACGGAAGGGGCAGGTGTTTCATCGGCGCGAAGAACTGTTGCCAGCGGATCGCGCGAAACCAGTCCGAGCCGAGGTTCGCCGCGAAGGCGATGGGCAGCCACCAGAGGGTGGCATCGCGGAGGTCATCCCTCACCTGACCCAGGTCGACACGCCAGAGGAGGCCACCCAGGAGCGCCGCGGCGAGGCCGAATTGGAGAATTGGTCTGAGGTAGGGAACCACCCTCCCGAAGAGAGAAGGCGGGGTGACCGGCGGCGACAGCTCCTTGCCGTACTCCATTTCTCTGAGTTTAACGCACGAAGCTGGATGGAGGATTGCCCGAAATGGTGCGCGGGTGGAGCCCGGGCGCCGGAGCGGGTTTGCCGCACCTCATATCTCGCATTCCCCGGAGCCCCGGCCCCACCCGCTGCACGGGGGAACCGCCACCAATATCAACAGATCAAACGGTAACGTATTACATTTGAATCAGGAATTAGAACCCCATAGTTATTTCAGACTTCGCGGGAATGGATCCAGGAGTGGCGCTGATATACTTCTGGCATCTCGATGTCCGGAGGCGCTCATGACACAGGAGACGACGAACCGATTACCGATGAACTTTCGGTCTTCGCGAGAGCTCGCCCCAGAAGATGCCGCCTTCTTTTTTATGGGGCCGTCACATGTCGTGACGGACGGCGTCGTCTTTCTTCCCGGGATGGCGAATGTGACGGCCTTTGAATGCGCCGAGCGCTTGTTTCTGGTGGACACCGCAGTCAGTCAATTCGCGCCACGAATGCTGGGCGACCTGAGGAGCAACTACAGCCAGGCGCCGGTCGAGGCCGTCGTGTACACTCACGGCCACATCGACCACTGCACTGGAGCCGGGGCAATCATCGCTGAGGCGGAGACACGAGGCGACGGCCGCCCGAAGACGATCGGACATCGCGATGTTGTTCCGCGGTTTGACCGCTACAAGCTGCTGGGCAGGCAGAACGACTTCATTAATCGCATACAATTCGATATGCCAGAGGACTTCCGCGGATTCTCTAACGCCCCGCTGAACTACCCGGACATCACGCACGATCAGGGGATGACGACTTCGATCGGCGGTGTCACCTTCGAGTTGCATCACGCGCGCGGCGAGACGGATGACGAGACCTGGGTCTGGTGTCCCTCGAGACGGGTCCTTTGCACCGGGGACACTTTCGTGTGGTGTTCTCCTAACGCGGGCAACCCCTACAAGGTCCAGCGATACGCGAAGGACTGGGCGGACGCGTTGGAAGAGATGGCTGCGCTCAAGCCCCTTCATCTCCTGCCGGGTCACGGACCGGCGATGGAGGGGGGAGGGCGCATCGAAGAGGCCCTGCTGTCCACGGCTCACCTGTTGCGCTCGATCCACGACCAGGTCGTGACGAAAATGAACGAGGGAAAGTGGCTGGAGGACATCATTCGGGAGATCGATTGGCCCGACACGAGGAAGCCGTGGCTGCGGCCGATCTACGACCATCCAGAATTCATCGCGCGGAACGTCTGGCGGCTTTACGGCGGCTGGTACGATGGCGACCCGGCGAATATGCTGCCCGCGCACTCACACGACGTGGCTTCCGAGCTGATCGCCGCGACCGGTTCAACGGCTATCCTTGATCGGGCCCGCAAGCTGCGTGGTGACGGTGATCTGCAGATGGCCTGCCACCTGGTTGATTTCGTGCGCAAGGGAGAGCCTGCGAACAGGGAGGCATGGGAGCTGTGGCGCGACCTCTTCCGCGCACGCTCCGAGGAGGAGCAGTCGTTGATGGCCCGTGGCGCGTTCCTCGCCGGCGTACGGGAGGCGGAGAGGCGGCTTGAGGAACTTGGATCATAGCGATCACCACAGCGCTGCCGCACCTTTCGTGACAAAATAGGCTCATGGCGATCGACCTCGGCCCTTTCGAACTGGAAGAACCGCTGACTGAGGTTACCGACGCTCGCCTGCTCATGTCCCTGCAGCCGTGGATCGATATCGGTTCGGTGGGAACGATGGCTCTGAGCTTCCTGGAGCAGGCATGGGAAGGCCAGCAGATCGGTAAACTGAAGCGCCCGGGCGAATTCTATGACTTCAGTCGGTACCGGCCGATGCTGTTTCGTCGCCACGGGGAACGGCAGGTTGTGGTACCCAATACTTACCTGCACCGGGCTCGAGACCCGAACGGACGCGACTGGCTCTTTCTGCACGCGCTCGAGCCTCATAGCCGGGGAGAGGACTACGTGGACGGGCTGTACAAGCTGCTGGTCCACCTGGACGTGCAGGACTATACGCTGGTCGGTTCGATGTACGCGCCTGTCCCTCACACGAGGCCTCCGGTGGTAAGTGGTGGCTCCAGTAGCGAGCCTCTCCGGGAGCGATTGCAGCGGCTGGGCGCGAAGGAGAGTAACTACGAAGGGCCAACGACGATCCTGGCCATGTTGCCGGGGATGGTGCAGGAAAGCAACATATCGACAGCGACGATCATGCTCCAACTCCCCGCGTATGCACAGATGGAACGCGACTACCGGGGCCTCCTCCACCTGTTGGAGTTGCTCTCCGGCTACTACGGATGGGAGCTGGAGCTGGATGCGCTGCGACAGGAAGCCGAGCGCCAACGCGTCGCCATGGACGAGACCGCTGCCGAGAATCTGCAATTACGGGAGATGGTGCAGGAACTGGAGCGCGTATACGACGCCCAGGCAGAGTCCGGTGAGGTCCCCGCCGACGAGGATCTTTCTCCTGAGCTCGAATCGTTCTTGAAGGACATAGAGTCGCGCCTGAGCGACAACTGAACCATCGCCTCCAGGGATTCTGAATTTCGTCGCCATCCGTGACACGTGTCACAGTGGCCCTGCAACCTACGGGTTATTGTGCCTGCAGAAGCAACTCACGCGGAGGTGTGACATGACACAGGCCAGCAGCATCCAGGTAACCCAACCGTGGACGCTCCTCCACGAGCGAGAAGAGCCGAAGCGCCGCCGTGACTCGCAGAGCGAGGCGGAGAGAGCCGAAGCCGCGCGGCGCATCGAAGTAGCGTTGAACCACCGAAGAGACAAGGTCTTCGCGGATTTCACGCTCTGCAGCCGTCCATACTTCTAGGACCAACGCGTTCATGAACGACCTCGTGCGCTATCACGCTGACGTTGATAGCGGTCGCCACGGTCACAGTTTGTCGGGTTAGGGTGGGAACTCTGGTCGCCCACAGCGACCATGGACCCGCGGGACGTACTCTCGTAAGGTCGCGCTGGATCGTGTCCGGCGCGGCCTTACGGTTTCGTAGAGGGAGTGGCTCAGCGCTGGTTAACGGAAACGTACTCGCGGCGATCAGCGCCAACGTAGACCTGGCGTGGCCTGGCGATTTTTTGTTCGGTGTCGTCGATCATCTCGCGCCACTGTGCCAGCCAACCGACGGTGCGTGGAATCGCGAATAGCACAGGAAACATATCTACCGGGAAGCCGAGTGCCTGGTAGATGATGCCCGAGTAGAAGTCCACGTTCGGATAAAGCTTGCGTTCGACAAAGTACTCGTCCTCCAGGGCTATGCGTTCGAGCTCCTTGGCGATTTCAAGCAAAGGGTTCGGCTGCGTTCTGTCGAGCACCTCGTCTGCGGTGCGTTTGATGATCTTGGCGCGCGGATCATAGCTCTTGTAGATGCGGTGACCGAAGCCCCAGAGGAGTTCCTCGCCGTTTTCCACGGCCTTGAGGAACATGGGGACCCTACTCTTGTCACCAATGCGATGCAACATGTGGATGACGGCTTCGTTCGCCCCGCCGTGAAGCGGGCCGTACAGTGCCGCAGCCGCTGCCGCCGTGGCTGAGTAGGGATCAGCGTGCGAGCTTCCGACCGAACGCATGGCATGGGTCGAACAGTTCTGCTCGTGGTCGGCGTGCAGAATCCAGAGTACTTCGATGGCGCGCTGGAGCACCGAGTCGGGCTCGTAGTGCGGTTCAGACATCTTCCAGAGCATGGACAGGAAGTTGCCGGTGTAGGACAGAGCGTTGTCCGGGTATGCGTACGGAAGCCCGCGGTTGTGCCGGTAGGTGAACGCCGCGATCGTGGGCATCTTGGCAATGAGCCTGTGGGTCTGGATCTCGCGAGACTCGGAGTCCATCACGGTCTTGGCGTCCGGGTAGAAGGTGGAGAAGGCCGCTACAGTGCCAACGAGCATGCCCATGGGGTGGGCGTCGTACTGGAAGCCCTCCATGAATTTCTTGATGTTCTCATGGACATAGGTGTGGTAGGTGATGTTGTGTACCCATTCGTCCATCTGGACCTGCGTGGGAAGCTCGCCGTATATGAGGAGGTAGGCGGTTTCAAGAAACGTGCTCTTCTCGGCGAGCTCTTCGATCGGATAGCCTCGATACTCGAGGATTCCCTTGTCTCCGTCTATGTGCGTGATCGCTGAACGACAGGAGGCCGTGTTGGCAAAACCGGGGTCATAAGATACGAGGCCAAAATCGCCCTCGTTTGCTTTCAGCTGGCGGAGGTCCCTGGCGCGAATCGTCCCCTCAACTATCGGTATCTCAACCGTCCTCCCCGTGCGATTGTCAGTAACGGTAAGCGTCTCACTTGTGCCGTTGTCCATAGTCTTGACTCCTGCCCTGGCCGGCTAAAGCTGGCATCTATATTACGCGAACAATCTCGCGATCGTTACACAACAGTAGGAAAAGAGCCGGGCCCATCGTGCGATGGGCCCGGCTTGTGGGGGGGTGCGGTTGCGGAATACTGTTGAAATTAGAGGGATCCGGCTGCCAGGGCAGCCGGGGCGCCAAGCGAGAGGTTCTGGAAGGGCCGGTGGGACCAGATCCCAACCAGAATTCCCTTCTCGCGAGCCCATCGGCGGACTCCGGCCTTGTAGCCCTCCGCCTGAGCCGTGCTTTCAAAGGAGACGCGGTCCAGGAGTTGGCCGTGAACCTCAACGGTCACCGTTTCGACGTCGTTGATTGCCTGGAAGTCACGCATCGCTTTGCACACCTCGCTAATATCTAGTACGCGCGAGTGTGCCCATAAGATGCCGCCCGGAAGTGAACAATCGATGAATCCGAGCGAGCGCTCGGTCTATGCGCGCGGGTTAGTCCGGCCAGTCTCCGTCGAAAACAAACTCCGCGGGGCCGCCCAGGAAGACATCGCCGGCGCCATCCCACTGCACGCTCAGGAGTCCGCCTGGCTGCGTTATGTCGACTCTATCCCCCACCAGGCCCTGAAGCCGGGCCGTCACCATAGCCGCGCAACATCCGCTGCCGCAGGCCAGTGTCTCGCCGGCGCCCCGTTCCCACACGCGCACGTCCATATGACCGCGATCGAGGACCCGGGCGACTCCGAAGTTGACACGTGCCGGGAACGCCTCGTGGTTCTCTACGAGCGGACCGAGAGTTTCGAGGGAGTAGCCGTTGACGGGAGAATCGATGAACATCACGGCGTGCGGGTTGCCCATCGATACGCAGGAGATGTTGATAGCTTCGGGGCCCACGTTGAGTGGCATGTCGAGGATTGGCGCGGTCATGTCCGTCTCGACCGGAATCTCGTTCGGCTGAAAGCGGGGAGGGCCCATCGAGAGTCGGACGGTCTGCACTTCGCTCTCGTTCATGGTGACGTCTGCCTCGAGCACATCGTGAACCGCCTCTATGGTCACTCTGCTATCGCTCGGCCGGGCGATTCCGCGTTCAACAACGTACTTGATCAGGCACCGCACGCCGTTTCCTGATACCTCTGCTTCCGAACCGTCCGAGTTAAAGAGACGCATACGGACAGCCGCTTTCCTGGAGGGGAGCAAGAGCATCACGCCGTCTGCACCCACACCGAAATGACGGTCGCACATAGCGCGCGAAAGTTGCTCCCAGTCACGCTCTTCGCCCGAGGATTCGATGAGAAGGAAGTCGTTGCCGGCTCCGTGCATCTTGGCGAATTTCATTGATGTCCTTCTATGCCCTGAGGTCACGTCGATTGTACCAGTACAAGGCGCCGGCACCGGTGACGATTGCTCCGATGATCAGGACGGAAAAGGCGACGTAGGGTGGCCCGTTCCCGGCAATAATGCCCGCGGAGTGGTAGTGCTCGAAGGGACTGAGCCAGCGTATCAAGTCCGGAGCGTCGGCCGTTCTGAGCGCGCCAGTCGCTATGTACAGGACCAGCGTTCCGCCAATGGCGATGCCGGTAAGGCGGCTCTGCTCGTCGGTGAAAGTGGCGATCAGAATGTAGCCGCACAAGAGGGCGACGCCCAGGAGGTAGGCGTTCAACAGGGCCAGCGCGTAACGGCCGGCCGACGGGGTGTGGCCAACGACGGCTACTTCGACGACGAGGAGCACCCAGACCAGGGTGCAGATGAGGCCAAGGTTGACAAGCCCAACAACAATTCGGGAACCGATGAACTGCAACCGGCTGAACGGCAGGCCAAGCACGAAGTCGATCGTGTGCTGTTCTGTCTCGCGGCTGATGTTACCGGCGGCGAAGATGCCTGCGTACATGCCAAGGACGAGCGGCATCCACGAAAGGAGTTCGATGTGGATCCAGCCATCGATAGTGCTGAGATCGGCCTCGCCGAAGAGTTCACGAATGGCTGCCGGGTATTGATCGTAGAGCTGCTTCAACGACTCGGTCGTGCCGAGAGAGTCGAAGATTGCGACGACGTATGCCGCCATCGAGAGTAGACCGATGATCCACCAGAGGAGTGAGATCCTAGAGCGCGCGAAGAGATCGCGGGCAAGCGTGGTCACTTCGAAGATCCGCCTCGGTAGAAGTCGATGAAGAGTTCTTCAAGTGACGGTTCGGTTATGGATACGTCTGTGATGTCAGCACGCGCCAGGGTCTGGATGAGTGTCCGCGCGTCTCCCCGAACTCGGAAGGTGATGCGATTCTCGTGCTGCCAAACAACTTCCACCTCCCCCGCATCGTCGAGGGATGGAGCTGGTCCATGGAAGGCGATTGTGACTTCACGATATTTCTTTTCGCGAATGTTTTCGATCGTATCCTCGGTTATCAGGTGCCCGTCACGGAGAATGGCGACGCGATCTGCGATCTGCTCCACTTCAGAGAGCACGTGTGACGACAGGACGACGGTGCGCCCATCTTCAGCACGCTTGTTGAGGTGCGTCAGCAGTGCTCTTTGCGCGAGCGGATCCAGCCCGGATGTCGGCTCGTCGAGGATAAGCACGTCAGGATCGTGGAACAGGCTGGCGACCAGAGCGACCTTCTGTCGCATGCCTCGCGAGCACTTACGCATTTCCCGATCCATCGTTGCATCCAGACTCTGGACGAGGTCCTCGGCGAAGACTGATTGCGAGAGCGCCCTGGCTCGCATCGCGAGATGCAGTAACTCACTACCTGTGAGGGAAGGATAGAGGGCGGGATCGCCAGGTAGATAACCCACACGTCTCCGAATTTCCACGCTCTGCGTGGCGGAGTCGAAGCCGAGGAGCTGGGCGTTACCGGAGTTCGGCCGCAGGAAGCCCATCAGCACGCGAATGGCAGTTGTCTTGCCAGCGCCATTCGGCCCTAGCAGGCCTAGGACTTCACCTCGCCGGACTTCAAGGGTGATGTCTTCGATGCCGCGCTGCTTGCCGTAGAACTTGGTGAGCCGGTCGAGCTGGATGGTAGACTGATCGGCTGCACTCTGGCCTGGAGACTCTTGTATCACGTTGCGCTCGCAGGCTTACCTGAGAGGTCTGCCCTCAGAGATCAACCGGACGGCCTTGTCGATCCGGCGGTCCCTCGTGTCCTCGCGCCTGGCCGAAGATATCCAATCGACGTACTCACGCTGATTCGAGTACGAAAATTGGTCGAATTGCTTCCGCGCCCCCGGCCGGTGATTGAGCGCCCTCGCAAGTTCCGGCGGAACGTCAACCTTTCGCGTAGCCGTATCCAACGTGACGGTCACTTCGACCGAGTCTCCCCGCGCCTTGCCGAGTTGTCGGCGGACGTCGCTTCGGATGAGCAACAGTGGGCGCGGACCCATCTTGGCGATACTGCCACGGTATTCGATACCGTCGAAGGTGGCGACGACGGGTACGAGGTTGCCGATGCCGTACAGCTCCTTGAGGTCGTGCGGGAAGATGACCCAGGCAGCAGCCCCGCCATCGTCGTCTTGCTCAATCGTGGCCTTGTAGGAAATCGGGCCGGGATCCTTAGTGGGTTTGGGCATGGCTAATCGCCATTATAGCGGCGCTCGTCCCAGCCACTCCTCGGCCGAGGCGACCGCACGATCATCCGCCGCGATCCAGTTGATGCGGTCGTCCCCTCGCTTGAACCAGGAGTTCTGATGTCGCGCCAGCCGATGAGTGCCGGTCTTCGTATCCTCGACGGCCGACGCGAGAGTGGATTCGCCAGCAATGTACGCGGTGACTTCTCGGTAGCCGATTCCCGACATCGCCGGAAGATTGCGTGCGTAACCCCTGCCTAAGAGACTACGCACCTCTCCGACGAGGTCGGCAACGAACATAGCATCGACTCGGGTATCGATTCGACGGTACAGCTCCGACCGAGGCAGGTGCAGTCCTATCACACTCGAGTCGAACTCGGGAGGCTCTCTTGTTCGCCAGTACGAGAAGGGAAGGCCGGTGGCGCTTTGTACCTCGAGCGCCCTGATGACCCGCCGGACGTTACGGGGATCGATGTAAGCCTCGGCCTGCGGGTCGACGCGCTGCAGTTCCGCCAGCAAGTCCTCGGGTGGACGCGACTCCAGTTCTCGGCGGAGGTCGTGTTGAGGGGGAACGCGCGGCACGCGCCAACCTTCGACCAGGGCCCAGACATACTGACCCGTGCCACCGACCACTACCGGCTGCTTGCCGCGAGACCAGATGTCCTCAAGAGTCATCCGCGCCAGATCCAGCCATTGTGCGAGGCTGAAGGGCTCATCCGGGTCGACGACGTCGATCAAGTGGTGCTTTGCGGCGGTCTGCTCTTCCGTGGTGGGTTTTGCTGTCCCAATGTCCATGTGACGGTAGAGCTGCCGCGAGTCGGCGCCCACGATCTCGCCGTCGAGGTTTCTGGCGAGTTCGATGCCGAGCCGCGTCTTGCCGGTGGCAGTGGCTCCGACTAAGGCTATCAGTTTGCGTGGCACGGACGTAATGACGTGGGGCAGATCAGGGCCGCGACAAGCCTACGCGCGCGGTCTCCTCCACGATGCGGGAGAACGAATCGACCTTCAGGCTTGCTCCACCGACCAGGGCGCCATCGATTCCCTGGGCAGACATGAGCGACCCTGTGTTGTCCGGGGTGACACTGCCGCCGTACAGGATGCGGACGGTCTCGGCCGAGGCTTCCCCAAGCATCTGGCCGATCTCCTCGCGAATGCAGGCGATCGCCCTTGCGGCGTCCTCTGTGGTCGCGGCGGTCCCCGTCCCGATTGCCCAGATTGGTTCGTACGCGATGATGAATCCGTCCGGAAGCGCAACGCCCGCCAACCCGGCGCGGGTCTGGCGCACGAGAACGGCCTCGGTTTCGCCGCGCTGTCGTTCCTCGAGCGTCTCACCCACGCACATGATCGGCTGAACGTTCGCAGCCAATGCGGCCTTCACCTTGCGGTTGACTGATTCATCTGTCTCGCAGAAATATTGGCGACGTTCCGAGTGGCCGATGATCGCGTAGTCGACCAGTTCCTCGAGCTGCTGCGGACCCACTTCCCCGGTCGCTGCGACGTCGTCTTCCCAGTGCAGGTCCTGGGCACCAACCTTGATGGTCGTGTGCGTCAACGCTACTTCGACGGATGGGATCAGCAGGAACGGCGGACAGACCACCTTCTCGACACCGTTTACCTGGTCGATCCGTTCGATGAGACCGTTTGCGAGCTCGAAGGCGCTTGCCAGGCGGAGATTGCACTTCCAGTTGCCCGCGATTACAGGTGTTCGCACGCTCAGGCCCCGTACTTCTTGAAGCGACCGGCGTGCGCCATCGCCAGGGGTAGCGCTTCTTTCGCGGGGAAGGTCCCAAGCGAGCCCTGGAGGAGCGCGGTTTCGCCGAAATTGTCGCACTCGTCGGCACGGGCGTTCTTGCCCCTGAGCGTAAACGGCACGGGATGCCAGGAGTGGCCCGCCATCACCGCCGGCGTGGAGTGGTCGCCCGCGACCATCAGCACATCCGGATCTAGTGCAACCAACGCGTTGATGTGCTCATCAACCTCCGAGATCTTTGCCACCTTGCGATCGAAGTCGCCGTCCTCGCCAGCGGTATCCGTGTATTTGTAGTGCACGAAGAAGAAGTCGAACCGGTCCCAATTCTCGCGGAGGGTGGCGACGCTGTCCTCGAGGTTCGGCCCAACGGCCAGGGCTTCCATACCGACGAGCTTTGCAAGCCCCCGGTACATCGGATAATGTGCCACGGCCGCCGGCCTCAATTTGAAGATATCGGGGACCGACGGCCAGACCGGGCGCCTGGCGAACCCGCGAAGGAGAAGGGCGTTTGCAGGGTGCTTGTCAGCAAGGACTGAGCGGGACGCCTCGACGAATTGGTTCACGAGGCCGGCCGTCGCCTTACTCTCAGGTGACGTGGCGATTGCTTCGAGGGGCTTCGCGCCTTCGGCCTGGGGATCGGTGTCCGAGACGGCTTCAGACAGGTCTTCGCCGCGAAGTACGAATACGAAGCGGTGCTCCCTCACCGGCTCAACAAACAGTTGAGCGCCGTCCAATGGTATCTTCCGGAGTTCCGTTACGATTTCGGCGCAGCGATCGGTAGAGATGCGTCCGGCGCGGCGGTCGGTGATCCTGCCTTTGTCGTCGACCGTGCAGAAGTTGCCGCGCGCTGCAATATCGGTGGGCTGGAGGTCGAAATCGATGCCGACGGCCTCGAGCGCGCCGCGACCGATATTGTATTCGAGAGGGTCGTAACCGAAGAGAGCCAGGTGACCCGGACCGCTGCCCGGTGTGACGCCGGGTGCAACCGGCACGGTGAAGCCGCAGGCGCTCTCTCTGGCGATCCGGTCAAGGTGAGGCGTGTAGGCGGTCTCTAGCTCCGTGCGGCCGGTCTCGGGATGTGGGAGGCCACCAAGGCCATCCATCACGAAAAGCACTATTCGGGTGCCGTTTTCCTGGGCGAGGCTCCGTGCCAGATCGAAGTCCATGGCGAAACGATTATCCGTTACCCATCGCCTATAATCACCCCATGCCCCGCCGCAAGCGCTCCGCAAAACGTGTAGCCGTCATTGGAGCGGGGATCGCGGGGCTGACCACCGCGTACACCCTCCAGAAGCGCGGTTTCGAGGTTGAGGTATTCGAGCAAGAGGAGACACCGGGCGGGCGAATGCGGTCGGAGCAACACGGAGAGTACGTAATCGAGCGCGGGGCGCAGTTTATCTCCTCCAGCTACCGGAACATGCGCGCGCTCGCGGCCGAGCTGGGTATCGATGGTCTGATCGAGCCCCTGGGGAATGCTCGGAACGCGATACTCAGACATGGCGAGTTCGTCACTGCGGACTACCGGCCTAAGAAGTTGCTGCGCTCGGACGACTTCTCCTGGTCGACAAAGGCGCGGCTACCACTGCTCGCGCTGGAGCTGCAGCGCCACCGAGACCTTTTGGATGACTTCTATCAACCAGAGAAGGCATCATCCCTGGATACGGAGGACGCAGCCTCGTACACCCGCCGCTGGTTCGGCGTAGAGGTGCTCGACTACATGATCGAGCCGGCCTTCGCTTCGACCTTCACGGTGCTGCCCGAAAACATGTCGAAAGCATTCCTGCTGTCGACCCTCGCATACATGTTCCGCGGGTTCCGGCTGCTGTCGTTCCGCGGCGGTAATGGAGTACTCACCCAGACACTGGCATTAAACGTCAAGGTGCACTTGGGGACAGCCGTTGAGCGAGTCGAGCCTGCCGACGACGGAGTCACCGTGCACGCGGCCGGCGAGTCAAACAGGGCGGATGCCGTAGTGGTGGCGGTCCCCGGAAACGCCGTGAGCAACCTGTGTCCGGCGCTCACCGCGGGTGAACGGAAGTTCTTCGAGGGTGTGCGCTATGCGTCCAGCATCATCGCTTTCGTGATGGCGGGCGAGGAGGCGTTGCCCCGCTTCTACGGGGCGGGGATACCACGACGCGAAGGTGTCCAACTCTACGGCATGGCGGTGGAGAACGCGAAGTCCGGCGTAGTGCCGGGAGGGAAGACCCTCTTCAACTGCGCGTTCAGCGAACACCTGGCGGCGCGGTTGATGGAGGCTCCCGAGGACGTGGTGGAGGGCGCCTTCCGGACGCAACTCGGCAAGCTCCCGCTCCAGGCGTTGGATACGGTGGAGGGGTTCGTCTTTCACCGCTGGCCGGCGCTCGTGCCGCAATTTTACCCGGGGTACTACAAGGCTCTGAAGCGGTTCAAGCGGCGTCGCGAACGTACAGACCGCATCTTCTTCGCGGGAGATTACCTGATCGCCCCGTACACGGAGGCGGCTCTAACCAGCGGCCTGAGGGCGGCCGAGGCGTGCGAGCTTCGGCTGGGTACAAACTCCTGACGCCCGACCAGACGCATCGCTAGGCTAGGCGTATGGATCGCCTCGAGACCGCAGAATCCACTAGCGCGGCGCCCGCGCCCGAAGGCCGGGAGACCTTCGCCTCCCTCTCCCTGCCTCAGTTTCGTTATCTGCTGGTGGGCACAGCAACGAGCCAGGTCGCGAGCTGGATGGAGGAGGTCGCGCGGGGTTGGCTGGTGCTCGAACTTACGGATTCGGCGTTTCAGCTCGGGCTTATGGGGTTCATCCGCGGGATCACGCAGCTAATCGCGTCGCCTTTTGCCGGCGTGCTGGTCGACCGACTGGATCGACGACGTCTCGCGGCAGCATCGCAAGTAGTCCCGGCTGTCGTTGCGCTCTTGATTGGAGCTCTCGTCGCGTCAGACCGGATAGAGATGTGGCAGCTGTACCTGCTCACCTGTGTCTCGGGAGTCTCCGGGGCGGTCAACATGCCTACCCGTCAGGTCCTGGTGTACGACGTCGTCGGTGGAGGGTACTTGACGAACGCAATCGCCCTGAATTCCGTAACCGCCAATGTCTCGCGAATCGTTGCGCCGGCGGTTGGTGGGCTATTCATAGGCGTCGTCGGGATCGCCTCGTCATACTACGCACAGACTGTGTTCTTCCTGCTGGCGACGGGCGCCACCCTACTGTTGCATCCATTGACTCACGTCAAGTCCGTTCGCACGCCGGTGCTGCAGGGAATCAAAGACGGCATCTCGTACGTGCGCCGTGACCGCACGGTTGGGCGACTCGTCCTGCTGAACTGTATCCCAAACTTGTTGATCTACCCGTATGTGGCGATGATGCCTCTCTTCGCGAAAAACGTGCTGGACGTAGGCTCCTTAGGATACGGGATACTGCTAACGGCTGTGGGCTTCGGGTCCATACCCGGCGGGCTCTTCGTCGCCGGCATGACTCACTCCGCACATAAGGGGCGGACGATGATCGCGGCGTCGCTGCTTTACATGGGGATGGTGGCGGCGTTTGGGCTCTCCACGGTATTTCCGCTCTCGTTCGCAATTCTCGTCGTGGCCGGTATCGGATGGTCGATGATGATCACGTTGAATCAAACGCTCCTGCAGACGCACGTGGAGGACGCCTACCGTGGGCGTGTGCTGGCCCTCTACACGATGGCTAACGGCTTGATGCCGTTCGGCACGCTGGCGTTGGGGACAAGCGCGGCACACTTCGGTGTACAAGCGTCGGTGTTCACGTTTGCGCTGATGGGGATGACCGCGACGGTCATACTTGGCCTGGGGTCACGCCGTGTGCGCGAGTTGTAGTGGCGCTACACTGAATCCAAGAGGGCTGAAACGCCCGGGAGATCCTTCCCCTCCAGGAACTCAAGGGAGGCGCCGCCGCCGGTGCTGACGTGGGAGAAGCGGTCCTGGAAGCCAATCTGCTCCACCACCACGGCGGTCTCGCCGCCCCCGATGATCGTGGTCGCGCCCTCGAGATTGGCGACGACGGCCGCCAGGCGGTGAGAACCGTGGGAGAAGGGCGCCATCTCGATTACGCCCATCGGCCCGTTCCAGACGACTGTTCGGCAGCCGCGGAGGGCGTGCGCGAAGACATCGATCGTGGTCTCGCCGACGTCCATGATGCGCCAGTCACGGGGGACGTCACGAACGGAGACGCGCTTTGCCGGTGAGTCGGGCGCGAAGCGCTCGGCGACTATGACGTCTGTGGGAAGAAGGAGTTTCACCCGCTTTTCTTCGGCGGTGCGCATTATGTCGCGCGCCTGAATGATGTAGTCCTCTTCCACGAGCGACTCGCCGATTTCGAAGCCTTCCGCTTTGAGGAACGTATTTGCCATGCCACCCCCGATCAGGAGCTTGTCCACCTTCTCCATGAGGTGACCGAGCACGGCCATCTTGGAACTCACCTTGGCGCCGCCGATGATGGCGGCGTACGGGTGCTCGGGGTCGATCGCGGCCTTCGACAGGAACTCGATCTCCTTCTCCATCAGGAACCCCGCGACCGCAGGAAGATACCTGGCGATGCCTGCGGTTGAGGTGTGCGCGCGGTGAGCGGTGCCAAAGGCATCGTTGACATAGACCTCCGCGAGGCTGGCAAGCGCCTTAGCGTATTCGACGTCGTTAGCCTCCTCCTGCTCGTGGAAGCGCAGGTTCTCGAGCAGAAGCACGTCTCCAGCCTTGAGCGTGTATGCCGCGTGCTGGACTTCTGCGCCAATGCAGCAATCTGTAACGGTAACACCGGTGTCGAGGAGTTCGCTCAGGCGCTGCGCGACTGGCTTCAGGCTAAGAGTTGGGTCAGGGGTGCCCTTTGGCCTGCCAAGATGCGACCCGAGGATCACTTTTGAGCCGCGTTCACGGAGATATTCGATCGTGGGGAGCGTGGCGCGGAGGCGTGTGTCGTCGAGAATGGCGCCGGTCTCCTTGTCCATTGGGACGTTGAAGTCGACGCGTACGAACACGCGCTTTCCGGAGAGGTCGATGTCCCGGATGGTCTTCTTTTTCATGTTCAGCTCAAGCCGGATCCGCGAGAGGCTTTCCGAGAACGCTCTCGATCTCTTTACGGCTCACAGCCCCGTCCCGAACGATCTTCGGCGCTCCCTGGGAGAGATCGATGACCGTTGACTCGACGCCTCCCGGTGAGCGACCGCCGTCGATGACGAGCGCAACCATCTCACCGAGCTGGAACGCCGCCTCGGCGGCGGACACGGGAGCGCGAGAACCGGAACGGTTCGCGCTGGTGCCTGTAATGGGCCCGCCGACCGCGCGAATGATGTCCGTTACGAGGTCATGGGCAGGGACCCTGAGTGCCACCGTGTCCTGCTTCGCGAGAGCAGCCGAGCGGAAGTCCGGAAGCTTCTTGAGTACGATCGTGAGCGCGCCGGGCCAGAACCTGGTTATCAATTGGTGCGCGACCGGCGTAATCTCTGCGATCTCGCTGGCCTCCAGCGCGTTGGACACGAGGAGCGGGAGCGGCTTGGTGGGCGGACGACCCTTAACTGCGTACAGGCGTCGCACTGCCTCGTCGTTGGACGCCGCGGCACCGATGCCGTAGACGGTGTCCGTGGGGAAGCAGACCAGCTGCCCAGCTCGCAGGAGTTGCGCGGCGTACGGGACGCATTCGCGATCGTCCGCCGGAAGCCTATCGACCATTGATTAGACGCTATCAGGCGTCGGGACCGAACGCCAGACCCGGCCAAATATCACGGAACACATACCATTGGTCGGGGTATCGCCGGACGTAGCGCTCGAAGGTGGCGGCAACCTGCTGGGTGATGCGGCGGGCGTCCTCCTCTCCGTTCAGGGAACGATCGGACAGGATAGGCGGTTCGATGAATGCGTTGAAGCGTCCGCCGGGCCGGCGGACGGCGAGTCCAAAGACGACGGGCGCACCGCTCAACCGGGCAAGGCGGGCCGGGCCGGCTGGGAACAAGGTGTCGCGGCCGAAGAAGTCCACGCAAATCCCGTCGCCACCGCTGACACCCCCGTCGAGGACAAGCGCAACCATCTCGCGATGGCGTAGCTTCCGGACAAGGGACATTCCGGACCGGCTGGCAGGCAGTAGCGTGATCCCCATCCGCCTTCGGCAGGCGCGTATCCACTCCATAATTGGCCGGGGGTAGCCGCCCTCCAGCACGGATGTGATTTTGTACCCGCGGAGGACGACGATGGACGCCGCGATCTCGGAGCTGCCCATGTGGGCACTGACGAAGATGATCCCCTTGCCCAGTGCTTCGGCCTCGGCGAAGTTTTCGTCACCTTCGATCTCGAGACGATCGACGACGGTCTCGGTATCCCAACCCTGCACGTCAATCATTTCGGCGATGTACAGGGCGAACTGACGGAAACAACGCCGGGCCAGACTATCGCAACGAGGGTCGTCAGGCGAGGTGCCGAGGATGGCTGCATAGTTGCGCCGAGTAGTCGCCGCTTTGCCGTGCCATGTCGCGTACGCGAAATCGCCCCAGGGACGTGCCACGGCGTGAGCCATAGCGAGTGGTACCAGCGGTATCCCGGCACGATTGAAGACGTAGAGAGGAGGGCCTGGTAACCACCCGGAAGTTATGCCGCGCCGCGTGGTATGTCTCCCCGATTCAGGCCGGCGCGCCATCGCCCAGGAAGAACTGCTGGAGTTCACGTTCGCGGTCCTTCGGAAGGCGGACGAACATTGCCTTCGCGTCCGCGAGGCGTTCTCCGGCTAGAGAGCGGATTTCGGCGATTCCTTCGAGGATACGTCCGCGCTCGCGTGTGACTTCGGCGGCGACTATGAGCTCTTCGCCGAGCGGCAATGACTTGCGGTATTTCACCTCGATGCGTGCAGTCATGGCCCACGCTCCGGCAGCATACATCGCCCAGCCTAGCGCCTCGTCCATTGCAGCCGCGGCGATGCCGCCATGGGCGACACCTGGGAAACCCTGGTGAGAATCGCGGGTAGCGAAGCGACCCTCAACGCGACGACCGTCCACTTCGAATTCGATACCGAGGCCCTCCGGGTTGCGGTCGCCGCAGCCGAAGCAGAGGTGCCGCGGGCTGTCGTCGGGTTCCTGGGTCACGATCCGTTGTACCTCCTGAACACCGCGACGCCGTTCTGCCCGCCGAAACCAAAGCCGTTAGCGAGCGCGACTCCAACCGGCATTTCGCGCGCCTTCAGCGGCGTGTAGTCGAGATCGCAGTCGGGGTCTGGCGTCTCCAGATTGATCGTGGGGGGGACAACGCTATTGTGGATCGCCAGCACGGCGGCCAGCCCGGAAACCGCACCTGCGGCCCCAAGTTGATGCCCCACCATGGACTTTGGGCCAGTGACGGCGACGCTGTAGGCGTGCTCGCCAAGCGCGCGCTTAATGGCGACGGTCTCAGCAGCATCGTTGAGTGGCGTCCCCGTACCATGAGCGACGATGCAGTCGACCTCCTCTACGGCCACGCCAGAGTGCGCGAGGGCGCGGGTGATGGCGCGCGCCGCGCCCTCCCCGCTGGGTTCCGGCGCAGTGATGTGATAGGCATCGCTGGTGACGGCACCGCCGGCAAGCTCCGCGATGATGTCGGCGCCGCGCCGGCGCGCGTGGTCGAGGGACTCTATCATCATCGCCGCGGCGCCCTCGCCATACACGAAGCCGTCGCGGTTGAGGTCGAAGGGACGGCAAGCGCGCTCGGGCTCGTCGTTGCGGGTCGAGAGGGCACGCATGTTTCCCATGGCAGCGACGCCGATGGGAATAATATTCGCCTCGGTGCCCCCCGTGATGACCACCTCTGCCTCACCGAGATCGATCAGGCGCTTGGCTTCAACGAACGCGAAGATGCCGGCCGCGCAGGCGGCCACAGACGTGATCGTCGGGCCGCCGATCCCGAGGTTGATCGCGACCTGGCATGACGCCATGTTCGGTGCGTATTCGGGCACGGTAAGCGGACCCACGCGGGAGGGGCCCTTCTCGAGGTAGGTTTTCGTGCCATCCTGGATGATGTCGACACCACCGCCTCCGGTGTTCATTACAATGGCGATATCGTTTCGGTTCGAGTTGTCGATCTTGAGGCGGCTGTGCTCAACCGCCTGCACGGCGGCTCCGACCGAGAACTGGGAGAACCGAGCGGCTCTCCGTGAGGCTCTCGGATCCATAAAGCGAGTCGGGTCCCAGTCCTTGACCTCGGCCGCTATCTGACACTCGTGATCGCTCGGGTCGAACAGCGTTATTCTTCGAACACCGGAGACCCCCGACGACAGATTCGACCAGAACTCATCCACACCCTGGCCTATGGGAGTCACACACCCCACTCCGGTGACAACAGCACGGGTCATGATCCGCATTTCTCCATGCCGGGCATGTCGTCGATGCGCCAGCTATCTTCCTCCTCTTCAACGAACGTCCACACAAGTTCCGCGTCTTCTCCTTCGCGGGTGGCAATAGTTATCGTCGCCACCGCTGTATCACCGTCGAAGTCCACGTCTTTGAGTTGCCGAAAGCCAGTGGGTACCGGCTGTCCGGCGACCGCGTCTGCCAGCTGGTTCGTGGGACAGCGTGCAAGCGCATCAGCCGTCATGTAGTCGGCAAGGGTCTCGACACCGGCGCTGGCGTATGCATCGACAGCAAGCTCTGCTACACCGCCAATCTGACCACGACGCGGATCATCTGCGGTGTCGTCGCCATCGTCATCGCCACAAGCTGCTGACGTGAGCAGAATCATCGTAACAACGAGGAGCGCGACGAACCTCAAGGCCCCACCTGCGATTCGGAGGAAACGAGTATCTCTCCCGACTCGTTTCTTGCCTCGACTGTACACGCGACCATGCCGGCCTCGCTGCGTGTAACGAATCCTGTGATGGTGATCGTGTTCCCCATGCGTGCCGGCGCGCGAAAGCGGGACTTCAACCGGCCATTATTGAGCCACGCCGAACCAAACCACGAAGTCAGTGCTTCGGACATATAGGCGAGGACGAGCATGCCGTGCGCAATCGTCCCGCCAAACTGAGTGCGGGCGGCGAAGTCCGGATCAACGTGAAGCGGGTTGTGGTCTCCGCTGGCGTCCGCATAGCGATCGATCCGGTCCTGTGTCACGGATCTGGACAGTGACGGGAACTCGTGCCCGCGATCGGTTGGGACTGACATCTGCGAATCCATCGCTACCTGGATGCTCCTGTTTTCAGCGGGAACGTGATCGTGGAGCGGCCATCCATCACCGGTTCTCCTTGCTCATCGGTGACGGCCATCGCCACACCCATGAGGACCCATCCCAGTCGCTCTCCGCGGCTAGTGATTTCGCCCTGCGCACTCAGCGTCTCACCGGCTCGAACAATGCGGTGAAAAGCCAGCTCCTGGCCGATGTGAATCGAGCCATCCGGGAGGCCGGACCGATCGATGAGTGCCTGGATGGAGAGCGCGGCCAGCGCCATCGGAGGAACCGCATCCCGGGCGATCGCACCGATCGCGTCATCTTCGACCGCCGAAATGTATTCGCGAACCCATCCTTCCGCCAGCTCGACGCGGGTCGGCTCGAATTTGTACCCCTTCTCCAGAGACGCGAGCGTGCTTGATGGCATCGTGGGAAGTGCGGGATGCCCTTAGGACTGACCGCCGAACCGACTGGCGTCGATTACTCGGCGTTCGTGTTCGCCCTCGCCGATTTTGGCCCCCGTTGCATTGTAAGCTTCGAGTTCGAATACGACCTTGCGGTCATCCTGCTCCTTGACCTTTGCCTTGATCGTGACCTTCATGCCTATTGGTGTGGGCGCCATGTGCTTCGCGCTTACCTTGTAACCGACCGAGGTCTCGCCGGGATCCTGGTAGGGGATCAACATTTTCAAGCAGATGCCCTCGAAGTGTCCGACCATGGAAGGCGTGGAGTACATCGGCATGGGCAGGTGCGCAACGCCCATTTCCGGCGTGGTATCAATCACCATCTCATCGCTGGTGCCCGCGGGAATTTGCTTCATTCGTGCCTCCTGGACTCGGGCTCAGTATAGCCTCGATCGCGTGCTACGATGAAGTCGATGGCAAGAGTGCGCGTCGATCCCGGCCCCTTCGAATTTGAGATTGCTGAGGGCCAGACGATCATGGATGGCGCGCACGCCGCGGGACTCTACTGGCCGACAACGTGCGGTGGGCAGGGAATTTGTACCTCCTGCGCCTGCACTATTGACGACGGCGGCGAGAATCTGGACGAGATTGGCCGCTCGGAGCTCAAGACGCTGTCAGAAGAGATGGGTCGCGGTGCGGTTGAGGCGCGACGACTCCGCCTCGCCTGTCAGGCACGCGTGTACGGTGACGTGACCATTACGAAGCGTGGAGTTCGATCCGACGAGGCAGAGTAGCAGCGAACTTGTACGCCCATGAGAACGCTGGATACAATGTGGGGCACCATGCCGGGGCAGAGAGGTTAGCCGATGACGTACATCATCACTGAGCCTTGCATCGGCACCAAGGACGCTTCGTGCGTCGATGTGTGTCCGGTGGACTGCATTCACAGCACCGCCGAAGATCCCCAGTACTACATCAATCCAGAAACGTGCATCGACTGTGCGGCATGCGAGACGGTCTGCCCGGTGAACGCGATATTCTTCGAAGACGATACCCCCGAGCAGTGGAAGAACTACGTCGACATCAACGCCGATTGGTTCAAGACGCACGATACAGGCGGGGGATTCAGGGCACGCACAGAGCGCCACGTCGACTGAGGCTTGCCCAGCCGGTTGACTCCGGCTATCGACAACTTTAGACTTCTGGATGCGCGCTATAGGCGCAGTCGATAGCTCAACGGAGACCCCTTTGGATTTTGGTCAGGTCGAAGCGTTTGTCCAGGTCGCCCAACACCGTTCCTTCAGCCGGGCGGCGGAGGCACTTAACGTGACGCAACCGTCCGTGACAGCGCGTATCCAGGCGCTGGAGCGCGAACTCGGAGAGGAGCTATTCGAACGCGGAGGTCGCGGAGTACGCCTCACGGACGCTGGAAACGCATTTCTTCCTTACGTGGAGCGCATTCTACAGACTCTCCGAGAGGGACGTGACGCCGTTGATGAGGTCCGTAATGTTCAGCTCGGCTCCTTGAGACTGGGCTCGGCGATCACCATCTCGACGTACGTTCTACCGCAGATACTACATACATTCTGCGAGCAGTATCCCGGGCTCGATGTCATCATCCGAACGGGGCGCTCTGAGCAAGTGCACCAGATGTTACTGGGAGATGAAATTCACGTCGCGATCGCGCGCTCTTTGGCGAGTCCAGACGTAGAGGCGGTGCATCTGTACGATGATGAGATCGTCCTGGCTGTGTATCCCCAGCACCGTTTCGCCCAAAGCCGGAGCGCTACGACAGCTGAGGCGGCTACTGAGCCCATCGTGCTGTTTGATCGCGGATCGTCCTATTACGGCTTGATCAATAATTTCTTTCGGCAGGCAGGCGTGATCCCGAATGTGGCGATGGAACTGGATTCACTGGAGGCCACCAAGCGGATGGTGGAAGAAGGCTTAGGTATCGCCCTGGTGCCGTTGGTGACGATTGAACGCGAGCTGTCGTCAGGCGATCTCGTGAAGGTTGACCTCGTCGACGCAGAGCCGTTGTCACGCCCGATCTCGCTGATCTACCGAAAGGGACGAAAGCGCCCGCGCACCGCCCAGGCCTTTATCGATACGCTCGCTGAAATTTACATTGTGCACGCACCCGCGGCACGCTAGCCGAGCCCGACTTCCGACCGAATCGCCTTCAGCGTGTCCACGTTGGCTTTGTCGGGGCCCTTGTCTTCGTAGCCGGGTACCTCCAGCAGAAATGGAACCTGGGCAAAGGCTGGGTGCGAAATCAGATTTGCAAAGCCGTCACGTCCGATGTGACCGTCGCCGATGTTCTCGTGGCGGTCCAAACCCCCGGCAAGGGGGACCTTGGAATCGTTGGCATGGACAGCTGCCAGGCACTGCAGACCCACTTCAGCGTCGAATTCTTCCATTGCCTTATCGAGCCCCGGGCGAGTCTTGACGTCGTAGCCGGCAGCGAACGCATGCTGGACGTCTATGCAGACTCGCACACGGCCGCTTCCGGACCGCCGGATGATCTTGCCCAACTCGGCGAAGTTGGAGCCGATTGCACCCCCCATGCCGGCGCTGTTTTCCAGGATCAGCCAAGTATCATCAGGAGTAGCCTCTATGACTCTGCCAACGTACTCCACGACCTGGTCGAAGCAGGCCTCGTAGCCAGCTCCTTTGTGGCTGCCGAGGTGGAAGATAACGCCCTTAGCGCCGATGAGGTGGGCCGCATTCATATCGGCTACGAGAGCATCATATGACTTGGCGAGTAGGTCCGGGTTCTGGCTCGCGAGGTTGACGAGGTAGAGTCCGTGGATGAACGCCGGGTCAATGCCCGTCTCCGCCACCCGTTGCCTGTATGTCTCGACCTCGGCGGGGGTGTAGTTCTTGCGCCGCCATGCCTGCGGAGCGCCGGAGAAGATCTGAATCGTCTCCGCACCCATCCCGAGGGCGTGGTCAATAGCGTTGAACACACCACCCCCTGACCTGACATGTGCTCCGATTTTCACGACATCATAGTCCCAGCGCCTTGGCTTCTTTGCGCAAGTCGCCGCGGAAGTCGGGGTGGGCCACTGCGACAAGCTCTTCGGCACGTTGTCGGTGGTTCTTGCCCCAGAGCCGGGCGATTCCGTATTCCGTGATGATGGTATCGGCGAAGAAACGCGGTACCGTCACAAGCGACCCGGGTTCGTGCTGGGCGACAATCCGCGAGACACCACCTTCCATCGCGGTCGAAGGGAGTAGTGTGATTGCGCGGCCGCCCCTGGAGAGCAACGCTCCTATCTGGAACTCCGGCTGCCCGCCCGTACCGTTGATCATCCGAGGCCCGAAGACGCTTTCGGAGTTGATCTGGCCGGTGAGATCTACGGAAAGAGCGTTGTTCAAAGAGTGGAAATTGTCGTTTTTGGCGATGTGGCGAATGTCGTTGATGTAGTCCGTGTCGCGCACCTCGAACTTCGGGTTGTTAGTTACGATGCGCAGGTCCTCGGCGTCGCCCCCGGACCAGGCTCCTGCGATGGCGAGTCCCGGGTGTAGCGTCTTGCGCTTTCCCGTGATCACACCCGCCTCGACGAGCTTCGCTATGCCCGAGGCGATCATCTCGGTGTGCAGACCGAGGTCCTGTTTGCCCTCAAAGGCGCCCGCGCGCGCCAGGTACATGCTGGGTTCACCGGCGCCCACCTGAATGGTCGCACCGTCAGGGAGGACCTCGTTGACGTACCCAGCGATGACCTTCGCGACATCCGGCGGATCGGTGAGGCCAAGGAGGCGGCGCACCTGCTCGGGAGGAAGTCGAGTCATCACCGGGCCCACGACGATGAGGCGGTCCAGATCGCCTTCCAGCTCGTCGATGATCGCCATGTATTCGGCGCGGCGAGCCTCGTCCTCCACGCGCCGCATCCAGGCATCGATAAGCGGCCGGGTGATCTGGACGGGCGGCACTTCCACGAAGCGGTCGATCTCGCTGATGTGGATCTTGTTGTCGCCGAACACTGGGCGCAATCCGGAGTCGACCTCAGCGACGACCTTTCGCGCCCTCTTCGAGTAACTGCGCTTGTTCCAGTGATGCGCCCCGAACTGGACGAATCCGTCGTCGTCCGGAGGCGTAACGGAGGTCAGCATGACGTCGACCGGTCGCGCATCGGTCCGCCCCTCATCCTGCGCTTTGTAGGTCATTGAGAAGAGATTCGGAAGGTAGGTGGCACGCCCCTCGTCCATCGCCGGCCTAGCGAAGTCGCCTATGAACACCTCGAACTCTATGCGAAAAGCCTGCTGCCAACCCTCCTGGAGCCAGCCTGGATCGGTCAGGGGGGCAGCGAGGCGAAGGTCAATCCCGCCGAGCTCTTTCGCGTGCTGGAAGAGCATTCCGGGCAACGCCCTCGGACCCGCGATTGAGATCATGACGAGATCGTCTTTCTGGATGATAGACATCGCCTCTTCAGCGCTCACGAGTCTTCGGTTGTAATCCTCTCGCCAGTCCACGTCGTATCGACCTCCGGGGGGTTGCGCTCATTATCGCGAGGAGGCGGGCGTGTGCCAATAGGGAAATTACTGTCGTCGGGCGGGTGGACGCGCTCCCGTGGGGGCGATAAAATGTCGATATCCGCCCACACAACGGACAACGCACACCATGCCCGACCGACTGCACCGCGAAGTAGAAGAACTGCTCGAGAAGCTAGATTCCTTTCCTCCACCGCGTCCATGGTGGGCGCGCGCGAGGGACGGAATCGGGAACTGGTTTGCGGGGATCGGGCGTGGCCTGAAGCTGCCGTCTCTCTCAGCCGGCCACGTCCTCCTGATAGGGATTGGCCTGATCGTCGTCGCATACGTGTTGATGCCGGGAGGATCAGACCTCACTCGTTGGTTCATAGCGGGCGGCATCGTTCTCTTCATCGGCGCATTCATTTTCTCGCTTCGGCGGCAATCGCGACCGTCAGAGAAGTACTGGCGCGACAAGCCCCTGGACGTGCACGGCGGGTCCCGCTCCTGGTGGGACCGCTGGCGGAACCGCCGCTGACTCTTAGCCGATTTCCCCGTAATCGCCTGTTCGTCCTCATCGCTACGGCCGCACTTCTCGTGCTCGCCGCGGCCTGCAACGGAGGTGGGCACGACGAACCAACTGCGAGCGCGTCGCCTTCCCCATCTCCGACGGAACCCCCACCCACAATTACGCCCTCGCCCACTCCAGACCCGGCGTTTGGCTCCGCGCGCGCCCTGGAGCATGTGCGGCAACTGTCGAGTGTGATCGGCTCGCGGCCCGCCGGGAGCGAGGCGGAAGCACGGGCGGCGCAGTATATCCATGACCAACTCGCCTCCGACGGCTACCAGGTGATGATCCAGGAGTTCCCCATCGATAGCGTGACTGACACGGGCAGCAGCCTCGTTATTGTTTCGGATGGAAGGACCCTCGACGTGAACGCGCTGAGCGGGAGTGCGGACGGAGCAGTGGAGGCGCCCATCGTTGCAGCCGGAATCGGGCGAGTGGAAGATTTTCCGGTCGGGACGCCGGGGAAAATTGCATTGCTACAGCGAGGCGATTTGACTTTCGCTATGAAGGTGGCGAATGCGGCCGGGGCGGGTGCAGCAGGAGTACTCATATACAACAATAGCCCGGGGAACTTCGACGGCCAGTTGAGCGATCGCACCACGATCCCCGCGGCCACGATCTCGCAGGAGGATGGTCAGGCACTCCTGGCGCTTGTCGGTTCACAGGCTGTGCAGGCGCGTCTCGAGGTGAAGACGACTGCGCAGACCGTAAACTCCCGAAATGTGATTGCGGAGCCGCCGGACGGCACGTGCGACGTAGTTGCTGGGGGCCATTTTGATTCCGTCCCGGCAGGACCGGGCGCCAACGACAACGCGTCCGGGACAGCGGTGGTCCTGGAGGTCGCGCGGACTCGAGCGGCCGCCGGTCAACTCGACGGGATCTGCTACGTCCTGTTCGGAGGGGAGGAACTTGGACTACTGGGGAGCAATTACTACGTCCGTACGCTCCCGGCGACAGAACTCGACGCGCTCAAGGCGATGCTGAATTTCGACATGCTGGCGGTCGGGGACACATGGCCGTTCATCGGTTCGCCAAGCCTTACAGCAGCGGCGGCGCGCCAGGCTCAGGCGTTAGGCCTGGACTACCGCATCGGGAATGAGCTTCCGCAGAATCTGGGGAGCGACCACTTCGCTTTCATTCAGAATGGCGTGCCGTCTATCATCTTCAACTGCTTCTGTGACGCCAACTACCACACGTCCGAAGACAAGTTCGAGTTCGTCCAGGAAGACCGCTTGGGGAACGCGGGGGCAATCGCAATGGGGATGATCGGCGAATTGGAACCGTCTTGAAACTTGCCCCGCAATTGTACGTACGTTAGCATCAGAATGACCAGATGACGCCCCGCATTTCCACTTTCGCCCTCATCTTCGTTGCCCTGCTGGCGACTGCTATAGCTGCTTGTGGGGGCGACGACGACGACGAGGTTAGTCCCGGCAACTTGACGAACCCACGTGAAGTCCCTACGACGACTCCGTGGGCATCGCCCCCCGAGGTCATCATCATCGATCCAAACGCGATCCAGCCACTCCCTCCAGTTGGACCGCCGCCGGCCACCCCGGGTCCCACGGGCGAGGGTGAGACAACACCCTCTCCGGCAGCCGGTACCTGCGGCCCCACTTACACCGTCGTTTCCGGAGATTCGCCTTCTGCCATCGCCGACAAGTGCGGCGTGACGACGCAAGCACTTCTCGACGCAAACCCGGGCCTGGACCCCCGGAACCTGCATATCGGCGACGAGCTCACGATCCCTCAGTAGTCTGCCGACGTCACCGCTGGCAGTGCGGGCAGAAGTGTGTGCTGCGGCCTCCGACCTTCACTCGACGAATCTCGCTGCCGCACTTGTAGCACGGTTGACCCGTCCGCCGGAACACCTGGACGTTCAACTGATGTTCGCCCTCTTGCCCGCTGGCGTCCACGTAGTCGCGGAAGCTGGAACCCCGATCGCCGAGCGCAATCTCGAGCACCTCACGAATAGCATGATAAAGGCGTTCTACGGCAGGCTTCGTGAGGGAGCTCCCTGCACGCGTCGGGCGGACGCGCGCAACGAAAAGGGCCTCGTCCGCGTAGATGTTGCCAACGCCTGCCAATACGCTCTGGTCGAGCAGAACCGACTTAATCGGCGCATTACGACGCTTGAGGATTGACCTGAAGACGGCGAGATCGAACTCGTCTTCAAGCGGCTCCGGCCCGAGGTCAGGGTTGACCAGTGACCAGTCGTCGACAAGCCACATCATTCCGAACTTTCGTAAATCGACGAAGCAGATGCGCGAGCCATCATTTAGCCCGAAGGCGGCGCGCAGATACGGACTCTCGGGACAAGGACTGGTATCGTGCTGGAACCGACCTGTCATACGCAGGTGTACCACCCACATCATTCCGCGATCGAGATCAAGGATCAGGTACTTGCCGCGTCGCGAAACGCCCTCGATGCGTCGGCCCCTGAGCTGACGACAGAACTCTTCCGGCGTCAAGAGCTGAACAAGGCGAGGGGCGTTGTCAGAAATCCAGACGTCCGTGATGGTGCGCCCGCTCAGCAGCGGGACAAGATCACGGCGAATGGTCTCGACTTCGGGTAACTCGGGCACCCGTCAAGGGTGGCGCGGCTGGCGTCAGATGGTCAAGCGCTTCAATGTTCGCCCAGCGCAAGCGGTTCCACGGCTAGTTTGACGCCTCCGGAGTGGTGCATCTCTTCCCACGTGAATGTCCGCTCGCTGAGGACGCCCTGATCACACTCTTCTTCTTCGCAAAAGTAGCGGACCTGGAATGTGAGTGTCCCGCGAAAGCGAAGTGTTTCGAAGCTCTTCGATATCCCCGGGCTTATCAGTTCGGTCGCGACGCCATCCTCGTACACGACGACCACTCTCGAGGTGTTGTTTTCGACAACGACAGACTCGGCATCATCGCAGGCAACGAGGCCAGCAGCCGCGCCGACGGCCAGCGCCAGGATCACAAGGAACCGCATCTGTTAGCCCCCGAAGTCGGCAACTTCGACGGGCTCGCCGTACTGCATTTCGCCCCAGTTGCGCCCCATTTTCGTGTCCACCTTAAGAGGAACGCGCATCTCCAGGGACTCTGGCATTATGTCGAGACAGAGGGTGCGGATCTCTTCCAGTTCGTCGTTCGGGCACTCGAAAATGAGCTCGTCGTGAACCTGGAGAGTCATCATGCTACGCAGCTGGCGTGTTCGCATTTCACGATCGAGGCGGTTCATGGCGACTTTGATGATGTCAGCAGCGGTGCCCTGCACCGGCATATTGATGGCGGCACGCTCGGCGGCGTTACGCACGTTGCGGTTGGTGGAATTGATCTCCGGTATGTAGCGTCTCCGGCCGAACAAGGTCTCCGCGTAGCCCAGATCTCGCACCTTCTGGATCGTCTCGGACACATACTGCTGGATTCCGGGATACTTCTCGAAGTATGTGCGAATGAACGCCGCCGCCTCCTCACGAGGTATCTTCTCGCGGACCGAGAGACCGTACTCGCTCAGCCCATACAGCACGCCGAAGTTGAACACCTTGGCGCGACGCCTCATGGAGGAAGTGACCTCGTCGATGTGAACACCGAACACTTGCGCTGCCGTCGCGGCATGGATGTCTTCATCGCGCTCGAAGGCACCAACGAGGCCGGCATCGCCGGTCATGTGAGCCATGATGCGCAACTCGATCTGGGAGTAGTCCGCCGAGAGTAGATGGGGGTCGGGCGTAGTGTCACGCGCGACGAAGGCACGGCGAATCTGTTCTCCGAGGGCCGTGCGCACAGGGATGTTTTGAAGATTGGGGTTGCTGGAGGAGACGCGTCCCGTTGCGGCGCCTGTCTGGTTGAAGTCCGTGTGTATCCGCCGGGTACGCGGATGCACCAGGAACGGCAGGGTATCGAGGTAGGTGGACTTCAGCTTGGTCAGTTCTCGGTACTCGTAGATCAGATCTACGATGTCGTGCATCCCCCGGAGCCCTTCAAGGGACTGAGCATCTGTGCTGTAAGCGCCGGTCTTGAGCCGCCGCGTCTTCGGGAGGTGCAACTCCTCGAAGAGCACGCTCGAGAGCTGAATGGGCGATCCGATGTTGAAGTCGTGGCCAACGGAGGCGTATATCTCCTCTTCGAGGCGGCGAATCTCCATCGTGAGAGACTCCGACATCTCGCGAAGTGCGCCGGTGTCGATCGCGACGCCGTTCAGTTCCATCCGGGCGAGCACCGACACTAGCGGCATCTCGATCTCATCAAAGAGCTTGCGGAGGCCCTTGGCGTCGAGGTCAGGCTCGAGCGCCTCTCGCAGCCGTGATGTCATGTCAACGAACGTCGCAGCAACGGGCGCCAGCGTCTCGGCGTCAAGGTCCGCCATCGCTGGCCGGTCGGACTTCTTGCCAGTCCTGGTTAGAAGATCGGCCGGTTCCTGGATCTCGCGGCTGAACTTTCGCGATACCAGCCAGGGCAAGGCGAGCGAACCCTCTTCCGCCCGACCGGAGCCGCCTGCGTCACCTGTAAGGAAGGATGCGATCATCGTATCGAAACCAGCGCGGCCTACCCGGATGCCGTGATTCGCCAGGGTCACGATGTCGAACTTCAGGTTGTGACCTGTCAGTTCGATCTGGGGGTCCTCGAGCACCTGAGCGAGCATCTGCAACACGTCGGGCAGAGCAAGTTGGCCGTTGCCACCGAGCCGCGGAGCGTGACCCACGGGCACGTAGGCGGCCTCACCGGGTGCGGGGCTCAACGCGAAACCGACTATGTCGCAGCGCATGGCTTCGCGCGTCGAGCACACGATGTCCAGTGTCAGGGCGCGCTGGGAGGCAATGCGTTCGACCATTCTCCGCAGATCGTCCTCGGTCGTTGCGGTCGTGTATTTCTCGGTAGAAGGCGCCTCGATCATCGTTCTGATCTGCGCTGACGTCGCGCCCTTCCCCTCAGGCAAGCGCGAGATCAGAGTGCGGAACTCCATTTCCCGGAAGAATTCGACGACGCTTTCGCGGTCGTAGTGGGCGTAGAAGTCTGCGGCATCGAGGTCGAGATGTACGGGGGCCTCGCGGTCGATGATGGCGAGACGTTTACTGAGGCGGATCTGGTCGGCGTTGGCGCGGACGGCGGCCTGGAGCTTCTCGGGCTGGACATCGTCAATGCGGTCGAGCATCGCCTCAATCGACCCGAACTGCTGAACGAGCTTGATCGCAGTCTTGTCGCCGACACCGGGGACGCCCGGGATGTTGTCCGAGGTATCACCCTTCAGGGCTTTGAGGTCCGGCATTTGCTCGGGGAGCACGCCGTAGCGCTCGAGTACATCCTCGGGTGTCTTGTAGATGACGGAATCGCGCTGGTACGGACGATACATCCAGAGATGGACGCCATCGCCCACGAGCTGCGCGATATCGCTGTCCATGGAGACGAGGTAGGTGTCTACGCCCTCTCTCGCGGCCTGCAGAGAAAGAGTGCCCATGAGGTCGTCCGCCTCGTAGTTTTCCAACTCGTACATCGGAATCCCAAAGGTCTCGATCAGCTCGCGCGTGCGGGTCATCTGGCGGCCGAACTCCGCCCTTTCCTCCTCAGGCATCCCCACCCGCGTGGCCTTGTAGGATTCGGCGAGTTCGTGTCGAAAGGTCACCGAGCCCTTGTCCAGCGTGACGATGACATGCGTCGGCCGGAGCTCGCCGAACATGTGCAGAAACGTGTTGGCGAATCCGAACGGCGAACCGACCAGTTCGCCTGTGGTGGATACCCTGAGCGGCTCCTTCAGCTGCTTCATTGCGTGGAACGAACGATGGATGATGGAGTGGCCATCAATAAGGACGAGGCGGCGGTCGGGGGCGGCGTCGGGGCTCACGGGGGGATTATAGCGCGGGGTACCAAATGACACCCGCTTGAGGCGCCTGCTATCATTCGCCCTACCATGTGCGCCGACATATCCTACGACGCTATCGAAATGAACCGTGAGTTCGGGCCTTACAAGTACCCGCTGAAGGAACGGATCGAGCGCCACCTGGAGGCAGTCGAGAACCAACACCCCTGGCACCGCGACCGCTCACCGTGGGGGCCTCCGGTGGCCCCTCCCGCGATCCTGGGCAACATGGGGATGCGCTTCCTCGACCAGGTAGGGCCGGTGCCACCGGGAACTCTGCACGCCAAACAGGAAATCGAGATCGTCTCGGCGATCAGGCTGGACCGCCAGCCCATCGGATATGGCGTCTTCACCGACAAGGTCGAGAAGCGGGGCCGCAAGCGGTTCACGTTCGATTCGAAGTGGCGGGACGAGACGGGGCTGATCCTCGGTCACTCACGCATGGAGATGGTGCTGCCCGGCGCAGGACAAGGGGAAGCAAATGCGAAAGTGGAACAAGAGGAACCTCTCCGCGCCGGTGAGTTTCAACCGATCACAAGGACGCTGACGCAGGACAAGCTGACTGCTTACTCCGAGGACTCGGCGAACGCCCTGCGCGGCCAGTCTATTCACGTTCAGCCGGGGATCGCGAAGAAGGCGGGCTTCCCGACGACCGTGGCGCAGGGGTTGATGAGCGCCGACTATATGTCGGAGCTGCTGGAGAACGAGCTGGGGCGGGAGTGGTACGACTACGCGAGACTGTCCGTGGCGTTCATTCGTCCCGTCCTGTGCGGTGACACTCTGACAGCCAACGCGCGGCTCGCCGAGAGCAGCGAGGATGGCGCGATGACGCGACAGGTATACGAGCTGTGGTGCGAAAACCAGCGCGGCGACCTGGTCTCGTCTGCGCGCGCGACCGTGCTCGTGACGCGATAGGGGGTGAAGCCTGTCTTCCGCCAGCGCATACAGTGTTACCCGCACTTCATATACAATTACGCAATGTGATCCGCGTCACTTCGTGTCGATTGCCCCTGTGACACACTGACCAAAACAAGATATATACCCCTAGGAGGTATGCTAAATGGCTGACTACGCCCGACCTGATTCACTCGTTTCGACCGATTGGGTCGCGGAGAATCTGAACAATCCGAAGGTCCGCTTGATCGAGGTAGATGTCGATACAGCGGCCTACGATACGGGCCACGCGCCCGGCGCGGTGGGGTGGAACTGGAAGAAAGACCTCGAGACCGAGGTGACGCGCGACATTGCCGACAAAGAAGGGATCGAAAAGCTCCTCTCCGAAGCCGGTGTGACTCCGGACACCACCGTTGTCCTCTACGGCGACAACAGCAACTGGTTTGCCGCCTACGCGCTATGGGTCCTGAACTACTACGGCGTCGACAACGTCAAGCTCATGAACGGCGGCCGGAAGAAGTGGGTGGACGAGGCGCGGCCGCTCAACACCGAAGCCCCGAAGCACGCCAAGACTTCAGTGACCGTCAAGACGCCGAAGAAGGACATCCGGGCCGTGCGGGACGAGGTGATGGCACACCTGGCGAAGGTAAGCTCCGGCAAGGGTGCGCTTGGTCGATGTGCGGGCCCCGAAAGAGTATTCGGGCGAGCTGCTGGCACCGGAGAACCTGCCGCAGGAGGGTTCGCAGCGGGGCGGGCATATCCCGGGCGCAAAGAACATTCCGTGGGCAACCGCAACGAACGAGGACGGAACATTCAAGTCGGCGGACGAGCTCAAGGAGATCTACGACGGCCAGGGAGTGACAGCCGACAAGGACATCATCGCCTACTGCCGCATCGGCGAGCGATCGGCGCACACCTGGTTCGTGCTGACCCAGCTACTTGGATACCCCAACGTCCGCAACTATGACGGGTCGTGGACCGAGTGGGGATCGCTCGTGAGAGCCCCGATCGAGCGCTAGCCAGCCGAACTGGACGACAGGATACCAGGACGGTGCGCGCCACATGGCGCGCACTCGTCTTTGTCGTCAGCGCGTCACGTCTGCTATATTGGCGCCTAGTTTCGCCCTTACCCAAACGAACCACTTCCTGCATGACCGATCACAACGGGGACACGCCATCAGCGCTTGGAGATCTCCGCGTCCTCGACCTGGCCGGTGAGATCGGCCAGTACTGCACAAAGCTCCTTGCTGACCTCGGTGCAGATGTCATCAAGGTCGAGCCCCCCGAAGGCGACCCGGTCCGCAACCTCCCACCTTTTTATCATGATGCACCCGGGCCCGATCACAGCCTCTACTGGTGGAACCTCAATACCAATAAGCGAAGCGTCACTCTCAGGCTCGATTCGTCGGACGGCCGCAAAGTCTTCGAAAAACTGGTCGCTACGGCGGATGTTATCGTCGAAAGCTTCGATCCCGGATACCTCGACACCCTTGGGCTCGGGTACAACGGACTGTCCCGAATCAAGCCCGACATCATCTTGACGTCGATTACGGGCTTTGGGCAGACCGGGCCGCACGCGCACTACCAGAGCCCGGACATCGTCGGAGTAGCGATGGGTGGGACGATGTGGCTCGCCGGAGAACCGCAGGACCAGCCGAACGTGCCGCCCTGGAAGCAAGGGTTCATTTCAGCGTCAATCATCGGGGCGGCCGGCACGTTGCTGGCGCTCTGTCACCGAGACGTCACCGGTGAGGGACAGCACGTCGATGTTTCGATGCAGGAGGCGTTGTCGTTGACGCAGGAGACGGCGATGCAGACGTGGGACATGCTGCAGGTGCTCCGCGTACGGAACGGCTCGAAAGGGGTTGTTCCAATCGAGATCCCGGGCATCGGCGTGTACGAGTGCTCCGATGGTCATGTCTACGGATATGTCGGCACCCCCGGCGGCGCCCCCTGGAGTGACCTGCTGGCGTGGATGGCTGAGGAAGGCATGGCGGAGGATCTGGTCGAGGAGCCATACAACGATGTCTGCCAGAATCTCAATATGCGTTTTCTCTCGAGCATTGCCACAGATCCAGAGGTTGCCAAGAAGCTCGTATTTCTTCCCCACCTCAACGAGGTGCTGCGACGGTTCGCGAAGTCAAAGTCGAAATGGGATATGTACGAGCAGGCGCAGAAGCGCCGCCTGCTATTCGGCATTGTGAGCACGCCGGAGGACCTCGCAAAGAACCCGCAGTTGCGCCATATGAAGTGGCTGACGCCAGTCGAGAACCTCGAATTGGGAGAGACTCTGGACTTCCCGGGTGCGCCCTATCAATTCGCTCAGACTCCCTGGGCGATTCGAAGGCCCCCTCCATTGCGCGGGCAGCACACTGGCGAGGTGCTGGCCGAGGTTGGGATCGCGGCCGATGCAATCAGCAGTCTGGAAGCACAGGGAGTTGTCTGATGGTCACGAAGGATCTAAAAACGGCAAGGCGAGACGGCGTCAACCTCCGCTATCTGGACGTAGGCCGCGGCGATCCGCCGTTATTGTTTATCCACGGTTGGTGCTGCAACCACACCCACTGGCGGGACCAGATTCCCGAGTTCTCGAAGCACCATCGTGTCGTCGCCGTCGATCTGCGGGGCCTCGGCGACTCGGACAGGCCCGACCAGGACTACACAGTCCCCGGGTTCACAGGTGACGTGGCGTGGCTCATATCGGACGTTGGCCTGGAGAAGCCTGTGGTCATCGGACACAGCATGGGAGGCCAGATCGCGCTCAATGTGGTCCGCAAGCACCCCGATATGGCGCGCGCCGCCGTTTTCGTCGATGCCGTGATGATGCCCTCCTCGGATCAGTTCAAGCCAATGTTGGCGTCGCTGATTGATGGGATGAAGTCGCCCGCGTATCAGGACGTCACAGCGAACTTCGTGAAGATCTTCCTCTTCAACGAAAACTCACCCGTCGCGATGAGGGACGAAACCGCCGCGACCATGGCGAACGCCCCGCAGCGGCTGATTCACACCGCCATGGCCAGCCTCACGTCCGAGGAGAACATGCCCGGAGGCGCGATACCGGTGCCCTCCCTATTTGTGCGCGCAGCGACCATGGCAGCGAGCGAGGACGAACTTAAGGCGCGGTACCCGGGAATGGACGTCACCACCGTTGCCTGCGCGCACTTCATCCAGATGGAGAAATCGGACGAGTTCAACGCCATCCTGAGCCGCTTTCTTGAGAGGGTCTCGTGAGTCAAAGAGCTGCCCTCGAAGGCATCAAGGTCGCCGACTTCTCGTGGTTTGGCGCGGGGCCAATCTGCACAAATCACCTGGCGACCTATGGGGCGACGGTCGTGCGAATCGAATCTGAGACCCATGTGGACGCCCTTCGGACGGTGGCACCGTTCGCGAAGGGATTGACAGGGTACAACGTCAGCGGCTACTTCAACAACTTTAACGCTGGCAAGCTCGGAATGGCCCTCAACCTGAACACCGAACAAGGCCGCGAGATAGCGCTGAAGCTCGTTGGGTGGGCGGACATCTTCCTCACGAACATCACGCCACGAGTGATCGAGCGCTGGGGGCTGACATACGACAAGCTGGCGGAGGTCAACCCGGCGATAATAGCTTGCTACCAGCCGATGCAGGGGTATGAGGGTCCGCACCGGGACTTCCTTGGTTTCGGTGCGGTGCTTACGCCGATCACCGGCTACAACTACCTGTCCGGTTACCCGGAGCGGCAGCCGTTCGGGTTGGGGACCAACTACCCGGACTATGTGATCAACCCCGGACACACCTTGATTGCCATCCTGGCAGCGTTGCATTACCGAAACCGCACCGGGAAGGGGCAGCGCGTGGAATGCGCACAACTCCCGTCATCAGCGGCACCACTGGGCCCGGCGGTGTTCGACTACGTTGTGAATGGACGTGTCGAAATCCGCTCCGGTAACCGGCTTCCGTACGCGTCCCCACACGGGGCGTTCAAGTGCAAACCCCTGACCGACAACGGGATGCCACCGGACGAGCGCTGGATCGTGATTGGCTGTTTCTCAGACGCGCAGTGGGTAGGGTTAGTGGAAGCGATGGGGAATCCCGAGTGGGCCGCCGACCCGAAGCTGACGAGTCTGGATGGGCGGAAGGACAACGAGGACGAACTAGAGGCAAATGTGAGCGCGTGGACCGCAGACAAGGACGCGTATGTGCTGATGAGCGACCTCCAGGCCCGCGGGGTTCCGGCGGGCGTTGTCCAGAGTGCGCGTGAGATTCTGGACTACGATCAGCACATCAAAGATCGCGGCTACTACCGATATCTGGACCACGCGGAGACCGGGCGGGTGGCATACGACGGCCCACCTGCTGTGTTGTCCCGGACTCCGGGAGAACTACGCGGGCCCGCGCCGCTCCTGGGTGAGCACACTGAGTACGTGTGCAAAGAGATCCTTGGCCTCAGCGACGACGAGGTCGCCGACCTGATTGTCGCGGGCGTTCTGCAGTAAGCCGGAGCGAGTCTGGTCTTGGTGACCGTCCAATTCCTTGGGAGCGGCGATGCGTTTGGCAGCGGAGGCCGGTTCCAGGCCTGCATCGCGGTCAGTGCCAGCGCCGGCGGGTACGTACTCATCGATTGCGGAACGTCGTCGCTTATAGCCATGCGACGGTTCGGCCTCGACCCAAATGGCGTCGCGGTAATCGTCGTCTCCCATCTTCACGGCGACCACTTCGGCGGAATCCCCTTCTTCATCCTTGATGCCCAGCTCGTCTCGAAGCGGACGACGCCCCTCGCCATCGTTGGACCAGCCGGTATTCAAGAACGCGTTCTCCAGGCTATGGAGGTCCTGTTTCCCGGGTCGTCTCAAGTTCAGCAAAAGTTCCGGATCACGTACACCAACTTCGAAGATGGACGGAGGCAAGACATCGGCGGTATCATCGCCACCGCCTTCCCGGCGGTTCACCCGAGCGGCGCTCCTGCACATTCGCTGAGAATCGAACTCGGCGGGAAGACGATCGCCTACTCGGGCGACACCGAATGGACGGATTCACTCCTCGAAGCCGCGCGGGACGCTGACTTGTTCGTCGCGGAGGCCTATTACGCCGAGAAGAAAATAAAGTATCACCTCGACTACGAAACTCTGGCGCGGCACGGTGACGCGATGGGCTGCAAGCGGCTCATCATCACTCACATGAGCGGTGACATGCTTGCCCGCCTGCCGCTCCGAGGAGTCGAAACGGCGGTAGACGGCCTGGTGCTCGAGCTGTGAGTGAAGACTACTCGGAGATCTTTCGCGATGCGTATGCCCTCTTGCACGGCGGACGGCCGGACGAGACGGACAGTGGCCCCGAACGGCGGGCGGGCGAGCCGGTTGAGGAGTACCTCTCGCGCACCCGAACAGCGGCTCTGGGTGCCATCCGCAACCGCCTCCTGGGCGCCGAGCCACCGAAGGCACTTGCGGAGCCGCATAGCATCTTGCTCAGCCTGTTAGCGCGCGCCTCAGCGGCAGAAGAGGCGCTGGCAGAGCAGGTGAGAGGCCTACCAGTGCGGGCAGTTCCAGGAAAGCGTGGCCCACTCCAACCGGCTTCAGACACTCGTGACAGAGAGCCAACGCCTGGACCGAGATCTAATCCGGGCGCTGCGAGCGGCTGAAGACGAGTCCGCGGGCACGCTTGCGGGCCTCGGCCTCGATCTCTAGGGGAGGCCCACCGGGTGCTGTGGCACCCTCGAATGCTCATCCGCTACCATGCGAACTGGGGAGTGCCATGTCTCTTGTAGTAACCGTGTATGTGCCCAGCGGCATCGTCATGGCGGCCGACTCGCGCATGTCGGTGCAGCGCAGCGAAGAACGCGTCGAGGGCGAGCAGAAGACGATCGTCCAACAGCAGCTCGTCCTCTCGGACAACGCCTACAAGGTGGTGGAGCTGCGTAAGATCGGCGTCGGCATCGCCATCTACGACGCCGGCATCATCAACAACCAACCGGCCGATAGTCACGTGCACCGTTTTGAAGAGGAGGCTCTCACGGCCGATGATGATGTCCTCACTGTCGGCGACAAGTTCCTGGAGTATTTCCAATCGAACTTCCCCGGCGTCGCAGTCGGCTACCACATTGCCGGATACCGGCAGGAGGAGCCGGCGAAAGTCCCGTACGTGCTCGTCGGTCACACGGTGCGAGAACCCGGACTTCGTCGCGTCAATGCCGACGAGAAGGGCAATGTCCAGTACGGCATCACCCGGGCGGGCGACACCCTCGTGGCCAATCGACTGATCGACGCGAACTACCTGCCGCTGTTCGCCGCGATGCCCCTGCAGGACGCCGTCGACTACGCTGTGCATCTCATACGGTCGACGATAGACACGATGAGGTTTGAGCCGCGATTCCCTTCGGTCGGTGGGTCAATAGACGTGCTGGCAGTTGCGCCTGAAGGGGCGCGATGGGTGCAGCGGAAGGAGCTGCGGGGCGACGGCTAGGTGTCGGAGATCAACCTTTCGGCTGCGGTGTGAGGATCGATCTCCCGTCCGGCTATCGCTTCCACCAGCTCATCAACTCGCTCGTCGCCTTTCGAGCCGGCCAGGACGCGCGCAAGCAGCATTGCCTGGGCGACGGACAGCAACTGACGCCGGGCGCGGTGCCGCACCATCTCCTCTAGGCGGCCGGATTCCGACAGGTACTCGCGGTGTTTGTCGATAGCTTCCAGAAGCTCGATGATACCTTGCTCCTTGTGTGCGATAGTCTTCAAGATCGGCACCTGCCAACCTTCGTGGCGCTGCAGGTCCGTGTAGATGTGGAGCTGTTTGAAAACCGCCTCAGCCGCTGGTTGGTCGGCTTTGTTCACCACCAGAATGTCGGCAATCTCGAGAATGCCCGCTTTGATCGCCTGCATGTCGTCCCCGGCGCCTGGGACGTTGATTACGACAGTAGTGTGCGCCGTATCGGCGATTTCGACTTCGTCCTGTCCGGCGCCCACCGTCTCCACAAGCACAACGTCATTACCTGCGGCATCGAGCACCGTGACGACGTCACCGGTCGCTGCCGCGAGGCCACCCAACGCGCCCCGGGTGGCCATGCTGCGAATGAACACCTCAGGATCGGAAGTCAGATCCTGCATACGGATCCTGTCGCCCAGGATTGCGCCGTGGGAGAAGGGGCTGGTGGGATCTACCGCCACAATGCCCAGTTTGCGGCCCTGCTTCCGGTACTCGCGGGCAAGCGCGCCGGTTAGCGTGCTCTTGCCTGAGCCGGTTGGACCCGTGATACCGACGATGTGCGCTTGCCCGCTCTTCGGGTAGAGGTATTTCAGCGCTTCTTTGCCTTCGGGGTAGCCGTTCTCAACGAACGTCAGGACGCGGGTAAGGGCCCGGCGGTCGCCATCAAGGACGCGTTGGCCGATATCGGAGGTCACAGGGTTCGTTCAGGCGGCGCGCTTCGGCGCGTTCTCACGGACCCACTCGACGATATCGATCGTCGATGAGCCGGGACCGAAGATACCCTTGAACCCCAGTTTCTCGAGCTGCGGGATGTCGTCCTGGGGGATGATGCCGCCGCCAAACAGGACCACGTCGTCCATGCCACGCTTCTTGAGCTCCTCCACCACTCTCGGGAATAGCTCGAGATGCGCACCGGAAAGGATGGAAAGCCCGATGACGTCGGCGTCTTCCTGGAGCGCTGTCTCGGCTATCATTTCCGGCGTCTGGCGGATACCGGTGTAGACTACTTCGAACCCGGCGTCTCGCAAGGCGCGGGCGACGACTTTCGCCCCTCGGTCGTGACCGTCGAGGCCGGGCTTGGCGATTATGACTTTCAGTTTGCGTTCTTCAGCCATGTTGGTTGAGCGACCTCCTGGAGTCCGATTATACGAGACGGACTACTTGCGCTCGATTAGCTGAATGGAAACGCCGTGCGCGTCGTTGTGATTGATCCGTGCCAGACGGGCGCCGGGCCAGATGCTGGGCTCAGGCTCTGAGACCTTGACGCCGTTTCCCTTGAGGAAGTCGACGGCCTCGTCGAGGTCTTCCACCTCGACGCTGATCGAGAACATCCCCTCGCCCCGCTCATGGAACTGCTCGTAGAAGCGACCCTCTTTCGCCACAGGCTGCACGAGTTCGAGGAAGGACTCGCCGATGGGGATGCGTGCTACCTTGAAACCGGCGCCCAGCGGCCGGTCCATCGATTCGTCGACGTTGAGGCCGAGGTTCTTCGCCCACAGTCCGGCGGAGTCATCGACGTCTTCGGTGGCGATGATCACGTGGTCCAGCTTCTTTACCTTCAAGGCTCCCTGCCCTCCCTCTTGCGGAACGAATGGGTTGTCATACTGGCACAGAAACGTGTTCGTCCCGGCCGTATGCTTGCGGTTGATGAATACGGTCGTGAATCCAAGGGTGTCGGGGCGATCCGCTTCTTCGGTATCCTCGTGCATCGGCTCGCTGATCTGCACTTCACGCCGCCGAAGCTCTGCGACGGCTTGTTCGATAGGCCACGGCTCGAAAGCGATCGCGAACAGGCCTGGACCCTGTCTCTCGAGCGCGCTCTCGAAGCCGGAGCCACCATCGGGCTGGAGAAGCTCCAGGCTGCCGTTCCCGAACCAGATGGCGTTGCTGCGCCACCCGGGACCGCCGCTGACGCGCCAACTGACCGGGAACCCGAGCCGTTCCTGATATTGCGCCAGAGCCGCGTCGGCGTCCTCAACCAGAGCGACGATGTGGTCGATGCGCTTTACGATCATCTGCTCACTCGATAGGTGTTGCGAGCTCGACGAGCACGCCGCGGCTGGCTTTCGGATGGAGGAAGCAGATCATTCCGGCGAGGCCCGTCTCGGGCGTCTGGTCGACGAGCGGCACTTCCTTCTGTTTAAGCTTGTCCAGCTCGGCGTCGACATCGGGCGTCTGGAAGCAGATGTGATGAAGCCCTTCGCCCTTGCGCTCGAGAAACTTGCCCACCGGCGAGTCGGCTGAGAGCGGCTGCAGCAGCTCGATCTCGCTTTGCCCGATGGTGAGCAGCGCAGCGGTGACTCCCTGATCCTGCACGGTATCACGCGCGTGCACGTGCAGTCCCATCGTGTCCCGGTAGAATTTGAGCGATTCCTCGAGATCGTGGACAGCGATGCCGATGTGGTGGATCTTCTCGATCATGACGCGCTCCCGTAAAGTTGTGCTCCGCTCATCCTACGGGAGCTTACAGTTGAGCGGGAAGACCCGATGCCGTCATATACGCACGCCGTCACGCCACGAACGGATCATTTCGGCGTGACTGCTATCGTGACCGGAGCCGTGCTGGCCGATCTCCTCGTAGAGTTGGTCATCAAGGCGATCTTCAGGACAGGTGATGATCGCCTGACGAACCATCTCACGGGCGAAGTCGAAGTCAGCAATGACTTGCGCCGAGGTAAGCGAACGACGGTTGGTAACGAACTGTTCATTGATCTTCTCCACGCCCTCTTCGTCAACTGGCGGAAAGCTGGCTCCGCCTCCTCGAGCGATGCGGCTGACCTCGAAGAAGCGCATTTCATGCCAGAAGGTGATGTGCGTCAAATGGTCGTTGACGGACCACCCGTCGAGCTCGGGGCGAGACATCTGCTCGTCGGTCAGTCCGGCGATAGCGTCCTGGACGCGCGCGTGTGCCGCATCCATTTCCAGGAGAATGTGTTCGCGCGCACCGGCGGCCCTCATATGCCCTCTTGCCTGCGCCACGCGCGGATTTCGGGCTCATGAGCCGCGTAGTGGTTGATGCCAACGATATGGAGAATCGTATTTGCTGCGCGGCCTTCCTGAAACTTCTCATCGGGAATTTTCCTGGCCGCGAGCTTCGAAAGCCTCTTTGCTGGCCCTCGCCTCAGCGATGATGGAAGCGGGGGGCTCTTCCTCCGCCCCCTCCGCGAATTTCGTGTTCCATGCATCAAGATTGCTGTAGTCTGCGTCCTCCGGAATCGGCCGTTCACCGCGCGCGATACGCTCCAGGGCCGGGATCATCTCGCGATGCCAACCGGAGACGTGCGCGAGCAAGTGATTCACGCTCCACTTGCCGTACCAGGCGGCGGTCATCTGCGTGTCATCCAGTCCGTCGATGGAAGCGAGCAACGAACCGAAACGCGTGTTTAGTTCATCGATCAGTTCGTCTCGGCTCACGCTTCATCTGCTCTCGGCAAACTGCTGGTGGTGATGGTGCTCAGCGATATTCTTGCCATGCTCCCGATAGTGTTCGGCGGCTATCTGGCAATACGCGGGTACCAGCCCCTGGGCGAACATTGTCTCAGGGAGGGCACCCAGGACGTCGATCAACTGCTCGTGCGAGTGGTGCGACTCGAACCGGACCTGCACAAGGGGCCATGACCTTCGCGGCTTCATGAAGAACTCGTTCCATTGATTGATCTCGTTCGGGTTGAACGCGGCAAGGCATGGGATGTGGCCTCTTTCCACCCGGTGCAGGTCGGCCGTCGCGAACTCGTCCCAGGAAGCCATGTGGACCAGGAGGTCTTTCGTGGACCATTCTCCGAACCAGACGTCGGCCATCGTTTCGTCCGATAGGTCTCGCACTACCGAATCCAACTCCTTGAAAGCACCGCGCACCAGCGCTATTGCGTCCGCCTTACCATTCACGGCTCGCCTCCCTTTGCGGGACTGCTCGCAGGGTCAACGCGCACACCTATAGTTCACCCATCCGGCCGAGAATGCAAGAGATAGCAATGCGACGCTGCCGATAACTATCCGCTGAACAGGTGCGAAACAGGGGTGGTTAGAAGACGTGGTACTCGCGTTGCTCGCCGAAGACGCCGCGCAGCACCTGGCAGATCTCGCCGATCGTGACGTAGTTCTCGACGCACTCGATGAGCACGGGCATCAGGTTCGTGTCGGACTTCGCGGCATCCTCCAGGACGCGCAGCATGCCGTCGGCCTTCTCGCTGTCGCGCTCGGCGCGGACGCGGTTCAGGCGTTCCACCTGCCGCCGCACGACCTCTTCACGCACGCGGAGGATCTCCGGCTGCTCGTCCTCATCCGTCGTGAACTGGTTCACGCCGACGACCGTGCGGTGTCCTTGTCCACGGACATCTGGTAACGATAAGATGCCTCCTGTATCTCGCGCTGCTGGTAACCCATTTCGATCGCCCGGAGGGCACCGCCCATGTCCTCGATCCGGTCGAGGTACTTCGTCGCTTCTTCCTCGATGCGGTCGGTCAGCTTCTCGACGTAGTAAGAGCCACCGAGCGGGTCGATTACGTCCGCCACGCCCGACTCGTAGCCGATCACCTGCTGCGTGCGCAGCGCGATCTGCACGGCCTTCTCCGTCGGCAAGGCCAGCGCCTCGTCCATGGAGTTCGTGTGCAGCGACTGGGTTCCGCCGAGGACCGCAGCCAGCGCCTGGATCGCGGTGCGAACGATGTTGTTCTCCGGCTGCTGGGCCGTGAGCGTAGAGCCGCCGGTCTGCGTGTGGAAGCGCAGCATCGTGGAGCGCGGGTCCTTGGCGCCGAAGCGCTCGGTGGCGAGGTGAGCCCACATTCGCCGGGCGGCGCGGAACTTGGCGACTTCCTCCACCAGGTTGGTGAACGAAGCGAAGAAGAACGAAAGCCGCGGCGCGAACTCGTCGAAGTCGAGGCCGGCGTTGAGCGCAGCCTCGCAGTAGGCGATGGCGTTGGCGAACGTGAACGCGACCTCCTGGACAGCCGTGCAGCCGGCCTCGCGCATGTGGTAGCCGCTGATGCTGATCGTGTTCCAGGCCGGGAGGTTGTCCTTGCACCAGGCGAAGACGTCCGTGATCAGCCGCATCGAACCTTCCGGCGGGAAGATGTACGTGCCGCGCGCGATGTACTCCTTGAGAATGTCGTTCTGCGTGGTGCCGCCGATTTTGCTCAGGTCCGCGCCCTGCTTCTTCGCGAGCGCCACGTAGAACGCCAGCAGGATCGCGCCTGTGGCGTTGATTGTCATCGAAGTCGTCACCTTCTCGAGCGGGATATCCTTCATCAGGAGCTCCATGTCCGCCAGAGAGGCGATCGCGACGCCGACCTTGCCGACTTCGCCCTCGGCCATCGGGTGATCGGAGTCGTAGCCGATCTGCGTCGGCAGGTCGAATGCGACCGAGAGGCCGGTCTGCCCTTGCTCAAGCAGGTAGCGGTAGCGCGCGTTCGACTCCTCGGCGTCACCGAAGCCGGCGTACTGGCGCATCGTCCAGAGGCGGCCGCGGTACATCGTCGGCTGGACGCCGCGCGTGTAGGGGAATTCCCCGGGAAAGCCGAGCTTCTCCGGGTAGTCCCAGCCGTTCAGGTCCTCCGGAGTGTAGAGCGGATCGACCAGCGTGCCGTCGGAGGTCTCGAACGGATAGTCGCGTTCGGCGGCCTTCGCGATGCTCTTCGCGTAGGTGCCTTCGAGCCACTTCGCCTTGCCGCTGCTGCCGTTCGATTCGCTCACCTGGGTCGTCTCCTGTCAGTGCGGGAAGCTGGTAGAGTGCGCGGGGTGTTAGCGGGACAAGTGTATCGCCGCGTTCGAAAGGGTGTCAAAGAGGTTCGCGGGTACGAGAGGCCCTCTGTATACTCCGAATGAATGCCCGCTGCCGACAACGCACCCGCTTCGCCGCTGTTCACGCCGCCTGAACGCACCCTCGTCCGCCAGTGGTTGCTGATCGCAGCGGTCGCACTCGCGGCGCTGCCCGCCCGACCATCCGCTTTCTGGAGCTCGCCGGGATTGCGCACCTGGACGTCCCACCGGCCGCCGAGGCGCTGATTTTCGGGCTGGGAATCTTCGCCGCCGCGACGCTGCTCACCTGGGCATCCGAGGTCGCCGAGACGGAGATATCGGCGGGTCTCGCCCTCGTCGCGCTGGCCCTGATCGCGGTCTTGCCGGAGTACGCTGTCGACCTCTATTTCGCCTGGACTGCGCCGGATAACCCGGATAACGCCCACCTGGCGATCGCCAACATGACCGGCGGCAACCGTCTGCTCGTCGGCCTGGCCTGGCCGGTGATCTTCCTCATCTTCTGGCTGAAGACCCGGCGAAACGAGATGCCCATCGTGTCCGGCAACTCCGTCGGTATCCTGTTCCTCTGGTCGCCACGCTCTACAGCTTCACGATCCCGATCCGAGGCTACCTGTCGCTGGTCGACACCGCCGTCATGTTCTCGATCTTCGCGACGTACCTGTTCATCTCGTCCCGAGCGCCACCGCAGGGAGCACAGCGTCTTCGTGGGCCCAGCGCTGGCGATTGCTTCGCTGCCCCGCACTCCACGACGGGCCTGGATCGTGGGAATATTCGTCTATTCGGCGCTAGTGATCTTTGCCGCTGCTGAGCCGTTCGCCGAGAGCCTGGTGGAGACAGGCAAGAACGCCGGCATCGACGAATTCGTCCTTGTGCAATGGGTAGCGCCGCTGGCATCCGAGTCGCCGGAGTTCATCCTCGCCGGCCTGATCGCCCTGCGCGGACGGTACGATGCCTCGATGACGATCCTCATCTCGTCGAAGGTCAACCAGTGGACGCTGCTAATCGGCAGCCTGCCGCTGGCCTACAGCATCTCCGGCGGCACCCTCAGCCCCCTCGATTTCGACTCCCGGCAATCGGAGGAGATCTTCCTGACGGCGGCGCAATCATTGTTCGCCGTCGCCATTCTGGTGAGTCTGAGCGTCAATCGCTTCGAGGCGGCAGCGCTTGCTGGACTCTTCCTCACGCAGTTCTTCTTCACAAACGAGTCTGTCCGCATCGTCTACGGTTTCGTCTATCTGATACTCGCATTCATCGTATTCATTCGCGACATCCCGCGGATCCCCACGTTCGCCCGAGCGGTGCGCCAGACAATCAAGGACCCCGGAGGCGTTGATGACGCGTCGATCGACCTGACGGCCAGCCATCCCCCCTAACCCTCTCTGATAAAATCGGAGTTCAGTGGGCGATTAGCTCAGTTGGCTAGAGCGTCTCTCTTACACAGAGAAGGTCGCAGGTTCGAGTCCTGCATCGCCCACCATTCGAACCTCAAGGCGGCGACAGGTCTGCCCTCAGGACGCCGCCCGCGAACCCCGGGTACGAGTCGACCATCACCAGGTATTCTCCGCCATCGCTCTGCCAGTTGACGCGAGAGGTGTGCACGCCTGCCGTCTCTTCATCGTTACAGGCGATTTCCGTGAAGGTTCCAGCCGAGTCTTGCCGGAACACGGCGACGACCGTGTCGTAGTCACTTCCAGAGGTTGCGAAGGCCAGTTGCTGTCCAGCGGCCTCCGTTGCCTTGAACCAGAGCGAATATCCGTAAACATTGGCGCACGCGGGCGTTGGGTCGGTGGCGTCCCGGGTGGCGCTGTGCGCCGGTTGCACGATTGGATATGCATCGGCCAGCGAGATTGGAGCCGGGCCAGCCTCGCGAGAATCGTTGGGAGGTGGATGAGCCGGGCTGATGTTCAAACGGAGCACGCCCATTGGTATCGTTTGGTCGGCTGCCGCCATGAGGTAATAGGTCGACAGCCCGTCTATCCGCCAGACGATGCGTGATTCCGTTCCCTTAAGAGCCGACGGGAACGCCACGTTGCACGCAACCTCCTCGAGGCCGATTGGACCATCTCGAAACGCAACCAGGACCGTCTTTGACGTGACGGCGGTAGGGATCACGTCCACCTCTGACCCGAAAGCATCCGCAACGAGCGCTGATGGCGCCCCCGACGGGCTCACCCTGTACCAGACGCTCCGCGTGAATGCGAATCCTCCCGGTGGCGCCGCGGTCAGACAAGATGGAGCAAGGTCGTCGTTATCGATCGTTGCGTACCTCAAGTCTTGCTGAAAGCGGAGAGGCAGTTCCGCAGGATCGACGACGGTCGCGCCCTCGACTGTGTCGTTAGTAGCGCCCGTGCAGTCCAGAGGAGAAATGACACTTGTGCCGGCGGCAATTGCCAGCGGCAGTCCAGTGGCGCTGCAGGACTGGCCCGCGAACGATGCACTCCACCTGTTCAGGACTGCAGCCTTCCCACCGCCGGAGGTAACCTCGAGGTTCCACTGCGCACTCGGACCTGGAGGCCACAACTGAGAACACTCGGCGACGCCAAATGTTCCGCTGATCCCGGGTCGCAGGAGGACATCCAGAAGTACCTCTTGCGCAAGAACAGGCTGATCCCAGATACCGGCCTCACATTCCCCGGCGGTGCCCGACGCTTGAATCGTAAGACGAAGCATCATGCCCTCCGGCGCTGACACATCCACTCCCGCGAATCCCGCTGGAGCACCCATCGCTCGAGCGACGTCGACGCGACCGCTCCCATCCCAGTTCGGGTGCTGATCCTCTGGAAGATCGTGAGCGGTGTCGCGGAGCCGGGCAGCGACCTCGTCGTTTGTAAGAGAAGGCTCGTGCGCCAGGAGAAGCGCGACGACACCGGCAACCATCGGGGCGGAAAACGACGTCCCCGAGCCGGTTCCATACTCGGGTCCGGGGCAGTACCCGGTGGGCACCTGAGTTGGAATGGGGCATGTGGATGCAATGCTTACCCCGGGAGCGACGACATCGACTTCCGGGCCGTAGTTGCTGAAATGCGCGCGAATGTCGGGCCGCTCTGACGGACCGGAAGCGCCCACACCGATGGCAAGGGGACTGGACCCCGGGTACTTCACGCAACTCAGGCCCTGGTTGCCGGTCGCCGCCACAATCGTGGCGCCGTACATGTCGTGCGCGACGGCCAAGGCAGCCGCAACGAGTGGGTCTCCGGGGCAGGTCGGTAGATCGACATCCAGGGCAACGCTGAGGTTGATGACGTCGGCACCCTCAGCGGCAGCGTATTCAATGGCCGAAGCCAATTGTTCCGTTGTACCGTCGCCGGTCGAGTCCAGGGCCCGAATGGGCATGATCGTTGTCCCTGGGGCCACACCAGAGATCCCGATGCCATTGTTCGCCTCCGCGGCGATGATGCCTGCACCGAAGGTGCCGTGCCCGTCCAGATCCCCGACATCGCCGTTCGGCGGATTGCTCTGGAAACTGCACCCGTTCGTGTCGTCGGTACAGCCGTTCAGGTCGTCGTCCACGCCATTGGGAGGATCAGCGGAGTTGATCCAGATATGAGATGCCAATTCCGGATGATGGATGTCGACGCCGCTGTCGACGATGCCCACCATAACGTCGCTGCTGCCCGATCCAATCTGCCATGCCGCAGGTGCATTAATCGCCGCCATGTAGGGGCGCTGCTGACCGGAATACAACGTGTCATTCGGTTCCGCGGCGCGACTGTAGATGTAATTTGGTTGTGCTTGTTCTACCAGCGAATCGGTACGGAGTGATTTCAACGCGGAGGATGCCTGCTGATCGCCAGAGAAACGCAGGCGCCAGAGATCGGGTTCCCCCTTGTAGTCTATTTCCTGCGCTTCACGGAAGAGACCGAGATGCGTGGTGACCAGTGCTATCGTTGGGAGCGGCGCCGGATCAACGAAGCGAACAAGCACTTCACCCTCGACTGACCGCGCCTCTGCCGTGTTGCCTCCTTGAGCCACCGCCCCCGCCCATACCACGAGCGCGATCGCAACGATAGCGAGGCCAAACGTGCTGAAACGGGGAGTCACCCGCGCGCCTTCCCAAGGAGATCTCCCGCCTCTTCGGCTTCCAGCCGTGCCCCGATACGTTGGAACTCTTTCTGCGCACGATTCAAAAGAGACACCGCTCGAGCACGCCTCCCGCTTTTCATGACCACGCGGGCCAGCGCCAACAGCGAGCGCGCCTCCTCATGCGATGCCGCGATCTCGCGGGCGAGCGCGACACTCGCCTTCAAGTGCACCTCTGCCTGTATCAGCCGCCCATCGAGTGCGAGACCTTCACCGAGGATTCTCTCTCCTCGAGCCTCCAGTAACCGTGCTCCAAGGTTGCGCGCCTGGGCCAGGGCAGCCCGCGCAGCTGCCTGCGCCTGCCTGGACTTGCATTGGATCAGGAGTAGCTGCGCCTTTTCGAGTTGTGCCTCGGCAACCAACCCCATCTGACCGGCTTGTCTCAGCAGCCGCATCCCGATTCGCAAGTGTCGCCTAGAGAGATCGATATCCGACCGCATAAAGCATCGAGCCAGGTTGACGTGAGCAAGACCAGCAACCCCGGTGAGTCCGCCGTGAGACTCGTGCGCGGCGACAACACGCTCAAGGCTTTCTATTGCTTCCGGTAGGCGTCCCAGGACCATCTGTACTTCGCCCATGTTGTTTCCCACGATCATGGCATCTACTAGGTCGCCGACGCGCTGATCTGTCTGCAAGGCGACTTGGTAGTAGTAGAGGGCGGCATCTAACGTCCCCTGCAAGTGGTAGCACATCCCCAGGTTGTTGTTGGCTGACGCCTGACCCTGGAAGTCACCCAGCTCGTGGTAGATCCGGACAGAGTCTCGAAGATGACGAACCGCTCGCCGTAAGTCGCCCAGCTCCATATATGATTTGGCCAGCATGTTATGCGAGTAGGCGATCAGGCGGCGATCGCGGCTCCTGTTTGCCATCTGAACGGCTCGCCGGCCCCACTCGACGCCCTCCTCATAGCGACCGAACCGCATCAGCGTGGCGCTCCTGGCGCCCGAAATCTCTGCGCTCATTCGGGGCTTGCCGGGGGGAATCAGCTCGAGCGCGCGATCGAGCCAGCGAAGTGACGCGTCGAAATCCGCGGCGCGCTCCAGGGACACCGCCGTCTTCCTGCACAGCGCGGCCGGGCGCACGGGGTCACTGGCATTACCCGGGAGGAAGCGCAGCCTCTTACCTCTATCGGCACCCCATGTCTGCAAGGACTCTTCGAACAGAGTGGCGGCTTCCCGATGTCGCCCCATCGCTTCCACGCAATCACCCATCCGCTCCAGCAGTACACTACGGTCTGCAGTGGCCGGACGGCTCAATTCCGAAAGCGTGGCAAGAGCCCTGTTGTAATAACTTACCGCCGCATCGCCCGCGTACATTCGCGCCGCGCGATCCCCCGACAAGCAAGCGTATCGGACGGTACGAGCGGCATCTTCAGCGAGTCCCGCGTGGTGGAGTAGCTCCTCGCAAACCGTATCGATGTGAGACGCCCGGGTTACCTCGATGTGCTGAACCACCCGCCCATGCATCCGGCGCCTCTGCGAGTACGGCAAAGTCTCGTAGACCACTTCTCGGAGTACTGAATGAGTGAAGCCGAATCGATCTTCGTCATACGCATTTATGAGACCCGTGACAGATAGGTCACGCAGCGCTTCGTTAACAACGCGACGGCTCACTTGCGGCTCAAGAATCGAAGTCAGCGCGCCCGCGTCAAACGTTGGCCCCACTACCGCAGCCGCGCGGACGGTGTTCCTCAGGGTCACCGACAGGACATCTACGCGCGACAGCACGGCGTCCTCAACCGTTTCCGGGATATTGCCGCCGTCGTCGCTTCGTCCCTGGGCGAAGGCGCTCAGCATCAGGGGATTCCCTCGCCCTCGATCGAGGACGGCCGCCATTCCGTCCTCGTCTATTCCCGTGGCGCCAACCAGTCGCCGTGCCGCGTCAGGCGAAAGAGGTTGAAGCTTGAGCACCAGCCCAGACTTTTTCCGGGCATGATCTGATATTGGGGTCGCCTCGCGCGAGCCCGTCACAACGGCCACCCGACCGGTGGCTTCGGAGAGCACGTCGCGCAACAGCGCAGCAGATCGTTCGTCGATCCAGTGAACGTCATCCACGATGAGCAGCAACGGCTGATCCCCGGCTACCGACGAGAGTGCCGTCACGACCGTGTTTGTGAGGTACCGGCGAGCGCTCTCCGCATCGAGATCGCCCTGACCGATTGACGCGCCCTGAGGGAGTGACATCAGATCCGCAAGCACCTGAGAAGCTTCCGGGTGGTCCGGGGCCAGTCTCGTAAGCGCTGCGTCAAGGTCACTTACACCATCGCCCGGGGAAAGTTCGAAAAGCGCGCGGAGTAGTCCGGTCCACGCCCCGTACGGCACGTGCGCGGTGTGTGCATAGCACTGACCCGAAAGGACGCGCCAACCCCTGGACCGAAGGCCCGAAGCCAGCTCAGCGATGAGACGCGACTTTCCTATGCCTGCTTCCCCGCTAACGTGAGCGCAAACCGGGTGCGGTTGGCGCCCTCGAGTCGCCCAATCGACGAGCCTCCGCAGCTCCATGTCCCGTCCCACCAGCGCGTGGATGTTCTGTGTAGAAATAGACGGCGGGCCCTGGAGACGACGCGCCTTGATCGGTGCGGCCTTTCCTTTGACCCGCAAGGCCTTCATCGGCCGCGCCTCGAACGGTTCACTCGAAGCGTGCAGAGTTTCTTCGGACACGATCACTTCGCCCCACCGCGCGGCGGTCATTAGTCTCGCGGACAGGTTGACGGCGTCCCCGATCACCGTGAACTCCTTGCGTTTCGCGGAACCGACTTCTCCGGCGAACACGAACCCGGAATTGATACCGATCCTCTGTTTGACCGGCAGGCCCACGGCGTTCAAGCCGCGGATCAGATCGAGCGCGCACAGCATGGCGCTCGCTTCTGGTTCCGCCTGGGACACAGGGGCGCCGAATAGTGCGATGAACTTGTCCCCATGATCAGAAGCATCGCTCCCCAGCAAAAATCCGCCATGCGAACCGAGGGAGCGCAATAGAAGGCGTACATAGCCGTTCGCCGCTTCAAGCGCTCCGGTCTCATCGCCGGCACCGATCATCTTTGAGAGGCCGAGGAGGTTGAGAAACATCACCGTGACCCGGCGGTGCTCCCCACCGGGTCTTGCGATCTCCGAAGCGCGTTCGCGAAGGGCCGGATGTAGGTATCGCTCGAGAGACCGCGGGACTCGGCCCGGAGGGGCGCGCTCAACGATCGGACATGAACCGGTGACAGCGCGCAGTGTGAACAAATCATTACCCAGAGGCGACAGCCGGGCTGCTCCATTGAGGATGGCCGCCGTGTCCAGACTGAGTGCCACGCACCCGGGAGCCGCGGCCGGTTCGACTTCTGCGGTCCGGTTCACGTCGGGACCCGTGATCATGAAATGAAGAAGATTGTCCTCATCTCCGACGGACGCTATGAAGGCCGAGCCGCTGTGGATGCCGATGCGCATCCGCAGCCGGTGTTCTTCTCCCCCGGCGCGCAAGTTTCGAAAGTCCGACATTGCGCGTTGCATCTCGAGGGCGCAGCAGGCGGCCGATGCGGCATGCTCTGCGCTGGTGAATAACAAGAGCATCGCGTCACCGCCAAACTTTATCTGCTCGCCGCCCCAGGTATCCGCTATCCCGAGCATGCGCTCAAAGAACTGGTTCAGGACGTCGACCATGATCTCGGCGCCTTCTTTGCTGCGCTCCGCCAGGCGCTCCGACATCGCCGTAAAGCCCGTCACGTCGCAGTGCATTAGCGAGCCGTTCAGGCGCTCAGACCAGACTGGGGCGCGGCCGGGGTTCTCGCTCCATGCGCGAATCAGCGGCGCCGGAAGAAATGGGCGGAGAATCTCGGCGCTAGCGCGCGATGTGGTCTTCATAACACGTCAAACGGGCGGCCTACGTCCCTTGATAATACGGGACGCGCCGCCCGCTCGACAAAGGCCATTCGTCTATTTCATTGGTCAAGGTCAGTTCGTGCAGGCGGGACCGCCGAACGCCCGGGTGGTGCCGTTAAAAGGCGGCATTGGAGGCACGCCGGTCGGCGCTCCTGGAGCAAACAGCGCCACGAAGTCCTGCAAGTTGATCCACGATGGCGCCCCACCGGGCAAGAGGTCCCATCTTCGGTTATAGGTGGTGTTGGCCGTAAACGGGCTCGACCCAAAGCGTCTTACCGGCGCAAGGAAGCTCGTCAGATCCTGCAGGGAAATCCTGTCGACGCTTACCGTCGGGGTGTTGAATAGATCGCTTGGCCAGGCGTCGGATCGCGAGGGTATCGCACCGGCACCACAACGGTTTGTCGGGTTGGTGCCCGAAATACCGTCATCCTCCGGGTTTTCCGGGTCGGTATTTCCCGGGGCGGCGCCGACGTCGTCGATGTAGCGCTCGACGCCGGACATGTACCCATCGTTGTCGTTGTCTTCGCTGAATAGAGGCAAGTCGTAGGTGCCGGTATCGTTGTTGACACAAGGATCGGTGCCGATCACGGCTTCACCATATGTGAATAGCGAGTCGCCGTCCGGGTTCGCTGTGATCGTGTTAGAGGTAAGCATGTTGAGGCATGTGCTGGTGGGCGTTTCCAGATCGAAGTTCTGCGAGCTGTACTTCCACTCCACCTTGTCTCCCAGGCGATCCTCGTCGCAGTCCCCGGGCAGGTTGGCCGGATTCGCCGTGCTGGCGACGTCGAGCCGGCAGTCCAACTCCGGCGGACCCACCGCCGGACAGCCATCATTCACCTGCTTGTCGTCTCCGGGATCGTCGTTCGTGGCGTTTGTGCATTGTGACCCGCTCTCCGAGAAGTCCATCGCCTTGGGACAACCGTCGTTTACGAGGGTGTCGCCATCATTGTCCACGGAATTGCACTCGTAGGGATCGTTCAGGCCGTCATTGTCGTCGTCCGGGTCGCAGGCGTCGCCGCCCCAGTTATCGCTGCGAGAGTAGGGCTGCGTTCCCCAACTTTCGCTGCGAGAGTAGGGCTGCGTGCTGGCGTCGCCCAGCGGCGTCCCCGCTGCGCTCCGCGAGTACGGTTGTGTGTTCCCCTGGTGCGCCTCATCACTGGAAGCGTCGCTGTCTTTCTGGTCCGGGTTCTTGTTGAGGGTTTGATCCGCAGGGAAGATCCCCGGGCAGTTGTCGAAATCGTTGAGGACTCCGTCACCGTCGGTGTCCTCGCAGCCCGGATCAGCCAGGTCTATTGCACTATCACTGTCGTTGTCCTTAGTGTCGGTGCAAAGGCTGGGCTTGTAGGTGGGTACCTCAGGCCAGATAGCTGTTCCACCCGGGTCGCTTCCAACCGGCAATGTGTCGTCGGGGTCCGCGTCCTCGGCACAGTAGTTATCCCGGTCAGCATCCGTCCCGTCCGTGCACTGCGGCTGGCCGTCGATGAACCGCGTGTAAGTGCCGCCCACCTGGTTCGGCAACGGGTCGCAGGCGTCTCCGATTCCGTCGTAGTCGCTGTCGCGCTGGTCCGGGTTGTACACATAGTCGCAGTTGTCCAGGACGTTACCTATGTGGTCATTCTGTTCCTCTTCGCTCGGGGGCGACCCCGGCGGGCTCGGCACATTGGGATCACCCTTTGCGGGGCAACCATCGTTGACCAGCAAGTCGTTGCCCGGGTCGTCGTTGGTCGCATTGTCACATTGGACACCACTCTCGGGTGAGCCTCCTACGGTCGGACAGCCGTCGTTCACCTTGCCGTCAAAGTCGCTGTCGACGGCATCCGCGCACTCTCCAGCCGCCGGCGCCAGGTCCTCGGCACGGTCGCAACCGGTTGGCAGGCCGTCCAGGTCCGGGTCGCCGGGGGGCGCTACAAGCCGCGGGTTCCACGGGGTGGGATCACTCTGGTCGGCCGTTCCGTCATGGTCGTTGTCAGCTGTGAACGCGCACCCGTCCAGACGATTCTCGATGCCGTCGCCGTCGATGTCGGGCAGGCTGGTCACCTCGGTAAAGAACTGCTCCGTGAGGGCCTGCGAGTCGTTTCTGATCAGCGTCGTCCCGCCCTCGTTGCTACCGGTGGCCGGGTTGTCCAGCGAGACGCCATATTGGTAGAGCCGGTGGTCCTGGTGCGAGCAGAGCGCAACCACGTTCCCCGTCGCTGCAGCGATCGCCGGATCGTCGAATACGAACATGACGACATCGCCTCTGGACGCCGGGTAGAGCGGGAGCGTGCCCGCGTTGTAAATGAGTACGTTGAGAACGTGCACAGCCCCCTGGTACGTCGTGCTGCCGAACATGCGGGCATGCGGAGCGGCGTGATCGTAGCCGTCCTCATCGACAGCACCGTCCAGGTCGTTATCGACGCCGTCGGGCGGGTCCTCATCGCGCGCCTGGTCTGAGTCATTGTCGGTCATCGCTGAGGCCCCGGCGAGCTGGCGCAGGAAGCTCGGGTACTTGTCCACTCCATCGGCCAGGCCGTTGGCCACCGCAGTGTCAGCGAGGAGGCTCGCAAAGTTCGTGCCAGGAGTGATCGTGTCCAGCGGGTTTGTGCTGGCGTCCAGCAGGGTGAAGCTGACGGGTATGACGTCATTGCAGATCCTGGTCGTGGGGGTCGGCACAGCCGGGTTGGGGTCCTGAGCGACTGTGATCGCCGAATCCAGGGCTGCGCGGATAGCGCCGTTGGAGACGTTGGCCCCATCCTCGACAAAGAAGTCCTGGTCGATGAAATTGATGATCCCGTCGCTGCGGTGCAAAGACTTCGGCGCCACTTCCACCAGCCGGTTCCGCATTTCCGATGCCGCGTTGTCGCTGGATGAAGCGAGAGTCAACGTCGCTATGTGATCGCTCTCGCAGGCATCTCCCTGGGCGTCGCCGTCGGCGTCCAGTTGCAGGGGGTCGGCCGCTTGCGGGCAAGCATCTGCGGAATCCGGTACGCGGTCGCCATCGACGTCGGCGCAATGCACGTCTGCGAAGTCGGCGCCGCCCGTGCCGTCGTCATCGACGCCGTTGGTGCAGGATCCGAAGGCACCCACGCGCTCCGGGGTAACGTTGGCGTTGGACGGGTCGGGATCCGAGCCCTCGGCAATAACGGAGACTGTTGAGCCGCCGGAATTCCCAACGTAGACGCGCCCCGTGATTGCGTTCGAATCGACGCCCTCAGGGGTTACGCCAACACCTATTCGCGTCATCCCGTTGCCTGAATTGCCGTCGGTGTCGAATTCGGTATTAGTTGATGGGTCGATGATCGAGACATTAGCGCCGCCGAAGTTCGACACAAACAGCCGGTTGGAAAACCCGCTCACGTGCACGCGGTTCGGCTGAGAACCAACGCTTATCCGGGTCATCCCGTTTCCGGAGTTGCCGTCGGTGTCAATCTCGGTGTTGGTGTATCCATCGACCACAGAGACGTTGTTGTTGCTCAGGTTACTCACGTAGATGCGGTTCAACTGGCCCTGTACACCGACGCCGGTTGGATTTGTCCCGAGCGTTGGCGTCGCAACGAGTGAGAAGTTCTCGCCATCGATGATCGAGAGCGTGCCGCCGGTTTGGTTCGCCACATAAACCCGGTGAGTGACAGGATTCACGGCGATGCCGTTCGGCGAGGCGCCCACGCTGATGCGCGTGATGCCGTTCCCGGAGTTACTGTCGGTATCAATTTCGGCGTTGCTGCTTCCGTCGACAACCGCGACCTTATCGGTGCCCTGGCTGGTCACGTAAATCCGGTTCAGTTCCTCGTCGACCGCAACGGACCGCGCCGCGCTGATGCCGATGGTGGCATCTATGCTGTTGTCCGATCCGTCGACGACCTTGAGGTTGCCGTCGAGGAAGTTAACAACGTAGACGCGATTGGTTCTCGTATTCACCGCAACGTCAGTGGGTCCGTTGCCAATGGCGAACTCGGCCACTTCAGTGTCCGTTCCGCCGTCTACCACCGAAAGCGTATCGGCCAGGCCGTTCGCGACATATACGCGATTTGTAAGGGGGTTCACGGCCAAACCGTTCGGCTGCGAACCCGTGGTGACTGTCGCGTTCGCCCCGTCTGCGCACCAGCCATCGCCATCGGCGTCCGTCACGCCTGTGCCCGTCACGCAGATAGGATCAGAGTACGTCTCGACGCCGACTTCGGTCGCGTCGTCCACCAGGGTCGGGTTCGCGTCGCAGAGGTCTCCAATCTTGTCGCCTGCCAACGTGATGCCGAAGACACGCGGCGTCCGGACTTCCGCCTGCGCCTGGTTAGCGTTCGCGACGAAAGGGCAGTTGTCCTGAACGTTGAGATGTCCGTCGCTGTCACAATCGAGCGACGCCGTGCCGAAACACACTCCACTCCCGGGTTCGCACGCGTCCCCGATCGCGTCTAGGTCCAAGTCCGCCTGAGTCGCGTTCGACACCAATCGACAGTTGTCGTCATTATTGTCCTTGCCGTCGCCGTCCGTGTCCGGGAAGTGAACTGTCTGCAGCTTTCCAACATGAGTACCCGCCGGCGGCGTAACGAGCACAGGATCGCCGCCCGGCACAGGGGGAATAGCCGATGGGTTGGCGTTGCTGGTCGAGAGGATGGTGGACCTGAACTCCACAGCGGCGCAGGAAGGTAGGCTACCGGCGTTGGGGGGGGCTGTTGGATCGCCGAAGACAGTCTGGACTTCGTACTGGGCGTTGGGCACCTTCTCGAACACGAGCACTTGAATCGCACTCTCGAATCCCAGCACATACGTCCCGAAGTAACGGGCGTACGGCACGACCGGCGTTCCGGCTCCGTCCTCGTCGATCTTTGTGTCCCCATCGTTATCCGCGCCGTTCTCGGGGTCCTCGTCCGTAAGGCCGTCGGCGTCTTCGTCGATGCCCGTGCTGCGCTCGGAGTCCAGGAGCGTGTTCAGGAAGCTGGGGTACTTCTCGACCCCATCCTTGACATTGTTGGCGTTCCCGTCCAGGACCATCCCCGCGCTGCTCACGAGGTTCCCCGGGGAGTTGTCCAGACTGGCATTGTACAGGGTGATTCCCTGGGCTGAGGCGCCGATGTCACAGACGCCCGTTGCTGAGATGAGAGTCTGCATGAAGTCGACGGAACCGACGATTGCACCGATGTCTATCGACGCGGGCACGCCGGATTGGTAATCCCATTGCGCGATGACCCGGTTGTCTGAAGGAAGGGACTTCCCCTTCGGCACTGAGAACTCTGCGACAAGGCTGGACTGCGTTGTCGTGTAGCGGTTGCGCACGATGTCGTCGCAGGCGTCCCCAACGCCGTCGGCGTCGTGGTCCATCTGCAGTGGGTTGTAGACGACATCACAGTTGTCGACGCTGGACACGAACGTATCGCCGTCCATGTCGGCGTCGAGTGTCGCGGAGAATTCGGATGTGTTGCCAGCCCCGGACGTATCCGTCGCCGTCGCGCTGATATACCCGTAAAGAGGGACACCGGTGCTCGTCATTGTCCAGTCACCCGGCATAGCGTTGATCGGCGTCGCCGTGCCCAGGTACTGCCGCCCTTCTCCGTTGCCTGAGACATCCGGAGTGTCCGTGGCGTAGACATCCACCCTGGCGGCGGTGGCGGAGCCGGTATCAAGTGTCCCCGTCACAGTCAGCGTCCTTGTCGCGTTGTTGTACGATGCCGCCAGAGTGGCCGGGAAGTTCATCCGGTTGTTCACACCCGTGTCCCCGTCTCCGAGGTCGTTTCCGAGTACGATTCCGTCCGCGCAGTACAGCGATGGGATGTGTACCAGGTCGATCCCCAGCTGACCGTTGTTGTAGATGCTATTGCCTCTGATCGCGTTGTTAACGGAGGTGCTGTTCTTGACGCAGACCCCGGACTCGCCGTTAGCGTAGACGGTGTTACCCGCCCCGGAAGCAACTCCGCCAATCGTGTTGCTGGACCCGTCAATGTAAATCCCGGACAGCGAGTTGTCGTGGACGGTGTTGCCCTGGATCGTGTTGCTGTTAGTGATCGCGGCGATGCCCTGCTGGTCGTTGAAGGCAACCAGGTTTCCTGCACCGGCGGCTGTTCCGCCAATCGTCTCGCCGCTCCCGCTCGATGCCAGCCAGATGCCTTGTAAAGTGTTTCCAACGTCCGTGACGCCATCCGAGCCCACTCCAATGTAGTTGCCCTGGAGAACGTTGCCTGAAATCGCTCCCTCGAAAGCAATGCCACGGTCCCCGCTGCCGCCGACCACATTCCGGGCGTTAGCGCTCGTTCCGCCGATGGTGTTGCCGGACGTCTCCACTTCGATTCCCCGCAAGACGTTGCCGACGGCCCCTGTCCCTGCAGCGTTTGTACCAACATAGTTCCCCTGGACGATGTTCGCGCCCGAGAGTATTGCTATACCGTTCAACCCGTTGCCGGAGATCACGTTGCAGGCGCCGGTGCACGCGCCCCCGGGTGTGGTGCCGGTGGTTCCGCCAATAGTGTTACCTGTCGCGCTGGTAACGATTCGAACCCCATAACCGCCGACGGTGCCTACCCCCGTCCCATTGACGTTTGTCCCAATATAATTGCCTGCAACAGTGTTGCCGGTGCTTCCCGAACCGAAGATCATGACGCCGTCACCGGCCGCGCCGGCGATCACGTTCCGCGCCCCTGTACTACTCCCACCGATCGTATTACCATTCGCTCCGGAGTAGATCCCTATCCCATGCGCCCCGTTCAAGATGCAGCAGATCCCGACACCGTTGGTGCCCAGCCAGTTTCCCTGTACCACGTTGCCCGTGGCGGATGCCCCAGAAATCACGACACCTTCGCCGCTGTTTCCCGAGATGACGTTGCGCTCGCCGGCGGTTGTGCCGCCAACGGTGGTCATGGGCGCCGAGATGTATATGCCCAGCGAGTTGCCCAGCGTTATTGTCGGGCCGTATGACATACCAATCTGGTTTGCCTTGACCTGGGTCCCAGTCGTCGCAGCGCCTTCGATACGCACACCGTAGACGCCCCCGTTATTAATCACGTTAGCGTCCGCCAACCCGCCTACCCCGCCGATCACGGTATTCGTCGCGTCAGCCTGCACCCGCACGCCGCCCAACGCGTTCTGGAAAGGCGAGCTGATATATGTATCTTTGTCCGAGCCGATTACGTTTCCGCGGACGATGTTCGCGTTAGTGCTCGGCCCCACAACGTCCACGCCCCATCCGCTGTTCGCGGAAATCACGTTACCGGTGCCCCGAGCGGGACATCCATCATTAACCAAGGCGTCCTCACCTGAGTCGTCGTTGACGGCATCGGCACAGTCGGCGCCCTGCTCGTTATTGGCGATCGTCGGGCAGCCGTCGTTCACGTAGCCGTCGCTGTCGTCGTCCGCAGACCCGCTGCACGCACCCTCCGCCGCATTCGTGCCGCCAATTGTGTTACCGCTGGCCCCGGCCGAGATCTGGACGCCGTCGCTGCCGTTGGCCAAGCCTGCCGTGCCCGCGGCGCTCGTCCCGATGATGTTACCGGAGACAGTGTTGCTCGAGGCTCCAGGGCCTGTGATCAGAACACCGTCGCCGGTGTTGCCTGAAATTACGTTCTGCGCGCCCGCTGTTGTGCCGCCGATGGTGTTGCCAGTCGACACGCCGGTGAGCACCACGCCGTTGGTGTTGGCGATCGCCGCCGTCCCGGCTGCGTTCAGCCCTATGTAGTTTCCTTTGATCGAGTTTCCCGCGACGTTGATCACGTCGATCCCGTACGCGCTTCCTGAGATGACGTTGCGCTCGCCGGCCAAGGTGCCGCCCACGGTGTTGCTGTCAGCGTTCAGGAAGATGTTGTAGTTGGTATTGGCCAGCGCCGCATCGGCGCTCGCGTTGGTGCCGAAGTAGTTCGCGGATATGACATTACCTGTGGTCGCCCCCCCGCCCAATACATTCATGCCGGTAGAGTTTCCTGATATCACGTTCCTGGCGCCGGATGCACTGCCTCCTATCGTGTTGTTATCGGCGCCCGAGGCGATCTCTACGCCTACGGCATTCCCGCTGGCCGCCGTGCCGTCAGCATTGGTCCCGATGTAGTTGCCAACAACCGAGTTCGAGTCGGCAGACTCCCCGGATATCCTCACGCCATAGTCAGCGTTACCTGAGATGACGTTGCCAACGCCGCGGGGAGGGCACCCGTCGTTGACGGTCGTGTCGGTGTCGTCGTCTACTGCGTTCGTGCACTGGCCTCCCGTCTCGGGGCAGCCGTCGTCCACCACCGCATCGAAGTCATCATCGATGGCGTTGCCGCATTGAGCCCCGGTCTCCGCCGAGCCAACGACATCGGGCTTCGCGGGGCAGCCGTCATTCACGTAACCGTCGGCGTCGCTGTCGAAAGAGTCGGCGCACGAGCCTCCTTCGCCCCCGTTTGTGTCGCCGATGAAGTTCGTCGAGCCGGATACTTCAACGCCAATGTCGCAGCCGGTGATCCCTTCAAAGCCACGGATGCTGTGGCCGTACCCGCTGATCGTGAAGCACGAGTAACTTCCCCCGCCCCCATCGACTATCACGCCGTTGAACTGAGCCGATACGATATCCCACACTGAGCCGGACATGTCAGGCAATCCGCTCCCGATCGATATGGTCACCGGGCTGGCGGCGGGAAACCCGGCGCCAAACGTCACCTGATCGAGCGAGGCAGCTCCCAGAGTATCGGGTGAGCTGCAGGTACCGCTGAAGGTACTGTTGCTGATCTGGGCGCACTCACCCGCCGTCAGCACACCGATGGAGAGCGAGCCGTTGCCGAGGAGCATCGCCTCGCGAAGGGTCATGACGGCATCACGCGTATTGCCGTCGCCGGGGTCGTTGACGACGACGACGGCGCCGGCGGCGTGGGCCGGCGCGGCGCGAAGGACGAGGAGCGCCAGGAGAACGATCGCTGGCAACAAGAGGGCGACGGTGGCCCGCCTCGCCGGACCTGTGTGCAGGTTTGCAATCTGTTCGTTCATCGCTTACCCCCTTCAAGTGTCAGCGACAAGGCATTACGGAAGCATAAATCGGGAATCACGCCGCTGTCCTGTGACCGAAGTCACTTCCCGAGAAGATCGCTGACGTCCCGGTGCATGAGTGCACACTAGTGCCGCGACGGGTATGCCGTCATGCGGAGAACTACCCATTTTTGCCAAACAAATTCGGTGCTGGATCGGCTGGCCGCCACTTCTGGCTCCTCCCGCGGGGCTCAATGGGCGCTATCTGAGCGAACTTTGACGGATTATATCACGCGCGCAGCGTATGCGGCCGGTTGATTGCGGCCGGTTTGTTACACTACACCCACTTGGCCGGACAAAGCCCCAATTATGCGTACCATTGCTCCCTTAATCGCCCTCGCCGCCCTTATCTCGGTGTCCGGCGCCTCCGCCGACAGCGCCGATGCCGGCAACGGCATTTTTCGCGTGATCGTAGAGGATAGTGCCGGCGCCGATGGGTTGGGCACGTTCACGATCCTGACCGGCGCGGATCACCCTGCCGGCGGAGGGCACGAAGTCCTCTTCGCGGACGACTCGCGATCGGACGCGGGATCGTCGTACCTATCGGTGCGCTCGTACACGACCGGCACTGACTACGTACAGACGACGCAGGGCGCCGCTTCCGGCAACCTGGTGTCGATGCTCGACCCATACGGCACGGTCGAACCGTTGGGAGGCACGGGGTTTCGAACGACTTACTCGCTGCCGGGCACGGGAGTTGCGCCTGACTCCCTTCGAATCACATCCGATGTTTCGGTGATTGGATCGACCGAGGAAGACTCCGTCGTCGAGATGCAGACCACTCTTGCCAACGAGGGCGCCGTGCCGGTCCGCCTGGGGGTGCGGTATCTCCTGGACTTCGCCCCCGGAGGAGACGATGGCCCGTACATACGTTCCGCCGGACAGGCACTTCCTCAATCAATTGAGCAGAGCTACGGCCCGAAGCCGACCGTACTCATCGTCGCGCCCAACTCCGCCGGTGCAGCCGCCGTCCCGGTAACGATAGCGGCTGGAGAGCCTGCGTCAGAGCCGATGGTGTTCGCCTCCTGGCACCACGCCTACCCGTTCGCGTTCGACTTCACGCCGGCGGGTCGCAACATCGCTGACGCGGGGGGCCTCAATGACTCGGCAGTTCTGGCGTACTTCGGCGCGACCGAAGAATCAGCCATCGTCCTTCCGCCCGGCAGTTCGTTCACTGTGGTACTCGGCATTTCCGCGGCCACCGAAGAGCCCGTCCCAACCGAGACGCCCTCGGCCGTCACGCCGACTTCCTCCCCGGGCCCACAAGCAGAAGGCACAGAGCCCGTGGAATTGCCCCGCACCGGTGGCCGCATCGATTAGCTAGCCGCCGGGGCTGTCCGAGTCTTCAGCCGGAATCGTAAACGTGAAAGTCGAGCCCCTACCCGGCTCACTCTCCGCGTTGATGACTCCGCCATGAGACTCGACAGTGTGCTTTGCGACGGCGAGGCCCAGGCCCGTCCCTCCGCCTCCACGGGCGCGGTCCGCCTTGTAGAACCGCTCGAACACGCGCGGGAGGTCCTCGGGCAGTATGCCGACGCCGCTGTCCCGCACGCTAACGCTCACGACCCCATTCTCCCTGGAGGCCAGAACCGCAATTACCCCGTCCTCGGGCGTGAATTTGAGGGCGTTGTGCACGAGGTTAACAACGACACGCTCGAGCTGCTCGGCGTCCCCGCTGACGATTGGCAAATCGTCCGCCACATCCATGTCGATCCGCAAACCACCCTTCTCGGCCTGGGGTCGAAGTCGTGCGACCGCATTCTTAACGACAACCCGCATGTCGACAGGCTTCGATGGCGCCGAAGCTTCTCCGGACTCGATTCGCGAGAGCTCTAGCAGCTCCTCGACCATCCGAACGAGTCGATCGACTTCGTCATCGGCGCGATCCAGGAAATCGGCGGCTACTTCCAGATCTTCGAGCGCCCCGGCTTGGAGCGTTTCGATGACCGATTTTACGGCGGCCAGGGGCGTGCGTAGTTCGTGGGAGACGTTGGCTACGAAGTCTCTTCGCATCTGCTCCACGCGCCGCACGTCCGTCAGGTCATGAAACACCGCGAGCGCCGCCCAGTCGCCTCCGTTCAGGATTGGGGTAGTCGTCACCTGGAAGTACTGCTTCCCGGGGCGCTCGATGACGTGCTTCTCTCGCGTCCGTTCATCCCTGCTCCGGCGAAGCGCTTCCACGACCTGTTCATCAGGCAGCATCCAGACGAATGGATTCGTTTCGATCTCCCCACCCGGTCGTCCGAACAACTCATGGGCGGCGGTGTTCGCGAACACGACAGTACCGTCGGCGGACACAGCGACGACCGCGTCGCCGATGCTGTTTATTGCGGCGACCAATCTGGTCTGCTCTTGCGCCGCTCCCTCCACCAGCGTTTCGACGCGCGCTGCCATTTGGTTGAATTCGGCCGCCACCGGGGTGCTTCCTTCATGCTCGGCTCGACCTGAAAGATCACCAGCCGCTATCCGTCGTGCTGCCGCGGCCACCTCGCGGTCGGCGAGCATCGTGCGACGGGCGGAGATGGCAGTCGCTGCACATAGAATCGCCGCCAGTATGACAACCATCACACCGGCGGCAACCGACACGAATGCGACGATTGCGGCGCCGAGCAAGGCAACGCCGCACGCTAACAGAGATAGAACGAACGGCCTGGCCCTCAAATTCAAGCCTCGAAACGGTAGCCCGTGCCCCTAACGGTCACCAGGCGGCTGGGCGATTCGGCGTGCTCCTCGATCTTCTGGCGCAGCCACCGCACATGAACGTCGACAGTCCTTGTATCGCCTGCGTAGTCGTATCCCCAAATCTGGCTCAGCAGCTGTTCCCGCGTGAACGCCCTACCCTTGTTCCGCAGGAAAAACGCCAGGAGTTCCAACTCCTTCGGCTTGAGGGGCATGGGAGCATCATCCTTGAACGCCTGGCGGCGGCCCATGTCCACGCGAAGGTCACCGGAGGCGAAGACTTCGCGATCGGGACCGGGCCTCACGTCGGAACGCCTGAGGAGCGCTTTCACCCGGGCGACAAGTTCTCGCATCCCGAACGGCTTTGTGACGTAGTCATCGGCCCCAACCTCCAGCCCGACCACTTTGTCCACCTCGGCGCCCTTCGCCGTCAGCATGAGGATCGGAACATTCATGTCCTTGCGAATCACGCGGCAGACCTCGAGCCCATCAAGTCCCGGCAACATCAGGTCGAGGACGATCAAGTCCGGCCGACTGGACCGAGCCACTTCTACTGCCATCCCGCCAGAGGTCGCGGTCACCACCTCGTAGTTCTCACGCTCAAGGTTGTATTTCAGCGTGGCTACGAGCGTCGGCTCGTCATCGACTACTAGTATCTTTTTCACTATCCGAAATCGATTATAAGTTATGCATCAGGTCGGCTCAGCGAGGTCTGCCGCTTCGGCGGCAATCAGCGGGTCGGGCTGATATCTCAGGAGTCCATAGCGCACCGCGAGCCCAGCCAGGATTATGGCACCTCCGACTATAGTGGCTGTTGTCGGTCGCTCTCCAATGAAGATGGCCACCCAGACAGGATTGAGCACGGGCTCAACCAGTGCGATTAAGCTCGCTTCCGCGCCGCTCACGAATCGTAGACCGGCCGTAAAGATGACGTACGGTAAGGCAAACTGCACGAGCCCCATCACAGCCAACATACCCACGTCTCGCGCATCGATGTCCCACACACCGGGAAACGGCGCCAGCACGCACGCCACGCCAAGGCAGTTAACAAAGGTAACTGCTATTGGGTCGGCGTATCGTAGGCGTCGCAGCCACAACAAGAATAGGCCGTAGAAGAAGCCGCTTCCGACGCCCATCCAGAGACCGACAGCATCCGTGGACCCTCGGTTTCCGAAGAACAGGACAGCGACACCGGTTGAACACACCGCCAGGGTAACCAGGTCCGACCTCCGAAGATGCTCCTTGAGGACCAGCGGCGCGAGCATGATCACGTAGACGGGAGCGGTATACTGGAGGAAGATCGCGTTCGCGGCGGTGGTTTCTTTGGTGGCTCCCACATACAATCCCAGGAGCCCCGCGAAGAGCCCGATCGAGACAGCGGCATCGGCAGGCCGCGGGAACTTCCGTCCCCAGACGAACGGCGCCACCCAAAGCGCCGCGAACAGGCACCGGAAGAACGTTATGCTGAGGGCGCCGGCGTCGATCTCTTTTATGAAGTAGCCGCCGGTGCTCCAGAGAACGGCTCCGATCAGGAGGTAGACTCGCGCAGTCGTGGGCGACGGCGATTTCAGCACGCGATCAGGATACGCGAGTCCTTCCGAAGCGGGACAGGAGTGCGTTTGGGTTCCCGTTGTTCATCGGGAACGGCCACTGATACACTCGCTCATTGTGGCAGGGTAGCTCAGCGGCAGAGCAGAGGCTTCATAAGCCTTGTGTCGCGGGTTCGAATCCCGCCCCTGCCACCAACCTCTTCACAGCGCCCGGCCAAGTGCTCCGCCTATTTTGCCGCCGGCCTCTGCGGGAGCTGCTTCGCGAAGAACTCCAGGGCGGTCTTCGTCTTTGTCTGCTGATCGCCTCCCATGTCCACCCCGTGTTCGGCCAGGAATGCCCTCGTCTCGGCGGCCACCTGAAAGGTCTCGCTGGGCAGGCACTTGGTGGACAACTCCAGGATCCTCGAGTAGTCAGGGTACATCCACATCTCCGCAACGATCTTGCGTTGAAGGTTCTCGGGCACAAACCTCAGCTTGAAAACCACAATCGGTCCAAGTATGGACAAGTCATCGAAACCTAATTCGTCTGGCGCATGTTGGGCGAAGAATGCCCGCTGTTCCTTCGAAAAGAGCTTGCGAGCCGGGCGGGTGCCGGCCATGACTTCCTTTGGATCGTCGATGCCGATCACGCCCTTAAGCGACGCCGAGCACACAAACCCACCGGGCATTGCGTCAACCTCGACCCCGAAGTTCGGCGACTTCCGAAGCTCCAATGGCAGGTCTTCGGGAACGACGGGGCGCAGCTTCACAACTGAGTCTCCGCCCTTTCCCTGAATCCTTCGCGCGCGGACTACGAGCCCGCTGTTATTCAACTTGAGATCGGGCGTATCGAAGAAGAAGACCTGGCGGATCTGTGCCTCCAGGGGGTCCATCCCGAGCGACTGGATAGCCGAGCGATGATCAGACTCTGGAACCGTCAGCTTCAGTTCAACGCTGTCCGCCCCTTTGATAAGTCCGAGCATGCGCCCGAGGTCCTCATCGGACAAGCGCCCCCGTTGTGTAGTCGTAGTTGCCATGGGTACCTCCTGAGCTGAACCTCCCCAATACGGGCGTTGACCATCATACTCGGCGGGGCTCGTTATGACGACTTGCGATACCCGCTTGCCACTTCACGACTTGCGATACCGGTCAATTGTCCCCTATGCTTCGCCTACACAAAGGAGGTCTACACAGATGAATGCAGTCTTCCTGACCGAGTTCTGGGAAGTCATCGCGTGGATCGTGATCGTCTTCTTCTGGATGCTGGTCATTTGGATGTTCATTGCCATTTTCACAGACATCTTCAGGCGCCGGGATCTCTCGGGCATTGCCAAAGCCCTATGGATTCTTCTGATCTTCGTCTTGCCGTTGATCGGCATACTCATTTACATGATTGCTCGTCCGCCATTGGCCACATATGAGCAAGACATGGAAATCGTACAGGCGCAGAGGCGGGCGGCCGGCTATTCATCCGCCGAGGAAATTGCGAAGGCCAAACAACTCCTGGACTCCGGCGCGATCACGCAGCAGGAGTTCGAGGTGATGAAGCAGCGCGCGATGGGCTAATCGCCATCTCAAATACCCGGCAATAACGGCAATCTGCTCACCACCTCCCGACGTTTGTGCGGTAACAGGCACTGGATGGGAACATAGAGCAAATGGCGATCGTGACCGTCAACGGTCAGGAGAAAGTGGCATCTGATCCGCGCCGCAATCTCCTTAGTTTCCTTCGTTACGACCTCCGGCTGACCGGCACCAAATATGGGTGCGGCGAAGGCCTCTGCGGTGCCTGTACCATTCTCGTCGATGATCAGCCGCTCAAGGCCTGCCAGAGCACCGTAGGGGCCGTGGTCGGCGGGTCCGTGATCACGATTGAGGGCGTCGCAGTGGGCGACACACTTCATTCGGTCCAGCGCGCCTTCATTGCGGAGTCTGCGATGCAGTGCGGGTACTGCACACCCGGCTTCGTCATGGCAACGATCGGTTTGCTGGCCAGAGAGCCACGGGCATCGAGGGGAGTGATCCGGGAGGTCCTCTCCACCAATATCTGCCGATGCGGGGCCTATCAACGAATCGAGCGTGCAGTGTTGCGCGCCGCGAAGGACCTGGCGGGATGAGCGCCGCTGGCCTGGCGATAGTCGGCTCCGTCACGCCCGGCTACCCGGCATCGACTTCGGGATACGGCGCAAGGGCATACGGAAACACCGCGCCGGGGGAGCCTCAATCGAGGTGGTTGTTGGTGAGCGGGGACGGTCGAGTCATCGCTTACGCCGGGAAGGTGGAGTACGGCCAGAACATCCGCACGGGCTTCGCGATGGAGGTCGCCGACGAATTGAGACTATCAGTCTCGATGGTTGAGGTCGTGATGGGTGACACTGCGTTGACACCCTGGGACATGGGAACGTTCGGCAGTCAGTCCACGGCCCGCGTCGGAATGCAGTTGCGAAGGGCTGCCGCCACGGCTCGCGAGGCTTTGCTGGAGATGGCTACCGCGCGTCTCGATCTTCCTCAGGAAGACCTCATCATCGATGCCGGGCGAGTGATGTCCAGGACAGACACCAACCACTCGTTGGGGTTCGAGGAGTTAATTGCAGATCAGTTCATCGAGCGCCAAATTGACGATGATGTCGAGCTCACCGGGTTCAGCGAATTCCGCATCATGGGCGCCGCCGCGACGCGAACGGATGCGGAAGCGCGCGTAACAGGACGAGCCGTCTATTCCCAGGATGTTTGCCCTTCGGGGACACTTTTTGCTCGCATATTGCGCCCTCCGTCGCAGAAGCTAACGCTTTCCACGGTGGATACCGTTGCGGCGGAGCAGCTCCCCGGAGTGGTAATGGTCGCCAAAGATGGCGACCTGATCGCCATCCTAGCCGAAAACGATGAATCAGCTGATCGCGCTTACGACATCGTCCAGGCTGAGTGGACGGGAGAGGCGATCGGATCACACCTCGACATCCCGCAGATGTTGTTGGACACTCAACGCGATCCAATGTCCGTACAGGAGCAAGGCGATGTCACGCGGGAGTTGAACATCGCTAAGCACACTCTGGAAGCGGTCTATTACGTTCCTCACGTCACGAATCTGCCGATGGAACCGCGAGCTGCCGTTGCACAATGGGACAGTGGCAAGCTGACGGTGTGGGCCGGTACGCAGCGCCCCTTCGGGCTGCGGTCTGAATTGGCCACCCACTTCGGGATGAGCGAAGAGGACGTGCGGGTAATTGCTCCTGAGATCGGCGGCGCCTTCGGTACCAAGAGCTGGTACCCGGCGGGACTTGAAGCAGCACGCCTGGCCAAGCTTACGTCACGTCCGGTGCGAGTCGCCTATTCACGCAGAGAAGATACGAGGGAAGGCACGTTCCGGCCCGCCGCCTTGATCCAGGTTACCAGCGGATTCCGCGGGGACGGAACGATCACAGCCTGGAAGTTTCAGGCCTACCACGCCGGTCCACTGCCCCACATCGCGAGACGTGGATCGGAGTCGCCCTACGACGTCGAACACATTGCTGTTACAGTCTGCTGCGCGAAAAGCCTGGTCAGGGTAGGTTCGTATAGATCCCTCGGCGGGGCCGTGAACCATTTCGCCACGGAGTCACATGTCGACGAGATCGCGAATGAGCTTGGGCTCGATCCGGTGGAGTTGCGCCTGCGAAACCTCTCACACCCGCGATTTCGCAAGGTGCTTGAGGCCGCGGCTCATGAGTTTGGCTGGCGAACCAGCGCTCTCACCCCGGGTTTGGGAGCGGGCGTGGCGATCGGTACTGACATCGGGAGCTACGTGGCGTCATGCTTCGAGGTGTCGGTGGAGAGCCGAGAGGTCAAAATCGAGAGAGTGGTGACGGCGCTGGATTGCGGATTGACTGTCAATCCAGAAGGTGCGAAGAACCAAGTGGAGGGGTCCACGATCATGGGCATGGGACCCGCACTCTACGAAGCCACGGAGATAGGGAACGGGGTGGTCTTGAACCCAACTTTCACCCGATACCAGGTACCCAGAATGAACAGCAGCCCCGATATCGAAGTAGTACTGACCGGCGACCCCGAGACGCCTTCTACGGGTGCGGGCGAGCCCGGCATCGTTACGGTTGCGGCGGGGATAGCGAACGCCGTATTTGACGCCACGGGCCAGCGCATAAGAGAGCTTCCCATCCAGCGACACCTTGTCCCTGGCGCGGGAAGGTGAGCTGATTCGCCGCCACGGGCGGTGCCCTGCTCTTGACCGACGCGTGATATCCTGCCTTATGAAGCTGAGTGACCGGATCAACAGCTATCCACGTGGGCGGTTAGCTCAGCGGTAGAGCGCTTGCTTCACACGCAAGAGGTCGCAGGTTCAAACCCTGCACCGCCCACCATTCTTCGGCCGTCTCACCTGAAGGCGTGCGTAAGGCGTGCGTATTGTAGGATAGTATCCACCTTCTAGGGGGGATCAGACAGCCTTGGTTCGTACCGCTGGGCATGGCGGTGGGGCCGACCCGCCGCCCTCACTAACGCCTTACGTCGGCCGCGCCGCGGAGCTTGCGCAAATGAAGGCCGCGCTCAACACGGCGAGTTCCGGCTCGCCGCGAATCCTCCTCGTCTGCGGTGAAGCCGGGATGGGCAAAACGCGGCTGCTCCGAGAGATGCGCGCAACGTTTCAGAAGCAGGCGGAAGTCCTGCACGGACGCTGCTATGAGGGTGCGACGATTCCTTACCTTCCGTTCGTCGAAATCCTTCGGCTCATTGCTGACACAGATCCGGGAACTATCGATACCCTCACGGATCAAGACCGTGGGGTCGTTGACCGTCTGCTCGGAAAGTCAGATGACGGCGCACATCTGGCGGACCTCTCGCTCTCCGATGACAGGAGGGTGCTCCTCTTCTCGGCCGTGAGCAATCTTCTCTTGAGAATGTGTGCGACGAGGCCCGTAGTGCTCGTCCTGGATGACCTCCACTGGATGGATGCCCCCTCGCTCGAGCTCCTCGCGCATCTGATGTTCCCGATTGTGGAAGCCGCCGTCAGGCAAGCGACACCGATACTGGTTATTGCAACCTACCGGCCCGACGCACTCGACGAGCGCACCGCCCACGCGATCGATCGGTTGAAGCGAGAAGAAGTCTGTGAGCAACTCGAGCTCAGTGGGTTGAACGAGCACGAAGTCGACCAGATGATGCGCGCCCTCGGTTTTGAAAAGCCGTCCCATCAACTCGTGACGACGGTGGCAACGGCCACTCGCGGGAACCCCTTGTTCATCCAGGAAGCCTTGGCGTATCTCCGCTCGTCAGATACCATCGTCGAACGCGGTGGCTACCTCGTCACAACGGTATCTCCGACTGATCTGAAAGTACCGGCTCAGATACTGGACGTGATCTCGTCGCGCATCGCCGGGTTGTCAGAGGAAGACAGGCGTGTCTTAACGATAGCAGCGTTTCTTGGAGACGACCTCAACTACGAGACATTCGCACCCTTGTGTGATACCGACGAGGAGCAATTGCTTGATGCGCTTGATCGGGCGATCCGTCTGCGCTTCCTGGTCAACGAGGGTGTCGGGTTTCGCTTCGCCCACCCACTGATCCGGCACATGCTCTACTCCGAAACGAGCCTGCCGAGGCGTCATCGTCTCCACAAGCAACTGGCAGACCGCCTGGAGAAGCTCTATGCAGACTCACCGGAGGAACACATCGGCGAGATAGCGCACCACCTGATCAACTGCAGAACACAGGCTGATCCGAACAAAGTCGTTGAATTCTGCCGCCTAGCCGGCGAGCGCGCAATCGCTCTCTACGCCTGGAGCGATGCGGCGCGCTACTTCGAGGCGGCCGTTACGGCGGCGCTGTCAATCCCAAATTTCCCTGGCGAGGATCTAGCGAGACTGCATCACTGGGCCGGGTTCTCATACTACCGGGATCTCGATGTAGGGCCGTCCATAGACCACTATCGCGAGGCCATAGAAGGCTTCAAGGAGTCGGGTGACAAAAGGGCACTGGTCACGACGCTTACGCAGTATGCAAAATGCCGGATCACGCAAGCCTCGGTAGCGTTCGGGACGCTTGCAGACGTAGAACTGCTCGAGGAGAACCTCGCCGACCTTGGAGAGGAGGATGGCGACCTGCGGGCCGAAGTGTTGGCGCAGCTATCTCAGGTGTACTGGACGGCCCGCCAATCGGACAGGGCGGAAGCAGCTGCCCTCGAGGCGCTGGCGCTCGCCGAAACGCTAGACAACGACCTGGTCATGGTCGAGGGTAGCTGTTCGCTCGGCCTAGTCTATATACAAACGCTTCGTATCCGAGAATCGCTCGAATCCTACCGGCGCGGACTCGAGGCGGCGCAGAAGACGAATGATCCCTGGATTGAGGGCTGGCCGCTGGCACGCATGCCACTGGTGCAGGCATGGCTGGGGCAATTCGCGGACGCCGACGCTACATCTGCAAAAGCACGCGAGGTGATGCGAGGATCGCAGGACTGGGCCGAACTCGCAATGATGACCGCAGGGCCGGTGAGCGTAGCGGTTGCCCGGGGCGATTTCGATGCGGCAGAGCGTCACGCACACGACGGGATGACCGCAACGGAGCGCTCGCGCTACCCATGGGGCGCCGCGATCTTTCTTCCGGCCCTCGCGTGCGGGCGAGCACTCCGCGGCGAGTGGCACGAAGCCGAGGATGCACTTGAAGTTTTTGCATCACCGGGGCGTATCTTTGACGAGCCCGGGGCCGCTGTGGCTACGATCACCTCGCTCTATCGGCAGTTGATGAAGTCGTATCGTGGCGAACTACAGAAGTCGCCCGAACTGGAACAGGGCATCGCCAGAATGACGGCCCTCGGTCGGACGGACGTGGCTTCCATGGCCGCCTACGCAACGGCAATAGAACTAGCAAACTCGATAGGCGTCACCGTCGATATAGAGCGCGCAGAAGGATTTCTGATGCAGGCGACACAGGGGGAAATGTTGTTTACGAGCGGATGGATCTTCCTTATTCCCCGAATACTCGCGCTCGCAGCGTGCGCGACTGCACGATGGGACGAAGCCGAGTATCGGATGAACCTAGCCCTGGAAGTGGCGAAGGGGGTCGGAGCTCGACCAGAGGAAGGGCGGACTTGCCTGGACTGGGCACGCTTGCTCGTGAGGCGCAAGGGGAAGGGTGACCGGGAACGGGCATCAGCTCTCGTGACTGACGCCAGCCGGACCTTCCAGGAGCTCGGGATGCGACCGTTTGCAGATCAGGCCGCAGCGGTCGCTGTAGAGATAGAGGCATCCGTGCCGAGTGTTGCGAAGGCTCAAGCGAAATTCCCTGACCGTCTCAGCGAGCGCGAGGTCGAGGTGCTCCAGTTGGTAGCTCGGGGGCGCAGCAACCAGCAAATCGCGGATGAACTTGTACTCAGTGCCAAGACAGTGGCCCGCCACATGAGCAATATCTTCGACAAGACTGGCGTCGAAAACCGTTCGGCGGCCACAGCGTATGCGTTCGAGAAGGGCCTCGCAGGCGTCAACTAGCCATCTTTGTGCTCGCCCACGCTGTTACGGGAGAGACCGCCAGCGGCGAACGCGTTCTTGCTGGGCCTATTGCTCGCTCCTATAATCGAATAGATGAGCGAGACCGCCACGGCAGCCGGCGCGCCTCAGCGCGCCCCTCGCCTCGACAAGCGGCAAGTGCCCCGCGTGATAGCCGTTGACGGGTCTGCGGCGTCCGGCAAGAGCACCGTGGGCCGCCGTCTCGCCGCTCATCTTGGATACCCCTTTCTCGATACAGGAATCATGTACCGTGCATTCACGCACGCAACCCTTACCCGGGGGATCGACCCATCTGATGGGGATGCGGTAGCAACCCTAGCGACGGATGTGCGCATCGACGTCGGTCTAACTGAACCAGCGCACAACCAAGAGGCAACCGTCTGGATAGATGGAAAAGACGTCACGCCATTCCTGAGACGTGCCGACGTCGAAGAGGCCGTCTCACTTGTTTCGCGAATACCCGCTGTCCGCGAAGCGTTGGTACGACAGCAGCGCGAGATCGCGGCGCGCAAGGCCATCGTCATGGCGGGTCGAGACATCGGTACCGTCGTGCTCCCAGACGCTGACCTGAAGCTTTACCTTGACGCCTCCCTGGAAGAACGAGCGCGGCGGCGCCACCTCGAGTTCGATTCACTCGGACGCAGCAGTCACCATGATGACGTCCTTGAGGACCTGCGTCGGCGCGACCAGATCGACTCCGAGCGACAGGTTTCACCCCTTCGTCCGGCCGACGACGCCGTCGTGATAATCACCGACGGATTGAACCTCGAGCAAGTCCTGGCGAGAGTGATCAGCATCGTCGAGGAAGGGGCATGATCGACAAGCTGATTACACTCCTGTATTGGCTAAACGTGCGGACGTGGGTCTCAGCGCTCAGGTTCCTCACCGTCAACCTGACTCTTCGTGGCAAGGAACGAATACCGCACCACGGGTCGCTGATCCTGGTCAGCAATCATCTGAATAATGCCGACCCGCTGGTGCTGACGGCGATAATGCCACGCAGAATAGTCTGGATGACGAAGAAGGAATGGTTCGACACTCCTGTGGTAGGTGGGCTGTTTCATCTGTTCGGACTGATCCCGGTACGCCGTTCCGAAGCGGACCTGAAAGCGCTTCGGAAAGCCCAGCAGGCACTGGATAAGGGGCAGGTGCTCGGAATGTTCCCGGAGGGGACGCGCAGCAAGACCGCTTCGCTCGCCGAGGGTGAGCCTGGAACTGCGGTCATCGCATTGCGCAGTGGTGCTTCCATCCTGCCCGTCGCCATCTGGGGAACTGAGAAGATTCGCCTGCCCCGCGACTTCCTTGGAAGGCACCGGTTCAATGTTCAAATCGGAGAGCCGTTTCACCTTCCGGAAACCAAGCGTCTGACCAAGCAGCAGGTGGCCAAGGGCACCCATGAGATAATGGAGCGGATTTCGCAGCTGCTTCCTGAGCGTTATCGGGGCGGCTATGGCAGTGAGGATCCGGTGAGCGCAACTGCAAAGGTAGAATGACTCTATGGAAATACTCTTGGCTAAAGAGATGGGATTCTGCTGGGGCGTCCGCAGAGCCATCGACATCATGGAAACGGCCGCGGTCGAGCGCGGCGAAATAATCAGCGTTGGGCCAATCGTTCACAACCCTCAGGTCGTGGACGACTTGAGCCGTAAAGGCATTCGGCTCGACAAGAAGCCCGTAGACGACTCCAGCCCGGTCGCGATCACAGCTCACGGAGTCGGCCCGCAGGTCCTCGAGGAGGTTCGAGCCACGGGAGCGGAGATCATCGATGGGACCTGCCCGATAGTCACGCGCTCCCAGCGCTGGGCCCGCAAGATGGCCGAATCGGGGTTCACAGTGCTCGTCTTTGGCGACCCTGAGCATCGTGAGGTCAAGGGAGTATTGGGCTGGGCAGGCGACAAGGGAATCGCCGTCAGGGACGGCGAACCGCTCCCTTCCGGTCTCCCTTCCCGCCTGGCGGTGATCTCCCAAACGACTCAGAGTCCCGAGCGGTTCTCGGCGTTCGTCAGCCACCTCATGCAAGAACGAGTGAACGATATCAGCGAACTTCGACTTATCAACACTCTGTGCAACGTGACTTCGAGTCAGCAACACGCCGCGAGAGAGTTGGCTAATGAAGTCGACGTCATGCTCGTAATCGGCGGCAAGGCGAGCGCCAATACGCGACACCTGCTGGAAGTCTGCCAGGAAGAAGGCACGGCCGCTCATCACATCGAGACTGCGGCGGAGCTGACGCCGGGCTGGTTTGAGGGTATCGAACGAGTGGGTGTCACCGCCGGTGCATCGACTCCCGATTCGGCAGTGGAGTCAGTGGTCCGTCGGATCCAGGAAATCGCATACGAGTTGGAAGCAGCCTAGTTCGGCGTTCCCGCAACCTTATCAATCTCGTCGGCGTTATAACCGCAGAACTCGCCCACCTAGCGGAGGAGACCTCGGCCTATGTGCGGTATCACTGGATACGTCGGAGAACGCGAAGCCGCCCCGATCTTGATCGAAGGTCTAGCCCGTCTAGAGTACCGAGGTTACGACAGCGTGGGCATAGCGGTCCTTGAGGAAAACGGTGGCCTCGCAATTCACAAGAGAGCCGGTAAACTGCGAGGGCTGGCCGACGAGCTGCGGGGAAACCTCCCGCATGGGCGGCAGGGTATCGGCCACACCCGCTGGGCAACTCATGGGAAGCCAACTGACACGAACGCCCACCCCCACACGGACTGCACCGGCAACGTGGTCGTAATCCACAACGGCATCGTCGAGAATTACCAGGAACTCAAGCACGCCCTGGCGGCAGCCGGTCATCGGTTCCATTCCGAGACGGACACCGAAGTCATCCCACATCTGATTGAACAGCATCAGGCCGCGAGCAAGGACTTGCGGCAAGCCCTGGAAATGGCGGTCAAGCAGATATCCGGTGCCCACGCCATTCTCGCGATGAGCCTGGCCGAACCCGGGAAGATCGTAGCCGCACGCGTCGGTAACGCTGGAGGCGTAGTGGTCGGCTACGGACACGGGCAAATGTTTCTGGCAAGCGACCTGCCGGCGATCCTCCCCCATACTCGGCGAGTCGCGTTTCTTGAGGACGGAGAGATCACTCAGATCACTCCAAATGGTGCGGCATTCTTCCGAGACGGGCGCCGGATCGAACGAGAAGTCCAAGAGGTCTCATATGACCCCGTCTCGGCAGCCAAAGGCAGCTACAAGCACTTCATGCAGAAGGAGATCGCCGAGCAGCCGGAGGCGGTGCTCGACACAGTTCGGGGGCGCGCGCTCTTCTCGGAAGGTCGGGTGTTCCTGGAGGACGTTGGCCTGACGGCAACACAACTGCGAAACATCCAGCGAGTCATTCTCGTGGGCATGGGAACGAGTCTGCATGCCGCAATGATCGGGCGGCACTATTTCGAGCGCATAGCCGGCATTCCCGCTGAGTGGGACAACGCGTCGGAGCTGCGGTACCGCACTCCGGTGATCGGCCCTGAGACACTCGTTGTGTCGGTCAGCCAGTCGGGGGAAACTGTCGACACCCTTGCCGCGATGGAAGAGGCGAAACTCAAAGGCTCTCCGCAAGTGACGATTTGCAATGTCGTCGGTGGCCAATCAACCAGAGTTGCCGACGGAGTCGTTTACACCAGATGTGGTCTCGAGATCGGCGTCGCCAGCTCAAAGACATACCTTGCGGCCATCACGGCACTCTACCTTCTGGCATGCTATCTCGCACAGGAGCGCGGCATGGCCGATCGCGAGCAGCTCGCCGGTATGCTCGAACCGCTGGCGCGACTCCCCTACCTCGCTGGCGAGGTAACTTCCCGGAGCCACGAATCCGAACGCCTGGCCCAGAAGTTCTTCCGCTGTGACAACTTCCTGTTCCTCGGTCGGGGGCTCCAGTATCCGGTCGCGATGGAGGGCGCTCTCAAGCTCAAGGAACTCAGCTATATCCACGCCGAAGGCTACCCTGCCGGCGAGATGAAGCATGGTCCAATCGCCTTGATTGACCGCGATATGCCGGTGATTGCGCTCGTGCAGCAGGACTCACTGCGTGACAAGATGCTCAGCAATATACAGCAGGTGAAGGCGCGAGAGGGTACGGTCATCGCGATCGCCACGGACGGCGATTCCGAGATAGAATCCCTGGCAGATCACACATTGTACGTACCGGCGATCTCTCAAATGCTCTCACCGGTCCTGACCTCCATCCCTCTTCAAAACTTCGCCTATTCAGTCGCGGTGCGCAGGGGTTGTGACGTTGATCAGCCACGGAACCTCGCCAAGACCGTCACCGTAGAGTAAGCGGACAACCGCCACCATCCGGGCGCCTGCTGTATCATCTCCTCCAGTCGAACGAGCGATTACCTGGAGACAGCGTGACCGTAATCAGTTGGTTCAGTGATATCCGGCGCGCAGACATTGACCGCGTCGGAGGCAAGGGCGCCAATCTCGGAGAGCTACTCGCGGCGGGCATCCCTGCTCCCCCGGGATTCGTCGTGACGGCGAACACCTACGAGCGATTCCTCCGTGATACTGGAACGGACGCAATGATTCGCGGCGCGCTCTCGCGGTTGTCGCCGGACGATCCGGGCGGGATCAGAGAGGCGGCAGCGGAAATCCAGAGTCAGATCTGCGCAGCCCAGATGCTGGCTGACATCGCCTCTTCGATCGATGACGCTTACTCAGCACTTGGCGGTGGATTGGTAGCAGTCCGCAGCTCCGCCACCGCCGAAGACCTCGCCCAGGCTTCCTTCGCCGGACAGCAGAGCACCTACCTGAATGTCACGGGAACAAGCGGCGTCGTTAGAGCAGTACAGGAGTGCTGGGCTTCCCTCTTCGAGGAGCGTGCCATGGTCTACCGCCGGCAGACTGGCTTCGATCACATTTCCGTCAAGATCGCCGTTGTAGTACAGCAGATGATCCAGTCCGAGCGTTCCGGCGTGATGTTCACGTTGAACCCGGTGACCGGCGACCCCGATAGCATGATCATTGAGGCAATTGTTGGTCTTGGAGAAGCCGCCGTTTCCGGCATGGTCACGCCGGACATGTACATAGTCAACAAGTCTTCCCTGGGGATACAGGAACGCGAGATATCGCATCAGGAACAGCAGTTCGTCAGGGACGAGTCCTTGGGCAGCGAAGAGCCCAACGTTTGGACCACCGTTCCACCAGACCTCGCAAGATCGCAAAAGCTGTCGGATGCAGAAATTCAGCTATTGGCGGAACTGGGCCTGCGTATCGAGGCCCACTACGGGTGTCCACAAGATATTGAATGGGCCCTGGCCGGTGGGGAATTCTACATCCTCCAGGCACGGCCGATCACCGCCGCAGGCCCCTGAGTGTCAGACCTACATTCCAGTGGGCAGGTGGATTCGTTAGAATTCCCGAAGATGGATCTAAACCAGGTAAGAGAAGGCCTCGAGGAACGGGAGACCCATCTCTCGCCATATGCCGCGAAGTGTCGCGAGAGCCGTGGACGAGAGGTTGCCGAGGAGCCATCCCCAGTCCGAACTGAGTTCCAGAGGGATCGGGACCGAATACTTCATTGCAAGGCATTTCGACGACTGAAGCACAAGACTCAGGTCTTCATCGCACCGGTTGGGGACCACTTTGTGACCCGATTGACGCATACTTTAGAAGTGGCTCAAATAGCCCGCACGATCACCCGGGGTGTGAACCTGAACGAAGACCTGGCGGAAGCGATCGCGCTGGCCCACGACATTGGCCACCCACCGTTCGGGCACACCGGAGAACAGGCACTTTCTGAGGTGGTGCCCCAGGGATTCCGCCATGCGGAACAGAGTCTGCGTGTCGTGGAGAAGCTGGAGCGTCTGAACCTCACCTGGGAGACGCGCGACGGCATTGTCAACAGTTCAAAGATGCGGGAAGACATGTTCGCCGAAGCGTGGGGAACTCCGTCAACCCTGGAGGGTCAGGTCGTCAAGCTCTCCGACGCCGTCGCGTACATCAATCACGACATAGCGGACGCGCTCCGGGCTAATTTGATCAGCGAGGCCGAACTTCCCCGAGAAGTCACCGCGACCCTGGGATCTTCCCATGCCGAGCGCATCAACACGTTGGTCTGCGATGTAATCGAGCACTCATGGGCCGCAACCGGCAAGGTGCAATCGGATGACAAGGGGAAGGAGGTGCGTGTTGGGATGAGCCCAACAGTTTCAGCGGCCGCCAATATGCTACGCGAGTTCATGTTCCAGCGTGTCTACCTCTGGGAGGGCCGGCGAGAAGAATCGGAGCGCGCCAAGCAGGTAGTCGAGCTTCTCTACCGTCACTATCTCGATCACCCGAACGAGGTGCAGAGCGACTTCGTCGTTGCCGGGGATCCGCCGTGGCGAAGGGCAGCCGACTACGTGGCAGGAATGACCGATGGTTTCGCCCTGGCCACAGCCGAGCGTTTGCAACGGGGAGTCACAGCCGGACTCGGTAGCGACCCGCGAATGGTCTAAACAAAACAGACATAAATCAAGTGTTACTGAGCGCAACTTTTTGGACGTTCAGTTGTTCTATAATTGGGACGGTCAACCACCGCCCCTCCGCACACGGCTTGAGCCCCGATTGATGCGAACCCCGATGGTATTGCCTGCCGTGAGGACGTGTGAATGAACGAGGTCGAGGAGATCAAGGCCCGGCTGGATATCGTCGAAGTAATATCCGGCTACGTCCAGCTTCAGAAGGCAGGCAGGACATTCAAGGCGCCGTGCCCGTTTCACAGCGAGCGCACGCCTTCGTTTATCGTGTCTCCGGACCGCCAGAGCTGGCACTGCTTCGGTGCCTGCAGCACCGGCGGAGACGTCATCACATTCATCATGAAAAGGGAAGGCCTGGAGTTCCCTGAGGCATTGCGGCTCCTTGCGGATCGTGCGGGTGTTCGGCTGCCCGAGCGTCGGGTGTCCGAAGAACGCAATCGTGCGAATGAGCGCCTGTACTCTGCAAATGAGGCGGCCGCGCATTTTTACCGTGAAACGCTGCTCGCCGAGCAGGGAGCCGGCGCACGCGACTATCTAACGAATCGCGGCGTCGACGAGCCAACTATCGAGGCGTTCTTGGTCGGCCTCAGCCCACCTGGCTGGGAGACACTGAAGGAGCACCTGACCAGCCTCGGGTTTACCGCCAAAGAATTGCTGTCTGTGGGCCTACTCGTCGAAGGCGAGCGCGGCCCGTATGACCGGTTCCGCAACCGCCTCATGTTCTCCATACGCGATGTCAAGGGGCGGGTGATTGGATTCGGAGCCCGCGCTCTTGATCCCTCGGCGGAAGGACAACCGAAGTACATCAACACGGCACAAACACCCTTGTTTGACAAAGGCGGCACCCTCTACGCGCTGGACTGTGCATTGGACGCAATCCGGAAGCAGGAGTGCGCGGTTGTCGTGGAGGGTTATATGGACGCGATCGCCGCCCACCAGAGCGGCTTCGAGAATGTAGTCGCGCAAATGGGGACCGCCCTCACGGAGCGCCAGGTTACCCAACTGAAGCGTTCGGCCCGGCGTATTGTTCTCGCCCTCGATGCGGACGCCGCTGGCAGTGAAGCCATGGCGCGTGGGCACGACGTGTTTCGGGCTGCCAACGATGAATCCGATGGCAGCGTGCCCGTCGTAAACTGGCGAGGACTCGTCACCTATCAGGAATCGGCAGCGGTCGACCTTCGGGTGGCTGTCCTGCCCGAAGGCCGCGACCCCGACGACGTCATCCGGGCGGATCCGGAGGTGTGGCGGACTCTCATCGACGAGGCGCGCCCGGTACTTGATTTCCGCCTCGAGGCCGCGGCCCGGGCACATAACCTGGGCGACGCCCACGAGCGGTCCCAGGTGGTGCAGGAATTCCTTCCGCTGCTGACGGCTGTATCCGATCCAGTTGTCCGGGCCCACTACCTCCAACGCCTGTCGCGCCTGTCGATGGTCACAGAGGAAGAGATCACTACTATGCTGAGGACGCGGACGAAGAGTGGGCGTTCGACGCAGGTCATAGCACCCGCGGCGCGGCGGGACCAAAGGGAAGAGTTTATACTGGCGCTCGTTTTGCGGTATCCTGAATTACGTAAGGATGCTCTCGATATCTCCGAGACGCTCTTTTGGGAGTCGGAGAACCGGCAAGTGCTCGCCGCTATTAGGCGAAACGTCGAAGAAGACGCAAAGTCCGGTCTCCCGCCCGAAATTGAGCCGCACTTCGAGCGTCTAAACTTACGGAAGCTTCCTCCGTTCGACCTCAAACAAGCCCGCGAAGCCCTGTTGGACGCCGTAGATAACCTCCAGCGCCGTGAATTGGCGGCAGAGAAGCGCGCGACCTCCGCTCTGCTCGCCAATCGCGAGGAAGAGCTGGGGTCACCCGCGGTGGCGCAGGTAGTGGCAAGACCGGTCGACGAATTGGAAACTGAGGAGGCACGTGACCTCGTGGAGCTCCAGCTCCGCGACATGGAAACAGGTTTGAGACTACACGGAAAGGGAAAAGAGCCCGATCGCCATGCGGCCGTGGCCGGGGACTGAATGGTAAGTCATTTCGAAGAAGACCAGGAACTATACGAGCGCCGGCAGCGCCGGAGCCGTCTCGCCGAAGACCTCCTCGAGGACGTGCTAGACGACGGTGACATGGACATCGACAGCGACGACCTCGCTGACGATACGCCAGAGCCGGCGCCCCTTGAGGCGGCAGTTGCGCTCGCGCAGGACGATGAAGAGACGCCCGTGACGCGGGTTGCTACTCGTACCCCGATCGAGATGGAGGAGTGGGGGGAACCGCCCGACAAACTAGACGAAGCTGAGCCCGAACTCGGAGACATCGAACTCGAAGAGGGCATCGATGATCCCGTCCGGATGTACCTCCGCGAGATCGGCAAGGTCAGTCTCCTTACAGCCGACGATGAGAAGCGGCTCGCTAGAGCGATGGAGAATGGCGGATACATCCAGCAGATCGAGAGTGCGTATTTCGAGCTAACCGGGAGAAACGCCCGCGGCGTGGACGTCGTCGCTGGGTTGATCGCCGACCTTTACGAGATGCGGAGCGTACTCGAACTGGTGGCCAAAGAACTGAAGCTCAACAGCCTGTCGCCCGACGAAATCATCATCAATGAGGAATTTCGGCGCGTCATGGACGGGGAGATCGACCTCGAGATGGCCGAAAAAGTGGCATCATCTCAGAAAATCCCAGAGCCGGACGCGGAGAAGCTACTCGTGCGTCTCTCGATCGTCACGCACCTCCTGACGCCGGAGATGATCCAGCTCTCCGTGGCTGCGCTTGGTGCGCAAGGGAAGAAGGTGCCAGCGCCTACAGAGGACCTCGCCGACAAATTGCTGCCACACGATGACAAGTTCAGAGCCTACTTTCAGCGATTCAAGGACGACGGCTTCCAGGCGGAAAAACGGTTGACGGAGGCCAACCTGCGACTGGTGGTGAGCGTCGCAAAGAAGTACATCGGTCGTGGAATGTCGTTGCTCGACCTCATCCAGGAAGGCAACATCGGCCTCATCCGGGCTGTCGAGAAGTTCGACTACCGCAAGGGGTTCAAATTCAGCACATACGCTACCTGGTGGATCCGCCAGGCTATCACCCGCGCAATCGCCGACCAGGCGAGGACGATTCGCATTCCCGTGCACATGGTGGAGACGATCAACAAGCTCGTCCGCATCAGCCGCCGTCTTGTGCAGGAGTATGGAAGAGAGCCCTCCAGCGAAGAAATCGGCAGGGGCATGGAGATCCAGCCGGACAAGGTGCGCGAGATCATCAAGGTCTCGCAGGAGCCGGTCTCTCTGGAAACTCCGATCGGTGAGGAAGAAGACTCTCACCTGGGCGACTTCATCGAGGACCAGGGGACTCTCGCGCCGGCCGAAGCGGCGTCGCACCAGCTTCTGAAGGAGCAGGTGCAGGAAGTCGTTGCTTCGCTCACGCCACGAGAGCAGAAGGTGCTGATCCTGCGATTCGGGCTGGAAGACGGTCGCAGCCGGACCCTTGAAGAGGTGGGCCGCGAGTTCAACGTCACCCGGGAGCGCATCCGCCAGATCGAAGCGAAGGCCCTGCGCAAGCTGCGCCACCCCAGCCGCAGCAAGAAGCTAAAGGACTACCTGGAGTAAGATCGGCGCGCCGGGGACAGGTGCGAACTGTCCCCCGGCGCGTGTCCGCTTCATTTACCCCCGGGTGTAGACGCCTCGTTCTCGCATCAATAGACCGTATCCGATCATGTCGCGCCGGAGCGTTGCCACATCCTCGTGGTACTTGCCCAGAATATCGTTGACCTCTGCCTCCGAGTAGGAGGAACCCACTTCAAACTGCCGGGCAAGGTGCCGCAGGATCACATCCCGCTTCTTCCGCTGTCTCGGGATCACCTTCAAGCGCCCATTCTCCATGAGGTCGCGCAGCACCTTAGCCTCGAAGCCGTAATATGGCACGCGTCCACCCACCGCCTTCAGATTGCCCCGGTCCGAAAAGTGACCAAGGATCTCACGGAGTTCGTCCTCTCGCAGAGCATAGACGCGATAGTACTGCTCCGGGGTCACAGAGATTAGATCTGCTTCCGAGAGGCGGCGCAGGTGGTGAGAGATTGTGGGCGCGCCCAGACCCACTAGGCTGGCAAGCTCCTCGCCGGTGCGTGGTTTTTCCGCGAGGAGGCCCACGATCCGCAGACGGGTGCGATCGCCCAACGCCTTGAACACCTGGACAAGTTGCTCAATGGGTGGTTTTTCTTTCACTTTGCCATCCGTCAATGCAGTTCGATATCTGTCAAACTATACGGTATCTTTGTCCCCGGCTGTCAACTGCGTTCTGCGTTCGGGCCACGTATAATCACCCCTACGATGACCCGCCCGCTCGACGGCAAAGTCGCTATCGTCACCGGTGCCGGCCGCCTCCGGGGTATTGGCCGAGCCATTGCTGTCCATCTCGCCCAGGATGGCGCAACCGTCGCCGTCACAGCCGTTGCCCGCTCCCTTGAATCGCTTCCTCAGCATGAACGCGACGACGGGTGGCAGGGCGTCCCCTCCGTCGTCGCGGAGATCCAGTCGGCAGGCGGTACCGCCCTTGGCCTTGACGTCGATGTGACGAAGTCGGACGATGTGCGAACCGCAATGGAGCACGTCCGCGAGCGGTTCGGGCGCGTCGACATCCTCGTCAACAACGCAGGCCTCGCCATCGTCTCCGGCAAGAAGAACCTCTGGGAGATGGACGACGACGAATGGTTCCGTGAGATCGACGTCAACCTCCACGGCGTGTACCACTGCTGCCGCGCCGTCATCCCACCAATGCTCGAGCAGAACGAGGGCGGCCGCATCATCAACATCTCGTCGCTCGCCGGCCGCGAAGGCCAGTCACAGTACGGCGGCTATACGCCAGGAAAGTTCGCTGTCGTCGGCCTTACCCAGATGCTGGCGAAGGAGCTGGCACCACACCAGATCACGGTGAACGCGGTCTGCCCCGGCTCGACTGACACGGACATGATGGACGGCACCTTCGGCCGCACCGAGGCGCGCATGGGCCTCCCGGCAGGCGCGATCAAGCAGATGGTGCAAACTTTCATCCCGCTCGGCCGCCAGGCGGAACCCGCGGAAATGGCCGGGGTCGTAGCGTATCTCGCCTCGCCGGCAGCGGCCTACATCACTGGACAATCCATCCTCGTGGATGGCGGAATCCTGATGAGATAAGCCGTGCGATTCCCCATCCTCTTCATCCTTGTCACCATCGCGGCCGTAGCTGCGCTCGTCGTCCTCTACCCTACGAAGTTCGGCCGCCGCTACCTCGTACCCGCGTTCTACCGGGGCGGCCGTCCCACTGCTGCCGGCCGCCGATTGAACCGTTCGTGGTCATGGGTTACATCGACCGGCGTGCTCCCGGAACGCTGGCCGGGACAACCCGCGGGCCCGGTCACCATCGAGACCATCGGCCGCGCCTCCGGTCTCCCTTGCTCAAACATGGTGACCTGGATCGAATACGACGGCGAGCGCTACCTTGTCTCGATGCTCGGCGAGCGCTCCGACTGGGTGCGCAACGCCCGTGCCGCGTCCGGTGAGGCCGTAATCCGCCGGGGACGCCGTGAGTCCGTTCACCTCATCGAGGTCCCGGTCGTTGAGCGAGCGCCCATTATCCGCGCCTGGTACAAAGTGACCTCCTCGTCGACGCTCCCCCACCTCGGTCTGGACCCGAATAGCGATATCGCAGAGTTCGATAGAATCGCGCCGGCGCATCCAGTGTTCCGCATCGTGTCCAGAGATCACTGAAGGAGCTGAATCAGATGGACGAACAAATTCGGACATTCCTCGAGGCTAATCAGGCGGCGGCGATGACCACGCTCCGGGCCGACGGCAGAGCCCACACTGTCCGCGTCGGCGTCGCAGTGGTGGACGGCAAGCTCTGGAGTTCCGGCACGAAGACCCGCCTCCGGACGAAGCACCTGAGCCGCGATCCCCGTTCCACACTCTTCGTGTTCGACAGCGAATGGCGCTGGCTCACCCTGGAGTGCACTGTCAGCATTCTCGACGGTCCCGACGCACCTCAGATGAACCTGCGCCTGATGGAGGTGTTTCAGGCCAATATGCCAACGGAGCCCGGCAAGGTTAACTGGTTCGGACAACAGCTAACCCACCAGCAGTTCTTCGACACGATGGTCATTGAGCAGCGCATCATCTACGAGTTCAACATTCTCCGCGCCTACGGCATGTACGGAGCCATGCCCACCAGCCCCTGATTTGATCAGCCCAGTCCAGCCTAGTCCAAGGAGCTTCCATGACCTACGAACAGATCACCTACGAAAAGTCCGACGGCATCGCCACGATCACTTTGAACCGCCCGGAGCGTCTCAACGCCTTCACGCCGGTGATGCTGGAGGAGTGGCTCGATGCTCTCACCGACGCACACACAGATGACGAGATCCGGGTCGTGATCCTGACTGGCAGCGGGCGCGGCTTCTGCACAGGAGCGGATGTCGCGCGAAGCGGCGAAGGACTTTCGCTGGTGGATCGTAGCCGCACTCACGTGGACAACCGGAACTTCCTTCGGGACTCGGTCCAGCGCATTCCGCGCCTTGTGTCGATCATGGAGAAGCCGTACATAGCCGCGGTCAACGGCGCAGCTGTGGGAGCGGGCATGGACATGGCCTCGATGTGCGACATCCGGTTCGCCGCCGAAGGCGCACGCTTCGGAATGACCTACGTCCGCATGGGCCTGATCCCGGGCGACGGCGGCTGTTACTTCCTCCCACGAATAGTAGGCATGGCGACGGCGCTCGACCTGATCTGGACCGGCCGCCTGTTCGGTGCAGAGGAGGCGCTCCAAATGGGATACGTGAGCGCGGTGCTGCCTGACGATCAGCTAATTGAACACACCAGAGACTACGCCTCGAAGCTCGTCAACGGCCCGGGCGTCGCCATTCAGCAGGCGAAACGCCTCGCCTACCGCTCACTGGACATCACTCTCGACTCCGCCCTCGATCTCGCTCAGCAGGCGATGTTCATCGCCCAGGAGACTGAGGACTCGCGGGAAGGGCCGCGTGCCTTCGCTGAGAAACGCGAGCCCCAGTTCAAAGGTCGCTAGAACCCCGGGGACAGAGGGCGGCTCCTCGGGGTCCCGTGGTGATTTCCGGGTGTCGGCCGAAACGCAGAGTTATGTCGTGCGTTGGACGTGAGTAGGGCCACGCAGCACCAATCTGCCCGAACGTGATTAAATAGACCTTCGTCGCCCCAACAACAGGCCAAAACTGACGGAGTACGCCGCTGAAGCAGGAACAGTCCATTCGATACGCGGGCAAGAGTCCCGCTCGAAATACGCCAACGGCTTCACCGTTTCCATGGTTCGCGTTTATCTCCTCGTGGGAGCGCGCCCCAGCGAGGGCGCGAGCGCTCGTCAGCGCGGTGCCGTTCGTGCACCCGCTGCTCGTCGTGCTGGGTTTTTCCGGATTGTTCATTACGGTCTTTTCGCCGGCACTCTTCGGTGGTCGCATCCTCGCCCCGGGAGATGGAATCCTCTACTACGTACCGGCATACTACGATTCGCGCTCGTTGTGGGAACTCGACATCTTTTCGGGATACCCCGCCGCGGCCGACCCTCAGCACATGACCTGGTATCCGCTCGCGTGGCTGTTCTCGCGGTTTCCGGACTCGTTCAACTGGTTTGTGGTCAGCGCGTACGTGATGGCCGGTTCGTTCACGTACGGCTATGTGTACCGGTTAACCCGATCGAAGTTGGGGGCCGCGATCGGCGGTATCACCTTCGGCATGTCCGGGTTCATGATCGCCCACCTGGGGCACACCCCGATGGTTCACGTTGTGGCCTGGATGCCGTTGGTCATCTGGTCGCTGGAGGAATTGAGAAGGTCGTACCGGCCCGGTTGGCTGGTAGCGCTGTCAATTGCCCTCACGATGTCAGCAGTGGCGGGGCATACGCACGTGTTCTTATACACAACCACTCTTGCAGCAGCTTACGCCCTGTTCCGTGGTTGGGGAGCCCCGGCAGGACCGCTACGCTTCTACCTGGTAAGTTTGGCCGGAGGGCTGTTAGGCATCGGCATGGCGTCCATCCTTCTTATCCCTGCCCATGAGTTGTCAGGTGAGAGCGCGCGCGCTTCGCTCACTTTCAACGAATACATCCGCTTCAACCTGCCCTGGAACGAACTGCCTCGCCTGGCATTTCCCTACCTGTATGGATCCGGCGGCCACGGGTTGTTCGAGCTGCCCGAGTTCGGCAATCCAGATTCGAACTTCGCCGAATCAACCGGCTTCGTTGGCCTGATCCCTCCGCTGCTCGGTCTTTCCGGGCTCTGGCTCGCTCGCCGCTCGGTGGTTGCGTGGTTCTGGGCCGCAGCGGCGATAACGTCGCTGCTCCTAGCCTTGGGAGATGCGACACCGGTCGCCCGTTGGCTCTTCGACGTGCCGGTTTACGACCTTTTCCGGGCGCCGGGCCGCTGGTTGCTGGTCTTCTGCTTCGCATTCAGCATCCTGGCGGGAATCGGAACGGCGGAGTTGATGCGCGCCACAGCCACGGATCGCGTGAAGGCATTGTTGTTCGGCAGCATGGTTGTTGCAGCCCTGGTGACGGCGGCAACGACGGTCGCGATCGTGTATTCAGGAACGCTCGAAACCTGGGCGTCTACCCGTGTCGGCCTCGACGAATTCAGCGCGATGCCGTGGAACAACCGGGCCATCGCTATTCCACTGGCGATTTTCGTTGCTGGACTTGCCGTTCTCGCCCTCTGGGCTAGCCGGCCGAGTTTCTGGACTTCGGCACTCCTGCTTCTTGTCGTCCTGGTGGACCTCGGCGTTTTCGCGGAATCCGCCGAGTGGCGGAACTCGCCGCCGGCGTCAGCCGTCGAAGCGCCGCAAGCCCTTGAGGCATATCAACAGGAGGCCAATCGGGAAAATCAGCGTGCGATTCCACAGATGGGCATCGCCCAGCCAGGCCTCGCTGGAGCCAATCTGCCCGAACTCTGGAACTTCCCGAGCGGCAGTGGATACAGTCCACTTGCAATCGAGCGTTACACGACGCTGATGAAAATGGACGGCGGAGGCCGGGTGTCTGGTGGTCCGTTCCAAGCAAGGAACGTGACGCTTGATCTACTGGCGGTGCGCTACGTGCTTGTGCCTCGAATGGCTGCAGGCTTGCCGGAGCTCACGATCCTGCTTTCCGACCCCGATCGGTGGCAAATAGCCGAAGTGACAGGGGAAGGCGTTATTTTCGAGAACCAGCGTGTTCTGCCTGCGGTCTGGCTCGTTCCGGAAGTGCGTACGCTCTCGGCCGAAGACATCCTGACGGCGGCGTACGAGTCGAGATTGCCAGACGGCAGTACCTGGAACCCTCGCACAACGGCGCTGGTTGAGTCGCCAACCACGCCGGCATATGGACAGCCGGCAGCGAACTCTGAAGCACACCTTGTGAGCAGATCCGCAACGCGGATCGAGGTAGACGTACGCTCGGACAACGGGTCCTTCCTGGTTTTGAGCGAGCCGTACTACCCGGGTTGGCGCGCGACTGTCGACGGTAGGAGTACCGAGGTCGTTCGGACCAATTACGCATTGCGTGGCCTGGAGGTGCCCCCGGGCACGCATGTGGTCCGCCTGGAATACCACCCATCCAGTTTCCACGAGGGCGTCGCAATAAGCACGGGATCGCTCGGCATATTGCTGCTGATCGTCGTTCTCCCTCCCCTGTCGCGATTGCTCGCGCGGGGCGTCAGGCGCCTCCGAGGGGCAGACAAGGACTAGCGCCCGGCCGCTATCTGCTCACTGGACAACTTCATCCCGTCGAGAACGGCCTGTGCTTCCGCGCCGGTCATCGGCACGGGTTGGCCATAGTCGACGCTAAGCACAGGTACGTATTCGACACGCACGAGCCGGTTGTCGTAGAACGTGTACTTACCGACGACGCCAACGCGTGTCTCATAGCTCCACATCTGGTCGAAGATAAAGTTCCCATGCGCGTAAGCGATGTACTTCCCCTTGTACAATTCCACGCCCTGAACCCAGTGCGGGTGGTTCCCGATAACGAGGTCGGCGCCAGCGTCAACCGCTAGGTGCGCGATTTCCACCGGGTCATCTTCAGCAATGCCCGGACCGATTGTGGGTACGGTGACATATTCAGCACCCCAGTGATAGGCGACGGAGAGCACGTCCACCTGTGGCCTGAGCGCGCGAATTTGCGCCGCCATCGTGGGCCGATCAATACGCTCGCCCACGGCGTTGAATGCAAGGAACCCGAACTTCAGGCCGCGAACGTCAACAATTGCCGGCGTGGAGCGATCAGCCCAGCGCAGGCCGGTGGCATCCAGGTGCTGCTTCGTCTCTGTGATGCCACTGACGCCCCAGTTCCCGATATGGTTATTCTCGATGGTGACGACATCGACGCCCGCCCGCTGGAAGGCTCCGATGATGCCCGGGCGGCCACAGAATGTGAAGCCGGAATCGTGATAGGGACAACTTTCGATGATCGGCGCCTCGAGATTGATCACCGTCAGGTCAGCGGCTGCGGTCAGATCGCTGGTCGCCGCCACGGGCCACAAGAAGTCGTCAGAGCGGTTGCGGATCTGGACGTCGGTGTACCGTGCCGGGATCACGTCTCCGGTTGCGATTAGTGTGCGAAGATGGGAGGGGTCGAGGCCTGCAGGAAGTTCCCGGGGCGGGAAGATGTCCGACAGAGTTAGTGGCGAAGGCGTCGCCTGCGGGCTCGCGGTTGGACGAGGGCTGGCTACCACCGAGGGCGTAACGGTCGACCTGCTTGACGGTTCGCCCTGAGTTGGCGCTGAGGGGTCGTCTGAACACGACGCCAGCAGCAGGCCCACCCCCACCATCAGCAACGTCGTGATTCGCCTCACTACCCCTGTAGTATACTTGCGGCGTTCATGCTGGGACTTCTCAGCGCAGAGTGAGGACACGCGATGGATTTCCGTTTCACGCCCGAGGAAGAAGCGTTCCGGCAGGAGATCCGCGCATTCCTCAAAGAGGAATTGCCGCGCGACTGGGCCCAGGGAGACGGCGCCGGCGGGCTGGGTGAAGGGGGAGACGAGCGCTGGCAGTTCCTCCAGCAGTTTCAGACGAAGCTGGCAAACAGGGGATGGTTGACGCTCGGCTGGCCGCAGGAGCACGGCGGACTGGGCGCAAGCCACATGATGCAGGTCATCTACAACGAAGAGATGACATACGCACGGGCTCCCACGCAACTTGGCGTCGGCCCGGACCGAGTCGGCCCAACAATCCTCCTCTACGGCACCGACGAGCAAAGACAACAGCACATACCGGGTATCGCCAACGCCGAGATGGTCTGGTGCCAGGGGTTCTCCGAGCCCGGCGCGGGATCGGACCTCGCGTCGCTTCAGACGCGGGCCGACCAGGACGGAGATGAGTTCGTTATCAACGGCCAGAAGATCTGGACCTCGCTCGCGCACAAAGCGGATTGGTGCATTCTTCTCGCGCGCACAGACCAGGAGGCACCCAAGCACAAGGGAATCAGCTACTTCCTTCTTGATATGAAGACGCCGGGGGTCGAGGTCAGGCCATTGCTCGACCTCACCAACCGCCATACCTTCAACCAGGTCTTCCTGGAGAACGTCCGCATACCTCGCACTAATCTCGTGGGTGAGATTAATCGCGGCTGGTACGTTGCGGCGGCGACGCTGGACTTCGAGCGGTCCGGGATAAATCGCGTGGTCATGGGCTACCGGACATTCGAGGAGCTCGCCCGATACGCCCGCGAGACTAAGGTCAACGGACATCGCCTGGCAGACGAAGGGACCGTGCGACGCAAGCTGGCAGACATGGCGATCGAATTCGCAGCGGGGAGAATGCTGGCCTACCGGGTGGCATCAATGCAGGCGCGGGGCCAGATCCCGAACACCGAGGCATCGATGTCGAAGATGTACGGCTCGGAGCTCCAGCAACGCCTGGCGGGCGCCGGCATGGAGATCATCGGTCTGGGCGGTCAGCTGGCCCCCGGGAGCCGCTGGGCGCCGCTGGCCGGGCGCCTGGAGCAGTTCTACCTGTTCGCTTCGGCGTTGACTGTGGCCGCTGGCACGACGGAGATCCAGAAAGGGATCATCGCCGGCCGCGGTCTGGGCCTCCCGCGCGGGTAGCCCAGCTCGCAGTACAGATACCATCCCTGAGACCATGCGTTTCACTAGAGACGCCACTCTCCATTCCGAGGACTGTCCGTACTGCTCTTCGAACCCGAACCCAAAGACCGGCTCGATTCCCCGGCTCCACCTCCTGAGTCCATCGCGAATCCTTCCGACGAGGAAAGATCGACCCTGGTCGCTGACACGCCAGCGCCGCAGCCACACCCAGGGCCGCTCGGACTCGCATTTACGGTGCTTGTCGCTCTCATCGGTGGGGTGTTCGGGATTTTCGGAGCGATCATCCAGGAGTTCAGAGCGGGCGGCCTTTTCCTTCTTCCCATCATCGGGGCACCGATCATCGAAGAGGCACTCAAGCCTCTCGGCGTCTACGTTCTCCAGGCACGCTGGCCTCGCCTCCTGCTGGGGAGGATTCATACGGGGATCCTGGGCGGTCTTGCCGGCCTCACGTTTGGCATAATCGAGGCGCTCGTTTACGTGTTCATCTACGTCGGCGATCCATCAGACTCGTTCGTCACGTACCGCTTCACCGCCCCCCTGGTCCTGCACACCTTCTGCAGCTTCCTCGTAGGCCTTGGTATCACTCGGCAGTTGATTTCCTGGGCCAACGGGGAGAACGCGCTCCCCAGAGAAAGCCGCAATCTCTATATAACTGCGGTCGCAATCCACGCCACATTCAACACGATGGCGGTCGTACTCTCGTTGGCTGGTTTTCTCGACTTCGACGAATGATCTGGGGAAGCCCAACGCTCAAGCGAGGCGCCTGAACTCTTCTCCAATGATGCGCCAGACAACGTCCGGTCGGGCACAGGCTATCTGCGACATCGATTCGGTGGCCCGGTAGCTCCAGGCGGCGATGCGCGAAGCACCGACCTCCTCGGCAATCCGCACGCCCGTCCGTAACTCCTCTTCTCGCCCTGCGGGCAGCCGAAACGCCTGCAACCAGAGCTGAAGGTCACGCCCATGCTTGCGCGCCGCCTCCGCCGCCGCGTTTCCATACTCTCTCATGAACGCTTCGGCGTCCGTCCCAAACAGATACCAGTACGGATCGCAACCGAAGATATCCAGATCCGGAAGCGCCGCCGCCGTATCGAAGTCGCCGACCCCAACGTGATAGGCGGCCTCGATCGCCTCCGGCGTTGCGGGGCCCAGGCGTTTCGCCATCGCTGCCCGCATCCGCTCCTCCGGTTCCGGGAAGCCGTGTTGCGCAAGATCCGTAGGGATCAGGCAGAGGGCGTTGCGCAGCCCTTTCTCGTGGCCATAAGCGCTGAGTTCGGTCAGAAGGTCCAACAGCGATGCCTCGCGAAAGACACGTACCTCCGGCGTGAATTCGCGTGGCATTTCGCCCCCGAACGTCTCGCTGAAGCGTCGCAGGCAGTTGTCGCAATAGCAGGCCCAGGCGCCCGAGAAGTCCCCCCGCCAGAGACCGACGTAGAAGTGCGGCTCATCCCAGAAGAGGACATCTCCGCCGACGCTGGCGCAGGCGTCCACCCAGTCGCGCAGGAAGTTTCGCGTCTCGGGGTGATTAGGACAGGCAACACCAACACGGCGTCCATCCGACAGAACCTGCCAGGCCTCGGGGTGATCCAGAGGAAACTTCGTGAAGGTCTCACCGGAGAAGATGCCGGTTAGCCCCCAGGGGTCGAGCCACGCCTCGAGTCCGGCTTCGTGGGTCAACTCGACGACCCCGCGCATCGTTTCGCGGTAGTAAGCGAGGTCCGTCTCGGTGAAGCAGTGAACAACGTAGGAACAACCCGTCTCTGCCATTTCGCTCAGGTCGGCACGTACGTGCCTGAGGTCGCGCGACGAGAAGTAACTGACACCGGTCTCCATATCGAGCGCAGTATACGTGCCTGCCGGCGTTAGATGCTAAGCGGCCGCTAATCTATCATCTGCTGTACCATGGCGAGTCGCACGGAACCCCCCGGCAACCCCATCAATCATCTCTTCTACGACGCCCTCCTCATCCGAGGAGATGCTACGCGACTCTATCTCGTCCGGCACGCACAGTCCCAGAGCAACACCGGCGAGGACCTCACGACCGGTGATCCAGACCTCACGGAGATCGGCCGCGAGCAAGCAAGGCGACTTGGGGACCGCCTCGGTAGACAGCGAATCGACGCGATTTACGCCAGTCCGCTCCGTCGCTGCCAGGAAACCGCTGCCGCCATCGCCGACGTCGCAGGCGGGCTGGAAATCCTCCCCAAGGCCGACCTGCGCGAGGTGGATACCGGGCAGGCGGACCTAGACATCCGCGTGCTCCCGCCCGAGGAGCAGGCGAGAGTGGCCGAACGTGTCATCGAGGAAGGCACCTGGGACGCCTTCCCCGGCGGCGAGGGCAGTGCACCGGCCCGCGCCCGCATCACCGCTGTGATGGACGAGATCATCGCCGCCAACCCCGCCAAACGGATCGTCGTGGTCGTCCATGCAGGCTTCATCCAGACCTACATCAGCCTCATTCTCGGCCTCGAGCGCGACTACATCTTCTACCCCTTCAACGCCTCGATTCATTCCGTTCGAGCGAGGGGTGACCGGCGCGTGATCTGGCGCCTCAACGACGTCTCACACCTTGAGGGCATGCCAGCAGGCTTCGGTGGTATCAGCTAGGCGCCCGCGGTTGCATCGTTCACTCGGACGACGTTTCCGTCCGGGGTCACTCGCCACTGCGTCGTCTCGATCGTTCCGCCATCGCGTTCCATAGTGCACTCGATCTCCCAGATGTCAGTGCCTTCGTCGTAGTTCTTTGCGTTGCATTCGGCTGCAGCGACTGTGGGATCGGAGCCGTAGTAGGCTGACTTGGCAAGTTGGGCTGCGTCGAACTCGCTCAGCGTGCTGATGGGAGCCGCGCTGTCGTCATCGTCGGCATTCACAAGCGCCGCGATGATCACGCCGACGCCGATCAGGAAGGCGGCTCCGAAGACGAGAAATATGGGGAGATTTCGAGTCAGCATACGCGGCAACGATGTCGAGTCATCAATCAAGCCTTAAATCAGCCGACTCGTGTCCTTCTGCTCGTATTTCGACAGCTTCTCCTCGTCCAGCTCGAGCCCTAAACCAGGGCCTTGCGGAACGTGCACGTAGCCCTCAGTATCGATCTGGAGCGGCTCTTTGAACACGAAGTCCCGGTGCTCCGGCGTCCATACCGGCGGGTCGTATGGGAACTCGATGTAGGGCACTCGCGACGACGCCGCTGCGGCATGCAGGTTCGCGACCATGCCGATGCCGTTGGTCCAGGTGTGTGGCGTGAAGACCTTGCCCTCCGCCTCGACCATCGCCGCTATCTTACGAGTGGTGGAGATCCCGCCGATAAAGGTGCAATCGGGTTGATAGACGTCTAGACAGCCCTTCTCCAGGTACGTCTTGATCTCCTCCGGCCCGCGGTTCAGCTCACCTCCCGCCAGACGCAGCGTCGTCAGGTGCGAACGCAGCTCTGCCAGTCCGTCGTAGTCGTAGGCGTCGAGTGGTTCTTCCAGCCAGTAGACGTTGTACTCCTCCATCGCCTTGGCCGCGGCAATCGCCATCTTCAGGTCCCAGCGGTAGCGGTGCTGTTCCGGCGCGATGCGCCAACCCCAGTTGCCATCGACCATTATGTCGACTTTATCCCCGACCGCCTTGCGGACGGCCTCGAGCGTCTTCAGATCGTCACGCCAGTCAGGGCTGTGGAAGCGCAGCTTGATCGCCCTGAACCCCTCGGCCACCATCTGCTTCGAGACTTCGACGCGCTCAGCAGTTGGTCTGACTTCACCCGTCGAGGCGTAGGCCCGCAGCCTGTCCGAGCCACCGCCAAGGAGCCTGTAGATCGGCTGCCCGGTCGCCTTGCCGATGATGTCCCAGAGAGCAATCTCCACGGGCCAGGGCCGCCCTACGAAGAACGCCATCGATCGCAGGTTGTAAACGTGTTGCTCGATGTTGAACGGGTCCTGCCCCATCAGGAACAACCCGGCGACCTCCCAGCGGTTCGGCACTCCGCCTGAACCGATGCCTACGATCCCCTCGTCCGTGTGCACCTCCACGACGTGAATCCGCGAGGAGGTGTGCGCGATCGGCTGCCATGTCGGATGGAACGGCTTTTCCATCGGCATCTCGAATAGCCGGACCTTGACCTGCGTAATTTTCATGCAACGGCTCCTTCGTCTTCACAGATCGTATGGAATGCCGTGGTCGCGGGTCAAAAGCGAATCGAGCGGTGGTTATCGTCGGCGCTGTCTAGCCCGCCGACGACTCGAGCTTGGCCTTGAGTACCGCCCTGTGGCCGTCGAATTCCTCCCGCGCAGCAGCGATCTCGACGGGCGTCAGATCCAGGCTGTAGAAATCATCCTTCCAGGAAGAATCCTCGGCCCAGCGATAAGGCGACTGCACGGTCGTACGAGGCGCAGTGGCGGATTCGAGCAGGTCTAACGCCATAGTGATGAGTCCTCGTTGGCTCTCCTCGTCGCCCGGCTTCCCGCAGGAGTTCCCCAGCGGGAAGTCGCTGAAGAGCAAACGGCTGACGCCGGCATACTCGACGATGTCCCGGGCGCAGCCCATCACCACAGTCGGGATGCCGTTCGCCTCCAGGTGGCGGGCGGTCAGGCTCACGGTCTGGTGACAGACCGGGCAGGTGGCAACCAGGACCGCCGCGTCAACACCGTCGTCTCGGCACATGTCGAGAATTGCCGGTGCGTGGTGGTCGCGGGTCAGGCGCTGACTGCGGAGCGTGGGCACGCCGTAGAACCGACTGTTTAGCTCCCCGATTCGCCCATCCGCCGTCGCTTCCTTCAGCCGCTGAAGCGGGAAGTAGGTGTTGATGTCGGCCGCCGTGGTGTGCTTCCGGTCGTAGGTCAGGTGAGAGATGCGGACGTCAGGAGCGGGCTCGACATGCATGCTGTACACATCGACGAACTTGGCGGCCGAATTGTAGGGCGCCCCCGGCCCCTGTTCCCCGGCAGCCGGATCCAAGGGAGAGGCCGTGGTGACAAGCGCCACGCGGCTGCTACGGAGCGGCTTCTGCAGCGGGGCGAACGGCACGTGCTGGTTGTGAGCCCAGCGGTAGGGCTCGCCATAGCCCAGAGCTGAGTAGTAGGCGCGCGAGCGGTCGATGTACCGGACCGGCAGGTCAAGCTCGGCCTCGATTGATTTCTCCGTATCCTCAGCGCTCAAACACAACCTCCATGCGGGCAACAAGTATACTTCAGCCGAGCCGCGCAAGGAGGTGCCTCATGCCCGGACCGCTCGAAGGAATACGCGTCCTCGACTTCACGATTGCCCAGCAGGGCGCCTACGCCACGCTGATGTTCGCCGACATGGGAGCCGAGGTCATCAAGGTGGAGCCGCCGGGCCGTGGCGAGGTGGGCCGCATGCTCGGCATGGACCGTAACACCGGCTTTAGCTGCTACTTCCTCGCCATCAACCGCGGCAAGAAAGACATAGCCGTCGATATCACCAACCCGGAAGGCCGCGACGCCGTCCTCCGCCTCGCCCGCGACTGCGACGTCGTCGCCCATAACTTCCGCCCCGGCGTCATGGAGAAGCTCGGCCTCGACTACGAAGCGTTCAAGGCCGAGAACCCGGCCCTCATCTACGCCTCCGCCTCCGCCTTCGGCACGAAGGGGCCGATGGGCCGGAAGCCCGGCAACGACATCCTCGCCCAGGCCGTCGGCGGCTTGATGAGCGTCACCGGCGAGTCTGCGGCGCCCAACCCTGCCGGTGCCGCCATCGCCGACCACGTTGCCGCCCTCACCTTCGCCGTCGGCATCCTCGCCGCGCTGCTGCACCGCGAGCGCACCGGCGTGGGCCAGCAGGTCGAAAGCTCCCTCCTCGGCAGTATCATGGCCGCGCAGTCCTGGGAGCTCACCCACTACATGATGACCGGCGAGCTGCCCGGCAAGGCCGGCCGCGGCCACACCCACCTGCCCTGGATGTGGTACACCTACCGCACCGCCGACGGCTGGCTCTGCCTCGGCGGGGTCACGCCCGATCGCCTGCCCGGCTTCTGGAAGGCGATCGGCATGGAAGGCATGGGCAGCGACGAGCGCTTCGACACGATGGGCAAGCTTCTCCGCAACCGCGACGACCTGAACGCCCTCCTCGACGATCACTTCTCGAAGAAACCCACCGCCGAGTGGCTCCCCGCCCTCGAAGCCGCCGACATCTTCTGCGCCCCCGTCCTCAACTATGAGCAGCTCACCTCACACGAGCAGGTCACCGGCAACGGCTACGTCCTACAGACTGAGCACCCGAAGCTGGGCCCAACGCGCGTCATCCCGACGCCGATCGAGTTCAGCGCCACGCCGGTGGATTCGACGCGGCCGGAACCGGCGCTGGGCGAGCATACGGAGGACGAGCTGCATGCGGATGGCTAGAAAGGCTGGCTCGCGGCACGCCCCCCTGTGGAATGTCGTACACAAGATGTCCTTGACAAGCCGAGCGACTGGGAGTAATCAGTTGGGTTGAGAGGTCTTGCCGATGATTCGCACGATTGCCGCCCTGTCCACGCCGGTTTTGCTGTTCTGTCTCGCATGCGGCGATGAGGAAGAAGCGACTCCTGAAATTACGACCCTCCCGCATCGCAAGCCGCCGCAGCCGCCCCACTGCCCGGAGCGGCATGGGTGTCATATCTTCCACAAGAGGGACCCGTGGGAACCTCCGTCCAGATACAGGGCAATGTTGGCCAAGCTGTACTCGCGGATGATGGACCGCCCGAGACGCGCCACATAAGGGCCGAACTCTGGAAGTTCGACGACTCGGCCGGCCTCTCTTACGCGCAAATTGTCGGGACAATCCCGTATGACGATAGAGGCGACTTCAGCGGCGATATCGTGATACCGGCTGAATTGAGTCCCCACCAAGCGGATCCCGCAACTCCGAACTTCGAGGTCGTGCCCGGAGCGTACTCCTTTCGGATTCACCCTGTCGACGTTGGCCTCTTGGCGTTCAACGTCACAACTGACTAGACTAGCGTCCGCCTAAACCCCCTTCTCCCGATCCCGCACGAGTGGCACCGGACTGGGCAGCGGTCCGAATACCGCCTTCGCTTCGCGCAACGACGCGATCTCCTTCTCGGATAATCCCAGCAGCTCCGACAGCACCTCGACGGTATGCTCCCCGAGCACGGGCGGCGGGCCGCCGATGCCTCCGGGCGTGCGGCCCAGCTTGACCGGCGTGTCGGGGATGCGCAGCGAGACGCCCGATGGGTGCTCTACGTCGACCAGCATGCCGCGCGCCTTCACCTGCGGCTGCTCGGCGGCGTGGGGGATGTCGTTGAGCGGCCCGCACGGCAGGCCGATGCGCGTCGAACTCGCGCAGCCACTCGTCGGTCGTCTTCGCCTTGAGCGCATCGTTGAGCATCGGCTCCAGCACCGCGTGTTGCTTCGTGCGCAGGCCGGGCGTCTCGAAGCGCTCGTCGCCGATGAGCGCCGGGCGGTCGATCGTCGCGCAGAAGAGCTCCCACTGGTTCTCGACTCCCCACGAAATCGCGATCACTATCCAGCCGTCCTTCGTCGGGAAGGCCTGGAACGGCGTCGTCAGCGGGTGCCTCGTACCGATCGGCTTTGGCGGCTCGCCGGTCGCGAAATAGCGCACGAAGGCGTTCTCCAGGATCGCGATCTGGCAGTCCAGCATGCTGACGTCGACCATTTGCCCTTTGCCGCTGCGCTCCCGCTCATGCAGCGCCGTCAGGACGCCGATCGCCGTGTACAGTCCGGCTGTTATGTCGCCCTGCGAGTTCCCCGGGCGTACCGGCGGGCCCCCGGGCTCGCCGGTGATGCTCATGATCCCGCCCATCCCCTGCACGATGATGTCCAGGGCCGGCCGGTCGCGGTCGGGCCCCGTCTGGCCGAAGCCTGAGGTTGCGGCGTAGACCAGCCGAGGGTTGCGCGCCGCGAGCGTGCCGTATCCCACGCCAAGCGCATCCATCGTGCCCGGCGTGAAGTTCTCCGTCACGACGTCAGCCTTCTCGGCCAGTCGCAAGAAAAGCTCTCGCCCCTGATCGTTCTTGAGGTCGAGGCAAATGCTCTTCTTCCCCCGGTTGATCGAGAAGAAGTAGCCGCTCTCGTCGCCGATGTACGGCCCGGTGGTACGCGCGACGTCGCCATAGGGGGGGCGCTCGACCTTGATGACGTTCGCGCCCATGTCAGCGAGGATCATCGACGCGAACGGGCCCGAAAGAACCCACGTCAGATCAAGGACTGTTATGTCAGATAGGGGCTTCGTCATCGTCGGGGTGGGCCAATGCGACCACCCTCGCTGGCTATCAGGAAGGGACGCCTACCAGCCGCGGCCTCCGCCGCCTCCGCCACCACCTGAGCGGGCCGGCTTCTGCTTGGCGAAGCATTCGTCGCAATAAACAGGCCGGTCCTGTCTCGGCATGAAGGGAACCTGGGTCTGCTTCCCGCAGCTGTCGCAGGTGACGTCGTACATCTGCCTGGAACCACCGTAACCGCCCCCGCCGCCATAACCACCGCCACGATCGCCACGGCGCGCCTGCCGGCAATTCGGGCAGCGCTTGGGGTCCTGGTAACCCTTCCGCGCGTGGAACTCCTGGTCGTCCGCCGTGAAGGTGAACTCCTGACCGCACTCGACGCAAGTTAGCGTCCGGTCTTCATAAGCCACTCGATGGTCCTCCTGTGCTCCTGGTTAACGTCCGATCATCGAGCGGAAAGTGCGGGTTGACCTGACCTTTAACCCTGGTCTCGCGGCAGGTACCGCGATGCCTGTTCTATCTTTCGGCAATGCTAACACGCCTCTAATACAAAGACAACGAACTCGCGGCGTCATTCTACGGGCGTCCACCTGGACGCAAATGCTTGGGGCCTCACCCTGGCTTAAACGGCGGATTGCCGTCGTTTTCGGGTGCTATCACCCGTGGCGGATGGCCGAGGTGCTCCGCGACTCGCGCCGCCACTTCGTTCACGTCCTCCTTCGAAAAGCCGTGAGTCGTGTACTCAACGCGTCCGTCCTCGCCGATCAGGTACAACGTAGGCGTCGCCGGTGGGTCGTAAAGGCGGGATGCCACGTACTCCGGCGCGTCGATCAACACGGGGTAGGTGATACCGTACTTTCGCGCGTAGTCCGTCGACCGGTCGGGCGGGTCCTGCGAGACAGCCCAGAGGTGCCAGCGCTCGGGAAGCCCCTCCCGAAGCCTGTTGACGTAGGGAAACGTAAGATCGCAGGTCGCGCAGGTAGTCTTGAAGAAGACAAGGAGCGCGGGACGCCCCTCAAGCGAGCCAGGGACGGAGTACTCACGCCCGTCGAGTCCCAGGAGTGTAAAATGCGACGCCAGCGCGCCGGCTTCGAGAATCGCCATTAGCGCTCCCTATCATATCTCCCGCGCGGCCTCCAGCCGCCAGCTTCACCCTCCGAACACGCCCAGGAGAGCCTCCCGGTACCCGGCGGCCTCTTCCGGCGAGACGAGTTGGTCCGGCGGAGTCAGGCAAATACTGTCGGCCAGGTCAGCGTAGGGCGCGAGCTTACGCCGCGCTTCGTCGGCGGTTCCGACGACCGCGTAAGCATCAATCATGTCGTCAGTGACGGCGTCGACCATCCCGTTGCTGTCACCGCGCATCAGCGCAGCCTGGATCGCCTGCACTTGGGCCGGGAACTTCGCGAAGAGCGGTTCATACGTGTTCACCGTCGCGTAGAAGGCGATCGTAGCCGCCGCTGCCCGCCTCGCCGCCGCGACATCCTGTCCCACGGCACAGCAGACGGCGAGACAGAGGTGGAACTCCTCGCGCCGGCGCCCGCTGTCCCCCATCCCACGTTGGAGCGACGGGAGCACGACATCCTTAATCCATCGCAGCGAGTAGATCGGGTGGCCGAGTAGGCCGTCGGCCACCTGAGCGGCAGTTCGGATCATCCCTTCCCGCACACCCGCGAGGTAAATCGGGATCCGCTCTCGTACCGGCGCCATCGGGCGCGACCAACCCTGGATGTCGACGTCGTAATACTGACCTGAGAAGCGTATCGGCTCGCCCGTGTGGGCGCGCTCCGTGATCAGGCGCACGGCCTGGACGCATTCCCGGATGTGTGGGGTGGGCTTTCCGTACGCAACGCCGTGCCAGCGCTCGTTCAGGCGCTTGAGTCCCGTTCCCAGGCCGAGGACAAACCTGCCTCCAGAGAGCACATCCAGGTCCAGGGCCGACAGCGCAGTCACCCACGGGCTGCGGACGAAGGCGAGAGCGATCGATGTGCCCAACTGCAGCCGCGACGTGCCCGTGGCGGCAGCGGCCAGCGGCAGAAATGGGTCGCTGAACATCTCGGAAGTCCAAACGCCGTCGAAGCCCGCCGCCTCCGCTTTCGCCGCGACGCGCGCGACCTCGTGCGCAGGCCCGACGGAGATACCGAGGGAGTAACGGCTCATCGCTGCGCCCTAGTGTAATATGGGTCGCGTTAAGCGCGTGAACGATGCAGCGAAGGCAGCCGCCGAGGAAATCATTCAACTGCTCAAGGAGCGGCGGCAGACGCTGGCCGTCGCGGAGTCCTGCACGGGGGGCCTCATCGGCCACCTGCTGACCGAGGTGCCCGGCAGCTCCGAAGCCTTCCTCGGCGGCGTCATCGTCTACGCGAACGAGATCAAGATGAAGGTGGGAGTGCCCAAAGAGACCCTCGAACAACACGGCGCCGTTAGCCCACAGACTGCTGCCTCCCTGGCAACCGGGATTCGAAAATGGGCCGGCGCCGACTACGGCCTCGCTGTCACGGGCATCGCCGGGCCCTCCGGCGCGACCGACAGCAAGCCTGTTGGCCTGACATACGTGGCCGTCGTTGCAGCCGGTGGCGTGACGTGCGAGGAACACCGGTTCAAGGGCGATCGCTCAACGAACAAGCTGGCGTCAGCCCTGGCCGCATTGCGTCTACTCTCGCACGCATTGGAGCGGGGTTCATAGACTTGCCCCTCAGCACCGACGACTTCCGCCGCACGATGGGCCGCTTCGCGACCGGGGTCACTATCATCACGACCCGGGTCGAGGACGATCTCCACGGCATGACCGCCAACGCAGTCACCTCTCTCTCTCTGGACCCGATGCTCGTCCTCGTTTGCGTGGACAAGACCGCCGACACGCACGACATCCTGCTCAAGGCCGGGTTTTTCGCCGTCAACATCCTCGCCCGCGGCCAGGAAGAGTTGGCGATGAGACTTGCCACGAAGAAGGGCGACTCCTGGTCGCACGGCCTCGACGAGGTCTCGCACAGGGTTGCCGAAACAGGCGCTCCGATCATCGATGGCTCGATCGCCTACCTGGACTGCCGCACGCTGACCGAGCACCACGGCGGCGACCACACGATCTTCATCGGCGAGGTACTTGATGCCAAGGAACTGACCGACGCGCCGCCGCTCTTGTTTTACGAGGGTAAATTCGGAAACTTCGTTTCGGACTGACGAGCGAGCGTCAATACACGCAGCGCCGGCAGTCGCAGTCCCGGCACATGCCACCGAAGATGTGGTGATCGTACGGGTGCCCGCAGGCCTTGCACACTCTGGTTGTCTCCCCCTGCGTCGAAGATACCGAAATCCGCACGTTCGTAACAGACATGCCGCTCTCCGTCTGTCAGGGCTTCGCGCCCACCGGTGAGTCGATGATCGGCTTCACGAGCCCATCCGCAACCAGCGAAACGAATTCGATCCCCGAGTAGAGCGATGGATCGTATCCTCTCATCGCGGTGCTCGCACCTTCTTGCTCCATGCGCGGGTAGTACCCGACAAGAATCAGCGCCCGGAGATCCGCCTCCGTCTCCCTCAGCCTGGGGCCAGTGTCTGCCAGGATGCGCCGAAAGTTGCGCCGCACGGCGAGCCCTGGATCATCCACGAGCGCCGGCGAGCAGCCGATAATCGAAACGCCGCCTTCACCGTCAAGCCGCTGAATCGTCCAGGCATCGATCGTCTCGATCTCCACGCGCTCCCCCGCCTCCAGACCCCTCGACGCCTCCGCAATCCGCTCGATGAGCTCCTCCAGATGCGTTTCCGACTCGGGCAGGCTGTGCAGTTGCGTCGAATCGAGGTCGAAGGTGCCGCGTACAAGGTCTGTAAAGCGCGCCCAGTGCGCGTTGAGCCCGCCGCTGACCGAGACGACGCCGCCTCCGTCGCTGCTCTTGCGCAGCGTGAGTGTCGCCGGGAACGGGACGTGCGACCGCTCGTGCGGCCCCAGGCGGACAGCCGCCTGCCGCACCGCATCGATGAACTCGGAGACTGATGGCTCATCCAGCGGCAGTTCCGCACCGTACGGCAGCCACAGCGCGTAGGCGCCCGGCAGCCCTTCGCCTAGTTGCTCTTCAAGACGCTCTCGGGCCGCGCGCCACACGCCGCCCTCGGCCTCTCCCAGCAGCGGCCGCACCTCGACGGCCAGCCGCATCTCGCCGTCGGCCGCGATCGCCCCGCGTTCAGTCGTTTCGGCGAGCTGGAATCGCCGCTCGCGGGCCTCGTTCAACCAGCGTAGAAAAAGCTCGATGCAAACCGTAGATTCGGACATGGCTGAGTGCGATGATAGCGGCGAAGAGGATTTCAGGCTATGAGCCGCGTATCGAGCCCGCCGGCGCTGCGTTCTACGCGTGCAATGATCGCGCGGCTGGCCCTCCTCATCCTCGCTCTTTTGCTTGTCGTCGCGGTTGCCTGCGACGATGAAGAGCAGGACACTCCAGACCCGTCCGCCACCCCTCCCGCCTCCCCGAGAACGGACAGCGAACAGCCGTTCACCGGCCCGTTAGGCGATTACTTCTACATCGCTGCACCCCTGCGGGACTCGCTGCCCCCGGAACTAATCACCGAACCGTACCCTCCGGGATCGTGCGGGGATGACTTCGTGCCGGTCACCCAGGCCGACACGCCGCTCTACTTCGAGTTGCCCGCCAAAATAGACGGCTTGGACATCGCCCAGACCGGTCTGCCACAAGCCGTCAAATGCGTGGGCGACCTAACTTCGGTCCAGCAATTTGGTAGGATCCAATCTTCATATGGGCCGGGTGATGTTTACGTCACCAGGAGTTACTTCTATCACCCGCGGGTCGTCACCGGGTACCTCCTACCACGCGAAAGGTACGAATTGTCCGAAGTCGCGGGTAAACCGGCCCTGGTCATTACATCGCCCGGAACAGCCACCCATGTGGTCGTGATAGTGGAGCCATTCCGAGACGGCGCGCCGGGCACTGTTCTAAGTGTCAACGCGGATCTCACCGGCCCACAGGCAATCGAACTCGCAGAGGCAGTGCTCGCGTCCTGGGGCTAGGTGATGGTGGACTCAGCCGCCAGCTGCTGACCGCTGGCCGCCTAGAAAGCCGCCTCCACCACCATAGCGATCCCCTGCCCGCCGCCGATGCACAGCGTCGCCAGCCCGCGCTTGGCATCACGCCTCTTCATCTCGTGCAGTAGCGTCACCAGGATCCGCGTCCCGCTCGCACCGATCGGGTGACCCAGGGCAATCGCGCCACCGTTGACGTTCACCCGCTCCCAGTCCCAGCCCAGCTCACGGCCCACCGCCAGCGACTGCGCCGCGAACGCCTCGTTAGCCTCGATCAAGTCCATGTCGCCGATGCCGAGGCCGCTCTTTGCCAGCGCCTTCTGCGTCGCCGGCACGGGCCCGACGCCCATCACCCGCGGCGGCACTCCCGCGCTGGCGTACGAGCGCACCGTGCCCATCGGCTTCACGCCCAGCTCCTCCGCCTTCTTCCGCGACATCACGACCACCGCCGCGGCGCCGTCGTTGATGCCGGAGGCGTTGCCCGCGGTGACCGAGCCGTCCGCTGCGAAGGCCGGACGCAGCTTTGAGAGCGCCTCCATGCTCGTGTCCGCGCGGAAGTGTTCATCCTTGGCGACGACCACCTCACCCTTGCGCTGCTTTACGGTGACGGGCACGACCTCGTCGGCGAAGATGCCCTTGTCCCAGGCCGCCGCCGTCTTCTGCTGGCTCCGGACCGAGAACTCGTCCTGGTCGGCGCGCGAGATCTCGTGATCGCCGGCCACGTTCTCGGCTGTGACACCCATGTGGCAGTCGCCGAGCGCGCACCAGAGGCCGTCTTTGATCATGTGATCCCACATCTCACCGTGGCCCATCCGGTAGCCGTAACGGGCCTTGGGCAGGAGGTAGGGTGCGCCCGACATGGACTCCATACCGCCGGCGACCACCACGTCGGCATCGCCTAGCATGATCGCCTGTGCTGCCAGCGCCACCGTCTTCAGGCCCGACCCGCAGACCTTGTTCACACTTGTCGCCGGTACCGTGTCCGGGATTCCCGCAGCAATGGAAGCCTGCCGAGCCGGGTTCATGCCGAGGCCGGCAGAGAGCACGTTCCCCATGATCACTTCATCAACCTGATCCGGCTGCACGCCTGCGCGCTTGATCGCCTCGGCGATCACCGCGGCCCCGAGCTCGGTGGCCGGGGTGTCGACGAACGAGCCGCCGAATGAACCGATCGCTGTGCGAACGGCGCCGGCAAGCACTACTTCATTTGTCATGGGGACCTCCGCTCCTCTGGTGAGCCCAATCTTACCGTATCTAAGTAAGGTTCGGCCATTAGCGCAGCGTCATGCACGTGCTGCTCGCCTTGGCGATCAACCGGCCCTCGTCGTCCCGCACCTCCGCCTCCGTAAGGCCCAGCGTACGCCCGCCGTTGACCACCCAGCCCTTCGCCACCAGGTGCCCCTGCTTGAACGGCCTCAGGAAGTTGATCTTCAGCTCGACCGTGGTGAAGGACTCGCCCTCCCCGAGCGTGGAAGCATAGGCCATGCCCATCGCGGCGTCCGCTAGGTCGCAGAGCACACCACCGTGCAGTCCCCCCATCGGGTTCCAGTGCTGTGAGCCTGCCTCGAACTCGAAGACCGCCCGCCCGGGCTCGATGGAACGCAGATCGAAACCGATCAACTTAGCAATTGGCGGCGGCTCGATCTCTCCAGAGATCATTCGTTCGGCGACTGCCAGCATTGCAGGACTCCTTCCAGTTACTACTCAAAACTCAAGCTACTCCTCCTTATACGCACGTGACTTGACATTTGTCAAGTCACTACATATGATTCAAGTCACACTTCAAGACGATGGCAAGAACATATGCTTCTCAGGAAACCTGCCCCATCGCGCGCACTCTCGACATAGTCGGCGACCGCTGGACGCTGCTCGTCCTGCGCGACCTTTCGCTCGGCTACACGCGGTACAACGAGCTCCTCCAGAGCTGCACCGGTATCTCGACTAATTTGCTTTCGGACCGGCTCAAGAAGCTCGAGGAGCGTGGGTTCGTGGAGCGCGCTCTGTACAATGACCACCCGCCGCGCGCGGAGTACAGACTGACCGAAAAGGGTCTTGACTTCGGCGAAGTTCTGCGGGCTTTGTACAAGTGGGGCCGCACCCATGAAGGCCGAGACACCGACCGGAGGTTATCCGAAATGATGAACCGGCGCTAGACCCTACAGGTCCTTCTCTTCCGCTTTGTATCCACGGCCTTGCTCGGGCACATCGATGCCGAGAGCCCGCCACATGTACCATGTCCCGGCGCTCCGGTAGGGCCGCCAGGGCTCGGCGATCTCGCGCATCTCCGCAGGCTTGGGCATATCCGGCAGCTCGTAAGTCACCTGCATTCCCCGCCGGACTCCCAGGTCGTCCACAGGGAGCACGTCCGGGCGCCCGCAGCGAGAACATCAGGTACATCTCGGCCGTCCAGCGCCCGATACCCTTCACCGAGGACGCCTTCACGATCACTTCCTCGTCCTCCAGGTGCGGAAAATCTGCTTCGTTCAGCTCACCCGACGCGAATTTTTCGTCGAGGTCGCGAAGGTAGACCAGCTTCTGGCGCGACAAGCCCGCCGCGCGGAGTATTTCCTCGGGCGTCGCCAATACTTGCCCGGGCTCGTACCAGCGCTCCTCGTCCGTGCCTAGCGCCGCCAGCGTGCGGCCCATGATCGCCCGAGCCGCCGGCCCGGCAAGCTGCTGGAAGAAGATTGCCCGCCCAAGCGTGCGAAATGCTCCGTCTCGCGGCTCGATATTCAGCGGCCCTACAGCCTCGATCAGAGCGGCCAGCCTTGGGTCGGCGGAGCCGACATGCATGACTGCTTCAGCAGGGTCGTACGACAGAGGCATGCGACGATTCTACAGTGCGACGGCGCAACGGTCTGTCCGGATTTGGCACGATATTCAGTCGCTCACCAGGACCAGGCGTCATCTCCCTGGTGCAGGGCACGGATGTGGTTGATCTCGCCGCCGTGGTAGGCGTTGTGCTCGGTGATTGAGGCGATCACCCGGCGGGTCTCAGTCGTCTCACCCCAGTGTGTCGGCCGCAGGCCAGTCAACTGATCGTCCGTCAACGCAGTGACACGCGACCGGAACAGCCGATAGCCCTCCTTCAACAATTCCACCATTTCGGCCTTCGTTCGGGGCTCCGACCAGCGCGGGTCCTCCCACGTCAGACTGCCGTCGCCGAACGCGTGGTTCTCCCACATGAACGTCGCACCGGCCAGGTGAGCCGCGATCCCGGCGATTGACCGCCCGCCGCCCGGCGGCACCCAGTCCCAGTCCTCGTCCCGGACGGACTCCAGGTTCGCCAGGAGCGATTGTGCCCGATCACCATCGAACGCCTGGTCGAAAAAGTAGAGGCACTGCTCAACTGCCACGCTGCTCATGATGCCTCCATCTCCCAGGCCCATCGGTCGTCGCCCTGCCGCATCGCTCGCAGATGGTTGATCTCGCCGGCGTGGTAGAGGTCGTGCTCGATCATCACGCTGATCAGCCACCGAGTCTCGTGCTGCTGACCCCAGTTCGAGCGCCGAAGGACCAGCAGCTCCTCATCTGACTGCAGCGCCGCGACGCTCCCCCGCAGGATCCTCTGCCCTTCCCGCAGCCAGGCGATCACCTCGTCTTTCGACGCATCGCGCCGGATCCCGGGCATGCTGATGGGCCGGTCCCAGCTCATCGAACCGTCTCCAAACGCGTGGTTGTCGTAGATGTATTTGCACAGGCCCACGTGAGCGACGATCTCGAAAACCGGACGGCTTCCGCCCGGCGGCAACCACGTCCAGTCTTCATCTCTTACGCTGCGGATGTTCGCCAGGAGCGAATGCTCGTGCCCTTCGGCGTCAAACGCCTCGTCCATCAGGTAGAGCAGTTGGTCGATGGCGGCGCGGCTCATGGCCCCCATTGTAAGCACGCGCTAAGGGTTCTGGTCAGTGCGAGAATTCGTTTTGCAAAAAAACAGGTGTTCACCAAATGTCGGCGGACCGCCTACTGCATGTACATGCCGCCGTTGATGTTGATCTGGGCACCGGTGATGTAGCCGCCCTCGGTGGCCAGAAAACGGGTGATCTGCGCCACCTCCTCCGGCTTCCCGAAGCGCCCTGCCGGGATCTTGGCGATGAGCGCCGCCTTCACTTCATCGGTGAGGTTGGTGACCATTTCGGTCTCGATGAACCCGGGACAGAGCGCATTCACTGTGATGTTGTAGCGCGCGAACTCCTGCGCCGCCGACTTGGAGAAACCAACGATCCCGGCTTTTGCCGCCGCGTAGTTGGACTGGCCGAGGTTGCCCATCTGGCCGACGATGGACGACATGTTGATGATGCGCCCAGCGCCACGCTCGATCATGTGTGGGACGGCAGCGTACGTGCAGTAGAAGATGCTGTCCAGGTCCGTCGCCAGGACCTCGCGCCACTCCTCGACGCTGAGACGGCGGATCGTGCGGTCGCGGTTGACGCCCGCGTTGTTGACGAGGATGTCGAGGCCGCCGTAGTGCTTCACGGTCTCCTCGATCAGGCGGTTACAGTCATCCGGATGGGCGACGCCGGCCTGGATCACGATGACGTCCTGGCCCTTCCCTTTCATCTCGGCCTCGAGCTCGTCCGCCGCTTCCTTGTTCGTGTAGTAGTTCAGGACAACCTTGGCGCCGTGGTCCCCGAACTCGAGCGCGATGGCGCGGCCGAGGCCGCGGGAACTGCCGGTGACGATGGCGACTTTATCCGTAAGACAGGACACGATTGGGCTTCTCCTCTTCTCCCAGTAGTTAGGTGCGATTGGTTATATCACAGGCCCGCGGGTACACGCGACCGAACGACGCCAACCCACTGACACGTTTTCGCCTTATCGCAGAACGAGGCCTGCTACTCTAAACTCATGTCCGAACGCCACCGATTAGCGCCGGAACCCCCCTATGATTGAACGGTCCTACCAAAGCCTTGTTGGTCCATCAATCAAACGCGTGCGAGCGTCGCTCCCCATAACTCCAGATACGGAATTAACTCCGTCACCGCGATTTCCCCGGCGCACAATCAAACATCGAGCACAAACCGAAACAAACAATCAGAAATCAGATACGAATCGCGATTGATTGAACGTATCCCGAGGCTATTCCGCGGCCGGAGACGCCCCGATCCGCTCCAGCGGCGCGAACGACAGCAGTAGCTTCTTGATTCCGGCCTCGCCCTGGAAAGCAACCACCACCTGGTAGTCGTCGGCTGTCGGCTCGCAGGAGACGACGATGCCCTCGCCGAACTTTGGGTGGCGCACCTTCTCGCCCGCTGAAGGCGCTTCGAGGGGCGGTCCTTCGTCCTCATCGCGGAGCGTCTGGACGTTGACGCCCATCGTCGCGAGGCTGGCAGCCGTGGCCTCTCGATAACGGCCCCGAAACATATCGCGCTGGGCGGCACGCTGGCTGTGCGCGGCCAGCTCGGGCGGGATATCAGCGAGGAAGCGTGAGGGCGGGTTGTGGCCACTGAAGGCCCTGCGGAACGCGCGAACCAGGTAGAGGTGCTTCTTGGCGCGGGTCATACCCACGTAGCAGAGGCGGCGCTCCTCCTCGAGCTGCTCCGGGCTACCGCTCTCCAGCGAGCGCATGTGGGGCAGCAGACCCTCCTCCATGCCGACGATGAACACGGCGGGGAACTCGAGTCCCTTGGCCGCGTGCAGAGTGATCAGTGTGACGGAGTCTGACTTCTCGTCGTACGTGTCGACATCCGTGATCAAAGCCACGTCCTCAAGGAACGACGCGAGGGCATGCTCCGGCTTCAGCTCGTCGTACTGCATCACGACGGCGCGCAGCTCCTGGACGTTCTCCCAGCGCTCCTCGCCATCCGGCTCGTCGAGGATGTGCTTCTTGTAGTCGGTGCGGTCGATGACGGCATCCAGGATGTCTGAGAGCGACGCGGTCTTCGATATCTCCAGCAGCTCGTTCATCAAGTCCCAGGAACCGCAGCAGCGCGCCCACAGTTCGCTTCTGGAACGGGTGCAGGCGCCCCTCGACGGCCTCGGGCCGACCCGCGTACTCAGGATCATCACGTTCGGAGTCAGCGACGATCTGGAGGGCGACGTAAGGCGGGATCTCCTTCTCGCGGGACCAGCGGGTGAGCTCAGAGAGCGTGCGGTCGCCGATGCCGCGGTGGGGGACGTTGATGACGCGCATCATGGCTACCGAGTCGAACGGATTCTGGAGCAGACGCAGGTAGGCCAGAAGGTCCTTCACCTCGCGCCGTTCATAGAAGCGAGTGCCGCCGACGAGACGGTAGGGGATACCACGACGCACGAGCGCCTCCTCGACCGGCCGTGACATGGCGTTTGTGCGGTACATCACGGCGATGTCCTGGTGCTTCAACCCCTCATCCTTCACCAGTCGCTTGATCTCTTCAGCCACGAATATCGCTTCGTCCTCCTCGTCATAGGCTTCGTGGACGACGATCGGGCTGCCGGCGCCGTTCTCGGTCCATAGGTTCTTTTCCTTTCGCTGCTTGTTCAGCGCGATCACCGAGTGAGCGGAGTCGAGGATCGTCTGCGTGGAGCGGTAATTCTGGTCGAGGATGACAACGGTGGCGTCCGGGAAGTCATGCTCGAAGTTCAGAATGTTGCGGATGTCGGCCGAGCGCCAGGAGTAGATCGATTGATCCGGGTCGCCAACGACGCAGATGTTGCGGTGGCGCGAGGCAAGCAGCTTGCCGAGGACGTACTGCGAGATATTGGTGTCCTGGAACTCGTCGATGTGAACGTAGAGGTAACGGTCGGCGTACTTCTCCAGCACGTCCTCGCGCTCCTGGAAGAGGTTCACGGTCTTCACCAGGATGTCGTCGAAGTCCAGCGCTTCGTTCTGTTCCAGGAGGTCCTGGTAGCGGAGGAAGACTCGCGAGGTCACTTCCTGGAAATAATCGGCGACCAGTGCCGCGAACTGGCGTGGGCCCTGCAACTCGCTCTTTGCCTTCGATATCGCCGAGAGAATCGCGCGCGGCGGGTTGCGCTTCGGATCCAGACCCAGATCATCCAGCGCCTGTTTCACGGCCGCGATCTGGTCGGCGTCGTCGTAGATCGTGAACGTGCGCGGGACGCCTATGTGCTCGCCGTCAATCCGGAGCAGTCGCGAGCAAACGGCGTGGAAGGTTCCGAGTGTTATGTCGTGCCCTGTCTCTTCCCCGACCAGGCCAAAAACACGTTCGCGCATCTCACGCGCGGCCTTGTTCGTGAAAGTGACGGCGAGGACTCGCCGAGGATGCGCGCGCTTCTCCCGGATCAAGTAGGCGATCCGATGCGCGATGACGCGGGTCTTGCCGGACCCGGGACCGGCCAGGATGAGCAAGGGACCGTCGGTGTGCTCGACCGCCTCCCGCTGGCGCTGGTTCAGCGCGTCGAGTATCGATGATTGCACGGTGGTCACGTCTGAATGATACAGGTGTTCGCAACCAACCTTGAAGCACCCTGTTGCGCTTGCCAACAAAAGACCGGCGCGCATCGGCGCGCCGGTCTCGGCTTCACCCCACGGTCCTCCCTGTCTTCGTCGAGAAGAACCGCCTCCCCTTTACTCGACTAGCTTTGCGCCACCGCCGAGCTGAGCTCCGATCAACTGGAAGATCGGCTCCAGGTCGGACGTCTTCGGCTCGATAAATGCGTGATCTGAGTCCGTCGCCAAAGCCGTGAGTATTTGTGTTGCTGTCTTGTTGTGCCAGGGACTGTTTGTCCCATCATTCACACAAGTGTCGTCCGCACCATAGCCAACGGTATACAGCTCGATACCCGCGTTCTTCACCTGCTGAGCGATCTTGAAGGCGTAGTCGCAGGGACCGCGAGCGCCGATTGCAGCGGCCGCAGCCGTATCCATGATGTTGGCAGCGCCGTCCGTCTCCAGCACGATCGCCAGGTCGGCGCCATTACGACCGTGTGCGTTCAACTCCTGAAGCGCCGCCTTCAGCGGGTCGCCCAGGTTGGTCTGGGAACCGGAAAGTTCGCTTGTCGTCGGGATGTCCAGGCATTTCGCAGTCGAAACCAGCTTGCTGCCGTTGTCAAGGACGCCGGGCGATGTCTGGTACTGAGAGGTCAGCGGCACGGGGACCCAGACCTTCGGGTCGTTCCAGTTGTTGATCGTGTCACAGTTGTTACCCGGATCCACCGGCGGCGTGACGCCTAGTCCTAGCCGCTGCTTTGTGTCATCGAACGAGCGCATGAACGCCAGCGCTCCGTCCTTGGCGTTGGCGAGATCGGTCGCCGTCATGCTGCGCGTGTGGTCAATCACTAACATTGCGTCGACGTCCTGGTTTGGTGCGCCGCAGTTGCCCTGGCAGGCAGCAGCGTGCACGGAGGTGGTGCAACCGGTCGTCCAACAGCTACTGTCGCCCATGACACCGAGGATGGGCCCGAAGAATGCCGGCGCGGTCGCCTCGTGGTCGATGTAGATCGTGTCGTAGAGGTTCTGCGCCGGGTTGCAGATCTGAAGTACCGTGCTCGTGCAGCCGAAGGTGATCGTCAGTGAAGAGGGGTCCGCGCCGTTGAGCGCGGCGTATTCCCGCGCCTTCTGTTCGGCTGCCGTGAGGTCATCCGGTAGCTCCTGCGCTCCCGCAAGGGCTGCCGAGTCGATCACGTTCTGGCCGTTCCTGCGCTCCTGGTAGAACATGCCCACGTCGATCGTCAGGACGACGAACAGCATGACCACTACCAGCATGAGAGCAAACAAGACCAGAAACTGTCCCTCTTCCCTTCTCTCTTCCTGAAGTCTGCGAATCATGACTTCCCTCCCCGGGTAGGCCGCCCCTCAAAAGTTAAGGGTCGGTTTATGTCAACGTGGATTCATCGTAACCGCAGGACTGTAGCGCGTCAGGTTTACCAGCGGTCAACGTTGGTGAAGATCCGGTTAATACGCCCGAAATCGAGATTTGGCTGTATCTGAGGGACTCTCAAGAGGGTGGTCGCAAGGGACATGATTCGCACTGCGGCAAGAGGCTGCCCGTGGTAGCGACCACCTCAACTCCGGACTTCCGCAGCATCTCGATCGTCGGCCAAAGGGGCAAGCCCACGACGTTGCAATAGCAGCCATCGTATTCCTGCACCGGCGCGAACGCGGGGTCCTGGATGGCGTAGGCCCCCGCCTTGTCGAAGGGGTCACCGCGAGCGACCGATTGCTCGATCTCATCGTCGCTGTAGGAGCGCATCTTGACGCGGGTGACCGTGTGACGCAGCAGAACACCCACCCGCCACATCGCCATGAACGCAATGCCTGTCACCACTTCGTGGCGATCGTGCCGCAAGAGGCGGAGCATCTCACGCGCCTCTTCCGCATCTGCCGGCTTGCCGAGAATCTTGCCCTTCATTACCACAACGGTGTCGGCCGCAAGGATGGGGGTCACTTGTTGTCTGAGACGAGCGGCTTCCGCCTTTTCGCGCGCCAACCGCAGCGCAGTGAGGTCAGCGCGGCTGCCGTCCACGACGGTCTCATCGATGTCTACGGGCCTCACCACGAAGGGCAGTCCGAGCAGCGAGAAGAGTTCACGACGGCGAGGCGAGGCGGAGGCCAGGATGAGCGGTGACTCGGGTTCGGCTTCGTCCGTCACGACAGGCGAAGACTCGCAACGCACTCGATGTGGTAGGTCTGCGGGAACATGTCGACGGGGGTGACATCGGCGAGTCTCGTATCCGCCGGCTGCCAGCAAGCCAAGATCCCTGGCGAGCGTCGACGGGTCGCAGGAAACGTAGGCGATCCGACCCGGGCGGAGCCGCAGCACCGCATCGACCGCCCCCGGGTGACACCCCTGGCGCGGCGGATCGAGGATGAGCGCATGGACGGGCCCGGTGACGTCTGCGAGGGCGTCTTCCGCTTTCGCCTTGTAGTACTGGATGTTCGCCAGCCCCTCGATGTTGACCATCGCGTCGTCGACGGCCGCTGCCGACTCTTCGATGGCGATCACCTGCCGCACCTGTCCGGCCAAGATTACGGCAAATGTTCCGACTCCAGCGTAGGCGTCCACGAGCGTCTCGTCCGATTTCAGCGCAAGGCGGTCGGACACGAGCTCGATGAGGCGTTCGGCCTGCCGCGAGTTTGTTTGGAAAAAAGATGCGCCCGAGATGCGGAAGCGGTGACCCAGCAGCTCCTCGTGGTACCAGCGCTGTCCCGACTCGATTGATGGCTCGATCTGCGCTCAGGTCCGGGTGCACCAGCGCCTCGCCGGTGTTCACGCCGAGCCGGAAGGCCACCTGGTGCAGCCCGCCACCGCGGCCCTGCAGCAACGGCAGCGCGTCGTTGACGCGGTCGTCGGCTATCAAGCACCGGTCGATTCGCAGGAACCGATGGGTACGACGCTGTACAAAACCAACCTCACCGCGAGGCTTGGCTGTGAACCGCACGTGGTTTCGATAACCCCATTGGTTTTCCGCGCCAATCGTGTCAGAGACCGGCGGGTTGGTGAAGCCGCCGATGCGGCGCAACTGCTCGCGCACGATGTGACGTTTGAGCTCGAGCTGGTGCCGGTAATCGATGTGCTGCCACTGGCAGCCCCCGCACTGTCCGAAGTACTCGCACGCCGGCTCGATTCTGTGCTCCGACGGCTTCAAAACGTCGACCACCCGGCCCATGAGCACCCCCGCTCGCTCGTCCTCGACCTCGACCACGGCCTCCTCGCCAGGGATCCCATAGTCGGCGAAGAGCACACGGCCATCGCCGCCGTCGGCTATCGCGGTCCGAGCCATGGCGCCGCCTTCGAAGGCCATGTCATCGAAAGTCACCGTGACGGACTGGAAGGGGAGATCAGCGGGCTTACGCTTCCTTCTTCGCACGAAATTAGTGTAAGAGCGTCATCTTCGCGTGGCCAATTGCGGCCGTCGCGCGTTACACAAATGGGAAGTCGCGCGTCATAACTCTGGTGGTATAATGCTTATCACTATACGCATTAGAACAAAAGGCGGAGACTAGATGGAGTACGCAGTCCTCGGCGGTCTCGTGGTAGGAGTGTGGGCGCTCCTCCTCTGGCTGAGCATCATCGTCTGGGTCTACCGCGACATTCGTGACCGCACCCGCGATGTCGGCCTACAGGTCCTGGCTGTTTTCGTGGTGATGATGTTCTTCCCCGGGTTCAACATCCCCGGCCTCGCGCTCTACCTGATGCTGAGGCCCCGCGACACGCTCGAAGAGTCCTACGGTCGCTCCCTGGAGGAAGAAGCACTGCTGCGCGAGATCGGCGACGAGGGTCTCTGTCCCTCCTGCCGGCGTTTCTCGGAGAAGAACTGGCGCACGTGCCCGTTCTGCCAGACACAGCTCAAGGACGTATGCACGCAGTGCAACCAGCTACTTAGCTTCAACTGGGTGGCCTGCCCATTCTGCGGCACGCAACGCCGTTCGGCGGCCTCGACAACCTATGCGACCACGCGGCCGGCCCAGACCAGCGGTGGGGATGGGGCGACCTCACAGCCTGCGCCGGCGGTCACGGCGACGATGAGCGAAGCGGCGCCTGAACCTGCTACTCCAGCGGCTAAGCGGCAAACAGCCGGGTCGCGTCGAAGTCCGGAATCAGTTCCGCCAGCCGGCTGAGCTTCTCAGGCGAGCCCGAGAATGGCCCGGCCCCGAACAGACCCTCAATTGATCTCACCGCATCAGGCGTTTCCATCTGCGTGCGGACGATCGGAATTTCGTCGGCTTCCGCGCGCTCTGTTACGTAGCCCAGGAGCGGGAGTTCGCCGGTCACGATGAGACAGGTGGCGCCTGCGTTGAGCGCCGCCAGTTGCAGGTCCGGTTTGTCGCTGCGCACGATCACGGCGTTTGCCTGCAGGCCCGAGAAGTATCCCTGCCCGGGGTCGGCGCTGATGGGAGCGATGAGCACCCGATCCAGCGGCCTGGCAGCATTCGAGTCGTAGAATGACGTCTGGGCGTCAAGGGTCGACGCCACTTCACCGAGGGTCGGCGTCGCCAGCATTCGATCCTCGGCGAGCGCCACCAGGGGCTTGATTCCGCTCCCTTCGAGTTCACCCAGGAGGCGTTCCCGGCGCTTCTCCGGAACCCGATTCAGGACCACGCCAACAAGACGGTCACCGGTTGACTGAACGAACGTCGAGATGTCAGAAGCGGTCGCGGCGCCATCGGCGACCACCAACGCCGAGGCCCCCGGTATCGCGGGAAGCGCGCCGCCTGGAGCCTCGATGATCTCCTCACCATCGGGTGCGCTCAGCCGCGAAAACAGGGCCGAGTCAGCCGCAGCCGAGTCCCCTTCCCCAAGCCTGGAGAGGGCACCGCTGCGGCCCTGCGCGCTGAGCCTCCGGGAGAGCGCTACGGCCACGGTCGTCTTACCAACACCGGGCGCGGGCGACAGGAGTACGAGTGGGGGCATGACTTCGTGAATTATAGCACTAGCGGTCAGCGCCCAGCGCTTCCAGGGCTGTTTCCCAAGGCATGCACTCGATGTCCTGCGCCTGCGCCACCGCTTCGCTCACCAGGTTGCCTCCGATGGTGCTGGCACCAGCAGCGAGCGAAGGGTCCTCTCGCAAGGCATCGAGGCCCTTGTCGGCCAGTTTCATCACATACGGAAGCGTGGCCGCGGTGAGCGCCTCGGTAGACGTCCTGGGGACGGCGCCGGGCATGTTGGGTACGCAATAGTGGATGACGCCCTCTTCCACGTAAATCGGATCGCTGTGGCTTGTGGGACGCGACGTGGCCGTGACACCACCCTGGTCGATGCAAACATCGACAATCACGGCGCCATCGCCCATCGAGCGCACCATCTCGCGCGTGACCAGCTTGGGAGCGATCCCTCCCGGGACAAGCACGGCGCCAATCAGGATGTCGGCTCCGGCGAGCTCCTCGGCCAGCACCGCGGGACTGGTCACGCGAGTGGTGATTCGGTCCCGGAACTGGGCCTCGAGCGCGGACAGGCGTTGGAGGTCCTTGGAGGTTACGGCCACTTGAGCGCCCAGGGCGGCCAGGACTCGCGTGGCGGCGGTGCCCACATTGCCACTGCCGATAACCAGGGCGCGCGCCGGCGACGATCCCGCGATGCCCCCCAAGAGCTTGCCTCGGCCGGGGCCGGGCTTCTTGAGGAACTGTGCCGCGACCTCCGCTGCCATCCTTCCCGCCACCTGGCTCATAGGGATGAGCAACGGCAACGCGCCGTCCGGGCGCCGGACGAGTTCGTAGGCAATGGAGTGGGTGCGCGCGTCGAGCAGGGCACGAGTCAGCGCGGGGTCGGGTGCGAGGTGGAGGTACGTGAAGAGTATGAGGCCGGGGCGGAGCAACGGGAATTCGTCGGGGAGAATCTCCTTGACCTTCACCAGTATGTCCACGCTGGCAACCGTCTCCGCGGCCGAGTTGTACAACGTGGCGCCCGCGGCTGCATACTGCTCGTCTGAATAGCCGGAACCGACGCCGGCCCCGCGCTCCACGAGCACCACGTGGCCGGCGTCAACCAGCGCGTGCACGCCCGCGGGCGTGAGCCCGACGCGGTACTCTTCGTCCTTGGTCTCGCGGATCGTGCCGACTCTCATGCATCGCCTCCGGCCCGATTGTACCAGCGAGAGGAGCAATTGACCGGCCGACCCCCTCACCCTCTACAATGGAAACTCGTGCCGGGGTAGCTCAGTGGTAGAGCACGCGGCTGAAAACCGCGGTGTCGGCAGTTCGACTCTGCCCCCCGGCACCAGATTCTAGATCGCGTTTCGGATCAGCGGGCTTTCGGTGCCAGGGGAGGTACTGGTGTCGGAGACGGTGCGCTCGCTGGCGCGGACGTCGGCGGGGGTGGCGTTCGAGGACCGCGGTGAGCAGGCGCTGAAAGGCGTCGGCGAGCCGGTAAGAGTGTGGGCGGTAAGGGAGAGCTAACACGGTTACGAAGGAAGAAACCAGAGAAGAACGCAAGGCTGAGGCGTGGCGAAAGACACTCGTCGAGGGCTACACACCCGGTCTAATGTGGCGCCGATTTGTTCGCCACTTACCATCATCACCTCGCTGCGGTATGTGTATGTCCCCATTTCGCGGTATCGGAGGATTCATCCTGAAGCCAACGGGGTTCAGTAAGCCTTCGCGGAAGAACCCGAATTGGTGTCGGATTTGCTTTGAAGAGGGCCCATTGGGTGGAGCGGAAGTAGCAACCGGGGTCCTATTCGCCGACATCCGTGGCTACACTTCATACTCAGAATCACGTGCGGCTGAAGAAGTCGCGCGTCTTCTCAACCGCTTCTACTCGTTGGCCACTCGCCTCATCGCGGACCAAGATGGCGTCATTGACAAGCTCGTTGGCGACCAGGTGATGGCGCTCTGGCTTCCTGGGTTCGCCGGCCGCGACACTTACCTCAAGAAAATGGTCGACTGTGCGGAGGCCCTTCTGCGCGCCGTCGGATACCCCGGTGGAGAGCCCTGGCTGCCCCTCGGCCTCGGGGTAGACCACGGCGTGGCGTTCGTGGGCAACGTGGGGGAAGGCGAAGTCAAAGACTTCACTGCCCTCGGGGACGTGGTTAATACAGCGGCGCGCCTACAGGCTGCGGCGCGTCCCGGTCAAATCGTGATGTCCGAGCGGGTGTACGAGCACGTATCTTCGCACTATCCGACCGCGACAGCCATGCGGTTTGATCTCAAGGGCAAGGCAGAGACCGTAGATGCGCGGATTATTGATCTTACACCGGTCGCGTGACCCTGCTATTGAAAACTGAGGCGCTTGCTCATCGAGTCGTAGGCCTAGCCGTATAGTAGCTTCGATTCATCCGTGAACAGCAGCTTGCCGTGGCCCAGGGCCACGGCAAGCTGGATCGATCTCAGTATTCTGTTGTAAGCGCTGTTAGGGGACTACATCGCCCCTGTGACGGAGCCTATCTGACCCGCCAGGGCCAGGCCGAGCGCGGTGAGCGCGGCCAGGCATGCAACCGCGATGAGCGCCAGGAGCAGGCCGTACTCGGCGAGCGCCTGACCGTCGCTGTTCTCACCCACGAAGGTGCGAATCCACGAAGTGATGATGTTGACCATGGTTATCCCTCCCGATGGTTTCTACGGGGGTGCGAGACCCCGAATTTGATTGCGATCTAGAATCGTCCCGGCGGGGAGTCGAACCCGGTGAACGGCTCCAACTTCCGTTCCCAGCGCTTGACCGCCAGGGCCTTGCGCACTCCATGTAGCGTCCACCGAGTCTCCGCCGCTTCGGACGCGTGGTGGGAATCCGCTACGAGCCGGCCGTGCTCTTCATCCGTGAGGTCGGTGTTGCTCGTCTCAGGACTCATGTAATCTCTCCCCTTGCATTCGATACTAGGCGCCCGTGGTCAACAGAGCGGTTAACGGAACCCTTACGGAGGTTAAGATCGGGTGAATCGCTCCATGTCCGCTCCTGCACATGATGAGGTCCTGGCGCGGTCGTGATCACTGACGATCGTTGACAGCTTTCCGATTCACCGATACGATGAGCGGGTAACAGCCCTTGTTAGAGCAGAACCACTTGGACGCCGACGAACCTCCGAATACGATCTCCCTCGATCCATTCCCCGATGCTCCCTCACAACGCTGTACCGCGTCCCGGCGTCTGTTAGCACGGATGCATTCCCTCTCACCAGCGCTCGATTGACTGGATGCCGCATACCATCGCGCGTGCCGAAGCCGCGCGTTTGAACTTACCTGATGGGCAAATCTCGCTCTAACAACCGCTCCACCACCATCCCCGACCCCATGCTGCTTCTTCGGGCCCAGCTCGAGGAACGCCTCGCCGAGTGCGGCCGCTTAATCGAGGCCGGAGTGCAGATCATTGACCCGGCGACGACTTACATCGACCAGGGGGTGGAAATCGGCCCCGGGACTGTGCTTTTCCCAAACACCACGATCACGGGCGAGACGATCATCGGCGAAGACTGCCGGATCGGGCCGAACACGATCATTGCGGACTCCCGAATAGGAGACAGCTGCGAAGTTTTCGCGTCTGTGATTGAGGGCTCGGCGCTTGAGGCCGAGGTGGATATCGGACCGTTCAGCCACCTGCGCCCAGACACTTACGTGGGAGCGGGCGCGCACATCGGTAACTTTGTTGAGACCAAAGGGTCCCGGATAGGCGCGGGAGCGAAGGCCGGACACTTCTCTTACATCGGAGACGCTGAGGTCGGCGCTGATGCGAACATCGGTGCCGGAACGGTGACCTGCAACTATGACGGCGAGAAGAAGAGCAAGACGGTTATCGGTGAAGGTGCGTTCATCGGCAGCGGCACCATGCTCGTCGCGCCGGTGAAGGTCGGTCAACACGCCACAACAGCAGCCGGTTCGGTGGTTACGCGCGACGTTTTGGACCAGGCACTCGTGGCCGGCGTTCCGGCATTGCCGATCAAGAAGAAGCAGGGGAAACGTGGATAGCGAGACGATCGCCGCCCTCGTGCTCCTCGCACTCGGCATGCTAGCGTACATCGCCGTTGTCGCGGCGGAGACGGGCGTAATAATCGGTGTGCGCGAACGGGCGATGCGCGAGCCCGCCGAGTCCCGCCTCGATGCGCTCAAGAGGTTCTACCACGAACGCCAGGTCACACTCTCGTCGCTGGCTCTCGCCCGGAACCTCGCTGTGGTGGGTGTGACGGCGGTCGCGGTGTTTCTCATCATCGAGGTGTTCGGACACTCCTGGACGGCCCTCCTGGCCACGACGCTGGGTGTCCTGGCGGTGGTCATGATCCTGCAGACCGTCCCTAAAATCATCGTCTCGCGCAACCCTCAGCGCTGGCAGAGGGTCCTACGCCCGTTCGTCATCGCCATCAGGTTCGTTTTCCGCGGCCCGGCTCTCGTCCTCGAGGCGCCGGCCGGCGCACTTTCGCGGGCGTGGCATTACGGAAACGGCCACGACGACTCATTCGTCGAAGAGGAGATCCTCCTCTCGGAATTGGATGAGGCCAGCGCTGCACTTGAGGACGAGGAACGGCAGATGATCCGGGGCGTGATGGAGATGGAGTTCCGGACGGTGCGAGAGGTAATGGTGCCGCGCACCGATATCGAATCGGTGGAGGTAACCGAAGGATTCGACCGCGTATCGGAAGTGATGGTGGAGGAGGGCTACAGCCGCGTGCCGGTGTTCGAGGAGAACATCGACAACATCATCGGGATCGCGCACGCCAAAGAGGTGCTGAAGCACCTGGCGAAGCGCGACCACATCTCCAACGGCGAACACCCGCAGCTACGGGATATCCTGCGACCGGCGCACCACGTCCCGGAGTCCAAGAAGGTCCACGAGATGCTAACGGAGATGAAGGCTCGCCAGATCTCGATCGCTATCGCCGTCGACGAGTACGGCGGGACGGCGGGCCTTGTAACGCTAGAAGACCTCCTCGAGGAGATCGTGGGCGAGATCCGCGACGAGTACGACATTGAAGAACAACCCGTACAACTAGTAACACCCTCAGAGGTCATCGTCGACGCGCGGCTGCCAATCGAAGAGCTGGGCGAGATGTTCGACGTGGAGATCGAGAAGGACCAGGACTTCGACAGCATCGGCGGCTTCATCGTGAACGAGCTGGGCCGCATGCCAAACGTGGGCGACCAGGTGGGGATCGATGGTATCCACCTGAAGGTGCTGAGCGTCACCGGGCGCCGGGTTAAGAAGGTGCGCGTGACGAAGGTCGGGAGCGAAGCAGAAGCGAAGTAGCCCTAGCCCCGTAGCTCGGCGCCAAGCTCCTGGCGGAGGCGCGCAACGATGCGTTCGCGCTGGCGGGCGACCTCGGCGTCCGTGAGGGTGTGGTCCGGCGCCTGGTAGGAGACCGAGAAAGCGAGTGACTTGCGCCCAGCGCGGATGGGAGCGCCTGTGTAGACGTCGAAGACAGACGCAGAGCGCACGACCGGGAAGCTCTCGATGATCCCCTGGACCTGCCCGGCGGAGGCGTCTGCCGGAACGATGACAGCGAGGTCCTCTTCGACTGTGGGGTAGGGAGAGAGCGGCTGGTAGTGGACAACGGTCTGTGCATGGGGAAGGACAGCATCGAGATCCAGCTCAAACATCGCCACTTCCTCCTCGATGTCGAAGGAGGCAGCGACGCGGGGATGGACGTGGCCGACGAGGCCCACTCGAGTTCCATTCACCGTGATCTCAGCGGTGCGGCCGGGTAGGTAGGCGAAGTCGACCGTCTCGGTGAATTGACCGCTCACGCCTGCCGCTTTGAGGGCCCTCTCGGCGTAAGCCTTGGCGTCGTAGAACCCCGTTGGCTCGCTCGTGGGCTGGCCCCAACGGTCGGGGTGGTTGCCGGCGACGACGCCGGCGATGACCTCGGGCTCCAGCGGCAGGTCGTCTTCGCGGGGAAGGTATACGCGACCGGACTCGAAGAGCGCATTGAGGCCGGGTACCACACGGATGTTCTTAGAGAGCGTCTCCAACAGCGCCGCGCGAGGGGTGGTTCGGGCGTACTCGTGGTCGCGGCTCAAGGGGTTAGCGATGCGCAGCGGCGGGTTCGTAGCCAGCTCTTCCGGAGGGAGCACCTTCTGCAGGGCCGCCATGGTCGTCATGGAGTAGGTAATGATCTCCTGCATGCCCGCTGCGGCAAGGGAGTCGCGGACGCGCTCCCGGAGGTCGAGCAGCGGCTGCGGCTCGTATACGGGGATCTCGCCGCGTAGCTGAGTGGTGGGCATCTCGTCGTAGCCGAGGATGCGCGCAACCTCCTCGATGACATCGTCGGCGATGTTGACGTCGGTGCGCCAGTAGGGCACGCGGACGATGTAGTGGTCGGGCGGAATCCAGCGGCAGCCGAAACCGAGGCTTTCCAGCACCTTGCGGACCTGGGTCGTCGGCAGCTCAACGCCGAGGACGCGATGCAGACGCTCTTGAGTGAGTGTGACACGGACATCGGGTTGCTTTCCGGGGAAGACGTCGACGAAGCCCTCGGCAGCTTTCCCTCCGGTGACCTCGCTCATCAGTTTCACCGCGCGCTGGGCGGCGATCTCGGGAAGCCGTGGACTGAGGCCCTTCTCGAAACGGACGGAGGCGTCGGTGCGCGCCTTCAGGGTCTGGCTGGTGCGGCGGACGCTTGCTGGGTTGAAGTTGGCGGATTCGAGGAGGATCGTCGTCGTATCCTCTGCGACTTCGCTGTTTTCGCCGCCCATGACTCCCGCGAGCGCGACGGCGTCCTCGGCGTCGGCGATCACGAGCATATCGGTCGACAGCTCGCGCTCGGTCCCGTCGAGTAGCTTAAGCTTCTCGCCCGGCCTTGCGCGACGGACGATGATCTTCCCGCCCTTGAGCCGGGTGAAGTTGAAGGCATGCAGCGGCTGCCCCATCTCCAGCATGACGTAGTTCGTTATGTCGACAATGTTGTTGATTGGACGCAACCCGGCCCCGATCAAACGTTCCTGGAGCCAGGAAGGCGATGGGCCCAGTTTCACACCCTCGATCAGCGCTGCAACGTAGCGCGGGCAGAGGTCCGGGTCGGCGATCTCCACATTCACGCGCCCCTTGATCGGCTTGCCGGCGGCCTTGAATTCAAGCGAAGGATCTCGCACACGTTGGTTGGTGAGAGCGGCGACTTCGTGAGCGACTCCAATGATCGATAGCAGGTCCGGCCGGTTTGGAGTGAGGTCCAGATCGTAGATGGTCTCTCCGAGCACCGAGGAGAGCGGCGTGCCGACGGCGGTGTCTGTCGGCAGCACGACGATGCCCTCATGACTCTCGGAGATACCCAATTCCTTCTCGGACAGCACCATTCCGGCCGACTCAACGCCCCTGATCTTCGCCGCCTTGAGAACCGTTGCCTTACCGGTGTGGCCGTCAATGAGCTTTGTGCCCTCAGGCGCGAACGCAATCTTCTGCCCCGTGGCCACGTTTGGAGCGCCGCAGACGACGCGCCGCCTATTTTCGTTTCCGAGATCTACGGTCACAAGCGTCAACCGGTCAGCGTTCGGGTGCGGCTCTACGTTCAGCACATGCCCAACGACGATACCATCCCAGTCGCCGCCCGTGCGGATGATGTCGTCCACCTCTACGCCCGCTATGGTTAGCTTGCTCGCAAGCTCGTCTACGGCCAGGGTGATGTCGATGTATTCAGATAGCCAGCTCAGGGGTACACGCACGCTGCGGTCCTTCCGTGTCGCTCAAAACTGCTGGAGGAAACGGAGGTCGTTGCCGTAGAAGAGGCGAATGTCCTCCACCCCATGGCGAAGCAAGGCGATGCGCTCGATGCCCATGCCAAAGGCAAATCCAGTGTAGCGCTCGGAGTCATAGCCAACATTCGTAAGGATCTCCGGGTGCACCATTCCCGCGCCGAGGATCTCGATCCAACCGGTGTGGTGGCAAGTCCGACAGCCCTCCCCGCGACAGATGAAGCAGTCGATGCGGAGCTCCATACCCGGCTCGACGAACGGGAAGTAGTCGCAACGGAACGCTACCTTGCGCTCGCGCCCGAACATGCGCCGGGCGAACTCGGCGAGCGTGCCCTTGAGATCGGACATGCTTATGCCTTCATCGACTGCCAGACCCTCGACCTGGGTCATCATCCACTCGTGGGTCGGATCGGTCGCCTCGAATCGGTAGCATTTACCCGGCACGACAACGCGGATCGGAGGCTGGGTCTTCTCCATCACCCGCACCTGGTTGGGAGACGTGTGTGTGCGCAGGAGCATCGAGCGCTTGCCGTCCGTCTCCTGGTCAATCCACAGTGTGTCCCACATGTCCCTGGCCGGGTGGTCGGCGGGGATGCGAAGCGCCTCGAAATTGTAGCGGTCCCACTCGATCTCAGGGCCCTCGACAACCTGGAACCCCATGCTGGAGAAAGCTTTCAAGACATCGCGAAGCGTCTGGGTGACAGGATGCAGGCGACCGCGGGGAAGGGGAACTCCAGGAAGGGTGACGTCAAGCCGGTCCCCTTCGATCACGCTGCTCAAGCGCTCTTGTTCGAGAGACTGCTTGCGCGCGTCGAACGCTTCTTCAAGGCGCTGCTTGACGGCATTGGCCTCGGCGCCAGCTCTCCGCCGCTCATCAAGGTCCTCGATCGCCGACAGACCGCGAAGTACCTGCGTCAGCTGCCCCTTGCGACCGAGGAACTCCACACGACAGCCGTCAAGTCCGTCAATGCTGTCGACAGCATCCAGAGCGGCCAGGGCGTCACGTTCCAGTTGGGCAAGCGATTGCTGGGAAGTCATGGTGTCAGGGCGTTTTCTACGCGGGATCGAGCGCTATTATAGGCGCGCGTTTGAATGCGCGGCAATCTGAGGCGCGCTTGACAGCCCGCGGACTCGATGTATGATTGCGGCAGCCGCACGGCCCCGAGCTTCGCCGGGGTAAAAAGTTGAGCCAAAAGGAGGCAGATTCGCCATGATGCGGGCCTATGTTCTGATCGAATCCGCAGTGGGTAAGGCGAACAACGTCAGCGAGGGCGTGAAGGGGCTGACCTTCGACGACGCCAACGTGATCTCAGTCGATGCCGTAACAGGCCCCTTTGATGTGATTGCCCTCCTTGAATCGGATGACCTTGACAAGCTGGGACGGGCGATCACCGATGGGATCCAGCAGGTCGAGGGAGTGCAGCGGACGACGACATGCCTGGTTGTCCGCCTGGGATAGGAAAGTCCTGAAACAGGAGACCAATCCTCAGCACACCCGGCTGGCCCTTCCTGCTCGCATGATCAGCATCGAAGAGGCGCTTGAGCGCGTATTGAGCTACGCCGACGTTCTTCCTGCGGAGGATAAGCCGCTGGGCAAGGCGCTTGGCCAGGTACTCGACGAGGACATCGACGCAACCTTCAACATTCCTCCACTCGACAACACGGCAATGGATGGCTACGCAGTCCGTGCGGCAGACACAGCCGGTGCATCCGAAAATTCCCCCGTATCCCTGCGGGTGATCGGCGAGGTAGCTGCTGGATACGAGTTCGCGGGTGAGGTTACCTCCGGCACCGCCGTCAGGATCATGACCGGGGCGCCGGTTCCCACGGGGGCCGATGCGATCGTCCCTTTCGAAGAGACGGACGAGCCTTTCGACAAGGCGCCCAGCGGAACTCGGCGCGTCTCCGCGACAGATGTGAAGGTCCTGAAGGAAGCGCACCCGGGCGCCAATATCCGCCGCGCCGCCGAGGACGTGGCTGCCGGACATGTAGTCGTGCAGAGTGGCACCGTGCTTCGAGCATCCGAGATCGGCGTCATCGCCTCGCTGGGCCGAGGATCTGTCCGGGTGATCAGACGTCCCGTTGTCGGTCTTCTATCAACCGGAGACGAGCTGTTGGAACCCGGGCAAGCACGCTCAGGCGCACGCATCTACGATGCCAACGCGCATAGCGTGGCGGCGTTGATAGAGCGTTACGGTGGAATCCCGCGATTGTTGGGAATCGCTCCTGACACGGTCGAGGCGCTTACGCAAAAGATCCACGAGGGACTGGATTCATGCGACATGCTCGTCACATCGGCCGGGGTGTCCCGTGGGGATTATGACGTCGTGAAGGAGGTACTGGCGCGAGAGGGAGAGATCGACTTCTGGACCGTGGCGGTCAAACCGGGAAAGCCACTCGCCTTTGGCTGCTTCTACCCTGACGGAAAGGGTGGTCGTCGCGTGCCCCACATCGGCTTGCCGGGCAATCCGGTCAGCGCCATGGTGGCTTTCGAGTTGTTCGGACGGCCGTCGATGATGAAGATGATGGCGAAAAACGACCACCGACGCCCGATACTCCGAGCTATCGCCATCGACCGCATAGTTAATCAGAACGACCCCCGCGTGTTCCTGGCACGTTGCTTTGTCACGGAGCGCGACGGCAAGTACTACGCGTCACTCAGCGGGGCGCAGGGTTCCGGAATCCTCACGTCGATGATGCGGGCCAACGCCCTGACGTTCATACCCGCTGACGTCGAGGTAATAGAGCCCGGAGAAGAGATTGACGTGATGATGATGGACTGGAGCCGCGGTGAAGAGTGGGGATCCTACCTCACGGATCCCGGTCCTACGTAACTCGCCAGCGCCCGTGCCGCCAAGAGATCCCCCGTCGCTGGGCGGGCTCTGATTGTGAGCGTCGTTACCTTAAAACGCGCCCGTAATTGAGCCGAGTGATCCGGAGATGGCCAGCCCAAGGGCGGTAACCGCGATCACACAGACGGCGAAAACGAAGGCCAGGATGAGGCCGTACTCAGCCAGCGCTTGCCCGTCTTCCGATCGAACTGCGCGAGTCAGTGCCTCAAATATCTCCTTCATCACGTCCTTCCTTCCGTTCGCCTGTTTCCCTGCGACCCCTCATCAAGTAAGACGAGATGCGACGGATACTGCTAATTTGTAGCGAGTGAACGTTCGGGGAAATAAGCGGTCTTGTGCGTTCGCGTCGAGCTCAGGCGAGTTGAACTGCGTCTCCACCGGCAGCGGCAGAGCGATAGGCCGCATCTACCACCCGGTGCGCCCGCAGCGCGACGCCGAAATCAGGGAAGACCGGGCTGTCCTCCTGGATCGCGTTCAGGAAAAAGTAGTCCTCGAAGGAATACTTCAGGACAGCTTCGAATTCGGCGCTCTCATGCCCCACAAGCTGGAGGTACCGGCTACGTACTTCGTCCTCGGTCATCGTTTCGGCGTTCCTGGCGTGCGTCTGAAAATGTACCGGGCCGAGGAAATCGTGGTCGGTCCAGAATACGCCCTTCTCGAAGAAGACTTCGAAGCGTCGGGTGGACGGGCGCCCGAGCACACTGTGCCAGACCGACACAAGCTCGGCGGTGGCACCCGATTCGAACTCGCCGTGTACGCTGGCGATGTCTTCGACGCCCTCGTACCCCGCGAAGTTGGCGGTATGGCCCCGCACGGACCGGAATTCTTCACCAAACCAGTTCAGGATATCGATATCGTGGATCGAATGCTCGAGGAGCGTCCCGGCGCCGACAACAGAATGATCCTTGCGCCAATCGCTCGCGTAGTGCCCTTGAATTGGGAAGAACTGGTCGTCGCGGAAGAATATCATCATGAGGCGACCGAGACCCTGATCATCCGTCAAGTCCTTCATGACTGTGAAGACCGGCGAATGCCGAAGAACAAGGCCAACCCCCGCCTTCACCCCGGCCGCCTCGACGGCCTGCACCATATCGTTGACATCTTTCAGGTTGGCGGCGAGCGGTTTCTCGCAAAATACGTGTTTTCCGGCGGCGGCGGCCTCCAGGACCAAGCCCTTGTGTGACGATGTCGGCACACAAATGTAGATCACATTCACGTCCGGGGATGTCAGCACCTCACGGGGATCCGTAGTGACGAGGCTTGCACCGGTAACGTCACCAAAGGCGCGGGCCCGGTCAGCGTCTGAATCGCAGACAGCGACGTACTCAGCGTCGATGAGACCCCGACGTATGAGAGCTCGAATTGCCGTGGAGTGGAAGCGGCCGATATTACCACAGCCGATCAGGGCGACACCCAGGCGAGTCACGGAAACAGCTGGCCGGCGCCGCTCATTTTGCCGGCAGGGGTACGCCGCTAATCACTCTATGCAGCGCACTCTCGGCAAACCCGGCGAGGGCCTCCCGGCGCTCTGTCACTCCGGCACCAGGTGTCACGTGACGGCCGAGGAGGCTCTCCACGAACGCCATCAGGATGACGTAGACGATCTGGCGCGAGAGCAGGGCTCGGGAATCGCCGGGAAGTTCACCCTTCTCTTCATAGCGCCCGAGGACCGTGGTGAGCGCGTTCTCCCACAGGTTGATCAGACGCTGGTATTGCTCCAGTGCCGCGTCGTCGCCCCCGAGCCCCTCCATGATAATCAGCCTAAGGAATTCGCGGTTCTCGTCCATCAGGTTGATTGCCCCTCGGGCCATCCACACAAGCATCTCCTCCAGGGGAAGGTCTGCAGTCACCCTCTCGAGGTTCTGGAGGCTGACAAGAAATCCCTTCTCCTCAACGAGGGCTTCCAGTAGCTCGCGCTTGGACTGGAAGTGGTAGTAGATCGCCGCGTCGGTGATCCCCGCCTCCTTGGCTATATCGCGTACGGTGGTGCGCGCAAATCCCCGCTCGGAGAAGAGCCGGAGCGAGGCATCCAGAATCAGTTGACGTGTGTAGGGTCCCCTGCGGGTCCGCCTGTCGGAACCGGCGGTGCGCTGCGTGGCCAGTATCTGCCTCCGAGGTTAAGCGGCCGCTAAGTCAGCGGCTTTCAAGCAACGTAGCACCGGCCCGAAGGTGGGTCAATGCCACTCAATGGTAAGACGCGCGTGGTCAGTACGGCATTACGAAGCGGGCGAGGGGAAGTTCCGTGTCAACCGCGCAAGCAACTGTGGAGACTACGCAGCGCGCCGGGAGTAGGTGCCACGGCGCAGCGTCCGAGTTCGACGGGAAGGCGATCGAGCCTTCGCCGCGGAACGCCTCGCGGACTTCTGTTTCTGGGTCAATCTGCGCCATCTGGATCAGGTCGTGGCGTCTCCCTTCTTCATGGGACGGCGCCAGTCTCAGGTTCAGGAGCGGATCAAAGCGTACCGAGGACCCTTCGACCGACACGCCATCGGACATGCCCAGTTCAACTATCGAGGACCCGTCGACGCGAACAACCGCCGACGCTGAACCATCATCGGCTGCCAGCTCGACTTCGCCCAGTCTGCAAGGAAAGCCCCACAGTTCGCGAAGAGCTGCCAAAGCAGCGGGGTTATCCGTGACGCATTGAACCGTAAAGGCGCGAATGAAGAAGCCGGCCCGGCAGCCGATATGCTGGGAGGCAAGCGAAAACGGACCAACGGGACTCTGAGGATAGTTGGCGACAGTAACAACGGCATACGCCGGAGATGAGCGACTCAGTTTTGGCGGCAGCCAGGCAAGCACGGGCTCTACATCCGTCTCATACAGGACCTTAAGGACCCACGCGCCGGGCAGAGACCACGGCGCCGAAGGGTAGAGCGGAGCGATGACTGGAGAGGCTGAAGGGAGCCGCTCTTCCGTGAGACGGCCGTAATCCGGCATACCTAGGGCGTCGCCGGTTCGGCGAGTTCCGGTCCGGGTGGAGCGACCCCCGCCACCGCGCTGTCTCGCTCGAAGACCGGAATGACGTGCTCGGCAAAGAGGCGCATCGACTTGAGCACGCGCTCCTGGGGAATGACTTCGCCCGTGTTCATGATCATCACCATTCGGTCGACCCCAATGTCTTGCCACAGCTTAAGGTTCTTGATCACGGTTTGTGGACTACCTATCGCCATGCCCTCGCGGATTACTCCGCCTCCGCCCGGCGCCTTCTCTTCCGATCCTTGCCGAATGCTGAAGAGGAGTCCGGGCGTCTTGTAGGCGGGCGTCGGGTAGACGGAGCTTATCCCGACGAGGTGCGCCGCCAGGTGCGAGAAGGAATACGCCAGTTTCGACCCCCAGATCCTCGCCTCTTCATCAGTCTCATCAACGTACATGAAGGTTACGCCGTTGACCTGATCGTTCACAAAGTCTCCAACGGGCTCGCAGCCCTTGACAACCCTCCGGTAGTCCTGCACGCGCTTCTCGTACTCCTGCGGCGTGCCGATAGAGACTCCGAGACAACCGATGCCGCGCTCGGCCGCCCGGATCGCCGTCTCGGGGCTGGAGACCGCCACCCAGAGCGGCGGGTGTGGCTTCTGGACCGGCTTGGGGAGAATCGGGCGCTCCGGCATAGAGAAGAACTTCCCGTTCCAGGAGAATGGCTCCTGCTTCCACATCTTGGGGATTGCCCTCACAGACTCGTCCCACATCTCCTTGGTCATATCGGGATCGCAGCGAAATCCTCCCAGCTCCGTCCAGGTAGCGGAGCGCCCGGTACCGAACTCGAGGCGACCATTGGAGATAATGTCCAGCGCGGCGGCGCGTTCAGCAGCCCTGGCTGGATGATTGAACGGTGGAAGCACGACGGCTATCCCCTGGCCCAGCCGGATGCGCTTGGTGCGCGCCGCGGCCGCGGCCAGGAACACCTCCGGCGCGGAGCAGTGGGAGTACTCCTCGAGAAAATGATGCTCAACGGCCCAGGACTGGTCGAATCCTAGCTCGTCGGCCAGTTCTACCTGAGCGAGGGCGTTGTGGTACACCTCGTGCTCGGACAGGGGGTGCCAGGGCTTGGAGACGGACAACTCGTGGAAGATGCCGAACTTCATGGCGTCGCTAATGGTAGCACAGGGAGAGGGCGCTAATGGATGACTTCGCGGGCCACCAGATCGGCGATCTGGTCGCTGGAAAAGCCGAGCAATTCCCCGAAGACGTATTCGTTGTCCTGTCCCATCACCGGGGCGGCTCGCCAGACCTCACAGGGTGTTTCTGACATGCGCCAGGGAATTCCCGCATGCCTGCGGACACCGACTTCGGGATGCTCCTTCTCGACGAAGAAGTTCCGGGCTTCCAGGTGAGGGTCTTCGATGATCTCCTTGTTCATGAGGGGAGGGAACGCTGCGACTCCGACGCCTTGCAGTCGTTCCTTGGCCTCGAATGGGTCGAATGGTGACAGTCCACGCCTCGACTTCGGATTCAAGAGCATCTTCGTTCGATTTGCGGTCGGCCAACGTTTTGAAGCGCGGGTCGTCAGCGAGATCCGAGCGGCCCATGACTTCACACAGCGCCCGCCACTCGTCGTCGGTTCGACAAGCGATGCTGATCCAGCGGTCATCTTCAGGAAAACCCTCGACGGGGGCCCTCCCGGGGGCGGAGCGGAAGACACCGTGAGGCGCCATGTCTGGGACGCGGCTACCGTTGCGCGCGGGCTGCTCGCCGTTGATGGTGTGGTGCATGATGCCGTCGCCAAGGGCAGCCATCGTCGATTCCCATTGGGACATATCGATGTACTGGCCCTCACCCGTGCGGTCGCGATAGATGAGCGCAGAGAGCACCACGAAAGCAGCGTGGAGTCCGGCATTCGGGTCGCCATAGGACATCCCGACGTGCATGGGATGCCAATCCCGATAGCCGGTGAGCTGCGACAGGCCGGAGAGAGGGACCTGCGCCGGCCCGTATGAGACGAAGCCGGAGTCGGGCCCGGTCTGGCCGTAGCCGGACATGCTGATCATCACGATGTCGGGCTTGACCTTGCGGAGTTCCTCGTAGCCCAGGCCAAGCCGCTCGATGATGCCGCCCGCGAAATTCTCAACCGCCACATCGCTCATCGCCACGATCTTCTTCGCTATCTCAGCGCCTTCAGCCTTGGAGATGTCCAGGAGGATCCCGCGCTTACCCTGGTTGTACTGGTTGAAGTAGCCCGAGCGGTTCGGCCCTGGCTGACTGTCAGGCCAGGGAGGGAGCATCCGGAGAGTGCAAATGCGCCGGGTGGACTCCATCCGGATGACCTCGGCACCCATGTGCGCGAGCTGAAGGGTGCACGTCGGCCCGGCCCAGACCCAAGTGAAGTCGGCGACGCGGATGCCGTCCAGTGGGCCGGCCACTACACAACTCCTGCCCGGCGGAGCGAGCCGACGTCAGCGCCGATTGCACCCAGCACTTCTTCGTTGTGCTGCCCGAGCGTGGGAGCTGGGGAGCGGATCTCCCAGGGAGTGGTCGTGAGTTTGTAGGGAGCGCCTGCCTGCGTGATCGTGCCCGCCTCGGGATGCGCCACTTCAACGAAGAAGCCACGCGCTTTCAGGTGCTCCGAGTCCAGTAGGTCGGACAGGGTTGAGGCAGGCGCGAAAGGTATGCGCTTCGCCTGCGCGGCCCGGTAGAGGTCGTCGGTGTTCCACTGGCTGACCCACTCCTCCATGAACGGACGTAGCGCGTCCCAGTTGGCCGCCCGCACGAAGCGGTTCGCGGCGACCTCCCACTGGGTCCACTCGGGCGTCTCCATCAACTCCACGAGCGCCTGCCACTGATGCTCTTCGATCGTCAGGACGAAGATCCAGCCGCCGTCCTTGCACTCAAACATGTCGATCGGATGGATAGGCCGCTGACCCCAGCGAACCGCGGGTACGCCCATATAAGGCCAGACCTCCAGGGTCATCTCGAGGATGGACGTGATGCATTCTTGCGCCGACACGTCAATGTGCTGGCCCCTACCGGACTTGATACGCGAAAAGAGCGCTCCCATCGTCGCAACGGCGGCGTTAACACCGGCCTGAACGGCGCTCTGGCGACCGAATGGCTTCAGTGGCGGCATCTCGGGGTGGCCTGGCCATCCGTTGAGGAACGTCCAGCCACCGGCGCTTAGCGTCGTCAGATCGTAGGCTTTGTAGTCCCTGTATGGGCCGTTCTGCCCGAAAGGACTGATCGAGGTCATCACGAGGCGCGGGCTCGATGGGCCGATTCGACTGTAAATGAGGCCGAGCGCCTCAGCTTCCTTCGGCGGCACGTCATGAAGCAGCACATCGGCGCTTGAGACGAGTTGGTCAAGAAGGTCGCGCCCTTTGGCGTCCTCCAGCTTCAGAGTGACGCTCTGCTTGTTGCAATTGAGGTAAAGGAAGGCGCCGCTCTTTTCTGGATCGGGGTTTCCACCCGGGAAGGGCCCGAGCCGGCCGGTCCTCGTCGCCGGACGGGTCCTCGACCTTGATCACATCGGCTCCCAGGTCGGCCATCAGCTTCGACGCATACGAAGCCGCGCCTGTCTTGTTGATTTCGATCACGCGGAGACCGTCAAGCGCCCTTGGCATAGCGCGACTAATCGTATTTGCGCCGGTGCCGTGGCGCAACGGGTCGCCTATACTGGCGACGCGATGCACGCCTTGACCGATTCGCCGCTGGAAGCGTTCGAGAAGGCTTACGCGCGCCGTCCGACCGTGATTTCAGTTGCTCCGGGACGCGTAAACCTGATCGGCGAGCACACGGACTACAGCGGCGGCCTCGTGCTTCCGGTCGCCATCGACAGATCCGTCACAGTCGTGGCTGCACCCCGCGAGGACAACAAGCTGCGAGCATTTTCGGCCCAATTCCAGGCTCGCGATGACCAGCGCGTGGATGCTCCTCGACGCACCGGCAGGCGGGAGTGGCGCGACTACGTGCGCGGTGTCGCCTGGGCTCTCCTCGACGCTGGTTATAAACTGCTAGGCGCGGACCTGCTAATCGATGGTAACGTCGCCCTCGGCTCGGGCCTGTCGTCCTCGGCCGCTCTGGAAGTCGCGGTTGCGGGAGGGCTGTGCGCCATATCCGAGATCGAGCTGAACCCTGTACGCCTCGCGCTGATTTGCCAGAAGGCCGAGAACCAATTCGTTGGCGTCCAGTGCGGGATCATGGACCAGCTGGCTTCCGCGGCTGGGCTTGCCAATCACGCGCTCCTCATCGACTGCCGATCTCTTGAGATAGAAGAGGTTCCTCTTCCATTCGAGACCCTCGGGATAGAGCTGGTGATCGTAGACTCGAAGCTGCCTCGCCGCCTGGATGACACCCCATACAACCGACGCCGGAAGGAGTGCTCGGAGGCCGCGCGAATCCTTGGAGTCGAATCACTCCGCGACGCCACGATAGCCGATGCGGCAACGCTCCATGCACCGCTTGACCGCCGGACGCGTCACGTTGTGTCCGAAAACGACCGCGTCCAGCTGGCGGTGGATGCCCTGCGGAAGCAAGATGCCTCCCAACTCGGCGAGCTGATGTGGCAGTCTCACAATAGCCTGCGCGACGATTTCGAAGTCTCATGCCCGGAACTTGACTTGCTCGTCGACCTTGCGCGCGAGACGGACGGCGTACTCGGCTCGCGACTCACCGGTGCAGGGTTTGGCGGCTGCACGGTGAGCGTCGTACGGGCAGATGCCGTCGATGAGTTTCGGAACCGGGTAGTCGATATGTACGCCTCGAAGACCGGCGGCAAAGCCTCGATGTTGTTGTGCCACCCCAGCGATGGTCTGCGCGTGACAGATGTCTGAGGTGAGGCTCGGTGACGTCAACGAGGGGCCGGTCCTGAGACAACGGTCTCATCAGAGTGAGCGTGCACCTGAACCGAGGCACTTTCGACGTTACGCCGGCCTCAGGGGGGCCACCCACCCTAGCGGAAGCCGCGATTTCGGTCTCGCTCCTGGACGGACCGACTTTCAGCAGCCGCGGCACGGGTTTCGATTTCGACGATGCGATGTCCGAGGACAATGCTCACGGCACAGGCCGGTCAATTATCCTTCGTCGCGAACGTGATGAGCACGAGCCGGATGTTGCGTTGACGATATCGCTGTACGATCACGCCCCATACGCGCTGGTGCGCACCGAGATGACGAATCGGGCGCGCACGCCCGTCCAAATCGCAGCGTTTCACGTACTCGACGGAGCCAGGCTGGATCTTGGCGCGCCTGCACAGCGGTGGCGTCTCTACAAAGAGGGCTGGCAGGACTGGTCTCCAGCGCTCGTGCTGCCCGTCTCCGGCGAGGACGTCGATGCCACTCCACCGGTGATCGCGCCGGCCACACGGCCGGACCGGAGTGCCGGGCCGCTTTCTTTCGGAGATGATGACCGTGGTGGCCGCGCCGTCGGCGGCTGCCATCCTGGCTGGGTTCACCTCAACAGCAGACCAGTTCTCGCAGGTCTGGCTGGACCGCGATCCGGGGGCGCTGACGGCCGCATCTTACGCGGATGGCATACCGTTGGCGCCGGGCCAACGACTGTCATCCGAGACACTACTGATCGAGCCCTGCACGGAGCCACTCGCTGCGATGAAGCGCTACGCCCACACCATGGCCGCCGAAATGGAGGCGGTGCCCTGGCAACATCCTGTCAGCGGCTGGTGTTCCTGGTACTACTACTGGCAGGGCATCAACGAAGCGGAAGTGCTGGCCAATCTCGAACTCATCAGCGAACGCCGTCGCGAACTTCCATTCGACTACGTCCAAGTCGATGATGGCTACCAGGCCGCGATCGGCGACTGGTTGACGCCGAACGAGAAGTTCCCGCACGGAATGGGCTGGCTCGCCGACCGTATCCATGACAAGGGCCTCAAGGCCGGTCTCTGGTTAGCGCCCTTTCTCATGGGCGAGAATTCGCGGCTATGGAAGGAACATCCCGACTGGGCCGTGCAGTTCAACCCGGGCAGGCCACACATCGCGTCCCTCAACTGGGACCAGCGTTGTTATGCGCTGGACCTTACCCACCCCGAGGCGATCGCCTGGCTGGAGAACGTATTCCGAACCGTCTTCGACGACTGGCGATACGACTACGTCAAGATCGACTTCATCTACGCGGGGGCGGTCGACGGCATACGACAGCGACCCGAACGTGACCCGGGCGCAGGCCTACCGGCGCGGTATCGAGAAGGTGCGAGAGATTGCCGGGGAACGCTTCGTCCTGGGATGCGGCCAGCCAATCGGGCCGAGCGTTGGTGTGGTGAATGGGGCACGGATTGGGCCGGACGTCTCGCCGTTCTGGCACCCGGTGGCGCAGGCCGGCGGAGCGGGCGACATGAGCAGCGTCTCGACCCTGAACGCCATACGTAACGTCCTCAGCCGCTTCTGGATGCACGGCTCGCTGTGGCTGAACGACCCTGACTGCCTCCTCGCCCGCGGCTCCGAGACGGCGCTCACGGACGACGAGGTGCGAACACTGGCGACTGTGATCGCGCTTAGCGGCGGGATGGTGTTGGACAGCGACAAGCTGGCAACGCTCACCCCGGATCGCCGCGAGATCATTTCGATGTTGCTACCTGTATACGGACAGGGAGCGACGCCGATGGACCTGTTCCAGACTGATGGGCTGCCCACGCTCTTCGACCTGGATTGCGGCACGCACCGGATGCTCGGCGTCTTCAACTGGAACGAAGACGCGGCTGACGTGCCCGTGCCACTGCCGGCGGAGGCCGTGCACCTGTACGACGTCTGGAACGGGAGGTACCTGGGGGAACGCCAAGGCAGCACCTCAGTTGAACTCCCCGCTCACGGCTGCGCTCTCCTTTCGCTCAGGTCAGCTCGTAATCACCCTCAAATCGTGGGGAGCGCCTTCCACGCGCTGTGTGGAGCAGTTGAACTGGCGGATGAGGTCTGGGCGAGACTCTCCCTCAACTTGCGCCTGAAGCCGGTGGCCACGCGCAAGGGTGATCTGCTCATCAACGTGCCGGAGGGCTTTGGCACTCCCGCAACGGAGACCGGAGGTCTTAAGCAGGTGGGACAAGATCTCTGGTCGCTCTCACTAACGCTCGACCGGGAACGCGAAGTCTCGCTGCGGTTCAGCTAGTCTGACAACTCGTCCCAGAGGAAGACACGCGCCGGCGCCCCCTCCGCGCCGACAACCTTGAGAGGTGCGCAGCACATCGCGTAACGCCCGCTGGACACTGCGCGAAGATCCAGCCCCTCCACGATAACGACACCCGCCTTCAGCAACTCCACGTGCGTCGGGTGCCCCGGCGCGCCAAATCCTTCGATCGACAGGTAGTCTATGCCCACCAGGACAAAGCCCCTCTCGACCAGGAGACGCGCGGCCTTGACCGAAAGACCCAGGAACTCCGAGTGAAACTCGTCATCCTCCCAGAAACGACTATTGGAGGTCTTGAACAGAAGCCGACGTGCGTCGTCCGGCAGGCCCGCCGCTTCGACATCTGCAGCGGTGATGTGATCCGAACCAGTGTGGTCGACTACGAATACTGTGCCAACAAGGGAGTCTGGCCTCAGCGACTCGACGGTTGCGCTGCCATCGACGAAATGGTGAGGAGCGTCGACGTGGGTGCCGGTATGCGATCCGAGGCAGAGCGTGCTCAGATTCGAGGAGTCGCCGCGAGAGAGCAGCTTGGTGAACGTCAGTTCGGGGCCGAGCTCATCCCCACCGTATGTCACCATTCCGGGCCGGAGCGGCACCGTTACGTCATAGATTGCCACCTTCGCACCTCCTACACTGGCTGTGCATCTATCCTAGCCGACGGTGCAGACAGCGAGGAGGGACCGATGATGGAACGCCGCCTTTTGGCGCACGAAGAGATCGAGGAGGGGCTCTCGAAGTTGTCAGCTTGGGAGGTGCGGGACGGCCGCTTGCGAAAGCAGTATCACTTTCGTACGTTCCTTCGCGCGATTGCCTTCGTCAACGGCGTAGCCTACCTGGCGGAATCGGCTGGCCACCACCCGGACATCACCATCAACTATAACCGCGTGACCCTGCGGTTGATCACGCTCAGTGAGGGCGGACTCACAGATCGGGATTTTGAGCTGGCCACGGAAATCGACGCGAAGCTGGGTACGAAACTGATCGTCGCGCCGGAGGATGGCGCCCCAAAGGCCTGAGACGAAGAAAACGCCCCCAAACTCGCCGTCTGCGATCCCTTGCTTCCAGGTCTCGCGGTGGCTTCGGGTTGCCCTTCCGCCTCGCGAGTCCCTTCGTCTTGGGTGCCTCCGGTCCGCTCGGGAGCACAACGGATTCTCCCTCTTATCCGGTACGCCTGTCAACAATTGCGCGGCACCACACGGACGATAGCGGGCAGAATATAACTCGATACTCACGCGATCTCTCATATGCTCACTTGACCTAGGTGTACACACGGGAATCAGAACATGTCAACAAATCAACATTATGTTGACATGTCGTCAGGGGAGCAAATCGTGCTTAAGAACGGCGATGAAGGGCAGGTTGCGGAAGCGTTGATGGAAGTCTAGACCGTAACCGACCACAAACTCGTCAGGTATCTCGAAGCCGGTGTAGTCAAGGGGGACATTGACGATTCGTCGCGCGCGCTTGTCGAGGAGAGTGCATATCTTCACCGAGGCGGGCTTCTTGGTGTTGAGGTACTCAACGATGTGGTTCAGGGTCATTCCGGTGTCAACTATGTCCTCAACCAGGAGCACGTCACGACCCTTGATGTTCTCGTCGAGGTCCTTGAGTATGCGCAGCGCGTTGGACCCGTTGCCATCGTAAGACGAGATCGCCATCAGGTCGACGGCGGATGGGACCGAAACGTGGCGCATGAGATCAGCGATGAAGCAGAGGACGCCACGGAGGACGCCGACCATCACCAGCTCCTTGCCTGTATAGTCGTGGCTGATCTGGGCACCCAGTTCGGCGACCCGCTTCTGGAGCCGCCCGGCAGTGACCAGCACGCGATCGATGTCTGGAACCTGATCGGGGGATAGAGGCCCATATCCATATTTGGCGAGCAAACGCAGGTAGTCCTGCTTTTTGAGCATGATGATGTTGGTGCCCGGGTAGAGCTCTTTCAGTAACCGCATCTTGCGGTTCTTCTCGGCCGTGAGGCCCGGCTTCAATGTCGTCAGCTCGACGTACATGTTCAGGTCGGGGAGGTAGAAATCGGGAGAGAACGCTTCGGTAACGTGGCCGCGATCCCATCGGAGCGGGAACGTCCGGGGCTCGTATTGCCAGTCGATGCCATAGAAATCGAGGATTCGCGCGAATTCGTACTCCGCGTTGTGAGCGAACGGCGCCGGAACGTTGTCCGTGGGAGCTCCGGTGACCGGCACACGCGCCCTGCCTCGGACCAGGACTGGAACGTGACCCGATCCGGCGCGGCCTGACGGCTTTTTCTCAATCGGCTTAGGACTCCTCGGCGCTCTGGTCTTCCGTTCGGGTTTTGCGGGCTTGGTGGGCTCTTCCGCTCTCGGCGCGGGCGCCCTGGGCTTCCGGGAGCGAGTTTGCGTTCGCTGTTGTTTGGGTGCGGAGGGTTCCTGCGCTCGCGGCGACCGAGTGCGCCTTGACCCACGCGAGGGCGGCGTCGGAAGTTCACGGGCTGGTTGTTCGGCGGGAGCGGCCTGGGCCTCTGGAGGAGGACTGGGCTCGCCTCTCCTGATTCGCTCGGCTTTTTCTCGCAGGCCGGCCTCGAGGGCGGCTGCCGATGATGCAGGCGCCGAGGAGACTGACCCCTTCGCGTCCTGATTCCTGTTCCGGCGCGACGACGGCTGAGGGGTACTCTTAGGGGAGGGGTTGTGACGGCGACCGTTAGACACCTGGCGCCCACGGCGTGGTGCGCGGCCGGACTGGTCGTTAGACTTAGATGCCGGGATGGCGGCTACGTCCTCTGATCGATGATCGGACTCGCTCCTGGCGGGGGCGGAGAGCGTCGGTCGGCGTGAACGGGTTATGGCGGGTGCCATCTGCTTGGATTGTACCTGAGAGAATGGTTAAATGCTATCGCTAATGGACCGAACTTATCCACAGAGTGTGAAGAAGTGGGGTTAATTTGCCCAGCGTTGACCTGAACGGCGCCCGCCTCTACTACGAGGAGCAGGGGAAGGGCTTCCCAGTCGTCTTCGCGCACGGCGCCGGCGGCAACCACGTGAGCTGGTGGCAACAGGTACCCGAGTTCAGCCGTCATCATCGCTGCGTCGCATACGATCATCGCGGCTGGGGCCTCTCGATTGATGCCGATGGAACAGGCCCGGCTGCGTTCATTGAAGACCTGCGCGCTCTGCTTGACCATCTGGATATCGAGAATACGTTTCTTGTCGGCCAATCGATGGGTGGGTTGAGCTGCCTTGCGCTGGCAATCTCACAACCGGACAGGATACGGGGGCTCGTGATGGCGAACACTTTCGCAGGCATGCGCCGCGAGGTCTGGCTGGCGAGCGATGACACGATCCGAGAGAGCGTGAGAACGGTCTGGGATAGGCGGCGCCAGGACGGCATCAAACGGGCATTGAGCCGCGAGTTCTCATCGAAACACCGTGAGCTCGCGTTCCTGTACAAACAGATTCGGCTGATCAACGAGGAAGGACCTAACAAACTTGAAGTAGACGACCGCGTGACGCGATTCCGGGCATTGGAAAGAGTACCTGAGACGTCCGCGAGCACGGAAGCACTCGCGGCGATGACAACACCGGTCCTCTTCGTCGGTGGCGAGCACGACGAGGTCATGCCGGTGTCGCTGATGGAGATCGCGCACGGACTGATCCAAAACTCACGGATGGTTGTGGTTCCGGGTGCCGGACATTCCGTCTACTTCGAACAGCCGGAGGTTTTCAATCACGTCGTGATGGAGTTCTTCGCGGCGTGCTCATCATGAGAGCTGGGCGCTAGCATAGAAGGAATCGTGCAATTTGCCTGCCTCCCGTTTTCGGCGATAATGGCTGTCAAGAAGGGGTGCGGCCATGACAGACGGCGGGCGATTCGATATATCTGAACGCGAGGCTGCGTACTCGGCCCAGCCACACCATGACGTAGGCGCCTACGTCCAACAAGACAGAATACGAACCATCCACTTCGGCATCGGAGCTATTGGCGCCGAGGTCGTCCGGTCCGTCCTAACAAGCCCGGAAATCGAAATCGTCGGAGCCATCGACGCGGGGCCATCCCGGGCCGGGCGCGATCTCGGAGAGGCTGCCGGCCTAGGGCGCCGCCTCGGAATCCCGATATCGTACGACGCAGATGCCCTGCTCAAGGACGTCTACGCGGATGTAGTCGTGCACACTACGGGCTCTTCCCTCACCGAAGTGTACCCGCAGCTACTGATGATCCTTTCTTCGGAAAAGAGCGTTGTCTCGAGTTGCGAGGAGTTGTCCTTTCCCTGGGCGCGACATCCTGAGATCTCGCAACAGATCGACCGCAAGGCCAAAGACGCCGGCGTGCGGGTACTCGGTACCGGCGTAAACCCGGGGTTCGTGATGGACCTGTTGCCACTGGCGGTCGCCACGGCCTGCCGCCAGGTGAAATCGATCAAGGTGGAGCGTGTCGTTGATGTGGCGACGAGGCGGATGCAGCTGCAACGCAAGGTGGGGGTGGGCCTCAGCGTCAAAGCGTTCCAGCAGGCGGCAGACGCGGGCGCGCTCGGCCATGTTGGGCTCCGCGAGTCCCTGTACATGGTCGCGGATACGATCGGCTGGAAGCTGGACGATGTTACCGAAACAATCGAACCGGTGATAGCGAAGCAATCGGCAGAATACGGAGTTCTTCGCCGTCGATCGCGGGTACGTGATCGGCCTCAAGCAATCTGCAGTCGGCACAATATCCACCCGGCAGGTGGCGCGCCTCGACCTGGAGATGTCCATCGGCGCGAAATCACCCCACGACAGCATAGATATCGATGCCGCGCCGCCGATCAAGCTCAATATCCCCGGCGGCGTTCCGGGAGACGTCGCCACGGCCTCGATCATGGCAAACTGCGTGCCCGCCATCGCACGCAGCCGAACCACCGGCCTCCTCACCATGCGCGACCTCCCCATGGTGCCGTACTTCCGCCCCGAATCGGTCTGACGTAACGCCACCTCCGTCTCCGCGTCTTATTAGCGGAGGGAACAATGGCGTTAGGTATACAAATCTTGAGGGCTTGCGCGGGCGGCGCCTCTTTCGCTATTCGTTTCAGCCGCGCCGCGCTGATCGGATGCGCGGGCCTCCTGATAACTGCCTCGATCGCCACCTCGCTGGCTCGGCCGACGCCGCAGGCCGTGACCGTCGACCGGGCCGATTCGCCTGCAGTCCTCGGAGAAAATACCGAGCCACTACCAGCACCGGTGTCAGTTACCCAGGCCTGGGTGTGGAAGGCTGACAATCGCGCCTGGACCCAACCCGCAGAAGTGTTCGCAAACGAAGTCTCGGGAGACGAAGGCGCCTCTCTTTTGATACGGGCTGAAGACCTTACGCCAAATGCCCCCTATGTCGTGACGGTCCATTACGGCGGCTGCGAGGCAACGATCACCCGGCCGATCGTGAACCTCGGTACGGGCACCGTTTCTGAGGAGGCGCTCCGAGCAGCTCCGGGGCCGGGTCGCACGAGACCGGACGCCACAATCCCCATCCACTCGATCGGATCACCGCCCGGGTCGATGGGCGGCTTCTCTCTCTGGGGCGGCACCTTTCCGGCGCAGCCCGCCATGAAGAGCGCTCCTGCCGACTGCGGCGCCGACATCGACGTGCTGATCCAGGCGCGCCAGTCGGCTGTGATGCTGGTGTTCAACGGCGAGCTGCAGGCCGGTGAGGCAGATTCGGCCACCAGCGTCACGCCGGTGACGGCGACACTTCGCGCTTCCCAGTAGCACACCCGATGCGAGCGGCATTCAAAAGCTCGTATAGTCTAAGCTGACTCCATCCTCAGGAGGCGGCTTGGCAACCAGAGAGACTACCACCAAACGATACGAGCGGCTTCACGCCGAATCCGCCCGGCTCTACCAGGAATCCATTCGGACGTTTCCCTCCGGCGTCACTCACGACCTCCGATACGTCCATCCCTTCCCGATCTTTGTTGAGCGGGCACAGGGGAGCCACAAATGGGACGTCGACAACAACGAGCTCATCGACTACACGATGGGGCACGGCGCACTGTTCATGGGGCACGCTCATCCCGACATCACGCAGGCAATCGTGGAGCAGGCTCACAAGGGCACTCACTACGGAGCGAACACAAAGCTGGAGCTCGAGTGGGGGAACCTTGTTCGTGAGATCGTGCCGAGCGCTCAGGAGGTGCGTTTCACGAGCTCCGGGACTGAAGCAACTCTCATGGCGATTCGACTGGCGCGGGCTTACACCGGCCGCGACAAGCTCTTGAAGTTCGACCACCATTTCCACGGTTGGCACGACTACGTTGTAGGCACCCGGGCGCCAGAAGCGGACTCGCCGGAGTCCGCAGGGGTCCCAAACGATACTCTTGGCACAGTTATCAGTGTCCCGCAGGGCGACATTTCGCTGGTCGAGCAGAAGCTGTCAGAGGCCGATGTAGCCGCAGTCATCCTCGAGCCAACCGGTGCATCCTGGGGGACGTTGCCGTTGACAGCAGCCTTCTTGTCCGACCTGCGAGAGACGACCCGCCGACACGATGCCGTGCTCATCTTTGACGAGGTCGTCACCGGCTTCCGCGTGGCGCCTGGCGGAACACAGGCTCGCTACGGCGTGACACCCGATCTCACAACGCTGGCAAAGATCCTCGCCGGCGGCCTGCCGGGCGGCGCGGTAGCGGGGCGTGCGAACATCGTATCGATGATCGAGTTTCGAAGCGATCCGGACTGGAACGCAAAGCGCCGTGTGCAACATCCGGGCACATTCAACGCCAATCCGCTGTCAGCCGCGGCCGGCACGACGATGCTGCGCATGGTCGGCTCGGGGGATCATCACAAACACGCAGACGCGCTGAACGAGCGTCTGGTCAACGGGATGAACGCTGCCCTCGAACGAGCCGGAATGGCCGGCCGCGTCTACGGCCTGGCATCGTACTTTCACATCGTCGTGGGTCGCGACGCCCCCAAGTCTTCCGATGGCATCGAGTGGGCGTCCCAGAGTGCGCCGCCGCGGATGGCGGGTCAGGTGACAATGTCTCTGAAGCGCGCGATGCTCAACGAGAACGTCGACCTGATGGGCGGAGCCGGCGGATTCGTATCGGGAGTGCACAGTCAGGGTGACATCGAGCAGACGATTGAGGCGTTCGAGGCAGCGTTCAACAGCTTGCGCGCTGAAGGCGTGGTCTAACCTGAGGAGCCCTGCTCCTCGAAAGTGCGTACGTAGGGGACGTCCTTCGACTTCATGTAAGGTAGCGATTCCCAGAATTTGACGCCCATCTCCTGCTTCGTTGCGGCCAGCGCGTATATCCTGGTGGCTCCCCTCGCCCGGAGCCGGCTCTCGATCTCGGCGGTCAGGAGGCGAGCGAGCCCGCGGCGGCGAAAGTCCGGATGGACGGCGAGACGATAGATGTGGCCTCGCCAGTAGTCCCAGCCACCGATGATCGACCCGACGAGGCGCCCCTCAGCCTCAGCGACGACGAAGAGGTCGGGCATTTTCTCGATGAGCATTCGCAAGTGCGCGGGTGTGTCGGTCACCGATGGTCCCGATCCGGCAGCGCGCCAGAGTTCGAGGATGTCCGCGACCTCGTCGGACCGCGCCTCACGGATGGCGATGGAATCCATGAACAGTGATTGTACGCCGCGAGTGTCGGCTGCGCACGGGATGTATCACCTCTGCCATGCCATCCGTCTGGCATAATGGAGGAACGATGCCACTCTACGAATACGTCTGTGAGCGCTGCGAGACGCGGTTCGAGGAGCTGCGCCCGGTCACCCGGATGGACGACGCGGCAGGATGCCCGTCTGGTCACTCCGGCGCTCGCCGCGTGCTCTCCACATTCTCCGCGCTAACGCGCCACGCTACGGGTCAGACCGAACCGATGGGCGGCGGCGGTTGCGGCGGTGGCTGCACAAACTGCGCTTGCGGCGCTAACTAAAACCGGATAGTTACTGGCTGTAGTGCCGCGGGTCGGGGGTCCCGATGCGCGCCCGCAGGTGCTCGGGCCGCGGTAGATCCGGACGAGGCTCGGGGAGGAATTTCGGCTCCTCAGGTGGCCGCGTTAGCACGAGGTATATCGCTGACACGCCCGAGATGATCACCGCCTCAAGGAGCGTAACGATGCCTATGAGCATCGTTATCTCGAACCAGAATGACTCTGGATACATCTGAATCAAGTGGTCCGTGTCCGGATCGAGCTCCCAGAAGTCGTTAGTGAATGCTATCCCGTGGAATTGCGACCAGGCGGCGTCAAATCCCGATAGGGCAATCAGTGAAGCCACTCCGAGGAAAGCGGCCGTCAACACAGCGCCGTAGAACGCCGCGGCCGCCAGAGCCCGCGGTGGGAACAAGACCAGGATCAACACGGCCAGCGCCAGGGTCAGAGCTACAGCCAGGAGCTGCGCTTGGAAGAGCGCGCCGACAAGATCACGAACGTCGGCCATGTGCGCCGTCTCACGAACGTTGAACAGCGCCTCCGCCTCGCCGTTGTTGTTCGTGACCGTCGGGGACAGCGCGCCCGAACGCTGATTCACGAGATAGTCGTGAATCTCTCCGTTAGCGCGCAATAACTCCGACTCGGGGATTCCGGAAGCTTGTTCCGCGCCGTAGTTCTCGACGGCGTAATCGTACACGCCCTTCTCCGAGATGGAGATACGAATGTTGGTAGTGATAAGGGCAACGGGTAGCGCCAGAATGAACGCTACAACCGCCAATGAGCGTAAGAGGGCCAGGCGGGCTCCTCCCTTCGATGCCGAACTTCGCTCCGTATTTTCGTATTCATCGTAGGAACGCCTTCAAAGCTTTGTCAACGCTTTTGCCGACCCCTTATCATTCCGATCGAAAGGATGTTCCAGAATGAGTCCAACCGAAAGGCAACTGCGCACGTTCAAGGGACTGCGAGACGTTGTGGCGACTCTTCGCGGCCCGGGTGGCTGTCCTTGGGATAGAGTGCAGACACACCAATCCCTCCGTCCCTATCTTCTGGAGGAAGCGCACGAGACGCTGGAGGCGCTCGACTTGGAAGACCGCCGGATGCTGTGCGAAGAGCTTGGCGACCTGCTCCTCGAGGTTCTGCTGCACGTGCAGATCGCTGAAGAAAATGAGGACTTCTCGCTGGAAGACGTCGTCTACTCCATCTCACAGAAGCTCGTTCGTCGGCACCCGCACGTTTTCGGCGACGCGATCGCAGAGACGCCGGAGGCTGTGGTGGAGCAGTGGGACCGGCTCAAGAGTAAGGAGCGCGGGCAAGACTCGGCGATCGCCGGCATCCCTCTCACCCTCCCGGCGTTGGCGCAAGCGCAAGCGATACAGCGCCGGGCGTCTCGTGCGGGTTTCAAGTTCGAGTCTGTAGAGCAGGTGTGGGAGGCCCTCCATGAGGAACTGGACGAGCTTCGCGACGCAACACCCGTTGAGCGTGCCGGGGAGGTGGGAGATGTACTCTTCGCAGTCACAAATTTGGCCCGCTGGTACGAAATCGATGGCGAGGACGCCCTACGCGACACATCTCGCCGCTTTTCGACGACCTTCACGGCAATGGAGACGATGGTGCGTGACGAGGGCGTCAATCTCGATGCGCTTCCACTTGAGGACAAGCTCGCGTTATGGGAGAGGGCGAAGGCTGAGAGCAACGCATAGGGCAGCGCCGATGTGATATTCTCATCGCGCCGGAAAGGCGGGAGGTGCCGGATGACCCAGCAGAAGGAAAGCGTCGTAACCCCTGAGCGATTTGCGACAGGACTGACATGGCAGCAGTACTACGACGAGAAGGTGCAGCGAAACAAGGAGAAGTTTCAATACAACTACGATGAGACGCACGTCTCCGAAGAAGACGCTGCGGCCCTGAAGAGCCTTGTGACGCAACCAGGCGGCCCCGCCCGCGTCCTGGCTCTCGGCGAGGATTGGTGCCCGGACGTCTTCCGCGGGATACCGGTAATCGTTCGGATCGCCGAGGCTTCCGGGATGGACCTCCGCATCTTCCCGCGCGACGACAACCTGGACATCATGAGCGAGTTCCTCAACGCCGGCGAGCACCAGTCCATCCCAACGTTTGTCTTCTATACGAGCGACCATCATTACATCGCTCACTGGATAGAACGGCCGGCGAAAGCCAACGCCGAAATGGGCGAGGTGACGAAACGCTACGAAGGGCTTGACCGCACGAAGCCGGAGGACCTCGCAAAGCTGCGGGAGATCGCCAATGAATTCCAGACCGGGCCTGTATGGGCCAGCTGGCGCGACGAGACTATACGCGAGATCCGCTCCTTGCTCGAGGAGAAGACCAGAAGTTAGCGCAGGCAATCCTCAAACGCACAAGCGCCACCCGTCCGGGTGGCGCTTTTATTTCGCCTGCGTGGAGTCTATGACCTGCGCTTCAACGCCAACAGGCTTGCGCCCGCCGCAAGCATCGATAGGACGCCGAGTCCGAGCAGGACGACAGGGATTTGGGAGTCCGATCCATGGACCCTGTCGCCTCCCTGCGCCGGGGACTACACCAGGCGTGAGAGTCCCACCCGCTGTCGACGGTTGAGACGGCGTTGTCGTAGCCCCCCCGCCGGGAGCGGTGGTGGGTGCTGCGGTGGGGGCCGGCGTTGGCGCCTGAACCACGATGCGACCCCGCATCGTGTCCGGATGAAAGCTGCAAAAGTACGGGAACGTGCCGGGAGTGTTGAAAGTTTGCGAGAATGTATCGCCAGACCCCAGCAGACCGGAATCAAAGCCGCCCGACGGCGGGCAGTCCGAGAAACTATCGTCACACTCGGTAACGCTGTGGATCCCGGCCGAAACGGTCCAGGTCACTGTTTCACCGGGCACGACAGGAGTGTCGCAAACACTCTCCTGGAACGACGCTGAGCAAAAGAACTCATTGCCGACGTCTATGTCAGCCGGGTTGGCAGTCGTGGGCCTGGGAAACAGAACGAGGAACGACGCGGTGAGAACGAAGGTCATCGACAGGGCAGAGGCGATCATCAAACGGCGCATGGGCCCTCCTTCGTTCGAAAGCATCCGACAATCGAGTGACCCACGGCAAGGGCCAAAGAGCCCCGGGCGATCCGGGGCATAAAAAGTTGCGAGAGGCAGCCCGCCCCTGACTGCCTCTCGCTATCTCGCTCAGTTGAAGAGCGAGACCAGAAGGAGGTCGCCCCTCAAGTTGTCTAATTTTGCTGAGTAGAACGCCGGCCGTTTGTGAAGGTTAACTAACTGGTAATGTGATTTGGCGTTTTACTCTGTTGGACGCTCCGTGTGGTGCGTTCGACATTATAGATGCCAAATTCCTGAATGTTGTTACGTCGAGTAGACCGAATTTCCAGGCTAGACCAAACGTGAACCTTCAGGGCCGGATCCACGCCCTCTACCGCTCCGCGGACGGCGCCCTCACCGAAGGCTCCGATCCCGATTTCGTCGCCCACGCCCTGACCGACGAGAGCGGCCTCGTATGGGTCGACCTGCATGTGCAGTCGGAAGAGGATGGCGATTTCCTCCGCGACGTGTTCGATTTTCACCCGCTCACGATTGAAGACAGCGTAACCGCACGCGTTGATCCCGCGAAGGCGGACGACTACGGCGGCTACATCTTCATCGTTGTACAAGCCCTGTGCCGCTACGACCCCGACCGCGAGTTGCAGGCGACCGAGGTAGACTTCTACCTCGGTCATAACTACGTCGTCTCGTGCCACCTGAATGAGGTTCCAGCGATTGTCGCTTTTCAGGATCGCAGCCGCCGCGATATTCGTCTTATGTCACGTGGTAGCGATTGGCTGCTCCATGGACTACTGGACGCCCTGGTGGACGAATATCTCCCCATTGTCGACGCTGTGGATGACTCCATCGACGACATTGAGGCACGGATGTTGCACCGCCCGGGACCGGCAATACTGCAAGAGGTGATGCTTGCCAAGCGAAATGCTCTCCGCCTGCGGCGGGCCACCACTCCCCAGCGAGAAATCATGGTCCGTCTCGCGCGGGGCGAGTTTCCCGCCCTGATCAGTGATGATGTAGGGATTTACTTCCGGGACATTTACGATCATCTAGTGCGCATAGAGTATCTCGTGGAGACCGTGCGGGACCTTGCCGACGGGGCGCTAACGATCTACCTATCATCGGTATCCAACCGGCTCAACGAGGTGATGAAAGTGCTCACCGCAGCCGCGACCATATTCCTGCCCCTCACGGTGATCACGGGGATCTACGGGATGAATTTCGAGGAAAATCAGTTTCCGTCGTTTTCGGCGCCCTGGGGGTTTGCCGCGGTAATCATTTTCATGATTGTGAATTCAATCGTCATGCTGGCGTACTTTCGCTGGCGTAGGTGGATCTAGCCGGACTCCTCAAGCGAAGCCTTTCTCGAAGGCCCTGGCGCCGGTTCAACTGTAGCGAAGGGAACGCGCACACCCTCGGACACGAACGCCTCAGCCAGCTTCCTGCGCAGCTCTGCAGACACGTCCCAGCGCGCATTGGGGCGCGTCCTCGCCGTCACGGTGACTGTTACCGCGCCCTCCCCCACAGCCTCGACCGCGGCCACCCTCGGCGTATCCACGATTGTGTCTTTGAAACGGCTCGAACTCGCCATCTCATTGCCGACGCGGCCCACCACCGCCTCCACCCGGGAAAGGTCTTCACCGTAGGCGACACGCACCGGGACGTTCACGAGTGCGAAATCGCGCGTGTAGTTGGAGACAACGCTGATGTTGCCGTTCGGCACGGAGTGCACAACGCCGTCTATGTCACGCAGGATAGTGCGCCTGAGAGTGATGTCCTCAACCGTGCCCGTGACATCGGCGACTTTGATCACATCGCCCCGGCGGTACTGGTCCTCCGCGAGGAGAAAGATGCCGTTGATTGCATCCTTCACGAGGGTTTGTGTCCCCAGCGCTATCGCCAGCCCGGCGATGCCGAGCCCAGTCACGATCGCGGTAATGTTCACTCCGAATTCCGCCAGGACGGTCACCGATCCGATGACTACGAAAATGAGGCCGGCGGTGCGGACGATTACGGCAACTATGGTATCCGCGCGGCGCTCAATCTCGGCGTCCGCGGGGTGAGCACCGCGAATTATTGCCGCCCGTGCAATGGGCGGAAATACCCTCCTGAAAATCAAGTAGGCGATGGCGAGCGCCGCGATTGTGATGAGGATGTCGGGGCCGCTGTCGTCAATCCAGTCCTCGACATCGTCCCAAACGGTCGTGAGTATGACAAACATGCTGGCCGCTAGTGTATTCTCAACGGCCTCAACAGGCGAACCCGTTGTCGAAGCAGAAGCAGCCTGGGCGCCATCGCGGCGGAGACGTCGAAGCGCCTCCCCGTGTATGCTCGTGGCATGAACCTGTACCATCGCTGGTGCTGTGCCTCGAAGGGCTGGGCGCACACCGTCCAGCAGTACATGCTGCCGGGCGTGATCGGCGAGAAGCCGCTGGGGAATGACGTCCTCGAGATTGGTCCCGGCCCGGGCCTGACAACGGACTGGCTGCGGGAACGAGTGCCGCACCTGACTGCCATCGAGGTAGACCACAAGCTAGCATCGTCGCTGAAAGTACGGCTGGACGGAAAGAACGTGACGGTCGTCCACGGGGACGCGACGCGAATGCCGTTCCCGGACGATTCGTTTACGAGCGCCGTGTGCTTCACGATGCTGCACCACGTTCCGTCGAGGAAGTTGCAAGACGACCTGCTGAAGCAGACATTCCGCGTACTGAAGCCGGGTGCGATCTTCATCGGCTCGGACAGCACCCCAACGTTCCGCTGGAACTTAGCGCACCTCTTCGACACCCGCGTACCCGTCGATCCAGACACCTTTGGGGCGCGTCTAGAGAAGGCCGGTTTTTCGGACGTGAAGGTGCAGCGCGGGGAAGGGCCCTACTTCAGTTTCGTCGGGCGCAAGCCGTAACGGCGCTACAGCGAGCCGTAGATGGCCGGGATCATCCCCGCCCAGCGCGGGTCCATCTCGTCATAGCCCATCCGCATCTTGTTCATCGTATAACCCATCCCGATGCGCACTTCCCGGTCGGCGTAACCGAACGATCCACCCATTCCCGCGTGGCCGAAAAGCGCCCCCGTCGGACTGATCTGGACCTCGCCACGGGGGTAATCGAGCATGAAGCCGAGCGCGAATCGCATCGGGAACATGATGATTGCGTCTGGGCCGTAGGCCTGCTCGACCGTGGCGGCCCTTATGGCCTCAGGACTGAGGACCTGGACGCCGTCCAAGTTGCCGTCGGTGGCCAGAGCACCGTAAAGACGGGCAAGCGAGCGCGCGTCCCCGTGTCCGTTGGCAGAGGGGATTTCCGCGCTCCGCCACTCTCTAGAGTTCACGAAGCCGGGCCGGAACGCCTCTGGCGAGATCACGAAAGCTTTGAAGTTCATCGAGTTCGGATCCGACATGACGGCGGCAATCGGGTTGTTGGGGTCGGCCGTGGGCATCGGAGCCGGGATGATGTCCGCGGTGCGAGCGTCGTGCTCCTCGGCCAAACCAATGTGAAAGTCCAGGCCCAAGGGATCGCCCAGCTCGTCTCGGAAGTAGGTGCCGACGCTCTTGCCGCTGATGCGGCGGATGACTTCGCCGACGAGCCAGCCGAAGGTCACCGCGTGATAACCGTGCTGTGTGCCGGGCTCCCACCATGGCTCCGTCTCGGCGAGCTTGCCGACTATGAAGTCCCAGTCCTGGCCCTTGCCCTCGGGCAGGAACTCGCGCATCGCCGGGAGGCCGGCCTGATGGCTGAGCAGGTACCGGACCGGGATGTTCTCCTTCCCCGCCTGCGCGAACTCCGGCCAGTACTTCGCGACGGGAGCGTCGATGTCGAGCAGCCCCTGGTCGACGAGGCGGTGGGCGCAGATGCTGGTGATGCCCTTCGTTGTCGAGTAGACGTTGACGATCGTGTCGCGCTCCCAGGGGCGAGTCTCGGCCTCGTCGGCGTAGCCGCCCCAGAGGTCCACCACCAGCTCACCGTCCGCGACGACTGCAAGCGAGGCCCCGACCTCGCCGTGGCGCTCGAAGTTGTCTGCGAACGCATCTTTCACCCGACCGAACTTGCGGGTCACATGTGCCGTGGATTTCGGTGGTCGTCGTTGTCATGGGGCTCCTTTTCGCTTGTCTAGACCGCGGTGGGGGCTCGGTAGTCTCCGAACTGCTTGCGCATGACGCCGCAGATCTCGCCGACTGTCGCGTAGGTTTTTACTGCGTCGACGATGGGGAGCATCAAGTTCTCGCCATCCTTGCATACGTCCGCGAGGCGCGCGAGAGACGCGCTCGTGGCAGTTTCATCACGTTCGCGTCGGACACGGTTCAAGCGTTCGATCTGCGCCCGCTCCGACTCAGGGTTGGGCCTGAAGATGAACGGTGGCTCCTCCCCTTCGTTCTGGAAGCGATTGACGCCTACGATCACCTTCTTACCCTCGTCAACGGCGCGCTGGTAGGCGTATGACGCCTCTTGTATCTCGCGCTGCAAGTACCCGGATTCGATGGCGGTGACGGCGCCACCCATGTCCTCGATCCGGTCCAGGTATTCCGACGCTTTCGCCTCCAGTTCGTTCGTCAACGACTCGATGTAATAGGAGCCGGCGAAGGGGTCAATCGAGTCGCCGACGCCGCTCTCGAAAGCGATCACTTGCTGAGTTCGGACGGCGATGCGCTGCGCCTCCTCGGTCGGCAGCGCGAGCGCCTCGTCGTAGCAGGAGAGCGCCAGCGACTGGACGCCGCCGAGGACGGTAGAGAGGGCCTGGAGCGCGGCGCGGATGATGTTTACCTCCGGCTGTTGCGCGGTGAGGGTAGCGCCGCCCGTCTGAACGTGCGTACGTAGCATCCAGGAGCGAGGGTCCTTCGCGCCAAAGCGCTCGCGCATGATCTTAGCCCACATGCGCCGGAGCGCGCGGTACTTCGCCACCTCTTCGAGAAAGTTATTCTGTGTGTTGAATATCCAGGAAATGCGAGGGCCCACCTCGTCGACATCGACGCCCCGCGCGACCGTGGCTTCGATATAAGCGATCGCGTTTGCGAACGTGAACGCCATCTCCTGCACCGCCGTCGAGCCGGCGTCACGGATGTGGTAGCCGCTGATGCTGATCGGGTTAAAACGCGGCAGCTCCCGGGCGCAATAGGCCATCAGGTCGGCGGCGAGCCGAAGAGAAGGCTTCGGAGGGTAGATGTAAGTGCCGCGAGCGACGTATTCCTTGAGGACGTCGTTCTGGGCAGTGCCGGCGATCCGGTCCTGGGGGACGCCTTGTTTCTGCCCGACGACCGCATACATGGCGACGAGGACAGACGCCGGAGCATTGATCGTCATCGACGTGCTCACCTGGTCGAGCGGAATACCGTCGAACATCGCTTCCATATCGGCAAGCGTGTCAATGGCGACGCCGACCTTCCCGACCTCCCCCAATGAGAGGTCGTCGTCCGAGTCGTAGCCAAGCTGCGTCGGCAGGTCGAAGGCCACTGAGAGGCCGGGCTGGCCCTCCTTCAACAGGAACTTGAAGCGCTCGTTCGTCTCGTCAGGCGTGCCGTATCCGGCGTACTGACGTATGGACCACAGGCGGCCGCGGTACATCGTCGGCTGGACGCCACGCGTATAAGGGTACTCGCCGGGATAACCGATATCACGGTTGTAGTCCAATTCAGCGACGTCGGCCGGGGTGTACAGGGGCTGCGCCTCGGTCGAACTCGTGCGGAAGTCGGTGTCCTTGCGCTCGCCGCCCTTCTCGACGGCCTTGGCGTACTTTGCTTCGAGCCAGCGCTTGTGTTCGCCCGCGAGATTTCCGTTATCAGTCATAGCTTCTCCGCCGTTTCCAGCAGGCGCCTCGCCCGCTCGTAGATCGGCGTGTCTATCATTCTACCGTCTGCGGGGATCGCCGCGCGCCCCTTGGCGATGCCTTCTCGCTCGAAAAGCTCCACCACCGTTCGCGCTTCCTCGATCTCCTCGGGCGATGGCGCGAATATGCGGTTCGCCATCTCCACCTGGGTGGGGTGGATCACGAGCTTGCCCCTGGTAGCCGAGGCTACGGCCGATTCGCATCTCTCGTTCAAGATATTCGAGGTCGCTGTAGTCGGGGTCTGGCGTGTCGATGGGGGTGATGCTGGCGGCATGGCAGGCCATGGCGACCTGGGCGCGGGCCCAGCGGACCTCCTCGCCCTCGCGAGTACGCTGGACGCCCATGTCCGTCGCCAGGTCCTCCGCGCCGAAGACGGCGGCGCGAACGCGCGGCGAGCGGCAGAGGTCCAGGCTGGACATGACACCGGCGGCGGTCTCGATGAGCGGCGCAACGGCTACTGTGCCGATACTCATACCCCGCTCGCTCTCCATTCGCGAGATAAGCTGGTCAACGTCTTCGAGCGTTTCCGCCGAACTCGCCTTGGAGACGATAATCCCGTCGAGGCCGGGCCGGACTACCGCAGAGATGTCGCCATCGAGCAGACCAGTGTGCTCGCCGTTGACGCGGACGAACACCGCGTACGGACGGCCGGGCATCGAATCGATGGCTTGTGCCGCGAGGGACCGCGCCTCCTCCTTCTCAGCAGGCGCGATCGAGTCCTCCAGGTCCAGGCAGAGGACGTCGGCGCCGGTTGCGGGCGCCTTCTCGACGAAACGGGGATTGGTGACGGGTACGGTGAGGACGCTCCGCATGAGGGTGAGACGATGCTTATCCGAGGTCATGACGTTACTTGGGACGTGGGAGCGTAGGGCAATTGTTGCCTAGCGCTTGCTAGATTGCAAGCCGCAAACATATAATCGCGCTCGGCCCTACGGGCCAAGGAGAAGCCTTTTCGACATGCGAAACCCCAGGGCCTTTACGACACCTCTTGCAGTCGGCGCGCCCTCCCCACCAAATGAGGTCCCGGCGCGGCCGTACCGGATGATCCACTTCTTCCCGCCGCAGAACGAAAAGGTGCGTGCGAAGATACCTGAGCTGATACCGCAGGTCGATGTGCTGCTGGGGAACCTGGAAGACGCTATTCCGGCGAATGACAAGGAAGCGGCCCGCCTGGGCCTTATCGAAGTCGCGCGCGACAACGACTTCGGCAACACCTCGCTCTGGACGCGAATCAACAGCCTCGACAGCCCGTGGGTGCTCGATGACCTCCTGACGGTCATCCCGGCGATCGGCGACAAGCTCGACGTGGTGATGGTGCCGAAGGTGGAGGGGCCGTGGGACATTCACTATATGGACCGCCTGCTGGCACAGCTGGAAGCGAAGCACGGGATCAAGAAATCGCTGCAGCTCCACGCGATCCTCGAGACCGCGCTCGGTGTCACAAACGTCGAGGAGATCTGCGCCGCCAGCCCGCGCATGCAGGGAATCAGCCTCGGGCCCGCGGACCTCGCGGCCTCCCGACGGATGAAGACGACGAGGGTTGGGGGCGGGCACCCCTCGTATCAGGTAATCGCCGATCCGGACGAGAAGGACCCCGATGCGCCGCGGGTATCGGCGCAGCAGGACCCGTGGCACTACACGCTGGCGCGCATGGTCGACGCCTGTAACTCAGCGGGCATCCTGCCGTTCTACGGCCCGTTCGGCGCCATCGAGGACCCCGTTGCCTGCGCGTACCAGTTCCGAGCGGCCTTCCTGATGGGCTGCGTCGGCACCTGGACGCTGCACCCGAGCCAGATCGAGATCGCCAAGCGCGAGTTCAGCCCGCCCGTCGACGAGGTCAAGATGGCGCAGCGCATCATCGAGGCGATGGGTGACGGCACCGGTACAGTGATGCTGGACGGGCGGATGCAGGACGACGCGACGTACAAACAGGCGCAGGTGATGGTGCGCACAGCGAGGATGATCGCCGGGCGCGACCCGGAGTACGCGAAGCTGTATGGCCTGTGACGCTGGAAGTGCGCTAGGGTTAGCCTGATGCGCTTCTACGAATTCGAGTCCAAGCTCATTCTGGCCAAGCAGGGCGTGCCCCTGCCGCACGGCGGCACTGCGAGCACGCCATCCCAGGCCAGGCAGCTTGCGTTGGAGCTTGGGACGCCAACGGTGCTCAAATCGCAGGTGCTTTCCGGGGGGCGGATGAAGGCCGGGGGTGTGAAGTTTGCAGATACCCCCAGCGAGGCAGCCGAGGCCGCAGACGTCATCCTCGCGCTCCCGATCCGCGACCAGCTTCCGGTCTGCGTCTCTGTCGAGGCAAAGGCTGCGATCAAGCAAGAGTACTACCTCGGCGTCACCTACGACGCGCTGGCCAAAAAGCCGGTGATGATCTTCAGCGACATGGGCGGAATCGACATCGAGCAGGTCGCAGAGGAGCACCCCGACCACGTCGCCAAACTGCACTTCTCGACGCTCGTACCGTTCACGGACTACCGCGCCAAGCAGCTCGTGGCATCGCTCGGTATCAAGGGCGGCGAGTTGACGGCTATCACGGGAATCGTGACGAGGTTGGTGCGGGTATTCCAGCGGTACGACATGACGCTGGCGGAGATAAATCCGTTGGGACAGCTCGAGGACGGCTCGTTCGTGGCGCTAGACTGCCACCTGGACATGGAGGAGGAGGCCAAGGAGCGTCACAAGGCGTTGCTGGACGAGCTCGGCATCTCCGTTGACGAGACTAGGCAGGGCCGCCCACCGACGGACTTTGAACTTCGTGGCGCGCAGGTGGACGCATCGGACCACCGCGGTGTGGCGGGACGCGTCGTTGAGTTCGACGGCAATCTCGGCCTCGTGATCGGCGCCGGCGGCGGCTCACTCACGATCTTCGACGCGGTGCAGAAGTACGGCGGCAGGCCCGCGAACTACTGCGAGATAGGCGGCAACCCCAGCGTGAACAAGACGATGGAGCTAACGAAACTAATCCTGAGCAAGGCAGGCGTGGATAAGATCGCTGTCATTATGAACGTGGTCTCCAACACCCGCGCCGACATCGTCGCCCGCGGCGTCATCAAGGGCGTCGTCGAATCAGGCTACGATCCTGCGGAGAAGATCAGCATCTTCCGCATCCCCGGCTCCTGGGAGGCCGACGCCTTCAAGATCCTCGGCAAGTACGGCGTCGAGTACTGCGACCGGACCGTCCAGATGTCCGAGGCGGCGCGGCGGGCTGTGGAGAAGGTCAAGGCATAGGTTGCCTGCGTACGTGATCGCTCAGATGCAGGTCAACGACGTTGACATGTACTACGACTACGCCTCCAAAATCGGGCCAACCGTCGAGCCGTACGGGGGCAAGATTCTCGCGGCGAACGACGCCGAAGTCCGCGAGGGCTCACCTCCCCATCTGCGAACGGTCATCGGCGAGTTCCCGGACCTCCAGGCGCTCCGCTCCTGGTACGAATCCGACGCCTACCAGGCGATAATTGGCCTCCGCAGGAACGCGACTGAGGGTACGCTCTTCTTTGTCGAGGGACTTACCATGCCGCCCCGTAAGAAGCGCGGCGAATAGGCCATGTCCATCCTGATCGACGAGTCCACCACTTTCATCATCCAGGGGATCACCGGCCGCGAGGCAGTGAACATGACCCGCGAGTGTCTCGACTACGGATCGAAGATCGTCGGTGGCGTAACGCCCGGCCGAGGCGGCCGCGACGTCTACGGCGTGCCGGTCTACGACACTGTCGCCGAGATCACCTCCAAGCAGGACGTCTTCGGCTCGGTGCTCACTGTTCCGCCCGCATTCGTCAGCGACGCCGCCTTCGAGGCGATTGAGAACGGCGTAAAGCTGCTCGTGATAGTCACTGAGCGTGTGCCGCGGCAAGAAGTGGCGCAGGTCGTTGAACTGGCAGAGATGCGGGGCGCCCGCGTGATCGGACCGAACTGCCTGGGGATGATCTCCCCAGGCAAGTCAAAGATGGGTGGCATCGGCGGACCGGCCGCAAACACGCGTCAGGCGTACACTCCCGGAAACATCGGTGTTATGTCGCGCAGCGGTGGTATGGCCACCGAGATCTCGAACTCGCTCACTTCGGCCGGACTCGGTCAGAGCACTACCGTTAGCATTGGCGGCGACGCCATCATCGGCTCCACCTACGCCGAGCTGATGCCGCTCTTCGAGGCCGACCCTGAGACCCACGCCATCGCCATCTACTCGGAGCCCGGAGGGCCGATGGAAGCACAGCTCTCGGAGTGGGTGAAGGCCAACAACTCCCGCCTGCCGATTATCGCTTTCATGGCCGGCCGCTTCATGGACAAGATGCCCGGCATGCGCTTTGGCCATGCCGGGACGATCGTTGAAGGCAAGGCGGACACCGCCGGGGAGAAGATCCGCCGTATGGAGGAAGCCGGGATATCAGTGGCTGAGGAGATCGCGCAGATACCGGGATTAGTCAAGAAGAGGCTAGGGATTTAGTCCGGAGGGTGCCATGAGCAACGTCGATACCGTGAAGCAGATGTACGAGGCGTTCGGAAGGGGCGACGTCCCCGCTATCCTGGATAAGCTCGACGACAACGTGGAGTGGGACACCGAGAGCCCTAACCCGGGTGCACCCTGGCTTGAGCCTCGCAAAGGCAAGGCCAACATCCCAGGGTTTTTCGAGGCGCTGGCGCCCCTGGAATTCACGCGTTTCGAGCCGCACACGTTCTTCGAAAACGGCGATAAGGTCTTCGTGCTGATCGCCATCGGCGCGAACAACAAGGGCAAGTCGTACTCCATCCCGAACGAGGGCCACCTCTGGCAGTTCAACGCCGCCGGCAAGGTGGTGAAGTACGACCACGTCACCGACACTGCCGTGCACTGGCGGATGGCGAACGGCCAATGACCGCGCCCGCAATGTTCATTACCGTCGACCTGACGCCGGAGGTCCAGAGCGACGCCGAGATGGCGAAGAAGTTAACCGAAGTTTGCCCGGTCAACATTTTCGCGACGGCACCTGACGGTAGCGCGACAATCGTCGAGCAAAACTTGGACGAATGCGTGCTGTGCGACCTCTGCGTGCAAGCGGCGCCCCCTGGTGGCGTGCGGGTGCACAAGCTCTACGACGGTACGGTCCTGGAGCGTTTGAGCTAGAATCCGCTTTCCGGAGGGAACCCCCGCTGCTATGCTTGACGCACCATGGCGGGGCAGGTGCGTGTCGAGTGTGGGGTCGCCCTCCAGCAGGCGTTCGCCGAGCGTAACGCAACAGCCGATGAGCCGCTCAGCGTCCGGGTGGGGCTCAACGCCGGTGAGCCGATCGAAGAAGATGGCGACCTCTTCGGCGAAACCGTCATTCTCGCTGCCCGCGTCGCCGCTCATGCCCAAAGGCGGCGAGATTCTCGCATCGCTCGCCGTACGGGCGCTGTGCGCCGGGAAGGGCTTCCTTTTCGCCGACATGGGCGAGCAGGCCATGCGAGGATTCGAGGACCCGGTGCGGGTGTTCGAGATCGGGTGGAAGTGGCGGTTTACGTCGCGGGGAGGTCCCCGCGAGTGATCGCGTAAAGCTCCATGTCATGGTACTGGCCGCGGTGGAACATGCAGCCACGCATAGTCCCCTCTAGCTTGTAACCACCCTTCTGGGCGACCTTCTGGGAGCCGATGTTCCCGACGTCGATGCAGAGACGAATGCGGTTGATGTTCTTGATCTGGAAGAGATAGCGCGTCAGGAGGCCCAGCGCTTCCGTAGTCACGCCTTTACCCCAGTAGTCCTTGCCGAACAGACGGTATCCGATCTCCAGTTCGTCCATATACATCACCGTTTTGAAGTACATGATTTCACCGATGATCTGCCCGCTCTTGTCCACCATCAGCAACCGGCCGAAGTTCTCGCCCCAAAAGCCGGAGTGCTGGTACTCGTTGCGGTAGGCCGTTTCGGACATGATGCTCAGGGGCCAGTAGTCTCCCCTACTGTCGAGATCGAGATCCAGCTCACGAAGGGTATCAAGGTCCGATTCGCGGACCGGTCGTAAGGTGATGGTTTCGCCGTTGAGCATCTTCGCTACCGCCTCCTCGGAATCAGAACTGTATAGTCCAGGTCCAGCACAACGTTCGGGTGGTATGACTCGCGACCGGACTCCGCATCCTTCACCTTGAGGTCCGTCGGCTCCTCGCTCGGATCGAGGTTCTTGACCCCGACCAGCCGCAGCCGCAGCGCGCCGCAATCGGACCGGCCGAGGTCGATTCGCTCGAGGACGTCTGTCCAGGCGAAGAGAGTGTCGCCAGCAACCGTCGGATTGGCGTGGGCCCCAGCATTGAAGCCCAATATCCGCACAACGTTCTCGAGACCGTCGTAGGAGATGGCGTGGCAGACGGAGATGATGTGCCCACCGTAGATGATGCGGGTGCCCAGCTTCGACTTCTTCTGAAGCAGCTCGTTGAAGTGGACGCGAGCGTTGTTCTGGTAGAGACGCGTCGCCATCTGGTGCTCCGCGTCCTCCATCGTCATCCCCTGAGGATGATTGATGCGTTCGCCCGGCTCGTAATCCTCCCAGAAGAAGCGGCCACCGGTAGCCTCGGCGTCAAACTTCGACAGATCGAGCTCAGCCGACACCATTAGGTCCTGCACGGCAACGTGCGGCGGCAGCTCTGGAACGTCATCCGCGCCGGCGGCGGCGTGCGGATCCCGCTTGTTTACCATCGCCCAGCGGAAGAACTGAAGCACAGTCTCGTCGCGTTGGTTGTAGCCCCTGGTCTTCACCCAGACTATGCCAACATCCGGCCGCGACGTATCGCGCTTGCCGATCACCTCCGTCTCGGCACGAACGGTGTCGCCGGGGTAGACCGTCGCCAGGAATCGCACGTCGGCATATCCGAGGTTCGCCGGCGAGTTCAGCGAAACGTCCGGCACCGCCCGTCCGAAGACCATGTGGAACACGAGCATGTCATGCACCGTCTCCCGCTCGCAACCCAGGGACTGCGCGAACTCGCGGGCGCAGTGGAGAGGGCGCCGGTCACCGTACAGGGCGATGTATAGCGACAGGTCGCCGTGACTGATCGTGCGTGGGACAGCGTGATGGATCACGCGCCCGACTTCGAAGTCTTCGAAGAAGTTACCTTCGGTTCGTTTGGCGTCGGTCAATGCTGTCTTCTGCCGCTGTCCGCTGGCGAGCTAGATCTGGCTGTATCCGCTACCGACACGTTCGAAGCCGATCCCCTTACCATCGGAGATCTCCCCATACTCCTTGAGGATCGTCTGGCTGTAGCTAACCCAGCCCGTCACCTTTTTCTGCGGCTCCGTCGCCAGGATGAGTGCGGCCCGAGCCATGTACGATGTCGGCTCTCCCGCCGGGTCATCCATCCCCTTCACCAGGTTGTGGTGGAGAGTGCCCGGTGTGGGCACGACCTGCGACGGTGAGAAGCAGGCGACGGAGACGCCGTACTGGTAAACCTCGGCGGCAAGGCCCTGCGAGAATCGTTCCAGCGCCGCCTTCTCGGCGCCGTAGCAGGTGCCACCGGTGAGCCAGTTCGCTTCGGGGCCGTAGGGGCCGCGACCGGGTCCAATGGCTGCGCCCGAAGATATGTTCACGATGTGCCCGCTCTTGCGCTCGATCATGTCGGGAAGTACGAACTGACAGAGGAGGAAGGGGGCATGGAAGTTCACCGCCCAGGAGCGCATCCAGCGGTTCAGCGGGTAATCCTTGATCGGTACGAAGTAGGTAAGCGCAGCGTTGTTTACGAGCACATCAATCGGGCCGTAGGCGTTGCGGGCCTCGGTCACGAGCTTCTGACACTCGTCCGGGTCGGAGATGTTCACAGCAACGGCCGTGGCCTCGCCGCCGGACTTCTTGATCTCCTCCACCGTACTCTCGAGCGAGCCCTCGAACTGGTGATCACCTTCCTTGAGCGTGCGGGCCGCGCAGACGACACGCCCCCCCTCAGACGCGAAGAGCCGCGCTATTTCGGCGCCGATGCCGCGGCTGGCGCCCGTGACGATTACCGTTTTGCCGTCAAGCTTTCCCATCATTCCTCCAATTTTGGCTAGTTGACCGGGTCCAGGAGAATCACCGCTTCGCCCTTTACGACCGGGTCACCCTCCTGGTTGTAGCAGACCGTTTCAATCGTAAAGGTGCGCTTCTCGGGTTCGATGCCCTTCACCTCGGCGACGGCCTTGATCGTGTCGCCGATCTTGACCGGCCGCATGAACCTGAGCGTCTGGCTCAGGTACACCGCGCAGCACTCTGGCGCGAGCTTCGTGCCAAGCGCCGCCGAGATATAACCCGCGCTGAGCATTCCGTGGGCGATCGGCTCGCCGAAACGCGTCTTCGCAGCGTAAGCCGCGTCCCTGTGGAGCGGATTCGTGTCACCGGTAATGTCACCGAATGTCTTCACATCCTCAGCGGTGACTGTACGCTCGTACTCGGCGCGATCGCCGACCTTCACGGGCAGGGAGTCGGGCATGGGCTACCTCCTGGCGTCCGTCGAAACGGACGTAAGTGAATGTAGCAACAAACCATCGAACGGACAAACGGGCGTGCAGCGGAGCCGGTCCCCTGTGCTACGATTCCCGCGTGAACGTAACCCGAAGACTGGCCGAGTTCGTCGCGTCCACAGCACCGGATGCGATTACTCCCGATGCTCGGGAGCAGGCAAAGCGAGCGGTCCTCGATACGTTTGGAGTCGCGCTGGCCGGGACTCCGGAGGACGTCAGCCGCATCGTGGCCGAATGGGTCCGAGAAGACGGCGGACGTGAAGAGGCCACCGTCCTCGGACACGGCTTCCGAGCCCCCATCGCTCAGGCTGCGCTCGCCAACGGCGCCTCCGCCCATGCCCTCGACTTCGACGACGTGTCGATGAACATGCGCGGGCATCCGAGCGTGCCCCTCATGCCCGCCGTTCTCGCCGTCGGAGAAAAGCTGGGATCGAGCGGCCCCAACCTGATCGAGGCGTTTGTCCTCGGCTTCGAGGTGGAGTGCAAGCTGGGCCGGGCCATCGGCGGCCCGCACTACGCGCTCGGCTGGCACGCCACGTCCACTCTCGGCTCGATCGGAGCGGCTGCCGCGTGCTCGCGCCTGATGCGCCTCGACATAGACCGCACCCAGGCGGCGCTGGCCGTTGCCGGCTCGCTGGCCAGCGGGTTGCGGCAGAACTTCGGGACAATGACCAAACCGCTGCATGCCGGATGGGCCGCCCACAACGGCGTAGTTGCCGCGACGCTCGCACACCGAGGGATCACAGCCGACGCCGCTGCGCTCGAAGGCGAATCGGGATTCCTGCGAGCGATGTCGGGTGGCGCCGAATTCGACCCCACGGCCGCCGTACGCGACCTCGGCGAACCCTGGGAGATCGTGGACCCCGGGATCGGCGTGAAGTTGTATCCCTGCTGCTACGCTACGCACCGGGCGATTGACGCGGCGCTGGAAATTCGTGACTCGGTCACGGAGAATAGCGACCCACAACGCGTCGAGGTTACGGTGACACCCGGAACACTCGCGCCGCTGATCGCCAGGTTGCCGGACACCGGACTAGAAGCCAAGTTCAGCATGGAATACTGCATAGCCGCGGCGCTTACGGACGGCCGCATCATACTCGAAAGCTTCCGGGACGGTGCGGTCCAGCGAGATGACATTCGGTCACTAATGCCGCGGATTCGTGTAAACGAAGGCGGCGAAAGCATGCAATTCCCCATCGGGGGAGTTGCCGAGGTCGTCACCCAAGGCGCGGACAGCACCGAACACCGATCACGCGTCGCCACCCCGCGCGGGGATCCACGAAATCCGCTTACCTGGGAACAGCTCGCGACAAAGTTCCGAGACTGCGCCGGGCTCGTAACGCAGAACGACAAACTTGAGGGGATTCTGAGAGCGGTTGAGAGCCTGGAAGAGATGCCGGACGTGCACGAGCTGACGACCACCTCCTGAGCATGCCGTCCGGCGAGCTGCTCCTCTACAACACCGCCTCCCGGCAGAAGGAACTAGTCGAGGGGCAACGAATCGGCCTCTATGTCTGCGGCGTGACGCCATATGACACTACCCACCTCGGGCACGCTTTCACCTACACAACCTTCGACGCTCTGATCCGCTACCTCCGCTTCATCGGCCACGAGGTGACCTACGTCCGAAACGTGACAGACATAGATGACGACGTGCTGCTCCGCGCGGCCTCGACCGGCGTAGACTGGAGGGATCTCGGCGACCGAGAGTTCGCGAAGTTCCAGGACGACATGCGGCAGTTGAACAATCTGACCCCTGACGTCGAACCGCGGGCGACCGAGCATATACCCGAAATCATCCGCATTACAAAGGCCCTCGTCGCCAGGGGACTGGCCTACGAGAGCGCCGGCAACGTCTATTTCGAGGTCAACAGGTATCGGGAGTTCGGGCGCCTCTCGCGTCTCGACTACGGCGCCCAACTCGAGCTGGCTAACGAACGGGGCAATTTCCCGGCTGACCCGAACAAGCGAGACCCTCTCGATTTCGTGCTGTGGCAAGCGAAAAAGGAGGGAGAGCCTTCATGGCCGTCTCCCTGGGGAGACGGGCGCCCCGGCTGGCATATCGAGTGCTCAGCTATGAGCACGAAGTACCTGGGCGAGAGTTTCGCCATCCACGGTGGCGGTGAGGACTTGGTCTTCCCGCACCACGATTGCGAGATCGCCCAGACCGAAGCGGTCACAGGCAAGCCGTTCGTCCGCTACTGGATGCACACAGCCATGGTCTACTTCGGCCAGCACAAGATGAGCAAATCGCTGGGCAACATGGTGTTCGTGTCGGACCTGTTGAAGAGGCACTCGTCTGACGCTCTCCGCCTTCTGCTCCTGGGGCACCACTACCGAGAGGCCTGGAATTTCGATGAAACTGAACTCACGGCGGCGCAGAGGCTGGCCGACGACCTAGCGACCTCCCTGGGTTCCATCCAGGCGACCGCTGTTGAGGACGATGGGGCTCACGGCACGTTCTTGAGTGCGCTGGCGAACGACCTCGATACGCCGCGCGCTATCGCGGAGTTGCGCCGACTGGCGGAGTCGGGCGAACCGGCGGAGGCGCAGGCGGCGCAACTGCTGGGTCGGGAAGTGCTGGGGTTGACCTTCGGGAGCTAGGAGGTGTCGCTGGCGGGTGATTACTTGTCGCCGGTCACTCGCTCTGCCGCCGCGCGAAACCGCTCGCGGTGATCATCCGAGGACCGAAGCGCGCGGTTGTGCTCGCCTTCCCGCTTGACCGCCTCAGGGTTTAGCGTAGCGAGGTCGATCACTTCCTTCGACGCCTTTATCGCTGATGGTGAGTTCTGGGCGATCGCCGAGGCCATATCCGTCACCACCGCCGCAAGGTCCTCGGAGGAGACGACACTGTTCACGAGACCGACACGCAGCGCCTCTTCAGCATCCACCGTCCGCGCCGTGAAAATGAGTTCCTTCGCCATCGCCGCTCCCACCAGGCGTGGCAACTGCGAAGCACCTACCGACAGCCCGTAGCTCGCACCCACGAACCGGAAGCGTGCGTTCTCCGAGGCGACCCGGATGTCGCAAGCGATTGCGAAGACCGCACCACCCCCATACGCGTACCCGTTCACGGCCGCGATCACCGGCTTGCGAACCTGGGCGAGGCGCATGGCTGCCTGCGCGGCACTATCGTTGGTGCCTCGTCCGTCCGTACCGCGAGCCATTGCTTCGGACATGTCAGCGCCCGCTGAGAATGCCTTGTCTCCAGCACCTGTCAGTACGATTACCCTGACGTCATCGTCCGCCTCGAGCGCATCGAGGCACTCGATCAGCTCTCGAGACATCACCGAATTGATCGCGTGGTGCTTCTCCAGGCGGTTCAGGCGGATGACAGCGATCGGGCCGTCGCGCTCGTGGATTATCGCTTCGAAGGACATGGCAAGGCGATGTTACCATGCCACCGGCGCCCGTCAGGACCAGAATTCCTCGACGTGTTCAAGGTCCCAGACGAACTCCCACAACTCCACGATCCGGCCGTCCTGGATCTCGATGCGGAGTGCGGTCGGGTTGTTCAACACGCGTCCGTCCGGCCTCTTCCCCGAACCGGTGAAGAGTGCCACTACACGTTCATCGCTGGCTGTGACGTCCAGCAGGTCAATGTGGAATGTGCCAGACGTCAGCGTCGGGACGCTGACGAGGAATCGGACGATTGCCTCGCGACCAGTATGATCCCCAGCAAGCGCTCCGTGCTTACCGGGAAAGTGCCAGACGGCGTCTTCAGAGATCAGTTCATTGATCGTCGTAGCGTCACGCTCTTCAAACGCACGAAACAATCGACGGGCCATAATGGCGTTCGGATGTTCCAACACGGCGCTTAGGAGCCCGTCGCTCCGACACCGGCGGTGGCCGGTATCGGGGCCACGATCGAAGGTTCGCGGCGAATAGACGGGAAGCGGTGGACGAGGAGGGAAAATGCAACGGCTGCGCAGGCCATGACCAGGAGGATGGCGTAGATGAGGCGGAAGACCCCGATCTCGGGGGCGTCGGAGCCGGTGTTGAGAATCGCACCGAGGACGCCGGCACCGATGATGCTGCCGAGGTACCGCATCATGGAGTTGGTACCCGCCGCTGTGCCCGCCATTGCGCGTGGGGTCGACTCGATGGCGGCGGCGCCGGCAGCGCCAAAGCTGAGAGACATGCCGATCCCGAGGCACGCGAGTGAACCTGCTAGAACTGGAAAAGGCACGTCCTCTGCGATTACTGCGAGCAGTAGGACCATGGAACCAACGATTAGAACGCTGCCTGAGGTAACGAGCGGCCGTCGACCGAAGCTGTCAGACAGCCGGCCTCCAATAGGAGAGATGACCACCATTGGCAGAGAGATGCAGGCGAGGAGGATGCCGCTGACGGCCTCCCCCTTGCCCTGGACCTCCTCCACGAAGAAGGGGACAGTCAGCAGGGTCGTATACATGACCAGGTTCCCGAGCAGGATAAACATCGTCGACCCGGCATAGGAGCGGATGCGGAAGAGCCGCCATTCTGCGATTGGGTTCTCGCTCTGCAACTGGCGGCGGACGAAGACGGCACCAAAAACGATGAAAGCAGTTACGGCGATCGCAAGCACGGGCATCGCCTGATCCCCACTCAGACCGCTGAGCAACACCGTAATCGATATCAGCACGATCGCAAGCGAAGCGGCGCCAACAACATCGATGGAGACCTTGCTCCGGAAGCCGGTGCCCTTGTATTGCAGGAGGGCCAGACAAGTCAGGGCCAGGGCCACCAGCGGTACATTGACCAGAAAGAGCAGCCGCCATGAGCCAATCGTCAGGAGGGCTGCGCCAAGGAGCGGCCCGGTGGCCGCAGCGATGGAGATCGCGGAGCCTGTGACGCCGCCGGACCGGCCTAGGCGGTTTACGGGCAGGCTCTCACGCAGCATTGCCATACCGTTGGGAATCGCCATGGCGCCAACGAGGGCCTGGCCCGTGCGCAGAATCAGCAAGACCCAGAAGGTGGGCGCCGCGGCGCAGGCGAGCGAGAAGCCGAGAAACGCAAGCAGGCCGAAACGAAACATCGGCGCGCGGCCCAGCTGGTCACCGAGACGGCCACCGAGCGGCTGCGCGACGGCCATGGCGATGAGGTACGACGAAACGAGCCAGGCGATCTCAGCGTGCCCCACGTCGAAATCCCGCCGCAATTCTGGCAGGGCGACGGCGAGCATTGTGGAGTTCAGGGGGGCGAGGATGCCGCCGAGGGAGACGGTGAGGAGCAGCAGCCAGTATTTGGGAGGGTTCGGCGAAGCACCGGCGGTAGTCTCGCGCATCAGTTCTCCATACGTACGGTTCCCTCGGTCCCATCGACTGTAATCGTGGAGCCGTCGCGGATCAGGGAGGTAGCAACCTTGGTACCAATTACGGCGGGGATCTGGTATTCGCGCGCGACAATTGCGGTGTGGGAGAGAACGCCGCCGTGATCCGTCACGACCGCGGAAGCGATAGCGAAAAGCGGTGTCCACGGGGGCATCGTGGCGGGACAAACGAGGATCTCGCCTTGATTGAGGCGCTCAGCGTCATCCAGAGACATGATCACTCGCGCGGTGCCGGTAATGGTCCCTGCGGAGGCGGCGTTGCCGTTGATGACCCGCGGGTCTGGATTCTTTTCGGGAGGCGCTCCGAAGAACTTGGACATCAACGGGTCGTCCTGCTGTGTGAGCGGGGGCGTCCCCAGTGCTTCCGGAGGGGTCAGGTTGCGGTTTTCCTCGCGCTCTCGCTTGCGTCGGATCACGAGTTCGCGAAGATCGCCGGAGCCGCCGCGGAGGGCGTCCTGGAGTTCGAGATATTCGAGGAAGAAGACGTCGGACTCGGCGTCGAGTTTACCGGCGGCGATGAGGCGTCGGGCGGCTTCAAGTACAGGGAGTCGCTGCACACAGACCCCAACCTGGTCGATCCAGAAGTTGTGGTCTTCCTGGATCGGCAGATACTGCTGAGCCGCCATCAATGACATCTTGAACTTTCCGAGGTCTTCGCCCGAGAGCTTCGCCTCCAGGAGTTTTTCTCGGGCCTGGCGCGCTGATGTCAGCGAACGCTGTTCCTCTTCCGGGTCGTAGTCTTCGCGGGCAGCATATTCCTTGATCAGGTTGTAGACAGGAGCGGGTTGCTCGGCCCACGTGGGTTCGGCGATGTCGAGTTCGGCGGCGCGCCAGCCGTAGCTGTCGAGGAACTCCTGGACGGCGCCTCTAAACGCTGAGCCACCTTCTGCGGAAACTATCCCGTCGTGGACGGAATCCAATGGCGCTGAACGAAGCATTTTCAGCACCTGTGGGCGCTTCCGCGCTTCCCTGGCGAGCTGTGTCAGTGCGATGGCGGTCTCGGTGCTCTTGTTCGGAAAGCCCTGCAGGAGCTGGTAGTGTTCACCACCCTTCGGGGTCCCAAATAGCTCTGTGTACGTCTCCTCGAAGAAGGCGACGCCGCCGCCGGCGGGGAAAACAGCCAGAAAATGGATCTCACCTTCGCGCTCGCGCAAGTCCCAAAGTGAGTCGAGGTAGGCGCTGAGGTCGCGGTCTCCCAGCTGCTTCCAGTCTGTGGTGTAGGTCTTGTCGTTGATCACACGGACCTCGGGCTCGTAGACCGTATTCCAGCGGTTCACGAGTCCGGGGATGTGCTCCATCATCTTCGCCCGCATATCCTCCATTCGCTTCTCCATCTCGGCGGGATCGGGCGACCACGGCTGGAAGCTGGTATAGACGTAACCGCGGATGACCTTGAACTGCGGCTCGCGGAACGGCATACAGAGAGCTTCGGAGGCCTTTTTCATGCCGCTCACGAAGGCGGGAACGTCCATTGTGGCCGCCAGAGGGGAGAGACCGTTCGGCCAATGCATGAGGTCGACCATCCAGAGACGGGCGGCCTCTTCGGGGCTATCCCACTCGAAGTGGAAGTGGTCAGGAATCGGGAGGGGTTGAGTCTGCGTGACCATGATCTGTCTCCTATCAGGTCATGCGCGGTGGTCAGCTACTAACCGTCACCACGCCCTTCAGTTTGTTTGGCAAATTCGTTGCGTTGACGGAGATCCTCAATCAACACTCGAAGAGCCGACGCGACAGCCTTCCCGGACTCCGCGCCGGTCATCTTGAACTCTTCTCGCATTGTCTTCCAGGTCAAGGAGCTGAGGAGGTACGAAACCACCGCGTGCGCGGCCCTCGCCTCCGAGCGGCTAAGGTTTGATGTGATGTCCACGAGCGCATCCTTGTACGCCTGCAGCCGCCTGCGGCGCCCACGCGCGCGGACATCCCTCCCGAGGGCGGTAGCCCACTGCGCATACAGCGTGTCTTCGTGGGCGTCGAACTCCCGAAATGCCGCTTCCACATTTGGCGGGAGCTCATCTGCCGTCCGCGGCACTTCGGGTGCACCGATAGTCACGTCCAACCGCTCTTCTGCGGCGTCCAGGAGCGCGTCTCGGTCCGGGAAATACCGATAGACCGTGCGGACTGATACGCCCGCACGCCGCGCGATGGCCGGGATGTTTAACTCATGGAGGCCGCCTTCGGCCAGTTCACTCGTCAATGCATCCAGAATGAACTCGCGGGTCTGCTCGGACTGGCGCTCGCGAAGCGGGCTACTGTAAGAGCGCACGGCCGATGGCGACGGTACAGCAGGAGATTTCATGACACGCACTGTGCCATGAATACAGGAACGCTGTCAACAGGTTGAAGTGTGATTAGAATCACACTTTAGAGAAATGCGCATCCGTCCTACTCGCCCATGCGGGCTTTTGCGAAGTAGGAGAGAGCAAGGCGGACCTTCTCCTCAATCGGAGCGTCCGAGGGGAAGTCGGCCCGGGCGACGGCGTCTGTCGCCTCAGCCTGTGAATACCCCAGCCCCATGAGCGCCGCGATCACGTCCTCAGACTCAACGCCCGGCACGCTCGCTGGTGTGCCGCTGCCGAGCTTCCCCTTGAGCTCCAGGACGACGCGGGACGCCAGCTTCTGGCCAACTCCGGGCGCGCGCGCCAGCGCGGCGGCGTTCCCCGAGGCGATGGCAAACGCCAGGTCGTCCGGACTCATCAGTGACAACAGAGCCAGGCCAACCTTCGGCCCTACGCCGCTGACGCCGATCAGGGTGGCAAAAAGCCGTTGCTGGTGGGCGTCCGTAAACCCGTAGAGGGTCATCGAATCTTCACGGACCACAAGTTGGGTATGCAGCGTGATCTCAGCCCCAACCTTCGCCCCCGCGATGGCGGCGGCAGGCACGAACACCTGGTAACCCACACCCCTCACGTCGACTATGACATGGTCGAGCCCGCGATCAACCGTCGTGCCAAGAAGACGAGCTATCATCGGCGCCTAGCCGCCGCGTAGGCGGGGCTGTCCGGAGGCATCGGCGAGTTGCGCTTGACGCAGTGGCACAAGGCGACAGCCAGCGCGTCCGCGGCGTCGGCGGGTTCCGGAATCTCTCTCAAGCCAAGGAGAGCCTGTACCATCATCGCCACCTGCTCCTTGGAGCCTCTGCCGTACGACGTCACGAACTGCTTCACTTCCAGCGGCTTGTACAGGGTAACCGGCAGCCCCCCCTTAGCGGCGGCCAGCACGGCCGCAGCACGCGCCTCGCCCACGGCCACGGCCGCGCGCACGTGGCCGACGATGAAATCTTCGACGGCGACCTCGTCCGGGTGGTACTCGGCGATGACATCGGTGATCCCCTCGTGGATGCGGAGCAGGCGCTCTGCGATGGGCGCTCGGGTGGGCGGCGCCACCGCGCCGAAGTGGACGCATGTATAACGGTTGCCGTCAGCCAGGACAAGGCCGAAGCCGGTAACCGTTAAGCCCGGATCGATGCCGAGGATGGTGATTGCGCCGGTGGTGGACACTAGGCGGAGGCGTACTCCATGAGGGCAGACTCCGGGAAATCGCCGTTGGAGTAGACCTTCTGGACGTCGTCGAGGTCTTCTATCTGGTCAAGGAGCTTGAGCGCCTGGAGCGCCGCCTTTTCATCGAGCGGCGTTGATTGCTTCGGGAGCATGAAGAGCTCCGCCGACGTAATCTTGAGGCCCGCATCGGCGAGTTGACGCCGGACGAGGTCGAGTTCCGTTGGCGCCGTGTAGACTTCGATGAAGTGAGGCTCCACGCGAACGTCTTCAGCGCCGGCATCGATCGCCTGGAGGGCGATCTCATCGGGGTCGCCGCCGTCGGCCTCGAGCGCGATCAGGCCTTTGTTATCGAACTGCCAGGCTACGCTGCCGGACTCGCCGAGGTTACCACCACCGCGACTGAGCGTCGTACGAAGCGCAGAAACTGTCCGGTTGCGGTTGTCGGTCAGAGTCTGGACGAGGATCGCGAGCCCGCCGGGGCCATAGCCCTCGAAGGTCACCTCCTGGAGGTTCGCGGCGTCGCCGCCGCCGGTGCCGCGCTCGATCGCGCGCTTGATGGTGTCGGCGGGCATGTTCTCGTAGCGAGCCTTGTCGATCGCGAGGCGCAGGCGCGGATTCATTCCCGGGTCGCCGCCGCCTTCGCGGGCTGCCACGGTGATTTCACGAGAGATCTTCGTGAAAACCTGGCCGCGCTTGGCGTCGTTGCCGCCCTTCTGGCGCTTGATCTGGGACCAGTGGGAGTGACCACCCATGATTTCGGGGGTATTGTAGCAGGAAGTTAGAAGCAGGAGGTAGGAAGCGGGAACGCATGAAGAGACAGATCGTCTCGTTCTCGAGCGATGGACGGACCTTCAATTTCCGTGCCGCCGCTGTGATCATCCATGGAAAGCGAGTGCTCCTGCACCGGGCGCAATACGAGGATTTCTGGTCGCTCCCCGGGGGCCGGGTGGAGATGCTGGAGCCGGCAAGCGACGGGCTGCGGCGCGAAATGCTGGAAGAGCTCGGCGAGACAGTTGATATCGGTCGCCTGCTCTGGATTGGAGAGAACTTCTTTGAGTTCAGAGGAGCCGATTTCCACGAATTGGGAATGTACTTCGAAGTGTGTCTGCCGAACCGCTCGGCCCTGCTCGGCCGAACCGAGGAATGGTGGGCGGAAGAGGAAAATGGCGTGAAGATATGCTTCCGCTGGTTCGACCTCGTAGACGTTCCCGGCATGCCGTTGGTACCGGGATTTCTCAAAGAGGGTCTCCCGGCTCTACCAGAAGTCACCGAGCACGTGACGTACCGGGACCCCACACAGTGGAAGGGCGCGAAATAGAAAGCAAGGGAGGCGCGCTACCTCAAGAACGGCGCTAGCGCCGACGGAACCTGCGCGCCCTTCGGGACGACGATCGCATTGTCAATCAGACGAGTGCTACCGACCCGCACCGCGACCAGCACGAGGGCGGGGCGGTCAATCGTTTCCAGCTCCTCCATCGTGACTTCGTCCGCCACAGAGACATAATCGATATCTATGTCGGCGGCAGAGGTGCGCCGGATCTCGGTCTCCACAGCATCCCGGATAACGCTGGCATCCGCTACGCCCTCGTCTCTGACCATCCGGGACGCGACGCCAAGCGCTTTAGATAACCCCAACGCCGAACGGCGCTGGTCGGGCGAAAGATAGACATTTCGCGAGGACATTGCCAGGCCGTCCTGCTCGCGAACGATCGGCATCGCAACGATGTCAACGGGAATTCTCTGCTCCTGCACCATGCGACGCACGACGCGGAGCTGCTGGGCGTCCTTCTGGCCAAAATAAGCGCGATGGAGACGAATGATGCGAAACAGGCGCGCGCAGACGGTCGTGACGCCGCGAAAATGCCCCGGCCGGTGCGCTCCCTCGAGACGCTCCGTAATCGGGCCCTTCACCTCCACCCACTCGCTGAAGCCGGCCGGGTAGATCTCGTCCGCAGAAGGGATGAATACCAGGTCAACCCGCTCAGCTTCCAGGAGCGCCAAGTCTCGCTCCTCGTCCCGGGGATACCGGTCGAGGTCCTCACCGGAACCGAACTGGGTGGGATTGACGAAGATCGAGACAACGACGTAATCGTTGTCTGCATGGGCGCGGCGGACCAGCGAAAGGTGGCCTTCGTGCAGGTACCCCATTGTCGGTACGAGGCCCACGGTACCCGACAGGGCCGCGCGAGTGGCGATCATTTGGGCGGCTGTGCGGATGACACGCATGTCAGAGAGAACAGGATGAGTAGTCCGCGGCAAGAGAGAATCCCGCGGGTACCCGAGTGAACCAGTCGCCCTAGGCTGTCTGGCGCTTACGGCGCGATGTTCGCGGAGGCGTCGCTTCTGACGGTTCCGAGAACAGAGGTGTGTCCATCACGAAGGACTCGGCCTCCGTCGGGAAGCTGCTGGCCCGCACGTCTTCAGCATATGTCCTGACCGCATCGCGAATGGCATCGCCGATGTTCGCATAGCGCCTGGCGTGCTTCGGCAGAAATTCCTGGTACAGCCCGAGCAGGTCATGGAAGACCTGCACCTGGCCGTCGCAGTCGGCGCCTGCGCCGATGCCGATCGTCGGGATGCTGACGCGGTCTGTGATCGCCTTGGCCAAGTGAACTGGAACACACTCCAGCACTATTGCATAGGCGCCTGCCTGTTCCAGGGCAACCGCGTCGTTGATCAGCTTGACGGCTGCCTTCGGGGTCTTCCCCTGGATCTTGTAGCCGCCCAACTGGTTGATCGATTGTGGCGTGAGGCCCAGGTGTCCCATCACGGGAATTCCAGCGTCGACGATCCGCCGAACGGTTTCCGCGACCTGGATCCCACCCTCCAGCTTGACGGACTGGGCACCGCCTTCCTTGAGGAGACGACCAGCGTTGCGCAGGGCGTCCTCTGCACTCACCTGGTAGGACATGAACGGCATGTCGGCAAGCACGTGTGCATGGGTAGTGCCGCGCGCCACCGCCTTTGTGTGGTGGAGCATCTCTTCCATCGTTACCGGAACGGTCGTGTCGTATCCGAGGACGACCATGCCCAGCGTGTCGCCGATGAAGGCGATGTCTACTCCCGCTTCGTCGACGAGGCACGCCGTCGGGTAGTCGTAGACCGTGAACATCACGATCTTCTCGCCCTTTTTCTTCTTACCCTTCAGGTCGCTTACCGAAATTCGGTTATCCATGCGTCACCTCTTTGGTCCAGTCCCCGACAAGCCGGGGTACCAGCAGCTGCTGCGCCGAAGCCGGCGCCCTCACCTCACCATTTGAGTCCTAACTGCTGGCGCATCGCCGCGATGAACTGCTCGTCGTCCATCGCCTTGCGTGCCATCAGCACCATGTTGGCGTCGTTGCCCACCGGATAGCGCAGCTTGTCCCCCTTTTCGATAGCCTCGACGATTACATCCGCGACGTCTTGCGCGGAGCTGCGGCCACCGCTGCCTGCCTCGAGGCTCTTTACGACGACATCCTCCCACTCGCGCACCATCGGCAGGTACGGAGACTCCGCTCCCGCCGCCGCGCCGACCAGGCGACGCTTCTCGCCGAACGTCGTGGCTACGAGCCCGGGCTCTACCAGGTGCATACGAACACCCCAGTGGCCGGCCTCGATTCGCAGCGACTCGGAGAGGGCTTCGAGGGCGAATTTGGACGCGGCGTAGGCGCCGTTCAGCGGCGCTGCGACGCGACCGGCGACGGATGACACGTTGACGATCACACCGCCCCCTCGCTGGCGCATCCCTGGAAGCACTCCGAGGATCACCCTGAACGGTCCATAGACGTTGGTCTCGAACTGATCCCGAAGGTCGTCTACAGTCATCTCTTCGAGCGGGCCCCAGACTTCGAACCCGGCGTTGTTCACCAGGACGTCTACATCTCCGGCCGCCGAGAGCGCCCCATCGACGGATTCCTGGTCTCGCACGTCCAACCGGACGATCCGCAGGTCCCAGCCCTTGCTCTTGGCAGTGTCCGCGAGATCCCGGCCCTTCTCAAGCGTCCGCATCGTGGCGAACACTGTGTACCCTTTGGCGGCCAGCGACTCCGCAGTGGCGCGGCCGATGCCGCTATTAGATCCAGTGATCAGTACTGACTTTCCCATGCGACCTCCCTATGCGAGTGGGCGATGAAAAAACCCTTCGATGGACCGAAGGGCACTTCGCGCGGAGCTGGCTCCGTTCTCTATGCCCCGTCTCGTCTGGTGGGTACGAGCGGGTCTGGATCATGGATTTCGCTCGCCTTCGTTGCCGATTGGCGGCAAGGTAAGTGTAGCAGAGGGGCACAAGGTGTCAAGCACGCAAAAACAGCCTTCGATCGCGCGAAGGCTGTGATTTGTTCCGGCAGCTCTATTCAGTTACGGTCCGTCCTCACGGTTTGGGTCGATCGTGCGGGACTGGAAGCGGCCGGCGGGGAGTCAAATCCCCGGAACCGTTGACCTCGAGGGTTGTTTTGGCGAATGCGCCCTCGCAGACGGGCTCGTCCTCCTCGCGGGTGCTCCCACGCGATCGCGGTGTCCTTTCGCCCCCGGCTCGTCACCGTGTATAGCTCCTCAGAGTATTCAGTTGGCCATCGCTCCTCATCATCTCATCCATAGGTGAACGCCTCGGTGAATCCCGGGGCATCGCTGGTGAAGTGGGGGTGAATCCCGCCGTCGAGCCCAGTGCGGGTGTGTGCTAGTCTAGCGCTTGCCCATTGACAACAAGAGGAGGAAAACCCCGATGAGAGAAGCGGTCCTGGTAGATATGGTGCGAACGCCTTTTGGACGGGCCGGTCAACGCGGGGTGTTCCGTGACATTACCCATGTGGACCTCGTGGTCCCTCTCCTGAAGCAGATCCTCGAGCGGAACAAGGTGCCAGCAGAGGATGTGGACGAGATCCTCATGGGCTCTGTGGGAATTGCGGGCATGCTGACTCGCTCCCGACACTACGTCTTCGAAGCCGGACTTCCCTTCAGCATCTCCGCCACGGACATGAACAAGCAGTGCGGGTCGTCGCTCCAGGCGAGCGTCCAGGGCGCCTTTGCTGTCATGGCGGAGATGTCGGACGTCGTCCTAGCCGGCGGCATCGAGACGATGGACCGGCACCAGCCGATCCCGCCCGGCGACGAGCGCAACCTGCAGCAGATCCAGACCGGTGAAGTGATGGCCAAGGAGTTCCTGCCTAGCGACTGGCCGGGACAGAAGAAGCCCGAGTGGACGAAGCGCTGGTACCAGGTGACCGAGCCCTGGATCATGGACATGGGCGCCACTGCGGAAAAGCTGGCCCAGGAGCGCGGGATTACCCGCGAGGAGAGCGACCTGTTCGCGTTCGAGAGCCATAGGAAAGCGATCCGGGCGCAGAAGGAGGGCCTCCTCTCGGACGAGATCCTCCCGATCACCATCAAGTACTCCGACGGATCGGCCACCACCGTCGATACTGACCAGAACCCTCGCGAAGACACCAGTCTGGAGAAGCTCGCCAGTCTGAAGCCGTCCTACAAAACGGACGGGCTGGTCACTGCCGGAAACGCCTGCCCGCGTACGGACGGCGCGACCCTCGCGTTGATTATGTCGAAGGACGGAGCGAAGGAGCGGGGGTTGAAGCCACTGGCGACAGTCCGCCACGCTGCCACGATAGGCGTAGACCCGACAATCATGGGCATAGGCCCCGCGCCCGCGACCCAGAAGCTACTAAAGCGAACCGGGATGAGCATGGATGATTTCGACATTATCGAGATCAACGAGGCTTTTGCCTGCCAGGTACTGGCCGTTGGCAAGGAGTTGGACTGGGACTGGAACAAAGTCAATCCGAACGGCGGGGCCGTTGCGCTCGGGCACCCGCTCGGGGCCAGTGGCACGCGCCTCCTGGGTACGATTGCCTACGAAATGAACCGGCGGGACGCCGAGTGGGGACTCGTTACTCTCTGCATGGGAGCCGGGATGGGGATGTCAGTGGCGCTGCAGCGCGAGCACTACGACTGGTAGCCGCTCAGCTCAACCACCGGTCGATGGCGCACCATTTCCAGCCGGCGCGTTGAGGGCCGCGCGTACGACGAGGCGGCGTGTGTAGTCGTAGCGGAACGTCCCCCCGACGTAGAAAGGGTCTCCTCCGCACGTGATGAGCGTGACCACGTCTGAGTCAGCCGGACCCATCACCGAGATGGCATTTGGATCGTTGGGGTCAACCAGGTAGACTTCCTTGACGGTGTAAGTAAGGCTAGTGGCCTCGTTCTCGGACAATACGCTGATACGGTCGCCCGCAGCCAGATTGTCGAGATCGTAGAACACGCCGCGACCATTCCAGGTGACGTGCCCCGCGAAAACCGCATTTCCGCCCGACCCGGGCCGCGCCGAGAAGTTGTACCAGGCGACCTCCTGCCCGTTCAGCGGAACCTGAGGTATCTGCCTCGCGTCCAGTCCGAACGTTCCCACCGGGGCATCGACCCCAATCTTTTCGATCACGAGGCGGTAGGGGACGTCCCCCAGAGCCGGCGCAGCACCCTCCGCGGGGACCGCCGGATCTTCGGTGCGAGAGGGCGCGGACGTCACGGGCCGGTCGTAGACGCCGCCTTCCTCGTGAAGGTTGGAAACGACAGGATGAGTGTCACCCGGCTCCGCACTCGGCCGAGCGAAATGGTAGGCGCCGCTGATCAGGACCCCCGCGCCGGTCACGATGGCGCAGGTGCCTGCCACCAGCGCGACACGTAGGCCAACGTTGCGACGGGCGCGCGGCTTCGCGCCCTCTACAGGCTGCGTCGATGAGCGTTGGAAGAAACGTTTCAGCGTCACGACCGATTGACCCTTTGGCAAAACAATCGACGCGCCGCTCCGTCATACGGTTAGGCAAAGTACGCCGGCGAGAAGGTATAGAAACGGGTAATTTATCTGTTGAAAATCGCTGGGGAGGCGAAGCGGGCTGTGCCGGACTAGCCGCCGGCCGCAGGAGCGTCGTTTACCGCCGCCAGTTCGGCGCGGACCACCAGGCGGCTGTCGTACTCTCCGCCGAAGATCGGGTCATTCGTGTCACTGTACTGCCCTGTGCAGGTGATCAGCGTCAGCATGTCTCGGTCCGTCTGTTGCATGACCTTCAGAGAGTCCGGATCGTTTGGGTCAACCGAAAAGACGCTCGAGATAGAGTACACGAGCTCCTTGCCATCCGTGCCCTGTAGCCGGATGTGATCGCCTTCGGCAACCTGCGCCAGTTTGTAGAACACGGCCGGGCCATTCCATGTCACATGGCCAGCGAAAACGGCGTTACCACCAATCCCAGGCTTCGCCGACCAGTTATACCAGGCGATAGTCTGATTGGCGTCGGCGCCTGTCGGGACTTCCGGACGCGCCTGCGCATCCAATCCGTAGGTGTTCACCGGGGCATTTACGCCGAGCTTCTCAATGATCAGGCGATACGGCTGGTCGCCGAGCGGCGGTTGTGGCGTCCCGGCCGGAGTCGCCGCCGGTGTCGCAGAACTCAGACCGTCCAGCTTCTCCAGCCCGATATCCCCGAGATCGATGACCGCGGGCCCTTCCGGCGGACTCTCGTTTCTAGAGTCCAACAACGCGAAGCCCACGACCAGCAGCACCACACCGGCGACAAAACTGCCAACGCCGAAGCCCAGAAGAAGCCGCCGTCGCGGAGAAATCTCTGCCAGCCGAGCGGTTAGTCTATCCAGTCCCAGCATATGCTTCTACGGGTTCCTATTTGCTTTCGTTTTTGTATGTGAATTGTTCCACTATTATAGAACAGCAACCGGCGGGGCCAGTTACAGGCCTCGCTCCAACAAGTAAGACGAATCAACTACCCAGATGGTTCCGTTAACGTGACAAATTCAGCAACGATTACCGCCGTCCCGGGCATCCGCGTCGGTCACTGGTCCGACCCCGATGCGGCCACCGGGTGCACCGTCGTCCTCTGCCCGGAAGGCGCCGTTGCCGCCGTCGACGTGCGAGGTGGGGCCCCGGGAACGCGTAACACCGACCTGCTACGTCAGGGGAACCTCCTGCAGCAGATACAGGCCGTACTGCTCACGGGCGGAAGCGAGTATGGCCAGGACGCCGCAACCGGCGTGGTTCGCTGGCTCGAAGAGCATGGACACGGCTTCCCCATCCCGACCGGGATCGTTCCCATAGTTGCCGCAGCCGTCATCTTCGATCTCGCCATCGGCCGCGCCGACGTACGGCCGGACGCCACGTCCGGTTACGAGGCCTGCTGCTCCGCGACGGAGGGACCGATAGCGGAGGGAAGCGTCGGCGCGGGAACGGGGGCGACCGTCGGTAAGGCGATGCTCACTGAACGCGCGATGAAGGGGGGCCTCGGGACCACCGCCGAGCAGACTGCGTCGGGCATTACGGTCGGCGCCCTGGCCGTCGTCAATTGCTGGGGTGAGGTTGTCGACGCGGAGACCGCGCGCGTGATCGCCGGGCCGCGTGGAAGTGAGCCCGGCGCCTTCGAGAGCACCATCGAGCAGATGAGGAAGGCGCCACCACTGTCGCCACTCATGGAAGGGGCAGAGGCCAGCACTCGCAACACCACTCTTGGCGTCATAGCAACTGACGCAGCGCTGAACAAGGACGACGCCTACCGCCTGGCCGTGATGGCACAGGCGGGGTTCGCGCGCACCATCCGCCCAGCGCACAGCCCCGTGGACGGAGACACAGTGTTTGCACTGGCGACCTGCCGCAACGACACGCCGACCGACTTGCTCCAACTCGGCACCCTCGCCGGAAGGGCGATGGAGCGCGCTGTCGTGCGCGCAGTCAGCGAGGCGAAGGGGCTGGCTGGCGTGCCTTCAGCGGCTGAATGGACCGCGACAGAACCCCCGTCTTAACCGAGCCTTTACTTTCGTTGTCGATTGGTTAACCTCCACGTTCACCGCCGCACGCGATACTCGTGTTGTAGCGCTCGCCGACAGTAGCGACCCGGCGCGCTCGAATCGCAAGTGCATCGCTTACAACGGGGAGGTAAGACGAGATGGGATGGATAGGCAAATGGCCCTTCCGCGGCAGTCCGCCAGTCAAAGAGATTGAGAACAATCACACTGAGGAGCCGGTCACTGGTGCACCGCACCTGATCTTGCTGGCGTCCGATGCCTCCGGGCTAGCTTCGTTCCAGCTGACCACGTTCTCACAGGTGGAGCCGGCCGCCGAGTTCGTGAAGCGCAGCTTTGGCACGAGGACCGACACGGGACTCGTCGCTTTCTGGGCCAGCACATCGAAGCCTATCGTCAAGCCCGAGCCGGGCAGCGATTCGACCGTCGAAGCGATCGTACTGGTCCGCCACGAAGCCGGTTCCGACATCGTCTACCCCTTCTCTTTCCTGGACATCGGAATGGCCCTTTCGTTCGTGCAGTATGAAATGGGGCGGGGCCTCGATCCGTCGCTGGTCCTTGTGTATTGGGCGGTTCCGATCCAGTTGGTGATCGGCGTCGAAGGGACCGTTCGCCTTTCGCCCGGGACAGCTCCTGAGATTTCGGAGGAACCTCTCGACACTCCTCATTTCACAGAGCCCACACGGCTCGAGCGCGTCGCCGCCAAGACGCTGCGTAGCGCGGTCTCTGAGCCGGTATTCGTATCGACCCAGGACGACCCGATCGAGGCTCTCTTCGACGCGGCCGGACAGGACGCGGCAGCCGTCGAGGAAGACACTCACGATGATGAGAGTGGCAATAACCTGAACCAAACCGAGTTTGATGAGCAGGCGGGGGGCGGCGATGAGGCTGCCGGCCAGAGCGCACTGGAAACGGTCGCGGACGACGTTATTGCGGACGAGACGTCGGCCGAGACGGAAGAACCGGTTGTTATCGACGAGGCACCGACCGCAGGGATGAACGGGGCAACGTCCTTCATCCCCGCCACACAGGAGCCAATCACTGCCATCGGGCGCGATTTCATCGGCAGGAGCGAACCCGCTGGCCGAGAGTTTCCTGCGGGCAAAGCGTTCGGAATGAACCGGATGCGGTTCGACGTGGGAAACCAGGTCGACAACGTCCTTCGGGTGAGGCGCTGGGAGGAGCACACCACTCCCTTCACCGGCTTCAACTCACCGCCGGGACGATTCTAAGAGCCAATAGCGCAACGCGTTTCCTTCTTTCGGGACGGGGCGGGCCTTCGGGCCCGTCTCTTCCTTTCCTGTCGTGTGGCCAGCAACTTATTCTTGCCCGCGAGGGGGTGCTATGCTACCATCGGCGGGCGATAGACGGGGGCTATAGACGGCCCCCGCTACTTATCTTGGACATCTATGGCAATCGACGAAAAGAAGGCGAAGCCAGCGGCTTCTGAACCCACGCCAGACCGGCTCGCTGAACTGCTCCGGCTGAAGGAACAGGGACGCCTCGGCGGCGGCGAGGAGCGCATCGAGGCGCAACACAAGCGCGGCAAATTGACCGCCCGCGAGCGCCTCAACATCCTGCTTGACGAAGGATCGTTCGAGGAGATGGACGCGCTCGTGACGCACCAGTCGAACGAGTTCGGACTGGACAAACAGCGATACCTGGGCGACTCCGTCGTCACCGGCTTTGGCAAAATCGATGGACGCATCGTTTACGTTTACGCGCAGGACTTCACTGTCGTTGGCGGCTCTCTCTCGGAAGCAGCAGGAGAGAAGATCTGCAAGGTGATGGACCTCGGGATGCGCAACGGGTCGCCCGTAATCGGCCTTAACGACGGCGGCGGCGCTCGAATACAGGAAGGCGTCGTCTCGCTGAAGGGCTATGGGGAGATCTTCACGCGAAACGTCCTCGCCTCGGGGGTCGTGCCGCAGATATCCGTGATCATGGGCCCGGCAGCCGGTGGTGGCGTCTACTCACCCGCGATCACCGATTTCATCTTCATGACAAACGTGACCAGCCAGATGTACATCACAGGCCCGGACGTCGTCCGGGCCGTTACGGCCGAAGAAGTGACCCACGAGGAGTTGGGCGGCGCCAGCGTGCACAGCACCCGCACCGGCATCGCCCACTTTGCCATCGAAGGCGACCAGGAGTGCCTGCAAGAGGTGCGCCGGCTGGTGTCGTTCCTGCCCTCCAACAACGTGGAAGACCCCCCTTATATGGAGAGCGCCGATCCGCCGGATCGCCTCTGCGAAGAGCTGACGAGCTCAGTCCCCGAGGACCCGAGCAAGCCCTACGACGTCCACGTCGTGATCGAGTCGATCCTCGACGACAGCGACTTCATGGAGGTCCACGCCGGTTACGCAAGGAGCATCGCAGTCGGGTTCGGGCGGATGAACGGCAACGTCGTCGGCATCGTGGCTAACAATCCGATGCATCTTGCCGGCGTGTTGGACGTGGACTCGTCGCGCAAGGGCGCGCGTTTCGTGCGCTTCTGCGACGCCTTCAACATCCCGGTCGTGACGCTGGTAGACGTACCGGGGTACCTGCCGGGGACGGGACAGGAATACGGTGGGATCATCGTTCACGGCGCAAAGCTCCTCTATGCCTACGCGGAGGCGACGGTGCCCAAGATCACCGTTATCCTTCGCAAGGACTACGGCGGGGCCTATCTCGTGATGGGTTCCAAGCACCTGCGCGCGGACATCAATTACGCCTGGCCGGGCGCCGAGATCGCGGTCACCGGACCTGATGCGGCGGCGAATGTCATATTCCGTCGCGATATCGAGGCCGCATCCGATCCTGATGAGCGACGCAAAGAAGTGCTGGCGGACTACCGCGCGCGCTTCGCAAATCCGTACGTTGCCGCTTCGCGAGGATTCGTCGACGACGTGATCGACCCCAGAGAGACTCGCATCAAGGTGATCCGGGCGCTGGAGATGCTGGCGAACAAGGCAGACACGAACCCGCCGAAGAAGCACGGGAACATCCCGCTGTAGGCGGCGGCTATGCAGGACGAACCGCCGGCCGAAGCTCCGGCACAGCCGCAGACTCCCACAGCAGTCCGAGTCGTGCTCTTCGCGATCGCCATCTGCGGGCTCCTGATCATCGGACTTTCCTTTGCACCCTGGGTGCAATTCGAGAACATCGGTGACAATCCAGGAGACTACGTCTCGTTCTCGATTCCAGGCACGCAGATCGGCCGCGTCGTCGGCGACGACTACAACCAGCCCGCCGATGTCGCAGATCAGCGCACGAACCCATGCAGTTGCCGCGGCGATGCCGGAGACGGCTACATCACGGCTCTGCTCGGCGCATTTGTAATCGCTGGAGCGGGCGCCGCTCTGTTCTGGTCCGGGCTGACCCGATGGGCCACCCTGCTGGTCGCGTTCAGCTCACTGGGTGCGCTCGTGGTAGCGGGATGGAACGCGATGACCACGTGGAGGGCGGTCGGCGCCCCGGACCTGCAGTCGACGTTCGTGGAGCTCTCCGGGGACGTGACCCCGCAGCTTCACGCACTGACCGCTTTGTCAGCGCTGACGGCCATCCTCTGCGGTGTTGTCTGGGCGCTCTCGACAAGCGCGGCGCCGGCTGAGGATGAGCTGACCGACGAAGAGACGCTTCCGGAAGGGGCAAACGGATGGGCGTGAAGATAACGGATACCACAATGCGCGACGGCCACCAGAGCCTGCTCGCGACACGCATGCGCACGGAGGACATGCTGCCGATCGCCGAAGAGATGGACGAGGCGGGGTTCCACAGCGTCGAGATCTGGGGCGGGGCAACCTACGACACGGCGCTGCGCTTCCTTCGCGAGGACCCCTGGGACCGCCTGCGAGAGCTGAAGAAGCGCTTCAAGAAGACGCCGACGCAGATGCTGCTGCGAGGGCAGAACGTCGTCGGATATCGGCACTACGCCGATGACGTCGTCGAGCGCTTCTGTCAGCTCGCCGTGAAGAACGGGATGGACATCTTCCGCATCTTCGACGCCCTGAACGACCTGCGGAACCTGGAAACGGCAATCAAGGCCGTGAAGAAAGCCGGCGGCCACGCGCAGGGGACCGTCTGCTACACCATCAGCCCCGTCCACACGGCCGACATGTACGCGAAGCAAGCCAAGCAGCTCGAAGAGATGGGCTGCGACAGCATTTGCATTAAGGACATGGCAGGCCTACTGCACCCATACGAAGCCTACAAGATCGTGAAGAGCGTCAAGGAGACGGTCAGCCTACCGATCCAGATGCACTGCCACTGCACCAGCGGCATGGCCGAGATGACCTACGTCAAGGCGATCGAGGCCGGCCTCGACGTCATCGACTGCGCACTGTCGACTCTCTCGCAGGGGACGTCACAGCCGGCGACGGAATCGCTGGTAGCGACGTTCGAGGGGACGGCCAAGGACACGAAGCTGGACCTCGAACAGCTAACCCACCTGGCGGACTACTTCGGCGACGTCCGCAAGAAGTACGCCGCCTTCGAGGGCAACGTCAAGGTGGATACGGGCGTGCTCCTTCACCAGGTGCCCGGCGGCATGATTTCCAACCTCGTCTCGCAACTGCGAGAGCTTGGTGCGGCCGACAAGCTGAAGGAAGTGCTGGACGAGATCCCAAGGGTGAGGGAAGACACGGGTTACCCTCCGTTGGTGACACCGACAAGCCAGATCGTGGGCTCGCAGGCAGTGCTCAACGTCGTCTACGGCGAGCGATACAAGCAGGTAAGCAAAGAAACGAAGGCTGTCGTTCTCGGCCAGTACGGAGAAACGCCGGCTCCGATCAAGGACGACATCCTGAAGACGGTCGGCGGCGGGGAGAAGCCGATCACCGGCCGGCCGGCTGACCTCCTGGAACCGGAGCTCGATAAGGCGAAGGCGGAGGTCGGCACGCTCGCACACTCGGACGAGGACGTGCTCTCCTACGTGCTCTTTCCGCCGGTCGCGAGGGAGTTCTTCGAGTGGAGGGACGCCGGCGCCGGACTCGAGAAGGAAGTCGTCGCCGCCATCGCGGCATCGTTCGCGGACGAGCAAAGAGGAGCGGGCCCTCCGGCAGCGAACGGCCACGGCCACGCGATTGATCCCTGGAGGATGGCCGCGAGGCAGCGCGGGCTGAGAGGCGGATGAAGCTAACGATCGGAGACCAGGAGTTCGATGTCCAGCCGGGCGCGGACTCCATCACCGTAGGCGACGCGAGCTTCAGCCTGCGCACGGTGCGGCGCGGGAACATCGTCACCGTCTACGTAAACGAGAAGCCGTTCGCGGTGCAGATGCCTGACGCCCTCCCTGAAGAGGGCCCGGTGAAACTGCTCGTCGATGCCAAGGAGTACGAGGTCGAGGTGACGGGCCGGGCTTCGACAATCAAGGCGAAGCCGAAAGGTGCAAAGAAGGGCCCCACGACCGCGAGGGGCGCAGTAGTCGCTCAGATGACCGGGAGGGTGATCCGCGTCGACGTGAAACCGGGCGACGAGGTAACCGAGGGCCAGGTCATGCTCATTATCGAAGCGATGAAGATGGAGAATGAGATCACGGCTCCGCTGGCGGGTACTGTGAAGGAAGTGGGTGTAGCGGCGGGAGCGCGAGTATCCGAGGGGGACCTGCTCGTGCAGATTGAGGCGGCCGGGGGCGACTGAGCTCCCGTGAACCCTGCCCTAGTCGGGCAACGTGACCAGACTTGTCGTGCTCTGGATGCCGTCCAGCGTCCGGATGCGCTCACCGAGGATCTGCGGTATGTCCTGAAGGCTCTGGACCTCGATTTCGACGACGAGATCATAGGGGCCCATCACCTCATGGAGCTCGACGATGTTGGGGATCTTCGAGATCTCTTCGTGCACGGAGCGTGTCTTTCCGGGGTCTGTAACTACGAGAACGTAGGCCTTGATCATCGAGTGGCTCCTCAGGTGCGGCGATAGGGGCCTTCCGGCCTCAGAATGGCGCCATTATACAACATCATCGCCTCGATTCCGTCATATCTAGCGGGGCTACGCCACTCATGATAGAATCAGGTTGGACTTCCAAGAACTATGCTGTCACCTCCCGGAGGCCGCGATTGGGCCTCTGTCCCGCCCGAGGAAGCCGGACTAATATGTTGGCCGGTCGGCGCCCCATTTGGCAGCAAGGGCCGCGAGAGAGAGTTAAGGAGCGACCGTGACCAAGCACGATTCAACTGTCCGCGTCCGGGACGACTTTGTCATCCGCATTGGCGGTGACACGGCGATCGGCGGCGTCATCAGCACGGGCGAGAACTTCGCGACCGCTGCCGCCAGGATCGGATTCCGAACGTTTACATTCCGCACGTATCCCGCCGAGATCAAGGGCGGCCACGCCTGGTTCCAGGTACGGATCTCGAACAAACCCGTCTATCTCGCTCGGCGACGGCTGCGACATCCTGATCGTCTTTGACCAGGAGGCCTACGAGCTGCACAAGGATGACCTGAACGACGGCGGCGTTCTCATCTATGACTCCGAACCTCGTTGCGCCGCAGCACGATGGAGCGATCGAGTACGCGATCCCGTTCCAGCAGATGGCGCGCGAGGAGCTGGACTTCGTGCGCGGTACCAACGTGCTCATTCTCGGCGTGATGGCCGGCCTCTTCGGCCTCAACCTGGGGACGCTGGAAGAGGGCGTGACCAACCGCTACAAGCGGCGTGCCGAGCTGCTGGAGAAGAACCTGCAGGCGCTGCGGTTCGGCTTACGAGCACACTAAGACAGATCCAGAAGCAAGACAAGTTCTGGCTCGGCACAGCGGATCACGTCGCCCGGCTGGTGATGAGCGGCAACGACGCCATCTCTGCCGGCGCGCTGCACGCGGGCTGCCGGTACTTTGCCGGCTACCCGATCACGCCCGCCTCCGACATCCTGGAGACGATGGCAATCCAGCTTCCGCGGCTCGGCGGGGTCTGCCTGCAGGCCGAGGACGAGATGGCGGCGCTGGCCTCCGTGATCGGCGCCTCGTACGCGGGGACGCGGGCGATGACGGCCACGTCCGGCCCCGGCTTCTCGCTGATGACGGAGCTGATGGGCCTGTCCTCGATGGCCGAGATACCGGTCGTGATCGTGAACGCCCAACGGTCGGGGCCGAGCACTGGCATGCCGACAAAACTGGAGCAGAGTGACCTCTTCCACGCGCTGTACGGCGGACACGGGGACTTCCCCCGCATCGTTCTGGCGCCGGCGTCGGTCCAGAACTGCTTCCGGGTCACGGTGCTGGCCTTCGGTCTGGCCGAGCGCTTTCAGATGCCCGTGATCATCATGTCCGACCAGTCTCTCTCGCACCGGAGCGAGACTATAGAGGCCGTGGACGCGGAGGGCTTCCCTGTCATGGAGCGGCTGCGGCCCAACGGCACGACGCCCGAGGACTACCTGCGCTTCGAACTCGGTTCGGCGGACGGCGTATCACCCATGGCCATTCCCGGCACCGATCCGCAGACGTACGTCGCGCCCGGCCTCGAACACGATGAGCGAGGACACCCCCGGCTCTCGGCCCAAATTCATGAGCAGATGACTTTGAAGCGTTTCAAGAAGCTGGAAGCCGTCCAGGCCCACATCGACACTCCCGAGTTCGCCCCACGATACGGCGACGAAGAGGCGGACCTCGGGATCATCGGCTGGGGCGCCACGCAGGGCTCGATCCGCGAGGCCGTGGACCGGGCGCGCGAGCGAGGATACAAGGTAGCGGCGATGCACCCACGATGCCTGAACCCGCTGCCCGAGAAGCAACTTCGGGCATTCATCGACTCCTGCAAACGGATCCTCGTACCAGAATGCAACTACCAGGGGCAATTCGCGCATCACCTGTCCGCCAGGCTGGGGGTGCAACCGTTGAAAATGAACAAGATCGGCGGGCTGCCGTTTACGCCCCGTGAGATCATGGCCAGGATCGAGGAGGTACTCGAACATGCCTACGCGTAACGGCGCACAGGTCGCCCAGGCGGAGCCGATAGAAGTACTGACGGTAAAGGACTACAAGAGCGGCGACAAGCCGGTCTGGTGTCCCGGACTGCGGCGACTTCGGCGTGCTGAGCGCAACGTACAAGGCGCTTGCGCAGCTTCAACTGCAGAAGAAGGACGTGGTGGTGGTGTCCGGGATAGGCTGTTCGAGCCGGACTCCTTACTTCATGAGCACATACGGGTTCCACAGCGTTCACGGACGCTCCCTCCCCGTGGCCACCGGCATCAAGCTGACAAACCCGGACCTCACAGTGCTCGTAATGGGCGGGGACGGCGACCTCATGGCGATCGGCGCCGGCCACTTCCCTCACGCCGCGGCACGGAACATCAACGTTACCTGCGTGATGATGGACAACCAAACATACGGGCTGACAAAGGCACAGGCTTCGCCGACCTCGCTCATCGGGCAGAAAACGAAGTCGACACCGTACGGGGTCATCACGAAGCCGGCGAGGCCGGTACTGGTAGCGCTGACGGCGGGCGCCACGTTCGTGGCCCGCGGATACTCCGCCAAACCCAACGAGCTGGCCGCGATGATCCAGCAGGGGATCGAGCACAAGGGCTTCTCGTTTCTGCACGTACAGAGCCCGTGCGCGGAGTTCTTCAATACCTACGATTACTACGACGAGCACGTGACCGACCTCCCGGAGGACTGGGACCGCCACGACCTCGGCAAGGCCATCTCACTGGCCGCGACCGAGGAGAAGGTCAACCTGGGTGTGTTCTACGAAGAAGAGCGAGGCGTCTTCGAGCGGACGGCGCACGAGTTCGAGTCCGAGCGGAACGAGTTTGATCTCGCGGAGTATCTGAAGCGGTTCTCTTAGGCCACAGACGCGCGCGAACATCAGCTAGCAGCCCCGACGGCGCTGTAGCTACGATTAGCCGCCGGTTACAATCGAATCAGCCATGACCTCCCGCATTGATTCCTTCGGCGCGCTCGCTATGCTCGATACACCCTCTGGCCCCGTTTCCTACTATCGGCTCGACGCCCTCGGCCGCATTGCTGATATCTCGCGATTGCCGTTCTCTTTGAGGATCGTGCTGGAGAACCTGCTCCGGCGGGTGGACGGCCTCGTTGTCACGGAGGATGCGGTCGCGGCGCTGGCGCACTGGCGTCCCGATGCCGTGTCCGAAGGAACCATTGCCGTTCCTGCCGGCGCGCGTGCTCCTGCAGGACTTCACGGGCATCCCGGTCGTGGCCGACCTCGCGGCGCTCCGCGCCGAGATGGCGCGCAAGGGCGGCGACCCGCAGCGCGTGAACCCGGACCTCATGGTCGACCTCGTGATCGACCACTCCGTGCAGGTCGACGCCTTCGGGATACCGGACGCCTTCCGCATCAACGTCGACCGCGAATACGAGCGCAACCGCGAGCGCTACGCCTTCCTGCGCTGGGCGCAGAAGTCGTTTCGCAACTTCCGCGTCGTCCCGCCGGGCGCCGGCATCGTGCACCAGGTGAACCTGGAGTTCCTGGCGCCGGTCGTGCAGACGCAGAAGGGGGACGGCAAGACGATCGCGTTCCCGGACACCCTCGTCGGCACCGACTCGCACACGACGATGATCAACGGTCTCGGCGTCCTCGGCTGGGGCGTCGGCGGCATCGAGGCCGAGGCAGCGATGCTCAACCAGCCGCTGCCGCTGCTGGCGCCCGAGGTGATCGGCGTTCCGTCTCACCGGCGCGCTCCGCGAGGGCGTCACGGCGACCGACCTCGTGCTCACGGTCACCGAGATGCTGCGCAAGTACGGCGTCGTCGGCCAAGTTCGTCGAGTTCTTCGGCACCGGGTCTGAGCAACCTCAGCCTGCCCGACCGCGCGACGATCGCCAACATGTCCCCGGAGTACGGCGCGACCTGCGGCTACTTCCCGGTGGACGCCGAGACGCTGCGCTACCTGCAGCTGACCGGCCGCGACCCGGCGCCTGATCGACCTCGTCGAGCGCTACTGCCGCGCGCAGGGCCTCTTCCGCGAGGACAAGACGCCGGACCCGTCGTTCACGGAGTCTCCTGGAGCTGGACCTGGCGACCGTCGAGGCCAGCCTGGCGGGGCCGCGACGTCCGCAGGACCGCGTACCGCTGGGCGCCGTGCAGGACAGCCTGCGCGGAGGCCTTCCAGGAGCAGTTCCGCACTTACCAGACGAGCAAGGAGCGGTTCGACTGGGAGGGCGGCACCGCAAGCGAGAAGGCGCCCGACGGCGGCGTGAGCCGTGGCGATCGACCCGCAATCCCAAGGAAGTCCCCGTCGCCTTCAACGCACGACCGGGAGACGCTGCGCCACGGCTCCGTCGTGATCGCGGCGATCACGAGCTGCACCAACACCTCGAACCCCTCGGTGATGCTGGCCGCGGGGCTGGTCGCGCAAGAAGGCCGTCGAGCGCGGCCTCGAGCGTCCCGCCGTTCGTCAAGACGAGCCTCGCGCCGGGTTCGCGCGCCGTCATCGACTACCTGGAGCCGCGCCGGGCTGCTGGACGACCTCGAGAAGCTGCACTTCAACCTCGTCGGCTTCGGCTGCACGACCTGCATCGGCAACAGCGGCCCGCTGGACGAGCCCGTGGCGCAGGCCGTGGACGACAACGACCTCGTCGTCGCCGCGGTGCTCAGCGGCAACCGCAACTTCGAGGGGCGCATCCACCCGCAGGTGCGCGCCGCCTACCTCGCCTCGCCGCCGCTGGTCGTCGCCTACGCCCTCGCCGGCACCGTCGACACCGACCTGCGAACCGAGCCGCTCGGGCACGGACAAGCACGGTGAGCCCGTGCTGCCTGCGCGACATCTGGCCGTCATCGCGCGAGATCGCGCAGGCGGTCGAGCGAGCCGTCACGCCCGGAAATCTTCAAGGAGACCTACGGCACATCTTCGACGGCGACGAGCGCTGGTGGTCGCTGAACGTGCCCGAGGGCGCGCTCTACGAGTGGGACCCGAACTCGACCTACCTGCGCGAGCCGCCGTTCGTCCGCGACGTCCCCGACGAGCCGCCGCGGCATCACCGACATCCATGATGCGCGGGTGCTGGTGATGGTCGGCGACTCGGTGACGACGGACTACATCTCGCCGGCCGGTTCGATCGCGCTCGGACAGCCCGGCCGGCGATGTACCTGCGAGGAGCACGACGTCTCGCCGCGCGAGTTCAACAGCTACGGGTCGCGCCGCGGCAACCACGAGGTGATGATGCGCGGCACGTTCGCCAACATCCGCCTGCAGCAACGAGCTGGCGCCGGGAACTGAAGGCGGCTGGACGACGCACATTTCCCGACGGCGAACGAGATGACGATCTACGACGCGGCGATGCGCTACCGGCAGGAGGGCGTGCCGCTGCTCGTGATCGCCGGCAAGGAGTACGGCATCGGCAGCTCGCGCGACTGGGCGGCGAAGGGCTCAGCGCTGCTGGGCGTGCGCGCCGTCATCGCCGAGAGCTACGAGCGCATCCACCGCTCGAACCTGATCGGCATGGGCGTGCTGCCGCTGGAGTTCCTCCCGGGCGAGGGCCGCGCCTCGCTCGGCCTGACGGGCGACGAGACGTACGACATCGAGGGCCTGTCGCGACGGTCTGAAGCCGCGGAAGCAGGTAAAGGTGCGCGCCCGGGCCGACGACGGCACGAGAAGACGTTCGAGGCGGTCGTGCGGATCGACAGCCCGCTGGAGGTCGAGCAGTACCGCCACGGCGGCATCCTGCCAATGATCGTGCGTCGCCTCGTTTCTAGCGGGTAGTTGGGCTGTTCGGTAGCCTCTCCTCACAGGAAGCCTGACTTTCGCTCGACGCCAAGAGTTTTCCGGTCGTCGCATCGACAAATGCTAGTCGGCAGTTGATAAACCCGCTCGCGTCAAAGGTCACGGCCCAGACAAGCGGGCATCGTACAGGCGTTCCGCCGTTTGGCGGTCCCTCGTAGTAGCCGCCCGCGAAGTATTCCAAGTGTGCTTCCTTGACCGCCGCTCCTGCGCCTGCAGCCTGTGCCGCTACGATGGCCTCGTCGCGACTTACGGTGGGCACCATTGATTGAGGCGCGGGCTGACCTGGCGTGCAGATTGCGGACGCGTCATTGTCAAGAGTTGCCCCACCTGAGCAGCCAAGAAGTCCGAGCAGCAGCGGGAGCGCAGCAAGGGCGCTTGCCTGAAAGACGTGATGCCATCTCATCGCTTGTCCATTATCCGTTGCCCCGATATGTTTGTGCAGGCGCCCAAATGTAGCGGATGGCTTCAGCCTTCCACACGGCGTCCGTAAGCACCAACGCGCACAGCCATCCGGAGAACCACAGTTTGACCAACGAAGCCTTAGACCGTGCCAAAGACCACTTCGGCCGGCTGCTCGAGGAGCAGCTCGCCCGCGTCGAGCGGATGAAGACGGGACGAGGAGTGGGTCGACTACGCCTCGCTGCAGCCGATCGTCATCGGCGTCTGCGGCGGCGACGGCATCGGCCCGTACATCACGGCGCAGGCGGAGCGCGTGCTGGCAGCACCTGCTGGCGCCGGAGGTGGAGAGCGGCAAGGTCGTCTTCCGCACGATCGAGGGGCTGACGATCGAGAACCGCGCCGCCGTCGGCAAGGCGATCCCGGACGACGTCCTCGCCGAGCTGAAGGAAGTGCCACGTCATCCTCAAGGGCCCGACGACCACGCCGCGCAAGGGCGACCCCTGGCCGAACATCGAGAGCGCGAACGTGGCGATGCGCCGCGAGCTGGACCTCTTCGCCAACGTGCGGCCGGTGCGCGTGCCCGAGCAGGGCATCGACTGGACGTTCTTCCGCGAGAACACCGAGGGCGCCTACGTCGCTCGGCAGCGCAGGCGTCCACGTCACCGACGACCTGGCGATCGACTTCACAGTGGCCACGACGCAGGGCAGCGAGCGCATCATCCGCCTGGCCTTCGAGTACGCGCGCGAAGAACGGCATCAACAAGCTGACCGTCGTCACCAAGGCCAACGTCATCAAGACGACCGACGGCAAGTTCCTCGACACCGCGCGCGAGATGGCGAAGGAGTACCCCGAGGTCGCCTGGGACGACTGGTACATCGACATCATGACCGCGAAGCTGGTCGACCCGAAGCGCCGCACCGAGTTCCGCGTCGTCGTCCTGCCCAACCTCTACGGCGACATCCTCACCGACGAGGCGGCCGAGTTCCAGGGCGGCGTCGGCACGGCGGGCAGCGCCAACATCGGCAAGCGCTACGCCATGTTCGAGGCGATCCACGGCAGCGCGCCGCGCATGGTCGACGAGGGCCGCGCGGAGTACGCCGACCCCAGCAGCATGATCCGCGCCGGCGCCATGCTCCTGAACCACATCGGCTTCGCCGACCGCGGCGCGAAGCTGGAGATGGCGCTGGACATCTGCGGCCACTTCGAGAAGCGGCTGGTCATGACCGGCCGCGACACCGGCGCCAAGGGCGCGGAGTTCGCCGACTACATCTCGAGTGGTGAAGACCCGGGCTGGCAAGCGCTGGAACGAGTACCAGGCTGGAACTGAGCGACTGGTAGAGCAGTACTGCAGGACAGCCGCTGAAGATCGCACCGACACGTACAGAGGCAGGAAGTAGGACATATGCGAGCAAAGGTAACAATCGTCGGCGCCGGGATGACCGGCGGCACGATGGCGCAGAGGCTGGCGGAGACCGGCTACGTCGACGTCGTGCTCCAGGACATCGTCGAGGGGCTGCCGCAGGGCAAGGCGCTCGACCTGGCGGAGGAGGCGGCCCACGTCGGCTTCACGGCGAAGATCACCGGCTCCAACAACTGGGCGGACACAAAAGGCTCGGATGTCGTCGTGATCACGTCCGGCGTCCCGCGCAAGCCCGGCATGACCCGCGAAGAGCTGCTGAACATCAACGCCGGCATCGTCGGCGACGTCGCCCGGAAGCGCCGCTAAGGCGTCGCCGAAGGCCGTCTTCATCATCTTCGCCAACCCGATGGACGTGATGTGCCACGTCGCGATGGAGGCCAGCGGCTTTCCCGCCGGAGCGCGTCGTCGGGCCAGGGCGGGATGCTGGACAGCGCCCGCTATCGCACCTTCATCGCCTGGGAGACGAAGGCCTCGGTGCAGGACGTGCACGCGCAGGTGCTCGGCGGCCACACCGAGGCCACGATGGTGCCGATCGTCAGCACCGCGCACGTCGGCGGCGTCCCGCTGACCACGCTCCTCACGAAGAAGAAGATCGAGGCCTGCGTCCAGCGCGCCAAGAACGGCGGCGCCGAGATCGTCGGGCTGCTGAAGACCGGCTCGGCCTACTACGCCCCGGCCGCCGCCACGGTCGAGATGGTGGAGGCGGTCCTGCTCGACAAGAAGCGCATCCTGCCCTGCGCCGTCCTCGCGGACGGCCAGTACGGCATCAAGGGCGCCTACGTCGGCCTGCCCGCTGAAGCTGGGCGCCGGTGGCATCGAGGCCGTCTACGAGCCGCCGCTCTGGGAGGACGAGATCGAAGGCATCCGAACCGCCGCGGAGTCGACGCGCGAGCTGGTGGGGCTGATCGAAAAGCCGAAAGCCGCCACGAAGAAGTAGACGCCGGAGGCGACGCGCCTCACCGACGGTGCTTGCAGTATAGAATACCTGCATTAAGGAGGGTCCAATGGAACCCGGAGAAGCGATCGTCAGGGCACCGATCTTCCAGCACTTGAGCCGGAACAGCCTCGAGTCCGTGGCGAAAGCCGCGAAGGTCCAGCGCTTTGCACCGGGCGCCGTTCTTGTCAAGGAAGGTGAAGACGCAACAGCGTTCTTCGTCATGGTGAGCGGCAAAGCTGATGTAGTAAAGGGGATGGAGAGGGACGACGCCGTGGTGCTGGATACGCTCGAGGAACTGGACTTCTTCGGTGAAATGGCCCTGCTCGACGGCTTCCCACGGTCAGCGAGCGTGCGCGCGGTAAACGATTGCGAATGCATCGTGCTGGTGCGCTGGGACTTCCTGGGGCTGATAAGGACAAACCCGCAGGTGGCGCTGGACATCCTGCCGGTGCTTAGCCAGCGCCTGCGGGCGCTGGAAGATAAGCTCCTGCCGTAAGCAAGACGAGAGGGCACCAGCATGAGTGACGATTCCCGCACCTCCGAGGCGGGCGGCCTTCACGGATTCTTGGAGGCGATGTACGGCCGTGTTTTCCGCGGAATCGCGACGGTGGGTCTGCCGCCATCGTTCATCGTCGTCCTGGAGGCGAAGGGGCGCCGCTCGGGCAAACGCACAGCACTGTGTTGATCACAGGCCACCACGAGGGGCATCGTTACCTCGTATCCGTGACGGGTGAGCGCGCAGACTGGGTGCTTAACGCTCGCGCAGTCGATGGACGGGCCGTGCTCCGACACGGGAAGCGCCGCAAGGTCAGCCTGGTTGAGGTGCCCGCGGAAGATCGCGCGCCGATCCTGAAGGCCTACCTCAAGTGGTCGCTCGGCGCTCGGGCGATCATCGAGGTGAGCCACAATGCGCCGGTGGGCGATTTCGAAGCGGTCGCGGCTAAGTACCCCGTGTTCCGGATCACGCCGAGGGACAGCTAGCCGGCCAGTTCCCTCAGCATCTCCACACGACCCAGGTAGCCCTCCACGCTCTGAGCCTCGGCCTCGAATGACGGGTCGAACGCCACCTCAGCAGCGCCGATGTCGCGGCAGGCGGAGACGTCGGCCTTGATCTCATCGCGTGACCCGGTGAAGATGAAACGGCTCTCGCCGAGCGGCGCATCTGTGACCATGGTGTTGGCGCGGACGACGAACTCCATCTTGCCGGTGTCGCGGCCCGCCTCTTTCGCCATCCCCAGAATCCCCTGCCACATCTGTTTCATGCCATCTACCGGTATCGCCACCGGCAGCCATCCGTCTCCATACAGAGCGATGCGCTTCATCGAGGCGGGCGCAAAAGCGGCGAAGTAGATCGGCGGATGCGGTTTTTGGACTGGACGGAGATCGATGTAAGACTTCGGCAGGCTGAAGTACTTGCCCTTGAACTCGGCAGGATTGTCCTTCCACATGGCGTGCAAGATCTGGACCAGCTCGTCAGCACGGCGACCCCTCGTCTTCGGGTCTACGCCGACCGCTTCAAATTCATCGGCAGACCAGCCCTGGCCGAAGCCGACGCGCAACCTGCCGCCGGATAACACGTCGATACTCGTGAGACGCCGCCCCAACACAACCGGGTTGTAGAACGGCATGTTGATGACGCTCGTGCCGAGGCCGATCTTCGTCGTCGCAGCGGCGGAATAGGTGAGCGCGTCCAGGGGGTCGAGGACTCGCCGGTACACGTCTGGCAGGCTGCCGTCCGGCGTGCCCACGTAAGGGGTGCGCGGAGCTGCCGGGAAGAGGAGGCGATCCGTCGTCCACAGCGTCTCGTAGCCCGCGCCCTCTGCCGCCTTCGCCACGCGGGTGATCGCTTCGGGGCCCGCTTCCGGACCCATGTGCGGGATGTTGATTCCGAGTCTCAATTGTGACCTCCTGCCTGACAGCGTGGCGTGTAGGGCGGATCCTGGAGCAATACGAATCGTAAGTTACTATACCGTCTTCAGTCAACGCGCCGTCGACGTGCCCTCGAGCCAATCCCCGCGGTGCTATCATTGACTCGCCATGCGCGAGATACACGTAGACGAGATCCGGGAGACCGTCGCCCGCCTCTGCCAGGAGGCGACCTGCCTGCTCCCCGAGGACGTCGTCGGCGCCCTCAAGACCGCCCGAAAGCGCGAGGAATCGCCCGTTGCGGTGAAGGTTCTGGACCAGATCCTGCTGAACGCCGATCTGGCGCGCGAGGAGATGCTCCCCCTCTGCCAGGACACAGGTACGACAGTTGTCTTTCTAGAGGTTGGGCAGGACGTCCACGTCGACGGCGGGTACCTGATCGACGCAATCAACGAGGGCGTCGGCTCAGGGTATAGCGAGGGCTATCCTGCGCGCCTCAATCGTCGATAAGCCGTTCTCGGCTCGCACTAACACGAAGAACAACACCCCGGCGATCGTGCACACGGAGATCGTGCCCGGAGACGCCCTCCGCATCCAGGTGATGCCCAAGGGCGGCGGCTGCGAGAACATGAGCCGCTTCACGATCATGCTCCCGAACGCCGGTAAGGACGGCATCACCGATTTCGTGCTGCAGACGGTGGAGGAGTCAGGCGGCAACCCCTGCCCACCGATAATCGTCGGCCTCGGCGTGGGCGGGACGGCCGAGCACGCCATGTTCATGGCCAAGCACGCGCTCACGCGGCCCGTGGGCGACCCAAACCCCGACCCCGAGCAAACGGAGTTCGAAGCGGAGCTGCTGGAGAAGGTCAACGCGCTCGGCCTTGGACGCTCAGGCGGTGGGCGGCACTCAGACGGCTCTCGCCGTGCACATGGAGACGCACCCCACGCACATCGCCTCGCTGCCGGTCGCGGTGAACCTCCAGTGCCACTCGGCGCGTCTGAAAGAAGCACTACTGTAATGTCTGACATCCGCATCGTCCGCGCCACCGAGCTGTCAGAGGCGACCGCACAGACTCCCGGCATGCACCGCGCCGCCGCTGTCGACGCTGCGAGCTGCCAGAGCGAGCGGCTCTGGGTCGGCGTCGTCACCGTCGATCCTGCAACGAGCACAGGCGCCCACCACCACGGCGAATGCGACAGCGTCGTCTGCGTCACCGCTGGCCGGATCACGGTCCGCTGGGGCGACCGGCTGCAGCACCGCGGCGAGGCGGGACCCGGCGACTTCATCTACATCCCGGCGAACCTCGTGCACCAGGAGATAAACGAGAGCGACAGCCTGGCTGTCGCTTCGATCGTGATCCGCAGCGGCGACAACGTCGTCGTCAACGTCGTACTGGACCAGGAGCTGGACAAGACCGAGCGCGGTGGCTGAGCATCGCATTCAACTGCCCCTGACAAACGAATTCATCGAGACTCTGCGCGCCGGCGACTACGTCTACCTGACTGGCGAGGTGTTGACCGCTCGTGACGCCGCCCACAAGCGGATGTGCGAAGCGCTGGCACATGGCGAAACACTGCCCGTGGATGTTCGCGGGCAGGTGATCTACTACGTCGGTCCGACACCGGCGAAGACCGGGCGCCATCATCGGCTCCGCCGGACCGACGACCTCGGAGCGCATGGACGGTTACACGATTCCGCTGCTGGAAGCCGGCCTGAAAGGGGCAATCGGCAAGGGCGGCCGCTCCCCGGAGGTGCGCGAAGCCTTCGCGAAGTACCGGGCGGTCTACTTTCTCGCAGTCGGCGGCGCCGGGGCGCTTCTCTCCAAGCAAATCCGCAGCGTCGAGGTGGCGGCCTACGAAGACCTTGGCACCGAGGCCATCCGCCGTATGCAGGTTGAGGACTTCCCGGTCATCGTCTGCAACGACATCTACGGTGGCGATGCCCTCGAGCAGGGCAAGCGTGAGTGGCGGGTTGCCGGGGTGTTAGGTGCGAGGTGACGTCGGCTCTGTAGCACCACGGTCCGACGGCTCAGCCATCCGTGCGATTCCCGCGAACAGCAGCATGAGTGCAGACGGAACAAAGAAGATGCCCCAGGTAACGATGAACAGAAAGCACTGAACCGCCTGGCAAGCGAACATCACGAGGGGCACCCAGCGAGGAGCCGTCGGTGACGGGCAGGCGGCGATCGCCGTTGCCGGCGGTAACCCGAACAGCCCGGCCAGACCTACGAAGTTGCCGAGTCCATCACTGGGAATAGTCATTGCTGCGGGAATGACAACGAATGCGAGCGACATGCTTGAGAGCGCAGTCGATACGGTATGGCTCTTCATGACCTCATCCAAATATGATGGTATCTCCGTGCACTCAGTTACAGCAGCCAGGAGAGCCATAGCTTGAAGCGCATACGCGAAGGCATCTACCAGATCGTCAGCCCCTTCCCCGAGTACCGCAAGGAAGAGGCGTACGACATGCGGCACGACCTGGAGGCGCACCCGCGGGTTACGCGCGGCCTTCCCTATGTCCTGCCCTACTTCATCTCCAGCCGCGGCGACTCGTTGCTCGTCGACTGCGGCTGGAACACGGACGACGCCTTCAATGCGCTCGACGAACAACTCAACGAAGCCGGAGCGGAGATGAACGACGTCCAGACGCTCGTGCTGACGCACGCCCACCCTGACCATTGCGGGCTCTCCGGGCGGCTCAAGGAGGCCACCGGATGCACGATCTGGATGCACGAGGCGGAGGCAGGGTTCCTCCAGAGCCGCTACGTTGCCCCTGAGGAGCTTCTCAAGCACATGGACGAGTGGGCAGCCCGTCACGGCGTCCCACCCGAGGACAGGCCCGATATAGAGCGCGGCTCGATGCCGATGCGCTTTTTCGTTTCCACGTTTGAACCCGACAACATGGTGAAGGGCGGCGAGCGCCTCGAAATCGGCGACTATTCGTTCGAGATCGTCTGGACGCCGGGCCATTCGCCGGGCCACATCTGCCTCTACGACGAGCAGAAGCAGCTCCTGCTGACTGGCGACCACGTCCTTCCGACCATCACGCCGAATGTCAGCCTGCATCCGCAACAGCGACCCAACCCGCTCCAGGACTACCTGGACAGCATCGAGACGGTCGCGAAGCTGAAAGTGAAACAGGTGCTGCCGGCGCACGAGTGGGACTTCAAGGACCTGCAGAAGAGGCTGGCGGAGATGCGCGTGCACCACGTGTCGCGACTGGACGACATGCTGGTGGCCGTGGGCAACCAGGGGACGGTGTCGGCGACGGACGTGGCGCGGCGGGTGCAGTGGACGACGGGGAGCTACGACAGCTTCCAGGCGTGGATGAAACGCGCGGCGATCGGAGAGGCACTGTCGCACCTGATGTACCTAGTGTCACAGGGAAGACTGATTTCGAGCGAGGAGGACGGGCGGCTGCTGTTCCAGCGCGCTTAGACGCGGTCCGTCAGCGCTTGCCCAGCACGCCGTCGCACAGCGCAATCTGGAACGTGTAGCCACCGGTCGTGTACGGCCCCTCAGTGCATCCGACGCCGAACTCGGTGTAGTCGCCCATCAGGATATTCGCGTGCGGCGCGCTGGCCATCCATGTATCGTAGAGTACCTGCGGTGAAGTTGAGCCGGTGACAAGCACTTCTCCGATCCATCCTGAATATCCTTCGCGGAGCGCTCGTTGCTGCGCATTTCCGTCCAGGCCGTGGTTCAGGTGGTACGGATCGTAGGCGAAGTGAAGGTCGGCGTATTTCTGCGCCGCGGCGGCGAGCGATGCGTTCACGGCCAGCGCAGGCAATCCGCGTGACGCCCGCCCCTGGTTAATCAAAGTCATCAGCGATTGGGAGATCCCGCTCACCACGGGTGGCGGCGGAGGGGGAGGCGGCGGCGGGGGTGGAGGAGGAGTCACGAGCGGCGTTGGCCGTGGTGTTGGTACCGGAGTCGGGGCCGGTGTCGGCGGGAGTGTTGGCGGGGCCGTCGGCGGCAGAGTTGGGACGGGCGTGGCCGTAACGACCGGCGTCGGCCTGGGGCTAGGAGTAGGCGTCGCCACGGGCCGCAGCGCGACCGGCGACACCGCCGCCGGCGGCTGCAGGCTCTGACCCTGGCCCCAGAGAACTGCCAGAACCAGAGGGACAAATATGAGCGCGACCCTCCACGCGCCAAGCCGGCGAGCGGGTTTCATGGGGTGCGTGCCTCCCCTTTGCGCGCAGTCCCGAAAGACCGATTCGCTTATGAGTTGCAGGGTTCTGGGGGAGTCTATCGAGCCCCAACAAGGGCGGTCAAATGAGATTTGACGCGTTATACCCAGTTCTTACGGGTCTCTGTTGGACGCATACGTCAATTCTTACCGTGCGTGACCGTTACGGGGGATTATGTCGAGTATTTCACACGCCTGTCCTAGCGGAATGGACGCACAACGCCGCCCACGCTTATCTTCTTCCCGTCATGTCAGATCGAGCGGCGACGGAGCTAGTGGCAAACGAGATTATTAACGCCGTGAACCGCGAGTTTCCCGGCGTTGGCATCACACTCGACTTCGATGCCCCGCGGGACGATCACGAAGACGCCTTCCTCTGGATCACGGCCGGCACTGACGACCGCGAAGAGATCAACGAGATCTGGGGATACGCCATCAAGCTCGTGCAGGATGCCTACCAGAACGATGATGTGTTCCTTGTTGCCCGCATGAAAGGGGTCGGCGTCATAGACCGCAAGCGCTCCGCCGACGCCGACTTCTGACAGGGCCGGCGCGCGCCACCCAGGCCCATTTCTTCCGCCGATGTTATTCGACGCCTCTCGCGGCGAAACGGAAGCAGCCGCTACGTGGTCGCACCGAATGTGAGCTGAACCGTGCGCCGATGGCGAGGCGACTGCAGGATCGCGGGCTGAACGCCAGGGGCGTTCAACCCGCGATATCGTTTACGTGTTGGGCTACGTGCAGGACGGCCACGTAGTTCAATACACTGGACAGCGGCCCCTGGGCGCCGCCAGCGGACCTCACCGGAACGCTGAAGAGCGCCTCATCGGCGGCCTCTACCGCCGCGACCGTCGATGCTCGATTCGCTTCAAATTCCGCCAGCAACTCTTCTATGGTCACGTCCGCGCGCTTTTCGACCTGTCGGTCGTTGTAGCTCATGATCGGCGCCGACGGTGCGGCGGGAGCCTCAGTCTTTGGACGCGGGGTGGGTTCCGACCCGCCCCGAGCCACCTCAAGAAGACGCGGGTACGTCCATTCGATCGAAGCGATGTGAGCCAGAATCTGGCGTGCGTTCCAGCCATTCTCGTAGCGGCCCTGCTCGAACGCCTCTGACGGCATGGCCCGCAGCCTCTGCAGGGCCTCTTCTCCGCCCTCGCGCAGCGCCGCCACGAGCTCTCCCTTAGTTGGTGCCTTTGGTTGCGTCATCAGGCTCTCGTTCCGCAAGGTTGAGACGTCGTCCGCAGTTGTAGCAGAAGTTCGCCTCGGTTGGGTTCGTCTGGCCGCAGTCCGGGCAGGCAGGCGCGCTGTCTTCAAGCCCTGCATCCACTCGCGGGGCAATCGCCATGTCCTCAGCTTCCAGAGCGGTGTCGCTCCCCGCGGTCAGCGTGTCCGAACTCGCAAACAGCAAAAGCCCGAACGCGACCGCCGAAAGGATTAGCAAGAATGCAGCGGTCGCGCGCAGCGATTCCACCTGACTCAGACCGACCACGAACAACAGCAAGAACAGTATGAACGCGTAGGCGACGACGAGGACCGCCAGAAACACAGCCAGAAACCAGGCCAATCCAGGCCTCTGGCTGGGGGTAATCTCGTCTTGCGTCGGTCGCCTCCCTATTTCCGCGATAGTTTCCCGAAGATCCAGCGGAAGGGATCGTAGTACTTGTCCGCCACTCGTTCCTTCAACGGAATGATCGCATTGTCCGTGATATGGATGTCCTCCGGACAGACCTCAGTGCAGCACTTGGTGATGTTGCAGTAGCCGACTCCCGCCGCGTTCCGGATGAGCTCCGTCCGGTCCTCCGTGTCGAGAGGGTGCATCTCCAGCTCTGCCAGCCGCACGAAGAACCGCGGACCGTAGAAGTTGGGCTTGTTCTCCGGATGGTCGCGGATGACGTGGCAGACGTTCTGGCAGAGGAAGCACTCGATGCACTTGCGGAATTCCTGCCCGCGTTCGATGTCCTCCTGCATCATGCGATATGTGCCGTCTGGCCCCGGATCGCGGGGCTTGAACGCTGGGATCTCTCTGGCTACCTCATAGTTGAATGAGACGTCGGTGACCAGGTCCTTGATGATTGGGAACGTCTTGATCGGAGCAATCGTGATAGTCTCGCCAGGCTGGAAAAGGTTCATCCGGGTCATGCACATCAGGCGCGGCTGCCCGTTGACCTCGGCGCTGCAGGACCCGCACTTTCCCGCCTTGCAGTTCCAGCGCACCGCCAGGTCGTTGGCCTGCGTGGCCTGGATCGTGTGCACAACGTCCAGCACGACCTGCCCTTCCTCCGCGTCCACTTCATAGGTCACAAACGATCCCCCGCGCACGTCCCCCCGAAACACCGCCATCGTCACTGCCGTCATCAGCTATTTCTCCTCGAACAGTTGCCGCAGCTCATCCGGCATCTGAGGCAGCGGCTCCCTGGAGATACTCATTCCGGCGCCATCGTCTGCCCGCACAACCACATTAACGCGCCCCCACTCGGGGTCCGTCGCCGGGAAGTCACCGCGCGTGTGACCACCGCGACTCTCTTCGCGCAGCAGGGCCGCGCGGCAGGATGCTTCAGCCACTGTTAGCAACGATTGCAGATCCATCGCCAGGTGCCAGCCGGGATTGTAGTGGCGGTTGCCCTCGACTCCCGCCTGCTCGGCGCGTTCCTTCAGCTCCTCTATTTTCACGAGCGCCTGCTCGAGCTCGCCTTTCTCGCGAATGATGCCCACCAGGTCCTGCATCGTTTCCTGGAGGTCCTTCTGGATCGTGTAAGGGTTCTCCTTGCCTTCCCTTTCGAACGGCGCCAGCATCTCGCCCACCAGCATTTCGAGGTCGCTGTAGTCGGGCGCGGGCGCCGCTCCCAGTCCGAGAGCGTATTCCGCCGCGCCTAGTCCTGCGCGACGCCCGAAAACCAGCAGATCGGAGAGCGAGTTGCCGCCGAGCCTGTTCGCTCCATGCATGCCACCCGCGCACTCGCCCGCAGCATAGAGACCAGGCACCGTTGACGCGGCCGTGTCGGCATCGACGCGAACGCCTCCCATGACGTAATGGCAAGTAGGCCCAACTTCCATGGGCACCTTCGTTATGTCGACGTCCGCCAGCTTCATGAACTGGTGATACATGCTCGGAAGCCGCCGCTTGATGTAGTCCGCCGGACGCCGGCCCGCGATGTCCAGGAAGACACCCCCGTGCGGACTACCCCGCCCAGCCTTCACCTCCGAGTTAATGGCCCGCGCAACCTCGTCCCGCGGCAGTAGGTCCGGGGTGCGGCGGTTGTTTTTCTTGTCCTCGTACCAGCGGTCCGCTTCTTCTTCGGTGTCCGCCGTCTCTGCCCTGAAGAACTCCGGGATGTACTCGAACATGAACCGCTTGTTCTCAGAGTTGCGGAGCGTCCCGCCATCGCCGCGCACACCTTCAGTCACCAGGATCCCGCGCACGCTCGGCGGCCAGACCATGCCGGTCGGGTGGAACTGCACGAACTCCATGTCGATCAAGTCCGCCCCCGCCCAGTAGGCCAAGGAATGCCCATCGCCCGTGTACTCCCAGGAGTTCGAAGTGATCTTCCACGCCTTGCCGATCCCGCCCGTGGCGAGTACCACCGCCTTCGCCTTGAACACAAGGATTTCGCCGGTCTCGCGGCGGTAGCCGACGGCACCCGCTATGCGGTCCCCGTCTTTGAGCAGGCGCGAGATCGTACACTCCATGAACACGTCCAGGCCCTTGTGGACGGCATGCTGCTGAAGCGTGCGGATCATCTCCAGCCCGGTGCGGTCGCCCACGTGCGCCAGGCGCGCGTAGCGATGGCCGCCGAAGTCCCGCTGCAGGATACGCCCGTCCTTCGTACGGTCAAAGAGTGCTCCCCAGCGCTCCAGTTCAAGGACGCGATCAGGCGCCTCCTGCGCGTGGAGCTCGGCCATCCGCCAGTTGTTCAGCATCTTGCCGCCCCGCATCGTGTCGCGGAAGTGCACCTGCCAGTTGTCCTCCGGGTACACATTTCCCAGGGCTGCCGCAATGCCGCCCTCCGCCATGACGGTGTGCGCCTTACCGAGCAACGACTTGCAGATCAAGGCAGTCCTTGCACCCGTAACGGAGGACTCTACGGCGGCCCGCAGGCCGGCGCCACCGGCTCCCACGACGAGGACGTCGTACTCGTGTGTTTCGTAGGTGGCCATCAGCTCTCAGCCATCGCCTTCGCCTAGAAGCCCCAGGTGTTTGGATCACTGATGTTCCCGTTGGCCACAAGCCGGATATACACGTCTGTGCAAACGATCCACACGAGGCTGCTCCAGGCCCAGAGACGGTGGTTGGTATTCCAAGCGCTCACCCGGTCCCAGAGCCGCTTGCGCGCCCGCGTCCAAGCGCTGCACGAGAAACAGTCCAACCCGCCACCGACAAAATGCCGGAAGGAGTGGCACGAAAACGTGTACATCATCAGCAGAAAGGCGTTGATTGAGATTACGATCGAGCCCAACCCAATGCCCCAGCCGGTCTCCACAGACTCCCCGCGGATGATCTCCTCCGGGTTGTAGAAGCTGCGAATCGCGCCGATCCAGAGGAATACAACGAACACCAGGGCCACGTACATGAAGAACCGGTGCAGGTTTTGGAGAATAAATGGAAAGCGAGATTCGCCCTTATAGCGGGGCAGGATGTCGCCGACCGCGCATGCGGGCGGCTGGAGCAGGTACGACCGGTAGTATGCGCGTCGATAGTAGTAGCAGGTCGCCCGGAAACCGACAGGCCCCCAGAGGATCAGCAGCGCCGGCGAAAACGGCCCGTCGATCGGGCCGGTGAGCGCCGGCTCGAAAACCGGCGAAAGGTAGCCGCCGATCTCGTACTCCCACGTGTCGAGGAAAGCCGCGATCGTCAGATAACCGAGGAATATCGTGAGGAAGACGGCGATCAGGCCCGGTTCGACCCACCACATGTCCTTGCGCAGCGTAGAAAGGAAACCGAGACGGTGGGGTTGGTTGACGTTCGTCGCTGCTCTGGTCGCCATCTGTCTCCGGTGTCTAGCGCTCGCCTATCAGCATTTCCTTGCGTGCCGCCGCGATTGTATCAACGCGGTCTATTAGCTTCAACGCGCCCGACGCGGAAGGCGTTAGGCGCTGGCATTGGCGGCCAGCAGTATTCCCACGATGCTCTTCGCGTCCTTGATCTCGCCCGACGCCACCAGACGCACCGCCTCCGCAAGCAGAATCCGTTCCACCGTGATGTCCTCGTCTTCGTCGCCGTCGAGGGGGCTCTCGCTCAGGCCGGTGGCGAGGAAAACGTGGACGAACTCGGTGCAGAAGCCGGGGGAGACGAAGAAGCCGGTGAGATAGCGTAGTTCCGCGGCGCGGTATCCAGTCTCCTCGCGCAGTTCGCGCTGCGCGGCTGCCTCCACACTCTCACCGTCGTCGATCAGGCCGGCGGGAATCTCGAGGAGCGCCTCCCCGGCCGCCAGCCGGTACTGCCGGACGAGCACGACGTTCCTATTTTCATCGATCGGCACTAGCGCGACAACCGGTGCATGCTCGACTATCTCCCGCAGCGCGGTGCGTCCGTTCGGCAATTCGACGGTATCCTCCCGCAGGCTGGATATGCGCCCGTCATAGATCCGACGCGAGGAGATCACGCGTTCAGGAACGATGTCGCCGGACAAGCTACTTCGCGGCCTGGTTGCGATCGATTTCGAACAGCTCAGGGTTGTCGGATGCTCTGACGATACGCAGCCAGTCGAGCCTCTCAGCCAGGCGTGCGTAATGCTCCTCGGGCGTCGAGAACCGTACGAAGCGCGCCACGTGCGGGCTGATACCTACCGTGACGGCCTCACCGGTCGTCATGGTGCGGTCCACCTGCCCATCGACGCTCAGCATCGCCGCCATCTCGCCGCTAACCGTGAGCGTCAACTCCGTCTCTGCTGGGAACACCAGAGGACGCGCCGTCGCCAGGTGCGACGAGACCGGCGTCAGCACCGTGTCTCTCGAGTCGGGATGCAAGATCGGGCCACCGGCCGATAGCGAATAAGCTGTGCTACCCGTAGCCGTGGCCACAATCAACGCGTCGCAACGGTGCACGGCAAGCCGCGTGCCGTCTATTGCCACATCCACGTAAACGGGCCGTCCTACGCTGGCGCGCCCCACGACAACGTCATTCAGGGCGTGATACGTCATAGACCACGAGGGCACGGACGCCTGCAGCATCGCCCTCTCCTCCACACGGCACTTGCCCGCGAGCACGTCAGGGAGCCTCGCGAGCAGGTCCTGCGCCCGTAGCTCAGCCAGGAAACCCTGCCGTCCCATGTTCACGCCCAGGATCGGCACATTGTGAGGTATTACGCTGCGAGCGGCCCGCAACAGCGTACCATCGCCGCCCAGGCAGATCAGCAGGTCCGTACCCGGCACCCGTTGCGGAACCGTCGAGTCCTCGAACTCCGACACCTCCCAGATGTCGGCGATGTCGTCCTTCACCGCTTCCCGCACCCTTGCCGCAAGCTTCCCTGCCGACGCCCAACGGGGGTGCACGAAGATCCCGACCTTATTCATCTTTCACCGCCATCGGCCGCAACCAGACCAAGAACTCACGGTTCCCCTCCGCGCCCAGGATCGGCGAGGCCGCGAGGTCGAGCACGCGGAACTTGTTCCGGACACACCACGCCGTGAACCGCCCGATCACCGTCGCGTGGAGCAGCGGATCGCGGATAACTCCCCCGCGAGGCACCGCGCCCTTCTCCGCCTCGAACTGTGGCTTGAACAGCGCCACGATGCTCCCGGCTGCGGATGCTGCAGGGGCGCAGCAACTGCCAGTTTCGGTTCCCAAGGAGGCATCGATATCAGACCACCCTCGGATGCCGAGCGAATCAGTTGCTGCGCCCCTACGCCCCGTTTCCGCCAACCACCCGGCGACCACAGGCAACACCAACCTCAAAGAAATAAACGACACGTCAATCGTCACGAAATCAACCGGCTCCGGCAACGATTCCAGGTGCCGGACGTTCGTCTCCTCCATGACCACCACACGAGCGTCGTTGCGCAAGCCGTAGTCGAGCTGTCCCTTCCCCACATCCACAGCAAACACGCGAGTAGCGCCGTGCTGCAGAAGACAATCTGTGAACCCGCCGGTCGACGAACCGATGTCCACACACACAAGCCCCGAGACATCGAGTCCGAACGTGTGCAGCGCGTGCTCCAGTTTCTCGCCGCCGCGCGACACGTAGCGCGGCCCCTGTTGCACCGCGAGGTCGAGCGTCTCCTCGACGAGGTGCCCGGGCTTCGCCACGGGTCGCTCGCCCGCGCGCACCTGACCAGCCAGCACGAGCGCCTGCGCCTTCGCGCGTGTCTCCGCCAGCCCACGGTCGACGAGGAGCGTGTCCACCCGCCGCTTGGTCATGCCCTGATGTTCTTAGACGGCGGGAAGGAAGTCAAATTAGCGGATTGCTGGTCAAGCGTGAACGCCCGGCTGCAGGTGTACCTGAGCCACAGCAATCAATTCATAAGGATCGTCTGCATAGAGGTGGAATCTCTTGTGGACGGCAATCGGAATCCCCCAGCCGCGAGTCGACTGGTCTTCCGTGACCGGATTATACCGAAGAGACCTCCGAATTCTCACCTCGATGAACGGCTTATGGACATCGAACCCTGCCACGCCGCACAACCACACGACAGTGGCGCTTCGAACGCTAATAGACGTTACGAACATCTGCGCCACATCCGCCCAGGCACACCGGAAGGTGCGTGAGCTCCTTAGGGTGAGACCCTCGTGATCAAGCAGTATCTTTCCTTTAGATTCGCGTGACATCACAAATGAGATTGGAATCGGAAACACGATGACGAAGCCCAACAGCGTCAGATCACGCCAGAACGATGAGTCTAGGACGAACATGAAGGCGCCGAGCAACGCGACGAAAATCAGCCACATTCGGATGTGGAAGGTTCTCGAAATTGGAGGTCCAACGGAACGAAACTCTAGTCTTCCGTAGCCAACAAGATTGCCCGGGGGTTGAGCGGACCCTTCAGCGTTCTGCACAAAGCGTTTGACGCTGAGTCTCTGCGTCTAGTTACGCCGTCTCGCCCTTTTGTTTCTCTTCCCAGAGGTCCAGCGCCTGGCCCGAGCGGGCCAACAGCAGCGGCCGGCGTAGCCCGCGGATCGAGTCGGCATCGACGACGCACTTCTTGACGTCGCCGCGGCTCGGGATCTCGTACATCACGTCCAGCAGGCAGTCTTCGAGCACGGTGCGCAGGCCGCGGGCGCCGGTCTTGTGCCGCAGCGCCTCCTCGGCGACGGCCTCCAGCGCGTCCTCCGTGAACACCAGCTCCACGTTGTCCAGACCGAAGAACTCCTCGAACTGCTTGGCCAGTGCGTTCTTCGGCTCGGTCAGGATGCGCACCAGAGCGTCCTTGTCCAGCGACTGCAGCGAGACGACGACCGGGATGCGGCCGACGAACTCCGGGATGAGCCCATACGTCAGCAGGTCGTCGTGAGTGACCTTCATCAGCAGCTCGTCGGCCGTCTTGACGGGATCGGCCTGCTCTGACGGCACGTCGGAGCGGAAGCCGAGCCCGCGCGTGCCCTTGCCCATACGGCGGTCGACGATCGCGTCGAGGCCCTGGAAAGCGCCGCCGCAGACGAAGAGCACGTTCGCCGTGTTGATCTGGATGAAGTCCTGGTGCGGGTGCTTGCGTCCGCCCTGCGGCGGCACGTTGGCGACGCAACCCTCGATGATCTTGAGCAGCGCCTGCTGCACACCCTCGCCCGAGACGTCGCGGGTGATCGACGGGTTGTCGCCGGTCTTGCGGCCGATCTTGTCGATCTCGTCGATGTAGATGATCCCGCGCTCGGCCTTGGCGACATCGAAGTCGGCGGCCTGGATCAGGCGCAGGAGGATGTTCTCGACGTCCTCACCAACGTAGCCGGCCTCGGTCAGTGCGGTGGCGTCGGCGATCGTGAACGGCACGTCGAGGATCGTGGCCAGCGTACGGGCCAGCAGCGTCTTGCCGGAGCCGGTGGGCCCGAGCAGCATGATGTTGCTCTTCTCCAGCTCGACGTTCTCGCCGCCCTGCGCGCCGATGCGCTTGTAGTGGTTGTAGACGGCGACGGAGAGCACCTTCTTGGCCTGCTCCTGGCCGACGACGTACTCGCTCAGCTGCTGAGTAGATGACCTTGGGCGGCGGGATGCGCTGCAGCGGCGTCTTCGGCTTAACGGTGGAGGAGCCAGAGTCCTCCTGGATGATCTCCCGGCACAGCTCGACGCACTCGTCGCAGATGTAGACGGCGCCGGGGCCGGCGATCAGGCGGCGAACCTGGTCCTGGTTCTTGCCGCAGAACGAGCAGTTGTAGTTGACGCGGCTGCCGCCTTTTGCCGGCATCTCTTATCCTTTCGCTCCATCCGTGGGGGCGGACACGGCGGCTTCTTGTCCCTGGAGCATCTCGTCGATTATACCGTACTCCTTCGCCGCCTGGGCATCCATGAAGAAGTCGCGGTCGGTGTCGCGGATGATGCTCTCGATGTCCTGGCCGGTGTGCTTCGCCAGGATCTCGCGGATCAGCTGGTTCTGGCGCAGCACCTCGCGCGCGTGGATCTCGACGTCGCGTGGCCTGGCCGCCGACACCGCGGATGATCGCCTGGTGGATGTGGATCGTGCTGTTGCGGCAGGGCGTAGCGCTTGCCCTTCGCGCCGGCGCGCAGCAGCACCGTGCCCATGCTGGCGCAGCTGCCGACGCAGATCGTCGCGACGTCGGACGCTCGAGAGCTGCATCGTGTCGTAGATTGCCAGTCCGGCGCTGACGACACCACCCGGCGAGTGGATGTACATGTTGATATCCTTCTCCGGGTCCTCGCGGTCCAGGTAGAGGAGCTGGGCGATGATCAGGTTCGCGATCTGGTCGTCGATCGGCGTCCCCAGGAAGACGATGCGCTCCTTCAGCAGCAGCGAAAAGATGTCGAAGGCGCGCTCGCCGCGGGCGCTGGTCTCGACAACGTATGGGATGATTGCCCTTGGGCTCTGATTCGCGGTCATGATTCCTCCTTCGATGCCGCTGCTGTGGCGGCTACCTTCTCTGTTTTCTTCTTCTTGGGCTTGGCCTTCACCGCGCCGTCCTGCGCGCGATCTCGGCCAGGCGGTCCATTGTCTTGCGGGTGCGTAGATTCCGCTCGACGACGCTACGCCCGTTTTCGGACGAAAATATCTGTCGTAGCTGCGCGGCCTGCTGGCCGGAGCCTGCGGAGATCTTCTCAACCTCGTCGCTGACCTCTTCCGGAGTCGCCTCGATCTGCTCGTCCTCCGCCAGCTGACTGAGCGCCAGCGAACGGCGCACGCGCTCCGTGGCCGCCGGCAGCAGGTCCTCGCGGATCTCCTCCGGCGTCTTCTTGATCAGCTCCAGGTAACCGCTGACGTCCAGCCCGACCGAGCGCGCCTGTTCGTCCATGAACCGGTCGATCTCGCGATCGCACAAGGACAGGCGGGAACTCGATCTCTTTGCGTTCTCGACGAGCGCCGTCAGCCCTGCTCCGGTACTCCTCCTCGGCCTGTGCCTCAAGGCGCTCCTTCAGGTCGTTGCGTAATCCGCTCCTTCAGCGCGTCCAGGTTGGCGAAGCCCTCGCCGACCTCCTGCGCGAAATCATCGTTCAGTTCCGGCAGCCGCTCCTCCTTCACTTCCTTCACCGTGACGGTGGCCGTTCCCGTCTTACCCGGCCAGTTCGTTCTCACCCTCTGGCATGGTGATCTTCACTTCTTTGGTAACACCCTTCTCCGCGCCGACGATGCCTTCCGCGAAGCCGAGGAGCAGGATCACGCGAGTCCGGCCGCAAGTGGAACTCGGCGTCGTCGTCCTTGTACACTTCTTGGCCGTCAATCTCGATGCGGACGTCGGCGCGTACGATGTCCCCCGTCTGCACGGGACGCTCGACCGGCTCGTGGACGGCGTAGCGTCGGCGGCAGGTCGTCGATAGCCGCCGTCACATCCTCCTCGGGTACCTCAGCGTCTTCCCTCTCTGCGCGTACGCTCTTGTAGTCGCCAAGGTCCACGGTCGGACGGATCGGCACCGTCGCCTTGAACGAGAGCGGCTCAGCCGCGACCAGCTCGATCTGAGGGCTGGTCGATGGCGTCGATGTCCTGCTCGTCGATCGCCTTGTTGTAGGCCTCGGGGATCAGGATCTCGATGCGCCTCGCGAAGAAGACGCTCGCGGCCGATGTGCCGTTCGAGCATCTCGCGCGGGGTCTTGCCCTTGCGGAACCCGGGGACTTCTACGCGCTGTGCGAGGCGTTTGTACGCCTTATCCAGGGAGCGCTGCATCTGCTCGGGGTCGACCTCGATTTCGAGGAGCACCTCGCTCTCCGGGAGGCGCTGCGTGGTTACCTTCACAATCCGATTATAGCAAGCGCGCTCGCGTTAGAAACCGGAAAGTGGCAATCGGAATGGGGATAAGCGCCTAATCGTTTGCCATTTCTGATTCGCCGACTACCTTCTCGAGCTCCCACATGTCCAGCAACGGCAACCCCTCGAGGCCCGTCTTCGGCACCCCTGACTTGAGGGCGCGCACTCTCTCCATCCCATCGCGCTCGACACGTGTCAGCCGGTACCCACGCCGCTGGTAGAACGCCTGCGCGCGCAAGTTATCGTTCGTAGTGGTGACAACGATTCGCTTCACCCCGCGCCCGCACATCGCCGCCTCCGCGGCGTCGATCAGCCGCCCACCGATATGCTGCCCCTGCATGATAGCCTCCAGCGTGACAATCTCCCCCGTGTCACCATCAACGGCGTAGCTGACATGACCGCGCACCCGGCCCTGGTCGTCGCGATACACGATTGCTTCGACGCCGCTCGTGTCCTTGTAGGTGCGGCTGACGGTGACAATCGGCAGGCCGGTGAAATCGTGCCAGAGCCTCTCGATCAAATCCGGCGAGGCCGCTTCAACCGTGAACTCGTCCACGGACGCTATTCTATCGTCTGCGTGGAGACAGCACGTCGGTCAGCGCGTCGCCCAGAAGATTGAACGACAGGATCAGGCAGGCGACGACAAACGCCGGCGCCAGGATAAGGTTCGGGTGCTCACGGATCCCCCCGGCGTAGTCCGAGATCATTATTCCGAAACTTGGAGTCGGGTCGTGCACCCCGATCCCCAGGAATGTCAGTCCCACCTCAGCCGCGGCCACCGCTCCGAGCGTCAGTGTCATCGAAACGATGATGATGTTGGAGACGTTTGGCAGCAGGTGTCGGAACAGGATTCTCGGCGTGGAAGCTCCCATGGCCTGCGCTGCGGTGATGTAATTCGCCTCTCTTAACGCCAGCACCTGAGACCGGATAATCCGCGCCATGCCGACCCAGCCGAACAGGGCAAGCGCCGTAAATACCAGGAAATACTCCGGCGCACCCGACTCGACGATCCCGCCGACGCCCGTGAAGTCCTCGATGCTTCGTGCAGCGTCCCGGACCCGGTCCGTCAGCGTAGCGCTGATGATCAGTAGCAGCAATATGTCCGGCACCGAATGAAACGCGTCCGCCGTCCTCATTATTAGCGTGTCCGTCCGCCCGGATGCGTACCCGGCCATAAGGCCCGCGGTCACGCCGAGCACAATCCCTCCCGCAAAGACCGTGGCAACGGAGATAATCACAGTGCTCCGGGCGGACCAGATGACTCGCGACAGGACATCCCGCCCGAGTTCATCGGTTCCCAGCGGGTGCTCTGCGCTTGGGCTCGCATAGCGGTGTCGGAAGTCCGTCTCCTTGAACCCGTGCGGCGCCACGAACGGCGCGAAAATTCCGCAAAAGTAGATCACTAAGATCACCGTCAGCGCTATGACGGCAACTGGCCTCCGCAGCAGCCGCCTCACAAACCGAACTGAACCGGATTGCGGGGGCGCGTTCGCCAGCTCGACGGTAGCGGCGGACGCTTCGACGTAACTCATTGCCCACCCTGCCCGGACAGCCGGATTCGCGGGTCGATGAAGCCATACGCGATGTCCGCAAGCAGATTCCCCAGCATGAACATCAGCGATCCGAGCAGGACAATCGCCATGATCGCGTCGTAGTCGCGCGCGCCCACCGATTCATATGCGAATCTGCCCACTCCGGGTATCCCCAGCAAAGTCTCGATGATGATCGACCCCGTGAACAGCGCCGCGAGGGCGAATCCCATGATTGTCGCGATCGGCAGCAGCGCATTCCGGATGACGTGGCGGCTCACCACCACGAACTCTTCCAGCCCCTTCGAGCGAGCTGTGCGCACGTAGTCCTGGTCCAGCACTTCGATTACCTGCGCGCGCATGTACCGGGCGATGCCCGCTACCCCAACCAGCGTCAGGAGCGTGATCGGCATGATCGCTTCCTTGGACAACAACCCCGTTTCCACTCCGAACACCTCACGGGCGTGCCACCCGCTGACGGGCAATATTCCCAGCTTCACGGCGAAAATCCACTGCAGAATTGGTATTGCGACCACCACCGGCACGGACGCCACGACCAGGAACCCAGCCATCGTTGCAGGGTCCATCCAAGTTCCCCGCTTTACCGCACACCACGTTCCGACTGGTATCCCCAACATGAACACGAGGAACAGGATCACAATGTTGTATTGGAGGGTTACCCAGAGCCGATCCTTGAGGATGTCGGATATCTCGACGCCACGGTAGCGCGTGCTCTGTCCGAAGTCGCCTTGCAGGGCATTGCCTAACCATCGCGCATACTGCTCGTATATCGGGTCATTCAGGCCGCGCTCTTCCCTGATCCGCTCGATCGTCTCCGGGTTCGCGCGCGGTCCCGCCTGCAGTCTCACGTAATCCGACGGCGCGAAACGGCCAAGAGCGAACGTGACCATGGAAACGATGAGCAGAATCACCGGCACCCAGAGGAGGCGACGGATGATGTATGCGGCCACGCCCGGCACGTTACGATGCCCCGGCTAGCGCTCGATCGTTACGTAGCGCAGGTTCTCGATGACGAACGGTGGCGTGAAGTACCCGGTCACGTACGGCTTCACGAGAACGCTCGCCTTGCCGTGGTACAGCGGGGCCCACGGTGAATCCTTGACGATGATCTGCTCCGCCTGGCGGTACAGGTCAATCCGCACGTTCTCGTCCAGTTCAGACCGCGCCTGGTCCAGCAGCCGGTCTACATCGGGGTTGGAGTACTGTGTCTCGTTGTTAGCGCTGTCGGAGTGGAACTTGATGTCGAGGAAGTTCTGCGGGTCAGGGTAGTCCGCGATCCAGCCCAGCGAGAACATCTGGAAGTTGCCTTCGTCGAGGTCTCGCAGGAACAGACCGAAGTCCTCCTGCTCGATCGTTGACCGAGACACCAAGGTTCTCCTCCCACATCGCCACCACTGCTTCAAGCGCGTCCTGCGGGCTCGCCCCACGCCCGGAGGCCGTCAACACGACGTTGTCCAGCAGATCCGGCCCTCCGGCGTCGTTCAGCAGTTCCCGCGCAGCATCGGGATCGTACTGTATCCCATCGAGCGCCGGGTTGTAGTCCCGGCATGCTCGGCGGCAGGATGCCCCGGGCGGGGATCGACCAGCCCGGCCAGGATCTCATTCGCCAGCAGTTCCTTGTCGATCGCCATGTTCAGCGCCTGGCGGACGTCGCGGGTCGTTGAACGGCTCCTTCTCGACGTTGAAGCCGATGTAGAACACGTCGAGAGACTCTGACTCGTGGTACTCCGCATTCAGGGGCTCGTTGGGATCCCGGATCCGCTCGATGTCATTCACCCCGACGCCCGTCATATCGATCTCGTCGTTCTCGTACATCGTGAGCGCGGAACCGCCGGAAAGCAGGTAAGTCACCTGCTGAAGCGAAGGCTTCGGCTCCAGGTAGTAGCCCTCGTTCGGCTCCAGCTCGATGCGCTGCCCCAAGACCCAATCCTTCATCTTGAACGGCCCGGTGCCGTTTGGAGTCAACGTCCATTCCGCGCCTTCGAAGCAGGTCGCGTCCTGCACCTCGCGCTGGTCCACGACGTAGGCCGTGGGATACGTCAGCTTGTCCAAGAAGAACGAGCTGGGTTGCGTTGATCGTGATCTCGAGCGTGTCTGTCGTCGATTACCTTGATGCCCGCTGACCTCCTCGGCCTGCCCCGCCGCATATTCCTTCGCGCCCACGATGTCGTCGAGGTACACCTCGCCCACCGTGGACTGGGTGTCCGGGTTGAGCGCCCGCTCCATCGAGTACTTGAAGTCGTCAGCGGTGACCCGGCGCGAGCCGTCGTGGAAGAGGACGTTCGTGCCGCAGGTGGAACGTGTACACCGTGCCGTCTCCGTTTACATCGTACGTTTCGGCGATGTCGGGGATGATGTTGAGGTCCTTGTCGAAGGTCACCAGGCCGGAGAAGAGCTCGACGATGTACTCGGCCGAGGCGGCGTCAGACGCGCAGGCCGGGTCGAGCGTGATCGGGTCGCCGCCGAAGAGGCGAAGCTCGCCCGTGACGCGGTCCGGCAGGTCGGCGCCCGTGGCGTCCGGATTCGCTGATGCGTCGCTGTTGTCATCGCCGCCGCCAGAAGTGGCGACGAAGATCACGCCGAAGAGCACGACGACGGCCACGGCGATGCCGGTGAGTACGTAGATAAGCCTGCGGGTTTCCATATGCGGGGTCTCAGTCTAGGGAACGCGTGCCGTCATCGTTTGGTTTGTCTTCGAGTCTATCAGTGAAGCAATACCCGTCTCAACGAACGTCGATACAGTTAGACGGCCCCCAATGGGCGGACGTTACCGCTCCGGCTCCTCCGCCACCTCCGTCAGCGCCAGGTGCAGCTCTTCGAGCTGCTGCGGCGACACTGTCGTCGGCGCGCCGGTCATCGGGTCCGCAGGCGCTCTTCGTCTTCGGGAAGGCGATCACCTCGCGGATGTCCGGCTCGCCCGTCAGCACCGCCAGCAGCCGGTCGATGCCGGCGCCGATGCCCGCGTGCGGCGGCGCCCCGTACTCGAACGCCTCCAGCATGTGCCCGAACTTGCGCTGCGCCTCCTCCGGCGAGATGCCCAGCACGAGAACACCTTCTCCTGCACCTCGCGGCGGTGGATGCGGATGCTGCCGCTGAACAGCTCCCAGCCGTTGCACACAAGGTCGTAGGCGTGCGAGCGCACCGTTCCCGGGTCGCTGTCCATCTAGCGCAGGTCCTCCAGGTTCGGCGAGGTGAACGGGTGGTGCACCGACATCCAGCGCCCCTCGGTGTCGCTCCACTCGAGCAGCGGGTAGTCGGTGACGAAGGCGAAGGCCAGCACCTCCGGCGTCGGCCAGCTCCAGCCGCGAGGCCAGCTCGCGGCGCAGCGCGTCGAGCGCCGGTTCGCGGCAGCTCGGCTTGTCGGCGACCATCAGCAGCATGTCGCCGCGCCCAGCATCCGGCTGGCGGGCCATCTCCCGCACCTGCTCGGCACGTGAAGAACTTGGCGACCGGCGACTGCACGTCTTCCATCGTCAGCGTCTCCATGACTCGCCCTCGCCGCCGAACTGCATCGAGACGAGCCCCTTCGCGCCGTACTGCTGCACGAACGTCGTCAGGTCGTCGACCTGCTTGCGGCTCCATCGAGGCGCCGCCCGGCACGCGCAAGCCCACGAACGACGCCGCCGGAGGCGATCACGTTCTGGAAGACCTGGAACTCGCGTCTCCCGCAGCGCGTCCGCGAAGTCTGCCAGCTCCAGCGCCGTAGCGCAGGTCCGGCTTGTCCGACCCGAAGCGCCGCATCGACTCCTCGTACGTCATGCGCGGGAACGGGTGCTGCTGGATGCGGTCAGTGCGGGAAGATCGTCGTCGCCAGCGCAGTGGTACAGCTCCTCGATCAGCTTGAAGATGTCCTCCTCGTCCGAGACGAAGCTCATCTCCAGGTCGAGCTGCGTGTGCTCCGGCTGGCGGTCGGCGCGCAGGTCCTCGTCGCGCAGGCAGCGCGCGATCTGGAAGTAGCGCTCGAACCCGGCCACCATCAGCAGCTGCTTGAACTGCTGCGGCGACTGCGGCAGCGCGTAGAAACGTGCCCGGCGTGCACGCGGCTGGGCACGAGGTAGTCGCGCGCGCCCTCCGGCGTCGGCGCCGTCAGGATCGGCGTCTCGATCTCGGTGAAGCCGCGCTCGGCCGAGGAAGTCGCGGATGAACTTCACGACGCGGTGGCGCGTCACGATGTTCTGGTGCATGCGTCTCGCGGCGCAGGTCCAGGTAGCGGTACTTCAGCCGCAGCAACTCCTCGACGTCCGTCTCGTCGGTGATGTAGAAGGGCGGCGTCTTCGCCGGGTTCAGGACCTCGCGCCTCTGCGCATGCACCTCGATCTCGCCGGTCGGCAGCGTCCGGGTTCTCGGTGCCCTCCGGCGGCTGCGTGCACCGTGCCCCGTCACGCGCAGGACGTACTCGCCGCGCAGCTCCTGTCGGCGACGGCGTACGCCTCCTGCGCCTCCTGCGGGTTGAAGACGACCTGCACGAGGCCGTCGTGGTCGCGCAGGTCGATGAAGATGAGGCCGCCGTGGTCGCGCCGCCGGTGTCACCCAGCCGGCCAGCGTCACCTCGGACCCGTCGTCCGAGGCGCGCAGTTCACCGCAGGAATGGGACTTGAGCATGGTACGCGTAGTGTAGCAACGGGTAGCGGGCAATGGGAAATGGGTATGTTGGGTGCGGACTCGGCGGGCGACCGTGATCCCCGGTGGCAGACGTTATCGCTGTCGGCGCAGCCAGAGGGCGGACGAAGCCGCGGCCGCCAACGCCAGACCGCCGAGGAGCAGCGGTAGGAGTACCTGAGACCCCTCGCCACGAGCGGGATCGCCACCGCCGCCAGGGACGAAACCGGGGGTGGGTGTTGCCTCGTTGCCATCGATCACGAAGGTGGTGACCGTCGGCCCGGGTGTTGCTGTTAGTACTGCTGGTGAGGGCCCAGACGTAGGCGTTGGGCTTGGTGAGGAAGTTGGTGACGGTGAAACTGTGGGGGATGGCTGCTGCGCGATCGCGTCGGAAGGCGATGACGGTGAAGCGAGTAAAACAGCGCAGAATATTGCTGCGGTTGAAACACTGAGGGCGATACCAAGCGAACCACGAGTCATCTGAGATTCCTCGTGCGATTATACGCCCGGTCGAGGCTGCTACCATTACTTCGTGAGACCCGAACCCCTCTCCCTCTACCTCCACGTCCCCTTCTGCTCGTTGAAGTGCGCCTACTGCGACTTCAACTCATACGCCGGCCTCGACGACCTCGTCGAGCCGTACTGTGATGCGCTGGGCCAGGAGATCCGGCTGTGGGGGAAGGTCGCTGGCGAAAGGCCAGTGCCCACTATCTTCTTCGGCGGCGGCACCCCCTCCCTCCTCCCGCTCCCGCAGATCGAGCGCATCATGGCCGCCCTCCGCGACTCCTTCGCGCTGGAGGAGGATGCGGAAATCTCCCTCGAAGCCAACCCAGGCACCGTCGACCTCGACTACCTCCTGAGACTGCGCGCCGCCGGCGTCAACCGCATTTCCTTCGGCGTCCAGTCCTTCCACGACGACGAGCTCGCCTCCCTCGACCGCATCCACTCCGCCGACGAGGCCGCCGAATGCTACGGATGGGCGCGCGAAGCCGGCTTCGAGCGCGTCAACCTCGACCTCATCTACGGCCTCTCCGAGCAGCCGATGGAGCGCTGGCAGCAGACGCTCGAGCGAGCCATCGACCTCGCGCCGGACCACCTCTCGCTCTACGCGCTGACGGTCGAAGAGGGGACGAAGCTCGCCTACGACATCGACCACGGGCGCATGCCCGAGCCCGACGTCGACCAGCAGGCCGAAATGTACGAATGGTCCTGCGAGCGCATGGCCCGCGCCGGCTACCAGCAGTACGAGATCTCCAACTGGTGCCGCCCCGGCCACGAGTGCCGCCACAACCTCGTCTACTGGCGCAACGGCGACTGGCTCGGCCTCGGCCCCGGAGCCCATTCGCACTGGGGCGGCTACCGCTTCGCCGACGTCTACTCCCCCCGCCGCTACATCGAACTCGTCAACGAGACTGCGGCTTCCGGAATCGACGCCAGCGTCGGAGCCCGCGAGCTGCTTCGACGGATGCGCCAGGTCACCTACATCGAAGAGCAGTCCCCGGAAGCCGCGATGGCCGACGCCGCTATCCTCGGCCTGCGCCTCAACGAGGGCATCGACCTCGCCCAGTTCGAGCAGCGCTACCAGACCGAACTCGACTCCGCCTACGGCCCGGTCATCTCCGAGATGACCGCGGCCGGACTCCTCGGGCGCTCCAACGGCCGCCTCCACCTCACCCCCCGCGGCCGCCTCCTCGCCAACGAAGTCTTCGTCCGCCTGCTACCCGACTAGCGCTTCAGGAGTACCCGTTCGTCGCCCACTCGGCGCGTAATGTGTTCGCCGTCCATATGCTCCAGCAGCGCCTGCGCGTACTTGCGGCTGGTGCCAAACATGTCCCGGACCTGCGCCAGTGTTATAGCCCCGTGCTCCCGCAGATGTGCCACGATGCGTGCCGTCATCTCGGCGTACGCCTCCGGCGTGAACGCGACGCCGTCGCCCACGCGCACGATCCGGCCCGAGTCCTCGAGGTACACAAGCAGCTCATCATCGAGCGCCTCCGAGGGAGCGGGAGCGACGGAGTTTGCTTCCAATTCACGCAGGTAGGACTCGACACGCGCCTGCTGGCGCTCGTCCAGCCTCGCGTGGTGGCCGGGAAGAGCGAGCGCCCCGTCGCCCTCCTTCAACTCACCTCGCTCAACCCACACCACCGCTAACTCGTCAAACGCGCGCAGCCCCAAGCCAAGCCTGTTACGTAGCTCCTCGCGAGGCATCCCCCGCCGCAACGGCCACCGCAGTTGGTAAGGGGCCACGACATCCTGCATTCGCCCGGTGAGCTTAGCCAAGTCGTCCCGCGACACTACTCGCGACTCGAGCGTCAACGTAGCCTTATCGAGCGCGAGGAGCCTGCCTTCATCGCGCAACTTTTCCGCAGCAGCCAGCGACGCGGCCTCATCCAGGCCTGCCCCCCTGCCGGCAACCTCGACCTCAACCGGCGTGCCTGCCGCCGCCAACAACGCCTCCTCCGGGCTCCCCTCCAGCATCAGCTCCAGCGCCTCAAGCGTAGGTACGTGGAAGCGCCGGTGGCGCCGTACCTGCGTGTCCACAATTGTCCCGCCGCCCAGCGTGTCGTTGGGGTCGCGGATGATGAAGCGGTCGCCCTTCAACACCGCCACCGGCTCCGACAACCGCACCTGCGCCCACCCGCTCTCGCCCGGCTTCAGCTCGTCTGCGTCCAGCAGCAGCAACCGCCCCTCCGTCTCCGAAGAACCGGCGTGGAACGTGAGACCCAGATCGTGGCGTACCGGGCGGTTTAAATAGCGCACCGTCCGCAGCCGTACGTCCACCGCAGACGACGGTCGCAGCCAGCCCGGCGCCGCCACCACCATCCCCCGGCGTAGCTCCTCCACCACCACTCCCGCCAGGTTGACCGCCGTCCGCCGCCCCGGCGACGCCATCTCGACCTTCCGTCCGTGCGATTGCAGTCCCCGCACCCGCGATTTGACACCGCCGGGTACAACCTCTACCTCCTGTCCCACCTTCAGGGAGCCGTCGACTAACGTCCCCGTCACGACCGTGCCGAAGCCAGCCATCGTGAAGACGCGGTCGATCGGTACCCGCGCCCGGGCCGTATCGGCCCGCTCGGGTACCTCCGCCAGCTTCGCCTCGAGCGCCTCGACGAGAGTATCCACCCCCTCGCGGCTCACGCCTGAGCACGAAACGACCGGCGACCCCTCCAGCGTGGTCCCGGCGAGCGCCTCCTGCGCCTCGGCCTGCGCCATCTCAAGGAGCCCCGGCTCCACGAGGTCGCTCTTCGTCAGTGCCACCACCCCATGCCGAATGCCCAGCAGGTCGATAATCGCCAGGTGCTCCCGCGTCTGCGGCATTACTCCCTCGTCTGCGGCGATCACCAGGAGCGCCAGGTCGATGCCGCCTACACCTGCGAGCATGTTCTTGATGAACCGCTCGTGACCGGGGACGTCGACAATGCTCACCTCCTGCCCATTCGGCAGTGTTAACCACGCAAACCCAAGGTCGATCGTCAGCCCCCGCTCCTTCTCCTCGCGCAGTCGGTCCGGGTCGATGCCGGTGAGCGCTTGAACGAGCGTCGATTTCCCATGATCGATGTGCCCCGCGGTCCCGATGGTGTACATGGCGCCTCGATTCTAGCACCGGCCTTCGCACCCCTGATAACATCCAAACACCATGCCCAACGTCGGCTACGTCTACGACCCGCTCTACCTCGAGCATGAGTACCCCGGCCACCCCGAGCGCCCGGACCGCCTCCGCGCGATCATGTCCCACCTCGAGACGTCCGGTCTCGTCAGCAAGATGACCCAGATCGCCGCACGAGACGCCACCGTCGAAGACCTGGCGCTTGTCCACGACCCGGCACTGGTGGAGCACATCGCATCGCTCCAGCCGGGCCAGCGTCCCATCTGGCTCGATGCGGACACCTACGTGTCTGCCCGCTCATACGACGCCGCCATCCGTGCTGCGGGCGGCGTCCTCGCAGCGTCAGATGCCGTGATGGAGGGTGCCGTGGATTCCGCCTTCTGCATGGTCCGACCTCCCGGACATCACGCAACGCCCACACAGGCGATGGGCTTCTGCCTCTTCAACAACGTCGCCGTCGCCGCTGCCCACCTCCTCGAACGCCGCGGCCTCGAGCGTGTTGCAGTCGTCGACTTCGACGTCCATCACGGCAACGGCACTCAGGACATCTTCCACCGCGACGGGCGTGTCCTCTACTTCTCGACCCACCAGTTCCCGCACTATCCGGGCACCGGCAACTGGTCGGAGTCCGGCGAGGGCCCGGGCGAGGGCCGCATCGTCAACGTTCCCCTCTCCGCCGGCTCCGGAGACCCGGAGGCTCTCCGCGCCTACCGCGAGGTCTGCGCCCCGGCCCTACGCCGCTTCGCGCCCCAGTTTATCTTCGTTTCCGCCGGCTTCGACGCGCACTTCGCCGACTCGTTGGCCCACCTTCTCTTCAGCACGCGCGGCTACTACGAAATAGCGACAACACTGAACGAACTCGCGGACGAACTTTGCCAAGACCGGATCGTCTACGCGCTCGAGGGTGGGTATGACCTCGACGCCATCTCCTGGTCGGCGGGGGCATGCGTCCAGACACTAGTCGGAGAAAGTTTCAGGGATGACCCCCTGGGTCCCGGTCCCGAGGTACGCGGACCGGACGTCAGCGCGGTGCTTGAAGCTGTCCGCGGCATCCATAGACTAGATTAGCAATATTGAAAATTATAGGAAGTTGGTCACGCTTGACAGCGTGTTATCGAGGCGTATTATGGCATGCAGGCGAGCGAGGGGGTGCGAGTTCCCGGCGGACCCGGTGCGGCAACAGGGCCAAGGGACGGCAACCAGCGCTGAAAAGCCCACCTCGGGGGTGCAGGTGGGCTTCGCCATTTCTAGAACCCACCTCTAACCGATCCGCGCGCTCTGTCCACCATCCACAGGCAGCACCACGCCGGTGATGAACTTCGCCTCGTCTGATGCCAGGAACAGCGCGGCGTGAGCGATATCCCACGCCGTGCCCATCTTCGCTCCCAGGGGCACCTGCGCATCTCGCTCCTCGATCAGCCGCTCCTTGTCGATGCCTCTGATCTCCGATATCTGCTCGATCGCCATTGGCGTGTTCATCAGCCCCGGCATTATCGCGTTCACGCGGATGCCGTAGCGCGCGTTCCCCAGCGCCAGCGAGTGGGTGAGTGCGTTTACTCCGGCCTTCGAAGTCTTATACGCCAGCATTCCCACAGAACAAACAGCGGCGATCGATGAGATGTTGATGATCGAGCCGCTCCCCTGCTCCCGCATCACCGGCAGAGCATGCTTGCAGGTCAGGTAGACGCTCTTCAGATTCACATCCATGATCCGCTGCCAGTTTTCTTCCTTCAGGTGAGTAGGCCCAGTGTCACCGGTGGCGATCCCGACGTTGTTATGCAGGATGTCGATCCGGCCGTAAGCCTCCCGGCAGGCATTAACAAGCGCCTCGCAGTCTGCCTCCCGCGAGACGTCCGCCTCAAACGCCATCGCCGTCCCGCCTTCCTCCTCGATCATCGACTGTGTATCGCGCGCCGACTCCAGCCGACGATCGACGAGGAGCACCCTCGCGCCTTCTCTTGCAAACAATATCGCCGTGGCGCGCCCGTTGCCAATCGTTTCGCCTGGCGTCTGTCCGGCACCGGCAACGATCGCCACCTTCCCCTCCAACTTCATCGCTCGAACCCCTTCACCCCCTCATCGAGTTGCACGCCAAGCGTGTTCAACGCCATCGAAACGATATGGTACTGACCCACGGTGAAGATGATGTCGATCAGTTGCGGTATCTCCCATCGCTTCGATAGCGCCTGCCACGTCACGTCTCGTATGAACGCGTCGTCGTGCAACTCGTCAACAGCCTGGATCAGCGCAGCGTCGTCCTCATCCCACCCTGCTTCATGCCCCTTCCTGACTCGTTCGATCTCGTCATCGGTCACGCCCGCCGCACGGGCGATAATCACATGTTGGCCCCATTCGTATTCCGACCGGCACAGCCAGCCCGTGCGCAGGATCAGCAGTTCCCGTTCGCGAGAGGGAAGGCTATTACGGTAGAGCACGTGAGTCCCGAACACGCCCCACCGCTTCAATAGCTTGGGGTGTCGTGCGAGAGTCGCGTAAATGTTTAATACCGGGCCGTCGCGGGAGGCCAGCCGCACGAACTCGCGCGTCTCCTCATCCATTTCATCTAGGGTAAGTGGGGAAAGGCGGGGTTCCGAGAGTCGCATCTTGACCTCCTGACACGTAGCGCAGGAAGCATATCACGACAAACCTGATTGGCCGCTGGCGGAATACCCTCCAACAGGCTCAGAATGAGCCCAAACCAACACACGGTAAGGAGCTAAGGTATGGCAAAGCGGATTCTGGTTACGGGCGCCGCCACGGGGTTTGGGAGGGGGACATCGCTGGCACTGGCGAAGCGCGGGCACACCGTGATCGCCGGCGTGCAGATCGCTCCGCAGGTGACGGAACTAATGAAGATTGCCGATGAGGCCGGGGTACAGTTGACAATCCAGGTGCTGGACATCACGGACGAGGGTGACCGGCAGGCGGCGCTCGTCAACGAGGTGGACGTGTTGATCAACAACGCGGGGGTAATGCAAACGGGCCCGGCGGCGGAGATCCCGATGGAAAACGTGCGGCGGAACTTCGAGACGAACGTCTTCGGGACGTTGGCGCTTACGCAAGGCTTCGCGCGACAGATGGTGAAGCGGGGGTCAGGGAAGATCGTGATGGTGACGTCAATGGGCGGGTTGGTCACAGTCCCATTCGCCGGTGTGTATTGCGCGACGAAACACGCGCTAGAGGCCCTGGCAGAGGCGTTGAAGGCCGAGCTCGCGGGCACTGGCGTCGAGGTGTGCACGGCCAACCCCGGTGTCTACGGCACGGGTTTCAACGATCGCGGCGCCGAGACGATGATGCGATGGTTCGACATGGCGAACTCGCTGACCCGGCCCGAGGTCCTGATGGCGGCGGCGACGGGGCTAGCCAACCAGCTCGACCCGCAGTCGATGATCGATGCCTTCGTCCGGATTGCCGAAGAGGATGGTTCGAAGTTCCGGAACGTCGTACCCGACGAGACGGCCGAGTGGATCAAGGAGCTTCAGGCGAAGACGTGGGAGGCCAAGAAGGATGACGCGATCTGGAGTTCGCCGCCGACCGGATAGACGAAATCGTGTTTGCGGTAGGGGAGCGCGTAGCCGGGTCCCACTACCCTCGGACCCATCGTGGTGAGTAACGGATAGCCGCGGGCTGCCCGCACGGCCTATATACTGTATGCGAGAGCGGGGGTAGCTCAGTGGTAGAGCATCTGCCTTCCAAGCAGAGGGTCGCGGGTTCGATACCCGTCCCCCGCTCCAGAGCAGTTTTTGCCTAGTGGGTCACCGAATGCCTGCGGGTTCGCGCTCGCTTATCCGACGCGCATAATCTGAGGATCCACAGCGGCCCTAACTATATCAGGGCGCGAGATCACCCCGACGATCCTGCCTTCCTCTACCACAGGGACGCGCTGAATGTGTTCCACGTCGAGGATGCGCATGACCTCTTCCATCGGTGTCCTGACATCGACCGAAATCACGTTTCGGGTCATGATGTCTCCGACGTGCGCAGTCTCCAAAGCGTCGCCACGGCGCATGCAGCGGAGCAGGTCGAGTTCCGTCACGATGCCAAGAACCGAACCGTCCCCGTCCACAACCGGCATGCCGCTGAACCCGCCCAGCAACATGTAAGTTGCGACCTCCCGCGCAGTGGCGGCGGGTGAGGCCGCGACCACCGGCGTGTTCATGACTTCCCTGGCGGTTGCAGCGCAGGCCTTCGCGACACTAGGTGATCGTGACATCATGCACCTTGTCTTTTCCCGCTTCGGCGGCGAGTTGCTCCTCGAAGAGCGCGGTGAGGCTATCGGCAGGCATTGGCTTACCCAGATAGAAGCCCTGGACCGTGTGACAGCCGTTCTCGCTGAGAAAGCCGAGCTGGTCCTCGGTCTCCACACCCTCTGCCACAACCTCGAGCCCCAGCGCCTGAGCCATCGCCAGAATGGCACGGGCGATCGCCGCGTCGTCCCCGTTCGAAGCAATCCCCTTCACGAAAGACCTGTCTATCTTGAGGCTATGCAGTGAGAACTGCTTTAGATATGCGAGGGACGAGTAACCAGTGCCAAAATCATCGATGGATACTCGAGCACCAATCTCACAGATTTCGCGCGACACCGCGATCGAGTGGTCTACGTTTGCCATGGCTGCGCCTTCGGTTATCTCCACGTCGAGCCACTCCGGAGCAAGTCCGCTGTTGCTCAGCGAATCCTCTATCAACGACAGGAGGTCAGATTCACGGAACTGCCGAGGCGACACGTTGACGGCAACGGGGATGGCGGGGAGGCCGCTGCCTTGCCACGCCTTGTTTTGCGCGCATGCCGTACGCATCACCCACTCGCCAAGCTGGACGATCATCCCTGTCTCTTCTGCCAGCGGTATGAAGTCCCCGGGTGGCACCAGTCCGTGGACTGGATGCTCCCACCTTACAAGCGCTTCGGCTCCGACTATCTGCAAGGTCTGCAGGCTGAATTGGGGCTGATAATGGACGACAAGTTCCTCCTGGTCCAGCGCATTTCGGAGCCCGTTCTCGTCCGCAAGCCGTTCCAGCATTGACTGGGAGATTTCCCACGCCCGGGAGAATCGCTGGTGCAGCGGCAACGCCCTTCCGGCTCTTGGCACCTTCCAGCGGCTGGCAAATTGTCTGTCCAGCGGTGTCAACTGCCCGTCGCTGTCCACTATGAACATGCGATTGCTGGTTGCCGTTCCCGGGCAGCAATCTGACGGTGGGCGCTTTTCGGGTTCGGACCTCCGAACCTGCTGGCGGTTGTGGTCTGATTCGCTCATACGCGTTCAGTGGCGCTGATTCGTCTCAGAATCGGCCCCTAGTCACTTGTCAATTCAGACGCGTGCCCGGCGGCGACTACGGCAGGTTCTGTCCGATATCGGTACAGGGTTCGGTCTGCGTGTACGCCAACGACGCCGCGAAGCGCAGGATCTTCAGCGCATCGACCGAGTTGATGAAACCGGTGCAGTCACTGTCCCCAAACACCTGGCTCAGAACGGTGCCTATGTCTGGGCAAGGCTCAGTCTGCACCACCGAAAGCGCCACGCTGTAGCGCAGCGTCTTCAGCGCATCCACCGCATTCACCAAACCGTCACAATCGACGTCGCCCTGCTTCAATGTCGGCGCCGGGGGACCAGCCACCTGGAAGCAGGCCGAAAACTCGGAGGTGTTGCCACCCGGGTCGGTAGCGATGGCGGTGACAAAGTGTCCGCCGGCCACAACTGTAGCAAACGAGGGGTTGAAGTTAACATTGCCGCTGCCGTTAGTGTTGACCCCGATAGACCCGATGAAGATCTGCCCTTCGCCATTCCCCTGGGGGTCACAGCTCGGGTCTGAGTAGAACTGGATTGTGAACGCCGTGCTGGCGACGCTATTGAGGGATGCTGTGATTGTCGTGCCAGAGCCGCTGCTATCCGCATCCGTGATCACAGGATAGTTCTGCAGGTTGTTCGGCCCTGTGTCCGGGTCACCGGCATCGTTTGCATTCACGCCATCGGGGAAGATGTCGATACCCAGCCCGCCGTTCAGGAAGATCTGGTTGAGATCGACGCGGTTGCCCGTGCCCGCGGTCTGGTCCAGGAAGACGCCGTCCCCGCCGTTGTAAGCGATCACGTTTCCGGAACCGCCACCCCCTCCGATCGTGTTGTTGCTGGCGTTACCCGCTATCCGCACGCCGGCGAAGGTGTTGAGCACAGGGCCCGTGCCGAACGCGTTTGTGCCGATGAAGTTGCCGGTCACCAGGTTGTTCTGGGCGCCGGCGTCGTTGATGCCCACGCCGTGCAGGTTGCCCGAGATCACGTTCCTCATCGAGGCGTTATTACCACCCACTGTGGTGTTCGTACCACCGTTGATGTAGACGCCTTCAAGCGCATTGCCCCGGTCCAGCGTGCCCGTGAAGTCGGTGCCGATGAAGTTACCCTGAATCAGGTTGCCCGTGGAGAAGGGGTCGAGGACGTCTATTCCAACCGCTCCATTTCCGGAGATGACGTTCCGCGCGCCGCTGGCAGTCCCGCCGATGAGATTCCCTGGGGAGCTGGCGATACGCAGCCCATCGCCGCTGTTGGCAACCACCCCTGTCCCTGCGGCGTTCACGCCGATGTAGTTCCCCTGGACCTGCACATTCGTCGCGGTCTGCTGGTTGATCAGGACACCTTCGGTCCCGTTACCGGATATGACGTTTCGGGAGCTAGTGCTCGTGCCACCTATCAAGTTGTTCGGCGATCCGTTGATGAACACCCCTTGCCCCGAGTTGCCTACATCGTTTGCGCCGGTACCGTCTGTGCCGATCAAGTTTTGCTGGATAACGTTGCCGGTTGCGTTGGCGCCCTCAATGAAGACACCCGCGCTGATGAATTCGCTGCCGTTACCCGAGATCACGTTCTGGGCGCCGGTCGCCGATCCACCGATGATGGTGTTCTTGGCTGAGTTGATCGCGATACCATCCGCACCGTTAGGAACCGGAAGCGACCCCGTAAGGTCGGTACCGATCAGGTTCCCCTGAATCACGTTTCCCATCCCCTGGCCACCACTGAGCGCCACGCCGTTAGCCTCGTTCCCGGAGAGCACATTCGCGGAGCCGGGTGCGGTGCCACCGATCGTGTTCGACGGCGCGTTGTTCACCTTGACGCCGGCGCCGCTGTTCAGGCTCGGGCTTCCGTTACCGATCTTGATGGTTCCAGTTACATCGGTTCCGATGAAGTTTCCCTGAATCGTGTTGGTCTTGGTGGTCGTGCCGAAGAGCTCAATGCCGTCCGAGTTGTTCCCGGAGATAACGTTTCGCGATGCTGCGGACGTCCCGCCGATCAGGTTGCTCGATGCGGCGTTCGTGATGAAGATACCGTCACCCAGGTTCCCGCCCAGGATCGGGTCGAGCAGCGCATCACCATTGGCGTTGGTGCCGACGAAGTTGCCTTCGACAATGTTCCCCGTCGCCCCGGCGCCGGTAAGCTGCACGCCCTGGAGGTTGCCACTCAGCAAGTTGCGGGCCCCTGCAGCCGGGCCGCCCACTCTGTTATTTGCAGCTCCGTTAATGTTTACTCCGGCACCCGAGTTTCGCAGGTCGTCGGTCCCGTCGAGGTTTGTTCCAATGTAGTTGCCGAGGACCACGTTGCCGGTCGCCGTTGCTCCCTTTATCTCCACACCGTCTGAGCCGTTTCCTCCAATGAGGTTCCTCTCCGCTACATTCGTACCGCCCACGGTGTTACCCGCCGCGTTTTCGATGAATACGCCCTCGTCGGTGTTACCGAGGTCCTGCGTACCGGACCTGTCGCCACCGATGAGGTTTCCAATGATCAGGTTGTTGGTGGCCGGACCGCTTGAACATCCTGCGACGCCGGTGCAAATCCGCACGCCGCTGTCATCGTTGCAGCCGAGCACGTTGGACTGAGCGTCGGTGGTTCCCCCGATCGTGTTGTTGCTCGTCGCATTTATCAGGATCCCGTTTCCGATGTTGCCGTAGATGTCTGCGCTCCCAGGAAGGTCGTCGTCACAGTCAGTGCACAACGCGTCCGTGCCGATACAGTTCCCCTCGATGGTGTTTCCGCCGAGGGCACTCAACTCGATCCCGTCGCTGCCGCTGACGGTGCCAAATCTGTAGATGGTCAGACCACGGACCGTCGTGTTGCCGGCCGTCACGCGAAGGCCATCTACGGTACCTCCCAGCAGCGCGCCGTTCAGGATCACTGCTGGCACATGGTCTCCGGGGTCGAATCCGGGATTGGTTGTCGCGTCTATCACAACCGGGTCCGTAATGAAGGGAAATGGAGTGTCAGGCGTGATGATGCACGGCCCGCCGCAGCCCGCAATGTTGAACGTGATCTGGTCCGGACCTGTCAGCGCGTTCGCCTGCATGATCGCCGCCCGCAAGCTGCAGTTCCCGGAGCCGTCATTGCAGGCGTTGTCACCTGTGTCACTGTCGGAGGCGTTCGTGGTCGAGTCAACCACGAAGCTGGCGCCATATGCCGGCCCAGTCGTGCCGATCAACCCGAAAACAAGAGCCAGTAGGGTCGACGAGAGTATGATGGCTCGCTTCACGGAACCCTCCGTTCGGTCGCGGCGAAACTTTTGCTTCAGCGGTTGTACGCCCAGTAGAACGCACCAGATAGACACCGCGTAACCCCGGAATGTTTCACGCCGGCGTGTCGCTCAGCCGGCGAAAGCACCAGTATTTCTTCTGACTACGGTTCGAGTTCGAACACAAGCTCGGTGTTGTCGTAGCGGACAAGTGTCCGCTCGCCATCGTCGGCGATCCACGCCTTCTGCGTGCGCCCTCCCGACCGTATCTCCAACCGCCAGGCCTCGAATGTCCCCGCCGGCACCGTGACTGACTCCAGGCCCGTCACCTTAAGGGCGATCGTGATCACGTTCGGTTTCACGAACTCGGCCGTCACCACCGCGTCGTACTTGACCTCGTATCCTTCACGAAAATCCAGGGTCCGCCAGAGAAACAGGTCCGTCCACGTGTCGTACACCGTCGGCGGTGTATCGATGGTGTCCGTTCTCTCGTCATCCTCGTCCCGTTGAACCACGCTCACTGTGCCCCCGGCGTAGACCGCATCCCAGGTTCGCTCTCCGTCCGGGCTGTTTACCACGCGCCTAACCTTACTCGGCGCCAATGTCTCGGAATTCGCCCCGACCTCGACATCGTCGGTGATGTCCCGGTCAGGGAACTCAAAACTCTGCCTGAAGGTATCCTCCGGCGCATCTCCCGTCTCGATGCTCAACTCGGCGCTGCCGATTTCCTTGTCGCCGTCAGATAACGAGTAGGTGGCCGCCTCCGGTACCGTCCAAGGAATCTCGCCCAGCACCGGCCCTCCGCCGGAGATCGTCGCGCCATTGTCGTCGCTGCAGGCCACAGCCGCCAGTATCAGAGCTGCGGCCAGTGGCAAGAGAGCTCGGATCGTCACGTCAGGTCCCGGCGGCTATTGTCGAGCGCAGGCGGTGCACCGCTTCCTCGCAGTCAGGGCGTTCGATGCCGTAATGCGTGACCCAGCGGATGCGCCCACCCTCGTCAAAGCAGAGGACGCCGTTCTTCGCCAACCGCCGGACCAACCGGCCCGCCTCCCAGCCTTGGGCGGTGAAGTACACCAGGTTCGACTGCGGCGGCGGCGTCAATTCGATGCCTGGGGTGTCCACCATCCCTTTCGCCAAGACCCGCGCGTTCTCGTGGTCCTCCGCCAGCCGCTCGACCATGTTGTCGAGCGCCCACAGCCCGGCGGCCGCCAGGACTCCTGCCTGCCTCATCCCGCCGCCCAGCATTTTGCGCCAGCGGTGAGCCTGCTGGATGAACTCCTTCGACCCGCAGAGCACCGACCCCACCGGCGCCCCCAGCCCTTTCGAAAGGCAGAACGTCACCGAGTCCGCGAAACCCGCTAGCCGCGACACCGGCACCCCCAGCGCGACGGCGGCGTTGAAGATGCGCGCTCCGTCCATGTGCACGGGCAGCCCGTGCTCGTCGGCCAGCGCCCGTACCGACGAGAGGTCTTCCTCTGAGAGAACGGCACCCCCGCAGCGGTTGTGGGTGTTCTCGACGCAGATCAGGCCCGTCCCCGGCTGATGGTCGTCTTCTTTGCGGATGCGCGCCCGCACTTCGTTTAGGTCCAGCCTGCCGCGCACATCGTTTCGTACGGTCCGCAGTCCGAAACCTCCGAGCGTCCACGCTCCACCGACCTCGAAAATTACGATGTGGCTGTCCTCGCCGGCGATGATCTCGTCGCCTCGCTTGCAGTGCGTGAGCATAGACGTGAGGTTTCCCTGCGTGCCGCTGGCAACGAACAGAGCAGCTTCTTTGCCCAACACCTCGGCCGCCCTCGTCTGTAGCCGGTTGACGGTCGGGTCCTCTCCGAAGACATCATCGCCCAGTTCGGCCTCGGCCATCGCCTTCCGCATATCGGGCGAGGGCAAGGTGACGGTATCGCTTCGCAGGTCGATGATCTTCATGAAGAAAAAAGGCCCCGTTACGGGGCTATCTCACCATTCTGAGGTATAGACCGACCAGCTCAGTTCGCGCGCTCCCAGAGCGACTGGTACCCCTCGCCGCCTCGGATCGCCGAGAGTACCTCGAGTCGCTCCTGGTGGGCGAGATCCTGGTAGACCTCGGCGCAGCTCTCGGTCATCGAATCACCGCCGAGACTCACCAGACGCTTCTCTATCTTCTCCCACACACCGGCGCTCTTCATCGTCTCTATGTGTCGGGGCCACATGAACGACATGATCTTCTCGGGCAGCGGAAAACGCGGGCGTAGCTTCTTCAGGCTCTTGAACCGGTCCTCGACCGACTGTGCCCGCGGTACGACCGCGATCAGAGGGCCGTCGTCCTCGTTGGTACGAGTGTCGATCAACAGCCGCTTGTCGAGAATAGCGAAGCGGACGACCAGCACCTCAGCGCTGTGGATGACGCGGGTTACCTCGTCGATGTCCAGTCCGTAGTCGTCCATGTTGTCCCAATTTTACGCCCGTTATGGGCGTGGGACAAGGAACGCGGCGCCGTGACTACGCACTCGCCGAACGGTTTTCAGGCGCCTCGCAAGGCCTCCAGCTTCGCCTTCGCTGCCTCTGAGTCGATGGCCTGCCGCGCCACCTCAATCCCGTCGCCTATGGACGGCGCGCGCTCCGCCAGCCAGGTCCGCACACCCGCATTCAGCAATACCAGGTCCCTGTGGCCGCCCGGCTCGCCCTCCACCAGTACACGCAGAGCCACCGCGGCGTTCTCCGCTGCGCCACCGCCCGCCATCTCCTCCCGGGTCGCCGGCGTCAGCCCGTACTCCGAAGCGTCGATCCGCAGCTCCGCCGCGCCCGCCAGCCCCTCCCCCTCCGCATCGACTTGTTCCGGCTCCACAGCCCCGTCTCGTTCCCACAAGAACGCCCGGCATGCCCGCGAAGTCGGCACGTCCTCGTTCCCCTCGATCCCCTGGACGATGAGGATGCGTTTGAATCCCATGTTCGTCGCCGCTTCCATCATCTTCCGCATGTACGGCAGGTGCGTCAGCCCGATGATGCTGTAGTCGGCCCCCGCCAGGTTGTAGATCTTCTCGACGGTGTTCAGGCAGCTCCTCAGCGCGATCGCCTCCCGCAGGTCCGCCAGCGCGTACGTCCGGGGCACAAACCGCGCCGAGCGCATGTACCCGAAGCCTTGCTCCTCGATCCCGCGCTGTACGGCCTCCGGCTCCGCGTCCACGTCGAGGCCCAGTGCCTCCAGGACGTCGCCGACCGGCACGCCGTGCTTCGGCCCCATCCCCTTCTCGCCGTGCATGACCACCGGTACCCCGGCCGCAGCCGCCACGATCGACGACGCCGGGCTGACGACGATACTCCGCTTCCGCCCGTCGTACGGGCTTCCCACGTCGAGCAGCCCCTGGACCTTCGGCCGCATCATGTGCGCGTCCTCGCGCACCGCCTCCGTGAACCCGAACAGCTCCTCCGGCGACTCCCCCTTGAAGCGCTGCAGCAGCAGGAATCCGCCCGCCTGTGCCGGGGCAACCTCCTGCCCGAGGATCAATCCCAGCGCCTCACGCGCCTCATCTCGTGTCAGGTCGCGCTTTCCCTTCGGCCCCTGGCCGATCTCGCGGAGGAAGTACTGCATGCGAGTGAAGGAGGAGGTATTCGTACCCATTTCGGTGGTCACTGGTCGTCCACCCGCATCGCCTCCGGATCCAACCCCACCTCTGCACACCACGCCGCGTACGCCGACGGGATCACCTCCGACGGCTTGATCTCACTGCGGCCGCCCCAGAACACGTTCGTGTAGCTCACCGGAATGCCGGCCTCCGCGAGGTGCGCGTCGATCGCAGCCTTGTGGTCCAGCAGTAGCTGCTTGTCCGTGCCGTGCGCCACGGCCATCACGTTGACGTCGTTGAACTCGGGCCCGCCCTCGCGCCAGTACGCATGCGTCAGGATATGGTGACGGCCCACCTCGCGTCCCGCCTCGATCTCCCGGCCGTGCGGCACCGCCCAGTGGAACAGCGCATTGTAGCGAGTCACCCGCTCCCCGCTCGCCGTCTCCTTCACGTGCTCCAGGAACGTCGAGAAGCGCCCGATGATCCGCCGCTCGCTGAACGACGCCGAGACTTCATAGAAGCGCTCGAGCGACACTCCGGCATCCGCCGCACGCGCTGTCCACAGGTCTCTCTCCAGCTCCTCCGGCGAGAACTCCCGCTTCAGCGCCGTCAGCACCCGCCACTCCTCCGCCGTCAGATCCACCTGCTGCGGCCGCATCACCTCCGCCGGCTCGTCCGAGCGGCTGCCCGGCTCCATCCCCCGACGACGCGTGTGCCCGACGCCCAGCACGAACAGCGCCTTCGCCTGCATTGTCCGGTACGCCTCGGCACCCACCTTCGACGCCAGGAAGTCGCAGTGCTTCTCAAGTGAGTAACCCTGCGGCACCTTCAGCGTCGTCCAGAGCCGGTACGCCGACCCCGGAGTCACCGCGTCCGTCGTCCGGATCACGACATGCCCGCTGAACGGGTCGCGCTGGAACATGTAGTCGAACGCCTCGCTCAGACGATCTTGCGGCACCTGCCAGGCCACAAGCGCTCCCTCCGCCAGGTTGTTCGAAAGCAGCGTCTGCCGCACCCGCCGGATCGTCCCCGCCGCCAGCAGGGCTCGCACTCGCTCGATCACAGTGTCGACGTCAACCCCGGACTGCACCGCGATCTCCCCGAATGGGTCCCGCTGAAACCCCTCCAGCTTGTCTTCCGACACAGCAAGGATCGCCGTGTTCACCGGATCATCCAAGTTCAGAGGAACTGAGTCTACCAGGGCCACTCTTACCTCGTACCGCTCACGAGTACCGCTCTTCCTTCCACGGGTCGCCGCGCAGGTGGTACCCGTACATCTCCCAGAACCCCGGCCGGTCCTTGTCGATGAATTCGATCCCTTTCACCCACTTCGCGCTCTTCCAGAAGTAGAGGTGCGGCACGAACAGCCGACAGGGCCCGCCGTGCTCGGCCGGCAGCGGCTTTCCGTCGTGCTTGTACGCGAACAGATTCTCGTCTCTTGCGAAGTCCTCCATCAGGAGATTCGTAGTGTACCCGCCGTAGCAATGGGCCATGACCGCGCCTGCCTTTGGCCCCACCTTGACGTGCTTCAGCAGCTCCGGCACAGCGACTCCCTCGAAGTCCTGGTCGAAGCGGCTCCAGGTTGTGACGCAGTGGATGTCAGTGTGCACCGACGTCGTCGGCAGCGCAGTCAACTGGTCCCACGAGAGCGTCACCTCTTCTTCCACCAGGCCGAACAACCGCAGCTCCCAGCCCTTGGTCTCCACGCGCGGCGTGCCGCCGTAGGTCAGTACCGGCCAGTTCTCGACGACATGCTGTCCCGGCGGCAGCCTGTCACCGTATTTCTCTCGCATCTTCTCGCGCTTCGAGAACAGGTCGAAAACCAAGAATCACCTCTACGTTCGAGAATAGCAACCGCCCGTAGAGGCGTCAAAGAAGCGAATGCTATCATCGACTCAAATGCAAACGGTCGACGCCCTCGAACAGACGCCGCCACCGCCCACGATGAGCGCGCGTACCCGCCGCCTGCTCTTCTGGGGCACCGCCATCACCGTTGTCGTACTCGACCAGTTTACCAAGTCGCTCGTCCGCCTCGGCCTCGACCGGGGCGAGAGCTGGCCCGGGACCGACTGGCCCATCCGCATCCGCTACGTCACGAACACGGGCGCCGCCTTCGGCATCCTCGAGGACCAGACCGTATTCCTCGTCGTCACGACGCTGATCGGCCTCGCCGCCATCTACCTCTACTACCGCTTTCCCCCCTTTGAGCACGCCATCGCCCCTATCGCCATCGGCATGATGCTGGGCGGCGCCGCTGGCAACCTTATCGACCGCGTGCGCCTCGGCCGCGTCACCGACTTCGTGGACGTCGGCTGGTTCCCGGCTTTCAACGTCGCCGATGCCTCCATTTCCATCGGCATCACTATCCTCCTCATCGGCTACATCTTCCTGTGGCCCGGACCCGGAAAACCCACCTCCTAGGGGCTGGTTTCAACCAGCTCGCGTTGTTTGCCTGTCTCAACATTGCGAACTATTGAACTCACCGCCGACCGCTCCGGCGAACGCCTCGATACCTTCGTCGCCCGCCGCCTCCCCGAACTCTCCCGCAGCCATGCGCGCAAGCTCATCGACCGGGGCCTCGTCACCATCGGCGGGCGCCAGACCAAAGCATCGGAGCAGGTCACCAACGGCGACACTGTCTCGGTCACGATCCCACCCCCTGAGGAGACGGCTCTGGTGGCTGAGGCCATCCCTCTCACGATCATCTACCAGGACAACGACATCATAGTCGTCGACAAGCCCGCTGGGATGACCGTGCACCCCGCCCCGGGCCATCCCACCGGCACCCTCGTCAACGCCCTTCTCGCAGCCTGTCCAGACCTCCGCGGCATCGCCGGTACGCTGCGCCCGGGCATCGTCCACCGCCTCGACAAGGACACCTCCGGCCTCCTCGTCGTCGCCAAGAACGACCGGGCGATGCGCGCCCTACAGCGCCAGCTGAAGGAACGCACAGTCCACAAGACATACCTGGCGCTCGTCGAAGGCGTGCCCAAACCGCGCGAGGGCGAGATCGACGCGCCGATCGGACGCCACCCGAAGAACCGCAAGAAGATGGCCGTCGTCGGCGGTGGCCGCGAGTCCGTGACCCGCTATCGTGTCCGCGAGGACATCGCCGGCGGCCGCTACGCCCTGCTGGAAGTGGAGCCCATCACCGGCCGCACCCACCAGATCCGCGTCCACATGGCGGCCACAGGCAACGCTGTCGTGGGGGACGCTGTCTACGGCCGCAAGTCAGCCGTGGCCGCCCGCCAGTTCCTCCACGCCTGGAAGCTCGGCTTCAACATGCCGCTCGGCGGCCGCGAAGTGGAGTTTGAGTCCCCCCTCCCGCCCGACCTGCGGGAAGCTCTGGAGAGACTGCGAACGTAATAGCCCCCCTGCCTCCCACTTCCCACCTCTTACTTACTAGACCCCCGGCGCCTTCCCCGCACCAATCGGCGTAACACCCGTGGCGTAGATGTAAATCCGTGTCCCGTAGCGCGCTAGCAGGGGCTTGTGTCCCTCGGCTTCAAGCTCGCGCAGGTAACGGGGGAGGACAGCGCCGTACCCCTTTAGCGGCAGCGTCCGGAAGTACCAGTAGTCCTCGCCGTCCAACACCAGCTTCAGTGCCGGTTCCATCTGCCCGTACTCCACGTACGGCAGCTCAACACCGGCGGTCACCAGCGACTCCAGGCTCTCCGGCTGTACCTCGTGCACGCCCTCCATCGCAAGACAGAATAAGCGAGCCACTCACCGAGCGACAAGAAATCCACCGCCAGCCACGCAGCTACAGTGCCTTAGGCCTGCGCGCCGTCCGCTACAATACCGCCATGACCGTCCGCACCCGCTACGCCCCCAGCCCCACAGGCGACCCCCATCTCGGCAACATCCGCACCGCCCTCTTCGACTGGCTCCTCGCGCAACGCTACGGCGGCCAGTTCATCCTCCGCATCGAGGACACCGACCAGGCCCGCTACGTCGAAGGCGGCGTCGAGAACCTGATGGCCGCCCTCCGCTGGCTCGGCCTCGACTGGGACGAGGGCCCGGACGTCGGCGGCGCCTTACGGTCCCTACTGTCCAGTCCCAGCGTCTGGACATCTACCAGGAGCACGCCGATCGCCTGATAGCTGACGACTGGGCCTACCACTGCTACTGCTCGCCGGAGCGGCTCGACGAGGTGCGCAAGGCCCAGCAGGCCCGCAAGGAGCCGCCGCGCTACGACCGCCACTGCCGCGACCTCACGCCAGGGCAGCGGGCCGAGGTCCGAGGCCAGCGGCGTCACGCCCGTCGTCCGCTTCAAGACACCCTTGACCGGCGAAACCGCGCACCCACGACGCGCTCCGCGGCGAGGTCGTCTTTCAGAACGACACCCTCGACGACTTCGTCATCCTGAAGTCGGACGGCTTACCCCACCTACCACCTCGCCGCGATGGTCGACGACCACCTGATGGAGATCACCCACGTCATCCGCGGCGAGGAGTGGCTCCCCAGCGCCCCCCGCCACTTCCTCATCTACCAGGCGTTCGGCTGGGATCCGCCCATCTTCGCCCACGTCTCCCGAGTCCTCGGCCCCGACCGCGCCAAGCTCTCCAAGCGCCACGGCGCCCACTCTGTCCTCGAGTACCGCGACCAGGGCTACCTGCCCGACGCGCTCGTGAACTTCCTCGCCCTCCTCGGCTGGTCGCTCGACGACAAGACCGACATCATCCCCCGCCAGCAGCTAATCGAAAACTTCAGCCTCGAACGCCTGATCCCCAACCCCGCCGTCTTCAACGCCGAGAAGCTGCTCTGGATGAACGGCGTCTACATCCGCGAGATGCCCGACGAGAAGCTGGCCGACGAAGTGCTCCCCTTCCTCGAGCGCCACCTCGGGCGCCCCGCCGACCGCGGCCTCCTCCTGCGCGTCGTCCCCATCGTCAAGGAGCGCATCAAGCTCCTGAGCGAGATCGTCGAGATGGCCGACTTCTTCTTCGATGACGGCGACCTCAGATACGACACCGAGACTCTCCTCGGCAAGAAGTACGCCGGCGACACCGATGCCGCGAAAGCCGCCCTCGAGCGCGTCATCGCCGCCGCGGAAACCGTCCGCGAATGGACCCACGAAGCGCTGGAGGCGGCGATCCGCCCCGTAGCCGAAGAGCTCGGCGTCAAAGCCGGCGACCTCTTCGGCCTCATCCGCGTCGCTGTCACCGGAAAGACCGCCACGCCGCCCCTCTTCGAAACGATGGAAGTCCTCGGCCGCGAGAAGACGCTGGAGCGCCTGCAAACGGCCCTCGACCGGCTACGCGCCTAGACCCTTCCTGGCGCACAACGTCAGTCCGCTCCGCATGAACTCCCACTGTAAACGCGCGAATTACGTATGCCACCTCTGGGCAGGTTTGGGGCTCCGCGCTCTAGTACGGACACCTTTGACTGAGTCGATCTACTGGTGTTGCTGCTCCAGATCCTCTTCTTGCGCTTCTTGGTAGACGGCCCACGCCTCTTTGACCTTCGCGTCGAGGCGCAATAGTTCCTCGGCGGTATCCACAGTCAAATGTAAATCGGGCCCTGGAGCATCGCGATCTGTCGCGTCGCCCGCAACTAGTCCGAGACGGCGCGAGTACTCCAGCAACTCCTCACGAGCGGCCTGGAAGACCTTGTAAGCCTCGTCCGCGGCCTCTTTCGTCAGTTGTGCTTTCTCCTGTTTTCAGTCGAGCTTGACGTGCTCCTCGATCTCGTCTTCGGAGATAGTCTCCTCACTGCCCGCGCGCGACGGATTGTTTGGACTCTCGATATGACGGACGCGAATCGAGCGACCGTCCTCCGTAGGCGATATGACTTCGGCGATCGTGCCGTCCGTCAGCCGGACCTGATCACCAGGCTCCAGGTCGTACAAGTCCATGCGGCACCTCGATCTGCAGTGACATGATGATGGAATTGTACCAGCGGCTGGCGAGACGATCTCATTGTGTCATCCTGCGCCTTCTGCGTAGTCCTCTCACCCGGCTACGACGTTAGACCCTTCCAGGCACAATTGCCTGTGATAAAATCAATTGTCCGCCGCCCGCAGGCGGGCATCACGCTGCGGAATGGTGTAACGGTAGCACGGCTGACTCTGGATCAGTTAGTCTAGGTTCGAATCCTAGTTCCGCAGCCAATCCTTCGTGGCGCATTCGTCTAGTGGCCCAGGACGCCGCCCTCTCAAGGCGGAGATCACGGGTTCGAATCCCGTATGCGCCACCAAATATGCGACCTAGAGGCCGGACACCAGGCGTCCGGCCTTCTTCTTCCCCCGCACTCCCATCGCCCATTTGCGGTTGGCTATCTCCCGCCGCGTCGGCTTCGCCAGCAGTTCGCTCAGCGCCCGGTACGCCCGTGGGTTGTACACCAGCCCAATGTGCGTGCCCCCCACCTCGTGGTTCAGGTTCTCATCAGTCTCCTGCGACTGGTGCCAGTCCACCACCCCGTCGGCGCGGGTGTATATCGCTGCGTGATCCACTGCAGCCGGTAATGGCCGCGTGACCTCGCGCGTGAACCCACAGGGGCAATGGTCGGTCATACAGTCTTTGTCCTGGAGCGACACCGCCGACATCGCCGTGTGCATCGCCACCGCCGTCGCAACTACCGCCGGGTGCGCGTTCACCGACTGCAGCGGCGTCCCGAGGTAGATCAGCTGCGCCGCCAGCTCTGGCTGCTGCTGCGCAGCCCGCCGGCCGATGATCCCACCCAGGCTATGCCCGACGATCCGTGCCGGCTTGCCGGTATCACGATTCGCCCTCATCATCGTGCGCTTCAGACGCTCCGTCACCCGCCCGGGACACTCGGCGTTCAACCCGACTCCTGACATGTACGGACGGTAACCGACGCGCCGGAGCCAGAGGTACAGCTCCATCAAATAAGCGTCGGTACCCATGAACCCGGGCACGAGTACCACAGGGCTGCCGTCGCCGCGGGGGACGCCAAGACCGTAGTAGACGGGAGAGAGGCGGAGGGCCATCCAGTCAACGGGCCAGAAGGACTCCTTCCAGATCGGCGGGATAGTGACCCCACCTGCCGGAGCCTTTACCGGAGTTCGCCCGTTCACACCCCTGACGGCCATAGATGATTTCAATCCTCCTGATAAATAGACGAGCAGGCCCGCTTCTCTCGTTGCCCGCGCGTCGGTGAACGCCCCGTGAACGCACCTGGCGCCCGGCACTAACCACTCGGCGCTCACGAGTGCTATCCTCTTGGCGAGATGACGCGGCTTTCCGGACGAAACGCGATGATCGAGCAGCTCCTGGCCGAAGGGACGTGCGCTACGTCTTCGGCAACCCCGGCACGACCGAGCAGGGGTTCATGGACGCGCTCCAGGACTACCCACAGCTCGAGTACATCCTCGCCCTCCAGGAGAGCGTCGTGATCGGGCGTCGCCGACGGTTACGCGCGGGCCACCGGCCGCCCGGCCTTCCTGCAACTGCACATCATGCCCGGCCTCGGCAACGCCATGGGCATGCTCTACAACTCGCTACCGCATGCGCACGCCGCTGGTCGTCTACGCCGGCCAGCACCCACAGCGCGGCAACTCACAGGAACCGATCCTCGCCGGCGACCTCGTCCGCCTGGCGGAGCCGCTGACGAAGTGGGCTGTAGAAGCGCAGGACCCCGACGAGGTCCCGGTCCTCCTCCGCCGTGCCTTCAAGATCGCCGCTGGAACCGCCGCGAGGCCCCGTCTTCCTCTCCGTGCCCACCAACGTCATGGACGAAGAGGCCGACATGACGATCACGCCGCTTCCACGCCGCCGGACACACGCACTCACCCGGACGCCACCGTAACCGAACGAATCGCCTCGCCTCCTCCCCGAAGCGAAGTCGCCGGTCATCCTCTGCGGCGACGGCGTCTCCAACAGCGGCGGCCAGGCGGAGCTCGTCCAGCTGGCCGAGACGCTCGGCGCGCGCGTGCACTCATCCTTCTGCGCAGAGCTGCCGTTCCCCTCCGCCGCACCCTCTTTACGCCGGGCTTCTCAACGTCGTCTCAGGCGTCAGCCCTGAAGGGCCAGCTGTCGACGGCCGACGTCATCGTCGCCGTCGGCACGCCCGTGCTCACACTGCTCTTCCCGCTGGACGAGACACCGTTCCGCGAGCGGCGAAGATCATCCACATCGACGTCGACGGCTCGCGAGATCGGCAAGAACTGGCCGGTCGAAGTCGGCGTCGTCGCCGACCCTCGCGCCTGCGATGCGGACCTTCTCGACGCGCTCAAGCGGACCATGAGTGACGACCAACGCGCTGCCGCGCGGGAGCGAGCGTCAGCCGTAGAGACGATGGGAGATCAGCTCCTCCAGGCAATGGAAGGGGCCGCGAAGGCGCGCTGGGACAGTGTCCCGATGAGCGCCGGACGCATGATGTCGCGAGCTCGGCGGCGCCATGCTCCCCGAAACGGTGCTGTTCGACGAATCGATCACCTAGCGGCGGCTACCTCATGCGCTACCTGCGCTTCGAGGACACGGCCGCCACTATCGCGCGGCCGGCGGCGGTCTCGGGCCCGGCATGCCCAACCCGATCGGCATCAAGCTGGCCCGACCCGACCGGCCCGTCCTCTCGGTCGTCGGTGACGGCGCCGCGTTGTACACCATCCAGGCGCTGTGGACGGCCGCCCATCACAAGATCCCCGTGACCTGGGTTATCGCCAACAACCGTAGCTACCGCATCCTCAAGCTAAACATGCTCGACTACCTGGGCGAGGGCGCGGCCGGCCGCAGGTTCGTTGAGATGGACATGACGGACCCTGAGCTCGACTTCTCCGCGATCGCCCGCTCCTTCGGCGTTAAGGGCGTCCGCGTCGAGCACCCCGACGAAATCGGCGACGCCGTGCGAGAGGCGCAGAAGTCCGAAGAGCCGTGCCTCGTCGACGTCGTAATCGAGGGCGACATGACGTTCGCGCTGGCTGTGACGGCGGTCTGAACGAATCGGGAGAACGATGGACGACACGAAAGAAGAGTACCGCCGGGCGCTTGAAGAATGGCAAGAGCAACTGCATGGCGTCCACCGTGTACTGCTCGATGGAGAGCGCCTCGAACCGCCGAAGCTCAAGGGCCTGCTCAACCGCGAAGCCCGCGCCAAGGAGCGCTACGACGACGGCGAGACGGAGACTTCTGGGAATATCGGAATAGCGACGAAACCTACCAAAATCCTGCCCGTATCTTAATCGTTCGGGTCGCGCGTTCTGTATGGCAGGTGATGAGCGCGGCCCTCTGGACGACTCGATTGGCAGACACCGCACAGGGTCATGAAGGCGTCTCGCAAGAGGCGCAGGACGCGGTACAACGCGACGACTCAACCGTCCTCGCGGAATATGACATCGTCCGCCGCGCTCAGGGGTACGACGAGCCGGCGCTCCAATCTCTTTACGAGACCTACTACCCCAAGATCTACAACTACGCCTTCCTGCAAATGGGCGATGTCCAGGCCGTCGGAAGACCTCGCCTCGGACGTGATGCTGAAGATGCTCGAATCGATACACAAGTACAAGTTCCAGGGACTGCCATTCAGCGCCTGGGTATTCCGGATCGCGCGGAACCGCATTATCGACCTGCACCGCCGGCGCCGCCGACGCGGCGAAGTTGACTTGAACGAGTCGCTGGCAGGCACGCTGGCGAGTCCCCACTCCCTCGCCGAACGCGCCATAGAGCGCGGTCAACTCCAGGTTGCCCTCCGTTACCTCACCGACGAGCAGCGCCAGGTCATCGTCCTCAAGTTCATCGAGGGCTTTGACAACCGCTCTGTCGGCAAGATCATGGGTCGCAGCGAAGGCGCCATCAAGTCACTCCAGCACCGCGCCCTCGGCGCCCTTCGCCGTGTGCTCTATCGAGGAGGACTTCTAGGGTGTTCCGCGGTTTCGAGTCCGTTCTCGATGAGTGCCTCGCCGCCATGCAGCTGGGCGCTAGCGTCGACCAATGCCTAGCCCGTTACCCGAAGCACGCCAATCGGCTCCGGCCGTACCTGGACCTTGCCGAGAAAGTGTCCTCCACGCCCCTTCCGGGGCCCCGCCCCGTCGCCCAGGCCACAGGATGGAACACCGTCCGCGGGCGAGCCGCTGAGCTCCGCACCGGTAAGCGGCGCCTGCCCGCGATGCCGTCAATCGGACTCGGTCCCTGGGTACGTCCTGTTGCCATCGTGCTAGCCGTCTTCGTCACCCTCGCTGCCATCAGCAGCGGCACCGCCCTGGCCTCGCAGGACGCAATGCCAGACAGCCCGCTCTACCGCGTCAAGCTCGCGAGTGAGGACGTCCATCTCTGGTTTGTCTTCGACGACCAGCACGAGGCCGAGATACTCCTGGACCAGTCGAACGAGCGCACCAACGAGATTCGGACGATGACGCGGCAGGGGAAGGACATCCCCGGCATCGTCCTCAGTTCGCTCGACAGCCGTAACCAGCGAGCCGCCGCCAAGATAACCGAGATTGACTCCCCTGAGTTGCGCGACCGTCTCCGCAACCAAGCGCTTGGCCAGGAATACCTGTTAGTCGCCGTCCAGCGAGACGTCAAGCCGTCCGCCGATACCGAGTACAGAGAAGCATTCGCCAGCGTCCACAACAGCTACTTCGTGGGAAGCGGCGCCTTTACCTCAGCGCTCCTCTCGGAGGAGCTCGCCGACGGCGTCCAGACCGTCTCTGGCGTCGTCGAACGGAGTGAAGATGGCACGTGGACTGTCGGCGGCATCGAAGTCGCGATCGACGCGCGCACAATCGGAGACAAGGACCTTGAGTCAGGGGTCGCCGCCGAGCTGGTCCTCGGGATCAGCTCAAACGGCAGGCGCCAGGCGCTTTCGATCACAAAAGTGAGCGGTGAGGACACCCCCTCCGGCGCCATCGTCTCCGGCGAGATCGAGGAGGTTGGCCAGGGTCACATCGTAATCGGCGGACAGACCATACCGCTGAGCCCGGATACTTTCCTCAAACTCCAGCCGAAGGTCGGAAGGCACGTCAATGTCCGCATAGACAAGACGAACACGGCGCAGACCGTATCCGAGGATCCGGCGGTCGACGCAGCCTCTTCGAATTTTACCTACGTCGGCGTCATGGAGAGCGACCTCAGCCAGGCCCTTGACGAGTTCACTGTCGCAGGCGTTCCGTTCCTCATTACCGCCGACACTACATACAACTTTACGGCCGGAGACGCCGTTTCCGGAGCTCGTGTCCTCGTCGAAGGCACCACAACCGAAGGTGGCGAGATTGAGGCGAAGAGCCTGGTCGTCCTGGCGGCAGACAGTTCGCCCGTGGACTCCGTTTACCTCGTCGGTACTTTCCAGGCGAATCGCTCCGGCCTCTGGATGGTCAGCGGACTCGAAGTTGGTAGTCCCCCGGGTTCCAATGTTGACCTCGCGCCTGGCACGCTCGTCGCCATCGACGGCCGCGAGTCCGATGGCGCTATCAGTGCCCGTGACCTCTTCGTAATTCAGGAACCCGGTGATAGTCTGGTGCGCCTCGAAGGCGTCGCCCGCACCGTTGACGACACCGAATGGGACTTTGGATTCAGCAAGGTAAGTGTCGATTCCACGGCCGAAGTTGCCGGCAAGCCACTGGCCGGTACCCGCGCTATCGTTTGGGGCAGTAAGGACGCTCAGACGGGCCGCTTTGACGCCGTCTACGTCCGCGTACTCGACCAGCGTCCCGTCATCGTCATCGCTGATGAAGGTGACGGCGGCGGTGGCGGCGGCTAGACCTGCCGGCCTGCTCCCAAGCGAGCCCATCCCGAAGATTGCCCGCCTGGGCAAGCTCACCTAGAATCTCTCTCAGGAGCCCCCGTCGTCTAGAGGCCTAGGACGCCACCCTTTCAAGGTGGAGACCGCGGGTTCGAATCCCGCCGGGGGCACCATCTTCCCGCCCGTGGTCCAGTATCCGTTGCACCTCACTCAGCAGGTGCGGAGGTCCCAATGCCCGACTTCATCGACATCCTTTATCAGAAGCACCACAGAGTTCAAGGCGCCGCCTGGATCACGATCAACCGGCCCGATGTGATGAACTCCTTCACCGGCCCGACGCTCACTGAGATGCGCGAGGCTGTCAAAGACGCCGCGGACGACGACACCGTCGGCATCCTGGTCATCACAGGCGCCGGCGACCGTGCCTTCTGCGCAGGCGGCGATGTCCGCTGGCTCCAGGAGGTGCAGCGGGAGGGCCCTCAAGCGCCCATGGACCCCCACGCCGGAATCGAGGACTTCGTGAAGCCCGTCATCGCCCGCGTCAATGGATATTCTGTGGGGGGCGGCAACCACCTCGCGTACTTTTGCGATTTCACGATTGCCTCCGAGAAGGCAACTTTCGCACAGGTCGGCCCGCGCGTGGGTAGCCCCGCCTCCGGCCACTGGGTTTCGTATCTCACGTATGTCGTTGGGGCCAAGAAAGCGAAGGAGATCTGGATGCTCTGCCGGCGCTATTCTGCGCAGGAAGCCCTCGAAATGGGGCTCGTGAACACCGTAGTCCCCCACGACCAGCTCGACGATGAAGTCGACCGCTGGTGCATCGAATTAATGCAGAAGAGCCCGACCTGCCTCAAGATACTCAAGGCCTCTTTCCGCGAAATATTTCAGCCGCTGCGCCAACCCCGCCGTGATTGGGTCGGCGAGATCTCACCCGGCTTCTACAAGAGCGGGGAGGCCGACGAAGGGAAGAACGCCTTCCTGGAGCGCCGTGAACCGGACTTCTCGTCGTATCCGCGCTGAAACCTCCACTCCGGGCCGAAGCTATAATCCCCATAGCACTAACCAAGGAGAGCGATATGTACGAAGAGATCCTCTACGAGATCAACGACCCGGTCGCAACCATCACCATCAACCGCCCGGAGCGACTGAACGCGCTGACGGAGCGAACGCAGGTAGAACTCAAGCACGCTCTCACCCGGGCCGAAGCCGACGAGAGCGTCGTAGGAATAGTACTCACCGGAGCCGGGCGTGCATTCAGCGCTGGCGCCGATATGCGCTATCTGGGAGAGGTCGCTGCGGCAGGCAAAGTCACGAGAGATCCTGCTCTCGCTCAGTTGGAAGCGGAATCACGCCAACGCGACATCGATCCTGAGTTCGCCGTCACCTGGAGTTTCATTCCCTCCTTGAAGAAACCCGTCATCGCGGCTGTCAACGGCCCTTGCGCTGGCATGTCGCTCGCCATCGCCACCCTTTGCGACCTTCGTTTCGCGTCCGAGAGCGCCGTGTTCACGACTTCATTCTCGCAACGAGGACTGGTGGCAGAACACGGCCTGAGTTGGATACTTCCGCGGCTGCTCGGCCCGTCACGCGCACTCGACCTTCTCTGGAGCGCACGCCGGGTTGGGCCGGAGGAGGCGCTCAGCCTCGGCCTCGTCGACCGCGTCGTGACAGACGGCGATGTGGTTGGTGCAGCACGTCGATACATCGAGGACCTGGCTTCAAACTCCTCACCCACGTCTATCATGGTCATGAAGCGACAGGTCTACCTGCACCTGATGCGGCCCCTGCACGAGGCCATGAACGAAACCATCCAGTTGATGGCCGAAAGCATGACGAGGCCGGATTTCCGCGAAGGTGTCGAGTCCTTCGTACAGAAGCGCCCTCCCTCATTCGCCCGCGTGCGCTCCGCATAGCGGCCAGAATTGTTCTAACTCCTGCCAACTGTTAGACTGCCGCTTCGGGAGGGTTAGTGAAATATGGAACTAGTTTGGTTAATCCCCGTCGCTGGCGTCGCGGCCGTCCTCTACGCGCTCTGGCTGGCACGGGACGTACTAGCTCGCGACGCCGGGACGCCCGAAATGCAGGACGTAGCGGGCATGATCTTCGAAGGCGCCATGGCCTTCCTGCGACGCCAATACAGCACGATAGCCCTGCTTGCTCTTGTGACCGCAGTGGTTATCGGAGTGATTGTCGGCGCCGTCTCCGACGGCGTGAAGGCCATCGACTTCAACGGTACGACCATCACCTACGGGGATGTCACCATCGACCAGTGGGAAGAGGGCCTTCTCACCGGCCTCGCCTTCCTATTCGGAGCGGCTTGCTCCGCACTGGCCGGCTACATCGGAATGTACATATCGGTACGTTCCAACTCGCGGACCGCTTCTGCGGCAACGCGCAGCCTCAAGGAGGCAATCACCGTCTCCCTCCGTGGTGGCGCGGTCTCCGGATTCCTCGTAGTCGCGCTTAGCCTCATCGGCGTCTCGACCATCTTCTTGCTCTACACCGAGGCGCTCGGCAACGACAAGGCGATCGGGCCGTTCCTCATCGTCGGCTTCGGGTTTGGCGCCAGCTTTGTCGCCCTCTTTGCACAGCTCGGCGGCGGTATCTATACCAAGGCCGCTGACGTCGGCGCAGACCTCGTCGGCAAAGTCGAGGCGGGCATTCCCGAAGACGACCCACGAAACGCCGCCGTGGTTGCTGACCTGGTAGGTGACAACGTCGGCGACTGCGCCGGCCGTGGCGCCGACCTCTTCGAGTCCATGTCCGCCGAGAACATCGGAGCGATGATCCTGGGTGTCGCGATATACGCGGTCACGGGCGACCTGGAGTGGGTCATCTTCCCGCTCGTCTTGCGCTCCTTCGGCATCCTGGCCACGATCGTCGGGCTGACCTCCGTGCCGCTCTTCGTCAAGGACGACGCCAAGCAGGACCCGATGAGCCCCCTGAACTTCGGCTACTACATAGTATGCGCGCTGTCCGTGGTGGGCCTGGCAATCGCGACCAAGGTGATGCTCGGCAGCGAGTGGTATTACTTCTTCTTCTGCGGCCTGATCGGCATCGCCACCAGCATCGCCTTCGTTTACATCACCCAGTACTACACCTCCGGCGGCTGGCGCCCGGTCAAGGAGATCGCCGACGCGTCCCGTACGGGCCCCGCGACCAACATCATCACCGGCACCGCCGTCGGCATGGAGACTACTGCCGCCACGGCCATCGCCATCGCGCTCGCGCTCGTCGCCTCCTTCGCCCTCGGCTCGGAGGCCGACATTCCAGGCGCCGGCAGCTTCACAACCGGCGTCTACGGTACGGCCGTGGCCACCATGGGCATGCTGATGTCCGCCGCCTACATCCTCTCCATGGACACTTTTGGGCCTATCACTGACAACGCCGGCGGGATCACCGAGATGTCCGGGGCTCCGGAGAGTGCGCGGCACATCACGGACTCGCTGGACTCAGTTGGTAACACGACAAAAGCCCTGACCAAGGGATATGCCGTGGCGTCAGCAGGACTCGCAGCGTTTCTTCTCTTCAGCGCGTTCCTCGACAAGGTAAAGGAGCGGATCGGCCTACCGCTCAATGAAGAGCTCCCGATCAACCTCGCCAACGTGGACGTGTTCGCCGGCGGCCTCCTGGGCGTGATGCTTGTGTTCGTCTTCTCATCGCTTGCCATCAGGGCTGTTAGCTCGGCGGCCCAGGACATCATCGAGGAAGTCCGCCGCCAGTTCCGCGAAGACCCCGGCATCATGGCAGGGACGTCCCGCCCCGACTACGGCCGCGCCGTGGACATCACCGCCAAGGCAGCGCTCAGAAACATGATCGCGCCAGGCGTTCTCGCGGTCGGCATGCCGATAGCCGTCGGCCTCGTCTTCCGCTTCCTGCGATCCGAGAACCTCGAGCTGGCAAATGGCACGACGATTGAGGATCCCTCCGGCTGGCTTGCCGTTGCAGGTATGGTCATGGTCGGGACAATCGGCGGAGTGATGCTGGCCACTTTCTTCAACAATGTCGGAGGCGCCTGGGACAACGCCAAGAAGTACATCGAGGCGGGCAACCTCAAGGATGAGAATGGCGTCGTCGAAGGCAAGGGCACCGAGCCTCACAAGGCAGCAGTGGTAGGCGACACCGTCGGTGACCCTTTCAAGGACACCGCCGGCCCCTCGCTGCACGTGCTGATCAAACTCCTGAGCACGATCACCCTCGTGATGGCCCCGCTGTTCATACCATAGGCGTAAGCGCCTCAGATTCCGGATGCAGTTTGGCGACGCACTCCGTCGGCGTAGCGGACTTCGGCGATGAGCTTGGCGCCTGCGTTTTCGAACTGCCTGGTTGTGCAACTCTCGCCCCGGACATCGGTGGGCTCGGAGAGCTGATTCCGCCGGCAATTTCGGAGCACCTGGTTTGGTTGGGGCGGCACGGGATCGGGGCTCCTTCCTCAGGAACTGTGGAGTTTGAGATTGTTGAGCGCACCGCCGCCGCGGACGTAGCAGCAGCCGACGGCGAGTTCTGCTTCGCCCACGACAGCGCCGCTACCACGCACCGGGAGATCGAGGATGCTCTTCGAGTCATGTCAGCCAGCCGACACGACCTCACTGCCCTCATCGCTGGCGTGCCTGGTACAGTCGCCGACTGGCGGCCTCCACCATCCGTCCTTCGGGTAATCCACGAGTGGGCGCCGGAGGTGCGCACGATCGCCCAGATCATCCAGCACGTCGCCACCAGCGACTTCTACTACCGCAACCGACTGACCGACAGCCCCGAAGAGCCCGGACCGGCACCGGAATTGAACGATCTCGACCTGCAGCGGAACCGCACAGTCGAACGTCTCCTTTCTTTGAAGCTCGAGGAGATGTCGCGAACGTTCCGTCCGCAACGCCCCTGGCAAGACCGGCCCGAGGAATGGACCGCACGAAAGGTGCTGCGCAGGATCATCGAACACGAGCGGTTCCACACTGCTGAGATCCAGCAGCGGTTGACCTGGTTGAGGCTGGGATTGCCCGGCCGGTAGGCGTGCGACTACGTCTTCTCGAAGTGGTCTACGTCCAGAACGAAGACTATCGCGCCACCGACACGCACCTCCGTCGGCTCCTGGATCACCCCCTGCGGAAACGGTAACGCAGACACCGGAACATGCTCGGTCCGCGCACGACATTCCCGGCGCACGATCGCCAGGACGTTGTCCACATCTGAAGCGTCTACACCCGACAGGATCGTAGCGCTCCCACGTCGCAAGAACCCTCCCGTGCTACTGACCTTCGTCGCCGGATAGCCCCTCTCGACGAGAGCACGGATCAGCGCGTCGGCTTCCAGGTCCGAAGTGATCGCCACCAGCAGCTTCTGCGGTGCGATGTCTCGCTGGGCTACGGCAGCACTCCTCTAGACAGCCTCGTCGGATTCTTCGCTGGCCTTACGCATCCGCTCCTGCAACGCCTTTCGCGTCTCGCTGCCCGGTTGCGGCGCCACGATCAGGCCCACGGCAATCCCCAGAGCAACCCCTAACAACAATCCCAGCAGAAATCTCATAGCCTTGCCTCCGTAGTGGCGGATCGACCCGGTGCACCGCGATGGTAGCACGCACTCACCGAGCAGTGCACTAGGCACCGGGCTGGCTAACACCTAACAGCGGGCACCTGTAAACTCTCTCTCATGACTTCCAGTGCATCCATGGAAACCTTCGTGTCGCTATGCAAGCGGCGCGGCTTCGTTTTCCAGAGCAGCGAGATCTACGGCGGCCTCGGCGGCTTCTGGGACTACGGCCCCCTGGGCGTCGAGCTCAAGAACAATATCAAGCGCAACTGGTGGCGCTCGATGGTCCAGCTGCGCGACGACGTCGTCGGCATCGAAACCTCTATCATCATGAACCCGCGCGTCTGGCAGGCCAGCGGCCACGTCGACACCTTCGCCGACCCCATGTCCGACTGCAAGGACTGCAAGCGTCGCTGGCGCACCGATGACATCGCGATCAACGAGAAGGGCGAGCGGCGCTGCCCTGAGTGCGGCGGTGAGCTCACCGAGGCCCGCATGTTCAACCTCATGTTCAGGACATTCGTCGGGCCCGTCGAGGATGACGCCTCCGTCGTCTACCTGCGACCTGAGACCGCCCAGGGCATGTTCGTGAACTTCGACAACGTCCTCACCACTACCCGCCGCAAGCTCCCCTTCGGCATCGCCCAGATCGGCCGCTCCTTCCGCAACGAGATCACGCCCGGCAACTTCATCTTTCGTGACCGCGAGTTCGAGCAGATGGAGTTGGAGTACTTCGTCCTCCCCGGCACCGACGAAGAATGGCACGACCGCTGGATCGAGGACCGGTTCAACTGGTGGCTCGGTCTCGGCGTGCGCAAGGAGAACCTCCAGATCCGTGACCACGCTAAGGAGGAGCTGTCTCACTACTCCAAGCGCACCGTCGACATCGAGTACGACTTCCCATTCGCCGGCTTTGCCGAGATCGAGGGCATCGCCAACCGCACCGACTTCGACCTCAAAGCGCATGCCGAGGCCGCCGGTCGCACCCTCCAGTATTTCGACGAGGCCACCGGCCAGCAGATCGTCCCATACGTCATCGAGCCGGCGATGGGTATTGACCGCTGCTTCCTGACGATACTCATCGACTGCTACGCCGAGGAAGAGGTGAAGGGCGAGAAACGCGTTGTGCTGCGTTTGAACCACGACCTCGCCCCCGTCAAGGTCGCCGTCCTCCCGCTGTCTAGAAACGACAAGCTAACACCGACAGCCCGCAAGGTCTGGGACCTGTTAAGGCCAAACTTCATGACCCAGTTCGACGACGCCCAGAGCATTGGCCGCCGCTACCGCCGCCAGGATGAGATCGGCACCCCCTACTGCGTCACCGTGGACTTCGACACCCTCGAAGATGACGCCGTCACCATCCGCGACCGCGACGAGATGGAGCAGGTGCGCGTCCCGATCGCCAACCTGGTGGACGCGCTGCGTGAGAAGCTGGGCGGCTGTTAGCAGTGACGCAGACTCTTCCCCGCTCATCCTGAGGCACTCGTTGAGTGAGCGGAGGGATCAAGCCACTTGACGGACTTCTTCCGCCCCGGCGACCACATCCTCCTTCGCGAGACCTGGCGCGGACGCGTCTGGACTGCCCGGCCGGTCATCGTCGTTGAGGACTCTCCGCAAGCCATCTGCCTGTTCATCGCCAAAGGTTCTACTTGGAAACGTCCCTTCGACGCCACCGGCATGCCAAAACGCATTCCCTCAGGCGATTGGATGCTCGAAAGCGAATTCTGGATCATCGACTCGCTACGTATATCGGTTCCTGGTGAGCGGTTCTCCATACTTCCATTCCGTCATCAGCAAGGAGATCTGCGCTTCTGGTACCTCAACATCGAGACGCCGCTAACCCGCACGCCCTTCGGGTTTGAGTACATGGACCAGACGCTCGATATCGTGGTCAGCACGGACTTTACTGAGTGGCGCTGGAAAGACGAGGAGGAACTCGCGCAGGCCGTCGCTCTCGGCCTCTACACCGCGGACGAAGCAGATGACATCCGTTCCTCCGGAGAACGATCACTCGCCGCCTTCCTTGCCCGCAAGCCCCCGTTCGACCGCGACTGGGAAGCCTGGAGCGCGCCGCCTCACTGGGATGTCCCAGTGCTTCCAACCGACTGGGACATCATCGAATGAAAAAGAGCGGCCCAGGTGGACCGCCCCTGAAGTTCGTCCGTCGTGCGTTCTATGCCGGCTTTAGTTCGTTCACCTTCGTCCGCGCGGCATCCTTGTCCTTGAACCACAACGCGTCGATCTCCGTGTAGGCATTCTGGCTGTCCGGCACGTCATCCTCCGCGAAGATCGCCGTCACCGGGCACACGGGCTCGCAGGCGCCGCAGTCGATGCACTCGTCCGGGTCAATGTACAGCTTCCGGTCTGCTCCCTCATCGTAGTGGATGCAGTCCACCGGACAGACCTCTACGCAGGACTTGTCGAGGACGTCGATACAGGGGTCGGTGATCACGTAGGTCATTGCGGGTCCCTTCCTCTCGTCATGCGTTCTTTAAGACACTAGATACTGCCAAAATGTTCCTAATTGCTTATCCACCTAGACTTTATCGCCCGTCGCGGTAGTGGTCAAGCCGTTAGGCCCTCCCCGAGCTAGCGCTTCCAGAACTGCCAGGGCTTCTTCTTCGCCCGCGCGGCCGCCAGCGCCGCTTCCCTCTCCTCCGTGATGATCTCTCGGGCGCGGCCTGACGGAACTTCACGCCTCAGCAGCGTCAGGTGCTCCGCCAGCAACCCCGCATGCGAAGGGTCCCCCGCCACCTCCGGGAACAACGTGCGCAGTCGGTCGTCGAATCCCGGCGCCGTGGATCGCGGGCGGGTGCTCCCACTCGACATCGTGTCGAACACCGAATACATCTTCAGCTCGCTGATGACCGACGACATCGCCGTCGAAAGCAGCACCGCCTGCAGCGGCGTCACCTCGATCTCTGCCGTCTCGACATCGAGTTGGCCATCGATGACCGGCAGCAGCTCGGCGAGCCCGTGCTCATAGTCCCGCATGGTGTCCGGGTTCAGTTCGGCTCCCGGCCGCGACAGATGGTAAGAGACGGCGAGAGCCAGCAGGCGGGCGTGATGGTTTGACAGCCGAAGCCCGAACCGAGTCATCCAGCCATCGGACAGGCTACTCACCCGCGGCTACGGGCTCGCGGATCTTCCGATCCACCGCCGGCTTGCGACGGGAGGCCGCTCGCCTCGGCTTCAACACGCGATGGAGGTACTTGCCTGTGAGGCTCGCTGCAACCTGGGCGACTTCTTCCGGCGTGCCTTCCGCTACGATCTCACCGCCGCGGTCGCCCCCCAGCGGCCCCAAGTCGATGATGTGGTCCGCCTGCTTGATCACGTCCAGGTGGTGCTCGATCACCAGCACCGTGTTGCCGGTGTCGACGAGCCGGTGCAAGACCCGCATCAGCGCGTTCACGTCCTCGAAAGACAGTCCCGTAGTCGGCTCGTCGAGGATGTACAGAGTACGGCCCGTTGCCCGTCGCGACAGCTCCGTCGCCAGCTTCACCCGCTGCGCCTCACCGCCGGACAGCGTCGTCGCCGGCTGTCCCACCTTGATGTATCCGAGCCCGACGTCCCTCAGCGTCGCCAGTTTCGTGCGCACTCGCGGGAAGGCGTCGAAGAACTCCACCGCCTGGTCGACCGTCATGTCCAGCACCTCAGCGATGCTTTTGCCGCGGAACAGAATCTCCAGCGCCTCCCGATTGTAGCGAGCCCCGTGGCACACCTCGCAGGGCACTTCGACGTCGGGCAGGAACTGCATCTCAATCTGGATGTACCCGTCGCCCTGGCAGGCCTCACAGCGCCCGCCCTTCACGTTGAACGAGAACCGCCCCGGCCCGTAGCCCCTGAGCCGCGCCTCCGGTACCGAGGCGAATAGCTCGCGGATCGGCGTGAAAGTCCCCGTGTACGTCGCCGGATTCGATCGCGGCGTACGCCCAATGGGTGACTGGTCAATCACGACCACCTTGTCCAGCTGCTCCAGTCCAGTGATCGCATCCACCTCCCCCGGGCGGTCGCGCGCCCCATACAACAGCTGCGCCGCTTTCTTCGAGAGGATGTCCGTTACCAGTGTGGACTTCCCGGACCCGGAAACGCCCGTCACGCAAACAAACTCCCCCAGCGGGATCCGGACATCGATGTTCTTCAGGTTGTTCTCCCGCGCCCCCTGGACCAGGACCGACTTACCGTTACCTGATCGCCGTTCTTCCGGTACCGGTATCTCCCGTCGGCCGCTGAGGTAGGCGCCCGTGATCGATTCCGGGCTGGCCGCTATGTCCGCCAGAGTCCCTTCGGCGATCACCCGGCCGCCGTGCACCCCGGCCGCCGGCCCCAGGTCGATGACGTGATCCGCCTCGCGCATCATCGCTTCGTCGTGCTCCACCACCAGGACAGTGTTCCCGAGGTCGCGCAGACGTTTCAGCGTGTTGATCAAGCGCTCATCGTCAGCAGGGTGAAGCCCGATCGATGGCTCGTCGCATACATAGAGCACGCCCATCAAAAAAGACCCTATCTGCGTGGCCAACCGAATGCGCTGCGCTTCGCCGCCAGCCAGCGATCCGGTCTTGCGGTCCAGCGTCAGGTACTCCAGTCCCACGTCGCGCAGGAATGTGAGACGCGCGTGGATCTCCTTCAGGATCTGGTAGGCGATCGTCCTCTCCCGTTCAGTGAGAGGTGAGTCGTCATCACGAAGGTGGGTCACCCACTCCAGTGCCTCAGCGATTGATAGATGCGTCACCGAAGATATTTTCCGGCCGTCGACGGTTACCGCCAGCGCCTGCGGATTCAGGCGGGCGCCACCGCAGGCCGGGCAGGGGTTCTCCGCCATAAACTTCTCGATTTCGCTCTTCACATACTCGGAGTCCGTCTCGCGATATCGTCTCTCCAGATTCGGGATCACACCCTCATAGGTCGTGTCCCACTTGTTCGAATGGCCACCGCTTCCCATGTAGCTGAGCGTGATCTGGCCGCTGTCGCCGTACATCACGATCTGCAGTTGATCGGGCGTCAGGTCCTTCAGCGGTGAGTTGAGCGAGAAGTGATGCTTGCGCGCAACCGCCTCCAGCATGCGCATGTACCAGGTGGAAACGCTGCTTGTTCGCGACCACGGGAAGATCGCACCTTCGGCGATCGAGAGGTTCTTGTTCGGGACGACCATCTCCGGGTCCAGCTCCATCCGCACACCCAGGCCTGTACATTCCCGGCAGGCGCCGTGCGGACTGTTGAAGCTGAAGTTGCGGGGCTCGAGTTCGCCGAAAGAGATGCCGTCGTAGGTGCAAGCGAAGTGCTCGGAGTACATCCGCTCCTCTTCCGCCAGCCTCGCCTCCTTGTTTGCCATCAGCACCACCTGGATGATGCCGCCACCCAGCCTCAACGCCGTCTCAACTGAGTCGGAGAGACGTTGCCGCGCCGAATCTCGCTCTGCGGCGTCCGGTTCCTCGCTGACCAGCCGATCGACAACGATCTCGATGTTGTGCATCTTGTAACGGTCGAGGGAAATCTCCTCCTCCAGCTCTCGCACCTGCCCGTCCACCCGCACTCGCACGAACCCCGCCTTGCGCGCGTCCTCGAAAATCTTGTGATACTCCCCTTTTCGGTCTTTGACTACCGGCGCCAGGATCATCAACCTTCTCCCCGGCGGGATATCGAGCACGGCGTCGACGATCTGTTGAACGGTCTGCCGCTCGATCGGGCGACCGCATTTGGGGCAGTGCGGGTGGCCGGCCCGCGCATAGAGGAGGCGCAGGTAGTCGTAGATCTCCGTCTGCGTCGCCACGGTGGACCGAGGGTTGCGCGACGCGCCTTTCTGGTCGATCGAAATCGCCGGAGAGAGCCCATCGATGTAGTCCACATCCGGCTTCTCCATCAGGCCCAGGAACTGCCGCGCGTAGGCCGAGAGAGACTCGACGTACCGGCGTTGCCCCTCCGCGTAAATCGTGTCAAACGCCAGCGAGGACTTCCCGGAGCCGGAGACGCCCGTAATCACCACCAGCTTGTCCCGCGGGATCGTGACGTCGATGTTCTTCAGGTTGTGCTCGCGGGCACCTCGGACAACGATCGAATCGTGGGGCATACGGTCTCCTGACGGGCTATTACTCGACCGGATATTCTACTTCGAAACCCGATTTAGAACAAGAGTTTTAGTACTCGCTGTTAGGGGATGGCGCGAGCGGTTTGGAGCACCGTATCACGACGCCCTTGACAGCATGGTGTCAGGAGCCCGCGCCAGCCCTGGCGAGCATCAGCCCACGCGCTCCTGGAAGTCGCGCAGCTTGTCCTCCAGCCGCCGCTGCGTCGCCGCCATTGTGAAGTCACCCCTCGTGCGTTCCAGGATTCCCCGCATCGCGTCAGCGGTGCGCCGCAGACCCCCCGTCACGGCCTCGGGGTAGTCCATCGTCACCAGCACGTCGTAGATGTCTCCCATCGCGTCCAGCGCCTGCTCGCAGTGCTCGATATCCCCCGCGCGCAGCGCATCCAGTAGATGACGCCGAAGTTCCCCGACCGTCTCGCCGATGCCGTTCAGGTAAGCCGCGCCCATCACGCCGAGGTCCTCCGGCGTCGGCAGCGGGCGTCCGGCGATGAACGCCAGCGTCGTATGCGCCTCGGCAAATTCTTTCTGCGCGTCGTGGACGAAGCCAGCGTAGAAGATATCCCTGTGGTCCTGAAGGCTCGCTTCCGTCTGCCGAAGGTTGGAGCGAGCCTTATCCAACAATTCCTCTGCGGCCTGGAAGTTCCCGCGATGCACGTTGCGGATGGCGTTGGCAGACAGCCGCACCACTTCCCGCGTCAGCGGCAGCGCCTGCTCGCGCGCCTTGTGCTTGGCGTCGAAGTACGCGCGGACGGAATCGGCGATGTCGGTAAGGCCGTCGGTATTCACAGGTCCTTCACCGGGTCCGGGTACTCACCCTCGCGTGCGGCGTCGATCATGTCGCGGGCCTCCTTCGGCATGTCGATGCCGTACTCGTCGAACTTGTTCTCCGCCCAACGCCCGATCTGCCGCGGATCCTTGTAGTCCTCGAGCCGCTTCGGCTCCGAGCCATAGTCTCGGAGGACGTCCGATTCGGACCTATGGACAGCAAACTTCGATAGCGCTCTCTCCAGCTTCTTCGAGCCGCAATGGCGGCACTCGGCATCAACCGGCGCACCGACGCTCCGCGTAAAGACGCTGCTCAGGCGGCCGCACGCGCCGCACTTGTACTCGTAGATCGGCATATCTAGAAAATCGCGTCCCAGAGATTGAAATCACGCTCGGCGGGTGGACCCGGACACTCCGAGAAGCATCCAATCTGATGGTATTCGTCGGCCAGACGCCCAAGGCCAACAATGAAGGCGAGCGCCAGCGTCATCACGACCACCGCGCGAAGAACTCGCCGCGGCACTACCCGCCCGGCCCACCGTCGCGCGCTCCGCGCCTCCACTCCGGTTGCCGCTGGCTCAATCCACACCCGCGAAGTCCTCCTCGGGCTCGTCAGCGAAGTCGTCGGGCGTCTCACCCGCCTCCATCCGTTCCAGGTCCGCCTCCATGCTCGAATCCAGCGGTTCACCCATTTCGCGGCTCATCTTTCGCACCCACTTAGCCACGGAGGCTGGGTCGTTCTCGTCCACGTCGCCGAGAGACGCTTCATCAAAACCACCGGAGCCATCGCCTGATCTGTGCACAGCGACACGCGAGAACATCCGCGACAGGTCCGTCGATCCGCAGTGTTCGCAGGCTCCTGCCACCGACGTCGTCACGCTGCGGGTGAAGACCGAGGTCCTCCCTCGGCATGAGTTGCATCGGAACTCGTAGATCGGCATCTACCAGCCCTCGGCCTTCCGGCGGCGTTCGATCTCGGGCCGGAACGCGCAGACATGCAAGTAAGGGCAATGCTCGCAATGAGCTCCGATTGTGGGTGGGAAGTCGCTTATCCGCTGCATTTCTTCTACGGCGGCGAGCATCTCTGCGAGCGCTAAGCGCTTCACGCTCTCATCGAGGATCTCAGTCGACGTCGTGCCGTCGTCCAGGTACCAGAAGGAGGCTTTCGACACCGTCCTCTCGAGCTCCCGCTCGACCATTATAGCGTAGAGCCGTATCTGCCTCGCCTCCACTTCGCTGGGCTGCTCGCCCGCCTTGTAATCGATGATGTGTAGGGTACCGTCCGCCTCCTCGTCGATGCGGTCCATGCGCCCGAACAGCGTCACCCCTGGCGCTACTTCAAGCTGGATGTAGGCTTCGATTGCAAAGGGTTCGGCGTGGATATCGTGATGCTCGCCGAAGTTCTCGAGCTGCCGCGCCGACGCCTCCCTGTGCAGATCCACGCCGGGCATCGACAGGTACCGCGGCGAGAGCGCGTCCCAGCCCTCGCTGAACATCTGAAGCAGGAGTTCATTCGTACGTCTAGAAGGAGGAACCTTCAGGAAGAAGTCGCAAAGCACTCGGTGAACCAGGGTACCGGCGGTGTCCGAAGGACGCAGCCGCGCACGCACCTTGTCGATGTACTGATACTTGTAGCGAAGCCTGCAAGTATCGAATACGCGGAACCGGAGCGGCGAGTAACGCGCCATATCGCTAAGCGATTCTAGCATTTGTGAGGAGAATCACAGTCCGGCCTCTTGGCGACGCTGTTTTGCTATGGTACCCTGACCGCAGGGTTCAGCGAACAGCCCGCCACGAGCGGCGAAATTGGTCTGCATATGGACACTAACACAGGGGGCACATCCGTAATTAAGGCCGTCCGGACGGACCTGCGGGGCCTCTCGCACAAGGTCTCGCGTAACATCTACACCGTTTTTCAGCCCCTCTTGAGCTGGCGCCCCGGCCTCCGGGATGCTGCAGAGCTCCTGCTCATCGCATCCGCACTCCCCCTGTACTACCTGGTCCGCGGCTCGGCCCAGGCACACATCGACGAAGCGGTCGCACGCGGCGTGGACATCGTGAATTTCGAGAAGAGCATCGGCATCTTCTGGGAAGTGGAGATGCAGAGCTGGGTCTTGCCATACGGCTGGCTCGTCTCGTTCCTCAACGCCTTTTACCTATACGGGCACCTGCCCATCATCGGTGTATTGGCAGTCTGGATGTACTTCTGGCACCGGCCACAGTACCTCCTCATGCGCAATGCGTTCCTGATCTCGGGCGCCATCGGCTTGATTCTATTCCTCAACTTCCCGACGGCACCTCCGCGATTGCTCGAACCAAACGGTGTCACCGTGGGGTTCGTGGATACCATCTTCCAGGAGTACAACAAGAGCCGCCCGGATACGCCCGCATTCTTCGTGAATGAGTATGCAGCGATTCCGAGCCTCCACATCGGGTGGAACCTGCTGGTAGGAATTGGACTCTGGATGGCGACCAAGAACCCATTCGCCAGGGCGTTCGCCGTAATAATGCCGATCATCATGTTCCTCGTGATCGTCACAACCGCGAACCACTACATCGTGGACGCCATCGCCGGCTTTGGGGTGATGCTGCTCGGGCTGGGGATCGCTCTCCTGGGGCGCTGGCTCGTCCTCCGACTCTACTCGCCTGGTAGCAAGACGGCCCGCGAGAAGGGCTGGCTGCCCTGGCTCTACTGGCTCTGCGGCGTCGCTGAGACCGAACAGCAGCGGTCCGAAAAGCAGGCCGTCCAGGCTTGACGTTACCCAACCGCTCAAAGCGAAAGGTATCCCGTGCAGGTTAAGAACGTCCTCCAGGCTGTTCCGCGTATGCTGTTCAGCAATGCGCCCATGGACGCGCAGCTAATCATCACGCGCCGCTGCAACCTCAGCTGCGGCTACTGTTCCGAATACGACAACTTCTCCGAGCCGGTGCCGGTCGAGGATCTGAAGCGCCGCATCGACGCCCTGCACCGCCTTGGCGCCGCTAACATCACCCTCCTCGGCGGCGAACCTCTAATCCACCCGGACGTGGCAGAAATCGTTGTCTACGCCGGGCGCAAGTCAAACGTGAGCCTGGTGACCAATGGATTCCTGCTCCGCAACGGCATCATAGAGTCCCTCAACCAGGCGGGCCTTAACAACCTCACGGTGAGCATCGATACCCTTCACGCGGACCCCAGTCGCTTCATTCAGAAATCCTTGCGCTCCTTGCGGACGAGGCTTGAGCGCCTCCGCAACCTGGCGAAGTTCGATGTTCACGTTACCGCCGTGCTCTGCGAGTCCTCGAAGGACGACTTTCTAGAGCTGATCGACGAGATCAAGTCGTACGGGTTTGGAATGTCCGTGAACCTTATCCATAACGCAAAGGGATACGTAACCATTAGTGGCGAACCGTATCTCGAGCTATACGAGGAGTTTTACCGGCGAGGCAAGCCGTTCACGTTCCTCGACTACGAATACGGAAAGAAACTCCTCCAGGGCGAGCGGCCGAGGTGGAAGTGCCGCGCCGGCGCGCGCTACCTGTACGTAGACGAGCACGGCAAGGTTCAGCTCTGTGCCTCCCAGATGGGGAGGCTCGGCAAACCGATTGAGGAGTACACCACACAGGACCTGAACGAACACGCGAATACGTACAAGGGCTGTGAAGAAGGTTGCTCGGTTGGCTGTGCCTTCCGTTGCTCACTCCTCGACGACGATAAGCCCCAGTTCGTGCGCTCTCTCATCAAGGGTTACGTGAAGGGCACCATGCTCGACAACGGCCGCAAGCGTTCTACGCGCGTTCACGGCACTCCTGTCCCCGAAGTCGCCCGCGTTAGCGACGAGTAGCTGAGAGGATTCGTGCGGGCGCCGGGGCGGCCCGGCATACCCTGATACTCAGCGAGTGCGCTGGCCTGCGGCTGTGGGCGATGATCGCCGGAGATTGCGTGAGGTGGCGCGAGGATACGCGTGATATTACGGGGGGGGGGGGGGGGCTTCCGGAGCTCTCAGCACGCCGCAATGAAATTGACAATTTCCGCGCCCTGAACGATTCTGAAGCCATCTAAAGCCGGGGTGATGAGATGACCGCCCGCTTGCCCTTGCCGATGTTTGCCGCAGCGCTTGTGTTGCTGGCGCTTGCGGTTGGCTTGACCTCCTGCGATAGGACGGAGGAGGACACTTCTCAGGTCGCGACTTCGACGCCCATCACAAGTCGAACGACATCCAGCAGCGGGACGCCCGAGGCCAAGACTCAAACGGCCAGCCCCACGCCTTTTTCAGCGACGCCCGGTGCGACTCTTCCGACCGACTGGGAGTCGTATCAGGACGCGAACCTCGGATTTTCATTCGCCCACCCCGCTGGGCTCACCAAGAGTGAGCAGACTATCGACCTGTCCGCTAAAGGTGGCATTCCGGCGACTCAACTCAGGGTGATCAGCTTTGACAGGCAAGATGGCGTACCTGTCGTTGGCGTCTCGTTTACCCCGAATGCCGCTGGGCTAACTCTTGAGGAATGGATTCGCACAGTTCCGGGCTGGCCCTGCGAGCCAATGGCATACCCGACGTGCGAGCCCACGGATGTGACCGCTGGTGGAGAGCGGGGAATCAGATTCTCGCTCGATACGCTCGGCGACCCCGCCGCGACCATCTACTTTGCGCATGACGGCTACATCTTTTCGCTGAGCGGCAACGTCTTCGGTAGCGGAGAGGGAGGGTACGGTCCGGCGCTGACCGAAGCGGACTTCGCGAAAGTGGTTGAGAACTTCAGGTTCCCACAATGATTGCCGTTGCCCGCTCATCATGGGGTCTGGGCAGGGTGGCGGTGGCAGCACTGATCGGTCTTCTTCTAACAGTTGGTCTCATGGAGACCAAACCTGCCGAGGCAGTAGTGGAGCGGGTGTACACGCTGCCGTTCTACGACACAGACGTAATCACCTGCCCCTGGGGACCGTACGCGAATTGCGGGATCGGCGGCGGCGGGAACCATAACGGAACTGACTATGTCCTTGGAGGGAGTGGGGCCGGCGAGAGGGTAGTGGCAGCGCTGGGAGGCACGGCTGGCTATTTCGACGAGTTAGTCCGGAGGGTCCGGGAAGGGCTGCGGCTACTACATCGTGATGGATCATGGTGACGGACATAGAACCCGCTATTGCCACCTGAGCGCCGAATTGCCTCCAGCGGACAGGTGATGGGCGCGGCGAGATTATCGGCCACGAAGGCAGTTCCGGCGCTTGCGCGCTCACCTGCACTTCGATACACGGATCAACGGTACGGCTGGCAACAACTGCTGTAGCGGCACTTCAGTTGACCCTTACGCCGGTCCCTACTCGCCAGGCACCTACCTCTGGAGGACGAACCCGCCCTCTGACGGCATTCGATTCCTGGAACCTTCTCAAGAGCGCCTCGTTCGAGGCGCAAGCGTTCGCCCCGTGGGCGCCGTATCGAAGGCGGCACCAACTGGGCGGTGTACCAGTCCTCCGGCTCGCACAGCGGGTCGTATTTCCTTCAAACCCACACAAATGTCGCGGGCGGCTCGATTTATCAAGATCACTACCTTGCCAATCCCGTGCCCGGAGAGAGCTACGTTTTCTCCATCAGAGCCCGCCTGGGGTCGTCTGGTTCGTGCGTTTCTGTAGTGCTAACTTTATGGGCTATCGGAGGAACCAGCGAGGAGAATGCTACGACTCACAGCGTCTGCTCTACGAGTATATGGACCCTCATCTCGGCACCGCTCGATGTTGCTCTCGGCGGTCACAATGGGCTCCGGGCACAGATATACATGTACACGACCGGCCGGAATCTCGACATTGACACCACGGAGGTGGTTCAGGTTGCCGACCACAACGCGTCCTTCGAACGGGATGTCGGATGGGACACGCCTGGATACTGGCAGCGGAACTGCAACCCCGGTGGCGTCGTGTGGGCGCGATATTCGGGCGGTGCTAAGTCCGGTGACTACTTCCTCGAGGCGAACACTGCCACCTCGGGCGGGTCGATCTGTCAGGACATGAATGTGGTGCCCCTTCCCGGCCAGAGCTACGTGTTCTCAATCTGGCTGCGGTCCCCGACATCGCAGGTCGCAAGTGGATCGGTCGCGCTATGGGCACTTGGAGGAACCCAGGAAGCCTACTTCACTGGCTTCACCCTCGCCACGAGCGGGTGGGTGCAAGTGACCGCCCCACTCGACGTACGCTACGGCGGCCATACAGGCTTGCGGGCCGAAATCTACTTGAATACAACGGGACGGAACTACGACTTCGACGGAACGTTGGTCTACAAGAACCTGTTCGCGAACGGATCGTTCGAGACCGGCGGATTCTCCCCATGGAATCACTGGGAAGGCGCCACGAACTACGCGGTGTACTACGGGCCGTCCCAAGCCAAGGGTGGATCATATTTCGCCGAGACGAACACCGGCGTGCTGGGCGGCTCTGTATTCCAAGATGTGGGAGTTCAGCCTCAAGTCGGCGAGAGCTATGCGTTCACACTCTGGGCCCGCTGTTCATCAACTTGCCCGATCAGCGGGTCTCTCGTTCTCTGGGGCCTGGGAAACGAATCCCAGCCAACGAACTTCACTGTAACCTCCACCCTCTACCAACCGATTGTCGTGCCGCTGGACGTGAAGATCGGAGGACATACAGGGTTACGATACCAACTTTACTTGAACACGACGGGGCGTACTCTGAGGATGGATGCCGGAGCCACCTCTGCCTCCACTGACTGACTGCACGCGGCGCTCTCGTTTCCGCTTACAGTCGGCGGGTGGTCGAAGCTACTCGGCCCAGACCGCCCCTTCGATGTGCTGGAGCGACAGCAAACGCCCGTCCCCCGCGAGGTCGATCGCGATCACGTCGATCCGCCAATTAGCCGGAAGGTTCTCCCGCGCCTGGCCGTAGGCCTCGGCCATGCTCACGAGCCTCCGCTGCTTCGTGAGGCCCAGGGACTCAATCGCCGGGCCCATCGCGCCGCCCTTCCGGCAGCGCACCTCCACAAACGCGAGAGTGTCCCCGCTCTCGGCGATGATGTCTATTTCGCCCTCACGCGTCCTGAAGTTACGCTCCCTTATGCGGTACCCCTTGGACTGCAGGTGCTGCACGGCGACGCGCTCGCCGAACTCCCCGAGTTTTCGTCGGGCGCTGGGCTCGCCGTCAGTAGGCACCCTGGCGCTCGAAGATCTTCCGCGGGTTGTCGACGGTCATCGTTCGTACCTGCTCTTCGCTCACGCCGGACTGCAGCAGCGCCGGGATGACGTCGTCCGGGATGTGGTTGAAGTGCCAGTTCGGTACCAGCTGCGCCCGCAGCGCCGGGTCAGCCCAGGCGAAGTAACAGGCGGCGTCGTGCGACAGTACCATCTTCTCCGCGTAGCCCACGTCACACATCTTCTTGATCGTCGCAACTCGCTTCGCTGTTTCCAGGTAGATGTCGATACCGAAGCGGTCCATGCCGATGTAGCTCCCACGGTCACACAGCTTTTTCAGGTACTTCGTGTCCTCGGTATCTCCGCTGTGCCCGATCACCACGCGGCTGAGGTCCACCCCCTCGCTCTCGAATACGTCCTGCTGCTTCAGACCGACCTCGCTGGCCGGATGCGTGTGCGTCGATATCGGCACCCCCGTCGCGCGATGCGCCTTCGCCGCCGCGCGGAGGATGCGCTCGACGTCGGGAGTCACCCCGGGCTGATCCGTGGCGCACTTGATGATCCCCGCCTTGACGCCCGTATCCATGATGCCCTCCCGGATGTCGCTGATGAAAAGGTCCGCGATGTACTCCACCGGCCGCCCGCTTTCCGCCCGGAAGTCGTGCGGTACCTCCCAGTAGATGCCTGTGGCAACGATCACCTGCGCGCCGCTGCCCGCCACGGCCTCCTTCACGAACGGGATGTCCCGCCAATCTCCGGGCGTCAGGTCGACGAACGTCTTGACCCCGCGAGCCATCGCGTCCTTCAGCTTCTGGACGGCGCCGCGAGTTCGGCTGCGCGATCCATCACCGGGAAGTTCTGGGCCACTCCCGGCGAGTGCACCAGGATGTGCTCGTGCATCAGGGTGAAGCCGAGATCTCCAGTGTCGACGGGACCGGCAACGGTGTTCACGGTGGGCATGAGAACTACCTTCCTCACTTCGATCTTAGTTCGTCAACGAGCCGATAAACCTCGTCGGCCCGTCGCACATCATAGAACACCAACGGCATTTCATCACGCGCCTTGGCACCGGCGAAGAAGTCTAAACCCGTGTTGGCGTACGAAGCAAACCGACTTGGCATGTCGCCAAACTGAATCGTACCGGCGCCGTCTCTCCGTACGAATTTCTTGATAGAGGCCATGTCCTCGACGAATACGGCCTTGGCGCTGTCACGCCTCAGGCGAGTAACGCTGAGGGCCTTGCGGTTGGTAAGCGCATAGTAAGTGTGCTTCTTCCTTATCCACTTGAAGATGAAGCGACCGAAGATCAGATAGAGGCCGACCGCGACGCCGATGACCCCCCCTACGGCAAACATCCATAAACTGCCTCCGTTTCCCGAGTGCGTCTCTCCGCTCGCTAGCGCCGCGACAACGCCAACTTCCCAGGCGATAGCAAACCCGCCCCAGACCAGACTGAACGGAACCATGAAGAAGTCGGCACGTGCGAAGATGATCCTTGGATCCGGCTGCCCAAACCACAAGACATCTTCGTCCGGTAGCAAGTAGTCGCCAAGAACGTCCCTCGCAGAGGCGGCACCAGGGATGCCAGCAGCCATGCTGTCACGCAGCCTTGAGCTCGTTTACGAGCTCGTAGACCGACTGAGCGTTGGGGATATCGTAAAAGACAACAGTCGCCACCGAGGATGGCACGAAGGTGTCCAGAGCATCATTGCCGAGGAGTATCACCCACCAGGGGACGTTGCCGAACCAAATCGTGCCTGTGCCGTTGGCATGAATATCCTTCGTGACCACCGGAACGAATCTGAGTGTGGCCTCTTGGACGCTGCGGTGACCACTAAGTGACCAGGCCTACGACTCGGCGGCTGGTAACAGCGTAGTGAGTCCTTCGCTTGAGCCACCTCTTCCAGAAGAATCTGCCGATGGCGATATATATCCCCATCACCACTAAGGGGCCCGATATCAACAACGATATGAGACCTCCGAAATCGCCAGCGAGAGCCGCGCCCAAGGTGACCGTGAAAGCGAAGATGGCAAAGCCCGCCCAGAGAAGACTGATGGGTATGACTATAAGGTCGGCACGGGAAAATATGATGGACGGATCCGGCTGCCCGTACCACACGACGTCTTCGTCCGGTAGGAGCTCATGCTTGAACAGGTCTCTTGGGTCTATCGTCAACATCTTCGCGGCTTCGAGAACGCATCGCTTCCGTAGCTGAGCGTTTCTGCTGCTTCCAAAGACGTCCCGCCAGCTTAAAGTGTGACGCTTGTGGCCAGCATCTCGCGGACAGGCGCGAACGAGCGGCGGTGCAGGGCGCAGGGCCCGATGTCTCGCAGTGCATTCATGTGCTCGCTCGTGGCGTACCCCTTGTTCGTGAAGAAGCCGTAGCCGGGGAACAACAGTTCCTGCTGGTCCATGAAATGATCGCGTGCGACCTTGGCGATGATCGACGCACAGGCGATCGATCGCGACAACGCGTCGCCGCCGATGATCGGGGTCTGAGGGAGCGAGCAAGCCGGGAGCCGGAAAGCGTCGATCAGAAGGTGCTGCGGACGCTCCGAAAGAGCGCCGACCGCTCCCAGCATCGCCTGCCTCGATGCCTCCGCGATGCCGATGCGGTCCAGGGGTTCCACCGGCACGAAGGCCACTCCGGCAGCCAGCGAATGCTCCCAGATGAGAGGAGCCAATTCCTCTCGGGCCTCCGGACTCAGCTGCTTGCTATCGTTGACCCGGGAGAGCCAGCGATAGCGGCCGGCCGCGCGAATCCGAGGAGGCAGCACTACGGCGCCTGCCGCAACCGGGCCGGCCAGCGGCCCGCGGCCCACCTCATCGACCCCCGCGACGTAGTCGATGCCGTGAGACCAGAGTGAAGCTTCGGCGGAGAACGACGGCCGGGACGCCATGGCTGCGATGATGCTAGAACTCACGCCTCATCAATGTCAATAGACATACGCCTCTTAACATTTGTTGACAGGAACAAGCCGGCCACAATACCGTGTTTCGCATGATCCAACTGACTCCCCCGCGCGTATCACAGGAGGAACGCTATGCCTATAGTCCGAGTAGAAATGTGGCCCGGCCGAACGCCTGCACAGAAGAGTGAGCTGGCCCGCGTCATCACCGACGCAATGGTCAGCATCGCGCAGACTACAGCCGACGCAACAATCGTGATCTTTGATGACGTTGCGAGAGAAAACTGGGCGCAGGGCGGGAAATTGGCATCAGAGGCAGACTAGGGCACGTTGTAACCGAAAGGGCGAGCATACCGTCCCTGTTTGTGAAGACGACCGGGGCGTAAGCCATCTGTGATATAATTCCAACGAGACAAGGGTAGGCCACGCGCCTACCCCGACTCGTCTCTACAGGGGTAACTTATGTACGGACGCTGGTTGCGAAACAGCTTCATCTACTTGCTGATCCTGGTGGCCATTGTGGCTATCGTTCTCACCATCTTCATGGGTGGCAGTGAGAAGACACAGGACCAGACCCTCACACAATTCATAGCGTCCGCCAAGGCCGGTGAGGTCGAGAAGGTAGAAGTTGACGGCGCCAAGCTAAAGTACGAACTCGTCGGCGACAACATCAAGTACGAGACGAAGATGGAGGAAGGCGATACCGTTCGTCAGATCCTCCAGGACTCCGGCCTCAGTCCCGAAGAGTTTCCCGTCATAGAGATCCCGAAGTCCAGCCCTTGGGGTAACATCCTCGGAATCTTCATTCAGTTCCTCCCCGTCATCATCATCGTCGGCCTGCTGTTCTTCTTCCTCCGCCAAGCGCAGGGCTCCAACAACCAGGCCCTGAACTTCGGTAAGAGCCGCGCACGCATGTTCAGCGGCAGCCGCCCCAGCGTCACATTCCTTGACGTGGCTGGTGTGGAAGAAGCCAAGGAAGAACTCAAGGAAGTCGTTGAGTTCCTTAAATACCCGGAGAAGTTCGCCGCGCTGGGCGCACGCATTCCAAAGGGCGTGCTCCTTGTAGGCCCCCCGGGCACGGGTAAGACTCTCCTTGCCAAGGCCGTCGCCGGTGAGGCGGGAGTCCCCTTCTTCTCGATCAGCGGTTCTGAGTTCGTCGAGATGTTCGTCGGTGTCGGCGCGTCCCGCGTCCGCGACCTCTTCGACCAGGCGAAGCGCAATTCCCCTTGCATCATCTTTATCGACGAAATCGACGCTGTCGGACGGCACCGTGGCGCGGGCCTCGGCGGTAGCCACGACGAGCGCGAGCAGACCCTCAACCAGATCCTCGTGGAGATGGACGGGTTCGACACGAGCACTAACGTGATCGTGGTCGCCGCGACGAACCGCCCCGACATCCTTGACCCGGCCCTCCTGCGCCCCGGCCGCTTCGACCGCCAGGTAGTCCTCGACCAGCCCGACATCCGCGGCCGCAAGGCCATTCTCGAGGTCCACGCCAAGGGCAAGCCCCTGGACACCGAGGTAAGTCTCGAGATGCTGGCCAAGCAGACACCCGGCTTCTCCGGCGCTGACCTCGCGAACCTCGTCAACGAGGGCGCCATCCTCGCCGCACGCCGCGGCAAGAAGAAAATCACCATGAACGAAATGAACGAGGCCGTCGACCGCGTCATCGCCGGACCCGAGCGCAAGAGTCGCGTAATCAGCCAGAAGGAACGCGAGATCACCGCATACCACGAGGGCGGTCACGCCCTCGTCGGATTCATGCTCCCGAACGCCGACCCGCCATACAAGATCAGCATCATCGCCCGAGGCATGGCCGGAGGTTTTACGCGCTTCCTCCCGGAGGAAGACCGCCACTTCCACACCCGCAGCCAGCTCCTGGATCGCCTCGCCGCGATGCTTGGCGGCCTCGTCGCCGAGGAACTCGTCTTCGGCGAATCCAGCACCGGCCCCAGCGACGACCTCGAAAAGGCTACCCGCGTCGCTCGCCAGATGGTCACGCACTGGGGTATGAGCGAGCGCCTCGGGCCCCGCACCTTCGGACGCAAGGAGGAGATGGTCTTCCTGGGCCGCGAAATCTCCGAGCAGCGCAACTACAGCGAAAAGGTCGCCGAAGAGATCGACGAAGAGGTCCGCCAGATCATCGATAAGGCATACCATACCGCCAAGAGGCTCATCACTGAGCACCGGGACCGGCTGGACACTATCGTCAAGTCCCTGCTCGAGGAAGAGACCATCGAGGGTGACGCATTGGCGTCCGTACTCTCCGGCGGAGACGTCCCCCCGCGGCAGGAGGCAGGCGGTGACGCCGCTCCCCCGGCCGAAGAAGGCGGCGAAAAGCCCCAGAAGCCCGTGCAGCAGCCGAAGCCCGGCCTTGCCTGGGAATCGCCCGCGAGCCTCGAACCGGACGCCTAGACACACCCTCGCCTTCGCGGCTAAAATCGATCTTTGGGTCTACACCCGTGGCCGGGTTTGCCCGCAGAATTGGGGACGACGCCCGGCGGATGCTCCCGAAGATGACTGAGGAGGAATAAGATTTACGCTATTGTCCGCTCCGGCGGCAAACAGTACCGCGTCGAAGCCGACCAGGTGCTCGACGTGGACCGCTTTCAGGCCGAAGTCGGCGCCACCGTGGAACTGACCGACGTTCTGCTCCTGTCAGACGGTGGGCAGACCACCATCGGCACGCCGACGGTAGCGGATGCCCGCGTCCTGGCAGAGGTGCTGGAGCAGGGTCGCGACGACAAGATCCTGGTCTTCAAGTACAAGAACAAGACCCGCTACCGCCGGCGCTACGGTCACCGGCAGGACTACACGCGCCTGGCGATACGCGCCATCGGCGTCGGCGACGTTAAGATCGCGGAAGAGAAGCCGAAGAGGACATCCAGGAAGCGCACCCAGAAAGCCGAGCCTGAACCTGCACCCGAAATCCCCGAGATGGCGGATGAGGCCGCAGATGTGAAGGCAGAGGCCGTCGAGGCCGAAGCGAAGAAGCCTGCCCCCCAGCGCCCACGAAAAGCGACGGACGGAGAAACGAAGCCGGCTCGCGCTCCCCGGGTACGAAAGGCGGCTCCGAAAAAGGACGCGCCTACCGAGGACCCGGCGGAGGAGTAACGCATGGCACACAAGAAAAGCGGCGGCAGCGCCAAGAACGGACGTGACTCCCATGGACAGCGCCTGGGAGTGAAACGCTACGACGGGCAGTTGGTGCTCGCGGGAACGATCATCGTGCGGCAGCGAGGCACTCGGATTCACCCCGGCCTTAATGTCGGCATGGGCCGCGACCACACGATCTTCGCCCTGACTCCGGGCACCGTAAAGTTCTCGCCGTATAACAAAGAAGGCCGCAAGAAGGTCAGCATCATCCCGGTAGAGCTATAGGAACAGGAAGACAGACAAGGTGAAGGCAAAAATCCATCCCGAATACGTGGAGGCGACTGTGCACTGCGCCTGCGGCAATGAGTGGCAGACACACGCCACCAAGCCGCAGCTTCGCGTCGAGGTCTGCAGTAACTGCCACCCGTTCTTCACGGGCGAGCAACGAATTGTGGACACCGCCGGCCGCGTCGAGAGATTCAAGCGCCGCTACGGAATGAAGTAACGGCCGCGACTGTGAGCTCAAATCGGGTCGTCCCTGCGAAGGGCGGCCCGATTCTCATCTAGAGGGAACGGATGGCGGAGAAGCGCATCTATTACGGTGGCCAGGCGGTTCTGGAGGGCGTCATGATCCGGGGGCCGCGGACAATGGCGGTGGCTTGCCGGAGGCCGGAAGGCGATATCGTCGTTCACCGCGAGGAACTGGGTGGGGTCTATACCGGCGCCGTGCGCCGCCTGCCGTTCATCCGCGGCGCCATTGTCATGTGGGAGACGCTCGCGCTGGGTATGCGGGCCCTGACCTTCTCCTCAAACGTCGCAATGGGCGAGGAAGAAAAGGGCGTAGAGTCCCGAGCGATTATGGGCACGATGCTCGTCTCCCTGGGCCTCGTCGCTGCCATCTTCTTCGTCGGTCCCCTGCTCCTCACCGGCTGGCTCGAAGACCGGTTCGGAAGCCATTTCCTCGTCGTCGCGCTCGAAGGAACCGTCCGATTGGCAATCGTGATCGGTTATGTCGGCCTCATCGGCCTGATGCCCGACGTCCGCCGCGTCTACGCAGTACCACGGCGCCGAGCACAAGAGCATCCACGCCCTGGAGCACGGCGACCCCCTGGAGCCGGCCTACGTGCAGAAGTACCCCACGGCACACGTCCGTTGCGGCACCAGCTTCCTCCTGACCGTGGTCGTCGTCAGCATCTTCGTCTTCGCCGCCGTCGGCAGCCAGGACCTCTGGTTGCGCGTACTCTCGCGCATCGTCCTGATCCCGGTTATCGCCTCCATCTCTTACGAGATCATTCGCCTCGGCGGAGCGTTCGAGTCGAACCCGATCACGAAGGTCCTGATGTGGCCCAACCTCGCCCTCCAGTCGCTGACCACTCGCCAACCGGACGACGACCAGGTAGAGGTCGCGATTCGTTCGCTCAACGAAGTGCTGGCCGCCGAGGGGGTCGAGTCGAGGGCGCTCGCGACGTCCGCCTCACGTGAGGCGGCAGAACAATCCGACTAGTCCTTGCCCTTCAGCTCCCGAAAGAAGCATGTGCGCTCACCCGTGTGACACGCCGGCCCGGTCGGGTTGACCCTGACCACCAGCGCGTCCTCGTCGCAGTCGTATAGCACGCTACGGACGTCCAGGAAGTTGCCAGACGTATCGCCCTTCAGCATGAGTTGCTGGTGCTGCCTGCTGTACCGCCAGACGCGCTTCGATTCCAGCGTCTTCGCGACCGCTTCGTCGTTCATCCAGAACAGTGTAAGGACCTCGCCTGAGTCGTCGTCCTGGATGATCGCGGGTATCAATCCCTTATCGTCGTACTTGAGCTGGGCCTTCAATGAGATTCCTTTCGAATAGTCGCGGCTAGAGCCGCACCGGGACGCCGTGTTCCGCCAGGTATTCCTTCACCTCGCGGATCCTATGGGTGCCGAAGTGGAAGATGCTGGCCGCCAGTACGGCATCGGCCTTGCCTTCAGTGATCGCTTCCAGCAGGTGCTCCGGTGCTCCTGCCCCTCCGGAAGCGACAACCGGTACGGAAACGGCTTCGGAGACCGCGCGCGTGAGCGGGATATCATACCCATTCTGGGTCCCGTCGGCGTCCATGCCCGTGACCAGGATCTCGCCCGCGCCCCTTTCCGCGCAGTGCACCGCCCACTCCACCGCATCGAGTTGTACAGGAGTCCCGCCATCAACCCCACCATAAGTGTGCACCACCCAGTGACCGTCGTCCGATCGCTTGGCATCGATAGCGACCACGATGCACTGTGACCCAAACCTGTGAGCGGCCTCTTCGACGAGGTGCGGATCCTCGACAGCCGCGGTGTTAATCGCCACCTTGTCCGCGCCGGACTCCAGCATCTTACGCACATCGTCCGCCGCCCGAATCCCGCCCCCCACCGTGAACGGGATGAACACCTGGTCGGCGATGCTGCGCACCATGTCGATGGCCGTGTTCCTTCGGTCCGGAGACGCCTTTATGTCGAGAAACACCAGCTCGTCGGCGCCCTCGGCATCGTAGACGTGCGCCAACTCTACGGGATCGCCCGCGTCGCGCAGGTCAGTGAACTGCACGCCCTTGACGACTCGGCCGCCGGCCACGTCAAAGCAGGGGATTACGCGCTTGGTTAACATCGGTGCTTATATCGTACCGCACCCGGCAGCACGTAGAGAATCGAGTCTAGAACGCGGTGTCGCCGCGCAGCATCTGCCGGGCGATCGTGCGGCGCTGGATCTCGCCCGTCCCGTCCGGGATGCGCAGCGTGCGCGCGATGCGGAAGCCCTCGTTCAGCGGCAGTTCGTTCGTCAGCCCCATGCCCCCGTGCACCTGGATCGCGCGGTCGTAGCATTCCTGCGTCTTCTCCACCGCGTAGGCCTTGGCGATCGAGATCTCCTTCACGGGCAGCCGACCCGTCTTCGGAAAGTCCTCGACCAGCGCCGCCGTCTGCAGCACCATGTACTTCATCGTGTAGATGTCGATAGCCATGTCGGCCAGCATGAACTGGATCGCCTGGTACTCGGAGATCGGCTTGCCGAAGCTGATCCGCTGCTGTGAGTAGTCGAGCGAGCGGTCGAGCGCGTACTCGCACATGCCGATGCAGTTCGCCGAGATCGAGATGCGCCCCTCCGAGATGCCGAACATCGCGATCTGGAAACCCTGGTCCAGCGCGCCGACCAGTCGGTCGGCGGAAACCCGCACATTATCGAAGCTCATCGACCCGCAGTCGCCGCCTGTGTGGCCCATGACGGGCAACACGCCGTCGAACGTATACCCGGGTGCCGTCGTCTCCACGAAGAAGGCGCTGATGCCGCCCTGGCGCTGCTTCACCATCTCCTCATTGGTAACGGCGAAGACCACCGCGTAGTCGGCGTACGGCGAATTGGTGATCCACTGCTTGCTGCCGTTGATCACCCAGTCGTCGCCGTCGCGGACTGCCCGCGTCTTGATGTTCCAGACGTCGGATCCGGCGTCCGCCTCGCTCAAGCCGAAGCAGACCATCTTCTCGCCCGCGGCGATCTGCGGCAGGAACTCCTTGCGCACGCTCTCTGTAACCGGCGCCAGCATGTGAGAAGGCCCGTCCACGAAGGAAGCCAGAGTCGGCTGGCTCAGGAACCCCTTGGCCCACGTGATCAGTGGCCGCCCTGGGCCGTACTTCCGATACAACCCCTCTTCCGTGAAGACCATCGTCCGCACACCGAGTCCGCCTCCGCCGACGCTCTCCGGTGCGAACATGCCGTAGTAGCCGGCCTCAGCCGACTTCATTCGCACTTGCTTGCGCGCCTCGAGCACCTCATCGCGAGCGCGCCCGTCCTCGTTGAAGAACTTGCGCTCATCGGTCAGCGTCGAGCCCATCTCCGCCTCGAGGGGTAACACCTCTGCGTCCACGAACTGCGTGAGGCCCGCGACGGCACCCTTCACTACATCGCGGATGTCTTCAGGGATTCCGGTATCTCTCATGTTATGTCGCCTCCTGGAGCCGACGTAAACTGTGCACGCGGGCTACACGGAAGTATAGGCGAAGCAGGTCTAGGGTGAAACGGCAGCGATAGCGTCCGGAAGTTCGATCGCGCCCGTGTACAGGGCCTTTCCGACGATCACTCCCTCCACACCAAGCATCGCCAACCGGCGCAGGTGCTCGATCTCGGAGACGCCGCCCGACGCGATGACCGCCATGGGCGAGGGCAACCCTGCTGCGTGCTCAACCATCTGGTGGATCGCCTGGAAGTTCGGCCCCGCGAGCAGGCCGTCGCGGTTTATGTCTGTATAGAAAATGCGGGCTACGCCGAACTCCGAGAGCTGCTGGACTAGATCAAGCGAGCTCACCTCTGATTGCTCCAGCCATCCATCCGTCGCCACCACACCATCGCGGGCATCGACCCCGACGAAAATCCGCTCACGGAACAGTGACACGGCGTTTACCAGCGTCGTCTGGTCCTTGACCGCCGCTGTTCCCAGCGCCACACGGTCGGCGCCCGCCTTGAGGTACGCATCGACAGCGGAAACATCCCGCACGCCACCCCCAACCTGCACCGGCACCGAAACGGCGTGGATTACCTCGCGGATCACTTCCGCATTGACGGGATGCCCCTCCCGCGCTCCGTCGAGGTCCACGACATGGAGCCGCTCCGCCCCCGCCTCCGCCCAATGCCGCGCCATCGCGGCCGGGTCATCGCCGAACACCGTCTCGCGCTCGTAGTCGCCCTGGTCGAGGCGAACACAACGTCCGCCCCTGATGTCGATGGCCGGGATGATCTCCATGCGTCGATGATCCCTGCATCAGATGAGACAGTCAACCGATCGCGCAAGTTGCTCCGCGAATCTAGGCGGTGCTCGGAATCGGTTGATGTATTTGCGCCATGCGAGGACGCGGAGGACTTCAATCCGCGCCCTCGCCGGGAACCTCAGGCCGCTGCCGGGATCGGCATCACGCCGAGTTGCTGCATCAAGTGCAGCATGTCGATGTATTCGCGCTCGGCGAAGATCTTGCCGTCTCGCAATTCCATGACGTTGCAGACTGGAATCGTAACCGGCCGGCCGGTGGGTGCGATCTCCATCAATTTGCCCTTTTGGGTGCCACGGCCGATGAATTCCGTGACGACGGTGTTGACGCCTGCTGAGTGAAGCCCTAGAACGTCGATCTTGCCGTCCGGAAAGGCCGTGGCCCACATCTGCGCCACAGTGAGCCCAGCCTCGGGTCCTTTTTGAACCCGACCATCGCCTCCGGTGTAGGAATATTGGTCGTGCAACAGGTGGCGCAGGCGCGTGAAATCACGCCTGTTCCAGCAATCGAAGTACTCGCGGGCGGTTGCGGTCGCGTCCGACATTGGCGTCTCCTTTCGTAACTGCATCGGAACTTCCACAACCCATTCTGGTCCCCGCTCCGCACCGCGTCATGAAGTGCCGATGAAGAATGGACGAAGCTTCAATGAATTGTCGCGACGACCCGTTGAGACCGACCTCGGGAACTAGACTGCCGACCCCAGCAGTCTAAGTGACGCCCGCCGCAGAGGCGATCCGCAGAAAGTTCTCGTACATCCGCAACCCCATCTCTCCGCTCTTCTCCGGATGGAATTGCGTCGCCACCACGTTATCGCGCGCCACGACAGACGGAAACGTCACGCCGTACTCCGTCTCCCCGATGATGATCGCGGGGTCGTCCGGCCTCGGATAGTATGAGTGCACGAAATAGAAGTACGACTGGTCCGGTATTCCTTCGAATATGGGATGCGAGCCCACTTGCCGAACACGGTTCCAGCCCATGTGAGGCACTTTGAGCCCGTTCTCGAAGCGCACAACCCGCCCCGGCAGCACTCCGAGGCATTCGTGCTCGCCCCCCTCCTCGCTCGCGTCGAACAGCGCCTGCTGCCCCATGCACACCCCGAGGAAGGGCCTCCCGGACGCAATGTAGTCGTGGATCGGCTCAACGAGCCTGTGGCGCCGCAGGTTGAGCATCGTGTCCGCTGCAGCCCCCACTCCGGGCACGATTAGCGCTTCCGCCTCCTCAACATACCGCGACGCGGACGTGACGAGTGGACGTACACCCGCCTGGACCACGGCGCGGGTCACGCTGTGTAGGTTGCCGGCCCCGTAGTCGACGATCACGAGCTTCACGGCCCAATTCTAGCAGAGCCTACTTGATTGTCCGTGCAGGTAGGGCCATTCAGGGCAACATTCGCTGCATCACGACCACATCCAGCCAGCGGTCGAACTTGCGGCCCACCTCTCGTTCCCGCCCCGCGTGCTCGAACCCGAGCGACTCGTGCAGATGCACGCTCGCCGGATTGTCCCCTGCGATGCGCGCCACGATCGTATGGAAGCCGTTCGCAGCCCCGGCTTCGATGAGCGCCGCCAGTAGCGCCCTGCCCACACCCATTCCGCGAACGTCCGCACGGACGTACACCGAGTTCTCCGTCGTGAAACGGTAGCCCGGCTTGACACCAAACGGATGCAAGCACCCCCAACCGACAACATCGCCGCCCCTCTCGGCCACCAGCAACACAAAAGGGTGCTCGAACTGCTTCACCCACTCGAGCTGCGCATCCATCGATCTCAGTTCTATATCGAACGTTGCGGTCGAGTTCTCCACCTGTTCGTTGTATATCGCCAGGATCGCACCGAGGTCTGACTCATGGCTGGCGCGGATTGTCGATTCGCTCATTGCGAGCAAAGGTTACTGCATAAGCCGCGCGTCCGAATAGACACTGGGCCTTGTAGTGTGCCGGTTCCCCCTTTCCGGTTCGATTCCCCCGTAATACCCTTACAGGCGATGTCTTGCCGGATAGAGCACGTTCAGGAAGCCAAGCTCCGCGCCGAAGAACTGCGCTCGCAGATCAACCACCACGACTACCTGTACTACATCAAGAACGAACCCGAGGTCAGCGACACCGAGTACGACGAGCTGATGCGGCGCCTGCGCGCGATCGAAGAGCACTATCCCGGAGCTCATCATCCCCGAATCGCCCACGCAGCGTGTCCCGAATGTTCCCGTCGAAGGCTTCCCGTACAGTAGATCACCGAGAGCCCATGCTCTCGCTGGCGAACGCCTTCAACTTCGAGCAACTCCGCGCCTGGCACAAGCGGGCTTCCAACATGGCCGGAACCGACACCTTTCAGATGGTATGCGAGCCGAAGATCGACGGCCTCGCCGTCGCGCTGGTCTACGAGGGTGGACGGTTCATCCAGGGTGCCACCCGCGGCGACGGATATCACGGCGAGAACATCACAGAGAACCTTCGCACCATAAAGAGCGTGCCCCTCACTCTCCGCGGAGAGGCGCCCCCCCGCTTCGAGGTACGCGGCGAGGTCTACATGCCGAAGTCAGCGTTCGAGCGCCTGAACGAAACGCTCATGGACCGCGGCGAGAGGCCTGCCGCGAACCCGCGGAACGCGGCAGCCGGGTCGCTTCGACAAAAAGATCCACGCGTCACGGCGCAGCGCGGGCTGGACATCTTCATCTACCAGCTCGGCTGGCACGAGGACGGCGACGAGCCCGCGGCTCGCACTGGGAGACCCTTCAGTGGCTCGGCGAACTCGGGTTCCGAATCAACCCGTACATCGAACGTCACGATCACCTCGAGGACGTTGAATCCTCCTTCCGCTCATGGTCGGAGCGCCGGCACGAGCTCGACTACGAGATCGACGGCATGGTCGTCAAGATCGATGACAAAGTCCTCTGGGACGAACTCGGCTTCGTCGGCCGCGAGCCCCGCTGGGCCATCGCCTACAAGTTCCCGCCGATCCAGGCGACGACGAAACTGCTAAAGATTGCCATCAACGTCGGCCGCACAGGTAGCCTTAACCCGTTCGCGATCCTTGAGCCGGTCCAGGTGGGCGGCGTCATCGTCAAACAGGCGACCCTTCACAACGAAGACGACATCCGTCGCAAAGACATCCGCGAGGGCGACACTGTAATCGTCCAGCGGGCTGGGGATGTCATCCCGCAAGTGGTTGGTCCAGTCGTCAGCAGGCGCACGGGCAAGGAAAAGCCGTACAAACTGCCGAAGAAGTGCCCCGTTTGCCGTAGCGGGGCCTACAGGCCGCCCGGCGAGGCGATGAGCTACTGCTCGAACATCTCCTGTCCAGCGCAGATGTTCCGCTGGATCACGCACTTCCTCGGCGTGATGGACATCGAAGGACTCGGAGAACAATGGGCTTCCACGCTCCTGGAACGGGCGCTAATCCAGGATCCGGCTGACATCTACTTTGTCACCCGGGATCAACTCCTCGAACTTGAGCGCATGGGCCCCGTCCTCGCCGACAAGATCCTTAAGAATATCGAAGCCTCGAAGGAGCGCGGGTTGGCGCGGCTGCTGTTCGCCCTTGGCATTCGCCACGTCGGAGGCGAGATCGCGCAGCAAATTGCTAGCCACTTCCACACCCTGGACGCGATAGCGAGCGCAAGCATCGAGGACATCGTTAGCGTAGAGGGCATCGGCCAGAAGATCGCGGAGAGCCTACACGCCTATTTCCGCGACGAACAGAAGCGCGCGATCATCGAGAAACTGAGGCGGGCGGGTGTCAGCTTCGAACACAGGGCGCCTCCGCCGAAAGAAGGCCCCCTCCAGGGCCAGACCTTCGTATTCACCGGCACCCTTGCATCGATGCCGCGAGGCCGAGCCGAAGCACTCGTCGCCGAGTTGGGCGCCGATGCGGCGAGCAGCGTAACGCGCAAGGTCACCTACGTCGTCGCAGGCGCGGACCCGGGGTCGAAGCTCCAGAAGGCGCAGAGCTACGGCATCACCATCCTCAACGAGGATGACTTCCTCGATCTGCTGCGCAACCACGGCCTGGAGGTATAGCCTCGCTTCGCGTCTGGTGCGTGGTCGTTCCCTTACTCGCATTCCTTTCCGCCGTGTCTGTCGCCTGCACAGACGAGGAATCCCCTGCTTCTGATACCGCCTCCCCTTCCGGCTTCCCCTCGGGCATCACCCCGGCGACAGTAACCCGGGTCGTCGATGGCGACACAATTAAGGTCGAACTCGACGGTCAGGAATACACCGTGCGATACATTGGGATCGACACGCCGGAGTCCGTGGACCCGAGGCGTCCCGTCGAATGCTTCGGCAAGGAGGCATCTGAGTTCAACGAACGACTGGTCGGCGCTAAGACGGTTGGGTTGGAGAAGGACATTTCGGAAACGGACGACTTCGGCCGCCTCCTTCGCTACGTTTGGCTCGACGGTCATCTCGTCAACGCACGTCTGGTCAGCGAAGGATTCGCCCTGGCGTCTACGTATCCGCCCGACGTCCGTTACTCAGACTTGTTCGCCCAGCTTCAGAACGAAGCGCGTGAAGCCGGGCGCGGCCTTTGGGGCGCCGCGTGCGAGCCAACTCCCTCTCCTTCCGCGGCTGCGGCCCAGGGCTCGGGGCCCTGCGAATTCTCGAACTCGACGCAGGCCATGATCAAGGGCAACATCAGCCGCCAAACAGGCGAGAAGATCTACCACGTGCCGGGAGACGAATTCTACGATGAAACCGTCATTGATGAAGCCGCCGGTGAACGCTGGTTTTGCACAGAAGCGGATGCTGTCAGCGCCGGATGGCGTCCCGCGCTGCGATAGGGCCTCACCCGTATCGTCGGGTGCGTCGGGTTCGTTCTGGATTAGGAAGCCTCCGCCTGATCGGGTTTTGCAGGTCTGGGCGGCGCTCCGGTATAATGCCTAGAGTCCACTCGCCTTCCCACGGAGGAGATTTTGCCCCTCAATCCCTTCAATGCCCTGCTGGGCATGTTCTCCCACGATATCGCCATCGATCTCGGAACAGCGAACACGCTCGTCATGGTGAGGGGACGTGGAATCGTAATCGACGAGCCATCGGTAGTGGCTATCGACCGGGTCAACAAGAAGATCCTCGCTATTGGCTTCGAGGCCAAGCGCATGGTCGGGCGGACACCCGCCGATATCGTCGCCGTGAGGCCGCTCCGTGACGGAGTAATCTCCGACTTCTCCGTCACGGAAAAGATGCTGCACTACTTTATCCGCTCCGTCCACGATCATTTTGGATTTGGACTTCCCAGACCTCGGGTAGCGATCGGGATCCCGTCGGGTGTGACAGAGGTAGAGAAAAGAGCCGTACACGACGCCGCACTTAACGCCGGCGCGCGCGGAGCCTACCTTGTTGAGGAGCCCATGGCCGCTGCCATCGGCGCCGGGCTCCCCGTCATGGAACCTGCCGGCTCGATGATCGTCGACATCGGTGGCGGGACGACCGAAGTTGCCGTCATATCGATGGGCGGAATCGTCGTAGCTACGTCGATCCGGACTGCCGGCGACGAAATGGACTCCGAGATCGTGTCGTACGCCCGGCAGGTCCACAATATGCTGATCGGCGAGCGTACCGCTGAGGAAGTGAAGATCGAGGCCGGATCAGCTTATCCGCTGGAGCACGAAATTACCTTGGAGTTGAAGGGCCGCGACCTCGCCACCGGTCTTCCAAAAGCCGTCGAGGTCAGCAGTGTCGAAATCCGCGACGCTCTCTCCGGATCAGTAAACGCTATCCTGGACTCCGTCCGGCAGACCATTGAAGTCACCCCGCCCGAGCTCGTGGCTGACATTATGAGCACCGGTATCATCTTGGCCGGCGGTGGTGCGTTGGTACGGGGACTGGACCGGCGACTGGCGCAGGAGACGAAGTTCCCCGTCTACGTCGCGGAGGATCCGTTGACTTGCGTGGTAAAGGGAGCGGCGGAGGTCCTGGAGGAGGCAGCGATTCTCCAGAAATTGCAGGCCAGGTTGAATACGAGAAAGGCTCCCAGATAGGGCGCCGCTCCGGGAAGGGTTAAGCCGGCTACCCGGCGCTTTCGAACGACATGAGACTTATCTGGTGGTTGGCGACGGTCATGGCGGTGAGCCTCGTCAGCATATTCCTCTCTGAACAAGGCGCCGCTGATCCTATTCGAAACGCGTCCCTGACCATAACGGCCCCCGTCCAGGGTGGGCTCAGGGATGCGGCCTCCCCGGTGAGCAACGTATTCAGCGGAATCACGGATCGGGGCGATCTCGTGGAAGAAAACGACCGCCTGCGTGCTGAGGTCGAACGTCTGCAAGCGCTTGTCGCCCAGCAGCAGGAGACCCAGCAGCGAATTCAGGAGCTCGAAGACGCCGTCGGAGTCAAGGAGAGCCGCCCCGATGACGTCCTCAAGGCCGCCAGCGTCATTGGCGAAGACACATCTGGGCTCAAACGTTTCATTGCAATCGACGTCGGCCAGAATGACAACGTGGACGAGGGGATGATCGTGCTCTCTCGCAACGGGAGCCTCGTGGGCACGATAGCCAAGATATACGGCGACTTCGCCTGGGTCCGCCTCATCACGGATCCGGACAGTGCCATCAACGCTCAGCTTGGAGCCACGGCCGCGGACATCCCTCCAACCGGATCGGATGTCGCGACACCGGTCACACCTACCCCGGGCGCGGCAACACCGCAGGCATCCAGCGCCCCCGGTGGCACGCCTTCACCAGAGTCAGCAAGTGATTCCGCACCAGTGCGCGCTGTCGCCAAGGGAGAATTGCGTCGCGGGATGCTACTCGACCTTGTGCCGTCCGATGCCAAAATCGCGACCGGTGACCTCGTAATCACCTCTGGCCACGGCGGAAACTACCCTCGGGGCCTGTTGCTGGGTACCATTGAAAGCGTTGAAGAGAGACCTCAGGCGCCGTTCACAAGCGCGACCATCAAACCGGCCGCTGATCTGACAGATCTCGACACGGTTCTCGTCCTCCTAAGCTTCAAACCTGCCAGGCTGGTGAGCCCATGATCTACGTGGTGGCACTCCTTGTTGCTGGGGTCCTGGCAATCCTGCATGTATCGGCAATGCAATACGTCCATGTTCTCGGGGTGACGCCCGACCTCCTGCTCATATTCGCCGCATGTTTCGCCGTTCTGCGGAGCCAGGAAGAATCGCTCTTCGTTGTTCCGATGGCGGGACTCCTCCGCGACCTCACCACCAGCGACCCGATCGGAACGTCAATTTTAGGTTTCGCGCCCATTGTGCTGTTGGCAGCGGCCGCTCGCCTCCGGGCGATGGACTCGCAGTTTATCCCCGCGGTTGGAGTCACGTTCTGCGGGAGCATCGCTTATACCCTTATCAGCATGATCGTGCTGGGCGTCACCGGGCAGGAAATCGAGCCCTGGGCCTCAATCATCAGGCTCGCATTGCCCCTTGCCGTTGTAAATGCCCTCTTCACGCCCGTGGTTTATATGCCGGTAAGCTGGTTCAAGGCGCCATTCAGGCCACGCGTGCTAGGCCCCGGTCGAATCACCTCCCCTCTTTGACCATGTTGGAGCAAGGATCATTTGACGCAGCCGACTGACCGCAAACGCTGGCGGGCGAAAGCACCCAAGCGAGAGAAAGACCGGAGCGGTGCCAGCCCCGCCGCTTTCGCAATCCTGCGGGCCCTCGTCATTCTGATGTTCGGAATCCTTGCGCTGCAGCTCATCAACATGCAGATCCTGAACGGTGACGAATACAAGCATCGCGCCGCCATCAACTCGCTCCGGGAAGTCCCGCTAACGCCGGCGCGCGGACTGATCTACGACCGCAACATGCAACCGTTGGTCCAGAATTCTGCGCGCTTCTCTCTCGCGATCGTTCCCGGAGATCTTCCCGACCGGGGAGAGGCGAAGGTGTACTCGATGGTGGAGGAGGTTCTCGGTATTCCGGCGGGCGAGGTAGAGCAGAAAGTCAATGAGGGGATCGAAGCTCAGGGCGAGTACAACCCCGCGATCATCAAGGCGGACATCAGTCGCGATGACGCGTTGACTCTGATGGAACTTGAGCCGCTCGCACCGGGTTTGAAGGTGATGGTGGAACCAACGCGCAAGTACGTTACCGGACAGCTCATGTCCCACCTCTTGGGCTACGTCGGCCCGCTTTCGGCTGAGGAGTACGACTCGCTTGAGGGCTACCTCTACCAGGACTTCATCGGAAAGAGCGGAGTTGAATCGAGCTACGAGGAGGTCTTGCGAGGGCAACTTGGCAAGAAGCTGGTAGAAGTGGATGCCTCCGGCCGCGAGATCAGGACGATCGATGAAAAGCGGGCAGTGGATGGCAGTAACGTCGTCCTCAGCGTGGATGCTGAACTTCAAAAGAAGACCGCGGAGGTTCTGCAGCAATACTCTGGCGCGTCGCAGAACGCGGCTGCCGCCGTAATGGACGTGAAGACGGGCGAGGTCCTGGCAATGGTCTCGCTCCCCTCATTCGACAACAACATCTTCTCGGGCCAGGTCTCGGAGGACAAGCTGCGAGAACTAATCGATTCGCCGGGCAAACCGCTCGTGAACCACGATCTCTCGGAGCAATACCCGCCGGGAGGCACATTCGACACAATCGTTGGCGCTGCAGCGCTCCAGGAGGGCGTGGCAAAGCCGGACACGAAAATAACGAGCCGCGGCTATATCACTGTTCAAAACGAGTTCGACCCCAATGTTGTATACATTTATCCGGACTGGAAGGCGCTCGGGCCACTAGATTTCTACGGTGGCCTCGCGATGTCCTCGAACGTATATTTCTACTACCTCGCCGGCGGTAAGTCCGACGAGAACTTCGCGGGCCTGGGTCAAGATCGCCTGGCGCGCTACGCGCGCGCCTTCGGTCTCGGCGAGCCCACCGGCATCGACCTGCCGGGTGAGAGCCCCGGCCTTATACCTGACGCTGCCTGGAAGGAGACTGCCGTTGGAGAGCCGTGGGCGCTGGGAGACACGTACAGCCTCGGGATCGGCCAGGGCTACATCGGCTCCACTCCCTTGCAAGTCCTGACCGCGATCTGTGCCATCGCCAACGGCGGCGACCTGGTGACGCCTCATGTCATGAAGGAGGTCAAGGATGGCCACGGTAGCATCCTGTCGGGCTATCAGGCAAACGTGCGGGGCAAGGTTCCCGTGGATGCCGCGAACCTCGATGTCGTGCGCCAGGCGATGCGCAAGTCTGTCACGGAAGGAGTCGCGAAGAGCGCCACGGTGAACGGTATCTCAGTCGCTGGGAAGACCGGCGCGGCGGAATTCGGACCCCAGCGTGATGACGGGAAGCATGACACTCACGGCTGGTTCGTCGGGTTCGCACCCTACGAGAACCCTGAAGTGGCCGTTGTGGTATTCCTGCAGAATGGAACGGGGGTCAGCGATGCTTCCCCGGCGGCATCACAGATCCTCGACTTCTACTTCCATGGTCCGCGCCTTGCCGCCCAGCCGGAACTGGAGTCGAGATGATCGCAGACAAGCGTTCAGTCCGTCACTTCGACCCGCTCCTGATCGTCCCTGCAGTGGCTCTCGTGGCCTTCGGCGCCTTGCTCATCTACAGCGCCTCGCTCCCCACCTACCCTGACGGTGTGACCCTCGGCCACCCGCTGGTCAAGCAGCTCATGTTCGCGGCCCTGGGATTCGTCCTGATGCTAGCCGTGGCCTGGGTGGACTACAGGACCTTCGGGCACGCCGCCATCGGACTCTACGTAGTGGCACTTGGCATCCTTGGCCTGGTCCTCGTTATTGGAGACCCCGTCTACGGCTCGACCCGCTGGTTCACGGTCGCCGGCCAGCAGGTACAGGCCTCTGAGATTGCGAAGCTCCTGACTATCATCGTACTGGCTCGCTTTCTCGCCGACCGCCAGGACCGCATGCAAGACATTCGGGTTTTCCTCGGTTCCCTCGCCATCGCGCTCCCTCCGGCGTTGCTCGTGATGATCGAACCTGACATGGGCACCGCCCTGGTGTTCGGGGCGATCTGGGTAGGGATGGTGCTCATGGCCGGCGCGCCGTTCCGCTATGTTGGCATCCTCGTCGGACTCGCTGTAGCGCTCATTCCGTTCGCGATGCTGGCTGTAATGGGAGACTACCAGCGCGAGCGCATAGCGAACTGGATCGACCCGGGAGCCGACCCTCTCGGCGGCGGTTTCGCGATCCGGCAGGCCGAGATCGGCATTGGCTCCGGTGGCATCTTTGGTCAGGGCCTGACGGACGGTAGTCAGACGCAACACCACTTCGTGCAAACGTCGACCACCGACTACATATTTAGCGTTGTCGGGGAGGAACTCGGGTTTGTGGGAGCGCTGGTTCTCTTCGCGTTGTTCACGCTGCTCCTCTTCCGGGGCATTCGCGCCGCCACCCTCAGTCAGGATCCCTTCGGGCGGCTCCTCGCGACCGGAATAGTGGTGATGATTCTGTTCCAGGTCTTCATCAACGTGGCCGTGAACATCCGCCTGCTGCCCGTGACTGGTATTCCCCTGCCATTCGTAAGTCAGGGTGGCAGTTCGCTGCTAATGCTGTTCGCGGCCCTCGGTCTGCTGGAAGGGATTGTGCTAAGGCACAAGCGACTGGAATTCTGAGGGCCACTCGGAGTCTTCCTTCAGCCTGTACAAGTCCGCGAAGTACAGCCTCCCGACATATTCGTAGTCATCGTCCAGAAGCTTTCGGAGCGCCTCCGGCCGCTGACCTGCCGGAAATAGCGGTGGCAACGTCGAGTCGAGGATGTAGGCCGGGCGTTTTAGGCGCAGTGTATCAACGGTTTGGACGAGGGTTCGCTCATCGTATTGATATGCCCAGTCGTAGAAATACTGCACCGCCGGCCGTCGGTCAGCGTAAAAGTAGATCTGGGGCTCGCGGCCGAAGTTGAAGATGGTGTCCTCTGGGTCAGTTCTTTCCTTGATGTACAAACCGAGGGCCTGGCTACTCTGCTCCCACTCCTTCTGGTAGTACACATTCTCAGCCAGCTGCTTTTCAGCACCCCTGGGCGCAACGTACAGCACAGCGTTTGTCGTCAGCGCCACCGCTACGAGCAGCAGACCAAACATGATCGCCGGGCGTGAACGGAGTTGCATGCCTGGTCGCGCGAATCGCTCATAAATGACGATTGCTGCAAGCAGGGCCATCGCCGGGACAAGGTGAAGGAAGTAGTGGGGGAAGAAGCGCCCACCAGAGGCCACACCGATCGCTGAGGCAACCGCCCAGCCAACGATCAGGTAGTCGGCCGCTCGTTTCCCCCGCCGCAGAACGGTGATCAACCCAAAGCAGGCAGCTACTAGCAGGGGCGCCACCGCCAGGAATACGAAAGCCATTCCGCTACCGAGATTGAGAATGCGCTCTCCCCAGGTCAGGAAGCCGATGTACAGCCAGTTGTACGACACATTGGCGTAGACGAGGTCGTCGAGCGCACCTGTGGCCAGAAATGGAATGGCGATAACGCCCATCGCTCCGATTGCTCCCGCCACCAGTGCAAGGAATGGACCGAGCCGTTCGCGCGTGTCGTCGGCCGTTCGCCAACGCCACACGATGGCCACCACTGCCAACGCCACAAGGTTCCACACGGCCACCTGTTTCGTGGCTATCGCCAATGCACCCAGCACCCCTGCAAGAACGAACCACGGCAGCCTTCGGCTATTCATCCCGACAGTGAACGACGCCACCGAGGTTACAAGGGGCAAGAGAAGGTACGCTTCGGTGTTTGCGTGAAGGGCCAGGAATGGCACGCCCGTCGAAACCGCAAATAGAGTCGCCGCAAGATAGGCGACCCCGCGGGGGAACAGCAGTCGGGCCTGCGCAAATAGCGCCAGTGTTGTAACGGACAGGAGCAGCGAGGCGACGATGCGAGGAGCCGCGGTGTGCTCACCAAACAAGAGAAAGCTCAAAGCGTACCAGCCGTACACCAGTGGCGGCTTGTTGTCGAACAGGTCGCGATACGGTACCTGTCCGTGCAGAACACCCTGCGCGATCGTCGCGTATGTCCCTTCATCTCGTTCAAAGGGCGAGCCAGCGAACGGCAAGTAGATCAGAATTGGCAGCAGGCAGATCGCCACCAGAGGGAGAGCGTTAATCAGGGAACGGCGGGAGAAATCGGGCCGCCAGGGGAGGCTGATGGCTGCGGCGTCAGAATCCATGGCACCTCTGCTCTAGGAGCGTCCTCACCATTAGCTGCCAGTTTATCACGCGGAGCACGCCAAGAGGCCTACAGTTACGTAACCTGCTCAATTCGGATCGTACGGGAGCTGTTCGGTGATTCCCCACTCAGTCCAACTCCGGATCCTCAAGGCGAGCGTCAGGCGAGCTTTCCAGCCAATCAAGCAGCAGTTTCAAAATTGACAGCAGACATGATCAGGGACCGCCGCTTGGCGGTCCCTGGTTGTCATGATCCGTGGTTCTCTATGCGAGTGCGGGCTCGGAGATATTCGTGAGAACAATTTCACCGTTCTGCACGTCAATCTTGACCGTGTCCCCGGACGCGAACCGCTCTTCGAGGAGCGCTTCAGAAAGCCGGTCCTCAAGTTCGTTCTGAATAACGCGGCGCAACGGCCGAGCTCCGAACACGGGGTCGTATCCCTTCTCGCCGATCCAATCGAGGGCTTCGATGGTGATCTCGAACTTCACACCCTTCGCGCCCAACTGCTTTTCGATCTGCTTCATCTCGTTCTCGACGATCATACGAATGTGCTCTTTGGTGAGCGCGTGGAACACGACCGTCGCGTCGAGGCGGTTGATGAACTCAGGGCGGAACACGCCCTTCATGGCGTTGAGCACCTTGTCCTTCATCTTCGCGTGTTGGTCGGCAGCTTTCTGGGTCTCTTCAATCTTCACGTTGAACCCGAGCGCGGTCTCCTTCCGGATCAGGTCCGAGCCAACGTTCGAAGTCATGATAATGATCGTGTTCCTGAAGTCAACGCGGCGACCCTTGGCGTCCGTCAGGTGGCCGTCGTCAAAGATCTGCAGCAGCATGTTGAAAACTTCCGGATGTGCCTTCTCAATCTCGTCGAGCAGGATCAGGCAGTAGGACTTACGTCGCACCGTGTCTGTGAGCTGACCCGCGTCGTCGTAGCCCACATATCCAGGAGGTGCGCCGATCAGTCTCGAGACATTGTGCTTCTCCATGAACTCGGACATGTCGAGCTTGATCATGGAGTCTTCGCTGCCAAACATGAACTCCGAAAGTACGCGCGCGAGGTATGTCTTCCCAACGCCTGTGGGGCCAAGGAACATGAACACACCAATCGGGCGCCTCGGGTCTTTGAGCCCGGCGCGCGCGCGGCGCACGGCCTTCGAAATGTTGTGAATCGCCTCGTCCTGCCCAACGATCTTCTCGTGCAGCGCGTCCTCCATGTGGAGCAGCCGCTGAGATTCTTCGGATGCGATACGTGTAACCGGAATCCCGGTCCACATCGAAACCACCTCGCAGATGTCTTCGCCGGTCACCTCAGGGCGGTCTTCCTCGCGTTCGGTCTGCCAGGCAGAGTCCATTCCTTCCAGCTTGTCCTGCAGCTGCACCTCGCGGTCGCGCAGCTCGGCGGCGTGCTCGTACTGCTGAGCCGCGATCGCTTCCTGCTTTTCCTTCCGCAGACTCTCCAGTCCCTTGCTCACCTCGTTAACAGTCGGGGGAGCATACGAGCGCTTAATCCGCACCCGGGAAGCCGCCTCGTCCACGAGGTCGATCGCCTTGTCTGGCAAAAATCGGTCCGGAACGTAACGCGACGCCAGCTCGGCCGCTGCCTCCAGCGCCTCATCCGTGATCGTCAAGCCGTGGTGCTCTTCGTAACGAGGCTTTACACCCTTCAGGATTTCGATGGTGTCCTCGAGGGACGGCTCGTTCACCATGATCGGCTGCAATCGCCGTTCCAGCGCGGCGTCCTTCTCGATGTGCTTCCGGTAGTCGTCGAGGGTCGTAGCACCCACGCATTGGAGTTCGCCGCGAGCGAGGGACGGTTTGAGGATGTTAGCCGCATCCACGGCGCCTTCCGCTGCGCCCGCGCCAACCAGCATGTGCATCTCATCGATGAAAAGTATGCAGTTACCCGCGCTCTTAAGTTCCTCGATGACCTTCTTGAGACGCTCTTCGAACTCACCTCGATACTTGGTACCCGCCACCAGAGAACCGATGTCGAGCGTGACGAGACGGCGGCTGTTGAGCATCTCGGGCACTTCGTTCTTTATGATCCGTTGGGCTAGCGCCTCAACGATGGCGGTCTTGCCCACACCCGGCTCGCCAATGAGCACGGGGTTGTTCTTCGTCCGCCTTGAGAGAATCTGCACGACGCGCTCGATCTCTTTCTCGCGGCCGATGACCGGGTCGAGCTTGCCAGCACGCGCCGCCGCCGTGAGATCGATGCCGAGCTGGTCAACCGTTGGTGTTCGCGTCGCCGAGGCCCGTCCACCCTGGGCTGCACCCTGTGGCTGGCTCTGCGAAAGAATCCTCGTGACTTCCGCGCGCACCTTGTCCAGACTCACGCCGAGGCTCTCAAGTACGCCAGCCGCGATGCCTTCGCCTTCACGCACGAGGCCCAGGAGGAGGTGCTCCGTCCCAATGTAGTGGTGGCCCAGGCGGCGTGCTTCATCGACAGCCAGCTCGATGACCTTCTTGGCGCGAGGAGTGAGACCGATCTCGCCCATCACTGCCCGGTCGCCGCGTCCGATGATGAATTCAACGGCCGACCGTACCTTGTTTAGCTCAACTCCGAGATTTGCAAGTACCTTCGCTGCAACGCCCTCGCCCTCGCGAACCAGGCCCAGCAGAAGGTGCTCGGTACCGATGTAGTTGTGATTGAATCGGAGGGCTTCTTCCTGAGCGAGTGTAAGAACACGACGCGCTCTCTCGGTGAACTTATCGAATCTATCCGCCATAACTCAACTCCAAGCTCTCTCGCTCAACTCTCCTCTACCTTATTCAACGCGTCCGCTGTCTCATCCGTTACATCATTTTCCGTAACAGTCTCGGTATCGGTCGCTTCTTCCACAATCTCTTCGGCTACCGCCTCCACCTCAGCCCCCTCAGCCACAGCCTCTTCAACGATCTCCTCGGCTACCGCTTCCGCCTCAGCTTCCTCAACCACTGCCTCTTCAACGATCTCCTCGGCTACCGCCTCCGCCTCAGCCTCCTCAGCCACTGCCTCTTCAACGATCTCCTCGGCTACCGCTTCCGCCTCAGCCTCCTCAGCCACAGCCTCTTCAACGATCTCCTCGGCTACCGCTTCCGCCTCAGCTTCCTCAACCACTGCCTCTTCAACGATCTCCTCGGCTACCGCTTCCGCCTCAGCCTCCTCAGCCACAGCCTCTTCAACGATCTCCTCGGCTACCGCCTCCGCCTCAGCCTCCTCAGCCACAGCCTCTTCAACGATCTCCTCGGCTACCGCTTCCGCCTCAGCCTCCTCAGCCACAGCCTCTTCAACGATCTCCTCGGCTACCGCTTCCGCCTCAGCCTCCTCAGCCACTGCCTCTTCAACGATCTCCTCGGCTACCGCTTCCGCCTCAGCTTCCTCAACCACAGCCTCTTCAACGATCTCCTCGGTTACCGCTTCCGCCTCGGCCTCCTCAGCCACAGCCTCTTCAACGATCTCCTCGGCTACCGCTTCCGCCTCGGCCTCCTCAGCCACAGCCTCTTCAACGATCTCCTCGGCTACCGCTTCCGCCGCGGTTTCTACCTCTGAATACGTTTCGTCATCGGATTCGGCCCTGCTTGGCAACTCGGTGACACCCAGTCGGTCCATCGCCTCCTGCGGCACTGAGGTCGGGCGTCCCGACTCGCTAAAGCTCCAACCGTCCTCCTCCGCCTTGTCTCGCGCCTGTCGCAGGCTCAAGCCCAACCGATGCCGGTCGTACTCTATGCGCACGATCTTCACCGGGACTACGTCACCCTCGTCAACGACCTCCTTGGGATGGTTGATGCGACGGTCAACAAGCTCCGAAATGTGGATCAGGCCTTCGATAGGCCCCTCGAGGCGCACAAAGGCGCCGAATGGCGCGAGCTTGGTGATCTGCCCCGGCACCGTCTGGCCCTCGCGATACCCGGAGACGATCTCTTCCCAGCGCTCGGGCTGGGCTCGCCGCACGCTCAAAGCGATCTTCTTCGTCTCGTTATCCACTTTCAGAACGAAGACTGGCACTTCGTCACCGACCTTGAAGAGGTCATGAGGCGACTTTGGCGTCCGCTCCCAGGACAACTCGCTCAGGTGCACAAGTCCGTCGGCACCGCCGATGTCCACGAAGATACCGAAGTCGCGTATGCTCGTGACGCGTCCGGTCTTCACGTCGCCTTCTTGCAATTCTTGTAGAAGGCGCTCCTTCTCCGCGGCGCGCTTTTCCTGGACCGCCGCGCGCTCCGACAGGATCGCACGGTTGCGGCGGCGGTTCAGCTCGATGACTTTTAGAGTGATATTTCGACCCACCCACTCAGTGAGCGCACGCTGCGTTGCCTCAGGTGAGCTCCGGTCAGGACCGGATACGATCTGCGAGAGTGGGACAAACGCGTTGACGCCCTCCACGTTGACCAGGAGGCCGCCCTTGTTGCTACCCGTGACGTATCCTTCGAAGGCCTGGTTCTGGTCCATGTAGTCCTGAAGTACCCGCCATCCCCGCTCACCACGAGCCCGGTCGAGCGAGAGAATAATCTGACCTTCCGGCGATTCCGGCTGGAGTACGAAGACCAGGACCTTGTCTCCCTGGTTCAGCTTCGAGGCACCCTCCGGTTGAAGGCAATGCATCTCGTTTGGAGGTACGACGCCTTCTGACTTGGCGCCGATATCCACGAGGATCCCATCTCTGTCGGTGCCGACTACGACACCTTCGATGATTTCACCGCGCCGGAGTTCCGGGTAAGCGGCAGTTTCTTCCTCAAGGAGGGCCGCCATTGAGTGCTGCTCTGGCGCGGCGTTCCCTCCACTAGACTCTTCCGATGACAATGGGCTAGTACCTCCCGATAGAGATGGGATGAGAGGACGCTTGTCCTCTCGTGGGCCATTATATCAGATGGTATCTGTGGGAGTACCGCGACCGCTTCGTAAAAGCGTCATGCCCGGGACGTGCAGCACAGTCATCCGCGCCCGCCGTGCCCGCCATGACCAAAGTTGTGCGCGGGTGGTGATATCCCTTCACCGACAGGCAGTATTGTGAAGTCTTCCGCCATCAGGTTCGTAATTCCGTCACGCCGCTGAAGCTCTCCTTTGACAATGACAAACGGCTCGCTACGGATGAGTAGGCGCTGCGCTTCGTAGAGGTCAGGTTTGACGATCACGTTCACGAGTCCGAATTCGTCCTCGATCACCATGAAGACAAACCCCTTGGCCGTTCCCGGCCTCTGCCTGCAGACGACCAGGCCGGCTACCTCGATCCGCTCCCCATCGGATAGAGCCTCGATCATATGAGTCGCAACCATGCCCTCGTGCAGGTGCGGCCTGAGAAAGGACATCGGGTGATAGCTCGGCGACATGCCCAGGATGAGATAGTCGGTGCGCATGCGTTCCCAATCGGACATTGGAGCGAGCCGAACCATGTCCTGGTCTGTTGGCAAGGGCAATGCGAGCTGGCGTTTCTCGGCATAACGTCCCTCCGGCCGATAAACGAGACCTAGCTGCCAGATCAATTCTCGGCGCTCCAGACCAAAGCCATCAAATGCACCGCAGGCGATGAGGTTCTCAACTGCTTCGCGCTTAACGCGTGTGCGCTCCAGGAAATCGAAGAGCGACCGGTACTCACCCGAACTTCTCTCTCGCTCAATCTCGGGCGCTGTCGTCTCGCTCAGACCCCGGACGTAGCGCAGGCCCACGCGGACGGCCACGACGGCATCCATATCGTCATCTGACAAATCATCGATCGTGCAGTTGGCGGCGCTGCGGTTGATGTCGGGCGGGAGGACGCGGATGCCGTGCCGCTTGCCATCGTTGACGAGTACGTGTGGGGCGTAGAAGCCCATTGGCTGGGCATTAAAGAGCGCACAGAGGGATTCGGTGGGATAGTAAGTACGTAGCCAGGCGGTCTGGTAAGCGAGCAGACCAAAAGCGGCCGCGTGCGCCTTGGGGAAACCGAACTCGGCGAAGCCGGCGACCTTCTGGAAAACGGCCTCCGCCACCCGCCTCGAGACGCCCTGTTCCAGACTCCCTTCGATGAACTGTCCTTTGAGCCTGGCGATCGCCTCCCCCGAGCGCTTACGGCTCATCGCGCGACGCAGGTTTTCCGCCTGGCCGGCGCTGAAGCCTGCAAGTGCCATCGCCACCTGGAGCACCTGCTCCTGGTAGAGGATCACACCTAGCGTCTCGCTCAGCACAGGTTCCAGCGATGGATGGTCATACGTCACCTGCTCCTTGTCCAATCGCCGCCTGATGTACGGGTTTACGGACCCACCGACGACCGGGCCCGGCCGAATTATCGCGACCTGCACAGTAAGGTCTTCCAACGAACGCGGGCGCACACGCGGTAGCGTCTGCATCTGGGCGCGCGATTCGATCTGGAAGACCCCCATGGTATCGGCTTCACAGATGCCGTCGTAAACACGCTCATCTTTGAAATCGATGCGGGAAAGATTGATACGCTTGCCGTGGTGCTCCTCGATCAACTCGAGGGTTTCGTCTACCGCGGAAAGCATGCCGAGGGCCAGGAAGTCGATCTTGATCATGCGCGCGTCATCCACGGAATCCTTGTCCCACTGGATGAGCAAACGGCCCTCCATCGCGGACTGCTCGAGCGGGACCATCTCTATCAGCGGGCGGGAGGAGATAACCATGCCTCCGACATGCTGGCTAATGTGGCGCGGAAAGCCCGCGATCTGCCCGGCAAGGTCCGCCAGGTGTTCCCAGGGCGGAGCGCCCAACTTATCCCGATAATGGTCGAGGCGTGCCATCTCCTCGCGAGTTTGCTTGGCAGAATGCACGTCGCTGATTTTGGCGAGACGATCGAGCTCTGCATTCGGCAGACCCAGGGCTTTCCCGACTTCGCGAACAGCACTGCGAACGCGATAAGTGGGGAAAGTCGCAACAAGCCCAACGTGGTCGTTGCCGAAGTGCTCGTATATGCGCAGCATGAGCTTCTCGCGCACCTCGCGCGAAAAGTCCAGGTCGATATCGGGAACGGAGGCCATCTCTTCGTTGAGGAAGCGGCCGAGGAAAAGGTTGTTTTTGATGGGGTCGATGTGTGAGAGGCCGATCAGGTAGCAGATGATAGAACCAACGGAAGAGCCGCGGCCCCGACCCGGCGGGCCGTGATAGGGGCGACCCTTCAACCCAAACGCAACCTCTTCGGCGAGTTGCAGAATCTCGCGGTGAATAAGGAAAAAGCCTGAGAGTCCATGCTTTTCCACCAGCACCAGTTCCTGCTCGAGGCGTTCCCCCACCTGCCCTTCCAGGCCCGGATAGCGGCGCCCGGCCTCCTGGTAACAGAGCTTGCGCAGGTAGGATTCCTGCGTCTCACCCTGCGGTACAGGGTAATCGGGGAAGCGGTAATCGAGATCACGAGTGAGATCAAAAGTGCAGCGCTCGGCTATTCGGAGGGTGTTGGCTGAGGCCTCGCGGTAATCGCGAAATAGGTCGACCATCTCCACCGGTGATTTGAGGTAATACTCAGAGTTCTCACGCCGAAGCTGGTGCGACGCATCGAGAGTAGTACGGTTCTTGATCGCGACGAGAACGTCCTGCAGGCGGTGTCGTTCACGTTCGTGATAGTGGACGTTGCCTGTGCCAACGACGCCGAGGCCCAGGTGTTCCGCCAGCTCAGCCAACGAGTGATTGCGACGCTTATCCCCGTAAACAAAGTTGTTCTGAAGCTCTACAAAAAAGTTGCCGGGTCCGAACCAGCGCGCATAGCCACGGGCAACCTCTTCAGCTTCTCTGTACCTCCCGCTGCTGATGAGCGCCGCAAGCTCCCCTTTCCGGCAACCGGAGAGGGCGATCAGGCCTTCGGCGTGGTGTTCGAGGACATCAGATTCGACGCGCGGCTTGCCTCGCTCGTGGTCCAGGTGAGCGTGAGTCAGGATGCGACAGAGGTTCGCGTAGCCGCGGCCGGTCTCGCAGAGGAGCGTTAAGTGGTGGCCGCTCTCAAGGGTGATTTCGGCGCCGGTGATCGGTTTCAGGCCCCAGGCGTTGGCACACTGCGCAAATTCCATCGTGCCATGCAAACCATCGTGGTCGGTGAGCGCGAGCGACTTATACCCCAGCTCGCAGGCGCGGAGAACGAGTTCCTCAATATGAGAGGCACCCTCAAGGAAGGAAAAATTGGAGTGAGCCTGGAGTTCTGCGTAGGGCGACACCTGCTCAAGCTATCGAACACCCGTTCTGATTGTCAAGGGCATTATGTCACGTCTGGAGCAACTCCAAGATCGAGCCAATGATGCGGCGAGGTTGCACTCCGGCCTCGGACGGCAACCCGGCGCCGCTGGCGTCGACCCAGATACCATATGCTCCGAAAGACTGCGGCGCCCCGACGTCCCACTCGAGGTTGTCGCCGACCGACCACGTTTCCGAAGGCTCCGTCCCAAGGGATGCGAACAACGCGTCGTAAACCCGACGATGGGGTTTGCCGAACCCAAACTCGCCTTCAACTATGATGCATTCGAAATAGGGCGCAGGCCGAACTTCTCGATCTTTGCCCGCTGGCCGGCAGCGCTGCCATTGGTGGCCATACCGAGGCGCACTCCTCTGCTACGGAACCAATTGATCGTCTGCAGGGCCCCGGGAAACAGACAGAGGCGCTCTTCGCGCAAGTCCCGGTAGCGATCCGCGATTTCCGACGCCGCGCCCTGCAGATCGTACCCTAATGAGCGTAGGCTTGCGCAACGATTCGGGTGCTGGCCACCCTCAGGTCAAGTCGTCCTTCGCGGTGTCGTGACGGATCGGACCAGAACCAGTCACGCTCGCTATCGATGGCTGCAAGAAGCTGGCTTCGTTGAGTCCCTCAATGCGAGCGGTAGCTTCGCGGCACGTCTGCTCCCAGCAAGCGGCAACTGCACGGCTGTCGTCGATAATAGTGTCGTCGAGGTCGAAAATGATCGCCTGCGGTAACTGCATCGCGCACCAATGATACTAAGGTGCCGGGGCAGGTCAATCTAGTACGCCTGTTTGAACCACTGGCCGGTCTGTGGCGCGTGGTAGACGTCCAGCGTCCGGCCATCCTCCAGAAGCACCCGATAATACAAGCGAGAAATCGGGCATTCCCGCCACCATTCGTCGTCAATGCGCCAGCGCTCGAGGACCGTCTCCACAGTGAGCAAGCATCTTGACAGAAGGACAGCAAACGGTTCACCGGAATCGGCAGGCTCGACACGGATGCTGCGCGGAGTGTGCAGGATACGGGCGGGAGCCTTATACATCACCCAACTCCAGCTCCAATAGCGCCGCGCGGCGTTCCGGGATGCGCGAGGACGGGTTCACCTGCATCACTCTGCCCACAGACGGACGGTTCCGCTGGGCGCTGAGCTGGCGGACAGCCTCATCCACCTGGTGCCACAGCCTGCCCTTGCCTTCGAACATCGTGCCCTGCTTCCCGGACTCATAGCTCAGACCGATCAGCTCGATCTCCAGCTCCTCCACCGGACGCTCAGGCGGGTGGCGTAATATAGCAGACCTGATCGCATACCAGGCGTCCCGCGGGTCGGATAGGGCTTCGCGAAACGGGACCGTCAAATCCCAGGCCCCGCTGCCATCAAGAACAGCACGAACAACGGCTTTGCGCACCCAGCGACTACCGCGGCGTCGGTCTCCGTAAGCCGCCTGCACCAGTCGCTCTACTCCAATAAGAATGGCGTCCAGCGTCACTGCAGGCGCTGGCATCTGGAGACGGCGTATTACTGTTTCCTCTTTTAAACGCGGGACGAGCGGGTCGTCGTCGATGCCCTGGGAAAGCTCCCAGCAACGCTTACCTTCGGGCCCGAACTGAGCCTGAAAAGCACCCGGCGGCAAAGCCGCGACCTCACCCATAGTGCTGATGCCGAGGAGGCCCAGCCGCCAGCGCATCGCATCGCTCGCCGGAAGATGGTCCGTTGAGAGAGTGGCAAGGAAGTCGCGTTCACTGCCCGGCGAGATGATTTTGGCGGCTCCGGGAGGGAGCGTGGAAGCCGCCACGCACGAAGCGAACTTCCCGCCCGCAACGCCGATTGAGGGCAGGAACCCGAACCGGCGGTGTACCCCGGCGATCAGATCATCCGCGAACGGTTCCACAGCCACTGGCAGACCGGATAAAGAGATGTAAGCAAGTCCTCGATCTCCACCTTCAATCTCCGGGCTGAAGTTCTGAAGGTAATCGAGGATCTCGTCGAACAGTCGCTCGTAATAAGGGATGTCAGGCGGGAGGAGCGTCGCCCGGTGACACAAGCCAATCGCTTCCGACATCCGCATACCGCGCCGAACACCGGAAGCCTCGGCGCCAAGAGAACAATCGATGACCTGGGATTCGCCGATCAGGATCAGCTGCGAACCGATTTCAGCATGCCGCTGCCGTTCCGCTTCGACGGCAAAGCGTGCGATGTACAGACAAGCGATAGATCGATTTTCCATTCGGCGGCCTTACTCGAGCGTACGAACATGTGTTCGATATGTCAATCGATAAGCGTCTCTCTTCGTTGACCTCGTTATTAACGTCAACTTAGAATGGCGCCCAGCCTTGCCCGGCGAGAGAAGGAGAAAGCGATGGCGAACACGTTCAAAGTTGGCGACATCGAGGTATCGGTTTTCTCGGACGGTACGGCACGTGTGCCCGGGACCATGTACTTCCAGGGCACCACGAAGGAACAGTGGGACCAGCACAAGCGCTGGCAGGACCACGAAGGAAATGTCGAGTTCCAGTTCTCATCCTTCCTCATACGCACGAACGGCCGCACTGTGCTGATTGACACTGGCCTCGGCGACGTCAAGTTCGGGCCCATGGTCGGCGGAAAGCTCCTCGGCGAATTGGCAGCGGCTGGAGTGAAGCCGGAAGACATCGATACGGTCTTCGTCACGCATCTGCATTTCGACCACGCCGGGGCGTGCGTGAAGGATTCGCAGCCCGTTTTCCCCAACGCTATCTATCGTTGGTCATCGAATGAGAGCGCCTACTGGACATCCGGTGGAAACCCGAACGATCCAACACAGACCCTCTTCTCGCAGAAGGACATGATCACCGCAATTGCACCCAAATTCCAGGCCGCAGACGATGGCGCCGTAATCGCACCAGGTATCAACGTCATCGCCACCCCGGGGCACACACCCGGTCACGCCAGCGTTGTGGTCTCATCGGGCCAGGAGCGGGCCTTCATCCTGGGAGATACAATCTCCTGCCCTGTTCAGCTGACAGAAACAGAGTGGTCGGGGCTGGGCGACGTGGACGCGAAGCTGGCCCGGCAGACCCAAGAGGTCGTGGTCCAGGAGATCGAAAAGAGCGGCGCCATGCTAGCCGCCGCCCATTTCCCCGGCCTTACTTTTGGGCGAGTTCTGCGGAGCGAGGGCCGGCGCTACTGGGCAACCCTCTAAGTGGTCGGCGTAAGCAACTTTGCAGGGCTCGGCACCGTCCGTTATCATTGGACAGGAGCGGGTGTCCACCCGCTCTCTCTTCTGCTTGGCGACCGACTAAGGATCCGGCACCTGCCGAAGTGGCGGAATTGGCAGACGCGGCAGACTCAAAATCTGTTGAGGGGTAACCCTCGTGCCGGTTCGAGTCCGGCCTTCGGCACCACAAGTGAATAAGTCTCTGAGTGCCGAGTGGTGTAACGGTAGCACACGGGACTTTGGATCCTTTGGTCCAGGTTCGAATCCTGGCTCGGCAGCCAGCAAGGGCGTATCACGCGCTCCCGGGTAGCTCAATGGTAGAGCGGGCGGCTGTTAACCGCTAGGTTACAGGTTCGAGTCCTGTCCCGGGAGCCAATTACTTCTCACGAGGCACATCAACCGGCCGCGGCGCTATACGTAGATGCATCGGCAGGCCCGTCTCGCATCATCTGACCCAGGATCGTCCGCAGAGGCATGTCGCCGATCGTTGGATGAAGGAAGGGGCCGTCGAGGTTCACGCTGTAGTGGTGGAGGCGGCCTGAGCGACGGACTTCAAGCATACCGGCGCGCCGGAGGTCACCGACGATTCCCCAGACAGTCCGCCGGGTGAGCGACATACCGTCCATGATGTCGTCCACCGTACAATCCGCGTTTGCGGCAATGTAGAACAAGATTGAGCCGTGACTTGAGACCAGATACCAGTGATTTCGTTGCATTTGCCAGAGAAAAGCGCTTTCAAGGTCTCGGGCTCGCGGGGGTGCGGCGATGAGTCCCTGGAAAGCGCGCAGCCTCATCCTAGGGCGCCACAGCCCCGCGCAAGTTAATCGCCAGTAAGCGGCCGGTGAGAGTTCGGTAAGATTACCCCCCGCAACGGGAGGAGAGTGGGAACCACTGGACTCCCCGCCTACCTTGAAGTAGTCTCAAAGTGATGGGGCAGGTCTCGGGACAGGGAAGAAGCGCCCGCCTCCAGCAGGGGTCTGGCTCACTGCCTCCGCAACGCACCCAATCGTCCAAGCCTTTCGCCGGCAGCCTTCCAGCTTCAATCGAACCCATGCTGCCAACCCCAATCGCCGAGCCCTTTGATTCATCGAGCCATGTCTTTGAGGTCGCCTGGGACGGCGTTCGCGCCCTCGCCTTCATCGAGCGCGGATACACCCGGATCGTCGACCGCTTCGGTCGCGACATCACCTGGCGATTCCCCGAGCTCCAGCCGGTAGCCGGTCAGCTGAATGGTTCGGGACTGGTGCTCGATGGCGAGATCGTCGCACTGGAGGAACAGGACGGACTACCCGTATTTGAGCGCGTACTGCTACGCCTGGCGGCCGCCAATCCCGGCGAGATCGCCAGCACTGTCGCCGAGATGCCGGTCTACTTCCAGGCGTTCGACATCCTTTACCGCGAGGGTCGATCCGTGATGAACGAACCGTTGCGCACCCGCAAGCGAATGCTGCGCCAGGCGGTGCGGATCCAGGGGGCGCTGGCCGTTCCCGATTACGTCGAGCGCGATGGCGTGGCATTCTTCGAGGCCGCCCGCGACCATGGCCTCGCGGGAACGGTTGCCAAAGAGTTGGATGGCCGATACACGCCCGGACAGACGTCGCGTTCCTGGCAGGTGACGCGGGTTTTCCGGCGAGATGAGTTTGTCATCGCCGGGTTCACATACGGCGGGCCGTCCAACGTCGCCATGCGTAAGATGCGCCGGCCATTCGAGTCTCTCTTGCTCGGCGCTTTCGACAGGCGCCACCGCCTAACTTTCGTGGGCGAGCTGGGTGGTGGGTTCGATGAAAGGACCCAGGCGGAGTTGTCCGCTGCCCTCGAAGGTCTGACGACACCTCAGTGCCCCTTTGAGGAGGCCCCACGAATGCCGCGGCTTGTGTTTTGGTGCGAGCCTGCGCTGGTCGCCTCAGTGGCCTACTCGGGCCTCACAACCCAGGCGCGCCTCCAGTTCCCGAAGTTCGAGTGGTTGCGGCCGGACGTCCCGCCCGAGACCTGTCGTACGCCTGAACCGACTCAATAGAAGCGTTGAACTAACCCTCGTCGACGCCGAGCAACCCCGCGAGGTCATGCTTGTGCGCCAATATGTCCTTCCAGAGGTCGCCGGTCTGGTCCAGCCTGTTCAACGCGGTCAGGATCGTGAAGTCCGTCGGATAGACGTCCTTCAGTTCGTCCCAGCGAAAGGGCATGGAAACCGCGGCTTCCGGGCTGGGTCGCGGCGAGTAGACCGAAGCCAGCGTCTTTCCCCTCACGTTCTGATTGTGGTCGAAAAACACTTTGCCAGTGCGCTTCGCAACCGACCACTCCATCGTGACGTCCTTGGGATGCGCCTGCATAACGAATCGTCCGATCGTTTCACAGGCTGACCGAACAGCATCGTAGGTGAACTGTCGAAGTATTGGCACATAGATGTGGAGGCCGGTCTTGCCCGTCGTCTTGACGAAAGAAGATAGCGACAACGAATCAAGGACATCCTTCACCCATAACGCCACCTCACAGGTCTTGATGAAACGCCTTTCGGTTGAGTTCGGGCTCCGCTCCAGTAGACTCGTTCCCCGAGTAGATGTACGGGTCCAGATCGAAGACCATAAAGTCGGGGTAGTTTAATCGTGAGGCGTCGATGTTCTCCTCGCTGCCACCAAACGTCTCGGGCAGGTGGAACGCATCAGACTCCGGACTCACGCGGGAATACCAGGTGTGAAGCTCGATGTCGGCGAGCTGGCCCAGCCACATCAGCGTCGGCAGGTTGTTACACAGGATGTATTCCCCGTCGGCGTCGTTATGGCTAGAGTAGATGTTTACCGTCTTCACGAAGGGCGGCAGCTTCGCCTCCCAATGCTTCTGGTAAAAGTGCGTCTCGGAGATTCCGTTCGGGTAGCGGGTAAGCGTTAGCGGACGGTCACGCATATGGGGCAACAGATATGGCGATACACCAGCGAAGTACAGCAGCAGGTCACGCTTGGTCAGCGCGCGGCGGTCCCCCACCGGGGGCCAGAGAGGCTTGTCGAGATTGGTGACCGATATCTTGTGAGAGCCCACCTGCAGAAGGAATTTGTCCTTCTCGTTCTCCAGTTGCTCAAGAACTGATCCCACCTCATCGGCCGGGTCATCGTTGCGGTCTCCTCCCACGCCCATTAGCGGCGGCGGGATCGGTTCCTCTCGAGTGACGTCGTGAGAGGCCTTGTCTTCGCGAAGTCCCAGGAAGCTCGGGGCGCGCAGGTGGCCATCATCGGTCCACTGGGCGAACTTCACCTGCGCGACAAGTTCCGGTCGTACCCAGGTGATCGGCCCTTCTCGCGGGCGCCCAAACGCCATTCGCCCGCGCGCGAGACGAGTCGCGAATGGGGATTCGTCGGTTCGAAGAAGGTCCAGTCGCTCGCGGAGGTTGCGCAGCATTCGGTCATCAAAGCCGGTGCCGACGTTCCCCACGTACTTCAGGCCTTCGGAGTCGCCATCATAGTAGCCGAGGAGGAGAGAACCGAAGGTGTCGGAACGGCCACCCTCCCCCTGTGTGTACCCGCCGACCACGAACTCCTGTTGCTGCGTAGTCTTGATTTTTCGCCACTTCCCCGACCGTTTGCCGGACTCATACAGGCTGTCCGTTTGCTTGGCGATCAAGCCCTCGAGGCCGACTCGTTTCACCGCCTCGAACGCTTCTAAACCGTCTTCATCGAAAGGCTGGACCAGCATGACCCTGGCCGTAGGAACGAAGTCCTGTTCCAGCAGCGCCTTGCGCTCCGAGAGCGGCGCAGCTCGAACGTCGTACCCGTTTTCGTAAACGAGGTCGAATACGTAGAAGATCACCGGAACTTCAGACTCCGCCCGGCGGATGTCCGAATCACGCTGCAAGCCTAGCCTTTGCTGGAGCCGCTGAAACGACGGGATACCGTTTTCGTCCGGCGCAACTATCTCGCCGTCCAGGATGAGCTGGGGTTCCATCTGGAGCGCCACTTGCTCAGCGATCGACGGGTACTGTTTCGTGGAGTCGAGACCGCGGCGAGAGTACAGCTTGACTTGATCCCCGTCTTTAATCGCCATGCAGCGTACGCCGTCGAGCTTCGGCTCAAATAGCCACCCCTCGGCGGAAAAAGGCCCGTCGGTGAGCGTCGCCTGCATTGGCTCCACGCTCCGAGGCAATGACGCCTCCTGGGCACCCGGTAGATCTTGAGGCAACAGCACCGGCGAGCTGAAGCGGCGCTCCGGTAGCCTGCCAGCCTTGATGTCCTCGATTGTCAGGCCGGACAAGACCGAACGGTCTTCCTCGAGGATGTCACGCTCGCGATCAGCGAATCTGTCCTGGTGCTTGATCAGGAGCCATTCGTTTTCCGCGCGGGTTATCTTGACCAGTGTCCAGGACCCCTTCAGCTTTCGGCCCCGCAGGAAGATCGATAGCTTGCCCTTCTCGAGGCCTTCGCGCATGCGCCGGTCCGCCTCTTCCCGGTCGTGGAACGACAGCACCCCGTCCTCGTCGGGCGAGTACTTGCCGGCGTCCCAGACGATGACCTGTCCGGCTCCGTATTCGCCCTTGGGTATCACTCCCTCGAACGGACTGTAGTCGACGGGATGGTCCTCGACCATGACGGCGAGCCGCTTGTCGTCAGGGTTCAGAGACGGGCCCTTCGGGATCGGCCACGATTTCAGGACACCGTCGAACTCCAGCCGGAAGTCATAGTGCAGGCGCGACGCAGCATGCTTCTGCACGACGAAGATCAGCGAATCGCGCTGGTCGTTCGACCCTCCCGGGGCAGGTTCCGGAGTGCGTTCAAAGTCGCGCTTCTCCCGGTACTTCTCGAGCATCGATTCACATTATGCTGGATTAACACAGGTGACATGGAGCCGCCGGAATTGCTGGATGCGAAATTCTATTCGAGGGAGCCGCGAACTTACCCGGTGCCGGTCTTGCGGCGGCGGATCGGCGTTGGCTCCTCCACTTCTTCTTCGTCCCCGGAACGCTGCTTCTTCGCCGCCGCCACGCTCGCCTTCAGGGCCGTCATCAGGTCCGTAACTTTGGCCGGCTGCGGAGTCGCGACCGCCAGCTCTTCGCCTTCGAGCTTCGCGTCGATCAATTTCATCAACGCTTCGCGGTATTCGTCGGTGAACTTCTCCGGCTGGAACGGTTCGTGAAGCAGGTCGATAAGCGTGAAGGCCATGTCGAGTTCGCGTTCGGAGACGTCGACCTCCGGCACTTCCGTCCCTTTCTGCACCCGGAGTTCGTCTGGGTAGAAGAGCGTCTCGAGCACGAGCGTGCCATCCAGAGGACGGAGGGCGCAGAGACGCTCCTTGTTGCGGATCGCTATCTTGGCGACGGCCGTGAGCTGTTTTTCCTTAAGGGCCCGCATGAGCAGTGAATACGGCTTTATGCCCTTCTCGTCTGGCTCGAGATAGTACGTCTTTTCGTAGAACACCGGATCGATCTCTTCCGCATCCACGAACTGCGCCAGTTCGATCGTGTGCTTGCTGGGGAGAGGCAACTTCTCAAAGTCTTCCTCGGTGAGGATCACATACTGATCGCGGGAATACTCGTACCCGCGCACGATCTCGCTCATCTCCACTGCCCGGTCGTCCTCCGGGCACCAGCGCACCATCTTAATACGGGTGTTGTCGTCCTTGTGGAGCATGTGGAACGAGATGTCTTTGCTCTCGGTTCCCGTGTACAGCTTCACGGGGATGCTCACCATACCGAAGCTGATTACGCCGTTCCAAATCGATCTGGGCATGACACTCACCATCCTTGACCGCTACGGCCCGTTCCGCGCGGAAGTGACTTCCATTCTACCGTTTAGGAGACGCGCACGAAATGCGACCCGTTATCTCAACGCTTGCTCCGGCAACAGAATTCCGCCTCTGGGCGTATGATATGGCCACCATCTGGAAGGAGCGCCATGGACCGCAACGAAGCTTGGGATATCCTCTGCGAGTACACCAAGACCGAGCCCCTGCGCAAGCATGCGCTGGCCGTAGAAGCAGCTATGAAGGCCTACGCGCGAACGTATGACGGCGACGAGGAAAAGTGGGGGATAGTGGGTCTCCTCCACGACTTTGACTTCGAGATGCACCCCAACCCCGATGAGCACCCGGTCAAGGGAGCCGTGATTCTGCGAGAACGTGGCGTCCCGGAGGATATAGTCCACGCTGTGCTTTGCCACGCCCCTTACCTTGAACTGGAGCGGAAGACGCACGATGGACCGCGCGATCTTCGCGGTCGACGAGCTGACCGGCTTCATCATCGCGGTCGCTCTTGTCCGGCCGAACAAGAGCATCGAACGAAGTCGACGTCAAGGCGGTGCGTAAGAAGATGAAGGACAAGGGTTTCGCCAGGACAGTCAGACGCGAAGACATTACCAGACGGTGCTGAGGTGCTAGGCGTCGACCTCGACGAGCACATCGCCTTCGTAATCGAGTCCCTGAAGCCGATCTCGAACGAACTGGGGATAGCGGGTGTCCCGGCCTAAGGCCAGTAGCGCGCTCGCAACGCCATCACGCCCTCAACGTAGCGGCGCGTCTCGTTGTACATCACTCCTTGCTGCGTAACGCCGATTCCCTGATAGTAGGCGGTCACCGCCAGCTCCTCAGATCCCGTCTGTTGTTGCAGCAGCGAGAGCAGGTAAACGCCCATTTTGATGTTGTCATAGACGCTGACGTCTTCATTGAGCTCCTGCCCGAACACGTCGGCTTCCAGCCAGGCCGTCGTAACAGGCATCAACTGCATGACGCCGACGGCGCCCGAGGGACTGCGCGCGCCCTGGTCCCAGCCGCTTTCAACCCATGCGATCGCCTTGACCAGACCTGCATCAACTCCCTGGGCTGCCGCAAGCTCCTCGATTGTCGCCTCGGTTTCAGGGTCCGCCGGTCGCTCGCCGGGCAGCTCGATCGGGCTGGTAGGAACCGCAACAGTCGGCACCGGCTGTGGCGCTGAGGGCGCCGGAGGGTCACCCGGTACCAACAGCGAGTCCCCGGCGATGATCAGGTCGGACTTTAGGTCGTTCATTGACTTCAACCCATCGACGGTAGTGGCGAACCTCAACGCGATGTGGCTGAGAGTATCTCCGGGCTCGATCAAGTAATTGCCTGCGTGCGACGCCGTCGGCGGCGGTGAGTTTCCCGAGACATCAAGGACATCACCCATGTGGATTAGGTTGGGGTCGGCAATGTCGTTCACATCCGCCAGGATTTCGACGCGGATCCCGTACTCGTTGGCGATCCCGGACAGGGTCTCGCCGGCCTCGACGGTGTGGTGCAGGCTATCAGCCGAAACGGCGTTTATCGTCAGGAGCGAAATGACTAGGGCAATTGCACTCGCAGCGACGCGGTGGGCGGCTCCGCGCATCGAAAGACCTCCTTGGTCGCACAATAGACGCCTTGATACTCGACCGGTTACAGGGCGCCGAGGGTATCGGAGGTCAACCGGTTCGCTTTAGACTTGGCGCCTATGGGAGAGCTAAGGGTATCCTCCGAGCCCAATGCCTCGCGAGAAGACAAAGACCGCGTGCAGGAGATGCTGGGCCTGTTCAATGTCGGCCGGACTGGTTTCGACGCATACCACGAGCTGGCGATTTTCCTCCGCGACGCGCAGGACCGCATTCGCGGCGGGGTGCTCGGTAATGTCTGGGGAGGTTGGCTTCACGTCACGATCCTCTCGATCGAGGAGTCGTTTCGTGGTGGGGGTCATGGGCTGGCATTGATGGACGCGGCAGAAGCTGAGGCGCGTCGCCTGGGCGCCACATACGTACACCTGGACAGCATGAGTTTCCAGGCGCCTGAGTTCTACAGCCGAAAGCTAGGCTACCAGGAGTTCGGAGTGCTGGAGGACGCCCCGATCGGGTATACGCAGCACTTCATGTGGAAGCGATTGTAGCGAGGCGCCTAGAACCGCGCTCCGAAGTCACCGTGCAGGCCGGTGGCGGGGCCCCAGTGGATCTCCAACGACTGTACATGAGACGCGCGGGGACCCTCACGGAGCTGATTCAATAGGCGCTCAAGAACCACTCGATGTCCTTCGGCCACGACTTCGACGGCCCGTCCGTCCGGCAAGTTGCGCACGTAGCCGGTGAGCCCGATGGATAGTGCACGCGTTATCACAAAGTCGCGAAACGCGACGCCCTGCACTCGCCCGCGCACCACTACATGAACCGAGACCTCAGGTTGCTGCGGTCATCTGCCTACTGGCCCAAAACCTTACCGCTACGAAGCACTTCGTCCATTGCCGCTTCGACGACCTCAGCCGGTACGTCGTCGCGCAGCACTGGCCTGCCGATTCCTTCCAGCAACACCCAACGGATCCTCTTACCCTCGACCTTCTTGTCCAGCGCCATCGCGGCCTTCAAGCGCTCACGATCCAAGGCCCTCCGCTGATGTCGGCAACTTGTACCGCTCGAGGACCTCACGCTGACGCACGGCCACGGCCGTGTCCAACAGTCCCATCCGCACGCTGATAGCGGCGGCGGCCGTCATGCCGATGCCATCCGCCTCTCCGTGGCGAAACCGGGTCGTAGCCGGTCGTCGACTCGATCGCGTGGGCGAGTGTATGACCGTAGTTGAGCACTGCCCGCCGTCCCGTCGTCTCGCGTTCGTCCTCGCTGACCACCCCCGCCTTGATGGCAGCGCTGCGCCGGATCGCCTCGGTCGTAACCTCGGGCTCCAGCCTGAGGATACCGTCGGCATTCTCCTCGAAGAAGCGCAGGTACTCGTTCGTCCGCAATCAACGCGTGCTTGATCGCCTCCGCCCATCCTGAGTAGATCTCGCGCGGTGGGAGCGTTCGCAGCGTGGCGGGATCGGCCAGCACCATCCGCGGCTGGTAGAAGGCGCCGATCATATTCTTGGCTTTCGGATGGTTCACCGCGACCTTCCCGCCGATGGCCGCATCCACCATCCCCAAGAGGCTCGTGGGCACATGCACGAGCGGCAACCCCCGCGCGAACGTCGCCGCGACATACCCCGCCAGGTCGGTCGTCACTCCACCACCGATCGCCACGATCGTGTGCGACCGCTCGGCCCGTCTCTCCAGCAGCCAGTCGTACAGTCCTGCTGCCGTCGCCAGCGTCTTGCTGTCCTCTCCTGGCTGGATCGTCGTGACGTCACGTGGGATCTCGGCGGACTGCAACGCGGCACCTCGATCTCATCCTCGTAGTGATGAGCGACTGCCTCGTCAGCGACGACGTACGCGTGTCGCGCGATGCCAGCCTCGCGAAGGCGCTGACCGACCTCAGCGAGCAGTCCCCAGCGCACAACGATGGGATAGCTGCCACTGGAAACGTGGACCATCGCGTCGGCGTCCTCCGACACCGCGTGCAGCGTGAGCTTCGCCTCGCCGGAAGGCCGCGCCCCGGCAATCTCCGCCACGCGGTCCACGTCATCGGCGCTCACCGCGAGAACTGCTCGTATGCACGTATCACCTCGGCCGCGATCTCATCCGGCGTCAATCCATCGGTGTGAACAGCCCAATCGGAGAGCGCATACAACTCCTGTCGCGCTTGCTTGAGCTCTTGGATGCGTCCGAGCGGGTCGGCGGTCGCCAGCAGCGGTCGATCGAGCGGCGCATCCTCAGCGCGATCGTTGAGTCGGCGAAGGATCGTTTCAGGGCGAGCTTCCAGGCAGACGATGAACCCGCCCTCGGCCATGCGCCGGCGGTTCTCGGGCCGAAGCACCGCTCCACCGCCGGTGGACACTACGACGTTCGCCTGCGAGCAAGCTGACTCCAGCGCACGCGACTCATGCTCCCGGAACGCCTCTTCACTCTCCTCGGTGAAAATCTCGAGGATCTGCTTGCCAGCGTCTCGTTCGACCACCTTGTCCGTATCAACCACGCTCCAGTCGAGCTTTGCCGCGATGAGAGGCGCGGCGGCCGTCTTGCCGGTGCCCGAAAATCCGGTCAGGATGATGCGAGAGACGCGATCGGCCATGCTGTCCTATGGGGAGCGGCCACGCGGGCCAATGGTCTTCTGGTACGCCTCGAAGTTGCGCCGCGTCTCGGCCAGCGAGTCGCCACCGAACTTCTCGAGCATTGCCTGTGCAAGGACGATCGCGATCATCGCTTCGCCGATTACTCCGGCGGCCGGTACGGTGCAGACGTCCGATCGCTCGTAGTGAGCCTGTATCTCCTCGGCGGAAACGAGGTCCACAGAGGGTAGCGGCTTCGAAAGCGTCGATATCGGCTTCAGCGCCCCGCGTACCACGACAGGCTCTCCATTCGTCATCCCCCCTTCGAGCCCGCCTGCCCGATTCGTCGCCCGGCGCCACGCCCTGCCGTCCCATTGATCGGGCGGCAGGATGACATCGTGGGCCTCGTGGCCGGGACCCGCCGCCACCGCGAAACCGCCTCCGATCTCGACACCCTTCACCGCATGAATACTCATCACTGCCTGCGCGAGCAAGCCCGTCCAGCTTGCGGTCCCACATGACGTGCGAACCCAGCCCGATCGGCACACCTGTAGCCCACATCTCGAACACACCGCCCAGCGTGTCGCCTGCTTCCTGCGCGCCGTCAATCGCGCGGCACATGCGCTCGCTCGCTTCGCTATCGGCGCTGCGCACGGGCGACTCCTCGACCGTGCTCCAATTCGGCTCACCGTTCGGGTGGGCAGCGATGTCGCCGATCGATACAGTATGCGAGTGAACCTCTACGCCGAACTCCTCGAGAAATCGCCGGCAGACGGCGCCGACGGCCACGCGAGCAGCCGTCTCCCTCGCCGAAGCCCTTTCGAGGATATTGCGCACGTCATCGAACCCGTATTTCATTGTTCCGGCAAGGTCCGCGTGTCCAGGACGGAGACGCGTTACGCGCTTGGCTTCGCCTTCGTAGGGCTCCACCTGCATCACCTCGCTCCAGTCCTCCCACACGCGGTTCTGGATGAGCATGGCGATAGGGCTTCCCAGCGTCTTGCCGTGACGGACGCCCCCGACGATCTCGGCGTGATCCTGCTCGATCTGCTGGCGCCGCGAGCGACCGTATCCACCCTGCCTGCGACGCAGGTCTCGAGCGATGTACTCTTCGGTAACCTCCAGGCCCGCAGGAATTCCGTCAAGCGTGATCACAAGCGCCTTTCCGTGAGACTCGCCCGCCGTGAGGAAACGCAGTTCGCTCACGATGCAGCTCCGGCTTCGGAGGGTTCTTCCTCCTCAACCAAGGCGGGAGGCGCGACTTCGATCGGCAGCGGTTGTCCCCGCTCACCCATGCGGTACCTGCCGCCGAGGTGATCGATGATGTCGACGGCGGGCCACTCGTCCCAATCCACTTCCCTCGCCAACTCGCGGTTCGTTTCCACGCTGAGGATGCAATCGTTTGAGGACGCCGATTCCTCCTGTCTGAAGGAAGTGTAGACGTCCACCTGGATTCTGTCCGGGCGATAGTGCGGCAATTCGTAGAACAGCATCTCAGCCGCCTTGGCCGCTATCGCGAACCCCTCCTGCAGTGGATTCTTGACCTCCATCCAGCGCCCTTCGAACATCTTGTAGTCACTCTCCGCGCGACAGGAGACCCTCACAAAGTCCGGCGCGACTTCCACGTACTCCATCGACTGGACGCCCCGCCAGACGTCAGGTGGCACTTCTTTCGGACGTTTTGCGGACCGCCAGACGCTGAGCGCGTCTTCCACAATGTCGCGGATGACCTTAACATCTCCGGCGGCCGCTGCCTTGCGCCAGGCCAGCGCTGCCCGAGTCCCTTGCACGATGAAGTAGGCGAAGATCAGGAAAAGGACGAATATCGCGAGGATTGCCCACTCCATTACTTATCCGGACCTCCGCCGGCACCCAGGGCAGCGCGCGCAGCAGCGAACATGACGTCGGTCGGCGGCTCCACTCCAAGCCACAGTTTGAACGAGGCAGCACCCTGGTAAATCAGCATCGCCAGTCCACCCAGGACGCGCGACCCGCGCGAACGGGCGGCCGCCATAAGTGGAGTTTCGGCAGGTAGGTACACGAGGTCATAGACAAGCATTCCAGAGTGCGGTATGTCCAACGGAACGGCGGAATTCTCGTCACCGTCCGCCGCGGAAGAGGACGTAGAACCAGCGGACGTACAGTTTACCAAAACGTCGCAACCTGCCGATGCCGCCACCCACGATGCATAGATGTCAGGCAACGCCGTCAACTCCGTTCGCGAATCGTCCTCACCAAGGTCGGCGACGAGCCGGGACGCGCGAGAGAACGTCCGGTTTATGACTGTAACGGTCGCAGCGCCAGCGCCCACCAGCGCGACGACAATAGCCCGCGCCGCTCCGCCGGCGCCGGCAACCACCACTCGTTTCCCCGCAGGATCTACACCCCCGTCATCGCGAAGGGCTCGCATGAACCCGTCGACATCAGTGTTGTGCCCGAGCAGTATCCCCTCCCGGTTTACCACCGTGTTCACGGCGCCGACCCTCTCGGCGAGCGGATCAAGCTCATCGAGCAACGGTATTATCGCCTCTTTGTGCGGGATGGTGACGTTTGCGCCGAGGACTGCCGGTGAACGCAACGTGGCCACTCGCGTCTCGAGGCCGTCCTCGGGCGTCGGCCAGGCTTCGTATTTCGCATCCAGTTGCAGGGCATCGATAGCAGCTTGCTGAAACACGGGCGACAACGACTGCTTGTCCGGTCCCGCTATCACCCCGGCGTACTTCATCGCTGGTACATCTCGATGTTGTTTTGATGCTCCTCGAGCGTGGATGCGAAGGCGTGCGAGCCGTCTGGCTTGGCCACGAAGTAGAGGTAGTTCGTGTCGGCTGGATTCAAGACGGCCAGTATTGAGTCGACGCGAGGGTTCGAAATCGGCCCGGGCGGCAGACCACGGTTCTGGTACGTGTTGTACGGCGAATCTATCTCCAGGTCTTCCCGCGTCAGCTCCGTCTTCCAGTAGCCGTACGCCTCGACGCTCGCGGGGTCTTCTGCGACGGCATACTGCACGGTTGGGTCCGCCCCCAGCGGTATCCCTTCACGCAGCCGCCTCAGGAAGACCTGGGCCATGATCGGCCTCTCTTCAGGAACCACCGCCTCGCGCTCGATAATCGAGGCGATGGTTACCACCTCGTGCACCGTCAACCCATCTGCCTCTGCCTGTTGCGCAATATCGGGCGGAACATTGTTCTCGAACGCCTGCAGCATCATCGTGATCACGTCCACAGCGGTATCGTCATGGCGGATCGGGTACACCGCCGGATAAAGGTACCCTTCCAGCGTTGTGCTCACCCGCAGGCCATCGAGGAACGAAAACTCGAAGTTCCGGGCGTGGGCCTCGGTAATAAACTCCTCCCGCGGGATGCCGAGCGCCGCAACAGCGTCGGCGACCTCTTCCAGCCTCCAACCCTCAAGGACCGTAACGCTGCGGGAAGATACGATGCCCTGCCTTACCCGATACACCGCATCGAGTTCCGCAGTGGCGCGGGCAAACTCGTACTCGCCGGCCTGCAGGATCCCGTCGTAACCCAGCAGCGAGACGAGAATCTCGAATTGGTCAGCCGATCCAATGGCGCCGGCATCCTCCAGTTCCTGTCCGATGTCCTCCGGAACTGTTCCGGATTCTATGCTTACTTCAACCGTCTCATCTGACGGCTGACCCGGCGGCTTGTACGGCGCGACGTCGTCTATGGAATCCGGACTCTTCACGATCTGCCACGTCGCAATCCCCGCAAGTACGACACACACGATCGTCGCCACGATGGGGAGAGGTTTCATGTTCAGCCTGCGGCCTGCCGCCTGCTGTCCAGGAACGCCTGCAGGATAATCGCGGCCGCCGCCGCATCCCGCCCCGCCATCGCCGTCCGAGTAGACTTTCGCGTCTGCCTCGGCGCAGAACGGCTTGCCTGCACGGTGCTGAGGCGTTCGTCCCACGTGTGGACGGGAACCGTCACTCGCTCACGCACAACTTCGACGACGGCGCTGATCCGCTCCGCCTGCGGGCCCAGCGCCCCGCTCATCGTCAATGGCATCCCGATCACGACTTCGTCGGCTGACTGCTCGTTGACCACTGACACGACGGTTGCGCTCAGGTCATCACCTGCAGAGACAGTCGTTACCGGCACGGCCACCCCGGTGCGGTCGTCGGCGGCAGCGACACCCACCCGCTTCTCCCCGAGATCGAGGCCGATGATTCGCATCCTAAGCGCTACCGTCCGACAGCATCTCCCGCACCGCTTCTGGCACGACAGCCAGTGCCGCACCCATTTTCGAGGCGTCCTTGCCGCCACCCTGGGCCATGTCGGGTCGCCCTCCCCCTCCACCACCGGCTACGGAGGCCACGCGTTTGATCAGGTTGCCAGCGTGAACGCCACGGCTCCTCGGAGCCTCCGCAGCCATCGCAACGAAGTACGGCTGGTCGTCAATCACCGCGCCGAATACGGCCACGCCGTCAGGCAGCGACTTCTTCGCAGCGTCCGCGTGATACCTCAAGGCATCGATGCTCGTAGCTTCAACCGGCACCGCCACCACCTTCACTCCATCAACGTCCACGATTCTGTCGGTGAGCCCACCCGCGGCGGGCGCGGACGCAATCGAACGCTCCAGCCTCTCGACCTTCTTTCGCTGGGCATCGAGTTCTGCGATCAGCGCCTCTGCCCTCGCCGGGACGGCATGTCTCGGTACGCCCAGCTTCCTGGCGACGTCTGACAGCGCTGCCTGGTCTGAGCGTATGTACTCCTCTGCGCCGCGGCCGGTGAGCGCCTCGATGCGCCGCATGCCGGAGCCGATCGACGACTCGCCGGTGATCACGATCATGCCGATGTCGCCGGTCTGATGACAATGCGTGCCGCCGCACAGCTCGGCGCTGAAGCGGGGCACAATGCTATTCACCTCGACAACGCGGACCTCATCGCCGTACTTGTCCCCGAAAAACTTCAGCACGCCTTCTTCACTCATCGCCTGTTCCATACTTGTTGTACGGGTCGAGACGGGGATGTTCTGCCTCACCTTCTCGTTAACGAGCGACTCCACTGCTTCCAACTGCTCTGCCGTGATCGCCTCCGTGTGCGTGAAGTCGAAGCGTAGGTGGTCTGGCGCAACGAGCGACCCCTTCTGCCGCACGTGCGTTCCAAGCACCTGCCTCAGCGCAGCGTGTAGAAGGTGGGTCGCAGTGTGATTTCGCATCGTATCGGCGCGGCGCCGCGGATCAACCCGAGCCGCCGCCGTGTCGCCCACCGCGATCTGCCCGTCTACGAGGCGGCCCCGGTGCACGATCAGCTTCTCGGCCACTCGCTGAGTGTCCATAATTTCCACCCGTCCATTCGGACCGACAATCTCGCCGCGGTCACCCACCTGGCCGCCGCCTTCGGGGTAGAAGGGCGTCTCCGCCAGGAGTACCTCCACATCAATCGGCGCCTCAGCGGAATCGACCGGCGTGAGACCTTCCGTTGTAGCGACTATCGCGTTCACCAACGATTCCGCGTCCAGGGTGTCGTATCCGAGGAACGTGGTGGCATCCGGTGACAGCTCCGTATACAGGGTGTCCGCCGCTACGGCCTCAGCCCCCCCTGCGGATGCGCGGGCCCGCTCGCGCTGGCGCTCCATCTCCTCCTGGAAGCCGGCCTCATCTACCGCGACACCATGTTCTGCGGCAATCTCACGCGTCAGTTCGATGGGGAAGCCATACGTGTCGTGCAGCGCAAAAGCATCCGATCCCGACACGAGCCGGTCGGATTGCGCGATGATCTCTTCCAGCATCTCCAGACCGCGGTGCAGCGTTTCGTCGAAGCGTCGTTCCTCTGGTGCGAGGATCTCCTTGACGAACGAGCGCTGCCGTTCCAGCTCGGGATACGAAGGCGCCATGATTTCGATCGCGGCGTCTGCCAGGGCACCGAGGAACGGCCCCTCGATACCGAGACCGCGCCGTCCGAAGTAGACCGCCCGTCGGAGCATCCGTCGGACGACATATCCGCGTTCCTCGTTCGAAGGCGTAACTGGCGTGCGCTCGTCACCGACCAGGAACGTGACGGCGCGGCTGTGTTCAGCCACGATGCGAATCGCACGGTCGGTTTCGCGATCCTCACCGTATCCTTTCCCGGACAACTCCTCGATCTTCTGGATCAGCGACCGAAAGAGGTCGGTATCGTACACGGACGCGATGCGGCTCTTGTCCCAATCCGGGGTTTCGTACAGCAACACAGATGCCACGCGCTCGAGCCCCGATCCCGTGTCGACGTTGTTCGACGGAAGCGGCGTGCGTTGGTCGCCGTCGCAGTAGAACGACATGAAGACGAGGTTCCAGATCTCTACGAAACGGTCGTGACCGTGCGCGGGGTGGCAGTCCGGCCCGCAGCCGAACTCCTCCCCGAAATCGTAGTGGATCTCTGAATCGGGGCCGCAAGGGCCCACGTCGCCCGAGAACCAGTAGTTGTCATCTTCGCCGTAGCGCATGATCCGTTCAGTCGAGTAGCCCAGCGAGCGCCAGAGATCGAACGCTTCGTCGTCGTCCTGGAATACGGCTGGCCAGAGACGGCCCTGCGGGATTTCGAGGCGTTGGGTTAGGAACTCCTGGGCCCAGGGGATGATCTCGGCCTTGAAGTAGTCGCCTATCGAGAAATTACCAAGCATCTCGAAGAACGTCAGGTGTGATGGGTCGCCGACCTCCTCGATGTCCGTCGTCCGGAAGCACCTTTGAATCGATACGAGCCGAGTGTGCGGAGGCTCGGTCTGACCCATGAAGTAGGGCTTGAACTGCACCATGCCGGCGCTTGTGAACAGTAGAGTTGGATCGCCGGGAGGGATGATCGGCGCGCCGGGCACGCGCCGGTGGCCCCTTTCTTCGAAGAAGCGGAGGAATGTCTCGCGGAGTTCGTGTGCGTCCAACCGTTAGGATTATATCTGACCGAAGGGGTAGGAAATAGGACGATGGGACGGGCCCACCGGGTGCTATACTCTGCCACAAACCACGAAGAGAGGGTGTCATGACGGGTCCATTGGAAGGAACGAAGGTCGTCGAGATGGGGCTCTGGGTCGCCGGTCCCTCGGCCGCGGCGATGCTCGGCGACTGGGGCGCCTCGGTGATCAAGATGGAGCCACCCACGGGGGATCCCTTCCGTGGGCTATTCGCGTCCGTCATGGGCAACGCCGCGCCACTCAACCCGCCGTTCGAACTCGACAACAGGGGCAAGCGCAGCGTCGTGTTGAACCTCGAGGCCCCGGCGGCACGCGAAATCGCATATGAGATGCTTGAGGACGCCGACGTCTTCATCACGAACAACCGACCTCGGGTCCTGGCCGAATTTGGGATGGACTACGCCGAGCTGAGCAAGCGCTTCCCGCGCCTCGTTTATGGTCAGGTCACCGGATACGGCCCGCATACCGGCGCCCGCGACACCGCGGCCTACGACGTCGGCGCATTCTGGTCTCAAGCGGGCGTCGGCGGTTCGCTCACGGCACCCGGAGGGGACATCCCGCAACAGCGCGGCGGCATGGGCGATCACATGACCGGCATGTCCCTCGCCGGCGCCATTTGCGCCGCCCTCGTCTCCCGTGAGAAGACCGGCAGGGGCCAGCACGTTTCAGTGCCGCTAGTGCGCGTCGGAGCCTACATGATCGGCTGGGACCTGATGCTATGCCTGCGATTAGGCATCCCCGTCATCACCTATGACCGCCACCACGCTGTCAACCCGATCATTGACTCCTATAGGGCAGGCGATGGTAAGTGGTTCTGGCTGCTCCTCCTCCAAGCAGACCGCCACTGGGGCGACCTTTGCCGGGCGCTCGGTCGCGAGGACCTCCAGCAGGACGAGCGCTTCAGGGACATCCTCCAGAGGCGGATCAACGCGCCCTCACTCGTCGAAGAGCTGGACAAGGTGTTCGCGACGAAGCCGCTGGCGGAGTGGGGCGAGACCTTCAAACAGCACAACGTCTGGTGGGCGCCGGTAAACTGGCCCCACGAGGTTATCAACGACCCGGTCGTGCAAGACGCCGGGGCCTTCGTGGAGGTCCCCGGGACGGACGGGGCGGAGCCTGTGAAGATGGTGGCGACGCCAGCTGACTTCTCGGAGACACGCTGGGAAGCGCAGGGAATGCCACCCGAACTGGGGCAACATACCGAAGAGGTCCTGCTGGAGATGGGCTACGATTGGGACAGGATCATCGCGCTCAAAGAGTCGGGCGCGATCCCCTAGTCGCCGCGACTACTCGTAACGCAGCGCTTCCGCGGTGGGCACGCTCGCCGCCTGCCTCGATGGTATCCACGTCATCAGCAGCGATGCCAGGACGGTGAAGACCCCAATGACGGAGATTTGCAGCCACGGCACGTGAAAGGCCTGGCCTTTCGCCGGGAAGTCATCACCGGTGACAAGGAAGTACGCCAGCCAGAGCCCAAGCAGGATTCCCGAGGTCACACCGAGGAAAGTCACGAACGACGATTCAAGCAAGAAGCTAAGCGCGACCGTGTTCTTCTTGTAACCGATCGCGCGGAGCATGCCGATCTGCTGCCTGCGTTCCACAACCGTGCGGAATGCAATAACTCCTACCGCTGCGATGCCCACAAGCAGACCCAGACCCATAAAAGCCTGCATCAGCATGAGAAAGCCTCGCGAGAGAGCGTTGGCCTCGTTCGCCAGCTCTTCGAGTGAATCCGCCTGGGCGCCGGAGGTCACCAGCGCCGATTCGATCTGGCGCGCGGCGTCCTTTGCGTCACCGGGATCGGTCAGTGCCACGTAATGGATGGACATCTCCGGCTCCCCGAAGACCTCGTCGAATGTATCCTGTCCGACGTAAATGCCGGTGAAGTTCTGGCTCGCGCCGAAAGCTATGATGCCGATTACGCGCACGTCACGACTGACGCCGGACGCCGAATCGCGGATGGTGATCACCGGCGCGTCGTACTTGTCTGCGTCTGTCGGCACGCCGTCTAGCTGGAACTCGCTGGGGCCGAAGCCGCCCTCAATGGTGAAACCGTCGATGACGGCGGCATCGGGTTCGGTCTTCAGCGCCTGCCACACGTCGTCCGGCGTCTCGTAGCCATTGGCGGTCTTCTCCAGGGGGACGTTTCCGTTGTCGATGAACCCATCGGTGAGTCCGCGCACAGGATAGTCATCCCAACCCGCATCCACAGCCCCCGCCACGCGCTTTTCGGTCACGTCGGGGTCGTCACCCTGGCTGACTTCGGTCGCGCTCTCGAAACCGGCCATTAGGACTGACCCTTCCGCCTTGATCTCCTGCGCCACGGGAGCGCCTGCAGATGCGAGGGCACCTTTAAGGTCAGGGATGGGGTTATTGGGGTTCTCCGCGACCTGCACGTCCCAGCCGCCGCGCGACTCGTCATTGAGAAAGAGCTTGTCGTAGTTGAGGTTCATCGTGGACATCATCGTCAGCGAGAACACCACCAGCGAGATCATCGCAAGCGTCATTCCTGTGCGAAACCGGTTGTTCATCGGATAGGCAACAGCGGTGCGCAGGGCAGGGAGTACGGAGCCGAACGCGCCGCCGACGCGGGAGACGAAAGCCAGGAAGATGTCCGAGTTGTAGATAATGACAAACGTCGAGGCGGTGACCATGGCGATCCCACTGAGGAAGAACATCTCGAAGTCGCCGTTAAGTTTCCCGAAGATGGGCTCCAGGCGATCGCCTGCGGCCAGGCCCCAGAAGAGGAGCAGCAGCAACCCCATCGTCGTGTAGGCAGGCCGCGCTGGGGCGCCGACGTGCGTGGCGAGGACGGCGGCTCCGCAGAAGACGAGCGTGACGCCAAGAGCAAACGGGAAGGCAGCGTTGCTGTTCAACCCCAGCCAGAACATCAAGACACCAAATATTATGAGCAGGATCCAGGCCGTGAGTCCGCGCCAGCCCATCTTCCGGTTAGTCGGCTCAGGGATGTCGCGGATTGCGCGAACGATATTGAGGTTGGAGACGCGCCAGGACGAGATAGATACGGTCAGGAACGTCAACACGAACCCGAGGCTGAACGAGATGACAACCGTGCGCAGTGTGACGTGCGGACTGAACTGGATCCCGAACGCGGCGAACAGGCTCCCGGCAGCGATAGCCAGGCCAAACGCGAACACTATGCCCAGGATGACGCCCACCATCGACGCGCCGAGGTTGTAGGCCATTCCCTCCGCCAGGAACATCTCGATGATGTGGATCCGCTTCGTCCCAACAGCGCGGGCCATCCCCATCTCCGACTTCCGCTCGGCTGCCAGCATCACAAAGATCATCACAATCAAAAGCATGCCGGCGCCAATCGAGAACAGGCCGAGCAGCAGGAAAAACGTCGCCATGAAGTTGCCGATCTCCTCGGCTTCGTCAACGAGATCGGTCTTCGTGTCGCTGACCTCCATGCGCAAGCCGTTGGCGCGCACGAGTTGGCTTACTTCTTCTTCGACGCTGGGAATCAGCGCCAATGTGTCCCTGACGCCTCCATCGACTGAGACGACGACCAGGGTGACTTCGTCGTGGCCGAAGAGTTCGTGGGCCGTGCTCAGGCGCGTGACGACCCCCTCAGGGTTGGCGCTGTCCAGCGCACCGGTAATGCCTCTGTCTTCCACTATGTTCTTCACGGTGAAGGGGTTAACCTCGCCCTGCACGTAAACCTGGATTACATCTCCGGGTTTCGCATCGAGTTCGTCGGCGGCGCTCTCGTTCATGTACACCTCGTCCCTGGCGAGGTCGTCCACGCTCAGCGTCTTGCCTGAATCGCTGTCGATGATGTCGGGGAAAGCGTCCAGGCGCGAGGCATCGACACCGGTGAAGCCAACATTGGGTTCACTGAGGTCGGTGTTCTGGTTGATGACAGGCACGAACTCAATGAGCACGCCGGCGTACCCATCCACGTCCTTCAATTGCGCCTGGTCGGACGCCTGGAGGAACTTCTGGTAGTCCTCACCGGAGATGTTGGAGTTTTCGTTGGGATTCCCTGAGGTGCCGCCGACTTCCCCGTCAAGCACGATATCTGCGTGACCGAGCAGGTCGTACGTCTGCTTGGTGATGCTGTAATCGACCGTATCGCCGGTGGTAAAAGCGGCCGTGATGATCAATGTACTCAGCATCAAGCCGATGATGATGAGGACCGTCTGTGCAGTGCGGCGAGGGATGTTGCGAATGCCCATCATGAAGATGATCCGCTGGCGAAAGAAGATCCAGACGACGGTGGCGACCGAAATGGCAAGCAGGCCCAGCAACACGAACATGATCGTGTTCATGGGGATTCCGAAAAGGGCATCCATGATTGCCTTACCCGGCGGCCTCTTCGGGCGCGGCCCAGACGCCCGCAGCGCGGTTGGCCAGCCTTTGGTCGCTAACGATCTGCCCGTCCTGCATGCGGATGATTCGTTCAGTACGCTCTGCGATCCCCCGGTCGTGGGTCACGAGAACGAACGTCTGCCTGTTCTTCTTGTTCAGTTCCGTCAGGAGGTCCATGATCTCCGCAGCGTTCTGGCTATCCAGGTCGCCCGTCGGCTCGTCGCCCCAGACGATTGCTGGGTCGTTAACCAGGGCCCGGGCGATTGTCACGCGCTGGCGCTGTCCCCCGGAAAGTTCCGCTGGCTTGTGATTGGCCCATTCACGGAGATGTACGATCTCGAGCGCGTCGAGCGACTTCTTGCGCGCTTCCTTCGACTTCACTCCGGAGACGAGGAGGGGAAGTTCCACGTTTTCGACGGCCGACAGCACTGGCAGAAGATTGTAGAACTGGAAGACGAAGCCCATTCGGCGCGCGCGGTGCTCCGTCCTATCGTTATCGGACATCTTCGCCAGGTCAGCGTCCTCAACGACGACCCGGCCGGTGTCGACGACGTCGAGGCCGGAGAGGCAATTCAAGAGCGTGGTCTTGCCGCAACCGGAGGGGCCCATGATCGCGACCATCTCACCGCGCTCAATCGTTAGGTTGATGCCGCGCAGAGCCTCGACCCGCACCTTGCCGGTGTCGTATGTCTTGACGACGTCGATGGCTTGAATGATGCGGTTAGCGCTCTCCCCATTCGTGGTGGGAGGCTCCTCTATGGTGGTCTCAGCGAGTGTCATGTCAGCGATCTCCTCACGGACTCGTCACCGGGCACAGTTTCACGTTTGCAGCTGGCATAAGGGGCGCCACTCAATCCTAACAGGTAGCTGCCAGCGCTGGATTGTGACGTATGTCACAATCATCCCCTGGTTCAGCATCACCTGCGCGTCTCCTTAATTCTTCCGGATTAGGCTGAACTGTATGTTTGTATTTATACTGACAGTATGATTAAATGTCAACCATGCAGGCAACCTTTCTTCCCAAAGTCTCGGAATGAGTCCGCGTCCCTATCGCAGGGAGCGGCGTCGCGCCGCTGCTGAGGAGACCCGCAGCCGCATCATCAGGTCCGCAATCGCACTTCTTACAGCCGAGGGTGGGACAACAGAATTCAGCATAGATGCCCTCGCCAAAAGTGCGGGGGTCGCCCGAATGACCGTCTATTACCAGTTCGGGTCCAAGCGGGGCCTGCTGGAGACGATCTTCGACACCCTCGCCGCGGGTGGGCTGGCGGCGGAATTACCCACTGCCTATGCCGAAAGCGACCCCGTGGAGTCGCTCAATCGGCTGATCCGGGCGTTTACGCGCTTTTGGGCCTCGGAGAGGACGGCTATCCGGCGACTACGCGCGCAGGCTGACCTTGATCCGGTGGTGGGCGAGCGCCTCAACAGTCGGGACGAGCGCCGACGGGACGGGCTGCGTACCATTGTGGGACGCATATCCACCGCGGCTGGGCGGCCGAACCGCGCGGCAGAGGAGATCGTTGACATCCTGCATACGTTGACGAGCTTTGAGACTTTCGATTCGCTCTCCGGCGATAAACGGTCGGAAGAAGAGGTGGAGCGAATCGTTCGCGATCTAGCGCTGGGCGCCCTGGGCGCCGGCGGTCACAGGCTGAGCTAGCGGCCGGCTTGCATTGAGTCGCCGAGTGCTGATCATCCTTCGTCCGATCACTACGCCAAAGTGCTCCGCCAACCTATCGCCCACTTCCTCCGTACTTGGCGCGATGCCGCCAAGCCCCCGCATCGACGTCACACCACGATCGCTTATTCCGCAGGGCACAATGCGGGTGAACCAGTCCAGGTCCACCGTGACGTTGAGGGCGAGGCCGTGGGTCGTGATCCAGCCGCCCGCTATACCCCCGGGGCGGCTGACCCGAACCCCGATGGCGGCGATCTTTTCGTCGCCGACCCAGACGCCGGTCAGGCCACACTCGAGACGGCTCTCGATGCCGTAGACGTGGAGGGTGCGCATAATGACCTCTTCCAGCCCCCGCACGTACTCCACGACACCCATCCGGGCCGCCCGCAAGTCGATGATCGGGTAGGCGACGAGCTGGCCGGGCCCGTGGAATGTTATGTCGCCTCCGCGGTCAGTCTCAATGAGCGGGGCGCCAAGCAGGTCAGCGGGCATCCGCAGGTTGGAGTCAGCGTTTCGGCGTCCGGTGGTGTAGACGGGTGGGTGCTCGAGGAGCAGGAGGGTATCAGGCCGTTCGCCGGCGGCCCGCTCGCGTGCGAGCCGTTTCTGGAGGACCCAGGCTTCGTCGTAGGGGACGGTGCCGAGCCGGGCGTACTCGCAAGGGGCTTCGTTGGCGGGCATCAGTCGATGCCGGTGTCGGGGCCGATGAGCTCGAGGCGCTTCTTGACGTCCTGGAGGAAGTAACCAGCCTGGTGTCCATCCATCACCCGGTGATCGAACGAGAGACAAGCGGCGACCACCCACCGGACAGCGATACCGTCCTCACCGACGACTCGCGGCTGTTTTGTGATCGCCTCCATCGTGATAATCGCCGACTGGCCGAGGTTGATGATCGGCATCGACATGATGGCGCCGAAAGCTCCGGTGTTGTCCACCGTGAACGTTCCGCCCTGGACGTCGTCAAGCGTGAGCTTGTTGGCGCGGGCCCGCTCGCCAACTTCGTTCATCGCGAGGGCGAGGCCGGTAACGCTGAGGCGCTCGGCGTCGGGTACGACCGGCACGAACAACCCACGGTCCGTCGCCACCGCAATTCCGAGATTGATTCGCTTCTTGAGGATGATCTTGTCTTCGCCCCAGGAGGCGTTGAGGTACGGATGTTCCTGCAAGGCCTGGCAGACGGCGTGGGCCATGAACGGCAGGTAAGTGAGATCAACGCCAAGCCGCTGGCGGAAGGCTTCTTTGTGCGCCTGGCGGAGTTGCACGAGGCCGGTGACATCCGCTTCGGTCGCCAGCCAGGCGTGTGGCGCACTGAAGGCGGCGGCCGTCATTCGCTGTGCGATAGTCCTGCGAACGCCGGTGAGTGGCACCGACTCCTCGTCCGGTCCAGCCGGAGCGGCCGGTGGTCGAGCTGATGCCGGCCGCGCTGGCGCGGCCACGGCTCCTGCAGCGGCGGGAGTGCCCGATCCGGCTGCACGAACGTCCTCTTCGACGATGCGCCCGCCGGGACCGGTGCCTGTAACTGTATCCAGCGCGACGCCAAGTTCTTCGGCGAGCTTGCGGACTCGGGGAGTGGCGCGGCGGCGCTCTCCGGCGTCCCGAGCGCGAGTCCCGTTGCCGTCACCACGCGCTGTTGGCGGCGCTGCGGTGGCCGGAGCGGCGGTCGCTGCCCCGGCCTCTCTTGCGGGTTGCGGCGGTGCTATTTCAGCGGGTGTCTCACCGGCGACCTCCTCGATCACCGCGAGCGCTGCCCCCACGAGAACCGTCTCTCCCTCCTGCACCAGGAGTTCGGTAATAGTGCCGGAAACTGGGCAGGGTAGCTCGACATTGACCTTGTCGGTGTTGATTTCGACGATAGGGTCGTACTTTTTGATTTTGTCGCCGGGCTGTTTCAGCCAGCGTTCAATGGTGCCTTCTGTTACGGTCTCTCCCACCTCCGGCATAGTGAGGGTGAAGGCCATGGGGGCGCCTCCTTAGTAAGCAGCCAGCTTACGTATCGCTTCCGCGATCTTTTCCGGGTTCGGCAAGACGTACTCTTCGAGGACTCCAGCGTAAGGGGAAATGGGCACGTCAGGCGAGGCCACCCGCGTGACGGGGCCATCGAGGTACTCGAAGCCATCCTGAGCGATGGTAGCCGCGACTTCGGCGCCGAAGCCACCGGTGATGTTGTCCTCGTATACGACGAGGGCTTTCCCGGTCTTCTTCACGGAGTTCAGCACACGCTCCTTATCCCAGGGGGAGATCGTGCGCAAGTCGATAACCTCGACGCTGAGTCCGTCCTCCTTCTCCACAGTCTCCGCGGCCTTCAGGGAGTGGTGCATCATCATGCCATAGGTGATCAGGCTGATCTCGGTGCCTGCGCGCTTGATCTCGGCCTCGCCGATCGAGACGGTGTAGTCGTCGTCCGGGATTTCCTGCCGGTACAGGCGGTATGCCTTCTTGTGCTCCAGGAAAATGACCGGGTTTGGGTCGCGAATCGCTGACTTCAGGAGCCCCTTTGCGTCGTAGGGGGTCGCCACGCAAATCACTTTCAGCCCGGGAACGTGCGCATAGAAGGCCTCGACGCTCTGGGAATGGTAGGGTCCGCCGTGGATTCCGGCGCCATAGGGGCTGCGAATCGTGATCGGGCAGCTCCAGGTGCCGTTCGAGCGGTAGTGGAGGCGTGCCGCTTCGCTCACGATCTGGTCGAACGCCGGGTGGCTGAAGTCGGCGAACTGAAGCTCGGCAATTGGGAGGATGCCGTTCAGAGAGGCGCCGATGGCGGAACCTACTATGCAGGCTTCTGCCAGAGGAGTGTCCATGACCCGGTCCTCCCCAAACTCCTTCTTCAGCCCTTCGGAAGCACGGAAAACGCCGCCTTCGCCGACGTCCTCCCCCATCAGAATGATCCGATCGTCGCGCTGCATCTCTTCGAACATCGCGTCGCGGACCGCTTCCACCATGTTCTTCTCCGCCATCCTATGGCCCCTTTCCCTCAACGTAGACGTGGCTCAAGGCGGACTCGGGTTCTGGCTCTGGCGAGGCCTCGGCTTCGTCCGTCGCCCGGTCCACCTCGCGGTTCACCCGGTCATTTATCTCTCGGTCTTTGGCGTCGTCGAGGACGCCGGCGTCCCCAAGCTGCTTCGCGAAGCGAACAACAGGATCACGCTCCGTCCATTCGGCGAGCTCTTCTTTGCTCCGGTAGCGGCGGTCGTCGTCGTCGCTGCTATGCGGAACCAGGCGATAGGTCTTGGCCTCGATGAACGTCGGGCCCTCGCCGCGGCGCGCGCGGGCGACTGCATCCTTCATCGCGGCGTAGACCGCGAGCACGTCATTCCCGTCAACCGTAACCCCCGGAAAACCGTAGCCATGTGCGCGCACTGACACGTTGTCGATCGCCGCCTGGTTTCGCCAGTTGACTGAGATCGCGTACCCGTTGAACTCGCATATGAACACGACTGGCAGGTCGTGGATGCCCGCAAAGTTCATCGCCTCGTGCACGTCGCCGACGCTGGTGGCGCCATCGCCGAAATACACGGCCGAAACCTCGTCGAGGCCACGCAGCTTCGAAGCGAGAGCCGTCCCCGCCGCCTGTGGCACCTGGGTCGCCACCGGCGCACCCTGGGAAACGATGCGCAGCGGCTTGCTGCTGAAGTGCGACGGCATGTTGCGGCCGCCGCTATTCACGTCGTCCCTCCGTGCAAAGAAGCTCGTCAGGATATCGAATGGACTCAACCCGATAGTCAGCGCGACTCCGATGTCCCGGTAGTAGGTGTAGAGCCAGTCGTGGCCGGGGCGTAGAGCGAAGGCTGTCCCCACCTGCGCCGCCTCGTGCCCTTCACCGCTATAGGTGATCGAGCCCTTACCCATCCGCTGCAGCAGCCGCTGACGGATGCTCAACGTGCGAGACAGCAGCATCTTGCCGTAGATTTCCAACAGCTGCTCGTCCTTGAGCCCCAACTGCTGAACAACATCGAGCATTCCCGCGTTAGACGTTGCTGTTGGCGCGCGGTTCCCGTTAGGTTTGGTCGACGAAGACGTGTTCGAGCGCGGACTCCGGTGCGGGCTTCGGTGCGTTCTCGGCATATTCTGTAGCCTCATCTACCTCTTGCGCTGCGCGCTGCTGCATCTCTTCCAGCGTCTTGCGGTCGAGGACGTCGTGCTCCTCCAGCCACACCTGAAAGCGCGGCAGGGGGTCCTTCTTCATCCATTCATCGACTTCTTCACGGCTGCGATACCGGCGGTCGTCGTCGTCGCTGGAGTGGGGCACCTGCCTGTACGTCTTCGCCTCGATGAACGTGGCGCCCTTGCCCTTGCGGGCGAGCTCCACAGCGTTCCGTGCCGCCTCGTACACGGCGAGGACGTCGTTGCCGTCCACCGTAACACCGGTGATTCCGTAACCCTCAGCGCGGATAGCGACGTTCTCCACGGCGCTCTGCAGACGCCAGGGCACCGAAATCGCATAACCGTTGTTTTCGCAGACGAATATTAAAGGCAGCTTGCGAACACCCGCGAAGTTCATTGCCTCGTGCATGTCACCCACGCTCGTCGCGCCGTCTCCAAAGAAGACCGCCGTCACCTCGTCGAGCCCACGCAGCTTGGACGCCAGAGCAATGCCTGCCGCATGCGTTACCTGCGTCGCTACCGGCGCCGAACCGGACACTATCTTCAACTTTGGGTCGCTGAAATGCGACGGCATGTTCTTGCCGCCGCTGCTGATGTCTTCGGCGCGCGAAAGGAGGGCGAGGATCAGGTCTCGTGGAGTCTGTCCAATGGTGATGGCGACGCCGATATCGCGGTAGTAAGGCAGCACCCAGTCCTGCCCCGGACGTAACGCAAAGGCCACGCCAACCTGCGTCGCCTCCTGGCCCTCACCCGTGATCGCGAACGGGCCCTTGCCCAGGCGGTTGAGCATGCGCTCGCGCTGTGCAACGGTACGAGACAGGAGCAGCTTGTAGTACAGATCGAGGAGCTGCTGCTTGCTCAGCCCCATCGCCCCCTCAATCTCTTTCACGGCGACCAAGACGACTCGCCTCCTCCTACCAGTAAATGCTGATCCCAGCCGAAAGCTGAGCTGCCTCGCTCAACGTCTCGCTCAAGGTTGGATGCGGATGAATGTTGGAGCCCACTTCCCAGGCGGAAGCCTCAAGGAACGTCGCCAGCGCCGCCTCGCATATCAGCTCACCGGCGCGCGGCCCTATGATGTGTGCCCCCAGGAAGTCTCCCGATTCAGTGTCATAAACGATCTTTGCGAAGCCGTCTGTCTCACCCTCGATCAAGGCCATGGCGTTGTACTTGAAAGAGAAGCGCTGTGACTTCGCCGCATGACCGCCCTCTTTCGCCTGCTTCTCGGTCATTCCCACCGAGGCCACCTGCGGGTGACTGTAAGTCACACGGGGCGCGCGGTTGTAATCGAGCTTCTCCGCGTCCTTGCCGGCGATCGCCTCGGCGGCTATGAACCCCTCGGCAGCGGCCACGTGGGCCAGCAGCAGTCCGCCGATGGCATCGCCAATGGCGTAAACGGAAGGCTCAGCCGTTCGGTACGTCTCGTCGACCGAGATCCAACCTTTGTCCACCCGGGCGCCGGTCTTCTCGATGCCGAGACCTTCTGTGACCGCCCCTCTGCCGACGGCCATCAGCACTGATTGGGCCTTTACCGTCTTCTCCGACCCCTCGTGCTCGACACTCAACTCAACGACGCTGTCGTACATCTTCGTCCTATCGGGTAAGACGCGGGCGGACGTCATTATGTTTACTCCGCGCCCTCCCAGAGACTTCGCCAACGCCTTCCCCACGTCAGCGTCTTCCAGCGGAACAATCGTCGGCATCATCTCGACGAGAGTCACCTCGCAGCCGACGTCGATCAAGAAGGACGCGAACTCGCAACCGACGGCGCCGGCGCCGATGATGATGATCGACTTTGGCAGCTCCTCGAGCGCCAGCAGGTGATCGCTGTTCAGAATGTGCTGCCCGTCGGTCTCCAGGCCCGGTATCTCCTTCGGCTGGGAGCCGGTGGCAATGATCACGTTCTTCGCGGTCAGAGTCCGGCCGTCGACCGCCACCTCCGAAGGCGATACGAAGCGTCCCTCTCCCTCGATCATCTCGATCTTGTGTTTCTGGATGACGCTGCGGATGCTCTGATGCAGCGTCTCGACAACTTCCGTCTGGCGAGAGACGACAATCGGGTAGTCGAAGGAGATGTCGCCAACGCGGACACCGAACGTACCCGCGTTCCGGGCCATCGATAACGTTTCAGCGCTGTGCAGCCAGGCCTTCGTAGGTATGCACCCGCGGTGGAGGCAGGTGCCCCCGATCTTGTCACGCTCGATGATCGCGGCGGACAGCCCGAGCTGCGTGGCGTGGATCGCGGCAGTGTAACCGCCCGTTCCGCCGCCGAGCACTACCAGATCGTACTCGTCCACTACCGGCCTTCTTTGCTACTCAACCCGGCCGGTAAACCCGCTCGGGCGATTGGCATTCCAATTAAGGAAACACGCATCGTCTATATCTGATTTTAGCACAGGAGCGGGCGCCCTACAGGCGCAGTGAGGTCACAAAGTCGTTACATCAGGACGGCTATAATCAGGCCGTATGAACTTCCGTTTGAGCGAAGAAGAGGAGCGGCTGCGCAGCGAGATCTGCCGCTTCCTTCAAGAGGAAATGGGAACAACCCACGACTCGGACCCGACGCCGATGCTGCCCGGCTACATGCCAGACCGCGAGTTCGAGCGAAAGCTCGGATCCAAGGGCTGGCTCGCCCTGAGCTGGCCCATCGAGTTCGGCGGTGGAGGTCGGCCTGTGACGGACCAGTTCATCGCCGACGAGGAGGTGGCCCTCCACGGCGGCCCCGCCAGCGACGCTCTGGGTCGCGTCATCGTCGGCCCGGCGCTCATCGCCGCCGGCAGCGAGGCGCAGAAGCGAGCCTATCTGCCCGGTATGGCAAGGGGCGAGCTTACCTTCTGCCTTGGGTACACAGAACCGGAAGCCGGCTCCGATTTCGCAGCGCTGCAGACCCGCGCCGTCCGCGACGGCGACGACTACGTCATCAACGGCCGCAAGATCTTCACCAGCGGCGCCGAGTCGAGCGAGTACTGCTGGCTGGCGGCGCGCACCTCGAGCGACAACGCCAAGCATGCGGGGATCTCCGTGTTTGTTGTGCCCATGGACTCACCCGGCGTTGAAGTTCGTCCTCTTGATCAACCTAATGGACAAACACTGGTTCAACGAGACAGTGTTCGAGGACGTTCGCGTACCCGTGAGCGAGCGTGTGGGTCACGAGAACGAGGGCTGGCGCGTCCTCACCTCGGCGCTCGGTTCGGAGCGAATCACAGTCTACCGAGCGTTCATCCACCGGCGCGCGCTCGCGGCCTCACCCGGTACTCGCAGGGTCTGCGCAACGGCGCGCGCCAGGTGGGAACGATCCGGATCGTGCGGCAGGCGATCGCCCAGCTATCGGACCGAGTACGAGGTTGCCGGCCTGCTGCTTCAGCGAGCGATAGACATGGACTCCGCGGGGTGGACTACCGGGCACAGGCTGCCATGGTTAAGCTGTTCAACACTGAGTTCGCGCAGCGTTTGTACAACGCCGGCGTGCAAATCCTCGGCCTCCACGGCCAGTTGCGCGAAGGCGATCCGCACGCTCCCATTAGCGGCTCCATTGCGCACGAGTACCTGTCCACCGTGCAGGACACGATCGGTGCCGGGACGTCGGAGGTGCAGCGGGAGATTGATCGCGATCCGCAGGCTCGGCTTACCCCGGGGATGATCCGCCGGCTGCCCTAGATTTCGAGCTGCGCCTTGAGGTTGTCCAGCGACGCCTCCAGCTCGTTTTGAAAGATCCGCGCCATCATCACCAGCGCGCCGATCTTCCCCAGGAAGCCGTACGGCGGGGTGTAGTTCACCCGCCACTCGACACGTGTCCCGCTGCCTGCAGGAGTAAACGAGAGGCGATCCTCACCATCGAAGTAGCCAGTGAACCTGCGCCCCAGCGCCTCGTTCGCCTCGTACTCCACGATCGTGTCTTCCAGCCCCTTCTTCTGCGGTCCCACCTTGATCACGCGTTTCGCCGCCGAGCCCTGACTCTTGCCATCGCCGGTCGTCACCACCACCTCTTTGATGAACGTCGTCCAGTCCGGCTGCTTCGTGACATCTGCCGCCAGTGCGAACACGTGCTCCACCGGGGCTTCGATCTCGATTGCCGCTTTCAAGCGGGGCATTGAATTACCTCCTGAAGTGGCGAGTACGAGACACAATATACGAGCGGCGAGGCTCTACGGGCCAGCGTCGGTCGACGCTTGCGAGGCACGTCAGGCGGCGTATAATGTGATGCAGCGAGCGGAAGTGGCTCAGTGGTAGAGCACCTCCTTGCCAAGGAGGGGGTCGCGGGTTCGAATCCCGTCTTCCGCTCCATTTCTTTGTCCCCGCCAGCCAGATGCGCACACTTGGAGCCATGACAGGCTCCGCTATGGAGCCGCCCAACGACAGCCTCCTCAACGAGGTCGCGACTAGGTTAGAATTTGGCCGAGGTCGATGCAGGGCTCGGTCTGGGCCACCGGCAGCCCGGCAACGAAGCGCAATGCCTTTAGCGCATCAACAGCGTTGATGACCCCGCTGCAGTCGAGGTCTCCCCAGAGGTGAACGGGGTCGCCGTATTCATCACCGATTTCTAGGCAGGGGGACGAGTGCGCGTAGGGTAGGCCGGCGTTATACCGCAGGAGTTTCAGACTATCGACAGAGTTCGCGCCGCCGTTGCAGTCGACATCTCCGGTATGAGCCCCGCCCGTGTACCCCCAGTAGGGTTCGCTCCACCCCTCACTCAGCGCTGCCGTGTCCAGCTCGACGTTATCGACGATATCCCCAGTCGACACATCAGCGATGCACATCTCGCGAATGGACGACGGCGTATCGTCACATACTGCGGCGATCTGCATTCCGTCCGGCGACCAGGCGGGGCTACTGACAGCCGTGTAGAACTGCGGACTGAGGACCTTTTCCCGGTTGGCACCGTTGGGGTCGATCGTGTAGATGTTGGCTCCCGCCTGCGGTTCGCTCGGGAGGGTCTCTCCCCAGAAGGCGATTTTCGATCCATCCGGTGACCAGCGGGGTCCGTGTTCATCCTGCGGGTCTGTGTTGGTCACGTTGATCGCCTGCTGAGTCTGCAGGTTCAGGATCCAGATGTCGAAGTGGTCCTGGCCCGCCGGACTCTGGAACGCAATCTTTTGACCGTCCGGCGACCAATCGGGCTGCGTGGCTCCATCGCTGACGTAAGCCATCTGGATGTTTGAGCCGTTCTTGTTGGCGGTGCAAATGCCGCTGACAGTGATATGCGCCGGGTCCCAGCAGCCGAACGCCACTTTCGATCCGTCGGGCGACCACGTCGGGCCATACACCGGCACACCAAAGTTGCCCAGAATTCTCTGCTGAGATCCGTCGACCTCCATCAGCCAGATCTGATCCGAGAAACGGGTCCACGCGATCTCGCCACTGCTCGAAACTTCGGGGTCGTGATCATTCCCCTGGTCGTTGGTGATCTTGACCTCGCCCGTACCATCGGGATTCATCGTGCAGATGTTGAGGATGAATTCGAATCCACAGGAGTACACGATCAGTGGCTGGGCCTGTGGCAACTGTCCCGCTGTGCTTTGGCCCCTCGAAGTGAGGAGTGCACCGAGGGCGAGCAGGGTAAGGAACGCTAAGCGAGCGAGATGGCGAGTCCGCGACATGGCGAGCCTCCTTACCTTCACCGGGCGGTCGTCGCGACCTACTACGACTACCCGGAGTAAAGGACCATTCAAGATCCTGGTTGAAGGGACTGGATTCTAGGCACACCTCTTGCGGGTTGTCAATATGGCTGGCGCGGCCACGTTACGCGTACTCCCCGAGGAACGTGCCGCCGATGATGTGGACGTGCGCATGCTCCTGGCTCTGCATGGCCTCGTAGCCGAAGTTCGATAGCAGGCGGAAGCCGTTCGGGCAATGCTCCTGCCCCATACGGACGGCGACCTCGCCGACGCGGCCGAGATCAAGCCAGAGCTCGGCCTGGGTCATGTGCTTCTTGGGGACGGAGAGTAGCATCACCGGCACCCAGCGCAACCTGTTCCGGAAAACGATGACGTCGTCGTCCTCATAGAGGATCTCAGCGGGTTCGCGGTGGGCGATAATCTCGCAAAAAGTACAGGCGTAGGGCATCGGGGGCAATGATATGTGCCTGTGCTGGCCTCCCGCAAACGGCGATGCTATCCTCGGTTCGTGGCCGACGTCCGCCCCTTCCGCGCCCTCCGGTATCGCCCCGGTACCGACCTCTCGGTCGCCCTCTCCCCTCCTTTTGACGTCATTTCGCCTGAGGAGCAGCAGGCGCTCTACGCGCGTTCGCCGGTGAACGCGGTCCGCATCGAGCTTGCCGATGCGAGCCAGGGTGACCGTTACCAGCAGGCGGCGACGACTGTCGCGGAGTGGCGCGCCAACGGGCTTTTGCGGCAGGACGGTGAGCCTGCCTTCTACCTGTACCGGCAGACCTTCTGGCACGGACCCGAGAAGTACACCCGATCTATCCTCTTCGCGCGACTGCGCCTGGAGCCCTGGGACGCGAGAGCGGTCTTGCCTCATGAGCAGACGTTCGGCGGCCCGAAAGAAGACCGGCTCAAGCTGCTGCGAGCGATCCACCTCAACACCAGCCCGATCTACCTGCTGTACCGCGACGAGCGGAGCGAGATCGGCGAACAGTTCCAGAAGGTGCTGGAGCGGCAGGCAGAGACTAATTTCAACACAGCGGACAGGCAACAGCACGCGTTGCGGCGGATAGAGGAGCAGGAGGTCGTGGAGAAAATCCGGTCGGCCTTCGAGCGCGAGACCCTCTACATCGCAGACGGGCACCACCGCTACGAAACGGCGCTGGCCTACCGCGACGAGGTGCGCTCAGCCGCGGCAAACTGGACTGGAGACGAGCCGGAGAACTTCGTGATGGTCGCACTCACTGCGGCTGATGATCCCGGGTTTGGTCGTGCTTCCTATCCACCGAGTGACGAATGCCGCCCGACCCTCGGATGAGGCCATCGGCCGGGTAGGTGATCTGTTCGAAGTCCTTGAGGCATCGGCCGACTCTGCGGCAGCGTTCCAGCGGGGCGAACTCAAAGATGGGCGCATGGCCCTGGTGACCGGCGCATCCCCCGAGAAAATGCTTTTCCTCAAGGACAAACCAGGGGCAGACGCACTGCTCCCGCAGGACCGCTCCCCGGAATGGCGCCGTCTCTCGTACTCGGTTGCGAACCACGCGGTCCTCCAGCATTGCCTGGGGCTGTCCGCGGACGATATGAGCGACTACGACCGTCTGTGGTTCACGGAGGACGCCGAGGAGGCCGTGGAGGAGGTTCGGACCGGAAAGGCGACCTACGCCGTGCTGATGCGGCCGGTAGCGGTCAAGCGCGTGCTCGAACTCGCAGACGCGGGCGAGCGCATGCCCCAGAAGTCCACGTTCTTCTTCCCAAAGGTGCCGACCGGACTGGTCTTCAACCTGCTGGAGTAGTCGGCTACAGGCGAGCGAGCTTCACGCCGAGGATCCCCGGAATCTGCTTCACGCGCTCGATCTGTTCCGGGGACAGGGTGTCGTCCAGGGCAATGACCATCAGGGCAACGCCGCGTTTTTCGTGCCGGCCGACGTTCATGAAGCTGATGTTCACGCCGTACTCCCCCATGATCGTGCCCACGGAGCCGATCATGCCCGGGCGGTCCTTGTTCTCGCACAGCAACAGGTAGCCCTCGCTCGGCGGGACGTCCACCCAGAAGTCATCGATCGAGACGACGTGGGGGCCGTCGTGAGCGACGGTGCCGGACACCTTCGCCTCGCCTTCTCTGCCCCGGACGCTGACGGTGATGAGGTTAGCGTACAGTTCGTGCGAAGGGCTCCGCTTCTCGGTGATCTGGATACTGCGCCGCTGGGCGATGATGTCCACGTTGACCACATTCACGTGGTCCTCGCTGATCGGCGCCAGGATGCCCCCGAGCACCGCCGCCCGCAACGGCGTGGTGTCGTGCTGGGCTATCTCGCCGGAGTAGTCGATCAGCAGGTCGCCCATCTGGCCCTCGGAGAGCTGGATCGCGAGGGCGCCCGCCTTCTGCGAGACCGGCAGGTAGGGAGCCAGGAAGCTGTAAGTCTCAGGAGGGATGAGCGGCGCGTTGACGGCGTACCTTGCTGGTTCCCCGGCCAGTACCGCCAGCACCTGGTCGGCGACATCGACCGCTACGCGCTCCTGAGCCTCCGCCGTCGAGGCGCCGAGGTGGGGTGTGACGACGATGTTGTCGACCTTGAACAGCGGGTGGTCGGTAACAGGCTCCTTCTCGAAGACGTCTACGGCGGCGCCGGCAATCCAGCTCTCCCGTAGAGCCTTCTCCAGCGCCGCTTCGTTGATGATGCCTCCACGGGCTGTATTGATGACGCGGGCTGTGGGCTTCATAGCCCGCAGCTCCTTCTCCCCGAGAAGGCTCTTCGTTCCCTCCGTAAGCGTGGTGTGGACGCTGATGAAGTCGGACTCGCGCAGCAGCTCCTCCTTCGTGACCAGGTCAGCACCGACGACACGGGCGCGCTCCTCGGGGACGAACGGATCGAGCGCCAGGACGCGCATCTCTAGCCCGCGGGCGCGACGTGTGACCTCGGATCCCACCTGCCCGAGGCCGATGACACCGAGCGTCTTGCCACGCACCTCGAGGCCCATGAAGCGGGTGCGCTCCCATTTGCCGGAGCGCAATGAGGCGTTGGCCTCCGGTATGTGACGCGCGAGCGCCAGCATCAGCGCGATCGCGTGCTCGGCTGCGGAGATAATGTTGCCGGTGGGCGCGTTCACAACCACCACGCCCTTCTCCGTCGCGGCTTCCAGGTCGATGTTGTCGACGCCCACACCCGCGCGGCCAACGACCTTTAGCCGCCCGGCAGCGGCGAGGATGGCCCGCGTGACCTTCGTCTCGCTGCGGACAACGAGGGCGTCGAACTCGCCGATCATCGACTTGAGCTGATCTGCCGAGAGCCCCGTCTTGACCTCGACTTCGGCCCCATGATCAGCGAGTGCTGCCACACCGTCGTCAGCGATCGGGTCCGACACCAGGATCCGAGTCGGATCTTCGAACGGGATGTCCTTGAGGTCGATGTCGGTGACTTCGTGGATCTGCAAGGCGAGGCGATGGGTAAGGCGGGCGCGGCCGGCGAGCACTTCGCTGAGGTGTCGGTTGGTGATTCCCAGCCGGTCCGCCAGGTCCTTGAACTTCCAGCCGCGGCGGACTATCTCGGCCTTGAGGTTGTTCCGTGTTCGAGCGGCGGTTTGGGTCGTCATGGCACCCCGAGTTTGTTTGGCAAAATTGCGTGATCGAATTCCAGCGTATCGACCGGCCTTCCGTTGGTCAAGATAGTCTGAATAAATAGAAGTATCTTGTCAACATTCTCCAGCGCAGCCAAGCGAGAGCGTTATGTCGCTAAGGGCGGCCGCAACAACGGAAACATTGCCAGCGTCAACTTCTTATGGAAAGGACGCTCCCTGCCCGCCCGGGAGCGTATCGCCGCTAGAGTGAAGCTCACTTCTCCAATTCGGGCCTTGTTGCGGCCCGAGCTGATCAGTGAATCAGAAAATGCGCTGATCGCCGCGGGCAGGGCACTCTCTCTGCGCCTGCACCTGCCCGCCACCCTCGTCAAGTTCCTGATCGTTGGCGGCATCGCCTTCTGGATTTACCAGGCCGCCCTCTTCGTCTTCTACGACACGCCTTTCGTGCCTCTCCTTCCCGCCAGGGACACAAATCTCAGCCTTGGCCTCTTCGCCGTGCCCGACCTGCGCCTACTTATCGCCTCCATCCTGGCGATCGAGCTGGCGATCATCTTCCAATTCAACTCGCACGAGCGCTGGACGTTCCGCAGCCGGCGGCGGGACGGCTGGATCGGCCGCCGCTTCCTCAAGTTCCACCTCAGTTCAATCGTCAGCCCGGCGATAATCGTCGTCGCCACCAATGGCCTGACTGCCGCGACCGGATGGCCTCCCTATTTCTCCGCTGGCATCGGCGTTTTGCTGGGATTCGCCTGGAACTGGACGATGACCACGCTCGTGATCTGGCCGGGGCATCGCGCGCCGGCTGCGGAGTCCCCCTAGAAACACGCTCGGACCACGTCCAGATAATTCGTAGGCTTGACGCGTCGTCGTACGCAGGATAGTATTTTCGGCCACAACCCCGAATACAGGAGAAACCTGTGGCTGAGCAGCTCGAACGCTATCGCTGGCTCATCGTCGCCCTTCTCACGGTCCCGCTGATCGGCGGTATCGCATTCCTCCTCGACAAGCGCCTCGATGATCCCGAGCCCATTGTTGTGGCTGGCTCTGCGGCCCCGATCTCGGACATCCGTGTTTACGTGACAGGCGCCGTCGCCAGTCCTGGCATCTACCCCCTCAGCGAGGACTCCCGCTGGGCAGATGCGGTACAGGCCGCGGGCGGATTTACCGCCGACGCCAACCCCGAAGCGATCAACCTCGCCCGCCGCGTGCACGACGAGGACCAGATAATCGTCCCTCGCGCCGGTCAGGCCGCCGCGAACCTCAACCAGCCATCACTCGTCAACATCAACACAGCGTCAGAAGCGGAACTGATGTCGCTCCCCGGCATCGGCGAGGTACGAGCCCACAACATCGTGACGTCGCGCAGCCAAACTGGAATGTTCGGGATGACCGATGACCTGCTGGCGCGTGAACTCGTTCCTGAGTCCGTCTACGAAGATATCGTTGCCCTGATCACCATATCGCAGTGACGCTCGCGTTCTTCGCGCTTGCCTGGCTGCTCGGGATTTCGGCCGCCGCTTTCACTGGCGCCGATCCAGGGGCGACAATCGCCGCGGCGGGTTTGCTGGGAGCGGTATCGTTCGCTCTCAGGCCGCGGCCTGGAAACGGTCGCTCTCCTGGCCGTCGGTGCGCTACTCGTCTTCGCCGCGTCGTGGCGGTACGACGACACCGTTCCGATGACGCCAACAAACGCCCTTTCGCACCTCAATGAGTCTGGCGACGTGAAGTTTCGCGGCGTGATCTCAGAAGAGCCTCGGGAGGGCGCCACGTCCTCTAGCTACACAGTCGATGTTCGGACCGCCTTCATCGACAACAATTGGCAGACACGCGAGGGTTCCGTCCTCGTGCGCCTCCCTCCGTATCCGCGTTACGAATACGGCGACCTCCTGGAACTCGAGGGAGAACTCTTGACGCCACCGGTCCTCGAAGACTTCGACTATCGCGAATATCTGTCTCGCCAGGGAATCGACTCGGTCGCCGAGTACCCCTGGGTTCGCCCGATCGAACACAGCCGAGGAAACACGCTCAAGGCCGCGATCATCGATCTGCGCCACGAACTCTCATCCTCCCTCGACAGCGCGTTGCCGGATCCGGAGTCGTCGCTAGCTGGCGGGATCCTGTTCGGCGCTCGCTCGGCTCTCCCGCGTGACCTCAGGGACGACATGGACGCCACCGGGACATCGCACCTCGTAGCCGTCTCTGGCCAGAACGTCACGATGCTGGCGGCGGTGGTCATCGCTGCCCTGGCCTGGCTCATCGGACGGAGGGCCGCCTGCCTCATCGCGCTGACGTCGATCGGCCTCTATACGCTTCTCGTCGGAGCCGAAGCGTCGGTCCTGAGGGCTGCGATCATGGGAACAATCTTCGTCGTCGCCATGATCGTCGGTCGGCAGAACACAGGATGGGTCGCGTTGCTTCTCGCCGCCGCAGCCATGACCGCCCTCGATCCCCAAGTCGTCCATGATGTCTCGTTTCAGCTCAGCTTCGCCTCCGTCCTCGGCCTCACCGTGCTCGCCATGCCGCTCAGGGACTGGTTCCAATCGATGATCGCCCGCTGGCCGGCTGCGAGCGACTTCCCACTAACGAAGCCAACCGTCGACCTCATGTCCATGTCAGCCGCCTGCATCGCCTTTACCATCCCGATCACTGCGGTCAACTTCCACCAGGTGTCGATCGCAGCACCTCTGGCCAACCTCTTCGCGGTACCAGCATTCGTTGCCGTCGCTGCGACCTCGGCAGTTGTTATTCTCGCCGGCCTGATATCTCCAGCGGCCGCCGACTACGCCAGCTGGCTCGCATGGCCACCCGCAGCCTACATGGTGACAGTCGTGCGATTGTTCGCGGCGTTTCCAGCGGCCTCGATCCGAATCACCAACGTCTCAACAGCACACGCGATCGTCTACTATGCCCTGCTGGCCGCGGTTGTCCTCCGCCTGCGCGATCTGTCACTCCCCGTATTCGTCGAGCCGCCTCGGGTCCAGGTTGCCCCAAGGACCGGCCTCTCACTCGCCGCACTTGCTCTGGTCCTCGCGCTGTCATCTGCCCTCGTCTGGCTCGTGGTATCGTCGCCCCAATCCTCCCGACTCTCCGTCACCTTCCTCGACGTCGGTCAGGGCGATGCCATCCTTGTCGAGTCGCCCTCTGGAAACCGCATCCTGATCGACGGCGGACCCAGCGGCAGCGCCCTCAGCGCCGCCCTGGGCAGGAGCATCCCGTTCTACGAGCGCGACCTGGATCTCATCATCCTCACCCACCCCCAGGCAGACCACGCCGGCGGCCTGCCGGAAGCTCTGGAGCGTTACAACGTGGGCGCTTTTCTGACCAATAACCTTGATTCGGACTCAGCAGCGATCGCCCATTTGGAGGCAAGCCTGATCCAATCCGGCGTCCCCATCCTCCGGGCTGAACGGGGGCAGTCGATCGATCTCGGAGGGGGTGCGATGCTCACACTTCTCAACCCGGCTCCGAACTCAGAATTCAGCGAAGGCGACCTGAACGATAGGTCGCTGGTTGCCCGGCTCACTTACGAAAACGTCTCGATGCTCCTCACCGGCGATCTCGGCGCGGAGGGAGAGGCAGCTCTCGAATCCCTCGGTACCGACCTCGAGTCGACGGTTCTGAAGGTGGGGCACCACGGTTCGCGCACATCCACCACGACCGAGTTTCTTGACCGCGTCGATCCCTCTCTCGCAGTCATTTCCGTGGGGGCTTCCAATCGATTCGGGCACCCCGCTCCTGAAGTGCTCGGGAGGCTTGAAGAACAGACAGTGTTCAGAACCGACCAGAACGGCGATGTCACCGTATATACTGATGGAAATCAAGTCTGGGTATCGACCCAACGCTGACGAATTCGATTACTAAGGGGACAGATGTACCGCCTTCTCCTGATAGCCTTGGTGGTGGTTGCTGCCGCGGTAGCCGCCTGCGGCGACGATGACGACAACGGCTCCGGACAGACAACCGCTCCGACTGACCCCGTCACAGGGGCAACGATCACCGGCGCGCCTCAGTCGCCCGACGACTCCACCGGCGAAACGCCCGGCAACGGCGGGTCCACGTCAGACGCCGCCACACAGACTCCCGCCGGCGATGCAACACCTGTCCCCAACGTTTGCGCACCAAATCCGTCACCAGGCACCCCTCAGACGATCCGCATCGACTCCCCCACTCCCGGCAGCAACCACGTGCGCACCGTTCAGGTCAGCGGTCAAATCGCCGCGTTCGAGGCAACCTTCAAGATCCGCGTGTTCGACGCAAACGGGGGTATCCTTGGAGGCGTAACCGGGATGAGTGCGGAAGGTCAAACTCTCTCGCCGTTCTCCGAAGACGTCGAGCTGGCCATCCTCGACGTACAGCCCGCGTGCGTCTGGGTGTTCGAAGAGAGCGCCGCTGACGGTAGCCCGACGAACGTGGCGCAGGTTCCCATCTCGGTCACCCCCTGAGCCGGGTGCTATACTCTCACCGATGATCCGCACCGACGGCCGCCGCCCCACCGAGCTCCGGCCCGTCAAGATCACTCCGGGCTACCTTCAGAACGCGGAGGGCTCGGTCCTCATCGACATGGGCGGCACGTCCGTCCTCTGTGCCGTAACGGTCGAAGACCGCGTGCCCCGTTTCGCCATCGGCTCAGGCTCCGGCTGGATTACTGCCGAATACGGCATGCTACCCCGCTCCACCCATACCCGCACACCCAGGGAGCAGAGCGCACGCTCGGGACGCACCGCCGAAATCCAGCGACTCATTGGCCGTTCGTTGCGTTCCATCGCGAAGCTCGACCTCCTGGGTGAGCGTACGTTCGTTGTGGACTGTGACGTAATCAAGGCCGACGGTGGGACCCGCACTGCCGCCATCACGGGATCCTACGTCGCTCTAGCACAGGCGCTTCACACGCTCGTCGAGAAGAAGGCCATCCGCGCGCTACCATTGCGATGCGCGGTCGCCGCGGTAAGCGCAGGCGTTGTCGACGGGTCCCCCCTGCTCGACCTCAACTACGACGAGGACTACCGGGCGGCACTGGACTTCAACCTCGTGATGACCGAGGAAAACGAGTTCGTGGAGGTGCAGGGAACCGGCGAGAGCCACCCCTTTACGCGGCAGGAGATGGACGACATCCTGGACTTGAGCGAGGGGGGTATCAGGCAGCTTTTCGAGATGCAGCGCGAAGCGCTCGCCACTGCCGGGATACCAGTACCCCAGCCCGCCTAGTGGCCTCGCGCCAAAAGCCATTCGCGCGGCACACCTTCCCCGTAGCCCGACCACGTTTCGAACTCGACGACAAGGACTGATTCGTCCGAACCAATGATCTCCGCCACCCAAGCCCTGATCTCCGCTGTGCTTACGGCTGTATAGACCGCAAACGAGTCGTCACCCAGGCGGCACGACTGCCGTTCGCCGGTCCTCGCTGCCACCGTGTCGAACACGAGGGAGCAGAGGTTTCGCCGTTCCGACCAAGCGATCACGCACTTTAGACTTGATTCCTCATCTGCGTTCACGAAAGCTTCTCTTCCGCAGCTTTTCTTACGAGAGGATTCCGATCGGCGAGGAGCTGCCGCTTCGCCTCTTCAAGTAGCTTCGGGTCGCTGCAGCACCGAAGTAATTCCACGGCGGCGATTCGCATGTAAGGATCCTGATCTTCGATAATTCCGGCGGCGAGCGCGAAGGCGTCGTCCGAGCATATTTCAGCAAGGGCGAGGTACGCCCGGCGGCGGGCATAAGAATCCGCATCGTTGAGTGACCGCCTCAGTATCGTTTCCCCGGTGGCACCCGCATTCGAAAGCACGGAGTACGCCTGATATCGGACGTCTCGTACCTCAGATTTCGCCATTTCAGTCACTACATCTAAGCACTCATCGATATGGTCTCGAGCGAAGTCGGAGATCTCTTCGCAGCACTCTGAGATCTCCCAACACTTCTCCAAGAGGCTGAGCGTCTCTTTGTCCCGAGCACCACGCACCATGGCGTTCTCGGCTACAATTACGAGCAACGACCATTTTGGGAATTCTATCTCCCATCCTTCTTCTTCCTTGGGAGCCGACGCCGCCCACTCTTCCCATTCGTTGTAGATGTCGCGCAGCGCCCTATCGATCATGTCTGCGAGTCATCCCTTCAGGTGCCGGTCGAACCAGCCGATGCAGCGCCTCGAGGCGTCGTTTGCCGCCTCTTCGCGGTAGCTTGGGCGACCTTCGTTCATGAAAGCATGGCCCGCCCCCGGGTAGGAGTGGAACTCGTGCCGCTTGTTCAGCCGGGTAAGCTCCGCGTCGATCTTCGCCACGTCGGTGGGGTTGGGGTTCGGGTCGTCCTCTCCGAACAGCCCAAGGATCGGCGCGCCGATCCCTTCCGAGATATCGAAAGGCGCCGCGTCATCCCGGCCCCAGGGCACCATGATGTTTCCGCCGTAGAACACCACCCCCGCTTTGAACCTCGCATCGCTCGCACACATCAGGTATGTCACCCGGCCCCCCATGCAGAATCCGGTTATGCCAATCTGATCCGCATCCACCTCGGCAAGACTCTGTGCGTGGTCGACTGCCGCTTTCAAATCGGGCACGATGTGCCGGTCACGCAGGCGAGTCATGCGCGTCATTGGGTCGTCGCTGGAGTTGGGATCTTCGCGGTGATAGAGGTCCGGTGCAACCGCCACGTATCCCGCGTCCGCGAGGCGGTCCGCCATGCTGCGGACGAAATCGTCTACGCCGCCTGCGTGCTGGATCACGATCACCGCAGGCCACTTGCCGGAGCCCTCCGGTCGGCTAACGTAGCAGCGCATCTCGCCGTCGCCGGTCTTGGCGACATCCCATCGATCGGCCATTTGCGACATCTCCCTTCCCAAGTCGTATCCCACTAGGATGGGCGGACAGCGCGACGGACGCAAGGTGGGGTGGGCACATGCGGCAGAAATAGAAAAGCCCCCGGCAGCGGCCTATTTTCCACACCCAGTCGCCCGGGCAGTATCGTGGGCGCTGAGGCGTTTCACTTCCGTGTTCGGGATGGGAACGGGTGGTTCCACCTCGCTCTGGCCACCAGGAGCCATTTCTATTCGATTGTAAGTGATGGCAGGAGGCAGAAGTCTTACTGACCTGCCCCCTACCTCGTACTGTCTTGGTAGCGGGGGTGGGACTCGAACCCACGACCTCCGGGTTATGAGCCCGGCGAGCTGCCGCTGCTCCACCCCGCGCCGAGGTCCCGCCATGCGGCGGGGTTTCCGTTACGCAGGTCAGGCCGGAGCCCCAACGAACTTCGGGTCACGAAGAGAGTGTCCTGAAAAATCTTACTCCAGCCAACCGTGGTTGTGAAGGTAATGGAATGGTGGGTGGAAGCCCTCGGTCATTAGTACGGCTCAGCTGAAGACGTTACCGGCCTTACACCTGCCGCCTATCAAGCGGGTAGTCTTCCCGCGACCTTACTCCTTTTACCGGATGGGAGACCTCATCTTGAGGGGGGTTTCGCGCTTAGATGCTTTCAGCGCTTATCCCTTCCGAACATAGCTACCGGGCTTTCTGCCTCTGGCGAGACAACCCACACACCAGCGGTTCGTCCACCCCAGTCCTCTCGTACTAGGGGCAGCTCCTCGCAAGTCTCCTGCGCCCACTGCGGATAGAGACCGAACTGTCTCACGACGTTCTGAACCCAGCTCGCGTGCCGCTTTAATGGGCGAACAGCCCAACCCTTGGGACCTACTCCAGCCCCAGGATGCGACGAGCCGACATCGAGGTGCCAAACCTCCCCGTCGCTGTGAACGCTTGGGAGAGATCAGCCTGTTATCCCCGGGGTAGCTTTTATCCGTTAATCCACGGCCCTTCCACACGGAACCGTAGGGTCACTTTGCCCGACTTTCGTCCCTGTTCGGCTTGTAGGCCTCACAGTCAAGCCCCCTTATACCAATGCGCTCGACGGCTGATTTCCATCCAGCCTGAGGGGACCTTTGGGCGCCTCCGTTACCTTTTAGGAGGCGACCGCCCCAGTCAAACTGCCCACCAGGCGCTGTCTCCCGATTATCCGGGTTAGGAGGAAGACTTGGGAAGAGTGGTATTTCAAGGACGGCTCCACCCGATCCGGAGACCAGGCTTCATAGCCTCCCACCTATCCTACGCATCCCAGGCCCGCCTTCAACGTCAAGCTACAGTAAAGCTCCACGGGGTCTTTTTGTCCTGCAGCGGGTAACCCGCATCTTCACGGGTCCTGCAATTTCGCTGAGCCCCCCCTCGAGACAGTGCCCCAGTCGTGACACCTTTCGTGCGGGTCGGAACTTACCCGACAAGGAATTTCGCTACCTTAGGACCGTTATAGTTACGGCCGCCGTTCACCGGGGCTTCAGTTCGGGCCTTATCAGCCCTCCCTTTAACCTTCCGGCACCGGGCAGGTGTCAGCCCCTATACCTCAGCTTACGCTTTGGCAGAGACCTGTGTTTTTGTTAAACAGTCGTCAGGGCCGCTTCGCTGCGACCCCCGTCCGCTCCCGGGGCGAGCCCGTTCACGGACAGGGGCACCTCTTCTCCCGAAGTTACGAGGCCAAATTGCCGAGTTCCTTGAGGGGGGATCACTCGACCACCTGAGGGCGCTAACCCCAGCCTACCTGTGTCGGTTTGCGGTACGGGCGCCTGCATAACTGGACGACGAGGCTTTTCTAGCCAGCGTGGGCTCAACTGAGTCGCTTTGACCGAAGTCGTCCGCTTCCCCCGATCCCTCTGCTTAACCCGGAGAGGGATTTGCCTCCCTCCGGACGCCTACAGACCAGGGACGGACCATGTCCAATGGGCCCGCTCAGTCTACCCTCCTGGGTCCCCCCTTCGTCTCAAACGCCATGCAAACGGGGACGGAATAATAACCGTCTGTCCATCGGCATCGGCTCTACGCCTTATCCTTAGGCCCGCCTAACCCTACGCGGACGATCCTTCCGTAGGAAACCTTAGGCATTCGGTGGGCGAGATTCTCACTCGCCTTTTGCTACTCATGCCGGCATTCTCACTTCCGTCCGCTCCACCAGACCTCACGATCTGACTTCACTGCTGAACGGAACGCTCCCCTACCCCTCCCCGACTTGCGCGGAGAAGCCACGGCTTCGGTGGTGTGCTTTAGCCCCGTTACATTTTCGGCGCGGGATGGCATCGACCAGTGAGCTGTTACGCACTCTTTAAAGGGTGGCTGCTTCTGAGCCAACCTCCTGGCTGTCTGGGCTGTCCCACATCCTTTCCCACTTAGCGCACACTTCGGGACCTTAACCGGTGGTCTGGGTTGTTCCCCTTTCGTCCGTGAAGTTTATCCCCCACGGGCTCACTCCCAGTCTTATCTTCTGGCATTCGTGGTTTGATTGGGTTTGGTAAGCGTTTTGCCCCCTAGCCCATTCAGTGCCCTACCTCCAGAAGACGATTACTGAGGCTGCACCTCAATGCATTTCGGGGAGAACCAGCTATCTCCAGGTTCGATTGGCATTTCACCTCTACACACAGCTCATCCAGAGACTTTGCACCGTCAAATGGTTCGGACCTCCACCCGGATATTATCCGGGCTTCACCCTGGCCATGCGTAGCTCACCTGGTTTCGGGTCAAATCCCAACGACCTGCCTTACGGCAACGCCCTATTCGGACTCGCTTTCGCTACGGCTCCGCAAGTCACCTTGCTTAACCAGGCCACAGAGATTTACTCGCCGGCTCATTCTTCAATAGGCACGCCGTCACCACGATCCGAAGATCAAAGCTCCGACGGTTTGTAGGCACGCGGTTTCAGGAACTTTTAACTCCCCTTCCGGGGTGCTTTTTCACCTTTCCCTCACGGTACTGCTGCACTATCGGTCACTGGAGGTGTTTAGCCTTGGAAAGTGGTCTCACCAGCTTCCCACGGGATTCCTCGTGTCCCGTGGTACTCAAGAACACAAACCAGGAAGGCTCTCACCCTTTCGCTTACGAGGCTGTCACTCTCTTCGGCGGCCCTTTCCAGGGTCCTTCTGCTAGGGCAGAGCTTGGTAACTCCCCGGCCTAACTCACGGTTCGGCCAGTCTGTGTCTTACAACACCCATGGAGCATTGGCCCGTGTGCCGTTACCTTCTCCTTGGGTTTGGGCTTCTCCCCGTTCGCTCGCCGCTACTAAGGGAATAATCTCTTTTCCTCGGGCTACTTAGATGTTTCAGTTCGCCCGGTTCCCCTCCTCCGCTCAAACGCGGTAGGATGACCCGATTATGCATCGGGCCGGGTTGCCCCATTCGGAAATCCCCGGCTGAGCTTGCTAGACAGCTAACCGAGGCTTATCGCAGTCGAGCCACGTCCTTCTTCGGCCTCCAGCGCCTAGGCATCCACCGCGCGCCCTTAGTAGCTTCTTCCACCACTCCATTACGTTCACAACACTTTTGCCCCGACTTTCGTCGAGGCGGCATGCTTGGTGTGATCCCTCAGGTCACTCTCTATTCGCTTGTTAAAGTGCAGACGGCTCCGCAGCCCCATTTCGCACTCACAAAAAATCGGCCTGATGCAGGCCGATTTGGCATGGGTGCATCAGCGATGCTGAATCAGGGGTCGCGGAACGTCATTGCCAAATTAGTGTACCTATGGCCTATACGACTGTCAAGCATTCGCGAACTTGCGAAATGTGGGTAACTTGCGCGGGAAATTTGGTGGAGCCGAGGGGACTCGAACCCCTGACCCCCTCCTTGCAAAGGAGGTGCTCTCCCAGCTGAGCTACGGCCCCACGCGCCTTCCATATTACATGACTCCGCGCGGGTCAGCCTGTTGCGATCCAACGACAACTGGCACCCGGCCCGCCACCAGAACGCCTAGAAGGCCCCATACTCCCGCAACAGCGCTCGCATCGCCTCATCGTCTTCTGCCGCCACCTCAGATCCGTCATCCCGCCTCCGCTCACCCGATAGCACATCGAGCGGCGTGACCTCGCGCCAGGCCGATGGCACACCCTCCCGGCTCGTGCGCGCGTTGGCGTCGGCCCCACCTTCCAGCAGCGCCCTCGCGCACTCCACCCAACCCGATCCCGCCGCCAGGTGCAGCGGCGTCAGGCCAGCGTTATCGCGCGAGTTCGGATCCGCCCCTCGCTCCAGCAGGAAGCGCACCACCTCCGGTCGGTTCATGTACGTCGCCCCGTGCAGCGGCTTGTTCCCAGGGCCGGCGAATTTGTGGCGGTTCGGCGCCTCGATCGGCGCGCCGGCGTCCAGCAGCAGCGCTGCAATCTCAGGCGTCGCTGCGAGGTGCAGTGCCGTCCAGCCCTCCTCGGTGTACTGCCTGGCCAGCGGCGAATTGGCGGCCAGCAACCGCCGCACCGTCACGGCGTCACCACCCATCGCGGCGTCCGCCAACTGCTGAACACCGGAGTCTGCCACCTAGTGGTGCTCCGCCGCGTCCGCCTCCTTCTTCGTCCGGTGCACAGTCCCGTCCGGGTGTTCGGCCGGCGAGTAGATCGTGTACAGTCTGAGCGGCTCGCTATCCGACGTGTTCACCACATTGTGCACCGCACCTGCCGGGATCACGACCGCCACCCCATCCGAGAGCGCATGCGTCTCCCCATCGATGATGGCCTCGCCGCTTCCAGCCTCGACACGGATGAACTGGTCCTTGTCTGCGTGCTTTTCCGTCCCGATCTCTTCCCGCGGCTGCAGCGTCATCACCACCAGCTGGCTGTGCGGCGCCGTGTACAGCACCTGCCGGAAGTTCTCGTTCGTCATTGTTGCGTCCTCGATGTTCGTGCTGAAGCCTGCCATTGGATACCTCCCTTCGTAACCGGGGGCGCGAATCAGACTTCCGCGCCTCGGTTCTATTCTCCCCAATTGACAGGCGCTCCAACAGTGCCAAACGGACCAGCGAAGCGTTCCGCTCGGTACACCATTACTCGAGCGCCTGGAGTTCCTTGACCATGAACACGCTGTTCGGGTCCTCGATGTATTCGGCGAAGGGACCCCGGTAGACGAAACCGTACCGTTCATACAATGCTTGCGCCGGGGCGAATGCTGCCTCGGACCCCGTCTCCAGCAGCAGACACTCGTAGCCTCGACGTCTTGCCTCCGCGATGATCGTCTCGAGGATCCTCGAGCCCACCCCCTTGCGTCGCTGCGCTTTGACGGTACGCATCGACTTAACCTCACCGCTTCTCGAGTCCAATTCCCTCAGCGCGCCGCAGCCCAGCAACTCCTCGCCTTCCCACGCTGACCAGAAAGTGATGTCGGGCGATCGCAACCCTTCCAGGTCAAGCGCGTGCACACTCTCCGGCGGCGAGATCTCGTGCATGTTGTCGAGGTGTTCCCGCAGGAACGCAGCGATCTTCTCGCCGGTCAGATCATCTTCGCGTATCTGCAGCCGAGATCTCCCCAGGCGCTGGTCCCGCTTACGACGCCTGCGAGACGCAGAACTCGTTCCCCTCGACGTCCTTCATGTTTGTCCAGGCGTAGTCCCCCACCGCGATCTCCTCCAGCTCGGTCGCCCCCAGACCCACCAGTCGCGCCACCTCCGCCTTTCGGTCGGCGGCCGCGATGTTCAGGTGCAGCCGGTTCTTCACCGCTTTACCCTCCGGCACCACCTCGAAGTAGATCAGCGGGTCAGTCTTCGACTTCATCGTCACGCCCCACTCCTGAGCGTCCACCTCGTACCCCTCCAGCGCCTGCGACCAGAACTCCGCCGCCCTCTTCGCGTCGGAGCAGTCAATGACGATGCATCCCAGCTTGCCCATGGCCAATCTCCAGTTTGCTGTTCGCTGTCAGCTACATGAACTCGTAGCCGCCCATGATCCCCGGCGGCTCCTGGTCCATGATCACGTTCACGCACGCCGGCTTGCCCGCTGCGAACGCCCGCTCGATCGCCGGCCGGATCTGGTCCGGCTCCGTCACGAACTCGCCGTGGCCGCCCATGCCCTCGACGATCTTGTCGTAGCGGCAGTTGTCGCCGAGCATGCTCGCGATCACCCGCTCCTTCCCGTACATCGCCCGCTGGCCGACCGTGATCTGGCCCCACTGCCGGTCGTTGCCGACGACCGACACGACCGGGATGTTGAACCGCACGAACGTGTCGAAGTCGAAGCCGTTGAGGCCGAAGGCGCCGTCGCCGTTCACCATGAGGATCCGCTTGTTCGGGTAGACGCTGTTGATCGCCATGCAGAATCCCGTGCCGACGCCCAGCGTCCCGAACGGGCCCGGGTCGTACCACTGCCCCGGCTGGTTCACCGGCAGGATCTTCGAGGCGTGGCTGACGATGTCGCCGCCGTCGCCGACGACGATCGTGTTCTCGTCGACGAAGTTCGCCATCTCGGCGCAGAGCCGCAGCGGGTGGATCGGCGTCGCGGTCGCTCGCCATCCACTCCTCCATCTGCGCCCGCGTCTTGTTCTCCTGCTCGCGCAGCTCGTCCAGCCAGTCGGCGTGGTCGCCCTTGAAGCCCGACAGCTCCGCCGTCGCCGTCTGCAGGAACGCCCTGGCGTCGGACTCGATCGGGATGTCGATGTCGCGGTTGCGGCCCAGCTCGATCGGGTCGGTGTCGATCTGGATCGATCTTCGCCTCCGGGTTGAAGCGCTTGCCGTAGCTCAGCCGGAAGTCCATCGGCGTCCCGATGACGACGATCGCGTCCGCCTTCGTCAGCGCCGTCGCGGCGGCTGCGGTTGAAGAACAGCGTCGTGGTCCTGGTGCATCGAGCCGCGGCCCATCGCGTTCAGGTAGACCGGCGCCTTCAGCAGTCTCCGCGAACTCCTTCAGCTCCTCGTGCGCCTCGCTCCAGTAGATCGCCGAGCCCGCCATGATCGACGGGCCGCTCCGCCTTCCGCAGGACGTCCATCGCCTGCGCGCACGACCTTCGGGTCGGGGTTCACGCGCCCCTGCGGCCGGTAGCTCTCCGGGAAGAACACCTCGCTCCTCCTCCACCTTCAGAAGAGCACGTCCGTCGGGATCTCGAGGAACGCCGGGCCCTGCCGCCCCGTCAGCGCCGCGCGGAACGCCCATCGAGATGAACTCCGGGATGCGCTTCGTCTCGTGCACGCACTTCGCCCACTTCGTGATCGGCTTCAGCATCTCCGTGTGGTCCATGTCCTGCAGCGCGCCCATCTCGAAGCGCGAGAGCGGGCTGCGGCCGCCGATGATCAGCATCGGGCTCTTGTTGTGCCAGGCGTTGGCGATCGCCGTCGTGCAGTCCGTCACGCCCGGCCCCGCCGTGACCACGCCGACGCCGCAGCGCCGCGTCGCCCGCGACCAGCCCTCCGCCGCGTGCCCCGCCACCTGCTCGTGCCGCACGTCGATGACGCGTACGTTCTCGTCGATGCAGCGAGTCGTAGATCGCCTGCACGTGCCCGCCGCAGAGCGTGAAGATCGTGTCGACGCCCTCCTGCTTGATCGCGCGGGCGACGAGGTCGCCGCCGTCTACCATGGCCATGGGGCTGCTCCTTCTGGAAGTTGTTTGGCAAAATCGGGTTCGGATCGCGGTCAATAGGCGTTCTCGAGCAACATGGCACGGCGGGGAGACAAACGGCCGCCCGGACTGATAGTTTGGTTGGAAGAGAGGCGCTAAGTGACCAAGCCCAGCGACGATCGACCACCCGAATCCATACCCTTCCAGAACTGGAACACCATTTTCGCTGGAATGCGAGCGATCGAGGACATGGGCGCACGCTTCGCCGACATCAGCCGCCAGATCGCAGAGCCCCTGCAACGCGCTGCCGAGGCGGTGCTGCAGGTACAAGCATGGTACCGCGATCTGGCAGACAAGCTCGGTCCGGCGCTGAGGGAATGGCTTCGCACCAACGAGGAGGCTACGGCCGTATTGGTTGAGCATGGCTGGTGGCCCCATCCGCATTGGCCGATTACCGTCCTCCGCGAGGTTCTAAGGCTGAAGCAAACTCGGCGATTGAGATCGTTGGACAAGATGATATGCGATGCCTATGAAGCGAACCGCCGAAAACCGATGCGCGAGGCAGTCGACCGGTGGATGAGTCTGCCTGAGTTCCGACAGCGCCGTCGGATAATAGAGGACGGTCTTTGGGCGTATGCGCATAGACGATACGCTTTGGCTCTATCTGCTTGGTTACCTCATGTAGAGGGGGTTCTGCGGGATCTAACTGACCGCCGCGGGTGGCGACCCGCGAGCTGGAAGCGAACTATACATGAGGTCGTCGACGAACAGACTTTCGTAAGAGTGTGTCTTGCGCTATTCGAAGACTCCACGCCTCAAGGGCGCGCATTCCCCGTACGGCGTGATCCAATCCTTCATGGAACATTTCTCAACTTTGGACGCCGGGCGTTCGCCTTACGGGTGTTCCTCATTCTCGACGCTTTGCACTACTTCATTCACGAGTTCGAGACCACTGAGCCGCAAGCTGCGTAATTCCGCGCGCTGACGCTGCCGCACGCGAGAGCCATCACCTTGCGAAAATACTCGGCGGCCGCCTCGTCTTTACGGTGAGCCGCCAGTCCTCCTGTGTGATTCGATCCAAGCATGACTGAGCGCATGCGGGAGGGACGTAAGGTCCCGCACCGAACAGATGGCGACTTGCGTTCCTTGTAGTCAAGTGTCGAACGACCGACGTCTCCCATGCAGAAAATTCGATGACTCGGCGAGGTCCCTTTGGTGACCCGCTGAGGTGAGGTCCTGCGCTGAACACCAAACTACGGGAGAGCGGCAGATAGTAGGTATACTCCGCGTAGTTCGCGAACGGAACACTGGTCAACTCTCGTCGCACGACAGGATTGTCGCCAACGTACACCCCCGGGGGTACGAGCACGCTACCCAGCCGCCAGGGCATAGCGACCAAGATGTTGGCGAATCCCTGTACGCCCGCGAGCATCGAGGCGACCGTTTCAGTGGGTTGATAGACGCCGGTCTCATTCAAGAACCACTCGTCAGGCTTGTCCTTCCAAGCGTTCCATATCTGATCTGCATCCTCTAGCGTCTCTTGATTGTAGAGCCAATTCCGGCCGGCCTTCTTGAGGCGAGCAATCAGCTGTTGGCGCATGCGCTCATCCATCTCGCGAAATGCCTCGGTCCTTACGTTTTGCGCACAGACGAAGCGCGCCCAGTCATTCTCCTCGTCTGAAGATAGCGACGCGAACGATTCCGGATCGGCGATGATTCTGGACAGTACTTGGGACGCCTTACCCTCTACTTCGGACAACCAAGACTCGGCCGACAGCACTTGGCGTGCTATGTCAACGTTGTAGTAACCCCTCTCGACTCCTACTTGTTCGGGAGAGGTGGAGAAGGTTCGCCCTGTCTCCAGTTCGTGTACGTCCAAAGCCCCGTCGACACAGAACTGCCGCAGCAGCAGGCGCGGCACTGAATGCTGCCGCTTGACTTCGGTAGTGTCGAGCACCGGCTCACTCCAATAGTTGCTCATATCAAGAGAGTACGAGATGTGCCGCGGGTTATGGAGTTCGACGCGTCACCGCGATGTGGATAGCCGCGGCGCACGGTCAGCCTAGAACGGCAACCCCTGAAGCCCCTGCAGCCCCTTCGCGGCGCTGATCTCGCCGGTGTGGATCGCGAGCTGCGTGGCCGACAGCCGGATCACGAAGCCGACGTCGCGCTTGCCGAAGACCGGGGCCATGACCTCGCGCTCCAGGTCGGCGTCTTCGAGCGTCTCGACCGCCGCCGCGGCGTCGCGCAGGCTGCGGGCGTAGTCCTGCATGTCGCTCAGCTTGATCGGCGCCTCGGTAGTCCAGACCTCTTGCATGTTCGAGGGAAGGCCCAGCTTCTCCGCCACACCCTGCCAGAGCATCGGCTTCTGCAGCGCCATCAGGTTCATCCAGAAGTCCACCGAAGTCAGAGTGTGCGCGTGCAGCCTCGAGATCGGGTTGGCGCTGCCCTCCGGCTGCCAGGCGTATTGCTCCGGCGTCAGGTCGCCGAGCGTCTGGTCGAGCCAGTCGAAGGATTCGTTCAGTTGCAGCTGCAGCAGCGTTGAGTTCTTCATATCGTCCTCCCGGCCGGTCATCCGGCCTCGCACCGGCGCTTGAGCCCTTCCGCTTCCATGTGGACATTTCGGGTGGCCGTCCGGCGGATCATCGGCGAGAAGATCGTCGCCATCAGGCCGTCCATCCGCACACCGAGCGTCGCCTTCGTGCCGTCGCCGTCGGGCTCGACGATGTGACGCGCGTCGGCCTTGATGCCGCGAGTGTTGGTGGTCCAGGTGAATGACCGCCCGTCCGTGAACTCGGTCACCGTGAAGACCGACGTCGGCGTGCCTTCGGCCTGGACGCGCGCCTGCTTGCCGAGCGCCAGCGGCCCATCTTCCAGCCGCTCGACGCTCTTCATCGAGGCAGTCCACTCCGGCCACTTCTCGACGTCGATGTAGATGGCCCAGACCTTGTCGGGCGGAGCGTCGATGTGGATGGACTCTTCGTGCTCGACAGCCATGGCGCCAATACTAGCGCCGTCTTGCGTCGCGCAGCAAGGCCGTCGCTGCCGCGGTTGCCTGCAACCGCCCGACGTAGCGTGTTACACGCCACCCGCCGTACCCTGACCGCATGACCACATCACCGGCGACCCACAACGAACCCGAGCTCACCGCCCCCGTCGCCGCTCTGCGGGCCGGACGGCCTCCTCAACCGCGACGCGGTCGGCTGGTCGCGGCACCCGCTGCACACGTGCAACCTGCCAGCGTCGCTCGCGCGCAAGAAGAAGTGGAACTACTGGGCGGTCACCAGCAACGACCTGCTCTTCTCGGCGACGATCGCCGACGTCGACGGCTTGCAGCTCGGCGGCGCCTACGTCTTCGACCGGCGCACGCACCGCCACATCGAGAAGACCGTCGTCCGGCCGCCGGGCACCATCGCGATCCCGGAGACGGTCGTCCGGCGACATGGTCATCGACCACCCCGACATGCGCGTCGCGCTCACCGACGAGGGCGCCGGCACGCGCATCCGCGTCGAAGCCGCGCGACTTCGGCGGCGTGCCGCTCGAGGCCGACATCGTCGTCGAGCGGCCCGCAGGGCCACGAGACGCTGAACGTCGTCATCCCGTGGACGCGACGTCCAGTTCCAGTACACGTCGAAGCAGAACACGCTGCCGGCGTCCGGCTTCGTGCAGCTCGGCGACGAGCGCCTCGAGTTCGCGTCGCCCGCGTTCGGCTGCCTCGACTACGGGCGCGGCGTCTGGCCGGAGCACACGGTCTGGAACTGGGGCTCCGCGTCGGGCGTGCAGGGCGGGCGCACCGTCGGCCTGAACCTCGGCGGCCAGTGGACCGACGGCACCGGCATGACCGAGAACGGCATCTGCGTCGACGGCCGCCTGACGAAGATCAGCGAGGACCTGGCCTTCGAGTACGACCGCGCCGACATGATGAAGCCCTGGCGCGTCCGCACCGCCGTCGACCGACCGCATCGACCTGCGCTTCGAGCCGGAGTTCGAGCGCGTCTCGAGAGCGGCCGCCGCGACGGCTTCTTCACGAGCGCGCACCAGATGTTCGGCACGCTACTCCGGCCGCATCACGCCGGACGACGGCGAGCCGATCGAGCTGCGCGACCTCTTCGGCTGGATCGAGGACCACGAAGCGCGCTGGTGAGCTGGCACCGCAGCCCCCACTGACACCACGCCGTCACACCCACCCCGTATCCTCGAAGCATGTCACCCCTGCCCCAACACTTTGGTTCGCTGGACGTCCTTCCTGGGACCACCCTGCTGATTGAATACTGCACGCCAAGCACTGGTTCGCGAGTCAATCAGACGATTCGATCCTCCCGACCCACTCTTCAGATATGGGCGCACAGAAAAAACTCCTGACCTATGTGGATCAATCAAACAGCCTATCCAGTGCCCGAAATACAATCAGACACAGATACGAATTTGCATCGATTGAACCGGGAGAAATGCCGGAACAATCAGAAACCCGCGGCGGCCACCCTTACTCCCGCGGCCGGCCGAACCCGAACATGACCTGCGCGATGCGCCGCATCTGGATCTCCTCCGACCCCTCCGTGATCCGGTAGCGCCGGTGATGCCGGTAGATGTGCTCGAACGGCATGTGCCGCGTGTAGCCGATGCCGCCGTGCACCTGGATCGCCCGGTCGGCCGCCTCGCAGACCAGCCGGTTCGCGCGATAGTTGCACATCGCCACCTTGTCGCTGATCTCCATGTGGTGCTTGTGGTCCAGCTCCCACGCCGTCTTCCGCACCAGCTGCCGCACCATCTCGCACTCCGTCTGCAGCTCCACCAGCGGCCACTGGATCGCCTGCCGCGCCGACAGCGGCTGCCCGAACGTCACCCGCTCGCGCGCGTACTTCACCGACTGGTCGATGCAGTACTGCGCCGCGCCGACGCCCGACGCCGCCTGCCGGATGCGGTTCTCGTGCGTGAACGTGTTCGCCAGCGCCAGCCCGTCGCCCTCGCTGCCCGAGCATCGCCGTCGCCGGCACGCGCACGTCGGTCAGCGTGACCTCGGCGTGGTCCGTCGGCATGTTGAACGTCCACCACATGAAGTCGACCGAGAAGCCCTCGGCGTTCGTCGGCACGATGAAGCAGCTGATGCCCTCGGCGCGTCCCTCGTCGCCGGACGTCCGCGCGAAGATCATGTCGTGCGTGGCGGCGTGCATGCCGCTGTTGAAGCGCTTCTTGCCGTTGATCACCCACTCGTCGCCGTCGCGCACCGCCTTCGTCTCCAGCCACGTGGCGTCCGACCCGTGGTTCGGCTCCGTCAGCCCGAACGCCACGCGCGTCTTGCCCGTGAACATCCCGTCGAGGAACTCCTTCTTCTGCTCCTCGCTGCCGTAGCGCTCCCACATCTTGATCGTCGGAAAGTTGCCGACGATCGACGACTCGTTCTGCAGGTCGTTGTGCAGACCCAGCCCCTTCGCCGCCAGGTGCTCGCGGACGATCGCCATCGCCAGGTTCGTGCCGTCGCGGCCGCCGTACTTCGCCGGGATGCCGTAGCGCAGGAAGCCGGCCTTGTCGGCCCGGCGCGCGCATCTCGCGCAGCAGGTCCTCCCACTCCTTGCGCGGCACGCCGCCGTTCTCGAAGTCCGTCCGCGCGTACTCGCGGCGGTGGTCGAAGAAGCGGATGTTGTCGTCCTGCTGCTCGAGCGGCTTGATCTCGGCCTCGATGAAGTCATCGAGGTCCTTCAGCAGTTGCTGCACGTCCTGCGGGATGTCGAAGTCCATGTCGTCCGCTCCTTACGGGTATCTCGTTCGGGCTGGCCACTCGCACCTTGTTCACGACCGTTTCCCAGAGGTGAGGCAGCAGCTCGTCCTCCGCCTCGCCATCGAACTCTCCGGACTTGATCCGCTGCGACTAGGTCAGCGTTCCGCTCGTTGAGCCGCGCTGCCAGCGCTGCCGGCTCCTGCCGGCAGGTCCTCAGCGCCCAGCAGGCGGTCGAGCCCGTGCCACTCGGCGCGCATGAACCCGTCCTCCATCTCCATCTCCCGCTTGATGATGGCGAGCGAGTTCGCCGCCACCTGGAACTGGAAGCGCTCCCAGCGGTCGCGGGCGTTCTCGGCGCGGTCGCGCATGAAGTCGGCGAGCGCATCGAGCAGCTCCGGAGCCGTCGGCCTATCCTGCACCGGCGACCCTCTCGCGTACTCCTGTCAGCCGCAGGATCTCCAGCTCCGTCTCCGCCGTGCGCCGCCCGATCGCGGCCAGCTCGTGGCTCTTCGTGTGGCGGTCGAGGTGCGCACGTGCCTGCATCATCGTGATCTCGGCCCAGCGGATGTTCTGGAGCACCTCCCACGCGGCCACCCGTTCGCGGCTGACCGTCAGCCCGCTCGCTTTCTCATAGGCCTGGATCCAGTCCTCGCGCGGTGCGATGCCGCCCGCCTCGAGGTCGTTCTTGCCGAAGCGCCAGACGCGGGTGCACACCCAGGCGATGTCCTCTTCCGGCTCGCCGATGTGCGTGCCCTCCCAGTCCAGCACCGCCGTCAAGCCCTTCCTCGTCGTACAGCATGTTTCCGATCCGGAAGTCGCCGTGCACCACGCAGGGAGGGCGCTCCGGCTTGTCCAACCGCGCAATCTCGCGATCCAGCCAGCGGAAGGCCCACTCGATCGCCGGATGCGGATTCAGGAGAAAGACCCGGTACATTCCCTCGGCTTCACGGCGGTGATATGCCAGCGGATCCTCACCCGGCGCGGGGCCCCGCATGTTCGGGGCCGCGGCTACATCGTCCGGGAGGATGCGATGGATCAGGACGAGGTCTTCTGCGAGCTGGCTCGATGAGACGCTCGCGCGTCTTCGCGAACCGCTCCCCGGTGATCAGCTGCCTCGGATTGGTGTCGCCGTGGACACGGGTCATCACGAGGTAGTCTTCGCCACTCTCGCACTCCCCGACGGCGATCGGCTCTGGGCAGCGGACGCCTCGGGCGAAGGCGACGCGGAGCACCTCGAACTCGCGCCGCGTCTTCTCAAAGTCCGCTCTACCGGCCGGGCTCACGCGGACCACCAGCTCGCGCACGCCATCCGTGGTCGTCGCATCCACGGCCCAGGAATCGTGCATCGCTCCGCCGGCGAGCTTGCGTGGCTCGCCGATCGTAGCGCCGTCGCCCATCGTCTGGCGCGCCGCTTCGACGGCGACGTCGCCGGTGCCCCGCTTTTCTGAACTCACAGCGTCGCCCATGCTATCCGTAAACCAGGGGCGCGGACAAACTGCGTTGAGCTAATCCTCGCCGCGCAACTCGAACGTCGACAGCGCGCGAGTCGCGAGGATCGTCGCACCCACCGTCACGACGACGATCAGCATGAGCCCCGCAAGGCCGCCAAGCTCAGCCTGGAAGATGCGATCGCTCACACTGGAGAGGCCGTCGACTATTCCCAGGCAGTACTGCCTGATGCTCAAATAGCGAGTGCCCGTAAAGAGGTCGCCGAGTACGCCTTCCCAGATGAAAACGTAGGCGAGACCGAAGATGAGGGGGCGGCTGGTAGCGACGCTGAGGAGCACGAATACCATCGTATAGGCGCAGATCCCGAAAGCAGTAGCCACGAACGAGCCGAGCACAAGACCCTCGCCGTCGGTGTCGCCCAGCGCCAGCAGCGGCGCCAGGATCGACGCGGGTAGCAGGAACACCGCAGTGACGAGGATGGCGGCGGCCGCCTTGGCGAAGATTATCTCCCGCCGCGGCAACGGCTTGGAGAGCAGGTAGACCACCGTGCCGTCTTCGATCTCGGACCCCATCGCCGAGGTGCCGACGAGCAGGCAAGCGAGCGGCAGCACCAGCGTAATGATGATTGCCTCGATGAGGGTGTTGGCCGTCCAGTCGAGCGGATCGATAGTGTGACCGGCGCGGTAGATCAGGGACAGTCCGATGGGGATGATCGCGGCAATCAAGCCGACGAGCAGGATGCGGCGCCGACGGCCGATCTGCCTGAGAGTAAGCGAAAAGACCGTCGTATTCACCGGGCCACCAGGTACGAGAAAACGCTCTCCAGTGACTCATCGACGGGTATCAGTTCACGCAGCGTAACGCCGGACGAACGCGCCACCCGGGGAGCGGCCCGGACGAAGTCCGAGAACAGCGATGTGCGCACCGTTAGCCGGTCGCCGTTCAACTCCACCCCGAAGACCGACGGGTCGCCAAGCAGAGCCACCGCCAGGCCACGGTTGTCGCTGGAGCGCACAGTAAATGAATAAGGACGGTCGGTCATCAGTCGGCGGATGGAGCGGAAGTCGCCGGAGGCAGCGAGACGGCCGGCGACAATGACTACGATGTTGTCGGCGAGCCGCTCGACCTCCTCGAGGATGTGAGAGGAGAAGACGATCGTCTTCCCCTGCGCCGCCATCTCGCGCAGCAGTTCCATCATCTGCAGCCGCTGGGCGGGGTCCGTGCCGTTGAACGGCTCGTCGAGTAGTAGCACAGAGGGCTCGTGAACGATCCCGGCAGCCATCTTAATGCGCTGCTTCATCCCCTTCGAGTAACCGCCCATCTTTCGCTTCTGGAAGGCCTCCATGTCAACGGTCTGGATCGCCTTTCGCGCCGCTCCCTCCGGGTCACTCAAGCGGTGCAGGCGTGCGGTCGTGAGCACAAACTCGTATCCACTGAGGAACGAATACACGGCCTCGCGTTCCGGCACGAGCCCCACCTGGCGGTAGATCTCGGGGTTGCCGAAGGCGGGCCGCCCGAGTACGCGGACGGTGCCCTTCGAGGCGCGGAGGAATCCAGACACCATGTGGAGCACAGTGCTCTTGCCGGCGCCGTTGGGCCCGAGCAATGCGGTGATGCCGGGGCCGAGCGTGAAGGAAATATCGTTCACCGCGACGACATTTCCATACCACCGTGAGACGCTTTCAACTTCGATGGCCGTCGCGCTGGCCACGGTTGCATCGGGTGATTGCGTCACGCCTGGATTGTCCTGTAGCGCCGGAGGATGAGAGCAAGGCAAATGAGCGAAATGAGCAGGGCGGTGATCGCATAGATGCCCCCCCAGAGATCGGCCTTTGCCACGGATCCCTCCGGCTCGTTGGGCGCGTTGAACAACCAGTAAGTCAGCCCCTCCGCAAGGTGGAACTGGCTAATGAGTAGCCCGTAGCGGCCGACGTCCCCCTCAACGCTTTCTACCATGGTGATGCCGACGACCGACGAGATGACGAGCACGGCCACGATGGCGATCGTTGAATAGGCCCGGCGCGAGGTCTGAGCGGCAATCGCGAGACCAATCCCGGCAAACAGTGCACTGACCAGCAGGGCGCTCGCGGCAGCGGCTGGCAGTTCGCTCCACTGGTCCTGAAAGTAGCCACCGAGGTCGTCAAGCGCGACGCCGTTGCCCACGAAGAGCACGAGCTGCGGTCCGAGCGTCAAGCAGAGCAGCGCTGTGACCAGTGCCAGGTACCTCGACAGGGCATAGTCTTCGCGGACGATCGCCCGCGAGAAGTACAGCGATAGCGTGCGTGAGCGCTGGTCGCGCCCGGCGAGCTCCGGGGCAACGACGGCGACGAAGATCGCCAGAACGAGCTGAATATAGGTGTAGTACTCCGCCGGTTTCACCAGCTCTACCTCGCCGGTGCTGATCGAAGCAACCCCCAGTTGCACGACCGCCGGCAGGTATGACGCGCCCAGCAGGAGCCACGGGCCAATCTTGCTCGACAGCGGGCGGCCGATGCCAAATATCAGCCGAAACGAGTTGACGTACATCGCCCAAACGGCGTGCCGGCGCCCCAGGCGGGGGCCGACGTAATGCTGGTACCCCAGGTCATAGATGTTGCCTGCGGCCGAATCACGCACCGGCAGCCTCACCCTCTGGGGCCGACGCCTGGAAGATCTCCTCCAGGTGGCGGCGACTCTGCTCCAGGCGCACGAGTCCCAGGTCGAGGTCAACCACCGCATCCCTGACCTTGTCGTGCACCCCGTCGGCGCCATCAGCAGCGGAGACCAGCAGCAGACGGCCATCGCTTGTCACCGACAGCCCCTCTGCGGTGAGCCGAGCCGCGAGCGCTGCGTTGTCTCCGTCGACTTCGATGATCAAGCGTTCGGTCGTCATGGTGAGGGTCGCCATCGGTACTGACCTCACTAAACGGCCACCAGCGATCTCGACCAGGTGATCGCAGACGCGCTCGATCTCACCGAGAAGATGCGACGAGATGATGATTGGTACGTGGAACTCCGATCCAATGCGCTGGATCAGGTCGAGCATGTCGTTGCGGCCGCGAGGGTCGAGACCATTGGTGGGCTCGTCGAGGAGCATCAGGCGAGGGTCGTGGACCAGCGCCTGTGCGAGCTTCACTCGCTGCTTCATGCCTGTGGAGTACCCGCGCATCTCCCGGTAGCGCTCCTCGAAGAGGCCGACGTGGCGGAGCGTCTCGGCCGTGCGTTCTCGAGCGGCGCCCCCGGGGAGGCCGCTGACCTGCGCCATATGCGACACGAACTCTGTGGCCGAGACGTCGTTGGGTAAACAATCGTGCTCGGGCATGTACCCGACATACTGCCGGAGGTCGGGCCCCTGGCGCTGTGCGTCGAAGCCCAACACCTCGGCCGACCCGCTGGTCGGCTCGAGCAACCCCAGCAGCAGCTTGATCAGTGTGCTCTTGCCCGCACCGTTTGCGCCGACCAGTCCGATGACACCCGGTTCCAGTTCCAGGTCAAGGCTATCGAGAGCGACGACGCTCCCATATCGCCTTGTCAACGACTTAGTGCTGAGCAGCAGTCTCTCGCCCTGCGATGTGCCATGGTCGCGGCGCTCGGTTCCCATACGCTCATTGTAGGGCCGACAGTCTACAGCGGCTTTTCCCGGGCCTCGTACACCCACCTCCTGCGTAACCTCAACGTAACCCGCCGGTAACACCGCCGACACCCTGAATCGACCCGCGCACCATACGATGGTCCTGGACAGAAGTCGCCAATGCGGGCGAGAGGAGTACACCGTGCAGAAAATCGAAGCTGTGATCCGGCCCGAGAAGATCCTGGAAGTCAAAGCCGCACTCGAGGCGCGCGGTTATGGAGGCATGACCGTCAAGGAAGTGCAGGGGCACGGGAACCAGCACGGAGTGGTCGAGAAGTGGAAGGGCGAGGAGTTCTGGGTCCAGTTCCTGCCAAAGCTCTGGCTTCTCGTTGTCGTCGACGACAACGACACCGAGGCCGTCATCGACGCCATCTGCGAATCAGCCTCGACCGGCGAGCCCGGCGATGGCAAGATCTTCGTCTCCGATGTCCGCGAAGCCGTCCGTGTCCGGACCCGGGAACGGGGCGTCTCCGCGCTCACCGGAGGCACGCCGGTGCACGCGGCCACAGCGTAGGACACCTAGCGCTCGATCATCTTCTCTAATCGAGCCTTCACCCACGGCCACTCGGACTCGATGACGCTGAAGTAGACGCTGTGGCGCAAGCGGCCATCAGGCATGGTGATATGGTTCCGCATTGTCCCCTCCTCGGTCGCGCCTATGCGCAGGAGCGCTGCCCGCGACTTCTCGTTCAAGGAGTCGGTCTTGAATTCGACACGCACGCAGCCCAGTGTCTCGAAGGCGTGAGTGAGTTGAAGATACTTGGCCTCGGTGTTCACAGCCGTGCGCTGCCATGCCGGTGCGATCCAGGTGCCGCCGATCTCGAGCTTCCGATTGTGCCGGTCGATGTTCAGGTATCCTGTTGAACCCACGGGCCGGTCCGCTTCTCGCGACACGGTAGTCCACGTCAGCAATGACCCTGCCTTGGTCCCCGCCACGCAATGCTGCACATAGGCTTGCATCTGCTCAAGTGTATCGATGGTCACCGGAAAATACCGGAAGATGTCCTGCCCCAGTCCCACCTCGGCGAGCGCCTCTCCGTGTTCCACCCGCATCGGTTCCAACCGCACAAACTCACCCTCGAGAGTCACAGGCAGGACGTTCATGACCCGGAAGACTTCGCCCGCTCAAGTGCCTCCAACAACGTCCGTCCCCTCGGTGACAGCCGGTAACCGATAACCAGGCTCTCAGTCAGGCCAAGCTCCTTGAGTCGTCGCACGCGGGCCTTGAAGGGCTGCGTCTCGCTGCCCACGGCGTCGGCAAGCGCTGCCGCCCGGGTCTCCGACTTGTCGCGTATCAATTTCAGCGTCTCCAGCGTCCATGCCTCACTTCGGTCCATCCGAGCCAGCCGTGCCTGCAAAGCCTCGACCTCATCCGGGGTGAGTGACGCCGTCTCGCGGAGGGCAATCCGCGAATCGGGACCTGCCAGGTGGAACGATATCCGATACAGCGTTCCCTCACGCTGATTCAACAGCTGAATCAACTCTTCCCGGGACCCGAACCCGGAACGCTGAGCATGGGCCTCAGTGATCTCCGCCTCCGCCACCACATCTACGCTCTCGATCGACAGTTCGCCAACCGGGCACCTCAACCGGCCGCCGGTGCGCACCGTCGGCCTCTTCCAACGCCTGAATGCCAGAGTGACCGAGCCGCCAGCTATTCCGGGCCAGAACCGCTCACTGAAAAGCAAACCAGACACTCTCCCAGGAAAATACTAGGACGGCGGGCTCCGTCGTCGCAACGGTGCACAGGAGCGTTTGTTGAGCGATGGTATAATGCCGATGGGCCGGGCCTAGCGCCGGCTCGGACTTTAATGGACGAACCATTATCCATAAGCCTGCGCCTCCTTGTTGTGTTGGCGCTTGTGCTCGTCAACGGCCTGTTCGTCGCGGCCGAGTTCTCCATCGTCACCGCCAAGGCGACCCGGCTCGAAACCATGGCCGACAAGGGGAACCGCGTGGCAGGACTCTCCCTGCGGGCGATGGGCAACCTCAACAACTACCTGGCCGCCTGCCAGCTCGGGATCACCATGGCCAGCATCGCGCTGGGGTTTGTAGCTGAACCCGTTCTCGCGGACATCCTTGAGCCGCTTTTCGACGATATCTTCGGATCAACCATCGCCGGCATATCGGCACATGCCGTGGCCGTGGTCATCGCCTTCGCCGGCATCACAAGTCTGCATATCGTCCTGGGCGAACAAGTTCCAAAGGTGGTTGCCCTCGGTAACCCGGAGCGAATAGCTCTCATCACCGTCCCGCCAACGGAAACATTTCGATTCATATTGTGGCCGGCGATTTGGGTCTTGAATGCCGTTTCGAACACCATCGTGCGGCCGTTCGGCCTGCGCGCGATCGGGGGCCACCACAGCGTCCACACAGCGGAGGAGATAAACCTCCTCGTCTCCCAAAGCGCCGAGGCGGGCGCCCTGGAGGAGGGCGAAGCGCAGCTGCTTTCCGGGGTGTTCAGCTTTGGCGACCGGCGCGTTAACGAGATCATGATCCCCCGCACAGGGGTCATTTGGCTACCCCGCTCGGCAACACTGCGGGACTTCTATGCCACGTTTGCGACGACCCCCCACTCGCGATTTCCCGTGTACGGGCAGAGCCAGGACGACGTCGTCGGAATCGTCGGCATCAAGGATGTGCTTCGCGGCGTGGCCGAGTCCCAACTGAACGACGACTCCCCTATCGACCTGGCGATGCGACCGGCAATGTTCTTCCCCGAAACGAAGTTCGTGGGGCCGTTGTTCTTCGAGATGCAGCGCGCCGGACACCAGATGGCGATTATCGTCGACGAGTACGGGGGTACTGCTGGCATCGTCACACTGGAAATGCTGCTCGAGGAGCTGGTCGGCTACGTGAGCGACGAGCTGCGCCGCCACGAGGACGAGTTCGTCACAGTGGATGAGAACACGATCCAGATAGACGCCGGGATGACGATAAACGACGCGAACGAGGAGCTCGAGCTGGACCTGCCCGAGGGAGACTACGAAACAGTGGGTGGATTCGTCCTCAGCCACCTCGGCTACATTCCCACGGAGGGTGAGCAGTTCACCTACGATGGCCTCCGCGTCGAAGTCACGAAAATGAACGGCCGCAAGGTCGAAGAAGTCACGGTCACGCGGAGTTGAAAGCACAACGACTGCGTTTCCGCTACCGCGTGACATCTGACGCCGGCGACCTCAGCAACCGCGACCTCGTGAGAGCGTGGGAGGCAGCTCTCGGCGAAGCGGGATACGACGTCGCCCACTCGGAGGGCCGCCGCAATTCATCCTTTATCTCGATCGCGGCGCCGCTGCCCCAGGGCATGACGTCAGACTTTGAACTTGCCGATATCTATTTGGAAGAGATCGCGGATCCCCCCACCGTTCTTGCCGCGGTGGCCCCGTGCCTCCCGCCTGGCATTGAGGCTCTCTGCGTGTCTGAGGTGGGCGTCGATGCTCCATCCCTGCAGTCCCGGCTTCGTTGGGCAGAGTACGAGGTGACTATGTCTCGCGACACCGCGCCAACCGATATCGAGAGCCGAATCGCGGCGCTACTGGACGCTCGCGCCCTACCCTCTGAGTACGTGCGCACGAATCGCGTAAAGAGCTACGACCTGCGCCCGCTTGTGCAGTCGATCGAGGTCAGTCGGGATTCAAGGGATAGTCTTGTCATCGAGATGCGCCTGCGGGCCGAGCAAGACCGCACTGCACGCGCGGACCAGGTCCTGCTTGCCCTCGGGATCGTGGAGCCTGCTGATATTCGCCGCACACGCCTCGAGGTCGAGGAGGTGAACTCCGCGCTGCTTGCGCACCGCCGCGCCGGCGCGCCCGACGGTAGCGAAGCTTGATTCTGTTCCTGGTCCGGCACGGAGAGACGGAATCGAATCGAAACGGATTGGCTCTCGGTCGCGCCGATGTGCCGCTGAATGAGCGCGGTGAGGAGCAGGCCCGTCGGGTCGCGGACGCGCTCGCCTCTGAACCTGTTTCTGCCGTCTACTCCAGCCCCCTCATGCGCGCCCTGCGGACGGCCGAGGTCATCGCGAAGCCTCACGAAATCCCGGTGCAGGTGAAGCCGGCCCTGATTGAGATGGACATCGGCGAAGCAGACGGCTTGACTTTCGCGGAGGTGCGCAGTCAATTCCCTGGTTTGCTCGAGACCTGGGTTACCGAAGCCGGGCCAGACCAACCGATGCCCGGCGGCGAACGCCTGACAGAGGTTCAACGGCGAGCAAGTGATGTGGTGCAATCGCTTGCCAAACTGCATCCCGAGGACACCATTTGCGTTGTGACCCACAACTTTGTGATCCTCAGCCTACTCACTTCTGCGCTTGGTGTGGACCTCGCCAACTTTCGCCGCATTCGCCATGCGGTCGCCGCAATAAGTGTCCTGGAAGTGCGCCCGGGGCGGACCCGTGTCAGACGGATGAACGACAGGTGCCACCTGTCCGAGGGCTAACCGGCGAGACGGCGCTCGCGTTGTACCAGTTGCGCCCTGCGAAGCTCGGCGCTAGTATCACGATAGATAAAGGTGAAAGTGTTTAAGCACTTACCCAGAATCTCGGCGACAAAGCTTATCATCCTCGCCACTGCGTTCATCGCGGTCTACTTTGTCGTCGGGGGAGCGCTCAACGCCGTCCGCTCGCATCACCTGCGCCAGGAAGAGAACGGCCTGCATACCGACATCCGGGACCTTCAAGCACGCTACGACCGTCTTCAGGCGCTCAAGGAGTACCTCAACTCCGACGAGTACATCGAGTCGACCGCCCGAGAGCAGCTCGGCCTGGTCCGGAAGGGTGAAACCGGATTCGTCGCGATTCCTTCGCAGCCAACCCCCACGCCGGCTCCCGACGCAGATGCGCCGACTCTCTGGTGGGACGTCCTCATCCGCTAGATCCACACTCCCCGTTCGGCAGGGCTCCACGATAATATGGAAGTCGATCCTTGAGTCGACTCCCAATGATTAGAGGTACCAACACCCGAGCGCGCCCCCATCGACGCGGGACGTCTGTCCGACGCGCCGAACTAAGCGTCCGGGAGTATATCAAGAGCACCGGCGCAGTCCACCAAGGTGAGAGGCTGATCGTCGCGGTATCAGGAGGGGCGGACTCCAGCACACTGCTCCTCATCCTCGATCAGCTTTCGGCCGAAATGGCGCTATCACTGACAGTCGCTCACTTCAACCATCGCCTCAGATCACGGGAAGAGCACGACCAGGACAGAGAGTACGTCACCCGTCTCGCGGAACGGCTCGGCCTTCCCTTCGTATACGCGGGAGGGGATGTCCGTGCCCGCGCTCGGCGCCGGGGAGAGTCAGTCGAGGACGCCGCAAGACGCATGCGCTATGCCTTCCTCGGCCGCGAGGCACGGGCGCGCGGAGCCAGTGCCGTAGTCACAGGGCACACGATGGATGATCAGGCGGAGACCGTGCTCCTGCATATTGCCCGTGGCGCCGGCATCAACGGTCTCGCTGGGATGCGTCCACGCGCCGAGTGGCCGTTCGGGAGCGGCCCCGCCATCGCCCGACCGCTCCTTGCCCTTCGCCGGGAAGACACGGAGCGATATTGCCGGGAATCTCGAATTGAGCCGCGCCAGGACGACACCAACCTGATGCTAACGGCTACGCGTAACCGGATCCGGCTGCGCGTCCTCCCCGAACTTGAGGCCATAAACCCTCGCGTCGTCGAAGCACTCGCCCGCCTGGCCGACGCAGCCAACAAGGACACCGAATTCCTCGCTCATAGGGCACAAGCCTGCTTTGACAAAATTGCACTTGTCGGGCCTGGTTGGGTAGAGCTCACCAGAGATGGCCTGCGCGCCCTATCACCAGCCATGGCCGCGCGGGTCTTGCGTAATGCCGTGGCACACGTGACGGGGTCGCCGGCAGATTTCGAGGAGACACACATCCAGGCGGTCCTCGATCTGGCAGCGGGTGCACCCGGGCGTTTGTCCTTGCCACACGGTGTCTCCGTCGAAAGTGACTCGCAGATGCTGCGGTTCTCACGAGGTGAGGGTGTTCGGCAGCAGCCGATCTCCGATTCGCGCCTTGCTGTGCCAGGGGTGACGGATGTGGGCGATTGGCGAATCCGTTGCCGGGTCATCGAGAAGCCGGCCAGTCTCGTCCCCGCCACGCCATCTGAAGCGTTTCTCGACCTAGATTCTGTCGGCAATAGCCTGACGGTCCGCCCACGCCAGCCGGGTGATAGTTTGCGCCCGTTTGGCCTTGGCGGCGCCAAGAAGTTGCAGGACATCTTCGTCGACGCGAAGGTGCCGGCACGACAGCGCGACGGCATCCCGCTGGTGTGCACCGATTGGGGCATCGCCTGGGTCGCCGGCCACTGTCTTGATGAGCGCGCCGCGGTGAAGCCGTCGAGCGAACGGGTCCTCCACATCAAGGTTTCGCCATTGAAAAAACGGCGAGCCGCATGGTAAGGTAAAAGGACGAGCACTGAGCTCAAAAGGGGCCCGAGTGGGCCTCCCGCCAGAGGCGCTGTGACGGCGCCGCCCGTAATTTGACAGGCGTAAGCCCGCGGAATACACTAAGGCGGTTGGCAGTTCCTTAATAAAGGACTCATCGAGAGCCGTCTGCCGTTTCTAAGAGACGTGTGAGCGGTTCTCGAATTGTGTTGTCTGCCGGAACCTTAACAGCTGAATAGTGGATGGAAGTGCGAGGCTCTCCGAAAATAACAAAGCCTAGGTTAGACCTGAATGATTGATTTCATGAGGGTTTGATCCTGGCTCAGGACGAACGCTGGCGGCGCGCTTTACGCATGCAAGTCGAACGGACCTTCGGGTTAGTGGCGGACGGCTGAGTAACGCGTAGGTAACCTGTCCAGTGGTGGGGGACAACCTGCCGAAAGGCGGGCTAATACCGCATGAGGTCACCGGGTGAAACTCCCGATGAAGAAAGCAGTAATGCGCCACTGGAGGGGCCTGCGTCCTATCAGGTAGTTGGTGGGGTAACGGCCTACCAAGCCTGATGACGGGTAGCTGGTCTGAGAGGACGACCAGCCAGAAGGGGACTGAGACACGGCCCCTACTCCTACGGGAGGCAGCAGCGAGGAATCTTGGGCAATGGGCGAAAGCCTGACCCAGCGACGCCGCGTGAGGGATGAAGGCCTTCGGGTCGTAAACCTCTTTTGTGAGGGAAGAAGTTCTGACGGTACCTCACGAATAAGCCACGGCTAACTACGTGCCAGCAGCCGCGGTAATACGTAGGTGGCAAGCGTTGTCCGGATTTACTGGGCGTAAAGGGCTTGTAGGCGGTCCGTTAAGTCCGGTGTGAAATCTCCCGGCTCAACCGGGAGGGGTCATCGGATACTGGCGGACTTGAGGTGGGCAGAGGAAAGCAGAATTCCCGGTGTAGCGGTGAAATGCGTAGATATCGGGAGGAATACCAGTGGCGAAGGCGGCTTTCTGGGCCTATCCTGACGCTGAGGAGCGAAAGCGTGGGGAGCAAACCGGATTAGATACCCGGGTAGTCCACGCCCTAAACGGTGGATGCTAGGTGTGGGGGGTGTCGACCCCCTCTGTGCCGCAGCTAACGCTTTAAGCATCCCGCCTGGGGAGTACGGCCGCAAGGCTAAAACTCAAAGGAATTGACGGGGGCCCGCACAAGCGGCGGAGCGTGTGGTTTAATTCGATGCAACGCGAAGAACCTTACCAGGGCTTGACATGCTGGTAGTACGGATCTGAAAGGTGAAGGAACCCTTCGGGGAGCCAGCACAGGTGCTGCATGGCTGTCGTCAGCTCGTGCCGTGAGGTGTTGGGTTAAGTCCCGCAACGAGCGCAACCCTCGTCGTCAGTTATACTTTTCTGACGAGACCGCTGGGATAAACCCAGAGGAAGGTGGGGATGACGTCAAGTCAGCATGGCCCTTACGTCCTGGGCTACACACACGCTACAATGGCCGGTACAATGGGCTGCCAAGGCGCGAGCCGGAGCTAATCCCCCAAAGCCGGCCCCAGTTCAGATTGCAGGCTGCAACTCGCCTGCATGAAGGCGGAGTCGCTAGTAACCGCAGGTCAGCACACTGCGGTGAATACGTTCCCGGGCCTTGTACACACCGCCCGTCACGTCATGGAAGCCGGCAGCACCTGAAGCCGTTGAGCCAACGCGCAAGCGAGGCAGGCGTCTAGGGTGAGGCGGGTAACTGGGACGAAGTCGTAACAAGGTAGCCGTACGGGAACGTGCGGCTGGATCACCTCCTTTCTAGGGAGTGACCACGCACGGGCCTATTTTGGCCCTGTCACACCCAGGTCGACCCCCGACTCATCGGGGCGCAAACTTGGAAACCATGGCGGGAGCCAAGCACTTCCATCCGCTATTCAACTGTTAAGAGAAAAGGCGCCCCATATGGGGCGCCTTTTGGTACAATCTTGCGCGTGGGCGATTAGCTCAGCTGGTTAGAGCGCGGTCCTGATAAGACCGAGGTCGGTGGTTCGAGTCCACCATCGCCCACCACCCTCATTCTGTTCTCGGGCGCCCGCACCCCCTTTATCGCCGTCGCCAGGCCAGAAACAAGCCGATCAGCACTCCCACCCCGACAACGAACAGTAGCGGCCCGTTCTCGTCGGCGCCCCCGTAGTGCAGGAACACCGGACCGGCGGCGAACACGCCCGCTATTGCCGCGTCCATCCCTCGTCCAACCAAGGCCCGGCCGTGCACCAGCCCAACAACCACGCGTCCAGGTTCACATCTGTGAATGGCACCTCATCGGAGCCATCCGGCGCGGACGTGAAGACGGCCACGTTGTGAGAAAGAGCATCGTGTAGCGAGAGTGAAACAGGCGAAGCGCCTCCCCCCAGATTCGCAGCCATCGGGATCGGTACAGTACCCACGTATGCAATTCGCTGTCCATCCGACGACCAGCGCGGGTTCGCCTTGAACACCTGCGAGCTCGTCAGCTGCTTCATCTCCCCACCGGACGCCGACACGGTAAAGAGCTGCGGGTTTCCGTCGGCGGCGAAACTGCTGAAGACGATCTCATCGCTCACGGGAGACCAGTCGGGGCCAAATGCGTTCTGATCGGTGCTTGTGATCTGTTGTGGCTCCGGTTGGCCCAGCGTGTAGACAAACAGCTGATTTCCTCGCTCCACCGTGGCATCGTAAACAATTCTGTTCCCATCCGGCGCCCAGCGCGGATAGCCAATCGTTCCCGGCCGAGTGGCTAGATCAGTGACCTGTCCGTTTGAGATATCGAGGACGGAAAGGCGCCCCGATGCTCGGTCCGGTATATATGCAGTCAAAGCGATCTTCGACCCCTCCGGTGACCAAGCCATCCCCACGATCTCTCCACTGAGAGGGTACTCCTTGCGCACACCTCCGGTGACCACGATGAGGCGATTGTCCAAGGAGGTGTTGTTCTCCATCAGATATGCTGCACTCGCGCCGTCGCGAGTGCAGTCAACGCCCAGGACGGACTCGTTGGCAGAGTCATAGTCGAAGCTCCATACATCCGCGTAGTTGAGGCTCACAGCCACGGCGTCAGCTTGAAGAGTATTGCGGTAGACGATCAGATCACCCTGGAACCCGCCTGCTGGCGGGGCTGTCGCCGCCGAGGTCGGCAAGCCGGTCGCGTTGCGCGATGCTGGAGTAGATGGCGCCTCACCAGTCCCCGAACCGCTCGAACAGGAGACGCCAAGCAACGCCACTACGGCCAATGCGGCGGCACCGGCCGACAGGAAAACGCGAGGGATCACGCTGTAATGTCTAACTCGACGGTGCCTGTAGTGTCCAGGAGGCCTTCCCGCCGCACAATTACCTGGACTTCCCATTTCCCGGGCAAGCTGAGGTCACTGGTCTCAGCGACGTAGTGGCTGGGGGGATGCAGCGCCTCTGCCTCAACCTGGGATACGCCCAAGTCTTGATCGAGATATTTGAACCTGAGGATAACCCGCTGGATAGTCTCTTCGTCGCCCTTCTGATCCAGTACGAGGGCGTTGACCGCGTTGTTCCCCGGGGTGCCGGGATCGGCCCAAACACTGATGCTCAGGTCGTCCACGATCGCGACACCCGAGTCCGGCTGGGGCGTCGGCACCACATTTGCACTGTTGTCCGGCGCCCCCGTCTGGTTTCCCTGCGCTGAACCGGGAGGCGAAGTATTCGTGAGAAGGCCCGTTACTCCGAGTATCGCAACGAGGATCGCGATTTCAGCGACGACGGCAACCCTGAACCCGCCCTCCCAGCGCCGGAAGCGCGCGAGCGCCGCCTGCGCTTTGGCACGAGCGTAGGACAGAAATCGAGGGCCAAATATCAACAGGTTTGCGCCGGCGATCACAAGTAGCGGCGCCAGCAACACGATCTTGACCGCGAGCGTGATTCCATAATCGGAATCGAATAGCTCGTCGATGCCTCCAAGCCGGTCGATCGACTGTATGACACCCGTCACGACGACGACCGCAACCGTAGGCACAGCCACCCAGGAAAACCGCTTCACCGTCGCGGCCAGGAAGCCCGCATGCTCTTCCAGCCGCGGCATCGCCAGCAAGATGAACAGGAGCAGCTGGATCAAGAGGCCAATCCACAGCCCCCCCGCGACCAGGTGTACATAGTCGACGGCGGTTGACAGGTCGAAGCTGCCGCCGGCTGCCGCGTGACTGTTCAAACTCGTCGTCACAGGAATCGCCAGGGAGAGGGCAATAAGGACGGCCCAGGCCGTGTTCGCCGGATCAAGCAGCGAGCGCTCCAGGGTACCCCGCCGGACGAACAGGAGCCCGGATCCGACAACAGCGCCCGCAACGAGCGCCATTCGCGCTGTCCACACGTCACCGTAGCGAGTGCTCGAAACGAAATCGCGTAACGCCTGGATGGAAGCAGACTCGCCCGTGGCAAGCCACGTCTGCACCCACAGGCCGAGCACGCTTGCTATTACCAGAGCGATGGCGCCAATCAGCGCTGTCCATCTGCCGATCCGTATGCCGCGTTCGGCAGCCTGACCCGCCGAGGGGCTGCGCTTGAGGGCGGCCACGCCCGCCGGCAGGATGAGGAATGGGAACACGACGGCTCCGATGAGCACAGCCATCGCCGCGAAGTTCGCCCAACGTGCGAACACCTGGAGCGCCTCGGGGGGCGTGGAAGTTGTTCCCAGGTCTACGCCCGGAGGAGGCGCCGAAGGGTCTATCGGCGCTATCGGTGGCGGCCCGATAAAGAAGGAGTAGATTCCCTTGGTGCGATGGCCGTCAACCGCGGAGATCACGTCCCAGACGACCGTGTAGGTGCCGTTGGGCATCAGCGGCTGCATGATCAGCCCCGGGTTTGTCGGGTCGGTATGGATGTGGAAGGCGCCCTCGTTGGGGACCTCCCACCGCTTGCCGGAGGTGTCGACTACGTATGCATTGCTGAACTTTGGTTCGATAGCTTCCGTAAAGTAGAGGATGATTTCGGGAGGAGACTGTCCTGAGGGCAGTACTTCGCCCTGAGACGGTATTGAGCGCGAAAGGAATGCGTGGGCCTCGGCGCTGGGGGCACGAGCCCCCAGCGCCAGGACCAACACGAACAGCGCCAGGGCTGCCGGCGCCGCAAATCGCTTCACCTGATCACACTTCGCTCTACGAGCTGGCCTTCTTGGTGAACGCCACGAGGCCCAGGATAACCGCTACCGCTGCCGCGACCACCGCGACCAAGGCGACCACCAGCGCGATCGTGCCGGTGTCGTCGTCGCTATCGCTGCTTGATGACGTGTCGCTCGCCGCCGCAGTCGCAGCCGGGAACTGCAATTCCGCCGGGTCATCCACCGTGTCGAAGGTGTCGGGCCCAGACTCGAATGTCTCGTCCACCGCGGTGCCATCGGGCAGCGTGCCGCTGAAGGCAAACGCATAGTCACCGGGAGCAGGGATGATCGGCGTGCTTACGTAGGCGCCGGGTTCTCCGAACGATGGCTCGAGCGGCAGTTCAATCGAATCAGCACCGCCGCCCGTGCTCACGGTTACCTTCAAGTTTTCGCTGGCGTCCTCCACCGGAACACCGCCCAGGTCTTCATCCTCGTTCTCTTCAGTGATTTCGGGCACCCCACCTTCGAACAACGTGATGCCAACCCACACTGCGTTGGGTTGGCCGCCGATCGCCGGTTCGCCGTTCCAGCCGACAACGAATTCGTACTTTTCGGCAACGGTGCGGTGTTCGTGAGCTGAGACGCTGCCGGGTCCTCCGCTCAAAGCCAGTATCAACACAAGGGCCGCTACAGAAGCGGCGACAAGTGAGCGTAAAGCCATGAAAATTCCTCCGTGTCTCTAGTAATTACTACGCTTGAAAGAGACCAGAGGTTCGTCTAGGGGGGACTATTAGACGGCGAGACAGGTCAAACAGACTCAATGTACCGGCATTCGCGTGAAGCCCAAACACGGCGCCGCCAAGCAAGAGCATCGACAGCAAGACCGACAGGATGATGGCGTTGCTCAAACCTGAAGACGCCGAGCAGTTGTCGGGCCCTACGTGGCAGTGTGTGGCGTGGCTCTGGCTTGCTGGAACGCCCGCGTCCGAGACGGCCCCGGCGTGCGCGGCGTGGTTCTCTGCAGCGGAGGTCCGCGCACTTTGAGACGGCACCAGTCCATAGTGCTCAATGAACACGGCGTTCGGAATGAACGCCAGCAGCAACACGACCGCCATGATCGGCGGCAACAATCTGCTCCCGAGGACGCGCCTCATTGTGAATCCATGATACGCGCGCATCCACCGTCCCTCAAGGCGTCGGGTAAGATACGGGCATGCCGGGCGCGCTTCAGGGCATAACCGTCGCCGACTTCACCGAGTACATCGCAGGACCGTACTGCACGATGATGCTCGCAGACATGGGCGCTCGCGTCATCAAGATCGAGAAGCCGGAAGGCGACGCCTGGCGGCACACTGCCCCCGTAGCACCGTATGAGAGCCGCGGCTTCCTAGGAGTGAACAGGGGCAAGGAGAGCATCGCCCTCGATATGGCCAAGCCGGAGGGGCTGGCGATCGCCCAGCGGCTTGCAAAGGGCGCTGATATCGTCGTCGTCAACTACCGGCCCGGAGTGGCCGCCCGGCTCGGCCTTGACTACGAAACTCTCTCCCGGGAAAACGAGCGCCTCGTCTACTGCGAGAACACCGCGTTCGGCAACGAGGGGCCATACGCCGGACGCGCGGGCTTCGACATCCTCTCGCAGGCCGCTACCGGCATCGTCCTCTACGAGAACAAGCTGGAGAAGGGGCTTCCCACCTACATCGCCACACTGGCGGTCGCCGACCTGACGACGGGAATGTTCATGGCGTTCGCCGTCGTCAATGCACTGTACGCCCGTCTGACCTCGGGAAAGGGCCAGAAGATCGAGACGAGCCTCTTCGCCTCGGGCCTCGCGGCGCAATACCGGCCGCTGCTGTCGATAGAAAACACCGACCGCCCCGTTCGCGAGGGGTTCCTGCACGAACTGGCGGAACAGTTGAAGGATGGATTCCATTTCGATGAGGTCAGCAAACTCCGGCAGAGCTACATCCCGGCGCGGGGCCGCAACAACTATTACCGCGTATACGAGACAAAAGACGGCCTCATCGCCGTGGCCTGCTTGAACAACCGCCAGCGCCGAGCCCTCCGAGATGTCCTGGGGGCGGACGACCCCACCGTCGACGAGATGTCCTATGACTGGTTCTCCGAAGCCGTGCGAAAGGCGCATCAGGCCAACGTCGATGTGTTCGAGGCCTCCTTCCGCGCCCGCACTACCGGGGAGTGGACCGCCTCCCTTGACGCAGCCGACGTCCCGTGCGCCCGCGTGAACTTCCCCGAGGAGGTCTGGGACGACCCCCATGTCGCCGCTAACGACCTCATGCTTTCACTCGATCATCCCGTCCTCGGCCCGCTTCGAATGCCCGCGCCGCCGATGCGCTTGAGCGCCACACCCACCACAAGCGACGTTCCACCGCCCGCCCTCGGCCAGCACGGCCCCGGTATTCTGCGAGAGATGGGTTACGCGGACACGGACATCGACCGCCTCCTCGCAGACGCTGTGCTCTTCACCCGCGAATCGCTCACCGCCGAAGGCTGACAGCCGATGACCGAATACGACGTCATCGTCGCGGGCGCCGGCAATGCAGCGATGTGCGCCGCCCTGGCCGCCCGCGAGACGTTGCGAGCGACGTCGAGGCGCGCAGGCCGGGTGCTCGTCCTCGAGAAGGCGCCGCGTGAAGCCCGCGGCGGCAATACCTTCTTCACCGGCGGCGCCTTCCGATTCCCTTACAACAGTCTCGACGACATCCGTCGACTGGTGCCGGACCTATCCGACGCCGAAGCGGCTTCCATCGATGTCGGCTCCTATCCCGAGGTCCGGTTCCGCGAAGACCTCATGCGCGTCTCCGGCGGCCAGGCTGATGCCGGCCTCGTGGAGGTACTTGTTGGCGGGGCCTACCCGACGATGCTCTGGATGCATCACCAGGGCGTCCGCTGGATCCCGCTCTATGGTCGCCAAGCGGTGAACGAGGGCGGCATTCACCGATTCTGGGGCGGACTCGTGCTCGAGGCGGTGGGCGGCGGACCCGGCCTATGCGATCGGCAGTTCGAGGTGGCAGAGGCTGCGGGGATCGAAGTCCGCTACGACGCCGCCCTCACCGGCTTGATCACCGACGCCGCGCCGCGCAGCGGCGACCCTCGGGGCGGGGTGGGGCGCAGACGGACTGGCTCGCCCGGTGCGGGAGGTGGCCAAGCGCTGCACGTCGCGGGCGCCCGAGTCGAAACCCCGACGGGCCCCGAAGAAATTCCGGCACGCGCCGTCGTCCTCGCTTGCGGCGGGTTCGAGGCCAGTGCGGAATTGCGCCGCGAGCACTTGGGTCCCGGCTGGGACGAGGCGAAGGTTCGCGGCACCGAGCACAACACCGGGGGAGGGATACGGGCCGCTATTGACGTGGGCGCGGCACCCGCGGGCGATTGGGCCGGCTGTCACGCCGTCGCCTGGGATCTGAATGCTCCCGAAACCGGCAACCGCCGCATCGGCGACCTCTACCAGAAGCACTCATACCCGCTCGGCATCATCGTGAACGCCGACGGCGAGCGCTTTGTGGACGAGGGCGCTGACTTCCGCAATTACACCTACGCGAAATATGGACGCGAGATCCTTCGTCAGCCGCACCGCGTCGCTTTCCAGATCTTCGACGCGAAAGTCACACACCTCCTTCGCGACGAGTACCGGATCCGCGAGGCCACGCACGCGACCGCACCCACGATCCGCGACCTCGCCGACGCCCTCGGCATCGATCGAGCCGGCCTCACTCGGACCGTCGACGCCTACAACGCAGCAATCCAGCCGGGAGAGTTCGACCCTGCCATCCTCGACGGCAAGCGCACGGAAGGCATCGCGCCCTCGAAATCCAACTGGGCTCAGCCGCTGGATTCGCCGCCCTACACCGGTTACGCCGTGACCTGCGGGATCACCTTCACATTCGGCGGGCTCCGCATCGACCCCCAGGCGCGCGTGCTCGATACGGAAGGCAACCCGATCCCGGGCCTGTACGCGGCAGGTGAGTTGGTGGGCGGCCTCTTCTACGACAACTACGCGGGCGGATCGGGGTTAATGTCCGGCTCGGTCTTCGGGCGGATCGCGGGAGAAGGAGCGGCCAGAGCCACCGGGTAAAACGCAGCGCCCCCGCGGGGACGGGGGCGCTGATTTCGCCTCTCGCTGAGGGGGCGCTTGAGGCGTAGGTGGTAGTCAGTTGTCAGGCAGCGGCTAACACAGCTGCCCGCTGTCTGTTGTGCGCTGTCGACTCAGCCGCCCTTAGTTGTCCAAGAACTGCTTCAGCATCGGGCGCATGCGGTCGCGGCGGTCGCCGAGGCCGGCCACGTTCAGCCGGTGCATGTACTCGTTCACGCGCTTTCGCTGCACCTGCATGCCCATGCTCACGCCCTTGTCGATGTTCTTCACGCCGCCGCCCATGAGGATGGCCAGCGCCTCGAACACGGCGTTGTTGATGGGGTCGCTGTCGAACGGGTCCGGCGCCAGAGTACCCTCTACCTTGTCCAGGTAGTGGTGGATCTCCTCGCGCCGCCAGGGCTCGTTTTCCATCACGTACTTCAGGTGCATCACGCCAAAGCCCAGGTGGCGGCTCTCGTCCTGCCCGCACATCCGGAAGATCCGCTTCTCGGCGTCGTTCTGGCCGATGTACTCGCCCATCCGGAAGAGCGACTGCACGAACCCCTCGGCGGCCACGTGCATGATCGCCGACATCTCCGTGAAATCTTTCGCCTCGATGATCACCCGCAAGCCGTCCTGCGGCAGTGAACTCAGTAGCCCGCCACCGTTGGCGAACGCCCGCTTGCGGAAGACGTCCAGGTGCCGTGCCTCGTCCATGATCTGCGTCAGGAGGAAGAGCTTCACCTCGTGGTGCTCGGAGTTGATCTTGGGGAGCCACTGCCCGGGCGTGTCCCCGGCGATGAACTCGACCTCGGTCAGGAAAGTGCAGAGCTGGCACATCGCCCGCTCAATGTCATCTGGCAGCGCCTCGATCTCGTGCCACGGAATGTCCGTGGCGGAGGACCACTGGCGCTGCACTGCCTCTTCGTAGAGCAGCCGGGTGTTCTCGGAATAGACGTCGGCGCGGCCCTCGTAGGAGCCGGGAACACGCGGGGCGTCCGGGCGTGGCACGCTGCCACGGGCGCGGATGCTGCGGTTGTCGGAGTGCTCGGGAACCTCCCCGATGGGGCCGATCTCGATCTCGTCGAGGGTGAGGCCGCGCTTGCCGGGCTTGGCACGGATTCCCCAGGGGTGTCCATTTTCCTCGAGATTGAGCCAGCTCAGATCGAGCGCGGCAACTTCGGGCTCGGCGCGGAGTTTCTGAAGGGTATCGACGTCAACTGCCATGGCGGTGACCTCCCCGTCCTCCCGCGTGCGGGAGGGACTGCTTAGCAAGCACTAAGTTATGAATTCCTTGTAGCACAGAAGGCCACGCCTGTCAACGCTTTTAGGGCCTTCCCTAGATATGATTCGCACATTCGTTGATGGTTACGCGACTGGCGGCAACAGTGAAACGAATTTGCACTTTCGGCGCCCAGTATCGACGCTCTTGCGCGAACGATATGTGACCGGCATCACACCTGCCTCACGATGCTAAACTGGACGCAGGATGCACGAGCGACGCAAGGAGCAAGCCGGCCAGGAGCAACTCGCGAGCGAACCGTTCACGGACTGGGACAATCCCGAGGACTGGGACGAGGGCGAGCCTGAGGGTTACTACGATGAGGATGAGGACGACGACTCATACATCCCGGACGAAAGCGACCCCGACTACGACTTGTCCGAGGCCCACGGCTACGCCGGCTGGGAGCCGAAGCGCGAGGGGATCATCCCTCAGTGGGTGATCGTCGTCGCATCTCTGCTGCTGATCTTCGCGATACTGATCCCGATCCTGATCCGGATTAGCTGACGCAGGAACGTACTCTTCAGTCTGTCCAAATACCACGATAACTCCCCCATCTTTTCACATACCTAGGAATAGGGATGCTACCCCGGTTGACACTTTCTGGTGGGAATTGGATGGTGGTTGTGGGCTTAGTGCGACTACCGAAGATCATCGACAACAAGGGCTGATTAGGTCCCAGCCGCTAGCGAAGGGGACGGTTACGAATGCCGTCCCCTTCGCTATTGAGTTCCAGCGGGTCACAAACGGCCTGGCCGCGGCGTCAAAATCCGCTAGGCCCCGGCCGGTGCCTTGTCCTCTTCGATCTCGACCTGGATGAAGGGGTTGCCATAGCGATCGCGTGCGACATCGGCCGCCGTGACACGTCCGCGCTTCAGCTGGTTCTCTTCCCAGAAAGACATCGCTTTGCCGACCAGCGCCGGGGCCAGGTTCTTGATGCTTTTTTCGTCCGCTGCGAAACGAAGATCTCGTGTAGCCATGTGACCATCGTAAGGCTCGGCCCCGCGGGCGGCTAGTGACCAAGGCGTCATGAAGTTGTCAACATGAAGGCGCTCGAACCGTGACCGAAAGCGGGTTTCAGACGTTATACTTGTTGATAACACCGCCCCGACTCCGCGCCCACCCCGAGGCGCCCCTCTCTCAAGGAGACCATGCGAATACTTCAGATTGCCCCGCTCTGGGAGCGAGTACCGCCTCCTGCCTATGGCGGCACCGAGTCCGTGGTGCACTTGCTCGTCGAAGAGCTGGTGCGGATGGGTCACCACGTCACTCTCTGCGCATCAGGCGACTCGCAGACCTCGGCCTCATTGCGCGCCAGCTACCCCCGTAGCCTCCGCAGTGCTGACGATATCGATGCCAAGTCTTACTACGTGCTCCATCACGCCTCAACATCCCTTGCCGAAGCGCACAATTATGACATCGTGCACAACCACGCCGGCGAAGAAATAATGGCACTGGCCAGCCTCGTCGCGGGCGTGCCGATGCTGACGACGATGCACTGCATGATCACACGGGATACGCAGATGATTTGGGACCGGTACGGCGGCTATTACAACTCAATTAGCGCCGCCCAGCGCAACTGCCTTCCCTCTTCGAAACACGCGCGCTTCGCCGGGGTGGTGCACAACGCCATCGATGTCCCCAGCTTTCCCTTCCAGAAGGAGAAGGGAGAGTACCTGCTCTACCTCTCGCGGGTCTCGCCGGAGAAAGGCCCAGAGACAGCCGTCGAGGTGGCTCTTGGCAGCGGGCGGCGCCTGATCATGGCTGGCAAAGTGGACCCGGCTGACCGCGAGTACTACCACGCCAAGGTCGAGCCCCTCATAGACGGCGACCGCGTGCGCTTTGTCGGAGAGGCCGACGCAAAGATGAAGCGAGACCTGTACAAGGACGCCCACGCCCTGCTCATGCCGATCACCTGGGAGGAGCCCTTCGGCCTGGTTTTCGCTGAGGCGCAGGCCTGCGGCACACCGGTAATCACCTTCGGGCGCGGCGCCGCGCCCGAGATCATACGCCACGGCCAGACGGGTTTCGTCGTCGACACCATTGATGAGATGGTCGAGGCCGTGGACAGCGTGTCTGAGATCGACCCGGCAGCCTGCCGCGAAAATGTCGAGCGGCGGTTCGACGCGCCGATCATGGCGGCAAACTACATGTCCGTGTATCGTCGTATCCTGGAAAGCGAGCGCAGGACCACCCCATCCCGCCTGGAGGCAGCGAGGGCGGCGCAGGGTGACAGGCGCACGAACGGCAATACGACGATCCGCGTGGCGTGAAGCAAAGCGACAAACCGGCGACCCGGACCCCCAGCAACCAGACACAGCGCCCCGCTCCCCGCCGCAAGACCCGCCTCCTCCCGGAGGCGGAACCGATGGCCATCCAGGACATCCGCGATGCCCTGGTGATCCGCGAGCGGGACATGTTCCTCCTCACGAACGTCGCCGGCCAGGTCCCCGAAGGGAACGCCAACGGCTACGGTCTCTATTTCGCGGACACTCGCTATCTCTCCACCTTCGAGTTCGCCTTCTCTACGCACCGGCCGATGGTGCTCCTCTCGACAGCCGAGCTCGGTTACAGTTCCCAGCACGTCGTGACGAACTTCGCGATGAACGACGCGACCGGGCGCAATCTCCCCCCAGGAACGGTCGAAGTGCAGAGAACACGCGTGGTGGAGGATGTGCTGGAAGAGATCGTACAGGTGACGAACTACAACACATTTCCAGTGGACCTCCAACTCACCTTCAACTTTGCGTCAGACTTCGCCGATATCTTCGCCGTGCGCGGGTTTCAGGGAGCGGAGGAAGGGAGAGCGGTGCCCGCTTCGTGGAGCGACGGAGCGATCCGAATGGCATCCACCGGCAGCGATGGCCGCACGCGTCAAACCATGGTCATGTTCGAGCCTCGTCCCGGCAGCGTTCAGGTTGAGGGTGGCGCCGCCTCGGTCGAATTCCCGACACGCCTGGACCAAGGCGAAAGCACTGTCATCCGACTGGTCGTGACTGTGGACGGGCGCCTGGAGGCGCCGCAGGGAGTTGCGCGCTTCGCTGTCGTAGAGAGGGAATACCGCCGCTGGCTGAGCAAGGCCACATCGGTCAAGACCGACAACGAGTTTTTCGACGCCGTCCTCAACCGTTCGCTGCAGGACCTGCGGATGCTCTGGAATCACGACAAGTTAGAGGGAGGCTATCCGGCAGCAGGCACGCCGTGGTTCGACACTCTTTTTGGGCGAGACACCGCGATCGTCGGCCTGCAGGCGCTGTGGCTCAAGCCGGACATGAGCAGGCAATGCCTGGCAGCTCTGGCCCGCCACCAGGGTAAGAAATTCGACGAGTGGCGCGACGAGGAGCCTGGAAAGATCCTCCACGAGCTCCGCGCCGGTGAGCTGACCCGCACGGGCTCGCTCCCCTTCTCGCCTTATTACGGCAGCATCGATTCAACCCCCCTCTTCCTCTTGCTCGCCGCGGAGTATTTTCGCTGGACCGCCGACATCGAGCTCATGACCCACCTGCAGACCAATCTCCGTGCCGCCCTCCACTGGATTGAGGAGTACGGCGATATTGACCGCGATGGTTATGTCGAGTACGAGAAACGTTCCCCTCAAGGAATCGTCAACCAGGGATGGAAGGACTCCTGGGACTCGATGATCCACCAGGACGGATCGCTTCTTGCGCCACCGATCGCACCCGTGGAGGTGCAGGCATACGTCTACGGAGCGATGCGCGGGTTGGCAACCGTCTTCCACCAGATCGGCGACCCCGAGACCGCCAAGGGTCTCCAGCGAAAGGCCGACGCTTTGAAATCGGCGTTCCGGCGTGACTTCTGGAACGGGGAGAATTCCTTCGTGCTGGCGCTGGACGGAGACGGGCAGCCGGGCACCTCGGGAACCTCGAACCCCGGACACGCGCTTTGGACGGGGATTGCCGGGCGCGAACAAGCCGGGATGCAAACCCGCCGCATGTTCAAGAAAGACCTGTTCTCAGGCTGGGGGATCCGCACACTCAGCGAAGACTCGCCTCGCTACAACCCCCAGGGGTACCACACCGGCACCGTCTGGCCCCACGACAACTCGATCATCGCCATGGGCCTGAAACGCTACGGATTCGAGCGCGAGCTGAACCGCCTTGCCACCGCCCTTTTCGACAGCGCCCGCGCCTTCCCCTACTACCGCCTCCCGGAACTCTTCGGTGGCGAGACTCGCTCAGTCCACAACTCCCCGGTCCCCTACCCTGTTGCCTGCCGCCCGCAAGCCTGGGCTGCCGGCGCCTTTCCGCTCATAACTCAGGCCATCCTAGGACTCTCTCCGGATGCAGGCAACCAGCGGCTGTACATCGTCCGTCCGCGGCTTCCCGATTGGCTCGGGACCGTCGATATCAAGGCCCTGCGCCTTGGCCCCGCCGAGATCGACCTCTGCTATGAGAGGCGTGGCGCCGACACAGTCGTCGAGATTATCGCGACACGGGGCGATGTCTCGGTGAGCGTCGCCGATCAGTGGCCGGACCCGTGAACAGCCACTGAATCTCGCTTGACCAACATTCGTGAACCGCCGCATAGTGTCGCCATGACTGAAGACAAGCCCCTCCTTGACCAGGTCGCCGTAGTCACCGGCGCGAGCCGCGGCATCGGCAAGCAGATCGCCATCGACTTCGCGAAGGCCGGCGCCGACGTCGTCGTCACTGCCCGCTCATCGGAGTCCGCACCATCGAAGCTCCCCGGCACCATCGAAGAGACTGCGCGTCTCGTCGAGGCGGAGGGGCGGCGCGCCCTCTCCATCCCGCTTGACGTCACCAGCCAGGAGCAGATTCAGGCCGCTGCAGCCCGGGTGATCCAGGAGTTCGGGCGCTGCGATATTCTCGTCAACAACGCCGGCATCAGCTCGCCCGCGCCGTTCCACGAAACGCCACTCAAGCGCTGGGACCTGGTGATGAACGTCAACCTGCGCGGACCAGTGATGTGCATGCAGGCGTTTCTCCCCCACATGATCGAGCGCAAGTCCGGACGCATCGTCAACATCTCTTCGATGCTCGCAGAGGCGATGCTGCCGGGGATGGTTTCTTACTCGGTCTCCAAGATCGCGCTGGAGAAGCTCACGTGGTACGCGGGAGAGGAGCTGCGTCAGCACAACATCGCGGTGAACGCCCTCCGGATCGAGCTGATGATCGCCACGGAAGGCTGGGCGCTGCGCAACCCGGGCGCTGACCTTTCGACGTGGGACAAGCCAGACGCGGCCTCCGAAGCGACGCTCTGGATAGCCACGCAACCGCTCTCCTTCACCGGCAAGGTTGTCACCATCGGCGACGTGCGAGTGGCCCTGGGACGGGAGGACACAGCCCGTATCACGCAGGCGGACCTCTCAAAGTACCAGCCCCGCTAGCCCGCGCTACTTCCGCGAGGCGCAGCCCGGCTGAGCGCCGCCACTGTCAGCTACGAATTATCCCTGCTATCATTCCTTCATGAACCCCCCCGACACTCAGCACCCCACCACTTCCGACGACCTCGAAGTCTCCTCCTACCTGCAAACTGCAGAAGAGAGAGAAGGCGCCGAACCGTCCCTTGCCGGCCCCGCACAGCTGGCATCTGCCACCTCAGAATCCATCGTCATTCTGGACTTCGGCTCGCAGTTCTCGATGCTCATCGCCCGGCGCATCCGGGAGTGCGGCGTGTACTGCGAGCTGGTTCCCTTCGACGCGCCCTGGGAACGGCTGCAACGCCTCAATCCGCGCGGAATCATCCTTTCCGGCGGCCCCGCCTCAGTCTATGACGATGGCGCCCCCCATGCCCCGGCCTACGTCTTCGAGTCCGGCCTTCCCGTCCTCGGTATCTGCTACGGTATGAACCTGCTCGCTCATCAGCTCGGCGGCAAAGTCGCCGCAGCCAACCAACGTGAGTACGGGCACGCCGTGATTCATCGCTCAGCCGACGCCGGGCCGCTCTTTGAAGGGCTGGACGCGGCGACGCAGGTTTGGATGTCCCACGGGGACCAGGTCACGGCGCTTCCCGCAGGATTCCGGACCCTCGCGTCGTCGGACTCATCGCCAATCGCTGCATTCGGGAACGACGCCGGCATCATCGGCATTCAGTTCCATCCCGAGGTCGTTCACACTCCCCAGGGCAAGGTGATCATCGACAATTTTGTGAAACGGATCTGTGCCTGCTCCGGCGACTGGACTCCTGACAATTTCATCGAGTCTGCGGTTGAGCAGGTGCGTGCCCGTGTGGGTCAGGGCCGCGTCATCTGCGCCCTCTCGGGCGGCGTCGACTCGGCTGTCACCGCGGCTCTCGTGCATAAGGCTATCGGCGACCAGCTCACCTGCATATTCGTTGACAATGGACTGCTCCGCCGGGAAGAACCCGAACGCGTCGTCGAAACCTTCGAGCGAAACATGCGCATCCCGCTCATCCACGTCGATGGAGTGGACCGATTCCTCGGCGCCCTAGCGGGCGTGACCGAACCCGAGCAGAAACGCAAGATCATCGGAGAAACGTTCATCCGGCTCTTCGAGGAGGAGGCGGACAAGCTAGGCACCGTAGACTTCATCGCCCAGGGCACCACCTACCCCGACGTAATCGAATCCGGTGGCGACCAGCCCTCGGCTGTCAGCCATCAGCCCTCAGCCGGGGGCCAGGTTTCCATCCTGTCGCCAACCGCGCCGGGGAACGGCGCCGCGAACAAGGCCGCTGTCGTCATCAAGACTCACCACAATGTGGGCGGGCTGCCGAAGGAGATGACGTTCGAGCTGATCGAGCCGCTTCGATACCTTTTCAAGGACGAGGTGCGCAACGTCGGCCTCGCCCTCGGATTGCCCGAAGAGATGGTGTTCCGGCAACCGTTCCCGGGGCCCGGGCTGGCGATCCGCGTCATCGGCGAGGTCACCTGCGAGAAGCTGGACGCTCTCCGTGGCTGCGACTGGATCGTGATGGAGGAGATCAAACGCGCCGGACTGTACCGCGATCTCTGGCAAGCGTTCGCCGTCCTCACCGACACCAGGAGCGTCGGCGTGATGGGCGACTACCGCACCTACGGCTGGGCCGTCGCGATCCGTGCCGTAACAGCCGAGGACGCGATGACAGCGGACTGGGCGCGGCTTCCCTACGACCTGCTGGCGAAGATCGCGAACCGGATCGTCAACGAGGTGCCGGCGGTGAACCGGGTCGTGTACGACATCACGTCGAAGCCTCCCGGCACCATCGAGTGGGAGTAGGATATTCTGACCTGAGTGTCACGCTCAGGATGAGAGCGCGAGAGCCCGCTCCCAGAGTTCCGGCATCTCCAGCCGGTCGGCGATCCCTTCGAAGGCCGGCGTGGGGCCCGTCCAGCGGAGTGTTTCTACGGAGTCGAAGAGGCGCTCCCCTGTGCGTAGCGTGGCCAGGTCGCGAAAGAGGTAGGCGAGGTCGCTCTGTTCTCTGAACGTGGCGCAGAGGCGGTCGGCGCCGCGGCCGATGTCCCACTCCCCGCAGTCTCCCGGGAACGACTCGAGGTGCTTCCAACGGCTCAGCGCGGCGGCGGCTGACTTCGCGCCGAAGCCGGGCAGGCCCGGGAAGCCGTCGGCGCTGTCGCCGACTAGCGCGAGGTAGTCGGGGATTGACTTCGGGGAGACGCCGAACTTCTCGACGATCGCCGGCTCGTCGAGCATGAGGCGCTTGCGGCGGTCGAACTGGACGACGCGGTCGCCGACGACGCACTGGGCGAGGTCCTTGTCCGGAGTGCAGATGAAGACGCGCCGGACCTCCGTTGATTGAGACGCCTGGAGCGCGGCGGCGCCGAGGGCGTCGTCCGCTTCCAGGTCCACCATCGCCCAGACGACGACGCCCATCGCCTCGAGCGCCTCTTCGAGCAGCGGGAACTGCTGGAGGAGCGTGGGGTCGATGCCGGCGCCGGTCTTGTAGCCGGGCCAGATGTCGTTGCGGAAGGACTCGATGACGTGGTCGGTGGCGACGCCGAGGTGCGTGGCCGCGCCCTCGAGCATGCCGAGGACGGAGCCGAGAACGCCGCGAGTGGCGGCGACTTCACGCCCCTTCGCCGTGATGTGCGAGGGAACGGCAAAGTGGTGCCGAAAGAGCTCGTAGGTGCCGTCGAGGAGGTGGACGTCCATGGGGGTAGTGTAGCGGACGGCGGGCAGTCGGCAGCCAGCAGCGGGCGCGGTTGGTGAACCCCAGGCGCGGCGCCATCCGGGGGGGGAAGCGACAGCACAAGTGAAGCGTTAGCTGCGCCTCAGATCCTTCGTACCTCAGGATGACAGGGGGAGATGACCCCTTACGGGGTCGGGGTGCTCCCAGGGCAGGCCGGCGTGGGCGCGGGCGTGGGTGTGGCCGTTTAGCTCGCCGTCTGCGAGCAGGTCGTCGGGGTGGAGGTGCGGATGCAAGTGCGCGGCGAGCTTCCATGGGGCCTTCTTGCCGTGGGTGTGGTCGTGGGCATGGGCGTCCACGGTGCCGGCCTCGACTTCGTGGCCGGGGGCCGGCGAGACGACCGCCGGGGCGGCGTATTCGGCGAGGCCCATCTCGGTGGTGCCGCGGACGGGGGGCGCGATGGCGCCCGGTACGAGCGGGGATGCCTCCTCGGCGCGCAGGCGGTCGCCGGCGTCGAGGCGCGCCTGGATGATCACGCCCTCGACCATGCGGAGGGCAGATGCGTCGGTGGCGGTGCGTAGCACGACCTCTCCGATGAGCTCCTCGGTGGTCCATCGTTCCATGTTGTATGTCAAAGTCTGCATCGGGGCCTCCTTAGATGTGATTCACGATCGTTGCGCCCTCGGCGTCGTTCGAGGCTGGTCACCAAGCGAGGACGGAGGCGGCGGGGACAGGGCGGCGGGCGACCTCCAGCGACAGGCGGCAGGCAGGACAGCGTGCGGGCCGATCGAACCCCAGCTCAGCGCAGAGCCGCTGCTCTTCGATGCTGAACGCGAAGGGATGGTGGCAATCGCCACAGTTGAGATGCGTGGCCTGGTAAGCCATATATGACCCTCCTTCGCGTGGAGCGGGTCAGGTTCGGGTCACCACGAGCCCAGGTCGTCAGGCTAAAGCCTGCGGGGGCCTAAACGTTCACCACTGTTGTCACTGTACCACGTCTGGCGCGGAGCGGGGTTTGTCCGGGCCATCTAGCTGGCAAGGGCGGCGGGAAGTGCACTGTGTGAGGGCATGTCGCCCCAGCTGCCGCTGTCGGCGAACTCCTGGGCGCTGGCGCGGAGGCAGAGGGATGAGCAGAAGTGCATGTCGGTGAAGCCGATCTCGTCGAAGCGGCCGGGGGCCCAGAAGGTCAGGTGCAGGCCGTGGTCGCTGCCGACGGCGACGCCGCAGGTGAGGCACATGGCGACGGGCGTGGGGTTGAGGGCGAGGACGGCCTGCTCGAGGACGTACGCCGAGTAGGCCACATCGAGGGAGAGACGCCCGGATGCGGCGACGAACACGCGGCGCCCCTGGACGCTGAGCAGCCCCCAACGCTGGAGGCCGTTCCGCTCGCGCTTCGTCATGGAGTACAAAACGCGATCGAAATCATCGTGCCAGGTGGAATTCCAGGTCGATTGCACCATAACGGACCCTCCCGAGGGGCGGCCGTCTGGGGCTAGCTGTGGCTCGCTACCAAGCGTATGGCAGAGGGAGCGGCGGGCGGTCGCGGATTTGTCTACACCGACACGATGGTTATATCGCGATGCCGGCGGTGGGGTCAAAGCCGCTCAGGGGGTCAGGCGTGGTCACCCAGGGGCACGGGCGCGGTGACCCTGTTGGATCAGGAGTAGGCGCCTCGTCTCAGCGGCTCTCAGCAGGCAGATGCGGCCTGCAGCCTCCTGCGCGAGGCGTGCCTGCTTGCCATAATCACCCCCTGTTGTCCACAAATGTTGTTTACAAAAGAGCTGACAGCAAACGGGTAACAGGGGGCGCTAGGATTGGTCAGCGGACGCGGCGGCGTCTTCGGCGTCCTGGACGGACTTGCGCATCGACATATCGACCTTCACGGTCTGGCTGGCCGCGATCATCGCCGCTTCTCCCTCTTCGCGGCCGAACTTGGTGCCGCACGCCTCGCAGACGTAGAAGGCGATGAGGTCGCGCTTGCCGAAGTCGGCGGGCGAGTCCCAGTGGGGGCCTAGCGCGGCGTGGGGGCAAGTGCTGGCCGCTGCGTCTTCGACGGCAGCCGGCGCCGCTTCCTTCTTCTTGCCGAACAGACTGTTAAGGATGCCCATGGCACGCCTCCCGCCCACCGTTTGGCGGGCAACTTGCGCCCCCGGCAGTCCACTGCCACCGAGGATCTCGAGCTTCACGCTCCGTCATCATTGTACGCCTGTTGGGCGGCTCGCCCGCGTTTAGCCCGCAATTGGCTAGAACGGGGCCGATGCAGGGCGTGTGTTACACTGTCATGCAGGTAACAGTTTCCTCCCTCATATCGGGAACCCACGTGGGTCTCCCCGCTCGGATGGTCGGACCTTTGCCAAATTAGATGGAAAGGAGACCATCATGAGCTATCAGGACAAAACACTCAATTGTCAGGACTGCAACAGTGCGTTCACGTTCAGCGCGGACGACCAGCGGTACCACGCGGAGAAGGGTTACGCCAACGAGCCCAAGCGCTGTCCGAGCTGTCGCTCGAACCGGCGCGCCGGCGGAAGCGGCTACAGCAGCACGGCCTACGGCAGCGGCGGCGGCTACGGCAGCGCCCGGGAAATGCACCCGGTGACTTGCGCACAGTGCGGCAAGGCTACCGAAGTGCCGTTTGTGCCACGCGGAGACCGCCCGGTCTATTGCAGCGACTGCTTCAGCAAGCAGCCGCAGACGGCATCACGCAGTTGGTAGTCTGAACAAGAGCCAGAAACCTAGCAGGGGCCCACACGGGCCCCTGTTTGTTTAGGAGACAAGCGTGGCGGCGCCGGGCTTAGCCCTCGCCGTGCTTCTCGCCTTCGGTCATCTCCTCCGTGGTCTTGCGGACGGAGTCGTCGATCTTTACGACCTCGCCGGCAGTGGCCATGACGCGCTCCCCCTCCTCGCGGCTGAAGTGCTTTCCGCAGGAGTCGCAGATGTAGGCGGCGATCGCTTCATTCTTACCGAAGTCCTCGGGCTTGTCCCAGTGCGGTGACATAGAGCCGTGGGGACACTCTTCTTCGACGGGCACTTCTGCGACGGCGGCGGGGGCGGCGTCCTTCTTTCCGAACAGGCGGTCCAGGAATCCCATGTGATACCTCCCTGCGGTGAGTTGGCGTGACGATGATACTACGGACTGTGTTGCGAGCGTGAGCGCCGACAGGGTGCAGGACGGTTGCGATTCCCTTCAAATGTCATCGAAAGTTGGTGCCATTGCGCTCAGAATGGCGCGCGCGAACTGTGTTACACTGTTTCGCGGTATAGTTCTTCCCTCGCACCGGGCCCCGCAACGGGACTCCCCGTAAGATGGTCGGACCTTTGCCAAGCCTTAAGGAAAGGAGACCATCATGAGCTATCAGGACAGAACCCTGACATGCGTCGACTGCGGAGCTTCGTTCACGTTTACGGCCGAAGACCAGCAGTATCACGCTGAGAAGGGCTACACCAACGAGCCGAAGCGCTGTCCCAGCTGCCGCTCCGCGCGCCGCGCCGGCGGTGGTGGTGGATACGGCGGTGGTGGCGGCGGCGGTTACAGCCGCGGCCCCCGCGAGATGCACGATGCCACCTGCGCCCAGTGTGGGAAGCAGACCCAGGTACCGTTCCTCCCTCGCGGCGACCGGCCGGTGTACTGCAGCGACTGCTTCAGCAAGCAGCCGTCATCGGGACGCCGGAACTACTAAGCCGGACCAGATAATTCGAGCAGGGGCCCGAACGGGCCCCTGCTTTCTATTTGGCCCAGCCTCCTACCCTGCACCACGCGCTTCCCTTAAACTTCTGCCATGACAACCGTGCGTTCCGAAGACCGCGACGGTGGCGTTCGCTTACTGACCCTCGACCGCCCGCCAGCAAACGCGATCACGCCGGAGCTACTCAACGATCTGACTGCGGCGCTGGACGCCGCCCAAGCCGACGACGGGATCCGGGCCGTCGTGCTGACAGGCGCTGGGCGCTTCTTCAGCGGCGGCCTGGACATCCGCGGCGGTATCGACTTTCAAACGGCGGTAACCAGCGGCGGCTCGCCCGCGGATCCGTTCGCGGCGCTGAGGACGTGTATGCTCAGCTTCTTGCGCTTCCCGAAGCCGACGGTGGGTATGCTGAGCGGCCACGCTATCGCCGGCGGCATCGTGCTCCTGCTGGCGTGCGACTACCGGCTGGGGCTGGACGCGGAGTATCGGATAGGCTTGAACGAGGTGGAGATCGGGGCTTCGTTTCCAAAATCGGCGTTCGAAGTGGTTCGGTCGCGGCTGACTCACCAACAGGCGAGCGAGATGCTGCTGGGCGCGGCGACGTATCCAGCTGGCCAGGCCGTGCGCCTGGGCGTTGTGGAGGAGTTGTTGGCCACGGGCAAGTTCGAGGAGACCGTGTTCAGGCGCGCGGCGGGTCTCGGTTCATTCCCGCGGGAAGCCTACGCGCACACGAAGGCGGCGCTCGTGGCTGAGGCGATCGCCCGGATCGAGGGGGAGACGCCCGAAGAGGCCCAACGCACAGCGCTGGTCTGGCTCAGCGGGGAGAGCGCCGCCGCACGAGCGGCGCAGGCGCAGAAGCTCACGAAACGCGGCTAGGAGCCGGCAACAGCCCGCACGAACGCGTCGATCAGCGGGTGTGATCCGGTCTCCGCAGCCGAGAGTTGCGGGAGGTACAGGGTCGCCACGAAGAACCGCGCGCCAGACAGCTCCACCACGCGCGCTTCGCCCTCGTCCCCGAGGCCGACGACACCGAGGGTGCTGCGCTCGAAGAGCGGCTGATAGCGGCGGTTGAGTTCGTTGGAACAGTGGAACTCCTCGAAGACCTCTGTGGCGCCGTAGGCGAGGGCGGCGAGGGATCCGGGCGTGAGGGTCACCCGATGCTTCCCCTTCAAACGTGGCGTGCCTGGTTCGGGCACCTCACAGTGGGCGGGTGTGATGAGGGCAGTCTCGGGGTCAACACGGTACTCGGCATGGCCGGCTTCAGTCATACCGAGCACGTGGCGCGCATACTCTAACAGAGTATGTTGGAACCCACCTCAGGTGCCGACAAGCGGCTTGCCGCTCTCCCTTGCGAAACGAATGCCCGCGAGGGCGCCGTCGAGACTCCGGTATGGGCTTCCCGGCGCCACCCAGAAGCCGTCGTACGCGGCGAGGGCCAGCTTTGCCCCGCGTGAGGCGATCTCCTCGGTTGGCACCCATTCGTGGACCACATCCACGCCCAGTCGCTGCGCCGCCTGGACGATCGATTCGCCGGTTTCCCCGTGGGATATGTACTCGGGGTTGTAGTCACCGATTATCGCAATCGAGGCCATGAAACCCACCTTCAGACTCGATCTTACGCGGTGCTAGCCTTGCGCGCTCCATGGCACCCGAGGCCCCAAAAAGGGGGACTACTATGGTAAACTTCCGGCCACAGTCCCAGAGGAGGCAAGCTTCATGCCCGGAGCCAACAAGTACATGTTCCGCCTGTTGATCGCGTTCGTACTGGCCCTTATCGTGGCGCTCGTCGTTGCCTGCGGCGGCGGTGACGATGACGACGACGAGACAGCGACACCGGAGGCAACGGCGGAGGAGACACCAGGCGGCGGCGAAGTTGCAGAGGAGTCTGTGACAGTCGACCAGACATTCTGGCACGCCGGCTGGAAGGTGACGATGGGTGAAGCCACCGTTACCGCAGGCGACCTTGGCAACGGCGAGCTCAACATCGAAGCGGAGTTTGACAACCTGGGCACGGATGAGGCAACATTCGATTCCCAGTTGCTGGTGACTTCGGCTGGTAACGATTACGCAGACGAGACATTCGAGGGGCACGACCTTCCGACCGTCCCCGGCGAGAGGACCGGTGATGGGTCATTCAATTTCCAGATAGACGAGGAATTCGATCTTGACCAGGCTACGTTGATCGTTGGCAACGCGATGAACAACCAGGCGACTGTGCCGATTGGCGCCGATGGCGACGACCTTGTATCTCTGGAGCCGCAAGAGATTGAGGCGGCTGGGACAGTGACAGCGGGCGCCCTCACCCTGACTGTCGAGAGGGCCGAGTTGCGGGCTGATCTGCCCGACCGGCACAGTGAGATGGAAGAGGGCACGCTGGCGTTGACCGTCTACTTCTCGGCGAGCCCCAGCGCCGGAATTCAAATCGGGCAGGGGGTTCTCCAGGACGGGAACGTCTTGCTGGACCTTCCGAACGGCACGAGCGTCGCCGTGATCAGCGATGGGGTTAGCGGCGTGAACGAGCTTCTCCAGGGGAAGGAAGGCACCACCATCCCGGACCTCCAGGTGCGGTTCGCGGTGGAAGATCCCGCCGAGGGGACGTACGCATTCGTCTTACGCGGAAAATACGGCCCGGGTGGAACGGACGTCGAAGGAAAGCTGGCGTTCGAGGTGCCGGCAGCGGAGGACACACCATCGGCGACGCCATAGGGCGTGCGATTACCTGCTGTTCTTAGTCCCTTCCGCGAAGCGTTCGCCGTTGAACGCCTCCTGAATGTTCCGGACAACACTCTGAACGTCGATCCCAGCGGCCTCAGCGGCCTGCTCGAGGTCCTCCATGGTGATGTTGCGCTCGTCGCCGTGGTCATCGCTGTATTCCTGGCAACCGCAGGACATGCACATTCGGGATAACCTCCTGTCCACCCCGTTATTCACCATAAACCGGCGTGGATAGTGACCCCGTAACAGCCCTCCTGCACTCTATTGCAGCCTCATAACAGCACCAGACCGCGAATCAATCACGGCGCAACCGCAAGCGTTATCACACCGGTGGCAATTAGAGCCGCCGCCGCGATTCGGGTGCGGCCGTATCCCTCGGCGAGAACGGTCGAACCGTATATCGCTCCGAACACGATTCCTATCTCGCGTGCGGGGGCAACGTAGCTGACATTGCTCGTCGTCAGAGCCAGCAGTACAAGCACATAGGCTAGCGCGATGAGTATTCCCGCGGCGACAATGGCCAGTTTGCGTTCTGACCACTCAGTCCTGACGTGCCGACCGCCGTCCAGAAGAAGGAGAGGAGTGAGAATGACAAAGTGCCCAACCATCGCGAACTGGTTGAGGACAAGCGGAGTGACTTCGTCGAGCGCGTTCTTGTCCCAGAGCGAGTAGGCGGCGATGATGACGCCGGTCAAGAGCGCCGCGCGCCCCGCTGTGCTACCGAGGCTGCGCAGCGGGGCCAGGAGATCGCGCAGGTTATGAGGCTCAAGGTGAATCGAGTAGACGCCTGCGATGATCAGGGCGATGCCCAGCCAGGCGAGGGGGGAGGTAGATTCGCCGAGGATAATCGCAGCGCCGATAGGAATCAGCGCCAACCCTGTGCCGCGTGAGACCGGATACACCGCTGAGAGGTCCCCGTGGTGATATCCGCGAGCGAGCGATAGTCCATAGCAGCCGTGGAGGCATGCCGTCACTAACCCGAACGCCAGCGCCGTCCGCCCGATGCCTTCGGTAGCGGCAGCGATGATCGCCGGAAGCAGGAAGACCGTTGCGCCCACAGCGCCCGCGCAGGCCATGAAGGAGACTTTGTGGCCGCTTTGCTTGAGCAGAAGGTTCCATGTCGAGTGACAGAGTGCGGAAACGAGAACGAGCAGGAACGCAACTGTCGTCATGGGTGGCGTCATTGTAGGGCCCTATCAACGCACGCGTCACCCGGACGTCCACGGACGTGGTTTCTCCAAAGAAGATCAAGCCGTAAACTGGCCCCGTGCCGCAGTCAACAGAAACCCTCCGGGCATGATGCGGGTACCTTCGATCCTCACGGCCCGACTGGAGTTGGCTTCACTGTCTCCAGCATTTATCGATGCCCTGATCAACGGGCGGCCGTTCATGGCCGAGGGCATCGGCGGGTTCCCCATCCCCAACCGGTGGCCAGACGATCGCGATGAGAAGACCCTGCGCCTCCGGCTCGGTCAGATGAACAGCGACCCCGGCACGCAGCCCTGGCTTCTGCGTGCGATGATCCAGCGAGTAGGCTCCCGGACGATGGTTGGACACATTGGCTTCCACGGACGGCCGCAGGAGCGCGCCGCGGAGCTGGGGTACACCGTCTTCCCTGAATACCGCAGGCGCGGCTATGCCATGGAGGCGGCCGAGGCGATGATGGATTGGGCCGCGCGCGAGGAAGACGTGCACAGGTTCAGGGTCTCGATCTCTCCGGGGAACGAGCCATCAATCGCGATGGCCGCGAAGATGGGCTTTGTGAAGGTCGGAGAACAAATGGACGAGGAGGACGGCCTCGAACACGTCTTCGAGCTGAGCCTCTGAGTTCAGGGCTCGGAGTCCGGGCCGCCGGTTTCACGTTTCCGCTTTGACCACTCCGAGGCAACGGCGAAGACGATTGCAGCGCCGCCCACGGCCACTCCCAGCACCGCCAGCCAGTCGTAACTCGACCCGGCAGCAACCGTTGCCGGCGGCGGGGTCGCGACCGGCTTCACATTAACGAATCCCGTGCGCGCTTCAAATTGCGCTGCCTGACCGGAGTCCGTTCCGACGGCTACGTACGGCGATCTGATTGACGAGGCAGCCGCGGCGTTTGCCCCGCCTCCAGAACGACCCAAATGTCCGGTGGACGAGCCTTCGGCCGGCCGTGCGTCGGTGATGCCAAACGTAACGGCATCGAATTGCGCGGCGACAGTGGTTGTCGAGCCGGGGCGCAGCATCAGTCTGATCCTGGCGGTCTGGGCGCCCTCCGGAGCCTGAACTGGACCGGTGGTAAGCTGCTCGAACCCACTACCACGCGCCGCGACGGTCGTTGAATCAACTGAATCGAGGGCGCTGCCGGCCCCGGTGAGGCTGGAGTACCACGACACACGGAGGAACGTCTCCTCTGCGCCAGAGTTCCAGGTGTAGGCGGTCGCCTCGTAATAGGCACCGCCTTGCACGCGCACGGTCTGGTACACCCACTTCGTTGACGAGCTTCGCGAAGTCACCACAAGGGACTGCTGGCCCTCAATCTTCGCCGATTGCGAGAGCGAGACGTCAGCTCCAAATTCTTTCCACGCGTAAGGCGTCCCGTCACTCCTCGCCACTTCGAAGCCACCATTGGTCAGAGTATCGAAGACGTCGGGTTCGGCATCGGGTGCAGTCGTCGGTTGCGAAGGTTGCTGGGTCGGACGCGGTGTCGGCGTAGCGGGTGCGGTCGGAGGCGCCGTCGGCACAGCGGTCGGCTCCGGGGTAACAACGGGCAGGGCCGCGCTCTGGAACGAGATTTCGTCCAGGTACAGCGTGAAGGGAGCCGACGCCTGCACGCGCACGCCAATGCGGGCGGAGACCGCGGCGAGAGGCGCCGACAACGCGCCGGTCGTCATCTGCTGGTACTCGCCCAGCGGAATCGTTAACCAGGACGAATCGGAATGCGAAACGAGCGAGCCTCCGCCGTCAAACCAGGACACCCGCAGAAACACCCGTTCCGGCGGCTGGTCCCAGAGAAGCGCCCAACCGCGCATCTCGTAAGCATGTCCCGGCGCCACGGAAACCGCCCGGTAAACCTCGTGCGACTGGAGGGCGGAGCTGGAGAGCCGCGCAGCGTGATCGCCGCCGTGAACGGGCGAAGACACAGCCTCCAACTGTCCGAATGTCGTAGTCCAGGGGTTGATCCCGGATTCAAAGCCGCCGTTGCTGAGAAGCTCGTCGCCGCGCGCGGGCATGCTGACGCTGATCAGGGAAGCGAGCACAAAGGCAGCGGCAATTGCCAACCGGGGCAAGGGCGGTCTCTCCTGTGAACCGGGGGGCGGCGGTTGCGCCACATTCTACCCGCCACCCGCCTAACTGCCAATAGAGCCCGCTGAAGACTCGTGCCCCATCCGCACAATTATGCAGAACTGCACTTCCGCTATGCCCAAAATGTCGATCTGCGAATGGGCAATTCGTTCGATGAGAGGCCGTCAGGACAGCCGTAGTCTGCAATTAGCAAGACGCGAAGGAGGAACAGGAAATGACCATGCGACAGAGAGCGATTCAGAGGACAACAGTCCAGGGATCGAAGGGCGACGTCTCCCGGATCGTCCGGACCGGCTTTTCGCGGACGCGGATGTGGCTGGACCGGGCGATGCTCGGGGGCGCGACGCCTCGGGGCTACCGCCGGGAGGGATTTCCCGAGATCACGCTGCACCAGCTGATGTCGGGGCGCAAGGACCGAATGTGACGTTCGGTAGGCGTTCGCAGAATGGGTATTTCTTCGGATGCGCGGGCGTGGTGGCGGGCGGTAGCTTAGGGTGCGATGGACGTTCGTTCCTCCGGGTCGATCAGGCAGGTGGGTCCCCTCCCACTGGGGCAACCCCGAGCCGCACCGGGGTTCCTGACCGGCCTCGAGGAGCGGGCGTCCATCCCCCTCCCAAACGCAGCGGACCGCTTATGCCAGTTCCTGCGACATGACTGTTGAGAGGCTCCTCATACCCATGATAAGCTCTCTCCGGAGGCCGAAGTGGCGGAACGGCAGACGCGCTGCGTTCAGGGCGCAGTGTCCTTACGGGCGTGGGGGTTCAAATCCCCCCTTCGGCACCAAGCATCACGCGCGCTCGTAGCTCAGTGGATAGAGCGCAGCCCTGCGGAGGCTGAGGTCGAGGGTTCGAGTCCCCCGAGCGCGCCACTTCTTCTTTCGAGATGCCCTGGCGAACCCACGTCCTGGAGAACGAAGTCGGCAAGCGTTATGTGGGTCACACAGAGGGCGAACCTCGCGTCAGACTCAATGAGCACAATGCTGGACTCAATCGCTGGACCCGAGCGAACGGTCCATGGATTCTGGTGTATTTCGAGGAGTCGAAACCGAGTCCCAGGCGATGGCCCGCGAGCGATACTTCAAGACTGGGGCAGGGCGGCGCGAGCGGGACACGCTAATCGACGCTCAGCGAGATTGAGTCCGCCGCGGCGGAGAGGCTGAGGTCGAGGGTTCGAGTCCCCGCGAGCGCGCCATTTCTTCTTCCTCCTTGCTGACGGGTGATGACTCCGAAGCACAAATGTGCAGTCGTCGGCTATTCGGCAACGGGGATTGCGTTACGCCTCACTCGCCTTCGCGTTCGATGATGCGGTAGACTACCGTACCCTGCGCGAGGAGCTTACCGCCACCGTTCGTCACTTTGACGTCGGAGTAGATGATCTCCTTGCCACGCTTGAGGATTCGGCCTTCGGCGAAGATGTCCTCACCGATGGCGCCCGAGAGGTAGTTCACGTTAACGCCGACGGTGGAGCCGAAGTACTTGGGCGTCGCGATCTCGGCGGTGGTCCAGGCGGCCATGGCGCCGGTCGTGTCGATGAGCGAGGCGATGGCGCCCCCGTGGAGCGCCTTCCCCATCGTGCTGTTCTCGTCCTGGTAGCGGAGCTTGAGCTTCGCGTAGCCCTCGTCGCCCTCGATGAACTCCATCCCCAGGTGCTTCATGAAGGGGGTCATGTCGATGACCTTCGCCATGCGGGCGAGGTTCTTCTGGGAGGTGGCTTCGTCCATCGGCGGTCTCCTAGGTTCGCGGCGTGGTGGCTCCGCTCATCCTACGAGAACCTCAGGATGAGCGGGAAGGGGCGATCTCCTACGGGACTAGTGCGATGTGGATGGCCTGCTCACCGGGCTCCTTGCCGGAGAGGATGCGGATGGCGCGCTCGGCCTGGTCGAGAGGCAGGGTGTGTGTGTGCATCTTCTCCAGCGGATACTTCCGCGATTCTATCAGGCGGACGGCGCGCTCGTAGTTGGCGTGGTCAACGCCGAGCGCCCCGAGGATCGTCAGTTCCTTGATCACGATCTTGTCGCTCGTGAAGTCCGGCACGGCGTTGCCGAGGCCCTTGGTCCCGGCCAGCACCACGCGACCGCCGCGGCGCACGAGGTCGATCGCGAGCGTGACGGCGCTGGTGGCGTAGGACGTGACGTCGATGACGACGTCTGCGCCACGGCCGCCCGTGGCGCCGCGGACGGACCGGCGGACGTCGTCCTGATCCACAGTTAGCGTCACGTCCGCCCCGAATTCGCGCGCCAGCCCCAGCTTGGCAGCGTCCCGTTCGAGGCCTGTGATGATGATCTGCCCCGCGCCTGCCTCTTTCGCCGCGACGACGCTACCCAGGCCGCGCTGTCCGGGACCGAGGATGACGATCGTCTCGCCCGGCTCCAGGTGCGGCATAGTTACCGCCCAGCGAAAGCCGGCGCCGATCGGGTTGAACAGCGTCGCAATAACGGGATCGATGGATTCGTCGATGCGGTGGACGCCAACGGCGGGTGGCAGGTAGAGGTACTCGGCGTATCCGCCCCAGAGCCCGGGCGGATCGTCGAGGCTGAGAAACCCATACGAGGCGATCCCGCCGCGGCCGGAGCAGAGGTGGGTCCAGCCGCCGGTGCACTGCGGGCACTTGCCGCACGGCGCCAGCGCTTCCACACACACGCGGTCGCCTTCCCGAACGCCCCAGCGCTCGGCGGCGAGAGCGCCAATCTGAGCGATGCGGCCCACCGGCTCGTGGCCGGGGATGACCGGGTACTTGGCCGGTAGCGCGCCTTCGTACTGCTCGTAGTCGGAGCCGCAGATGCCGCAGGCTTCGACGCGGAGGAGGGCATCGTCTGCGCCGATTTCGGGCAGGGGGAGTTCGCGCATCTCAAAGGCGCGGGGTGCGGTCTGGACTATGGCGCGTGTGGTGGAGGGCATTTCGGGCGCCTAGGGGCGCAGCGAGCAGCGCCCCTACGCCTTCTGAGCTTCCAGAGATGGCGTCACGAAGCGGTCGCGGATCACCTGCTCTGCCTCGGCGATGATGTCGCGCACAATCTCGCCAGCCGGTTTGATTTCGTGGACGAGGCCCGCCCCCTGGCCGGCGGGCTGGAACGTGGCGTTGGCGTCGAAGTGACCGGTGACGCCCATGTAGTCCATCACGCGGTTGCCGATCGAGATGCCGGCCTGCATCGGGAAGGGCTGGATCTCGTCCGCCTTCTGCTCCCAGCCCTTTGCATAGTCCGTAACGATCGTGCGGGCGGGCTTGCCTGTGTAGCAGCGAGTGCGCATCGTGTCGTCGTCGTGAGCGCGGACGATGGAGTCGCGGTAGCCGGGCGCCGCCTGCGCCTCGGGCGAGGCGATGAAGCGCGTGCCGAAGATGGCGCCCTGGGCGCCGAGCGCGAGCGCGGCGACGAGGCCGCGGCCGTCTGCGAGGCCGCCGGCGGCGAGTACTGGGATCTTGACGGCGTCCGCGGCCTGTGGCACGAATGCCATGCCGCCGACTTCTCCGGTGTGGCCGCCGGCCTCGGTGCCCTGCGCGGCGATGAAGTCGGCGCCGGCTTCCTCGGACTTGACGGCGTGGCGGGTCTTGCCGCACATCACGCCGACCAGCATCCCTCGTTTGTGCATCTCTTCGATGAATTCGGCGGGGACGGCCAGCCCGGCGACGAAGATGCGCACGTCCTCCTCGAAGATCACTTCCATCTGGGGACGGATGCGGTTGGGGTCGGGCGCCAGCAGGTCCACCGCGAACGGCTTGTCGGTGAGGTCACGGGTCTTCTGGATCTCCTCGCGCAGCTCGGCGGGACCCAGCGTGGCGGCGCCCATGATGCCCAGCCCGCCGGCGTTGGAAACGGCGGCGACGAGCTCGTGCAGCGAGACGCCGCCCATGCCGGCAAGGAAGACGGGGTACTCAATGCCGAGAAGATCGCAGATCGGAGTGTGGAGCGGATGGTGCATGGACTGATCCTTCGGATAGTGGGGGGGCGGCTTGTTTCGCAGAAATCATAGGTTGCCCGTGGAGGAAATGCAACCTTTACGTGAGGGTAAGGGACCGAGCGGTAACGGAACAGGCCCCGGCCGCCGTCGTTGTAGAAGTGATGATCATACGAATAGGAATCGTCTTGACCGTGATGTTCGCGGCAACTCTGACCGCTTGCTCAGAGGACGACGAGATCGAAAGCAATTGGACGATTGACGAGGCCAGACGGTTCGACGAATTCCCGCTGTACTGGCTTGGTGACAGCTACATGGGATTGCCCCTCACTGCGGTAACCCACGGTCAAACGGTCGATCTGGAAACGGTGGGCTTTGTCTACGGAGAGAGCTCTTGCAATGACAGTGCATGCAATGCGCCGATTTGGATTATCACTGAGCCCTACTGCCAGAGTTCGCCGGAGCAGGTGCGTTCGCTACTAAATGAGTTTAAGGGCTATGGATCGGTGATCTCGGAGGTGGAATTCCGTGAGGCTAAGGGCTATCTGACCGACTGGGAAGAGCCAAGGCTCTATTTTTGGACTGGGGGTTCCGCGATCCAAATCAATAGCAATGATTCCACTGTTTCTATCCACCAAGTGGCACAGGATCTAATTCCGGTCACCAACAGCACGGACGCCAAGCTGAAGCCGCTTCCGCCGCCGATAACGAAGGACTGTTGAACGGTTTCGTCGGTCCAGTTATGTAATCCCGGCGCACCTCGCGCGTCTATACGATGAGGTCACGCCCCATGGCCACTCGTACACTACACAGGCGCCCCGTCCCCTGGCCGTTCCGGCTCCTCGGCTGGCTCGTGCTCTCAGCAGCCCTGCTGGGCGTGCTCGCCTTTGCCGCGCTCGTCGGCTCGGCGACATACTACGAGCTGACGCGGACCAAGGCCGGCGATGTTGAAGGCTGGATCGCCGAGGACCTGCGCAAGGGCAATTCAACCGACCAGGTGATGCGTTTCCTGGATGAGCGGGGTATCACTCACGGCGCGGTGGAGCCGTCGGCCGCCGACGACGCGAGGCTGCGCGATGCCGAGGTGCCGCCCGGCACGTTGACGATCACCGGCACGATCCGCAACGACGGCTACAGTCTGAGCTACAAGGACGTGGTGGTAACGTTCGTTTTCAACGCTGAGCAGCAGCTGGAAAAGTGGTTCGTGTACGAGGTGGACCGCTAGGCTTCGGGGCGTGATGCCGCCACTCATGGTGCGAGTACCTCACCATGAGCGGGTCGGGGCGTTCGATCACTACGGCTGCGATGTGCAGCACGTCTTGTTCCGCTCGTCCTGAGGCTCTCGTAGGACGAGCGAGGGGAACGTCATGCGTCTAACAGCCCCGCCACCCTCTTCGCGATAGCCAGACTGGCGGTCATTCCCGGGGACTCGATGCCGCCGAGGTGCACATAGCCGCGGTCGTGCCAGATCAGGAAGTCCCGCGCCGGCTCGCCCGGGCGGTTCAGCTTCGGCCGGTATCCGACGTGCCCCGGCGCCAGGTCCTCGGGTTCGAGGTCGGGCAGGAACCGGCGCGCGGCGGCCACGAACTCGTCGCGGCGATCGTCGGCGCTGCGATAATCGAGCGGGGCGCCGGCCTCAAGCCACTCGGTGTCGGGGCCCAGATGGGCACCACCGTCAATATCGAGCGTCAGGTGGGTGCCCAGCCCGCTGCGGTCAGCGTGGGGCAACGGGTAGATCAGGTGCGAGTAGCGGCGCGCCCTGGCGCTGTTAACGATGTCGTAGTAGCGGCCCTTGTTAATTGTCTGGCGAAAGGGCGGATTGTCGGAACCTCCGTCCGGATCGTAACCGAGCATGGCACCGATCCCGTCGGCTGCGAGGCCTGCGGAGTTGACGAGAATGCTGGCGCTGAGCGACATCTCGTCACCGCCGGGGCCGAGCATGCGCAGGTTGAAGCAGCCGTCGTCACGCTCTATACCGGTGAGATCGTGTTTGACGGCCACGTGGGCGCCTTTGTCCTCCGCGGCCTGCAGGAACGAGCGCATGAGCCCCATCTGGTCGACAACACCGGAGCTTTCCGAGTGGATTGCGGCAATGGCATGGACGTCAGGCTCGAGAGCACGTGCCTCACGTTCGTCTATCATCCGTAGGCCGGGCACACCGTTGGCGGCACCTGACTGGGCGAGCGCGTGTAGCGTCGGCAGTTCCGACTCCTCGAAGGCGACGATGAGCTTGGCGCAGCGGTTGATGGCGACGCCGTGCTCCTCCGCCCAGGCGTACAGGAGCCGGTTGCCCTCGACGCAGAGCGTGGTCTTGAGCCAGTCGGACGGATAGTAGATCCCGGCGTGGACGACGCCGCTATTGTGCGAACTCGTCTCGAGTCCGTAGCTCCCGTGCCGCTCGATGATCGCGACGGAGCGTGTCTGGGCAACGACCGCCGCGACTGCCAGTCCGACAACGCCGGCCCCAATAACGGCGACATCGACGTCCGGGGATGTTTGGGTCTCACGAATCATCGATCGAGTAGCCAGTAGCAGCCGGCTCGATGTGTATGCAGGCAGTCATGGGTGGGCGGGTTCTCGATCAAGCGGGCTGCATACCATGCCGGGCCATGAGAGCGCGTTCTTCCTCCGGGGTCGGCGGCACGGCGCCACCCCACAATACATCCAGTTCGACGAAATAGCCGTCGAGAGCCGGCGAATGAAAAACGAGAAGTCTGGCTGGTTCGTCTGACCGATTCCCGAACGTGTGGGCCGTCCCTCCCGGAACGTGGACGAACGTCTCGGGGCCTTCCGCGCGCTCTGTCGCGCCGAGGACGAACGTGACCCGGCCGTTCAGTACGAAGTAGCCCTCGTCGCAATCGGGGTGAGTATGAGGCGGCGGCATGCGTCCGCCGGGTGGAAGGGTTCGCTCCATCAGCGAGAAGCGGCCACCAGTCGTGACAGACCTTGCCTTGAAGTGCATCACGCTACCTCTGGCTTCCTGGCGATGGCCTTCGCCCGGTCCGAAAACGTAGTAGGGGTCGTTGGCCATGTCTCACGATCCTTTCTGCCTCGCCGGTACACGCTTCAACAGGTCAGTGTGAGCGACGACTGGGCCCTTCGACAAGCTCAGGATGAGCGGTCGTAGCACTGGCGCCCGGCGGCCGCGAGGCGGATCGGCTCCTGCGCCACTTCCGCGGGGTCGATTGGGAGACCATCGCGGTAGACGACAGCATTCGTGTGGATGGCGGGAACGCGCTGGCCGGGGATGACGATGCCGGTGAGGTTGAGCGGGTCGACGGCGCTGACGCGGACGAGCTCGCCCGTCTTCTCGGTGCGCGCGGACCTTGCGGAGGGATTCGACGGCCTCGGGGCGCGCGTACTGCTCGCCGTAGAAGCCGGCGACGAAGCGGCCGCCGCGCACGAGGCCCTGCGCCTCCATGCGGCGGAGTGCGCGCAGGATCTCGCGCCAGGGGACGGTGAACGTTCTCGCGCTGCGTGAGGTCGCGGAAGACGACGCCGTAGCGGAAGAGGAGCTGCTCGGCCCAGGCCTCGGCCAGGGCTTCGGTCCATCTCCCGGTCCGACACCTCGGAAGGAGCTGGCGCCAAGCGTCGGGAGCAGCGACCAGCGGCCGGAGGGGGTGCCAGCTGACGGAGAGGGTTCGGAAGAGTCGGGCGCGCTGGGGGCGCCGGAAGTTGCGCTTCTTGGTGGAGGCCATGAGGGAGCGCAGGGCCTGGAAGCCGTCGGCCGTGGCGAGGCCGCGGGCGACGAGGTCCCAGAGGCCGCGCTCGACGTCCGTGGGCAGGCGGCCGCTGCCCTCGACGATGTCGTCGTAGAAGAGGGCGCCCTGAGCGCTGAGCAGGTCGAGGATCTCGCGCCCGGCGCCGGCTTCGCGGGGCCTCCGGTCGAACCTCCGTTGCGGATCGCCGGCGACGAGCCAGCGGCAGGTCGACGCGCCGGGCCAGCGAGATCGGCGTCGCGGAGTTCGCCTGAGCCAGGCGTCGAGGTTCGTCGCCACCGTTCTTGCCGCAGGCCGAGCCGCGCCCAGGTGACGTCGCCGGAGATGCACAGCTCGTCGAGCCAGGAGCCCTTGTAGGCCGCGACACGCGCCGGCAGGATGTGGCGCTCCCAGGCGACGGCGGGTATGTCGAAACCCTGGAGCTGGGCGACAGCCTCGAGCAGGCCGCGCTTGCCCTCGACTGCGTGCCGGGCGCGACGTGCTGCCAGCGCAGCAGGAAGCGCATGAGGTCCTGGATGCTGACCGGCTCGATCTCCGAGCGCAGGCGGTCGAGAGTGTAGCGGTGGATGCGCGCGAGGAGGCGGCGATCGCACCACTCCTCATCGCTCGACGTCCCGGCGGAAGTGGCCGCGCAGGATGCTGCCTTCGCCCTCGATCTGGGCGAGCAGCGAGTTAACGGCGCCGACGGAAAGGCCGGTGCGGTCGGCGAGCTCGGCGGACGGTCGTCGGGCCGAGCACTTCGATGTGGCCGCGGACGAGCGCGAGCGCGCGCCGCGTCCTCGTCGGCTTCGCCGTCGAGCGCGGGCGGCAGGCTGACTTCGGGCCGGATGCTGCGCCGGGGTAGAGCTTCTCGATCAGCGGCAGGTTCTCGGCGGCGAACCACATCGGTCGCCGTCGGCCGTTCGACAGCGGCGGCGCGGCGCTGGCCGGCGAGCTCGTCGAACCAGGCCTGCCACTCGCTGCCCGCATCCTGCGGACGCAGCGCGATCAGCGCGAGCAGCGACGTCGTGCACCTCCTCCGGGTCGCGCGGCTGCGGCTGCGCTTCGTCGACTACTCGCTCGATCGCGTCTGGGTCGAGGACGCCGAGATCGCGCGCGCTCTCCGGAAGCGTGCGGCGCAAGGTGACGGCGCGTGCGCGGCGCTCCTCGAGCGGCGCGTCGTCGAGGTACGTGTAAGGCTTCGAGTTGAGCATCTCGTGGGCGAACGGCGAGGGCTCGGTGGTGTCCCTGGCGTGGTAACGGATCTCGCCCCGCTCGACGCGTTCGAGCACCTCTTTCAGGCCCTCGATGTCCATCGCCTCGTGGAGGCAGTCGTCCATCGTCTGGCGGGTGAGCGGGTGGTCGGGCAGCTCGATGGGGCCGGTCAGGTTCTCCTGGCAGGCGACGAGGACCGGGAAGACGGCCGCCATCAGGTCGTCCGCCTTCATGCGCTGGAGCGGCGGCGGCACGCGCTTGCCGCTGCGCTGCCGGAGGATGGCGAGCGCGCGCGTGGTGTTCCAGCGCCAGCGGGCCTGCCACATCGGCGAGTTCGCGACGAGGAGCGCCTGCTCGACCGACTCCTGGACGTCAGTCGGGTCTTCACGAGATCGAACATCGCCTCCAGCGGGAAGCTGTTGTTCGGGCCGATCGAGAGCAGCATCGCGTCGTCGGTGGCTGCCGCCTGCAGCTCGAAGTCGAAGCCGACGCAGAAGCGCTTGCGGAGGGCGAGCCCCCAGGCGCGGTTGATGCGGGCTGCCGAACGGCGCGTGGACGACGAGCTGCTGCCGCCGCTTTCGTCGAAGAAGCGCTCGAAGACGATGTCCTTCTGCGAGGGGACGACGCCCATCATGTCGCCCTGCGACCGGACGTAGCGCACGATCTGCTCACCGGCTTCGCGGCGGCAGGCGCGCACTCGGCCTCGAGCCACTGCGATGACGTCGTTCTCGCGCCGTCGATCGAGGCGGTCAACGATGCGTCGATGCGGAGCTTCGAGACCTCCTCGGAGAGCTCGAGTGTGCGGCCGGGAGCCTCGCCGTTCCAGAACGGGATCGTTGGCGGCGCGCCGTGGGCGTTCTCGACGCGGACGATGCCGGCGGACTCGATGCGCTTGATGCGCCAGGAAGTGGTGCCGAGCAGGACGATGTCGCCGGCCATCGATCTCGATCGAGAAGTCTTCGTCGAGCGTGCCGACGAACGTGCCTTCCGGCTCGGCGATCACGCGGTAGTCGGCGATCTCGGGGATGGCGCCGCCGCACTGGATGGCCGTGCAGCGCGCGCCGCGGCGGCCGCGGATGATCGCCGTTGATGCGGTCGCGGTGGATGTAGTGAGGCGACGGTGCCGGAGCCGACGTGCGATGCCCTCGCTCAGCATCTCGACGCACCTCGTCGAAGTCCTCGCGGTCAAGGTCGGAGTAAGGCCACGCCTTGCGCACCAGGGCGAACATGTCGTCTTCAGCCCACGGCTCGCAGGCCGCCTCGGCGACGATCTGCTGCGCGAGGATGTCGAGCGGCGCACTCGGCGGGTACACGCGGTCGAGGCGACCGCGAGCGGACGGCCCGCACCAGCGCGGCGCACTCGACAAGCTCGTCGCGGGTCGTCGGGAAGAGCGACGCCTCTCGGCGTGAGGCCGAGGGCGTGACCGGAGCGGCCGACTCGCTGCAGGAACGTGGTGATGCTGCGCGGCGACTCGAGCTGGCAGACCAGGTCGACGGTGCCGATGTCGATGCCGAGCTCGAGCGAGGCAGTGGCGACGAGCGCCTTCATCTCGCCGGCCTTCAGGCGCTTCTCAAGGCGAAGACGCCGCTCCTTGGAGAGGCTGCCGTGGTGCGCGCCGACGTGCTCCTCGCCGAGACGCTCGGCAAGGGGAAGGCGACGCGCTCGGAGAGGCGGCGGGTGTTCACGAAGATCAGCGTCGTGCGGTGCGCCTTGATCAGCTCCGCGAGCCGGTCGTAGATGTCGGCCCACTGCTCGCCGGAGGCGACCGCCTGCAGCTCCGTCGGCGGGACCTCGATGCGACAGCTCGAGGTCGCGCTGGTGGCCGGAGTTCGACGATCACGCAGTCGGGGTTGCCATCCGTGCCGACGTGATCGGCGCCGACGAGGAACCGCGCGGCGTACTCGATCGGCTTCACGGTGGCGGATAGTCCGACGCGAGCGGGTCGTTCGTTCGCGATGTGGTCGAGGCGGGCGAGCGTGAGCGAGAGGTGGCTGCCGCGCTTGTCGCGGATCAGCGCGTGCACCTCGTCGACGATCACCGTCTTCACGTTGCGCAGGATCTCGCGGCTGCGCTCGGCCGTGACCATCAGGTACAGCGACTCGGGCGTAGTGATCAGGATGTGCGGCGGGTCGCTTGACGATCTGCTGGCGCTCGGCCTGCGTGGTGTCGCCGGTGCGGAGGGCGGTGCGAATGGCGGCAGGTCGTAGCCCCATCTCGTCGACAGACTTCGGCGATCCCTCGAGCGGCTCTTCGAGGTTGCGCTGGATGTCGTTGCGATAGCGCCTTCAGCGGCGAGACGTACACGACCTCGTACGCGTCCTCCGGAAGCGGCCAGTCTCGGCCTTGCGTTATCAGGCGGTCGATGCTGACCAGGAAGGCGGCGAGCGTCTTGCCGGAGCCGGTCGGCGCGGAGATCAGCGTGTCGCGGCCGGCGATGATGTGCGGCCAGCCGTCGCGCTGGGCGTCGGTTGGCGCGCCGAAGCGGCGCTCGAACCAGGCACGTACGACCGGGTGGAAGGAGTCGAGAGCAGTCATATCAACGCAAAGTCGAACGTTTGTACGGAATCCAGCCTATCCCGGCACGCTAACCGTGTCAACGCGTGCCGGCACTTCTTCACGGGTTCCTGCCAGGAACCGACGGATGGCGGCGTTCGAATGCTCCGGCTGCTCTTCGAGGAGCAGGTGACCGGCGCCGGGGATGAATTCAACCTGCGCATGCGGAAACCGCTCCTGGAGGCGGCGCAGGGCTATGCCCGGCACCAGCTTCTCCTGTTCACCCCAGAGCACGAGCACGGGCTGAGTGATCCGAGAATAATCAATCTTCTGATCCCCTCGAGTATCGCGCAGGATCTGGTATAGCCCATCCATGGATCCTTTGATTCGCATCGGTGCCAGGTAGCCTTCGCGGACTTCCGGCGTTAGATACGAGGCGTCGGCGACAGCCCGACGGAGAATGAGCCGGCTGGTCAGGCGCGCCGTCGCCGGAAGGAACGGCTTGATTAGCGGCGTCGCCGGGAGCGTCGGCACCCGGTCCCCGGAGACGCTCGCCGCCAGGATAAGGCGCTCAACCCGCTCCGGCTCCGTCGAAGCCATGCGCATGACGACTTCGCCACCCATCGAGTGTCCGAGGACAGAGGCGCGCTCGATATCGAGCTTGTCCATCAGGCGCAGGATGCGGTTGGCCTGCGCCGTCAGCGAGTAATCGCCGTCGGCGGGGCGCTCGCTGTACCCGAAGCCCAGGAGGTCTACGGCCACAACCCGATGGTCGCGGGCCAACTCGGGGATCTGGTGTCGGAAGCTGAAGGTGTGCCCGCCGAAGCCATGAACGAGGACGACGGGAGGGCCGCTACCCTGTTCGACATAGTGGATACCGACACCGTCGACATCGGCGATCCTGCCTGGCAGCTCAGCATCGCGCCATTCGATCTTTTCGCGCCGCTTGATGAGTCTGCTGATTGCAGCAACGACGGCCGTGACGAGCGCGATGAACGCGAAGAAGAGGATCAACAATCCACGCATGATGACCTCCACGGGGCTAAGGAATAGGTTGGACTCTTACTGTCATGATACGATACGGCACCACCACTGACAGCACGGTGTCAGCAGATCAGAACGTCTCGACTACAATTGTTATAGATATGTCTGCGCCAGCACCGGAGAAGCGGTTCGGAGCACAACTAAAAGCGCTGCCCGCGAAGCCCGGAGTCTACATCTTCCGCAACGCTAAGGGCGATGTCATTTACATCGGCAAGGCGGCCTCGCTGCGAAACCGGGTGCGGAATTACTTCGGCGCGACGCACAGCTTCGAGGCCGAAGACGCGCAGGTTGGTTGAACAAATCGCCGAGATCGACTTCATCCTCACGGGAACAGTCCAGGAGGCTCTCCTCCTCGAGGCGACGCTCATCAAACGGCACCAGCCGTTCTTCAACGTGCGCCTGAAGGACGACAAGCACTACCCGTACCTGAAGATCGACCTCAAAGAGGACTGGCCTCGGGTCGAGATCACGCGCCGTGTGCGACAACGACGGTGCGCGCTACTTCGGGCCGTTCGCGTCCGCAGGGTCTGTTCGGCGGACGCTGGACCTGGTCAAGAAGCTATTTCCCTGGCGTTCCTGCACCAAGGTGATCACCGGCGACGACCCGCGGCCGTGCCTGGAGTACTACATCCACCGCTGCATCGGCCCTTGCGCCTCTCTGTGTACGAAGGATGAGTACGACGGAGTGATCGGGCAGACGATCATGTTCCTGGAGGGGCGCACGGACGAGATCGCGCGTGACCTGCGCAAGCGAGATGCAGCGGGCATCCGAAGAACTTGAGTACGAGCGCGCCGCCCGGCTGCGCGACCAGGTGCAGGCGATTGAGCGGACGACCGAGCGCCAGGTGATGGAGGTGCGCGACCGGACAGACATGGACGTCTTCGGCCTGGCGCGGGAAGAACAGGAGGCGTTCGTCCAGGTCTTGTTCGTGCGCAAGGGCTAACTCATCGGGCGGGACAACTTCCAGCTTGACGGCACAGCAGAGCGAACCGGACGATCAGGTGCTTGCGAGCTTCATCGAACAGTTCTACGAGTCCGCCGCGTACGTCCCGCGGCGAGTGCTCCTGCCCTTCGCGATCGCGACGCGCGACCTCATCGAGGATGGCTTGAGCGAGAAGCGCGAGCGGCCTGTCAGCCTGCTTGTGCCGGAGCGTGGAGAGAAGAAAACGCTCGTACAGCGCGCGATGGACAACGCGAGCGAGACGCTCCAGCAGACCCGGGCGCGCTGGATGGCCGACCGCAGCAACAAGCAGGCGGCGCTCGCAGCAGCTGCAGGACGAGCTAAACCTGCCTTCGCTGCCGTTGCGGATCGAGTGCTACGACATCTCGAACATCCAGGGCACGTCGGCGGTGGGCTCGATGGTCGTATTTGTCGACGGGCAACCGAAGAGCAGCCGAGTATCGGCGCTTCCGGATCAAGGGAGTGACGGGCTCCGAACGACTTCGCGATGATGCAGGAGGTGCTGAAGCGTCGCTTCTGGCGCATGAGGCGAGAAACCGAGGCGGAAGGCGCAAACGAATCCGAGCCCGAGCCCCTGACCGATCACGACACGGACCGAGCGCTGGTCGAGGGAGAGCTTTCGCAGCCGAACGCTGGCGCGCCCATGACGGCGCCGACGGCCGAGCCGTCACTGGACAGCAGCGATGAAGACGGATCAGTGAATGGAAATCGCTTCATGGTTGACGAGTCGTTCGGGGCGATGCCGGACTTCGTAATCGTGGACGGCGGCAAGGGCCAGGTATCGGCGGCGCATGACGCGATGCGCAACCTGGGCGTCGGCCACATCCCATTGGCTGGCCTGGCGAAGCGCTTCGAGGAGCTGTACGTGCAGGACGTTTCCGAGCCGATCGTCCTCGACCGCACATCGCAGGCCCTCTACCTCGTGCAGCGCATCCGGGACGAAGCGCATCGTTTCGCTATCACCTATCACCGCGGCGTTCGGTCGAAGGCCGGAATGAAGTCGGCGCTCGACGAGATCCCCGGCGTCGGCCCGAAGCGAAAGCGCGCACTCCTGCGGAAATTCGGGTCCGTGAAGGCGATCCGCGAGGCCAGCGTGGAAGAGATTGCGGCAACGCCGGGATTCACGCGTTCCGTGGCGGAGAAGGTGCTGGAAGGGCTGTAGGGTACGCGACAACCAACCCGAGGTTTGCTTCCCCTCCCGTGTCTCAGAATGAGCCCTCCACGGCGATCGAGGACTTGACCGTCGGGCCAATCGAAGGCTACTGGACGGTAATCGTCCCGGTCATCTCCGTGGGGTGAAAATCGCAGCGGAAGTCGATTTCCCCTGGCTCGGCCGGACTATCCCACGTAATCACAGCGTCCTGGCCGCCCGGCACAATCTGCGGGTCTGATTCGGCGTCGTCGGCGCTGTCGAACTCGTTGTCGGCGCCCGCGATGCGCATGTTGTGGATTGCGGCGCCCGCGTTGGTGATATTGATCGTCACGCTCTGGCCGGCTGGGACCGTAAGCGCGTCCGGGTTGAACGAATTGTCCTCGAGGGTCACTGCGAGTCCGTTGCCGTTTCCGGACGGTGCCGGCGTCTCCGAAGCGGTCGGCGCACCTTCCTCCTCGTCGTCCGACCTCGTTGACGCGAAGGCCCCCAGGAACGTAACCGCGAGCACAACGATAAAAAAGCCCATGACGAGCGCAAGCACGGGCAGCTTTGTGATATCCACCTTCATTCACCCTCCGCTCACTTGTATAGCTCAGCGGCCGGTTAGACGCCACTGGGCAGGAGGTAGGAAGTAAGAGGGGGGAAGTGGGACTATACTCGAAGGGGAGAGATGACACCGACTTCGACTGAGAGACTTGATCGGGCCCGGCAACGGTTGTTGGCGGAGCTTTCGCGCGAGATCAGTGATCCGCGCGTCATTGAAGCCATGAGCCGCGTGCCCCGAGAGCAGTTCGTGCCCGAAGAGGCGCGTGAGTTTGCCTACGAAAACCGCCCGCTGCCGATCGGGTACGGACAGACGATCTCCCAACCGCTCATCGTCGCCTTGATGACGGAAGCGCTGTTGCTGACTGGTGACGAGACAGTACTCGATGTTGGCACTGGATCGGGCTACCAGGCGGCCGTCCTGTCGCTGCTCGCGCGACGTGTGGTTACGGTCGAAAGGATAGCACCCCTTGCCCACCGCGCCGCGAGAACGCTCGCCGACCTCGAATACACAAACGTCGAGGTGCATGTCGCAAAGGAGCGCGTGGGGTGGCCCGAGTCAGGCCCATATGACGCCATTGTTGTCGCGGCGGCATCGCCGGAAGTGCCGCCGGAACTCCTCTCGCAGCTTGCAGACGGCGGCCGGCTGGTGGTGCCCGTAGGGGCACGTGAACTGCAGGAACTGGTGCGAATCGTGAAGACGCCACAGGGGGCACAGAGGCACAACCTGGGGCCCTGCCGCTTCGTCCCTCTCGTCGGGGTTAGCGGTTGGCCAGATCCGAACTCATCTTGACGTACATCTAAGACATAAGCGGGGAGCGCCCGCGTGCGACGCTCCCGGCGTGCGGTTGGCTTTCCCATTCCTTACGAGAGGCGATAGGCCTTGTTCAAATTAACCCGTTCTTGCGTAAGACGTTCTCTTGGTAAAGCATAAATTCCGGAATCTTGCACAATTGGTATAGTTATGTGCAGAAGAATGAATTATGTTTATCAACAAAGTAGCGATCAATTTGTCCGGAGCCCGCTGGACACCGAAGGGAGGTGAAAATAGAATATGGCAGTTAGTTCGCCTGACAGATTAAGCAGACCGGAGGTCCTCGCCTCGATGCGTAAGGCCCTTGAGGATTTCCTCACGTTCCTCGCGGTTGAGAAGGGTGGCTCGGCCAACACCATCGCCGCCTACCGCAACGACCTCCAGCAGCTCGCCGATTTCATTAGGACACGGCCATCGGCAGACGGCTGGTCTTCTCTCGACCGCGCGATGATCCAGGACTTCATCCTGGACATGAAGCAGCGAGGGTACACCGAGACCTCCGTGGCGCGCAAGGTTGCCGCGCTCCGTTCTTTCTACGCGTTCCTGAGCGCAGAAGGAAGGGTGCCGTCCAACCCGGCCGAGGGCCTGACCTCGCCTCGCGTGGGCAAGAGCCTACCCAAGGCGATCAGCCCTAATGAGGTCGACGAGCTCCTGGAACAGCCGGCGAGGCGGTCAACGCCGGAGGCCAGGAGGGACCGCGCGATGCTGGAGTTGCTCTACGCAACCGGTATGCGCGTAACCGAACTGGTCTCGCTCGACCTGAGCAACCTCAACCTGGACCCGCGCGCTCCCTACGTCCGTTGCACGGGCAAGGGCGCCAAGGAGCGCACGATCCCGATCCACGACCAGGCTGTGGAGGCTTTGACGGAGTACCTGGACGATGGCCGGCCGTTGCTCGTGCGCAACCCGCGCGAGCAAGCCCTGTTCGTGAACCGGCGCGGTGAGCGCCTGACTCGGCAGGGATTCTGGCTCATCCTCAAGGGCTACGCAAAGTCGGCGAACCTCAGCGATAACGTCACGCCGCACACCCTGCGTCACTCTTTTGCGACGCATATGCTGCGGGGCGGGATGCCGCTGAGGAACGTGCAGGAGATGCTTGGCCACGCCAACATCTCCACCACCCAGGTCTATACCCACCTGACTAGCGACCACGTGCGCGAGGTGTACGAGCGGGCGCATCCGCGCGCATAGACAGTTCGTAAACAGAGTGTGGTGACAGGGAGGGCGATGAAGGCAATCTTCATCGCCCTCCTTCTTTCTCTCCTCCTTGCTTCCTGCGGCGGCGACTCCAAACCCGATCCCACGACTACCCCTTCGGCATCTCCTACCGAGTCGACCCAGCCGTCCCCCTCAGCCACACCTGCTCAGCTGTCCGACTTGCCGGACCGAGACCTGTTAGACCTTGCTCTGCGGTTCCGAGGGCTGGGACCGGATGCGGAACGGCTGGCGCGAAACTCGCCCTTCGGTTACGCGGTAGGAGACCGCGAGCAGTTCTACGTACTAGATCCCACGACACCGGAGATCAAGACGATATCGGCCACAGTGCGCCAGATCTCGGACCACGCCTACTTCTTCGTCGAGGACGGCACCGAATACCCGAACCAAGCCCTGGAGTCGATAGCCTCGGACTTCGATAGCGTCGTTTACCCTAAAGTGACCTCGGAATTCGGCACCGAGTGGACGCCGGGAGTCGATTCGGACCCGCGTATCTCGCTCGTGCACGCCAGGCTAAACGGGCTTGGCGGCTACTTCAGCGGCTCTGATGAATATCCGTTGACGATCGTGCCGCGCAGCAATGCACGCGAAGCGGTGTACCTCGACACGAGCGTCCTGGACTCGCCCGGGCCGGCCTACAACTCGCTGGTTGCACACGAACTTCAGCACCTGGTGCACTGGAACGCCGACCCGAACGAAGACTCCTGGGTGAACGAGGGCCTTTCAGAAGTGGCAGCTGAGGAAGCGTCCGGAAGCGGCGCCTCGGGGGGTGTCGAAGCCTTCCTTTTGAAGCCGGACACTCAGCTGACATTCTGGCCGGATCTCGAGGATTCGTCGGTTCACTATGCCGCCTCACAGCTGTTCTTCGGCTATCTGCTGGACCACTACGGCGGCCGCGAGCGGGCCAAGGAGCTGCTCGCGAAGCAGGCGGACAGCATCGACGGTGTAGACGATTACCTTGCGGGGTTCGGCACCACGTTCGACAAGGTATTCGCCGACTGGGTGATCGCCAACTACGTCGACGCCCCCAGCGGACCCTACTCGCACGACAACCTCAACTCCACGACGAAAGTTGTCACGTCGATATCACGCCCCGGCTCAGGCGACGGAGAAGTCGGCCAGTTCGCCGCCGACTACCTCGCGATTGCGGCCGGTACGGCGCCGATGACGTTCGCGTTCGACGGCGGCGACACGGCCTCCAACGGTGTGCCCGAGCACGACGGAGCCTACTGGTGGTCGCAACGAGGGGACGGGATCGACACGAAGCTCACGCGCGAGTTCGACCTGAGGAGCGTGCAACAGGCGACCCTCCGGTTCTCGACCTGGTATGAGATCGAGGACGGTTGGGACTACGCCTATGTCGCCATCTCCACGAACAACGGCAACACGTGGACGGCGCTACCCGGGCGCGAGACGACGGACTACAACCCGGTCGAGGCATCGTACGGCTCGGGCTACACGGGCGAAAGCGAGCGATGGGTCACCGATGAGGTTGACCTCAGCTCCTATACCGGCCAGAAGATACTTGTGCGCTTCGAGCAGGTCACCGATGATGCGACCAGCTTCACCGGGTTCGCCGTCGATGACATCGAGGTCCCGGAAATCGCGTTCAGCGATGACGCATCGAATCCCGGCGACTGGATGGCTGAGGGGTTCACGCGCGTGGCGGACCCACTGGAGCAGCAGTTCATCGTCCAGAAGATCGAGCGTATGGGGGAGAACGTGACCATCACGCCGGTCATGCTCGATGCGCAGAACTGGGGAACCGTCGCGATCTCCGGTCCCGCCGTGATCGTCGTTTCTGGTGCGACGCGTGACACGGCGGAGGCAGCGCGCTACCACTGGGAACTGCTGCCACCCAGCGGACCCGGCCCATTCAACTAACCAGCCACACCTGACACCCAGCGCCTCCGTCCCCTATCATCTCCCCATGATGATTTCGGTGATCGGCGGAGAATCATGCCCGCCTGAGGCACTTGCCGCGGCCGAGGCTGTCGGTCGCGAGCTGGCGAAACGGGGCGCAACGCTGGTGTGCGGTGGGCGAGGCGGAGTGATGGAGGCGGCCTGCCGCGGGGCACGTAGCGAGGGCGGCCACACGATCGGCATCATGCCCGGCCGCGACCCCATCGAATCACCGCCCAACAACTACGTTGAGTTCCCGATCTTCACAGGCATGGGCTTCGCCCGTAACGTCATGGTGGTGCTCAGCGGTGAAGCCGTCGTCGCCATTTCCGGCTCTTACGGCACTCTCAGCGAGATCGCCTACTGCCTCATCAATGACATCCCGGTGATCGGCATCGACACCTGGGACTTCGCCTACCACGGACACGATGGCGACAAGATCATCCGCAGCACCGATCCCGTCAAGGCGGCCGAAATGGCAGTTTCGCTCGCCGAATCGCGCAGATCAAGGAGAAACGACGCATGACTGGACCACAGATTCGTTCCATCCGGGCCCGCGAGGTGCTCGACTCCCGCGGCAACCCGACCGTCGAGGTGGACGTGAGCCTCGAGAGCGGTGCCCTGGGCTCGGCGAAGGTGCCCTCGGGAGCCTCGACGGGCATCCACGAGGCGCTCGAGTTGCGTGACGGCGACAAGTCCCGCTACGGAGGCAAGGGAGTCCTCAACGCCGTCGCCAATGTGAATGAGGCTATCGCGGGGCGCATTTCCGGTATGCCCGCGAACGACCAGCGCGCGGTCGACGAGGCGCTCATCGAGATTGACGGCACGCCCAACAAAGCAAAGCTCGGTGCAAACGCAACGTTGGGGGTGTCTCTTGCCGTAGCCCACGCGGCGGCAGCGGACGCTGGTGTGCCGCTGTACCGGTACCTAGGCGGCGAGGACGCGCATATCCTGCCATTGCCGCTGTTCAACATCCTCAACGGCGGTCGGCACGCGGAGGGATCGACCGACTTCCAGGAGTTTATGGTCGCGCCCGTAGGCGCGCCGACCTTCGCGGAGGCGTTGCGCTGGGGCAGCGAAGTGTACCACGCCCTGTTCCAGTTGCTGCACGACGAAGGGAATGCCCACGACCGTCGGCGACGAGGGCGGGTTCGCGCCGCCGCCTCGACAAGAACGACGCGGCGATCGAACTGATCCTCGAGGCCATCGAAAAATCAGGCCACAAGCCAGGAGACGAAGTGGCGATCGCTCTCGACCCGGCGACATCGGAGCTCGAGAGGGACGGCCGTTACGAGCTGGACCGCGAGGGACGGACGCTCACCCCGGAGGAACTGGTAGACCTGTGGGCGGACTGGTGTCGCCGTTTTCCCATCATCTCCATCGAGGACGGGATGGCCCAGGAAGACTGGGACGGTTGGCGCTCGCTGACAGCGAGGCTTGGTTCGCGCGTGCAACTCGTCGGCGACGATATCTTCGTCACGCAGGTGGATCTCATCAAGCGTGGGATCCGCGAGGAGGCCGCGAACTCCGTCCTCATCAAGCTGAACCAGGTGGGGACACTGAGCGAGACGCTGGACGCCATCGCCGAGGCTCGGCGCGCCGGATGGACGTGCGTCATCTCCCACCGCAGCGGGGAGACGGAGGACACGACCATAGCCGATCTGGTCGTAGCGACGGGCACCGGACAGATCAAGTCGGGCGCGCCGGCGCGTGGCGAGCGGACGGCGAAGTACAACCGCCTGGCACGGATCGAGGAGGAGCTGGGCGGCCGGGCGCGCTATGCGGGTCGGGGTATACTGGTGCAAACTCGGACTGCGTAACCAGGAGACACCCAATGACTGACATCAAGACGATCGGCGTTGTCGGCGGCGGCGTTATGGGTGCCGGCATCGCCCAGGCCCTTGCGGTGGGCGGGTGCACCGTCACCATTCGCGACCTGAACGAGCAACTCATCGAGAAAGCTCGAGCGACGGTCACGGACGGCCGCTACGGCCTGAACAGTGGCGTCGAGCGCGGGAAAACGACCCGTGAGGAGGCGAACGCAGCGCTAGCACGACTGTCGTTTACCACCAGTCTCGACGACCTGAAGAACGTAGATCTGATCATCGAGGCAGTGCCCGAGGACCTCGATCTCAAGAAGAAGGTGTTCTCGGAACTGGACGGAGCCGTTGGTGCCTCCACCATCTTCGGCTCGAACACGTCCGGCCTGGCGATCGCAGACATCGCCACGGCCGTATCGGAAGCTCGGCGCCCGCAGTTCATCGGGATGCACTGGTTCAGCCCGGCGCCGGTGATGAAGCTGGTCGAGATCGTTCGAGCCGAAGCGACGGCCGAGGAAACGGTGAAGGCGTTGGAGGGGCTCTGCGAGAGCGCGGGCAAGGTGTCGATCCGGGTGAAGGACGCGCCAGGCCGCTACGGCTTCGTCGCCAACCGGATCTACTTCGCGGCGGTGCGCGAGGCGCAGAAAGTGCTGGAGGAAGGCGTCGCCAGCGTCGAGGACATCAACAAGGCGATGGTCTACGGGTTCAACTGGCCCGTTGGCCCCCTGGCGATGATCGAGGGCGCGACCAAGGGGTGGCAGTAGCCTCCAATCGCACCGCCGAACGAACTATCCGATGAAGACAGCGCTCGTCGCCTTCCCCGAGCGCTATGCATTGCCGGGACGCCCGACCGCTGGCTCAGCGAGCCTCGACGCTTACAAGCAGACTCAGTTCTTGCTCGCAGACGACCTAGCCCTGTTCGAGCGGGCGATGAACATCCAACTCGAAATCGTGGCAGGCAACAGACGTGCGCGCTCACCAGCTGCTGCGGCGATGTTCGCGCTTTGGTCCCGCGCGTTCTCGAACCTCGCGGATGCCTGCATGCTGATGACGGCGGGATCCTACCTTTCTTGCCCGCCCCTGTTGCGGACCGCACTCGACTCCATCGCCGTACAGCGTTCGCTGATCGCAGGCGGGTTCTCGGAATACGAGGAGTGGCTAGAGCGGGCCATTACACAGGCCAAGGAGCAGCAAGCGCTCGCCGTTGACCTCGGGCGCTACCGCGCCGGCTCGGTGCTCGCGGAGGACCAGCGCCTGGGTGCAGTCTACCGCCTGCTAACCGACCTCTCGATGCCCCACTTCGGCTCGACAGCCCTCCTCGTAGGCCCCGATTCCAACCTGGACCGGCTTTCCCTCGCATTCGCGGACGCCGCATTCCATCTCGGCTGGGCTGAGCTGATCTCGGGCTGGCTGCTGATTCTCGCGGACGCTCAACTCCAGACCGTGTCCTCGCAGGACACGTTGACCATCGAGGCGACGATGCGAGAGCGCATCGAGATTTTGCGTCGAGAGATCACATTAAGAATGGAGAACCCCCGCCGCTGCCGCGCTGAGCCGATGGGCGAGCGGTTCCTCTTCCTCAACTTTCGCAGGACCGCGTCCGGCCAGCCCCGGCGACTGGTCTTGTAGACGGCGTAAACTCCGGAGACTTACGATTGCGACCGTGACGACCGTTGACGTCGTGGTTCCCGTCTACAACGAAGAGGGTGCGCTCCCGCAATCGGTCCCCATCCTCCAGGAATTTCTGTCAGGGCCAGATTTCCCGTATGACTGGCGGATTATCATCGGGGACAACGCGTCCGTGGACGACACGCCGGCCGTGAGCAGGAGGCTGGAAGACAGTTCCGAAGGCCGCGTCGAATACGTCCGCATCGAGCGGAAGGGACGTGGCTACGCACTCAAGCAGATCTGGGGCACCAGCGAGGCGGACATCGTGTCCTACATGGACGTCGACCTGTCGACCGGGCTGGACGCGTTTCCGGCTCTCATCGGGGCTATCGCCGACAAGGGATACGACCTTGCGATTGGCTCCCGTCTCACCTCCGGTTCAGAGGTCAAGCGCTCACTCAAGCGGCGGGTGCTCACTCGCGGATACAACGGCATCATCAAAGCGATGTTCTGGACGCGCTTCAGTGATGCACAGTGCGGGTTCAAGGCGGCCCGGACCGACGCATTCAAGCGCGTCCTGCCGCTGATCGAAGACAACAACTGGTTCTTCGATACGGAGCTGCTGATTCTCGCGGAAAAGATGGGGTACCGCGTCTATGACGTGCCTGTGCGCTGGGTTGAGGACACCGATACGCGTGTCAAGATCGCCGCCACGGTGGGCGAAGACCTGAAGGGCCTCGTGCGCATGCGGATGAACCGGCCCTGGCGGAACGCCACGCCCTAATCGAACGCTGCAGCACGAGGAGCGGCCCCGGCGCAATTACCAGGGCCGCTCCACGCACCGACCTGCGCTCTAGCTCGGGCGGATGTTCTGGTTGAACCGGAACGTGTTGGCCGGGTCGTACTTTCGCTTGATTTGCGCAAGTCGGGCGTAGTTGGCCTCTCCATAGGCTTCGCGGATGCGGTCGTCACCCTCGTTGTCGAGGAAGTTCACGTAGACGCCCGATCCCTCGTGACGGATCTTCTGCCACAGCGCCTGCACCCAGCCCGCGTGCAGTGCAGCGTCCTCAGACGAATCCATCCAGACATTAATCACAGCTACAAAGTACTGCTTGTCACGGTTGGCGAACGGCGTCTCCTCGTTACCGACGCGAGCCATCGCGCCGCCGAGGCCACGCAGGTGCACCAGGCTGAACGGCGAGGTACCGTGCTCAATGGCTTCGAGCATCGAGTCGATGGCCTCGTCGCTGAGCTCGTCGGCGTACATCGAGCGTAGCGAGAAAGCGCTGGGCTCCGTCAGTTCCGCGGTGAAGTCATAGACGGCGGGGTAGGGGATCGGACTCACGAAATCAGCGATCGGGGCGGCCAGTGCCCGCAACGGCGCTAGCGCCCTCTCGCCTTCCTCGATGTCACCGGCCCAGATCACGAGGACCGCCAGCGACAGGTCGCCTACTCGCTCTTCAGGAACGAACGGAGCAGGAGGCGCGTGCATGATATTGGCGAGGGTGGTCAGTTCCTCTGGCGCGTTCACCATGTAATCGAGGTAGCCGCGGACGACCTCCCGGCTCGCAGGAAGGATTAGCATCCCTCCCAGCACGTCGCCAACCTCCGCCAGGCGGAACTCGAATTCCGTCACTATGCCGAAGTTGCCGCCCCCGCCACGAATCGCCCAGAAGAGATCGGCGTTTTCATTCGCACTCGCCGTGACGATCTCGCCGTCAGCCGTGACCACGCGAGCAGACAGCAGGTTGTCAATCGCCAGGCCGTGCTTCCGGGCCATGAACCCGAGGCCACCACCCGTGGCCAGCCCGCCGAACCCCACGGACGAGGTGTCGCCTGTAGAAAGCGCCAGTCCATATTGTTGGGCGACGGGAGCCAGGTCGCCTGAGGTGACGCCGGGCTGAACGCGCGCTGTGCGCAGTATGGGATCGATGACGATGCTCTTCATCTGGGAGAGGTCGACGACGAGTTCGTCATCGATCACATTGAGGAGTGGAACGCTGTGTCCGCCGCTGCGAACAGCGACCGGGCGACCGTGCTCCCGGGCGAAACGCACTGCTTCCGCGACGTCTCCGGCGTTTGCCGCACGGACAATGGCAAGCGGGTGGCGGTCCGCAAGAAGGCTCTGAGTCTTACGGGCTTCGTCGTACAGGGCATGGTCCGCCGTGATCAGCTGACCGGTGAGGCGGCTGCGCAGAGCGTCAAGGCTGGCCTCCGGGGAGGCGATCTGGCTGGAGGTGTGGGCTTGTGTCGCGATAGTCATTGTCTGACTCCTTTCATCTGCGTTTGCTTGCTGAAGAGAGCGTCGCACCTCCCGCAATTGCGCGTTCCTAAATGACTCCTAACCGAACCCTCAAGGTTCCTAAACGAACCTGATAAGATCACTATTGCGCCCATTTCGCTCCTGAAAGGTGCTGGTCAACCAGCGATGTTTCGCATCGACGACAACCTCAAAGAGTTCATCGAGGCCGGTCCTGCCACAATCGTCGGGACCGGCGACGCCGCCGGCCGTCCCCACGTCACGTACGGTTGGGCGCCCCGCGTCAAGGATCCCTCAACGCTGGCGGTGTTCCTCGAGGTCGCTCGCGCGGAAAGGACGCTGTTAAACCTCGCGGCCAACGAGCGGATCGCAGTAACCTTCACGGACCCGGTCTCAGTTCGTTCGGTGCAATTGAAGGGCACCTTCAAGGAACGCTTTGAGGCAGAAGAATCCGATCAGTCATGGGTCAGGCAGAGCCGGGAGGCGTTCGTCGTTAAGACGTCGCTCATCGGTGACCCGCCGACGGTGATTCGGAATATGTGGATGGACGAGGTGATAGGCATTGTCGTCAAGGTGGAGCAAGCATTCGACCAGACACCGGGACCGGACGCAGGCAGGCCGCTGTGAGCACGCAAAAGCTAGGCGTTGCGCTCGAGGAAATATCCAGTTGCTTTGAGGGGATTATCCCCTGCGCGATAGCGACCGTCGCCAATGACGGGACACCGAACGTCACCTATCTCTCCGTTGTGCACAGGGTCGACGAGAACCACGTCGCTCTTTCCCGGCAGTTCTTCAAGAAGACGGACGAAAATACCTTGGTCAATCCGTATGCGCAGATCTGTCTCGTCGAGCCGGAGAGCGGCCGTCTCTTCCTAATGGACCTCGTCTACGAGCGGACTGAAACGGAAGGTCCGCGCTTCGAGCGGATGCGCACGCATCTTGACGCCATCGCCGCGCACGAGGGGTTGACCAACGTCTTCAAGCTGAAGGGGACGGATATCTGCCGCGTCGAGGGATGCACGTTAGTGCCGGGTCGGTCGATCGAGGGCCCACGGAAGCGCGACGTCAAGATCGAGCGCGTCGAAGAGTTCACCCGGCGGCTTGCCGAGATTGATGATATGGAGGAGCTCCTGGGAACCACACTTCAAGCGTGCACCGAACTGCTGGGCTACAACCACGCGTTCGTGATGCTGCTCGATGAGCCTCATGACCGCCTGTACACAGTGGCGAGCACGGGATTTTCGCTCTCGGGGGCGGGCTCGGAGCTCCACCTGGGCGAGGGAAGCATCGGTATCGCGGCCGCGCGGCGACAGTCGGTGCGGGTGACGCACATGGGCCGGGAGCTCTCGTACTCCCACGCCGCGAGGGCCTCGGCCGGAGAGCTGGAGGAGAGCCATGCGGGCGGTGATCGCTTCATTCCACTTCCGCACCTTCACTCGATACAGAGCCAACTGGTGACGCCGATGCTTGCACATCGCGAACTCGTGGGCGTGCTCTGCCTGCAGAGCGAAAAGCCCGGTGCATTCCAGTCGGCGGATGAGTGTGTAGTGGGAATCCTCGCCAACCAGGTCGGGATGGCATTGGTTGCTCTGCGGAAGGCCGACGCCGAGGCGGAGACAGCGCGTCCGGCTGAGGCGCTGCCGGTGCAGGTGAAGCACTACCAGGAAGACGACAGTATCTTCCTGGACAACGAGTACCTGATAAAGGGCGTCGCTGGAGGCATCCTCTGGCGCCTTCTGCGCAACTACGAGGAGCAGGGCCGCGTCGAATTCAGCAACCGTGAGATCCGGCTCGACCAGACGCTTGATCTGCCCGACATTAAAGACAACCTCGAGGCGCGGCTGATCCTCCTGCGCAAGCGGCTGGCCGAGCGCTGCGACTACCTGTGTATCGAAAAGACGGCGCGAGGGAGGTTCCGCTTGCAGGTGGACAGGCCGCTGAACCTGGTCCAGGTTGAGGGCGGCGGCCCTCCTGGTTTAGGCGCGTAACGCTAGCGGACGGCGGGTAGCTTGTAGCCGAGCTTCGGCAGCGCCTTCTCGAGCGCGTCGATCGTGGCGCGAATGTCGCCTTCCTCCACGAGTCCGAGGTGGCCGATGCGGAAGATCTTACCCTGTAGCTTCGCCTGTCCCCCTGCGAGGACCGTATCGAACTCGTCCTCCATCAGGCTCCGCAGGGCGCTCACTTCGACTCCCTCCGGACACTTAACCGCGGTGACGGTGTCGGAGGCGTACTGCTCGTCCTCACAGAGCAACTCCAGACCAAGGGCCTTCACGCCTTCGCGCGTCAGCCGCCCCATGCGAGCGTGCCGGGTAAATATGCGCTCCAGGCCTTCTTCCGCCATGCGGTCGAGAGCGACGTCCAGGCCAAAGAATATCGACATCGTAGGCGTCCACGGCGTCTGGCCCTTGGCCAGCGAGTCGCGGTGACGCGCGGCATCGAAGTAGAACCGCGGCATCGTCGAAGCCTCGTACGCCTTCCAGGCGCGATCGCTGAGTGAAAGGAAAGCGAGCCCGGGCGGCACCATCCAGCCCTTCTGGGAACCAGTGACGACGACGTCAAGGCCCCAGCCATCAGTCTCGAATGGTACGGCACCAAGACTGCTGATGGCATCAACGAGCAGGAGTTTGTCCGCCTCCCGGACCGACCGCGGCGATCTCCTCGAGCGGGTTCGTGACGCCGGTCGAGGTCTCGTTGTGGGTGATGAGGACGGCCTTGACCGCCGGGTGCTCCTTGAGCGCCTGCGGATGTCGTCGGCGCGCGCCGGCCTGCGCCCCATTCGTAGGACAGCGGGATAACGTCGGCGCCGTAGATCTCGGCGATCTGAGCGAAACGGTCGCCGAAGGCGCCGATGCTGACACCGAGGACCTTGTCGCCGGGTGACAGCGATGTTGACGACAGCCGCCTCGAGGCCACCGGTGCCCGAAGTGCTCAGCATCAGCACGTCGTTCTTCGTCAGGAAGAAGTCCTTCAGCTTCTCAGCGGAACGCTGCAGTACGCCGGCGAACTCCTTTCCGCGGTGGTTCACCATCGGGTGAGCGACCGCCTGGAGGATGTCGTCCGGTACGGGCGTGGGGCCTGGTATGCGGAGGTTGAGGTGCTGAGTCATGTGTCATTTCATGGTATGGTTGCCGCGATAACCGCGGTCAATCAGTACGAGAGGAAATCACCCTCCGCCGTCATCAGGTGGTGGACGTCGTTCAACGAGCGCGGTACACGGCGGTCTCCACCCGCCACCGCCACGTTGACGGAGGTGTGCGCCGGACGAAAGAACATGTCGTAGCGGCTGCCGATGATATGACCCATGTACGCGTTGATCACGCCGCCGTGGCAGACGATGGCGATGCGCTCGCCCGCGTTGCGGGCGATGGCGGTTTCGATGGCGTTGATCGCGCGCTTGCGGAAGTCGTAGCTACGCTCCGAATGCGGGTAGACGTCCCAGTTCTTCTCCACGAGCATCCGTTGTCGCAACGCCTTCAGGAGGTCGTCCCCGAGCGCTTCGCGGGCCGTCTGGTCGTGAGGCAAGTCCCCGAAAACTTCAACCTCCCGAAGGTCGTCGATGATCTCGACGTCCATACGGTGCATCTCGGCGAGAGGTTGCGCCGTCTCACGGGCTCGCTTTAGCGGACTACAGAAGATTTGGTCGATGTGAATCGTGGAGAGAGCAGCCGCCAACAGCCTCGCCTGCGCCTGGCCGTGTTCGCTTAACGGCGGGTCTAGCCAGTCGCCGGTTGTTGCGTTGTCCGGGTCGATGTGCTGCTGGCCGTGACGGATCAGGAGGACCTCGGTGACGTCGGGTACGCCGGTGAGGAAAGCCTCGTCGAAGACTCCGGGAGTGCGGCCAACTTTCTTGCGGAAGTCCTCGATTGGGGGTTGTTGCTCGTCGTCGCTCAAGGGCGGCCTCCTTCAGTATCGATTCTAGCAGGGGCGATGTAACCGCGGATGAACGGCTTGTTAACGGTCGCAAACTGGCGCTGGCTCCCGGTGCTAGAATCGGGGCATGACGAAGGCGAATCCCTATCGTGAACTGCCCTCCGTCGACCGGCTCCTGGCGAACGAACGTGTGCGCGGGCTGGGCAACGGCAGCTCGGAGGTGGTGACCGGGATCGTGCGGACGGCGATCGACGCCGCCCGCGCATCGGTCGCTGGTGGAAGAGCGGCGCCTTCGGAGGAGCAGATCGTCGACAATGTACTCGGACTTGCTGAAGTAGTGTTCCGGCCGTCCCTGCGGCCGGTCATCAACGCCACGGGCGTCATCATCCATACAAACCTGGGTCGTGCGCCCCTCTCCGAGGAGGCGATCGAGGCGATGGCGGCGATCTCTCGCGGCTACTCCAACCTGGAGTTCGACCTCGAAGCGGGAACGCGCGGCTCGCGCGCATCTCACCTCGAAGAGATACTCCGGCAGGTCACGGGGGCGGAGGCCGGCGATCGCGGTCAACAACAATGCCTCCGCGCTGCTGCTGGCGCTTTCCGTGCTCTGCCGCGAACGCGAAGTAATAGTCTCCCGCGGCCAGGCGGTCGAGATCGGAGGCGGGTTCCGAATACCTGACGTGATGCGCCAATCGGGAGCGCAGCTCGTGGAGGTGGGCACAACAAACCGCACCTATCTTCGCGACTACGAATCGGCCATTACGGAAAACACCGTCGCGATCATGCGCGTGCACGCCAGCAACTTTCGCATCGTCGGGTTCACGGAGTCGCCATCGGTGCAAGACATGGCCCGCGTCGCGCACGAACACGGCCTACTGCTTATCGACGACCTCGGATCCGGGTGCCTGCTCGACACGCGGCCGTTCGGCCTTGCTTACGAACCAACGGTGCGGCGAGAGCATCACAGCGAACGCGGACCTCACGCTCTTCTCCGGCGACAAGCTGCTTGGCGGGCCGCAGGCGGGAATCATCGTCGGCAAGGATGTCCTCGTGGACCAACTGCGCCGTCACCCCCTGATGCGCGCGCTGCGGATGGATAAGGCTGGGATCGCGGGCCTGCACGCGACCCTGCTGCACTACCTTCGGGGCGAGGCGTTGAAGAAGGTTCCGGTCTGGCAGATGATCTCGACGCCTCTGCCTGATGTCGAGAGGCGCGCGAGGCGTTGGGCTCGTGCGGTGGGCTCGGGAGCGACGGTTGTGGACGGCCGCTCCATGATCGGAGGTGGCAGCCTGCCGGAGGAGAGCCTGCCGACTAAGCTCGTCGCCTTCGCGGGAGACGGCTCGCACGTCAGCGAGCTGGCGCGACGGCTACGCACGGGTGATCCCGCGATCGTGGCGCGCATCGAGCACCATACATTGCTTCTCGATCCTCGGACTGTCGCGCCGCCCGACGATCCTGCGCTGGTGGCCGCGCTGAAGGCGGCGCTGACACCGGCGTGACCGAGTCCATATATATAGCTCGTGCGTTCAACGGCCCGCCTGATGTCGCCCATGGCGGCTACTTCGCAGGAATCATGTCAAAATATCTCAACGGGACCGTAGAAGTCACGATTCGCAGGCCGCCCCCGCTTGAACGACCACTCGTGGTGGAGCAAGAAGCCGTGCGCCTCGTCGCGCGTGACGGCGCCACGGTAATCGCGGAGGCCGAGGAAACCAAGTTCGACATAGATGTCCCGTCGGCGGTTGGTTTCGACGAGGCGACGCGTGCAAGCGCCTCCTACCTGGGGTTCGAGGAGTCGATTTTTCCGGACTGCCTGGCCTGCGGACCCGCGCGCAAAGAGGGAGAAGGGTTGCGCATATTCACGGGACCGGTGCCGGATCGGGACCTGGTCGCAGGGCCGTGGGAGCCTGGGGACTGGGTTGCGGACCAGGAGGGGATGGTGCGGCCGGAGTTCGTCTGGGCAGCCCTCGACTGTCCCGGCGCATGGGCGCTGCACGGCGGGACGGTGGGCCCACCGCTCATCTTGGGGCGCCTGGCCGTGCGTCTTATCCGTCCCGTGGCGTCAGGCCACCGTTACGTCGTGATGGCGTGGCCGATCAAGCGAGAGGGACGAAAGGGCTTCGCCGGCAGCGCTGTGTTGAGCGCCACCGGCGAAATGTGTGCAGTCGCACACGCCACGTGGATCCGGGTCGATTCCTATCCGGGGTAGCCTGCCTTCGTGATGCCCACCACGTTGCCTTCCGGGTCGGCGAACTGCGCGAAGATGACCATGCCCGGGACTTCCGTAACGGGCATCACGGTCTTGCCACCCTTCGCCTCGATCTTGCTCAGGTAGGCCTGCGGGTCGTCGACTTCGATGTAGAACGTAACCTGATTGCGGCCGCCGTCGCCGGCGCTGATGCCACCGCCGATGCCCTCTCCGGCGTTGTCCACCATCCCATAGTTCATCGGGTTGCTCGCGTCGACCTTCCACCCGAAGACGCTCGAGTAGAAATCTTGCAGCTTCTTGCCGTCCTTGCCGGTGATCTCGAACCATGTAACAGGGTTGGTCATGATGCTACTCCTTGCTCTATGTGGTTACCCAACGGGGCTTCCGAAACAGGACGCAAGCGTTGAGAGCTGATAGCGGCTCCACTTGCGCCGAGGCAAACTCTGACTACGATTGTCCGCCGCCGTAGTTGGCATCAACGATGCCCACCACGTTGCCTTCCGGGTCGGCGAACTGCGCAAGCTTGACCATGCCGGGGATCTCGGTCAACGGCATCACGGTCTTGCCCCCGGCGGCCCCCACCTTCTTCAGGTATGCCTCGGGGTCCTCGACCGCGATATAGAAGGTGACCGAGGTGCTGCCACCATCGCCCGGGCCGATGCCCCCACCGATGCCACCGCCGGTGTCTTCGTTGCTGACGATGCCGTAGTTCATCGGGTTGCTCGCGTCGATCTTCCAGCCGAAGACCCCTGAGTAGAAGTCTTGCAGCTTCTTCCCGTCCTTGCCGGTGACCTCGAAATGCACAACTGGATTTGCCATGTGAGACCTCCTCTTGGCTTACAACTGACTATGTTGTAGACGAATGGGGCGAGCGTCCAGAGACATATGTCACTGGCTAAGGGCACGGAGCTGATTGACGTGATCCGCAAGGTGGAAATTGATGACCGCGCCCGCCCACTGCCCGAGCGTCGGGTACTCGCCGAGCGGCGTCTCCTTCAGGAACGGAACATGGGCCTTGCGGCCGAGCTGCTCGTCATTGAGCCGCGCGAGAAAACTGCCGATCGCCGAGTAATCGGCGTCGATCTTTGCCACCAACTCGGGCACCGACGCATCGCTGCGTACGTCCGCGTACCTTCCCGGACTGATGCCTAGTGCCGGCGTATCCTCGTCCAGGAAGCGCTTGAACTCGTACATGCTGAGTGCTTCATCATCTCCGCAGAGGTGCGACAGCACCTGCTTGGCGCACCACTCACCATCTCCCGCGGCCTTCGTCGCCTGCTCCTCGCTCATTCCCGAGGCGGCTGACTTGACTTCGTCGACCTTGGCTGCGAGTTGCGCGCTGAGAGCTTCTCCCATACCCATTTTTCTTTCCTCCTTCTGGCTACGATTGCGTTTCATTGAGTTGCGTCAGTTCATAGAGTCCGAACGTGTCCGCCAGCCTGTCGACGGCGTTGAACTGGCAGGCCACGAAAACTCCCTCGAGAATCTCGTCGTCCGTCAGGCCCCCCGCTCTCAGCGCGTCTATGTCCTCGTCCACGATCTTGTAGGCGTTGTGGGTCAGCTTCACGCAGAGGCGGAGCAACGCCTTGTACTTCTCCTCCAACGGCAGCGACTCGACATCGGCGTGTTCCGACGCCTCGATCGCCTCCTGGCTGCCTCCTACCGACCGCAGGAGAAACGAGTGTGCGTGTGTTCAGTACCGGCATGAGTTCGAGCTCGAGACGACCGTCGCGATCATCTCTTTGAGCGAGCGCGGCAGCACGCCTGCAAAGAACATCGCCTTGTACGCCTCGCTGAACACACGCAGAAAGTCAGGCCGAGTGCTTACCAACTTGAAGATGTCGGGGACGAACGGCATCCCAAAGTAATGCTGAATCTCATCGTACAGGGCCTTCGTCTCGCCGCTTGCCTTAGACTCCTGGACGACAGGTATGCGGGGCGGTTTCACAGTTCATTCAATATACTCACTTCCTTGATTGAGTCAACCCCTTTCGCGTAAACTTTTCGCCAAATGGCAAAAACAACCCCGTACAACCAAGCCTGCCCAGTCGCCAGGACACTCGACCTCATCGGCGACCGCTGGACGCTGCTCATCATCCGCGATCTTTTCCTGGGAAAGACCCGATTCTCGGAGTTCCGGACATCGGATCCCGCGCCGCCTCCCAAGCTGCTGTCCGAGCGGCTGCAGCGGCTCGAGCAGCACGGACTCGTCGAACGCGTTATCTACAACGGGAGGCCTCCCCGGGCGGAGTACCGCCTGACGCCGGAGGGCCGTACACTGCACCCCATCCTGAGAGAGATCGTGGACTGGGGCCTCGACCACGCGTTCACCGACGAAGAGGCTCATCTACGCCCCGCCATCAGGGCCTACGTCGCCCGCCAGGTGCCGGAGGTTGCGGCAACTGGCGGACATTGGACGGGAGAACAGTAATGGCCGAAGAGCGCGAGTACGGTGCGCCCGAACAGATCCAACCAAAGGTACTCGGCGACTATCTGGACGTCATGAGCCAGTCGGTCTTTCAGTCAGGGATGAGCTGGCGGGTCGTTAAAGCGAAGTGGCCGACCACGCGCGAGGCGTTTCACAACTTCGACGCTCTCGCCGTGGCCTCGATGAGCGGCGCCGAGATGACCGCCCTTCAAAAGGACACCCGCGTCATCCGAAACGCCCGCAAGCTCGAAGCGGTGCAGGAGAACGCCCGCACGATGATCGAATTGGACGAGCAGTACAAGGGGTTCAGGAACTACCTGCAGTCCCACGGCGGCTTCGAGGAGACGGTGAAAGACCTGCGCAAGCGCTTCAAGTTCATGGGCGACAGCGGCTGTTTCATTTTCCTCTACGTCGTCGGCGAACCGGTGCCTTCCTACGAGGACTGGTGCAAATCGCGGGGCCGCGAACACCACCACAACCACTAAAGCCACGGACCCTCGCATATAATCCGCCGTATGGCAGACGTTGTCCGCTGCACCTGGGCCCGCGGCTCCTCAGAGCTGATGACTGCGTACCACGACGAGGAGTGGGGCGTGCCCCAGCACGACGACCGGGCGTTGTTCGAACTGCTGATCCTGGAGGGTGCGCAGGCCGGACTCTCCTGGAACACGATCCTCAACAAGCGCGAGGGTTACCGCGTGGCCTTCGACAACTTCGATGTCGAGAAGGTCGCTGCCTACATGGACGCCGACGTCGAGCGGCTGCTGGCTAACCCGGGAATCGTCCGTAACCGCGGGAAGGTGGAGGCAACGATCGGCAATGCCAGGTCCGTCCTGACAATCCGGGACGAGTTCAAGACCTTCGACGCTTACATCTGGTGGTTCGTCTTCGGCAAGCCGAAGCGGAACGCATGGAAGTCACTGGGCGAGTTGCCGTCAGCAACCCCGGAATCCGACGCCATGAGCGCGGACCTCAAGAAGCGCGGCTTCAAGTTCATCGGCACGACCATCTGCTACGCCTTCATGCAGGCGACGGGCATGGTAAACGACCACGAGGTAGGGTGCTTCCGGTACGCAGAGGTCTAGCCGGCTAGGGAACGTCTGCCTGCTGGGCGACGCGGCCCGTTCCGCTAACCGATGTAGGGGTTGAGCAACTGCGACGTCAGAGGCAGTAGCACCTTCGTCCTAGCATGCGGAACCTCATGGGACCGGCAGTTGCTCAACCCCTACGGCCGATCATCGTGCGCTAGACTTGATTGCATATGACCACGCCTGAAAAGTCCCTCATAACGCTTGAATACGACAAGGTGATCGCCCGTCTCGCCTCGCACTGCGGCACGGCGCAGGGGAAGGCCATCGCACAGGCGCTGCACCCGTCAGCGGAGTACCGGGAGGTGCTGCACCGCCAGCGCCTGACGGCGGAAGGGCGCCGGCTCCTTGAGATGAAGCCGAACACTTCACTCGGCGGCGTGCGCGACATCGGTACGCTCGTGGCGCAGGCCTCACGCGGGCACGCGCTCGAGCCCACTGAACTGCTCGACGTGCAGGCCACGCTGGCTGCTTCGCGCGTCGCTCGCGAGACGATCGAACGACTGCGCGCCTACATGCCCTTCCTGGCCGAGATCGCCGACGGTATCGGCGACTTCCGCGAGATCACGGGCGCAATCGGGCGCGCCATCGGTCAGTCCGGAGAGGTGCTGGACTCCGCATCGCCCGTGCTCGCAAACCTGCGCCGCGAGTCGCGCGTAGCCCACGACCGGCTGACCGCGCGCCTGAACCAGATCCTGGGCCAGCAGCGCAGCGCAGTGCAGGAGCCGATCGTCACCCTGCGCGACGGCCGTTACGTCATCCCCGTCAAGGCCGAGCAGCGCTCGCAGGTGCCGGGCATCGTCCACGACGTGTCGTCATCCGGCGCGACCGTATTCCTGGAACCGCTGGAGACGGTCGAGATGGGCAACCGCTGGCGCGAGATGCTCGCCGAAGAGCAGCGCGAGATCGCTCGCATCCTGGGCGAACTGTCGGCGCAGGTCGGACGCGCCCGCTGACGACATCCGCGAAACGCTGGAGGCGCTCGCGGAGATCGACCTGACTCTGGCCAAGGTCCGCCTCGGCACGGCGATGGGCGGCGCCGAACTACCTCACGACGACACGGAGCAAAACTGGCTGCTCGACGAACCCGGCGCGCTTCTGCTGGAAAACGCGCGGCACCCGCTCCTGAAGGGCGATGTCGTGCCGATCACTGTCTGGCTTGGGGCGCACGGCGAAGGCCAGGAATCTCGGACGCGGTGATCAAGTGGCTGCGCGAGTCCTCCTGATCACCGGCCCGAACACGGGCGGCAAGACCGTCGCGCTGAAGACGGTCGGGCTGCTGGCGCTGATGGCGCAGGCGGGCCTTCCCGTCCCCGCCGACGCCGGCTCACGCCTGCCGGTGTTCGATGCCGTCTTCGCCGACATCGGCGACGAGCAGTCGATCGAGCAGTCGCTCTCGACGTTCAGCTCGCACATCCGCAACATCATCTCGATCCTTGAACAGGCCACGAGCCGCTCGCTCGTGCTGCTCGACGAGCTGGCCGCCGGCACCGACCCGACGAGGGCTCGGCGCTGGCGAAGGCGATCCTCTCGCACCTGCTCAACACCGGCTGCCTTGCGGTCGCCACGACCCACCACGGTGAGCTGAAGGCGTTCGCACACGTCACGGAAGGCGTCTCCAACGCCTCGGTCGAGTTCGATCTCGAGACGCTCTCACCGACCTACCGGCTGCACATCGGCCTGCCCGGCCAGTCGAACGCGCTGGCGATCGCCGAACGGCTCGGCATGCCGGAGACATCCTCGACGAGGCCCGCGAGGGCATCGACCCCGACCGCCTGGCCGTGGAGTCGCTGATCTCCGACCTGCACGAGGAGCGGAAGGCGGCGGAGACGGCGAGCGCCACCCAGCGCAGCGCCGCCCGCGAGGCCGAGAAAGCCCGCGCACAGGTCACGAAGGAACTGGAGTCGCTCGAGTCGAACCGCGACCGGCTGATCGAGCGGACTCAGCAGCGAGATGGAGACGGAGCTGCAGCAGGCGCGCGCACGCCTCCGAGAGGCATCCCGTGAGCTGGAGCGCGCCGAGCGCATGAGCGTCTTCGAGCGCGCGCAGGCCGTGGAATCGGCGCAGGCCGAGGTGGAGGCCGTCGAAGAGGCTGCGCAGCAGGTCGAGAAGAAGCGCCGTCCCAAACGCCGCGCCAAGCTGCCCCCCATCGAGCAGGGCGACCGCATCTTCCTGGTCGACGTGCCGACCCCGGGCGAGGCGCTCTCGGAGCCGGACGAGTCCGGTGAGCTGGAGGTGACGCTCGGCGCGCTGCGGGCACGGATCAACGTGAAGCAGATCGAGCGAGTCGAGAAAGCGAACGGAAACAGGAAACGGCCAGTGGGGTGTTGACCGCCGGGATGGCCGCGCGGTGTCCGAGCTACCCAGCGCAACTGTCCGGAGCTGGACCTGCGCGGGATGACCGTGGACGAAGCGCTGTTGCTGGTCGACCAGCGGCTGGACGAGGCGGCGCGCGCCGGAGTAGGCGAGATGCGCATCATCCACGGCAAGGGCACGGGCACGCTGCGCCGCGCCGTCCGCGAGATGCTGCGCAAGCACGCGCTTGTCCAGGCACACGCGCTGGCGGAGCGGCGGGAAGGCGGCGACGGCGTGACCGTCGTGGAGCTGGTGCGCTGAGTCCCGACCGCAAGTCCGCGAGCCGGACTAACAAGCGCCCGAACCGCCGCGCTGCCTCGATGTGGGCACACACCCGCAAGTTTCGTGAGATCGACCTGCACGGCATGATCGTCGACCAGGCGATTATCAGGGTATCGGAGACCATCACCGACGCCGTCAAGTCGCGCGAGATCCGCATCCGCATCAACCACGGCAAGGGCACCGGCACCCTTCGCCACGAGATCCGAGCGATGCTGCGCGAGCACCCGTCGGTGCGCGGATACCGGCCGGCGCCGCCAGAGACCGGCGGAGACGGCGTGACGGAAGTGGACCTGAGGGTGTGATGGCTGACCCCGTCCTGGAATCCGCCCGCAAGCTCGTCGGCGAGTCTCTGAACGAACTGCGAGCGTCCCTCGAAGGCCTGCCGACGGAAGTGCTGAACTGGCGACCGAGGGATGCCAACTCGATCGCGGCGATGGTGACGCACGCTCTGCTCGCGTCGCGGTTGTGGTTGCGGTTGGCGATGGGTCTACCTCTCCCCGAACGCGACCGCGACGCTGAGTTTCGGGCTCAACCAAGCGACGCCGACGAGTTCCGGCGGTGGGTTGTGGAGATGTCCCGGGAATGCCTGGAGGCGCTGCAATCCGCGGAGGAGGTGGACTGGTCAGCGCCGAGGCAAACTCAGGGCCGCGGCGGCGACGCCCCGCCGAAGGTGGCGGCGGCGTACGCGCTGATCCATGCCACCGAGCACCTGCGGGGGCACGTGGACCAGATCGCCCTGATCCGGCAGTTGTGGTTGGCGCCCGCGTAGTACAATCGGGGGCGCTATGACTCAAGACCCGATCATCCCATCCGCTCAGTACGTCCTCCGCGACTCGATCAAAGACTTCCGCGAAGCGATCGATGGCCTCCCGGTAGAAGCCCTCAATTGGAAGCCGGCCGGCAGCGACACCAACTCGATCGCAGTTCTCACGACGCACGCGTTGCACTCAACGCGCTCGTGGCTCAGCGTCGCCACGGGTGCGCCGCTCCCGGAACGGGATCGCGACTCCGAGTTCCTCGTCTCCTCCTCGGACCCTGCGGCCCTGATCACGTTCTTCGACGACTTCGGGGGACAATGCAATGAACTGCTGAAGTCTGCGGAGTCCGTAGAGTGGAGCGCGATACGAAAGACGCACGCCCGCCCCGGACAGGCGCCTGAAGAGGTGCCCGCCGCGTTCGCGCTCATCCATGCCCTCTCGCATCTGCGGGAGCACGTCGCGCACGTGAGCCTCACCCGGCAGCTCTGGGAACAGCAAGCGAACAAGTAGACCATGGCCATCGCGGTGCTCGCGGGCGGTGTCGGCGCCGCCCGCTTTCTACAGGGCCTGCTCGCCGTCCACCGTCCATCCGACATCACGATCATCTCCAACGTCGGCGACGACTGCGAGTGCTTCGGCCTGCACGTCTCGCCGGACATCGACATCGTGCTCTATCACCTGGCCGGTCTGGCCGACGAGGAGCGCGGCTTCGGGCTCAAAGACGACACCTTCAACGTCATCGACGCGCATCGCCGTCTACGGCTACGACACCTGGTTCCGCCTCGGCGACCGCGACCTCGCCACGTGCATCACGCGCACAGACCTGCTGCGTCCGCGGCCGGACGCTCGCGGAGGCGACGGCTGAGATCGCGAGCGCCCTGCTGGTACCGGCCGCCGTCACGCCGGTGACCAACGATCGGCTGCGCACGAAGATCCGCACGGACGACGGCGTCCTCGACTTCCAGGAGTACTTCGTGAGGCGGCGGACGGAGGGGCACACGCGAGAGGTGCATCTTCGAGGGCGCGGAGTCGGCGCAACCCGCGCCCGGCGTGATCGAGGCGATCATGGAGGCCTCCGCGGTGATCCTGACCCCGTCGAACCCGCTCGTGAGCATCGGCCCAATACTCTCGGTGCCCGGCGTCCGGGAGGCGCTGCGAGAGACGAGCGCGAAGGTAGCGACCGTCAGCCCGATCGTCGGCGGGCGCGACGATGAAGGGCCCGGCAGACCGCATGCTGCGCGACCAGGGTATCCGTTCGGATGCAGTCGGCATCGCCGAGCTTTACAAGGACTTCCTCGACGTGCTCGTGATCGACGAAGAGGACGAGGCGCTGAAGCCGGAGATTGAGGCGCTTGGATTGGACGTAGTGGTGACCGACACGATAATGGCCTCGATGGAGAAGAAGTCCGCGCTCGCCCGCACGGTGCTCCAGGCGGTCGGCGCGAAGTGATCACCGCGCTCGTTCCCGCAAAGGCGCTCGACCGGGCCAAGGGCCGGCTGGCCGAGCTCCTAGACGAAGAAGAACGAAGGCGGCTGGCGCTGGCGATGCTTGAGGACGTTCTCGCGGCGCTGACCACCGCACCGGCTATCGGCGCCGTTCACGTCGTCAGCCCGGACACCGACGTTCTTGCGCGAGCGACTGAACTCGGTGCCTTAGCAATCGCCGAACCCCCGTCAGTCCGTGGCATCAACCAGGCGCTTGCCCACGCGCTCTCGACGCTCGAGCCCACCCCGGATGCGGCGCTGGTGGTGCTTGCGGACGTCCCCGGCATCACCCGCGACGACGTTACGGTGATCATCGAGGCGGCACCCGAGAGCGGCGTGGTAATCTGCCCCTCCACCGCGAAAGGTACCAGCGCCCTGTTCCTCCGGCCGCCTGACGTGATCCCTTTCCGTTTCGGCGACCTCTCATTCCAATCGCACAAGCGGGAGGCGGCGGCTCGGCGAATAGACGCTCGTGTGCTGCACATTGAGGCGCTGGAGCACGACATCGACGAGCCCTCGGACCTTCGCTGGCTGATGGCTCGCACGGAGCAGACAGCGACCCACCGCCTGCTTGCGGAGATCATGCCCGCCGAACGGCTGGCTTAAGGCCGCCGCCGTGTCCGACGGACCCGTATCCCGGGCGATCGAATCCCGTCGCTCCATCCGCTCGTTTTCGCCCAGGACCGTAGACCCACGTTTTGCGGAGAATCTGGTGGCACTGGCCTGCCGCGCGCCGGCGCCACACCACACCCAACCCTGGCGCTTCGTCCATGTCGCCTCGCCCGACGGCCGAGAACGGCTCGCCGACGCAATGGCGGACGCCTGGCGCGCGGACCTTGAAGCCGAAGAACGGCCGGTGCAGGAGATCGCCCGCCTGCTAGAGCGCTCCCGTGCCCAGGTCACGGACGCGCCATTGCTCCTGCTGTCCTGCATCGTCCTGGAGGGCGCCCGCCCGTGGCCGGACGCGACGCGCCGGCAGGCGGAACGCGACATGTTCGTGCAAAGCCTGGGCGCGGCGCTCCAGAACCTCCTCCTGGCCGCGCCGGAGCACGGCCTCTCCGGCTACATCAAGGGCGCGCCACTATTCTGCGCGGGCCCCATCCGGGAAGCGCTCCGCCTACCGGTGGAGTGGGAGCCCGCGTTCCTGGTGCTGCTGGGGTATGCCGCTGAGGGGTTCGCACCCCCACAGCGGGGCGAGGTTGATGTGGCCGAGTTCCTGGTGGAGCGTTAGAAATGCCGCTGGCCAAGACGAACGGCATCGAGACCTTCTACGAAGACACCGGCGACGGGCCGGCCGTGGTACTGATACACGGGCATTCCGTAGACCTGCGCATGTGGAAGTACCAGGTCGCCCTCCTGGCGGACCTGGCATTTCGCGCGATCAGGTACGACGTTCGCGGGCATGGCCGGTCCAGCGTGCCATCGTCCGGATACACCTGGGAAAACTACTCCCTCGACCTCAAGGAGCTGCTCGATCACCTCACGGTCGACTCCGCGCACATTGTCGGTCTCTCGATGGGAGGCGGCGTTGCTCTCAAGTTCACAGTCGACAACCCGGACCGCGTGATCTCGCTTACTCTCGTAGACTCGACACTGCCCGGCTTCACCTACAGCCCAGAGTTTTCGTCGAGCATCGAGGCGTTGCGAGAGGCGGTGATTGCAGAAGGCGCAGGCGCCGCATTCGAGCGATTGTGGCTCCCGAGCCCGATTTTCGACGGCCTGCGCCGGCATCCCGACCGTTTCGAGGAGACCGTCGAGATGGTCCGCGGCTTTCAGGCGGTGGAGTATCTGGGCGACGCCGCCGAACCAGGATACGTCCAGCCGGACCTCGCAGCGCGCCTGGGTGAAATCGAGGTTCCCACGCTCGTCGTTGTGGGCGAGGACGATCTGCCCGACTTCCGCCTGATCGCGGACCTGCTGGAGGGAAACATCCAAGGCGCCCGGAAGGCCGTCATCACGGGGACAGGGCACGTCCCGCCCGTGGAGGACCCGCCAGCCTTCAACCGCGCGCTGATGGAGTTCCTGGCATCGAACCGAACTGAGAAACACGGAGGTGAGTGATGGATGTCTTCGAAGTCATCAATACAACGAGGGCGATGCGCCGCCTGAAGCCCGAGCCGGTACCCGATGACCTGATCTGGAAGCTGATGGGAGCGGCAATCCGAGCTCCCAGCGGCGGCAATCGCCAGCCCTGGGGATTCATCGTGGTACGTGACGAAGATACGAAGAAGAAGATCGCCGGGTGGTACCTGGATGCGTGGAACAAGTCCTACGCGATGATGAAACACGCGGCGACCGCAGACCCTGCCGGTGCCCGCACCTACGCGTCGGCTGATCACCTCGCGAACCACCTGGCGGAGGCGCCGGTGCTGATCATCGCGGCCGTGCGATCGGGGGACGTAGGCACGTCTCCTGCTGGCTCCTACATCTATCCGGCCGTCCAGAACCTGATGCTGGCGGCGCGCGCTCTGGGCCTGGGAACGACCTTGACGACCCTCCACCGGGCACACGAGTCAGAGGTCAAAGAACTCCTCGGGATCCCGGACGACATCGAGACGATGGCGCTCATCCCCATCGGCTGGCCCGAGGGGAAGTTTGGGAGTGGCCCGAGGCGCCCCGTAGAGGAGGTCACTCACTGGGAGACATGGGGTGAAACGAAGGCGCGATAGGTTTCGCTGGAATCGAACAGGAAACTGCCCGTAAAACGTCTTGTTTCTTGTCAGACAGGCGTATACTAGTCGCCATCTGGGATAAGAAGTAAATACGCCCCAGCCGGCCCCGACTGCCTAAGTCTGGCCGGCTCCTGGACGCAAGCACCCCCCTCGTTCCGGCCGCAGGCGAACGGCCGGGCGGCTAGCGGCCATCCGGGAGTCGGTTTCACCGCCGCCGCGCAGTATACTGTGACGGTGCCGCCAACCATACGGCCCGCCGCAGATTCTGACTTCCCGGCCCTTACGCGGCTAGACCTCACGTACCCCACCGACCGTTTCCTTGCTCTCACGCGCTCGGGCGATCCTCCCGAACACACATTTGCCTTGCGCTGGCGGAACCGCGTGCCCGCGCCAATGGCCGTCTACGACACCCCCACGGTCGAGAAGTTGCGTGGGGCGCTTTCCAAAACGGACCTGTTCGTCGTCGCCGAGGACGAGGGCGAGATCCTCGGCTATCTAATGATCATCGTGCCACCGTGGACCGACGCGGCCGAGATCACCGATCTCGCCGTCGATATCGCATCACGGCGCCTCGGGGCCGGGCGGGCGCTCGTGGAAGAAGCAGTCGACTGGGCGCGGCGGAAGCGATGTCGCTCACTGTGGGTGGAACCCCGCGCCGACAACCATGCCGCGATCTCGTTCTACATCTCGCTTGGCTTTCGCGTCTCCGGCTTCAACGACCGCTTGTATACGAACTCGGACGACGAGGACGGGATGCCGACGATCTACATGCACCTCGAGCTAAGCTGAAATGCGGTCCCCGAGCAGCCGCAGCAACTTGTCGTGCTCCGACTCTATCCCCTCCGTGAGCCTGTGCACGGCGCGCACGACCCCCCAGCGTTCGTGGAGCGCATCGTCGACCTTAATCTCCCTTCGATAGCCGCGCTCATACGAGGACTTCACCAGCACCCTCGCGAACTTCGCTCCGAAGCGAATCAGCCACGGCGTGCCTGAGGGCGGATCTCCCAGCCTGAGCATGAGCGTCGACCGGGCGAAGTCCGCATGGTAGTCGCCACGTGCCGCGTTGGGCCAGTCGATCACTACGAGTTCGTCGCCCGCCCGCATCACGTTTCCCGGGTGGAAGTCACCATGGCAGAGACGGTCTCCTTCCGGCAGGACTTCCAGCTCGCGGAGCGCGTGCGTTGCATACGGCTCCGGCACCTTGTCCGATCTTTGGATCTGGTCCGCCAGCTTCGCTCGAAGCTCTGGAAGCTCTGCTGAGGCGATCGCCTCGTTCACGTGGGCGTGCAGCCGGCCACACTCCGCACCCATCGACCAAACACGCCACGGCTTCGCAGCAGTCTCGACCAGCAGGTCCTTGCCGTCGATGCGCTCCACGATCAGCCCCGGCCTGCCGTTGACAGCCCGCGCTTCGTACACGGCTGGCACGCGGACACCGGACGCCTGCGCTGAACGGGCGGCCGCCAGCTCCCACTGGATTACGCCGGCGTGGGATGGGTCCCGAAGGAGCCGGAGGAGCTTCCCGTCCTCCCACTCGAACATCTCCGCTTCTCGCCCTTCGGCGACTTTGACCAGGGGCCTGTCATTCACCATCGAGGGTATTATAGGCGGGACGGTGACAGCATGACGCCAGCCAGACAGACCACTGAGGAATGGATATCAGAGTTTGAGCGAGCCGTTCGCGCCAGCGGCAGGAAGGACGCACTCGGTATCCTCGAGACCCGGACTACAGACCACGCCGGGACTCCGCCGTCGGCGGACAAGCAAATGGCACTCAAGACGATCATCCGTGCCGCGCCCACCGTGGACCTGCAGGCGGACTGGGTGCGCTGGTTCGCGAACCAGGATGGCCCGACGGCCAAGGAAATAGCGGCGCTGCTCTCTGTGTACTCGTACAAAGCTCATCCGGAGGAGGCGCTCGACATCCTCCGCAGACTCGCCGACGACACCAATTGGGAGGTCCGCGAGTGGGCGGGCAGCTCCGCAGGAGAATTGCTGGCAACGCACTTTGACGATGTATATCCGGTCCTGGAATCATGGCTCGACGACCCCTCGCAGTTTGTCCGGAGAGCTGTCGCGATCGCAGGGCAAGGGAGCGGCGGACAGGAATCGCCCGGAGCGCGCCGAGCCGCTGCTGCTTCTCATGGACCGGCTCGTGACCGACCGCGGCGAAGAGGTGCGCCGCAACACCGGCCCGTTCGCCGTCGGCGGCAACCTGCTGAGGCGTTATCCCGACCAGACTCTCGCCCGCGTCCAGCGCTGGGCGGCGAACGACGACGAGATGTCACGCTGGAACGCCGCCATGGTGTTCGTCTCGGCGGAGGCGGCCAGGCACGTCGAAACCGGCATGGAGGTGCTCTCCAGCCTCGCGAGCGACGATCGGCGCCTGGTGTGGATGGCCGTCGCATCCGCGCTTCGAAATCTCGTCAAGCGCGCGCCGGACAGGGTCGTCCCGGAGCTACGCCAATGGGTAAACGACGGCCGCAAACTTCCCGCCGCGCTGGCGCTGAAACAGGTTCAGTAGCAAAGCCGCCCGGTTGACCGCATAATCACCACATGGCGAGAGCAGACTTCAACCGCGTCGCGACAGTATACGACGCCGGTCGCAGCTTGCCCGACGAGTCTATGGAGGGCTGGCGGAAGGCGATCGCTCGCTACCTCCCCGCTCGGAGCGGGCTCATCGGGCTGGACCTGGGTTGCGGCACAGGACGGTTCACGTCCGCGCTGGCGACCTGGTTCGATGCCGAGATCATCGGCGTGGATCCTGCATCAGAAATGCTCGGCGTCGCGGAGAACGAGAGCGCGCACGAGCGCGTGAGCTACCTGCTCGCTCGCGCCGAAAGCCTTCCCTCTGCTTGACGACACGTTCGATTTCGCATGGCTATCCACGGTCATCCATCACCTCGACCTGCTTCCCGTGGTCCACCAGCTACGCCGGGTTCTGCGCCGGGACGGCACGGTCCTCATCCGCAGCTGGTTTGCAGGGCGCCGCGACGTCACGCATTTCCGCTACTTCCCCCGCGCCAGGGAGATTGCGGAGACGTTCCCGACTGTGGACGAGACAACCCGAACGTTCGCGGAAGAGGGCTTCCAGCGCGTGGCCCTCGAGAGCGTCGCACAGGAATCTGCGCCGAGCCTCCGAGATTTCTGCGAACGGGTGCGGCTGCGCGCAGATACAACGTTGCTCGGGCTGACCGACGCCGAGTTCGCGGAAGGCCTCCGCGCTCTGGAGGCGGACGTCGATCTCGAGATCGAACCACAGCCCGTCATCTCTCACCTCGACCTCCTGGTGCTGCGATGACCGAGGCGAAGATCACGGACTACGACGCTTGGGCGCGGCAGTACGACAACACCCGCAGCGTCAGCCCGAGCGTGCTAGAACCGTTGCTGAAGGCGCTGGGACCATCAGCGGGCCGCTCGCTCATCGACATTGGGGGCGGCACCGGGAATTACAACGCGGCATTGACCGGCGCCGGGTTTCGGGTGCTGCACTGCGACCCGTCACCCGGAATGGTGCAACGGGCGGCATCGAAGCCGGAAATCGAGATGGCTCTGGTAGCCGACGGCCAGGCACTGCCGTTCGGCGCCGGGACGTTCGATTGCGCGATTGCAATCAAGGTGCTGAACCATGTGCCGGATCGTCCTGCGTTCATCACCGAGGCGCGTCGCATCATGCGCACCGGCCCGCTAGTCCTGCTGCACGCCACTAAAGAGGGAATCGCCGCCAACTGGGTGTCACGCTACTTCCCTTCCCTTCTCGACCAGCAACGCTTCGAGCCGGAAGACGCAACCGTTGACATGCTACGCGCCGTCGGCTTCGGGGAGACCGAAGTAAGCCACATCCGCTACGAGGACGCCGCCGACGGCTCGGCGCAGGCCCTCAAACGCTTCCCGAGGCATTTCTCACGGACGAGCTCATCATGAACACCTCGCTCCTCTCGCGGCTGCCGGACGACGCGCGGCGCGAGGGTCTCGAGGCGATCCGGCGGGACTACCGGTCGGGCCGTCTGGCCGAGGTGATCGCCGAATATGAGACCCTCTCGGAGAGGTACGGCGACGGATCGATGTTCGTGGCCAGACCGTGACCGCTCGAATTCGAGCTGCCACCGCCGATGACCTGCCGCGCCTCTTCGCCCTGCTGTCGGAGTTGTCGCTCGACGACCCGCGCGAGGACTCGGACTCGATGGACACGTACGGCGACGCCTTCGCCGCCATCGAGACTCGCCCCGGCTATCACGTCCTCGTCGCCGAGGAGGGCGGCGAACTCCTCGGCTCGGTGACCGTCATCGTCGAGCCCAACCTCTCGTACCAGGGAACGCCCTTCGCGATCATCGAGAACGTCATCGTCACCGAAGCGGCGCGCGGCAAGGGCGTCGACGCACTCATCATCAACGCGGCCATCGAAATCGCCCGCGAAGCCGGCTGCTACAAGATATCGCTCACCAGCAACAAGCGCCGGGAAGACGCCCACCGCTTCTACGAATCGCTCGTCTTCCACGCCAGCCACGAGGGGTTTCAGCTGCGGTTGTAGGAAGCCCGCCTGGAAACGTCGTGAGATAATCGAGCCGCCATGCCACAAACCCCTCGCGGCCGCAAGAACCCGCTCAACATGTTCGCCGAGGCAGCGAAAGTGCGCGCCGAGAAGCACGCGCCGCTGGCGGCGCGCATGCGCCCGCGCACGCTCGACGAGTTCGTCGGCCAGCAGCACCTCGTCGGCGAGGACCGCCTCCTGCGCCGGGCGATCGACGAGGACCGGCTCCCCTCGATGGTCTTCTGGGGCCCGCCCGGCTCCGGCAAGACGACGCTCGCGCGCATCATCGCCTCGATGACGAGCTCGCACTTCGAGCCGGTATCTGCGGTCGCCTCCGGTGTCGCCGACCTGCGACGGGTCGTGGCAGAGGCGGGCGAGCGGCTGGGCGAGACAGGCCAGCGCACGATCCTCTTCATCGACGAGATCCACCGCTTCAACAAGGCGCAGCAGGACGTCGTGCTGCCTTATGTCGAGGACGGGACGATAACCCTCATCGGCGCCACGACGGAGAACCCGTCGTTCGAGGTCATCTCCCCGCTGCTCTCACGGTCACGGGTGTTCAAGCTCGAGCCTCTGACTCCTGAGCAGGTCCAGGGACTGCTACGACGCGCCCTCGAGGACGAGGAGCGCGGCCTGGGCTCGGCTAAGGCCCAGGTCGAAGACGATACGCTCGCCGCGCTCGGGAGCGTGGTCGGTGGGGACGCTCGCATTGCCCTGAACGCGCTGGAACTGGCAGTTCAGACCACGCCCGCCGGAAAAGGCGGCGTCCGTCATGTCGGTGTCGAGCAGATCGAGGAGGCGCTCCAGCACCGCGCGATGCTCTACGACAAGGCCGGCGACTGGCACTATGACATCGTCTCAGCCTTCATCAAGTCGCTGCGGGGCTCTGACCCGGACGCGGCGCTCTACTGGTTGGCGCGCATGCTGGAGGGCGGCGAAGACCCGTTGTTCGTGGCGCGGCGTCTCGTAATCCTCGCCTCCGAGGACGTCGGGCTCGCCGACCCGCAGGCGCTCCAGGTCGCCGTGGCCGCGCAGCAGGCGGTGCACTTCATCGGCATGCCGGAGGGGTTCTTCCCGCTGGCGGAAGCCACGATCTACCTGGCGACGGCCCCCAAGTCGAACAGCGTCGGCGAGGCCTACGGCCGCGCCGTGCAGGACGCCCAGGCCACTGTCGCTGAGCCGGTGCCACTGCACCTCCGAAACGCCCCGACTCCGCTGATGCGCAAAATGGGCCACGGCGAAGGCTACAAGTACGACCACGCCTCGCCCGGCCACTACTCCGGGCAGGAGCACCTGCCGGAGAAGCTCGGTCGTCGCCAGTACTACAATCCGGGTGAGTTGGGCTACGAGAAGACGATTCGAGACTGGATGGAACAGCTCCGGAACCGTAGCTCGGATCAGACCAAGGATTGACTCGCACGCGTGGAACGTCCAGGCGAGGACACATGCCCGCTCGAACCCCTGAAGAAGTTGACGCCCTGTTCGAACAGGGAATCAACGCCGGCGACGCCGCCACAGTCGCCGCTCTCTATGAACCGACCGCCAGGCTCGTGGCACTGCCCGGCCACGCCGTGACCGGCACCGCGGCCATTCTCACTGCTCTCGAAGCTCTCCTGGCCTCGAAGCCCAGAATCAAGCAGAACGTGGTCAGCGTACTGTCGGCGGGTGACGTCGCCATGCTCTACAACGACTGGTCCGGCTCCTCGGTTGGACTTGACGGAACGGATTCCGCCATAAGCGGAAAAGCGATTGAAGTGGTGCGACGCCAGCCGGACGGCACCTGGCTCTTCGTCCTTGGCGACCCATGGGCACGTGGAATGTAACCGCCACAAGCACGGCGACGGCTATCGGCGCGTTACAATCGGATGTCACGAGCCTGCTGACGGGCACTTTGCGGTTGACACCGCCTGCCCGCGCTTCATAGAATCTACGAAACGGTATAGCCAGCGCGCCGAGTCTCCTGGTCGCAGAATCAGGAGATCGGGGGAACCGGTTTCGGGGTGAAGCCGCCCCGGCCTGACTTCAGGGAACAGGCCAGAGGGCGACGGGGCTACTTTCCAGCCCTAACCCGTCAGCTAACCTCGTAGGCGTGGGAAGGTCGATTCGTTGTCCGGGTCGGCATTTTTGTTGCCCGGCACCATGCGGCACACCACGCTAATGGAGGGAACCGATACAGCCGGATAGACCGATGGCGGCCGTAAGCTCCTTTTCCGGCGGCCCCTTTGGAATAGACGTCAGCCCCCCTGTCGTCGCTCTCATCCACTCACCCGCATATCAGCAGCCCCATTCGGCTGTGATTTCGCATGCTGTGAGCGCGACGGCAGACCTGGGCGGCGCGACCGCGGTCGCCGTCGCTGTAGAGACGACGGCACCTCGTACGCTCCCGCTCCCCGCGATCGCTACCCCGAAACGCGAGACGCTTGTGCGCATTCTGGAGTGCGTGCCCGCGGCAATCGCGATCTTCGTGATCAGCTCGCTGATCTGGGGGCCGATCTTCGCGCCGGTCCCCTTCGCCATCTGCATCCTCGCCTTCCACGCATACTGGAGCTGGCGCGCCCACATGACCGGCATCCACGCATTCAAGGGATTCCGCCTCCTGCGCCGCCACGCGAAGATAGACTGGCGTGAGCGCTACGATGAGCAGGTCGCAGGCGGCATCCGCGCACTCCCCTGGGAGCAGGTCCGACACATCGTGATCGTTCCCAACTACACGGAGGGGATCGAAAAACTCCGCATGTGTCTGGATTCGCTCTGCAACTCCGGCATGCCGTCCCAGATCGTCGCCGTACTGGCGATGGAGGACCGCGAAGGCCCGGACGGCCGCGTCAAGGCCGAGCAGCTCGAACGTGAGTACAGGGGCCGGATCGGCCGCGTCATCTCGACATTCCACCCCTGGGGCATCCCCGGAGAGGTCGTCGGCAAGTCGTCCAACGAGAACTGGGCCGCGCGCCGCGCCAAGGAGCTGCTGATAGACCGCGAGGGTGGGGACCTCGGGCTCTACACGATCACGAGCTGCGACGTGGACACCGTCTTCGACGCCAAGTACTTCCAGTGCCTCACGTTCAACTTCGCGACCCACCCGCAGCGCTACCGCAAGTTCTGGCAGGGCCCGATCTTCTACTACAACAACATTTGGCACGTCCCCGCCCCCGCCCGCCTTCCTCACGCCTTGGCGGGTCTCAACCACCTGGGCCGGCTCTCCCGCAGCTTCGGGCGAATGAGCTTCCCCCAGAGCACCTACAGCCTGAGCCTGCGCATGGCACACGACGTCGGCTACTGGGACCCGGATATCATCCCCGAAGACTGGCACATGTTCCTCAAGTGCTACTACGGCCTCGGAGCCGAAGTTGACGTCGAGACCATGTACACGCCCGTCTACATGGATGGCATCCGCTCGAAGACCTACGTGCGGACGTTCTCCAGCTACTTCCAGCAGACGCGGCGCCACGCCTGGGGCTGCACCGACATCCCCTACGCGGCCACACAGGCGCTCGACAGCACCGAGATGTCGCGCTGGCACCGAATTCGGCGCCTCTGGGCGATCTGCGAGAGCCACTTCTTGTGGTCGACGCAGTGGTTCCTTGTGACGCTGGGCCGGGTGCTCCCGGTGCTCCTCACGGCGATCGGCATCGCAGCTATGCCCGACTGGTTTACGCCGATCTCTCGCTGGCTGCTGGCGCCCTGCGCCGGCCCACTCCTGCTCCTCATCTTCCTCGATGCTCGCCTGCGGCCCAAGCGCCCACGCGAGTTCAAGATCTGGCTCTATCCGTTCCAGTACGTGCAGTGGTTCGCGATGGCAGTGATCACATTCTTCTCGTCGGCATTGCCGGCGCTAGACGCGCAGGTGCGCCTGGCCATCGGCAAGCGAATGGAGTACAAGGTCACCGAAAAGGCCTAGGCTACGCCCGAACCGAAGCCAACTGTCACACCCTGGCCGCATCCTGAGCGCCCGACAAACCAGTCCCTCGAACGCATCTTCCTCGACGAACGGCTATCACCGAGCTGGTGGTCGAATGGCCCCGGCGACCGCTACGGCGAGCACTCGCACCCCTACCACAAGGTGCTGTACTGCGCCCAGGGCGGCATCCGCTTCGTCTGCGCCGGCGAACCTATCGACCTGTCACCGGGAGACCGCCTCGACATCCCGCCCGGAGTCGTACATTCCGCCATTGTGGGCCCGGAAGGTGTGACCTGCGTGGAAGCACCGCGGCGGTAGCTGAGCGATGTCGGCTGTCAGCCAATCAGCGGGCGGTCCGGAGGGGCGCCGTCAGCCGCCATTCACATCACTTCGACTGAACGACTATCCCGCCCGGTGAGCTAACCCTTTTTCTCGGCGGTCGTTGCCTCACGCTTCAGAATAAAGTAGCTCGTCTCCGTACGGAGCAAGGGGTGCACCGCGGCGAGGTCCCAGCCCTCCTGGCCCAGTGCGTCCAGGTAGCGCCGGACAAACGCCGTGCGGTGCTCGCCCTGTTGTCTTATGAACTCGACTCCTTCGGAGGAAATCCTCCCTCGAAAGTCCACATACGCGGTCTTGAATTCCCAATTTGGCATTCGATTCGCCTCCTTCGGCAGCGAACCGGCGCCCGCTCCAGGACCGCCCGCTGTATCTATTATGACAGCGCTGCGCCGAATTTGTTTGGCAAAATCGCTCCACTACTTGCATTGTTAGTGCAAATACATTATCCTGCGTGGCATGACGACGAATCATCCCGGCGGTCGACGGCCGCAACGCCCGCGGCGAGAGGACGCGCGCCGCCGTCGCCGCCGCCCTGCTGGGCCTGATCCAGGAAGGACACCTGAGGCCCACCTCCGCCGAGATCGCGGAGCGCGCCGGCGTCTCCTTGCGGTCGGTGTTCCAGCACTTCGAGGACCTCGAGAGCCTCTACGCCACAGTCGCCGACCTGCAGTTCGAGCGCCTCTCTCGCTTGATCTCCACCGATATCGGCACAGGGCCACTGGAACAACGGACTCGTTCCTTCGTGGAGCGCCGCGCTGAGCTGCTGGAGACGATCACTCCCGTGCGGCGGGCCGCTCTCGTCCAGGAGCCGTTCTCGGAGGAGTTGGCGCGCAGGCTGCGGCGGGCGCATGATATGGCCCGCCAGGAGGTCGAGCGCACCTTCGCGCCCGAGTTGCAGGCTGCAAATGAGCACGGACCTGTTGTTGTCGGCGCTGGACGTCGCCACAAACTGGTCCGCCTGGGACACCTCGCGCCGTATGAACGGCCTGACCATTGAAGAGACCAGGCAGGTGATGCATAAGACGATCACGGCGCTGCTCTACGCGGCTCCCCGGGAAAGGAGACCCGCCCACAATGTCGACGCGCCCGACCGCTGACCAGGTCAAGAAGTTCCTCGCCGGGCCGGCGGACCAATCCGTTGTGATGCTGAACCTGCTCCAGTTCAAGTCGAACGCTGACGCCTCACACAAAGGAGAGAGCGGCGAACAAGCCCACATGCAGTACGCACGCGAGATGCGGAAGTTCGTCGAGGCACACGGCGGCCGCTTCATCTGGGCCGGTCACATCGACTCACAGCTGATCGGTGAGGGCGGCGAGGACTTCCGGTTCGCCGCCCTGATGGAGTACCCGTCGCGCGCGGCATTCCTCAAACTTGCCGGCGACCCGAAAATAGCCGAGACCATCGGCAAACACCGCGATGCCGGGCTGGAGAGCCAGTGGTTGTTCGCGATGACGGAGGTGAGCCAATGACAGATGCGGAACGACAGCAGGTGACTGTCCGCTACGGGAGGATTGACCAGGGGTACGCGAGGAGGCTCGCAGCAACATCTCCCGAGCATGATGGGCCGATCTGGATGGTCAATCTCATGAAGTACCGGGAGATCGCCGACTATGGCGATGGCGGCGGCCCCGCCGTGAGCGGCCGCGAGGCGGACGATGAGTACGCCCCACTGGAATCGCTCGCCGCGATAGGAGCCGAGGTCGTGTTCGTAGCCAATGTCGATACGCAATTGCTCGGCGACGCGCCAAAATGGGACCGGATCGCCATCGTGAAGTACCCGACGAGGCGCTCATTCATCGAGATGCAATCGCGACCCGACTTCATCCAGAAGCACGTCCACAAGGACGCTGGCATGGAGCAGACGATCGTCATGGGTTGCCTGCCGATGGCCACGCCCGAACTACCCCACGATGCCCCGGATTGGAGCGATGTTCCTCATCCACCAACCGACGATGACCCATCCGTAGTGGTGATCCACGTGCTGAAGTTCAAAGATGCCGACGGCAGCGTTGGAGAAATGACCAGCTACCAGGAGCTGGCAGGACGTGTCGCAGTCCCGAACGGCGTGCGGCTTGACGGCTGGTTCTCGGTCGAAGGAGCGATAGTCGGCGACGGCCGCTCCTGGAGCCAGGTGCGCTTCAACGCCTTCCCGAGCAGGGCAGCATTCATCGCGGTGGCCACGGACCCCGAGCGGCTGAAGGCTCAACGCGCTCATCGAGAGACCGCGATCGAAGACACGTACACAATGATCCTCCGGCCGACGATCAACCGCCTCGCCGGGTCGCTCGAGTCCGCCATTGCTTAGCGCCAACGAGATTCCAGTAGCCCACACACCCCGGGGAGGCTGGCGGGGTGAGATGCCGCCGCCTGTCCTGGCGGGCTGCATGGAGCCGATCGTCCCCGGCGCTCCGGACCTTCGCGGGCTCTGGAAGGCCGTCCTGGTCGAGAGTAACGGCCAGGCGCTTCCCGATCATCCGCTGAACAATCACGTGGAGCGTGTCGAACAGTGCGGCAACCGGGTCGTCGTGACGTCCGAAGGCGTCATCCACGATATGCGCGCCGACGGCACCATTGAGAACGGCGTGAACGACGTGGCGGCGGCCAGCCTGGACCAGCGCATACGAGTGGCCGCCGTATTCAACGACGGCAAGCTGGAACTCCACCCACTCGGCATCGAGGCGAGCCGCCCACCTCTCGTCACTCGTGAGATAGTCAACGGCGAAATGATCTGGCACTACGGGCCGTTCAAGGTAACGATGCGGTGCATCGATCAGCCGGAAGTGGCATCATACGCCATCTAGGAACCAAGGAGGAGCTATGGAAGTACTCAGGACGCCCGACGAGCGGTTCAAAGATCTATCCGGCTACGACTTCCAACCCCACTATGTGGACGTCCCCGACGGCGAGGGGGGCAGCCTTCGAGTCCACCACATCGACGAGGGCCCCCGCGACGCTCCACCGGTGCTGATGCTGCACGGCGAGCCCTCGTGGTCCTACCTCTACCGCAAGATGGTTCCGATAATCACCGGCGCCGGCTACCGCGCCGTCGTTCCGGACTTGCCCGGATTCGGCCGCTCCGATAAGCCTTCGAAGCGAACGGACTACACCTACCAGCGTCACGTCGACTGGATGACCGCCTTCATCGAGGCCATCGACCTCCAGAACGCAACGCTCGTCGGCCAGGACTGGGGTGGCCTCATCGGCCTCCGTCTCGTCGCCGAGAACCCCAATCGCTTCGCCCGTGTCGTCGCCGCCAACACGTTCCTTCCCACAGGCGACATGCCCGCCGGCGAGGCCTTCCTGCGCTGGCAGAAGTACTCGCAGGAGACGCCGATCTTCCACGTCGGCGGCATCGTTCGAGGAGGATGCAAGACGGAGCTGGCCTCGGAGGTCATCGAGGCCTACAATGCCCCCTTCCCCGACGACACTTACAAAGAGGGCGCGCGCCAGTTCCCTCTGCTCGTGCCGACGACACCCGACGACCCGTCATCAGAGCCCAACCGCGCCGCCTGGAAGGTACTCGGGGCCTGGGAGAAGCCGTTCCTCTGCGCCTTCAGCGACCAGGACCCGGTAACTCGCGGCGCGGACAGGGCATTCCAGGGAATGGTTCCCGGCACAAAGGGACAGCCTCACACCACGATTGAGGGCGGCGGCCACTTCCTCCAGGAGGACAAGGGCGAGGAGCTGGCAAACGTCATCGTCAACTGGCTGAAGGGCTGAGACTGCCTGACTTGCGGCTGCTACTGCTGGGCGGCCCTGCGGGCGCCGGGAAGAGCACCTCGGGCACCGAGGCGGCGCGGCGCCTGGGGATCGCTTGCGTGTCTGCTGATTCGTTGTGGTACGCGCTACAAACTGTGACTTCCCGCGAGTCGCACGCTGCCTTCCACTACTTTGAACCGACGGAAGAGGAATGGCGGCAGGGGCCGGAATTTCTCTGCACCCATCACATCAAGTGCGCCGAAGCGCAGACTCCAGCGCTGGACGCGTTCATTGACTTCGAACTGATGGAGGGCCGCAGGTTCGTACTGGAGGGCGCCTGGATCACTCCCGCGATGGCCGCGCGGAGGGTGCAGGGCACCCCGGATGTCCGCGCCGTGTTCATCCACGAGCCCGATCAAGAGGGAGTGCTCCTGTCGATGATGACGCGTTCCGGACGCGATCACCCGAGCGAACGGCTACTGCGGCAATCAGAGATGGCCTGGCGATACGGAAACTGGGTCCGCGGCGGCGCCAACGAACACGGGCTGCGTGTGGTGGAGGCCCGCCCGCGAGAAACACTGGTCGAACGAATAATCCAGGCCATTGAATGAAGGAGCCGCAAATGCCCTACATCAAGCCCAAACGCGAACAGATACAGCGACTCGCGGAGAGCGCTGAAGATGGTCCGGTGGTAATGCTGAACTTGCTGCGGTTCGCCGTGAAGTCGTCGGGGGACGGTTCGAAGAGCGGCGCGGACTCCTACGAAACCTACGGTGAGCAGATGCGCGAGATTATGGCCTCCCGCGGGATCAAACTGCTCTGGCGCGGTCGCGGGGACTCCGTCGTCATCGGTGACGACGAAGCCGACGCCTGGGACATGGTGCTGCTGGTCGAGTACCCGTCACGAAAGGTGTTCCTGGAGATGGGCGCCAGCAAGGAGTACGAGAAGGTCGGCGAACACCGGACATCAGCATTGGTGGATTCGCGCCTAATCGCCTGCACCGGAACAATACCGCGTGAGGGGGGAGTGAGATGACGCTCGAGGTCATCTTTCTGGGTACGGGAAGCCCACTGCCGAGCGCAGACCGCTGCGGCGCCGGCGCGGTCATCTCCGCCGACGATACGCACGTCCTCGTTGACTGCGGGTGGGGCGCTGCCCGCAGACTAATTCCTTCTGGAGTGCCGCCCTCGAGCGTTGGCACCGCGATATTGACGCACATGCACTCCGACCACATCACGGACATCCCAGACTTCCTCTTCCTGCGCTGGGTCACCGGAGCGACGACCCCTCTGAGGGTCTACGGGCCCGAGGGGACGCAGGAGGTGGTTGACGGCTTCCTGATGGCGCTGAGACAAGACATCGGATTCCGCATCGCACACCATGGCGAAAAACTTCACCCGGACGGCATTCGCGTTGAGGTTGCCGAGATCAAGGGCTCCGATTCGCCGCGCGAATTCCTGGAGATCAATGGTCTGCGCCTCGAGGCTTTTCTGGTCGATCACTTCCCGGTTGTGCCCGCATTCGGCTTCCGCGCGAAGTATGGGGGTAAATCGGTGGTGTTCTCGGGCGACACGAGCAAGTGCGACTCGCTGCTGCAGGCGTCGAAAGGCGCGGACATGCTGGTGTGCGAAGCGCTGAACACGACGATGCTGGACCGCGCGATCGCCGCTCTCAAACCGAGCCAGCCGACGACAGGCCGGCAATCTAGAGGACGTGCCCTCGTATCACATCACCACGACTGAAGTGGCCGAACTGGCGCGCGATGCAGAGGTAGGCGAAGTGGTGCTCACTCATGTCATCCCGAGTATCGTCAGCCAGGACGCCATGGAAGCAACGTTCATCCAGGGGATGAGCGACATCTACAGCGGCCCCATCCGAGTCGCCCGCGATACCCAGCGCCTGGCAGTTAAGTAGAAGAACGCCGCGATCCGATCATCCTGAGGCCCTCGTAGGATGAGCGGCGGCCTGACGGGCGAACAGCCTACTGCACCTGGCCGATATTCAGACAGGGCTCGGTCTGCGCGACGCTGAGGCCGGCGTTGTGGCGCAGTATCTTGAGCGCATCCACGGCATCAATGATCCCGCTGCAATCAACATCCCCTTGCGACGTGGTGGGAGGCTGGCTGTACGTTCGAAACAAACGGTCGGCGGTGTCGTCAGGCGCCCCCTGGAAGATCCCCCGTCCGCCTGCGTACCCACCGGGCGTCCCCAGCATCCACCCGTGGGTGTCGTTGGTCGTGTCCAGCTCCAGCACGTAAGTTTGCGCTGGAGTGACGTCCACCACAGTCGGCAGTTCGAAGTGCGCCCAGTCGTCGAAGCCCTGCGGCAGCGAGCGAACAGCTTCAGCGAGGACAGGGCCAATTATGCTCCCGCTGTGTATCCGCAGCGTGACATCCGCCGGGCCGGAGAGGTTCATCGACTCGATGCGCACGTCCGCCGCGATTAGCGTCGTCGCCGTGGGAGTGAATTCCTGCCCTGCAGGCTCGGACGCCAGTATCTGGAGCGCTCCGGTGCCTGTCTCGTACTGCTGATCGGTGAGACCATGAGCCGAGATTTCGGTTGATTGTCGTCCACTCAGCGCGAGTGAGATTGTGCACAGAAATACACATGAAAGCACGATGGTCCGCTTGATTCGAGACAACTCTGAACCTCCTTGGTTCCTGGCCTGCCACTCGGCACACGCGAAGCGCGTGAATGTGCTGGTTTCTAGTCCCCGCGCCGCCGACTCAGCTCGTCCAGGATGAACGGGTTCGTCTGACGCTCGTGGCCGATGCGGGTCTCCTGCATGTGGCCCGGGAGCACGACAGTGTCGTCCGGTAGCTGAAGGAGCTTGTCTACGATGCTGTTCATCTCTGTCTGGTAGTCGCCGCCCGGAAGGTCGGTGCGCCCGATCGACGACTGGAAGAGCGTGTCGCCGCTGAACAGAAGCCCATCCGTGTAGTAGCAGAGGCTTCCCGGCGTGTGTCCCGGCGTGTGGATCACCCGCAGCTTCAACCCCTCCACTTCGATCTCGTCGCCCTCGTCGGGGTTGAAGTCGGGATCGGGCGGCGGCTCCACCTCGCGCCCGGTCAGCATCACCGAGCTGCGCGAAGCGGTCTGGGCGATGGCGATGTCGCCTTCGTGTAGGTAGAACTTGGCGCCGGTCTCCGCCTGCACACCACGCACGCCGAGGATGTGGTCGATGTGCGCGTGCGAGTTGGCGATTGCTTTGATCGTGACGCCCATGTCGCGCGCCATCGCCAGGATCTCCTCCGGCTGGTCTCCCGGGTCGATGCAGATCGCCTCGCCGGTCTGCCGGTTGCCCACTACCCAGCAGTTCTCGGCGAACACGCCCACAACGATGCCGCGGACGATCAGCTCGGTGACCTGGGGTTCGGTGCTCATTGTGGTTGCCAGTCTACGAGGTGCCGCAGGCAAGGGGAAATGTCCGGACACTACTGACACCTTCCACTCGGAGTTTCTGCTCAGGGGGGCTATCCTGACAGCATGACCGCTTCTACGCGCCCGATCGCCGTCAACGGACTTGATTCCGGCCCGATTGAATGTCGAGGCTTAAGCCTTATACGTCGCTCAATCGAGTCGAAGCGGTCCCGATCGCGCCCGCTTGAATACCAGGGCGGCAGACAAAATTTGTCAAAACCCCACCGACAATCAAGTGCTCAACCGTCAATCAAGATCGGGTCCGCCCAGATACGCCGAAGGACCAAAACACACTTGATCGACCGCTCGATTGTCCGGTGCACCTAGACGGCGGGGGCTCGCACGTGGCACGTGTCGTTGATGCCCGTCACGACCGCCGGCGGCTGATACGGCGTCGGGTTCGCCGACACCTCGACCGTCGTGATCGATGCGTTGTCGATAGTGAACGGTATCGGCCGGCTGTACGTGCGCCCCAGCACGTCCATCAGGTACACGACGACCGGGCCGGCATGCGTGATGACAGCCACGGCCTCGTCCTGCGCGTGGCGTACAGCAATCTCGCTCATGGCCGCTGAAACGCGCTCGCGAAACGCCGCCCGGCCTTCTTCGCCCGGGTAGCTGGGGAAGTCGGACGCATCACTGACCAATGCCTGGACTATGTGCGGCTGCTGCTCGCGTATCTCCTGCCAGGTGAGCCCCGAAAGATGGTCGCCGAAATCGTACTCCTGCAACCGCGGCTCCCTAACCACCGCCAGCCCGAGCCGCTCCCCCGCCGTCTCGGCGGTGTCGAGCGCACGCCGGATCGGGCTGCTGTAAAGCGCAGCGACGGACATCGTCACGAGGCGCTCGGCAAGCGCGGAGGCCTGGGCACGGCCCTTCTCCGTCAGCGGGTACTCCTTGCGGCCCTGGAGGCGCCCCTGCGCATTGCCTTCCGACTCAGCGTGGCGGATCAGGAGGAGGCGCATCTCAGCTCACGCGCGCCGTTCGGCCGCAGTTCAGGCAGGTCCATCGTTCGTACTGCTTGCCCGGCCAACCGGCGGACTCGCTCTGGAATATCCAAACGTCAGGCGCGGCGAAGACCATCTCGATGGCCCAGCGGACAGTGCTCTTGGGGTGAACTTCGATCTCCCAGGCCTTCTGCTTGCAACGGCGGCAAGGAGGGCCGTTCTCTTCGCGACGGGGAGGGGTTGACGTGTCGCTCTGAGCCGCCAATTAGCGGAGGAGTTCGATGAACTGGTGTAGCATGCGGGCGGTGGCGCCCCATATTCGGTGCCCGTTGTAGGAAAAAGCCGGGACCAGTATCTCCCGGCCCTGGTGTTGTCGCACTTCCAGCTCCATGTTCTGCTCTTCCATCAGGAAGCTCAGAGGCACCTGTACCACGGTTGCTACTTCGTGATCGTTGAGCTCGAACGGATAATCGGAGTGACCGTCGATGTACCCCACGAACGGCGTCACCCGGAAGTTGCTGATCGTGAGCATGTCATCCAGCTGGCCGATAATCCTCACGTCGTTCGGCTTGACTCCGATCTCCTCGAACGTCTCTCTGAGGGCCGTTGCCTGCGGGGAGTCGTCGCAGTCGTCGCAGGCGCCGCCGGGGAACGACATCTGCCCCTTGTGATGCTCGACGTTGTTGGTCCGCTCGGTGAAAATCACGTGCGGCTCGCCGCCCTTGTCGACTAAGAGCATCAGCACCGCGGCCGGGGCGGCTTCGGGGTGGTCCAGGTGCCGCGGGGTGTAATCGCCGAGGGCTTGTTGGACGCGCTCAAGGAGCTCTTCAACCGGCATATCGGTTCCCAGTTTACTCCACGTACTCAAGGCAGTCACCTACTTATGTTCTGATCTAAGGGCCGCCATCCGCTCCCTGAAGCTCGCCACGTCCCAGAAGGACCATCCGGCCGCCGCGCCGATGCGCAGGTGCGAGTAGATAGCCTCGCGCAGTGCCAGCGCCTCGGGTTGCTCCGGGCCCGCCGTCATGTCCTCGAGGGTCACCAGCGTGTGCTCGAGCGCAGCCCGGAGGGCGTCGTTCTCAGACGTGAGCTCCGATATGCGCAGCGAACTGCTGCCGGGGAGGTTGACCGTTCCCTCGACTTCTCTGACGAGCGTCACCAACTGTTCGTTGCCTTTCGAAAGTGGCGACAAGACGGAAACCGAGCGCCGCAGCAGGTCACGCACGGCCGTGCTATCTGCCTTGAGGTCTTCAGCGAGCGAATCCTGTTCGGCTGCCAGGGACTCGATCAGCATCGTTCCCACCTGCGCCACATCCTGGGCATATGCAGCCTGCAGTTCGGGGATGATCGCCTCCGCGATCGCGACCTGGATCCCTCGCAGCGATTCCAGCGACCCCGGTTTCACAACCCCACTCCCATCAAGTCCATCACCTCGAGCTCGAGGCGGCGGATGTTGCGGCCGAGGAAAGCCATCATCGGGCTCCTCGTGCGTCCCTCGGAGAAGTTGCGGGCGCCGGTGATAAAGATGACGGCAAGTTTGATGTTGCCGAGTACCTCCCAGAACCGCACGGCTTGCTCGTCGATCTCAAGCCCGCTGGCCTTCTCGTACAACCGGTAGAAGTCCTCTCGCTGCATAAGCCCGCCAATGAGGTCGTTGCCAAGCCAGCGCCATGGCCGCATGCAGACCCAGCCCACATCCTCCATGGGGTCGCCCAGGTGAGCCATTTCCCAGTCCAGTATTCCCTTGATCTCGCCGTCAGGGGCGGCAAGGAAGTTCCCGGTCCGATAATCGGCGTGAACGAGGGTGATCCGCTGGGCCGGCCGGGGCAGGTTGTGGCGGAGCCAACGCAGAGCTCCCCTTAGCACCGGCTGCGGCTCCAGCGAGTCGCTCTCGATAATTGCCTCCCACTTATCGATCTCGGTAACGCCGCACAGGTCTTCGCTCGCCGGGCCGTCGAGGAATTCGAGTCCGAGTGCTCGCCAGTCGAGCTTATGAATCGCTCCGAGGATCTCCACGAACTCACTGGCGATGCGCTCGCGGGAGGCGAAGAACCTCGGGTCCATGAGGACGCGTGTTGGGTTCGTCTCGCATCCGTCGATCCGTCCCATCACGAAGAACGGGCGCTCGAGCGCTGCTCCGTCCGGCTCCATCCAGTAGGTCTTCGGGACGGGAACCTTGCCGTAGACCGCCTGCACCACGCGGAACTCGACGTCCCGGTCCGTCTCGAGAACGCTGGCATCCGGGTCGCGCCGGATTATCAGGCCTTCTTGAACCTGCTTGCCGTTCTCGCGCCAGGTCGCATCGAATGACCACGTTTCGCGCGAGGCCCCGCCGGGAATGCGCTGGAGATTGGCCACGCTGATCTCCATGGCATCAGGCAGCTTCGCGGCCAGGTAGTCTTCAATACGGCTCGAAAGTGTACTCATGGGGCGATGTTGGTGGGCCCGCCAGGATTCGAACCTGGAACCAACCGGTTATGAGCCGGTCGCTCTGCCCTTGAGCTACGGGCCCCCGCCGAGATTGTAGCTCCCCCCGGCCACGCCCATCAACGCGCGACACGATATTGCCCTCGTCGATGCCGCCTCCTTATGTAACGCCCTATCTAAGGCCCACGTCTGAAATTACGAACGAGGCCGGGCGCTCGCTGATCACGTCCGGTAGAGGAACCACTGTGGCAATCAACGTGCGGGACATCCAATCACACTCCGAGGGCCGCGTGCCCGAGACGGATGAGTCCGCGCAAGCAAACCAGCGTGCCTGGCTGCTGCGCGGTGCAGGAGCCGTGCTCCTGGTTGCCGGCTGGTTCGTAGTGTCGTTCGTGGCCGTCGGGGGATCCGCGCTGTTCATCAACGCTGTGGTGTTCGGCTCGCTGGGCGCTTACGCCTTCGTGGCCGCCGCCTTCAGCCGCCGCTCATCCGTCGATGAAGAGAAGCGACTGCGAATGGACCTCCTCGTCCACAACATGGAGCTGGAAAAGCTCGCAAGCAAGGATGACCTTACCCAGCTATACAACCGGCGCTACTTCGTCGAAAGGCTGGATCGCGAGCTGGAGACTGCCCGTGGCTTCAACCGGCCGGTGTCGCTGCTCTTGATCGACATCGACGGCATGACTGCGTTAAACGGCGAGCACGGCCACCGAATCGGGGACAAGGTCCTGACCGGATTCGGGCGTTTTCTCCTTGCGCAGACCAGGGCCAGTGACCTGCCGGCGCGTATCGACGGCGACCAGTTCGCTGTGATCCTGCCGGACACGGCTGAGGGCGGCGTCGACATCATGATTGACCGCCTATCCAAGGCGCTGGAAGGGACGCCTCTCTTCGAGGACGGAGACCGAGCTATCGAAGTCAGCGTTTCCCTCGGGGTCAGCACCTTTCCAGGCGCAGATAGCGCAGACGCGATGCTCCAGCAAGCCGAAGGTGCCTGGAACGCGAACAAGCAGGCCAAGCAGTCGCGGGCGGACGCCACCGTCTCTGCTATCCATTACACGGCTGAAGAGACTGGTCAAGTGCAGGGGGAACGGGTTGAGTGAGATATACCGGGTCTTCGGGACCCAATTTGATCCATCAGTCGTGCAGGGCCTCCTGCGCCAGGAGCGGCAGCGCAAAGATAGCGATCGCAATCGCGTGAAGACGCGGGCCAAGACACGAAAGCACCGGGCCGCAGGGGCAAGCGATCGCGCGAGCAAGCTGTTTCAGCGCAACTAGCTCGCCAACCGCAAGACTTACCTACATCGGAGACGCATCCTCGGCCAAGAAGCCGAGCATCTCCTCCATCACCCGATCCAGTTGGTCGTGATGCACCCAGTGACCAGCCTTTGGGATGGTGACGGACCGGCGATGCTTGATCACCGTGGTGCGCCCATCTTCTTCGGGGTCGGCGGCCCAGCTCTCGGCCCCTCTGATCAGTAAGACCGGCGAGGTGATCTGCGACCAGATGTCCTTCGCGTCGTCCAGGTTGAACTGATACGGCGACCGGATACGCACGTAGTTGTCGAATTTCCAGGAGAACGTGCCGTCCTCGTTCATGCGGGTGCCGTACAGCGTCAAGTGTCGAGCCATTTCCGGCGTTAGGTGGGGGTTCGCCTCCGTCATGCGCTTGGTGGCCTCGTCTCGCGTGGCGTATCGGCGCGGCCGGCGGCGCTCCATCTCGTGCATGTGGTCGATCCAGTGCTGCATGCGCTTGTGCGCGGGTTGCATGTCGATCTGAGGCGGGCCCCAGCCTTCGATCGCGACGACTTTCGAGACGCGTTGCGGGAATGTCCCGGCGTATTGGAGAGCAATGGCGCCGCCGAGAGAGTGTCCCACCACTGGAAGCGGATGCGGAAGAGCCGCCGCCAGGACGGACACGTCGTAGACGAACTCAGGCAGGCTGTACATGCCGCCGATAGCCCAACCGCTGTCTCCATGGCCACGGAGGTCCGGGGCGTAGAGGTCGTATCGGTCGAGCAGGCGCGCGGCTACAAAGTCCCAGTTGCGGCTATGGTCCTCGCCACCATGGATCAGGAGCAGCGGAGGCTTGTCGCCTCTGCCCCAGGCGGCGTAGTGGAGGCGGATACGCTGCGATTCGTAGTATTCGTGCCGTGGCTCGGGGGCGGCGATGCTCATGTTCGCTCCTTGCTCACCAATTCGTGAAGTGACCCATAAATGCTGACCTCGCTGCCGGGTATGACGAAGGCACCGACCGTCTTCTCGTAGAACGCCGCGGGGCCGACGCCGCCGATCACCGCGTACGCGTACCCCATCTCTCGCATCGACTCGAGGCAACGAAAGAGCAGCGCCGTCCCCAAACCCTCTCCGCGCAGGCTATCGCGGACGCCAGTGGGCCCGAAGAAGCCGCGACGCGTGCACTCGTAGACCGCGAACCCCGCAAGTTCACGGTCACTGCTCGCGACGAACGCCGTGATCGGCGAGTGATTGAACGCCCGGTCGGCCTCGACGGCCCAGAGAGGTCCGAATTGGTCCTTCACGAAGTGGCGTAGACGGTCCCGGTCCCAGGGATCGGCGCGGCGGAGGGTGAAACCGGCGTCGCTCGCGCGCTGGTGATAGGGATTGCCGTCGGGCAGGTCGTAGAGGCGCACGAGCATGTCGGGCATGGCGGTGGCTATGATAGCGCGGTGAGGTGTTGGATGTCAGGTGACTGCTCTTGGGTTACCTGAAGGTGCGCGTGTCGCCGGGAGCGCGTGAGGACGGCATCTCGGGATGGCGGGAGGACGTGCTTCGTGTGCGGGTGCGCGCGGCGCCGGAGAAAGGGAAGGCAAACCAGGCGGTGTGCGCGATGATCGCGGGGGCGCTGGCCTTACCGAAGCGCGCTGTTTCGGTAGAGCGGGGCCATACAGCCCGGGATAAGACGCTGCTGGTGGACGGGCTCACGGAAGATGAGCTGATGAGCCGCCTCGGGAAGCCGATGCTGTGAACGAACCGCCTTCCGCCCGGATTGAGATTCGTGCCGCGAAGCGGGCGGACCTGCCCGCGATCTCGCGCATCATGAATCGCCCGCCGGAGCCACCTCTCGCAAAGATGGTAGGCTCGAAGCGTGCGACGGCGCTCGGCGACATTCTGGTGCGAGCCGGGATCAATCTCCGGCTGGAGAACGCATTCGTCGCTGTGATGGACGGCACGGTGGCTGGTGTCGTCGAGTGCGGCGGTCGCAGCGGGCCTGGCGCCGGCATGGGCGCCTATCTCAAGCTGCTTCCGCAGATAGTGTCCGCGCTGGAGACGGCGCTCCCACGCGCCGTTTACGGCATGTGGTTGCGCCGCCGCGTCGCGTTCAGTCCGCTGCCCGGCGCGTTTGCAATCGTCGAGCTGTACGTCGACGAGACCATGCGTAACCGTGGCATCGGCGGGCGGCTTCTGGACCACGCCGAGGAGCTTGCTCGCGGCGAATGGTCACGGATGTGCATCGAGACCGGCGCCACGAATCCGGCACGGCGACTGTACGAGCGCCACGGGTTCAGCGTGATCGAGACGAAGACTGATGCGAGCTACGCGCGTCTGACCGGAAGCCCGGGTCGGATCCTGATGACAAAGGACCTCTGAACGCCGGTTACTCGAACTGCCAGCCGGGGCCTTGCGAGAACGACTGAAGAACACGGCGGGCCACCACCATCCGGTGCACCTCGTCCGGACCGTCGTAGATGCGGGCCGCACGGGCCTGGCGGTACATGAATTCCAGCGGGGTGTCGCCTGAGACGCCGAGCGCGCCGTGCACCTGGATCGCGCGGTCGATGACGTCGTGCAGGATCTTCGCGCCGAAGAACTTGATGACGGAAATCTCGACGCGCGGGTCCTCCCCGGAGTCGATCTTGTGCGCGGCGTGGAGGGTGAGGAGGCGCGCGGCCTGGATTTCGGCGACGGAGTCGGCGATCCAGTTCTGGACTGTCTGCTTCTGGGCGAGCGTGCTACCGAAGGCAGTGCGGTTCAGGGCGCGGTTGCACATCAGTTCGAAAGCGCGCTGCATCTGGCCGAGCCAGCGCATGCAGTGGTGGATGCGGCCAGGCCCCAGCCGCTTCTGGGCGATCAAAAAGCCGTCTCCGGGCTGGCCCAGAGTGTTCGTGACCGGTACCCGGCAGTCGCGGTAGTAAATCTCGCAGTGGGCACCGGCGGTCTCGCCCATAACCGGCACGGGGCGCACGAGGTCGAAGCCGGGGGAATCGGTCGGAACGATGATCTGGCTCATCCGGCGGTGTTCGGCTGAATCGGGATCAGTGACGCACATAACGATGGCGAAAGAGGCGCCAATCGCGCCGCTGGTGAACCACTTGTGACCGTTGATCACCCACTCGTCTCCGTCGCGGACCGCGCGGGTCTGGAGGCCGGTGGGGTCGGCGCCGGAGACCTCCGGCTCGGTCATCGAGAAGCAGGAGCGGATGTCGCCGTCTACGAGCGGCTTCAACCAGCGCGCCTTCTGCTCCTCAGACCCGAACTGCCAGAGGATCTCGGCGTTGCCGGAGTCGGGCGCCTGCGCGCCGAAAGCGCGCGGGGCGATCGCGCTGCGACCGAGGATCTCGTTCATGTATGCGTACTTCAGGAAGCCGATGCCCATGCCGCCGGCTTCCGCGGGCAGATGGGGAGCCCACATGCCCATCTGCTTCGTGCGGGACTGCAGGTCTTTCATCAGCTCTTCGCGCTTGCCGTCGTTACCCTCCTCGAACATGAAGGGTTCGTTCGTGTAGATGTGCTCGTCCATGAAGCTGGACGTCTTGTCACGGATCTCCTTGATCTCAGGCGTAATCGTGAAATCGGACATCGTTTTCCTCGCTGGCTAGTGTGTGCGGTCGTGGCGGCGCGATTGTACCACGATTCTTCATCATTGCCCTCCATAGCGCCGCGCTAGCCGCCGGATATTGCCTCAGCTGAGGCTCTTCGGATAGCGTTTGACGAAGTCAAAGACGCGCCACGAACGCGGCTTCACCCGTATTCGCACCTGCCGTTTCACGCGAGGAAGGAGCTGACCAAGGTAGGCCTCGGCCGCCGGCCCCAGATAGCGCTCGACGATCGGCGGGTATTCAGGGGCCATCCCATCGACCGGCTCCAGGGTGACGTCCCCATCGATCAGGAGGGCCTTGGGCGGAGGACCGGTCGTATCGATCGAAACCGCGACGGCGGGGTTCTGCTCCAGCGCCGCCAGCTTCGCGGCCTTGGGGCCGGTGATCATGATGATCTCGGACTCCTGGTAAGCGAACCAGATGGGGACGACGCAGGGCCGGCCGTTGAGGCCCACATAGGCAAGGCGAGCGAGGTTGGGGCCTTCCAGGAGGCCGGCGACAACCGGGTCATCGAGAGGGAGACTTGCCATGGTTAGTCCGGCGCCAGGTCCTTTAGCCACTGCTTGCACTGCGCCGCCTGCGCCCCCGGCTCGCGCTCCGTGGGGATCAGTTGTAGCACCGGCGTGGTGATCCCCTGGGCCACGTAGTCGCGGATCTTTTCCTTGCAGGCGGCGGGTGAGCCGAAAACGAAGAGGTCGTCAACGACCTGCTCGGGGACGAGGCCGAGCGCCTGCTGGCGCTCGCCCGCCTGCCAGGCTTTCATCATCGGCGAGAGGACTTCCCCTCTGCCGAGCCACTCGTGGAAGGCGTAGTAGAAGGGCGTGGTGAGGTAACCGGATACGATGTAGCGGCCGATCATCTGGGCGACCTGGCGGTCCTCGGTGAGGATGCAGAAGATGCGGCAAGCGATGTCTACTGAGTCCGGGTCTTTTCCGGCCTTCGAGGCCGCGTCCCTGGCGATCTTCGCGATGCGCGGAGTGTCGTCGGGTGAGATGTAATTGGTGATGACTCCGTCACCGAGCGACGCGCCGAGGCGGATCATCTGCTCGCGGAGGGCGGCGACGTAGACGGGGGGCGACTCAGCGGGGCGGCCGAGCCGAAAACCCTTCACCTCGTACGGGCCGACAGTCATAGTGACCTTCTCGCCGCTGAAGGCTTGGCGCATGAACTCCAACGTCTCCCGCATGCGTTTCAGTGGCTCTTCGAGCTTGACGCCGTTCCAGCGCTCCACGATCGCCGGAGAGCTGGTACCGATACCGAACACGATGCGGCCGGGCGCGATGTCCTCGAGTGACGCCGCCGTCTGAGTGAGGAGAGTGGGTGTGCGGGTGTAGATGCTGCCAATCGCGCTACCGAGGCGGCTCGTCTTCGTCCAGGCGGCGAAGGCCGCCATAGGCGTGAAAGCATCGTTGAAGTCCACCTCGGCACTCCAGGCGTCCGTGTAGCCGATATCTTCCGCCTGCTGGAGAAGCTCCCGGTGGTCCACGAAACGGACCCCCTGGAGCGGATAGGTCATGCCCCAGCGCATCATGCCTTCTGAGCGAAATCAGGTGCGCGCTTCTCGAGGAACGCGCGTACAGCTTCGGCGTGCTCGGGGGAGCGGCGAGCCTCCCGGATTGAGTTGCCCTCGGCACTTACAACGCGGCGCATATCCGACTCGACGGCGTTCTCGTAGATCATTCGCTTCGCGGCCCAAACCGACGATGGCGGGTTGCCGGCAATCTCTTCGGCCAGGGCCATCGCCTCATCCATCAGTTTGTCGTGTGGCACGACCATGTCGACGAGGCCGCGCTCCTTCGCCTCGGCGGCGTCTATGATGCGGCCGGTGAGAGCCATGTAGAGGGCGTTGCCCATCCCGGCTACTTGCGGCAGGCTTCGGGTGCTCCCGCACTCAGGCGTAAGTCCGACCTTCACGAAGCGGGCCGAGAGCTTAGCCTGGTCTGAGGCGATGCGGATGTCGCATGAGAGTGGCATGGTGAGGCCGATGCCCACAGCGTGGCCGTTTATGGCGGCGATGGTGGGTTTGCTGCGCGCGAGGACCTGGGGTACTTCAGGACTCCCTTCGCGCGCTACAAAGGAGCTGGGTCCTGCAGGTGGCACGAACTCCCCCGGCAGGCGCTCATTGAACGACTGGATATCGCCCCCGGCGCAGAAAGCACGTCCGGCGCCCGTTACCACGATGACATGGACGTTGGCGTCCGCGGATGCGGTGTTCAGGGCGTCCATGAACTCGACCTCCATACGCGGGCTCCAGGCGTTCAGTTTCTCGGGGCGGTTGAGCGTGATCAGGGCGATTCGGCCCTTCACGTCGTACAGGATGTGCTGATAGGGTTCGGGCATCTGGCGACCTCCGTCTATGCGCAGGCAAATGTAGCACACGCACCGGGAAAGGGGACAGGGAACGGGAAAAACTGGGTGGCAACAAGCTGACGACAAGGAGGGGGCCTGGAAGGCCGGCTAGGTGACAGACTTCACCGTTCGCTGGACACGTCCATCGAGCGGGTGACCGACCACGTCCTCAGCGAAAGCAGCGACCTCGAGGAGCGGCGCCTTGCGTACACCCGTCTCGACGCCCATCGATTCCAGCATCGAGACCATGTCTTCCGTGGCAACGTTTCCTGACGCGCCGGGAGCGTAGGGGCAGCCGCCGAGGCCACCGATGGAGCCATCAAATTGTGCGGCCCCCGCCTCCATGGCAGCGACCGTATTCGCGAGCGCGCGACCGTAGGTGTCGTGGAAGTGGAGGCGTACCTGCGTGTCTGGGATCTCTCCAATCAACTGTGTGACGAGTTCATAGACCTGCTTCGGGTTCGCGATCCCTATCGTGTCACCGAGCGCAACAGCATAAGCGCCGGCCTCAGCGTAGTGAGTGGCGACACGCAAGACGGCGCCGGGATCAACTGTCCCCTCGTACGGACAGCCGAACGAGGTCGAGACGTATCCAGTCCAGGGAAGGTTTGCCTCTCCGCAGAGCGCGGCGATGCCGGCGACTGCCTCGAGTGACTCAGCAATCGAGCGGTTAACGTTACTGCGATTGTGAGATTCACTGGCTGAGACGACCACGGACACCTCGTCGACGCCTGACGCGATAGCGTCGCGAGCGCCACGCTCGTTCGGCACGAGGCCTATGTAGGTCACTCCGGGAACCCGTTCGATGGCGCCCATAACCTCGACAGCGTCGGCCATTTGTGGGATCGCCTTCGGGGAGACGAAGGAGACTGCCTCTATGCGAGAAAGACCGGTGCGAGATAGGCGGTTGATGAGCTCCACCTTCCGCTCGAGTGGCAGGATTTTGGCCTCATTCTGCAGGCCGTCGCGCGGACCGACTTCCGTTATGACAACTCGGTCCTGGAAGTTCACTCAGCAGCCGCTTCTTCGAGCTCCACCAGGAGCTGCCCTTCGGATACCCTGCCGCCTTCCACACAGTGCACTGCCTTGACCACGCCGTCGTGAGGGGCCTCGATCGCGTGTTCCATCTTCATCGCCTCGATCACCACGAGGGTCTGGTGAGTGCGGACGCGATCGCCTTCCCCGGCGAGGACGCGCAGGACCAGCCCGGGCATCGGCGCGACGAGGCCCTTTCCGCGATGACCTTCGGCATGCGCGCGCGCCTCTCGCTTGTGAGCGAGAGTGAACGTGTACAACGCTCCCCCGCAAGCGACATCGATAGCTTCGCCGACGCGGGTGGCCTCGCAGACGATGTTGCGCCCGCCCTCCTCGATCAGGATCCGGTTAGGTGGCGCGGTGGCCATCTGCACCCGGTGGGTCTCGCCGTTGATCTCTATCCGCCACTGATCCGCGACGCCGGGGACGCGACGACCAACAACCGAAGCAACATCGCCCCCGAACTGGAGTTCAACCCTTCGTTCGCCTCCGGAGCGCCAGGGACCGGCCGCCTGCCAGGCGTCGGTCGTGTCTCTCACACCCAGTGCAACCATGCCGAACGCCGCAACGAGTGCCGCGCGCGGCAGTTCGTCAGAATCGGCGCGCATCGTCTCAAGGAAATCCGTCGTCACCTCACCCTGCTGAAACACCGGGTGCGAAACGATTGAGCGCAGGAGCCCCAGATTGGTGCTTACACCCGCCACCCGGTATTCGGTCAGAGCGTTTCGCATGCGCTCGAGAGCCTGCGCCCTATCTTCCCCCCAGGTAAGTAGCTTGGCGAGCATTGGGTCGTAGTAGGTGCTGATTTCGTCCCCGGCGTAGGTGCCAACGTCATTCCGGATCCCTTCGCCGGACGGCGGCTCGAACAGCGTGACGCGACCTGCGCTCGGGAGGTACCCAGATGCCGGATCCTCGGCGTAGATGCGGCACTCGATAGCGTGGCCGCGTCTTGTAACCTCGTCTTGCTTGAAAGACAGAGGATCACCGGCTGCGATGAGCAACTGAAGCTCGACGAGGTCGAGGCCGGTAACCAGCTCCGTGACGCCATGCTCGACCTGGAGGCGGGTGTTCATCTCAAGGAAGTAGAAGCTGCCGGATGGATCGAAAAGGAATTCAACCGTTCCGGCGTTGGAGTAACGGACGGCGCGAGCGATCTCCAGCGCGGCCTCGCCCATACGCTCCCGGAGATCGTCGTCCACTGCCGGAGAAGGCGTCTCTTCGATCACCTTCTGGTGCCTGCGCTGAACAGAGCAGTCACGCTCACCAAGATGGACGGCGGCACCGTGGGCATCGGCGAGCACCTGAATCTCGATGTGGCGGCCACCGACGATTGCCCGCTCAAGGATGAGACGACCGTCGCCGAAGGAGCGCTCGGCTTCGCGACGGGCGCTCTCGGCGGCCTCTTCAAAGCGGTCGGGCGAATCGACGACACGCATGCCGCGACCACCGCCGCCGGCGGTTGCCTTGATCATGACCGGAAATCCGATTTTCTCCGCGTATTTCAGCAGATTCGGAGGGGCCTGCCCGTTGCCGTCGTACCCCGGGATTGTGGGAACGCCACGTTCAGCGGCGAGCCTGCGGGCGGCGGCCTTATCACCCATGAGGCGAATGGCGTCGGGCGTGGGGCCGATGGAGGCGAGTCCAGCGGCGAGGCAGGCCTGCGCGAAATCCGCGTTTTCTGAGAGGAGGCCGTAGCCGGGGTGGACGGCTTCGGCGCCGCACTCTGTCGCGGCGAGGATGATGGCTTCGATGTTCAGGTAGCTCTCAGAAGGCGGCGATGCGCCTATGTGCATGGCCTCGTCCGCCTCCAGAACGTGGAGAGAGCGGCGGTCCGCGTCGGAGTAGACGGCGACGGTCTGGATGCCGAGCGCGCGGCAAGTGCGAATGATTCGGCAGGCAATCTCACCTCGGTTGGCGATGAGCAGACGACTGAACACTAGGTGCTGGACTCCCGTTGCCACGCCGGTTTTCGCTTCTCGAGGAACGCCTCAATGCCCTCTCGGCCCTCTCCGCTGGTGCGGATGCGTGCGATCAAGTCGGCTGTGTACGCATCGATTGCTGACGAGTGCGTTGTCGCAACTGTTCGCACTAGGGCTTTGCACGCGACCTGCGCCTCAGGCCCCGCGCGGAGGAGCAATTCCACCATTGCGTCAACGGCCCAATCCAGTTCGTCCGCCGAAACAACTTGATAGAAAAGGCCGAACTGCATCGCTGTCGGTGCATCAATGAGATCAGCGCACAAAAACATCGCTCGTGCCCGAGAAGCACCTATTTTTTCGATGACATATGGAGCAATCGTTGCGGGGACCAATCCGAGTTTAGCCTCGGTGAATCCTATGATGGCGTTCTCGTACGCGATGGCAATGTCCGATGCAGCGATCAGGCCGGCACCTCCGCCGTAGGCGCCGCCTTGAACACGCGCGACGACCGGTCTTGGGCAATCAGCTACGGTGCGGAGCATCTTAGCGAGCGCCTCGGCGTCACGCCGGTTCTCTTCTTCGCCCCACGTAGCAGCACGGCGCATCCAATCGAGGTCTGCCCCAGCGCTGAAAGAGCGGCCTTTCGCTGCAAGAACGACCACGCGAACGGAGGCATCGTCACCGAGTTCATCAAACGCGGTCTGGAGGCCGGAAATGACGTGTTCGTTGAAGGCGTTGTGGACCTCTGGGCGATTGAGCGTGATGCGGCCGACGGGGCCGTCGTGGGAAACGAGTACGGGATCCGACATCACATGCGGAAGATGCCGAACGTCGTGTCGGGGATCGGGGCGTTCATGGCCGCGCTAAGCCCGAGGCCGAGGACTGTGCGGGTATCGAGGGGATCGATGATACCGTCATCCCAGAGGCGGGCTGTGGCGTAGTAGGCGTTGCCCTCGCGCTCGTATTTCTCGAGCGTGGGTTGCATGAATTCCTGCTGTTCTTCCTTGGTCATGTCATGGCCTTCGGTACGCACGTTGTCCAGGCGTACGGTGAGGAGGACGCTGGCGGCCTGCTGGCCGCCCATGACGGATACCTGGGCATTGGGCCAGGCCCAGAGGAAGCGTGGGGAGTAGGCGCGCCCACACATCGCGTAGTTTCCAGCGCCGAACGAACCGCCGATGATCACGGTGAATTTCGGCACTTCAGCCGATGCGACGGCGGTCACCATCTTGGCACCGTGCTTGGCGATGCCCTCGTGCTCGTATTTCTGTCCGACCATGAAGCCAGTGATGTTCTGGAGGAAGACGAGGGGAATCTTGCGACGAGCACAGATCTCGATGAAGTGCGCGCCTTTGAGCGAGCTTTCGGAGAATAGGATGCCGTTGTTGGCGACGATGCCGACGGGGTAGCCGAGGATCCGGGCGAAGCCGCAGACCAAGGTGGCGCCGTACGAGGCCTTGAACTCGTGGAAGCTGCTGCCGTCGACTATCCGGGCGATCACCTCTCGAACATCGAAGGTCTGGCGCGAGTCCGCAGGGACAATGCCGTACAGCTCAGACGGGTCGTAGGCCGGCTCCTCAACGGCGGAAAGCCCCCATGGTAGCGACCGATTCTGCGCTCCAAGATTGGAGACGGCGCTGCGGACGATAGAGAGCGCTTCCTCATCATCAGTGGCGAAGTGGTCGGCGACGCCGGAAATCTCCGTATGCACGAAGGCGCCGCCAAGGTCTTCCGCAGATACCTCCTCGCCGGTGGCGGCACGCACGAGCGGGGGACCGCCGAGGAAGATGGTGCCGGTGCCCTCGACGATTACCGTCTCGTCGCTCATTGCCGGAACATATGCACCGCCGGCTGTGCAGGAGCCCATAACAGCGGCGATTTGAGGAATGCCCTTCGCGGACATTCGCGCCTGGTTGTAAAAGATGCGGCCAAAATGCTCACGATCAGGGAACACGTCCGCCTGTAGCGGCAGGAAGGCGCCTCCGGAGTCGACGAGGTAGATGCACGGCATCTGGTTCTGCTCGGCAACCTCCTGCGCGCGCAGGTGCTTTTTTACGGTCATGGGGAAGTAGGTGCCACCCTTCACGGTGGCATCGTTGGCGACGATGATTACTTCGCGACCGGCGACGCGGCCAACGCCGGTGACGATACCAGCGGCAGGAGCCTCGTCGTCGTACATGCCCCATGCAGCCAGGGGGCTCAGTTCAAGGAAAGCAGTGCCCGTGTCCACCAGGTGGTCAATGCGCTCGCGGGCCGTAAGTTTTCCCCGCTCGCGATGGCGGGTGACGTTAGCCTCGCCGCCACCCTCGCTTACCTGCGACAACGATGCCTGGAACTGCTCGACCAACTCCGTCATGCGGTCACGATTGGCAAGGAACCGGCGGTCAGAGGGATCGACGGTGGTGGGGAGGACACGGACTGGCGAGCCCTCGAGGAAGGCTGCGGCGGCGCGCGCGCCGGCAGCGGTCACGTGGAAGACGCCTCTCTGCGCATCTTGATAGCAGCTTAGCACACGGTGAGTGAGACTCAGTCGTCCGGTAGCCTACGAACCCAGGTCTGGCTCGGGGTCCGACCCTGGTTCAGGGATAGGCTCCTCCGAGTGACCGTTGGAGCGGATACAGGCGTGGCCAGCGGGGTCGACGGCCTGCGAGCACAGGGGACAGAGCGGACGGCCGCCCGCAACGATCTCTTCGAGCTGTGGACGGAGAAAGGCGCACTGCTCGAGGGTCAGCCGAACGCGGAGGGTAGGGTCGCTCTCCTCTTCGTCCGTGATGTCGTATGTGTAGAGGGCGACAGTCTTGTCTGATGCATCGAGGCCAACCGCCATGCGGCCGACCTTGAACTCGTGGTCCAGCGACTCCGCGAAATCGAAGCCTGGCCCCTCCGAGCCGGGCTCTTCGAAGCGGATCTGGGAGAGAACCTGGCCCATCGCCAAACTGAGAGCTATGAACTGCTGCTTCTCCATCCAGAGGCCGGCCGTGTCGCCGGAAACGCCGGCGACCCTGAGGCGGAAAGTCCTCTGACCGGGAGTACCGAAGGTCTCGGCTTCGATGTGTAGGGCGAGTCCGAGGTCAATAGTCATGGGGCGGGCTGCCCGGCCGGGCCACTACAGCATTGCCCGTGGGCCAGAACAAGTCAAGCCAGTCACGCGGTCTCCTTGACTGCGACCGGCCGACCCTCGTCCAATGATCGCTGTGCGGCGAGAGCGAGGACCGTCGCCGCGCGCCCGTCGGGGCCGGTCACGCGAGGTTCACGACCGGTGCGTATGCACTCCGCGAAGGCGCTGACTTCAGCTATATAGGCGTCGGCATAGCGTTCACGGAAAAAGGTAAGGGGTAGCGGCGAGTGATACCCCTCAGCGTCTACCACCGACGTGATGTGTGGCTTCTGGTTGTCGACAGAGGCCGAGCCGAGCGAGCCGAATACCTCCAGACGCTGATCGTACCCGAACACGGCCTGACCGTTCTCTATGGTGCCGAGGGCGCCGTTCTCGAAGTGCAGGCTCACAACAAGCGTGTCGGGCACGCCTGCCTTATGAACGGCGGGAGTGCCTACCGCGTAGAGCGTCGAGACTTCGCCGAGGACGTAGCGTGCCATATCAAAGTCGTGGATCGTCGTGTCGAAGAGGAGGCCGGAGAGGCCGTTGATCTTGGGTGGTACGCGCCAGACGGGGTCGCGGCTGATGATGTGCGCCACGTATGGCTCACCGATACGGCCAGCGCCGACCGATTCGCGGGCGTGGACGAAAGAAGCGTCGAAGCGACGATGGAATCCAACCTGGAGCTTAACGCCGTTCCGGGCAACAGCGGCGATCGCCCGGTCGCTTCCTTCGATGCTGGTCTCGAACGGCTTCTCGGTGAAAATGTGCTTTCCGGCGTCGGCGGCTTCGACAATCAGCGCGCCGTGGGTAGCGGCGGGACTGGCGATGACCACGGCATCAACGCCGGGGTTTGCCAGTAATTCGGCGGGGTCGCTGTACGCATCGGAGACTCTAAGGCGGGAGGCAACCGACTCCGCGGCTTGGCGGGACACGTCGGAAAGGGCGACGAGGTGGGCTCCTGGAATACGACCGGAAGCGAGGTTCTCAGCATGAATACTGCCCATGGCGCCGGCGCCGACAAGTCCGAAACGGATCGCATCCACTATCAGAGCCCGATCCCGCGCAAGAAGGCCCGGTCGCGCTTCGCTGCCTCGAGAGGAGGGACGCGGCCCGGAGGCATCTCGTCCTCGACGACAATCCAGCCCTCGTAATATGCGTCCGCGAGCGCACGGTATGCGAGCGCGAAATCGACACCACCCTCGCCGAGCGGGCAGAAGAGGCCCTCGCGCACAGCTGTCGAGTAATCCCGCTCAACCGTGCGAGCCTCGGCGGCGACCTCTGCGTCCATGTCTTTGAAGTGAACGAGACTGGTGCGAGGGGCGAGTAGGGACAGCCACGCGAAAAGGTCGTCACCGGCGTAAGCAACGTGGCCGGTGTCGAAGCAGAGACCAACGAGTCCCGGATCGGTCATCTCGGCGAAACGGACCGCCTCCATCAAAGTCTCGACGGGCGTACCGCAGTGAGGGTGGAAGACGGTCGCCACTCCGGTCTCGCCGAGGACTTCACGCGCGATCCTCTCCACCGATTGCGTCAGTGTCGTCCACTCATCGTCGGCCAACCCGTCCCGGCCCTCGTGAACCCTTCCGGCCACCAGGCGCCGATTGGGGTGGCGCGAGGCATCGGCAGCGAGAATGAGATGTGGCCCGGGCTCGCTCTGCGGTGACGAACAACCGGACAGCACACGAGCTGCGCGCAGTGCAGCAGCGATCGATGCATCGAGGGTGGAGCGATCGGTCAACTCGACCGGGGTGAAGGCACCGACCATCGCCAACCCACGCACCTCCAGGTCCGGCAGAAGAACGCCCGGATCCGCAGGCATGAAGCCCCAGTCGCCCAGCTCGCTCCCGGCGTACCCAGCCTCCGCGATCTGGTCGAGGACGTCGAGGTACGTTAGCGGCGGGTCGGGCTGGAAGCCCGACATCACGCCGAAAGAGCAAGGGGCGTTGCCGACCTTCATGCCAACGACCGACTCACCCGCCCGATGTGGTGTATTGGCGCGCCCGACAGCCGCTATGCGAAGCCCTTGCGGTACATAGAGACGACGACGGCGCCGCCGAGGCCGATGTTGTGCTGAAGGGCTACCTTCGCACCGTCCACCTGGCGCTTTTCGGCCTCTCCGCGCAGTTGCCAGGTGAGCTCCGAGCACTGAGCCAAGCCCGTTGCACCCAGCGGGTGACCCTTGGAGATAAGTCCGCCGGACGGGTTGACTACGACTTTGCCGCCGTAGGTGAAGGCGTCCTCGTCGACGAGCTTGTGTGCCGTACCTTCAGCCGCGAGGCCAAGCGCTTCGTAGGTGATCATCTCGTTGGCGGAGAAGCAATCGTGGAGTTCGATTACATCTACGTCATCCGGGCCGAGGCCCGTGTGCTCGTAAACGCGATTAGCGGCGAGGCGGGTCATCTCGCTGCCAATGAGCTTGATCGAGCTCTTGCTGTCGAAAGTTTCGCCAGTGTCTGTGACCATTGCCTGAGCAAGGATTTCGACGGCCTTCTCCTGAAGGTTGTGCTTCTTGACGAAGTCTTCGCTGGCGAGGACGGCAGCCCCGGCGCCGTCAGATGTTGGGCAACACTGAAGCTTCGTGAGCGGATCGTGGACCATCGGAGCAGCGAGGATGTCCTCGATGGAGTACTCGTCCTGAAACTGGGAATAAGGGTTGTTGACGGAGTGCTTGTGGTTCTTGTAGCCGATCCTGGCGAAATGCATCGGTGTTGAGCCGTACTTCTCCATGTGCTCGCGGCCGGCGTTACCGAAAAGTTGCGCGGCCGGGGGGTGAGGCTCAAATCCACGAAGCTGCACCATCTCGTTGATATGACGGTCCATCGGGTTGATTCGGTCGGTGAAGGTGGCGCCGAGCGACCCCTTCTGCATCTTCTCGAATCCGAGTGCGAGCACGCAGTCGGCGATGCCGCCCTCCACGAGTTGCTTGCCCATAAAGAGCGCCGTGGAGCCGGTGGAGCAGTTATTGTTGACGTTGTAAACAGGGATGCCTGTCAGTCCGAGCTGATAAACGGCTCGCTGGCCACATGTCGACTCCCCGTAGACATAGCCTACGACGGCCTGCTCGACCTCGTCGTAAGGGATACCGGCATCATCCAGGGCCTTGCTCCCCGCTTCCTTGGCCATATCGGGGTAGTCCCAGGCCTTCGAGCCGGGCTTCTCGAACTTCGTCATGCCGACGCCGACGACGTAAACTTTGCGAGTCATTTTTTCTCCTCTCGGGCTGATGTCCTTCCGGGCGTCCCGCGGGACGTGCGAGTCTGACTATAACGTGAACGTCACTGCTGTTTCCAGTCAGAGGCCCGGCGGCTCCCACCCGCCCCGCACGGTCTGGATGTGGAGGGCGACCGCCAGGGCGACATCGTCGCGCCACGGCTGGGCCACGACCTGGACTCCGATGGGCAGCCCCTCAGGCGATGCACCCGCGCGAACCACCACCACGGGATAGCCTGTGAGGCTATAAGGCAAGGTGTGAACGAACTCGACCTCACCGGCGGCGCCGACTCCGGCGGGACCAGGCGCGGTGGGGCAGACGATGGCGTCGAAGCGACGCATGAATGTAAGAAAGTCGCGGCGGAGGCGATCCCAGGCGAAGATCGAGCGCTCGATCTGGTCCGGCGTTAGGGTGTGCTCTTGCGTAGTCGCCCACTCGTTCCAGGAGTGGGACTCCGGGCGCCGCCAGTAGGCCCTTGTTATCGGGAAAGACTCTTCGATTCGCGGCGGGAGAGCTTCTTCGACTTCTGCGCCGGCTTCCTTCAGCGCATCCACGGCTCCCTCAACTGCCGCGATGGTCTCTGGGGTCGCGGACCCGTCCTGGAACTCGGTGTACGTCGCGACGCGGAGGCTGGGGAGATCGACCTCCGCCCAATCGGCGAGGGGCATCGGTATAACGCTGGCGTCGCGGCCATCGACGCCGCCGATGATTGACAGGACGAGCGCGAGGTCCTCCACGAAGCGTGCCATTGGGCCGATTTGCGTCCTTGGATCCGCGAGGGGGTTGATACGGGGGAAGTGGCCGGTGAGGGGTACGCGGCCGTTAGTAGGCTTGAGGCCGGCGATGCCACAGCAGTGGGCCGGGTAGCGGATGCTGCCGCCGGAATCGCTGCCGAGGCCGATCGGGGAGCCTCCCGCAGCGATGAGCGCGGCTTCGCCGCTGCTGCTACCGCCGGGAGTGCGGGTGAGGTCGTAGGGATTGTTGGGGTGGCCGTAGACGGGGTTGTCGTGGCCATCGATGGTCTTGGCGAGCATTATGGCGCCGGCGGCGCGCATGCGGGCGACGACGGTGGCGTCGCGGCGGGGGACGAAGTCCCCGCGTTCGAGTGAGCCGGCGGCGCAGATGACGCCGGCGGTCTCGATCCAGTCCTTGACGGTGAAGGGGACCCCGTGGAGAGGGCCCAGGGCATCGCCGCGGGCAAGGGCGTCGTCGGCTTCGGTGGCCTCCTGCAAGGCTGTTTCGGCAACGAGTTGGGCGACGGCGTTCAGTTTGGGGTTTACGGCCTCGATGCGCTGAAGGTGGGCTTCGACGACTTCGAGAGAGGAGATCTGCCGGTCGCGGATGGCCTGCGCAAGGGTCGTGGCGGAGAGGTAAGTGAGGTCTTCCACGGCGACGATGCTACCACGGTGTCCCCGGGGAATTGGAGATCGGCAATCAGGGAATCGATTGAACTGGTTGAAGTTGGGAGTTTAATCGATGGGATTTTGTATCTGCCGATTGATTGAATTCTGGAGCGCGCGCTTGGATTTGATTGAAAAGCCCAACCACGCACGGAAGGGCCGTGGCTGCGTATCTGCGGGCGGCGTGCTCCAGATGTGGCGGCCCATGATTGAGTCGCGAACCAGGCCTGGAGCGCGCTGGTCAATCAAAAGTTCGTCCGGAGACCTGGAGAGAGCCGAATATTCTTCCATACATTCAGCTTAGCGCAGCCGTCCGACGATCTCCGAGCGGAATGTGTCAGTAGCGGTGGGAGCAGAAATCGCAAGGGGTATACTTTCCGGTTGGGTCAGCCCAAGAGCGAGGTGCAGAATGCAGCAGTCCAAGGTCGCCGAGGAGTTCGCCACCGAACGTTTCGTGGATGTCGGGAAGGCAAGGATTTGCTATCGCAAGGCAGGCAGCGGCACGGCGCTGGTGATGACCCATGGGTTCCCGCTGTCCGGGTTGACGTGGCGCAGGCTCATCCCGGCGCTGTCCGCGCGGTTTACCTGCTACGCGCTCGATCTCGTTGGACTGGGAGGGTCCACGTCGACAGACAGGTCTGACTTCTCATCGCCGGGCCAGGGGCGCAGGTTCCACGAAGCGCTGTCGGCGATTGGGGTCTCGTCGTACGTTCTCCTCGGAAACGATACCGGGGGTTGGGTCGCCCGTGAGCTGGCATTGCTGGACCGCGACCGAATCACGCATCTCGCGTTGACGAATACAGAGATGCCGGGCCACCGGCCTCCCTGGATCCCGCTGTACCAGATCGCGGTGCGCCTGCCGGGGAGCAGCTTCAGCCTGCGACAACTGATGTCGTCGCGGGGGTTCCTGCGATCTCCCATGGGGTTCGGCGGTTGCTTCGAAGACCTCAATTACATCGACGGCGAGTTCAGGAGGTTGTTCGTGCGGCCGATCATACAATCAAGGAAGCGGCTAGCAGGGGTCTTCCGATTCCTGGAAGAGATGAATTTTCGGCGGATCGATGAGTTCGCCGACCTTCACGCGCAGCTGACCATGCCAACTGCTTTCCTCTGGGGCGACGCCGATCCGACTTTCCCGGTAGGTGAGGCTCGGCGGATGGCGGAGCAGTTTCCGAACGTGAGGTCGTTCGAGACGCTCGAGGGCGCCAAGCTCTTCTTCTACGAGGAGCACCCAGAACCGGTTGTGGACTGGCTGGTCGATTTCGCCGGGGAAGCTGTCAAGAGCGCCAGTTGACCTCGTAGAGGCGAACGGGGTCTTCGAAGCCTTTCAGGGGGCGCTCGCCGCGGTCGTTGAAGAGGAAGCCTTTGCCCGCGGCCAATTCGCGGACGACGTTGGAGACGAGGATCTCACCGCCGTCAGCCTCGGCGCAGACGCGGGCGGCGAGCTGGACGGATGTGCCGTAAAGGTCCTGCTCCTCTGCGACGGGCTCGCCGGCATTGAGGCCGATGCGGACACGGACCTCTTCATCCGCCATTGCACGCTGGATCGCGACAGCGCAGTCTACAGCGCCGCGGGCGGAAGCGAACGAGGCCATGATGCCATCGCCGGTGTGCTTTATCTCTTTGCCGGCGTGGGCGCGCAGGGCCTCGCGGACGGCGGTGTTGTGCTGGCGGACGTGCTCCTGCGCGCGCTCGTCCCCGATCTGCTGGGTGAGGGCGGTGGAGCCTTCCATGTCTGTGAAGAGGATGGTGACGAGGCCCGAGGGCGAGTCGGACGACTTCGCGTCCTGGCCGACGAAGTCGACGATGGCCTTGAGGAGGACATCGTTGGCGGGCTCGCGGGGGAGCATGATGTGGTTGTTGCTTTCGAGCGGCAGGAATCGCGCATTCGGAATCATGGAGGCGATCTCCCGCCCCCGTTCGAACTTCACGGACAGGTCTCCCCTGGCGTGAGCGACAAGGGTCGGCGTTTCCACTTGCGGGAGCAAGTCCCGCACGTCGACGGCGCCGATCGCGCCGATGAGCGCCATCACGGTCTCGGCGCTACCTGAAACCTTCTGAAGTTCGTTGAACCAGCGAATCATCTCGATGTCCGCTTCCGGCATGAACCTGGCCGTCCACAGCTGGCGAAACGCCGGGGTGTCCTTACCCCAGCCCGGCTTGATCGTCATCAACATGGCCATCAGCTCTTCCTGTTCCTCGGGAGTCTGAGGCACGTGACCACCGGCGAAAGTGCCGAGCAAGATCAGGTGGCTGACGCGGTCGGGGTTCCGCACGGCGTAGGTGATAGCTGTAGGACCGCCCTCGGAAGCGCCGAGCACGGCGAAGCGATCGAGGCCCGCGTTCTCGACGATGGCCTCAACGTCCTTGATCTTCGAATCAATCGAGAAGTTGGTCACGTCGCGGTCGGACAGGCCCCAACCCCTGGCGTCGTAGCGGTAGAAGCGGAAGTGCTGCGGAATCTTTCCGAAGAGGGAGTCTTCGCCTCCGGGCATCTTCGGCCAGAACTCGAGGTGACTGGCCCAACCGTGGACGAACAACAGGGGATACCCCTCGCCGGATGCAGCGTAGGCGATGCCCACGCCATCGGATGCCTTGCAGAAACGGATGTCTTGTTCCATCGGGGTTTCCCCTAACCTCCTGTGCGCCAGCTTACCTCATAGATGCGGACGGGATCTTCGAAGCCCTTGGCGACGAACTCGCCGCGGTCGGCGAAGAGGAAGCCTTTGCCGCTGCAGAGGCCGCGGACGGTGTCGGCGACGAGGATCTCGCCGGCGTCCGCCTTTGCGGCGATGCGGGAGGCGAGGATGACGGTTGAGCCGAAGAGGTCGCCGTCTTCTTCGATCGGTTCGCCGGCGTTGAGGCCGACGCGGACGTTGAGGGGTTCGGGTGGTTCGGAGCGTCCGTCCGCCGCTTGTCCTACGAGTGCCTCAGGACGAGCGGAACGAGACGTGTTGCGTTCGTCGAAAGCACGCTGGAGGGCGACAGCGCACTCGACCGCCTTTGTCACGGAGCCGAAGGAGGCCATGAAGCCGTCGCCCATGGTCTTGACCTCGGTGCCGCCGAACTGTTTGAGGACTTCGCGGGTGATGCGCTCGTGCTCGCGGAGGACGGCGCGACCGCGCTCGTCGCCGAGGCGGGACATCATCTCGGTGTGGCCGACGAGGTCCGTGAATAGGACGGTGCGGAAGGGGCCTGCCACCTCCGTTGGCTGTGCTTGACGACCCTCATCGAGGAACTGCTCGACCATGTCTATGTGCGCGGTCTCACCGTAAAACACGTAGCCGATATCGCCCTCAAGGGCGACGAATCTTGCGTCCGGGATGATCGCTGCGACTTCTCTGCCTGCGCTGGTCGGTATAATGCGGTCGCCTCGGCGCTGGAGAACCAGTGTGGGCGCCCTCACAAGGGATAGGTAGCTCCTGATATCCAGGCCAAACTGGAACTGGAGGTACCTAACCAGCATCTCCGGTGAGATCGATTCGCGCAGCACCGTGGACATCCAACGCTGCATCTCCACGGGGCCGGTGGGGAAGACCGAGTTGGCGATTCCCCTTCGGGCCATGCTCCAGTTCTCTCGCGCAAGCGTGATGAGGCCCTGAACGGTACCGGGTGACGCCGCGTCTTCTCCAAACGCATACGGCTGCCAGAGTATGAGACGGGATACCCGTTCGGGATTTTGGGCTGCATAGGCGATGCTGACAGCCGAGCCGTCGCCGAATCCCCAAAGGGCGAACTGTCCCAATTCAAGATGATCCACCACAGCTGCGAGGTCAGAAACATGAGCCGCAAGCGAAAGGTCCTCAACCTCGCGTTGGGACGAAGCCTCCCCTCGGCGGTCGAACCTCACGAAGCGCCGCTGGCCTGCGACCCGTTCGAGCCAGGCGCGGCTTTCGGGTCGCTCCCAGTCCATCTCGAGATTGGTTGCCCACGAGAATACCGCGACCAATGGCGGGCCCTCGCCCAGGTCAGCATAGGCGATGCGTGTACCGTCGGCGCTCGCGCAGAAGCGAATCTGTTGTTCCATTAGCCGCTCTCTTGCCACCTTACCTCGTACACACGGACGGGGTCTTCGAAACCCTTGGCCACGAACTCGCCGCGGTCGGCGAAGAGGAAGCCTTTGCCGCTGCAGAGGCCGCGTACGGTGTCCGCCACCAGGATCTCGCCGGCGTCCGCCTTTGCGGCGATGCGGGAGGCGAGGATGACGGTGGCGCCGAAGAGGTCACCATCTTCTTCGATCGGTTCACCGGCGTTGAGGCCGACGCGGACGTTCAGGGGTTCGGGTGGTTGGGAGCGTCCGTCCGCCGCTTGTCCTACGAGTGCCTCAGGACGAGCGGAACGAGACGTGTTGCGTTCGTCGAAAGCACGCTGGAGGGCGACAGCGCACTCGACGGCGCGGGTTACAGATGCGAAGGAGGCCATGAAGCCGTCGCCCATTGTCTTCACCTCGGTGCCGCCGTTGGCCTTCAAGACTTCGCGCGTGATCGCTTCGTGCTCGCGCAGGACGGCGCGGCCGCGCTCGTCGCCGAGGCGGGACATCATCTCGGTGTGGCCGACGAGGTCGGTGAAGAGGACGGTGCGGAAGGCGGATGCCCCACTCGATGGCCTGCGCCATGACGGCACGTCAGGGCGGCCCTCGTTCAGGAATTCCTCGACGGCCACAAGGATGGCGTCATCCCACTGAAAGAGCGCCAGACCACCGCCAACGGTGACCAATCGCGCGCCCGGTATCCGCGAGGCGACCCGGCGTGTCATTTCAATCGTCGAGAGCGTGAACCCGGTGTAGACAACAAGCGTTGGGACTCTGATCTCCGGCAGAAGGTGTGCAATGTCCGCTGTTCGTGAAGCCTCACGAAAACGCTTGAACGCAACTGGTGTCATCGCGTCGCGAAATATTTGCTCCAACCTGTGGGCGAGATCAGGATTCTTGAACTGTGTTATTGCAGCAGCAACGCTCCGTGTGTAGTATTCCCAGTCTTGCTCGATTAGCGTTCCCATCGCCTCGAACGCGCGCGTTTCGGAAAGCGACTGGAGGTATTCCTCGCCGCTGGCGAACGCGTCTACGAGCAGAAGCCGCGAAACACGCCCCGGATTCGCCACCGAGAAAGCGATCGCCGTCATAGCGCCGTGTGCGGCGCCCGCCAGGGCAAGCGGCCCCGCCCCGACTTCTGACATGACGGCATCGAGATCCGAAAGGCGCTCTTCGAGAGTGAATGCGGCGGGCTCGCGGTCCGAAAGTCCGGTTCCACGTCCGTCATAGTGGACGATGGTCCAGCCCATCGACACCAAGGCGGCAGTAACGTCAAATGATGTCGCTCCTGATAGTGCGATACCAGACCAGACGTTGGCTGGCCAGACGATCGGAGGCCCGTCGCCCTCGATGCAGTAGGCGATGCGGACGCCGTCTTCGGTAGTGCAGTAGCGGATTTCGCGCTCCATGTTGGGCGTATTGTACAACCGGCCGCGACCGTCGCATCCGCCAGGCCCCACCCCGGGCGCAGCACCAAGCGATTCAGGGAGCGGATCTTGGTCGGGCACCCATCTGTCGAACGGAGGGCCGACAGGATCCGCGGGTGCTGCGCCCCTACGCAGGGACTGGCATGTTCAAATCGGCGCGTTGGGCGCAACTTTGGGCCAGGGGCGTGCCTGCTCCATGATCTGCGCGAGGTCGAGGAGGAGGGCGTCTTCGTGGCGGCGGGCGTAGGCCTGGAGGCCGATGGGGAGGCCGCTCTCGGAGAGGCCGGCGGGGATGGAGATCGCGGGGTAGCCGGAGAGGTTGGCGGGGATGGTGAGGGCACCGGCGTTGTAGGGGCTGACGGAGACCTCGCCGACCATGTTGGGCATCGGGCCCTCGGCCTTGAACGGCTCCATGGGACTGGTGGCGCAGAGGACGATGTCGGTCTTCTCGAAGAGGTCGGCCATCGATTCGTTCATCTCGACGCGGAACTTCTCGAGGCGGGCGCCGTGCTTGGCGCGGTAGGTGGGGGCGGCGCGCATGGCGAAGGCGATCTCGAAGGTGAGGTCCTGCTCGCAGTCGGGCCAGTAGTCCTGGAGGTCGGCGACGAGGGAGGGGAGGCCGGCGCTGGCCCAGGTGATGCCGCTCTCGGGGACGCTGACCTCGATGTCGACGCGCTTGAGGCCGGCGGCCTCGACGAGGACGTCGGCGGCTTCGGAGACGACCCGGCGGACCTCGGGGTGGACGACGGCGTTGCCGAGGTCGATGGCGACGGCGACGCGGAGACCCTGGACGCCGCGGGTGCCGAGACCGGCCTCCCAGCCGTCCTGGCGGGGAAGGCTGAAGGCGTCGCGCGGGTCGTAGCCGGAGGTGATGTCGTACCAGCGGGCGGCGTCGCGGACGCTGCGGGCGACGGTGCCCTTGACGGCGGCGAGCTGCCCCATGGCGGCGCGAGGGCCGCGTGGGATGCGCCCGAAGGAGCCCTTCATGCCGACGAGACCGCAGTAGGAGGCGGGGATGCGGATGCTGCCACCGCCGTCGCCGCCAGTCGCGGCGGGTACGAGGCCGCCGGCTACGGCAGCCGCCGATCCGCCGGAGGAGCCGGCGGGAGTGCGTTCGAGGTTCCAGGGGTTTCGGGTGACGCCGTGGAGCTTGGTTGAGGTGTAGGCGACGAAACCGAACTCGGAGGTGGCGGCCTTGCCGACGAGCACTGCGCCGGCGGCGCGGAGGCGGGCGACGTGGGTGGAGTCGTGGTCCGCGACGTTGTCCTTGAAGACGAGAGAGCCGTGGGTGGTGGGCCAGCCGGCGGCGTCCTCGACGTCCTTCACGAGGATCGGGACGCCGGCGAGGAGGCCGGGGTCCTCGCCCTTCGCGATGCGGTCGTCGATCTGCGCGGCCTGTTTGCGCGCGCTCTCGGAGTCCAGCATGGTGAGGGCGTTGAGTTTGGAGTTGGCGATCGCTTCGAGGGACGCCTCGACGACGTCGGCGGACTTGACGTCGCTGCGGCGTATGGAGTCGGCGAGAGATGATGCGTCATCTAGCCAGGGTTTCATGGTGGACCTCCGGGGCTATTTAAACACGGGAGCCACGAAGATAGCACCCAGGAACATAGAGGAGAGTCTCCGGCCTACCGTATTTCCGGCAGTAGTTGGGACTCGTCTGCGTCCGGGAAGAACCTCGCCTTGAGGAGAGTCTGCGCGGGCGCATCTGTGGGACGAAAGTCGCCGAAGGCGTTCACGGCTGCCAGACCCGCCCGTATCTGGTAGAGCGCGAGGGGCGAGAGTGTGCGGACAGATGTACCACCGAGCTTCACAGGTGGATAGCTGAACGCATCGTCCGGCAGGTAAATCCGGCATACCTGGTCCCAGGGCTGCGAACGGACTTCGAAGTAGGTTCTGCCGGATGCGTCGCGGTCCATGATGCCAATTTCCAGGTGTAAGCCGTTGCGTTCGGAGTTGAGTACGAGCGGCTTGTCCGGCGCGATGTCGTGGTAAATCTGGAAGCGCTCGAAGCCGAGCAGGGCGAACTGGCTGAGTCGCTGTTCGAGCTCGGTCCGAACCACAAGGACATCGAGATCCGCATGAGAGCGGTTAACTTGACCGTGGAGGAGGGCGTCCTCGGCGTATCCGCCGAAGATAAAGATAGGCGGCTCGAGGGCGTAGAGGTCTGCGATCAGGGCCAAGTAGGGGTCAGCGGCCACGCGACGAGATCAGTCTCGCCAGCGGACTTCGAAGACGTGGACGGGGTCTTCGAAGCCGCGCATCGCCTTTTCGCCGATGTCTGCGAAGAGGAAGCCCTTGCCGGCACAGAGCTCGCGTACGGCCATGGAGGCGAGGACTTCTCCGCCCTGCGCCTGGGCGGCGATGCGGGCAGCGAGGATGACGGTCTCGCCGAAGAGGTCGCCGTCTTCCTGGATCGGCTCGCCGGCGTTGAGGCCGACGCGGACGGTGACGGGCTCAGGGGCAGATGCGTTGCGCTCGTCGAAAGCGCGTTGCAGGGCGATGGCGCACTCCACGCCTTTGGTGACGGAGGTGAAGGAGGCCATAAACCCGTCGCCCATCGTTTTCACCTCGGAGCCGCCGTTGGCCTTGAGGACGTCGCGGGTGACCTGCTCGTGCTCGCGGAGGACGGCGCGTCCTTTGTCGTCTCCGAGGCGGCGCATCATCTCGGTGTGGCCTACGATGTCTGTGAAAAGGACCGTGCGGAAGGTACTTTCGGCGGATGGTGCGGCGGCGACTTTGCTTTGAGCACCGGCGCCGACGAACTCGAGGATCGCGGTGAAGGCGCGATGGAAGTCTTCCTGCGACGCGATGTGCGCGCCCGGGAATGACAGGAAGCGGGCGCCTTTGATTCCCGCCGCTATCTCCTGGCCGTTCTCGATTGGGACAATGCGGTCGTCGCGGTGATGGATGACGAGCGTTGGCACTGCGATTCGTGACAACAGGGGGCTGACGTCGATCCCTACAACCGCCTCCAGAATTTTCCTGGCGTCACCCTGGTTGGCCGCAACCCGCTGGTACTCTGCGAACTGCTCGCCGTTGAGTATCGAGTGCTGGTTTGTGAAAAGGTCGGAGATTAACTTGGAGGCAACACCCCACTCGGCCCTTATCACCGCCAGCAACCCTTCACGCATGTCGGCCGACCCGCCCAAGCACTCGCCGCGCGCGAACGAGCCATGAATGACGAGCCTTGTTATCCGGTCGGGGTAGGTGGCGGCCGTCGCCAATGCTATCGGGCCGCCCTCCGACATACCACCAAGTGCGAAGGTCTCAACCGCAAGATCGTCAGCGACCGCAATGACGTCCTTGATGCGCGATTCCAGGGAATAGTCATCGAGGTTCCGGCTGGAGAGGCCGCTGCCGCGCTTATCCATGGCTGCCCAGAGGACGCCATGCGCGGCAGGATCGACACCGAACATCTGCAGGAATCCGGCGTCGAAATCAAGGTGGCTGATCCAGCCAGGTACCCAGATAAAGGGGACGCCCTCGCCCTGGATGGCATAAGCAATGCGGACGCCGTCGGTGGTGGTCACGTAGCGGACTTCACGTTCCATGTTGGCGATATTGTACTACGTGGTTTCACCGGTCGAGCCTTGACGGTACACCAGACCTCCGCTCATCCTTCGATACCTCAGGATGAGCGGGAAGAAGCAATGAGGCGCACACGGAGGAGTCCCTATGCTCACGAAATTCGACGACTACCCTATACACCAGACGGCGGAGCCGATCGCGCACCCGGCTTCGAGTGATCGGAACGTGTACGACCGCTACTGGTTCAACGGGTACCAGGACGATGCGGAGTTCTACTTCGCCGTTGGGATGGGGCGGTACCCGAACCGGGGGATCATCGACTGCGGGTTCAGCATCGTGCGGGACGGGGAGCAGCACGCGTTCCACGCCTCGAAGCGGGCGACGGGGGAGCCAACGGACACGACGGTGGGGCCGTTCCGGATCGAGGTGGTGGAGCCGATGATGGTGTCGCGGGTAGTGCTCGAGCCGAACGAGACGGGGATCGAGTGCGACCTGACGTTCACGGCGCGGACGGCGTGCGTGGAGGAGGGGAGACAGACGCTGCGGCAGGGGTTCCGGCCGATGCTGGACTCGACGCGGTTCGCGCAGTTCGGGCGCTGGCAGGGGACGGTGACCTACGACGGAAAGACGGTGGCGGTGGACGCGACTCGGGTGTTCGGGACGAAGGACCGGTCGTGGGGGCTACGGCCGATCGGCGAGCCGGAGACCGGCGGGGCGCCGGCGCGAAGGATGCCGCAGGTGTTCTTCCTCTGGGCGCCGATCCACTGGGAGGACCACTGCACGCATTTCGGGACGTTCGAGGACGGGAACGGATATCCGATCCACCAGGACGGGGCGATCGTGCCGGCTTACGGGTCGCTGGCTGAGATTCCCGGCGTGATGGACGAGGGGATACGGACGATGGCGTCGGTCGAGCACGAGATCACTTACGTGCCGGGGACGCGCCGGGCGCAGTCGGCGCGGATTGCGCTGGTGGAGCGGTCGGGCGAGCGGCGGGAGATCTCGCTGGAGCCGTTGATCGCCTTCCGGATGAAAGGGATCGGTTACACACACCCGGAGTGGGGGCACGGCCGCTGGAAGGGGGAGCTAGCGGTGGCGGGGGAGTCGTGGAAGTCGTCGGAACTGAACGAACTGGCGCTGGAGAACATCCACGTTCAGCAGGTGATGCGAGCACGGTCGGACGGGCGTGAGGGGATCGGGGTGCTGGAGCAGATCTGCCTGGGAGCGCACGCGCCGTCGGGGTTCAAGGAGTTCCTGGACGGGGCGGGTTAGCCTTTAGCGGGCCGCTACACGGAGACGCTGACGGGGAAGGTGGCGATCCAGGCGAGTGTGCCCAGGAACACGGCGCAGCCGAGGCCCAGTATGGTCAGCCTCAGAGGACGGCTGGTAACCCGAGTGCTCATCCCGGCGAAGAACAGCGCCGTTGCGAAGAGCACGACGCAGAGGACATAGTTGGACTGTCGCTGGACATTTCTCTGGGCCTCCACGGCCTTCGCAGAGGCTATAGCATCCTGCCTGTTGGCCTCTTCGCGTGCGGCCACCACGTACTCAGGCATCAAGAAGGGAGTCAGCGGGGCATCGGTGTTCTTTAGCGGCATCGTCGCGATCCAAGCTTGAACCGCGGGCTTGAATTCGGCCCGAAAGCGGGCGTAGTAGAAGTCGGCGAGAACGGTTTCGTTGCGGGCGTAAGCATTCACCCACTGGGTGAAAGTGGCGACGTCGACCTCCGTCTGGGTGTTGGCGAGGTCGGCCGAGCGAGAGCCGGCGAACCGGGCTGCGTTTACATTGGAGATAGTCTTGGTGGTCTCGCCGGCCCAGCGCGTCGCCTGGTAGCCGCTCCAGGCGGTCGCTACCGTGGCCAGCGCAAGCAGGAGCGTGGCGGCGACCTCTACTCGATAGAGGGCACTGCGATCTGCAGCCGCCTTTTGGGCTGATTTGTCGGAAGTAGACATGTGTTACAGGGGGTCTCCGGTGTCAGAACACGGCACGGGTTGCCGTTCTCCGAGATCAGCAAGCTCAATTTCGAGCAAGCGGAGGGAGCGCTCCATGGCCACGGGACGGAGCCCCCCAACGCCCGAATGGAAGGGAACGTTCAGAGAGTAGATCAGCAACAGTGTGGCGACGATGACGCCTGTGACAGAGCCGATCAGCATCGCCTGGACGATTGCTCGTTCACCACTGTCGGCAAAGAAGAGCATGAAAGCAAAGATCACGGCGGCGCTCAAAAAGAGGACGACCCAGAGAGTCGCGGGAATTACTCCTTCGGCGCCGTGGACCCGGTCCTGTCGCGCGCTCTCGCGCTCCGAGGTCTGGTCCAGCCACTTGGAATAGGCGGCCTCCTGGGTAGGCCCGTTCGGCTCCACGCCCTGAAGGGTCTTGAAGAGGGCGATACCCCATGGGTTCAGTTGATCGCCGAGACTACCGTCCTCCATCTGCGGCCATTCCCGGTGGACGACGAAGCGACCGTAACAGATGAGCTCGCCGCCGAGCTCCGAGGTGGCGTCGCCGAGGAACTGGGCGGTCTCGTATTGCTGAACGACGGTGATTGCCTCAGTCTCAGCACCGGCGCGAGACTGATCGTAGCTGGCGAAGGCCAGGAAGACGATGAAGCCGAGGAGGATTCCAAAGCCGGTGGCGAGTACGCCGAAGACGCCCGCGGCGCGGTCGCCGTCGTGGAAGTAGCTGCCGTCGGGTGCGTTCCGGCGAACGAGGAGGATGGCCGCGACCGCAACGCAGACTGCTAGCAAGACGATGACGATGGCGATGATGAGATTCAAGCTTATGTCTCCGCAGCTAGAGTAACCGCCCGCCTACCCAAAGGCGCGGGGCGCGATCATTTCGATCTCGACTGGCTTCTGGCATTGTGGATTTGTCGTTGTGAACGTTAGGACGGCGCTAACGGTTAAGGCAAGGAGGGCCGATCAGGGCAGCGCCGGGCGTGATAGACGCCCGGTAACAGGCGACGTCTTCGAAGCCAATGCGCTTGTAGATGGGATAGCCGAGGGGCGCTGCCTACTGTCTCGCCGCTAGAGGGGGTGCCAGAGCAGGATCGGGCGGACTTCGACCCAGGAGCGGGACTCGATGGGGATCCGTGCTGCCAGGCCCGTCGCTTCGGTCATGTCGTTTGCCTCGATGACGTAGTAGCCGCCGATGACCTCCTTGGTCTCGGCGAAGGGACCGTCTGTCGTGAGCGTTTGTCCATCCTTGACGCGGACGGGCGGGACCTGGGCAACCGGCATGAGGGCGGCACCGCCAGCGAAGATACCCCGCTCACGGAGCTCTTGCTCGTACTCGGCGTGTTTAGGCTGGAGGTGCTGTTCCTCCGGCAGGGGCGGGATGGTGGGGTCGTAGACGATGGAGCACATGTAAAGCACAGTCAAATCTCCTTATCGCAGGTGCGGGACAACGCGCCCCGCTCAGTATACCGACGAGCCAGGTGACGGCGGATAGACACCTAGCCGGCGAGGCGACTCCGGTTTCCACGGTGAATTTCATTGTTAACACGTTACGCAGCACGCATGGTGGCGGTTCTGCGACTCGTAACCGCTCCGCATTCAATGCGTCAAATGCAGTGGGAGACCAGTTCTGTCAAGTACTGGGCTGGTTGGCAAACCGAATATGGTTTCGGCAGCGCGCCACGGGCGCGGTGCCACCTTCTTGGCCGGAGGTTATGTAATGCGAGTCGTGAGATCATGTCGCGACGCCCAGCGGGGACAAGTGTTGATCCTCGCGGGTCTTTTCTTCTGCGTCCTGGCGCTCTTTGCCAGCATGACGATTGACGTTGGGGCGTTCTACATGCAGCGAAGGCAGACCCAGAACGCGGCCGACGCGGCGGCGCTGGCCGGTTCGCAGGAGCTGCCCGGGAATCCTGATCTGGCCAAGGCGACGGCGATCAACTGGGTGAAGAAGAATGGGAAAGACCCGAACGCCGTTACCATCGGCTTCAAGTGTGTGAGTAAGGTGGCGAAGGTATGCCTCCCGGGCGACGGCCGGTATGACACGATCGTTGTTACACCGAGGGCGAAGGCGCCGGTCTTCTTCAGTCCAGTCCTGAGCGTGATGGGGATCGATAGTTGCTGGATAACGGGCTGCGAAGTGAACGCTTCGGCGGCAGGGTGCAAAGGACCATGCGGCCCCCTGAACACAGGTCCAGCGGACGTGATGATGGTGCTGGACCACAGCTACAGCATGAGTGACACGGACCTGAAGAACGCCAAGAACGGCATCACGACGATGTTCGGTAATTTCGACAACGGTTATCACAACGTCGGCCTTGCGGTGACCCCGCCCGTGAACCCTTCGGACATGTGCGACAGCATCAACCACTGGACCGACCCGATGACCTGGCTGCCAGCCCCGCTCACCAATACCTTCCAGAGTTCGCCGCACATCCTCAACAACAGCAGCGCACCGGTGAAGTACACCAATTGCGTGGACCGCACAGACTGGCCCGGCGGAGAGTTGCAGGTCGATCCAGGACACACGAATGTAGGCAACCCGATCAAGGCGGCGGCCGACGAGCTCAAGGCGCACGGACGAGCGAATACGACCTGGGGCATGATCCTGCTGACGGACGGGGCCGCCAACGTGGCCGCTGTCACCCAGGTATCGGGGAACACGGGACAGAAGTTCTGCACGGCGCAGGCGGCCGTCACGTCATCAGCCGGTGACAACAACGGCTACCAGACCAACGCCGCGCAAGCCTGCGCCGACGGCGGCGGAAGCGCGTCGGACGCGGATAGCGGAAACGGGACTTCGACGTCCTGCACAAGCATGAACAAGGACCGGCACCGCTTCTCAAGTTTCGGCAACCTGGACGCCGCCGTCCCCGGAGGCGCGACGATCAAGGGGATCGAAGTCCGCCTGGACGCCTGGGCAAACAGCGGAGCGTCGACCCGCGATCTGTGCGTCGAGCTGTCGTGGAACAACGGCAGCAGCTGGACGTCATCAAAGTCGATGGGCCTGAGCGGCACGAGTGAGAAGACTTATACGTTCGGCGGATCGAGCGATATGTGGGGCCGCGGCGTCTGGAGCGGGACCGACTTGACGAACGCCAACTTTGTGGTCCGCGTGACCAACGTGGCATCCAACACCTCGACCACGTTCAACCTGGACGCGGTCGGAGTCACGGTGCACTACGTGACGACGGACACGACGCAGGCGAGCAAGGGGCCCTGCGACTGGGCGATGAAACAGGCGGATGCTGCCAAGGCAGCAGGGATCGAGGTCTACGTGATCGCCTGGGGCGCGTCAGACAAGTGCGAGTGGGAGGACTCCACCAGTCCCTGGCTGAACAAGAGCGCAACGACATTCCTGAAGGCAATCGCGACTGACAGCGATCACTTCTACAACGAGCCGAAGAGCACAGACCTGGAGCCGATATTCCAGGCGATTGGGGCGCAGCTCTCCGGGAACGGGACGAGACTGGTCGAGTAATTCGCTGCTAGGAGATGATCGGCAACGGGCGCAGCTCAACAGCTGCGCCCGTTTTGTCATGACACCGATGTGGGTGGCCTAGAGGCGCCGACGGCTAAGGTATCTGGCGGAACCGCCGAGGCTACTGTCCTCAGACAGCATCCACTTCTCTCCGCAATCGCGACACTCGAAGTAGGTATAATCCGCGGGCGCTTTGGCTGAGGTCGTATGGCCACCTGTCTTTTCCAGGCCGTTGACCATCCGGGCCTGTCCCGCTCTAAATTCACCTACCTCAGAACGCTCATGGCACGCCTGACACATCTCTGCTCGCTCAATCGCAACCACCAGGCTCCTTTCAGACCGCGCATGGTCCCCTATGGCGCTCGGGTATTCGTTCAAGATTTCGCGTTTTGATCGCATACGCTTCTATAGCTCGCTTGACCAGTCCGAGCCTAATGGTCTTCCGCGGCGTGCCGGCCGGGCGGCCCGGCGGAAGCCGAACGGTAAGTCCACGCTGCTGGCTTTCGGGTGAAACTGTTCAAGAAGTCGCGACGCTCGCCACACTCCTTGCAGATTGCCTCGCTGCTGGGTCCATCCGGAGCACCGATCAGCCAGTGATGTGCATGGCCCGACAGCCCCGCCTCTTCGATCGCACGGATAACGCTCACGAAGCCATTCCGTTCGAGCGAGAGGCCTGCACAGGCGCGCTAAGAGGAAATAGAAGGAGGCAGACTACGCGGGGAAGATTCTTGTCCTGAGAAATCGTGGTGACCTCGTTTTCCGATCGAAGCTGGGATCGGTTCGGGTCACGCGAGCCCAAGTCGCAAGGCTGAAGCCTCGGGGGCCCAAACATCCACTACTGAGTTCAGCATACCATAGATTCTTCGCGGGACAGGCGCGCGAAGGCTGGAACGGGTACGCAGAGGTATCCCGCGCGAAGGCTGGCGCCGGGGGTGTTGAAGGGGGCGGCGCGACTATCCGTCGATCATGCTTACAGCGAGCCTCACGCTGTCCTTCGGGCTGACCCCGATCTGCACGTCCTCCAGCTTGCCGTCGGGACCGATCACGAAGTGGCTGCGGTTCGTGATCAACATGCCCATGAAGCGCTTCTGGCCCCAAACGCCGTACTTCTTCGAGACCTCGTGGTCCTCATCGGACAGGAGCGGAAACGGCAGCGAGTTCTTGGCCTTGAACGACTGGTGGCTCTTCTGTCCCTGTCCGCTGACACCGAGCACGACGGCGTTCTTGTCCTGGATGACGCCGAATTCGTCGCGGAAGCCGCATGCCTGGGCGGTGCATCCGGGCGTATTGTCGCGGGGGTAGAAGAAAAGCACGACCTGCTTGCCGCGAAAATCGGCCAGCGAGATGGGTTTGCCGGTTTCGTCGGGAAGAGTGAAATCAGGGGCAAGGTCGCCGACTTTCAGTTCTTGCATTGGATCACCTCTTCAAGAGCAGCTTAGGTGGCAATGGTATAGGAGTCTCGGGCTCGCGCGAAAGCAAGAGGGCGACAGCTCGCAGCGACGATGAATTGGGTCGAAGTCGTATTTGGAGCGGGAGACAGCCCCGCTGGTATACGCTGCGATTGACATCGTGAGTACAGGGGCATCACTACCGGGAACACGTCGCGGGGAGCGGCTCCGCGACAACGATCCGTGGCGTGGGTTGCGGCTTGCGGATGCCGCCGCCCTTGCTACCACAAGCGTTCTTCAGCGGCTCCAAGTGTCGGAGTCCGGGCTCGCTGCGGACGAGGCGAAACACCGACTTGCCGTGGCGGGCCCAAACGCTATCCGAAGCCACGGCGCGCGCGCTTTCGAACTCTTGCTGCGCCAAACCAAGAGCCCGCTGCTGGTCCTCCTTGTGGCGGCAGCCTTGACCTCATTTTTCTTCGGCGAGGGGACTGATGCTGTCATCATTCTGGGCATCATCACGCTCAGCGTCGCGCTCGGCTTCTTCAACGAATATCGGGCGGCCCTCACGGTGGAGGCGCTACACTCACGCATTCGTCACACCGCCTCAGCCTTCCGAAACAAACACGCAGTTGAGGTCGAGGTCACAGATCTTGTCCCCGGAGACATCGTGCGCCTGGACGTGGGTGACGTAGTGCCCGCAGACATCAGACTCCTCGAGGCCCATGAGATGGAGTGCGACGAAGCTGTGCTCACCGGCGAGGCGACACCTGCCGAGAAGAGCGCGGACCCCGCTGTGCGCGGTGAGTCGCCCCTCGAGCTAACATCGTGCGTCTTCATGGGGACAGTGGTGCGGAACGGATCTGGACTCGGAGTGGTGGTGCAAACGGGGAAAGCCACGGAATTCGGGAAGATCGCAGCGCGGCTCGGGGAGGCGCACGAGGAGACTGCTTTCCAGCAAGGTCTGCGGAGCTTCTCCTTTCTCCTGGTCCAGGTGACGTTGGTCCTCACGGTCTCCATATTCGTCATCAACTCGTTGCTCGGCCGATCGCTTCTTGATTCGGCGCTCTTCTCACTAGCCATCGCCGTCGGGCTCACTCCGCAGCTTCTCCCCGCCATCGTGACCGTCAGCCTGTCCCTCGGTTCTCGCAGGCTCGCTCAAAAGTCCGTGATCGTAAAGCGCCTTGTGAGCATCGAGGACCTCGGCAACATTGAGGTACTGTTCACGGACAAGACCGGGACGCTCACCGAGGGGCGCATTACGTTTTCGGCAGCCCTGGACGACGCCGGAGAGCCGTCTCCCCACAACCTGGTGCTTGGTCTGCTCTGCAATTCGGCGATCGCTGAAGACCGCGAGCTCGTGGGAGGCAACCCGCTGGACCGAGCACTCTGGGAGGCGACCGGCGCCGATTTGGCGGCCGTCAAGCAGTTCACCCGCCTCTCTGAGGCTCCGTTCGACTACGAACGCCGCCTGATGTCGGTGCTGGTGCAGGACCGCGACGGACACCGACAGATCATCACGAAGGGGGCGCCCGAATCCGTGTTGACTCGCTGCCGGGGTGTGCCGCCCTCTGCTGAAGTCGTGCTGAACGGCGAGTTTCAGACAGGGAGCAGGATCATAGCTGTGGCGACTCGCCAGGCGGACGATCTGTCGGCGATATCCGCTGCAGACGAGCATGATCTCACCCTCGCCGGCTTTCTGACGTTCCTCGACCGGGTGAAACCGGATGCCGGCGCCGCCATCAAGAGGCTCGCGAAACTCGGGGTCTCGGTCAAGATCGTGACCGGGGACAACGACCAGGTCGCCAGGAAGGTGTGCGGCGACCTGAAGATGCACGTCAGCAGCGTCCTCACCGGCAGCAGCCTCGAGGGGATGAGCGACGAGCAGGTTGCTGCGGCAATAGCCAAGACCACGATCTTCGCTCGCGTCACGCCAGAACAGAAGTCGCGGGTCATCCGCCTCCAGCGCAAGCAGGGTACGGATGTCGGGTTCCTTGGCGACGGCGTGAACGATGCCATCGCCCTTCACGATGCTGACGTTGGGATCTCTGTCGACTCCGGCACCGACGTGGCGAAGGACGCGGCAGACATCGTGCTTCTGGACAAAGACCTGGACATCCTGGCGGATGGAGTGGTTGAGGGCAGGCGTGTGTTCTCCAACACCATCAAGTACGTTCTGATGGGGACGTCCTCCAACTTCGGCAACATGTTCAGCGCGGCCGGCGGCTCCCTGGTGCTGTCATTCCTGCCGATGCTGCCCACCCAGATTCTGCTCAACAACTTCTTGTACGACGTGAGCGAGATGACGATCCCCACCGACAACGTGGATGAGGAGTTGCTGAGGAGGCCTGCGCACTGGGACATGTCCTTCATTCGCAGATTCATGCTGTTCTTCGGATCGATCAGCTCGGCCTACGACTTCCTGACGTTTGCGGTGATGATCCGTGTCTTTAACGCGGACGAGACGCTGTTTCACACGGGCTGGTTCGTCGAGTCCCTCGCCACGCAGACGCTGGTGATCTTCGTCATCCGCACGCGGCGCATTCCGTTCTTCAGCAGCCGCCCGAGCCTTCCCCTCATCGTCACCACGCTAACCTGCGTGGCCATCGGCATCGCTATCCCGTTCTCTCCTCTGGCGGAGCCGCTCGGATTCGAGGCGCTCCCGCTGGACTTCTTCGCCATCCTTGGGGTGATGGTCGTCACGTACCTCGGTCTGGTTGAACTGGGCAAGTCCCGCTTCTTCCGGCCGCAGCCGGGGGTACAGCCGCTGGCGCGCCGGAGACCATCGCATGAGCGACGCATCCATCGCCGGGCCGCGCGTTGGAGCAAGCCACAGATGACCCCGCAAGCGAGAGGCACTCCAAGACACGCATCCAGCACACAGCGAGGCTAGCGTCTGTTCGAAGCCGAGCGACAGCACCTCGCACCTAGCGTTCACACGTTATTCCGGCGAGCGCGTGACGGGCGCGGCTGTGGGCGGCGGCGAAGTTCGGCATGACGTCCCGCTTGAAACGCCGCAGCTGGTCGATGCCGCCGGATACCTGGAGCAAGATATACTCCGCCCCGGCATTTCTCACCGCATCGAGCATATTGTTGATCTCATCGGGGGTTCCGAACAGCGCATAGGCCTCGGTCGCGCCGGCCTGGTCGGCATAGGCCAGAACGTGCGAGCCGGTCTTGCCGTCGGGCGAACGCGACACGGCAACAGTGCGCTGAGTAACTCGCGCCAGTCGCGCCAGCGCGGCCTGGGTGTCGGCCTCATCCTTTGATATATAGAACTGGCGCGCCACGGCGACCTGCATCGGATTGAACGCAAGTCCGTGAGACTCGCGTTCGGCGCGGTAGATCGCGATGCGCTCGCCGATCGCCTCCGGGCTCGCATACTGGTCGAGAATGAGATTGAACCCGCGCGCCGCCGCGCGGCGGATCGACGTGGGATTGCCAGCGGCAACCCAAAGCGGCGGATGGGGCTGCTGCGCCGGCGGCGGCTCGACGACGATGTCCTCGAACGTCCAGAAACGGCCATGATGGGAAAAGCGCGTTCGCGACTGCCACGACCGCGTGATCACCTCAATCGCTTCCTCGAAGCGTGCATCGGCTTCTTCCTGCGCGATGCCGAAACCGGCGAATTCGTTGTGCCGGTAGCCCTTGCCGATCCCGAAATCGAGCCTGCCGCCGGAGAGCAAATCGAGGGTCGCCGCCTGTTCCGCCAGCAGCACCGGGTTGTGCCAGGGCAACACCATCACCGCGGTGCCGAGACGCAGCCTGGTCGTGCGCATCGCCAGCCCCATCAGCAGCATCAGCGTGGCGGAGACCTGGTTCCAGCCGGTGAAGTGGTGCTCCACCAGGAAGCTCGAATAGAATCCGAGCGACTCGGCTTCCACATTGAAGTCGAGGTAGTCGCGAAACCCCTGCCCGGTTTCAGGACCGAACGCGCCGTTGTCAGCCTGCGCCGAACAAACCAAACCGAACTGCATGGCGGAAGTTTACGGCATCGGAGGGCTACGGTGACCCCGTCATCGGTTGCGTATTGACCCGTGTATCGCTCCAGGTGCGAAGCATGCCGCTGGGCCTAGTTAGATGGCGCCCCGGTGCCCTGATCGAACGCGGTGGTGATTCGGTGAACCTCCTTGGTCAAGTTCAAGATTTGGTTTGATAGGTCGAGGAGCTCCAGATTTTGCCGTTGCTCTAACTGCACGGTCGTCCACTCCTGGTCGGCGATTGCCTGACGCTTCTCGTCAGCGCGGTTCTGGGAAATCATCACGAAGGTGCTCAAGAAGATTGCCTCAAGCGAGACGATCATGGTCAGCAGGCCGTACGGAAATGCCTCGACGGCCAGCAAGATCCAGAGCGAGAACCAGATGATGTGCACGTAGATGAAGGGCATTGATCCAGCAAATCTCGTTATGCGATCAGCCACGCGGTTCTGGAGACTCTTGGCTCGCTCGTTGAAATGCGCCACCAGCGCTGGGTGGAGAGGTGCTTTAAGTTTGACGACACTCATACGGTGATGCCTCCTTATTTGCCCGCCCAGGCGGTTCCGGCGGTGTTCAGCTCCCGGCGTCTGGACATGAGCTCATTCTGTGCCGAAAACTCCCCGATAGCCATCCGTCGCAAATCGAAGCGATCAGGGAAATTGGGGGTCCAGGCAATTCGTCGCCGCAGCACGCCAATGCGGAGTTGCGAAACGATTCGCTTCGGCGTAGGCTGCCGCTCATGGGCTAGGCCGACATGAACTCGCCTCCGCGGAAACCGGCGGTCGATGAGATCTGCACCACCGTCGGCCTGTTGCGTTCTTGCCGTCTCGGCCGCGGAGGGCCTAGCGGGCCTGCAAGGGTGCGGGGTCGGACTACGTCGTGCGTACTGGGTAGCGCAGGTGTGTAACGCCGATGCCGGGATCACGGTCGGGTTGCCGAGGACGATTGGGGTGCCGGCGAGGTGGTCGAAGAGTCGAATTCCGGAGCCGAGAAAAACCGCTGCGATGTCGACGTGGATTTCGTCGAGGAGTCCCGCGTTGAGGCATTGCTGGATGGTGTCGGCGCCGTGGACTCCAACGGACTTCCCGGCAGCTGCGGTTTTGGCTTGCTTGACGGCGGATTCGATACCGTCGGTGATGAAGTGCACGGTCGAGTCGGGACGTGGCCAACCGTCGGGGATGTGGTGGGTGAGCACGAATGCCGGTCCCCAGGCGTGGTTTCCGCCCCATCCTTCGGCTTTATCGAAGGTGCGGCGGCCGGTGAGCATGGCACCAATTTCGGATATGAGACCGTGAAGGTGGTCGGCGCTCGGTCCGGACACGCGAAACGTCATGGGGTCTGATCCTCCAACGGGGATTTCAACGTCGCCGGAGAAGTACCAGTCGAACACTTCGGCCACGCCATCGTTGAGGTCGGCGACGTAGCCGTCGAGCGACATTGACATTATTGCGACAACTTTCGACATTGCGTGCTCCTTGGTTTTTCTCAGTTGTCTAGCAAGCGGGAATCGTATCTGGAGCGGGAGACGGGGCTCGAACCCGCGACCCTCTGCTTGGGAAGATTGTCCGCCGCGATTTGTGTCCGCCCGAACCTGCAAACCGCGTTTTCAGGCCATCTTAGCCATCTTTCTTCCAGAGGCCACAGCCCTTTGCCTACGGGCCTGTCGTGCTCCCTGGGCATCGGCTCTTGTCACGTCATTCTACAACAGCGAGTTGAGCTAGGCGCCTTCGGGATCTCGCCGCCGTTAATTCTGGCTGTCTACTCTAATCAGCCTTGGGTTTGACGAGTGGGCGATTCCTCAGACCTTGGGGGGGAACCACCCAGTGACGTCTGTATTTAAGTTGCGAATTGAGGGATGTCGCGGAAGGCGACGAGGTGGTCTAACCCTACGTTTACCAGAGCGATGTTTCGCAAGGAGGTAACCAGAGATGAGTAGTCACATCCTCGTACACGCGCACCGTCTACGCGAAGCGCCTAATTCTGAACGAGCTCGGCAATCTCCACAAAGTCGATCATAGGCGCGACACCGTAGAGTTCCGTCACCATCGCGCGCAGATCCTCCGTGAAGAACGCTCTTGCTGCGTCCTCGGAATCCCAAACGTAGAAGTTTGTCGCTTCCAGTTTGGGTGCATTCATGGTGAACGCCTTCGAACGAAGGCCCGGCATTCCCTCAAACCTTCCCCGATGCTGAGCGGCGATCCGTTTCACCTTCTCGGGGTCAAACCCATCCTCGTACCGAAAGGAAACAACCACGCCAATCATGTCGCAATCCCCTTTCTGAAGTGTAGCTGCCACACGCGGCCTCAAACGCCCGCTAATCTTAGGCACAAGCCAGAGGGCTAGGCAAGCCCTTGGCGGATGGCCCTAAGCTTCCGCGACAAAGGCCTCGGTTTCGGGACTGCGAGTCAAGGAAATCGTATCTGGAGCGGGAGACGGGGCTCGAACCCGCGACCCTCTGCTTGGGAAGCAGATGCTCTACCACTGAGCTACTCCCGCTCCTGAAATCCGATTGTAGCACCGAATCGGGCCGGTTCGGGACCTGTCTCACGCGAGGATACAGGACAACGCGCCTTCAGAGCGACACTTTGCCGGGTGTCATTTTGCTGGACTCGAGATCCTGGGAATCAGGTGGACGGCGGTTGCCTTGAATGTCGCGACCACCTCTGATCCCGGCGTGAGTGCCAGCTCCTCCAGCGAATGCTTCGTAATCAGGGAGACGATGGGGAATCCCGCATCCAGCTCGACCTGCACGAACGGGCCGGAGGCGCGGATGCGCTTGACACGGGCCGGGGAGGTGATTGCGGGCGCTCGTGGTGACGCCGGCGCCTCTTGAGGGCCCGAGCACGACATCCTCGGGGCGCAGGCAGACCAGCACCTCGTCGCCCAGGTTGACGTCCGCGCCACCTTCGATCAGGTGCTCTCCCACTGATACCAGGGCTGCGCCTTCGTCGATAGCCTCGACGCGGCCGGCGGCGATTGTCTCCACGCCCACGAAGTTCGCAACCGATTCGTCGGCGGGAGACCCGAACACCTCGGCGGGCGTGCCGACCTGGCGGATGCGACCGTCCATGAGAACGGCGAGGCGGTCAGCGAGCTTCATGGCTTCGTTGCGGTCGTGGGTCACGAACAGGGTCGGGGTGCCGGTCGCCGCGACGAGGCGGCGGACGTCATCGAGCAAGGCTTCTCGGGTGGGGGTGTCGAGAGCGGCGAACGGCTCGTCCAGCAGGAGGAGGTCGGGACGTACCGCGAGCGCCCGCGCCAGCGCGACCCGCTGCCGCTGGCCGCCGGAGAGGCTGCGCGGCCGCTGCCTCCGCTGGGTTTGCAGGCCGGTAAGCTCGATCATCTCGTCGATCCGGGACAGTTTGGTGGCCCCGGAGCCGCGAAGGCCGAAGCCGATGTTGCCTTCTACGGTGAGGTTCGGGAAGAGCGCGTACTCCTGGGGCACGTATCCGACACGGCGAGCCTGGGGCGCCACGTTGATTCGGTGCTCGCTATCGAACAGGGTTCGGCCGCTGATGGCTATCCGGCCACGTTCCTGGCGCGATATGCCGGCTATCGTCCTCAGCGTCAGGGTCTTGCCTGATCCAGAGGGACCAATGATCACCAGCGGGCTGGTGTCGGACGCTAGCTCGATGTCGAGCAGGAAGTTCCCGAGGCGTTGGGTGATCGCGATTTCGATCAGGGGTGGCACGAACTATAACGTTAGCACGGCGCGCCGGAGGAGGAGACGGAATACGAACAGAACCGCGAACGAGATCACGATGAGCACAGCCGAGAGCGCCAGCGGCGCGTCGATCCCGGTCTCGAGGGAGCGGTATATCGCCAGGGGAACGGTCTGAGTGCGTCCGACGAAGCTGCCCGCGAACATGATGGTGGCGCCGAACTCGCCGAGCGCCCGCGCCCAGGCCATCACCGCTCCTGCCATCAGCGACGGCATCGCAACCGGGCATTGCAACTCGCCTGAACACTTCGAACCGCGATGAGCCCAGCGTGTACGCAACCGCTTCCAGGTCACGGTCCATGGCGTCGAAGCCGGCTTTTGCCGAACGAATGTAGAATGGCGAGGCCACGAACATCTGGGCCATAACGACGGCCGTCGTCGTGAAGGCCAGCTCGACGCCGGCGTCGTCCAGCCACTCGCCGAATATCCCCCTGCGACCGAAGGCCATCAGGAGGCCGAGTCCACCGACCGCCGGCGGCAATACGATCGGCAGGTCGATGAGGGTATCGATCACAGCGCGGCCCGGAAAGTTGCCGCGTGAGAGCACGAAGGCCGTCGGCGTACCGAACAACACAATAAGAACCAGGCTTATCGTGGTCGTTTCCAAGCTCAGGCGCAGTGCCTGGGTGACATCCGAGGACGACACTGCATCGACAAAAGACGTTTCAGCGAACGCGCGCTCCAGGATCGCAATGATCGGCAGGGCCAGGAATAGCACGACGATGCCCACGATAGCCACGGCAGCTACCGTCTCGGCTGCTGTCGACAGGGTGCGATTGACCTCGGTCGCCGGCGACGATGTCATTGGACCGGGATAAAGCCGTTCGTCCGAAGGATCGCCTGGCCCTCGTCGCCAAGCACGAAATCGATGAACCCTTGAGCAGTGGTGCTGTTGGGAGGCTCTGCCGTCAACGCTATCGGGTAGCTGGCGATCACGTTGAACGCGTCGGGAATTTCGATGATTGTCACGTCTTCGGCGAGCTCGGGTGTGACGTCAGAACTGTAGACGATGCCGGCATCCGCTTCGTCGAGTTGGACCTTCGCCGACACTTGCTTCACATTCGCCTCCTCCGAGACGAGGTTCGCCAGGACCCTATCTTTGTAGTCGGCGCCGAAGGCGGGATCGGCGGAAGCCTTGTCCAGGAACTGGCGCGAGTAGTTGCCGACCGGCACGTCGGCGCTCGCAAGGACGAGCTTGATCCCGGGATTTGCGAGGTCCTGTAGTGTCGCAATTCCGGCCTCGTTGGCCTTAGGGACGATGACGACGAGACGGTTGTGTGCAAAGATCGTCGATTCGTCAGCGACGACGCCCGATGCGACGGCCATGTCCATCTGCTTTGTATCCGCCGCTGCGAAGACGTCAGCGCTGGCGCCCTGCTCCAACTGTGTGCGCAGGTCCTGCGAGCCGGCGAAGTTGAAGGTCGCGCCGGCGTCAGGATTCGCCTCGTGGAAGACGTCACCGATCTCGGTGAAGGCGGCGGTGAGAGATGAAGCAGCGAAGACTGTGATCTCGCCGGAGAGGGGAGATGCCGCCGGCGTTGTGGCCACGACTTCTTCGTCGTCATCGTCGTCATTGCAGGCGGCGAAGAACACGGCGAAGGCGAAAATCGCCAGCGGGAGGACCAACAGGTACTTGAGGCGGGGCATTTGAGGTCTCCTTCTATGCGGCCTTCAGATCGAGGAGTGTCGAACCTGTGGTCGACACTTCGTAGCCCGGAAGAGCCGCCAGATCTGCGCGGAAGGTCCGGCTCTGAAGGACCTCCAGCACAATTCGCACCGCGGGCTGGTCGAGATGTTCGGCAGGAATTACTAGATCGAAGTGATGTTCGGCAACAGGCACAAAGTCGAGGCCGCAAGCGTGGGCGACGGCCCGAAGAGCTATGCCAGCGTCGGCCACGCCGGCCTGTATGCGGCGGGCGACAGCCATGTGAGTCGAAACCACGGTGTCGTAGCCTCGGACGCTGTCCGGAGTGATACTCAGCGTCGTGAGGCCAGCGTCCAGGAGTTTTCGCGAACCTGAGCCGGAGTCGCGGTTCACGATGTGAACGTCGCGCCTGGCGAAATCGGCCATGTCGCGGATCCGCCTGGGGTTGCCGTGCGCGACGACGATACCCTGTTCCCACGTCGCGTATCTGATTACGAGGCCCCCACTCCGCGACAGTGCTCGCCTGGCATGCGAGATGTTCTGATTGTGACGGCGCCCGCCTGGAAGGTGCGTCCCGGCGACGTGCACGAACCTGTTCGTAAGGTCAGCCAGCGCCCCTTCGCTCGGACTATGAACCAGGACGACCCGGTGTTGAGCGGAAGCCCGCGAGACGAAGGCAGCGAGGATCGAAAGGCTTGGGTCACAGCCGGCGACGAGGACCGTACGAGAGATCTGCTGCTCACTTAAGAGAAGCGACATACCATCATCGGCAATGTGCGCGTCCGCGGCCACGAAGGCATCCGGCGCCATGCGGGATCCCGACAGAGTGTGCGCGACCAGGCGCTCGCCGACGCGACCAAGCGCAACACGCTCGCCGCCGGTGAGTAGTTGCGGTGAAACCCATTCAATGTCCGTTGCGCGGCCCGACAGCCGAAAGATGTCTTCAATACGACAGCCAAGCGCTTCTGCGAGCCGAAGCGAGAGTTCGGTGCCCGGGGTGTACTTGCCCGTCTCGATGGAATTGACAGTCTGTCGAGTGACCGCAGTGCGCGCGGCGAGCTCGGCCTGGGAAAGCCCGGCCGCCAGCCGTCGATCTCGAAGTGAATTGACAACTGTCTGGTTCACGCGACGCAGTGTCCGCTATCACGGACACATTGTCAAATCAACCGCCGGAGCTTCAGAGGAGGAAAAGAAACGAGGGCCGCCGTCTTAGACAGCGGCCCTCGTTGGTGTCGTGCTGGCCTTTGTGCTCGGCCTTAGCAGTGCCTCCCCACGGGAGAAGAACCGCCTGAACCGGGGCAAGAATTGGATCCGTTGGTGTTGACCGACCCGCTTCCAGCGTTCTGGGAAACGGTGTCGCTGCCGTCACCACCGACGACGGTGTCGTTGCCGGCGCCACCGAGAAGGGTGTCGTTGCCAGCGCCACCGTAGATCTGGTCGTTGCCGTCGCCGCCCTGGATGGTGTCGGCCCCATTGCCACCGCAGAGGATGTCGTTGCCCTTACCACCGTCGATAGTGTCGTTCCCGTTGCCACCGTCGACACGGTCGGAGCCGTCGCCGCCGCTGATGACGTCATTGCCATCACCACCGGAGATGATGTCGTCCCCGACACCGCCGTCGATGACATCCGCATCGCCTTCGCCGCTGAGGATGTCGTTGCCCTTGTCGCCGTAGATGACGTCGGTGCCAGAACCCCCGTTGATGGTGTCGTTGTCGTCGCCGCCGTAGACCACGTCGTTGCCACCTTCGGCGTTAACGACGTCGTTGCCAGCGCCACCGTAGACCACATCGTTGCCAGCGCCACCGTAGATGACGTCGCCGTGGTTGCCCCCGAGGATCCTATCGTTGCCGCCGTCACCGTAGATGACATCGCTGCCATCGCCGCCGGAGATGCAGTCGTCGCCGCCCATTCCGAAGATGACGTCGTTTCCGCCGTTACCGATCAGCAGGTCTCTGCCAGCGGTACCGTTGATCACTTCGTTGCCGGGGCCACCGACAAAGGTGTAGTCGAAGACCATTCCTGAGCACTCAGCCGGGGCAGGGGTCGGCATCGGAGTGACCGTCACGTTGACTGAATCAGAGCCGATGTGGCTGAAGCCATCGATCGCCGTGCAGGAGACCGGCGTCATCCCTACCGGGAAGGTGCTCCCGGAAGCCGGTATGCAGGTCACCGCGAGGCTGCCAGCGACCGCATCTGTAGCGGTGCAGGGGATGGCGACCACAGCCCCAGCAGCGCTCGTCGCCTCCTCCGTAATGTCCGCCCCGCACGTCACCTCCGGGTCCGTCGTGTCTTCTACGATGATGTCAAAGCTGTCGGAGACCGGCCCGTTGCCCGCCGCGTCCGTGTAGCTGCAGGTCACCGTCGTCGTCCCCAGCCCGAACGTGTCCCCGCTCGTCGCGTCGTACGTGCAGGCCGTCACCCCGTCCACCACGTCTGTCGAGAAGCAGTGGTTCGCGGCCCAGGAGACCGCCGCCCCAGCAGCGCTCGTCGCCTCCTCCGTAATGTCCGCCCCGCACGTCACCTCCGGGTCCGTCGTGTCTTCTACGATGATGTCAAAGCTGTCGGAGACCGGCCCGTTGCCCGCCGCGTCCGTGTAGCTGCAGGTCACCGTCGTCGTCCCCAGCCCGAACGTGTCCCCGCTCGTCGCGTCGTACGTGCAGGCCGTCACCCCGTCCACCACGTCTGTCGAGAAGCAGTGGTTCGCGGCCCAGGAGACCGCCGCCCCAGCAGCGCTCGTCGCCTCCTCCGTAATGTCCGCCCCGCACGTCACCTCCGGGTCCGTCGTGTCTTCTACGATGATGTCAAAGCTGTCGGAGACCGGCCCGTTGCCCGCCGCGTCCGTGTAGCTGCAGGTCACCGTCGTCGTCCCCAGCCCGAACGTGTCCCCGCTCGTCGCGTCGTACGTGCAGGCCGTCACCCCGTCCACCACGTCTGTCGAGAAGCAGTGGTTCGCGGCCCAGGAGACCGCCGCCCCAGCAGCGCTCGTCGCCTCCTCCGTAATGTCCGCCCCGCACGTCACCTCCGGGTCCGTCGTGTCTTCTACGATGATGTCAAAGCTGTCGGAGACCGGCCCGTTGCCCGCCGCGTCCGTGTAGCTGCAGGTCACCGTCGTCGTCCCCAGCCCGAACGTGTCCCCGCTCGTCGCGTCGTACGTGCAGGCCGTCACCCCGTCCACCACGTCTGTCGAGAAGCAGTGGTTCGCGGCCCAGGAGACCGCCGCCCCAGCAGCGCTCGTCGCCTCCTCCGTAATGTCCGCCCCGCACGTCACCTCCGGGTCCGTCGTGTCTTCTACGATGATGTCAAAGCTGTCGGAGACCGGCCCGTTGCCCGCCGCGTCCGTGTAGCTGCAGGTCACCGTCGTCGTCCCCAGCCCGAACGTGTCCCCGCTCGTCGCGTCGTACGTGCAGGCCGTCACCCCGTCCACCACGTCTGTCGAGAAGCAGTGGTTCGCGGCCCAGGAGACCGCCGCCCCAGCAGCGCTCGTCGCCTCCTCCGTAATGTCCGCCCCGCACGTCACCTCCGGGTCCGTCGTGTCTTCTACGATGATGTCAAAGCTGTCGGAGACCGGCCCGTTGCCCGCCGCGTCCGTGTAGCTGCAGGTCACCGTCGTCGTCCCCAGCCCGAACGTGTCCCCGCTCGTCGCGTCGTACGTGCAGGCCGTCACCCCGTCCACCACGTCTGTCGAGAAGCAGTGGTTCGCGGCCCAGGAGACCGCCGCCCCAGCAGCGCTCGTCGCCTCCTCCGTAATGTCCGCCCCGCACGTCACCTCCGGGTCCGTCGTGTCTTCTACGATGATGTCAAAGCTGTCGGAGACCGGCCCGTTGCCCGCCGCGTCCGTGTAGCTGCAGGTCACCGTCGTCGTCCCCAGCCCGAACGTGTCCCCGCTCGTCGCGTCGTACGTGCAGGCCGTCACCCCGTCCACCACGTCTGTCGAGAAGCAGTGGTTCGCGGCCCAGGAGACCGCCGCCCCAGCAGCGCTCGTCGCCTCCTCCGTAATGTCCGCCCCGCACGTCACCTCCGGGTCCGTCGTGTCTTCTACGATGATGTCAAAGCTGTCGGAGACCGGCCCGTTGCCCGCCGCGTCCGTGTAGCTGCAGGTCACCGTCGTCGTCCCCAGCCCGAACGTGTCCCCGCTCGTCGCGTCGTACGTGCAGGCCGTCACCCCGTCCACCACGTCTGTCGAGAAGCAGTGGTTCGCGGCCCAGGAGACCGCCGCCCCAGCAGCGCTCGTCGCCTCCTCCGTAATGTCCGCCCCGCACGTCACCTCCGGGTCCGTCGTGTCTTCTACGATGATGTCAAAGCTGTCGGAGACCGGCCCGTTGCCCGCCGCGTCCGTGTAGCTGCAGGTCACCGTCGTCGTCCCCAGCCCGAACGTGTCCCCGCTCGTCGCGTCGTACGTGCAGGCCGTCACCCCGTCCACCACGTCTGTCGAGAAGCAGTGGTTCGCGGCCCAGGAGACCGCCGCCCCAGCAGCGCTCGTCGCCTCCTCCGTAATGTCCGCCCCGCACGTCACCTCCGGGTCCGTCGTGTCTTCTACGATGATGTCAAAGCTGTCGGAGACCGGCCCGTTGCCCGCCGCGTCCGTGTAGCTGCAGGTCACCGTCGTCGTCCCCAGCCCGAACGTGTCCCCGCTCGTCGCGTCGTACGTGCAGGCCGTCACCCCGTCCACCACGTCTGTCGAGAAGCAGTGGTTCGCGGCCCAGGAGACCGCCGCCCCAGCAGCGCTCGTCGCCTCCTCCGTAATGTCCGCCCCGCACGTCACCTCCGGGTCCGTCGTGTCTTCTACGATGATGTCAAAGCTGTCGGAGACCGGCCCGTTGCCCGCCGCGTCCGTGTAGCTGCAGGTCACCGTCGTCGTCCCCAGCCCGAACGTGTCCCCGCTCGTCGCGTCGTACGTGCAGGCCGTCACCCCGTCCACCACGTCTGTCGAGAAGCAGTGGTTCGCGGCCCAGGAGACCGCCGCCCCAGCAGCGCTCGTCGCCTCCTCCGTAATGTCCGCCCCGCACGTCACCTCCGGGTCCGTCGTGTCTTCTACGATGATGTCAAAGCTGTCGGAGACCGGCCCGTTGCCCGCCGCGTCCGTGTAGCTGCAGGTCACCGTCGTCGTCCCCAGCCCGAACGTGTCCCCGCTCGTCGCGTCGTACGTGCAGGCCGTCACCCCGTCCACCACGTCTGTCGAGAAGCAGTGGTTCGCGGCCCAGGAGACCGCCGCCCCAGCAGCGCTCGTCGCCTCCTCCGTAATGTCCGCCCCGCACGTCACCTCCGGGTCCGTCGTGTCTACCACGATCGCGTTGAAGCTTCCAGTTCCAAGATTCCCGGAGGTGTCAGTGACGCTACAGATGACCGGAGTTGTCCCGATTGGGAAGAGGGAGCCTGAGGCTGGCGCCTCGACGCAGTCGGTAACGCTCGGGTCGAGGACGTCGGAAGCGGTGCACTGACCGGCCCCCCAGCCAACCACGTTGCCGGACGGTCCCGACGCTTCGACCGTGATGTCCGGTCCGCACGTGACGACAGGCGGCGCCGAGTCAGTCTCACCCGTCACGAGCACGTCATCGACGTCCACTTCCTCCGGGTTGCCTTCGGTATTTCCGAGGAAAAGAATCTGGATTGTCGCATTGTTGTTGATAGCAGAATTAAGCGCGGTCAGGTTGATGTCTTTTGGACTGAAACCGCTGTTCGGGCACGGGTCTGCGCCGGTGTCAGCGGCCAGGTCTGCGATCGTCTCGCCGGTGTCAACGAAGTCTCCGTCACCGTTCAAGTCGACGCGAACTACGAGGTGATCATCTGCCTCGTTATCGGAGTTGCCGCGGCACGAAAATAGGATGTGGATGTTGTAAAGGCCAACTGTAGAGAGCGACTTCGTGATCTGGCATCCAGAGCGCAAGCGGGCGAAGCCATTCTCGTTGATGTCGCTTCCATCAGTCCTGATGGCACAGTTGCTCGAACCGTCATCGCCGTCGTCGGTCCACTGAGCGTCGTCTGGAGAAGCCTGGAGGTTGTCGTCGTCGACGTTGCCAAAGCTGTCACCAAAGATGCCGACCCTGATCGCGTCTGTGAGAGTAACCGGCCCGATAGCGCCGGTTGTGCATGCCGTCGCCACGGCGAACGCAGTCACTGTCAGGTCGTAAGTGCCGCGGGCTGCCGGGGCTGTAACGTTGAAGAGTTCGGTGTCGGTGCCGTTGCCGGTGTGGTTCGAGTGGTCCACGCAAACCGGGGTCTGGCCTTCGATCTCGTAGCGAGTGGAGCCCCAGTCGCTTGTGCTGCCATCGAACGAGGTGTGGTCGACTTCGATTCCGACCGGAAGGACACCGGAGGGCGAGGCGTAGCCGCGGGAGGCGCCGCCGACGGTGACCTCGGTGATCGCGCGGTTGGACCAGCAGACCTGTGCATCGATGTCGTCCATCGAGAAGGTCTGGCTCGCCCGAGCTGGGGGTCGCCGTGGCCCGGATCGGAAGTTGGCGTTGGTGAGCTCGGCCAGAGTCCAAGTGCGGCCGAAATCGCGCAGGTACCGGTTGACGGAGCGTTCTGAATACTGTCGGAGCCGAAGAGGTGCCCGCCGTCTCAAAGCTGCCCGTGTTTATGGATGTTGGGGCGAAGTTCGTGCCCCCGTCGTAGGAGAGGGAGATTGCGAAAACATCAGTTCCGTCGGTGCTGCTAACGCCACCTTCCATCCGAATGTTGAAGGAGATGTTGGTCGCGGTGGCGGGCACCAGGGAGTCGAAACCGAATCCCTTACAACGACCAGAGTTTGACCGCTAGCGCACGTCGCTCTGGTGCCGTTGTTCGAAGTAGCCGCGTGTCAGCGTTGGTGCAGGTGCCGGTCGGGGTGCCACCTTCGACCTGCCCGCTGTTGGCGTCGGTGAAGGTCATGGTGGCGAGGACTGCGTCGGCCTCGCCGAGGACGTCGATGGTGTAGGTGCCGAGAATTCCGTCGAGCTGGTAGATGAAGATGAAGCTGCCGTCGGCTTCAGCGATCGCCGCGTCATAGGCGGTGGGCCAGGGGCCGAAGCTGCCGTCGCCGGTGACGATCGAGCCGTCGGGGCGGGTAACCCGGACCATCAGGTCGCAGTCGGCAGCGAAGCCGGTGCCCCTCATGGTGACGGTTTCTTCGGGCGCGTAGTCCGCCTTGTCAGTAGAAATAGCCTCGGTGCCCGAGGGGGCGCAGGGGCCGGCCGCGAAGGTGGAAGAGGCACCCCCGAGACCTTGCAGTATGGCGACGCTCAGAACGGCTATCAGAGCCGCCGCCATCCAGAGCTTTTTCAAATTCGCACCCCCTCGGAATTGGGTTCTGATTCACGGCGAGAGGCGCCGGCCGCACGGCTGCACCTCAGGCCTGATTTGTCAAGTTATTTGACGTCACGGTAGCCGCGTTTTCAGAGGGAGTCAACCAGTTATATGGAGGTATATGCGGATTCAAATTATATGGAAATGTATGCTATCTCCAACAATTATTCGTGCCGACGAAGGGGCGCGCCTACGGCGCGAAAGGCGGCTACGAGTCGTCGTCTTCGTGGACGAGATCGAGCGCGAAGTCGACACTCTTCGAGAGCGTCTTGGGTCGCGTCCTGGCCGCGGCACCCAAAGAGACATCCGAGCGGGGCCGGACATCGAAGTGCGGCCAATCCGGAATTTCACGCTTCTTGACGGCCGCCTTGTAGATTCCGAGGCTTTCCGCTGAGCGCCAGGGAGTGTAAGCCACCATGGCTTCGAATGCCACGAGTTCGGCAGGCGTGGGAGGGGCGCTTGTAGTCCAAGCCTCGAGCTGGCGGGCCATGTCGAGGAGGATGGATGCACCGGCGTCCGGGACCGCATTATAGACGCGCCAGTACCAGCCGGCGAGGCGGATCGACGGGCGTTTTCCGCCCGTACTTTCCAGGTGCCGGAGCAGGTCAAGCAATGGACGAGACGCTTCCCAGGGAAGGCTGCCGTCCAGCATGGATTTGGGCCAGCCGAAGAGCCTGTAGGAGCGCCTCTCCTCATCGGTAAGCGCCTGGAAATCCTTGAGTTTCCGGGCGATCGTCTTCTCGCTCGCCGGCCTTCCCCGACTACCATCGGGGTCTTCGCCACGAAGGCGCGCAGCGATGGCTTTGGGCCCCAGACCCTCCGTCTCCTTCAGACTGCGGATGCGCTCGATCCAGTAGTCTGCTGTCGGTCTTCGTGGCATAGAGTTATGTCCTGTATGGCCAATAATAATGCGTCAGTTCATGTTTGAACAGTCCCGTGAAGCCCGTCTTATGACCAGTACGGTCAAAATCTGGTAGACAAGAGTGCGCGACACGTGGACGGCGAGACCTCCGCTAGACTGTGGTCATGGAATCACTGGCAGAAGTGCGCGACGAGGTCGTCAGCTGCCGACGCTGCCCCAGGCTGGTCGAGTGGCGAGAGGCCGTGGCGCGGGATAAGCGGGCGGCGTTCCGGGAGGAGGACTACTGGGGCCGGCCAGTGCCGGGGTTCGGGGACCCGTCGGCGCGACTGGTGGTCGTCGGGCTGGCGCCGGCAGCGCATGGAGGAAATCGGACGGGGCGCATCTTCACCGGAGACAGGTCGGGCGACTGGCTCTTTCGGGCGTTGCACCGCGCCGGCTACGCCAACCAGCCGACGAGTGAGCACCGGGACGACGGGCTCGAACTGACCGGGGCCTACGTAACTGCCACGGTCCGCTGCGCGCCGCCGGGGAACAAGCCCTCCACCGAGGAGCGCGACAACTGCATTCCTTTTCTTGAGCGAGAGCTGACGCTGCTGAGTGAGTGGCGGGTGACGGTGGCGTTAGGGTCGTTCGCCTACGACTCCGTGGGCTCGCTTCTGGGGGTTCGGCCCCGACCCGGATTCCGCCACTGCGTCGAAGCCAGCCCAAGCGAGGGTCGCTGGTTGATCGGCTCCTATCATCCGAGCCAGCAGAACACGTTCACGGGAAAGTTGACGGAAGAGATGCTGGACGACGTCTTCGCGCGTGCGCGCGCTTTGACAGATCAATAGTGCAGGGCCGAGAGTTGCGCTATGAGCACTTTTCCCACCCCCGAAGAATTCATGGCCGAGCCTAACGTCGCGATCCTGGCCACGGTGGACCGGCGAGGCCGTCCGCACGCGGCGCCGGTCTGGTACCTGTACGAAGACGGTGCCCTGCTGATCAGCACCGGACGCGGCTCTCAGAAGCACCGGAACGTTGAGGCCAATCCCGAAGTCACGCTCGTTGTGGACCGGCGGACGGTGCCTTATTACGCGCTCATGGTTCGCGGACGGGCGCAGGTCGGGCAGCCGCTGACGGATGAGCAGCGTATGCGACTGGCGGTCAGGTATCTCGGCGAGGAACTCGGCCGGAAATACGTCGAGCGCACGGCCGACGGCGAATCGATCTCTCTCCTGGTCACACCGCGCAAGGTGATCGAATACGAAGGGCGGGCGGGGCGGGCCTAGGCCTCGTCATTTCGAGACGTTGGCGCTCCGCTCATCCCTTCGACTCCGCTCAGGACAGGCCTGCGAGAACCTCAGGGCGAGCGGATCCGAGCGTCAACCCCGGCCGCGAACAAGGTGATGAGCCCGGACATCCGGCGAATCTACACTGCGCAGGCGCTACGGGCCTTCGTGTACGGATTTGGCGCGGTGCTCCTGGGTTCATCGCTGGACGCAGCGGGGTGGTCAAGCACGAAGGTCGGACTGCTCCTGACCGCTGTTGTCGCGGGTACGGCGATGGCAACGATCGTCGTGGGCACATTCGGTGACCGGATCGGCAGGCGGCGGTGTTATGTCGCGCTGTTCCTCGCTTTGTCGGTCACCGGAATCGTCTTCTCGCAAACGGAGGAGTTCCTGTTCCTGGCGGCTGTGGCGTTGGCGGGCGCGCTCTCCACCGAGGTAGTGGAATCGGGACCGTTTACCTCTCTGGAGCAGGCGATGCTGCCTACCGGGCTGCAGCCCCGAGAGCGGACGCGTGTTTTCGGAAGATACAACGCAGTTGCGGCGCTGGCAGGGTCCTTCGGGGCGCTGGCAGCCGGAGGGCCGGCGCTGTTGCGCGACGCGCTGGGATGGAGCGCGGATAACGAGCGCTTCTTCTTGGTTTTCGTGCCGGTAGGGCTGCTGGGAGCGCTCGTGGCATCGACGCTGTCTGATGGGGTGGAGGCCGAAAAACGGCCCCCCGGGCTCGGCGTGCCGCTGGAACGTTCGCGCGGCAACGTGGCGCGGCTGTCGGGGTTGTTTGCCATGGATGCGCTGGCCGGCGGGTTTATCGTGTCCAGTTTCATCGCCTACTGGTTCCAGGCGGAGTACGATCTCTCGACGGAAACGCTGGGCGCGATCTTCTTCGTCGTCGGGCTATTGCAGGCGGGATCGTTCATGGTGGCGACGAGGCTGGCCGAGCGTTTCGGCCTGTTGAACACGATGGTGTTTACCCACCTGCCCTCCAACCTGCTCCTGATGCTCATCCCCCTGGCGCCCACGCTCGGAGTCGCCGTCGCCTTGCTGTTCGGTCGCTTTGCGTTGAGCCAGATGGACGTGCCCACCCGGCAGGCGTACATCGCCGCTTTGGTGGATCCCTCGGAGCGGACAGCGGCGGTGGCGTACACGAACACCGCACGTTACGCGGTGAGGCCGCTTGGTCCCGTTCTGGCTGGTGTTTCGCAGCAGCTGGCGTTCGGGCTCCCATTCTTCATCGGAGGGGGAGTCAAGGCCGCGTATGATCTGGTGTTGTGGATGTGGTTCCGCCGGGTCCCGATCGATGGCGAGGGCGAGGGTCAACCGGTTCAAGCGGCGGCGGTGAAGGGAGCTACAAAATGAAGTGGGTGACAAGGGAGCGGGTCAAAGTCGACAGGGTGGCATGCCCGTGGCTGATCCGGAAGTTCGTGGATTCGGAAGCGGAGTTCATGTTCGTGCCTCCGGAGCGGGTGTTGGAGACCGCCGAGCGCGAAGGGGCCACGCCGTTCGACGTGCCGGGCGTGGAACTGGGGCACCATCGCGGCCGCTGCAGCTTCGAGGCGATAGTCGAACGATATGCGATTAAGGACCCGGCGATAGCCCTACTGGCCCGGATCGTGCATGGGGCGGACGTATCCGAGGACATGTACGGAGAAGCGGAAGCGGCGGGCCTCAAGGCAATCGCCGAGGGATTTGGGATGCTCGGTTTCGCGGACGACCACGAGATCCTGACGCGGGAGTTCGTCGTCTACGACGCACTGTATGCGTACTGCGGGCGTCGGGTGGCTGCTTAGTCGAGTTCCGTGACGATCGTCGCGACAACGAGGACGACGAGGCCGACCACGATGGCGATCGCGAGGGTATAGATGATGGCGCGGGTTATCTGGTCAACGTCTTCGTTCACGTCCGTGTTGCCTCCTTGATCGATATCCGCGCGGAGCGGCGGCCGAGCCACCAGCTGTACCCAGCCCGCCAGCCGAAGAGAAATAACCCGTTTCCGACGAGAGCGATGACGAAGAACGCGTTGAAAAGCGCGCGGTCAAAAATGATGCTGCGGGCGATCAGCGCGATGGCGCCCGCAGCCAGGTAAGCGATGAAGAACCGGCCGCCCAGGGGAGGTCTACCGTCATCTGTTGACCGGAACATTCCGGAGACGCCGCCGATGACGAGCCAGGCGGCGGCAAACGGCAGAAAGGTGCGAGCGACCGCGGTAGCCGTGACCTCGTGCTCGTGGCTGGCCAGACCGATCAGGGCGAAGGCGAGTAGGGCGAGCAGGTCGCCGGCGATCAGAGTGCGTGCGCTGGCCATCAACGGCTCAGGAGCTGGCGGGCGATTACCTTCAGCTCGAGGATGGGCTTAACGCCTTCGAAAATGGGGAGGACGAGAGCGTCGACCACGTAGCGGGCGATCGGGTCTTCTTCCGAGTAGCCCCAGCCGCCGTGGATGAGCTGGGCTTCCTGGCTCACCCAGATGGCGACATCGGAGGCGAAAAGCTTGCACATGGCCGCCGCCATGGTTCCCGATCCAGGCCTGGTCCTGAGGGTAGTCGAGGGGTTCTCTTGCTCGTCGCGCTCCATGGCCCGCGCGGCCGCGTAGGTGAGGTGGCGGCCGGCCGCCGCGTGTGTCGCCATGCGCCCGATCTTGTGCTGCGTGAGCTGATAGTCGGCGAGCGGCTGACCGAACTGCTTGCGGTCGGAAGCGTAGTTGCAGGCCTTCTCGATGGAGGCCTGGGAGACGCCGGTCGCGCGACCGCCGGTCTGGAGGCGCCCGGCTTCGAAGCCGCCCATCTGGAGGTAGAAGCCTCTGCCGCGACCGTCGGGACCGCCGACGAGGTTCTCCTCGGGCACGAAGTAGTGGTCGACAGCGAGGGTGAAAGAGTGCATGCCGCGATAACCCGGGGTGGGGTTGGCGGTGCCGGTGATCGTGCCGCCCTCGGGCTGGCGGTGCTCGAAGTGGTGGCCGTCGTACGGCTCCTTGGGGACGATGAAGAGCGAGAGTCCGTGATTTCCCTTCGAGGAATCGGCGTCGGTGCGGGCGAGGAGGGCGAGGATGTTGGCGCGGCCGGCGAACGTGGACCAGGCCTTGGGGCCCTCGATGAACCACCCTTGCTTGCCGTCGTGCTCGCCGGGAGTCGCGCGGCAGACGAGCGCACCAACGTCAGAGCCGACATCGGGCTCGGTGACGGCGACGCCGACGAGCAGCTCGCCTGAGGCGATGCGGGGGAGCCAGGTCTGGCGCTGCTCCTCGGTTCCGCCCCCGAGTAAGGCACGGGTGAGGATTTCGGAGCGGGTGATGAGGCTGCCGGCGACGAGGGAGACGGTGGACAACTCCTCGGTGAGCACGGCCATGGTCAGGTAGCCCATCTCGGTGCCGCCGTACGACTCGGGGATGGAACAGCCGAAGAGGCCGAGGCCGGCCATCTTCTGGATGAGGTCCTCCGGGACGAGACGGTCTTCGCGGTGCATGTCCTGGGCGATCGGCAGCGACCTCGGTGCGGGCGAAGTAGCGGGCGGTGTCACGGGTGAGGTTGGCGATCTCGTCGTCGAGTTCGGCGGTGAAAGCGCCGCGGGAGTCGAGGACGCGGCGGCCGACGCTGATCAGGCGGGTCTCAGAGTTGCCGGCGCGGAGGATGGCGCGGATATCGGCGGCGTCGAGCTGCTCGAGGATTGAGGGGTCGATGGCCCAGGCGCCGGGGTGGGTGTCCACTTCGGCGCGGAGCCGCTGGACGACCCCGGCGGCGAAGACGAAGGCCTGGTCCTCGGCGAGGGGGTCGGGCTTGCCGCGGGAGGCCTGGGCGGTCGGCGTACCAGGTGAGCTCGCGGGCGGCGCGGGCCTCGGTGGCGATCTGGGCGATGCGCTCGGCGTGCACCTGATAGTCGTCGATTTGAGCGCCGTCGTTGGTGAGGCGGCGGGCGGACTCGATGGCGCCCTCGGCGGCGCGTTCGGCGAGCGCGGTGAGCGTGCGGGCGCCGGCGAGGGCGTCGGTCTCGGTCTGTTCGGTGGTCATTGGTCCTCCGTGTGGTGCTTGGCGACGACAGCGCGGGCGACTGGAGCCACCCTCAAAGCATAGCGAAGAGCGGCGCGATCACGCACGGCAGGGTCGCGCCGGAGGAATATGCCAATGCTAAGGCGGCCATGGGCACGGCGGGCCGGTCATGGCTCGTGCCCCCAGTAGCATGGGAGGGACACCCGTCGGGTTTAGGGTGGCCAGAATAGCGGTGAAGTCCTGAATATTGATCCACGTACTGTTGGCACCACGACCAGGCAAGAGATCCCACCTCATGTCGAAGTTTGGATCGTTGGGACTCGTGCCAAACTTGCGAGGGGTAGCAGTCATGCTTGTCGCGTCCTGCAGAGTAACCACACTAATGGTGTTGTTGGGGGGTGGCGGAGTGTACAGGTCGCTGGGCCAGCCGTTATTACCGCACGAATCCTGGTTTCCGGTGCCAATCTTGAACTGCTGTTCGGAGAATGCCCCAACCTTCGCCGGACCACCGCTGCATCCATCGTTCACGACCGCATCCTCGAAATCGTCGTCGTTGACGCCGTTCCAGCACAAAGGAGCATCGGCCTCGTCGCGATCCGGATAGCCATCGCCATCGCAATCAAAGTTCAGGGGGATGGCACCTTCATCGGCGATCGTATCGCCATCGTCGTCCACGCCCTGGAATGGCCCGTCCTTTCGTTCGGGCCTGAGCAACGATGGGGTAGAACCGCTGCACACGGCCGCCGCCTCGTCGACGTCGAATACGCCGTCGTTGTCGTCGTCGGGATCGTTGGCGTCGAGCACGCCATCCTGGTCGTCGTCGAGATCGCAGACGTCACCGAGACCGTTCGGTGTGAGGTTATCGGGTAGCAGGTTACCGTAGCTATCCCACCTGGGATGCGCGGGTGGATCGTAGTCGGCCTGTGCTGGGTTGTAGTCGTTCGGGCAGTTATCGTTGGGCTGGAACACCCGGTCGAGGTCGTTGTCGACGGCGATGACGCGCGTGATCTCAGATATGCAGGCGCATACCGTGCTGTGCGCTTGTATTCGGAGAAGGTGGTAGCCCCAGGGAAGGTTAGCCGCGGACAAGCTATATCCCGAGTACAGAAATTGCTGGCCGTAAATTGCCGCCACGTCTGGCCGCTCCTCGTGATAACTCGCCTCTCCCAGGGACGTCGTCCCACCTATCGGGGCCCCGTTGACATTGGACAACGTCGCCAGTGCTCCCACTGAGTCAACTACGCCGCCAAATGACCTCTCGATAGCCCAGCCATTTATCGTGAACGGCTGGTCCAGGACAGCCGGCACCCCGGGCGGTCCGGAGCCCGGGTAATCAAGGGCAGTAACCTGTAAAGACGGATGAAGGAATCCGCTGAAATGTATGTCCGCATGGCTTCCGCCATGCAGATAGTAATCACTGTGATTCCACGTTGGGTCTAGGGCGCCGTCGTCGAGATCGCGGGGGAAGTTGCGTGCCTGTGAACACATTAGGTCCCGTGGATCGGCCACGCAGTCATCACCAACATGCATTGAATGACACGATAGTTCCTCCAGTCCACATCCTTGTTCCTCTGTATCTGGCGGAAACGATCCAGCGCGAGAATCCGGCATGGCCAGGTGGTCGCGCCGACTGGTTCGCCTCGACCACGTCGCACCACGCGCATCGCCGCTGCATCGAAGCCTCGACCGCTCCGCTGGTCGGCCTGGATGCCGCGCCTTCGAGCCAGTAGCCAGGCCGTGTCTCCGGTCGCTGCCAATCCGACAGGTTGAAGGCGACAGGATCCCCCTGACAGCTTGTTCAAACCAGCTCTGCTGCGCGTCGAGTCCCTCGACGCGAAGTCGAACCTCCTCCCACGGAAGGGCTCAGCCCGAACCGAGTGTTCACCATTGATCTATCCCTCCACCGGCACCCAACACCGCTGAATTGTCCGAGATCGAACTCGCCGAGATCGTCATCAAGCCGAAGTTCGCGATCCCCCCGGCGTCGAGACCGGCATGTTCCTGTCGACGGCGACAGCCTCAGAGTAAGCTCCCTCCACCAAAGTTCGCAACCCCAGCGGCAAACAGAGCTGTGTTATCCGTTACCGATACACCGACCAGTGCGGCGTCTCCAGCGTTTGCGATCCCACCTGCACCCGGTGGTGGTACTACGCCTTGAACCGGGCTTGATCCCAAAGAGGCAGCCGTGTTTGCGGAAATCTCCGTGTCGGTGACATCGAGAGTTCCTCTGTTAAAGATTCCTGCGCCTGCGCCCGCAACGTTGGTTTCGACATTCGCATCCGACAGATTAACGTTTGCGTCATCGTCTACCAGCAGACCGCCACCATCGCCGAGAGTGACGCTCGAACCAGGGCGCATGAGCGGCGCGCCCCCCCCGAATGGAAAGGGATCTGATGCTCAAATGCTGTGGATCCGAAGCAACATCGCAACACCTTCGATCCAGGGCATTCCCGTCGATCACAGTCACATCCCGCCCCTCTCCTGCGAGTGTCGGGTCATCCGTGACATCCAAATCCCCCGTTGATGACGCGTCTTCGTCTGCGCCGGGGATCGTGAGCGTGAATGTGCCTTCGGGCACCTGGATGCTGTCCGGGCCGAGGAGAGCGTTGGTCTCCTGGATAGCGGCGCGGAGGGTACACTCGCCGGCGGCGCTGGCGCAGAGACCGTCGCCGGGGTCGGCGTCGACGGCATCGGTGGTGGAATCGACGGTGAAGCCGGCACCGAGGAGCATGGGGGCCAGCGGCGGCAGATAATCGGGCCGCGGTCACGATGACCAAGGCTGTCAGCGGTAGGCGGATGGGGTTCCCCCCTCGGGCTCCGGCTACTCCGGCTGCCGACAGCATACACCCGCGAAAATCGCCACGTGCTGGACGGTTCGGCCCACGGATGCTAGGGCTTCCGGAGGTAGGTGGCCAGCGCCTGGCGGAGGGGCGTCATTCGGAGACCGAGGGCCTTCTCGATAGCCGCTGGGTCGGCGAGAGCGTCGGCGGTGATGAAGTCGACGGCGTCCGGGGAGAGAGGCCTGCCGGGCAGGAACTGGAGGACGGAGGCGACGGCTTTCATGACGGGCTTCGGGGCCGAGAGTAAGAGGCGCTTGCGCCCGGACGGCGTCGAGGGCCGACTGGACGATCTCCTTCATCGTCAGGACCTCGGGGCCGCCGATCTCGAAGAGCTGGTTGGTGGCGGCGGGGTTATCGAGCGATTCAGCCACGGCCCGCGCGACATCGTCGACGAAGACGGGCTGCAGACGCTGTTTTCCGGCAGCGCCGATAAGGGGGACGAAGGGGAGGAAGCGCGACATGCCCAGGAAGCGGTTGAGAGCGTTGTCTTCGGGCCCGTAGACCCAGGAGGGGCGGAGGATGGTGTAGTCCATCCCGCTCTCGATCACAGCCTTCTCGGCCTGCGCCTTGGCGCGAAACCAGTGGCGGCCGGCGTTCGGGTCGGCGCCGACGCCGCTGAGGTAGACGTAGCGAGACACTCCGGCCTGCTTCGCCGCGTTCGACGAGCGCCTGCGTGCCGCGCGCGTCGACCTCCTCGAAGGTGTACCCGCGGCCCGGGTTTTCGATGGGCGAGTTGGGGAACTGCTGGCAGCCGATGACGGCCTCGATGCCGGTCATGGCCGGGCCCAGCGTGTCCGGCTCGCGGACGTCACCGTGGCGCAACTCGACGTCGAGGCCCGGGAAGCGGCCGGACTGCTTGTTCGGGTCGCGGCTGAGAACGGCTACCGACTTGCCGCGGCGCGCGAGTTCCCGGACGATGCCCGCGCCGACGAAGCCGGTGCCACCTGCGACGAGGATCATGGCGGCGCCTCCTTCTATTGGTCCGCCGAGCGCGATCTGTTAGCGGATAGGCTAGCCGGGCGCCTCCGCCTGGTACGTGGACGCCTGGGGAAGACTTTCGACGCCACAAGCGAGCGAAATCGCCGTCCTCCCAGGCCACGACGAACTGGCTGGCGATGAAGATGGAGCTGTACGTCCCGGCGATGATGCCGAGGAGCAGCGTCACGAGCAGCACGTCGATCCCGGAGCCACCTAGCAGGAGCAAGGCCATGATCGTGATGACCACCGTGAACGACGTGTTGATGGAACGCGCCACAGTTTCTGTCAGGCTGGCATTCACCACCTCGTCAAACGGGGCATCTGGATAACGTCCCACGTTTTCCCGGATACGGTCGAAGACGACGATCGTATCGTGGACGCTGAAGCCGATGATAGTCAGCAATCCTGTGATGAACATCGTGCTGATCTCGACATCGAATAGCTTTCCAAAGATGGAGAACATGCCGAGAACGAAGAGCGCGTCGTGGAGCGCCGCCACGACGGCCGCGATGCCGTAGCGATAAGACTTGGGAACGTTGCGGAACGACCAGGTGATATAGGCGAGGATGGCGATCGCCGCGAAAGCGATGGCGATGGCGGCGTTCCGCCCGATCTCGCGAGAGACGATCTCTGAGACTGAGCTGAAGTTCTGGAACTGGTTGGTCTGGGCTCCGGCGCCATTGACAAGCGGACCGAACTCAGCGATCAGGCCGTCCCGGATGGCATCGGCATCGCCGGGAGGCGCGGGGCCAACAGGCGGACCGGAGACACCCTTGAGTTCATCCAGTCTAATAATGTATGCGCCACCGCTGGTCTTCTGAACGCGAGCCTCTTCATGGCCCAGGTCGGTAAGTGCATTGTGCACGTCGTCCTGCGAAACGGCCGCGTCGGCGAACTGCACCGTGATCGTCGCGCCGCTGGAGAACTCGATCCCCGGCTTCAGCGAGGGCGGGACGACGAGGGAGATGATGCCGGGGATCAAGATGATCGCCGATATCAGGAAGTAGAGGCCGCGTCGCCTGACGAAGTCGAACCCGAATCCACGAGTTCGGCCCCCGGCCGTCGCCTCAGCCGTCTTCAGGTCGGGGGACCAGAAGCGTGGGTAGTGCCCGAGGCGAGTGCTCGCGGCGACTCTCAGGAGAGTGCGGGTGACGGTGATCGCCGAGAACATGCTGACAAGCACACCGATTGCCAGCGTGATCGCGAACCCCTTGACGAGGGCGGCCTCGAACTGGTTGCCGAACCAGTACAGAATGGCGCAGGTAATCAGCGTGGAGATGTTGCTATCGCGGATGGAGGACCAGGCACGGTCGAAGCCGTGCTCGATGGCAGGGCCGAGCGATGCGCCCGCCGCGCAACTCTTCTTTCATGCGTTCGAACACAAGGACGTTGGCATCTACTGCCATTCCCACCGAGAGCACGAACCCGGCGATGCCCGCAAGCGTGACGTCACCGGCTCACCCGGGAAGAGCTTGAACACCATCATTACGAGGGCCGTGTAGGTGACACAGCGCCAGGGATGCCAGCACGCCCGGCAGGCGGTAGTAGAGCATCATGAAGACCATCACGCCGAGGATGCCGATGAGGCCCGCCTGAACGGTGCGAGTCAGCACGTTCTCGCCCAGCGTGGCGTCTATCTCCTGCTTCTGGACCTCGCGCATGGGAACAGGCAGAGCGCCAGTGTTGAGCTGGACCTTAAGGGTCTTGGCCTCATCCAGGGTAAGACCTGAGATGATCGACTCGCTGTTGCTGATCCTTTGCTGCACATTGGGGGCGCCGATGAGCTCCTCATCCAGGAAAATGGCAAGGGGCTTCCCCTGGAGTTCGTTCGTAATCTGGTCGAAGAGCAGTCCGCCCTCCGGGTTGAATTTCAGAGTCACACAGGCGGGAATGCATTGGGCGGTGGTGGTGACCACGTTGGCCCCGTTCGGCTGCAGGAAGCCACCAGTCAGCGCGCGGACTTCACCATCGGCATCAACGCCGGTGGCCGGTACCCAGACAACTGTGCCGGTCTCGCCGTTGTCTCCCAGGCAGCGGGCTTCCTTCTGTCCCGCGTCGTTCGTGGTCTCGCTGATCTGTCCACCCTGCGCTGAGGACGCGACGCTGAACTCCGTGCCTTCAGCGGTCGCGCAGACGATTCGCTGTTTATCTTCGGTGAGCTTGGGCGCACGGAACTCCAGTTGAGCGGTCTTGCCGATGAGGTCGGCTGCCTCCTCCGGCGATATGCCGGGCAGCTGCACTCCGAGGCGGTTCTGACCCTCTCGCGAGATCTCGGTTTCGCTGATTCCGATTTCGTTGACGCGATCCTCGATGATATTCTTCGCGCCCTCCATCGCATCGTCGACGTTCGTGCCGGGCGGGAGCTTGGAGGTGTCAGCCTCAAGCAGCACATAGGTGCCACCGTTGAGGTCGAGGCCCAGCTTCATGGCCTCGCGTCCTGCTATCGAGATGATTGGCCCTTCCGGGTAGTCGATGAAGTCAGGCAGGTAGCGCTTGGGCCAGCCGGGCCAGACGACGAGTATGGCGAAAATGGTTATGGCGGAGATCAGGCCGAGCATGATCCAGTTCGAACGGTTACGCATTCGGGGTTCCTTGAACTCCTTCGATTTGTACTGTGTCTGCCGCGCCCATACTGGCAGCGTCCTCGGCCGGATGAATCCGTTGAGCCACGGCTGTCGCGGTGGCGCGGACGCGGGTACCGCCAAGATCGAGAATTATCTCTGTTGGACCACGTTCCTCCGGCACTCGAATCTCCAGTATTCGCGCAATGAAACCGGCCTGTGTGAGCACTTCGTCGCCCACTCGCAGGCTGGCGAGCTCATCGCGCTGCTTTTTCTGGTGCTGCTGTACCGGTCTGAGAAAGGCCAGCCAGAAGAGGATGGCGATGGCTGCCGGATAAGCAAGCGCCAATATAAGTACGCCGCTCATGGTGTATCCAGATTAGCCCAGTTTAGATCTAGGCGCTATTGAAGAGCCTCGGGAGGGCTGTCACCGTTTTCAACCAAGAGACCAGCCCTGCCGTCAGGGGCAACATCGTAAGACCATTCGTGCGTGCCGGTCTCGCCGGCACAGAAGTCGGTACTGCCCTGGATGGCGTTGTAATCGGCACAATTCCACTGTTCGGTGTAGGTCAGGAACCACCCCTCTCCATTCTTCTCGACCTTCCATTCGCATTTGCCGTTCACGTACGTGCCCTGCTTCGCGGGAATCACGCAATCCTGCACGCCTGTCTGAGGGAGGACGAAGCCGCCCGGCTTGACTTGATCCTCGGTATCGGCAACCGGGATCGGGTTTGCGGCAATGGAGATGGCCCTGGCATAGTCGCTGCCGCCGTTGTTATCGTCACCGCAGGCGATAAAGAGAAAGCCGCACAGGAACAACGCTAGATAGAGAATACGCATAGTGAACAACAAATTACCGCTTGCCTTGCTTTGGTTCCAGTTGCTTACGGGCCAATTCCAGAGCGTCCTCCCTCGTCTTGACGTCTCCTAACGCTTGTCCTTCCTTTATTGCTTCCAGGAGATCTCCGATGAGCGGCCCCGGCGGAAGATCGAACGCCTCCATCAGATCCTCGCCAGCGACGAGCCTCGCGGCGCCAGTTGCGGCAGGAGGAGAGTCGAAGTGCGTCGCGAGAAGATACGACACGACGGCGAGATGCCGACGCCACCCGTCAAGGCCGGCGAGAGGACCGGCGGTTGCCAGATGGTCGGAGAGTGAAAGAAATAACGTATCGATGCCAGCGCCCTCGGTGTCACGGAAGTATCGGTAGACGGCGCGTCGGCTGGGGGCTCCTTTCTGGACCAGGAGCAGCGGACGGAGGTGGGCGCCGATCATTGCCCGTGCGTGGGCAATGACCTTCTCTGGGAATCGGAGGCGTCGCAAGAGCCTCGAGGCTATATCCGCACCTACGTCGGCGTGGCCGAAGAAGCGAGTGCGACCGCCCGCTTCGGTGCTCTTTGTTTCCGGCTTACCGATGTCGTGGAGCAGGGCCGTCAGTTTCAGGACAGTCCATCGTTTATAGCCCGGCGAGACTTCATCGGCCAGGTAAGCGCGGGCGTCGGGCCACCATTCGAGGCTCTCCCACAGCTCGCGCCAGAATGCGCGTTGTGGGTCTGCCTCCGGTTCCGAGCCGAGAAGCATCCAATCGAGCGCGGTCACGGCCTCGATATGGTGGTTGAAGACATCCCAGTGATGCTGTTTCGGCTGCTCGACTCCGCGAGTTACGTCGAGTTCGGGGAGCAAGTGGGCCAAGAGACCGAACCGATCGAGTTCGCGGAGCGCCCGGCCTGCGTGCTCCGACGCGAGAATGAGCATGAGCTCATCGCGCTGTCGTTCGAGAGCCGCACTTCTCAGCAGCGCCGCGTGTTGTTCGATCGATGCCACGGTTTCTGCCTCAATCTCGAAACCGAGTTGGGCGCGGAAGCGGACAGCGCGCAGCATCCGCAGCGGGTCATCGACAAGCGCCTGCCCACTGACGAGGCGCACAACGCCATCCGAGAGGTCGCGCGAGCCGCCAATGGGGTCAATGATCTCCGCGGGGCCAACAGCCAGGGCTTGAAGACTTGTGGCCGACGCGTTGATGGTGAAGTCGCGGAGTCGGAGGTCTTCTTCGATCGCACCGCGCAAAGGCATGAGATCGATCTGCAGGGATGTGTGCGGCACGAGTATCCGGGCGTGGCGTCGTTCTTCGTCGAGCGTGAAATAGGTCCATTCGGGCGCCACCGCCAGGCGTGGGCCGAGTTCAAGTGGGTCGGCGTCCACCGAAATGTCGAGGTCGGTAACCGGGCGTTCGAGAAGGAGATCCCGCACGAAGCCGCCCGTGGCGTAGGCCTTGACACCTCGCGATTCGAAAAAGCCGCTCAGCTGCAAGAGCAGCGGAATTAGCTCCGGAGGCGCGCGCACTCTGCCGTCGCTCATAGCGCGGGGGTTCCCGGGAGCGGGCTAGCGGGGCGCCGCCTCCTCCTCAGGCTCGATCTTGACGAGGGCTTCGAGGCTGGGGAGGCGGTCGATGTAGAGGATGCCGTTGATGTGGTCGATTTCATGCTCCAGCGCCTGTGCCAGGAGGTCATCCTTGGCCTTGATTCGAACCGCCTTGCCCGAGGGGTCGAGACCTTTGGCGATGACGGAGACGGAGCGCTGCATCTCCTCAATGCGATACCCGGGGACTGAGAGACAGCCCTCCGGCACGAGCCGCTCGCCGCTGCGCTTTACGATCTCTGGGTTGATGAGCGCGAACGGCTCCTCGTCAGGCAGGCCGATGACGATAACGCGAAGGGAGACGCCTATTTGGGGCGCGGCCAGACCAACTCCGTTCGCCTCGTACATGCTGTCGATCATGTCCTCGATCAGCCTGTGGATGGAGCGGTCTATCGAGGGGACGCGCTTCGCCTTCTCACGCAAAACGGGCGCGGGCACGTAGACGATAGGGTGAATGGTCATGGGTCAGTTCTCAGTATTTAGCAGTCGGTGATCAGGGAGTGTTACTGGGCATTTTAGGGCAACGCAGGGATTGTGTCGCTATAGGAGGGAGGCGGGATCGACGTCTACGGTCCAGCCACGCGGGAGCGGCATTTCGGAGAGGACGGCCGCGGGGTTCGCGCCTCGAAGGATGACGTTCCAGCGCCAGCGGCCGCGCAGGCGCGGGAGGTAGGCGGGTGACGGCCCGAGGATGTCGAGGTTGGCGAGGCCGAGGCGGTCGCGCTCCTTCTTGAGGCGCGTCACAATGAGCGCGGCCTGCTCCTGGGCGTAGGCGGCTCCCGTATGGGCGAAGGTCATGCGCACGAGCCGCCCAAACGGCGGGTAGCCCAACTTGCCGCGCAGGTCGACCTCGCGCTCGTACATCGCACGATAGTCGTGGGCGGCGGCAGCCTCGATCGAGTGGTGGTCCGGAGTGTAGGTCTGTACGACGACGCGGCCGCCGAGTGGGCCGCGTCCCGCTCTTCCGGCGACCTGCTCGAGTAGTTGAAAAGTGCGCTCCCCGGCCCGGAAGTCGGGAATGTGTAGAGCGACATCCGCCGAGATGACGCCGACGAGCGTCACACGTGGTATGTCGAGGCCCTTCGCTACCATCTGCGTCCCGATGAGGATGTCGGCCTCGTGAGCGAGGAATCGGGCGAGGATAGCCTCGTGTGAGTTGCGCCCCCTGGTAACGTCGCGGTCCCAGCGGAGGGTGCGGGCGCCGGGAAAGGCGCGCTGGACGTCTGCCTCAACGCGCTCGGTGCCGATGCCCAGCATGCGGATGCGGTCACCGCCGCAGATGGGGCACAGGGAGGGGCGCTGGGCTCGCCGCCCGCAGTAGTGGCAGACGAGGCGCTCCTCGCGCTCGTGGTAGGTGAAGGCCATGGCGCAGGAGGGGCAACTGAGCACGTAACCGCAGTCGCGGCACTGGATGAAGGTGGCGCTTCCGCGACGGTTGAGGAAGAGGATCACCTGCTCCTTCGCGTCAAGCGCCTGGCGGATACCGCGGGCGAGGGCGCGGCTGAAGATGCTGCGATTGCCCGCCTTTAGCTCTTCACGCAGGTCGACCAGTTCGACCGCGGGCAGCGGAGCTGGCGTGACCTCGCCGCCGGGACCGCTCACCAGGCGCTCGGGAAGTTCGAGCAGCCGGTAGCGGCCGTGCTGTGCGTGGAAGTAGCTCTCGACATCGGGGGTCGCAGAGCCGAGGAGGAGAAGTGCGCCGGTCTCGCGGCAGAGGTGCTCGGCCGCCAGCCGTGCGTGATAGCGGGGGACGCCCTCGTGCTGCTTGTAGGTCCATTCGTGCTCCTCGTCGATGACCACGAGGGCGAGGTCGGGCTGCGGCGCGAAAAGGGCGCCGCGGGGGCCGACGACGACGTCGTAGTGCCCCTCGCGAATGCGATGCCACATGTCGAAGTGCTCGCCGGGGGAGAGGGCGCTGTGCATCACGGCGACGCGGCCCGGGAAGCGCTCGCCGAAGCGGCGGACGGTCTGAGGGGTCAGGGAGATCTCGGGGACGAGGACGATGGCGCGCTTGCCAAGGGTCACAGCGCGGTCGAGCGCGGCCAGGTATACCTCGGTCTTGCCGCTGCCGGTGACGCCATGGAGGAGGAAGACGGGCGGAGGCTCGCCGGGGCGCGGGTCGTCCAGTTCCTTCACGATGGCGGAGCCGGTCGCCTGCTGGGCATCGGTGAGACGGGCGGGCGGCTGGTACGCGTAGCTGCGGCCGGCGAGCGGGTCGCGGACGACGGTGACGTCCTCAACGGTGACGAGGCCAGAGTCCTGGAGGTCGCGGAGGAAGGCGGGTGTCAAGCCGAGAGCGCGGGCGCGGGAGAGGGGGAGCGAGCCCTCATCGGCGAGGGCTTCGAGGACGATGGCCCGGCGGAGTGACTTCGGAGACGCCTCGGCGCGGAGCGCCGTGGCCTGGTCGCGAGCGGCTTGCTCGGAGGCTATCAGACGCAGGTGAGGGACGACCTTCGGGCGGGCGGCGGGGCGGGCCAGTTCGTAGCGACGGCGGATGAAGCCGCGGCGGAGCAGCGAGGAGACTGTGTTGGAGGCGCCGGTGAGGTGGGCGACGCGAGTCAGGTCATCCGGATTCGTGGGGCCGTGTTCGATGATGTAGGCGAGGGCAGTTGCCTGCTTCTCGGTGAGGCCGAGGGAGGGGATCTCGTCGAGTGTCGCCAGGGGTTCGAGGAGGGTAAGGGGGCGCTCGCGGGAGCCGGGCGGGAGCATGAGGGCGACGCAGTCGAACAGGGGCGCGAGGTAGTGCTCGCTGAGCGCGCGGGCGACAACGAGGCGCTCGGAGGAGACGAGGGGGCGCGGATCGATGACGTCGGTGATGTCACGGGCCTCGGCGAAGGCGGGGATGTCGGTAAGCTCGATAACGACGCCCTGGAGGGTGCGGGCGCCGAAGGGGACGTAGACCATCTGGCCGGGGAGGACTTCGAGGTGGTCGGGCACGCGGTAGGTGAAGGTCTGGCGAATGGGTGCGGCGGCGTTGACGCAGACTTCGGCGAAGACGGTAGGGGTGGCGGTCAGGTCAGGTGGGGGATCGGTGGTATGAGTGCGATCAATCAAAGGGATTTCGTATCTGATTTCTGATTGTTTGGCGCGGTTTGTGTTGGGGCGTTGATTGTTGGCCAGAGAAGACGGAATTCGAGGTGTTCGTGGTGTCGCTTCCGTTCGTGGTGAGCGCCTTCGGCGGCCGGATTTCGTTGATTGATGGACCAACAAGGCTTGCGGGCGGACGATCAATCAATCGGGTCGGGCCGACGCGGGGGTTGTACGCGAACATCTCGATTTCAGGATAGCGCACGGAACGCGGATCTCCGAGTGGGAGATGTCAGTAGGGGGCGTAGGTCGGGTCGGTGAGGGGAGCGTCACTAGGGCGCGGGCGCGAGAACGGGGGAGAGACGTCCGTCAATGGAGGCATGACAGCCTCCGCTACAGGGGGATCGAAGCGTGATTCTTGAGTCGAGCCGGGGCCAGGCGCTAGGCCTTGGCTTCGCCGTCGTCGGAGGCTTCGGGTTCGTCTGCTGGTTCCTCGGGCGCAGCCTCTTCAGCCTCAGGCGCTCCGGCCTCCGGCTCGTCGGCCGGGGCTTCGGGTTCTTCTGCGGGCGCTTCCTCAGCGGACTCTTCGGGTGCCGCTTCCGCGGCAGGTTCTTCTGCGCTCGCCTCTGGGTCGAGCTCTGCGCTTGCTTCGGCCTCTGCCTCGGGCGCTTCCGCGTCTACGTCTGCGGCTTCTTCGCCTTCGGCGGCCTCTTCGGCCTCCGGCTCAGCGCCTTCTTCAACGAGTTCTTCCTCGGCGAGGACTTCTTCCTCGATCTCCTCTTCTTCGACCATGACGGCGCCGGGGGCGGTCAGGGCTTCGAAGCGGGCGCGGGAGCCGGGCTTTATGCGAGCGGCTTTGCCGACGCGGTCGCGCAGGTAGTAGAGTTTGGCGCGGCGGACGCGGCCGACGCGGACAACGTCCACTTTGTCGATCAGCGGCGAGTAGTAGGGGAAGATGCGCTCGACGCCGATGCCGTGGCTGATGCGGCGGACGGTGAAGTTGGAGTTGGGGCCGCCCTTGCGGATGCGCAGGACGACACCCTCGAAGGCCTGGATACGCTCGCGGTCGCCCTCGATCACCTTGGCGTGGACGCGGACGGTGTCCCCCGGCTGGAAGGCGGGGATCCTGGGGTTTTTCTTGAGTTCGATGTAAGAATCAACGTTTGGCACAACCCGTTCAGTGTACGGGGCGGCAGGGTTAGGGGCTAGTCGCCGGCAATCGGCGCTCAGGAATGGGGAAAGCAATGCCGGGCGAGTAGCCACGATGAAAAAAGTCGCGTATGTTCCCAAAATGGGGTAAGACGCGGTATATTATCGGAGTCTGCCCAAACATTACGCTCTCGCCCAACGGAGGCGCCCATTCCTCCGAGAGCCGCATAAGGAGGTCCCCTGGTGTCACTCGAGCCCACGACAGAAACCGTCAGCGCGGACGCGGCCGCACCCGACTGCGCTCACTGGTGGCAAATCGAGACGCCGAACGGCGAGACGAGCGACGGAGTCTGCAAGCACTGCGGCGCGGCGCGCTCGTTCTCCAACTCCAGCCAGACACGAATGATGGCGCGCAGCGTGCGAGCCCCGAGCAGCAGCAGCACCACCAGCAACAACAACGGGATGTCTGTTTGAGCTGACAGCGGAAACCTGACAGCGAACAGACTGAGAAACTGACCCAACGGCATGCCCATTGCAGAAGTGATTGACCGCGCCCGCAGCCAGGGGCGCACGGTGCTCACCGAGGTGGAGTCGAAGGAGATTCTGCACGAGGCCGGGGTTCCCGTCGCGCTGGCGGTAACAGCGGCGACGGCCGACGAGGCGGGGAAAGCTGCAGCCAAGGTCGGATACCCGGTCGTGATCAAGATCCTTTCGCCGGATATCGCGCACAAGTCGGATGTCGGTGGTGTGAAGGTTGGACTGGGTTCGGCGGCCGAGGTTGCGGAGGCGTTCGAGGAGATGATGGCCGCGGTCAAGGAACGGGAGCCAAAGGCGCGGATCGAAGGGGTGGCGGTGCAGCGGATGGCGCCAGCGGGCACCGAGGTGATCGTCGGGATGAGCAAGGACCCGCAGTTCGGGCCGGTGATGATGTTCGGGCTGGGCGGGATATTCGTTGAGGTACTCAAGGACGTTGCGTTCCGGATCGTGCCGCTGGATCCGAAGGACGCGAAGCAGATGGTGCGCGAGATCAAGGGATTCCCGGTGCTAGAAGGCGTGCGCGGGCAGGACCCGGCCGACGTGGAGGCGCTGGAGAAGCTGATCCTGCAGGTCTCCGAGTTTGTGGAGGCGCATCCGGAGATCGAAGAGTTGGACCTGAACCCGGTGTTCGCGTACAAGGACGGCGTGATCGCCGTCGATGCGCGGATCGTCTTGGGATGATTATTCCCTTCGGGTTTTCAATGACGTACCCAATCGCGATCGGCTGCCAGTGGGAGTTCGTTCATTGTCATGGACACTGAACCCGCTGCGTTTAGGTTGACTGGGGATAGCCCGGCAGCAGTTGTCATTCAGATTCACGGGTATGAGTCTCCCTCTGCCTCGTCCCAATCTGACGCGAACTGGCTCGAGTGTACCGCTAGCGTTGACCTTGGAGATTTTCGAGGAAGCACCAAGGCCGACTTCATGACCCAGGACTTTTCAGGATTCTTGGAGGAGCTCCGCAGTGTAGTGTCTACCCTGCGCGGCAAAGCGGAATTCCGGGCGCTCGAGGACAATTTGTCAGTCACGATAGAGATGCACAAGACAGGGCAGTGCCGCCTAGGCGGCGTTCTAACGGACAGGCCGGGAGATACGACGCTTTCGTTCACTTTCGATTCTGATCAGACCTATCTATCCGCGGCACTCGAAACCCTCGAAGAGGTCGTGACCCGTTATCCTGCGAAGGTCTTTCATCAACCTTGAACTGGAAGAACCGATAGCATGACTGATTTGCTGAGGCGACTGGAGCGGGCCTTCAACCCGAAGACGGTCGCGGTTGTCGGGGACAAGAAGGCGATGGGGTACCTGTGGCTGAACAGCATGAAGACGTTTAGCGGCAAGCTGTACTCGGTGCAGGTGGACCCCAACGAGATCCCGGGCATCGAGGCTATGGGCGTGCCGAACTACCCGAGTCTGAAGGACATTCCCGACGACATCGACTACGTCGTCTGCGCGGTGCCGCGGCAGGTTTCGCCGCGGATCATCGCGGACTGCGTCGCGAAAAAGGTGGGGGCGGTCGCGCTGTTTACTTCCGGGTTCGCAGAGACGGAGACCGAGGAGGGCATCGCGACGCAGGAGCAGATCACGCAGATAGCGCGCCAGGGCCACCTGCTGCTGATCGGGCCGAACTGCATGGGCATCTATAACCGACGGCTGGGAGTGCGCCACAGCACCGACCAGGCCGCGGGAGACCCGGGCAACGTCGGCTTCATCAGCCAGAGCGGGACGCATTGCATCAACTTCTCGCTGGTGGGGGCCGTGCACGGGGTGAAGTGCTCGAAGACAGTGAGTTTCGGGAACGCAGTGATCCTGGACGCGCCGGACTACATCGACTACCTGGCTCAGGACGCAGAGACCGAGGTCGTCGCGATGTACATCGAGGGTGTGAAGAACGGGCCGCGGCTGTTGGCCTCGCTGAAGGCGGCGTCCGCTCGGAAGCCCGTCGTCGTCTGGAAGGGCGGCGTCACAGCGGCGGGCGGACGCGCAGTGTACTCACACACGGCGTCGCTGGCCTCGGACCAGGCGGTGTGGGACGCTGCTATGCGGCAGGCGGGTGTCGTGCAGACAACGGGCCTCGACGAGACGATCGATGTGGTAAAGGCGCTGGTATACGCCGGCGAGACCACGGGGACGCGGATGGGGCTGATCGCGATGACCGGCGGGCAGTCGGTCGTGATCACAGACGCGTTCGAGCGAGAGGGGCTGGAGGTGCCATTGCTGACACCGGCCTCCTACGAGAAGCTGGCGTCGTTCTTCAATATTATCGGTGGCAGCTACCGGAACCCGCTGGACGCCGGCGGGACGATCGGCATGGGGTTCGCCGCGGGCAACCTGGAGAAGCTGTTCGACATCCTGGAAGAGGACGAGAATATCGATGCTATCGCGATGGAGGTGGGGGCGACGTTCATCGCGCGGCGGATGAAGGAGAACCCGGCGGTGCTGGAGAACTTCGTGGCGACGCTGGCGAAGCAGAAGGAGCGGTCGCGGAAGCCGTTCCTGGCGATTGCGCACCCGGGGCACGTGGAGGACGTGATGGCGGAGATGAGGTCTAAGCTGCTGGAGCGAGGAGTGGCGACGTTCACGAGCTTCGGGGCGGCGGCGCGAGCGCAGGCGGCGGCGGTGGAGTACCGGCGGGGGCGCGGATAGCGGACAACGGTCCTATGGCCCGAAGACACGCTGGCAGGGCACGAGCGTCATGAAAAACCGACCCGTGAACATCGATGAGTACCTGGTGACCTTGCCGGAAGACGCGCGGGCGACGCTTGAGGAGGTGCGGCGGATGATCAGCGCAGCGGCGCCGGGCGCTGTGGAGTCGATCGGGTATGCGATGCCGGCCTTCAAATACAAGGGCCGGCCGCTTGCCTACTTCGCGGCGTCCAGGAACCATTGCGCCCTGTACGGGATGCCGACCGAGATCGAGGCGTTTCGCAAGGAGCTAGAGTCCTACGACACATCGAAGGGCACGATTCGATTTCCGATGGGTAAGCCGTTGCCGGAGACGCTGGTGCAAGGGCTCGTGCAAGCGCGGATGGATGCGATCGATGCGGCGGAGGACGCGCGGAAGGGACGCAAGTCGAGACCCGACGCGTAATTGGGGAGCGCTCTAACGTTGACCCCACCCCAGTCCTTCGCGAAGATACGAGCTATCCCTGTCCGAGCGTAATCTCGCTCAGGATGACAAAACGAGAGGTCTGGTGAAATGACACGCGTTCGGCCGGTAGATTATGACACGGCGGCTCCGTCGGTGCGCGGTGCGTACGATGCGGCCGCGCGCCGGTTCGGGCGGGTGACGAACATGAAGGCGACGCTGCTGCATTCGATTCCCGCGTTCGATGCGTTGATGACCTGGTACGACCTGCGGGATGAGGTGGTGCCGTTCCTAGGAGAGCGGCTGGCGGACCTGTTCTCGCACGCGATATCGGCGGGCACGGACTGCCTGATCTGCTCGACGTACTTCCGGAAGGCGCTGACGGACGCCGGCGAGGACCCGGACACGCTGGCGCTGGACGAGCGGGAGCAAGTGGTGGTCGAGTTCGGGAGGTGCCTGGCACAACCCTCCTCGCGGGTGCCGGACGAGCTGTACGATAGGCTGGCGGCGGTGTTCACGGGGGAGCAGATCGTGGCGCTGACGGGATTTGGCGCGATGATGGTGGCGACTAACGTGGTGAACAACGTGCTCGAGGTGGAGCTGGACGAGTATTTGCTGGGGTATCGAAAAACGGGCGAGACGAGTTGAAAGGGAAAGTGGCCCTCTGCTCAGGCGAACGTCCGCTTCCCCCTCGCCCGAGTCCATCCCCCACCCCAGATTCCTTCGCGAAGATGTGTGGTTACCACGCGCAGGCGCGATCCTGCTCAGAATGACATGACTCAAGAGTTCGACGGGAAAGTTGCGTTCATTACAGGCGCAGCGCACGGGCAGGGGCGGGCGACGGCGCTCGCGCTGGCGAAGGCAGGAGCTCGGATCGCGGCGTTCGACGTGGCGAAGCAGCTGGCGTACCCGGGATACGCGCTGGGGTCGGAGGATGACCTGCGGAGCCTGGCGGAGGAGTGCACGGAGGCGGGCTCGGTATGCAGGACATTCGAGGGGGACGTGCGGGATGACGCCGCGGTGACGCGGGCGGTGGACTCGACAGTCGCGGAGTTCGGGAGGATCGATGTTCTGTTCAATAACGCGGGTATCTGCGCGTACGGACTGGCGCACGAACTGTCGGAGGACGAGTGGGACACGATGCTCGACATCAACCTGAAGGGGGCGTGGCTGGTGGCACGGCGGGTGATCCCGGTGATGATCGGACAGAAATCGGGTGTTATCATTAACAACTCGTCGATCGCGGGGCTTCGGGGGATGGGACGGCTAAGCCACTACTCGGCCTCGAAGTTCGGGCTGGTGGGGCTCACGAAGTCGTGGGCGATCGAGCTGGCGCCACACGGTGTCCGCGTCGTCTCTATCCACCCGACAGGGGTTAACACGCCGATGAACGACGGGCTGGCGGCGATGGAGGGGTTGACGCCGCAGGAGATCGGGGAGCGCTCGGCCGGGAACTTGTTGCCGGTGCCGTGGATCGAGCCGGAGGACGTGGCGGAGGCGGTGCTCTACCTGGCGTCCGACCGCGCGCGGTTTGTGACCGGCTCGCAGTTTGTGCTCGACGCCGGACTGCTGACGCAGTAGTTTTCAGTCGTCAGTCTTCAGTACCCGCATTCAGTTTTCAGTATTCTGGTGTTCTCGACTGTCGACTCGGTGGCGGCGCGTTCGTCGGCATGGTAGGACGGGGCAACGGTGCCCCGGCATCTGGAGAAGGAGGAGCAAGATGAAGTACGTATTGCTGATCTGCACGGATGAGCGGAGGGAGCAGGCGCGAAGCGAGGAGGAGAGCTCGAAGACGCTCGGAGAATACCAGGCTTTCGGCGAGGAGATGGGACGTCGCGGAGTCCTGCGGGGCGGGGAACGCCTGCGCTGGAGTTCGGAGGCTGTCACGGTCAGCGTTCCGAACGGTAAGGTCGTCACGTCTGACGGCCCCTTCGCGGAGACGAAGGAGCAGATCGGCGGCTTCTACCTGGTCGATTGCAAGGATCGCGACGAGGCGATTGAGATCGCTTCGAAGATCCCGGGGGCGCGCAACGGGAAGATCGAAGTCCGCCCGATCTGGGAGATGGGCGGGTAAGAGATAGAAGATAGGAGAACGAGGCAAATGCTGTACATGTTTCTGCTGCACTGGAACCAAGAGAATCCGGCGGTGACGCCGGAGGAGGCGATTCGAGAGCACTTTGCGTTCACCGAGGAGGCGCGGGCGCGCGGCGCGTACGTTTTCTCAGAGGCGCTGGGAGGGACGGCGGCCGCGACGACGGTGCGGGTGCGGGACGGGAAGACGATGATCACCGACGGGCCGTTCGCGGAGGCGAAGGAAGTGATGGGTGGTTTCTACATCCTTGACTGCAAGGACCTGGACGAAGCGCTCGAATATGCGGCGAGGATCCCGGATGCGAAGTCGTCCGGGGTGGAAGTGCGGCCGGTGATGCACGTGCCGGGGTGGGACTACGGGCCGACGTCGGAGTATTCCCGACAGGCGATGGAGTAAATGGTGGGGAGGCAGAGGTCAGGGGTTAGCGGTTAGACACAGGAGGCCGGATATAGGGGCGCGAGGGGATGTCACGGAGCAGGCGATTGAGCGCGTCTTTCGCGAGGAGTCCGGGCGAATAATCGCCACGCTGATCCGGGCGTGCGGCGACTTCGACCTGGCTGAGGAGGCGATGCAGGAGGCGTTCGTGGTGGCGTTGCAGCGCTGGCCTCGGGACGGCCTTCCGGCGAACCCGGGCGCCTGGATCACGACGGCGGCGCGACGAAAGGCGATCGACCGCCTGCGGCGAAACCGGACGCTGACGGAGAAGCGGCGGCTGCTGGAGGTGGACGCGGCGCTCAACGCACTGGCGGGAGATGAGGAAACGCGCGAGATGACGGATTTGCAGGATGACAGGCTGCGGCTGATCTTCACCTGCTGCCACCCGGCGCTGGGGCAAGAGGCGCAGGTGGCGCTGACGCTGAGGACGCTTGGAGGTCTGAGCACGCCTGAGATCGCGCGAGCGTTCCTGGTGCCAGAACCAACGATGGCGCAACGGCTGGTGCGCGTTAAGCGCAAGATTCGTGAGGCGGGGATTCCCTACCGGGTGCCGCCCGCGCATCAGCTCCCGGAGCGCCTGCACTCGGCGCTTGCAGTGCTGTATCTCATCTTCAACGAGGGCTATTCGGCGACGGCGGGTGATTCGCTGATCCGGCGCGAGCTGTGCGCGGAGGCGATCCGGCTGGCACGCGTGCTCTGTGAGCTGATGCCCGATGAGCCAGAGGCGCTCGGTCTGCTGGCGCTGATGCTGCTGCAGGACTCGCGGCGCGAGGCTCGTACGGGACCGTCCGGTGAGCTGGTGACATTGGAGGAGCAGGACCGATCGAGGTGGGACCGCGGCCAGATCGAGGAAGGCGCCGAACTGGTCGAGAAAGCGCTGCGGATGCGACGGGCAGGGCCGTACCAGGTACAGGCGGCGATCGCAGCGCTGCACTGCCGCGCGGCGAGGCCTGAAGAGACCGACTGGGAGGAGATCGCGGCGCTCTACGGCGAACTGTACAGGATGGAACCGACGCCTGTGATTGCACTGAACCGGGCCGTCGCGGTGGCGATGGTGGGAGGTCCCGAAGATGGGATCTTGCTGCTCGACGACCCGGCGTTGGCGTCGGCCCTGGGCGACTATCAGCTCTACCACGCTACTCGGGCGGACCTCCTGCGGCGGGCGGGCAGTTACGCGGAGGCGGCGGCGTGTTACCGGCTAGCGTTGGAGATGACGACAAACGCGGTGGAGCGTGAGTATCTGGAGCGGCGGCTGCAGGAGGTGCAGGGGTAATCGACTGTTCTTCCGCCGATCATTCCTTCGATACCTCAGGATGAGCGGGACGCGGCGTAGTTGGATGAGCGCGATATCAGCCGCCGGGCCGCCCGTCTGGAGGCGTGACAGCCTCCGCTACAGCAGCTCGGGGTGTTTGGGGGTCCCTAGAAAATGCTTGGGGAAACGGGTGTGGTCGGACAAGCTGAAGCTATGTCGGTACGGGTGAAGGGCTGATATAATTTCGCGACCACGTCCCGGACAACGAAAGGTGCGTAGCGATGGAAGTACCGCTGCTCATCAACGATTTCCTGCGCCGCGCGGCGAAGCTCTACCCGAACAAGACGGCGATCGTCGACGGCGACCGGCGGCTACACCTACCGCGCAGTTCCAGGAGCGCGTGAACCAGCTCGGCCACGCGCTGCTTTCGCTCGGCGTCGGGACAGGGCGACCGGGTCTGCATCCTCAGCCCGAACTCGCACTTCTTCCTGGAGGCGTACTACGGCGTCACGCAGATCGGCGCGATCCTCGTGCCGCTGAACTACCGGCTGGTCGCCGCCGACCACGAGTACATCATCAACCACGCCGGCGTGAAGGTCGTGCTCGTCGACCACGAGTACACGCGCATCGTCGACGAGATCCGGCCCGAACCTGAAGACCGTCGAGCACTGGATCGTGGCGCGGGACGACGGCGCGGCGCCGGACGGCTGGAGCGGCTGGGACGAGCTGATCGACGGCGCAGCCGACGACGCCAACGCCGCACGTCGAGCAGGACGAGAACGACGTCGTCATCGATCAACTACACGTCCGGCACGACGGCGCGGCCGAAGGGCGTGATGCTGACGCACCGCAACTGCTACATCAACGCCTACAACTTCATCGCCCACCTGCGGCGTGCGCGCACGACGACGTCGAGCTGTGGACGCTGCCGATGTTCCACGCCAACGGCTGGGGCGGCCCGTTCGCGATCACGGCGATGGGCGCGACGCACGTCGTGCTGCGCGCCGTGAGCGGCGCCGACATCTACCGCCTGATCGAGCGAGGAGGACGTGACGTTCGCCTGCATGGCGCCGGCGGTGCTGAGCACGATCCTCAACTACCCGGACAAGGACAAGCACAACATCACGACGCGGCCGCGCTTCGTCGTGGCCGGAGCGCCGCCGCCGGCCGCGTTCATCGAGCGGCTGGAGGAGGAGCTGGGCTGGGAGTTCATCCAGATCTACGGCCTCACCGAGACGGCGCCGATCCTCACGGTCTCGACGCCCGACTATCACACCGACGACCGGCGACTACGCCCGGCGCGCACGCGCCGGCGTCGAGGCGATCGGCGTCGACATCCAGGTGCTGGACGACGACGGCAAGCCGGTGCCGCAGGACGGCATCGACGATCGGCGAGGTGTGCGCGCGCTCGAACGTGGTGCTGAAGGGCTACTGGGAGCAGCCGGAGGAGACGGCGAAGGCGATCTACGACGGCTACTTCCACAGCGGCGACCTGGCGGTCTGGGACGAGTACGGCAACATCCACATCGTCGACCGCAAGAAGGACGTGATCATCTCCGGCGGCGAGAACATCAGCTCGCCGGAGATCGAGGACGCGCTGTACAAGCACCCGGCCGTGCTGGAGTGCGCGGTCATCGGCGTGCCGAGCGAGAAGTGGGGCGAGACGCCGAAGGCGCTGGTCGTGCTGCGCGAGGGCCACGTCGGCGACGGAGGACGAGATCATCGCGTTCACGCGGGAGCACCTGGCGCACTTCAAGTGCCCGACGTCGGTCGACTTCGTGGAGTCGCTGCCGCGGACGGCGACGGGCAAGCTGCAGAAGTTCGTGATCCGCGAGCCGTACTGGGAGGGCGTGGAGCGACGGGTGGGGTGAGCAACTCGCCTGAGACAACGGAGGGGTAAGCTTCGCGCAACAACAAATCACGTTCCAAAGAGCGAGAGGAATCCAGGATGGCAACAACTAGCATCAACGGCGCGAACATCGAGTACTACGTAGAGGGCGACGGTCCGCCGCTGTTGCTGCTATCGGGTGTAGGCGCTCACGCAGACACGTGGGGCGAGCGATTTCTCGAACTGCTGCGGGACGACTTCCGGACCATCCGGATCTCGAACCGGGGAATGGGCAAGAGCGACGCCGGAGAGGGGACGCTGACCGCTCGGGTGATGGGCGAAGACGCGGCGGGGCTGCTTGAAACGCTGGGCGTCAAATCGGCCCACGTGTTTGGCTACTCGATGGGTGGATTCATCGCCCAGGAGCTGGCGTTGGCCCATCCGGAACTGGTAGGCGGGCTGGTTCTGGGCTGCACCAGCTGCGGTTTCTCCCACAGCATCCCCCAGACGCCGGAGGCAGCAGCGCGGTTCGGAAAGGTCTTCGCACTGCCACCAGATGAGCGCACAAAGGCATTTTGCCTGGCGATGGTCACGGACGAGTTCGCCGAGAACGAGGCGGAGTTCATGGAGGATCGTGCCGAAGCGCACCAGTCAACAGACCCAGCGGCGTTCGCGCGGCAATTCGGAGCGATAGCGGCGTTCGATTCTTACGACCGGCTGCCGGCGATTTCCGACCCTACGCTGCTGATCCACGGCGACCGTGACATCGTCATTCCATCCGCTAACTCCGAAATCCTAGCCGAGCGTATACCAAACGCCACACTGCAGATTGTGCGTGGCGTGGGGCACATGTTCATGTGGGAACGCCCCGTTGAGAGCGCAGCGGCTATCAAGAAGTTCCTGGCAAAGGTATCCGTAGAGACACCTGCTTAGAAGTCACAAGTTCATTCCGAACTGTTCGCTGATAATCGCCAGCTGTTCTTCGGCTGACGGAACCTCCTTCTCTTCGCGTCTCACGCCGTCGAAAGTGATCAGGCGGCCACGTGCTAGCGTGGTGCGACCGGCAGGTGTTGCCAGCGAAATCACGTCACCCTGAGTAAAGCGGGAATCCGGTGAGGTCTGCAGCCAATCGCAGACTGGATGGAACTCCTCGAACTCGCGCGGCTGCATGACGAAGGTGTAGGTCATGGTGTCGTAGCCCGTCTCCATGCAAGTGACGAACCAGTGGTCGCCGTCATTCTCGACGACGTAGCAACGGGACCCGAAGACCTGGTCGCCGCGCTCGTTCAGGCGCAACGGCTCAATGATCCGGCCGCCGAAGCCGACGTCTGCAATCCAGTCCTCGTCCAGGTGGACGATGAGCGTCATGTGGGACATCGGGTGGCTGAGGTGGCCTTCGCTGAGGACGCGCGCGCCGATAACGTCGACGCGGAATCCTATCTGGCGCAGCGCCCGGGCGAAGGTGCCGGTTAGCTCCAGGCAGAAGCCGCCTCTACGTCGCGTTACGATCTTCTCGAAGTTCACCGCCTCGTCTACCGCGATGCGAACGCCTCGAGAGATGTCGAGGTTCTCGAACGGGACCCTCAGGAAGTGAGCGCGGTGCATTGCCCGCAGAGTTTCGAGGTCCGGAGAGACATCGCCCGAGTATCCAATGCGGTCGAGGTAGGCATGCAGATCCACGAGCCGATGCTAGCACGTGCTTTCCGCTGATGTGGTGTGTCAGTAAGGAGTGGCCCGCCAGTCGTCGGTTTATCAGCTAGAGCGCAAGTTGCCGGGGCGGGCGGACGACCATCTCGGCGACGTTGACGTCGATCGGCTGGGAGACGGCGAAGAGGACGGCATTGGCGATATCATCGGGGCTGCCGAGGGTCTGACGCAGCGGCCCCTGCAGCCTGTCGAAGACTTCGTCCGGGAGGCGCTCACCCTGCTTGACTTCGACTTCGACGCCGGACATACGCACGATGTTCTGGATGACGGTGGGGTCGAAATTGCGCCCGAAGTTGGTGGCGATGGCGCCGGGCATGATCGTGACGACGCGGATGGTATCGCCCTCAAGTTCGGCGCGGAGGGTGTTGGAGATGCAGTTGACGGCGTGCTTGGTGGATCCGTATACGCCGGAATCAGGGCGAAGTGCAGCGACGCTGGAGATGTTAACGATGTGGCCCTGCGACCCGGTCTTGCGCATCGCCTTGACCGCGGACTGGCAACCGGCCAGTAAGGCCAGGACGTTGGTCTCGAACATCGCGCGCCATTCCTCGGGGTCGGCGTCGATGATGGCGCTGGGATACGAGACGCCGGCGTTGTTGACCATGATGTCGAGGCGGCCGGTGTCGGAAGCGGCGCGCTCGACGAGCCCCTGTACCTCCGCCGTGTTTCGCACGTCAGCAATGACGGGTGTGGCTTTGCCTCCGGCAGCTTCGATCTTCTTCTTTGAGGCGTCCATGGCAGCGGCGGTGCGCCCCGCGAGGAAGACGTGTGCGCCGGCGGCGCCGAGCTTCTCGGCGATCGCGCGTCCAATGCCGCTCGAGGCGCCTGTGACAACTGCGGTCTTGCCGGTGAGGGGTTGGGCGGCGGCCATGCTGGGTTCTCCTTCGTTGGTAACGCTCCGGAGGCTAAGCCAACGGGCTGGGTTGTGGGGTGGTGGTCATATTGACACTTTGCATTCGGCTTGTCAAGCTGTATAGGTAATGGTTCGGACTCTTAGCACCACGCGGGAGCGGATTCTCAATGCCGGTTTCACGCTGTTCGCGCGGTACGGTTTCAGGCGAACGTCGATGGAGGATATCGCCACCGAGGCGGGTTTGTCACGCGCCGCGCTCTATCTGCAATTCCACAACAAGGAGGACATTTTCCGCGCACTGGCGACAGACCTGCACGAGGAGGCTCTGGCGCAAGCAGGGTCGGTCCTCGAGCGCGATGAGCGGCTGACCGAGCGCCTGGGCGCGGCGGTCGAGGCGAAGACGCTGCGGATGCTGGAGATCGCGCACACGTCTCCGCACGGGAACGAGTTGATGGATGAGAAGAACCGGCTGTGCGGCGATCTTGCGACCGATAGCGAGCAGCGGTTCCAGGAGATGTTGACGCGGAGCCTTACCCGAGCCGACAAAGCCGGAGAGATCCATCTCGCGACTTCCGGATTGAGCGCGCGTGAGGCGGCTGAGATATTTGCGCGGGCGGTTGCCGGACTCAAGGGGCCCGAGGTCACGACCGATGCTTACCGGGCGCGCCTCGCCTCGTTCGTTGACATCTTCGTGCGCGGACTCGGGGGATAGACTACGGCAAGTCTTTGACAGGCCCTCGAGGTAGCGGTAACCTGAGGCGGAGAAGGATACCCCTCCCCCCGTATCTCTGCCATGAAGACCAACATCTATCTCGACCACGCTGCGACGACGTCGCTGCATCCGAAGGCGCTGGATGCGATGCTGCCCCACTTGCAGGGTGGCTACGGGAACCCCTCCGGGACGTATGGACTTGGGCGCCAGGCGGCGAAGGCCGTCGACGAGGCCCGAGCGACGGTTGCGGGGCTCCTGAGCTGCCGGCCGGCGGAAGTGGTGTTCACGGGGCCGGGCACGGAGTCGATCAACGCGGCGATCAAGGGCGCAGCCTTTGCGCAGCAGATCGCCGGGCTGGGCAACCACATCGTGACCACGAGTGTGGAGCACCATGCGGTACTGCATTCGTGCGAATACCTGGAGAACTTCGGGTTCGAGACGACATACGTTCCGGTTGACCGATATGGAATGGTCGATCCCGAGGCTGTCGCCGGGGCGATCAACGAGAATACGGTGCTGGTCAGCGTGATGCTGGCGAACAACGAGGTGGGGACGGTGAACCCTGTGGTGGAGGTGGCCGAAGCCGTCCGGCTACGGGCAAAGGGCCTGAAACGGCGCGTACCCGTGCTCACGGACGCCGTGCAGGGCGGGAACGCGCTCGACCTCAACGTCCAGGCGCTAGGGGTGGACCTGCTCAGCCTTTCCGCGCACAAGTTCGGCGGGCCGAAGGGCGCCGGGATCCTGTTCATGCGCCGGGGGACGCCGTTCCTTTCGCAGCTGAGCGGGGGAGGACAGGAGCGGCAGAGGCGGGCCGGGACAGAGAACGTGGCGGGAATCGCCGGCACCTCGGCGGCGCTGGCAGAGGCGCAGGCGAACCGGGAGGAGTATCGGGCGAGCTGCGGCTACTTGAGCAAGCGCCTGATCGACGGGATCCAGGCGACGATACCCGCGGCGAGCCTGAACGGGCACCCCATTGAAAGACTTCCAAACAACGTGCACTTTGGCTTCCAGGGGGCGCAGTCGGACCAGCTCCTCGCGGGGCTGGACAAGGCTGGTATCGCCGCAAGCGCCGGTAGCGCCTGCACCTCGGCGACATGGGAGCCGTCGCACGTGCTGACGGCGATGGGTATTCCGCTGAGCAAGGCGACGGGAGCCCTGCGGCTCACAGTCGGGCCTGAGAACACGGACGAGGAGATGGATTTCGTGCTCTCGGTGCTGCCGGGGATAGTGGCTGAGTCGCGGGCACGGACGGACGGCGGGGCGACGGCGAAATAGGGCAGCTGTCGGCCGGTCGTTACAGAAACAGGTCGAAGAGGGCGACGGTCGCGAGGCCGCTCGCGGCGACGACGGCAAACTCGCTGGCGGTGCGGGTATTGAGGCGGTCCGCCAGGTAGTTGTGCATCAGTCCGCTCATCAGGTAGAAGGCGAGCAGCAGGAAGACGGCGGCGCCGCTGGCGTCGAGGGGCAGGAAGTGAGTCACCCAGGCCGCCTCGGCGAGCAGCACACCGATGGCGAGCGCATAGGTGATCGTGCGCATCGTGTCCATCGCCTCTTCGCGCAGCACCTCAATGCCCAGTAGCAGGCTGACGACTCCGGCGGAGAACGCGGTGGTCACGAGGTTGAGGTCGAAGTCGTAGATCGTCGAGAAGAAGAGGAAGGCAATGATGTATGTGGCCCCGTTCAGGATCAGGCGGTGGTAATGGTAGCCGGGGGAGGCGCGGTCAACGGACTCGTACTCGGACCGCAGGATGAACCAGTAGGGGACTACCGAGGCAACACCGGCGGCGATGGTCCAGTGACCGCTCGCTACTTCTTCGAGGAAGAGGCCGGCGCCCAGCGTGAAGAGGACGGGCACGAAGAGGAACAGGGCAGTGTCGTCGAGACGCTGGAATCGAGCCTTTGGGTGGCTGCGGACGATGTTATCGGTGCCGATGGCGCTCAGCGCGCATAGCAGCAGCAGGAAGAGCGTCTCGGTTGGCTCGATCGCCAGGTAGAGCGTGAGGCCAAGCGCAAATATACCCGCGAAAAGGTGGACTCGATCGAGGCGGGTGAGCGTACCGTTGAGGCCTTGCGACTTCCGGCCCGGCAGGACGTCCGGCACGCGGAGCCGCGTGAATTCCTTCACGAGGTATTAGGCTAACCGTTCAGCGGTGAGGTGTCAACCAGCCGCAGAGGCAAATCACAGATACGGTATGGAGCGAATTAACGAGTATGAAGTATGCTCGTTACTCTGGGTGCCGTTATCCTACCGGTACCGACTCCTCCGCCTCTCTGGTGTCCACCACAAGCTCCAGCGTGTGTCGCAAACGCTCCCGCCAGCCGTTGCCAAGATCGACGCGGAGGAGGGAGCGTCCGACCGATACGCCGCGGGGCACGACCGCCTCCAGGAGCTCGCGCGGTAGCAGCCGGTCGTCCTGCATACGGACGGCTGCGACGTCGCCTTCTGTGGCGATGAGCTGGACCCCCGCCTCGTTGGCGAGAGTGCGCAGCGCCGCGACGTATATGAGGTTACGCACGACGGGGGGCGGCTCGCCAAAGCGGTCGACCATCTCACGACCAATCTCGCTGAGGTCTTCCTGCGTGGATGCCGCACTGAGGCGCTGGTAGAGGGCAAGCCGGAGGTTGATGTCGGGCACGTAGGTGGGCGGGAGGTGGGCCGACAGCGGCAGGTCGATGGAGAGGCCGCCGAAGTCGCGCTCGGGAGGGGGCGTCTCACCGCGGAGAAGGGCCCGCATGCGCTCGACCGCACCGGCGAGGAGCTTCACGTATAGGTCGAACCCGACTGCGGCCATGAAGCCGCTCTGCTCAGGGCCGAGGAGGTTGCCAGCGCCACGGATCTCGAGGTCGCGCATGGCGATCTGGAATCCGGCGCCGAGTTCCGTGGCCTCGAAGATAGCCTGGAGCCGCTGCTTCGCGGTCTCGGTGAGGCGGGCGCGTCGGTCGTAGAGCAGATAGGCGTAGGCGCGGTGGGCGCCGCGACCGACGCGGCCCCTGAGCTGGTAGAGCTGGGCGAGCCCGAGGCGGTCGGCCTGGTTGATGACGATGGTGTTGACGTTGGGGATGTCGAGGCCGGACTCGATGATCGTTGTGCAGACGAGAACATCGGTGCGTCCGGCGACGAAGTCCTCCATGACGTGGGCGAGCTGCTTTTCGTCCATCTGGCCGTGGCCGATGCTGACGCGGGCCTCGGGGACGGTGTCGCGTACCTTATCGGCGATCATGTCGATGTTGTGGACGCGGTTGTGCACGAAGTAGACCTGCCCGCCCCGCTCCAGCTCGCGGGAGATTGACTCGCGGACAAGGTGGTCGTCGAACTGCGAGACGTAGGTCTTGATGGGCAGGCGGTCTTCGGGCGGTGTCTCCATGGTCGACATGTCACGGATGTCGCCGAGAGCCATATAGAGGGTGCGGGGGATGGGCGTCGCGGAAAGGGTCAAGACATCGACCTCGCGGCGCATCTTCTTGAGGTGCTCCTTGTGCGCGACGCCGAAGCGCTGCTCTTCGTCGATGACCAGCAGTCCGAGCTCCTTGAGTTTGACGTCCTTCTGCAGCAACCGGTGTGTGCCGATGATTATGTCGATCCCGCCCGCCTCCAGCTTCTCGACGATCTGCTTCTGCTCGGCGTCCGAGCGGAATCGGGAGAGAACGTCGACGGTGACAGGGAAGACTCCGAGGCGCTCCGTGAACGTCTGATAGTGCTGCTGGGCGAGGACGGTGGTGGGGACGAGAACGGCGACCTGCTTGCCGTCCATCGCTGCTTTGAACGCAGCGCGGATGGCGACCTCGGTCTTGCCGTAGCCGACGTCGCCGCAGATCAGGCGGTCCATCGGCCGCGGCGCCTGCATCTCCTGCTTCACGGCAGAGATCGCGGCGAGCTGGTCCGGCGTCTCGATGTACGGGAAGGCGGCTTCGAGCTCCATCTGCCAGGCGGTGTCGGGCGGGAAGGCGTGGCCGGGAAGGACCTCGCGGGCGGCGTAGAGGGACAGCAGTTCGCGGGCGAGCACCTGAACGGCGCGCTTGACGCGCGCCTTGGCGCGCTGCCACTCGCCGCTGCCAAGGCGTGTGGGGTGCGGCATGCGATCGGAGGGGCCGATGTAGCGGCTGACGCGGTCGAGTTGGTCCGTGGGGACGAAAAGCCTGTCGCTCTCGGCGTAGTGCAGCTCGAGGTACTCGCGCTCATGACCGTCGACCGACATGCGGACGAGGCCCTCGAACCGCGCGATGCCGTGGTCGATGTGGACGAGGTAGCTGCCAGGCGTCAGGTCGGCGAGGAAGGCATCCCGGTTCAGAGAGCGGCGCGGCGGCGCGCGGCGCTGTTTAACGAAGCCGAATATCTCCGTATCGGTGACCAGCGAGAGGTCGGACCCATCATCGGAGAAACGCCAGCCCTCGCCCAGGGAGCCGCGGACGAGGCTGAGACGGGGCAGTGGCTCCGGCACTGCTGTCGTCACGGCCGCCGCTGAGCCCTCCTCCTCGAAGATTTCGGCGAGGCGGTCTGCCTGCTGGGACACGATCACAGAGGTACCCGCACCGGAAGCCGCGTCGGCTACGAGCTTCCGCAACTGACCGGCGTAGGCCACCGGCGGCGCAAAAGGTAGGCGCACGGTGTTCTCGGCCTCCTCGGTGGCCCAGCGGGACAGGCGGACGAGCAAAGGGAGTTGCGCCAGCCGCTTCCGGAGCGCCAGCCAGTCCTCGAGAGGCGAGGGCAGGCCGGATGGGATCTCGCCCCGGCGCTCCGTCTCCTCACGACTGACCTCGGCCTGTTGGATGCCGTCTTCGAGCGCTTCTGAGACGTCGGACTCCTCGTCAAGAATCACGAGCGCGTTCCCAGGCAGGTGATCGAGGACGGTTGCGGTCGCGAGGAACGGGACGTAGAAATCCACCCCTTCGGGGACGTCGCCGCGCCTGAGGAGAGTCAGCTCTTCCTCGAAGCGCGCCCGGGCCTCGCGATTCACCTTAGAGAGCCGGAGCTTTGCGAGCTCCACCGGGCCGTCGATCACCACCTCCCTGGCCGGGGTGAGCTCGGCTTGGTCCACGAGCCGGACCGAGCGCTGGGTCTCGGGATCGAAGAGGCGCAGCGTTTCGATCTCGCGGCCGAGGAACTCGACGCGGACTGGAAACTCCGCGTTGGGAGAGAAGACGTCGACGATGCCGCCGCGTCGGGCGGCGCGCCCCGGCTCCTGGACGAGCGGTTCGACCGTGTAACCAGCCGCCAAGAGCTGCCGGAGGAACGAATCCAGGTCCAGCGGCAGGCCGGGCCGCAGTGAGACAGCGCCGGCCCGCCATTGGTCCAGCGCGAGGGTCCTTTGGGCGACCGCGAGGGCGCTCGCCACGATAACGGTGGGCTTCCCGGCGTTGAGCGATGACAGCGCCAGCAACCGCTCTCGAGCGGTGTCCGGATCGGGCGCCAGGCGCTCGTAGGGAAGCGGGTCGCGCTCGGGGAAGGGGAGGACGGGCACATCTTCTTCCAGCCAGAAGGGCAGTTCCTCGATCAACGTCTCCGCGCGCGTCGGGCGGGCGGTGAGCACGAAGACGGGGCGCGAAGCATGACGCGCGATAACGGCAATCGTGGCGGCCTTCGCGGCGTCGCCGGCGCCGAGGGTCAGGTGTCCGGTCGTAAGTTCGTCCAGGGCCCGCCGGAAGCCGGGGCCCTGCTCGAGGAGCCGGGTGATTGCGGTGAGGTCGATGCTTTGTGGCTGCATTGGAAACGCCTTTAAGGGCCCCGAGTGGTGCTCGCGGCCCTTTCACGACGTATTTTAGCAGAGGCTAATGGTAGGCTCAGTCACCGCGCAGCAACGCCTGCCAGCCGCCGCAGAGCCGGGCGGCATCCCTGAGAAACAGGCCAAACGGAATCCACCAGATGGCGTCGTTGGTGATGAGCGTCCAGCCGAAAGAGGCCGGTAGATCGTCGACCGTGACGGCCCAAACGAAGCCGATTGGCCCGAGGATCTTGCCCGCCAGGCCGATTATGATGAAGTGCCGGTGCCGAAGGGGGTTGCGTGCTGCCCACCAGTAGGCCGGGGCGTATACGAGAACGAACATCCCCACCACCTGCCAGACGGCCAGATAGCGCGGTTCCTCGATGTTCACCAGATCGAAGTAGAACGCGGGGAAGACGATAATGAGCGTGCCCCAGACTACGTTATAGGCCGCCGCCGCATAGAACCACGGACGATAGCGATTCAGCGGTCCGGCAGCCGAGCCGTTATTCATTGATCGCGCGATCGACGAGTGCCACGAAACGTTCCCCGGTAACCGAACACTTCACCCAAGAGTGGGTGCCGCATCAGGAAATTCAGGCTAACGGTGTCAGGAGGGTCGCCATGCGCTGTCTGCACGACTCGGACGCTCGGGACGAGTAGCGCCGGGAGAGGCAGGCGAAAGAGCGGCAGCCGCAAGAAAGCATTCGTCGATTCGATCACCAGGCAATCGGGAGGTTCGAATCGAGCCGACCAATCTGTCTCAAGAAGTCCGCCCGGGCCCAGTGCCTCGATCAACGCGCCACGCGTAGGGTCGTAAATAAGCGTGGCATCAAAGCGCCGAGGGCGCGGGAAACGAAACGTCCGGCGCCAGCGCTGGATCGAACGTCCATCTTGCGTCCCGATTGGGGTTATTACCAGTTTCGCGCTGATGTCCCGGCCTGTTTCAGAAAACAGCATGTTGACGAGTGACGACAACCAGAGGAGAGGGCTTATCCAGCGTGGCTTGTGCCAAACTTCGTCCATCGTCCCGATCAGGATGACGGCATCGCCAAAATTGATGGGCTCGACGAATTGATTTCTGAAGGGCTGCGGCATTTGTGAAGCCCAGGGAGCCAGAATCGCGGCGAGCGGGCCAACCGGCGCCTCCTCGCTCGTCACTTGTTGTACCGGCTCATCGCCGTCTCAACGCCTTCCGAGATGATCGCTTCGACGCACTCGGCGGCGCGGCCAACGGCCTCCTGGAGGACCTTGGCGTCCTCGGGGTGGGGATCGCCGAGCACGTACGGCGCCACATGTTTCGGGTCCCAGGTGGGCTCGCCGCCGACGTGGGGACGGCCGATGCCGATGCGGAGGCGGGGGAAGTCGGTGCTGCCGATGGCGCCGGCGATGGAACGCAGGCCGTTGTGGCCGCCGTGGCCACCCTTCGCCTTCAGACGCAGACGGCCGGCCGGGAGGTCGAGGTCGTCATAGACGACGATGAGCTGCTCGGGTGGGACCTTGACGTGTCGAAGGGCCGCGGACACGGCCTGGCCGCTCGCGTTGACGTAGGTCCGCGGTTTGACGAGAAGAACGTCGCGCCCGTCGATCTTGCCCTCGCCGAGAGCGGCCAGCCGCCGCGTCTTGAGCTGCACACCGTGCAGGCGGGCGAGACGGTTGACGCACCAGTAGCCGACGTTGTGCCGGTTGTGCGAATACTCAGGGCCCGGGTTGCCCAGGCCCACGATCACCCAGCGCTCGGCCATGGTGAGAATTATAGGGCCTCCCCGGCAGCCAACCGCGTTTGCCGCGCTTCACGACCGATGCTAGCATGAGTGGAGTCGGGGCGTAGCGCAGTCCGGTAGCGCACTTGAATGGGGTTCAAGAGGTCGCCGGTTCGAATCCGGCCGCCCCGACCATGTTGCCCCTTTTGATACAGATTCAGCACTTTGGCCGTTGAGGGGTAAGCCCTGAATGGCACAACAAGCAGGTAAGCCAAGAGCCCATCCTGCTTGGCGGCACTGCTCTCTTGGCTACAGAGGATGGGCTCCGTGCTGGTCCCCTTGGGGAGGGGAGTGGCTCGCGTCTACGATCATGGGCGCTGTCCCTTGTGGATTTCAAGCGACTGCGCATATCAAGCGCATAACAATCGCGACCAACATGCGCCGTGTGGGCACCGTCGTCCAATCTAAGCGGACGGCCTCCCCAACGGTGGTTGCTAGCTTCTCTCGGCGGGTGTAGTCTTGCGTCGACGAAGGAGCAAAAACGCATGCCAGACAACCCCGGGCAAGCGCCGAGGTCGAGTGAGGGATGGCGCAGAGCGTTGGCCGGTGGCGAGAAGATGCCGCAGATTGTGCGAAGGAGTGTTTCGAGCTCTGCCTTCGTCTCCTCGTTGCGGGATGTGCCTGGCGCCGTTCCGCTTCCGTTTTAACCTCAACCAGCAGGAGGTATCTATGGCCGATATAAGAGGCATCGTGGTCGAGCTGGAGACCGGGAACCAACGGTGGGCAGGCACTGATGATCAACTCTTCGTCGGGATCGTCGGAACTCTTGGCGGGCGCGAGTTCAATTTGGACGTTGCCCGTTTCAATGACTTCGAGCCCGGCACTAAAGTTAACTACCAAATTGGTGAAGAGTCGCCCGTGCTGACTACTGAGGGCCCCGAGAAAGTGCCAATCACCGCGCCGGCAAGGTTGATGGGCGGCAGCCTGATCGATCAACCTTCCGTCACCCACGTCTACCTCCGGAAGCAGGGGGACATGGACCGAGACGTCGATAACGCTTGGCAACTCCAGTCCGCTCGGGTCTGGTTGTTGAACAGAACTGATCCAACGCTCATTTGGGAAAGTCGAGGCCCCCTGACTCTGAGCATTGAAGACGGACTCCAGGTCTGGCTGGGGAAATGGACCCCTGAGTGAGAGCTGCGGCTGGAGTTAGGAAGCTAGGAGCTGGCACTTAGGGGCGCCCTATGGCTCTCGACGCGACGCGGATCATCGCCGAATGGAATGAGTCCATCGTGATGGGTCCCGGGCCGTTCCCAGTCGGCGGCTACGTTAGACTGATTGACGGCACCGGCGCTGGCGGATCGTCACCGATCGCCCCGGCGTCGGTGGCGGCTGGCCTGATGCTCGTCGGCGCTGGCGGGCTGTACGTGGCGAAGATGCGGCGCAGCGATGGTGAAGACCGCTAATCGTCCTTCTGGTGCTGGCGGACCACGTATAGCGCGTGAATCACTCCAGGAATCCAGAAGAAGACGCAGAGCAGCAGGTTGAGCAGGGCAAGCCCGATGCCCCTGCCGGTCAGTAGGACAGCAAGGGGCGGAATGAAGAAACAGAGGATGTACAGCAGCACGATCATCAGGATGGCCTCCCTCCGAGAATGCCACGAGTCTACCACAGCAGGTTTGGTTGATCCTGCTACTCGCCGCCCGTATCGCGGCTTAACGATGGCCCTCTCAGCGGCGTCTTCATCTGTAACAATACTAAGGAGGGCACTAACCATGGGAGCATCAGCGGTCGGAGGCGGGATGACGCTCGGCCTAGTGGTCGGCTTTATCTCTGGACTGATCCTCGGAGACATTATCTTTTGCGTGATCGTAGGTGTCATCGTTGGCGCCCTGCTAGGACTTGGAGCGAATTTGCTAGCCGCCTGGGCAATGCGAAGGCAGTAAGGGCACTTCGACCGAATCCCTGATACAGAACAAAACGCACCGCTAAGTTGCACCCTTGATTCGTATCTAAAAGGGCCGCGCTAAGCAGCATTTGCGAGATATGAATGGGGTTCAAGAGGTCGCCGGTTCGAATCCGGCCGCCCCGACCATCTATTTGCCGCCAACGCCCAACTTCTCGCGGGCCCAGGCATTGCTTTTTCTGAACACGGTGATTTGGGCGTCCTGACCGATACTCATCACATCCGCCAGGATCTCGGCCTCTACCTCGAGGGGAATCGAGCTGAGCACGAAAGGCCGTCGATCTTTCACACCGGTGTCGACGACGCTGGGGATGTCCAGCGCAACTTCAGGCTGGGGATCGTCACTCGCCTCCTGGATGGCCCTGCGGAAGTCACCGTAGGCGAAGTCCTCCATGAATTTATGCGAGGTGCAGTCGCACAGCCGGCAGGTGCGCTCGGGGCAGGCTTTGATGCGCTCGATTAGTCCCGCGGCCACAATGTCGCCGTAGGGTCCTTTCGTCCAGTAGTCGGGGCCATCGCGGTGAGCCTCGCCATCCTCCTCCACCTCGATGTAGAAGTGGTCACACTCTGCGCACTTCACGACGACGTAGAACTCGTCGCAGCCGACGGGGTTCATCAGGGAAATGCCGCAGATCCCCCTGTCGTTACGTGCCCCACACGATGGGCAGCACAAGCCGTTTGGATCATTGATGTCCATGATTTCTCCTTTCGCTATTCTGTTGGTTCAGTAGCGAGGGGCGAACGCCTGATGGCGTTGCGATGGGAGCGGGCGCGCAGTTACTCGGACCGTCTCTGAGGGGGCCTCCTTATTTTACCACGAGGCCCACGGCCTTTGGGAGTGGTCCAACAGATGGACGTGAAGGGAGGTGACAAGAAATGCTGGGCTCTCGGTCCGAGAGGTGCCCAGTATCAGCGGCCGGGACTTCTCTCGGGCCGGTGTGGCCTCACTTCGGGTGGGTGCACCTTCGGGTCGGTGCCACTGGCAGCAGTTTCCCGCATGGTCGGAGGAGGAACGACTGTGTTTCCCGCTATCGGGACCGAGGCGACCAGTATCTCTGGTGCTTCTTCGGTGTCTACGGCGTGCCCTTCCGGCCGAGGCGGCAGCACCAGACACGGCTGGCCGGCATGCCGAATAATGGCGTCGGCTACGCTTCCCCTGATCCAGCGCTCGGGGCCTGAGCGGCCGTGCGTACAGAGAGCGATTATGTCAGACGCGGTGGCCGATGCAGCCTCGAGGATCGTCTCCGCGGGATAGCCAACATCGACGCGCGTTGTTACCTGGATACCTTCCTTCTTGATCCTGCCCGCGACATCGTCGAGGTACTCCCTACTACCGGCTTCGATCTCCTGAAGCGCCGGCGGGGACGAAGGCACGAACGTGCCGGCGTAAAGCGCCGCCGTCGGCACGATCACGCCTTCCAGGACTAAAGAGGCTTTGGTGTCGGAGGCAAGACGCTTGACAAATGGCAGCACCGATTCCGCGGTACCCGATCCGTCAAGCGGAACGAGAATCCGCTTGAACTCAGGGACCTTGGCCTCGCCGCTGGGCTGCGCATGCACGAGAAGAACCGGCTTGCGCGACATGTGAAGCACTCTGTCTGCGACACTGCCAAGCATCCACCTCGCGAACCCTGAACGCCCGTGTGTAGTGATAACGAGGAATTCGGCCGCTTCTTCGTCTGCTATCGTGACGAGCGTCTCTGCTGCTTTACCGAACTCCACGCGTTCGCGGGCTTTCAGGCCTTGCTCGCGGAATCGGTCGCGGACGGCGCTCAGATAGAGACTTGCGAGACCTCGCTCCTCATCGATGTCTTCTTCCAGAATTTCGCCTCTGGACCAGCGGTCATGCGCGACGATGACGGCCGCGAGCACCACTTCTGCCCCTAGAGCCGTTGACAACGCCGAAACAGCCGGTATCGCCTGTTCGGCCAACTTTGACCCATCGAGTGCGATGACGATCGTCTTGCTCATATTCGACTCCTTCTTGAGGCAGCGTCGGCCACCACTGTTCATTTACGCCGACGGGCAGGATGTGTTCATGGTTCGTTTGGCTACCATTAAGAGGGGCCGTTCGGCACGTTGCCGGTTGGGGGCGTTAGTACGACACTTGAGCAATCGGGACGTCGAGTCAACTTCGGAATGCATGTCCTCTGTCCAGGAGGCCCGGAAATGAACCTCACGAAAGACATTGAGCGGCTGAGCAAGCTCCATACCAGCGAAGGGATTCTAACCGTGTACGTATCGGTCGATCCAGCGATCGCGTACCGACGCGATCAGGAGACCGCCGAGGCGAAGGCGGCGCTTCGGCAACTGGAGCATAACCTGAAGGATCCGCGCCGCCGATCTAACTTCGCAAGGGAGCGCGACAAGGTCCTTGAGTTCCTCGAGCGAGAGGGGATTCCGGAAAGCCGCGCGATGGCCGTCTTCTCTTCGCAGCCGGTCGGCTTGTGGGAGACGATACGGCTCAATGTGCGAATACCCACCCAGGCAGTCTTTGATTCACGACCAAGAATCGCTCCGCTGGCGCGGGTCGCGGACGAAAACGAGCGCTACTGCGCCGTGGTCCTGAGCAAGGAAGATGCGAGATTGCTCATCATTTCGATGGGTGAGGTGGAGGAAGAGCGGGCGATCTCGGACTCGGTGCCGGGGCGTCACGACCAGGGTGGCTGGTCTCAGTCGCGTTACCAGCGCCACCACGAATTTCATGTGCATGAGCACCTCAAGAGAGCGCTGGATGAGCTGGAGAGTCAGCTTTTGTCATGGCCCTCCCGGAGGTTGATAGTGGCCGGACCAAATGAAGTGACGACGGAGTTCGTGGAGCTATTGCCGCAGCCCTTGAGAGAACGTCTCGTCGGTGTCGTTCCGTGCCCGGTGAAGGCTGGCCTCGACGAGGTGATGGCGGCTTTGACGCCGACTATTGAGGCGCACGAGAGAGCCGAGGAGGAGGCGTTGCTGCAGCGGATATCCGAGTTGGCGGACGCAGGAGGCCACGGCATACTGGGTCTCGAGACGACTCTTGATGCAATTGGCGACGGGCGGGTGCAAGAGCTCGCGGTTGCGGAGGGTATCTCGTCAGCGGGACGGGAGTGCGTCAACTGCGGGCACCTGGATGCCGGCAACGCAGCCGCCTGCCCACGCTGCAAGAAAGGGCTCGTCCCTGTCGACGACATCATCGAACGGGCGATCGAGCGGGTGTATGCGCAGGGCGGGCGAGTTGAAGTAATGTTTGACGGCGCGTGCGAGAGCCTAGTGGCCAGAGGTGGGGTCGGCGCTCTGCTGCGATACTGAGTCCGGCAACCATCGACGGGCGCGAAGAAGCTTGCCAGCCTCGGAGCCGGGTGAGCGAGGGGGGAATGCAGCCCTCCAGCGGGATCCTGCGGCGCGGTGCCATTGGTCACACCGGCGCTCTACTCTCTTGAGCGCACGATATAATGCGGAGGCCATGACGCGCGAAAGTTCGTATTCGATTGCCGACTTGCGGGCGATCGCCGATGCGGGCGTCAGCCTGACGTCGGAACTGTACCTGGAGGCGGTCTTACAGAAGCTTGTTGACGTCGCCAGGGGATTGGTCAACTCACGCTATGCCGCGATGAGTGTGGTTGGTGGAGACGGCGGCATCGAGCAGTTCATCTTTACGGGCATCTCTGAAGAGGATAGAGAACGTATCGGCGATCTCCCCCGAGGTCGCGGTTTGCTGGCTGTCCTCCTGCAGGATGGGACGAGTCTCAGGCTCGATGATATGAGCAAAGACCCGCGGTCGGCGGGCTTTCCGGCAAATCATCCGCCGATGCGCTCGCTCCTCGGAGTACCGCTGGTTTCTCGCGGTCGAATCATCGGGAACCTCTATCTCACGGAAAAGGCTGAAGGGGCACGATTCACAGATAGGGACGAAGAGATAGTTCGTATTCTCGCAGCACAAGCGGCGGCAGCCATAGATAACGCCGAGATCTATCAATCGGAATACCGGCTGGCTCAAGAGTCGAAGGCACTGTTCGAGCTTGGCCGCCAGGTCAGCTCCTCGCACAACCTTGACGATCTGCTCTCATCGGTGGCCGCCCGGGCACGAGAGCTGCTTCGAACCGATGTGGCGGCAATCGTGCTCCATTCGTCCGGCAATGCCTTCAGGGTAGCCGCCCACGCGGGGCTCAGCGAGACGCCTTCCGAGGACTTGCATCTCACCGACGCTGAGGTCCAGACCCTGATGGAACCGCTAGTCGTGAGCGACGCGGACAAGCCACTCCGCACCGACGCGATTCTCTTCAAGGACGAAGGCCTGGCCTCGTTCGTGTGCATTCCGTTGCGAGGGAGGCAAGGTCCCCTTGGCGCGATTGCGGTCGGCAACCGTGATCAGGCAACGATCGATAAACGGGCGGTTGAGCTACTGGAGGCGTTGGCTAACTACACGGGAGTGGCGATCGAAACGGCTCAGTTGCAGGAGCGACTGGAGAGTCTCGCCCGCCTGGAGGAGCGCGACCGTATCGCCATGGACATGCACGACGGCGTGATCCAGTCCGTCTACGCAGTCGCCCTTCACCTCGAGGACGCCTCAGAACGGCTGGCGGCGTCCCCGGACGAAGTCAAGCCCATCCTGGACAGGTCGATGGATGATCTGCATCAGGTGATCAAGGACATCCGTAGCTATATCTTCGACCTCCGGCCGAAAATGTCGGAAGTCGAAGATCTGCGGAGCGCGCTGATGGAGCTTGCCGAGGGCGTTCGTATTAACACGCTCATGGCGGTCGAAGTGGAAGCGCCAGAGTCCCTGGATGGAATACTCAGCGCTGATCATGCGCTTGGCCTCTTTCACATCGCTCAGGAGGCACTGAACAACATCAGTAAGCACTCGCAGGCGACCAGCGTGCAGGTAAGGGTGGCGGCTGAGGGGCAGCGTGTCTGGCTGGAGATCGAGGACAACGGAGTGGGGTTTGACTTTCAAAGCGATAGAAGCGGTGAAAAGCACGGGATGCGTAACATGAAGGACCGGTCGAAGAGCATGGGCGCGCATTTGTTTCTGGACAGCGAGCCCGGGCATGGCACCATCGTCAGGGTGGAACTCCCGTTGAGCCAGACAGGGGATGATATATGACGGTCGAGCAAATCTCTGTTCTCCTGGTCGACGATCATGAAGTGGTGCGCACAGGGTTGCGAACGCTTCTTGAGCGCCGCCCGGGGCTAAATGTCGTCGGTGAGGCGGGGTCCGTAGCGGAGGCTGTCGCGGCCGCTCGCCAGGCGCAGCCCGATGTCATCGTCATGGATATCCGCCTGCCAGACGGCAACGGTGTCGAAGCGTGTCGCGAAATCCGGGGCGAGTTACCGGAGACGAAGGTGTTGATGCTAACGTCTTACGCGGATGACGAGGCGGTTTACGGCTCGATCATGGCCGGCGCCTCTGGCTACCTTCTGAAGCAGACGAGAGGGCAAGACCTGGCGGAGGCGATCGAGAAGGTGGCCCATGGGGACTCGCTGTTGGACCCGGCAATCACAGACAAGGTCCTGGAGCGGATGCGTGCGCTCGCCCGGGGGGAGGGAGACGAACTTGCCGTACTTTCAGACCAGGAGAGGAAGGTCCTCGGCCTAATCGCTGAGGGAAAGACGAACAAGGAGATAGCAGCCGAGATTTTCCTCAGCGACAAGACCGTGAAGAACTACGTCTCCAGCATACTGAGCAAGCTAAACCTGCGGCGGCGGTCGGAGGCAGCCGCATTCATCGCCGAAAGAAGGACCAAGTCCTACGAGATCGAGTAACAGTTGGCCTAAGTGCCGTCACCATGGCCGTCTCTGCGCAGACCGCCGTCTATGATCCGGCTGACGACGAGTGTATGGTCGCCAACCGGCACAGTCATGCGAACCCGGCATTCGAGCCAGCCAGCCGCGTCCTTAAGGATCGGACAACCGGTGTGTTCTCCGAGCTCGAATGATGTCGCATCGACGCTGTGTGAGTTGAACTCCGATCCCGACTGATCATCGGTCAGCAGGCTAAGGGTCAGCGTTCCGGAGTCTCGAAGATCTCGCAGCATGCCCGCTTCGTTATCGATGGAAATCGCCACCAAGCGAGGCACGATTGAAACCTGCATCACCCACTCTGCCGGCATTGTGCTCACAGCTTCACCCGAATGAGAGCCGATTACGCAGGCACCCCGCCTCAACTCGTCGAGAACCGCTGAAACGGAATCGGGGTTTGCCGATCGATCGCTCATGAGTTTCACGCGGCGCCTTCGAACGTGGTTGGCTCACTGAAGGGCACCGGGGCGCAGCCTGGGGGGTGCCGCGCCTCGCTAAGAATATGACGTGGTTCCATACCCGCTGCGGCAGCGATCCGTCTGGTCTCGTGGTCGTCAGTCGTGTCAGGCATACTTTGCACCTCCTTACACGCTAGTCGACCTCCGCTTCCCGCGTTATGTGCCATCTGTAGCGTTGCGCTTGTGACATTCGGCCCAGTGAGGCTGTGACGGTACGGGCACGGCGACGTTGCCCCAAGCGCCGACCGTGACCAAGCGTTCGGGCGGGCCGAAAGGCCCGCCTCTCTCGGGACGGATGCCCCTGCCAGGGAGCGATTTCAAGACTGTAGCCTTGTTCGCATGGTGATATCGCAGGAAGAGCTCGCGCCAGCCGGCACCGGTCAACAGGACTGGATCGTCCGCGCCGCGGGTGTCGTCAAGCGCTATGAAACCGGGAAGGTCACCGTTGACGCTCTCGCAGGCGTGGACCTGGCGATCAAGCGCGGAGAGATGGTCGCGATCATGGGGCCTTCGGGCTGCGGGAAGCCGAGGAAGGAAGGAGAGCTCAGTGGGTCTGCTTGATAACAAGGTTGCAATTGTGACAGGCGCGGCGTCCGGCATAGGCAAGGCCACGGCCGCCCTCTTCGCGGGCGAAGGAGCGAAGGTTGTGGCTGCCGATTGGAGCGACGCCCAGGGCAGCGAAGCGGTCGAGGCGATCAAGGCCAGCGGGGGAGATGCCGTTTTTGTGCGGGTGGACGTTGCGCAACCGGAAGACGTCCGGGCAATGATCGAGAAGGCGTCCGATTTCTACGGAGGTCTGGATGTCATTTTCAACAATGCCGGCGTGGAAGGGGATCAGGGTCTGACCGCTGATTGCTCAGTCGAGAACTGGGACCGCGTGATCGGAATAAATCTCAAAGGCGTGTTCCTTGGAATGAAGTACGCGATCCCTGAGATGTTGAAGCGCGGCGGCGGATCGATAATCAACAACGCTTCAGTCGCGGGGATTGTTGGCTTCCGCGGGTTACCGGCTTACTGTGCTTCGAAGGGTGGAGTGATCCAGTTGAGCAAGACTGCCGCGCTGGAGTATGCGGCCCAGGGCATCCGTGTGAACGCGATCTGTCCGGGAGTGATATGGACACCGATGGTCGAGCGTTTCGTCGGTGACAACGCTGAAGCCCGGAAGGCTTTCGAGGCGATGGAGCCTGTGGGCCATTTCGGGTCGCCGGAGGATATCGCGGCCATGGCGCTCTTTCTTGCATCCGATCAGTCTCGCTTCTGCACAGGCGCGCCGTTCGTTGTAGACGGAGGATTCGTCGCCGGGTAGGCCTCAGCGAAGCTTGGCCGGGCGCACCAGCAGGACCGGCCGTACGCCGCTGCCGACTACTCGCGACGCGACGCTCCCAGATACGACCTGCGCGAGCCCGGTGCGGCCGTGAGTGGCCATGACTATCAGATCGGCGCCGCTGGAGTCGGCCACACGGAGTATCTCCTCTACAGGGTCGCCGGTGGCCGCCTGGGTCTCAACGCCAATACCCAGCTCGCGAAGTGGCGCTGCCTTTTCGGCGAGATAAGCCTGCGTCTCATCTTTGACCCTAGCGATGGCTTGTCCGCGGTCTTCGAAGGTACGCTGCTCCGGCCCCTTGGCAGCAGAGCCGGGCGCGAAGAAGCCTGCGCCGCGGGACGGCTCCGGCGTTTCGCTTGTGGATGCAGGCGTTTCGGCGACGCTGAAGAGCGTCACCTTGACGTCCACGCCTTCGGCGAGGCGACGCGCTTCAACCAGCGCAGCCTCGGACGTTTCAGAGCCGTCGAGCGTAACGAGAATGTGCGTGTACATAGTTCCGTAGCCTACCTTTCGAAGTAACCAGGCAGAAGGTATGTTACGCGGGTAGGTAATGTTAGTGGCAACAGCACCCCGTTGTCAGAGCCGTATGGCCCTCGGGCGACACGAAGCGGGATGATACGTTCGACACACTATGCTACCGACAGTTTCGCCCGGGAGAAGAACAACATGACGACGGCGCGTGCGGCGGGATTAATACGCAAGATCGGGGACGGCCAACCAAGGCCACACCTCGAGAATTACGAGGAGTCCTGCCGCGCCTTCACGTGGGGGGCGGCGCGGCGCGAGCTCAGCGGGCTTCCCGGAGGCAAGGGGTTGAACATCGCGTACGAGGCCGTCGACCGGCATGCAGCCGGCGATCGGCGCGAACACGTGGCGATCAGGTGGCTGGGGAAGCGCGGCGAGCGTCAAGAGTACACGTACGGGGACCTGAGCAGGCTGTCGAACCGCTTTGCTAACGTGCTGCAAACGCTAGGAGTCGCGAAGGGCGAGAGGGTCTTTGCGCTGACGGGCCGGATCCCTGAGCTCTACGTCGCGGCGCTGGGGTCGCTCAAGAATCGCTCGGTGTTCTCGCCACTCTTTTCGGCTTTTGGGCCTGAGCCGATCCGCGCACGTATGTCGATCGCCCGGCCGCGCGTGTTGCTCACGACAGCCGCGCTATATGAGCGCAAGGTGGCCCAAATACGGGACCAGCTTCCCTTCCTTGAGTTCGTGATCCTTGTTGGAGACCAGCGCGGGCCAACGAATACACCCGACACCCTGAGCTACGCGCGCTTGATGGAAGCTGCCAGCGACGAGTTCACAATTAAACCCACCGAGCCTGAGGACTTGGCCCTTCTCCATTTCACGAGCGGGACGACGGGAACGCCAAAGGGCGCGATCCACGTTCACGACGCCGTGGTGGTGCACGATGCGACGGGAAAGTTGGCGCTTGACCTTCATCAGGAGGACGTGTTCTGGTGCACAGCCGACCCAGGCTGGGTGACCGGTACGTCGTACGGGATAATCGCACCTCTCACCAATGGAGTTACCTGCATTGTCGACGAGGAGGATTTCGACGCTGAGCGCTGGTACCGGATACTCGATGAAGAGAAAGTTACAGTCTGGTACACGGCTCCAACGGCTGTTCGTATGTTGATGAAGATGGGCGCGGATCTCGCAAAGGAGCGCAGCTATCCGCAGCTGCGGTTTCTCGGCAGTGTAGGGGAGCCCCTCAACGCTGATGCCGTGGTATGGGGTAATGAGGCCTTCGGCAGACCCTTTCACGACAACTGGTGGCAGACGGAAACAGGCGGCATCATGATCGCCAATTTCGCGTCGATGGATATAAAGCCGGGCTCAATGGGGCGGCCCTTACCGGGCATCGATGCTGCGGTGGTGAGCAGGAGCGCCGAAGGCTCCGTACGCATAATCGATGAGCCTGACGTCGATGGAGAGCTTGCCCTGAAAGCAGGGTGGCCCTCCATGTTTCGCGGATACTGGGAAGACCCAGAGCGGTATACAAGCTGCTTTGCAGATGGCTGGTACCTCACGGGCGATCTGGTCCGGCGAGATGTCGATGGATATTACTGGTTCGTCGGCCGTGCCGACGACGTTATTAAGACGTCAGGGCACCTGGTGGGGCCTTTCGAGGTGGAGAGCGTCCTGCTCGCGCATCCAGCGGTGGCAGAGGCAGCGGTCATAGGTAAGCCTGACCCCGTTGCCCTCGAGCTCGTGAAGGCGTTCGTGGCTGTCAAGCCCGGGGTCGAGCCAGGCGATGCGCTCAAGCGCGAGATCATGGCGTTTGCTCGCGGGCGGCTCGGGGCTGTGGCAGCGCCAAAAGAGATCGAATTTGTGACCTCCGTTCCCAAGACTCGCAGCGGCAAGATCATGCGGCGTTTGTTGAAGGCGCGCGAACTCGGGTTGCCTGAAGGCGATACATCGACGCTGGAGACTGCCTAGATGCGAACGAGACACTCGGAAGAGAGGGCTCCACCGGAGCGCGAGCATGCACTGGCATTGCTACGCGAAATGTTGCTGATACGCCGCTTTGAGGAAAAGGCAGCCGAGATGTACCAGGCCGGCAAGATCCGTGGCTTTCTTCATCTATACGTCGGTGAGGAAGCGGTGGCCGTGGGGGCAATGCAGTCGCTGACGGAGGAGGACGCCATTGTGGCCACCTACCGCGAGCACGGTCATGCGCTCGCGCGAGGCGTTACCCCGGGGTCTCTGATGGCGGAAATGTTCGGCAAATCGAACGGCGCCAGTCGGGGCCGAGGTGGCTCGATGCACATCTTTGACGTGAGTCGACGGTTCTATGGGGGGTACGCTATTGTCGGCGGCGGACTTCCGATTGCCGTTGGGCTTGCTCTCGCGGATAAGATGAAGGGGCGAAATCGTGTTACCGCCTGCTTCTTCGGCGAAGGAGCGGTGGCCGAGGGCGAGTTCCACGAGTCTCTGAACCTGGCCTCTCTCTGGCGCCTTCCCGTCCTGTTTATCTGTGAGAACAATCTCTACGCGATGGGAACCGCGGTGGAGATTTCACAGGCGCAGCCAGACATTGCGGCCAAGGCGCGGGTGCATCGAATGCCGGCCGAGACCGTAGACGGGATGGACGTCCTCGCAGTCGAAGGCGCGGTCCGGCACGCATGGGATGCTGTGCGTCGAGGAGAGGGCCCGCAGTTCTTGGAGTGCCAGACCTATCGCTTCCGCGGACATTCAATGGCCGACCCCGAGCTGTATAGGTCGAAGGCTGAAGTCGAGGAGTGGAAGAAGCGAGACCCGATCGCGCTCTTCAGGGAACGGTTGATGGACTGGGAGATCCTCAGCGACCGGCGGGCAGAAGAGATCGAATCCGCTATTACAGACGAAGTGACACGAGCTGTTGCGGAGGCCGAGGGGGGAACCTGGGAGCCGGCCGAGGACCTGCTGAAGGGCGTGACAACCTGACATGGCCACGATGACCTACCGCGAGGCTATCCGGTCAGCCCTGAGAGACGCGATGAACAGCGACCCAAGCGTTTTTCTGATAGGCGAGGACGTCGGGCGCTACGGCGGCGCATTTGCCGTGAGCCATGGTCTCCTCGACGAGTTTGGTGCCGAGAGGATCAGAGACGCTCCACTTTCCGAGTCTGCGTTCATGGGGGCCGGCATTGGTGCAGCTATGAATGGCATGCGGCCGGTTGTAGAAATCATGACCGTGAACTTCAGCCTGCTTGCGATGGATCAGATATTGAACAACGCGGCGACGCTGCGGTACATGTCAGGTGGCCAGATCAGCGTTCCGCTGGTGGTGCGGATGGCGACCGGTGGCGGCCGGCAGCTTGCCGCGCAGCACTCACACAGCCTCGAAGTCTGGTACGCGCATATTCCTGGTATCAGAGTTCTCACGCCGGCCACTCCGGCGGATGCACGCGGAATGCTGCTGGCGGCGGTCACGCAACCGGATCCCACTTTCATTTTCGAGCACGCGACGTTTTACCCAACCCAGGGTGAAGTTGACGAAGGCGCCGGACCCGTGGATATAGAGCGGGCTGAACTGCGAAGACAGGGCGACGACGTTACGATCGTCACATACGGCGGCAGCCTTCCCAAAGTATTGACCGCCGCCGAGGAGTTGGCGAGAGAGGGAATACAGGCCGATGTGATCGATTTGAGGACACTTCGGCCCCTGGACATGGAAACAGTTTTGCAATCCGTCTCGAGGACTCACCGCGCCGTGATTGTGGACGAGGGCTGGCGCACCTGCAGCCTTGCGGCGGAGGTCTCCGCGCGCATTATGGAGGGGGGCTTTGATGACCTGGATGCCCCCGTAGCCCGCGTGTGTTCAGCGGAGGTCCCGATGCCCTACGCGAAACATATGGAGGATGCGGCACTACCGCAGCCGGCGGCGATCATCGCGGCAGCGCGAGGATTGATGTAGGGATGGCAGAGTTCGTGATGCCGATCCTTGGAGCGGATATGACGGAGGGGATTGTCGTCGCATGGCGCAAGCAACCGGGCGAGCGGGTGGAACGGGGAGAAATCATCGTCGAGGTGGAAACTGACAAAGCCACAGTTGAGGTGGAGTCATTCCTGGCCGGAGTCGTAGAACAACTGCTCGTCGGCGAGGGCGCCAAGGTGCCAGTCGGAACCCCGCTGGCACTGGTACGGGTTGATAGGGAAGCAGCGGCAACGAGCCGAGCGCCCGCGGCGCCCAAGCTGGGGGCACCCCAGGCCGGCCCGACGACCACACGAGCGCGGCCGTCACTATCAGTTGGCGATCACGCGCCCCATCCGACGGCAGGGGCTCGCGTTCGCGTCTCCCCTGCCGCGAGGAAGCTTGCGGAAGAGCGGGGAATCGATCTGGCGAGCATTGTCGGCACCGGCCCGGAAGGCCGAATCACGCGCGAGGATGTAGAGAGGGGAGCCACCGGGTCAGCCGATCTACCCGTTGACTCCGCGGCTGAGCGCCAGACCCGGATGCGCCAGGCGATCGCGGTGGCGATGAGCCGATCGGCCCGCGAGATACCGCAGTTCCACATCACCCGGGACATTGACATGTCGGTGGCAATTACGTGGTTGACGGCCGAGAACGAAAAGCGACGAGTAGCAGACCGGTTGCTATACGCACCGCTGCTGATCAAGGCGACAGCACTAGCGCTGCGGGAGGTCCCGGAGTTGAATGCTCGTTGGTCGCAGAACGGGGTGGAGCTGCTGCCGATGATCAACGTGGGCGTGGCGATCTCCCTGCGCAGCGGAGGCCTGGTGGCGCCCGCGCTTTCAGACACGGATCACCGTACCCTGGACGACCTCATGAGCGCATCGCGAGACCTGGTGCTGCGGGCGAGAGCCGGCCGCCTGCGCAGCTCAGAGATCAGCGATCCCACGATTACCGTCACCAGCCTGGGTGAGTCCGGCGCCGACGCTGTCTTTGGTCTGATCTACCCGCCGCAGGTGGCTCTTGTGGGATTCGGTAGACTGGTGGAGAAGCCATGGGCAGAGGGAGGACTTGTCGAGTCCAGACTTGTGGTTTCGTCAACGCTGACCGCGGACCACAGAGTTATCGACGGGCACCGCGGCAGTGTCTTCCTCGTATCTCTCGACCGCTTGCTGCAGGAGCCAGAGAAGCTATGAATGAGATGGAATTGAAGGACGCTTTACTCAAAATCCTTTCGGAGCTCGCGCCAGACGCCGACATGGCCTCGCTGGATTGGGATGAAAGGGTCCGTGACCAGCTGGATATCGACTCGATGGATTTTCTGAACTTTCTGATCGCCGTGGACGAACAGCTGGGTGTGGACATACCGGAGAGGGACTACGGAAAGCTCCGCACGCTCAACGACTGCCTCAGCTACCTCCAGCTCAGACTGGCCGCCACCGCTCCCTGAGAGCAATCAGAAAGGTTGCTGGGCCAAATGGCCCACCGCAGTCTGGAATGATGGCACTCGCCACGCCCTTTGTTCGGTGCGACGATGCTTGCAGAAGTCAGAACAAAAGGAGGTGTCCCATGAACGCGAACGGACAGAGCAAGCAAGGAGTGGCCGTGACGGAACGGCCCCGACGAACGGCCTTGTGGCCCGACGTCGAGCGGTACTTCGACCGCTTCATGCGCGGGTTCCCGGTCTCGCGGCGGTTTGCCCGGACCTGGTTGGCTGAATGGCCAGAGATCGACGTTTTCGAACGAGAGGGCAAGCTGATCATGCGTGCAGACGTACCTGGCCTGAAGGCAGAAAACATCGATGTAACCGTCGAAGGCGATTTGCTCACGGTAGGTGGAAAGCGCGAAGAGGAGAAGGAGATCAAGGAGGAGAACTACTACTGCTCAGAGCGCTCCTTTGGCGAATTCTCTCGCACGATTCGCCTGCCCGAGGGCGCGAGCGCTCAATCCGTTGAGGCTTCTTATACCGACGGAGTGCTGGAGGTGTCAGTCCCCAAACCGGTCCGGACGGAGGCAAAAGCCACCAAAGTGCCCGTGAAGTAACCAGGCCGTGTCGTAAGGCCGGCTGAGGCGCGAAGCACCGAGAGGATCTCGCTCCCCGGCCGGCCTTCGAATTCTTGTTTCAAGACCCGGCGGTATTCTGGTTGATCCGCCGATGTCCATCATTTCCTTTCGGTTGCGACACGAATGACGTTAAGGAGCCATGGCCTGCGGTCAAGACGATTCCAAGCGTGCCACTTTTCGGGCCGCTGAACTTCCTGAAGTGGGGGTGGATTCCGGAAGCAGGAGTGATTGACGGCATGTCAACGCTGGCCTGTTCGCGGTCAACGCTCGGCCAGATACAATATCCGTGCCTTCATCCGCGTCTTCGGCGCGATTTTGGCCGCTGCGCATAGGGTTCAAGAGGTCGCCGGTTCGAAGCCGGCCCCGACCAGCCCCGCTCCTTGCAAGAGATTGCCTGTCATATAGATGGAATTACAATTACGATTGGATTCCGGGTGACATCGAAGCTTCATGCCAGCCCGCCGCCGACTGTGCCCACACCTACGTCGAACTCTTCGACGGACGTCTGAACGATCTTCGATCGTGGGGTGCGGAAAGTGACAGCTAATTCCCCGGGGGAAACAGGGGTGCGGTCCACCCAGACCGCCTCGTCGCCCTCATACGGCTCCCAGAAGAAGCGAACCCTTTGCTCATTCGCGACAGCAGGCGCCAGGACGTCTCGCCGCAAAGTTTCTTTCATCGCGTCCGGCCAGTCGTTAATGTGCATCACCTCCGCAGCGGATGCGCCGTGACTCAGCATCAGTTCGATTCCCCAGTCCGCAAGAGGCGTGTTGAGCGCGTCTTCGTCTTGCACCTCGGTGAGGCCAATCCCCTCGTAAGGCGGGGTGAATATGAGATCCAGGGCGCGTGTTGTTGGTCCCTTACCGGTGCGCAGCGCTTCCGTTAATGTCCGGAGCCTTAGTCTCATTGCATCCTCCTCTGCTGTGGGATCCCGGCGGTGCGGGCGGGCGCTTCAGCCGTCCCATCTTACCTCATGCAGTTGGTAGAGTTCCGACCGCCCTTTTAGCGCGACCGGCTTGTGGGTGGCGAATCTCAACCCCTTGCCGGTCGCGAGTTGCTTCACGACGTCCGAAACCAGTATTTGGCCCCCTTCGGCGACCCCGGCAATGCGGGCAGCGATCTGCACTGCGGCCCCGAACAGGTCGTCCTCCTCGGAGACGGGTTCACCGGCGTTGAGGCCGATGCGGAGACCGATGGGCGCGTCCGCGTGCTCGCGGTTGTATCCGGAGAGCGCTTTCTGAGTGTCCACGGCACATTGGACCGCCGCTGACGCGGAGTCGAAGCGCGCCATGATGCCGTCGCCTGTGTGCTTGATCTCGGAACCGCCGTGTCTTCTCAGGCAGTAGCGCACAATCGCGTTGTGGGCGCGCACAATTTCCTGCGCTGCGGCATCTCCCAGTCGCTCCGTGAGTGACGTCGAGCCAACCATGTCGGTGAAGAGGACGACGAGGAGGCGGCGCGGCGCGGCGTCTGTACCTGCGGCGGGCGCCGGCGCCTCCGGGCCTGGAGAGCTCGCCTCGACTGCGAGCCCAACGGCGGGCTCCTGGCTGCGCGCCTGGGACACGAGACCGTGTTCGAAGGCATACGCGGTGGCGCCAGAGCGATTGTCGACGCGCGTCTTGTCGAAAATATTGCTAGCGTGCCGCGCCACCGTCTTGATGCTCAACACCAGTTCGTCTGCAATCTGCTGGTTGGTTTTCCCCGCCGCCACCATCCTGAGCACCTCGACCTCGCGGTCGCTCAGTCCGTCCGGATACTCGATTCGTGTACGCGCCGTCGGGGAAACCAGGGTTTGCAGGGTGGAGGCGAGCCGCTCTGACTCATGCCAGAACGGCTCCATGCCCAGTTCGGAGAAGAGTGCGGCAGCCTGTGCTAACAGCTCAGACGCGCTCGCACGATCACCGGTGCCATTGCGCTTCGTAAGCATGCGCGCATAATCCAGTTGCGAACGCGCAAGCTCTGGCCTCGCACCGAGTCTGGTCGCAACGTTCATAGCCGCCTGAAAGTATGCCTCAGCTTTCACCCACTCGCGACGGACGTCGGCAGCGACTCCCAAGACCCTTGGGATCAGGAACCCCCAGCCGCTGGTGAGGACGATTCCTTTGGAGAGTGCCGACTCCAGGACTGAGGCTGGGCGTTCCACCATCTCAGGGTCCTTCAGGAGTCCACCGATCTCGACGAGACCCGCGAACGCGGACAACGTCGGGACATCTGGACGCGCCTGTTTCAACGCCTCGCCTAGATTGGAGGTCATTTCTTGCCTTATCGCATCAGGCCCGGCTGCATGGCCTCGCAGAAGCTGGCGGCAAAGCCAGCCGAGGGCTTGCACCGGCGCGCTCACTTCTTCGAAGACCTCGCCCGGCTCGACCAGGAGATTCAGGGCGTATTCCGCCTCTTCCCAGGCGCCCTGCTGGCAACGCGCGGCCGCAAGCGAGGGCAGGAGTAGGACGGACCCCCACGGGTACCCCGAACGGCGCGCGAGCGCCAGCCCTTCGTAAGCGTGCCGCCGCGCCTCCTCAAAGTGGCCCTTGAAGACGGCCGTCGAGACCAGGGTAGCCGCAGCCAGAGATGCGTCTGCCCAGTTGTGAGTGCCGGCGAGCGTGCTGCTGGCCGCCCTGGCTGCTGCCTCCGCATCATCGAGACGGCCCAGCAAAGCGAGGGGCCAAGGAATGCGAGCGAGAGGCCATCCTTCTATCCACGCATCGCTGGCTTTGCGTGCGTAACGCAAGGAGTCTTGCCAGCTATCCAGCGCCTCTGTGACCTGGAGGGTGTCCATCAGCGTAAGTCCCAGACTAGAGGCTGCCTGTGCGCAGAGCCGATCGTCCTTGACTTCTTGGCCCAGCGCGAGGGCGCGCCGAGCCGCATCCTCGGCCTTCTCTGACTGGCGCCTCGCGGTCCAGTGTAAGGAGCTTAGAACTGCATAAATGACCCCACGCAGACCAGGCTCACTATCGCCCAGCTCCTCCAGGATATCTTCGAGCGGCTGCACATCGACCATTCCCCCGGGAGGAGTTCGGGCGTTGTGATCGCGTCCCTGTTGGGCGAGCGCGATCGCAAGGCCGCGAAGATCGCCGGCGTCCCGAAACGCCTTGATTGCTTCTTCAATGTGCGCGCGCGCTGGACCGATGTCCTGACCGTGAGAGTGAGCGAACGCTGCCAACCTGTGTAGCTCTGCCCGATCTCCAGTTGAGAATCGGTCGCTGTCTCGCGCCGCCGCGAGCGCTGCTTCGTAATACTGCGCGGCTTCGCCCCACGCGTACACGCTGAAGGCTTTGTCTGCAGCGCGTCTGGCGTACTCTACGACCTTCTCGGCGGCGGCTAGAGGGCCGGCGCGAACCAGATGGTGCGCTACCTCGGAGATGTGCTCATCCGAGCGATCGGCATAAAGCTCCTCAAGCGCCGCTGCTATCTGTGCGTGCAGCCTCTGCCGCCGCGGGCCGATCGTCTCGCTGTACAGCACGTGTCTTATCAGCGGGTGTGCGAAGCGGAGCCGGTTGCCGTCGCTTTGAAGTAGGCGCTGGTGTATGCACTGCTCCAGGCTCTCAAGCAGCGCATCTTCGGACTCTCGGTAGGCAGCCTGGAGTACCGCGAATTCAAAGCTGTCGCCCAGGACGGCGGCCAGTGTCAGGATGTCGCGCTGATTGGGTGGGAGGCCCCTGAGGCGCGCCGATATCGCCTCAGTCACCTGCTCGGGAAGCTTCAGATCAGATGACGCCAACCGGGTCACCAGATAGCCTCCGCGCTCTTCGATCGCGCCGATCTTTGCGAGGTGCACTATAGCTTCTTGGACGAACAGGGGATTGCCTCGAGTAGCTTCGAGTACAGTACCGACGAGCTGACGCGAAGGGTGCGCGAACCCCAGACCCTGAATCAGTTGAGCGATCTCGACTTCGCTGAGACCAGTCAGTTCCAGGGTTGTGCATAGGTGCTCTCGCTCCAGGCGCTCAATCGCGCGAGCCACCTGCGGCTCTGCCTCGCCCGGGCGATAGGTGGCGATCACAAGGGCTGGAGCGCGGGTATAGGCAGCGCTGTCGGCCATCGCGAACACGGCATGTGTGAACAAATCGAGTGATGGCTCGTCCGCCCACTGAAGATCGTCGACAATGACGATCAGGGGCCGGCGACGTGAGACCCCCCCGAAGAGCCGTACGACCGCGAAAGCTGATCGTAATCGTTCCGCTTCTGCGAGAGTGGACTCATACGCGGCGGCAGAGGCACGGGAACTCTTGCCCAGAAGTCGTGCGATGTCGTTTTGTTCAGGCGCCGGCAATTCTTCGAGGGCGTTCGGGCACTGCTCGAGGCATGAGCCCAGTGCTTCGACGAACGGGAGGTATGGGATGGTTGCGTCCTCGTAACAGCGGCCATGGAGCACCAAAGTCTCGCCAGCGGCGAGTCTGAGCTCACGCACCAATCGAGTCTTGCCCATCCCCGCCTCGCCGGCGATCAGCGTGACCTGAAAACGGCTGGACTCAGTGATTTGCTCCAGGCTGGCCTTCAGGAATGCCAGCTCAGCTTGGCGGCCCACGAAAGGAGACGCCCCGCGGAGAACGATATCGATGCCGCCGGAACCAGGCCCCTCGCGCAAAGACGACCTCCTCCTGTCGCTCTCCTGGAGCGGCGTGGGTGACTGTATCCTACACCATGCATTAGGTTGGTCAGGTATTTACAAGGAATCGCCTACTCCGTCCCACGGCACAGATCCCGCGGCGTCTCTACGCTCTTCGGCTTCGTTCTGAATGGGGTTCAAGAGGTCGCCGGTTTGAATCCGGCCGCCCCGACCAGCCCCTCTTCCTCCCAAGGCCCCACACCCTCCCTTACCGCTGTATTCGACGCGCTGCGCCTGATACACGTTTGCAATCTCTGAAAACCGATGTCGTTACGTCTGCGTAAGGCGCCCGGGAATACGCTGTGCCCACGCCCGGAGAGAAGGAGGATTCCGCAAATGGTGTTCAAGGGTTGCGGCCGCTGCGGCGGGGACATGTTCAAGGAAGACGACCTCGGAGAGACAGAGCTGGTGTGCCTGCAGTGCGGGTCGCGCCGGGTGCTGACTTCGCGCTTCTCGGCGGAGATGAGCGAGACGATGGCAATACAGGTAACCGATCTTCTGGCACGGAAACCGGTCGGGCTCGCAGCCTGACCCACGTCCGGCGGGACGGAAGGAGAGAATGATGACGGCAAGACGTACTGATGAAACCGGCCACCACACTGTGGTGGATGAGCCGGTGGAGTATCGCGACAACCAGGTGGCGGCGTCCGATGAGGTGGTGGAGAGGCATGCGAACCCAACGGACGTCGCCAGGGGCACGTTAGCGACGCTCGCAGCACTGGTGGCGGTAGGAATGCTTGCGTTGGAGACGCTTCTAGGGTTCCGGTTCGCCTTCCTGCTCGGTGGCGCGAACCCGGCCAACGGCTTCGTAGACTTCATTTACGACGCTAGTAACTGGCTGGTCGACCCATTCGAGGGCATCGCCTCAACGAGCACAGTAGGGAATGACGGAGTGTTCGACCCGGCGACGCTGACGGCGATGGCTGCCGTTGTTGCCGTGGGCATCTTGTTGATCCTGGGGCTCTGGGCGCTGATGAACATCCCCGCGACCGGCGAACGATACCACACCAGCCGCACTCGCACGACGGCAGGGACGATCCGCGACGAGTAGGATGGCCTTCCTATGAAGGCGTTTGGTGGCACCTGCCCGATGTGCTGCGGCGACATAGAGCGCACAACCGGGTGGTTCGGCTTCTGCCGTTCGTGCGGCCAGGCCGTGGACGGCGCGACGTGGTCACCGCGAAGAGTGACGGCGAGACTTCCACGCTTCGCGGCGATCAAGGTCAGGGATCGAGACTCGATCAGGAGAATAGCGGTTGGCAGCGCCGGCGCTCGCTAGCTCATACGCCGCGCCGGCGCCGACGCCGGAGAATTTCAATGCGGAGCTTCAGCTCGTGCGGCGCGCGCAGGATATGGACAACGACGCGCTGGGTTCGCTCTGCGCCAGCTACTACCCGCGCATCTACAACTTCTCCCTGTCGAACGTGCGTGGCGTGCAGGGGGCGGAGGACATGGCCTCCGATGTAATGCTGAAAGTAATCGAATCTATTGGGCGCTACCGGCCGACCGGGGTACCGTTTTCGGCCTGGGTGTTCAGCATCGCCCGCAACAAATTGATCGACCGACACCGGCACGGCAAACGCCGGCAGAGGATGGCGCTGAACGAGGTGATCCTGACATCGAAGGCCTGCCCGGAGTCGCTGGTCGAGGAAGCCCAGGAGCGGCGCCGGCTGTACCGGGCGCTGGGAGGGTTGCGCGCGCCGGAGCGCGAAGTGATCATCCTGCGCTTTCTCATCGGGTTGGACACGAGATCGGTTTCGGGGATCGTCGGGCGAACCGAGAGTGCCGTGAAATCGCTTCAGCACCGGGGGTTGAAGGTGCTCCGCACTCGCCTCATTCCGGTGGAATCTTCATCGGTCCAGGGGCCAGTATCGGCAGCAAAGAAGGAATTGTAGAGATGGGAAGAACGAGGAAGTCACCGCGGCCGGCGTCTGTGTTCTCGCGGCTGGCGAGGTTCATGGCACTGGCGACCGGGAAACCGGCGACGTTCGCGGCGGCGAGCGCAATTGTTGTGATCTGGGCTGTGAGCGGGCCGCTCTTCGGGTTCAGCGACACCTGGCAGTTGGTGATCAACACGGGGACGACCGTGATCACATTCCTGATGGTGTTCCTGATCCAGAACACGCAGAACCAAGACAGCGCCGCCGTGCAGGTGAAACTGGACGAGATCATCACGTCGCTAGGCGGTGCCCGAAACGCTACGCTCGATATGGAGAACATGCACCCTAAGGACCTGGAAAAGGCGTTGGGTGACTATGAAAAAGTAGCAAAGCGCGCCCGAAACAACGGCGACGCGGCGCCACGACGAAACAGCGGCGCCAGCCGTCCGTCTGACGCGAAGCGGCAGAGCACGCGCAAGTAGTCACCCGCCACGGATTCTGCCGGCTGACTGTTAGCATTTCGGCACATCGTTGCCAGGCACTGTCACGCATCGGAGCCCCCGCTGCTTCTACGATGGTTCCAGCAACCTATAGTCACAACAAGAAAGGATCAAACCAATGGATGCGTTCGCATTGCTTAAGCAGGACCATAACAAGGTGAAGAAGATGTTCCGGGAATACGAAGAGAAGGGTGACCGGGCGTTCAAGCAGAAGCAAGAGCTGGCGGAGAAGATATTCGCCGAGCTGGCGGTCCACGAGACCATCGAGGAAGAGATCTTCTACCCGGCTGTGCGCGAGAACGCCTCGAAGGAAGGCCAGGAGATCGTGCTGGAGGGGTACGAGGAGCACCACGTCGCCGACTTGATCATGGAAGAGCTCAAGGGGATGAGCACGGATGAGGAAGACTACGACGCAAAGATGAAGGTTCTGCAGGAGAACATCGAGCACCACATCGAAGAAGAGGAGACAGCGATGTTTCCGGAGGCGCGAAAGGCGCTAGGAGACGACGTGGCGGCGGTGGGCGAGGCAATGATCGCCCGCAAAGAAGAGCTTATGAAGGAGCTGGCTGCAGCGGCATAGCGACGCCAGAGGCTCCTCAGAGACTCGAATACTGTTATTCCCCAGCAATTTCTCAGGGTATCGCAGTTATGCGAACGTCCCGCGTGAGCAGCTAAGTTGAACAGGAAAGGAGGGGTCCATTACATGGATACTCACCATCATGACGGGCACGCCGATGCCTCCGGGTTCGCCGGGTGGATGGGCGCGCTAGTGTTCTTGATCATCGGGGTTGTTCTGTTCGTCGCTTTGTTCGCCTGGGCCCCCTGGGACGACGACAACGACGGATCGGCTGTCCCCGACACCGGGACTGAGGAAGGCTCAGATATCGACATCAACGGCGATATCGATGTGGGCCCAAATAGTGGCAGCGGTGGCGAACAGCAGCCGCAGCCGAGTCAATAAGGAAAGGAGAGCGTCTTGATCGCATTACTTCTGGTCGCGCTACTCTTGATCCTCCTGCTCGGGGGACTGGGCGTGGCGGTATCACCACTGTTCTTCATACTCCTGGTGGTCGTGCTGCTCCTCGCGCTGAGCGGGGGCTACTACGGACGAGGCAACTGGTAGTCGAAGGAGGTTCCAGCCATGACAAACGAGACTCGGACTCAGACAAAAATCGACGAAGCAGAGATACCGGGAATGAGTACCGGGACGCCTTGCCCGAACTGCGGAATGAGCCGCAACGAGTGGCAGGGGAACGGCGGCCTCGGCTACGAATTCCAGGGCCAGATGTACTGCTGCGAGGGCTGTGCGGAAGGCACCGGCTGCACCTGCCGGTAGCCGGAAGCCACGAGGAACGCCCGCCGTTGTGGCGGGCGTTCCTGTTAGCGTCGGCGAAGGCCTTAGGTCTGAGCAGCGGCAACGGCGGGAGCGGTTGCCTCCGCATCCAGGAGATAACCTATCCCCTGGAAAGTCTTGATGATCTCGGGCTCGGACGGGTTCGACTCCAGTTTGCGGCGGAGGCGCGAGACCCAGACCCGCAGGTACTCCAGCTCGTCCCGGTATTCAGGGCCCCAGACCTTGCTCAGGAGCTCGTTGTGGAGGACGACTTTTCCGGCGTTGGCGGCCAGCGTCTGGAGAAGTAGCCATTCTGTGCGACTGAGCTTCACCCTTTCGCCGGAGCGCAGGACAGCACGCTTGGTGAGGTCTATTTCGACATCGCCGGCGACGACTCTGGCACCATCAGCCGGGGCACCATGGGAGCGCCGCAATACAGCCTGGACGCGGGCTGACAACTCCTGCGGATTGAATGGCTTGGAGATGTAGTCATCGGCGCCGAGCCCAAGTCCGAGGATCTTGTCAGTGTCACTGCCCCTGGCTGTGACCATGATGATCGGAACATTTACCCGCTCGCGCATGTGGCGCATGACCTCCACGCCATCGATATCAGGAAGGCTGAGATCGAGGAGTACGATGTCCGGCCGGAACTCTTCGGCGGCCGAGATCGCCTCCTCACCGTCCTTCGCGGCGACCGTGCGGTAACCATCGTCTGCGAGCAACTGGCTCAACAGTTTGAGGATGCCCGGCTCGTCGTCGACTACCAAAACAAGTGGTCTATCACTCACGACCGAAACCTCCGTGCTGGGAGTGTAAATGAGAACCTCGCACCCTGGCGCTGGTCCGGCTCGTACCAGATCGTCCCTCCGTGCGCCTCAACTACTTGCCGAGCGAGATACAGTCCAAGACCCAGGCCCTTCTCGCCGTTGGCAGAGCCGGTCTGGAACTTTTCGAATAGGCTCTCTTGATCCTCCTCCGGGACCCCCGGACCAGAGTCGCTCACCGATACCACAGCCTGATTGCCCTGGCGCGCGGCCGACACGAAGACTGGTTGACCGGGTGGCGAAAACTTCATCGCATTCGCCAGGAGATTCCATATGACCTGGCGAATGAGCTGCACATCGATCCGCAGCGAGACTCTGGGGACGGGATGGAGTTTAACGGGGCAAGGGCGCTGTTCAGCGGTGAATTCCGCGATCGCGCGGCGCAGGAAGCGGCCCAGCGGCACCGTCTCTTTGTTCATGTGCGTGATTCCGGATTCGACGGTTGATGCCGTGAGCATTTGCTCGGCGACCCGGACGAGGCGGTCCGAAGCGGCGGAGATCTCTTGAAGCGAGTCCTTCAGGCGTGCCTCATCCAGCGAGCCACGCTCCACCTGGCGGAGCGCCAGTTGCGAGAATCCTTTGAGCGCGGTCAGCGGCGTGCGAATCTCGTGTGAGAGCGCCCGCACCCCCTCGTCGCGCCGTCTATACGCGTCTTCTATTGACTGGTAGGCCTGGGCGTTGGACACGGCGAGGGCGATGTGGCCGGCGATGCGACGCAGGAAGGTGCGGTCTTCCGGACCCCAACTTCGGCCAAAGCGACCCGCGATCTCGAGCGCGCCGACGACGGCGCCGCGGGCGATCAACGGCACGACGGCGAAACGAGTGGCGCCGGTCTCTTTGAGGAAACGAGCACTGCCGGCGCCACGGGGTGAATAGATTGCCCGCCCCTCAAACAACGCCCGCGCAAGCGCCGTCTCGCCCGCAGGCCGCAACTCCTGGAACGGCTCCAGCGCGGGCTCAGGTACGTTGCGCGTCGCCACGACGCGCGCGTCGTCACCCGATCGCACGGCCATGATGCCAAACTCGGTGACAGTGACCCGGGTTGCCTCGGCCAGAGCAACCTGACAGAGCGTTTCCAGGTCAAGGGTCGTCTGGAGCAGCTCAGCGATGCGGTTGATCGCCGCTTCCTCGCTCAGCCTGCGCTCGGCCTCTTCACGGGATTTGAAAGCGGCCTGCTCAGCTTCTTTGCGGTCACTGATATCGGTAATCAGTGCCACGAACCCGGCGACATTGCCACCTGTACGGTGCGGGATGTACTCGGCGTGTACCCAACGGGGGCCTCCACTGCTGTACGGAAGCCGATCCTCAAATCGCACGACTTCTCCGGCCAGCGCCCGCCGTATGTGCGGCAGGAGCTTGCGGTACGCGCTCGCACCCAGCACGTCGCGCAGGTGGCGTCCTTTAAGACTCTGCGGATCGTCCCCGAACCATGCCTCGTAAGCTTCATTGTTATAGACGTAGCGATTTGAGGCATCAACGTAGGAGATGAGTGCCGGGATGGCGTTTGTGACCATCGTTAGCTGCGCTTCTGCGGATCGCAGAGCCTCTTCCGCTGCTTTTCGTGCGGTGATGTCGAGCGTGACGCCGCGCATACCGATGGGCTCGCCCGCCTCGCCCTTGATGACGGTGGAATGAGCCTCGACGGGGATTACGCGGCCATCTTTCGCGACCCAGCGAAACTCGTTACGGCCGTCCTTGCCGCTGGTGAAGATGGCGGTGGATTCAGCAGCGGCTCGTTCCCTGTCCTCCGGGTGAACGATCGTCAGCCAGAAGTTCGGCGTGGACAACCACTCCTCGACCTCGTAGCCGGTCATTCCTTTGATGTAGTCGCTCACGAAATCAATGCGTTGGAGGGCGGAGTCGGGACGCCCATACGCCGCCCAGACCACGCCCGGGACGTCAGAGATGACGTCCGAAATTCGTTGCCGCTCGGCTTCCAGCTGGGTGAGGAGCCGCTCACGGTCCTCCTGGGCGGTGCGACGGGCGAGGGCGAGCGCAAGGCTATTGGCTACCGTGCTGGCGAGCTGCACCTCTTCTGGAGTGAAGACGTGCGGAGTGTCGTAGTAGAGCATGAATTTGCCTATCAGCCTGCCATCCGCGCACAGAGGTATGAAGGCCAGGGCGCCTATCCCTTCGTTCAGGATCGTGTCCAGGAAGGCCTTCAGTTCCGTGTCGGTGTTGACGTCGTCCACCAGAACAGGCTGTGGGCTTGAGTCATCCAGAGACCACGGGAAGTGTCCGGTTACGGCTTCTCGATATCCGTCCGAGAGGTTCCGCCAGGCCTTGAAACGAGCCACTCCATCGCCATCAAGCAGGAACAGAGCGGCGCGGTCGGGATGGACGAATCTTCATGACCGCTTCCAGAGCCTGGGTGTAGGTGTCCTCCGCGGAGATCACGGCGTTGACGGCAGCGGCCAACGAATGAATACCCTCGAGTTCGCTGTAGCGGCGTTCCAGCTCTGCCTCGGCGCGGGTCCGCTCCGTCGTATCGATCAGCACGTTGACCGCGCCAACCAGATCACCGTTGTCGTCACGAAGAGGTGTCGGGAACGGCAAAAAGCTCACTCGCGTGCCGTCCGGGCGCTCGGCGACTGCCTCGACACCGCGAACCGGGCGGTTCTCCTTCAACGTGATGGCCATAGGGCATTCATCGTGCCGCAACGGGCCGACCGTCCGGCCAGAACAAGCGCCAGGACCCGCACCATTCGTCCTTGCCAATCCTGGGACGGCGGCCCCAGAGCTCCACGGCAGCCTCGTTGAAGAGGGTAATGCGACCCTGGGCGTCAGTTGCGTAGACTGCCACGCCCAAGTCTTCAATGACGTCGCGATAGCGCCTTTCGCGGTCCCGGATGGCCGATTCGATGGCCTTGCGCTGGCTTGAGTCGGTTTCGACAGACGCGGCGACATCGGTGGCCGGGGCCGTTGGTTGGGATTTCGCCTGGAGCCTTGTTGAGTACGCCACGATCTTATGTCCAGAGGTGAACCCGTAGGGGTATCTTAGCGTGAAAAATCCACCCTTACAAACGCTGGCACGCTCCGTTTCGTACGTGAAAAACCTGATCGTTCAGCAACTGTTACGCGATTGCAACGACGGAGCCGTCGCGCGTGGCCCGAGTATGTGCGTTATAAGGGTAGTATTTATCCAGGGGGATCGAATGGGTTCTGTACTGGTTGTGGATGACGAACCGGTCATCCTGAAGATCGTTGCGGAGGTGCTGGACGAGATAGACGTCAGCACCAGTGTGGCGCTCGACGCTGAGAGCGCTTTGCGATTACTGGAAAGGGAGAGGCCGGATGTCGTACTCACGGATGTGCGGCTCCCTGGGATGGACGGAGTTGCGCTGGCTGACCGGATCAAATCTATGGACGGTCTCTCTTCAACGCCGGTCCTGCTGATGAGCGCCTACGGCGAACCGCCGGCCCACCATGGGGATGGATTTCTGTGCAAGCCCTTCGATATTGACCAGCTTGCCAGCCTGATCGCGCGCTACGTTCGCTAGCGTCCTGAGGCTATCCGCCACCTGATACTGCCCGGAACGGCCGGAGTCGCTCGAAACAGGGGCGAACCGATAAGCTGGCGGCGTGACGCCGCGATTGTCCTTCGAAGTCCATTCGGGCGACGGCCCATACCTACTGCTTGTGCACGGGATGCTCTCCAGCCGGGCGCAGTGGATGCTGAACCTCGACCGGCTGTCGAGCGCGTCCCGACCCGTCGTGGTGGAGCTATTCGGACATGGCCGGTCGCCCGCTCCCGACGACGCAGTATGCTACGCCCCCGAACATTACGTCAGAGAGTTCGATGCCATCCGGTCGGAGCTCGGGGCGGAGGAATGGTTCATCTGTGGGCAATCACTGGGGGCCGCGCTGACCCTCCGGTACTCGCTGGAACATCCGAACCGAGTGACCGGACAGATATTCACCAACTCTAATTCGGCGCTCGCCGACCGGGATTGGGCGGACCGAGTGCTTCCGTTGATGGAGGCTCAATCACGGCGGTTGGAGGCGGGCGGCCGTGAAGCATTGGAACAGCACCCTCTGAATCCGGGGCGCGGTGGGCGGCTTCCGCCGGAGGCACGGGAAGCCCTGGTGGCGGACTACGCGTTGCACTCCATCCAGGGTGTGGCCAACACTGGCCTCTACACGGTTCCACAGTCATCGGTCCGAGAGCGAGCAGCGAACATCAGCGTGCCGACGTTACTGATCACGGGGGACCGGGAGACGGGGTTCTTGGGGGCCCGAAGGTACGCCGAGCAGACGATACCGGGGCTCGAAGTGGTGTCAATTAACGCCGGACACGCTGTGAACGCGGAGGCTGCGGAGGAATTCGACCGGGCGGTGATTGAGTTCGTCCGGCGGCACCGCCGAGACGGTTGATTCAGTCCACCCTGCCGTAGATGTCGGCCAGCGTCTTCGCAGTGGCCGATCCGGACCTGGCGTGGTCGATGAGTCGTCGCTCGGCTGCGTCGATCCTGCGCGCGGCGTCCGGTAGCTGTCGCGCGTTTTCGAAGGGAATATTGATCACGCCGTGCTCGTCGCCGTGAAGGACGTCGCCGGGTCGCACAACCAATCCGCCAACGGTCACCGGAGTGCCAACTTCGGCGACGTGCACATAGGCGTGGGACACGAGCACGCAGGACGAGAAGAAGTGGAAGCCGGTCTCGCGGACCTCCGGGAGGTCGCGCACACCACCGTTCGTGACTGTTCCCACGGCGCCCAGGGCTTTGTAAACGCTGCCGTTAACCTCACCCCAGTAGGAGCCGATGGGGTCGGGATAATCGAGGTCCTCGACCACGACGACCCAGGGACGGGGCACCTTCGCGCATTCCGACCACACTTCGGGCGCCGCCATCGCCTTCGACGGCCTGTCCCGCGCGGCGATCTTGATGGTGACTGCGTACCCCACCATCGCCCCGAGTTCCGGGAAACGGCACACGATAGTCGAGTCCATGAATCCCTCGTTACGAGGTCGCAGATGGAAGGTCTCGATGGCATTGCTGACGGTCGGCGTCGTTATTGCCCGCAGCGCCTCGAGCTCGTCACTCGATAGAGGCTCGCTCATTGCGAATTGACCGAACCTGACAGGGCGACGCGCTCCATCGCCGCCAGGTCGAGGCGCGCCATTCGGATATTAGTGGGCCGGAACATCCCAAGCACCCAGGTGTAGTCCCGTTTTATGGGGCTGGTGTAGTAGGAGACGTGTGCCTCGTCACCTCTGACAACGATGCCTGCGTAGGAGGTGTCCCCTGCGCTGGGTAGGTCCGTGAGACGCACGAGAGAATCCTCACGCACGGCGAACAACGAAGTGCGCTTGCGGCTGTAGATGCCGCCCTGCTCGACGAATTTCGGGGCGAAACTGGCTTGGTATCGGCCGATTGCATAGACGAGGCCGTTGTACGGAAACAGGCAGGGACCGTCGAGCCTCGTCAAACTGCTCTTCGTCACCGACCACTTCTTATACGGCACCGACGATACCGCAATGAATGTCGAGGCGGAGCTGTCTCCGAAGCCGCTGCCATTGCCCTCGAGGCGCCCGGTGGCAAGGATCTTGCCGCCGGGCAGGAATTCGAAGTCAGTCTCGTCGTTGCGCTCGCCCTCGTAGATCTGCGAAACGGTCTCCCAGTTCTCCCCGTCCGCGGACTTGAGGAGGATCGACTTCCCGTGCTTGTTCCAGTAGGCGGTTACGTACCAGGTCTTTCCGTCACGAGTCTTCGGCCGCCAGAACAGCCAACCTTTCGGTTCAATCTCCTCCATTAGAGGCCACGAGGAGCCGTCGGCGCTGGTCGCGTAAACGGTGGTTATCGGATCCGCGAAGAGAGTGACATTGGGCAGAGCGTATATGAAGAGGCGTCGTCCGATGACCGCGAACTTGGGGTCGCGGTACTCGCCCTCCGGGTTTCTGAACTCGTGCACCTTATCCCATGTCCGGGCGTCTTCTGAGCGCCAGAGGAGCAGCCGACTGCGGCGAGATCCGAGGTGGTAGGGGGAGGTCTGGTGCGCCAGGTAGAATGAGCCGTTCCAGTGGATCAGGTCGGTATTCGAGTTGTGCGCTCCGTCCGCCACCGCGTTCCACGTCTCCAGCACAACAGAGCGATCAACGAACGCCTTCTTGTGAGGCACGAACCGATGCGCGGCAAACCCGCCCGCCTGTACCGTCGCACCGATAGCACGCAGACGAGCGCGGCGGAGCCTCCTGAGCAGGTCGGTTTCCATGTGACAAAGCTATAGTATGCTCGTCTGCATGCCGTACGACTACATCATCGTCGGCGCCGGTTCGTCGGGCGCCACCCTGGCCGGGAGACTCAGCGAGGACCCGGCGTGCCAGGTATTGCTACTGGAAGCCGGGCCAGATTGGCGCTCCGCCGATGCGCCGCGGGAGATGCGTATCCCGAATCCGGCGTTCATGGTGTCGCACCCGCAGTTCGCGTGGCCCAACCTGAAGGCGCGCCGCACAGACGCCCAGGAGCCGGAGCTTTACTGGCGGGGCCGCGGGATGGGCGGGTCCTCCTCCATCAACGGGCAGATCGCAATCCGGCCACCCCTGTCTGATTTTGACATGTGGGTCGAGCAAGGGTGCGCCGGCTGGTCGTGCCGACGATGTCCTCCCCTACTTCAACAAGCTCGAAGATGACCTGGACTTCGGTAAGGAGCCGTACCACGGACGAGGCGGGCCAATCCCGATCTACCGCGCGCCCCGCGAGGAGTGGGGGCCGGTCGATGGTGCCCTAGCGGAGGCGGCGGGCGCCCTGGGCCATCCGTGGTGTCCTGACCACAACGCCCCGACCGGTACAGGCGTCTCGCCCTACGCCATCAACAGCCGCAATCACGAGCGGGTCACGACCAACGACGGTTACCTGGAGCCGGCGCGCGAACGCCCCAACCTCACGATACGCGGTGATGCCCTGGTCGATCGGGTGGAGTTCGACGATAGACGCGCGACGGGTGTTCGCGTACGGCTAGACAATGAGTGGCAAACGGTCAGCGCCGCGCAGGTGATACTTAGCGCGGGCGCGATTCACACGCCGGCGATACTGCAACGCTCTGGCGTGGGCAACCGCCGATCACCTGCGCTCGCTGGGTATCGAGCCGCTGCTCGACCTGCCGGTCGGCGAGAATCTCCAGGACCACGCCAACATCTTCCTGGCGCTGCATGTCCGGGAGAGACAAGAGAGTGCCTTCGCACGAGCACCGGCACACGAACGTTTGCGTCCGCTACAGCACCGGATACGCTGGCACGGTCGAGAACGACATGATGATGGTCGCCGGCAACATCTGGGGCCTGCGGGCGGGACTCGGCGGGATCGGCGGCTGGGTGAACCAGTGCTTCTCCCGGGGATGGGTCAGGATCGCCAGCGTGGACCCCGAGATTGACCCGCAGGTTGAGGAGCGGATGTTATCGGACGAGCGCGACCTGGTGAGGGCGCGCGACCTGGTCAGACGGCTGCTGGAGGTAGCGGCACACCCGGAAGTCGCGAAGGTCGCGGACGAAGTCTACGCCGGGTTCTTCCGCAAACCGATAGACGACCTGAAGAGCGACGCTGACATCGATGCCTGGCTCATGGCCGAGGCATCGGACGCGCAGCACGGCGTCGGCACCTGCCGTATGGGCGCGCCCGATGACCCGCGCTCGGTGGTGGACCCGGACTGCCGGGTGCTTGGAACCGAGGGACTGCGCGTGATAGACGCTTCGATCATGCCTGACGTTGTGCGCTCTAACACCCACCTCACCTGCGTGATGATCGGTGAACTGATGGCTGACCGGCTGAAGAAACAAGCGTGACGACGGGCAAGACAACTGCGTATCGAGAGATAGCCGCTAGCTGCGGAACGAGTCGACGAGGGCCCGCATTACCGCGTCATCGGCGCCGGCTGGAATCGGGATGAAGACGGTGTCGCAGGCGTCCCCCCAACGTTCACGAACCTTCGGCATCAGTTCGTCGTAGGTACCGGTGACGGCGAAGTGATCGAGCATTTCGTCGGTGATCGCCTGACCCATTTCGGGCCAGCGGCCCTGCATTGATAGCTCGTGCAACTTGAGACCGGCCTCCTCCCAGCCGTGGTGACGGAGGACTGCGTGGTAGGTGCGCGTGGATGCGTAGAAGGCGATGTGCATGCGCACCTGTGCTTTCGCCTTTTCGACATCTTCGGGAGTAGAGCCGGTGATCGTGAACGGCATCGAGACGATTTCAACACCGGCTGCGTCGCGACCCGCCTTGCGCGCGCCCTCCTCCAGTGCCGGTCGCAGGACTTCGTTGACGTAGGAGACGGTGCTCAGAGGGTGCAGCCGGAGGCCATCACAGGTCTCGCCGGCGAGGCGAGCCATGTAGGGGTTGAGTGCCGAGATATAGATAGGGACGTGCCCGGTCTCGTTCGGGCCGGGGTTGAAGAAGGGCGAGATAAGGTCGAACTTGTAGTATTCCCCACGAAAGGGCATCAGGGCGCCGGACTGGAACGTCTGGAAGATAGCGCGCAGACAGGCAATGTATTCCCGCATCCGTGGACCGGCCGGTCCTGTCCAGGGAGTGGAGTAACGTCGCTCGTTGTGGCCCTTGACCTGGGTGCCGAGTCCGAGCTTGAAGCGGCCACACGACCAGCGCTGGAGGTCCCAAGCGATCTGTGCCGTCGCCATGGGGCTGCGCGGGAAGGCGATGGCGACGTTGGTGCCGATGGTGACTCGGCTGGTGTGCTCGACCGCTATCGCGCAGGGCATGAAGGGGTCGTGGCCTGTCTCGGGCGTTGTCAGTCCGTCGAAGCCCCATTCTTCGATCTTCTCGGCAGACTCGGCGATTAGCTGGAGGCCGTAGGCGCCAGCGGTCGCTGCGCCCATAGCCACGTTTGGTTCAGTCCCCGGGAGCATCGTTTCGAGTCGCATGGTTGCCTATTGTACGTGTGCCGCAGCGGTTTGTGAAACTGGAACGGATACGGGGCGGTCGCATTATTTCGACTTGCCCGGGCAAAGTGGCATACCGAGCGCTTGTTCGGTAAACCGAGCGCTTTCTCTGTATACTGAGCGCTCCCTCGATAATACTCTCATTTCCTATCAAAACTATTGACGTGGTTTGTAAGCGGCAGTCTAATACTGGTAACTCGAACGCAGATAATCGAGCGAACGATGAACGAGCAATCACTTACAGCGGCAGGCAAGGGGGAACGAAGGGGAATGGTCGGTCAGATGCGGGTTGTCCTGTTCGGCTTCGGGGCCACGCCAGGCCTCAGCCGTTCCCGGTACGCTGGAGAACGGCCCCGAATTAGGCGTCTGGCATTTGCGGGGAACGCCGCACCCCCGGGGGGCTCGCCACCCCTGTAGACGCACAGGGCCGTCGCGTCATGGGCTCCGCGGCGGTACCCTGAAAACAAAACCGCCGGTCCTTCAACGGGCCGGCGGATTTCTTTTTGCCGCAGTGCCTCTTCGCCCTACTTTGAGGGCACGTTGACCTGCGGAACGTTGCCCGCGAGGCGACCGGATTGCATGAGGAAGAGCATGCGCATGGCGCCATTTAGATCGAAGTCGTCCTTCCAGACCAGCTTTCCCACGCGCAGCCCGATCAGGATGGCCATGACCAGACTGGAGAAGCCTTTCTCTTCGATCACGCCCTCTTCGTAAAGGCCCTCCGCGATGGACCGCTTGACGAAGCGCTCGAGCACCTGGCGCCGGGCCGCCCAGCTCTCGCGGCTGATCTGTGCGAGATTCTCGTTCTTGAGTCCCTCCACCCAGACCTCCATGTCGAGGCGGACGACGTTGTCAATGTCGGGGTCGCGCATGGTGGTGAAGAGGAACTGGGCAAGTTCGCGATAGGCTGACCCGGCATCCTCATGACCCTCTGTTGTGGCCCTCAGCCGTTCGACCGTCTCGTCTGTGCTGAACTGGATGACGGCGGCGATGATCTGATCTTTACCGGAGAAGTAGTGGTAGAGGCCGCCGGGGGTGATGTTCGCTTCTTTGCAGATCTGATCGGTCGTGGTCTGATGGAAGCCGTTGCGCAGGAAGCAGGCCCGCGCGGCTTTGATGATCTCATTCCGGCGGGCTTCAAGTTCCTGCGGCTTCAGCTTTGGCAAAGGGCACCCCATTTCGCATAGCAAGCGCTCGCTATGCTATACACCCATTATTCCGCCGGGCGGGAAGGGTGTCAATACGAAAATAGTTTCGCCGTGCCGACTACTGATAGATGATGACTTCCGGCTGAAGCGACAACACGTCGGCCTCGCTCATCAAGTCCGGGTCCTGCTTGAAGAAGAGCTTGATTCCCTCGTATTCGGCCTCGCCGGCGAACCATCCGTACTTAACGCGCTTCACATCCGCCGGGCCGAACCCGTCCATGTCTATCACCAGACGTACGCGCGGGTACGGCTGAAGCAACTCCGGGCGCGTAAGCATTTCCGGCAAAAACTTGTGGACGACGAGCATCTTCTCGCCCAGGCCACGCTCCTCCGGCGTATGCCTGGACGAGCGCCTGCGCGGTGTTTACTTCTTCCGCATCTACCGTCCCGACAACATCCCCGGGGATCTCGCCGGGCGCCATCGCGAATTCGGGGTCAAGCGAGAAATGGACATTAGGGTAATCGAGCCAGGGGAGGGCGTTTCGGACCTCGATCGCGACGTCGCTCAGTCCGATCTGGAGGTCGACGAAGACGAGAAACCCCTCGCGGCAGGCCAGGTCTATGTACTCGCGCATCGTCTGGCCGTCGACATAGAGGAGGTGGTCACCGTTGCGGCCGGGGTCGACGGTGGCACGACCGTAGACGATGTGGAAAGCAGGGCGGACGCCGAGAGCCCCGTTGAGGGAGTCGTACGTCATGGCGTGGGAGCGCAGCCGGGCGGCTAACTCGGTGGGCGTCAACTCACCGAGAATCCCCATCTGAGCAGTGTATGGACTGCCGTAGTAGGCGAGCACCTGGTTGTTCGCCAGGTAGGCGCTGTCGACGGGCGGCCCGCAGACATCCAGCTTCGGCGACGGCCGTGGCGTGGGCGAGGGCGCGGAAGACGCTGCCAGCACCGGCTGTCCGAACGGCGGGTCGGGCGGGATCGCCAGCTGCTGGTGACCGGCGTCGTCGTTGCCACCAGTAAGCGCCTGCATGACGAAGTACACGCCCGCGCCGAGCGAGGCGAGGCAGACTGCTACGAGGACAAGACGTTGTGGGGACATGGGGAGTGCGTGCCATTATACCCACTTTCGAGCAAGAATCCAGCCAATCGGGCCGATGTGGTAGCGACGCGCCCTTGCCCGCGTCGCGCAAATCGCAGAGACTACCAGCGTCACGCCCCTCAGGGAAGGAGTCACGCCAATGGACCCCAACGGCAAGGTCGCCCTCGTAACGGGCGGCGGTTCCGGCATCGGCCGCGCCACCTCGATCGCTCTCGCGCAGGCGGGGGCGTCGGTGGTCGTCGCCGACGTCAACGAGGACGGCGGACGGGAGACCGTCCGCATGATCGAAGAGGGCGACGGCAAGGCGGCCTTCGTGAAGACTGACGTGACGAAACGCGACGAGATCGAGCGCGATGGTGGCCTTCGCCGAGGAGACGTTCGGGGGACTGGATATCGCCTACAACAACGCCGGGATCGGGACGCCGCAGCCGCGTTTCCCGGACGCCAGCGACGGAGGATTGGGAGAAGACCGTCGTCGTAGACCTCTGGGCGGTGATCGCCGGCGTGCAGGCAGAGATGCCGGCGCTGAAGCGACGCGGCGGCGGGGTCATCGTGAGCACGGCCTCAGTGGCGGGGCTGGCGCCGTACGCGCCGGACCCGATTTACGCCGCGGCGAAGCACGGCGTCGTGGGACTCACGCGGTCGCTGCAGTTCTTGCACGGCGGAGGCGAACATCCGCGTGAACTGCGTCTGTCCCGGCGTGGTGGACACGCCGATGGTGCGCCGTGGGATCGACGCCGCGCCACCGGAGGCACGAGCACAGGTCGAGGCGGCGCTCTCGGCGATGCCGATGATGCCGCCGACGGACATCGCGGAGGCGGTGCTGGAGTTCGTGCGCGACGACTCGCTGGCAGGGCGAGGCGATGAGCGTGATCTACGGCGGCCGCAAGCGACTCGTAGACCCGCCAGTACGATTTACCCGGGACCCGGCTCAGACCCCGCGATAGCCTAGCCCCGCAGCGCGGGGATCTCGCTGGCGTCCGCGACTTCGAGGCCGCGCTTCCCGAGGACCTGGGCCTGCTGGCCGATCGTCTCGAAGCCGGCGCCGACGGTGCCGCCGCCGAGGAAGCGCTTGTACATGTTCTCCAGGATGACGCCGAGCTTGAAGTGCGCGAGGACGGTGTAGAAGTCGAGGTTCGAGAGGTCGGCGCCGCTCTTCTCCTCGTAGCGCGCGGCGGCCTCCTCCCAGCGTCGGGAAGCCGGGGAGCTGCATCACGGGCACGCCGATCGTCAGGAGGTTGCGGCTCGTGCCCTGGCCCCAGTACATCCGCAGCAGGCCGAGGTCGGCCAGCGAGTCGCCGAGCGTGCACATCTCCCAGTCGAGGACGGCGATGAGGTGGCCTTCGTCGTCGAGGATGGCGTTGTCGAGGCGGTAGTCGCCGTGCACGATGCCCGGCTGTGCCCTCGGGCGGCAGCGCCTTCGCCAGTCGCTTCGCCAGCTCGTCCAGCTCCGGCGTCTCGCGGTAGCGGATCTCCTCCAGCTGCTCGCGAGAAGCGGCGCACCTGCCGCTCGAGGAACCCCTGCGGCTTGCCGAAGTCTGAGAGGCCGATCTCGTCCGGGACGAACGAATGGAGCCGGACCAGGACGTCGATCAGCTCCTCGCCGATGCGCTTGCGGTCGGCCTCGTCGAAGCGCTTCTCGACCTCGGTCGGGTCGATGGCGATGAAGCCGTCGACGTACTCCATCACGTAGAACTGCGAGCCGATGATCTCGGTGTCGTTGCAGAGCGCGTAGGGCTTCGGCGCCGGGAAGCCGGTCGGGCGCCAGCGCGGTCAGAATGCGGAACTCTCGGCCCATGTCGTGCGCGGTCGCCTGCACGTGGGAGAGCGGCGGGCGGCGCACCACCCACGAGTTCTCGCCGGCGTCAACGCGGTAGGTGATGTTGGAGCGCCCGTGCCCGACGATCTGCGCCGTCAGCGCATCACGGGCGCGACGTTCTCGTTGAACCAAGGCAGGAGCTGGTCGAGGGGCAGGCCGGGAGGGCGAGTCAGGCATGAGTTGGTGCGCAGGTAGTCAGGGTGTTTCGTGACATTTGTTCGGTCAAGAGTCTACAATCGGCTCGACTAGATACGAAAGAAGGTTGTCCCCATGCCTATCGATTTTCAGCTGCCCCCGGATGTTGAAGAGGTACGCCTGCGCGTCCGCAAGTTCATGGACGCGGAGGTCCGTCCGGCAGAGAAGACGCTACAAGAAAGGGAGGCCGACCGCAACAGCTACGTGCGCACGATCATGGAGCTGCGCACGAAGGCGAAGGGGCAGGGCCTCTGGAACCCGCACCTTCCGGCGGAGTGGGACGGCATGGGGTTGGGGCCCGTAGCGATGGCGTTCGTCTCGGCCGAGGCAGGGCCGCACGGGCATCGGGCCGTTCGTGATCAACGCCCAGGCGCCGGACGAAGGCAACATGCACACGCTCCTGCACTGGGCGACGCCCGAGCAGAAGGAGCTGTACCTGCGCCCGCTGGCCGAAGGCCGCGCGCGCTCCTGCTTCGCGATGACGGAGCCGGAAGTCGCCGGGTCAGACCCAACGCTGATCCAGACGAAGGCGGTGAAAGACGGCGACGACTGGGTGATCAACGGCCACAAGTGGTTCATCTCCGGCGCCAAGGGTGCCTCGTTCGCCATCCTCATCGCCTGCACGGACGATGACGCGGACCCGCCGCAGGCCCGCAACTCAGCGTTCCTGGTCGACCTGCCCGCTCCGGGGCTTCGAGATCGTGCGCGACATCGACACGATGCACGGCAAGGGCAACCACTGCGAGATCCGCATCAACGACCTGCGCGTGCCCAACGACCGCATGCTCGGCGGGCGCGGCGAGGGTCACCTGCTCGGGCAGTACCGGCTGGGCCCGGCGCGGCTGGCGCACTGCATGCGCTGGATCGGCAACGCCGAGATCGCTCTTGAGATGCTGATGGACCGCGCGCTCACCCGCTACGCGCACGGCTCGCTGCTCGCCGACAAGCAGGCGATCCAGTGGATGATGGCGGAGAGCGCGATGGAGCTGTACACCGGCAAGCTGATGGTGCTGCACGCGGCCTACAAGATCGAGAACAAGATGCCGTTCAAGCAAGAAGTCTCGATGGCCAAGCACCACGTCGCGAACACGCTCTGGAAGATCATCGATCGCGCCATCCAGGTGCACGGCGCTCTCGGCTACTCGACGGACACGCCGCTGGAGGGGATGATGCGCAACGCGCGCTCGGCCCGCCTCGTGGACGGCGCCGACGAGGTGCACATGCAGACGATCGCCCGGAACATGATCGCCGCCTACAAGGAGCACGGCAACACGCGTAGCGCGACGGGGGACCTGCTCTAGGCATTGGCCGTCGAGATCATCTTCGAATATCACGCCACGAGCGAGGACAACGAGGCAGGAGTGGCCTCGGGCTGGCGCGACCCGGCGCTATCCGCCGCCGGGCGCGAACAGGCCGCGGAGCTTGGAAAGCGGCGGCAAGGTGAGCAGATCGATGCGGTGTTTTGCTCGGACCTCCGGCGCGCTGTCGAGACCGCCGAGATCGCTTTTGACGGCACGCCGATCCACCACGATGGGCGTTTGCGTGAGTATGATTACGGAACGATGACGGGAGCGCCCGCCGCGCGAATTCGTGACGAGAAGCTCACCCGAGTAAACACACCGTTTCCAGAAGGACAGAGCCTGCGAGACGTGGCTGACCGAGTGCAAAGCTTCCTCAATGATCTGGCGCCCGACTGGGACGGCAAGCGCGTCATCGTCATCGGGCACAGCGCGACGCGACTGGCGCTGGACCACCTATTGGGCGGAATGACGCTGGAGGAAGCGGCTTCCCAGCCGTTCACTTGGGAGCCGATCCCGCCGAGCTGGCGGTACATCCTCGAGCCTGCAGCAGCGACCTGACCGGGTGAGCTCGACCTGACGCAAAGGGCGACGGCGTGGTGCGTGTACGGGCGAGTCGAAACTGCGGTACAATTCGGCCCGTTCCAACAGTGAAGGAGGGCTTCATGGCAGAGAGCGTGTACAAGGTAATCGAGCTCGTGGGGACGAGCAGCGAGTCCTGGGAGAAGGCGGCCACGGCGGCAGTGAAGATGGCTTCAGCCAGCCTCCGCGACCTCCGTATCGCCGAGGTCGTGGAGCTGGACATGCAGCTTGAGGACGGGAAGGTGCTGGCCTATCGGGCGAAGGTCAAGCTGTCCTTCAAATACCACGGCGGCGAGTAGCAGCACACCATCGGCTCGGGCGGATCCGGCTCCTCTGACCAGATATCGTCAGGCCGCCTGAGTCTGGGCAGCGTCCGCGTCGCCCGTGCGCATGAAGAGCACGACGGCGACAGCGGCGGTCCAGATCACGGTCAGCAGGGGCACCACCGGGTTGGGAAGAATCCAGAGCGCCGCGAGGATGATCGAAGTCCAGCCCACCCAGCCGCTGAGGGCGTGAGTTCGGAGGACTCCAAGACCGGTGGCGAAGAAGAACAGGGCGAAGCCGCCCAGGATCGGAAGGAAGAAGTCCGCCTGCATGGCGGATAACGTCTGCGTCACCTGATCGGGGACGCCTCCCGCCGATTCCGCTGCGGCGAACACCAGGAATTCCTCGACCAGTATCACAGCCGCTGTAAGGAGCGCGCCTCCAAAGCTCAGCGCAGCCAGCCTGCCCGGTGCCCCCTTCGGCTGTCTTGATGACTTCACGCACGCTCGCCCCGAACCAAATGAAGAACAATGCGGCAAACGAGCCAACGATGGATACAGCGATCAGCCTCTCGTCTTTGCTCGTCCAGAAATCGACCGCTTCGTCGGTGGGTGCGTCAGCATCGGGGTAGGTAAAGATCAGCACCCGTGTGGCGACAAGCAATATTGCAAAGGCGATTCCGGAGAGCGGAGCGAGACGCTCCAGCCGCAACTGTCCCATCGTTCTCCTCCTGACTACTGAACAAATTCTTTCAATCCGCGCAATTTGTTCGTAGAACGCGGAGGCTGTGCGGCGGCGCGCTTATGTCGCGGAAGGACCATCATCCCGCTGGACGGGGTGCCACCAGAGGACGGCCTGTGGGCGGACCTGTGTCCGGCGAAGGGTGATGCCCTGGGGGGTCTCGACTGCGAGCTCGTTCGCGGCCTCCAGGAGACGACCGTCTGCTTCCGTGCCGGGCTGGACGTAAAGGAATACACGGGCTATCTGGACGGCTACGTCCATGCTCGGGGCGGCTCGGCTCGGCTCCGGAGGCAGCATCTGGAGATTCGGGAATATGCCCAGCTCCCAGAGTGCAGGCAGCAGCTCAGGGGTGGCAGGCAGGTCGATGCGCTCCTCGCCGTGGACGGCTTCCCATAGCGGCGACATCATCGAGGACGGCGCGTCCATATAAGCGACTATCGCAACCAGTTCGCGGGCGTGGTCGTTCAGCTTCTGGACCCACGGCCCGATGTCGGCGACGCCGTAGACTACGTTGGCGCAGAGGACGATGTGTGCCGGTTCAACTACGGCGTCCTCCCAGGTCTCGGCGACGGTCGAGATGTTCTCGATGCCGGCCTCCTGCGCGGAATCGTTAAGCGCACCGGTCATTGAGGGGGACGGCTCGACCACGATAACCTGCTTGCTCTTGAGGGCGAGCGGCAGAGCGTAACGGCCGGCGCCGCCGCCGACATCGAGCACCGTCTTATCCGTGCCGGTGAAGGGCGATAGGAAGTTGACGACGGGATCGTCTGTTCGGCGTGGATCTGCACGGAAGTTGCCGGCGAGCGTGCTCCACATATCGGCGTGCTCCGGAGTGTCGCCGCGCGCGCGGTGGGTCTGGGCGTGGTGGGATTCGATGCGGTCCTTCCAGGACTGAACGGCTGATCTCATCGCTGACCACCTCCGGTGCTCGGCGCGCTCATCTTCTCGATCTCTTCCGAAGCCTTGCTGAGGACCGTTCGAATGCGCTCGACCTGTTTGGCATCGCCGCGGGCGGCGGCGCCGAAGGCGGCGCGGGCAAGGCGCATCGCGGGCCCCATCACCTCCATCGCGCCGGGGCTGAAGGCGTCGCTCCAGTCGTCCCAGTTCGAGGCTCGGCTCCAGATGCGGCCGACGGCATCGGCTTCGCTCGCGAGCAGCTTCTTGCCCTCGGCGGTGACCAAGTAGACGCGCTTGTTGTTGTCGTCCGTCTTGGAACTGATTAGCCCTTCATCCTCGAGCTGCTGGAGGTTCGGGTAGACGGTTCCAGCGCTGGCCTTGTAGACGCCGCCGGAACGGGCTTCCATCTCCTTCATGAGCTCATAGCCGTGCATTGGCCGTTCCGCGAGTAGCGACAGCAGCGCCAGCCGCACCTCCCCCGACTCGAAGAAGCGCCGCCGCCAACCCCATGGTTCGCTGCGGTGGCCGTGGCCCTCGAAGCCGAACCATTCGCGCCAGCGGCCGTGGCCACGGGCCCGGCCGGTCATCGCCGGCCTCCGTTGAGGTGGTGCCGCGAGTGACGCACGACCTTCGCGAACACGGCTAGTCCAACCACGGCAACTGCAATAGTGACGAATTTCATATTGAGACCTCCTTTCGTCTACTATATCGTACGATATATCTCACACTCACGAATGTCAAGCACTACACCACCGTTCTGCCAAACAAACTTGTTCTCCGCCCATCCTCATCCGGCGCCTTCTACCTCCTACTTCATCCCTCCGATATACTCCCCCCATGCGCCCCAACCGTCTCCGTCAGCTCTTCGCCGATGACTTGCCCGCCTACGGCGGCTGGCTCAGCATCCCCTCCAGCGTCTCCGCGGAGATCGCAGCGCACGCCGGCTTCGATTGGCTGTGCATCGATATGCAGCACGGAGTGATCGACTACCAGGCCGCCGTCACGATGCTCCAGGCGATTTCCACGACCGACACGGTCCCCATCGTCCGTGTCCCCTGGAACGAGCCGGGCATCATCATGAAGGCCCTCGACGCCGGCGCCTACGGAGTCATCGTCCCGATGGTCAACACGAGGGCAGAGGCGGAGGCAGCGGCCGGCGCCTGCCACTACGCCCCGCGAGGCTACCGCTCCTACGGACCCCTCCGCGCATCGATCTTCGCCGGTCGGGACTACTTCGACCACGCCGATGACACGATCCTGTGCATTCCCATGATCGAGACGAAGCAGGCCATCGAGAACGCAGACGAGATCCTCAGCACGCCCGGCGTCGACGCTTGTTACATCGGCCCCGCCGATCTCAGCGTGTCGCTCGGGTTGCCACCACGCCAGGATCACGACGGGGGACCGTTTACGGAAGCGCTCGAAACCGTCGTTGACGCTTGCAAACGGCACGGCGTCGTACCAGGCGTTCACGCGGGCACCACTACGACTGCCCGCAAGCGCATCGCGCAGGGGTTCCGTTTCATTGAGATGTGCGCCGACGCTGAGTCTCTTGCGCGGACCACCGCTGCTGACCTCAAGGCGGTGCGCGGCGACGACGGCCGCGGCCCCGTCTCCACCTATTAGGACCGTGACTTCCAACCGACCCAGGGTCTACGTGGCGCTTCCCCTGACGAACGACGCACTCGAACCGCTGAGCGTGTACGACCTCGAGGTCTATCGTGGAAAGAGCCCGATCCAGCGTGAAGAGTTGATCGAGGCTATTTCGGCGGCGGAAGGATTCCTGGGTTCAGCCCAGCTTCCGCTCGATGCCGCTCTCATCGATGCCGCGCCGCAACTTCGAGTTATCAGCAACTTCGGTGTCGGGTACAACAACGTCGACCTCGAACATGCCAGCGCTCGGGGCATCGCCGTCTGCAACACCCCCGGCGTACTCAGCGACGCCGTAGCCGATCTAACGCTGGGGCTCATAATCCAGCTCTCGCGACGATTGTGGGAATCGCAGACGGCGGTGCGCGAGAAACGCTGGGGCGCGTCCGGCGCCGGCGTTCCTCTGGGCACGGACCTGCGCGGGAAGACACTCGCTATCATCGGCATGGGACGTATCGGTTGCGAGGTGGCGATGAGAGCGCAGCCGTTTGGGATGCGCGTAATCTACCACGACGTGCGGTCGGACTGCCCCGTTCCGGAGGGGACGGCGCGCGTCACCTTCGAAGAGGCGCTGGCGCAGGCAGATTTCCTCACCATGCATACCAACTTGACGGCCGAGTCCCATCATCTAATCGGCGCCTCTGAACTTGCACGAATGAAGCCGTCCTCCTACCTCATCAATACGGCGCGAGGCCAGATAGTCGACCAGGCGGCGCTCTACCATTCACTGAAGGGTGGCGATATCGCTGGCGCGGCGCTCGACGTGCTCGAGCAGGAGCCGCCATCGTCGGACGACCCGCTCCTTAGTCTCCCGAACGTCGTCATTACGCCACACATCGGTTCGGCCACGCGCGAGACCCGCGAGGCGATGGCGCGGCTGGCGGTGCAGAACCTCGTGGAGTGCCTGGAGGGCCGCTCCTGTGCCAACGTCGTAAACCGGACGAATTTGGGCTGATGCCAAGAGGCCGGGCGAGTGCCCGGCCTCTTCTCTGTTCATGCGCCGTGTGATTTGCGGCTACGCGCCGGTGCCCTCCGGAGCCGGTGACGGGCTTGCGCCGTCGTCCTGGTCATCGTCGCCGGCCATGCGCTCGCGGCACTTCGCGACGTTGTCCGGATCCGGCTTGTAGTTGATGACCTTGTCGAGGGACTCGTTGAACTTTGCGAGCCACTTGTCGGCGCGTTCCTGTGTGAGGTCGCCCGACGCGACCTTCTCATCGAACTTCGTCTTAGCCGACGCGCTGAGGGCGGCCTTGTAGTCGTCGGCGCTCTTGCCGTGCGTCGGCCGCAACTTCTGCGAGGCTCTTGCCGGACTGAAGACCATCGGCCACTACCGACGGCTCAACTCCGAGGATCGTGGCGGTCTCCTCGACGAGGCGCCCACCGATGGAGCACCAGTGTCCGCCCCCGCGGTGACCATGGCGTAGACCGTCCCCGAAGTGCACGTCGCCCTCGGCAATGCGCTGCTTCATGCGGTCGGCCTGCTCCTGGGTGATCTCGCCAGCGGCGAGCTTCTCGTTGATGATGTCGGTCTGGGAATCCTTGACAGCGGTGGTCAGTTGGTCTTCGCTTATTCCGAGCTTCTCGGCGACACGGCCAAGGAAACTCCTGTCGCCGGTGCCTTCCTGCGCGCCCGCACCAACCACCGCGATGACGCCCACACTCAGGGTGAGCACGGCGGCCAGGACCAGCAGTACCTTTTTCATTTTCAGCCCTCCTTGGTTCTAGTTATGTTAACAGGATGACCGGGGCAGTTTAAAGGCTTATGAGTGAAAGATTGGGAATTCTTAATGTCCGCAGGCGGAAACGTACGTTTGCTTTAACACTCCCTTAATCTCGCGCTCGTAATATTGATTCTGAGGAGAGACGATGTACGTTCTTGTGGTCGAAGACGAACGACGGCTGTCGCAGCTGATCCGTCGGGTGCTGGAGGAGGAAGGGCACACGGTGGACGCCGCATACGACGGCGAAGAGGGGTTGGCGATGGCTCTGGACGCATCGCATGACGTCATTGTGCTGGACGTCATGCTACCTGAGAGAGACGGAATGGAGGTTTGCAAGGAGCTACGGCGACGGAAGGTGGACACGCCGGTTCTCCTCCTGACGGCGCTGGACGGAGTGGACGACCGGGTACGCGGCCTGGACGCCGGCGCCGACGACTATCTTCCGAAGCCGTTCGCGTTCCAGGAGTTGCTGGCAAGGCTGAGGGCGTTGGGCCGGAGGAAAGTCGCGGCGCGCGAGGCCTCTGAGCTGCAGGTGGAGGATCTAGTGCTGGACCTCAGGCGAAGACGCGCACAGCGCTCCCAGCAAACCATCGATCTCAGTCCTAAGGAGTTCAGCCTCCTCGAGTACCTGATGCGCAACGAGGGGCGAGTTGTGACGCGCACGCAGATCCTGGACCACCTCTGGGGCTACGACTACGACAGCGAATCGAACCTGGTGGACGTCTACGTGGCATACCTGCGCCGCAAGGTGGACAGGGGCCATGGGCGGCAACTGATCCGCACCGTTCGCGGTATTGGCTACGCGTTGGGGGACTAGCTGTTGTTCCGGAGGGCGAGATGGCGCCTGACGATCTGGTTCGCGGCAACGGTGGCCGTCATCATGGTGGTTATCGGAGTCGCTGTCTTTGCTTCGGCGAGGCGCGCCCTCTTTGACGGGGTGGACAATGACCTGGAGGCGCGGGCGCAACGAGAGGTGTTGAGGCCGCTGGCAGCGCAGCGATTCGACCCCATAGGGCAAGACGCGCTCCAGATCGTGACGGCAGGCGGTTATTTCTACGCGATCACGACGCCGCAGGGAGACGTGCTGCGTTCGACGAGCAACATCGATCCGGCAGGACTAGCGACGGAGGGCTCATTGCCGTCGTCCGGCGTCAGCTACGTGAATACCACGAGCTCCGACGGCGACGATCTCCGCATTTACGTGCAGCCAATCCAGACGTTACAGGGCGAGACGCTCTACCTGCAGGTTGGGAGGAGTACTGAGCCGGAACGGCAGGCCCTGCGGCAACTACTTTTCATCCTTGTCGGCGGTGCCGCGGTGGGCTTGGGTATGGCGCTGGTTGGCGGCTTCTGGCTGGCAGGACGGGCACTGACCCCGATAAAGACGGCGATGGACAAACAGCAGGAGTTCGTCGCGGACGCTTCGCACGAGCTGCGCACGCCGCTGGCACTCATTCGGGCGAATGCGGAGATCCTCAAGCGAGAAAGCGCCAGGCCGCTGACAGAGAACATCGCCTCGGTCGATGACATCATCCAGGAGACGGACCGGCTGAACGCATTGGTCACACAGATGCTGACCCTGGCGCGTGCGGAGTCGAGCCTACCCGCGCAGAGCTTCGCGGCGGTGAACCTGGGCGAGCTGGCGGAAGACACGGTGCGGGAGATGAGGCTGCTGGCCTCCGAGAAGGGCATATCGATCAGCGCGCAGGCTTCCGGCGACACTATGGTGTCCGGCGACGCGCTCCGGTTACGAGAACTGCTGACGATACTGCTGGACAATTCCATGAAATACAGCGAGGCGGGGGCTTCGGTGACGGTTGGCATACGCCCCGCAGGCGACAAGGTACTCCTCGAAGTGTCTGACAACGGCCGCGGCATACCCGAAGAGGCGCTGCCGAGGATCTTCGAGCGGTTTTATCGGGCGGACAAGGCCCGTTCGCGGGAACTGGGCGGCAGTGGGCTCGGATTATCGATCGCCAAATGGATCGCGGAGGTACACAAGGGGACGATCGGCATCGAAAGCAGGCGCGGCGAAGGGACGACGGTGACGGTGGGGCTGCCGGCGGCAGTCTAGAGCCTAGCGGGCGGCTTTCGCGAGTTCGGGGCGTCCGGACCACGTCCAGGCGAGATTGGTGCGGCTGATCCCCATCAGCATTCCGCAGAGAGCGGTGGGATGGATGAACATGTTGCCGCCGCCGTCCTCGCGGCCCGCCGTGTAGCGGGCACCGCGGTCTTCCAGGGCTCGGATTATCGGGCCCGTGTCCTCTGTTTCGGCGTAACACATGTATACGGAGTCGCCTCGGCGCTCGAAGAAGCGGCCCATGGCCAGCGGCTTATTGGTCTGTGTGATCTCAATGCGATCGAGGTGGGTGGGCGGGTCGAAGAGGGTGAGAGTACCCACGTAGCCCCAGTGATCGCTGTTGATCGGGCAGAAGCGAGTAGCATCGAGTCCGAAAGCGTCGGCGTAGAACGCGGCCGCCTCCTTGTGATCACTGACGATGTTTGTGACTTCGTAGAGGTGGCTGATGAGGCCCGGGCCGTTGATGTCCACGAGTGGACTGACCACCATGCGCATACCGCGGGTCTGGGACGCGTCGATAAAGAGCTGGCCGCCCTCCTCGACATACTCGATGCCCTTGTCTGACAGGCGGCGTTCGATATCGGGGATGTCGAGGCTGGCGAAGCCACCGGCGAAGATGCCCTCCGGCCAGCGAGCGAGGTGGTCGGCGACAGGGCCGTCTCCGGCAGGCTCCAGCAGCTCGAACTCGGCTGCGCCGGCCCGAACTGTCGTGCGATGCGCTGCCAGTGTCCGGACGTCGTCTTCGTCCACTTTCTCAGCGCCGAGGACAACGGCGAACGTTGCGGCCGCTTCCGAGCGGTCACGAACGGCGAGCTGCATACGATCGACGCGCTCAATCATGGGTCCGACTCCCGGACAGCGAAGACGCGGGCATTTCCGCCCGCGCCAGACGCCGCTGATGTTGGAGCCTCTAACGGCCCCGTAGCCCGGTTACTGTTCGGGTTACGTGCCCTTACCGATTACGGTGATCTTGGTGCCGCAGACTGGACAGGTGCCCTGCGTGGCGGGGCGCCCGTTCTTCAACGTCACCTTGGTCGAGTTCTTCATCTCCCGCTTGGTGCGGCACTTCAGGCAGTAACCTTCCATATGTAAACCCCCTTACAGGCTAGGGCTGGCTTTACGTTTTCTACCTCGCCTAGCATATAGATACGCGCTCCTAAGTCAACCCATTGCGAGCACTATTTTCTGGATTCTTGTTACTAATTACGGTTTCAGACGTGAAATGAGCGTTTTCGGGGCACTTTTCATCGAGCGCGGCGCGGGCCTATGATGGCGTTTGCGAGCGCCGGCTCAAGCGAGAGACGGCCGATTCAGACGTTCGGAGGAACCTCATGACGACCACAACAGAGTCCGTTCTCGTTGACGTGCAGGACCATCTGGCGACGGTAACGCTTAACCGCCCGGAGAAGCTGAACGCCCTGAACCAGGAGTTGCTGAGCGCGCTGCCGGGGACCCTTCAAGCGCTGGCTGATGACGACGACGTCCGATGTGTTGTGCTCACGGGTTCGGGACGCGGCTTCTGCGCCGGCGGAGACGTAAGCGCTATGGCCAGCGGCGAAGCGGTTTCAGGCATGACGGCCGACCCCGTAGCCCGGCTGCGCGAGCAAGAGGAGTCTTCGCGCCTGCTGCACGAGATGGCGAAGCCTACGATCGCGATGATCAACGGCGCTGTCGCGGGAGCGGGCCTCAGCCTGGCGCTTGCCTGCGACATCCGGTACGCGGCGGAGAGCGCGCGCGTGGGGAGCGCGTTCGCCCGAGTGGGTTTCTCCGGTGACTTCGGCGGCACCTGGCACATGCAGCGGCTGATCGGGCCGGCAAAGGCGCGTGAGCTGTATTTCACGGGCGAGCTGATCGACGCAAAGGAGGCTGAGCGGATCGGGCTGTTCAACCGGACATTCCCTGACGACAAGTTGCGCGAGGAGACGATGGCGCTGGCTGGCAAGATCACGAACGGGCCTCCAATCGCGCTCAAGCGGATGAAGCAGAACATGAACCTGGCCCTGGTGAGCGAGTTCCCGAAGCTACTGGACGCGGAGGCGGAGGGGATGATCATGACGGGGATGACGCAGGACCACATGGAGGCGGCGCGGGCGTTCGTGGAGAAGCGGCCGCCGGTGTTCCAGGGAAAGTAGCGGCAGCGCGTAAGAGGTGAGAATCAGGCCACTCTCTGTCCGATGCGGAGCGTTTCGAGGGGCCAGCAGGTAGAGCAGGCTAGTACTTATTCAGCTCGTCTATGAGCTGACGAAGGCGGCCGAAGTCGTTCTGGCGAAAGTTGAGTGCCAGGCGGGAGTGCTCGAGGGCGTCTTCGTCGGCGATTTCCTGCGGTGAGGGGTCGACGGGGCTGATCTCGGGAGTACGAAGGATGTCGCCGAAGGCCGTGGCGAGCTCCTTGAGCGCTTCGGGCGGGGGGAGACGGAGCACGCGCAAGACGAGCGTTCCGCTGACGTAGCGCTGGGACTGATAGTTGTTGTAGAAGCGGGTGATCTCCCCAACCGCATCATCGATGTCCTGCGTGTAATGGATCAGGTGCATGTCGGTGGCCGAGATGAGACCGCGGGCGTGCAGGTTGTCGTCGACGAAGCGTAGCCAGTCGCTCCAGTAGGTGCCGCCGGGAGCCTCGAGGAGGACGATCGGGTGGATGTCGCTCTTGCCGGTCTGCATAAGCGTCAGCAGCTCGAACGCCTCGTCCAGCGTGCCGAAGCCGCCGGGAAGCAGGACGAACGCATCCGACTCTTTCAGGAACGTCACTTTGCGTGTGAAGAAGTACTTGAAGTTGATTAGCTTGGGGTTGCCCTCGATGAACTCGTTGGCTTCGCCTTCCATGGGCAGGCGGATGGCGGCGCCGAAGCTGCGTTCCGCGCCGGCGCCCTCGTGTCCGGCGGCCATAATGCCAGGCCCAGCGCCCGTGATCACCATCCAACCCTTCTCCGTCATCGCTGTCGCGAATTGCTTCGTGTGCTCGTAGTTTGAGTCGTCCTGGGTGGAACGGGCGGAACCGAAGATGCTCACCTTCCGATAGCCCCGGTACTGCTTGAAGACGCCGAAGGAGTAGACGAACTCCTTGAGAGCGGCGTTGACGAGCTTCATCTCGCCGCGGTCGGTCCGACGCTTCGCGAGGCGGAAGCAGGAGGTGATCATCTCTGTGAGGAGGTCGGCGTCGGCGGTGAGACCGCTTTCGGCCACCAATTCGGCGATTCTTGCGTCGAGGGAGTCGTCACCGGTCCGGTAGCGGCGGCGCGACCTGGGAGCCCTGATCTCCTCAACCATCGTCTTCCCAGTCTAGCATCGGGCCGTGTCAGTTATCAGTTATCAGTAGCCAGCTGCGGCTCTATCATGTCTGTCGTGACCCGCTGGATACTTCATGCTGATTTGGACGCGTTCTATGCGTCGGTGGAGCAGCTCGACAACCCGGAACTGCGGGGGAAGCCCGTTGTAGTCGGCGGGCCACCGGAGGCTCGTGCGGTCGTCACCACCGCTTCGTACGAGGCGCGGCCGTTCGGGGTACGCTCGGCGATGCCCATGAGCCGGGCGCTGCGCTTGTGTCCGCAGGCGATCAGGATCTCGCCACGGTTCGACCGCTACGGGCAGGTGTCGCGGCAGGTGATGGCCGTGTTCCGCGAGCTGACGCCGCTGGTGGAGCCGTTGTCGCTGGACGAGGCGTTCCTCGACGTGACGGCGCGAGTCAGCCGCTACCAAGGCGTAAAGGACATTGCACGGCGGCTGAAGGCGGACGTGAAGGCGAAGACGCATCTGACCGTGTCGATCGGGGCAGCGACGAACAAGACCGTGGCAAAGATCGCCTCGGACATGCAGAAGCCTGACGGGCTGGTGGTGGTGCCGGAGGGAGGCGAGGCGGCTTTCCTGGCGCCGCTTCCGGTGCGAGCGATGTGGGGCGTGGGACCGCGGGCAGAGGAGACGTTGCGGAGTGCGGGTTTCGAGACCATCGGGCAACTGGCGCAGGCGGAGGAGTCGCAGCTTGTCGCCTTGATGGGTTCGCGGGGGCCATTCCTGCTGGAGATGGCGCGCGGTCAGGATGACAGGCCCCTCGAGACGGAGCACGAGCGAAAGTCCGTGGGTGCGGAGACGACGTTTCCGCGCGACCTTCCCGACGGTCCGGAGCTGCGGGCGGAGCTGCGCCGCGTGGCGCTGGATGCGGCGCGAAGGCTGTCGAAGTCGGGAGGGAGCTGCCGGACGGTGGTACTGAAACTGCGATACGCGAACTTTCACACGATCACGCGGCAGAACAGCGCGCCAGAGGCGACGGCGGACGCGGACGAGATCGTGGCACGGGCGGAAGCGCTGCTGGACGCCGCGGCGCAGGACGGGGACATGTTTCGGTTGATCGGAGTGCACTGCACGAACCTGGCGGAGCCCCTGCCGGGAGGGCAGATGGGGTTGTGGGCGGACGAGACGCCCGAGGAAGATGTGGGTGAGCTCGAGCCGGGACGTGAGCCGACCGCGAGCAGCGATGCCGGCCCAAATCTGAAAACAATTGCGGCCAGCTGGGTGATTGAGGGCGTGATTTTGAACCTGATTCTCACTCCCCATCATTGTTTTCTCGGGGTTGTATCTGGTTTCGAATTGTTTTTCGAGGGTTTGGGGCTTTTTCCGTGGCGGCTGAACCTGGAGGGGTCGGCTCGGGCGGCTCCTTCGAGAATTGAATTCAATTCATCACGAGTGAGGTTGGAGTTCAAATTGCCGGCGGAGAGCTGGCGGGCGCGGGCGAGGAAAGTCATCAGGAGGAGGGCGGTGGTGTCCTCTGCGCGCTGCTTTGGCGGCCCGAGCTTCTGTCCCATGTCGAGGACGGCGAGGCGGATGGTGGGGTCGGCGGCGATGAGGCCGCCGAGCTCGGCGAGCTGGCGGGAGTTGCGGCCGTGCTTGAGGGCGTTCATGTTGCCCTTGGGAGCGCCCCGGGCCGCGGGTCGCTTCCGAGCCGCGGATTTGCGTGGATCGGACGCGGATTTCTTTGCCACCTCGCCACCTCCCCGGGGTTGATAGATGTTGGTTGACAGATAACAGATTTGGCGCGGCCCGCGCCCCGGCGGTGGTGGAGAAGAACAGGGGTAGTTGTGGAGTGTGTGAGGTGGGGCGCGGGCCGTCTGTGTTACAGGGTAGGGGATTTGGGCGAGATCTCTAAGGGGCAAGTGGCACTGGGGCCCTCACCCCAACCCTCTCCCGTGCGCGGGCGGGGGGAGGACACGACAAAGATGTGCGCGGCGGTCTGGGAAGAGGCTACTCAGCGTGGTGGTGGGCGTGCTTCATCGGCGCGGAGGGGGCGGGCGGCGTGTTCATCGAACGGAGCATGTCCATGCCGCCGGTGCGGAGGAAGCGTAGAACGAGGACGGCGGCGAGGGCGAGGAAGACGATGTTGAGGACGGTGGTGTAGTTCAGGTGACGCTGGCCTCGACGACCTTGGCGTCGCGCTCGGTGGGGATGAGGCCGAGGGCGTCGAAGAGGAGGTCGACGGTCAGCCCGGCGGCGACCATGGTGACGTAGAAGGTGACGAAGAGGAAGGCGGTCATGCGCAGGCCGTAGTACTTGCGGTAGATGTTGAGGATGGGGAGGACGATGAGGTCGGCGAAGATGAAGGCGATGACGCCGCCGAAGCTGATGCCGCCGTTCCAGAGCACCGCTGCCAGGGGAACGTTGCCGATCGAGCAGACGAAGGAGATGACGGCGACGAGTGGGCCGATGATGGGGCCCCAGATCGGTGGCCAGGGCAGGGTGCGAGGTGAGGAAAAAGCTCTGCCAGAAGCTCTCGGGGACCCAGGCGGCGAGGGCGCCAGCGATGAGGAGGCCGCCGGTGATGTCCTTCCAGATGGCGGCCCAGTCCATGACGAAGAAGTGGCTGACGGCGGTGAAGCCCCGGGGGGAGGTGAGCTTCTGGAACAGGGTGCCTTCGTGGAGCGACATGTCCATCTCGGCGTGGCCCTCCATGGAGCCAACGAGGCCCTTCTCGGCCTGCTCACGGGCCTCCTCGACCATGTCGGGCTTGAGGAAGCGCCTGAAGAGGAGGGCGAGGAAGATGATCATCAGGGGTCCGCCGACGAACTCGGCCGCAGTGAACTGCCAGCCGATGAGGACGGCGAGGAGGATGCCGAGCTCGATGACGAGGTTGGTGGAGGCGAACTCGAAGGCCATTGCGGCGGTGAAGTCGGCGCCCTTGCGGAAGAGGGAGCGGGCGAGGGCGACGGCGGCGTAGGAGCACGAGGAGGAGGCGGCGCCGAGCCCGGCGGCGGTGGCGAGGGAGCGCGGGGAGTCGTCGGGAAGGAGGCGGGTCATCTGGGACTTGGAGACGACGGCCTGGACGACGGCAGAGAGGGCGAAGCCGAGGATGAGGGCCCAGAGGACCTCCCAGAACATGGAGAAGGCGAAGTTGAGGGCGTCAGCGACTGCGTCGACGGCGTCGGGGATGAGGGCAGCGGGTGGCATGGGGAAAGGATAGGCGCAATTCTGAGGATTGTCACCGTCGAAGTCCATCAGTTGACGGTATATACTGCACCCCGCAACGACCACGAAGGAGGTGCCACATGGCTGACACGGAGTTTGAGGTGCGTGAGGGCGGGATCGGGTGGATCACGCTGAACCGGCCGGAGAGCCTGAACGCGATGGGCGGGGATTTGATGCCGCTGCTGGGGAAGTACCTGGCGGAGTGCTCGGCGGATACGTCGATACGATGCGTGGTGCTGACGGGGGCGGGGCGGGCGTTCTGCGCGGGCGGGGACGTGAAGGGGATGGCGGCGAGGGCGGGCAGCAGGCCTACGACACGGCGCACGGGTGCAGCGGAATAGCGCGAAGTCGGACGCGTGGTACCTGGCGACGGGGGTGAACGAGCTGCGCGAGGGGCAGCGGGCGACGAGCTACATGCTGCACACGATGCCGAAGCCGACGATCGCGATGGTGAACGGGCACGCGGTGGGGGCGGGGCTGTCGCTGGCGCTGGCCTGCGACCTGCGTATCGCGAGCGACCGAGCGCGAAGATGGGGACGGTGTTCCGGAACGTGGGGTTCAGCGGCGACTTCGGCGGGAGCTGGTTCCTGCCCAGGCTGGTGGGGATGGAGAAGGCTCGCGAGCTGTACTTCACGGGCGAGATCATGGAGGCGGCGGAGGCGAAGCGGATCGGGATGGTCTCGCGGGTGGTGCCGCACGATGAACTCGAGAAGGAGACGATGGCGCTGGCCTCGAACCTGGCGAGCGGGCCGACGCTGGCCTACGCACGGATGAAGGAGAACCTGAACCGGACGTGGAGCCAGGACCTGGGGCCGCACCTGGACCAGGAGGCGCTGAACATGCGGCTCTCGGGCGGGACGATGGACCACCGGGAGGCGGCGAAGGCGTTCGTGGAGAAGCGTGCACCGGTGTTTCGGGGGGAGTAGGAGCCTGCGGTTAGTGCTGAGTGTCGCCGGTCATTCTGAGGAACGAGGATTCTGGCGCCGTGTTTTGGCGTGCTCAGTCGATCTCGCGGCCACTCGCAGACTAAGTCCCGAGCGTCGCGGTAAACTTCGGTTCTCGACCATACCCGTTCCTCAGGGTGACAGTCGTAGTGGAGGTATGGCGATGCAGCAGGGGACGTTTAGGGGGTTTGAGATAGCGCTGGACGATAAAGGGGCGGCGGTGGTGACGTTCAACCAGCCGGAGCGGTTGAACGGGATGACGCAGGGGTTCAAGCGGGACTTGATCGAGATATTGACAGAGGCGCAGATGGACGACGCGGTGCGGGTGGTGGTGATGACGGGTTCGGGTCGCGCGTTCTCGGCCGGGGACGACATCACGGGGCGTCCGCCTCCGGGCGGGGCGACGGCGATCATGCCGGACATCGGGACGGGGCCACCAGAACCCGATCGGGACGTACGAGGGGCTGCGGGTGCTGTCGCAGACGCTGAACAGCGCCGTGCGAAACCTGGACAAGATTACGATCGCGGCGGTAAACGGCGTGGCGGTGCAGACAGGGCTGTCACTGGCGCTGTCGTGCGACTTCCGGATCGCTTCGACGGAGGCCCGGATGGGGAGCGGGACGATGCGGTTCGCGCTGATGCCGGACGAGGGGGGCCAGTGGCTGCTCGTGCAGCTGATAGGTGTGCCGAAGACGCTGGACTTCCTGATGAAGGCGAAGATCGTCGGAGCGGAGGAGGCGCTGGAGTTGGGGCTGGTGGACGAGGTCGTGTCGCCGGAGAAGCTGATTCCGCGGGCGCTGGAGCTGGCACACGAGATGGCAGCGGGGCCACAGGTGGCGATGCGTCTTTTGAAGCGGAGCGTGTATAACGCGGCGTCGCAGACGTGGGAGCAGGCGCTGGACGACATCGCGGCGAAGACGGCGATAAGCGACCACCACGCGGACGCGCGGGAGGGGATCAAGGCGTTCCAGGAGAAGCGGCCGGCGAAGTTCTCGTAGCCGCGGATTCACGCGGATGGGACGCGAATTCGAGGTCCACTGAAGGCACACAGGTAAGAGGTAGGAGTATGGCGCAGCGATATCCGGACCGGTGTGTGGTGATGCGGGCGGGGGAGGCTTATGCGGGAAAGCAGGGGCCGGACTACGCGCCGGGTGTGAGCGCGGAGAGCACTGGGGCGCGTGGCCTGTGGTTCGGGTCGGTGGTGATCCCGGTCGGGGGCCGGACGAAGGCGCACCTGCACGAGGCTCACGAGACGGGAGCGTATGTGCTCCGTGGGGAGATCCTGATGTACCACGGCGATGGGTTGACGGCAGAGCCGCTGCGGGCGCGTGAAGGGGAGTTCGTGTTCATTCCAGCGGGGGTTCCGCACGTGGCGGTAAACGCGGGAACCTCGGAGGCGGAGGCGTTGCTGGCGCGGACCGACCCGAACGAGCAGGAGAGCGTGGTGTTGCTTCCGGAGCTGGAAGAACGGGTGCCATCGAGCTAGTCACAGGCGTGCCCGGATGACCAAGAGCGCATTTCGGGGGCCGGTGCTGCTCTCGGTGGCTTTCTGGATTGTATTCGCGGGCTTTATTCGGGTGGCGGTTGTGCCGCCGGAGTCCTGCGGAGACGAACGGATCACGTCGGTCCAGGCCGCGACGGCGGGGGCGGAGGAGTGGTTGTGGCGGAACCAGAAGCCCGACGGCAGCTATCTTTACCTGTACGACGCCGGTTCGGACAGGGTGATCGGCGGATATAATGACGTCCGCCACGCGGGAGTGACGATGGCGCTGTACCAGGCGGCGGGGCGGCTCGACGACCCGCAGGCTCTCAATTCGGCGGACCGTGGCCTGGAGTGGATGCGGAAACGGCTGCTGCGGCAGGATGGGTGGGCGGCCCTGGAGAGCGACGACGGTCAGGCACGTCTGGGGGGGAGCGCGTTGATGCTCGTGGGATTAACGGAGCGACGCGCCGCGACCGGCGACACGCGGGACGACGAGCTGATGCGGGAGCTGGGACGGTTCCTGGTCAGGCTCCAAAAACCGGACGGCGGCTTCTACGTGTCGTGGCTGGAGGCGGAGGGCGCTCCGCGGTACGAGGGGACGTCCAAGTACTATCCCGGCGAGGCGTTCTGGGCGCTGTCGCTCTTGCGGAAGGCATTCCCCAACGAAGGCTGGGAGGGACCGGTGAAACGTGCCGCAGAATACCTGACGACGCAGCGGGACGAGGTGGAGGACATTGATTTTCCTCCGACCGCCGACCAGTGGACGGCGTACGGGCTGGCGGAGATGGCGGACCTGGGGTTGAGTGACGAACAGGTGGAGTATGCGCGGGACCTGGCGGGGCGGTTCGGATTCCTCGTGCGTATCGAGACCCAGAGGCAGGGTGGGTGGTACGGGGCGCTGGTGCGGGGAGGGGCGGTGCGGGCGTCGGGGACCGGAACCTGGGTAGAAGGGTTGGCGGCACTCTGGCGGCTGGCGTCGGTCGAGCCGAGGCTGGCGGACGTTCGCCCGAAGATCGAGGAGAGGCTGCGTTGCTCGTCGGGGATCCTCACGGAACGACAGGTAGGCGAGAGCGATGCGGCGAGCTATCCGGACCCGGACCGCACGCGGGGGGCCTGGCTGATCGATGATGAGACGCGGATGGACGACCAGCAACACGCGTTTTCGGGGCTACTGTATACGCTGGACGCGATGCAGGGGCGCACCGAGAGGGCGCCTGACGCGCAGCCGGCAACGGCCAGCCGGTGAGCGATTTCGGGCACGCGGCGGTGGGCCTGTTCGCAGCCATCGCCCCAACCGGGGCGTTGATCGGGTTCGGACGCGTCCCGCGTGCGAGCCGCGTGGTGGTGGCGGCCGCGGCGTGCGCAGCGGCTCTGGTGATACTGGGAATCACGGCGGTGAGCGGGGATAGGTTTTTGGACTGGCTGGACATCTCGCCCGAGAACTTCCAGATGGCGGCCGCACTTCTGATGTTACCGCAGGCTATGCACCTGATGTGGAGGGGTGAATCGCTGGGATCACCGGACGACGCCGATGTGCAGCGGAGGGGAGCCTGGGTCGTGCCCCTGGCATTTCCGTTGCTGGCAGGCCCGGCGGCGCTGGGAGCGGCGATATCGTACGGCACGCGCTTCGGGACGGGAGTGACGATAGGGGCGGAAGCGCTGGTTCTGACGGTCGCCGCCCTGCTGTTTGGACTGAGCAGCGTGTATCCCCTGTTGGCGGACGGCAGGCCGGCGCGGCCGGCGGCGATGCTGACGGGAGCGCTGTTGATTGTGGTGGCGGTGGAGCTTGCGGTCGACGGAGTGAGGAGCGTCTAGCTCGTGGTGCTCATCTCGATCGTCGAGCTTCGAGATTCGTCTGTGGATTGCTTGGCGGCGTCGACGCGGCGGCGGATGTCTTCGAGGACCGCCTGTGCGTCCTTTGGGCGGAAGGTGACGGTGGCGGTGGGTTCGGTCAGTTCGTACGGGCCTTCAACTGAGCTGAGGTAGACGGCCAGTTCCGTCGGGCCTGTTTGCTGAACGTCGAGGATGTTCTCGTAACGTATCTTGACATTGGGTGGAGTGGCCTCCTGACCCCATTCATATCGACTCACCTCCATGTATGAATCGTGGAGTACCACGTTTCCTCTGCGCCGCCAGGCAAACTCCAAGAGGATGCCCAGCGGAAGAAACATGCCCGCCGCGACCAAGAGGAGCAATGGATCGAAGCCACCTTGTATCGCCGCGAGAACGATCCCGACAATAAAGGCGAATGGAACCCAGAGCAAGCTCCCCCGCTGTAGCGGATAGCGGGCCGCGGGCATATCAGGTCGGCGGACTCGATGTACTCCCGGTGCGGATATGGTCCAAGGTTGGTCGATCTGACGGGTGCGTCGGACCACTTCGGTATCCGCCATCTTGTCGTGCCAGGCGCGGCCCTCGAGGTCCCACGAAGCGGACCAGAAGCCGAGACCAAGGGGGATGACACCCACGACCATGCCGAGCGTGCGCTTGAAGCCGGCTGCTGAGCCCGGCGGGAGTGCCGACCGATTGACCACTGTCAACCCCAGCAGGGCCTTGCCAGCACTTGTTCCACGGGTGTTGAAGAACCACTCGTAGGCGAACCAGGCGATGAACAAGCCGAAGATCAGCCAGAAACCCATCGCGACGAAGATCGCGTCGACCAACAGGGTTCCCTGATCAAGCGGCCAGGAGATCATCGCGGCGGCGAATACTACGGCCAACCAGACCAGAAACACCACGACGCAGTCGAGTACGTAGGCGACGGCCCGGCGCCCGAAGGAGGCGGGCTGAACGGCCTCTTCGGTCTGCGTGTCGTAAAGTTGTGTCTGCATTTCGTATGTAAGACGCTCGAACGGGAGGTTTTGTGATGACATCTGCGAGTGATCCGGACCACGTTGAGATACCACTGCCTTCGATCGAAGAGGTGAGCTCGGGGGTGTTCGGCTACGTGCAGCTCGATGGGAGCTGGGGACTGAACAATACGGGCTTCATCGTGGGTGAGGAGTCGGTGCTGGTGATCGACACGTGCTTCACCGAGCGGCGGTCGCGCTGGTTTCGGGAGGCAGTAGAGCGGACGGCGGGGCGTGTGACCGCCGCTCGTCCTACGAGAGCCTCAGGACGAGCGGATCAACCGTCCGTGGTCATCAAGACGCTGGTGAATACGCACCACCACGGCGACCACACGCACGGGAACTGGGTGTTTTCCGCCTCGGGCGGACAGGCCGCCGGAGCGACGATCGTGGGGCACGAGAAGTGCCGCGAAGAGGTGATCGCGGCGGGGCACGGGACGACGGGGCTGTTCCCGGGCGTCGAGTGGGGTGAGATACGGATCGCGCCGCCAGAGGTGACGTTCGAGGAACGGCTGACACTGTGGGTGGGCGACCTCCGGGTAGAGCTGATCTACATGGGGCCGGCGCACACGACGAACGATATTGTGGCCTGGATTCCGGAGCGGAAGGTGCTGTTCACCGGGGACCTGGTGTTCAACGGGGGGACGCCGTTCGCGATGATGGGGTCGGTGTCGGGCTGGCTGACGGCGCTGGAGCGGCTCAAGGTGCTGGGGGCGGAGACGATCGTGCCGGGGCACGGGCCCGTTTGCAGCGCGGAGGCGTTCGCGGCGCAGGAGGACTACCTGCGCTGGCTGCAGGACGTGGCCAAGAAGGGGTTCGAGGCGGGGGCGGCGCCACTGGAGGTGGCTCGGGAGACAGACCTGGGACGGTTCTCGGAGCTGCTCGACCCGGAGCGACTAGTAGGCAACCTGCACCGCGCGTACAGCGAGCTGCGGGGCGAGGCGCCGGGTACGCCGCTGGCGCTGGGGTCGGTGGTGCCCGATATCGTGGCGTACAACGGGGGTCAGCCGCTGCGGTGCCTGGCGTAGCTTAGGCGTCGCTATCAGACGTCAGCTTTGGGCGAGGGGGTAGCGTCGGAGGGGGTGGAGGGTGGGGATGGTGTAGGTGAGCTCGGCGCGGATGAGGTCGACGGTGTCTACGCGAAGGGTGGGCCCGCGGGGTTGTTCGCGGAGACGGGTGAGGGTGGTCTTGAGCTGCGCGAGGCCTTCGCCTGAGGTGTATCGGGCGATGCTGATGTGTGGGAGGAAGAGTGGGCCGTCGAAGGGCTGGCGGTAGATGCCGGGGACGGCCTCCAGGAGGCGGGCGTTCAGGTCGCGGACGGGAAGGCTGTTCCAGACTTCGATGATGACGACTTCGGCGAAGCCGTTTATGCGTCCGAGTGTTATGTCGAACGGTGGCAGAGCGGCGAAGACGGCCGCGGCGAGCGGCGTCATGGTTTCAAGCCGGGCGGGCGATACTTCGTCGTGCTTGTCGCCCGGTTCGCAGAGGAAACCGGCGCCTTTGATCGTGATGTGCCAGTAAGGCTCGGGGTAGGGTTCGACGCCCGGGATGTGGGCGATTCCCTCAGCGAGCGGGCGGACGTAGGCGACAGCCTCCGGGTCGTTGACGGGGATGAGGAAGGCGAGGTATTCGCTGCGGCCACGGGCCCAGGCGGAGTCCACTGTGTTGAGCTCGCCGTCGAGGGTGGTGAGGCTCTGGAAGCGGGACCAGGTAGCGTCGTAGGCGGCTGAAAGTGGGTCGGTCATTTGCCCTCACCCCCTCCCCTCTGCCGTGAGCGGGAGAGGGAAGATCGCTTGCGGCCCCAGCCACCGCCGCCGGGGGTTTCGATGATGAGGCGGTCGCCGGGGGAGACGGTAAGGCGGACCTTGGAGGGGAGGGTGGTAGGCTCAAATGCTTCGTGATCGGGACGTTGTCCTGCCGCTCGTCCTACGAGAACCTCAGGACGAGCGGGTCGTGGCGCCTCACCAGAACGGGGCGTTGACCCCTCTTCCCCGGACTCTTCGTTCCTCATAATGACATTTCGACCGGGGGTGCCGGGATGGCCGCCGGCGAGGCCGTAGGGGGCGAGGGTGCGGCGGTCGGTGACCAGGGTGACGGTGGCGAGGGCAAGGAACTCGTAGGTACGGGTCACGCCGTCGCCGCCGGGGTGGCGTCCGGCGCCGCCGGAGCCGCGGCGGACAGAGTATTCGATTACGCGGAAGGGATAGGCCATCTCGAGGGCCTCGACGGGGGTGTTGAGGGTGTTCGTCATGTGGGTGTGGACGGCGTCGAGGCCGGGAGCGGTGGGGGAGCCGCCGGCGCCGCCGGCGATGGTCTCGTAGTAGGCGAATTGGGCCGGCGAGGCGTTGTCACTGCCGCTCGCCCTTCGATTCCTCAGGGCGAGCGAGTCGGGGCATCTCGCTGGAACGGAGCGTCGACCCCTCCTCGCCAGATCCTTCGTGCCTCAGGATGACATTTCCACCGATGGTGATGTTGTTCATGGTGCCCTGGGAGGCGGCGGGAATGACGTCGGGGAGGGCCTTCGAGAGGGCGCCGAGGACGACGTCGGTGATGCGCTGGGAGGTCTCGACGTTGCCGGCGGCGACGGCGCGCGGGGGGCCGGCGTTGACGACGGAGCGCTCGGGGAGGGTGACGGTGACGGGCCGGAAGCAGCCGTCGTTGGAGGGGACGCTGTCGTCGAGGAGGCAGCGGACGACGTAGTAGACGGCGGAGCGGGTGACGGCGGCGACGGCGTTGATGGAGGTGGGACGCTCGGGGGCGGAGCCGGTGAAGTCGGCGTGGAGGGTGTCGCCGGAGATGGTGACGGTGACGCGAATCGGGATGGGGTCACCTGACTCGGGACGTTCTGCCGCTGCTCGCCCTACGAGTGCCTCAGGGCGAGCGGATCGCGACGTTGTGGTGATTCGAGGCGTTGGCCCCACCCCCCCGGATTCTTCGTCCCTCATAATGACAGATTCGCTGCCGTCGTCATCGAGGAAGTCTTCGAATGTGTAGGCGCCGTCGGGGATGGCGGCGATGGCGGCGAGGGTCATGTGCTCGGCGTAGTCCATCAGGGCGCGCATCAGTTGCTGCGAGCGGCGCAATCCGTAGCGGTCGATGATCTCGCGCAGGCGGGCCTCGCCGGTGCGGTTGGCGGCGATCTGGGCGTCGAGGTCGGCGCGGCGTTCGTCGGGGGCGCGCATGTTGCGGAGGAGGAGGTCGAGGACGGGCTGGTTGAGGCGACCGCGGTCGTACAGCTTGATCGGGGGGATGACGACGCCTTCCTGGGTAAGCTCCTCGGCGATGGGCATGGAGCCGGGGGAGATGCCGCCGACGTCTGCGTGGTGGGCGCGGGAGGCGACGAAGCCGATGAGTACCGGTTCGGACCGTTGTGCAGCCGCTCGCCCTACGAGAACCTCAGGGCGAGCGGATCGAGGCGTGGACGGGTTTGTAAGGAAGACGGGGGAGACCATGGTGATGTCGGGGAGGTGGGTGCCGCCGAGGTAGGGGTCGTTGAGGATGACGATGTCGCCGGGGCTTAACCCTTCGAGACGTCCCTTCGCCCCCGCTCTGCGAGACCGAAGGGACTCCTCAGGGTGAGCGGCATTGATTGCGGCTTCGACGGCGGTGGGCATAGCGCCGAGGTGGACTGGGATGTGCGCGGCCTGGGCGACGAGGCGGCCGCTGGGGTCGAAGACTGCGCAGGAGTAGTCGCGCCGCTCCTTGATGTTGGGGGAGTGCGCGGTGCGGCCGAGAGTGACGCCCATCTCGTCGGCGACGGAGGCGAAGAGGGCATTGGCGATGGCGAGCTCGGCGGGGTCGGGTTGGTTAGCCACGGATGGGCACAGGGTAGCACGGACAGCGCGAGAATCTACTAACTGGCGTCGTAGTCACGTGCGTTGGCCGGGGGTTCAACGGACACGTCGTTGAAGCCCGAGTAGCTCGCTTGAAACCAGTACAATCCGCCAGATTCGGGCGCCTGCTCGGCGGAGATGGACACTTCCTTTATCTGAAGTCTGTCAAGGTCGATCACAGCGTACAGTGTAGCCGGATGGTCGTCGTAGAAACGCACACCGGCGGCCCCCGGGCCGAGCAATTGTTGAAGTACCGCGCCAAGGTCTGGACACGACCCGGGAACGGGGGTTGGAGCATCCGGGATCTCCTGGCCACAGTGTTGTCCGATAGTCATGGCGCCTTGTGCTGCGGCTTGTTGGCGAACGAAGTTCTCGATGCCTACTCGCACCGGATTGACGGTTCCTCTCAAATTGGCTAGGGGGCGATCTCCCTCCGTCACTACAAGTATTTCGACATCGCTGGACATATCGAGCGCGACGACGCCATACGTCTCTTCGAACGGATCCCCGGGATTGGACACGATGTACTGACTATAGGGCCACTTCACCCATTCGCAATCTTGCGCGGCGCCGGCGCAGTCCTCGATCCAGGCACTCTCGCCATTGGTGACCGCCTCAAAGTTGTGGTTGTAGACGGTCTGGTGAGTCCAGGACGGCAACCGCACGTCAATGGTCGCGTAATATTCTTCCGTCTTCGTCAGAATCTCGTCTTCTGCCGTCTTCGATGAGATCAAGACGCTGTATGAGGACAGATCCTCGAATTTTGCGACGCTCGCTTCTATCACATCGCGAGGATCTTGTGAGTACTGCACGACATCGTCCGACTCGGTTTCAGCAGACAAGGATTTCCAGAGGACGACTCCAAAGCTCGCCAGGACGATGAATGCGCATGCCCCAAGACCCACGATCTTCATCGAAGCAATTGTAGCAGCGCATCGAATGGAACTTCGTTCCGCCGGGTATCGGCTTGACGGGTTCATCGCAAACGGCAACGCTATGGGCATGAGTTCAAGGGCAGCGTCAATTGAGGTGTCGCCGGAGGCGATGGAGGAGCTGCGGAAGGCGGTAGAGGAGTTTAATTCGTGGCGGTTTTACGATTGCCACGAGACGCTGGAGGACGTGTGGCGGGAGTCGGGGGCGAAGGGGGAGCCGGCGGGGGCGACGAACTTCTACCAGGGGTTGATCAAGGCGGCGGCGGGGTTCCACCATGTGCTGCGGGACAACTACAAGGGGGCGGTGAACCTGCTGTCGGACTCGCTGCGGCTAATGGAGCCGTACAGACCGGTCTGTTTGGGAATCGATGTGGAGGGCTTGGTGTTGGAGGTTGGGGCGTGTTTGGCGCGGATCGAGGAGCTAGGGCCGGAGCGGCTAAGGGAGTTCGAGCGAGAGATGATTCCCGCGATCGAGATGACAGATGGTGTTTCGCAAAGCTAGCGTGCTAAACGCTCCGAGTTCGGTTCCTCACTCTGCGCTGGCGTCGATGCGACCCTTCGATTCCTCAGGGCGAACGGTGTAGGAGGTCCGATTTGGAGACGGTGCGGGTGAAGGTGCTGCGGGAGGGGGCGCTGATGCCGGAGCGAGCGACGCCGGGGGCTACGGGATACGACCTGTACGCGTGCGTGGGGGAGCCGCTGGAGGTGGGGCAGGAGCCGGTGAAGGTGCCGACGGGGGTGGCGATCGAGGCGCCGGTGGGGCTCGATGTGCAGATACGGCCGCGGTCGGGGCTTTCGTCGAAGGGCGTGATGGTGACGCTGGGGACGATCGACGCGGACTACCGGGGGGAGCTGCTGGTGACGATGTACGTGCTGCCGTACCGCGAGCCGCACGTGGTGCACGACGGCGACCGGATCGCGCAGCTGGTGATCAGCCGGGTAGCAGAGGTGACGCTGGAGGCGGCGGAGGAGCTGAGCGCGACGGCTCGGGACTCGGGGGGGCACGGGTCGACGGGGAGGTAGGAGGAAGAAAGGTAGGCTCGCCCGCAGTCTCACCTGTCAAACAAAGCGGTGGGACAGATGCCGCGGCCGAGGCCAGAGTGTAACTCTCGTGTAACGGAGCGATTAACGTTCGAGCCTCTGTTGCATAGTGTGTCTGCTTTGTACTGGATCGGCTTCCACCGGAGTGCAACCTTGAGGTGAGGCTTCCGTCTAAGTCACCGGAGGTGACAGTCCAATGACAATCATCACGCTCGACGCAACGACCAATCCACCAACGGTACTTCCGCCCGGGTCCGCTCGGCACATTGGCGATGCGGGTATGGACGACCAGGTGATTCAGTACTGGTACCGGTGCGCCCACTGCAGGTCCCACCTCGAGGTGGCGATAGGCGAGGTCAAGCACCACCAGTGCTCGATGGAAGATGATTCCGTATCTGAGGGGGAAGCGCGCGAACCCGTTCTCTCTGCCGCCAGCGAGCAGCGTTGACCAGGGGAATCTAATCAGGCACCCGCACCGAACGTTATTCACAGGTGCGTGCGAATCAGCCGATCGCCAGCGATAGCGGGGATATCGCGCGTAACGCCTTGATCGCGCTGCGTCTCTGGTGCGCGACGGGGCGCGAAGCGTCCAGGGTGACCAGGCGGTCCAGGGGGACTTCGGAGGGTTTCTGCAAGCGGCGCTTCTGGCCGCGGTAAACGAGCCAGCGGGCGTCTGAGGGGTCGCCGCCCTCTTTGACGCGCTGTTCGATGCGGGCGCGCGCGGTGGCGTCGTCGATTTCGAGGTAGAGGCAGGCGAACTGGGCGCCGGTGTCTTTCGCGAGGCGGGCGGCGCGGCGGCGGTGGTCGCGGCGGAGGAAGGAGGCGTCGAGGATCGACGGAGCGGCCCCGTTCGAGCAGAGGACGAGCCTGATCCAGCAGAGCGGCGTACGTGCGTTCGGTGGTGTCGCCGGCGTAGATGCCCTTCTCGAACTCCTCGTAGCGGTGCTCGGACGGTTCGACGCCCGCAAGCTGCTTGCGGACGACGTCTGAGGAGAGAACCTCGAATCCGGCGGGCGCGAGGGCGCGTGCGAGCGAGGACTTGCCGCTGCCGGCGAGGCCGCAGGTGATCACAAGCATCGCGGGGGGAAGCGACGCAGCGTATTGGCAGGCGAGGTCGAAGTATCGGCTCGCGGCCTGTTGTGCCGCGCGCTTCTGTTTATCGGATATCTCGGGGAGGTCGAGGAGGAATGCCTCGACTTTGCCGCGGACACAGGCACTGTACATGGCGTAGAAGTCGATGACTTCCTCGTGGTCCGGATCACTGCGCGGCGGCGAGGTAGGCGCGGGTGAAGTCGGCGGCCAGCCCGTCGTGGCCTCGGTACTTGAGGTCCATGGCGAGAAAGCCGGTGTCGCGGGCGACGTCGAGGACGTTGATGCGGCGGTTGAACTCGACGCAATCGAAGACGCAGATGCCGTTGGTGAAGCAGACGGCGTCGGAGCGGAGGTCGGCGTGGACGCGGCGGATGCGCAGCTCGCTCGACGCGCCGCTGCGAGGACGTTCTTTTGCGCGCGAAGAAGGCCTCGGTGTAGGCGCGCAGGATGCGGTCCTGCTCGGGCGTGAGCACACGGCCGACGTAGGGCGCCCATTGGTCCTCGTTCTCGCGCTGGTTGTAGCGGATAGCCCAGTCGCCGTAGGCGGCCATGCGCGGATTCGTTTCAGCGGTCGCGTGAAAGGCGGCGAGCTTAGCGGCGAGCGCCTCGATCATCGCCGTAGTGACCTCGCCGCGCTCCAGGAGCGTGTCCATCATGCGATCGGCGGGGAGGCGGCGCATGTGGACGGCGTACTCGACGGTGTCGCCGGGGCCATCGAAAGCGTGACCGGAGGGCGTGCGGCGAACCGGAACGACGCCGAGGTACGTATCCGAACATAGACGAGAATTGAGCTCGACCTCTTTGCGACAGAAATGACGGCGGCGCGACAGAGTGCGAGAAGTCCAGGAACCCGAAATTCACCGGCTTCTTGATCTTGTAGACGTGATCCCCGGCGATGAGAACGTAGGAGATGTGAGTCTGGATGAGCTGGATCTCACCCGCGGGGTGTGGGTAGGCCTCCGGGCGCAAGAGGTCCTGGATCAGGAGCGGGAGTTCGGACTCGGGCACGAGAAACAGGGTACGTGATGGAGGGGTTAGACGTTAGTGGTTAGAGGCTAGGGCGAGCTTTCGATACAATTGGAGACAGGCGGGCGCGCGCCTGGGGGGATGCGGCCCGCATATTTCATGGGGAGACGGGAGAGAAGTGCCAACCAGTAGAGACTACTATTCGATATTGCAGGTGAATCCGTCGGCGAAGCCGGCAGAGATCGAGGCAGCGTACGAACGGCTTTCGAAGGTCTATGATCCGGAGACAAGCCGCAAGCGCCGCGCTTCGGAGCGCAAGCAGGAGCTGGACGAAGCGTACGAAGTGCTGAGCGACCCGAAGGCACGGGCCGAGTACGACCGTCTTCGGGCGAAGGGCTACCGGCCGGGTGAGGCGCCGCCTCCAGCGACGGGGGTTAAAGCCGCGGGACAGAAGTTCTGGGACTGGCTCGACAACCCGTACGTGTTCGCGGGGATCTCGGCGCTGGGTGTAGTGGTGATACTGGGAGCGATCGTAGCGGTCTCGCTGTTCGGAGGCGGTGGCGGGAGCGACGCCGTCGTCGCCCAGCCCACCACGACTGTCATACCCGGGCCGACAGCCACGATTCCACCGCAAACGCCGGGCACGCCTCCAGCATCGCCACCTCCGGTGGAGGGACAGCCGGTGACGACCGCATCCGGACTGCAATACATCGACATCGCGCCAGGAGCGGGAGGGACGGCCGTGAACGGCGACAAGCTGGCCGTGAATTACACGGGCTGGCTACAGTCGGACGGGACAATGTTCGACAGCTCAATCGACAACACGGAGCCGTTTTCGTTCGTCCTGGGGGCAGGAAGCGTGATCAAGGGTTGGGACGAAGGCATGGCGACGATGCAGAAGGGCGGCAAACGGCGACTGATTATTCCTCCGGAGCTGGCCTACGGCGCTTCCGGCCAGGGAACGATTCCGCCTAATGCGACGCTAATTTTCGATGTCGAAGTGGTCGAGATATTCCCGGCCGCGACTCCGGCACCAACCGCGGCCGCGACACCCGCGCCCACAGCGGAGGTAAGTCCAAGTCCATGAACGCTGCGAAGAACTACTACGAAACACTGGGCGTCCGCCCGGACGCGAGTGCCGAAGAGATAGAGTCGGCGTACGAGCGGCTGGCTCAGGAGCTACAGCCGGACGTGAACGCGGAACCCTCGGACCCGGAGCGGATGCGAGAGATCGACGAGGCATTCGACGTCCTCGACGACACCGACAAGCGGGCGGAGTACGACCGAACGCGGAGCGCGGCAGAGGCGACTCCCCCGGTGTGGGAGTCACGTGCAAGCGTCGCGGCCGTGACAGCGGCGGGCGAGGAGGTCGCCATCGCGGATGCTGATGAGACATCCCCTACCGGCGAGCCGGCTCCGGCGCCGCCGACCAGCAAGGGCGTCGACGGCGCCTTGATAGGCGGAATTGCGCTGCTGGTGGGCGGGATTGTGGCCTTGGTCGCAGGAATCGGGGTGCTGGCGATGACGCTGACGGACGACGACAAGGGAGTGCCGGAGGGGTTCACAGAGACAGACAGCGGCCTGCAGTACATGGACGTCGTCGTCGGAACCGGCGACACGCCGCAGGCCGGGCAGACGGCGACCGTGCATTACACCGGCAAACTGGCAGACGGCACGGAGTTTGACTCCTCGGTGGGGAAGGTGCCGCTGGCGTTCATCGTCGGAGCAGATTCATTGATCCCCGGGTTCGAAGAAGGAGTCGAGGGCATGGCTGTCGGGGGGCAGAGGACGCTTATCATTCCCCCGGAACTGGGGTATGGAGAGCAGGGCCAGGGTCCGATTCCGGCGAACGCCACGATCGGGTTCGACGTTCGACTCCTGGCAGTGAGCGACCCGTCACCTGAAAGCCCACCGACGGTGACAGCCCCGGAACGGGAGCTTGAGGGCGGCGTGATCGCAGCCGACATCGTTGAGGGGACGGGCGACGAGGCGGTTGGGGGAACGGCAGACGCGCCCGGGAGTCTGGTGGCCATGCACTATACAGGCTGGTTGCAGGCGGACGGAAAGCGCTTTGACACGTCACTGGGGACAGACCAGTCACAACCGCGCGTATTCGCGTTCACGCTGGGAAAGGGCGAAGCGATCAAGGGCTGGGACATCGGCGTGGCCGGGATGAAGGAAGGCGGCAGGCGGCGGCTGGTGATCCCGGCATCGCTGGCGTACGGCGAGACGGGGCAAGGCGACAGCATACCTCCGAACGCGACGCTGATCTTTGATGTGGAGCTGGTGGAAGTGGCGCAGTAGCAGCAGGAACACCTGGAGCGAGACATGCCAACGACTAAAGCCAACGGAATCGAGATCTACTACGAGGTGCACGGCGAGGGGCCGCCGCTGCTGCTGATCATGGGGCTGGGCGCGAACGCTACGGCGTGGTGGAAGCAGGTGCCGGCGTTCAGCGAGCGCTACCGGGTGATCGCGTTCGACAACCGAGGAGCGGGGCGCAGCGAGAAGCCGCAAGGGCCGTACCAGATCTCGCAGATGGCGGACGACGGGGCGGCGCTGATGGACGCGCTGGGTGTGCCCACGTCACACGTGTTCGGGATGTCGCTGGGCGGGATGATCGCGCAGGAGTACGCGCTGCGACATCCGCAGCGGGTGCAGGCGCTGGTGCTGGGCGGGACGACACCCGGCGGGCCGAAGGCGCAGACGGCAGGCCCGGACGTGGTGTCCTACTTCGCGACGGTGGCGACGCTGCCGATGGAGCAGGCGATCGAGCGCGGCCTGTCGATCCTGTACAGCGACGCCTTCATAGCGGCGAACAAGGAGTGGCTGCTGAAGCGGGCTCTGGAGATGGCGCACTTGATGGCGCCGCCGCACGGGCTGCAGGGGCAGTTCATGGCAGCGATGATGCACAACACCTACGAGCGGCTGGGACGGATCGGGATGCCGACGCTCGTGGTCTCGGGGACGGCGGACAAGATCGTGCCGCACCCGAACTCGGTGCTGATCCACGAAGGGATCGCAGGGTCGAGGCTGGTGGTGTATGAGGGTGCGGGGCACGGGTTCCTGGTGGAGCGGGCGGACGAGGTGAACGAGGCGGTGGTGGAGTTCCTGGGGGCGAGCGGGGGCGCGGCGGGGCCGAAGTAGGGGCTCGTCTGTCGCCGCAAGTCGCGAACACAGCGTGTCGTATACTGGGCGCTGGTATGGCGCCGAAGCGGTTCACACGGGAGGAGGCGGAGGAGTTGTTGCCGTACCTGGCGCCAGCGTTGTTCAAGCTGCAAGAGCTCAAGCGAAAGCACGACGCTCTGCAGACGCAGGGTTCGGAGCTGTCGCAGAAGTCACGGACGAACGGTCACGGGGTGGACGAGGAGGCGGGCAAAGTGCGGCGGGACATGGAGTCGGTGGCGTCGCAGATAACTGACCTGGTGGACAAAGTGCAAGGGATGGACGTGGAACTGAAAGACATGGACATGGGGCTGATCGACTTCCGCTCGATCCGCGACGGGCGCGAGGTGTATCTCTGCTGGAAGCTGGGTGAGGAGCACGTGTCTTTCTGGCACGAACTGGACACGGGCTACGCGAGCCGGCAGCCGCTGGGGGACGCTGAATGACAGAGGCGGCGACCGGGGCGGAGGCGATGGAGGACATCCTCAAGCGGCTGGAGAGCGCGCGGGTGGAGATGATGGCGGCGGCGGACGGAACCGATCCCGCTCTGTTCGATGCGCAGAACAGCGACGGGGATTCCGTGAAGAGTACGGTCGAACGCACCGTGGACGAGGTGAACCTGTACTACGGGATGCTGGTGGCGAAGGCCCTGAACCTGCCACAGCCGCCGTGTCTTGCGACAGCCGATTTCATGTCGTTGCGCGAGGGGACCATGGCCCTACAGGTCGCGCACCGCCGCTTCGGGAACCTGCTGCACGACGTTATTCCGGACGACCTGGAGAAGACGGCTGCGGACGATCACGCCACATACACGCTGAGGCAGATCATGGAGATGGCGATCGCCCACTACAACCGGCGCACTCAGCAGTTGCGCTCGTTCCATCCGAAGCAACCGAAGCGGCGCTCGCGCCAGACGCGGCCCGGTTGAACAGCGGCGACCCGCCCGTCCGCATAGCCCACGCCTTCGGAAACCACCGCGACACGCTGCGCCAAGCGCTGGCCACCGATGTCGACATGATCGAGGTGGACGTGTGGTTTCGGGCGGGACGCATCGAGGTGCGGCATGAGCGAAGGCTGGGCCGGGTTCCGCTGCTGTTGGACCGGCGCAGGCGGGGCGTGCCGACCGGCGCCTGGAGCCTGCCATTGCCGCGGCGGGGTTACGTGAGGCTAGATTTGAACCCGTTCAGGCTCGCTGAGCTGCTCGAGGAAACGACCGGGCAGAAGCGCCTTCTCGTGGATGTGAAGTCGACCGACCCGACTACGGCCACCGCTTTCGCGGCGGAGCTGGTGCGGGAGTTCCAAAACGCGGAGGCGGAGGAGTGGGTTGCTGTGTGTGGCCAGTACTGGCCGGTGCTGGACCGGCTACGGGAGGCGGGGCGGAGCATCGAGGTGCGGTATTCGATGCAGGCCGATGAGCAATGGCAGCGTTATGTCGAAATGGCTCGGCAGGATGATGGTGCACGCCGGGTTTGCATCTGGCACCGGATGTTAAACGAGGAGAGGGCGGCCTTTCTGCGCGAGAACGAGGTCGATGCGTATTGCTGGACGGTGGACGACCGTCGGGAGGCACAGCGGCTGGTGGAGCTTGGTGTGGACGGGGTAATCAGCAACGATTTGGGGCTATTGCGCGAGCTGAGACAGGGATAAGCCAGGCTCAGGTCGGCAAGTCAGGGGCCATCGCCCAGCTGAGCGCTGGCTGACCAGGCAGCTCCGGGCTCGGGCACAGGAGTTTCGCGTACGGGCGCGGCACCGTCGCCGGCATCGGCGGTCGAGAGGAGGGCCGGTGCGGGGACGAGGCCCGGGTGTGGGGCTTCGGCTTCATCCGGCGCCGGGACGAAGCCCTCTTCAGCACCGAAGTGCACCTTGCGAAGAGGGATTTCCTTCATGAAGAGGGCGATGACGACGGCGCCGAGGATGACGAAGGTCGATATCAGGAAGGTGTCCGCGATGGCTACCGCGAGCGATTCCCTCACCGCGTGGATGGTGGCTTCGTAAAGCTGGGCGCCCTGCGGCCCGAAGGAATTGAAACCCTGTTCGATGCGCTGTGCCGCTTGAGTATTCAGCAGGAATTGGGGGTTCTTGATGGCATCGGCGGCCTGCGGGTTGTCTCGGACTGGTGCGGGGACAGACTGAGCGAGGCCGGAATGGTATTTCGCCTGGATCAGGGAGAACATGACGGCGACGCCCATGGTGCCACCGACCGAGCGCAGGAACTGCATAGTAGAGGTGGAGATGCCCATGAGGCGATAGGGCACCGCGTTCTGAACGGCGAGCATGTAGAGCGGTATTGCGGCGCCGAGACCGGCCCCGAGGACAATCATGGCGATCGCCGCCTGCTGACTCGTTGAGTCGACGGTCATCCTCGAGAGGAGGTACATACCGCCGGTCATAGTGAGGAGGCCGACGATGCCGATGATCTTGTAGCGGCCGAGGCGCGACATGGCCTGGCCGGCGGCTGCGCTGGCAACGGCCATCGAGATCATCATGGGCATTGTTACGAAGCCGGAGTTGGTGGCGGACTTGCCGATGACACCCTGCACGAAGAGTGGTATGTAGAAAAGGGCGCCCATCATCGCGAAACCAGTTAGGAGCGTGATCGCAGAAGAAACTGCGAAGATGCGGTTACGGAACAGGGTCAGCGGAAGCAACGGCTGTTCCGTGTGCGTCTCGGCGTAACAGAATGCGGCCAGCCCTGCGGCTGCCCATGTGAAGAGGGCGATGATCTGCGGAGAGACCCATTCGTAACGGCTCCCCGCCCAGGAGAAGGCCAGGAGCATCGGGACCACACTCGCGAGGAGCAGGACCGCGCCGAGGACGTCGAAACGGTCGTGGCGGCTGGGCCGGAAGCTTGGCATCCCGAAGAAGAGCACCACGAGCGCGGTCGCGCCGATCGGGAGGTTCACGTAGAACACCCAGCGCCAGTTGGCGTGGTCGGTGAGGGTGCCGCCGATGAGGGGGCCGAGGACGCTGGCGGAGGCGAAGACTGCGGACATGAGGCCGGCCCAGCGACCGCGCTCGGCGGGGGTGAAGACGTCGCCGAGGACGGCGAATGCCAGCCCCATGATCATGCCGGCTCCGAAGCCCTGAATCACACGGAACGCGATTAGCTGCTCGATGTTTTGAGAGGAGCCGCAGAGTGCCGAGCCGATCATCAGGATGACGATGCCCGACATGTAGAACGGCTTGCGGCCGAAGATGTCGGAGAGCTTACCGACCACCGGCAAGGTGGCCGTGGACGCAAGCATGAATCCGGTGCCAACCCATGCGAAGAGGCCGAAACCGCCGAGCTGGGCGATGATGCGCGGCATCGAGGTGCCCACAACGGTCTGGTCCATCGCTGCGGCGAAGAGGCCAAGCATCGTACCGGCCATAATGACGGCCTTCTGACGGCCACTCATATCGGCGATGGGGTTGAAGGATGTCCCCGTGACGGCTGCGGTTGTCATTTCGCCGCGCCCACGGGTTGCACTGATTCCTCGGCCTCGACCGCCTCGGAGGCAGCGGCGAGGTGGGTAAGCGCATCGACGAGTTGCTGGGCCTGTTCGGGCGTGAGCCGCGACAGTACTCTGTCCATGCGCTTGCGCCCCTGTCGCTCGATGGCCTGCACGGTTTCGAGTGCCGTGTCAGTCAGGTGGTGGCGGACGAGGCGGCGGTCCTGGGGGTCTTCTTCGCGAGTCACGAGGCCATCTCGGACGAGCCGGTCCATTATGCGTGTCAAGGTCGAGGGCGTGACGCGCAGTGTCTCGGCCAGAGAACGTGCGGTCACTCCGTCGCTCTCCCGCAGGATGAAAAGGACGCGGAGCTGAGTGAGGCTGAGGCCGAGCCCGGCCCATGCTTCGAGGCGGCTGGGGTCCGAACGGACCATGACGCGGCCAAGCAGGAAGAAGGCCTCATCGAAAAGCTTGCGTTCAGGTGATTGTTGCATGGGAGACAAATATTCGCGGTTTGTGAAGTAGTGTACCACAAACGCATAGACCAGGTGACAGCGCATAGCTGCGAGAGGTTAGGATGAGGTCGTGAGCGAGTTCGATATGGAGACCGAAAACTCGGCGCTCAAGGACGCCATCGTAACGCGAATTGAGGCTGATAACGGGATCAGTTTCCGCGATTTCATGGAGATGGCTCTGTACGAACCGGACCTCGGCTATTACGTCTCCCAGCGGGGCGCGGTCGGCCGCGAGGGCGATTACCTGACGAGCCCGGAGGTAAGCCCCTTGTTCGGCGCCATGGTGGGGAGGCAACTGCGGGAGATGTGGGAGGCGATGGGCAATCCAGGCCGCTTCCAGATTGTCGAGGTGGGGGCAGGGACCGGACAGCTGTGCCACGACATCATGAGGTGGGCCGCGCGGGCGGCACCCGCGTTCGCGGGCTCAATCGACTACGTCCTTGTCGAGCGCAGCGAGGCAATGATCGAGCGGCAGAAGCGGCTGCTGGCAGACGATCGACTGTCGGACTCGGTGCGCTGGAGCGAGGCGATGCCGGCGGGTGTACACGGGTGCATCCTGAGCAACGAACTGCTCGACGCGATGCCGGTGCACCGGGTGTCGGTGGAAGATGGTGTTCTGCAAGAAGTCTCCGTTACGTGGGATGGGTCGCGGTTCCGGGAGGAATTGCGCAAGCCATCGACACCCGAGATCGGGTCGTATTTCGAGCGTCTCGGCCTTCTTCCGGGTGAAGGGTGCCGGGCGGAGGTCAACCTGGCGGCGCAGGACTGGATGCGACAGGCGGCGGCGGCGCTGGAGCAAGGATTCCTCATGGCGTTCGACTATGGATACGCCGCCGAGGACCTCTACGCGTCGTGGCGGACAGACGGGACGCTGCTGTGCTTCTACCGCCACAACCCGAGCAGCGATCCGTACGCTCGAATCGGGCGGCAGGACATCACGTCGCACGTCGATTTCACAAGCCTGAGAGCGGCGGGTGAGGAGTTCGGGTTGACGAGGCTGGGATTGGTCCCGCAATCGGAGTTCCTGTCGAGCCTCGGGATCATGGAAGCGCTGACACCGCCCGCGGAAGGCGACACCGACATCGAGGAGTACGTGGCGCGAAGACGGGCGGTGACGGAGCTGCTGGACCCCGGCTGGACTGGGGCGTATCCGCGTCCTGATCCAGGGCCGAGGTGTGGAGGGGGCCGACCTGACCGGCCTCCGCGAGGGCAACGAATATGCCTGAAGTGGGCGAGCAGGCGCCGGACCTGGCGCTGCCGAGCACGCTGGGGGATCTGAGGCTGAGCGACATGACGGGCGAGAAGAAGGTCGTGTTGGCGTTCTACGCCGAAGACAATACGCCGCTGTGCTCGAACGAGGTCGCGATGCTGCGCGACGATTACGAGATGGTGCGCGAACTCGGGGCGGAAGTAGTCGCCGTAAGCGCTGACGGGCTGGATTCGCACCGCGACTTCGCCGAGCGGCTGGGCGGGGTGCCGTTCGCGCTGGCCAGCGATGAGCGGCTAGCGGCAGCGCGGGCATACGGAGTGGTGGATGACGCCGGGAAACGGAGCGGCCGGGCGGTGTTCGTGATTGACCGCGGAGGCGTGATCTTGCACGCGGAGCCCTGGTTCCAGCCGGGAAACCCGTCGCAGTATGAGGCGGTGTTCCGGGCGCTCGGGTTGGAGGTCTAGTTAACGGGAGCCCGCCAGCGATAATTGCTGGAGCGCCCATTTCGCCGAGTCCAGAGCGCGATCGGCGCTGATCAGGGGGACGACCTCCCAGGTGAGGTAGGCGGACAACGGGAGACGGTTCATGATGTCGGCGAGTTCCTCGTTGGAGTCGACGTCGAGGACGACGCAGCCGGCACGCTGGCCGACGAAGGCGCCACCGGTGATCACCTTGCCGTTGCCCTCGAGCTGCTTGATGGTCTGCCAGGTGGAAGCGACCATGCCGAGGTACTGGTCGCGAGACATTGGCGGTTGTTCGTTCAGACTGGCTTTGACGAAGAAGAGCATGGCGAGTCCTCCCTCATGAGACGGGATGATTATACAGCGACCGACACACGGCTGCTTTCCCCTTCTTCTCCTGTGCTATGCTGTCGGCCTGATGCCGGACAGGCTGCTACTTGGCGCCGCCATTCTAGTCATTGCAGGGTTTCTCGCGCTCGGCGGCTGGTTTGCCCGGCCGCAACCGGCTGACGCTGGTGTCGTCGGTAGTATCATCCTAGTGACGACGACTGCCGACACGGAGGCCGATGACGGCCAGTGTTCACTGCGAGAGGCAATAATCGCGGCGAACCTCAACGGAATCGCTGATACATGCGGACCAGGGACGGGACCGGATTCAATACGGTTCAGCCTTGGCAGCGGCAACCCGGTCATCAACATCACTTCTGACCTACCGCAGATTACGGAGCAGGTGACCATTGCCGGAAACACCGGTGGGGCGACGCGCGTGGTGCTCCACGGGCCCGGACAGCTGAGTGATTTCGGTATTGACGTCGGCGTTGGGGCGAGCAACACGGTGGTACGCCACCTGGTGATTAATAACTTCTTCGTCGGTATTCGATCGAGCGCCACCAATGTCTCAGTGCGCTCGAACTATATCGGGACCGACGCGACAGGCATGCTCGCGCAGGGGAATCTCGGGGGTGTGTCGAGCGCTGGCACCGGGCTCGTGATAGGTGGAACCAACGGCACGACACCGGGTGGGGCGTGTACCGGCGACTGCAACGTTATCTCCGCCAGCTCTGGGGCGGGCGTCGTGGCGCAAGCTGGGACGAGCCCGGTGGTACAGGGAAACTTCATCGGCACGAATGCGCTGGGTGGCGGCGTCGGGATGGGCAACCACTACGGGATTGATGCACCGGGCGCGATGATTGGCGGCGATACGGCCGCCGCCCGGAATATCATCTCAGGGAGCGAGACGCAGGGGATTCGGGCCAGCGGAGGGACGATCAAAGGGAACTACATAGGGGTGAATTCCAGCGGCACGGAGGCGATACCCAACCTGGAGGGTGGGATTATACTCCTGCATTCGAATTTCGCCACCTATATCCTGGAAAACGTGATCTCAGGGAACGGTGGATTTGGCATTCAGATTTACGATTCGTCGGAAGTGAGGGTATTTGGCAACCGGATTGGAACGGCTGCCGACGGCGTCTCGCCAGTCCCTAACTTCTCGACAAGCAACGACCAGGGCCACGGCGTTGATATCCGAACCGGCGCACAGAACAACTTCATCGGAAGCCCTCTGTCCGGCGAGCCTAATACGATAGCCTTCAACAGCGGCGATGGTGTGAGGGTCTTCGAAGCGACGACGATCCTCAATTTCATACGCGGAAACTCGATACACAGCAACTCAGGTCTGGGCATAAACAACTTAGCGGGAGGTAATGTGGAGTTGCTGCCGCCTGCCATCACCCAGGTAACCGCCGGAAGCGTTTCGGGTACAGGATGTGTATTCCCGTGCATCATCGACATCTTTGCGGACGCCGCGAACGAGGGCAGAGTCTACCTGGGCTCGGCGGCTGCGGACAACGGCGGTCTCTGGACGTTCAATGGCACGATACAGGGACCGAGCGTGACCGCCACCGATACCGATCCCACTATCGGCACCTCGGAGTTTTCGGCTCCCTTCGCGGCGGCATTTGGGCTCCAGGGAGACGTTGACTGCTCCGGGTCTGTGAATGCCGTCGACGCCCTGAAGCTCCTGCGCGCCAATACGGCTCTACCTGTCGCCCAGAACGAGCCATGCGTCGACATCGGAACCCCGACCGCAGGCGGGCCATTCGGAGACGTCGACTGCTCGACCGCTGTGAACGCAGTTGACGCGCTGAAAGTGCTCCGGCACAACACGGGGCTATCCGTGGCGCAGACGGAGCCCTGCACGAACATCGGTCAGACCCTGGGGAGCTAGACCGTCCCAAGCATCAACCCGCATTATTGTCGCCCTGTTCGCATAACGATAGAATGAGTGGCACGTCCCGGAAGAAGAAGGAGAGCCCGTGAAAGGCTTCGAATATTTCGCCCCCAACACGCTTGACGAAGCCGTGGCCTTGCTGAAGGAACGCGGCGGAGGCGCCCGGCCGATAGCTGGCGGCACCGATATCGTGGTGCAGATGAAAGAGAGCGCGACGAGGTTCCCCTATCCGGCGTCGGTCGTTGACCTGTCACGGGTCTCGGAGCTCAAGGGAATCGAGTATAGCGAGAAGGACGGTCTGCGGATCGGCGCGGGGGCGACGATGACCGACATCGCTGAATCGGCGGTTGTGCGCCAACACTACCCTGCCCTCGCGGAGGGCGCGGGCGTCGTCGGGTCGTTGCAGACGATGAACATGGCGACGATCGGCGGGAACGTGTGTAACGCGGCACCGTCGGCAGACACGGCGCCGCCGCTTGTGGCGTACGAGGCGCAGGCGGTGATCGTTGGCCCGAAGGGACGGCGATCGGTGCCGATCGATCAGTTCTTCACCGGGCCCGGGCGGACGGTGCTGGCCTCGGACGAACTCCTGGCTGAGCTGCGGCTACCCGTGCTGTCGAAGCGTACGGGTGCAGCATACCAGCGGCATACGCCTCGCAAGCAGATGGACATTGCCGTCGTCGGCGTGGCCGCAGTCCTGACGCTGGAAAATGGGAAGATCTCGCGGGCGCGGATCGCGCTGGGCGCCGTGGCGCCGACACCGGTGCGGGCGAAGAAGGCCGAGGCGGAGCTCGAAGGTACAGCGCCGTCAGATGAGACGTTCGCGCGCTCTGCGGAGATCGCGGCGGGCGAGTGCAGCCCGATATCGGACACTCGGGGTTCGGTGGAGTTCCGGCGGCACCTGGTGCGGGTGATGACGGAGCGGATGCTGCGGGCGGCTTCGGAGCGGACGGTTTGACGAGACAGGAACAGGTGTGATGTCAAAACAACTGATAACCATGAGGGTCAACGGCGAAACGCAGGAAATCGCTGTCGAGCCTTCCTGGACGCTCCTGGAGACGGTGCGCGAGGAGCTGCGCTTGACGGGCAACAAGGAAGGCTGCGGCACCGGCGACTGCGGCGCCTGCTCGATGATCGTCGACGGGCGGCTGATCACTTCGTGCCTGATGCTTGCGGTGCAGGCGGACGGGCGTGAGGTGATCACGATCGAGGGCCTGTCTTACGAACGGAGACCTGCACCCAGTGCAGCAGGCGTTCATCGACGCGGGCGGAGTCCAGTGCGGCTTCTGCACGCCCGGGATGATCATGGCGGCGACGGCGCTTGCTGGACGCGAACCCCAATCCGACGCTGGAGGAGATCCGCGAGGGCCTGGCCGGCAACCTCTGCCGGTGCACCGGCTACACCAAGATCTACGAGGCGGTACTGGCGGCAGCTGAAGCGACAGGGCTTATGGACCGAGGAGAACTGATGGCACAAGAGACGATTACGCGAGAAGAGGAACAGAGCCGCGAGTACCGCTACGTCGGAAAGCCGATACGTACGTCCGGATGCGACCGGCCAAGGTCACCGGCGAGACCGTATATACGCCGACGACATGAAGCTCCCGCGCATGCTGCACGCGAAGGTGCTCGGCAGCCCGTACGCCCACGCGCGCATCAAGTCGATCGACACGTCGAAGGCGCGGCAGCACCCGGGCGTCGAGGCTGTCATCACCGCCGCTGACCTCCCACCGTACAAGAAGAACCCAGTCGAACCGGCGCGGCGTCGTCTTCCCGCGACGACGAAGTGCTCTTCGCAGGGCCAGCCGATCGCCGCCGTCCTCGCGAGCGACCCGCACGTCGCCGAAGAGGCGCTCGGGCTGATCGAAGTCGAGTACGAGGTGCTGACCGCCGGTCGTCGATCCGCTCGAGGCGATGAAGGACGACTCGCCGCTCGTGCGCTCGCCGCTGCACGACGTCGACCGCTCGGAGGACGCGGGCCACGTCTCGATCCTGGACATTGAGGAGAAGGAGCAGGACTGGTAAGCCGCAGCAACATCGCCTCCACGACGCCCTTCAAGCGCGGCGACATCGAGGCCGGGTTCGCCGAGGCGGACGTCATAGTCGAGCGCTCGTGGCGGTCGGCGCAGGTGCACCAGAGCTACATCGAGCCGCACTCCACGATCGCCGACTACGACGCCAACGGCGAGCTGTACGTCTGGACGAGCACACAGGCGCCGTTCTACATCCGCGACGAGCTGGCGCAGACGCTGAACATCCCGGAGAACAAGATCCGCGTCATCGCGACGGAGGTCGGCGGCGGCTTCGGCGGCAAGATCTACCTCACCGAGCTGATGGTCGGCGCTCGCTGGCGATGGCCGTGCGCCGGCCGGTGAAGTACATCATGAGCCGCGCGCGAGGACATGCTCGCCGCCACGCCGGCGCCGTTCGCGCACATCGAGCTGAAGACCGGGCATGAAGAAGGACGGCACGCTGACCGCCATCCAGGCGCGCCTCGTCTACGACTCCGGCGCCTTCCCCGGCGCGCTCGGTCGCCGCCGGGATGCCTGCTGATCGGCGGCTACTACAAGTGCCCGAACCTCGACATCCTCGGCTACGAAGTGCTGACGAACAAGGCCAGCGTCGGCGCGCTGCGAGCGCCGGCCGCGCACAACGCCACCTTCGCCATCGAGATGCCAGATGGACATGATGGCGAAGGAGCTTGGCCTCGACCCGCTGGAGGTGCGCCTGAAGAACGCCGTCGTCGAAGGCGACCCGCTGCCCAGCGGCCAGCCGTACCCGCGCATCGGCCTGATCGAGTGCCTGGAGGCGATCTCCGAGAGCGAGGTCTGGAAGAGACCGCGCAGGTGACGGCAAGCAGCCGAACCGCGGCATCGGCCTGGCAGTCGGCGGCTGGATGGGCGGCCTGCAGCCGGCGAGCGCCATCGTCGGCCTGAACGCCGACGGCACGTTCAACGTCACCGTCGGCGCCGCCGACATCACCGGCGTCAACACCACGCTTCCAGGCAGATCGCCGCCGAGGTGCTGGACGTGCCGCCGGAGACGGTCACGCGTCACATACGGCGACACCAAGACCGCGCCCTTCGCCGGCATGAGCGCCGGCAGCAAGACGACGTACACCGTCGGCCGCGCCGTCAAGCTCGCCGCCGAGGACGCGCGGCGGCAGATGATCGAGATCGCCGCGCCGCGCCTCGAGGCGACCGCCGGACGAGTGCGAGGCGGCGGACGGCGAGGTGCGCGTGAAGGGCGCGCCGGACAAGTCGATCACCTTCGCGCGCCTGGGCAAGCTGGACGACGAACTTCGGCGCGCGCTACGCCGCAATCGTCGGCCGCGGCGCGATCACGGCGACGCAAGATCGGCGCCCGGCTTCACCGCGCAGGCCGCCGACGTCGAAGTCGACCCGGACACCGGCGAGATCACGGTGCTCGGCTTCGCGGTCGCGCAGGACGCCGGCTTCGCGATCAACCCGCTCTCGGTCGAAGGCCAGATGCAGGGCGGCGCCAGCCAGGGGCTCGGCATCGCGCTCTGGGAAGAGATGATCTACGACGACGCAGGGCCAGCTGCTGAACGGCAACCTGCTCGACTACCGCCTGCCGACGACGCGCGACCTGCCGCCGATCGAGACGATCATCGTCGAGGTGCCGTCGGAGGACGGCCCGTACGGCGCGCGCATCGTCGGTGAGCCGTCGATCGTCGCCGGGATGGCGGCCGTCGCCAACGCAATCGCCGAGGCGATCGGCGCGCGGCTAACCGAGGCGCCGATCACGCCGGAGCGCGTGCTGCGGGCGATGGGGAAGCTTTAGGTGCCGAAGACCACAGGCCTGATTTTCATCGTGCCCGTGCGAGACCTGGACAAGGCCTCGCGGTTCTACCGCGACGCCTTCGGCGTGGAAGAGGTGTTTCGCGGCGACGAAATCGTGTTCGTGGGGTTTCCGGGCACTGACACGGCGGTCGGGCTGCTGAAGGACGAGGCAGCCGCCGGCAGCGGGCCGCGAAACGTAGGCTTTCACCTCGACCACGCGATCAACTACGACGACGCCGTCGGCGAGATCGAGCGTGCAGGCGGGAAGATTGTAGAGCGTGGAGAGCACGCACCCGAGGTGCCGTTCGCCCGCATCACCGACCCCGACGGGAACGAACTCTGGGTCTAGACCTAGTGTGATCAAGTCTTGTAATGAGCCGAAGCGTCCGGCTGTTAGCCGGTAATGGAGGTACGGAGAGATGCCATTGGTGAAGCCGACACAGAAGGAGATACGCGAGTTCTACGGACAGGCGCTGGAGCGCTCCCTTGATGCCTTCGCGAAACTGGACGACAAGGAGTGGGGCAAGAAGGCCTCCGATGAGTGGACCGCGAAGGAGCACCTGGCGCACCTGGTGGGCACAGAAGAGGACGAAACGTTGCCGCTGACAAAGCAGGCGATCGCCGGGCAGGCTGCGAGCCTTCCCGGTTTCGAGAAGCGGTCGGACATCAACACGTTCCGGGACGCCTCGATGAAGAAGGTGCGCGACCTGCAGGCGTCCGAGCTGCTGTCACGAATGAAAGCGGCGTTTGGCGAGCACATCGGCATGCTGGACGGACTGAGTGAGACTGACCTCGACAGGCCGGCGAACAGCCCGGGCTGGGACCGCCCGGGGACGATCCGCGACCTGTTCTTCGGCGCCTACCTGTTCCTGCCGGGGCAGTATCAGCAGATCCGCAAGGTGGCGAAGAAGAAGCTGCCGCACTGGGTGGAGGCGGGCACGCCCGAGCAAACGCGCTACTACATGGGCCGGATGTTCCACTACATGCCACTTATCTTCCGCAGCGACGTCGCCGAGGACATGAAGGCGACGTACGTCTTCAACATGGAAGGAGACGGCGGCGGCCAGTGGTCGATCAAGATCGCCGACGGTAAGGCGGACTCCGAGGACGGAGCCCTGGAAACGCACGACACCGAGGTGCGGACGAAGCCCGAGACGTGGATTGACCTCTCCAACGGGGACATCAACCCGGCGTTCGCGATCATGACGCGGAAGGTGCACCTGGGCGGCAACGCGGGGCTGGCGATGAAGCTGGGGAGCCTGTTCTCGGTACAGGAGTAAGCGGTCCGGTTGCCGACCGTTGCCGCGATCCTGCTCGCTGCCGGCAAGTCGGAGCGAATGGGCCAGCCGAAGCCGCTACTCGATTGGGGCGGCGAGACGCTGATCGAGTACGAGCTGCGTCAGCTTTACGACGCCGACACTGACCCGGTTATCGTAGTGCTGGGTCACAGGGCGGCGGAGGTCCGGGCAGCGACGACGAGCGCCGGACTCCGGATCGTCGAGAACGAAGGCTATCGCGAAGGCCGAGCCTCATCCGTCAGGCGAGGGGCGAGGGAGTTGGTCGACGACGACGTCGCAGCGGTGATGATCCTGGACGTGGACCAGCCACGACCGGCAGAGATGCTTCGCAGGCTCATCGACGAGCACGCGACGCGGGGCGCTCTCATCTCGATCCCGGTATACGGTGGAACGCGAGGGCATCCGCCCGTGTTCGACGCGTCGCTCCTGCCGGATCTGTGCGCTGTTCGAGACGATACGATGGGTCTGCGAGCTGTGGTGGAACGGCACTCAGGTGAGGTGCAGGAGATTGAGTTCGACTCCGAGGTCGTGTTGCTTGGCTTCAACACGCCGGAGGAGTTCAAGAAGGCCCGCGAAGTGTTCGAGAAGGTGGCGCCATGAAAGACATGGGACGGTACGAGATCCTGTCGCACGTGTCGATGCCGGAGTGCAGCATCCGCATCATCCGGATGCTGGAGACGGAGCACGTGGCGCCGCACTACCACGAGAACTGCGCGCAGATCTATACGGTGCTGGAGCACGAGGTGGAGGCGAAGGTGGGGGAGCAGACGCTGAGGCTGCGCCCCTACGAGACGGTGCGCGTCGAGAAGAAGGTAGTGCACAGCGTGCGGGCGGTCTCGGGCGAGGCGCTGGTGATGAGCCTGTCCGTGCCGCCGCTGGAGCGGGACGACCAGCACGTGGTGGCGGGTGGGTAGGTAGCCCGGGCGTTTCCCCGTCTCGCACGGAGGTCTGATCTCGGACTAGACCGGTTGTGCCCCACCCCAGATTCCTTCCCGTAGCCGCGATTGGGGGAACAAGGGCGTCATCCTGCTCAGAATGACAGTGGGCCTGAAGGCGGGCTAGACGACGGGGGCTTCCTGGTACACGCCGAAGACGTCGCGCATGACGTCGCACATCTCCTGGAGCGTGCAGTAGGCGTTGACGGCGTCCAGGAGGTAGGGCATGACGTTGTCGCCGTTGCGGCAGGCCGTCTCCAGTGCCTTTAACATGCGCGTGGCCTCGCGGTTGTCGCGGGAGCGGCGGAGGTCGTTCAGGCGGTCGATCTGGCGCTGCTCGCCCTGCGGGTCCATCTCCAGGATGGGGATCTCGACCGGCTCGTCCATCACGTAGTCGTTGACGCCGACGATGACCTGCTCGTTGGTGTCGATCCGGCGCTGGTAGTCGAAGGAGGCGTCGGCGATCTCGCGTTGGAGATAGCCGTTCTCGATGGCGGGGATGACGCCGCCCATGTCCTCGATCTTGTGGAAGTATCGGTAGGCGTCGGCTTCGGTCTCGTTCGTGAGCGACTCGACGAAGTAGCTGCCGCCCAGGGGGTCGACGGTGTTCGTGACGCCGGACTCGTGCGCGATCACTTGCTGCGTGCGCAGGGCAAGGCGGGCGGCCTTCTCGCTGGGCAGTGCCAGCGCCTCGTCCATTGAGTTGGTGTGCAGCGAGTTGGTGCCGCCCATGACGGCGGCGAGGGCCTGGATGGCCGTGCGCACGAGGTTGACCTCGGGCTGCTGGGCGGTGAGAGAGACGCCGGCAGTCTGCGAGTGGAAGCGTAGCCAGCGGGAGCGTTCGTTCTTCGCGCCGAACTTCTCGCGCATCTCGCGGGCCCATATGCGGCGGGCTGCCCGGTACTTGGCGACCTCCTCGAAGAAGTCGTTGTGGCAGTTGAAGAAGAAGGATAGGCGCGGCGCGAAGTCGTCGATGTCGAGGCCTCGGTCGAGCGTCCACTTCACGTACTCGAAGCCGTCGGCAAGCGTGAAGGCGAGCTCCTGGACGGCTGTGGAGCCGGCCTCGCGGATGTGGTAGCCGCTGATACTGATCGTGTTCCACAGGGGCATCTCGCGGGTGCCGAACTCGATCGTGTCAACGACGAGGCGCATAGAGGGAGCCGGCGGGAAGATGAACTCCTTCTGGGCGATGAACTCCTTCAGGATGTCGTTCTGGAGCGTCCCGGCGAGCTTGTCGCGGCCGACGCCGCGCTTTTCGGCTGCGGCGATGTACATCGCCCAGATAGGAGCGGCGGGTGAGTTGATGGTCATCGAGGTCGTGATATCGGCCAACGGCAGGCCATCCAGGAGGATCTCCATGTCCTGCAGCGACGACACGCCGACACCACACTTTCCGAACTCGCCGTAGGCTTCGGGAGCGTCGGTGTCATAGCCGTAGAGTGTGGGCAGGTCGAAGGCGACGGAAAGGCCGGAGTTACCCTGTGAGAGGAGGTAGCGGAAGCGGGCGTTGGTCTCCTCGGCGCTGCCGAAGCCGGCGAACATGCGCATGGTCCAGAGCTTGCCGCGATAGCCGGTGGAGTGTACGCCGCGCGTGTACGGATAGGCACCGGGGTCGCCGAGCTCGCGATCGTATACGGACTCGGCGACATCGTGGGGGGTGTAGACGCGGCGAACAGGCCGTCCGGAGGTGGTCAGGAAAGGGCCGGGACGCTCGCCGTTGGCACTGGTTTCGCCCGGGGATTCACGCTTGAGCATTGTGTCTGGGGCCAGAATACCACAGGTTTTCTGTGCCTAACTGGTCAACAAAACTGCTTGACTCTTGACATCTTGTGCTACAATCACTCACGCGTCTCAGCGTTTTAGGGGGAGCCAAGTGTTATGGCGGTAGAGCCGTTTGACAATTACCTGGACCTCGTGGATGCCGCGCGCATCCTCGGTATCCACCCGCAAAGCTTGCGGCGGCTCATCAAGCAGAAGAAGGTACCGGCGGTCCTCTTCGCCGGCAAGTACCTGATCGAGCGGGACAAGCTCGAGATGTTCAAATCTAACTACGATCCGCGGCCGGGGCGCAAGGCCATCCGGCGGCTCCTCTAGGCTGCCTGGTCACAAGCGGCTCCAGAACCCTCTTCCTCCCATCGACTGATATACTTTCGCCGTGCAGTCACCGCTGCCGGGTAGCTCCACTTCCTGCCGCCCAAGTAAGTCCCTGCGTCACGCTGTCGGTTCCTTTGTGAACGTATCCAAGGCCACGAGTGAGAGGCTTCGCGCTGCGGCGCCGGTGACACGTCCATGACGTGGCCACCGGAAGGCGACGTCCTCGGTATCGCCGTCGCGCTCGCAATCGGGCTCATCATCGGCATAGAGCGCGAGCGCAGGAAGGGTCGCGGCCCGGAACGCGGACCGGCAGGTGTTCGCACCTTCGCGCTGGCCGGCGTGCTGGGGGCGGTGGCAGCATCAATCGAGAGTTCAGGCGCACTGATCGTGGGAGCCGCGTTCGTCGCGGTCCTGACCATCACTGCGTACCTGCGATCTACCGGCGCGGACCCCGGTATTACCACCGAAGTCGCCCTCATGGTCACTTACTTCCTGGGAGTGCTGGCGATATCTGAACCCGGCCTTGCGGCCGGGCTTGGGGTCGCCGTGGCCATCCTGCTAGCTTCGCGCGAGCGGCTGCATCGATGGGTGCGCGACGTGATGTCCGAGGACGAACTTCACGACTTGCTGCTGTTCGCGGCCGCAGCGGTGATTGTGCTCCCGCTGCTCAACGACGAAAATATCGGCCCCTGGGACTCCATCAACCCATATGAAATCTGGCGTCTTGTCGTCCTCGTTATGGGTGTGAGCGGGGTCGGATACATCGCTTTGCGGGCCCTCGGACCACGGTTCGGTCTCCCAATCTCCGGGCTGGCCGGGGGTTTTGTTTCGAGCTCAGCCACCATTGCCTCGATGGGCAGCACAGCGCGATCTCGTCCGGATGTGCTCCGTGCTGCAGTGGCCGGCGCTGTCCTATCGACAATCGCCACAATTATCCAGATGGCATTGATTCTCGGATCCACCAGCCGTGATACCCTGCGCGAGCTTACCCCCGCGCTCATACTTGGAGGAGTCGTCGCCGGCAGCTTTGCGGCGTTGACGACGATCCGCCTCAAGGACATGGATATAGACAGTTCGGAACGGCCCGGTCACGCGTTCCGGCTCTCGACTGCGGTTGGCTTCGCCGCGATGATCACCATAATCACAGTAATCGCGGCAGGTGCCGAGGCAGAATTTGGCCGGGCGGGGGTCACGCTGTCTGTCGCGCTGGCCGGCTTCGCGGATACTCATGCCGCCGGAGCCTCCGTGGCCGCTCTTGTGCGCGACGGCAAGCTCTCAGCTTCGGATGCGATCGTGCCTGTGCTCGTCGCGATGACGACCAACTCACTCACGAAAGCAGGTGCCGCCCTCGCCGGAGGGGGGCGGGGCTTCGCGCGCCCCGTGTGGGCGGGGCTGGTGCTCGTGCTCTGCGGTCTGTGGGCAGGTGGCGCGCTTCGACTGGTGTGACGTGTCTATCGATCGTGGCCCGAGCCCACGCCAATGCTATGAGAAGCTCGCCTCTAGCCGCCGGCGTTCACCTGGGGTTCGTCAACGGCGATGTCGCTGGCGTTGACGTCGCGGAGTTCCATCGTCACGTCCGCTGTCCCGGTCGCGCCCACCTGGTCGCTCGTTTGCGAGTGAAGGGTCAGCCGCACCGGCCAATCGCCGTCGGTGGCGAACCAAACGTTGACCTGGAACTGATCGGGCATCTGCGCACCGTCTGAAAGACCGAGAAGATCGTCCAGGCGATCGATGTTAGCACCCTCGATCCAGTAACGACGGGATGAGATGCCGTTAACCACCTCGTCCTCGGAGGCCGCAGGGGAAAGGCCCGGCGTCAGCGCTTCCACGATGTCCGTGCACACGGTCTTCGGAGCGAGATCGCCTATATCGGGAGCGCCCGCGTCGAGGGGCTCCCAGGACTCGCCAAGGTGCTCCCAGCGCTGGTCACCGATCTGACGCAATTCGACCCGTGCATCCTGGAACGCCAGCACGGCCTGGCGGCGATCCGGCGCTACATAGGCGCCATCGACCTGGAAGTTGGAGAAGAGCGCCGACAGGTTCGCGGCGTAGGCGGCAAGGCCGGGGTCGTTATTGGGGTGTTCCTGGAACGCCGGCAGTTCCATCTTGACGGCGATCGTGTAACGGTAGCTCGTGAGGTCGTCGAAGGCGCCACAAGAGGCCGACGCGGCGTCCGGGTTGTCGCTATCGCCGCATGACGACGCGGCAGCGGCGAGGAGGGCGAGAAGGCCACACGCGGCGATACGAGGGAGTTGATCTGTTATCGAGAACATAGCAATGGGTCTCGGTGTAAAAGATGCTCATGGGACGCCTGCGGTTACAGTGAGAAGCGGTTTATCCGCCGCGTTCGGCGCGGCGGCCCTGAATGTACCGGATGCTGCGGCGGAAGTTCTCTTCCTCGATGAGGCCCGAAGCCATGAGGTAGTTGAGCATCGACTCGAGGCCGAGGATGGAGATGAGATTGACGCCGCGCGGCTTGAGCTGTTCCCTGGCGCCTTCCTGCCGGTCGAGGAGAACGAGGGCGTCCCTCACCTCGAGGCCGGCGTTGGCGCCGAGGAAGTTCGCGGTCTCAACGATGCCACCGCCGCTGGTGACGAGGTCGTCGATCAGGAGCACACGCTCGCCCTTTTCGTAACGTCCCTCAACCCAGACTCGGTTACCGTTGCGTTCCTTGGCGGGATGCACGTAGACCATCGGCACCTGGCTGCGAAGGGCATAGGCGGTAGCGAGGTGGAGGCCTCCGAAGGGAATGCCGCAAACCCGCTGAAAAGGCTGCACGTGGGGTTGGCGCATCGCCTGTAGCGCCTGGACTTCCTCGTGCATCACGCGGGCGGCGCGGGCGAGGGCGCGAGGATTGCTGATGAGGAGGCGCAGGTTTACGTAGACGGGGGAATGCTCGGTCGTACGGCCGATCGTGTAGTCGCCGAATTGGATTGCACCAAGGTCCCAGAGAGCCTTGGCGAGCCAGAGATTACCTTGTTTTTCGGGCATTCAGTTACAGAACGGGTGCGGAATAGATGTGGTTAGTGAGCCTTGCGCAGATTCAGGGGCCAAGAGGGACGGTAGCACCGAATCAGATGCGGCGTCAACCGTCCCGCGTAAGACGGCGCTTCCACACGCGCACAGCATCGCGGTTCACGACGTGCTCAGGCACTTTGCCTTCGAGTGCCTGAACCAGCTGCTCGGCGGCGAGCATGGCCATTCGGGAACGCGTGGCGACGCTGGCGCTGGCGATGTGGGGCGCGATGACCAGGTTGTCGAGCGACAGGAGGGGGTCGTCCGAGGCGATCGGTTCAGGATCGGTAACGTCGAGGGCGGCAGCCGCGATCCAGCGCTCCGAGAGCGCTTTGTACAAGGCCTTCTGGTCGACGAGCGGACCGCGGGCGGTATTGACGAGCACGGCAGTCGATCTCATGAGGCGGAGCTCTCGTTCGCCGATGAAGTGGCGGGTGTCGGGAGTGAGTGGGGCGTGAAGAGTGACGAAGTCGGATTCCTGGAGGAGATTGTCCAGGGGGGCGAACTGCATCCGGTACCGGCGCTCGAGCGGCGGCTTCGGGCTGCGGCTGTTGTAGAGAATGCGCATGCCGAAGCCGCGGGCGCGCTTCGCGACCTCCTGGCCGATGCCGCCCATGCCGATGATGCCGATGGTTGCCCCGTGGACGTCATGACCGAGGAGCACTTCGGGGCCCCATGTCGCGCCAGTTTCCTTCTCGGACGTAGCGGTCTGCCTCCACCACGCGCCGCGCGGCGGCGAGAAGAAGCGCGAACGTAAAGTCTGCAGTGGTCTCGCTGAGCACGCCCGGGGTGCGGGTCACCAGCACGCCTCGACGGGTCGCGGACTCGACATCGATGTTGTCGTAGCCGGTGGCCATGTTGCTAATGACCGACAATCGGTCCGCGGCGGCCAAGAGCTCGTCGTCAATACGATCCGTAAGGAGGGTGAGGATGCCCCGTGTCGCTTGCCGACCGTTCTCCGCAGCTCAGCCGGTGGGACAGGAGTGTCACCGTCCCAGACTCGCAGATCGGACCGTTCCGCCAGATATGCCAGCGCGGCGCCGGGAAGGTGGCGGGTGACGTAGACGCGCGGCCCGGGCATCAGGCGCCGATGCGGGGGCCGCGGCGCTGATCCGGCTCGGCGCCCCCACCGGCGAACTTCGGCTTGTAGCTGGGCTCCTCGCCGCGGACCTGGTCGTAGTGCATGCGGTCATGCCGGTAATAGGAGCGGAGCCACTGCATGAGCGTCAGCGAGCCGAACAGCGAGTTTTTCGCCGTGCGGTCGAAGTCCTCCGGCTTCATTGAGGCGATGAGCTGCGAGGTGATCTCGCGCTGGCGGCGCATCTCGGCGAGGTGCTCGGCGGCGGTGTGATCGTTCGCCGATTCGAGTGGTATCGCCGGCCGCTCGCCGCGGAGGCCATCGACGTCTGCGCCGTCTTCTTCCAGGCCCCGCTCGACCCAGGCCCGGTAGGCGGCTTCCATCTCGCAGAGGTGTGACATCTGTTGCTTCTGGTTCCAATCGCCGGGTTTGTAAGGCGTGGAGGCGCGCTCCTCGTCCATCCCTTCGAGCTCGCCGAGGAGCTTGCCTCGCTCCTGCGACATCTTTTCGACGAGGTCCGTGATCTGTGCGGGATCTACCATGGTGGCCTCCTTCCATGGGCATGATAGCGGAGGGCGCGGGCGGTTCCAACAGGACCGTCCATTGCGGCAGGCGAATCGCGGTGGTTTAGAATGAGATTGGAACAGTATTCCGAGCGCAATGTGTGTAATCGACCGGCGCCCGGTGACGGAGGAGGCCCCCGAACATGGCAACGAAAGACCCGCGCGAGCCGTTCACGCGGATTACGGTGGACGAAGCGGACGAGATGAAGTCCAACGGCGCTGCGGTGATTGACGTGCGCGAGCCGTTCGAGTACGACGCCGGTCACGTCCCAGGCGCAACGTTGATACCGGTGAACAGCGTCTACGCGCGGCGCGCGGAGCTGCCGACCGACAAGGACCTGATCTTCGTCTGCGCCGTGGGGCAGCGGAGCGCCCTGGCGGCAGAGATGGCGGCCGCCGCGGGGTTGACACGGCTGTTCAACCTTGAGGGCGGCACAGACGCCTGGTTAAAGGCCGGGAAGCCCGCTGAGAAGTAGCAGTCAGTTCTCAGCAGATCAGTAGTCAGTAGTCGGTTGTCAGAGTGACGCGAGTACTCCTATTCGATATCGATAACACCTTGCTCTACTCGGGCGGGGCAGGCGGACACGCGATGAACCTGGCGTTCGCCGAGATGTTCGGGATCGGCGATGGGTTCGGGAAGATCGAGTTCAGCGGGCGGACGGACCTCGGGATCCTTCGCGATGGTCTTGCGGCGCACGGTATTGACGGCGGCGTGGAGACGCACCTCGACACGTTCCTTGGGCGATACTATGCGCTGCTACCCGAGAGCCTCGAGGAACGAGAGGGGGAGTTGATGCCCGGATTTCCCCAGCTCCTAGAGCTGCTGTCGCAGATGCGTGACGTCCGGCTGGGGCTGGCGACAGGCAACTTCAGCGAGTCAGGGAAGATGAAGTTGAGCCACTACGGTATCGCGCATTACTTCGCGGGAGGGGGATTCGGTGAGGAGAGCCTGGACCGATCGGATGTGGTGGGGGCGGCGATCAAGCGATTGGCGGACGGGGCGTCCGGCCGGGAGGTGCTCGTAATCGGCGATACGCCGCTAGACGTGAAGGCGGCGCTGGAGAACGGTGTTACTGCTGTTGGGGTGGCGACCGGGAGCTACACGACCGATCAGTTACAAGAATGCGGCGCGCAGATGGTATTCGAAAACTTCTCGGACTGGGAGCGGGCGGCAGCGGCGCTGGCGGGACGAAGCTAGCGCTCGTCCGTCACAGGTTCTGACCTACGGGGTTCCAGTCCGGCGTAGAAGTCTTCGAGCGCGTTGTTTATCTCCGGGATCGATGTGATGCCGTGTTTCAGCCATCCGGTGAGGATTCCCTCACGGCGGTTAAGTTCTTTCTCGAGTTCGGCTGTTGACATTCCGGCCCAGACAGCGAACCCTTCGCGGTCCTCAGGTTTCGCCAGTACTTCGAAGGTGTCGGTCTTGATGTCCCAGGTGGCGATGGTACTCGCTTTCAGATCTTCGTCCCCGTCGGGCTGGAGGAACGCTACTTCCTGGACTCGGCGCATCGGCGGGTAGAGCGTTCCGATATACATCGGGACGATAAACGTGAGGTGCGCGAGGCGGCCGCGGGGGATGTTGAGGTCTTCGAGCTGCTTTAGGACGCCTTCGACCGTCACGTCGTGCATCGTTGAGGCGATGCGATAGCCCTGAGAGAGCAGCTCGAATGCTCGGCGGGCGTTTCCGTTCCAGGTGTAAACGGGGATGTGGTCGCTTAGCTCGTTGATCAGAATGTAGGTGGGATAGGCATCGGAGAGGACGGGCAGGGCGAAGGGCTCCCCCTGGCCGCGAGTGAAGTAGACGAGCGTATCGGGAGGGGTGAAGGGGAGTAGAGCGCTGACGGTGGTGGTCTTGCCGGAGTTGGGCGGCTCAGCGGCGACGATGATGGAGGCGCCACGCTCCATGCCGATCCAGAACATGGCGGCGAGACGGGCGTCCATGTTCCCGGCCTCGATGAGTTCGGCAATGGACATCGGCGTGGGAGGCTCCCAGTGCCACCCCCACCAGCTTACGGGCTGGTTCAGCGCTCGCATGGTTCGATGATACAGTGTGCGGAGTCGAAAGTTGGAAGTCGAAGTTCGGAGCGTCGGATGAAGGCTGCGTTTAACACGAGCAAAGAGGTGATCGAGGTGCGGGAGGTGGAGGACCCGAAGCCGGGGCCGGGGGAGGTGCTGGTGCGAGTGCGGGCCTGCGGCATCTGTGGTTCAGACTTGCACTTCTACCACGGCGCCTTCCCGGCGGCGACGGCTGTTCCACCCGGGCACGAGTACGCAGGGGAGATCGCGGCGCTCGGCGAAGGCGTGACGGGCATCGAGATTGGAGAGCGCGTCGCGATCGAACCGATCCGCTACTGCCGCGAGTGCGCTTACTGCACGACGGGACAGTACCAGCTCTGCCCGAACCGGCAGCTGATGGGAACTTTCGTGCCGGGTGCGATGGCCGAGTACGTGCCGGTGCCTGCCTATGGGGTCTACCGATTGCCTGACTCGCTGGATTTCGAGCTGGGGGCATTGACGGAGCCTCTGGCGGTGGCGGTCCACGGGTTGCACCTGGTGGACCTGGTAATGGGCGAGAGGGTGCTGGTGATGGGCAGCGGAACGATCGGACTCCTGGCGGTTCTGGCGGCGAAGGCGGCGGGCGCCGGCGAGGTCATAGCGACGTACCGGCACGAGCACCAGGGCCAGGCGGCGCTGGCGATGGGGGCGACGAGCGTGCTCAAGGACAGCGAAATGGGCCGACTGGAGGGGATCGACGTGGTAGTGGAGACCGTGGGTGGGACGGCGCCGACGCTGTCGCAGGCTCTGGGGATCGTGCGGCCGGGCGGCCGGATATCGGTCCTGGGACTGTTCACGCAGCCGTCGCAGATCAACGCGCTGGGGCTGATGCTGAAGGAAGCGCGGATCGTCGGCGGCATCACATACTGCCGGCCGGGGATGAACTCGGACTTCGACAATGCGCTGCAGATCCTGGAGCGAGAGCAGGAGCGGGCGCGCTCGCTGATCACGCACCGCTATCCGTTGGACGAGGCGGTGGAGGCATTCTCGACGGCTTCGGACAAGTCCAGCGGGTGCCTCAAAGTGCAGCTAAACCCCTAGACGTAGCAAACGATGGGCTCTCGCTTCACGGGGCTCTGGCGAAACCCGGACTTCGTCAAGCTCTGGGCGGGCGAGACGATCTCCATCTTTGGATCGATGGTGGGGCGGACGGCGCTACCGTTCGTGGCGATCCTGGTGCTGGACGCGGGGCCGCTGGAGGTGGCGGGGCTTTACACGGCGGAGCTGGCGCCGGCGTTCCTGCTGGGGCCGCTGATCGGCGTCTGGGTGGACCGGCTGCGGCGGCGGCCGATCATGATCATTGCCGACATCGGGCGCTTCGCGCTGCTGGCGACGATCCCGCTCGCGCACCTGTTCGACGCGCTGAGCATGGCCCAGCTCTACGTCATCGGTTTCTTCGTGGGGATCCTCACGATTAGCTTCGACGTGGCTTACCTGTCCTACCTGCCGTCGCTGGTGAAGAAGGAAGAGTTGCTGGAAGGAAACAGCAAGCTGGCGGCGAGCAGCTCGGTAGCGGAGGTGGCGGGGTTCAGCCTCTCAGGTTGGCTCGTGCAAATCGTGACCGGCCCGGTGACGATACTGATCGACGCCGTCTCGTTCCTCTTCTCGGCGGCGTTCGTGGCCGCAATCCGGAGGCCGGAACCGGAACCCGCGCCGGCCCACGAGAGGCTGAGCGCGCGGACCGAGATCATGCAGGGGCTGCGGTTCCTGCTGGGGAACGCGCTGCTGAGGTCGACGGCGGCGGCCGCGATCACGCTTGAGCTGTCATGGCGGCTGTTCGGGGCGGTGTTCCTGCTGTACGTCGCGAAGGATCTCGGGTTCAAGCCGGGAGTGCTGGGGATGATTTTCGCGCTGGGCGGGGTCAGCTCGCTGTTCGGGGCTCTGCTGGCGCAGCGGAGCGCTCGGAGGTTCGGGGTCGGGCCGTCGATGTGGGGAGGGCTGACGCTGATGGCGGTATCGATGCTGTTCATTCCGCTGGCGGGGGACGCGAGCGTCCTGGCGGCGGGGTTCCTGATCGCGCAGCAACTGGTGGGGGACGGCGGGGCGACGGTGTTCGAGGTGAACCAGATGAGCCTGCGGCAGACGCTGACGCCGGAACGAATGTTGGGCCGGGTGAACGCTACCGTCCGGCTGAGCAGCCTGGCGGCGATGCTGGCGGGCTCGCTGATCGGCGGAGTGATGGGGGAGACGTTGGGGCTGCGGACGACGCTGGTGGCGGGCGCGGCGATGACGTTCGCGGCGGCGCTCTGGGTGTTCCTGTCGCCGGCCCGCTGGCTCCGGGAGACACCGGAGATGGAGGCAGAGATCGGGGCGCACGCGATGGAGGAGGCGGAAGCGGCGAGCCCACTGCGGCCGGGGACGGAGGTGTGAGGTGTCAGTTCATGACGGCGAAGCCTGCCCAGCGGGAGCTGCGGGCGGCTTCCAGGCGCTGCGACATGCTGCCGATGAGGTCGCCGAGCAGGTCCAACTCGACAGCGAGACGGTTATGGGCGGAGAGCTCTTCGAGCAGGCGCTGCTTGGTCTCGTTGTCGACGGCCAGGCGGGAGCCGATGTAGTCGGCGAGACGGTCGGGTTCGGAGGGCATCTCGACGCCGCTGGCCCACTGGTTGGAGATCGCCAGGTAGAGCCGGACGTACTCCACGAAGAGCTCGGAGGCCGTTTCCGCGTAATCGATCGTCTCTTCGTCGGTCTCGTTGACGGACTGGAGCACCTCAACGTCGCCGAGCAGGTAGGGACGGGCGGTGGAGGTGGACGCGACGCGGAAGCGCTGGCCCCCAAAGCAAATGAGGTTCATCCGGCCTTCTTCCAGCGCCTGCACGGTGGTGATGAGAGCCGTGGTCCCGACCTCGTACGGTCTGGCGGGCGCGCCTACCTCTGATCCTTCGCGGATGAGAAGGACTCCGAACGGGCGTTTCTCATCGAGGCAGAGCGAGACCATCTCCTTGTACCGCTCCTCAAAGATGTGGATTGGCATCGTAGCGCCCGGGAAGAGGACGGTGTCGAGCGGAAAGAGCGGGAGTTCCATGGCGACGGTCGTTATTCGGCAGCGGTGCCGTCGCCGAGGAGCCAGCGGGCGCGCTTTTCGTCGGCGGCCTTGACGAAGACCTGGAGACTGTTCGTGCTGGGAGTGATGCCGGTGACCGAGAGCGGGTCGGCGTCCTTCACGAAGATGCCGATGCCTTCCTTGTCCAGGATATCGCGCCAGACGTTGGCCTCGAGCTGGTCGGTAGCCACGCCGAGGAGGACGAGGGAGTCGGGATTGTCAGCCACGGATCAATAATACGGGAGGTTGAGGGAAGTAGGAAGTGAGTATGAGGCGGTGGCTGTCAGGCGCGCGCGAGTTCGACCTGAACGACGGGTGCGTCAGATTCGAAGAGGGCGGTGACGGCGCCGGCATCGAAGTAGAGCGGCAGGTAGAGCATGCGCGGTTGGATCGCTGCGGTGATGCCGACCGGAGCGGTAAGTTGGGCGCCGTTCGCGCTGAGCGTGACGCGGTCGCCCTCGGAGAGACCGAGAGAGGCGGCGTCGGCGGGGTTCATTTTGACGGAGTCCTCGCGGTGAAGGCGGTCTGCCTCGGGCGAGTGGATGGCGGCGCCCTCGTAGCTCATGTAAAGGCTTCGTGTGGCGAGGAGGGTGAAACCCCCGCTCCCGACGGGCAAGGGTGCCGCCGGGACTGCCTGGCGTGTGGCGGCGCGGGGGCCGAGGCCGTTGATGTGGGGCCGCGCACCGGAGTCCATGTCACGGTAGGTCGCGTCCTGGTAGAGCGGGACCACCTGTGCGATCTCCTCCATGATCTCGGCCGGGCGCTGGTAGTTGATGCGGATCTCGCCCGGATTCATGCGTTCAGCGAGCCGTGTGCCCAGCTCGCTGAGGATGCGCCAGCCTTGCCGCGCCTCGCCCTGCGGTTCGACGGCGGCGTGCATGCGAAGGATGCGGCGGTCGGCGCTGGTGGTGGTGCCTTCCTTTGCCCAGGGGCTGACACCGGCGAGCACGGCGTGCGCGAGGTTCGCCGTGTCGGTTGGCAGCGAGTCGATAACGGCGAGGAATTCGAGCGATTCAAGGCTCCGGCGAGTGCGCGCGCTGGCCGCGGCGAGCATGAGCGGGTTGTCGTTCATCACGACAAGCGCCTTGAGCTTGCCGTTTGAGAGCATCTGCTCGAACGTCAAACCGGGAGCGGATGGGAGTTGAGCGCCCCAGAGGCGCTGCATGTCGGTGCGCGCGGCCTCGTCTCCAGCTCGGCGGTAGCCGGGGAGCAGGTCAGGCGAGCCGGCGAGATCGCGCATGCCCCAGACGTTGGCTTCCTGGGGAAGTATGAAGAGGGCCTGTCCCGCTCTCCGCGGGTCGCAGGCGATCGCAGTGTTAGCGAGCGCTGCGGTAATCGACGCGCGCTGCATCCGTGCCGGTGTGCGGGAGAGCGTAAACGATGGACAGGGGGTGCTCGCCTGCGGAAATCACAGCGGCGGCGCGGTTGATATCTTCGCTGAGGCCGGACGGTGGCGCGGAACCCTCTCCCTCAACGCCCTTCTGTTTCTCGACCGCGGCGGAGATAGCGGCGACGGCGGCGGCCTCCTCGCCCGGCTTCGGGCAGACCCAGACCTCCGCGAAGTCGTTCAGCTCGCCCCAGAGGGGGCTGACGACGACGACTCGGGCCTTGCCGTAGACGGCTGCGTCCTTGATCCGAAGCGCGGCGACGTTGTGACTGGACTCAAGGTCGGTGGCGACGACGAGGATGGTCTTCGACTGCGCCAGGCGCGCCATGTCGGCCGGGAGGACCTCGCTGCCAAAGGAGGCGCGCAGACTCTCGGCGGCGGCGCTGATCACCGGACCGGCGCTGGAGTCGACGTTGTTCGTGCCAACGATTGCGCGGGCCACTTTGCCGAGGAGGTAGTTCTCTTCGTTGGTGGCGAGCGGCGAGGTGAGGAAGCCGATGGCGTCGGGGCCATGCTCCTCCCGCACCTGGGCGATGCGGGCGGCCGTGAATTCAAGCGCCTCGTCCCAGTCAGCGGCGTCCTGGCCGCCGTTGCGGCGAATCAGCGGCGTCGCGAGACGGGCGGTGTTCTTGACGGCATCGTAGTGGAAGCGGCCGCGGACGCACAGCTGGTCGCGGCTGACGGGATTGGAGGTGGTGTCCGGCCGGACGATGACGCCCCGGCCCTTCTTCGAGCCGAGGAAGATCGAGCAGCCGACGGAGCACTGGGTGCAGGTGGTCGGAGTCCAGCGCTCGGTCTGGGTGGCGCCCCACTTGTTGGGATGCTCCATGAGCGTGGCGGTAGGGCAGACGTCGATGCAGGCGCCGCAGAAGTCGCAATTAGAGTCGTGGACGGGGCCGCCCTGGCCGAACTCGATGCGGGTGCTGGGGCCGCGGCCGGCGAGGGTGATGGCGCCGGTATGGCGCAACTCGTCGCAGGCGCGCACGCAGCGTGTGCAGATGATGCACATCTGGGGATCGAACTCGAGGAAGGGGTTGGCCTGGTCGGGAGGCGGTTGCGGGGTGTTGTAGTAGGTGCGCTCGTCGCCATCCCAGGGCTCGAAGCCTGCCATCTCCAGCATCTCGCAGGTTGTTTGCAGCTCGCAGCGGTAGTTCTTGGAGCAGGTAAGACATCGGTGCGTCACCGTGCCGTCACGCAGGCAGGTGTCGCCGGGCTTGCATTTCACCACGCGGTGGCAGGTGAGGCAGCGGTCGGAGTGATACGAGAGGATCAACGAAAGTACTGCCTGGCGCGTCTGGAAGAGCTCATGCCCCTCGGTGCGGACGATCATGCCGTCGGCGATACGGCTTGTACATGAGAGTTGGTAGCCGCGCGCGCCCTCGATCTCGACGAGGCAGGTACGGCAACCGGCGTAAGGAGGGCGGCCGTCGATGTAGCAGAGGTTGGAGATGAAGGTGCCGGAGTTCTTGATGACTTCGACGAGGGGGGCGCCTTCGGGGGCCTCGATCTCACGGCCGTCGAGCGATATCTTGACGAGCGGGCTATCGGACACGGTCGCGCTCTACGGGTTTGCCAAGGTGCAGGGGGATTTCCTCGCCGACGGGCGCCTTTTTGCCGTTGGGATAGGTGTGGTCGTGCGTGTGGAGGTGTTCCTGCGCCATTTTCGTGAGGGCGTGCTTGTTCCGGTACAGCTCGTTGAAGTCGTAGGCGGCGTCATTGAGGGGACCACCGGCCTGGATGGCTTCGTACGGGCAGGCCTCGACGCAGAGGCCGCAGTACATGCAGAGACGGAAGTCGATTTCGTAGCGGTCGATGTTAAGGGCGCCGTCCTCACGCGGGGTCGTCTGGACGAGAATGCACCCATCAGGGCAGGCCTGGGCGCAGGTCGAACAGCCGGTGCAGCGCTCCTCAAACCAGAGGAGATTGGTGCGAGCGTTGACGGGAATGGGCCGGACATCGTCCGGGTACTGCGTGGTGAAGGGCCTGCGCACCAGGTAACGAAGGGTTACCGATAGGCCTTTGAGCACACCGAGACCGAACAAGCGTTTCTCCTCCGGCCCAAGTCTAGCGCAAACGCAGGTTTGGTGAAAGAAATCACAGGGATCTCTTGCGCCACTCGCCCGCAACCTCCGCGAGTAATAGCCAACCATGGCCAGAGGCGGCACAAAGATCGCGCTTCCACGAATAGCCAGCATGGGAGATGTGCGCCTTCGCCCAGCTGCATAGGCTGGTTTCAACGGCAAGTCTCGCGCAAGGGAGGTCAGTATGACTACCCAAACTCCAATGGCAAATGCCCGGCCAGAGGTCATAAACGACCCGGACGTAAGCGCCGAGCCGAGTGTGCTTCCCCCACTGAGTGAGCCGATGCGAGTCGATGCAATCGGCCTTCGTCAGTTTGCCGGCCGGCGCGGAGAGAAGGTATTGCTGAACGACATTTCGCTTTCGATAGCGCCGGGCGAATTTGTTGCGCTGGTTGGTGGCAGCGGATCGGGAAAGTCGACATTGCTGGACGCGCTGAACGGCTTTCGTCCGGCGGCGCGCGGCCACGTCCTGGTTAACGGGGCCGACTACTACGCCAACATGAGCGAGCACAGGCACCGGCTTGGTTACGTACCCCAGGACGACATTCTCCACCGCGAGCTCAGGGTGGAGGACGCACTGTATTTCACCGCCCGCCTCCGGCTTCCCGCCGGCACCCCCGCCAGCGAGGTGTTGGCTCGCGTCGATAGCGCGCTCGACGAGGTGGAGATGACTGCCCACCGCCGGCAGCAAATCAGTAAGCTTTCTGGAGGCCAGCGCAAGCGAGTATCCATTGCCAGCGAACTGATCTCCCGGCCCGGACTACTTTACCTGGACGAGCCGACATCGGGGCTCGATCCCGTCCTGGAGCGGCGGCTGATGCTCTTGCTACGGCGCCTGGCCGACGAAGGACGAACAGTAATCGCAGTCACCCACGCCACCGCGAACATCGATGTCTGCGACAAGGTGGCGTTTCTGGCGCCGACCGGGAGGCTTTGTTTCTTTGGATCGCCGGAAGACGCCCTCAAATTTTTCGAAGCACCGTCGATCAGCGCGATCTACGACATGCTCGATGAATCGGCAGATGCCCCGGAGTACTGGGAGTGCCGATACCGCATGTCAACGTTCTACGATCGCTACATCCGCCAGCCTCAACGAGACGCTATGCCTGACCCACTCCCGACCTCGCCCGCGAGACGGCCCGAAACCAGGGCTCACCCGAGAGGCTTCAGGGTTCCCGCGACGCACCCCGCTCTGAACATGCATCCCTGGCGTCAGTTCTTGATACTGACACAGCGCTACGCCAGGCTCCTCTGGACCGACAAGCTGACGCTCGGAATCCTTGTATCGCAGGCGCCATTCATGGGTCTGAGCCTGATGCTGGTGATCAACTCGGATCTGTTCGCAGACGGAAAATCATTCGTGAGCGCCCAGCTCGCGTTGGCGATGATCGCAATACTGGCCATCTGGATTGGCACGAATAGCGCGTCGCGCGAGATCGTGAAAGAGAATTCTATCTACAAGCGAGAGCGGCTAGTGAACCTGGGAGTCGGACCCTACGTCGCATCGAAAGTCGCGGTCCTCTCCGTTCTCGTTCTCATGCAGGCTGCCTTGATGCTGGGCGTAATTGTTCTCAAGACTGGAACGCCGCCGCACGGCGTCTTCCTGCCGGGATGGCTGGAATTGTACCTGGGACTGGTGCTGACCATGATGGCGGCGATGGCCCTCGGCCTGATGATCTCGGCCGGGGCGAAGAACGTCGCCCTGGCCGCCGCGGCAGCCCCGCTCCTTGTCGCCCCGCAAATGCTCCTTGGAGGTTTCGTCTTGCCCGTGAACGGCGTCGCCGAGGTAATGAGCTACGGCATGGTTGGGCACTGGTCTTCCACTGCCATGGGCACGACCGCCGAACTAAACCGGCTATACTACCAGACGCTCGAGAGGGAACCCGGAACACTTGAGGAAAATCCACTCCTCAAGCAGGTCAACTTCGACCCGCAGACCTACGACACTGATCCTGGTCCGAAGAGCGCCGCAGAGTCCCGCGCCGACCGGCAGCCACGTCTCCTCCTCTACTGGGGCATTCTCGGCGGCATGACGGCCACTTTCCTCGCCGGCGCGCTAGTCCTGCAATCGCGCAAGGACGCCGTCTCGCGCAGCCGACGATCGCGGCCGAAGGCTCTCGTCTTCGGAGGTGGGGGTAATGATTTACAGGTTAAGAGGGGCGCTCAGCAAATTTGCGGAGCCGGTGCGATTAACGCCGGACGTTAGTATCCACCGGTCTAGATGGTGTCCGCCTTGGCCTCGACGGGGGGGCCGAGGTGCTCGGACTCGACGCTGATCCTGGGGAGCAGCCGGTCGAGCCGGCTGGGCATCCACCAGTTCCAGCGTCCCGCCAGTTGCATGAGGCTCGGCACGAGTACGAGGCGGACTACCGTAGCGTCCAGGAAGATGGCGCAACAGAGGCCGATCCCGAACTCCTTGACGACGCGCTGATCGCTCAGCGCGAATGCACCGAAGACGGCGACCATTATCGCGGCGGCGGCGGTGATGACGCGGCTGGTGACGGAGAGACCCCGGGCGACCGCCTCGGAGTTGTCCCCGGACTTCAGGTACTCTTCGCGGATGCGGCTTACAAGGAAGACTTCGTAGTCCATGGAGAGGCCGAAGAGGACGGCAAAAAGCATCATCGGCAAGAACGCCTCAACAGGTCCCTCGCGGCTGACGTCGAGCACGTTTCCGAACCAGCCCCACTGGAAGATAACGACGAGGATGCCGAAGGCTGCACCAATCGAGAGCAGGTTCATGGCTACCGCCTTGAGCGGCACGAGAAGCGACCGGAAGACGGCCATCAAGAGGAGGAAGCTGAGGAGGAGGACGGCGCCGAGGAAATAGGGGAGACGCTCCGACTGCTGCGTCCCGACATCGATAAAGAGGGCCGTCGAGCCACCCACCAGCGGATGAGCTCCGGTCCCTTCGAATTCCCCGGCCAGCGACCGGCGGAGGTCGTGGATGAGGTCCACGGTTTCGGAATCCTGCGGCGCGTAAGCCGGGATAACGGTGATGACGGCGGCCGTCTTGTCGTCGTTGAAACGCGGCGGTGACACTTGCTGGACGCCGGCGAAATCGCCGAGGAAATCAGGTAGTTGCTCCACTGTAGAGAGGGCGGCCGGGTCGTCGATGGTCACACCGACGATAATCGGACCGTTTGCGCCCGGGCCGAACCCTTCTGTGATCAGGTCGTAGGCGCGGCGCGAGGTGAACGACTCGGGGTTGTTCCCGGAGTCGGAAGTGCCCAGCCGGAGGTCCAGCACGGGCGCCGCCAGGAGCAGCAGGAACCCGAGCGAGGCTGCCAGACAGATGAGGGGGTTCCGCTGAACGAAGCGGCTCCAGCGGTAGGCAATTCCGGTTGTGTTGTCGGCAGAGGGTGGTTTCAGTCCGGGCACGCTCCAACGGTCCAGGTAAGGGCCGGCAAAGCGCAGGAAAGCCGGGAGCACGAGAAGGGCGACGGCGACCATAATGCCGACGACGGCGGCGCCGGCAGTCCCGACCCAGCCGATCGCCTCGATCCCCGACGCCCAGAGGCCGAGGAGGGCGATGACGACGGTGACGCCTGCGAAGAAGACCGAGCGACCGGCTGTGCCGGCAGAGGTTACCGCTGCGTCCTCGCCCGACATGCCGGTCCCGACCTCTTCACGGTATCGGCTGACGATAAGGAGGGCATAGTCGATGCCGACGCCGATGCCGATCATGGCGATGAACTGCGGCGCGAAACCCGGCATGGGGACGAAGCGAGAGGCGAGGCCGATCAGGAAAAAGCCCGTGCTGAGGCCGAGCAGCGCGGTGACTATGGGCAGTCCCATCGCCACGACCGAGCCAAACGCCAACAGGAGGATGATTACGGCGGCGGCGATTCCGATAATCTCGGAGCTTCCGGGAGGCTCGCGCTCGGCGAGCTGAACGATTGGGCCGCCGGCCTCCACCTGGAAGCCGGGCACTGACTGCTCCTCGACAAGGTCGATGAGCGCCTCAGCGGTGGATTCGTCAAGGTCACGGGCCTGGCTGCCGTACTGGACGGCGATGCGGGCGATCGTCCCGTCCTGCGAGGTGCTCCCGGGGGTTTCGAGGGGAGAGGAGACCCCGGTTACCTGCGGTAGCGCGGTGAGCTCTCCGCGAAGGGATTCGAGCTGTGATTGAACTGCGGGATCGTCGAAGCCTGCGTCTGCCTTGACGACAACTGTGGCCTGGTCGCCGGCGTTTGAGGGAAAACGCTCCGAGAGGACGTCGAAGAGCTGCTGTGCCTCTGAGCCGGGCACGCTGAACGAGGTGCCGTATTCGCCGGCTGCGACCGACCAGAGAAGAGCGAGCGGGATGATTACAGCGAAGGCGCCGGCGATGACGATTCGCGCGTGGCGGTGGGCGAAGCGCGGCCAGCGTTCGAACAAGAATGAGGGGCGGCTCAACGCGAGCGCTCCCCGCTCAATGTCACCGGAACCGCATCGTCGCTCTCGGGCCGGAGAGGAGTCTCCAACTCGGCGCCGTTTGCGACGAGGACTTTCGTCAGGGCGGTAGTGATGAAGCGCGCGTCCTCGGGGGTGATGTGGGACGTGAAACGCTCGATCATGATCCGCGCCGCGGGCGGTTTCACGCGCTCGATGAGCGCGCGTCCTTCGTCAGTAAGCGTTACGAAGATCACCCGCCGGTCGCTTTCGCAGGAGTCGCGCCGGACGAGGGTGGCCCGCTCCATGCGGTCTGTCAGGCGTGTCATCGCGCTCTTGCTGCGGAGCGTGAGGCTGGCGAGGTCGCCCATCCGGAGGGCCTCCTCAGGGGCTTCGGCGAGCACAATCAGCACCTCGAACCACTCAAAGGGGATGCCTTCCTGGTGCTCAACCTGCTTGCCGATCATGTCGCCAACCACCCAGCGCACCCGGTTGATGGTGCGGAGGGCGTCAATGGCGTCGCTGTGCTCGAGCAGTTCGTCAGGGAGTTTCACAACGCTCAGGGTAACAGCATTGTAGTTGCGCGTGCAACTATCCCGTGTGCAACGATTCTCGGGCGGAGGCGTCCCCGCTGGCGCTGGAGGTGGTGCCTTGCTAGCCCGCCGGGACGATGAACTCACCGCCGGCGGCCTGGTTCGAAGAGACCTTCTTCGTCTCGACGCCCTTCGCCTTCCAGAACGCCTCGGCGAACTGGTTGACCAGGTCCAGCAGCTTGTTTGCTGCCTCGGCGTCGATGTTCTGGCGCGCGACGGATGCGGTCTTCATGATGTCGTTGACGAGCGGGAAAGAGGTCGCTCGGAGTGTTGTCGGCCTTGAAGAAGTCGCCCACGATGATCCGGACCTCGTGCTTGACCAGCTCGGCGTGGTGCTCCTTGGTGGCGGTGTAGCGGGCGAGGTTGTGCATGTACTTGTCGCGGGCGGCCTTCTCCATGGCTGGAGCTTCCATCGCCTCGATGAGCTGGTTCATGCGGATGACGGTGAGCGCGGCGACCTGGGCATAGTGGGGGTCGTAGATGCCGCAGGGGATGTCGCAGTGGGCGGACGCGCTCCTCGGCGGGCAGCAGGCGGTTGAGCAGGGCGAAAGCGTGTCGTAGCATGGGCGAACCTCCTTGGGGTGTGTGATTGGCGAATAGAGGTTAGCAGACGACGGGTTGTAGTTGGTAGTTTTCAGTTGTCAGTTGCCAGCATTCTTCGTTTCTCGCGCTCAATCCCCGGACTGTACCCGCTCCTCGCCCTAGTGACCGCGAAGCGGGTCATCGTCCGCGGGGCGAGCATGTACCCAACGCTGCGGCCGAGGGAGCGGGTCCTGTTTGACAGGTTGGCGTACCGCGACGCGGCGCCGCAAGTGGGTGATGTAGTGCTTGCACGCCACGCGGCGCGGCCCGGTGTCCGGTTCATCAAGCGAGTCGCTGGGGCTCCCGTACACGCGGGGCGCAAACCAGCGGGCGAGTACTGGCTGCTCGGCGACAACTCAGACCGAAGCACGGACAGCCGGGAGTTAGGGCCCTTCCGCCGAGAGGACATCATTGCTCGCGGTTGGTTGGTGTACTGGCCGCCGGAACGAGTGAGGAGGATCGAACGCAGGTAGGGGTTGAGCAACTGCGCGATGGCGCCGCGAAGATTCGACGCGAATGGGCGCACTTGCTCAACCCCTACGCATCGTTACCCACCAACGCCTCGACCACGTGCACCCATTCCGTTAGGTCGAGCCGTGGCGCGTGCTTGACAGCAAGTTGGTGCATCCAGAAGCGGGGGGACCGAATGTCTGAATCGCCGCGCCCGTACGCCAGGTACACGTCCCAGGCGGCGCCAACGCCGCGAGCCATCGGGATGGATTCTGAGGCACTGATGCCCAGCGCGACTCCCAGCTCTCGCGTCAGATGGCGTTGCGCATCCCAGTAATGCGCGGCGCGGGGGTCAGCAATAGGATCTGCCGCGAGTCCGGCGGCGGTCTCCGAGTCCGACGGCTGCATCGGCGTCCAGACGAAGTACACACGCAGGTTCGGGTGCAGCACTCCGGCCAGGAGACCGGCCCCCGCACGGGAGGCGCCGTCGAGGCAGGGCGGTCAGGTGGGCGAGAGAACCAGGAGGGCGCGGACGCAGGCGGCTTCTCGGTGGAAGTCGGACAGGACGGGATCGAGGTTGGGACGGATTAGGTGCACGATGTCAGGCTAAGCGCCGTACTTCCGAAAGACAAGATCCGGGGCAGCACTTCCTAGGCGCGGATGCGGGAGACGGCGGAGTCGGGGACGTGTTCGCCGGTGTAAGGCGGGAACAGCGACTCCAGCTCGCGGCGGACGGGGTCGCCCTCGGGGAGGTAGCGGGAGAAGTCGCCGCTGGGCTGTCTGACGTCGCGCTCGCCACCCAGCTTCTCCTTCTTGATCTTCTCCTGGAGGAGCATTAGACCGGCGAGGAGCGACTCCGGCCGCGGCGGGCAGCCGGGGACGTAGACGTCGACGGGGATGATCAGATTGACGCCGGGGAGAGTGCTGTAGCCGTAGGCGAAGGGGCCGCCGATGGTGGCGCAGGAGCCCATGGAGATGACGTAACGGGGCTCGGCCATCTGGAGGTAGATGCGGCGGACGGGGACGGCCATCTTCCAGGTGACGGTGCCGGCGACGATCATCAGGTCGGCCTGGCGGGGCGAGGGGCGGAAGAGCTCGGCGCCGAAGCGGGCGATGTCGTAGCGGGGCATCGCCGTCGCGATCATCTCGATGGCGCAGCAGGCGAGGCCGAAGGCGACGGGCCAGAGGGAGGAGCGGCGCGCCCAGTTCACGATGCCCTCGACGGAGGTGAGGATCATGTTCTGCCGAAGGGACTCCTCGACGCTCTCGGCGGCGGTGTCGGTGACGCGGATCAGTTGGGTGTCGTCTGCCATGGTTTACCCGATTGCGAATTGTATCACAAGGGTGCAGACGTACGATCAGCGCGTTTTCGCCGTCAATCGATGACGTTTCGTCGTCCCTTCGGAGCACTAAGGCACCGCACCAGATAACGGCAGGTCGTGGTAGCAGGACTGCGTGGAGCGGAAGCAGGCGGCGCAGCCCTCAGAGCACGAATGGGTGTTAGAATCTTCGCGAGCCGCAGGCCAGGCTAGAGAGGAGCTCAACCACGGTGGCGGTGGAAGTGCTTGCCGATCGTGTCGGTTCTCCCCTATTCAGCACAGCAGCGAAGAGAGGCAAGAGGCACAGGCTTGGCTAACGCAATCCAGTCCCGACGACTGACAAAGTCATACGGCGAGAAGAGGGGTGTCTTCGACCTCGATCTGGAGGTGCCTGAGGCCGAGATCTTCGGATTCCTGGGGCCAAACGGCGCCGGCAAGACGACGACGATACGCCTGATGCTCGACCTCATCCGGGCCGACGCCGGCAGCGTCTCGATCTTCGGCCACGACAGCCGCAGTGACGCGTCCGAGGTCCACAAGATCACAGGCTACCTCCCGGGCGAGTTCGCCCTCGATCCGAAACTAACCGGCCGCCAGTTGATCGTGTATCTTGCGAATCTCCGCGGCGGCGTCGACTGGGACCACGTTGCGAGACTCGCCAATCGCCTGGAGCTAGATCTCGGGCGGCCGTTCGGCGACTATTCCCGGGGCAACAAGCAGAAGGTCGGACTCCTTCAGGCCTTCATGCACCGGCCCCGCGTGCTGATTCTCGACGAGCCGAGCGGCGGGCTCGATCCTTTGAGCCAGGAGGTCGTCCTCGACCTTGTTCGCGAGGCACAGGCGGACGGTGCGACAGTCTTCTTCTCGTCCCACGTCTTGAGCGAGGTCGAGAAGGTGTGCCACACGGTGGCGTTCATCCGCGACGGCCGCCTGATCCGAGTCGGGCCGGTACACGAGGTGCTGGGCGTGCGATCTCACTACGTAGAAGCGGATTGCGACCTGACGCCGGATGCTTCCAAACTGGCGTCCGTTGCGGGTACCCGCAATGTCAAGGTCGAGGGGAACACGGTCTCCCTCATCGTTGACGGCGACATGCACGATATTCTCACCGAGCTGTCGGCATTTCATGTCCGGCAACTGGTCAGCCAAGAGCCCAGCCTGACCGACATCTTCCTAGATCTGTACGAAGAAGCAGAACAGGAGTGATGTTCCGCTCCATTTTCCTCAAGTCGCTGCGAGACCAGCGCATTTCGGCCCTCGGCTGGGGCGCGAGTCTCGCCGTGCTCACCGTTGTGATCGCCGCGGCCTGGGTTCACGCATACCCCGACCAGGCGTCCAGGGCGCTGCTCGCTGAACAGGTGAAGAGCGGCCTCTCGATAGCCGAGGTTCTGTACGGTGAGCCACACAGCATCGATCGCCTGCCCGGCTGGATCGAATGGCGAGCGATCGGCCTGATGCCCCTGCTTCTCGGCATCATCGCCGTGCTGACCGCTACCCGGATAACGCGGGGCGCCGAAGAGGACAGAACACTGGAGCCCGTCGCCGCGACAGCATCTTCCCGGACGCGAGTCTTCGCCGAGCAGGCCGCCTCAGTGCTGGCCGGCATGGCGGTGATCTGCGGGCTGATCTGGCTGGGGATGATGGCCGCGGGTCCGGTCGCCGGTGAGGAAGCGGTCAACGCACTCGATAGCTTTCTCCTGGCAGTCAATCTCTACCTGGTGGTGGCGTTTGCAGCCTCCCTGGGGCTGGTGGCCGGTCATTTCACTACGTCACGCCGAAGCGCGGCGCTGGCGACAGGCGGTGCAATTGTAGCGATGCATATCTGGAACAATCTAACCGCCATCACGCCGGCGATCAGGGATCTGCGGCCGATTTCGCCGTTCTACCTATACTCGGCAAGCGCTCCGCTGTCCGAGGGTCGTGTCAACTTCGCCGCCGTCGCCGGCCTGGCGATTCTGGCCGGCGGCCTGGTCGCATTTGCATGCTGGTTGGTAGGCCGGCGCGACCTGCGGGGCGCGATAAGGCTGCCCTGGCAAAAGGCTCCCGAGGCCACTACCCCTGCCGCCTTTACGGCAGCCTATTTTCGTCCGGAGGTGGGGCTGCGGTCGCCTTACTTCCGCGGCCTGGCGGACTCGCGAACATCCGTGGCGGGCTGGGGAATCGGCCTGGCCGCCCTTTCAGCGACGTTCGCCGCCGTGACGCCCGGAGTACGCGAAGTCTGGGCGGAGCGCGCTTCGAGTTCGGCGCTCTCCCAGTTGATTGGAACCGAAAAGATCACGGACAGCGCGGTGATTTCGTTCGCGGTCTTCGGGTTTCTGGAACTCCTCGTCTCGATCTTCGCGCTGACACTGGCCGCGGCCTGGGCGTCTGAAGAGATCGATGGGCGCCTCGAACTCGAGGTAGCCTGTCCGGTGCCACGCGTCTCTATCTTCCTGCAGCGGTTGGCCGCGGCACTCTCGGCAGATGTTGTCGTGATCGGACTCGCCGGGGCGGGCCTGGCGGTCGCCGCCGTGGCGGCGGGCGTGGACTTGAAGTGGGAGGACGCTGCTGTGGCGCTCATGCTGCTCCTGCCTCTCAGCGCCGTAGTGCTGGCGTTTGGCTACTTCGTTTCCAGCACCTATCCCCGGCTCGTGGTCGGCGCCGGAGCGGCCATCCTACTTATCTCGTACTTCATCGAAATCCTGGTGCCGTTGTTCGGCTGGCCGAGCGAACTACAGTACGTTTCCGTGTTCCACCTCTACGGGCGCCCCCTGCTGGACGGGCCGGACTGGCCGTCGACGGCGGGCCTGTTGGCTGCCACGGTCGTCTTTGGAGCGGCGGGGAGCGTTGGGTTCAGCAGGCGGGACATTACGCGCTGAGCCGATTTCGCTGACGACGAGGGCGGTTGCTGCGCCCCCAACGGACGTTTGTGCCTGGTTCAGTCGCCTCGATCGATCGCCGCCGACCAACCGCTTCGGCGCCACCGTCCGGTACGCATCGGCGACCAGCTCAGCGATCAGGTTCCAGTCCACCGGCACGTCGAGGTAGACGCCGAGCCAGCCGCGCAGGCCGACGTAGGGCGGGCGGAAGAAGCGCTCCGGGTCGGAGCCGACGAGCACCTCCTGCGCGCCCTCCGGCGCCGCGCACCAGAAGGCGAGGCGGTCGTCGTGGTGGTGGTCGGCGTAGGTGACGAAGGTGCGCTTGCCCTGGACGAACCACGTCGGCTCGCCGTGGCTGGGGCGCTCCTCGACCTCGGGGAGGGCGAGGCAGATGCGAGCGGAGGGATTGCGAGGGGGTCGGTTTTCGTACCTTGGTGATGCATAGTGGCGTTGAAACGAGTGTACTGATTCGTGAGTCTAAAGGTTCGTGATGAACCGAACGGTGAACAGGCCCTGGGCAACGAAGGGGCCGCGTCGCAGTTTGAATTGTCCCAAGTGCGGCCGGAGCCTTTCAGACAACCCGACCTTCTGCGGGCACTGCGGCGTCGAACTGGCGAGGGCGAGATCGATCCACCCCACGGATATGAATCTCGTTGCGCTCGCCGTCACCTTGGCCTGGCTGCTCTATACGCTCTGTTGTGTTGGCTCACCCCTTCATGGCGATAGCCGTTGATCCGATTACGTCCCTTCGTCTCACGGTAATGCTATACAGGTTTTTGGACGGCCCTGGCGGCACCTTTGATTGCCCTACTTTCCTTCGACTTCCTAGCCGAGGTGGCGATCGCGGCGACGGTTCCAGCACGTGACCAGGAGGTCCCAGGGCCTGCTGACGATGATATTGGTGGCCATCGCGTGGGTGTTCGTTTCGCTGGCGATCTTCAGCGAGCCTGGGCCCGGGTTAATACTGGGACTCCCGTGGCTGCTGTTTCGTGGCGCGCTTGGATTAGTCTGGTTAGTGGTGCTACTGTATTCTCGGCTGCGCGCGCGGCGTACAGACGACCAGCATTTAGAAACGCTGGCAGTGACGTTCGCTTACGCGATTACCCGTCCCGATTGCTGCAATGTGCGTAGCGCTGTACAGCGGAGCCGCATCTCCGAGACCCGCTTTGACCTAAGCGAAGATCGCGCTCACTCGACACGTCGCAGGACTTCGAAAGCAGACGGTGACGGCGAGTCGATGTCTGGCATGCAGCATGGTCGGTCTCTATTTGGTCGGCACCCCTGATCGCGAGACATGGATGTGTCCGGGTCACAACCAGTTCGGGAAATGGACGACTACACGGGGTTTGCGCATTGCCCGGACGGCCCCCTCAGCAGCCCGCCGAACTGAGGAATCTCGAGCACTTTCAGGGCGAGTCTGGTGGAAGTTCTGGTCCATCATTGACGCTAGGTTCGCGCCGCTCCGCCGACGTCGGCGAGACCCGCGGATGCGGGAGACGATGTCCGGCAGCACGTCGAGGACGTAGTCCATCTGTGCCATCGTGTTGTCCTTGCCGACGGTGAGGCGCATGCGAGCCGCGGGCGAGGTCCTCGGGGATGCCCATGGCGGTGAGGACGTGGGAGGGCTCCAGCGAGCCGCTGGTGCAGGCGCTGCCGCTGGAGGCGGCGACGCCGGCGAGGTCGAGGGCGATGAGGATGGGCTCGCCTTCGATGCCCTCGAAGCAGAAGGAGGCGTTGTTGGGGGCTCGGCGGTCTGCCGAGCCGGGACGTCCGTGCCGCCGCTCGCCCTTCGATACCTCAGGGCGAGCGGATCGGGGCGTTCGCTGGAACGGGACGCTGGCACCTCCGCCCCAGATCCTTCGTGCCTCAGGATGACATTGGGGCCGGTGAGGTGGACGCCGGGGACGCGCTCGGGGACGCCGGTGATGAGGCGGTCGCGGAGGGCGCGGACGTGGGCGTTGCGGGCGTCGAGCTCTTCGTAGGCGAGCTCGAGGGCCTTCGCCATGCCGACGACGCCGGCGACGTTCTCGGTGCCGGCGCGGCGGTTCTTCTCCTGGGAGCCGCCGAGCTGCTGCCACTGCACGGCGGTGCGCGGGCGGACGTAGAGCGCGCCGACGCCCTTGGGGCCGTAGAACTTGTGCGCGGCGATCGAGAGCAGGTCGACGCCGAGGCGGTCGACGTTGATGTCGAGCGCGCCGGCGGCCTGGACGGCGTCGGTGTGGAAGGCGGCGCGCGGGTTCTTCGCCTTGACGACGCGGACGGCCTCCTCGATCGGCTCGATGGTGCCGACTTCGTTGTTCACGTACATGATGCTGACGAGGACTGTCTCGTCGGTCACCGCGTCCTCCAGCTCGGCGAGGTCGATGAAGCCCTCGCGGTCGACGCCGAGGTAGGTGACGCGGAAGCCCTCCTGCTCGAGGCGCTCGGCGGCGTGGAGGACGGCGTGGTGCTCGATGGCGGTGGTGATGACGTGGTCGCCGCGGCCCTGGCGCGCGGGCGGCGTAGGCGGCGCCGAAGCAGCGCGAGGTTGTCGCCCTCGCTGCCGCCGGAGGTGACGACGACGTCCTGCGGCCGGCAGCCGAGGATCTCGGCGATCGTGCGGCGGGCGGCGTCGAGGCCGCGGCGGGCCTCCTGGGCCTCGGCGTAGAGGCTGGAGGGGTTGCCCCAGAAGTCGCGTGAGGTAGGGCATCATCGCCTCGAGGACGCGGGGGTCGAGGGGCGTGGTGGCGGCGTGGTCGAGGTAGACGCGCTCCATTGCGGTTCTATTGTATCGCCAGCGGTGGTAGGATAGCGGACGCCATGGTGCGCGCGATAGACGTCCACATCCACCCGCCCGGGCCGGGCGGCGAGTCTCTGACGTCCTCGAAAGCTACGCAGGAGTACTTCCGGGCGGCGGCACCGCCGGCCTCGGCCGAGGAGATGGCAGAGCACTACGCGGAGCTGGACATCTTCGGCATCCTGTTCACGATCGACGGCGAGACGGCAACGGGACGGGCGCCGGTCCCCGACAACGACTACGTCGCCGACATTGCGCGACGGTATCCGAAGCAGTTTGCGGCGTTCGGGGCGATAGACCCGTGGAAGGGCGACAAGGCCCTGAGCGAGATGGAACGCTGCGCGAAGGAGCTGGGTGTGCTGGGCCTGAAGTTCATGCCGAACATGCAGCAGTTCTTCCCCAACGACGAGCAGTTCTATCCGATCTGGGAGCTGGCGCAGAAACTGGGCCTGGTTGTCCTGATTCACAGCGGAACGACGGGTGTGGGTGCGGGACACCCCGGCGGCGGGGGCGTAAAGCTGAAGTACTCACGGCCGATACCCTACATCGACGACGTCGCGGCAGACTTCCCGGAGTTGAAGATCATCATGGCTCACCCATCCTGGCCCTGGCAGGAGGAGCAGCTAGCGATGCTCGTGCACAAGCCGAACGTCTACATGGACCTCTCCGGCTGGTCTCCGAAGTACTTCCAGCCCTCGCTGATCCAGTATGCGAACAACCTTATCCCTGACAAGGTGCTGTTCGGCTCGGACTATCCGGTGATCACGCCGGAGCGCTGGCTCGCTGACTTTGAACAGGCGGGGTTCAAGGACGAGGTGCGGCCCAAGATCCTGCTGGAGAACGCGAAGAAGCTACTCAGCCTCGACGTTTAGCCTCCAGCCCCAACAAAGGAGAAGCGCCCTTCCGGAGAAGGACGCTTCTCGCAATGCTTGCTGTTTCTGGCCCGGTCAGGGCACCGGTGTTGGTGACGCCGCGGCGGCGACGGCTGTCATGCTCGTTCCAAAGGCACCGTTGTTCAACGGGTTAGCTTCACCCCAGGCCTGTCCGGCGGCTATCGAGGTCGAGACGTTGACCGTGAAGGTGCGGTCGCCGGGCGTGCTGCAAACGATGTTCCAGCTGCGGAACGTGGAGACCACGGTGCTGGCCGGCAGGTTGCGGCCGGGGATCGTAACCGTGACATTGTTGGTCGGCGCCACGCATCCGCTCGGAAGCACCAGGTTGAACGTCGTGTCTACGATGATGTTCGGCGCAGGGCCGTTGTTGTGCAGGGTCACCATGGCCGAGACCATGAAGGCCTGTCCCGCGGTCGCATTGGGCGGCGACATCACCGTGACACCAACGACCTTGGCGTCAGTCTCCGGCGCCGGGGTGGGCGGCGCGGGAGTCGGCGGCGGGGTTGGCGTAGGCGCCGGCGTCGGTTCTGGAGTAGGTTCCGGTGTCGGATCCGGAGTGGGCTCCGGAGTCGGGTCATCGGTGGGAGCCGTGGTGGCGGGGGCCGGCGTGCCCTGCCTGGGCGCCGGCGTTACGCAGGGCTTGTCGTGGTGCTTGTGGTGCTTCTTCCACCATTTCCACCAGTAGTGGACGTTGTGCTTGTGGTGATCGTTCTTGAACTTGTTCATGTACCACTTCTGGAACTCGGAGAAGCCGTGGCTGGTAGACGACGTCTGCCCCGGGCAGTGGTTCTGGTGGGCCGAAGAGGTTGAGGGGCCCGCGAGGGCAATAGCCGCAGAAGCAAAGATAACCACCGCAACCAGTAGCGCCAGCGCTTTCTTAGTCATTTCTCGCCTCCATCTGATCGATGGAACGGCTGCTGCACCCATCCCGCCAAGTTCGCGCGTTCTGAAGGGTAGACGGTCGGTGTGTTTGGAAGTTACGGGTAGATTCGGGGGCGGGCGTTCAGGGATGGTTCAGAACTGTTTCGGGCGCGGTAGTGAATATTCCGTTACTGGATTGAGTGCGGAGGGGGCATATGCTACAATTTGCGTAGCGGAGATTTACACAGTCGAATGTTTGTAAATTGTCTCCGCGGCCCCAAGAACCGACCATGACACAACCTCGCACCATCTCCCGAAAGACCAAGGACGCCGAGCTCCAGCAGGAGTATAAGTGGGGCTTCGTCACCGATATCGAGGCAGATGTCGCGCCGAAGGGGCTGAACGAGGACATCGTCCGCCTGATCTCGGGGAAGAAGAATGAGCCAGAGTGGATGCTGGAGTGGCGGCTGCGAGCGTACCGGCACTGGACGAAGCTGGGGCAGGAAGAGCCGAAGTGGGCGATGATCCACCACCCGCCGATCGACTACCAGGACGCGCACTACTACTCGGCGCCGGTAAGCACGCAGAAGCCGGAGAGCCTGGACGAGGTGGACCCGGAGCTGATCGAGGCGTTCAACAAGCTGGGCATCCCGCTGGCGGAGCAGAAGAAGCTGACCGGCGTGGCCGTGGACGCGGTGTTCGACAGCGTTTCCGTGGCAACGACGTTCCAGAAGCAGCTCGAAGACGCCGGCGTCATCTTCTGCCCGATCAGCGAGGCGATCCAGAAGTACCCGGAGCTGGTCAAGAAGTACCTGGGCTCCGTGGTGCCATACACCGACAACTTCTACGCGACTCTGAACTCGGCCGTCTTCAGCGACGGCACCTTCGCCTACGTGCCGAAGGGCGTGCGCTGCCCGATGGAGCTGATGACCTACTTCCGCATCAACTCCGAGGACACGGGTCAGTTCGAGCGGACGCTGATCATCGCCGATGAGGGCTCCTATGTGAGCTATCTCGAGGGATGCACGGCGCCGATGCGCAAGACGAACCAGCTGCACGCGGCCGTGGTTGAGCTGATAGCGCTGGACAACGCCGAGATCAAGTACTCGACGTTGCAGAACTGGTACCCGGGCGACAAGGAGGGCAAGGGCGGCGTCTACAACTTCGTCACGAAACGTGGCAAGGCGGCGGGAGTAAACTCCAAGATCTCGTGGACGCAGGTGGAGACCGGCTCCGCGATTACCTGGAAGTACCCGAGCGTGATCCTCCAGGGAGACAACTCCGTGGGCGAGTTCTACTCGGTCGCGCTCTGCAACAACTTCCAGCAGGCGGACACCGGCACGAAGATGATCCACATCGGCAAGAACACGAAGAGCACGATCATCTCCAAGGGCATCTCCGCCGGCCGCGGCAACAACACCTATCGTGGTCTGGTCCGCATCCAGCCGACGGCGGAGCACGCACGCAACTTTACGCGCTGCGACTCGCTGCTGATCGGCGACAAGTGCGGCGCGCACACGGTGCCGTACATCGAGGTCCGGAACCCGACGGCGCACATGGAGCACGAAGCGACGACGTCGCGGGTGAGCGAGGACCAACTCTTCTACCTGATGCAGCGCGGCATCGACGAGGAGAGCGCGCAGTACATGATTATCAACGGGTTCTGCAAGGGAGTGTTCCAGGAACTGCCTTTCGAGTTCGCGATGGAAGCATCGCAGCTCTTGAAAGTCAGCCTGGAAGGGACCGTCGGTTAGTGAGCAAGAACGGCACGCGGCCCCTGCTGACGGTCGAAGACCTCCACGTCTCCGTGGGCGACAACGAGATCCTGGAAGGACTGAGCCTGTCGGTCAGTCTGGGCGAGGTCCACGCGATCATGGGCCCGAACGGGAGCGGCAAGAGCACGTTCACGAACGTGCTGGCCGGGCGTCCCGGATACACCGTGACCAAGGGGAAAGTGACTTACGACGGGCATGATCTCCTGGAGATGACTCCGGACCTGCGGGCCCGCGCGGGGATCTTCCTGGCGTTCCAGTACCCGGTTGAGCTGCCCGGCATCCGCAACCGAGAATTCCTGCGCACGGCGCTCGAGGCGCTGCGCGAGGCGCGGGGCGAGCCGAAGCTGAGTGTCCGGGAGTTCAACAAGATGCTGGAGGAGAAGGCGCTGGAGATGGAGTTCGAGCCGGACCTTATGAAGCGCTCGGTGAACGAGGGCTTCTCGGGCGGCGAGAAGAAGCGCAACGAGATCCTCCAACTCTCCGTACTCGATCCGAAGCTCGCACTGCTGGACGAGACGGACTCCGGTCTCGACATCGACGCGCTCAAGGTGGTGTCGGAGGGCGTGAACAGATTCCGATCGCCGAAGAAGGCAATCGTCCTCGTCACGCACTACCAGCGGATCCTCGAGTATATCCAGCCGGACTTCGTGCACGTGCTGATCGACGGCCGGATAGTGATGTCCGGCGAGAGGGACCTGGCGCTGGAGCTGGAAGCGCGCGGCTATGACTGGCTGCGCGAGGGCGCCGAGAGCGCCGCGGGCTAAGCCGAGGCGACAGGATGACCCAGGCGCCCACGAAATACGACCGCTACGTCGCCGACTTCGAGAGACATTCAGCCGAGCTTGCCAGGCAGCCCGAGTGGCTCCGCGAGTTGCGGCAGCAAGCGATCGCCCATTTCCGCGAGGTTGGGTTGCCGACGTCTCGGAAGGGCAACGAACCCTGGAAGTACACGAACATCGCGCCCATCGCCGGAACGGATTTCGTTTACGGAGTCGCGCCGCTGCGCGAGCCCACGGTTGGGGAGCTGAACGCGGTCGCACCGTGGTGCACGGTTTGGCACGAGGCAGTATTCATCAATGGACGCTACTCCGCGAACCTGTCGGAGAGCCCCGCTACTCACGAGCCCCGTGAAGGATTGGGCGGGGCAGTGGTCGACAGCCTGGCAGAGGCGCTCGACACCCATGGCGACCTGATTCGCCAGCACATCGGGCGATATGCACCTTTAGACTACGACGGGTTCACGGCGCTGAACACGGCGTTCTTGACCGATGGGGCGTTCGTATACGCCCCGGACGGAGCGGAGGTGGCGACGCACATCCACATCGTCTACGCGACGACCGCAGGCGAGCAGGTGGTGTCATACCCGCGGACGCTGATCATCGCCGGGAAGCAGAGCAAGCTGACCGTGGTAGAGAGCTACGTCTCGCTGGGTGGCGGTGGCTACTTCAACGACGCGGTCACGGAGATCGCGCTGGAAGAAGGTGCGAACGTAGAACACTACCGCGTGTTGCTGGACCGCGACGCCTACAACGTCGGCGTGACGCGCGTGCGGCAGGACCGGGACAGCAGGTTTGCCTCGACGACATTTGAGACGGGCTCCGCCCTGACCCGCAACGACTTCAGCGTGCTGCTGGACGGGCCGGGAGCTGATTGCCGCCTTCGAGGCTTGTACGTGACGGCAGGTTCGCAACACGTCGACAACTACCTGACGATTGACCACGCGCAGCCGCATTGCATGAGCCGGCTGTACTACAAGGGCATCCTTGACGAGCAGTCAAAGGCGGTCTTTGGAGGCACAGTGTTCGTGAGGCCCGGTGCGATCAAGACGAACGCGCACCAGGAGGACAAGAACCTGGTGCTGTCGCACGAGGCTGAGGTGGACAGCAAGCCGGCGCTGGAGATATACGCCGACGATGTGCTGTGCGGCCACGGCGCGACGGCCGGAGCACTCGCCGAAGACGCGCTGTTCTACATGCAGAGCCGGGGAATCGATGAGGTGACGGCGAACCAGTTGCTGATCCGCGGGTTCGCGAGCGAGATACTGGACGGCGTAATGGAGCCTCTGCGGGAGTATCTGGAGAAGCAGACGACGCTGGCGCTTCCTCGCTTCCAGGCTACCGAGGCGATGGCATGAGCCTGGACGTCGAGCGCATCCGGAAGGACTTCCCGATCCTGGAGCGGAAGGTGCACGGCAAGCCGCTGGTCTACTTCGATAACGCCGCCACGTCACAGAAGCCGCGGCAGGTGATCGACGCCCTCGTACGCTACTACGAGGAGTACAACGCCAACATCCACCGGGCGGTGCACACGCTGGGCGAAGAGGCGACGGCGGCGTACGAAGAGGCGCGCGAGAAGGTTGCGCGGTTCATCAACGCGCCGTCGACGGAGAGCATAGTCTTCACGCGAAACACGACAGAGGCGATCAACCTCGTTTCCTATTCATGGGGCAGGGCGAACATCCACGAGGGGGACGAGATCCTGCTCACGGAGATGGAGCACCACTCCAACCTGATCCCCTGGCAGAGACTGGCGGCGGAAACCGGCGCGACGATCCGCTACATCGGCCTGACGGACGACCAGACGCTGGCGCTCGACGGGATGGAGAACCTCTTCGAAGCGAACACGAAGATGGTGGCGATGCCCCACGCCTCGAACTCGCTGGGAACCATCAATCCGGTCGAGAAGATCGCCGAGGAGGCCCGTCGACGCGGGGTGATGTTCCTGGTGGACGGCGCGCAGGGCGCGCCTCACCTGCCGGTGGACGTGCAGGCGATCGGATGCGACTTCTACGCCTTCTCATCGCACAAGATGCTGGGGCCGACCGGCGTCGGCGTGCTGTACGGCCGGAGGGAGTTGCTGGAAGAGATGGACCCGTTCCTGGGCGGCGGCGAGATGATCCGCAAGGTGACGTTCGAAGGCGCCACCTGGAACGACCTGCCCTGGAAGTTCGAAGCCGGGACGCCGAACATCGCCGACGTCATTGCGTTCGGCTCGGCGATCGACTACCTGAGCGAATTGGGCATGGAGAACGTGCGCGAGCACGAGATCGAGATCACCGCCTACGCCCTGGACCGGCTGCGCCAGCTGAACGACATCACGCTCTACGGCCCGAACGACCCGGCGGAGCGCGGCGGCGTCGTGTCGTTCAACCTCGGCGAGATCCACCCCCACGACATCGGGCAGGTGCTCGACCAGTACGGTGTGGCGGTCCGCGCCGGGCACCACTGCACTCAGCCGCTGATGCGCTCGCTGGGCGTGGCCGGCACGGCGCGCGCCAGCTTCTACATGTACAACACGCCGGAGGAAGTGGACGTGATGATCGAGGCGCTGAAGGCGGCACGCGACATCTTCCAGCTCCCGGAGCACAGCGCACCGTGACATCCTCTCGCGACGAATACGCTCGCCAGGAATCCGAGCTGGACGAGCTTTATCGGGATATCATCCTCGACCACTATCGCAACCCGCGCCACCGGGGATCGCTCACGAACCTATCCGCTTCACACGAGGGTCTGAACCCGCTCTGTGGCGACGAGGTGACGGTAGACATCGCTCTCAGAGACGGCGAAATCGCGGACATCGCCTACCGCGGGTCGGGCTGCTCGATCAGCCAGTCCTCCGCGTCGATGATGACGGAGGCGGTCGAGGGGAAGAGCGTCGACGAGACGCGTACATCTGATCGGCAAGTTCACGGAGATGATGCGCGGGTCAGATGAGATCGACCCGGAAGAGCTGGGCGACCTGGAGGCGATGGCCGGGGTGCGCAAGTTCCCGGTGCGCGTGAAGTGCGCGACGCTGGCCTGGCACACGCTGGACGAGGCGCTGGACGAGGCCGCGAAGGCATCTTAAGAGTACGAAAACTCCGCCAGGAAGTGGCGCATAGCCTCCGGCGCGGGGCGGTCATCGAAGAGCACTTCGTGGATTGTGTCCAGCAGGTGCACTCTGAAGTCGCGCCCCTCGATTAGCTCCGCCACAGCGCGGCAGGCGGCGACGCCTTCGACGGTGTTCGACCGCAGAAAGTGCTGCCAGTCGCCGGCGGCGCCGAGCTTCTCGCCGAGGGTGCGGTTGCGGCTGTGGGGGCTGAAGCCGGTGGTGAGCAGGTCTCCCAGGCCGGCGAGACCGTAGACGGTGGATTCGGCGCCGCCGAGGGTCTCAGCGATCGAAGCCATCTCCTTGAGAGCGAGCGTGGCGATGAAGGCCTTGGTGTTGGTGCCGAAACCCACACCGTCGCAAATGCCGAGGCCGATGGCGTAAACGTTCTTCAACGTGGCGCAATACTCGAGGCCGACGACGTCAGTCGTCGTCTCGACCTTGAGGTGATCGTTCTGGATCATTCCCTGCGCCGTACGGCAGGCGCCTATCGTCCGGGATGCCGATGATCACGGCCATCGGCAGGCCGCGGGCCATCTCGATGGCGATGGCAGGACCGCCCATGCTGCCCGTGCGGCTCGTCAGGGCCGGCGGCCGCGCCCGCAATCGCCTCGCTCATGCGGCGGTGCGTGCCGCCTTCGAGTCCCTTGGCGACGTTGAGAATGATCTGGTCCGGCGTTAGCAGTGCTCCGAGGTCCGCGGCCAGACGCCCGACAACCTGTGAGGGCACGCTGACGATGACGAGGTCGGCGCCCTTGACAGCATCCGTCATCTCCCAGACGGCGGAGATGTTGGGATGGAGGTGGATTCCCTCGAGATACTTCGTGTTGCGCCGGTGGTCGCGGATCTCCTCGAGGACGTCGTGCTCGATGCTCCAGAGGCGGACGTCGTGGCCGTTTGAGGCGATGACCTGGCCGAGAGCGGTGCCCATGTTGCCGGCGCCGAGGACGGCCACGGTGCGATTGTCGGTCATGGAGGGGAGTTTACGAATTGGCTGGAGGGAAGCGCTAGAACGTGAAAGTCTTGAGGTCCTCGGCAACGAGGACGTTGCGGAGGCCGTCCACGTGCGGGACACCGTTCAGGTGCGTGAGGACGATCGCTGTCTCTTCGGGAACCCGCTTGCGGATCAACTTCACATCCTCGATGCCCATATGCTCGGGGCCGCCTTTACCCTCGGCGTAGGTGCAATCGACGACAAGCACGTCGGCGCCGTCCGCCAGCTCGAATATCTCCTCGCAGAACATGGTGTCGCCGGTGTAAGCGACGGTCATGCCGTTGATGCCCACCTGGTAGCCGAAGGCGTCCATGCTGTGCCTCACGTGGTTCATCGGCACCGAACGAAAGCGCAGGGACCCCGCCTGCTGTTCGGCGTGCGGCTTCGGCGTCAATGTAAACGCGCCTGTAGCCGGCGTCCTTGCTCGTGATTTCCGGATAGCAGCGGTTGGCGAAGTCCTCCATCCATTCCTCGCACGCCGGGAGGGCCGACGATGTGAAGATCCTTCGTCCGCCTCGTCATGTAGAGGTATTCGAGGAGCAGAAACGGGAGGCCGATGAAGTGGTCGGCATGGTGGTGCGAGAGGAATATCGTCTCGAGGTTCGGGAGGTCGGCGCCAATCTGCTTGAGGTGCGCCAGCAGGGTGGGCGGCGCATCGAACTGGTGAAGCCTGTCTACGAGGAAGGAGCTCCAGTACCGTCCCTCGGAGGCGAACGCATTGCCGGAGCCGAGGAAGGTCAGCTCCATCAGGCGGCTACGTACTCCCGGTAACAGCCGTCGAGGAAGCCGAGAAGGGCGTCGGCGCCTTCTTCGACGGCGCGGGTGGCATGTTCCTGCGCTTCTTCACTCTCGGCGTATCGCGAGACCATGTTGCGAGTGACCTGGGAGTGCTCGACGTCGAGGCTCTTGTGGACGATGAAGAACTTGCAGCTGCTGCTTGTCGGTGATCCCGTAGAACTTCTTGAGGCCGTCCATCTTGGTCTCGGCGACGGCCGGCACCTGCGACTCATAGGCGTACAGGGCGGAGATGCCGGAGACGAACGGGGCGTCCTTGGTGATGCGGCGGTAGGTCTCGTCGAGGGCCATGGTCTCTGGTAGAGGTTCGGCGTTGATCATGTCTTCGCGGGTGAGGCCGAGTGCCTCGCCGAAGCGGAGCCAGAGCTCGGGGTGGTTGTTCGGGCCTTCCTCCTCTTCCTTCAGGTTCTCGAGCAGCTCCTGCCGGTCAGCCAGGTCGTCGCAGTTGGCGTGTGTGCCGCTCACGTACTTTGGGAAGGCGAGGACGTGCTGGTAGTACTGGCAGGCGTAGCCCGCGGAGGGCATCGAGCGTCAGTTCGCCGGCCTGCCAGGCCTGGTAGAACGGGTGCTTCAGCACGCTGCGGTCTTCGATGATGGCGTCCAGTCGGTCGCAAAGCTCGCTCGGGGTGGAAGACGTCGTCGTCGTCAATTCTCGTCTCCTTCTTTGGCAAGAGGGCTGTGCCCCGCACGGGACCAGCCCTCCTCCTGTTCCTTATCATATTGTAAGGCTTTGCGCGCTTACTTTTTCAGGATGTTGATGGTGCAGGCAGAGCCCAGGCCGATGACGTGGGCCAGGCCCATCTTCGCGCCCTTCCACCTGGCGCGCTCCTGCCTTCGTCTCGCGGAGGTGCCAGACGATCTCGACGATGTTGGCGACGCCGGTGGCGCCCAGCGGGTGGCCCTTCGAGAGCAGGCCGCCGCTGGCGTTGACGGGGATCCTGCCGCCGATGCGGGTGCTCCTTGTCGTCGATCAGCTTGCCGGCTTCGCCTTCGCCGCAGAGGCACGAGGTTCTCGTAGTGGAGCAGCTCAGCGGTGGCGAAGCAGTCGTGCAGCTCGACCTGTCTGAGGTCTTCGGGCCCGATGCCGGCCTTCTCGTAGGCTTCCTTGGCGGCGTTGCGCGTCAGGGTGTTGATGTCGAACATCGTGGGGTTGCGCTCGCTGTAGGGGTCGGAGGTCAGGACCGAAGCGGCGACCCAGACGGGCTTCGTGGTGTACTGCTTCGCCTTCTCGGCGGACATCAGGACGGCCGCGGCCGCGCCGTCGCCCGTGGGGCAGCACATGTAGAGCGTGTTCGGCCAGGAGACGACGCGCGCGTTCAGCACTTCCTCGAGCGGCGTCTCCTTCTGGTACTGGGCGTAGGGGTTGTGGACGCCGTGCTCGTGGTTCTTGACGGCGATCTTGGCGATCTGCGCCTGGGTCGTGCCGTACTTGCGCATGTGCTCGACGCCGGCCTGGCCGAAGACGCCCGGCATGAGGCCGGTGCCCATCACGCCCTCGGTGCTGTAGGCGCGGTCACCGCCACCGCCGCCGCCGAGGAGGCCCATCTTGCCCATCTGCTCGCTGCCGACGGCCATCGCGACGTCGTAAGCGCCGGAGGCGACGGCGTAGTAAGCCTCGCGGAAGGCCGTGGAGCCGGTGGCGCAGGCGTTGGCGACGTTGATGACGGGGACGCCGGTGGCGCCGATCTCCTTCATGATGCGCTGGCCGACCATGGCGTTGGACTGGTAGAGGTTGCCGCTGGTGACGATCTCGACGTCCTTGATGGTGACTGCCGGCGTCCTTCAGCGCGCCGAGGGCGGCCTCGGAGGCCAGTTGGACACGTCCTTGTCCGGGTACCGCCCGAACTTCAGCATGTTGGCGCCGACGACTGCTACGTCTCGCATGTGGAATCTCCTTCTCGTCCTGCAGGCGTACTCTAGGCGACCTTGAACTTGGCGGCGACGACGTCGTTGCCGTCGCGGTCCTGGTCGGTGACCTTCTCGCTGAACATCTTGACTTTCTTGCCGAACCAGTCGGTACTGGGCTTCTCGGGGTCGAGGCCGTAGACGTTGGCCCGAACCGACGACGCCGTCCTCGAGGTCGATGATCGCGCCGACGTACGGGGTCTCGACGCCGGGCACGCTCTGGTGAACGACGGCGAAGACGTAGATCTCGCCCTCGTTGCCGTAGCTTCACCTCTTCGAACTTGTCGTGGCGCCGCACTTGCCGCAGGCGAGTGCGCTCGCCGAGGAACTGGGCGCCGCAGCTGGTGCACCTGGAGCCCCAGAGAGTGATGTCCTTCTCGGGGAAGTTATCGGGCACTTTGATGAATGGTAAGAGTGGCTTTTTGGTGGGGGCAGCAGCTTCTTGCGTCAAAGGGCGGACCTCCTTGGAATCGTGCAGTTTGTGTGTATCACGACCCTCACGCGCACGTCAAGTATCGAACCCGTTCTCCAAGAGCCACTTGCGGTCCTCTTCCGACAGTTCCGCGGAGGCGATCAGGTCCGGCCGGCGCTTCGCGGTCAGCAGCAGGTTCTGGCGGCGGCGCCATTTCGCCACTTCGGCGTGGTGGCCGGAGAGGAGCACCTCGGGCACTTCCGAGGCCGCGGAAGTCCGGCGGCCGGGTGTAGTGCGGCGACTCGAGGAGGCCGTGCGCGAACGACTCGTCCTGGGGCGACTCGGGTGAGCCGAGCGCGCCGGGCAGGTGGCGGACGACGGCGTCGACGACGACCATCGCCGCCAGCTCGCCGCCGGAGAGGACGTAATCGCCGATGCTGATCTCGTGAGTCGCGAGGTGTTCGTGGACTCGGGCGTCAAACCCTTCGTAATGGCCTGCGAGGAGCACCAAGCGCTGCTCGCCCGCCAGCCTTACGGCCAGGTCATGGTCGAAACGCCGGCCGACGGGTGTCATCAGGATGATCGGCCCGCGCTCGGGCGCCATCTCCAGGACGGCTTCAGTTGCGGCGAAGACCGGCTCCGGCTTCAGCACCATGCCTGGGCCGCCGCCGTAGGGGTAGTCGTCACAGACCTGGTGTTTTCCTTCGGCCCAGTTCCGGATGTCGTGGACGTGGATGTCGACGAGGCCGGCGTCGATCGCGCGCTTGATGATCGACTCGTCGAAGGGGCCGCGGAACATGCCCGGGAAGAGCGTGAGGATGTCGATGCGCATCAGAAAGCTCTCCGGCTCCCCACTTCGCCCCACTTCAAGCGGATGTCTTGTGCTCCGACCGCTCGCCCGCCAGTAGTTCGAGTGCGTGCGGGAGTACCGGCAGGAGGACGGATAGGTTCTCGCGCACGCCCTTGGGGCTGCCCGGCAGGTTGACGATGAGCGTGCGGCCGCGGACGCCGGCAATAGCTCGGCTGAGCATGGACAGCGGCGTGTGTCTGAGACCTTCGGCGCGCATCGCCTCGGCGATACCGGGCACTTCGTAGTCGATAACCTCGCGGGTTGCCTCCGGCGTCACGTCACGAGGGCCGAGGCCGGTGCCGCCTGTTGTGACGATGACGTTGATCGTTCCTGAGTCAGCCCACTCAGCGAGACGCTTTGCGATCGTCGCGCTGTCGTCCGGGACGATCTCGTGGCGGTCTATCTCGACGCCCGCGCTCGACAGCATCTCGCGGATAGCGGCTCCGGAGGTGTCTTCGCGCTCACCGCGCGCGCCCATGTCGGAGACGGTCAGGATGGCGGCGCGAAAGGGCATTAGATGTTAGAAATCGGAAAATGTGGGAAATTTATTGTATAAGCCCTTGACACTGTGGGGTGAAGTGGTATGCTTGCCCACAAAGTGGGGAGATGTGGGGATTCCCCGTTTCTGCTGTCGTTCGGCCCGCAGCCATCGCGCTGCGACAACCCAGGCAGGCTGATTCTAGCACAGGCGGGGCCCCTTTAGAAGGGATCAGCGGTCGGCCGTTGCTGTTCCGGGGAATTCGAACACACGCTTGACGACCGGGGAAGGGTCGCCCTCCCCGCGCGCTACCGTGATGCCTATCGCACACGGTGGCATCGTGGCGTGGGTCCCCGACGGCTGCCTCGCTATTCACACGGTGGAGAGCTTTCCAACCTTGCTAACGAATCGGCGCAGTTACCCGCGACAACCAAAGAGGGTCGACGCTCAAGGCGGGTATTCGATGCGCCGGCGTTCGACGTCGAGCTGGACCGCCAGGGCCGCATCCTCGTCCCACCCAGGTTCCGCCAGATGGCCGGATTGAACGGGGCCGTAGTCATAGTCGGGCGCCACGAATGCCTCGAGATCTGGAACCCGGAGCGTTGGGCGCGGGAATTCGAGGAAGCATCGACGGACTCCTCAGCGGAACGGGATCAAGGGTAGGGACAGGTGGTTGCAATCTTGTCCCCCAACGAGGTCCTCGTCCACGCTCCCGTCCTGCTAGAGGAGGCTGTCCAGTACCTGGCGGTCCAGCCCGGCGGCCGCTACGTAGACTGCACGTTGGGCGCCGGCGGCCACTCCGCGGCGATCATGGAAGCGGCTTCCCCGGGTGGACTGCTGCTGGGCATGGACGCCGACCCGGAGGCGCTGGCCCTCGCCAGCGTGGCGCTCGCACCATTCGGCGACGCCGTGCAGCTGGTGGAGTCGAACTTCCGCGAGCTGCGCCGCGCCTGCATTCAGCACAACTTTGTGCCTGTGCACGGCGATCGTCTTCGACCTCGGCATCTCCTCGATGCAGCTGGCGGGCGACCGCGGCTTCAGCTTTCAGACCGAGGCACCTTTGGACATGCGGTTCAGCCCGAACCAGGCGCTGACCGCCGACGAAATCGTCAATCGCTATGACGAAAGGGATCTCGCGGACGTCATCTGGAGATACGGTGAAGAGTCTGCCAGCCGCCGGATCGCCCGTGCTGTTGTGCAGTCGAGGCCGATAGAGACGACGACCGAACTGGCGAAAGTGGTCTCCCGAGCGGTCGCCCGGCCGCGCGGGCGGATACATCCCGCCACGCGCACGTTCCAGGCCCTGCGAATAGCCGTCAACGACGAGCTGGGCGCGTTGGAAGATGCCCTTTCCCAGGCACTCGAAGTGCTGGGCCAGGGGGGCAGGCTGGTGGTGATCTCCTTCCACTCACTGGAAGACCGGATCGTCAAACAGTTCATCCAGCGCGAGTCGCGCGACTGCATCTGCCCGCCCGAACAGCCCACGTGCACCTGCGGGCACAAGGCCAGCGTGCGCGTCATCACAAAGCGCAGCGTGACTCCGAGCAACACGGAGACGGCAACGAACCCGCGTAGCCGCAGCGCCCGGCTTCGCGCTGCCGAGCGAGTGGGGGAGGCGAACTAGGATGGCGACGGCACAGAAGAACGAGCGGGCGATACCGGGAGTTGCGCAGTCGCCGGGCCTGCCGGTGATCCTCACCGTGGCAGCGGTCATCGTGGGCTTCGCGGCCATGCTGCCGCTGGTTCAGTCCAGCGGCGCGACATCCACAGCGGGGAAGATCCAGCGAATGGAACAGGAAAAGGCGGGCATGCAGGCCCGGCTTCGGGAGCTCGAGCTGGAGGTTGCGGAGTTGGGCAGTCTTAGCCGTGTCGAGACTGAAGCGAAGACACGCCTCGAGATGGAGGCGCCCAAGGAAGTCCACTACCTTCCAGTAGACGCAGCGCCGCCAGAGGAACGGAAGCTGCCCAGCAGGTTCCTCCCGCCCGAGCGGAGGGAAACCACCCACGACTCATCTCTGCTGGACGACGTGGTCGACTGGCTGACACCCTGAGAGATTCCTCGGGTGGATAGGAAGGAACGCGGCGTCACCTGGAGATTGTGGGCCGTAATGGGCGCGATGGGGTTAGGTACATTGCTCATCACCGGTCGCCTGGCGCAGTTGCAGATCATCGACCACGATCAATACGCGCGCGAGGCGCGGCAGATCCACATGAGCGAGGAGACGCTGTTTGACCGCCGCGGAGCACTCCTCGACCGGAACGGCTACCCGCTCGCGGCGAGCGAAGACACTTTCGACGTGATCGTCGAGCATCGCGCCTGGGAAAAGCAAGAGAACGCCATGGAGGCAGCGACCAAGCTAAGCGCCATCACGTCGGTGCCCCCGGAACAGATGGTGCAAGAGGTGGCCGCTTCGAGATCTTCGAAGTCTCCGTAGCTCGCAATCTCAATTTCGACCAGGGGACGGCCGTCCGCGAACTAGGGCTACGCGGTGTGCGCCTCGTGAAGAGTAGTCACCGCGTGTATCCGGAGGGAAACCTGGCGGCGCAACTCCTGGGATTTGTCGGGCAGGACAATGTCGGCCTTACCGGGCTTGAGGCGGACCTCGACTCCGTACTGGGCGGTTCAATGGGAACGCTCAGGTACGAGCGAGACGGGCTGGGCAACCAGTTCGCACTCGGCAAGACAGAGACGACGGCGCCTGTTCCGGGCGCCAATGTGGTCCTCACGATCGACCGCTACATGCAACGGCTCGCCGAGCAGGAGCTCGAACGCACGATCAAGGACAACAAAGCCAGCGGCGGCACCATCGTCGTCGTGCAACCGAAGACCGGCGAGATACTCGCCATGGCGAGCCGGCCAACGTTCGACGTCACCAAGCTGGACCTGACGGACGACTCGAAGATCGCTCTGTACCGAAACCGAGCCGTCACCGACATGTATGAGCCCGGATCAGTTTTCAAGCTGATCACGACAGCAGCGGGGCTCGACTGCGGCGCTGTGACACCCAACACGTGGTGGTACGACTCGGGCAGTCTGAGCGTCAGCGACTGGACGATCCACAACTGGGACAATTCCGCGAATGGCTCTCAATCCGTGCAAAGATGCTGTCGAAGAGCCTGAACACCGGGGCGGCGTGGGTCGCTCAGCAGGTGGGAGCAGACCGTTTCTATGACTATGTCGACCGGTTCGGCTTCGGCAAGCCGTCTGGCGTTGGCCTGACCGGTGACTCGCCCGGGAGGGTGCGGACACCGACGAACGACCCGGCTAACTGGCGGGCCGTAGATATGGCGACGAATAGCTTCGGCCAGGGGATCAGCGTGACACCGCTGCAAATGGTCATGGCGGTGGCCGCGATCGCCAACGACGGCATGCTCATGAAGCCCCAGATCGTCAAGGAGATAGCATCCCCGGGCGGGACGCAGGTCGTGGCGCCGGAGCAAGTGCGGCAGGTAATCAGCCCTGAATCAGCACAAACCCTGCAAGAGATGATGGGCGTTGTAGCTGATGGTTACGCCCACAAATACCTGGACGTGAAGGGATACGACGTGGGAGGAAAGACGGGCACGGCCGACCTGGCCACCCCCGACAGCGGATACAAGAAGGACGCTTACATCTCGTCGTTCGTCGGGATCGCGCCGCTGGAAGACCCGCAGATCGCGGTGCTGGTGAAGATCGACGAACCCAAGGACCTACCCTGGGGAACAGTAGTAGCCGCGCCTGCATTCAGCCGTCTGACACAGCAAGCGCTTGCGTACCTGGAGGTGCCACCGCAAGACTCGTCGCTCGTAGCGGCGCCATAAGAGCGGAATCAAAGCAATGGGGAGGGCAATGAGCGTGGCCGACGTCCTGGACGGGGTGGACGGACTGCTGGTAAGCAGCCGCGGCCCCGGCGACGTCACGTTTGAACGTGGCGCGATTGACTCGCGGCTCACCGGCGCGGGCGACCTCTTCTTCGCTCTGCGAGGCGAGCGGAGCGACGGGCACGAATTCGTCGGCCATGCGGTCGAAGCGGGAGCTTCGGGCGCCGTCGTAGAACTGGCCGTAGACATGCCTGAAGACGTGCGGAGCTTCCATGTGAGTAGCTCTCTGGAAGCGTTGCAACGCCTGGCCGCCTGGTGGCGGCGACGGCACGACCTTCGTGTTGTCGGCGTGACCGGCAGTGTTGGTAAGACAACGGCCAAAGAACTCATCGCCTCTCTGCTCGGAGGCAAGTACCGGGTGCTGAAGAGCGAGGCAAACCTGAATACTGAGATTGGCATCCCCCTTACGTTGCTGCAACTCCGCGCGGAGCACGAGCGTGGGGTGCTGGAGATGGCAATGTACGAACGGGGCGAGATCGCGCTTCTGGCGCGCATCGCCGCCCCGCGGGTGGGCGTCGTCACGAACATCGGCCCGGTGCACATGGAGCGTCTCGGGTCAATCGCGGCGATCGTTTCCGCCAAAGCGGAGCTGGTCGAGGCACTACCTGACGACGGACTCGCTGTCCTCAACGGGGACGACTGGCGCGTCGCCGGGCTGGCCCAGCGCACCCGAGCAAGCGTCGTGTTCTACGGGATGTCCCCTCAGTGCGAGGTCCGCGCCGAGGACGTCACCAGCCACGGTCTGGACGGGATCACCTTTCGGTTGATAACGCCCGCCGGCGTTGCGGAAGTGGAGTGCCCGTTGCCCGGAAAACACCACGTCTACCCGGCGCTTGCCGCCGCTGCCGTGGCGCTAAATGAAGGGATGACCCTGGCGGAGATCGGCACGGGACTGGCCGAGGTGCATGGCGACCTGCGGCTCACGCGACGAGACGGCCCTAACGGGTCGACGATCATCGACGACAGCTACAACGCGAGCCCCGCCTCGATGCTGGCCGCGCTCGACCTGCTGGGCGAGCTTCCGGGCCGACGCATCGCACTGCTGGGCGAGATGCGCGAACTGGGCGAGGCGACGGCCCAGGGTAACCAACAGGTAGGCGAGCGCGCTGCCCAGCGCGTCGACATTCTGTATGTCGCCGGTGCGCCGGCGCGTGCAATCGGAGAAGCCGCAACAGTCGCCGGCCTTGGTGAAGTGCGGTTCCTAGAGACCGCCGATGAGGCCTCCGAGCAACTCCGAAGGGAATTGCGCTCCGGGGACGTCCTCCTTGTTAAGGCCTCTCGCGCGGTGGGGCTCGAGTCAGTCGTCGGCGAGCTGGTGGTGAGATGAGCGATGCGCTACTGCTGGGAGTGCTTGCCTTGGTAGCCACGGTGATCGCCGGATATCCTGCCATCACTCTGCTTCGCCGATTCAAAATGGGCAAGGAGATCAGTGAATGGGGACCTGAGTCTCACATGGTGAAGGCAGGCACGCCGACGATGGGAGGCCTGTTGGTCGTAGCCGTCGTCGCCGCGATCACGGTGGCACTCAATCTCTTCGGCAGATATTCGATGGCCGCCCCGCTGGGGATCATGTTGTGTCTCGCGGCGCTGGGCTTCGCGGATGACCTCGGATCGCTGCAAGGGCGACCACAGCACGCGCTTACAAGGCGGGTGAAGCTGGTCGCTTTCATCGCGATCGGTGGTCTCGCCGCCTGGGGCCTGTACGACCAACTGGAACTGTCGTCAATCAACGTCCCCTGGGACGAACGTCACGACCTGGGGTTGCTGTACATTCCGATCGTCATGGCCGTTGTTGTCCTGGCGGCGGGCGGGGTGGCGATTACCGACGGCCTGGACGGTCTCGTCGCCGGGACTGCCGCGCTGGCTTACGGCGCCTACGGCGTCATCGGCCTGGTCCAGGAACAGACCTACATCGCGGCGTTCTGTTTCACCGTGGCCGGCGCCCTGGTGGGTTTTCTCTGGCACAACGCCTACCCGGCGCGCCTGTTCATCGGCGACACGGGGGCGCTGCCGCTGGGAGGCGGCCTGGCCGTAGTAGCGTTCATGACAGGGCAGTGGTTGCTGCTTCCGGTTATCGGAATTGTTTTCGTCGCCGAGGGACTCTCAGACGCGCTTCAGATAGGGTATTTCAAGATCACGGGAGGGCGGCGCATCCTCCTGATGGCACCGTTGCACCACCACTTCGAAAAGCTGGGCTGGCACGAGGTGCAGGTTGTCCAGCGGTTCTGGGCCGTAGGCGTCGTCGGCGGCGCGCTGGGCATAGTACTGGCGATGGAGGTCTGAACATGGATCTCACGCATTACGAAGGGCTGGAACTGGAGGACCGGGCGGTGGCCGTCGTCGGCCTGGGCATCGAGGGCGTCGACCTCGCGCGATTCCTCTGCAACCGCGACGCTGAGGTGACGATCTCGGACTCGAAGACGCGCGAGCAACTCGCCGACCGCCTAACGGAGGTGGGCGACCTGCCCGTGAAGCTGTCGCTGGGCTCCGACCAGACGCGCGACCTCGAGAAGGCCGAGCTGGTGTTCGTGTCACAGGGAGTGCCGCTGGACCTGCCCGGTCTCAAGGCTGCGCGCGAGCGCGGCGTCCCTCTGCTTGTCGATGATGGGGCTGTTCCTGGAGATCTGCCCTGGTCCGATCGTCGGCATCACCGGCTCGAGCGGAAAGACGACGACCACGGCGCTCGTCGGCCGAGATGTTCGAGGCGGATGAACGGCCCGTCTTCGTCGGAGGGAACATCGGAGTTGGGCTGCTGGACCACCTGGCAGACATACGGCCGTACACGTGGTCGGTGCTAGAGATCAGCCACACACAGCTGCAGTTGTCTGAGCGCAGCCCGCACGTGGCCGCCGTCCTGAACATCACGCCAAACCACCTTGATCGCTTCAGCTGGGACGAGTACCGGGCTTTGAAGGCGAACATCATCCGATTCCAGACGGATCAGGACATCGCTGTCCTGAGCTACGACGACCCGGAGTGCCGGGCCCTGGAGCCGCTGGTCAAGGGTCGGCTACTCCGCTTCAGCATGACGGCCGATATGCCGGGCGACGGAGTCTTCGTACGGAACGGCATGGCGGTGATGCGGCTCGGCTCGGTTTCGAGCGCCCCTATTCTCATTGGGTGACGTCCAGCTGCGCGGCGAACACAACCGCTCGAATGCCGTGGCTGCAGCGGCGATCGCGCTGGCCTGCGGCGTCTCACCCGAGGCAATCGCCTGCGCGGTCGAGACGTTCCGCGGCGTGCCGCACCGGCTGGAGTTCGTCGCAGGAGATCGACGGCGTGTCCTACTACAACGACAGCATCGCCACCACGCCGGAGCGGACGCTCGCCGGCATACGTTCGTTCGAAGAGCCGGTCGTCCTCCTGCTCGGCGGGCGCGACAAGCAGTTGCCCCTCGACGAGCTTGTGCGAGAGGCCGAGCGGCGTTGCCGCGCAGCGATCGTGTTCGGCGAATCGGCCGACAAGCTACAAGAGGCATTTCAGACGGCGCGCGCCCGGGTACAAGTGCGTGCGCGTGGATTCGGTTGATGAAGGCTGTTGGCCGGGCGCATTGAGGCGGCCCAACCAGGAGACGTCGTACTGCTGTCGCCGGCCTGCACGAGCTATGACGCCTACGAGAACTTCGAGCGACGCGGCGAGCACTTCCGTGCCCTCGTGCAAGGAATGGTGAAGGAGGTCGAGCCATCGCTTCCCTGACCGACGACGCTGAACTGCGCGCGGGGACGCGTGCGCGCCGGCCCTCCCGACTACCTGCTGCTGGTGGCGACGGCGATGCTGCTCATCGCCGGGCTGCTTGCCGTCTACAGCGCCAGCTTCGCCGTCGGCTATCACGAGTACGGAAACACGAACTACTTCATCGCGCGCCAGGCCATCTTCGCGCTCATCGGCCTGGGGGCGATGGTGTTCTTCATGCGAATGGACTACAACCGGCTGCGCAAGCTCAGTCTGCCGATGTTGCTGATCGCACTGGTCGGACTGCTGGCTGTCCTCGTGCCGGGTATCGGCGTCGAGCGCAACGGTGCCACGCGCTGGCTAGAGTTTGGGCCGATCGCCATTCAGCCCAGCGAATACGCGAAGCTGGCAGTGATCGATCTACATCTCGGCGTGGCTGGCCAGCCGCGGCCAGGACATCAACAAGTTCTCGCCTGGGGTTTGTCCCGTTCGTGCTGATGCTCGGGATCGTCGGAGGCCTCATCGTCGCAGAGCCGGACATGGGCACGACGATTATCGTTCTCCTGACGGCGAGCACGCTCTTCTTCGTAGCGGGCGCCCCCTTGAGTCACCTCGGTCTCTTGATAGCGGTCGGCGGATTCATCAGCTATATGGTGGTCCAGCAGCGCGACTACCAGATGGACCGGCTCGTATCGTTCGTCGATCCGACCAGCGACCCGCAGGGCAACGGATTCCAGATAATACAACTGCTGATCGCGCTCGGCAGCGGCGGGCCGCTCGGCCTGGGCTGGGCGAGAGCCGGCAAAAGTTCTTCTACGTTCCGGGCTCGCACACGGACGGTGTTTTCGCGATCATCGGCGAGGAGCTCGGATTCGTCGGGCTGATGTTCGTCATCGGTCTGTTCGCCTTCTTCATCTTCCGCGGATTGAGGATCACGATGGGCGCGCGGGACCGCTTCGGGACTCTCCTGGGCATAGGGATCATCAGCTGGATCGGATTCCAAACGCTTATCAACATCGGCGGAATAACACGGTCGATACCGCTCACCGGAGTGCCGCTTCCCTTCCTCAGCTACGGCGGCTCGTCGCTCATCGCCTTGATGGCGGCAGTGGGCGTGCTCTTCAGCATTTCTCGCTACTCGTCCACGCAGCCGTACTCGACGAAGGCGCGCACACCGTCGCGTCCCACGTCTACCCGACGGACGCGGCGGCGTCCATCCCTCGAAGGGGAGCCGGTGTGAGACTTGCCCTAAGTGGAGGCGGCACCGGCGGCCACGTCTACCCCGCGCTGAGCATCGCCGAGGCGGTAAGACGCGAGCTGCGGAACGGCGGGATCGAGATGATCTACGTCGGCTCATCCGGCGGGCAGGAAGAAGACATCGTGGGCCGCGACGGTATTCCCATGCGCACAATCTCCTCGGCGCCGATCCGCGGCCGGATGCCGTGGGAGATGGCGGCGAACGTAGGCAAGATGTCGGCCGGCGTGCAACAGGCGCGGGCCGTTCTCGGCGAGTTCCGCCCCGATGTCGTTCTCTCGACCGGCGGCTACGCGAGCTTTCCCGTGGCCGTGGCTGCCCGAACGCGCGGGATCCCGATCGCGCTCTACCTGCCGGACCTCTACCCCGGCTGGGCGGTGCGCGCCATAGCCCGCCTCGCCCAACGCGTCGCCGTCACAGCCGTCGAAAGCCTGAGGAGGCTCCCGGCCGGTAAGACTATCGTCACCGGCTATCCGGTGCGTGACGAGTTCTGGCACACCAACCGAAGAGCCAGCCGGGAACGACTGGGCCTCGATCCCGAGGAAAAGGTCCTGTTCGTAACCGGCGCCTCCTCCGGGGCGCATAGCATCAACAAGGCCGTGGCATCAGAACTGCCCGGGCTCCTGGAGTTATGTGAAGTCATTCACCTCTCCGGCCTCAAAGACGAGCCCTGGCTGCAGCGAGATGCGAGACGGCCTGCCGGCGGAATTGCGTAGCCGCTATCACCTGCACGGCTACATGAACGACGAAGTGCCCTGGGCCATGGCCGCCGCGGACCTTGCACTGTGCCGATCGGGCGCGAGTGTGCTGGGCGAACTTCCGGCCACGGGACTCCCTTCCGTCCTCGTGCCGTACCCGTACGCCGGAGGTCACCAGCGTGTGAACGCCCGCTACCTGGCAAAGAACGGCGCCGCCATTGTGCTCGATGATGACCGGCTGGACGAAGTCCTGCCGCTTGTCGGCGGCCTTCTCCACGACGAGGCGCGCCTTAAGACAATGCGAGATGCGGCTCGACGAATGGCGAGGCCGAACGCGGCGGGACGCATCGCGCGGATCCTGATCGAACTCGGCGGGGGCGCTGGGTGAACGCCGCGGCCACAATCCCGCAGCGCGTCCACCTGATTGGCGTCGGCGGTATCCACATGTCGGGCATCGCGAAGATACTCCGGGCTCGCGGGCACACGGTGTCTGGTTCCGACCTGCACCTGTCGCCTGTGACCACGGACCTCGAGACGATCGGTGTGAACGTCCACGAGGGTCACGACGCCGGATACATCGACGACGCGCAGCTCGTTGTCTACACGTCCGCGGCGCAGGAGGACAACCCGGAGATCGTGGAGGCGCGCAGCCGGGGCATCGAGACGATAAAGCGAGCGGAAATGGTGGCGCGGCTGATGGCCGGCAAGAAGGTCATCGCCGTCGCCGGCAGCCACGGCAAGACGACAACCTCATCACTGATTGCCTACATGCTCTCGCGTGCCGGGCTCTCGCCGACGATCATGCTCGGCGGCGAGTCGCTCGACCTGGGAACGAACGCGGTGCCCGGCGACGGCGAGTACTTCGTCGTCGAAGCGGACGAATACGACCGCGCATTCCTGGCCTACCACCCGCACATCGCGGTCGTGACCAATCTCGAGCCGGACCACCTGGACATCTACGGCTCCTTCGAGGAGCTGCAGGCAGCGTTCCGCAGTTCCTCTCTCAAGTTGACAACACCGGTTAATCGTGGCCTGTACGGACTCCCCCCTCAGCGCCTGCCCGGCGCTCTCCTTCCCCAGACCGTAGGAGACGACATGTTCTACCCCGTCCATGTCGTCTCCTACGGTCACCATGATGACTGCGACTGGGTGGCGACAAATATTTCGCAAAAGGGTATAGACACATCATCGTTTGTGGTACAGTTTCAGAAACAGGTGTGGGGGGAGGCCTACACGAGATTGCCCGGCGTCCACAACGTGGTTAATTCGCTGGCCGCGATTGCTGTCGGTGACGCGATCGGCCTCGACCGTGAGACTATCCTCGGCGCTATCGGCAGCTTCAGCGGTGTGAAGCGCCGCTTCGAGCGGATCGGCGAAGCGGCGGCAGTGACCGTCATGGACTCCTACGCCCACCACCCCACCGAGGTGAGGGCTGACCTTGCGGCGGCGAGAGACAGCGTTCGCAGGGCGCCGGATCGTTTGCCTCTTCCAGCCACACACCTACACGCGCACAACCTACCTGCTGGACGAATTCCGCACCTGTTTCCGGGACTGTGACGTCCTGTTCATCGCCGATACCTACGCCGCGCGCGAAGAACCGTCCGCCGGCATGAATGCCGCCGAGCTGGCGGCCGTGATTGCGCAACCACGCGCGCAGTACGCGGGAAGCGTCTCGGAGGCGGCTGCAACCGTGGCCAAGGGCTTCACGAGGGCGACGTCTTCTTCACCATCGGCGCCGGTGACGTCGAGGAAGCCGGGCCGCTCGTGCTGGAGGCGCTGGGGAACCGATGACGCAAACGCTGATCGAGGCGCTCCGAGATCTGGGCCCGTGCGTGAGAGTGAGCCGCTGGCCAGGCACGTCACATTCGGCGTCGGCGGGCCTGCGGACATCTATTTCGTCGCCCAAACCGAGGATGCGCTACGCCGTGCGTTTGCACTGGCGCGCTCCGAGGACGTCCCAGTATTCATCTTTGGCTCCGGCTCGAACGTCCTCGTCGGCGACCGGGGTGTCCGCGGACTGACGATCGAGAACCGCACGGACGCGATCGAGGGGCCATCTCAGAACGGCGCAGGCTTCAAAGTGAGAGTGGCAAGCGGGGTGAGCTTCGCGACACTGTCGCGACGAATGGCCGCGGCTGGCTACTCGGGCATCGAATGGGCCTGCGGCATCCCCGGCAGCCTCGGCGGCGCCGTCGTCACCAACGCGGGCGCCTACGAATGGTCGCTTGCGCGATGTGCTGACGCGGCGTACGACTGTCGGACGAGCGTGGCGAAATCGTTGAACTCAAGCTCGACGAGCTGGCACTAACCTACCGGAACAGCGCGTTCACAAGCGGCGACATCCGGGACAAAGTGGTCCTCTCCGTCGACCTTCGCCTGGAGCCGGGCGACGCGGCGGAGCTGAAGGCGACGCATCAAGGAGCTGGACGAGCAACGGCAAGGCGGCGCAGCCGCCGGGCCGCAACTGCGGTTCGGTCTTCAAGAACCCGCCAGAGCACCCATCCTGGTGGTACGTCGATCAGGTGGGCCTGCGCGGCCACCGCATCGGCAACGCGCAGTTCTCGGACCAGCACTCGAACTTCATCCTGAACCTCGGCGGCGCGACAGCGCATCGGACATCACTCCGGCTCATCGAGCTGGCGCAGGATCGCACGTCCGTGAGCGCTTCGGCGTTGAACTCGAGACTGAAGTGATGATGGTAGGTGAGTTCGAATGACGCCGCGGCGCAAGAAGCGTGCGGGTCGGCGTCCTCTTCGGCGGGCGTTCGGCCGAGCACGAGGTCTCCGTCGTCTCCGCGCAGGGTGTGATGCAGGCGCTCGACACCGGCACGCTTCCAGCGCTGTGCCAATCGGCGTCACCCGGCAGGGCACATGGCTGACGCCCGCGCAGACCGAGCAGGCGCTCGACCGCATCCGCTCGGAGCGGCTGCAGAGCCTGGACGAGCCCCTGGGCGACGGCATCCTCTACCGCACCGCACGCGCTCACCAGCGCTGCGGCGGGTGGACGTCGTCTTCCCGCTGATCCACGGCACGAACGGCGAGGACGGCACGCTGCAGGGGCTCCTGGAGCTGGCCGGCGTGCCCTACGTGGGTGCGGGCGTCGCCGCCAGCGCGCTCGGCATGGACAAGGCGCTGCAGAAGACGTTCTTCCGTCACCACGACTTCCCGGTGGTCGAACGACGTCGCAACTCCTGATGTCCCAGTGGCGGAACGACCGCGAAGGCGTCATCCGCGCCGCCGAGGCGACGATCGGCTACCCGGCGTTCGTGAAGCCGGCGAACGGCGGCTCGCAGCATCGGGACATCGAAGGCGCGCTCCCGCGAAGACCTCGACGAAGCGATCGCCGAGGCCTTCCGCTACGACCGCAAGGTGCTGGTCGAGCGGGCGATCAGACGCGCGCGAGGTCGAGGTCGCTGTGCTCGGCAACGACGAGCCGGAAGCATCGCCGGTGCGGCGAGATCACGTTTCGGCGCCGAGTTCTACGACTACCGCGCGAAGTACGACGATCCCGCAGACCGTGCTCCACATCCCGGCCGACATTCCGGAGGAAGCAGCGGAACGGGCCGCGAGAGATGGCAATCGACGCCTACAAGTCGATCGACTGCGCCGGACTGGCGCGCGTGGACTTCTTCCTGCACGCCGGACGGTCGCTGACTACCTGAACGAAGTCAACACGATCCCCGGCTTCACCCCGATGAGCATGTACCCGAAGCTCTGGGAGTACGCCGGGCTCTCCTATCGCGACCTGATCACGCGGCTGATCGAGCTAGCGCTCGAGCGGCACGAGGAGAAGGGCCGTGGATTTTAAGGCGCGCAGGCGGTGTTCGTCTGGACAAGTCCCAGCACAGGGCGATCAAGGGCGAAGTCCTGCTCGACGAGGCAACGGCACGCAGGCTGCGGGTCCGCAGGCTGCGGCGCATGGCTCTTGCCATCGCGGCCGCATCGGTGATGCCCTTGCTCATCGCGCTCTACCTATCACCGGCTTTCCGGGTGAAGAGGTGACAGTGGTAGGAGCGTCGCAGACGGACCAGGCGCAGGTCGGAGCAGCTGGCGTCGCTCGACGGAGACAGCATGTTGCGGCTCGACGTCGCCGACCGCCGAAGAGCGGATCGCCATGCTGCCGCTCGTGAAATCGGTTCGAATCGAGCGAGACTGGCCGCAGTCAGTTCGCATCACCGTTGAAGAGCGCCAGCCCTGGGGCATCTGGCAGGTAGGCGACCGGCAGTACGTCATCGACCGTGACGGCATTGTCCTGGCGGACGTCCCTCCGGCCGAGGGTGCTCCGGTGGTCAAGGACCTGACCAACCCCGTGCGGCTCGTTCCCGGTGACCGCGTCGACCGCGACGCTGTAACACTGACGCTGTTGCTCTCACAGAGGGTGCCCGAGGTGCTGGCGATGACGCCGGTCGGCTTCGAGTACTCGTCGGAACAAGGGTCTGGCACTGCTGGCCGACGTGGGCTACCGGGTTGTCATCGGCGACAGCCAGAACATCGACTACAAGCTTGCGGTCTGGAAGCAGATCGAGGAGACGCTGGGGCGGGACGGCATGTCCGGGCATGTGCTGGACCTGCGCTTCGGAGAACGGCCGTCGTTCCAGTGATCGGAAGGAGGCGATGAGCCGTTGAAAGAGAACATCCTGGCTGCAATCGACGTGGGCAGCAGCAAGATCTGCACGCTGGTCGCCGAGGTCACGCCGGAAGACGAGCTGCGCATCCTGGGCGTCGGCGTCACGCCCGCGCAGGGCGTCAAGAAGGGCATGGTGGACAACATCCAGCAGGCCACCGCCGCGATCGCTAACTCCGTGGACCGCGCCGAGACGTTCAAGCGGCAGCCGCATCCTCTCGGCGCACGTCAGCATCGGCGGCAACCACGTGCAGTCGATGAACAACCGCGGCATCGCCACGATCCCCGGCGGGCAGCGCCCGATCACGGAAGAAGACATCGACCGGGCGATGGAAGGCGCGCGCAAGTCCTCAACCTCCCGACGAACCGCGAGATGCTGCACAGCGTCCCGCGCTTCTTCGTCGTCGAGGGCGAGGAGCAGGTCACCGACCCGGTCGGGCATGTACGGCCAGCGGCTGGACATGGACACGCCACATCGTCACCGGCTCCGTCACCGCCATCCAGAACCTGACGCAGTGCGTCGAGGGCGCCGGCGTGGAGGTGGAAGCGCTGGTCTTCTCGCCGCTGGCCGCGGCCGAGGCCGTGCTGGAGGACGAAGAGAAGGACGCCAGGGCGTCATCCTGGCCGACATCGGCGGCGGCACGACGGACATCGCCGTCTTCGTGGAGGGCAGCGGTCTTCCACACCTGCGTACTGCCGGTCGGCGGCTACCACCTGACGCACGACCTCGTGGCCGGGCTGCGCGCGCCCTACTCCCACGTCGAAGAGCTGAAGCTGGAGTACGGCTCCGCGCTGCCCAGCCAGGTCGACGCCGAGGAGATCGTGGAGATCGAAGCCGTTCGGCGGCCAGCGCACGAAGGAAGTGCTCACGCCGCCGGATCGCGGAGATCCTGCAGGCGCGCGTCGAGGAGATCCTCGAGATGATCTACATCGACGTCAAGCGGGCCGGCTTCGACGACATGATCGCGGCCGGGCTCGTCCTCACGCGGCGGTACGGCCAGCCTGCCCGGGCATCATCGAGCTGTCGGAGCTGGTGCTGCGCATGCCGGTGCGCACGGGCATTCCGCGGCGCATCCACGGCCTCGCCGACTCGCTGAACAGCCCGGCCTACGCCACGAGCGTCGGCCTGCTGCACTGGGCAGCGCAGGAGACCGGAACGCAACGGCCACAACGGCAATGGACACAAGCTGCCCTTCAAGATGCCGGAGATACAGCTGCACGGGGTGATGGCCGCCGCGCAGAAGTGGATCAAGACGCTGATACCGAAGTAGAGCAAGTGGCAGACCGGCAACGAGGTCACGAGACTCAGGTCATGGAAGGGGAAGGAGAACGAATGACTAAAGCAGAACTGGACGGGCTGCCGCCGATCAAGGTGGTCGGCGTTGGCGGAGGCGGCTGCAACGCCGTCAACCGCATGGTCGCAGGCCAAGATCGGGGGCGTCGAGTTCGTCGGCATCAACACGGACGCGCAGGCGCTCATGCGCTGCGACGCCGACGACGCGCATCCGCATCGGCGACCGGCTGACACGAGGGCCTCGGCGTGGGCGGCGACCCGGACAAGGGGCGCGCGGCCGCCGAGGAGTCCCGCGAGGAGCTGAAGGACGCGCTCAAGGACACCGACATGGTGTTCATCACAGCCGGCATGGGCGGCGGCACCGGCACCGGCGCCGCGCCGGTCGTCGCGCAGGTGGCCAAGGACATCGGCGCGCTCACCGTGGCCGTCGTCACGCGGCCATTCGGCTTCGAGGGCGCGAAGCGGCGCGAGCAGCGCCGAGCACGGCATCCAGGCGCTGCGCGAAGAAGTCGACACGCTCATCGTCATCCCCAACGACCGGCTGCTGGCCGTCTGCGACCAGAAAACGACGGTCGAGGAGTCGTTCATGATGGCCGACGACGTCCTGCGGCAGGGCATCCAGGGCATCTCGGAGCTGATCACGATGCCCGGCGACATCAACCTGGACTTCGCGGACGTGCGCCGGATCATGCAGGACGCCGGCCCGGCGCTGATGGCGATCGGCAGGGCGGACCGGCGAGAACCGCGCCGTCGAGGCCGCGCAGGCCGCGATCGCCAGCCCGCTCCTCGACGTGAACATCCACGGCGCGACGCGGCGTCCTCTTCAACGTCGCCAGCTCCGGCGGCATGGGCCTGCACGAGCTGAACATGGCCGCGCAGGTGATCGCCGAGGTGGTCGACCCAGAGTGCCGAGATCATCTTCGGCACGGCGACGGACCCCGACCTGGGCGACGAGGTGAAGATCACGCTGATCGCCGTCGGCTTCGCCCCTCTCGAAAACTACGCTTCTGCGCCGTCGTACGCCTCGACCTCCTCACGAAACGGAGAGGACGAGGAGCTGCGCCGGATGCGCCAGGAGGCGCAGGAGAACCGGGACGACACGGACCTGCCGACGTTCCTGCGCAGGCCGGTGTCGATACGTTAAGCCTTCATACCGCCCGTCCACCCGCAGGTATCGATGGGTGGGCGGGCGGATAGAGGGAGCGGTAAGGGACCAGCGAAGGGAGATACTTATAGAACGGACTTAACACCGATCGCTAGCACGATACTGTCCTTCTTCTAGCACGGAAGGACGCCGATGCCGCAGAGCCGTTTGCCTCCCCAGACGTCCCTGCGGCGTCTCTTTGTGCTGGAGGTGCTACAGATCGTCCACGCTGACACGCATGCCCTGGCGATAGACTAGTGTGCCGCCGAAGTAGTTGCCGACGGCGATGGCCGTCACGCCAACGGCGGCGAATACCAGAGCGGGGATGGATGTCTGGTCGGCATCGTAGTCGAAGGCGCGGATGACGAGGCTCAGCGTGAAGGCGCTGACTGCCGTGAGCTGCGCAACCAGGTGATAAGTGCCGAGCTGCTTCTTGCGGGAGCCGCCGATCATCGGCAGGTAGTCCACCAGCCCGGTCAGCGCCGCGAAGGCTGCCACGGCCAGTCCGAACGAGATGTTGTAGAAGGCGGCGCGGGTCAGCGTGATGTCCGCATGAAACAGCGAAATGACGTCGAAGACAAAGGCAGCCGGCAGAAGTGCTGATGGGAAATGCACGAACATGGCATGGCTGGGATGTCCCAGCGGTTTCCCCTGGACGACATCCTTCACCGTCCAGCGTCCGGCGATGACGGGACGCTGCCGCCAGTACTCAGTGATGCTCATCGCGCCACCTCCTATTCGGGTGGGTCAGGGCGGGATCGGACCCCCGAGCTACTCCTTCGCGCCGCCGTAGCGCTTGAGCCCTTCGCTGATGTTCTTGCTGAGCTGGGTGATGTCCACCTCGGCGGCTTCTGCGGCCTCCTGGAGCTGCTTCAGCGTGATGTGCTTGGGGTTGCCGTGATTGGCGTCCGGCTCGTCACAACCGCAGGAAATGCACATGGCGGGAACCTCCTTTTGGGCGTTGATTGTTCTGGCACCTATTCTAACGCTCGACGCCGGCGATCGATGGTACTCCAGAATTCGCGCGGTGTCACGAACTCCACCGGCCCGTAGCCGCGGTGGGAAAGGAACTCGCGGTCGGTGGTGACGACGTACCTGGCGCCGCCCTCGAGGGCCGCCTCCAGCATCCGCAAGTCGCCCGGGTCCTTGAGGGGCAAGTCTGTGATGCGCGTCTTCGGATCCACAAGTATCGAGCGGGTGCGCAGGTCCTCGAGCAGCCGGTCGACGCGCTCCCAGGAGGTGATGCGGGCCAACCAGCCGCCGCCGAGCACGAGCTCCGCCTCGCGAAGCGTCGCCTCCGAGGCAACGACCTCGATCTCGCCGTCGAGCCAGGCTTTGACGATGAGCGCGCTGGCGCCGCCGGCCTTCGTCAGGGCCGCTATCAGCAGGTTCGTGTCGATGGCGATACGGAGGGGATCGCGAGTCTGATTCACCTCAGACATTTGGCCTCAGGATACGGCAATTCGAAGAGGTTCGCGTCGGTGCAGAAGGGACAGGTAGCTTCTCCACATACTGTTGAAATCGTGCCTGGGCTGATGTGGATCGATTGTTCACAACTTCTACAAAATATTGTCCCATAGCCCATTGACAAACCCTACATCTGGTAGTAGTGTCTGTTTGCGCCCTGTGTGAAACGGGACTTCCAGGCAGGGCAAACTGAGGGGATTCGAACCGTCTGTGGGGGACGCGAATGGGGATTCCGCACCATCTCCATATCCCGGCCGGTCGCGGCATTCCAATTAACTCTTTGCTACCACGATGAACTGCCCTTTTTGCGGGACTGATGACACCAAGGTGACGGACTCCCGTCCCGACCAGGACGGCATCCGCCGCCGCCGCGAATGCCTCGCCTGCGGCCGCCGCTTCTCGACACTGGAGCGGATCGAGCTGCCCGGCGTCGCACTGCTGAAGAAGGACGGCCGGCGCGAGGCCTTCGACCGCGCGAAGATCATCAGCGGCGTGCGCAAGGCCTGCGAGAAACGTCCGATACCTTCCGGCGCGGTCGAGGCACTGGCAGACGAAGTGGAGCAGGCGGTCTACGGCCTGAACCGGGCCGAGGTGCCATCTTCCGTCGTCGGCGAACTCGTGATGGAACGCCTGAAGACGCTGGACCACATCGCCTACATCCGCTTCGCCAGCGTATACCGCGCCTTCGCGGACGTGGACGAATTGGAGCAGGAGCTGGAGGCGCTGAAGGCGGGCTGGCGCAGGCCGGCCGTGCCACGCGACCAGCTGGCCCTCCTGCCGGAGGCGGCGCCGCCATCGGCGAAGCCAAGGGTGCTGCGAATGCGGAAGAGCCGCACTGAATCGGAAGAGGGCAACGAACAAGCGAGGAGGGCTTCTCGATGAGCGATCTCAGACCCGAGACGGAATTCGACCGCGACCTCGAATTCCGGCGGCTCTGGATCAACGCGCGGCGGGCGGAGAACGCCCTCGTGCGGCAGCAGGTCAGGCAGACATCAGGCGCGGAGTATGCGGCCGCTGCCGAGGGCGTGGCAGTAGCGAGGAACGACCTGGAACGATACGAGCACGAACAGATCACGAGGGGGGTTACTCGATGATGGACCTGTCGCCGGACGAGAGCCAGGAGCACGCGCGGCTGCTAAACGACTACGTGATGGCCGTCGAGGCGCACAAGCGGCTCGCGCTCAACGGCTCCAACGGCAACGACCCGAACGAGCGCATCCGCAACCTCTGGGAGGCGGACGGGCTGCTGGAGAACACGCGCGATGCGCTGGAGCGGTTCCGGCGCGCGCACGCGATCGACTAGGAGGTACAGCCATGGCAGTTACGACAGCGGAACGCCCGGCGATTCTGGAACGAGTCGCTGAAGGAGATATCATCACCAGCCTTATCCTCGCGGAGCTGGAGCACATCCCGGTGGACCGGGAGCGGTCGCCGCAGGACCTGCTGAGGATGCTCTACAGCACCCACCGGCGGAAGCAGCTTGCCCGCGACCCGGAGGGCCCTGCCTTCAAGAGCCTTCAGAAGGCGTTCGCGGCGACCACGCGGGAGTTTCCCTACTTCGCACCGAGCTTTGACGTGCCTTATTTCGAGCGGACGAGGGCCACCCACCGCTAGGTGGCGAGCAGAGGAGGTCATAGATGAAGCGATATCGCGTGATGTACCGGCCGTTTGACCGGGCTGACGAGCAACTGGCGCGCACCGAGGAGTTCAACGCCGATGGCTGGCGGGTGGACCCGGACACCGACGCCGTCCTCCTCTACCAGCAGGACCAGGACCGCGAAGTGGAGGTCTTCGAGATCCCCAAGTCGCGCTTCATGAGAATCAACGAAATACCGGGCTAGGACCGCACAGCAACCACTTCTACACCGACCGGCGGAAAGGAACACTCATGACCCTCGCGCCTGAGCGAACATCGACGACCGTCCGCAACGGAGACGCCCGTCTGCCCATCGCCCGCTACTTCACGAAGCCGGAGACCGACCCCTACGACGAGCTGGCCTGGGAGCTGCGCAGCCGCCGTCATCGACGGCGCCGACGGCAAGCCCGTCTTCGAGCAGCAGCGACGTCGAGTTCCCGGCGGCCTGGTCGCAGAACGCGACGAACGTCGTCGCCTCGAAGTACTTCCGCGGGCCGCTCAAGGCGCTGGACCCGGGGCAGGCGCAGACCGTCCGCGAGCGGTCGGTCAAGGCAGCTGATCGACCGCGTCGTCAACACGATCACGGGCTGGGGCTGGGAGGACGGCTACTTCGCGAGACGAGGACGAGCGCGAGACGTTCCGCGCGGAGCTGAAGTACTGCCTCGTCAACCAGATGCCTCTGCTTCAACTCGCCGGTCTGGTTCAACGTCGGCCATGGAGGAGCACCCGCAGTGCTCCGCCTGCTTCATCCTCAGCATCGACGACTCGATCGACTCGATCCTGGACTGGTACCGGACGGAGGGGAAGATCTTCAAGGGCGGCTCGCGGCTCCGGCATCAACCTCTCGAAGCTGCGCAGCTCGAAGGAGCACGTCACGGCCGGCGGCCTGGCCTCCGGGCCGGTCTCCTTCATGCGCGGCGCCGACTCCGTGGCCGGGCACGATCAAGTCCGGCGGCAAGACCCGCCGCGCGGCCAAGATGGTCGTCCTCAACATCGACCACCCGGACATCGAGGAGTTCCTCTGGTGCAAGGCGAAGGAGGAGCGCAAGGCCTACGCGCTGGGCGAGGCCGGCTACGACATGTCGCTGGACGGCGACGCCTGGATCAGCATCCAGTACCAGAACGCGAACAACTCCGTCCGCGTCACCGACGACTTCATGCGTGCGCGTGGAGGACGACGGCGAGTGGCAGACCCGCTACGTGACCACGGCGAGGTCGCCGGCGCAGACGTACAGCGCGCGCAAGCTGATGCGGCGACATCGCGCAGGCCGCCTGGGAGTGCGCAGACCCGGGCATGCAGTACCACACGACGATCAACGACTGGCACACCTGCCCGAACACCGGGCCGATCAACGCCTCCAACCCCTGCTCCGAGTACATGCACCTGGACGACAGCGCCTGCAACCTGGCCTCGATCAACCTGCTGAAGTTCCTCGACGAGGACGGCAACTTCGACGTCGAGGCCTACAGGCGACACGATCGCGCTGAGCATCATGGCGCAGGAGATCATCGTCGGCAACTCGTCCTACCCGACGGAGCGAAGATCCACCAGAACGCCATCGACTACCGGGAACTGGGCCTGGGCTACTCGAACCTGGGCGCGCTCCTGATGTGCCTCGGCCTCCCCTACGACTCCGACGAGGGCCGCGCCTGGGCGGGCGCGCTGACGGCGATCATGACCGGCCATGCCTACGCCACGTCCGCGCGCATCGCCGCGCGTGATGGGCCCGTTCGCCGGCTACGAGCGAAACCGCGAGCCGATGCTGCGCGTGATCGACAAGCACGGCGCAGCCGTAGACTCGATTCCCGACGTAGACGCACCCGGCCTGGGCCCGCTGCGTGACGCCGCCCGCGAAGACTGGGCGAGAGGCTCTCGACACTGGGGCAGGAGCACGGCTACCGCAACTCGCAGGCGACGGTGATCGCACCGACGGGGACGATCAGCTTCATGATGGACTGCGACACCACGGGCATCGAGCCGGACATCGCCCTCGTGAAGTACAAGACGCTGGTCGGCGGCGGCCTGATGAAGATCGTGAACAACACGGTGCCGCGCGCCCTGGAGAAGCTGGGATACGACGAGCCTCAGCGCGAGCACATCATCGCCTACATCGACGAGACGGGGACCATCGAGGGCGCGCCCGCACCTGGCTGACGACCACCTGGCGGTCTTTGACTGCGCTTTCCGCGCACAGAACGGAACCCGCACGATCCACTGGCTGGGCCACGTAAAGATGATGGGCGCCGTGCAGCCCTTCATCTCCGGCGCTATCTCGAAGACCGTGAACCTTCCGGAGGAGGCAACGGTCGAGGAGATCGAGCAGGCCTACATCGAGGGCTGGAAGCACGGCCTGAAGGCGCTGGCGATCTATCGCGACGGCTCCAAGCGTGCCCAGGTGCTTGAGCACGAAAAAGGACGACGGCGCTGGTAGTGAGCCGTCCGAAGGCATCCCGCACCCGGTCCGCCGTCGCCTGCCCGTCACGCGCGCCTCACTAACGCACAAGTTCGCGATCGAGGGGCACGAGGGGTACATCACGGCCGGACTCTACGAAGACGGCTCTCCTGGCGAGATCTGGCTGACGATGGCCAAGGAGGGCAGCACGCTCTCCGGCATGATGGACGGCTTCGCGACCGCCATCTCGCTCTCGCTCCAGTACGGCGTCCCGCTGCGCGACCTCGTCAACAAGTTCTCGCACATGCGCTTCGAGCCATCCGGGCGCACAGAGAACAACGAGATCCCCGTCGCGCAACTCGATCGTTGACTACATCTTCCGCTGGCTGGCTTCGATGTTCCTGACCGAGGACGACAAGGAAGAGTTCGGAGTGCTTTCGCCGGCGGTCAAGGCCAAGCTGATGACGCAGGAGTATGACCCTACAAAGGGCTCGGCGAACGGCAACGGCCACTCGAACTCAACACAGACGGACGCGCCGTCGTGCTCCAACTGCGGCTGGATTATGTCGCGTGCCGGAACGTGCTACCGCTGCGAAAACTGCGGCAATACTACGGGATGCGGCTAGTGACTTGACATCATCTGCGGCCACGGGTGGGGCGACCCGCGGCCGCACGGGCGACCTCCTTCGGAGAAGGCCGCGGACTGGGCAGTCCGCGGCCTTTTCCTCTCCCCGGTCAAAGCATCAGGTAACGCGGACTTCTCCCTGACCGTCATCTAAGTGTGGCCCTGGGGGGAACGCATCCGTCTTACCGCCGTAGCCACAACCGCCCTGCCATGAAGCTGCGAACGAAGACCCTGATGATCGTAGGCGCCACGCTGGTGCTCTTGACCGCCGGCTTCTACGTGACTGCCCGCTTCATCGTCCTGGACAGCTTCTCGGACGTCGAACATCGGGAGGGCACCGACGCCGTAACGACGGTCGAGAGCGCGATCACCAACGACGTCGCGCGCATCCAGGGCACCACCGCCGACTGGGCATACTGGGACGACACCTATCAATTCGTCGAGGACGGTAACCCGGAGTACGTCGATACGAACCTGACTAACGACGCCTTCGCCACGCTGGGGATCAACCTGATGGTCTTCGTCGACCGCTCCGGAAACGTGCTCTACGCGAAGCTCGTAAACCTGGAAGACGGTACGCAATCAGCTCCGTCTGATGCATCGCTGTCGAGGCTTCTGGAAGCACACCAGCTCTATCAGTTCGACAACAGCGGCGCGAGCACGAGTGGCATCGCCGACCTCCCTGAGGGCACGATGCTCGTGGCCTCGCGGACGGTATTGACCAGTGATAGACAGGGGCCTAGCAAAGCGTCATTGATCATGGGACGATACCTCGACGAGACCGAGCTGGCGGAGCTGCGGCGGGTGACTGGGTTGGACTTCACTGTCTACGCAGCAGGAGACCGCGCCGTCCCAGGAGACGTGGTAGCCGCGTCATCGCGCCTCGCGTCAGGACCCCTCGTGGAACCGCTTGGCGACGATTCATTGGCCGGATATTCGCGCATCGAGGACATCCAGGGGCATCCCGCGCTGTACATACGCACACTCATTTCGCGCGACGCCTACGCGCAGGGACAAAGGACACTCTGGTACCTGCTGGGGGCGCTCGCGCTGACATCTTTGACCTTCGCCGTTGTCACGATGCTGCTGCTGGAGCGCACGGTGCTCTCGCGGCTCGCGCGACTTCGCAACCAGGTAGCCGCAATCGCCGGAGGCGGCGCCCGCTCGGCACGTGTGACTGTAAACGGTGGAGACGAAGTCGGGGAACTGGCGAAGGCTATGAACTCACTGTTGGACAAGGTCGAAGAATCTCACCGTGGCCGGGACGTCGTCGAAGCGCAGCTGAAGCAGTTGAACCGGGAATTGGAGGCGGAGCGCATCCGCGTTGAGGGCCTGAACAAATCACTGGAAGACAAAGTCACCGAGCGAACTCAAGACCTGCAGGCTGTGAACGAGCAGCTCTTGCAGCGGCACAGGCAACTCATGGACGCACGGGCGCAGGCAGCCCGCGACCCCCTCACGGCCCTGGGAAACCACCGCGCCTTTCACCAGCGGATCCGGCAGGCGGTAGAGGGCAACGAAGACCCGGTCGGCCTCCTGATCATCGACATCGACTACTTCAAATCGATTAATGACTCGCATGGCCACCTCGCGGGTGACGATATCCTCCGCGGGCTCGCGGCTGCCTTGCGCGAACTGGGGATGGGCGATAACGCATTCCGCTACGGAGGAGATGAGTTCGCCATCATCCTTCCCGGCGAAAACCAGAGCGCAGCGCTGGCCAGCGCTGAGCAGGTGCGCCTGGCCGTCCAGACGGCCCTGGACGGTCACGGGAACGTTACCGTGAGCGTCGGCGCCGCTTCTTACCCGGAGACTGCCGACAGCGCAGAGCAACTCATCTACGGGGCCGACTCGGCCATGTACTGGGCCAAGTCTGCGGGTAAGAACCGTGTTGGAGATTGGGCTGAGTCGCGCATCCGCGAAACGGCCACCGGCAGGGGCGCGTAACTTCCAACCCATAAGCCAGCCCTTTTGGGTAGTAACCCTTTGCGTTCTTGAGCATCTAATACTTAGCGGCTCGTACCGGAGTGCCGCCGGTAGGAGCCCCAGAGCGCGCTCATGAAAACCAATAGGACGCCCCCAACGCCTGCCCCCGGCGGATCACCTTCGTTCTCGCTGGCGTCCGTGCGTGGCCGTATTTTCGCGGCGTTCGGGCTTGTTCTTCTGACCATTGCCATGGTGGTCGGCGGTTCAGCCTGGGTCTCACGCCAGCACCGCATCGAGAGCCACGCCGCCGGGCAACACCGCGACATCGCCACCGCGCTGACGCGCGCTCGCCTGGACGGCACAACGTATGTGGCTACGGTCCTGTTTTACTCCGCTACGGGGGACGAGGCCTTGCTCCTGCCGGCAGACGGTTATCATCGCCTGGCGAAAGAATCCGGCGTGAGAGCGCGCATGCTCCTCGAGGATCAGGGTAACGCCGAAGGGGCCGCAGCCGTGAACGAGATGATCGAGGACCTCGACGCCGTGGGCGTCACGTTCGACCAGGCGGTCGCCGAGCGCCGGGCGGGGGACGCCGAGGCGTCGTCCGAGACGCTTCTCAGCACCGTTCCCCGGCTCCTGCAACTGGAGAGCGATTTCGAGCGGCTGGCGGGCAACGAGCGGCGCCTGGCGATCAGCCTGGAACAGCGATCGGATGATCTGGGAGACCTGTCGCTGATGTTGCTCGTCGTTTCCGGCGCGATCGGCGGCATACTGGCATTTGGCGTCGCCCTGCTGGTTTCGCGTACCACCCTGCGCCCCCTCTCTCGGTTGGAGTCCACAGCCCTCGCCGTCGCCGGCGGCGATCTGGGCGCGCGGGCTCCTGAGACGGGTCCGCGCGAGCTGGCCCGTCTGGGTGCCTCGCTCAATCTCATGACGGAGGCCGTCCTCGACGCCTCCAAACGGAGACAGCTGGAGGCCGAGCGTGAGCAGGCGCGCGAAGCGCTGCAGCTACGCCTGGAACAGTTACAGGGCATCTACCGGCTGACGGACGAGCTCAGCCGGGCAGACGACGTCGAAGTTGTCTACGAAGAGGCCCTATCATGCCTCGACAGCACGTTGGGCGCGGAGCGTTCGGCGGTCCTGCTGTTCGACCCTGACGGCGTGATGCGCTTTAAGGCCTCCCACAACCTATCGCCCGAATACAGAGAGACGGTCGAAGGTCACTCCCCCTGGAAACGCGGAGACAAGACCCCTCAGCCGGTGCTGGTCAGCGACGTGGCGAGCGACCCAGAGCTGGGAGCGCTACTCGACACCATCGATCGGGAGGGCATCAAGTCTTTAGCGTTCTTCCCGCTGCGCAACCAGGGACAGCTCATCGGGAAGCTCATGATCTACTACAACTCATCGCATGTCTTCACCGACGACGAGGTCCAGCTCGCCCAGACGATCACCAGTCACGTGGCCTTTGCAATCCGAAGGCGTCAGAGTGAGGAGCGGATTCGCGAACTGGCCTATCACGATGAACTCACCGGACTACCCAACCGGCTCCTCTTGAACGACCGCCTGGGCCAGGCGCTCGCGCAGGCCCGTCGTAGCGAAAAGGGAATTGCACTCGCTTCGCTGGACCTGGACCGATTCAAGGTGGTCAACGACACGATGGGCCACTCCGGTGGCGACGCGCTCTTGCAGGCGACAGCCGAACGGCTGACCTCAGCACTTCGGGAAAGCGACACAGTTGCGCGGATTGGCGGAGACGAGTTCCTGATGGTGCTGCCGGGCCTCTCACAAGAGAACGACCTGGCCCGTATTGCCGAAAAGCTGGTAGCGGAGATGCGTCGGCCGTTCCTGATAGACGGTCAGGAGATCCAATGTACCGCAAGCCTGGGCCTGTCGATCTACCCGGAAGACGGACAGGACGCGGACACCCTCAGGAGGAACGCGGACATCGCTCTGTACAGGGCGAAGGAGTCGGGTCGCAACGCCTACCAGCTGTACGCTGCTGCAATGGGGCACGAGGCATCCTGGCGCCACTCAGTAGACAGTGGCCTGCGACGGGCGTTGGACCGCGAAGAGTTCATACTCCACTACCAGCCGATCGCCGACGCCGGCGACGGAAGGATTGTCGCCGCGGAGGCACTAGTCCGCTGGCAGCATCCCGACAGGGGCCTCGTGCCTCCAGCGGAGTTCATCCAGCTGGCCGAAGAGACGGGCCTGATCGTTCCTCTGGGAGAGTGGGTGCTGCGGACGGCGATTGAGCAGGCTCGGCAGTGGCAGTCGGCCGGGCAAGACACACTCAGGATTGCCATTAACATCTCGGCTCGCCAGTTCCTCCAGGAGGACCTCGCTGAAGTCGTGGCCCGCATACTTCGTGAGACGGACTTCAACCCCCGGTTGCTCGACCTCGAGATTACCGAGAGCGCAGCCCTGCAGAACGCGGACCTCACGATCGACGTTCTTCGGCAGTTAGCCGAGATGGGCGTCCGGATTGCGGTGGACGACTTCGGGACAGGGTACTCTTCGTTGACCTATCTGAAGCACTTCCCTATCGAGAGCGTGAAGATCGATCAGTCGTTCGTACGTGACCTTGCCAGGCCCCAAAACGACGCCATCATCGTGTCGGCGATTATCAACATGGCCCATATCCTTGACTTGCGGGTCGTCGCCGAAGGTGTGGAGACGCAACAGCAGCTCGATTTCCTGCGAGAGAAGGGCTGCGATGAGTTCCAGGGATACCTGCTGGCGAAACCTATGGCGTCAGCGGAGTTCACGGCCCTGCTCAAGCACCAACCTCGGCTGCCTTCGATAACGAAGCCGACCCAAAGGACCTCTCCGGGCGAGCGAAGGCGCCCCGGCGGTGTAACAGAGGGCTCTCCCACGGCGTCCGGTTAGAACGAAGGGCAGTCCTTCCTACAGTCGAATTGGAGCACTCATGATCGACCGCCAGGCCCCAGCCGCAGATTCCGTCAACCCCGCCCTCTCTCTCCGCCCATCAGAGCCAACCCAGGCTGACGCAAATCCCTTTGGTCTGCCGCCTGCACCCGCGGGCATGGAGGACATCGCGCTTTCGCCGTCCTTCCTGATGGAGTTGACGCTGAAGGTCATCCACTACGCCGACACACCAACCACAGAACACATCGCCCGGGTGATGGCGTTGCCGCCCAAGCTCATCGAAGCACTCCTTGACTCCCTGAAAGCAGACAAGCTGTGCGAGATCGTCGGCGGCGGCAGCACCTATGACTTGAGCACAAACTACCGCTTTCGCCTGACTGAAAAAGGCGAGATACGGGCCGAACAAGCCCTGGAGCGCTGCCGCTACGCGGGCGCCGCCCCGGTGACGATTCGCCAGTACCAAAAAGTGGCTGCTCGACAGAAGCAGGAGATCTGGCGTCCATCCCAGGAGATCATCGACAGAGCCTTCACTCAACTGATCGTGGACGAGGAAGCGGTATTTCTGCTCTCCAAGGCTCTCCGCTCGGGCCGTTGCGCAATGGTCTTCGGTCCCTCCGGAAACGGGAAGACGCACCTCCTGGCGGAGTTCATGCACCACCTCGAGGGCGAGATCATAGTGCCGCACTCCCTCTACGCCTACGGACAGATCATCCGCATTTTCGACCCGACCGTTCACCGCCGGAGGGACCCTGAACCGGCTCCGCCAGCCGATGGGTCGGACCCGTCGGCGAAGAAGCCCGGCAAGGAGGAACTCTACGATCGCCGCTGGGTGCGCATTCAGCGGCCCGGCCTCATCGTCGGGGGCGAGTTGACACCGGAGTCACTTGAACTGGGCTATGACCCCGTCACGAAGTTCTACCAGGCCCCCAAGCACATGAAGGCACAGGGCGGAGTTCTCCTCGTGGACGACTTCGGGCGGCAGCGCATGAGCCCGGCCGAGCTGCTCAACCGCTGGATCATGGCGCTGGAACGCGGGACCGACAACCTTTTGCTCCGAACAGGTGAGAGCATCGAGATCCCGTTCGATATCCGGCTGCTGTTCTCAACCAACCTTGACCCATCCGATCTCGCGGACGGGGCGTTCCTGAGGCGCATACCTTACAAGGTGGCCATGCCTGCCGCTGGCCCGCGGCAGTTCAGGGCCGTTCTGGCACAGGAATGCCGGCAAGCAGGAGTCAGCACGACGGATGAGAGCCTGGATGCGGTGGTCGAGTTCCTGGCCGAGCGCTGCAATCACCCGCTAAGCGGGTCATTGGCCAGAGACCTCGTGTCGATCATCGTCGACAACGCGGAGATCGCCGGTGTAGCGCCTGCCCTCTCTGTCGACACAACAGGACTGGCGTACCTGCAATTCACCGGTAGCCGCCCGAGCGACTGGCAAGTACCTCAACAGGAAGCTCCCGCAGCGACCCCACAACCGGCTGCCCCGGCTCCTCCGCCGAGCGTGCCCGAGATGTATGCACGGGCCCCCGAAGTCGCGGTGGCTGAGCCTGCACTGGAGGTTGAACAATCAGCCCAGGCAGCAACGCCGGTCCAGCCGACAACACCCGCGTTCACGCTGGAGCCAAATCGGGAGCTCGTGCAACCTGCAGACGAGGTGGCGCCCGCTGCGCCGGAGGAGACGCCCGAACCAAGCCTGGCTGACCTGGCCGCGCGGCTGACGTCTTTCGAGCCGACCGAAGAGTCGAACCGCTAGCCCTGCACTAGGGGTCGCAGCAGGTGAGCACGAAGCCGCAGCGCCTGCAAATCCACTTGCCCCCCGAACTCCTCGCCATCTCGCTACCGCAGGCATAACACGACGAACCAGGGACAAGGCACGAATCCGCGGGGGCCGCTCGCTTTTCGACTGTGCGCTCTTGCCCGTGCGTCACAGTCGCCGGAGCACCGGACGCGGCAGGCGCTCACGCAGGTACTCCGCCAGCGCCTTGACTGTAGCGGCGCCGCTCTGGCGCACCATGTGGTGACCGCGAACCGTGTGCCAGAAACCAGCGCTGCGTCCGACGTACGACAGCACGTCGAACATCTTCTCCATCGAGTAGTCGTCAGCGGCCCGGCAGATGCTCGAGCACGTCCGGGAAGATCTGGTGCAGCGCGCCCGCGCCCAGCGGCTGCTGGAGCATGTACTCGTTTGGAGTCTCGAAGGCACTGCAGCCAATGCTGCTTGCCGGCGTTCCAGTAGTTCAGCAACAGCTTCCCGGCTTCTTCGTCGGTCACGCGCTTGACGAACCTGTCGCGCACGACCGGAGTCGAGCGACGAGACCATGCGTGCTGCCGCATCAGTGTGCTCCGGCCGCAGCGCGCTCGCCGGGCATGCGGATCATCCCCCGCCAGGGGCTGGACGGATCGTTGTTCAGGAGGTCAGTCAGCTTCGTGGCGCGCGCCGCGCAGGTAGTTGCTTCTCGCCCTCGCGCTCGATCAGCGCCGAGCCTTCCGCCTCACGCATCGACAGCAGGTGCCGGTCGACGACGTCGGTCGGCACGCCCTTGTGACGCGTGTTGATCACGTGGAAGTAGCGCATCTCTTCGTACGGCGTCGATCCCCTCGACGATTACGACGGGCAGCGGGTAGTCCGCCACCCACTTCGCCTTGTCCTTCTTCAGCGCGCGCTCCAGGCCGTGACAGCCGGTGCTGGCCGTCGACGACCCACAGCGGCACGTCGGTGTCGATCGTCAGCAGTGCCGGTCTCGCCCTTGCCGTTCGCCTCCGACGTTCGGCTCGAACTGCGCCTGGTACGGCTGGCGGATGCACAGGAGGATCGAAGTCGGCAGCATGCCCTCCTCGGCGCGCAGGTAGGTCGAGAGCTGGCGCACGCGCGACGGCGTCACCGGCCGCTGGTAGCCGCTTGGGTTGTCGGCCCGGTAGGTGTCGGAGTGGATGCGCCCGAGCAGGTCCTTCACGCGGCAGCGTCGTCACGTACAGGTTGACGTCCGGGCGCTTCTGGCGGAAGCGGATCGGCGAAGGCGCGCAGGGCTGGCGTCGTGGGACTTGCCGTTGGCAGGCCGGGTCGTGGTTGCGGTGCCATGCGTACCCCCTTGGGGTGCGGAGTCGATTAAATGGTCATCGCGATTAGATCTTTTGTCAATACGTCCAGGCGCCAGCAGTGCCAATCTGGCCTCGGCTTCCGGCACACGCCGATCGTATAATTGATAGGCCATGACGACCAGAGAACGAGGCCGCGCCGGCCGCCTTCAGCTGTCCGACAACGCGCGCATCGTCCTCGAGCGGCGCTACCTCGCCAGAGACGACTCGGGGCGCCCGTAGAGACGCCCGAAGCAGCTATTCCAGCGGGTCGCTCACAATATCGCGCAGGCGGAGCTTCTGTACAACCCGGCCGAAAATGTTGATAACCTCGCCGCGCGCCTGGGAGGAGCGCTTCCTGGCACTGATGGAGACGCCTCGACTTCCTGCCGAACTCGCCGACGCTGATGAACGCCGGCCGCGAGCTCCAGCAGCTCTCCGCCTGCTTCGTGCTCCCGGTGCCGGACAGCATCGAGGGCATCTTCGAGGCGATCAAGGAGACCGCCGTCATCCACCAGTCCGGCGGCGGCACCGGCTTCGCCTTCTCGCGCCTGCGGCCGCGCGGCGACCGCGTCCGCTCGACGATGGGCGTGGCGTCCGGGCCCGTCTCGTTCCTCAAGGTGTTCGACGCGGCGACCGAGGCGATCAAGCAGGGCGGCACGCGCCGCGGCGCCAACATGGGCATCCTCGCCGTCGACCACCCGGACATCGAGGAGTTCATCGCGCTCAAGTCGCGACATGCGGACGCTCACCAACTTCAACATCTCGGTCGCCGTCACCGAAGAGTTCATGCGCGCCGTCGAGGCGGACGACGAGTACGACCTGGTCAACCCGAAGGACGGCGACGCGGACGGGCCGGCGCCGTGCGCGCCACATCTTCGACCTGCTGGTCGCCAACGCCTGGAAGAACGGCGACCCCGGCATCGTCTTCATCGACCGCATCAACCGCGACAACCCGACGCCGAAGCTCGGCGCGATCGAGGCGACCAACCCGTGCGGCGAACAGCCGCTGCTTCCCTACGAGTCCTGCAACCTCGGCTCGCTGAACCTCGGCGCGCTTCGTGAGACGGACGGCGACAGGCCGCGACTCGACTGGGAGCGGCTCGCGCAGGTCGATCCCGCACTGCGTCCGCTTCCTCGACAACGTGATCGACATGAACCGCTACCCGATCCCGGAGATCGACGACGCCACGCAGGCCACTCGCAAGATCGGGCTCGGCGTGATGGGCTGGCACGACGCGCTGATGCAGCTGCGCATCCCCTACGACTCCGAAGAGGCGCTGGCCCTGGCGAAGAGGTCGCGCGCTTCATCCAGGAGAAGGCCAACGACGCATCGCTGGAGCTGGCGCGAGAGCGCGGCGCGTTCCCGGCGTGGAAGGGGTCGCGCTACGACGCCCGACTCGCCCTACCGCAACGCCACGCGCACGACGGTCGCGCCGACGGGCACGATCTCGATCATCGCCGACTGCTCCTCCGGCATCGAGCCGGTGTTTGCGCTCGCCTTCAAGCGACAGCACTACCTCGACCCGAACGATCCCGTCGAAGCTGACGCAGCTGCGAGAAGTCAACCGGTACTTCCTCGACGGCGGCGCACGAAGGCGGCTTCTACAGCGAGGAGCTGATGGAGCACGTCGCCGGCGGGCGGCAGTCTCGCAGGAACGAGCGCGACGACGGTCGCCCGAGTGGGCGAAGCGCCTCTTCCGTCACCGCGCACGAGATCGCGCCGGAGTGGCACGTGCGGATGCAGGCCGCCTTCCAGCGCCACACCGACAACGCCGTCTCGAAGACGATCAACTTCCCGTACGCGGCCACCGAGGCCGACGTCGCGTGCGCCTTCTGGCTGGCCTACCGCGAGGGTTGCAAAGGCATCACGATCTACCGCGAAGGCTCGCGCGACTTCTCGGTGCTGTCGCACATCACGCGGTAACGTGAAGGGCCCCGAGCAGGAGACCAGCGACGGCGCTCGACGAGATCGACGGGCACTCTGGCCGCGATCGGGCCGCCCGCAGCCGCTCCGCGAGCACCTGCCGGACGAGCGGCAGTCGATCACGCACAAGTTCCGTGTCGGCGACCAGGAGGGCTACCTCACGGTCGGCCTCTACGCCGACGGCCGGCCGGGCGAGATCTTCGTCAAGATCAACAAGGAAGGCTCGACGGTCTCCGGCCTGATGGACGCCGTCGCCATGCTCACGTCCGTCACCCTGCAGTACGGCGTGCCGATCGAGGATCTCGCCCGCAAGCTGAAGAACACCCGCTTCGAGCCCTACGGCCGCACCGGCAACCCGCGAGATCCCCTGGGCGACCTCAGTCGTCGACTACATCTTCCACTGGCTGGAGCGCAAGTTCGGGCTCGAGCGACGCGCCACCGCGCGGCATGCGGACGCCGCTCAGCGCGCCGAGCCGACGGGCCTCGGCTGCCCGGACTGCGGCGCGGTGCTGGCGTACCAGGAAGGGTGCCTGGTGTGCCGCTCGTGCGGGTACAACCGGTGCGGTTAGACGAGCGCCTCCTTACTTGGCATAGCAACCGACGACTCCATGGCCGTATACTGGCCGCGCACTGTTCCAAGGAGTTCCGCATGCCCGAACCCGCGCTCCCGCTAAAGACGGTCGATTCCGTGACGATCACGACACTCGTCGACAACTATGTCGATGCTCTCCTGCTCGACCAGGGGCCCGCAAAACGTTTGGGCCGGCCCACGTCTGATACGCCCCATCTGCAGGCATCGATACTCGAGGAAGGACAAACGGCGGACGCCCCGCTTGCCGAGCACGGCTTCTCGGTCCAGATCAGTTTCAAAAGCGGAGGGCGTGAGCGGCGCGTCCTTTTCGACACGGGCATGACCCCGTCCGGCCTCGTCGACAACGCCCGCCGCCTGAGCCTCTCAATCAAAGACGTCGAAGCGATCGTCCTCAGCCATGGCCACTTCGACCATACGACAGGCATGGATGGGCTCGTTCGCGCGCTGGGGAGGCCGAACCTGCCCGTATACCTACACCCCGAAGCCTGGAGCAAGCGCCGCCTCCTCCTCCCGGGGCGGGACCCGTTCGAGGTGCCAACGCCGAGCAAGTCGGCGATCCGCGGCGCCGGCTTCGAGATCACCGAGGAAAAACGGCCCTCGTTCCTGTTCGACGGCTGCCTTCTGATCACCGGAGAAGTGGACCGCACAACTGAATTCGAGAAGGGCTTCCCTATCCACCAGGCCAAGCGCAACGGCGACTGGCAACCGGATCCTCTGATCCTGGATGACCAGGCAGCGATCTTGCATGTGAAAGACAAGGGCCTCGTCGTTCTCACTGGCTGCGGACACGCTGGAATCGTGAACATTGTTCGCTACGCACAGAGGCTGACCGGCGTCGATCAGTTGTACGCCGTCATCGGAGGTTTCCACCTCAACGGCCCTCTCTTCGAGCCGATCATTCCCGCTGTCTGCGACGCGCTAGCCGCAGTCACCCCGGAGGTCATCGTGCCTGCCCACTGCACGGGATGGAAGGCCGTCCATGCTATCGCTGCCCGCTTTCCCGACGCCTTCATCCAGAACAGCGTCGGAACCCGTTTCGAGCTTGGGAGCGCTTGATGAAGGTCCGCCGCATCCAACACGAATCGGCGGTTGAGGGTCCGGCCGACTACTTCATCGGGCGGGTGCGTGCGCAGCCAATGCTGGGTGATGAAGACGGCATCGACGTGGTGCTCGTGATGTTCAGTCCGGGCGCCCGTACTTATCTCCACGCCCACGAGGTCCCCCAGGTGCTCCACTGCCTGTCCGGCCGCGGCGTTCTGGCCACCGAAACAGAGCGCTTCGAAGTCGGGTCCGGGCGATGTCGTCCACGTCCCTGCGGACGAGATGCACTGGCACGGATGCGCCGGCGAAGAGGAGTTCGTGCATCTCTCCATACGCCCGCCGGGCGAGACGACCTGGACGAAGATCGATCCACTCGCCTAGGAAGCCACCACATGGGTCGTCTGTACGAAGGATCCCCTGCTATACTCCCCGCTGATATCCGCAATCCGTCATCTAGCACCCAAAGGAGTCCCCATGAACACCGTCATCGCTAGCTTCCGTATCATCGAGGGTAAAGAGGCCGACGCCGAAGCGGCCATGGCGAAGCAAGCCGCGGCAGTCGAGGCCAACGAGCCTGGCGCACTGGCCTACGTCTTCCACCGCCACGCCAAGGACCCTGGGCAAATCACGGTCTTCGAGGTCTACGCGGACGACGACGCTGTTACAGCCCACAGAGGCACTGAGCACATGGCTGAGTTCGGGAAGCTGTTCGGAACCATCTTCGACCCCGGCACGGTCAAGATCGAGCGCCAGGAGCGCGTCAGCGGCTTCGTGCGTTAGGGGGCGCCAATCCGCGCCTCCACGCGGAGCCCGCGCGCCAACTCCTCGGTGAACTCCCGCCACTCACCGGGGTCGGCCCAGCCTTCGTAGCCCTGGTACGAGGCAAGCGGTAGCTCCTCCTCCTCCGCGCCTACCACTGCAACGACGGCGAAGCTCTCCATTAGACCATTCAGCTCGCTGTTCAATTCCAGCCGTCGAATCTCGGTGGTACGGAACGAGCGCCTGGTCTTGCCGAATGGCCGCTTGGCGCGGGTCACGAAGATCTCACCGCCGACTTCGTCCAGGACCACTTCGTCGCGTCCACTCTTATATGCCAGGCGCCCCATTGGATCACGCGGTGGAAGGTTTCCGCGCCGCCGCCCACCCGGAGCGCCCTCGTGCAGCACCTCCAGTCCGTAGGCAGAAGCAATGGCTGTGGCTATTTTTTCCGCGCAACCACGGTCTGATTCGTCGATTGTGATGTCGCCGCCACCCGCATACGCCGCCACAACGCGAGACTGGCTGGGGCCGCTCGCCTGGCCCGATGGCGTCGGCATCGGCGCCTGCGACCAGCGGTACCACGTAACGGACCGCACCGGACCCAGGCGTTCCAACGCATCGGGTTCCTGAGCCCAGCCCTTCTTGCCGCGCTCATAGTGACGCATCTCGTGCAGCGCGGCATCCCAGACCCAGTCGCCGCAGAGGAACTCGTAGGGCTCAGGCATTTCAGGTCGAACGCGGGCGAACGCCGCTCGCCCCTACGCGGCCTCGTCGTACGTCTTGCGGGTCCACATGCCATCGGGGTGCGAGGCAGTCGGGATCGCCCTGTCCTCGTAAGCGCCCACGGTAGCTGCTCCGCCTTCGCGCACGTAGCGCTGGCAGTCGTCGATAGTCTTCCAGGTCGTGATCTGCGCGAACTCGCCGTCATTCTCGGCGCCCCAGACGTATTCGACCGATTCGAAACCCTGTTCCGCGTCCAACACCTCGCGCACCTTGGGCATCACCTTATCGAGCCGCGACTGCCATTCAGCCCGGTCCTTCACCGATGTCTTACGGGTCAGTATCGACTTGACCATGGTCACCCCTCCGAACGAGAGGTTAGCGCGACAGGGACGTAGCCGCCAGCGGGCCGTGGTTACGGAGGATTCAGCCGCCCGGCCAGCGCTCGGAGCGCCTGCGGATGTCAGGTGTGCCAAGCCCGTCCCACACCGCCCAATGGACGCGTTCGATCATGAACTCGAACGGCACGTGGTTCTCGCTGGTCATCTTGATCTTCCGCGCCTCTATCGCGCCCAGCATGCTCGTTGCCCAATCGTCACAGACGACCGCACTGCCAATGATCATGAACTCCTCGTCGCTATCGCCCGGCACAGCGTGGATCGAACAGCGGGGGTCGCGCAGCAGGTTGCCGTACTTCACCGTATGTCTGGCGATGAAAGCCAGCAATCGTCCTCCACCGATCAGCGGCGTGAACGGGTGCACCCGCGGCGACCCGTCCTTCGCCGTCGTCGCGATGAAGGCGACGCCGACGCGCAGGAGCCTTTCGCCGCGTCCCGCCAGGTCCGGCGAGTCGGCCGCGAACTCTCCCCAGGTTGTCATTTACCGAGCCTTCCCGCCGGAAAGACCAGCCGCCGGAGATGAATCACGGTTCGTAGCCCGATCCCGTCCATCGGCGGGTCCTCTCAACCACCGGGCCGTTCCGGCGCCAGGTAATCACAGTCTGGTGGCCTTCACCGCTGTACCGGACGAAAGCCGCCTCTTCGATGTCGATCCAGAAGAGGTGATACGGCTCCGGCGGCCGCCATCCGGTCTTCTCGAATGAAGCCTGACCGCTCCTCTCCCGCAACTCCGGATCGACGACGTCGATCGCACGTCCACGCAACTTGAACTCGCCTTCCTGACCGTCCTTATTCGAGATGGTCGAGTGCACGACGCATCGCGGGTCCCTCAGCAGATCGAGAGCCTTCTTCGAGTGCCACATCATTCCCAGCAGGATCAGGCCATCGAGGAACAGGAACTCGCAGGGGCTGATGCGGGCGGTGCCGTCCTTACGCACCGTGCCGAGCAGCAGTACTTCTGTCCGTTCAAGTCGCTCGCGTCCGAGTTCTGCCAGATCGGGCGCCGCAGCGAGGAAGTCATCCCAAGTCGCCATCCGGGGGCCTCATCGTGGCAACAATCCGCGCAGTGGCGGTAGCGGTCGCGATCAAGTCGCCATCCTCCGTACTGAGCGTCCCCTCCAGGAACGCCAACGAACGCGTGCGGTGCACGATACGTCCCTCCGCGATGATCGGTCCGGGGCGGGCGGGCCGCATGAAGCTCACCTTCATTTCGACCGTCGGCGCGAACTGGTCGGCGTGGAGCGTGGTGAACAGTGCCGGGCCCATGGCGTCGTCCAGCATCGCAGCCAGGAAGCCACCCTGAATAGCGCCCTGAGGGTTGCCGAACTCCGGCCGGGCCGTGTAACGGATCCGGACATGTCCCGGTTCCAGTTCCAGCGCCTTCCATCCGAGGAGCGCCGCGGCTGGCGGCATCTCAACCGTTCCTTCATCGGCCGCACGCAGGATGTCGAGGCCGGTGACCTGTACAGCGGTCGTCATGCTAGGATTCCGGCTTGTATTCGATGATCTGGCAGAAATTGCCGTCAGGGTCCTGGAACGTTGAGATGACTCCGCCCCACCACTCACGACCTGCCGTGCGCAGGAACTTCACACCGTTCGATTCCAGTCGCGCCTGTTCGGTCGCAAGGTCGTCGACCATGAAGTCGATGAGGACTCGCTGGGGCTCCTTGGCAGCGCCCTTTGTCTCGCTATGACCATCGATGGCGATCGTTGCGCCGCCGGCGTGAAAAGAGTCCTCTCCCATGTCGGGGTTCTTTTCGAGGCCGACGACGTCGCCGTAGAACGCCTTTAAGCGCTCGGGATCTTCACTGGTGATGTTGATGAGAAAGTTGTTGATCTTCATCTCGCCTCCTGTCGCTAAAATCCACGCTCCTTTGAACGCGGCTGAGGCGAGAATACGATGACCCGGTGACAGCGTGATGTCAGTAGGTCTTTGGGTTCGACAACTACCCCTCCGGGTATGCCTCTACCAGCGCCTCGGCCTCGCGGCGCATGCGATCGATGACGTCCGGCGGGGAAAGGACCCGAGCGGTGGCTCCCCAGCCCAGCAACCAGGGCATCAAACGGCGCAGCTCCCAGCACTCGATCACGAAGACCGAGCCGCCCTCCGACCGTTCCTCCCGCTGGAACCCGAACGGAGGCGTCTCGCGCGCCCAGGGCACGGCGGAGGCCTCCAGCCAGACACGAATCTCCTGCCCTCCATCGGGCCTGCCCTCGTCTTCCGTCGAAAAGCCGACCGGGCGCTGGAAGCGCTCGTCCAGCAGCTCCGCCTCCCGGATGCGGTCCGCTCGGAAGTCCCGGACACTCTCGCGCAGGCGACAGTAGCCAACGAGGTGCCAGTCGCCCCCATAGAAGACGAGCGTGTACGGTTCGACTTTGCGTTCGGTGATTTCGTCCGATCCAAATGAGTGGTAGCGCAGCCAGATGACACGGTCCTGGACAACGCCCTGGTGGAGCTGTTCGAGCCACGGCGAAGCGCCGCGGTGCATCCAGTTGGAAACGCGGATGCGCTCTCGCAGGCGTTCGACTTCGGCGCGTGTCTCGGGGCGGAGTACGGCCTCGACTTTGGCTGCCGCGGCACGCGCGGCATCCCTCTGCTCCTCAGTGCCGAGGCCAGAAGCTAGATCAGCGCCAAGGAGGAGTTGCACCGCCTCTTCGACCGTAAAGGAGATGGGCGGCAGGTGGTAACCGGGGACAAGGCGGTATCCTTCACCGGCCATCGCGGCGACCGGCACCCCCGACTGGCAGAGCGCATCGATGTCGCGGTACACCGTGCGTACGGAGCACTCGCACTCTTCCGCGAGGTCCTGGGCACGCACTGCTCTCTCCTCACGCAAGCGCATGAGGATGAGGAGGCGCCGGTCCATTTGCTTCATGCGATTAGCATGAACGCCACACATCAGCGAATCAAGATGGGCGTGGCACCCGCCGTATACTGGCGACGATGACAGAAGAGACGATTGCCGCGCGCCTGGGGCAGGTGCGCGCCCGCGTGGCCGCTGCGTGCGCGCGAAGCGGCAGATCGGTGCAAGACGTCACGCTTATCGCCGTGACCAAGGGATTCCAATCCGAGGCGATACGAGAGGCAGCGGCCGTGGGCCTTCGCGACTTCGGAGAGAACCGTTTGCAGGAGGCCCTGGACAAGATTCCGGAGCTGAGCGACCTGTCCGGCATCACCTGGCACATGATCGGCCACCTGCAGACGAACAAGGTGAAGCCGCGCAATAGGGCTCTTTGATATAATTCACTCCGTGGACTCGCTCCACCTGGCGGAGGAGATATCGCGGCGGGCGCCGAACAAGGTGCCCGCCTTTCTTGAAGTGAACGTCGCCGCCGAGCCGACCAAGTTCGGCTTCACCCTCGAAGAGCTGCCGAGCGCCTACGACGCGATCGCCCGCCTGCCCGGGCTCGACGTTCGCGGCCTGATGACGGTCGCGCCGATCTCGCCAAACCCGCAAGACGACGCGGCCCGTGTTCCGACAGCCTGCGGGACGCCGCCCAGAGGTTAGGTTTGAAGGAGCTGTCGATGGGCATGACGGACGACTTCGAGGTCGCCGTCGAGGAGGGCGCGACGCACGTCCGCGTCGGCCGGGCGATATTCGGGGAACGCTCGTGAAGCTCGCCTTCATCGGCGGCGGGATGATGGGCGAGGCGATGATCGCCGGCGTCATCAACAACGAGCGTCGCCGCACCCGGCGGACATCGCGGTGTGCGAAATCGTGCCGGCGCGCCGCAAGTATCTCGCGGACACATACGGCGTCACCGTGACTGATGACGCGCGGCCGCTGCGGCGAGCAGCTGAGATCGTCGTGCTTGCGGTGAAGCCGCAGGAGTTCGCGGCGGCGGCGAAGCAGCTCGCCGGCAGCGCTCGAGCCCGACGCAGACCGTTATGTCGATCATGGCCGGCGTCCGCATCGAGACGATCGCGATCGCCCTCAGACCACGAAAGCATCGTCCGCGCGATCCCCAACACGCCGGCGCAGATCGGCGAGGGCATGACGGTCTGGACGGCACACCCTCGGTCGTCGAGAGGCCCGGCCAAGGACGAGTCGCCGGCGTGCTGCTCGCGTGCTCGGCAAGGAGATCTACGTCGACTCACGAGAAGTACGTCGACATGGCGACCGCCGTCAGCTCGAGCGGCCCGGCCTACGTCTTCCTGGTGATCGAGGCGATGATCGACGCGGCGGTGCACATCGGCCTGCGGCGCGAGATGGCCGTGCCGATGGTGCTCCAGACGGTGCTCGGCTCCGCCCGCTACGCGCAGGAGAGCGGCCAGCACCCCGCGGAGCTGCGCAACCAGGTGACGTCGCCCGGCGGCACGACCACCGAGGGGCTGCTCGTGCTGGAGGACGGCCGGCCTGCGCGCCGCGTTCACGGAGGCGATCGAGGCGGCCTACGAAAAGGCGCAAGCAGCTCGGGGGATAGCGTGTCGAAGCGCTCGGGCTCTTCATCCAGATCCTCGCCTACGTCCTCCTCGTCGCGATCTTCATGCGGATCATCTTCTCGTGGATCAGGCTTCGACCCGCGAACCCGATCTACAACGTCGTCCACGAGATCACGGAGCCGATCCTGGCGCCGATCCGCTCGATTCATGCCGCGCATCGGCATGTTCGACCTCTCGCCGATGATCGCGACGTTCCTGCTCTGATCATTCTAGCGCAGCTGCGGCGTCGCAGTCTGCAGTGCTTGACGCGGTTACGAATGTTTGTTCTGAAATAGTGCCATTTGTGCCATTGCGTCTCGCCACTATCATCGGGTGTTACCATGCGCCGCGAACTGAGCGACAGATAGACAGCAGGAGAGATGCTATGAGCGCGAACAATGGAGCCAGCAAGAACGGTAACAGCAGCGACGACGAGCGACTGAAGGCGCTGGAGATCGCGATCGCCAAGATCGAGAAGGACTTCGGGCGCGGCTCGATCATGCGCCTGGGCGAGGCCGTCCAACCGCATGACCGTGGAGACGATCCCCACCGGCTCGCTGGCGCTGGACGTCGCGCTCGGCGCCGGCGGCGTCCCGCGCGGCCGCATCACCGAGATCTACGGGCCGGAGATGGCCGGCAAGTCCACCGTGGCGATGCACATCATCGCCCAGGCGCAGAAGCTCGGCGGACTCGCCGCCTACATCGACGTCGAGCACGCGCATGGACCCGACGTTCGCCGCGGCAATCGGCATCAACATCGACGACCTGCTCATCTCGCAGCCGGACACCGGCGAGCAGGCGCTGGAGATCTGCGAGGCGCTGGTGCGCTCGAACGCCGTCGACGTCATCGTCATCGACTCCGTGGCCGCGCTCGTGCCGCGCGCCGAGATCGAGGGCGACATGGGCGACTCCCTGCCCGGCCTGCAGGCGCGCCTGATGTCGCAGGCGCTGCGCAAGCTCACCGGCGCCATCTCGCGCTCCCGCACGGCCGTCATCTTCATCAACCAGCTGCGCGAGAAGATCGGCATCGTCTTCGGCAACCCGGAGACGACGCCCGGCGGCCGCGCGCTCAAGTTCTACAGCTCGGTGCGCATCGAGCTGCGCCGCGTCGAGAGCCTGAAGCAGTCCGGCACGATCATCGGCAACCGGGTGCGAGGCCAAGATCGTGAAGAACAAGATCGCGCCGCCCTTCCGCGCGGCCGAGTTCGACATCATCTTCTCGCGGCCCGTGCATCGGCATCAGCCGCGAGGGCGACATCATCGACCTGGGCGCGGAGCACGAGATCGTCAAGAAGCAGGGCGCCTTCTACTCCTACAGCGACCAGAAGATGGGCCAGGGCCGCGAAGCACGCGAAGGAGTTCCTGCGCGCCCACCCGGAGATCGCGCTCGAGATCGAAGAGCTGATCCGCGCCAGAGCGCGGCGCCGCCGTCGCGAGCCGGCGCAGCCCATCGCCGTGTACGCAGGCGCGGACGAAGAGCGACGAAGCAGCCGGCGAATAGCACGCTCCGATGCGCATCACTGCGATCGAGCACCAGCCGCGCAGCAAGCGGCTACGAGGTCCGCGTCGACGACGTGCTGCGTCCTGCCGCTGTCACCACGAGATACTCGTCCGCCGTCGAAGCTGCGCGTCGGGCTCGGAGCTGTCGCCCGAGCCGCCTCGACGGCGCTGCGAACGGAGCAGGAGGCGAGGCACTCGCGATGGCCGCGGCGATGCGGCTGCTCTCGTACCGGCCGCGCAGCGAGAAAGAGATGCGGCGACGCGCTGCGCAACGGCGGACGTCGACAGCCGGACTGCGTCGACGAGACGATGGCCCGCCTGCGGGAGCTGCGGCTGCTGGACGACGCGCGACGTTCGCCGCGTAGCTACGTTGAGCAGCCGCGACCGGACGAGCCCGCGCAGCCGCCGTCTGCTGCGCGCGGAGCTGCGCACCGAAGGGCGTCGCGCGCGACGACGGCCGAACGCGCCGGTCGAGAGCGTCGACGAGGCGGATGCCGCGTACCGGGCGGCTGGCAAGCGCGCGCGAGCGCTGAGCGAGCTGCCCTTCCCGGACTTCCAGCGGCGGCTCGGCGACTTCCTGCTGCGGCGTGGCTTCGGCTACGAGACCGCCGGGCGACGTGTCAAGCGCGCTGTGGGACGGACGCCGCCGAGGAAACGGTCGGCGAGCCGTAGCGCTGCAGAGCCATAGACGTGTCTATCGTCGGGCTTCGGCATCATCGACGCGAATGCTCACTTTTCCTTGACACTCCGAAAACGCTCAATACTATGATGAAGATAGACATTCTGCGTCCTGTCATCGTATTTCGAATGCTTCTTAACTCTATTCGCATTACCAGGAAGTGAGGCGAAATGCCGGCCATTGCCCTTATTGTTGGGCGCTTGTCGGCGTTGTCGTCGGTGTTATCGGTGCTCTTTTCTTCTCAGCAGTACCTTCAGCGGAACCGCGTCGAAGCTGCCGAGCGAAGCGCCGCCCGCATCACTTAACGAAGCCGACAGGCGCCAGAAAGAACTACTACTCGAGGCCAAAGAAGAGGCCATCCGTATCCGCCGCGAGGCGGAGTCTGAGATTCGCGAACGCCGCAACGAGGTTCAGAGCTGCTGAGCGACGCCTAGCCCAGAAAGAAGAAAACCTCGACCGCAAGCTCGAGTCCGTCGAGCAGCGACAGAAGAACCTCGCGAAGAGAGAACGAGACCTCGAAGAGGCGCGCCAGAGCAGCTCGAGAGCTCGCAGGAGCAGCGCAAGGCCGAACTTGAGCGGCTCTCCAACCTGACCGCGAGCGAAGCGCGCGAGCATGCTGCTCGCCCAGGTCGAGAACGAGATCCGCGACGAAGCCAACCGCCGCCTCCGCGAGATCGAGCAGGAGGTCAAGGAAGAGGCCGACGAGCGCGCCCGCAAGATCATCGCCACGACGATGCAGCGCCTGACCAGCGAAGTCGTCTCCGAGAGCACCGTCTCGGTCGTCCCGATCCCGTCCGAAGACATGAAGGGCCGCATCATCGGCCGCGAGGGTCGCAACATCCGCTCGCTCGAGCACGCTACCGGCGTCGACGTCATCATCGACGACACGCCGGACGCCGTGACGCTCTCCGCCTTCGACCCGGTGCGCCGCGAGGTCGCCCGCATCGCCCTGACCAAGCTGCTCACCGACGGCCGCATCCACCCGGCCCGCATCGAGGAGATGGTGGAGAAGGCCAAGCAAGGAAGTCGACGCACTCGATCAAGGAGGCCGGCGAAGAAGCGATCGTCGAGGCGAGCTGCCCCGGGCCTGCACCCGGAGATCGTGCGCACGCTCGGACGCCTGAAGTATCCGCTACAGCTACGGCCAGAACCAGCTGCGCCACGCCGTCGAGACGGCGAACCTGGCCGCGATGATCGCCCACGAGCTCGGCGCCAACGTCGAAGTCGCCCGGCGCGGCGGCCTGCTGCACGACATCGGCAAGGCGATCGAGCCACGAGGTCGAGGGCACGCACGCCGCGCTCGGCGCTGAGCTCGCGCGGCGCCACGGCGTCCACCCGGCGTCGTCCACTGCATCGAGGCGCACCACGAAGAGGTCGAGCCCGGCACCGTCGAGGCGGTCATCACGATCGTCGCCGACGCCATCAGCGGCAGCCGCCCGGGCGCGCGCCGCGAGTCGCTCGAGCACTACCTGAAGCGGCTCGAAGCGCTGGAAGCAGTCGCCAACGGCTTCCCCGGCGTCGAGAAGTCGTTCGCCATCCAGGCCGGCCGCGAGATCCGCATCATCGTCAAGCCGGAAGAGGTGGACGACCTGGGCGCCGCGCGCATGGCCAAGGAGATCAGCAAGCGCATCCAGGAGAGCCTGGACTACCCGGGCCAGGTCAAGGTCACCGTGATCCGCGAGCGGCGCTCCATCGAATACGCGAAGTAGAGGCGACAGCGGACGTCGGACGCGCCGCGCGCAAGAGGACGATGATGCCGCTCAACGTCCTGCTGATCGGCGACATCGTCGGCAAGCTGGGCCGCCGGACGGTCGCGGCCGTGCTGCCCGAGCTCGCGCCGCGACGCGCCGATCGACCTCGTCATCGCCAACGGCGAGAACACCGCCGGCGGCCGCGGCCTGACGCCGAGCACTGCGGAGGAGCTGTTCGCGCGCCGGCGTCGACATCATCACCTCCGGCAACCACATCTGGGAGAACCGCGAGATCTACCCGATCCTGGACGATCCGACGATGCCGCTTGTGCGGCCGCTGAACTACCCGGAAGGCACGCCCGGCCGCGGCATCTATCAGCACGACGGCCTCGCGCGTCGTCAACGTGATGGGCCGCACATTCATGGGCGTCATCGCTCGACGACCCCTTCCGCGCCGTGGACGCGGCGCTCGAAGAACTGCGAGACTGCCGCGGTGATCATCCTCGATTTCCACGCCGAAGCGACGAGCGAGAAGATTGCGATGGGCTACTACCTGGACGGCCGCGTCAGCGCCGTCGTCGGCACGCACACACACGTGCCGACGTCCGACACGCGCATCCTTCCCGAGCGGTACCGGCTACGTGACCGACCTCGGGATGGTGCGGCGCGCTGCACTCCGTGCTCGGCATGGAGACGGAGCGCGTGATCGAGCGCTTCCTGACGCAGATGCCGAACCGCTTCGACCCGGTAGACAAGCGGCCCGGCGATGTTCAACTCCGTGCTGATCACATCGACGAGAGACACGGGCCGCGCGACTGCCATCGAGCGCGTGGACCGCGAGGTGGCGTGATGCCCAGCACCGCCGACCTCCACACTGCACAGCACGATCTCCGACGGCCGCCTGACGCCCACCGCAGCTCGTCGACCTCGCGCTACAGGAACGGCGTCCGCATCATGTCGCTCACCGACCACGACATCGTGGACGGCCTGCCCGGAGGCGTTCGAGGCCGCCGCCCGGCATCCGCGACTTCACGCTTGATCCCCGGCATCGAGATGAGCACGGACGTCCCCGGCAACGAGGTCCACATCCTCGGCCACTTCATCGACTGGCAGGACGAGGCCTTCCGCGACACGCTCTGCGCAGCTGCAGGAGTCCCGCCTGGGCCGGGCGCGCAAGATGGTGGAGAAGCTGGCTGAGCTCGGCAAGCCGGTGGACTGGGAACGCGTGCAGTCGTTCGCCGAGAGGGTGCCGTCGGACGGCCGCACATCGCGCTGGCGCTGGTCGAAGCGGGCCACGTCGCGAGCGTCAACGAGGCGTTCGACCTCTACCTCAGCCGCACGGGACCGGCCTACGTGGAACGCGACAGGCTGAAGCCGGAGGAGAACGTGGAGCTGATCCTGCGAGTCGGCGGACTCGCCACGCTCGCTCACCCGCGCGGAGGAAACGGCCTCGAGGGGATCGAGCCCTTGCTGGCCAAACTGGCGGACGCCGGTCTTTCGGCGATGGAAGTCTACTACCAGGACTACCCGCCGGAGTCGATAGCCCATCTCAAGAAGCTGGCCGACCAGTTCGGTCTGATTCCGCTCGGCGGAAGCGACTACCACGGGCTCGGCGGCCCGCACCAGCGCGAACCGGGCATCATTCCGCTACCGATGGAACAGGTCGAGCGCTACCTGCACATCGCGCGGGAACGAGGCGCCCTCGGGCGCGCGAAGGGACCATTCGTCGGCGGATGAGCCTGGAGACCACCCCCGACAGCGGGGAAATGAAGTGTGCGCGCCACCCGAAGGTTGAGACGCGCCTGGCCTGCGGCCGATGCGAGACGCCGATCTGTCCGAAGTGCATGGTCATGACGGATGTCGGCGCCCGCTGCCCGGACTGTGCGCCCGCGCGTAAGTTGCCGCAGTTCGAGGTAGGACCGGTCATCTTCCTGCGTGCACTCGGCGCTTCGCTGGTCGCCGGCGCCGTCCTGGGCACCCTGTGGGGGCTGCTAATTTACGACATCGGGTTCTTCATGATTTTCATCGGCATCGGCATCGGGTACGGCGTTGCCGAGCCGGTCAGCTGGGCCAGTAACCGAAAGTCAGCGACGGTCCTCCAGGTAATCGGGGTTGTCGGAGTCTTCGTTTGTTACTTCGTGCGCAATATCGTCGGCGGCGAGTCACTCGTACCGACAAATGACCTGTTCGGATACCTGGTCGTGGTGATCGGTTCGATAGTGGCAGCGAACCGCCTACGCTACTGAGCTAGCGCAGAATTGCGGTAATGACGAGAGCGACGAAGAGAAAGACCGCCAGCGCCAGGATTCGCATCAGCTCGCTGCGAACGTAGCTGTAGTCCTTCTGGATGTGACGGCTCGCCTCCCGCCCCGCTGCCGGTTTCGGCTGCGTCGCCACGGCGGCTGGCACAGCAGGCTCATCATCTTCGTAATCGTCCGACTCGTCCCACGCGCCGCCTTCGGCGTCGTCGAGGGCAGGTTCGCCAACCGCGGTACCGTCCCCCGGGGAGGCTTCTTCGTATGGATAGGGTGCTCCGGGACGCCGTGATTTACGGCGTTTGACGGCGGGTGGACGGTGATATCGTCTGGGCAATTCTGTCTCTCAATCGTATGCAGATTCAGCCAGTATTATAGCGGCGGCACCGGTTAGGGCCAACGCGAATCCGGTTGACCGCCCTCGAGGTCGCATATAGAATTAAGATGCTCCCGCAGGCATGATCTGTTGCGGGTGCACGGCCCCGTGGTGTAGCGGTCTAACATGCCACCCTGTCACGGTGGAGATCGTGGGTTCGAATCCCATCGGGGTCGCCATTTGAGACGCCAAATGCCGGGCCATTCGCCCGGCGTTTTTCATTTCTTTGCGCGGCTCTAAGGGAGGTAACCCATGGGGTCTACCGGAGTGCTCCCCACGTGCACCTCGAAGTGGAGGTGGTTGCCGGTGCACCAGCCGGTACAGCCGACCGCACCAAGTGTCTCTCCCTGCCCGACGTACTGACCGAGCGACACGTAGATCGCGGACAGGTGCGCATACAGGGTCTCCAGGCCGTCAGCGTGACGGACGATTACGTAGTTGCCGTAGCCCCCGCCGGCGGTAGCCAGGACCACCTGTCCAGCCGCCGCCGCCCCGACAGCCGTTCCGTATCCTGCCCCGATGTCGATGCCCTTGTGGAAGCTGCCCCAGCGAGGGCCGAAGCCGCCCCAAACCGTCCCGTTGACCGGCCAGATGAACCCCGCGCTGACGACGGCCGGCGCTTCTCTAACAACCGCCGCAGGGGGAAGCGTCACGGGAACGGGTGCAGACTCCTCTGGGGCGCTATCGGCCGGGCCGGTCGTATCCTCCTCGACCACGGGCGGCGGAGGCGGCGCGGGCGGGACGCCCCCGGGAAGCAGAAGAACCATGCCTTCGAGGATCAGGTCCGGCGTGTCCAGCTTGTTCGGAGCGAAGGACACAATGTCGGACGCATTGACGCTATAGGTCGCGGCGATGTCGCTGATCGTATCGCCGAGCCGAACGTCATATACAATCCCCGGAGCGCCGGGCACGAGAAGCTCTTCACCCACCAGGAGCATGTTCGGATCGGCGCCGACCTCCGGGTTGTTCCAGATGAGATAGTCGACGCTGACGCCGTACCGCTCGGCGATCGAACCCAGCGATTCCCCTTCCGCAGCTTGATGCATGACGAATACAGGTTTTGCCCCGTCAGATTCGGTTGCAGCGGCGGCGTTTGAGGCGGACGATGCGCGCGCCGCCATTGCCGAAACAGTTGCGTTGAAGTCACCGTAGTCACGCGAGGCCACGGATGCTGACCCGTACGTCTTCGCGGGCGACAGCGTACTCACCGAATCAAGCTCGCCGCTGACTTGACCGCCGATAATAGCCGTGGCTGCCAGCGCCAGCGCGAACACACTGGCGTGGGACACGCCACGGCGGTGGCCGGTGAGCCACTCCCTGGCGTCCTTGTTCCTCCAGCGGCCAGCGAACGACGGCAAGCGGAGGCGGGGCGGTGCGTTATTCGGTTTCGGGATGAGGCGACTCCCGTCATCGGGCCTGTCCCACCTTGAGGCGCATCCCCACCCAGGCCCGGCTGCTCAACACACAATTGGGGGGATTATAGTCACTCCCGGTCCGCGCGGGCAAACCGCCAATCAGGACATACCGACCGATTATCCCGATCTCGCCACGTTGGGCAATGGACACGCACAAATTACGAAAATTACGCCCGGTATCGCCCTATCGCTCACGATCTCACGCGATCTGAATGGGTCTTTGACCGTGGCTGACCGTTGCGACCGCGGAGGTGGTCGCGGCTGACTACTGCGGCGCGAGCGGGGGGAAGTATTCGGCAGCGATAAGGCCCCGGCGAGCGAATGTCAGCGACCAGACGCTGCCCTTCTTCTGAGGGACGGGATCAGGGAGCGGGACGTTGTCGGCGAGCGCCAATCTCTGAAGCATGTCGGGAATGATCTCGCCATGAGTGCAGATCACAGCGGCGGTGTTGTCGCTGCCGACATCGCGCATCAGGGCCACGGCCTCGTGCTCGCGGCCGTAGTAGCCGTCCTCCGAGACGACCGCCTCTTCGCGAATGGAGAGGCCGACCGCAGCGCTGAGCGGCTCTACACTCATGACACAGCGTGCGTAGTCTGACGATACGATCTCCCGCACGTCGAACCGCGTGAGAAACCAGATCAAACCTTCTGCCTGGGCGACACCGACGTCATCGAGAGGCCGCGAGCGGTCGTCGCCGTCCCAGTCAGACCGGTTCCCCGCCGAAGCATGGCGGACAAGAAGCACCGAACGCGACACTGCGGGCGCGGCGGCGAAGGTTCGCATGAGTTCGCGGTCCCGGTCATGGGTGAGTGCCTGGAGCGCCTCCTGCACTCCCACCCAGCGCAACTGGTCCACTTCCGGCGTCGGCGAGAAGAGGCCTCCTTCGGCATACATTGACCAGTAGCGGACAACCTTCTGGCGGTCCTCGCTACCCATCCTCTTTAGATAAGTAACTTCGCCGAGCGGTCGCCCGACCCGGACGCGGTAGCCGGTTTCTTCGGCTATCTCCCTGATCGCACCCTCAAGCTCCGACTCCCCCGGTACCAGCTTGCCCTTCGGGATGCTCCAATCGTCATACCGGGGCCTGTGAATGATTGCTACTTCAACCGATGTTTCGCCGTTGCTGCCCGTTCCGTTCCGCCAGACCACTCCGCCGGCGGCCTTGACTACCGGCGCCCCCGGCTGTTCAGCCAATTGCGCATCCCTTTCTGATCGAACCTGCGCCAGGACACAAAGAACTGTCGCCGGCATCTCTCTGCGGCTGCTGACTCTCTTTCAACCAGTCGCCCCACCGCGAAGTTGAAGGGCCCATCTTCCCAACGCCCGGACGCGGCCTCCAACAGCTTCCGTCGCGCGATGATGGCATCCTGGTGCTCACCAAGTATATTTTGAATCTCCTCGGCGCGACGGGCAAACCGCGTGGCGTCGCGCGATGGATCTGGAGGAAGACACTTCGCCGCCAGTTCGGCCGCGTAGCGCACTCTCTTGGCCAGGATCCTCACGGCATGGAATTCCAAGTCCGCAGCCTCCGGCCTGAGGGCGCGCGCCTTGTCTGCGAGTGGCCGCCACGATTCGCCGACCAGAGCGGGAAGAACCCTCCTGCAGGGGTCCGCCGCTGCCAGCGTGCAGCGGGGGTTCGCGGCGTCCACCAGCAGCCGGTCCAGGAGGGCGATGTAACGCGAGTCGTTGAGTCCCGCTTTCAGCGTGGCTTCTGCAGCAGTATGCCACTGCTCCAGCTCTTCGAAGAACGGGGCGAGCACGTCTCCGAGATCAGCGGCGCTCCGCCGCAGCCTGTCCACCAGTACATCCGTGTCGCGGGCCGGTCCCAGGACGTCGGCGAGCCAGCGCAGCTCCGCACGCAGCTCCTGCGACCAGACGGGGTCCACCAGCGGCGCCAGCGTCCTGAGGTCGCTTCGCAGCCGCCTGACGGCCACCCGCATCTGGTGAACCCCTTCGGGATCACCACCCATACGGGCAAGTGGATCATGCGTGACCAGGCGGTGCGCCGCCGAGGTCAGCGCCAGCTTCACGGCCTCGGAGGCCGGATCACCGGGCGAAGGTGCCGCCGCCTCAGCAACGTCCGGCGGCTGCCTGGCACGGTCCCCAAGTGCACGCGCCGCCTTTGGCGTTTGGTCGGCCGGTCCTGCGCCGGCCTTCTTCATCGTCCGTCCGATCTTACGGAGGTTCGTGATTTCGAGCGCCTGGTTCTCGACCTCTATTTCCCGGAAGCGGTCGATGATCGCTGCTCCGTTCAGCACTGAAACGCGGTCGTCTACGAGCTCGGCCAGTTGGTCGCCGCCCTGACTCTGCAGGGACCAGCGACGCCGCTTGGTCTTCAGCTGAGTGACCGGCCGCAACGCCCGCCCCCGCGTATATGCCGTGACCAGCGCCTGGGCGTCCGGCGGAATCTCAGCCGGTCCGGCATCGTAGGTCAGCTCCTCGCGTGTCGCGTCGTCGCTCGCAACGGGAAGCTTCAGGGTCCATGCGGGCTTACCTGTTTCGCCGGTGCGGTGACGAAGAGTCAACCCGCTGCGCATCAGACGCAGGTCGTCTGTGTCGTAGTAGATCGCGGAGAGGGACTGCGAAGGCAGTTCGGCGACCGCCGCAACGCCGGCGTCCCCTTGATCCAGAGCCGGAATCTCGAACTCGGGATCTACGAGGAATTTGAGCTCGGTCTCACGAGCCATGCCCGTTCTCTCGCAGCATGATAGCCTGGAGCGATTGCGCTGGCTCGCCCGGCGGCACTTCAAGCGGGCTCCAGCGGCCCTGTGAATCCAGGTTCCACGACGAGGAATTATCCGAGCGGGCAGTCTCCAGAAGCGTCCTTATCCGCTCCTTGAGGTCCGGCCGCTCGACCTTCACCAACGTCTCGACGCGGCGGTCCAGGTTTCGGTGCATCATGTCGGCGCTGCCGATGTACACCTCTTCCTGCCCTCCATTGCCGAAGTAATAGATGCGAGAATGCTCAAGAAACCGACCGAGGATACTGCGGACGTGAATCGAGTCGCTCAGACCCGGGACGCCCGGCTTTAGCGCGCAGATCGCCCGCACGAGCAAGTCTATCTGAACCCCGGCCCGCGACGCTTCGTACAGGGCATCGATTACCGCCTCGTCGACGAGATTATTCATCTTCCAGATGATTCGACCCGGCCGCTCGGGCGAGCTCACGACTGCCTCGCGCTCAATCATCGAGACAATCCGGTCGCGCATGGCGTGCGGCGCGACAATGAGCGACCGATAGTTCGTCTGTCGCGAATACCCGGTCAGGTAGTTGAACAGGTCGCCGACGTCCGCGCCGAGCGATTCGTCGGCCGTGAGAAGCCCCAGGTCTTCGTAGACGCGCGCCGTCGTCGGATTGTAGTTTCCCGTCCCGATGTGGAGGTACCGGCGGAGCTTCTCACCTTCGCGCCGCACCACCATGCACAGCTTGGCGTGCGTCTTCAGTCCGACAAGCCCGTAGACGACATGACAGCCGGCCTTTTCCAGCGTCCTGGCCCAATTGATGTTCGGGATCTCGTCGAACCGAGCCTTGATTTCGACCAGCACCACTACCTGCTTGCCCGATTCCGCTGCCTCGATCAGCGCGTCCACTATCGGGCTCTCGCCTGACGTGCGGTACAGCGTCTGCTTGATCGCAAGCACATCTGGATCGGTGGCGGCCTGTTCGATGAAACGCTGGACGCTCGTCGTGAATGACTCGTATGGATGGTGCACCAGCACGTCTCGGTCGCGAAGCACCGCGAAGACGTCCATTGGCACGTCTTCGGAGGAGATCAAGTCGGGGTGAGTCATCGGCTGGAACGGCGTGTCTTTGAGGTCCGCACGGTCTATCCCGTTCAGCAGCATGAGCGCCGTCAGATCGAGCAGGCCTGGGAACCGGTAGACGTCGGGTTCGTCGACCTGAAGTTCCCGCATCAGCAGCTCCAGGAGGTGCCCCGGCATCGCCTCTTCGATCTCGAGTCGCACGGCACGCGAAAACCGCCTTCGGGTCAGCTCTTCCTCCAGTGCCCGCAGGAGGTCGTCGGCGCGGTCGTCATCGACTTCCAGTTCGGTGTCCCGCGTGACGCGGAACGCGTGCTGTTCGATAATCTCCATTCCCGGGAAGAGGTGGCTGAGGTTAGCGGCTATCACGTCCTCCAGGGGCACGAAAGACATACCGTCTGAAAGTGGAAGCAGGCGTGGGAGCAGCGGTGGTACCTTCACGCGCGCAAACAGCACCTTGTTCAGGGTCGGTTCGCGCACGAGGACGGCCAGGTTCAACGATAGGTTGGAGATGTAGGGGAAGGGGTGCCCGGGGTCGACGGCGAGAGGCGTCAGGATCGGGAAGATGCGCTCCCGGAACAGCACCTCGAGTTCACGCCGCTGGGCGTCCAACAACTCAGTCCAACGCATGATCCGGATGCCCTGTTCCCTCAGCGCGGGCATCACCTCATCGACAGCAAGGCGAGCATGCCGACCCGACAGGGTGTTCGCTGTAGAAGAGATTAGCTCGAGTTGCTCCTGGGCTGTCCTTCCGTCGGCAGACCGCTGCGTCAGGCCGGCGGCCTTTTGCCGCTTCAGTGCGGCGACACGGACCATGAAGAACTCGTCCATGTTGGACGCAAATATCGCCAGGAACTTGGTTTTTTCCAGCAGCGGAGTCCTGGGATCCTCGGCAAGGGCCAGCACGCGCGCATTGAAATGCAACCAGGACAGCTCGCGGTTCAGATACTTGTCAGACGGCCCGAGTTGACCTTCGTCCGCCGGCGGCCGTTCGTATGTAAGCAAGTGATTCCTTCAGCGAGAGCGGCGCCTAGCCGCGCTCGAGAGGACCCCTCTCGACCGAAGAGTGTGCCAGCTCACCCAATTGCTCGCGGGTGGAACGATACACAAGTAGCGGTATGAAATCGGTGATTCGGGCGTTCTGGTACGCCCCGATGGCCTCCTCGGCCGACCTCACGATGGTCTCGCTGGGGATCAACCCTTTGAACTCGTCGACAAGACGCTGGACAGCATCGTTGATACGTTTCGACACGGGGTCTTCAGACGACATTGACGCGAATCTCCTCCCGGCTTTCGCAGGGCTGCTCACGGTCCCTCCAGGGGCGAAACGACACGACCGTGAGCGAGGGCGACCCTGCTCTACGCTCTTGCGCCCATAATTTATCGCGGGTTCGGGGCATGGACAAGGGCCGTCCCAAGAAACAGAGTACCACTGTGAACGAAAAGTTGCCTCCCCCTTGGAGTTCTAACAGCGGTGTTACCTTTCATTAACATTCCGTTTACGTTGACCCTCCGCCTCGTTTTACACAAACCTAATCACTCGTTAACAGTCCGTTAGTCCACCAGCAGCCACCCCGCCGCACAATTCCTCTATATGACCCGCGTCCTTGTTGTGGACGACGAGCCCACCCTCCTCAGCACCATGCGCTTCAACCTGGGCAAGGAGGGATATGAGGTTCTCACCGCCGCCGACGGCGAATCGGCGCTTACTACCGCCAGGCAGGGGTCGCCTGACCTTATCATCCTCGACCTCATGCTCCCGGGGATGCATGGCTTCGAGCTGTGCCGGGTGCTGCGGCGGGAAACGGGAGTGCCGATACTCATCCTCACGGCCAAGACCGATGAGATAGACAAAGTCGTCGCCCTCGAGCTGGGCGCCGACGACTACATGACCAAGCCGTTCAGCATGAATGAGTTGATCGCTCGCGTTCGGGCGCGGCTGAGACGTGCCGAAGATCGTGCTCCGGACGACCCGGCGGAGCTTCTGTCCACGAATGAGATAACCGTAGACCTGAACCGTCGTGAGGCAACGAAGAACGGCAAGCGACTGGATCTGAAGCGCCGCGAGTTCGAACTGCTTGTATTGCTAATGCGAGGCCGCGGACGCGTACTGACCCGAGAGGAGCTCCTGCGCGAGGTCTGGGGCTACCAGGCGTTCGGCGAGACACGGACGATCGACGTCCACATCGGCAGGCTCCGTCGCAAGATAGAGGACGATCCCGACCGCCCGACGTACATCATCACGCGCCGCGGAATCGGCTACTCGTTCAACTGCTAGCGCGCCGCCGGCGCGTTCTGCTGCGCCAGCGCAGACGCCATTTGCCGCGCCATCCGCAGGAAGTCGTGCGGGTACGGCAACCTGGGTTCGCTCGCCGCGTCGATCCGCTGCACCGTATCTTCCGGCAACGTCACGTCCAGCGCCGCCAGGTTGTCCTCGAGCTGCTTCACGCTCTTCGGACCGATGATCGGCGCCACGACCCCCGGCCTCGACAGGTTCCAGGCCAGCGCCAGCGCGATCGGCGAGATGTCCAGCTTCCCCGCTTCCTCCAGGACGACACCGACGATAGCGTGGTTTCGCTCGTTCAGCGCCCTCGTCCTCCAGACTTGCTGGAATGGCCCCGGCGCCGCGAAGCGCGTCCCCTCCTGCGGGTCCTCGTCCTTCTTATACTTGCCGGTCAACATCCCACCGCCGAGGGGGCTCCACGGAATAATTCCCAGCCCGAACTTCCGGCAAACAGGCGCGATCTCCACCTCGATATCGCGCGACAGGATGCTGTACTGCGGCTGCAGGCTGACCAGCGGCTCCCAACCCTTCATTTGCGTTACCATGCAGGCCTCAGCAATCTGTGAAGCCGTCCAGTTGGACACGCCGATGTATCGCACCTTCCCCTGCCGCACCAGGTCGTTCAGCGTGCTGAGCGTCTCTTCGAGCGGTGTCCTGTCATCGTAGCGATGCATCTGGTACAAGTCGATGTAGTCGGTGTCCAGGCGGCGCAGGCTGTCCTCGCAGGCCTTCGTCACGTGCTTGCGGCTCGTCCCGCTTTCGAACGGTCCCGGCCCCAGCGGCGACGCGGCTTTAGTGGCGATGACAACGCTGTCTCGCCGACCTTTCACGGCGCGTCCGACCAGCGTCTCTGACTTGGTGCCTGAATACACATTCGCCGTATCGATGAAGTTGTGCCCGGCGTCCAGGTAGGCGTGGACGATCCCGATCGATGTCTCCTCATCACAGCCGAACTGCTCGTTTCCGAAATTCATCGCTCCCAGGCAGAGCGGCGACACCCGCAGACCCGACCGGCCCAGGCTCCGTAGACCTCGTGATGACATGAGTGAACCTCCTCTTCAGGGCGTTAGCGCACGCAGTATATCAGCTTGCGAATGAGATAGCCTCTGATAGACTGTGCTTGCTCAAAATTCGGTGCGCCATTGAGACAAGGGGTGATAAAGAATGGCCAAAGTCCTTTGCGTGCTCTACGACGACCCCGTCGACGGCTACCCGACGACCTACGCCCGCGACGACATCCCGAAGCTAGAGCGCTATCCCGACGGCCAGACGATGCCAACGCCCACCGCGATCGATTTCACGCCGGGAGACCTCCTGGGAAGCGTCTCCGGAGAGCTCGGCCTGCGCAAGTTCCTCGAAAGCAACGGACACACCCTGGTCGTCACCTCCGACAAGGACGGCGCTGACAGCGTATTCGACCGCGAGTTGCCGGACGCAGAAATCGTCATCTCGCAGCCGTTCTGGCCGGCTTATCTGACCGAAGAACGCATCGCCCGCGCCCCAAAGCTCAAGCTGGCACTCACCGCGGGCATCGGCTCCGACCACGTCGACCTCCAGGCCGCCATCGACCGGGGAATCACTGTCGCCGAGGTGACCTACTGCAACAGCATCAGCGTCAGCGAGCACGTCGTGATGCTTATCCTGTCGCTGGTGCGGAACTACATCCCGTCCTACCAATGGGTTGTGAACGGCGGCTGGAACATCGCCGATGCCGTCTCCCGTTCCTACGACCTCGAAGGGATGACCGTCGGCACAGTCGGCGCCGGCCGCATCGGCTCAGCCGTCCTCAGGCGGCTCAAGCCATTCGACGTCAAGCTTCACTACACTGATCGCCACCGCCTCCCTGGCTACGTGGAGCGCGACCTCGGCCTCACCTACCACCCCGACGCCGCGGCCATGGTGCCCGCCTGTGACGTCGTCACCATCAATGCTCCACTGCACCCCGAGACCGAGCACCTGTTCGACGACGCGATGATCGGTACGATGAAGCGCGGCGCCTACCTGGTTAACACGGCCCGGGGCAAGATCTGCGACCGCGACGCCGTTGCCAGGGCCCTGGAGAGCGGGCGCCTCGCCGGTTACGCGGGCGACGTCTGGTTTCCGCAGCCGCCGCCGAAGGACCACCCCTGGCGCACGATGCCCCACCACGGCATGACCCCGCACACTTCAGGCACGTCCCTCTCCGCACAGGCGCGCTACGCAGCCGGCGTCCGAGAGATCCTCGAGTGCTGGTTCGAGGGCAAGCCCATCCGCGACGAGTACCTGATCGTCGACGCGGGCAAGCTCGCCGGTACCGGCGCCCACTCCTACAGCGCCGGCGACGCCACCGGCGGCTCCGCCGAAGCAGAGAAATTCAAGCAGCAGGCCACGTGGTGAACATCTCTCGCGGCGGGGCGCCCGCGCGAGGGACGGCTACTGACCGATCAGCGGACAGCCGGGACCCTGCGCCACCTGTAATCCCGCGCCAAAGCGCAGGAGCTTGAGCGAGTCGACCGCATTCACGGCACCGCTACAGTCAACGTCACCCTGTAGCTGACCGAGCGCCAGCATCGTGGCAACATCCGTGCAAGGCTCTGATTGCGCCACGCTAAGACCCGCGTTTTTCCGGAGCACCTTCAGCGAGTCAACGGCATTCACAGTGTTGCTGCAATCTACGTCGCCGAAGGGGGGCGAGTACTTCGGCGTGAGCGCGACAACCGAAGAAGATGGCACACCGTTGGTGTACCGCGTGGCGGTGGAGCCGGAGGATGACTGGACGAGCGAGCCCGGCGATAGCGCCTGCACCAACGCCTGTGAGACGCCATTCGAGTAGCGCGGGGCCGACGCGGCGGAAGAGGTCCTGACCAGCGAGGAAGACGCGAGGGCCTGCACCGAGGCAGCGCTCGACCCGTTATCGTAGCGCGTGCTCGCCGCGCCCGACGGGGAGCGGACCGTGCTCACCGGGACCAGCGCCGTTACAGTAGGCGCTGCGCTTGCCGTAGTGGTGCCGGCGGATGCGGGCGCGGCGGGCGCGGCGATTACGGATGACGAGGTCGACGGCACGCCGGAAACGGCGCCGGGGGAGGTCGGCGCGCCTGCAACAACCACCTGCCCCGAGGAACCCGACGGCGTGCCGTTGGCGATGCCTGCGGAGTTGGGCGTACCTGCGGCGACGCTCTGTCCAGAGCTGGCAGCATTCGCGCCGTTGTTGATGCCGGCTGAGTTGGGTGCGCCCGGGCCAATGACCTGGACCGATGAAGTCGCGGTAACGCTCGTGGGTGTCACCTGCGCCGAATTGGAGGAGATCGCCAGAACCGCGCCATATCCGGCGATCGACGCACAGATCAGCGCGCCGGCCAGCGCCGCCGCAAACGCCGCGCGGCGCTCAACGGACATCCTACCGGAGTCGATCATTGGCTTCCGTCATGTTCATTCCGAAGTCTACCTACCAGACTGAACCCTATGGCGGCGGCGGGAACCGGCACACGGTGCCACCACCGTGGTAGGTCGTCCAGATGTTGCCACCGCTATCCACAAACGGACGGTTTGAGCTGCAGCTGAGACCGGTGTACTCGATAAATTCGCCCGCCACGGGGTCGAAGCGAATGAGGTCGGTGCCGTCGGCGAGCCAGACCTTGCCGGACACCTCCGTGGAGTTGCCGGCGATGGCGGCGCAGCCAACCTGGCAGGGCCACACGTTAAGGTTATTGGTCTGGGTATCGAGCCGTCGGATGCTGGTTTGTGCGTTGGAGAACCAGATCTGGCCAGAGGCGTTCGGAGCCGCGCAGGTTGTGAAGTCCGGCGGGTTGCCCGGGATTGTCCACTCAGTGACGGTTCCGCTGCTGGGAGCCAGGTATCCGATCTTGTCGATCTGTCTCGTGCAGAACCAGACTTTCTGTGTGGCGCCGCTCCCCTCTACAGCAAATACGGCGGGGCAATAAGCGCCGGCTGTAGGCATCGGCCACTCGGTCAGGGTATTGGTCGCTGGGTCTATGCTGGCGACCTTTGAGTCGCTCTTGCCGAACCAGGCGAGGCCCGCCGAGTCGACGGCCAGGTCCCGAACGCCGCATGCGTCCGCCGTGGGCAGGGCCCAGGTGGTGAGTTGGCCGTTGGTGATGTTCATCCGGTTGACGTTCGGGAGGTTGTCGCCAACTGTCCAAAAGTCGCTTCCGGAAAGCACGGATGATCCATACCCCGTGCCCAGGATGGCGGTGTTGGCGTGCGACCAAGTGGTGATCGTGTCGGTCGAATGCTGGATGGCGATGATCTTGGAATAGTATCCGCGAGACCACATGGTCCCCGTCCCCTCGAACGCTGCCTCACTGGGATACTCGCCCGTGATCCAGCGCTTGCCGCTAATCGCGCCGTAGGCGGGGAACGCTACCGATACGGCAATCCCCACGGCTAACGCGCAGAGAACCCATCTCCATCCCGGGATCGGTAGCGCTCGCACAACGTTCATCTCATTCCTCCTGCGTCATTCCGTCCGCGGGCGACCCCGCACGATTCTGTAGGCGATTCCGGCGAAAATTATTGCGGCAGCCACGGCCAGCCCGATGACGATGCCCGACGTGACGCCGCTCCCACCGTCGTCCGACAGCTTGCTCTGGCTGGGCTGCGCCTGGTTGTTCTCAGGAACGACCGTGTTTGTGATCGGTTCGCTGGTCGAGGTCGTGGGCCGGACGTTTAGTGGGGTAGGCGACGGCGACTGGGCCAGCGCGCTGCGGTCTGCGAACAGCAGCAAGGCAACTGCCGCGCCCAGGGCGAGAAATGTACCCGTAGCACCTCTTCTGCTGCTTGCCACTCGACCTCCGGCTTCGCGAAAACACCCACAGCGACAGCGAAGTGAGCCTGAGCATACGCCCGCGTAATACGCGTGTCAATAGAAATGAGCAGGTTCTGCCGGTGCTAAACTGGCGTAGACGCCCACTCAGAGCCCAATCCGCGTTATTCCGCGGCTGCACTCCCGGAGCGATCGATGCAACTGACCGACGCCCAACGCATGACCTATGACACCGCGAAGCGCTTCGCCGAGCGCGAGATACGCCCACACGTCCGCGACCGCGCCAACGACGAAACGTTTCCGCTCGACGTCATGCGCAAGCTGGCCGACAACGGCCTGCTCGCCGGGCCGTTCCCCGAAGAGTACGGCGGCGCCGGCATCGACAACGTCTCCTACGTCCTCCTCTGCGAGGCGATCGGCGGCGCCAGCCCCTCGGTGTTCACCGCGGCGCTCACCGTTCAGCTCTCGCTCGTCGGCACGGCGGTCTACAACTTCGGTTCGGAGGAGCAGCGGAGCACGCTGGCTACCGGACCTTTTCGCCGCCCGCAAGGTCGGCGCCTTCGCCCTCTCCGAGCCGAACGTCGGCTCCGACCCAGCCGCCGGCGAACTGACCGCGAAGCGTGACGGGGACGACTGGGTGCTGAACGGCGCCAAGTTCTGGATCTCCAACGGCTCCGTCGCCGACCTCATCGTCGTCTTCGCCCAGACGGATCCCGGCGAGCGCCACAAGGGCATGGCGGCGTTCGTCGTCGACGGCGACTCCGTCGGGCCTCGAGCGCCAGCGTCATCGCAGAGAAGCTCGGCCTCCACGCCTCGAACACCGCCGCCCTCTTCTTCGACGACGTCCGCGTCTCCGGCGACCGCCTGCTCGGCAAGGCCGGGCGACGGCTTCAAGATCGCCCAGACCTCGCTCGAGAGCGGGCGTACGTCCACCGCCGCCTGCGCCGTCGGCATCATCCAGTCCTGCCTCGACGCCTGCATCGCCTACGCCACCCACCGCGAACAGTGGGGCAAGCCGATCGCCGGCCACCAGCTGATCCAGGAGATGGTCGCCGACATGGCCACCGACTGCGAGGCCGCCCGCCTCCTCACGATCGAAGCCGCCCGCGTCCGCGATGCGGGCCAGCCCGCGACGAAGAACGTCGTCATGGCCAAGCACTTCGCTACCGAGGCCGCCGTCCGCGCCGCCCGCACCGCCATCTCCCTCCACGGCGGCGTCGGCTACCTCGGCGAGTACCCCGTCGAGGGCCTCCTCCGCGACGCCATCGGCCTGTCGCTGTACGAAGGCACCACGCAGATCCAGAAGCTGATCCTCGGACGGGAGCTGCTGGGCGTCAGCGCGTTCTAAGGCTGCCATGTCTTCCCACGGCGTGCTCCGAATTGGCAGTGTGATTTCGGCGTTTGCCTGCTTCGTCCTCATCGCAGGTTGCGGCTCCGACTCGACTCAGACCGACTGGGTTCTGAGAGAGGAGCCCGCAGGAAACACATTGCATCTCAGCGTCGCAATCGGTGGCTCGTGTGATTCGTTTGACGACCTGGATGTCACTGAATCTCCTGAACTAGTCAAAATCCAGGCGTACTACCAGGAGAGCGGGTCATCGTCCTGCACCGCCGAGCTAAGGTGGGAAGAACACGAAGTGGAGCTAGACCGGCCTCTCGGTGAGAGGAGGTTAGAAGGTTGCGATTCGCCTCGTCCGGCCCGCGACGGCGCAAGCCCCGAGGCCACGCGATTCAGGGACTGTTCAAGCGTAGTGGGCCTGGCGCCCGGGGATACATTAGCGGCGTGCGGGCCATGGTTCAGCCCTGAGAGCGTGCTCGGAACGGCTATCGCACAGCAGTACGGTGAGATAAGCAGTTGTAATGAGCTCGAGGAGGGGTACAGGGTTATCACGACGCTGGGGACAGCCCCAGGCGAGAGTGACAACCAGGGAGTAATCGGCGTCTACCAATGCGACTTGGCTGACGAAGGTTGCTTGAGGGGCACTGCCGATCATCCGTATTCAGAATGGGAATTTGTCACTCCACCCTTTACCGGAGGCGTGACAGTGCTCGCTCACCCGACGAACTTCGTGCTCCTTCTGAACAACGGCGGAAAGCAGCTAATGTTCAATTTCGCGACTGGCGAATTCGCTGAACGTACTGCTCAGCCAACGTCCAGTAACTGACTAAACCACCAGTGGCACAACCCTCTCCCAGAACCGCTGGATCTGACGCACGGGGTCGAGCACCGGCCAAATATAGACCCGCTGCGCACCCGCGTCGGCGAGCGCCCTCAGCTTTCGGGCGCACTCCTCGGCTCTGCCGACGCATAGCCGGTCCTCCAGCACCTCCAGCGGCCGGTTGATCATCGGCTGCAGGATGTCTCTAAAGACGCGGTCGCGCTCCGAACGGTCCTCCGTCACGTGGAACCACATCGTCGCCAGGGCGCTGGGGAACGTAGCCGGGTCCTTGCCCTCTGCCTCCAGGTAACCGTTCAGCATCTGCAGACCCAGCGCAAATTCAGGCGGCGTCGTGTTGTACGCCGAGGCAAGCCACCCGTCGCCGATTCGCGCCGTTCGTTTCAACCCCGCCTCCGATCCCCAGCTTCCGATCCAGATCGGCGGCGCCGGTCTCTGCACCGGCCCCGGCTCCAGCTTCAACCCCTCCCACGAGTAGAAGCGCCCCTGGAACGCCGTTTCTCCACTCCATAACGCCCGCAGCGCCCGCACCCCCTCGCCCAGCCTCTTCCAGCGCTCCTCCCAGGGTACCCCGACGGCCCTGTAATCCAGCGGCGACGAACCCGGACCGGCGGCCACTACGAGCCGGCCACCGGAGAGCACGTCGATGGCGCCGAGCGCCTTCGCCACTGCGACCGGCCCGCGGACCGCCAGCAACGTGATCGTCGTGGCCAACGTCATCCTACCGCTGACCGGGACCACCGCTGCCAGTGCAGTCGGGCCGTCCAGCCACGGCCGCGGGAAAACCATGTGATCATTCGCCGTGACCGCCGCATAACCCAGTTCGTCGGCAGCTCGCACGTAGTCCAGGAGCTCCTTCAGATCGCGCCCCCGCCCGTCGAAGTCGATCAGCGGAAGGTGCACCCCGTAGTCCATCGAAACTCTCCCTCTACTCCAGCCCTTTATACCACCACACGATGCCCGGTCCATCCATCCTCTTCCTACTTCCCACCTCATACCTCCCATCTCCTCACCCGGTGCCACTTCCCCCTTGCCAACAAATCACCCACCTGTTTCCGTTGACCATGGAACCATGTCAGCTATCATTGCCACCGATACATGCCACTGAACCTCCGCCTCGACCCGCGTCCAATCAATTACGAAAGCGCCATCCAGGTTGAAGAGGACGACGGCCCCGACGCCGACGTCGACCCCTACGTCGAGACTCGCGACTGGGCGCCGGTAACGCCCGAGCCGCGCGCCCTGCCGGATACGGTCGTGTTCGTCGATGGTGTGCAGCGAGTCGAGATGCGCGTAATCGGCGAGGACAACGGCCGCATGGTCTACGGAGCGCTCGCGTCCGTCGCCGTCGGCGCCGTCTTTCACTCCTCCGGCCGCGCCGCCACTCAATCGCAGCTACCCGACCGTGTCCTAGCTCTGTCTGACGGCGGTGGGGACACGCCACCTCTCGCGCTCCCCTGCGGGCCGATGACCCTGGACTTCCGCGTCACCAACAGCGCGTCCACGGGACTCGCCGGCGTTTTCGACGCGCTCACCTCAGCTCGCCGCGACGCCGAAACACGGCTAGGCGAGAGCCTCGTTCAGGCCGGGCATCCGCTCGTGATCATGGACGGACGCCTCAACTTCGGCTCGTCCCGAAACAGCATCGCCGTCGGCCTCGTGAAGACAATGCAGAAGCAGTACCTCGAGGGCGATCATTTGCGCGTCCTCAGCGAGATCCGTCTCGGCCAGCGCACCCCCCTCTTCCGCATCGGCCGCGACCGCGCGGTCTACTCCTGGTACATGCGCCTGGGCGAGCTCGCGCTCCTTCGACCACCCGTGGACCGGCCTCGTCCGGCTGGAAACTCCGGACTCCGAGAGCCTTCACGCCACCGTGCAACTGGCGGACGTGATCTCGCAGCACCTTCCCCGCTTCGCCTCCCACCCCGCCTGGGATGCGCGTGCGCCGCAGAACCTCTACCCGGTGGCGGCCTCGAGAACCTCCTCCGCCACGAACTCGGAGACCACGAGTGGATCCGCCGCCACATCGAAGTGCACTTCCACCGGCAAGGCGTTGGCGTATGAGCGGCGTCGAAGTCGGCCGCGTCCTCGGCACCGACCCCGCGCACCCGCTCGACTTCTGGGTCGGCGTCGGCGACGACCAGTACCTCCAGCTCGACGACATCGTCGCTGTGAAGACGCCATGTCCCGGGCCGCGGCGACATCACGCTCTACGGCGTCGTCGACATCGTGCGCGCCCAGTACGAGGGCGCCAAGTTCGACTCCGACGTCTTCCGCGTCGCCGAGGGCGTCCTGCCGGTCGGCATCGCCACCGCGGCGCACGTCTCCGTCACGCGCATCGAGCCGGAGATCTTCGTGCCGCCGCAGCCGGGCCAGCACGGCCTTCCGCGCCGACGGGCGCGAGCGCGACACCGCGCTCTACTTCGACCGATGGAGCACACGCTTCGCGGCCGGCCTTTCCCGCGAGGGCGACGTGATCTGGGGCAACCTCGACTTCCTGGACGGCACGCGCGGCGCGCACGTCAACATCTCGCGGCATCTCCGGCGTCGCCACCAAGACGAGCTGCGCCATGTTCCTGCTCTACTCGCTGTTCCACTCCGACGCGCTGGGGATGAACCGCGCCAACGCGCGCGCCGTCATCTTCAACGTCAAGGGCGAAGACCTGATGTTCGCCGACAAGGCCAACGCGCGGCTATCAGCGCCGAAGACGAGGAGAAGTACGAGCAGCTCGGCCTGCCCTGCGGCCCGTTCCAGGACGTCGGCCTCTGGTCGCCCGCGCAGCAGGCGCGGTTCGAGATCGTGCACGGCTGGGCTCGCGGCAGGAGGGCGTCACGGCATACGTCTGGTCGCTGCGCGAGTTCTGCCAGGGACGGCTGCTGCGCTTCCTCTTCGCCGAAGCCGACTCGGAGACGAGCCAGCTCTCGTACGCCGTCACCGTCGTCGAGCGCTACCTCGCCGACGAGACGCGCAGCCAGCCCGAGACCGACAGACCTGGGTCGAGCTGGACGGCACTGCGCATCACCACGTTCGAGGACCTGGTCACGCACATCGACGACAACCGCGACATCGTCTTCGCGCAGGGGCAACGCTGGCGACGGCCACCAGGACGCCTTCCTGCGCCGCCTGTACGCCGCCGCCGACGCAGTCGGCCACCTCATCCGCAACCTCGACTCAGCGCGAGGACGAGGAGGCGCACCGCATCGACTGGCAGGCAGCGCCAGCTAAACGTCATCGACATCCACAACCTGCACGACCGCGCCAAGCGCTTCGTCGTCGGCGTCGTCCTCAAGCAGCTGCTCGCGGAGAAGGACGAGCAGGGCACGCGCGCAGCCGCTGGTCTTCGTCGTCCTCGACGAGCTCAACAAGTACGCGCCCCGCGACGGCTGGAGCCCGATCAAGGAAGTCGTCCTCGACATCGCCGAGCGCGGCCGCAGCCTGGGCGTCATCCTGATCGGCGCGCAGCAGACGGCCAGCGAGGTGGAGCGCCGCGTCGTCGCCAACGCCTCCTACCGCATCGTCGGGCGCCTCGACACCGCCGAGGCCGAGCGCGGCGAGTACGGCTTCCTGACGCCGGCCGCGCGCGCACGCGCCGCCCTGCTCAAGCCCGGCAGCATGTTCATGCACCAGCCGGAGATCCCCGTCCCGCTCCTGCTCCAGTTCCCCTTCCCCGCCTGGGCCACCCGCCCCGACGAAGCAGGCCGAAGCAGAAGGGACCCCGAAAGGCTTCACGCGGTGACTGGCTGCCAACTGATCACTGACTGACAACTCGATGCGCTTCCTCCACACCTCTGACTGGCACATCGGCAAGCCACTCCGCACCCACAAGCGCGACGACGAGTACGTCGCCGCCCTCGACGAAGTCTTCGAAATCGCCCGCGACCGCGAAGTCGACTGTGTTGCTCGTCGCCGGGGACGTCTTCGACTCGGCCGTGCCACCGCCCGAGGCAGAGCGCATCGTCTTCCACTTCTTCGCGCGAGCTAGTCGGCGCCGGCATCCCTGCCGTAGTCATCGCCGGCAACCACGACCACCCGCGGCGCTGAACGCCTACGCACCGCGTACTCGGCCACCTCGGCATCTACGTGTCGGCGAGCCGGTCACGGCTGAACGAGGGCGGCGTCATCGAGCTGGCCAGCCGTGACGAGTCGGAGACGGCCGTAATCGCCGCGCTGCCCTGGGTCAGCGAGCGCAAGGTGCGCGACTTCGAGAGCCTGATGGAGGAAGGATCGCACAAGCAAGAGTACGCGGACGGCGTCGCCGAGCATGATGACGCACCTTGCGAAATCGTTCGCGCGGACACCGTGAACGTCCTGATGGCGCACGTCCTGGTAGAGGACGCGAAGGTCGGCGGCCCGGAGAGCGGCGAGCGTGCAACTGCACATGGGCAACGCCTACGTCATCCGCCGCCAGCGCCTCCCTTCCGCCGCCCAGTACATCGCCCTCGGCCACGTGCACAAGCCGGAGCAGCCGAAGGGGCTCCAGCTGGCCAACGCCTACTACTGCGGCTCGCTCCTCCAGTGCGACTTCGGCGAAGCCGGCCAGCCGAAGCGCGTAAACATCGTCGACGTGTCGCCCGGAAAGAAGGCCCGCGTCGAGCGAGTACCGCTGAAGTCGATCCGCCAGCTGCACAACATCGGCAAGCCACAAACAGGGCGTCACCCTGGACGAGACTGAAGGCCTTGCACCTCCACCGTCCGGACGCCTACGTCAAGGTGTTCGTCAAGGTCGATCGCCCGCTGCCCGGCCTCGCCGAGCAGGTGCGCGAGATTGCTGCCGAACGCCGTCGACATCGTCGTCGAGCGCACCGACGAAGAGGCGGTGCAGGAGAGCATTCAGACGCGTGGCATGAGCGCCGGCGAGCTCTTCAATGCCTACTACCAGTCGGCCTACCAGGCCGCCGCCTGCGCCTGAACTGATGGCCCTGTTCAACCGTCTGCACGAAGAGGCGACCAGTGCGGCCGATTAGGCTGGAAGTGCAGGGCCTCACCGTCGTACAGGCAGCCCGTCTCGATCGACTTCTCCGAGCTCGACCTCTTCGCGATCACCGGCCCGACCGGCTCCGGCAAGTCCTCACTGGTCGACGCGATCACCTACGCCCTTTTCGGGCAGATGCCACGCGTCGGACGGGGCATCAAGGAGCTGATCAGCCAGGGCGACGACCGGATGTAGGTGACGCTGGAGTTTTCCGCGAACGGCGAACGCTACCGCATCTTCCGCGAAACCTCGAAGCGCAGCCAGAAATCGCCGCAACTCGAGCGCTTCCATGAAGACACGGGCGAGTTCCTCCCCGAAGAGGTGGATCGTGTGAAGGACGCGAACGCCTTTATCGAGCGGCTGCTCCTGATGGACTATGAGGCCTTCATCCGCTCGGTGCTGCTCCCACAGGGCGAGTTCCAGGAGTTTCTCGCCGGCGACCGCGACCAACGGCGCAAAGTCCTCGACCGGCTGCTCAGGCTGGGCGTCTACAGTGTCATGCAGCAGCGCGCGAACGCGCTCTCCGCGCAGGAGCGCGGCGAAGCTGATCAGATTCGCGGCCGCCTCGAGAAGGAATTGAGCGATGCGACCGTTGACGCGCTGGCGTCGGCGCAGGACATGCTTGACCGGCTCACCGAGGAGGCCCGCGAGCTCTCCGGGAAACGAGATGCCCTTGAGATTGCAGCTCGCGCCGCCGAGCAACTCCTCGCCGCGACCACCAGGGGGCACAATGAAGAACGAGACGCTGAGAAGGCCGCCGCGGCTCTGGAGGAGGCGCGAAAGACACTGGAAGGCGGCGAGAACGCCATCGCCGACCTCGATACCCGAATAGGGCAACTCCGCGGAAAAGCGAAGGAAACCGACTACGACGCCGATCTCCACCTCAAGCTAACCGGCGCTGTCACTGACGCGCAGGAGCGGGACGCCATCGAATCGCGGATCAATGCCCTCGGTGTCGAGGCCGGGAAGGTACGTGAAGATCTCGAGCGGATTCAGGCAGCCGCCTCGGCCGCGCGCAATCGCGTAGCCGAGGCGGTGTCGACCGTCGCGGCCGCCAGCGACGCCTACGAGGCGGTACGCAAGTCTAACGCCGCCGTGCTCCTGCGGACGGCGCTCAGCGCCGGCGATCCCTGCCCCGTTTGCGGACAGGCCGTCGGTAACCTCCCTCCGGGAAGACATGGGGACCTCGACCGCGTCCGCACAAATCTCGACAACGCGCGAAGCGAGGAGAAGAAAGCCGAGAAGGCGACGGCGGACGTGGAACGGGACGCCGCGGTCCTCGCCGAGCGGGGCGCCAAGCTCGAGCAACAATTGTCGGATGTGAAAGTTGACCGCGAACGCCGGACCGAGTCGCTGGCCGCGGCCCTCGGCACCCCCGATATCGCCACCGAGGAACTGAAGTTGCGCGTCGCGACTCTCGATTCGGCGCGGCAATTGCTAGATGCGTTCCGCAAACAGGACCAGGAGCTCGTAGAACAGCGCGAGAAACAGGCCCAGGGGCTGCTCGCCGCTCAGGCTAGCGTGGCCACTCTCGAGGCACAAGCCTCGTCGCATCGGCGAGAGTTCGAGGCAGCGGAGAAGGAAGCCTCGGAGACCCGCACCGAGATCGAGCGGATGGCCACCAAGCATGGCTGGCAAGACGTTCTCAAGGCACTCTCCACTGGCGGGGACGTCAACGCCGCCGTCAAGCAAGGGCTGCACCAGGCGCAAGAGCGCGAGACGGCCGTGAACCAGGACATTGGCGCCTCGCGTACACGGATCGATCAGATCAAGCAGAACATCGCCCTGGCCGAGGAGTTGCGGACCAGGGAGCGGCAACACAACGAGGCTGCGCGTCTGGCGAAGGACCTGGCTACTGTCCTCCGGGCCGACGGTCTGCCCGCCTTTGTACGAGAAAGCGCCATGCAGACGCTGGCCAACGGCGGCTCCACCTGGCTGCGAAAGGTCTCAATGGGCCGCTATGACCTCAAGGTCAAGGGTCAGGACTTCGGCGTTGCGGACCTCTGGAACGCCGGCGAGGAACGGCCGGTACAAACCCTGAGCGGCGGCGAGACCTTCCTCGCCTCGCTCTCTCTAGCCCTGGCGCTCGCCGAGCAACTCCCCGGCATGTCCAGTGACGGCGACAGCGCCACGCTGGAAAGCCTCTTCATCGACGAGGGGTTCTCGCACCTCGACGAGGACACGCTGAAGACGGTCGCGGACGCCCTCGAGGTGCTGGGCGCCGACCGGCGACGCCTGATCGGCGTAATCACGCACGTCAGTGCCCTCGCCGAGCGCCTGCCCGCCCGAATTGTCGTCCACAAGGACTCGACCGGCGGCCCGAGCACGGTAACGGTTGAATGACGTTCAATCAAACTTGCTGCTCGCCAAAAACACGAAAAATGACAAAACGAGCTTCTAGGCTAATCCCGGAGATAAGGCATGGCTAATAACCGCCCGGCCAACATCGGCTTCATCGGTCTCGGCATCATGGGGCAACCTATGGTCCGCAACCTCATCCGCACCGGCTACCGCGTTATCGTCTGGAATCGCAGCCGTCCGGGAATCGACGCCGTCGCCGCCGAGAACGCGGCGGAGGGCGAGAGCCCGATGGCTGTCGCAGCGCGCTCCGACATCGTCATCACGATGGTCGGATACGCGGATGACGTCGAAGAAGTGACGCTCGGCCCGGCAGGGATCATCGAAGGCGCGCACGAAGGCCTCATTCACATCGACATGTCGACCATCTCCCCTTCCGTCACTCGCCGCGTGGCCGGTCGGCTCGCGGAGGCCGGCGTCGAGATGCTCGACGCGCCGGTCAGCGGCGGCGAGCAGGGAGCGATCAACGCCACGCTTTCGATCATGGCTGGAGGCAAGGAAGAGGTGTTCGAGCGCTGCCGCCCTGTGTTCGAGACGCTCGGCAAGACGATCGTCTACTGCGGGCCCAACGGCAGCGGCCAGGTCGTGAAGCTCTGCAACCAGATAGCGGTCGCCGTCACGAACATGGCCGTCTGCGAAGCGATCACGCTCTGCCAGCGGTCGGGCGTGGATACCGACCGCATGCTCGAAGCCGTCGGCGCCGGTGCCGGCGCCTCCTGGCAGCTCGTAAACCTGGGCCCGAAGATGCTCGCGGGAGACTTCCGCCCCGGTTTCAAGGCCGAGCACCAGTTGAAAGACCTCGGATATGCCCTGGAGACAGCCCGCGAGGGCGGCGTCGCGTTGCCGGGCACCACCATCGTCCACGAGATGTTCGCCCGCCTGAAGGACGAAGGGCTGGGCGGCCAGGGCACACAAGCGCTGTTCAAGGCTATGCAGTCTCTGTCCCCCGAAGCGGATCAGCTACAATAGAGGCGCGATGGTCACCGAAGAAGTAGTCGTCGAGGCCCTGCGCGAGGTTTACGACCCCGAGCTCCACTACAACATCTACGACCTGGGGCTGGTCTACGACATCAACATTGAGAACAGCGATAGTGTCCGGCTACTGCTCACCCTTACGACACCCGCCTGCCCGATCGGCCCCATGGTGACGGAGCAGATCCAGGAGACGCTGGGACTCATACCCGGCGTGAAGGACGTCGACATCGAGTGGACGTTTGATCCCGCCTGGGGTCCGGACATGATGAGCGAAGAGGCCCGAGCCGACCTGGGTTTGGACTAACCCTAGAAGTCACGCTTCAGCAAGAACCTCACCGCGTCTCTGAAGTCAGAACCCGCCGCTTCGTCCAGTTCCATCGCATTCAGCTGAGCAATGGCATCATCGGTCACGTCCCTGGCCATCGACATACACTCCTCGCGGACGCCCGACCCTTCCAGAGCTCGCACGATCGTCGCGACATCTGCCTCGGAGGGCTCATGTTCAGCGTAAGCGCGGCGAATGTCCTCCGCCTTCCTGCCCTGGAGGCCCAGGAGCACCGGCAACGACTTTTTGCGGCGCCGAATGTCGGCGCCGCCCGGCTTGCCCGTCTTCGTCTCATCGCCCCATATACCGAGAGTATCGTCGCGGACCTGGAAGGCGAGTCCGAGAGTCCGACCCAGGTTATCGAACTGTCCAACGCGCGCGTCAACCGCGCCAGCAACGATCGCTCCCATGCTCAGCGAACACCCGAAAAGAGCCCCGGTCTTGCGGCCAACCATATCGAGGTACTGATCGACGCTGACGTCGTCGCTGCCCTCGAACTCCAGGTCCAACGTTTGGCCTTCCACCATCTCCAGCGTGGCTTGGTCCAATACGCCGGCACATCTGGCGTGCGTATCCCGGTCATGCTCGAGCCTCGCCAACGCCAGCCGCGCGAGCGCCAGTAGCGCGTCGCCCGCGTTGATCGCCTGCGCTTCGCCCCAGACGGTCCAGACGGCCGGACGGTGGTGCCGCTCGCGGTCGCGGTCCTGGATGTCGTCGTGAACAAGCGAGAAGGCGTGGACCAACTCTACAGCAGAGGCGGCAGGCACCGCCGCGTGCCATTCGCCATCGGCTGCCTCACACGCTAGCAGGCACAGGGCCGAGCGAAGGCCCTTTCCCGTGGCATCACTGGGATTACCTTGCTCGTCCTCCCAACCCAGGTGGTAACGGGCCATCCGATACAGGAGCGACGGACCCGGCCGGTCAAGGAGGCTGCGCAGGAATACCTCAACGTCCCGTCGGTGACGGGCCAGGGTCGGTGGGACCTCCACCCTACTCTCCGACTAGGTGGATAACGACTTCGCGCTCGCGCCCGTGGTCAAGCTCGACCAGGAAGATGCGCTGCCACTGCCCAACGACCAGCTCGCCGTCCAGAACTGGGACCGACTCGCTGGCGCCAAGGATAAGCTGCTGGCAGTGAGAATGCCCGTTCGGCCTCTCCCCATTTATCGCGAGGTTGTGGGCATGACGGTTGTGGGCGTAGTCGTGTTCAGCGGGAGCCATCTTCCCGAGCATCTCTTCCATGTCGGCCAACAAGTGCGGCTCCGACTCGTTGATTCTGATGGCAGCGGTCGTGTGCTTGGAGAAGACGACGACGAACCCGTTGTTCAGGCCCGCCGTCCTGATCGATTCCTCAACCCAGTCCGTAATGTCGATGAACTGCGGGCCCCGCTCAGTCCTGATCGCAAACGTTTGCGAAAGGAACTTCATGCGGGGTGCCTCCTTCTCAGCGGCAATCGGGGCGGGCGCAGTACCAAGCGCCACGGATGGGGCTTCGGAGTCAATAACGGGGTTTTCGGACAATGCGTTCTCGATTACCTGCCTCCGCAGTAAGGATAGTGGCCGTGGGCGGTAGCGTAAAGTTTCCCGCTTGTCTGCGCATATTAGCACAATCAGACCGAATTACCGCCCCTCGAGCCAGAGCGCGATCTTCTCCGCGTTCTCGGCGATACTTCTCCGCGCCTCCGAGACCAACCAGCGATAACAGTGCAGGCGGTTCCCTCCTGCTGGCACGTAGTCTTCCCAAGCGAGGACAAACACACGCCCCTGAGCGCGTCCCGGCCAACCCCGGCGCGGGTGCAGGTGTACGTAGATCGTACCTCCGTCGTCGGTAAACCCAACGTCTCCGATGGCCGCTTCAGCGAGATCAGCGCGGCCGCTGCCGGACAGCAGCAACCTCACCTCGCGCTCCAGGAAGCGAAGCGCCACGTCAGCCGTAGAATGTGTTTGCGATGGCGCCGGAATAGGCCACCAGTTTGTCCATTCCGAGCCCATATGCGGGAGGCACCAGGGTCAGCGAGTCAGCAACGTCCCAGAGCGGATCGATCTTCTTGCGCACCTCGTCAGGAGTGCCGCAGACGACGAACATTTGGGCCATCTCATCGCTAACCAGGCTGGCCACCGATGCGTAGTCTCCGCGTTTCACTCCCTCCTGGAGCCGACTCGCTTCGGCGCCAAAACCGTTTGCTTCGAAGTAGTCCTTGTACTGCTGAACGCCTCCGTAGAATGCCACGGTGGCGCGAGCGTCGTTGATTGCCTGGTGCTTATCAGTGTTCGGGGCCACGAACAGCCAGGCGTTGAACTGCACATCTGACCGCTGCTTCGCGGCGCGATCGAGCCCGCGTTTTAGATGAGCGGGAATCTGCTCCGTCATCCAGGGAATTGACCAGATGGGGTGACCGATGACACCGTCGCCGATCTCGGCGGCGAGCGCGATCAGCGGGCCGCGCAGGGCGGCGATCCAGATAGGGATTTCAGAGCGAAGGGGAGGTTGAGGAGGCTGTAGTTCGCTAAAGTCCAGTTTGTGGTATTTGCCGTCATAGCGCGACAGCTCACCCGTGTGAGCCTTCAGGAAGAGAAGGCGTAATATCTCGACGACCTCTCGCATGTGCTCCAATGGCTTACCGTAGGGCATGCCGAAGAACCCTTCACTCCACGAACGGACGCTCGATCCCAACCCAAGGACGAATCGCCCGCCGCTGATCCGGTCCAGGTCCTGAGCCGCCATCGCTGTCTCGAAGGGGCTGCGCACAAAGGCTAGCGCGATGCCGGAAGCCAGCCTTACGCGCGTCGTAACGGCAGCGGCTGCCGCCAGCGGTACGAACGGCGGCCCGTACATTTGTGGAGCGAACAACCCCTCCAGCCCAGCGTCCTCCTGCATCTTGGCCTGCATCGTGAGCATCGGCGCTGGGAGCGGAGTGAGCGTTCCCCAGAATGGTTTCTTTTCCATCGCCGCCACTATCACAGCCCACCGCTTACCGGTCAATCCTCGACAGGCGCTCGACGCCGGTGCTACCCTCGGCGCCATGAGCGATTTCGTGCTTGCCCTGGACCAGGGAACGTCGTCATCCCGCGCAATTCTCTTCGACCATGCCGGCAACGCGGCCGCATCAGCTCAGCAGGAGTTCCGACAGATATATCCGCGGCCCGGGTGGGTGGAGCACGATGCGAACGAAATCTGGGAATCCCAATCGTACACTGCGCAGGAAGCACTCCGGAAAGCGGGCATCTCTGCGCGAAACGTCGCCGCCATCGGCATCACCAACCAGCGCGAGACTACCGTAATCTGGGATCGAGACGGCAAGCCGATAGCGAACGCTATCGTCTGGCAAGACCGCCGCACGGCATCAACGTGCGAGGCGTTGCGCACCGAAGGGCTTGAGCCAATGTTCCGTGGGAAGACGGGGCTGCTGCTCGATCCTTACTTCTCCGGCACGAAGGTGCAGTGGTTGTTGGACAACACGCCCGGCGTCCGCGACCGGGCGAACAACGGCGAGCTGATGTTCGGGACCATTGACTCGTGGCTGTTGTACAAGCTCTGCGGCATCCATGCCACCGACTACACCAACGCCTCGCGGACGCTCCTCTACAACATCTACGACCTCAAGTGGGACGACGAGCTCCTGGCAGCCCTCGACGTCCCCGTATCCGTTCTTCCCCGGGTGCAGGCCTCGTCCGGGCTATTTGGAGAGACCTCCGCGCTTGGAGAGCCGGTTAAAGTGGCAGGCGTAGGAGGTGATCAGCAGGCGGCCCTGTTCGGACAGGCCGCATTCTCGCCGGGGATGGCCAAGCAGACGTACGGCACCGGTGCGTTCTTGCTGATGAACGTGGGTGACCGGCAGGTCCGATCGGAGTCCCTGCTGTCGACCATCGCCTGGGGTTTGCCTGCCGCCAATGGCGATCAGGTCACTTACGCGCTCGAGGGATCCGTGTTCATCGCGGGCGCCGCCATCCAGTGGCTGCGCGATGAGATGGGAATCATCAGTACCGCAGCGGAATCGCAGGAGCTGGCGGCGAGCGTTCCCGACTCCAACGGTGTCTATGTTGTGCCCGCGTTCGTCGGGCTGGGAGCACCTCATTGGGACCCGCACGCGCGCGGCGCGATCTTCGGCCTGACACGAGGAGCCAACCGAGCGCATGTGGTGAGAGCCACTCTGGAATCGATCGCATTTCAGACGCGCGATGTCATCGAAGCGATCGAGCGCGATTCGGGGATCTCGCTTTCGGAGTTGCGCGTCGACGGAGGGGCCGCGGCAAACGACCTGCTGCTGCAGATCCAGGCGGATGTTCTGGGACGGGAGGTTGTGAGGCCAGCTGTGCTTGAAACGACAGCGCTGGGCGCTGCTTATCTGGCGGGGCTCGCCACCGGCTACTGGAAAGACGCTGGCGATGTGGCCCGGAACTGGCGTGAAGACAGGAGATTCGCGCCGCAGATGATCGCCGAGCGCCGGGAAGAACTCTACGCTGGGTGGAGTCGCGCCGTGGAGCGCTCGCTGGGCTGGGCTACCGACTGAACGTTTAAGGCGTTGGCAGCGGAGTGGCGGTCGGCTTCGGCGTCGCGGTGGGCTTGGGAGTAGCGGTTGGCGGGGGAGTTGCCGTAGGTGGCACCGGGGTAGCCGTCGGCGGCGCCGTCGGAACAGGCGTGGGCTGCGGTGTCGGCGGGTTCGTTGGAGGAGGCGGAGGCGGAGGCGGCGCAGAGCCGACCCAGCCGTACTTGGGGGCCATGTGGTCCCAGACGATCCTCGAGAGCCGCGCGCCAAAGGAATAACCCTGGTATTCGGTGCGTCCCTGCTGCGAGAAGTAGCTTATGGCGTACGCCTTCGTCTGGCCGTCAGCTCCCTTAAAGGTGACGATGCCCGCATCGTTGTTAACCCAGCCATCGTAGTCAACGTAGAACCCGATCTTGTGAATGACCGTGGGACCCGGAGGCAAGCGCCCCGGCAGGATGTACTGCAGATAAGAGGCTATCTCAGTGAGCTTTTGCAAGGTGTAAGCAGTCCATTGCTGATCAAACAGTTGACCGCGGTAGAGCCGCACAAAAATGTCGTTGATCTCCAGGGCCGTAAGGATATTGGGGCGGTAGGACGCTCCGCCGTAATAGGGAACGTGGTCAAAGAGCGAAGCCCGCATACCCCAGCCGGACATCAGCTCGCGCCCGCGCAGGGTGCCCGTCAGGTATGAGCCAAAAACGACGTCGAGCAGATGCCTCACCTCAGGTGGATAGCTCCCACCGATGCCCTTGCGAATCGAGTAGGCAACCGCGCCGGGGTCCCCACGCCCGGCCTGGAACTCGCTCACAGCCGCGAGCAGCCCGAACATCATGATCGTGCAGCCCGTGCGGTGCGGGGTGTTTCCCTGGATCGATATCGATTCGTTCGTCTGCATGTCGGTCACGGCTACAGCGACGTCGATGTGACCCTGGGCCTGGTAGGCGCGGATCTCGGCGTCCAACTGGTCCCGCAGCGCCAGCATGTCCGGCCCGGCGTTTACGTTTTCCGGTATACCACCGTACGAAGCGGGGGCCGCACCGGCTGACGATTGGTCTCCACCGCTACTCGTTTGGGCTGGGTCAGCGGGTGGCGCGTCAGTGGCCCCCGGAGTGGGTGCCTCCGTCGATGTGGCCGAGGGGGTGGGTCTCGGCGACGAGCGTGGCCGCTTTGTCGGCGATGGATTGGCTGCAACAGCGCTGTCCGAGCCTTCCGACGAACCGTAGTCCGCCGGCCCCATAATTAAGAGGGTACCCAGCGCGAAGGCAACGAAAACAAGACCGCAGCGAATCGTGAGCGCCCGGTAATTCATGGTCTGTGATTTCTTGTCGGAGCGATCGAGCCCCGGCATACGCGCTGTTCCTGTCGGGAGCTACCCCGGAGCATCCTTCCTCCTCCGCCCTTGAATACAGTCGGCACTATTCTGGTTAACGCGGCCAAAAGCGACAAGGATACCGGCACTCGAACGCCGGCGTGCCCATTGTGACCATCGCAGCCTGCAGTAACCTTCCCACCCCTAACGTAACAGGAGAGAATTATACAACTTTCAGAGCATGTCCGCGCCTGCTAGACTTACGAGTCGTGACCAGGCGTTCCAGTCTCGTGCGCGAGCTGCAAGCATCATTGGGTTCCCACTGGGTGCTCTTCCAGCCGGAGGACCTCCTGGTATACGAGTATGACGCCACTATCGACCGTGGCTTGCCGGAAGCCGTAGTCCTTCCCGACAATGCCGGCGAGGTCGCCGCCGCGGTCCGAGCTGCTCGGCGGCACGGAGTTCCAGTAACAGCGCGCGGTGCCGGAACCGGGCTCTCCGGCGGCGCCATCCCCTGCGAGGGTGGAGTCGTGATCGTCACGACGCGAATGAACCGCATCCTCGAGCTGGATGTCACAAATCGCCTGGCAGTCGTGGAGCCGGGCGTGATCAACCTTGATGTCAGCAAGGCCGCCGAGCCGCATGGCCTCTACTACGCACCCGACCCATCCAGCCAGAAGGCTTGCACGATCGGCGGCAACGTCGCCGAAAACGCCGGCGGCCCCCACACTCTCCGCTACGGGAACACAGTAAATCACGTGCTCGGCCTCGAGATCGTCACGGCGGACGGAGAGATCATCGAAGTCGGCGGCAAGACGGTCGATGCGCCGGGGTACGACCTGACGGGCGTCATCGTTGGCTCCGAGGGAACCCTGGCCATCGTGACGAAGGTGATCCTCCGCTTGCTGTACCGGCCCGAGACGACGATCACCCTGTTGGCGATCTTCGACGAGGTGAACCAGGCTTCGGAAGCCGTTTCCAGCATCATCGGCGGCGGAATACTGCCGTCGGCGCTTGAGATGATCGACAAGAACACGATGGATGCGGTCGAAGAGTTCGCCCATTGCGGATACCCACCGGACGCCGGCGCCGCCCTGCTGATCGAGGTAGAGGGTCTGAAAGAGGAAGCGCGGGAGCAATCGGAGGCTGTGCATCTAATCTGCGACGAAGCCGGTGCCCGCGAAGTGCGTGTCGGGAGCGATCCGGCTGATCGAGAGCGCTTGTGGGCGGGACGCAAGAGCGCGCTGGGCGCCCTGGGACGCAAGGCGCCGTCCTACTACATCCTGGACGGCGTTGTGCCCCGGACGAGGCTGCCGTCGGTGCTGGCGGGAGTCTACGAAGCGTGCGAGCGCTTCGGGTTCCCGGTAGCCAACGTATTCCATGCCGGCGACGGCAACCTCCACCCCAACATCCTCTTCGACGAGCGCGTTCCCGGCGCGACGAAACAGGTGTTAGAGCTGGGCGAGGAGATCATGCGTCTTTGCGTCGACGCCGGCGGGTCGATCACCGGCGAGCACGGCGTCGGTTACGAGAAGCGGAACTACATGTCCTGGATCTTCTCGGAAGATGATCTCGAGGTGATGTCGCGGCTCAAGGTGGCGTTTGGTTCAGAGGAGGGCTTCAACCCGGGAAAGATGTTCCCGACTTCGAAGGGCTGCGGCGAGGTGTCATCGCGTATGAGAGCGGCGCTGGCCAGGGTCGGCCCGGACGCGTACGTGTGATGGTCGCACAAGCGTCACTACTTGAGGATCTCCGGGAGATCGTCGGCGAAGGGAACGCGGTCGAACCTCGTTCCAAGCACGATTGCGAAGTAGACGGCCTCGCCCCAAGCGTCGTTGTGAGTCCCGTAAGCCACGAGGAGGTGGCCGCTGTCCTCTCGTACGCGAACGATCGCGGCCTCGGTGTAATCCCACGAGGGGGCGGTTCCTACACACACATCGGGAACCTGCCAGCCAGGTACGACGTCGCGCTCAGTCTCCTGAGGCTCAACCAGATCGTCGCATACGAACCGGCCGATCTGACCGTGCGCTGTCAGGCTGGGATGCGTGTGACTGATCTTCAAGACTTCCTCGCCAGGAGCAATCAGCACGCGTCTTTCGACCAATACCTGCCTTCGGGTTCCACCATCGGCGGCGCACTCAGTTCCGGTACATCGGGGGCGTCGAGACATGCCCTCGGATCGGCTCGTGACTTTACCATTGGGATGCGAGTAGTCACTCCGGACGGACGTATCGTTAATGCCGGCGGGAATGTGGTCAAGAACGTCGCGGGATACGACATGTGCAAGCTGTTCATCGGGTCCCGCGGGACTCTGGGCATCGTGGTCGAGGCCGTGCTCAAATTGGGGCCAGCCGCAGCCGAGACTCGAGAATTGGGCCTGCGGTTGCGGACTGTTGAGGAGGCCTGCTCATTAGCATCGGAGGTGCACCGCCGCGGACTGAAGATACGGTCTGCGGTGCTCCTGAATCAGCAAGCGGCGACTGCGCATTACGTCGACGCTCTGTCGCCAGTGATGAATCTAGAGTTCGCGGGCACGGCAGAAGCTGTCGAGCGGTCGGTCAATGAAACGATAGAGCTTGGCCAGGGGACTGCTGACGAGGTTGCGGCACACGCTGAAGTGCTGGCGTCAATGACTTCGCTCCCCCACTCGCCTCTCACCTGTACCGGCTCGGTCCGTCCTAGCGACGTCCCAGAAGTGATCTCTGAAATCGAGCGACGACTACCTGCTGCGCTGGTCATTGCGCAACCCATTACGGGCGTGGTCCGGATTGCGTGCCCAGATATCAGCGAGGTCGTTCGTGATCTGCCGACCCTACAAGGTGTCATCGAGCACAATCAAGGCAATCTGGTCGTCGAGAATGCCAGCCCTGAATTGAAGGATCGCATCGACGTCTTTGGCGAGCCACCGCCATCGTTTCCGCTAATGCGCGCGATCAAGCAGCAGTTCGACCCGAACGGGATACTCAGCCCAGGTCGCTTCGTCGGTAGACTCTGATGGCTGACGCAACGCGTCTTAGCGGCCCATACGCACCTACGGAGGCCGATCTCTCGCGATGCGTCCACTGCGGGTTGTGCCTTCAACACTGCCCGACTTACGTAGAGACGGGGCTCGAAACGGAATCACCACGCGGACGGCTGTACCTGATCCGGGCGCTGGCGGAAGGCCGGGCCGAGGCGACTCCCAATGCATTGGGACACCTGGATCAATGCCTCCAGTGCCGCAACTGCGAGGCCGTATGCCCCTCCGGGGTCGCCTATGGACGGATCATGGAGGGTGCACGCGCTTCCGTGCTCTCAGAGGGGCGGGCGCCGTGGTCGTGGCGGCTGCGCAGCCTGTTTCTGCGGGAGGTTGTCGCCAAACCTCGACGGCTGCGGGTGCTCGCAGAAGGTTTGCGCGTCTACCGGGCGACCGGGGTTCGGTGGGCAGTGGAGAGAACGCCCTTACTGCGCGACCGCGCGTTGTTCGTGCCGAGCATCGAGGGGCCGGAGTTCACCCGGCGCGGCGCTCTGGCAAATGCGCGGGGTGCGAACAAGGCGCGCGTGGCGCTGCTGACCGGCTGCATCATGCCCCTTGCCTACGGCCGAGTGCACCAGGCGACCGTCCGCGTACTGGCGCGAAACGGCTGCGACGTGCTGGCGCCTCCGGACCAGGTCTGCTGCGGCGCCCTTCACGCGCACAACGGCGACCAGCGCACCGCCCGGGAACTGGCGCGGCGGAATATCGACGCTTTCCTCGCCACGGGTGTTGATGCCATTGTCGTAAACTCAGCCGGTTGTGGTGCCGCGATGAAGGAGTACGGCGAACTGCTCGCCGACGACCCCGCCTACGCCGGCAGGGCTCACGAGCTTTCGCAGATGGTGAAGGACGTCAGCGAGTTCCTCGTCGACCTGCCCTTCGAGGCACCAACCGGCGCGGTCAACGAGACCGTCACCTATCAGGACTCCTGCCACCTCGCGCACGCTCAGCGTATTTCAGCGGCGCCGAGAACCATCCTATCTGCAATCCCAGGACTCAAGCTGACAGAGATGACGAATGCCGACGGCTGCTGCGGTAGCGCAGGCGTCTACTCTCTGACCCAGAGCGACATGTCCCTTCGGCTGCTGCGAGGGAAGATGAAGGCCGTACGAACCACGGGCGCGAGCGTTATCGCCACCGCCAACCCGGGTTGCATGGCGCAACTGGAAGCGGGAAGCCGGCGGTTCGGCCCACCCGTTCGCGTCGCCCACGTGGTCGAACTGCTGAAGCGGTCTTATATCTCGTAGCCAGCTCCCTAGACACCACATTCACCTGCTGTTCACCCCCGGCCCGCGCGCTTTAACCGTATCTGACTGCGTCCCATGAAATACTGCCTGTAGGGGGAAGGGAACAACGAGATACGGCGTTCGATCCACGCCGCATTCTCATGCCGGGGCTAAAGATAGACGAAAGATTTGATATTGAGACCTGTAACACGATGGGTGCCCGGGCGTCTATTGTTCGTTCAATCGACCGGGAGTTGTGCGGCAATCTTCCACCATCCTCGTAACACGAGGGCAAAAGGAGAGGGTATCTAGTGTCGACCGTACGAATCGCCCTGACCGAGCGATCTGCCGCTGCGCAACCTGCCGTTGAGCGCAGAAGTGTCCCATCAGCAACCTCCGCACCCGACAATATTCCGTCCGCGGCTCCCGCGGGCGAATTTTCCGAACTCTACAACGAATACTTCCCCAAGGTGTTTGCATACGTCTACGGCCGCGTCCAGGACAAGGAAGTCTCACTGGACATCGTCGCCGACGTGTTCGAGAAAGCTTTCATCAAGAAGAAGTCGCTCCGATCGCCCGATTCATTTGGATCGTGGCTGTTCACAATCGCCCGCAACGAAGTTTCGTCGCACTGGCGGAAGGAAAAGCCGGCCGCCAAAGCCGCGCAGGAAGCCGCCTGGGAGCGCGAGCTGCACCACCAGCCCCGCGGCCCCGAGGAAACGATCCTTCACCGCGAACGCCTCGATGCTCTGTCCGGCCTCGTCCGGCAGTTGCCGAGACGCGAACAGGAGATCATCGCGCTCAAGTTCGATGCCGAGCTGACGAACCGCGAGATCGCACACGTGCTGGGCACAAGTGAAGTGAACGTCCGCGTCACGATCTTTCGCGCACTACGCAAGCTGCGGGAGCGCATGAAGGCGATCGGAGCAGCTCACGTATGAACGAACGGGAGCGGGCCGAGATGATTGCCCGCGCTATCGATTCACTGATAGCCAACTGGGGAGCGCATGAGCAAGTCGGGGAGACAGAAGACAACGAACTGAACTCGTTGCTTCGGGTTGCCCGGGCACGGCTCCAAACTTCGTCATTTACCGCGAAGGCAGGACTCCAGCACGAGGCGGCCGTCTGGAAGGACGTGTTGGATCGCCTTGGGCAGCAGAAGGCCTCCTCAGGAGCCTCATACGAACGACAGGGTCCGGGCGCCGACGACGATTTTGAGTTGAACGAGGTCGCCAAGATGCGCCGGCTGATGGCGCAAGAGGCCTGGCGCCTAGCCGAGTCGCACAGACAAGCCGTCTGGGACAAGATTCAGTCCCGCCTGGCGAAACATGAAGAGGCGTCGAGAGGAATCGCCTTCCTGCGGCGCCCACGCCGCCGCTCAGATGATGTCGACACAACGCACTTGACCGCGATCACTTCGGAAGGCCTGACGATGGCGCTGCCCGCGCCGTACCCACGCCTGGCAATGGGGCCAATGGCTGAGAGTGCCCAGGAGCTGGCCAAGGAACGGGTCTGGGCTCGAGTCAGATCCGGCATCGACCTCGCAGAAGTGAGCCGAGGCGGCGCGGCGGGACGCCTGGGTGGCTGGTTCGCGCCACGTTTCGCGCTGGCCGCCGCAGCATTGGCGCTGATCGTCGCTGCAGTTGGACCGATCCCGGCCACAGGTTTCGCCGGCCATCCGGCCGCGAAGCTGGCTCGTGAGATTGGCGACCAGGTCGGCGTTCACGGCGGCAGTCCTCCGGTCATCACTTCAGCGCCTGCTGAAATCGTCGTACGTGGAGATGCTGCCACCGCCGCTGAAGCGTCAACCCTGGCCGGCGCGGACTTCGTCGAGCCGTCGGCGCCAGCGGGATTCGCTCTCGCCTCCTCAATGTTCTATCCAGAAGCGATTTCAGGCGGCGGCAACGGTACCTTCGTCACGCAATTCGTCTCCGGAGGCACAACCCTTGTCGTCTACCAGGAAGGTGCGGGCGGGTCGGACCTCGTGGTCGACACCGGGTCGCTAATCGGAGTGCGTCTGAGTGACGACACCACGGCGACATTCATACAGGGTGCCTGGAACGCCACAGGCGGCGGACTGGGCTGGACCTCCGGCGCGGACCAAACCGTGCTCTTCGAGCGCAGCGGTGTTCGATTTATCGCCGAACTGCACGGTCAATCGCCCTACCCCCGGTTCCTGATCGACCTCGCCGAAACCCTCCAGTAGGCCTCGGAGCCACGGGGGCGCGCCGTTCCCGGAAATCGAAAGGCCCCACAACGGGGCCTTCAGAAGCAAAACTCGTCAGCGACCTGTCGGCGCTATTCCGTGTCTTCTCTCATTCGCCGCTCACGCATCATCTCGTAAACGAGATTCTCAACCACCATCAACAGCAAGAGCACCTGGCGTTGCTGGCGACGCGGCATGCGCGCGAGCATCTGGAGTAGCTCCGGGTCGATCTTCTCGGCCAGGGCCGTCCGGTCTACGTAGTCGGCCATGCGCTACAGTTTAGTTGCGGGAGCGGCTGTATTCCAGACTCTTCTGGACTCCGCGAGGTGAAGAGCCTCGAGGATCGCGTCCGGGCGACCACGGCTGACCGCGCCCGCCGTTGCCTTCGCCGTTGGAGCCGAGGACACTTGCCATGCCTTCCAACACGAGGAGCAAGCGACGCTGTTTGTCGCGTGGGAGCTGCGAGAGATAGTCGATCAATTCGGGCTCAACCGTCGCTTCGTAACCCTTGTAGGCCTCTCGGAGGGTGCGGACAGTGGGGTACCCGGCGGCCTCGAACAGATCGTCGCCTTCCACGCGCATGGCCTGGGCGATACGCAGAAGGACAGCCGCAGACGGGTTCTTCACCTCGCCATTCTCCAGCTGCGAGAGATAACCCTGGCTAACAGAAGACGCGTGGGCAAGCTGCCCCTGCGTGAAGCGGCTCTTTTCTCTCAGTTGCCTTATCTTGTCGCCGAGTTTCATCAATAGTCACCTGTCATAAACGGGAAGCCGGTCCACGTGGCCACAGTCGGTGGGCTATACGCCCGCCTAGCTACTGCGACCGGAGCCGACCACCGGCGTCTTCTTCTCAATCGCCTGCATGACCTTGAGGAAGTGGGTCTGCTGCTCGCGCGGGAATCGAGCGAGGAAGCGAAGAAGCTCCGGGTCGACCGTCACTTCGTACTCGTCGCACCGTTGTCCGTGATCTCCAGAGTCCTCGTACCCCGCCGCCTGCATCAGCACCCGCGGGTCGACGTGCAGCGCCTGGGCGAGGCGGAAGATGACGGCCGCGCTGGGATTCTGCACCTCGTCGTTCTCCAGCTGCGAGAGGTAGCCCTGGCTGAGGCCCCCTGCGCGGACAGCTGAGCCTGGCTCATTCCCAGCTCGTCACGCAGTTCCCGGATCTTCTTCCCCCAGTGCCATTCCACCACCCGATCACTTAGAAGTTCGTCGCGATTCTGATCACTGCCGGGCCGAGGATGACGATCAGGAAGGCCGGGAAGATGAACAGCACCAGCGGGAACAGCATCTTGATCGGCGCTTCGTGCGCCGCCTTCTCAGCCCGCTGCCGGCGCTTGCGTCCGCAACTGGTCAGACTGCACGCGCAGGACCTGCGCGATACCGACACCGAGCTGCTCCGCCTGGATGATCGAGTTGATGAAGTTGGTCAGCTCGTCGACGCCGATGCGCTCGCGAAGCTCGGTCATCGCCTCGCGGCGCAGCTTACCCATCGCCACGTCGCGCAGCATCATCTGCAGCTCCTCGGCGAGCGGGCCTTCAGTCTTCTCAGCGACGCGGGCGAGCGCGGCGTCCAGGCCGAGTCCGGCCTCGACGCAGGTCGTGATCAGGTCGAGCGAGTCCGGCAGCGCCTTGATGACAGCCTTCTGCTTGGACTTCACCTTGCCCTTCAGCCAGATGCGCGGGCACATGTAGCCGATGATACAGAGCAGGAACGACGATAGGCCAAGCTTCTGCATGAGATCAGTCGCCGGCAGCGCCACGAACATGATCAGTGAACGTGCCAACGCAGAAGACCCAGGCAGACCGGCCCAGAACGTCACGAACGTGTTGAGCGTCATCGGGTTGCCGGCCATCACCAGCTGCTTCTGGATGTCCGACAGAACGGACTGCGGCAGAACCTGAGCTGAAGGCGTGTGCGATGCCCTCGAAGCCGGCTTCAGAATGCGCTCTGCGAACGCGAATGTCGAGGTCCACCGCATCCGGTCGTCCAGTGCGACGTTGCGGTTGCGGAAGTCTGGATCCGCGTCTCCATGATCGAGGCCGCTGGCCGGCGCAAGGAGAGACGATGGCCAGGCAGACGACAGCGCCGAAGACTGTTACGCCTATGAGTATCGATAAGCATGTCTGGCTCCTAAATCTCGATCGCCATGAGCTTCTTGATCGACGAAGTAACCGAGGAACTCCAGGACGATGGCGGCGACCAGCATGATCTTGCCCACGGTCTACCGTGAAGAGAAGGCTCATGTAGTCCGGGTTCATGACCATGAAGACGACGAACATGAAGACCGGCAGGCCGCCGATGACGATTCCCGTCATCGTCTGCTGCGACGTCAGCGTGGCGATCTCGCCGCGGATGCGCTCGCGCTCACGCATCGTGAAGGCGACCTGGTCCAGGATCTCGGCCAGGTTTCCGCCGACGGCGCGCTGGATGTTGATCGCCGTGAGGACCATGTCCAGGTCTTTGCTGTCGACACGGTCGCCCAGCGCGTTCAGCGCATCTGCTCGCCGCTCATGCCAAGGGTCGCCTCGCGGAGCATGCGCCGGATTTCCAGCCGACAGCGGGTCCGGCCATCTGGCGGCCGGCGAACTCGAAGCTCTGCATCAGGCCGTAACCGGACTTCAGTGAGTTGGAGACCATGCCGAGCATGTCCACCAGCTGAGCGTTGATCCGGTTCATGCGGCTCTTGCGCTTGCCGCCTACCCACGGGCGCGGGAGCATGTAGCCGACGAACGCCGAGGCCGGCGACACGGCCAGGATGAAGAGCGACGGGCCAAAGACCAACGGAACGATGAAGAAGAGCACCGCGCACGCCCCAGCGGATCATGTAGTACTCACCCACGCGCAGGGGAACGCCGGCGCGCTCCAGGCTGAGCGCCACCTTCTCAGAGCCCTTGAACTGCGAAAGGAACGCGCTGAGGATGGGCAGACCACTGTACGAGCGCTGCCTTGAGTTGCGCAACCTTCTCTTCGGTCGTGGCCGGCTGACTGAAGTCGGGCCGGTAGACGTCCAGCCGGGAAGAAATGCCTGTGTTCGTCCTCTTTGGCCTTGGGCCCGAGGAATCCGCCAGCATGATGGAGAAGACGGCGATTGATACGACGATACCGATTGCGATGACAAACGGATCCATGGCTTATCGCCTCACGCCGGCGACGAAGAGTCCGCAGGCAGCGCTAACGCCGGCGGACTCGAACCGCTCGCTGAACGTCGGCCGGATACCCGTCGCGCGTCATCGCGCCGAGGACCTTGCCGTCTTCGCTCATCCCGGTCTGCTCGAACTTGAACAGGTCCTGCAGAGTGACGATCTGACCTTCCATGCCGGTCACCTCCGTAACGTGGGTGACGCGGCGGACACCGTCCGTGATGTCGCGGACAGCTGGACGATCAGGTGGAAGGCCGAAGCCGTCTGCTCGCGGATCGCGCGGTCAGGCAAGTCGAGGTTGGCCATCAGGACCATGTTCTCGATACGGGCCAGGGCGTCTCGCGGTGAGTTTGCGTGGACCGTGGACAGCGAGCCTTCGTGACCGGTGTTCATGGCGTTCAGCATGTCGAACGCCTCCGAGCCGCGGACCTCGCCGATGATGATGCGGTCGGGCCGCATACGCAGGGTGTTCCTGCAGGAGGTCGCGCTGCGTGATCTCGCCCTTGCCGTCGATGTTTGCCGGCCGCGCCTCCAGCGAGACGACGTGCGGCTGCTGGAGCTTGATTTCGATGGGGTCCTCGATCGTGAGGATGCGCTCGCTCTCCGGGATGTAGAAGGAGAGCGCGTTGAGGAACGTCGTCTTACCAGTACCGGTACCACCGGAGATCAGGATGTTCAGCTTCAGCTTCGACGCAGGCCTTCAGGAACTCCGCCATGTCCGGCGTCAGAGTCGTCCGACGCTGACGAGGTCTTCCATCGTTCAGCTTGTCGGAGCGGAACTTTCGGATGGTGATCGTCGGGCTCTTGGGAGAGACCGGCGGGATGATCACGTTCACACGTGAGCCGTCCGGCAGACGCGCGTCCACCATCGGCGAGGCCTCGTCGACGCGGCGGCCGATCGGCGCGATGATGCGCTCGATGACGCGCGTGATGTGCGCGTAGTCGCGGAAGCGGACGTCGCTCAGGTAGAGGATACCTTCGCGCTCGAAGAACACTTCGTCCGGCGCGTTGACCATGACTTCCGAAATCGACGGGTCGCGCAGCAGCGCGTCGATCGGGCCGAGGCCGACGACTTCGTCGACCACGCGGGAGACGATCTGGTCGCGCGTGATGCCGCCGACGCTGGGCAGCTCACGCGTGAGGAGCGTCTCAGCGGCCTGCTCGACGATCGTGCCGGCGCTCTTCCGGCGGCATCGCGCGATCTGGTCCGCATCCAGCTCATCGATGAGCATCTGGTGCATGCGGAAGATCAGCTGCTCCATGTCCTCGTTGTAGCGGCCGGGCGTCGTCGCGGGGTGCGCCCGCAGTCGGACCGTGTCGGGTCGCGTTGGCCGTTGGGGATTCTACCGGGTTGCCAGCTTGTCATATAGCTTACTCCACACCAACTTCTGCTTGTTCTTGGACGCGCCGAGGATGCGGCTGAAGAGTGCCGCCCTTCTGCGGCGTTTCCTTTGGCCTTCGGCGCCTTGCCTGGCGTCACACCGCTGAGCGCGTAGGCCATTTCGACGATGCTTTCAGATGCGCGGGACTGCGGCTTCGCCACGACCACCGGCATTCCCAGCTGCGTGGCCGTGCTGATGTTGCGGTCGTAAGGAATCGACCAGAAGACATCGCGGCCAAGCATTCGCTTCACTTCCTTGCGGCTGGACGTTGCGTCGCCTCGTTCGTGGCGTTGATGACGAGCTTGATCTTCTCCTGCGGGAAGTTCCAGGAGCGCAGCATGTCGATAGCCAGCAGCGTGTCCTTCAGGCTCGCCATGTCGACGGTGGCACACCAGCACAACCATGGACGCCAGCTCCAGGGCGCGCGCGACGATGTCGTTGAAAGTGCCCGGCGTGTCCAGCACCACGTAGTCGTACGTCTGCGTCAGAGACGGTTGACGATCCGCTCGATGTGACCGGCGTGCACGTTGCGCCAGTCCGTCGGCCGGATCGGCGCCGGCAGAATGTAACACGCCGCTGTTGTGCTGGTATAGGCATTCCTGCACCAGTTCGCGGGTGATCTCTTCCTCCGGGAATGGCCAGGTCCGCGATGCTGCGCTCGACCGGGATGTCCATGAGGATCGCCGACGTCGCCGAAGCGCGTGTCGAGGTCGACGAGGACCACGGACTGGTTCGTCTTCTGGACGAGTGCCGTCGCCAGGTTGGTGGCGATCGTCGTCTTGCCGATTCCGCCCTTGGCCCCGAAGACGGTGATCACGGATACCGGCCGCGACGGCTCGTCCACCTCGCCCGACTGCGCGCCTGTCGGCGCTCTTCCTGCGCCAGGACGGTGTAGATCGAGTTGATCAGCTCCTCTTCCTTGACCGGGCTGACCAGGTAGTCGTTCACACCGGCCAGCATCGCCTTGCGCATGGCGTTGGGGTCGCGTATTGAAGAGTAGCCGATGATGGCGGACTGCGGCAGCAGGTCGGCCAGCGCCTCCACCGTCTGGAGGGCGCGGATAAGTCGGCTCCTCGATCGCGATGACGATCACGTCCGGCTCGGTCTGCCTGCGCCAGAGTGATCGCTTCGATACCGTACCCGGCCTCGCCTTGAACGGCGAACCCGGAGAGGGACAGCATCTTCTGGACGTCCGCCCGGGCGTTCGGCTCCTGGTCGATGACCACTACTCGCGGATTCCGTGTCATCTCCCTTACCTTCGCTTCCTTGGGTACTTTCTCGTGAGTTCCCGCGCCTACCGGAGTCTGTCGATCCCCATCAGGGTGAAGCAGTCCGGGGTGGGACCGTCGCCGGGCCATTCATTGCGCGGCGCGAACTTGCTCTCGTCACCAAAGCTGCGCACCGAGAGACCGATGCGGCCGTCGAAGTTCAAGCGGCACGTGTCAGACAGAGCGAGAAGCTCGGACTGGATCGGCGTCGCAAGAAGCGTGACGGTCGTGGCCTTAGAGTCCGCGTCCTTCTGGTCATCCGGAGCGTCTGCCTGGCTTCCGGCCACTGCCTGGTCGATGGCCAGGACCTGTACGTTCTGAACCACGATCGCGCTGGCCTGGTTCTTTCCGCCGGCGATCGACTTGTTCTCTGTGTCGTAGCTCACCGAGAGCACCACGTCGACGTAGTCGCCGGGGCGCAGGTTGCCGCCGGCGCCAACGATGCTGTTGACTTCGACGGACGATCCGCGCATACCTTCGGTCACTACCAGGGCGAGCGGCGGATTGTCGCCGAATGACTCAAGATTCTCGCCTGTGCTGGTGATCTTGTCGGAAATGATCTGTTCGCCGGATACCACGCGGACCGTGGTGACCTGGCCAACGACCGCTTCGGCGTTATCGAAGGCGCCTGGGAGGACACCGCTCTCCGGCGTGTCCTGCAGCTTCACCATCGAAGCGTCGATCTTCGTTCCCAGCGGGATGTTCACAGACGCTACGGCAACCGGGACTGCCGGGCCGCTGACGCTGGAACCACCGCCGCCGCCATCGCTCTTGGCGTTGGTCAAGAACACGATGATCAGCACGGTCGCAACGATGGCGCAACCGAAGCCGATGATGAGAGAGAACCTGTTGCCCCCCTTGAGGGTCATACCTTTGATCATGCTGCACCTCTGCAGAAGCGCCTGACGGACGCTCTCGACTAATGCCTGGCCGATGGGTTCCGGGCTCGGCCGGTTGGCCTTGCCCCCGCTATCCTTCTGTCAAGGACAGTCACATGATTAGATGCACCCTGTCCTACCGCCGTTACAATGAAAAGCCATTGCTCTGACGAATAGTTCAGACAAAGTTAGCGGCACCGCCCCAGAGTGTTGGAACGGTGCCGCGGATTCGCCTTGAAAGAGGGACCCGGTCGAGGCAGAGACTCCCTAATCAAACACCGGAACTAGCTTGGAGCCGGATGCCAGAGTCTGGGCAGCCGCCAGGAAGATCGGTTCCAGGTCTCCACTGCGTGCCTCGCAAAGGAAATGATCGCCGTCTGCGTTTTCGGCCGCCCTCGCACCCGCCGTGAGACAGTGGCCATGGTCATCAAGAGAGTCGGTCGCGACGTCGGCGAGCAGCTCGCTCGCAGGCTGGCCGTCGTATGGCGATCCAGGCTCGGCGCAGTTGTCACCCTCAATTCCGAAACCGATGGTGAAGATTTCGACGTCCGCGCCCTTCGCGAAACTGGCCTGGTCGTTTGCGTACTCACAAGGCCCCTGCGGAAAGCCAGGTGTCGTGTAGTAGACGTTGACCGCCGCCCAGTCCAGCATGAAGTCGCGGCTCGTGCTGGAGCCGACATTCGTAACTCGCAGCTGGAAGTTGGCATTCGTGACATCGTTTGCCACCCAGCTCCGGCCCCAGGTATTAGCGCTGCCACCAAGATTGTATGTGGCCTGGGAGGTGGACAGGTCGGAGGTCTGCTGAGCCGCCGTCCAGCTCGCGCCACCGTTCCAGGACAACTGCGCGCACATCCGGCGGGTCCCCGATGCAGCGTCTGCCCAGGCATCAAGGCGCACATTGATTCCCACGATCGTGGCGTTTGCCGGCAGCGAGACGTTGTAGTCCCGGAAGATGTGCCGGTCCTTGCCCGCGTCCGTGCATGACGTGTTGGTGTTGGTGCCGCTGTCGGTGTCGGTAGCGTTGCCTGAACCGTCCGCGCAGGCGTTGCCGGGGCTCGTCTGGAACCCGTTGTTGTCTCCGCTGCCGCTGGTCACCGCAGAATTCGCCGAGCAGTTTCGGTTGCCTGTGTTACCCGGCACAGGTGAGATGTCCGGCGACGTTGCTTTTCCGTCGGTCATTAGAAGGATTGCGTCTTTGGCGTCCGGGCGGCCGCTTTGGAGAGAGTCCATTGCATCCAGCCGCCCGTATGCCTCGTCGTAAATTGGGCTGCCGATGTTCGTGCCCTGGCTGCTCGAGAAATTCAGGCAATTGGTAGTGCTCACCAGCGAGCTGCCGTTGTTCAGCGCACCGCCGGAGGTCTTATAGTTACTGCTAAGCGGGACCATCGACCAGTTTCCCCCGCTCGTGGGATCCAGATGGTTGCAGACACTTCCTGGATTTCCCGCGCCAATCGTGCCCAACCCTACGTGCTGAAGGCTCGGGTTGAAAATATTCAGAACGGACGTCGCCCCTGCTTTGGCATTGGCAAGGTCGGCGGCGCTCATGCTGCTGGTACGGTCGATGATCATCATCATGTCGAGGGGCTCGCCGGGTGCTCCGCCACAGGCCCCCTTGCAAGCCGCAGCGCGGATGGCGCCGGTGTTGCACTCGTCAAGGAAGCACCCGGTGCTCCCCAATACACCGAGCACCGGCCCAAAGTAGAAGGGCACGTCCTTGCTTGCCCCAACAACGATGGTGTTGCACTTGTTGGCGCCATTGAAGGTGCAGTAGCTCCAGCAGATACCGTTGCTGCAGTGGAACGTCTCAGCGCCGGGGTTACACACGGTCGGCACGTCACCCGTGTCAGGAACGCCATTGTGGTCGCGGTCGCCGACGATACAACGGAATGTCACATCCGTGTTGGTGCCGTTGAGCTCGTCATCGTTCTGGCTGGCGTAAGCGCGCGCGATGGACTCCGCGCTGTTCCCCGAGGACGGCAATTCCTGGGCGCCGGCCAGAGCGCCCGCGTCAACCGCGTTCTGGACGCTTCTGCGCCCGTGAAGGAAGATGCCGATATCAATGGTAAGTGAGACGAAACCACACACGACGACGAGGGCAAGCACCATCATCACCAGTATTTGTCCCCGCTCTCGACCTCGACTGTGCCAGGTTTTCATTGATTCCTCCCCGATTCCGTATCGGATACACGGACAGGCCCGACCCGGACCTATCCTGATGCCACCTATTCAATGATTAGACGAGTTACGGAGAGGCGCCGTTGCCGTCGGGGAGTTCAGTAGTAGTTAAGCCCCTGAACCCGTCGCAATTCGCTCCAGATGCTCCGACGTTCAGTCGAAGACGGGCACCAGTTTGGATCCCGTGATCAGGACCTCCGCCGCTGCGGTGAATACCGGCCCCAGACTTGAGCCGTCTTTGGCCTCACAGAGGAAGTGGTCGCCGTCGGCGTTCTCCGCGTCAATCGCTGATGAGTTGGCGCAGTGTCCGTGGTCGTCCAGCGAATCGGTGGCCATGTCAGCCAGGATCTCCGTTGCCCTCTCTCCGTTATATGGCCCGCTGTCGTAATCGCAAGTCTCGCCCTCAACGCCGAACCCGATCGTGAAGATCTCCACCTCGTCGTTCTTGGCGGCGGTGGCCTTCTGGTTGGCGTAGTCGCAAGCACCGAGAGCGGCGCTGGGTGTCGTGTAGTAGACGTTTACCGCGGCCCAGTCCAGCATGAAGTCACGGCTGGTGCTGGAACCAACGTCCGTTACTCGCAGCCGGAAGTTCGCATTCGTCACATCGTTCGCTACCCAACTCCTCCCCCACGTGTTGGTGCTTCCACCAAGCGTGTAGGTGGACTGAGACGTGGACATGTCGGACGTCTGCTGCGCCGTCGTCCAGCTGGTGCCGCCGTTCCAGGACAGCTGAGCACACATCCTGCGGGTCCCCGACGCTGAGTCGACCCAGCCGTCGAGCCGAACACCAATTCCCACGATCGTCGCGTTTGCCGGCAACGATACGTTGTAGTCCCGGAAGATGTGTCGGTCCTTGCCCGTGTCTGTGCACGCCGTGTTGGTATTGGTACCGCTGTCGGTGTCTGTAGCGTTCGTGCCACCATCCGCGCAAGCGCTATCCGGGCTCGTCTGGAACCCGTTGTTGTCGCCGCTACCGCTGGTCACGGCCGCGTTGGCTGTGCAGTTGAGATTGCCCGTGTTGCCATTGACCGGGCTAAACTGAGGTTCATTAGCGGCGCCGTCCGTCAGGAAGATAATCGCCTTCTTGACCCCGGGCCGTCCCGAGCTCTCTAGATGCAGGTGTGCTGCCTCAAGCGGATCACCCAGGTCCGTCTGCGTGCCGTACAGCGTGGCCATCTGCATACAGTTGATGTTGCTTACGAGCTCGCTCCCTGAATTCAGCACCCCGTTGCTGCTGTAGTTGCTGCTGAGAGGAGTGATCATCCAGTTGCCGGCCTGGCCATTACTCGTCACGGACTGACAATCGTTCGCCGTTGGGCTCTTCGGCAGGACGCCGAGACCAACGTGCTGTTGGTTTGGGTTAAGCAGTTGAAGGACGGTCTTGGCGCCGTTCTTGGCATTGTTCAGATTGGCGAGCCCGCCGGCATTGCAGGGGTTTGAAAACGTGGTGCACATGCTCCAGGTGCGGTCGATCACCATGGCGATGTCCAGGGGAATCCCGGGTGGGAGGCCACAGGCGCCTCGACAGGCGGCCGCCCGGATTGCCCCTGTGTTGCACTCATCGAGGAAGCAGCCGGAGCTTCCCAGGACTCCGAGCACGGGTCCGAAGTAGAATGGGACATCTTTATTCGCGCCAACGACTATCGTGTTGCACTTATTCGTGCCGCCGGGTATGCAGTAGCTCCAACAGATGGCGCCGCTGCAGGTGAACGTTGCTCCACCGGGATCGCAGACCGCCGGGACATCGCTCGAATCGGGGGTGCTATCGCCATCCCGATCGCCAACGATGCACCGGAAGCTGACGTCTACGTTGGACCCACTGAGCTCCAAATCGTTCTGATTGGCGTACGCTCGGGCGATCGACTCAGCGCTTGTAGAGTTGGGCAGGTCCTGCGCTCCAGCCAGAGCGGCCGCGTCCACCGCGTTTTGCACGCTGCGGCGCCCGTGCAGGAAGATTCCGATGTCGATCGTGAGTGAGACGAAACCACACACGACGACGAGGGCAAGGATCGCCATGACGAGTACCTGCCCCCGTTGCTGCGTCCGAACGTCACTTGCTCTCATGGCCCTTCCTCCGTCGTGCAATACACGAAGGACCGATTCACTGATCCAGGAATCAGTCCCGGGTTCAGTGACTAGACGCCTCATACCGTATTTCGTTTCGCGATGGGGGTTCAGGTGTGGTCAAGCCGGGTGGTAGGCGAGTGGAGTTTGTCGGAGGCATTTCGCAGGTGCAGCAATGGGAAGACACCCAGGGATGGGTGTCAACAAGATCACTGTTTGATTGTGCCCGTCGCCAGGCGGTTCGATTCCCTGCTACTCGAGCCTCATGTCGGCCGAAGACTCGAACGTTACCGTTGGACCGATAGACCCACCACTGATCATGCCCAGGATGTTGTCCAGAGGGGTTATCAGTGTGTAGTCGTACTCAACATCGACGACCACCGAAGTGCCGGGTGCTCCCTCGGCGTTCGTGACCGTGATCGTCATGTTGGACTGGTCCAGGGAGTCGGACGTGTCCTGCACGCGCTGTACGATCTGAGACTGCGTGCCGCGGACGGCTCCGAGGCGAGCGCCTTCGCGGGCCGAGTTCGTGACGGTCAGCCAGGCGTGGAAGCCCATACCGAAGTCGACGATTGCGAAAACGAGGAGCAAGAATATAGGAAGGACGAGGACGAACTCCACCATCCCCTGGCCACGCTCCCTCTGGCCTTCTCTGGTCTTGTACCGCTTGAACACTGGAGAATCCTTTCCTGATCCTGGTCCGGCTGCCGTGGCAGCCGGGAAAGCAAGCTTGGGGGTCACGGCCGTTGCCGGCGCGCGACCCCCAGCTACTTCCACATCAGCGGCAGTTGCCCGCCACTGACTTCGGCGCCGAAGCGCCTCGGTTGCTCTTAGAGAGAACCGGTGATGCTGCCCAGGGTACCGGCAATGGCCAGACCCAGCGCGGTCAGCGCGGCCAAGCAAGCAACCGCGATGAGTGCGAGCAGAAGACCGTACTCGGCCAGGGCCTGACCGTCTTCGCGCTCGAACCGGTTCACGAATGCCACCAGGGCCTCGTTGATCTTGGAGAACATTGCGTCTCCTCCTTTCCAAATTTGGAAACGATCGATCTTGAGCCTTGCGACTCGATAACTTAGATGAGGCCGTCTTTCGGCCCGTTACAGTTATGTCCAGCCAGTTAAAGAAATTTCACTTCGCAATCGGGGCCGGGGTCACCTAGTGGTCTGCGGCGCAAAAATGCAACTGAGGGCCGCATCCCCGAAGGGACACGACCCTCAGCTTCTTTCACATCAACAACAGTGACCTGCCGCCGACGCGTTGGCGCCGAAGCGCCCCGGTTGCTCTTAGAGAGAACCGGTGATGCTGCCCAGGGTACCGGCAATGGCCAGACCCAAAGCGGTCAGCGCGGCCAAGCAAGCAACCGCGATGAGTGCGAGCAGAAGACCGTACTCGGCCAGGGCCTGACCGTCTTCGCGCTCGAACCGGTTCACGAATGCCACCAGGGCCTCGTTGATCTTGGAGAACATTGCGTCTCCTCCTTTCCAAATTTGGAAACGATCGATCCTGAGCCTTGCGACTCGTTTAGTTAGATGGGGTGGCGTTTGCGCCCGTTACAGTTATGTCCAGCCGGTAAAAGAAGATTTACCTGCCCGCCTCGCAATGTGTAACCGCCGGGCGGCGGGAGGCATCCACTTGTGTGACCGGGGCGCGTTTACTTAGAGGGTTTATCTGGATGATTTCGGTTACGTCATACTGTTCGGGGGCCGCGCATGGGCGCGTTCGCTGAGGCGCTCCTAGTGGCTGTCACCGGGCTGGCGATGGGACAGCTTGATCGACCTGAACTGGGGCCGCTTCTACGCGGGCGAGCCCATCATCGGTCCGCTTTCCCGCTGCGCGAACTGCCGGGCGCCGTCACGCCTGGTTGAGCTGCTTCCGTTCGCCGGGCGCTTCACCTGGGAAGATGGCGTCTGCCCAAATTGCGGTGAGCCGATTACGCTTCGCTCGGCTTACCTCCCGATCGGTGCTTCGCTGCTATTCCTTATCTCTTACTCAGCGTTCGATGGGGAACTGGGCGCAGCTCTGCTGGGCGGCTTCTTCGCGACCATATTCTTCACCCTGGCGCTGACGGACCTCGAGACCCGGCTTCTCCCGAACCGGATCGTCTACACCGGCACAGTCATTGCCATCCTCACCTGCTGGGGGTGGCCGGATACGTCGGTCGTGGAGATCCTCGCCGGCGGCGCGGTGGGAATCGCCATCGCTGCCGGGATGCTGCTGCTGTCACTGCCGTTCGGTGGCGGCGCCTTTGGCCTGGGTGACGTGAAGATGATTATCTTCATGGGATTTGTGCTGGGCGTACCGTCTATCCTGACTGCGGTCGTCCTCGGGACGCTGATTGCGGGCGCCGTCGCAGCGGTGCTGCTGATTACACGGGTGAAGGGACGCAGGGACTACATCCCGCACGGGCCGTTCCTCGCCATCGGCGCGATCCTGTGCCTGTTCTGGGGCCAGGAGCTCTGGCTGTACTAGCCGTCGCTGTAACGACCGACTTCAGCCGATAGTCCTACCTACGAGGCTATCTGATGACAACTTCAGCGGGCACGCTACCGAGACTGCCGCGCTGGCTCGTGAGCTTCGCGCTCAGGCCCGCCAACTGGCTCCCGGCCATCTTCTGGTTCTTCCTTGTCGTTTTCCAGACGGCGACGGCGTTCAAGGAGCCTTCGGTCTCGACCTTCGGGCTGGTGGCGATCAACTCCGTGGCGCTGGTCCTGTTCGTCACTCGCCGCGACGCAACGCGTGTCGGTAGCACTCTTGAGGGCGTCATCGCCGTGGCGGGCACGTTCATCGTCTCCCTGCTGCTGATCGCCTCGCGCGACGAGGGCGCGGCGCTACATGACGCGCCGGTCATTCCGACGGCGATCCAGTGCGCCGGCATCGCCGGCTGGGCGGTCTCCCTGGTCGCCCTCGGCCGCAGCCTCGGGATCGCGCCGGCCGACCGCGGGCTCGTGCGGCACGGGCCTTACCGGTTCATTCGCCACCCGATCTACGCCTTCGAGGCGCTCTTCTTCCTGGGCTGGCTGGTGGCGGAACCGACCCCCCAGAATGCGGTCATCCTGGCGATCTGGGCGGTGTTGCAGATCGTCCGCATCGTGCGCGAGGAGAACATCCTCGGCGGGTACGACGAGTACCGTCAGACGGTGCGCTGGCGGATCATCCCATTCGTCTGGTAAGCCCGTACTAACACGCGGAATTAGCCTCAAGGTTCGTTTTGTCAAAATGCCGGTTTGCGGCGATTCCGTAGCACCTCTATTCCGGAATATTGCTGCCTGTGTGTCGCCAACTGCTTAGAGATCTCGCCCGTTTCTGCTAGCGTTGGGAGCGCAATAGCGGGCCCGCTGCGGAGGACGAGGTGATGATGGGCGGAGACGGAAATGACCGGGAGCCCGGGGACTTCTACAGCCAAGACTCGTGGTTCGAGGGCGGGTTGCCGCCCGTGCCGCAGCGGGACGACGACGATCCCCTGGGCGAGGTGTTGATGCTGAAAGCGCTGATGCGGCTGCTGCTGACGGCGCGGCCGGGAGACATCGAGGCGCTGCGGCAAAGCACGGAAGGGCGGCTGCGAGCGGCGCTGTCGCGACGGGAACCGCTCCACGACAAGAAGCGGCTGTCGGAGAACCTGTCGGCGCTGCTTAAGAACCTGGGAGACCAGATATTGCCGCCGGACAGGTGAGCGTGGATCGGAACCGTCGCCGACGTCTGTTAGGCAACCGCGCGAGACGTCCTGATCAATTGGACGATATGCCAGAGCGTAAATGCCCCGAGTGAGATGCTGACAACGACAAGCGCCAGACCCAGCGGCCCGCCGATTGCCCCACCAAGTACACCAAGCGCAGCTTCGAGCCCGGCGGCGACGGAAAGGACTAGCCATTTTCGTTTCGTCGCCTGCATCACCCGGATTGCCTGTTCGTCAGGCTCGACATCCGGCACGCGGAGAGCACCGACTACCGAGGCGGCCGCGAACAGACTCATGAGAACCGCCGCCACGCCAAGTAGAAGAAAGTCATCTTCAACGACTGCTCCTATGCCGAACACGGTCAAGATCAACACGAAGACGTGGCCAAGGTGAGCAAGAGAGTGTCGGCGTTCTTGCGGCGAAGACCCACTTCCTTACCGTCGACGACCATGATTCGAGACCGCGGACGAAGGATAAGGCGGTCCGCCAGTAACTGAATGCCGATAACGACACCCGTGCCGACGATCAACCAGTCTGGTTGCCAAGCTACGAACCTCTTCTTAGAGCGTGTGAGCGTGTGTCACAAGCAGGCGAGGAGCGAGTCGTCTGCCAGGCCACGCTTATCTATCGCCTCCATAGTGGCACCCATCTATAACGCACGGCCCAATGGAGAATGGCTAACGTAAGAACCACAGTCATAACCAATTCGGCCGGGCCGGATCTCGACAGAAAAGCAAAGAAAAAACCCGTAAGAGCCACCGGCATTACAAACGGTGCGACGCGGCTCCAGACACCAGTGGTGTTAAGGCGCTCTTCGGCAGTTCGCGACGCGCTGGCGATAACAAAGATGATTACTAACCAGACTAGTACCAATGTCGGCCAGAACAGCCATCCGGCCCAATCCAGTATGCGCCCGACAACAGAAGCCACACGGCAGGTATGACTGCCAGCCACCGAACCGCTTTCCAGTTAATCATGAACATGTGACGTTTGGCGCGTTGTCGTACGTTACCGCAGCACGGACGTAACAGGTGGTGGGACAAGTCGTTCTATTTGCACGTGATGCGCTGCAACTTCGATCCTCATTTCGCTCTTGATACCGTTCTTCCTTTGCATGGGTGGATGTTTAGGCGTGAACGCGCGCGAAGAAGCGAAATTGAGGTTTGTGAACCGGACTGAGTCGCTGCTCTGTTATAGCCGAAACCGGCCTTCCCGAGAGTCCTGCGATGAAGTGCGAAGCCCGACGGGACAAGCGTCTGGCGTTCTACACGTCGCTACGACGTCACGGCCAGAGGCAGAAACATAACCGCCGTGTTGGCCGTTGCTAGCTCTCGGTCGGTAATCTACAGCCAAACAGCGACCTGTGGACAATGGCAAGATCCGAGGCTACGTTCACCATCGAGCAAGTAGGCGATGAGCTCCGTGGTCACCGATCGAGTCTACCGGATGGTAACTAGCGTGCGGTGGACCTCGTCCTATTCAGTGAGATGCCTGGCCAGAATATCGGGCGCTGGATCGCCTCTCGGCGGACGAAGAAGGAGCAAGAGTGAGCTGCTACGCACGATCCCGCCCGAGGATATCCTGTTCATATGCGCCGGAACACAGGGTGTGATCCTCGCTCATCGAGAGATCATCATCAACTGGGGTGGGGGGCGAACACGGATCCCCCTGAGTAATGTGGAATCGGTGTCGATGTCGCGCCAGGCCCCATGGTTCTTCTTGAGGAATCTGACAGTCGTCTACGACGACTATCCACGCTCACCGGCCCCGAAGGTCGCATCCGCCGAAATTCGCTACGTCGAGGGCCTGCGATTACTGGAGACGCTGCAGGACTTACGCGGAGGGTCGTGAGATCGGAGTGGCGCGGTCCGCTCGATTCGATTGGCTGAGGATGATCCTAGGGGCTGGTGGATTCGCAGCGTTCGCAGCGTTTATTGGTGGCCTACGGATGGGATTCGAGACAGCGCCCGCGTGGGCGATATTCGGCGTTGGCGCTAATGGTTGGCATGGAGTTGATCATGCGTTTCGCCGCCAAGCCTACAGGGGTTAGTGACGGGAAATCCCGCTAATGCAGCGAGTGCTACGCTGTCTGTGACGCCAGCGTCATAACGATCGCGACACGTCACGCGCCAGGATGCGTCGCAGTGACACCCGGGTATTAGAGATCCGGCGATAATTTGTTAGGTTGGGGGCATGGGCGATGAGTTGGTGCCGAGGCCGCCGATTGAGCCGACGCGGCGGGTCGGGAATCTGAACGCGGCGAAGTACGGGGTGTACTCCGTGTCGCCGGCGATCCCGTGGTTCGAGGAGGAGGAGGACTGGCGAGCGCTGCGGGAGAGCTTCATGGAGGATATCAAGCCGACGGGGGCGGTGATGGCGGCGCTGGTGGACCAGGCGGCGGCGCTGTACTGGCGGATACTGCGGGTGCGGCGAGCGGAGCGGGAGGCGATAGCGACGGACCTGGCGAACGTGGGCCGGGACCTGCGGATATCGGCGATTATCACGCAGATGGATTTTCCGGAGGAGCTGACGCCGCAGAAGAGGCGGCAGATGGAGCAGCTGGCGATGAGCCGGTTGCTGCCGAGCGAGGAGGCGGTGCAGAGGATGGGCCGGCACGAGTCGAGGCTGCACCGGTACTTCCTGCAGACGCTGCGGCAGATCGCGGCGATGAAGGGATGGCGGAGAGAGGGCGGCGATCAGCAGCAACTCTGAGGCGGCCGCTGGAGGCGTGACAGCCTCCGCTACAGCGGGGACGGGGCGTCCAGGAGGATCGGGGCGTGGTGCGGGCGCAGCACGGGAGGAGGCGGGAGGCGATGCGGATCACGGGGAGGCCGGGGTTCTCTGCCGGGCGTGGGATTTCTCGTGTGCTGCGCCCCTACGCGTGTGGAGGGGCGCTCCCGCCGCCCGTTGGAGGCGTGACAGCCTCCGCTACAGCGGAGACGGAGCGTCGAGGGAAGACCGGGGGCGTGGTGCGCTAGCCTTGACACCCTGCGCCATCCGTTGGGATCATGGCGCTACCGTGAGCGCCTCAACCACCGCTAACACAATCATCCTGACCGAGTACGACCCTGCGTGGCCCGGCTCCTTCGAGGCCGAGCGAGCGCGGCTCCAGGAGGCAATTGGCGAGTGGGCGGTCTCCATCGAGCACGTCGGGAGCACCGCAGTGCCGGGCATGGCGGCGAAGCCGGTGATCGACATCGGCGTCTCGCTGCGCTCGTTCCGCGACACGCTGCTCTGCATTACTCCGCTGCGTGAATTGGGGTATATCTGCATGGGGGAATCGGGGATCCCGGGGCGTATCTTTTTTCGGAAGCTGACGGACGACCCGTCGCCGGGGCAGACACTGAACGGCGTCTCGCGTACGCACCAGGTCCACATGTACGAGGAAGGACACTGGGAGGACGTGGCGCACATCCTCTTCCGGGACTGGCTCCGCTCACACCCTGAGACGGCACGGGAGTATGAGGCGCTGAAGCGCGACCTGGCCGCGACGCACAGCGACGTTGAGGCCTACGCCGAAGCGAAGACTCAGTTTGTGCGCGCGGTACTGAAAGAGGCTCGCCGCGCCGCCCGGCCTCCCATCGGTGTTGTTGACTACGATCCCGACTGGCCGGCACAGTTCGAAGCTGAGAGGGATCGTCTAGTTGGCGAGATCGGGAAGTGGGTACTGGCGGTCGAGCACATAGGCAGCACGGCCGTCTCCGGCCTGGCCGCCAAGCCAATCATCGATATTATGCCCGGAATACGGTCGCTGGAGGACGCCGATCGCTGCGTCGAGGGGATGCGCCGCCTGGGCTATGAGTACGTTCCCGAGTTCGAGGACGCGCTCCCGGACCGTCGATACCTCAAAAAGGGCCACCCTGAGCAGAGGTTGCACGTGCACATCGTGGAGGTGGACGGCCCGTTCTGGCAGAGGCACGTCGCCTTCCGCGACTACCTGCGGTCGCATCCTGGGGTGGCCGCGGAGTACGCGGCGCTGAAGCGCCGGCTGGCGGCGGAGTATCCGCACGACAGCCTGGCGTACACAGAAGCAAAGTCAGAATTCATCCTTGGGATCGAGAAGGCCGCTGCCGCTGCTCGAAGCCCCTCTTCGCGTTAGCCGGAGAGGGGCGACTCAGCAACACGCAGCGCACATAGTCCCAAGGAGATACAGAAATGCCAACTTATCAGTTCAAGCAAGTCGATGCGTTCACCTCCCGGCCCTTCTATGGCAACCCAGTCGCCGTCGTCCTCGGCGGGGACGGACTGGACACCGACGATATGCAACGGATCGCAACCTGGACCAACCTCTCGGAGACGACCTTCGTGCTGAAGCCGACGATCGCCGGGCCGGCCTACCGGTTGCGGATCTTCTCGCCAGGCCACGAACTGCCGTTCGCGGGGCACCCGACGATCGGCTCCTGCCATGCAGTGCTCGAGGCGGGAATCGTGACGCCGGAAGACGGCCGGCTTGTGCAGGAGTGTGGAGCCGGGAACCTGCCCCTGCGGATCGAGGGTGAGGGTGCGGAGAAGCGGATCTGGGTGGAGGCACCGGAGGCCAAACCAATGGGGGAGCACCCGGACTTGATTGACAGGCTCTCGGACGTGCTCCGCAGCCGGATTTCAGATTCGCCGCCACCTACCGCCTTGCAGAACGGGCCGAACTGGTTGTTCGTCCGGTTCGACGAAGAATCAGAGGTGGCCGCGCTGAAGCCGGACATGTCCGGGCTCGCGGAGCTGAGCCGGGAGCGAACCATCTCGGGAGTGGCGGCGTTCGCCTTCACGGAGGGCGGAGAGTTTGCCGTGCACATCCGCTGCTTCGCACCGCTGTTCGGAGTTCCGGAGGACCCGGTCACCGGCAGCGCCAACGCCGCCCTGCCCGCCTACCTCGCGCGCCACGGCCTGCTCGGACCGGACGGGGCGCGAATACGTCGCGACGCAGGCGACGGAGCTGGGCCGCGACGGGCGGGTGTCAGTGCGGGTGCTCGACGACAGCGGCCGCGCCGAGATCGGCGGGCAGGCCGTGACCGTGGTGGAAGGCGAGATCCGCGTGTGAGTTGGCTCACCCAACAGCCCCCTCCCCCGCGCTGCGGGGGAGGGGGCGAGCGCCGAGGAATCTCGTGACGCAGTACGCTCTCTACCTGGAGTCCGGGCCGCGGATGAAGACGACGATGGTGCACGTCCTCGACTTGCTCGGCTGCGTAGCGAACGGGCCGACGACCGAGGCTGCTCTGGACGCCACGCCGGGCGAGATCAGGCGGTTCCGCATATTCCTCCGCGACCACGGCGAGAGCGTCGACCCGGACGCGGAGTTCGAGACGAAGATCGCTGACCACGTGACCGAAGGGTCGTGGATCGGGTACGGCGACCCGGCGCCGGGGTTCGCCCCGGACTTCGATCCGTTGACGCGAGAGGAGCTGGGCGTGCACCTGCGCCGACTGCGCTGGCTGGGCGAGGACCTGGCAGCGGTCACGCAGCGGCTGATGCCGGAGCAGCTCTCCGACAGGCCCGAAAAGGGGCGCCGACTGGGAGAGATCCTGAGGCACATCGCCACCGCCGAGCCGGAGTACGCCCGCACAGCCGGTGCCGGGAAACCGCCGCGGACGAAGGAGCTGATCGCGGCGATCGAGGAGTCGCCCGAGCAAATTCCAGATGCCCTGCCACGACTCTGGGGTGCGGTGGTCAAGCAGTTCGAGAGCATGCCCGACGAGGACCTGGGCAAGGTGACGCAGCGCGGCGGGAAGGCATACACGGCACGCCGCGGGCTGCGGCGGGCGCTGGAGCATCCGTGGGAGCATATGCGAGAGATCCAGCGGCGGCTGGAGGACCGCGGTGGTGACTAGGGGCCAGGTGGCTGCGAACATCCGGTTGAAGCGGGTTTACGAACCCGCTTCGCCGGACGATGGGTACCGGATCCTGGCGACGCGATACTGGGCGCGCGGCGTCCCGAAGTCTGCCGTCGACGAGTACGACATCAAAGTGGCGCCGTCGCGGGAGCTGCTGCGGGAGTTCAAGCACGAGGGGCTCGCGTGGGAAGACTACGTGCCTCGGTATTTGGAAGAAATGCGCTCAGAACCGGCGATTAGTGACATCAAAAGGCTGGCAGAGCTGGCGCGATCTGGGACTATCACGCTGATGTGTATCTGTGAGGACGAGACCCGGTGTCACCGGAGTGTATTGCGGGACCTGGTGATCGGAATCGCCTAACGGCTTCGCACCGTGATAATCTTCGCACGGACGTTTGCCCCACCCCAGATTCCATCGCGAAGATGCCCAATACCACGATCGACCGTGGTCGCTGCTCAGAATGACAAGGAGCCCTCGCTATGACTGCATCCATGCAAGTTCTCGCCGAAGGCCAAGGCGACTTTCTCAAGGTTGACCCGGACGGGTACCGCGAATGGGTGCGCGACAACAAGAACCGGGCGCTGGTGCCGAAGCTGATGTCGGAGAAGGAGGCGGTGGAGAAGCTGGTGGCGGACGGGGACTACCTGGTTTACGAGTGCAATTACCTGCAGCGGGGGCCCTCGGCGCTGATCCGCGAGGTGATCCGGCAGCAGAAGAAGGACCTCTGGCTGGGGGCGAAGTTCACGTGGGTGGCGGCGGCGCTACTGGTGGGTGCGAGCTGCGTCTCGAAGATCGACGTCGGCTTCTTCCTCTTCGGACCGGTCGTCGAGAAGGCTATCCGCGAGGGGAAGGTGAAGGCCTACGAGTACTCCAACGTGGTGATGACGAACCGGATCATGGCAGGGGCGATGGGTCTGCCCTTCCTCCCCGTGCGGTCGTTCGGCGGCACCGACGGGTTCGAGCACTCCGGCGCGAAGCTGATCACCGACCCTTACACCGGCGAGCCGATCACGATCGTCCCAGCCCTGAACCCGGACGTGGCGCTGATCCACGTCCACCAGGCAGACGTCTACGGGAACGCACGCATATTCGGGACGGGGATCTCGCACGTCGAGTCGGCGATGGCGTCGAAGAAGGTGATCATCTCGACGGAGGAGATCGTGGACACGGAGGAGATCCGGCGCGACCCGGGGCGGACGACCATACCTTATTATGTCGTGGACGCGGTCGTGCACATGCCTTATGGGGCCTACCCGGGTGAGATGCAGGGTCGCTACGCCAGCGACATGGGGCACGTGGTGGAGGTGATCGGGGCGACGATGCGTGGGTTCATCGACCAGTACCTGGAGAAGTACGTGACGTCGGTGGGGAGCCACGCGGAGATGATGGACAAGCTCGTGGGATACCAGCGGATTCGGGAGATGACGGCGCGGGCGACGATCAAGGAGGGGTACGGCGCCTAGTCAGCCCTTCCAACGGCTTCTCAAAGGAGGACGGAAGAATGGACCCGATCATGCTGAAGGCCGACGAGGGCGAGGCTATTTGGTTCCTGGACACTTTGGTGACGGTGAAAGCGGCTAGCGAATCGACAGGCAGCTGGGCGCTGGTGGAGATAGCGGCGGCCGGCCACGCGCCGCCTCTGCACGCGCATCATAGCGAGGACGAGGCGTTCTACGTGCTCGAGGGCGAGATGTCGATAATTTGCGGCGACAGCCGCTTCACCGCCTCGGCGGGGTCGTTTGTCCTCGTTCCGAGAGGCGCCGCGCACACCTTCAAGGTCGCGGGACCGGCGAAATGGCTCGTGTTGGCGCCGAGCGGAGACTTCATGAACTTTGTTCGCGAGATGGGCGAGCCTGCGCGAACAAGGAGCTTGCCGGTCCTGGAAGGGCCGCCCGATATCGAGAAGCTCAACCGGCTTGCGGCAAAGCACGACATGGAAATACTTGGGCCACCGCCGGAGTAGCTGCGAGCGCAATGATGGACAAACCGGTGGGCTATCAGCGAATTCGGGAGATGACGGCGCGCGCGACGATCAAGGAGGGGTACGGGGCGTAGTATAGTTCCGTTGGAGTACTGATGGCCAAGAAGAAGGACCAACCGAAGGAGACGGAAACCGAGGAGAGCAGCGGCGGGCTGCCGTGGACGGTCTATCCGCTCGCGCCGTTCGTGATTATCCCGGCCGTGATCCTGGGGCTGTGGCAGCTACCGACGATCGGGTTTGCGGCGGCGACTATCCGGCCGGCGATCAAGATCGAGAGCACGTTCTGGGGATTCTCCTACGCGCTGCTCCTTGCGCTGGTGATCATCGCGTCGTTCGCCTGGCCGTTCGCCGTCATCTACGGGGTGTCTCAGATCTAGCCTCTGCCATGCGAGTGCTTGAGTAAGTGCTCAGCGTTGAAGTCAACGGGCATCGCATCGCTTATCAGCGCACCGGCGCCGGGACGCCTCTTGTTCTCCTTCACGGGTTCATTGCTGACAGCCGGGTGTGGCGCACGCAGATCGAGGACCTGTCTCGCGACTTCGACGTGATCGCCTGGGACGCGCCTGGGTGCGGGCAGTCGTCGGACACTGGCGAGGAGTTCTCGATGGCCGAGTACGCGGACTCCCTGGCGGGGCTGCTCGACGCTATCGGCATCCCGTCCGCCCACGTGTGCGGGCTTTCGTGGGGCGGGACGCTGGCACTTGAGTTCTACCGGCGAAACCCTAGAAGAGTGATGTCGCTGATACTGGCGGACACTTACGCCGGTTGGACGGGGTCGCTGGGCGAGGAGGCGGCGCAGCAGAGGCTGGCGCGATGCCTGAGTGAGTCGGAGATGCCGGCGGAGGAGTGGGTGCCACAGTGGGTACCTGATGCGTTCTCGAGCAAAGCTCCGAAGGAACTTCTCGACGAATACGCCGCGATCATGTGGGACTTCCATCCCGTCGGATTCAGGGCGATGTCACGCGCCCTCGCACCGGACTTCCGGGAGATACTGCCGACGATCAAGGCGCCGACCCTGCTGATCTGGGGAGCTGAAGACAAGCGTTCGCCGGTGGCCTGCGGCGAAGCGATGCGAGAGACGATACCGGGTGCGAGGCTGGTGATGATACCAGGAGCGGGACATGTGAGCAACTTCGAGCAGCCGGAGCGGTTCAACGCGGAGGTGCGGGGGTTTATCATGGGCCTCGGCAAGGAGTAGAACATGGGCACACGGGCGACCTATTTCAACGAACGGGAGCACCAGATCTGCCTCGTAGCGCGGATGGTTGAAGACGCGCGGACCTACTGGGTGGCGGGTGGCGGCTCGCCGATGGCGGCGATCCTGCTGGCGAAGATGCTCTACGCGCCGAACGCCGTATACGTGACCGAGGACGGGGTGATCAACCCGGAGCCGATGCTGCCGCTGGACCCGCTGATGACGATGGTGTCGTCGCGGTCGAGCTACCGGGCGCTGCAGTGGGGCACGATGAACACGGTCGGGTTCCAGGCGCAGGTGGGGTTGATGGACTACGGAATCCTGAACACGCTCCAGGTCGACCCCTACGGCAACATCAACTCGACGGCTCTGGGGGACTACGACGGCGAGCATCGGCGGTTTGGCGGGCCGGGCGGGGCGGACTCGATCGCGGCGATGTGCTGGAAGACTTTGCTGATGACGGACCAGCAGAAGCGCAAGTTCGTGCCACGGGTGGACTTCATCTCATCGCCGGGGTTCCTGGACGGGACAGAGGGGGCGAGGGAGCGCGCCGGCCTGCCGCGCGGGACAGCGCCGTGGCGGGTGGTGACGCCGTGGGCGCTGTTCGACTACGAGGACCGGCACCTGCGGCTGGCCGGCGTGTCGCCGTTCGTGACGGTGGACCAGGTGCTGTCGGAAATGTCGTTCGAGCCGAAGATGGCGAAGGAGATCGAGACGCTGGAAACGCCGACCGAGGAGGAGCTGGCGATGCTGCGAACAGAGCTGGACCAGCGGGGGCAGATCACGGACGTGGGTAAACCGATCGTGCGCATGGACGACGGGACGTTCGCCTTCGTCGAGGAGGAGAAGGAGAAGAAGGACCTGCCCAGCAGCTGGTAGGGATCGGGGACGGGGTCCGGAGTGACACCGGTGGGTATCGCCTAGCGGCAGCGTGTCATACCCTCGACGTGAGCCAAGATGCCCGCGATCCTGACTGAGAAGCTTGTAAAGCACTACACCCCGAAATTCGCGCCGTCAACGGCATCGACCTGTCGGTGCCGGAGGGGCAGATATTCGGGTTCCTGGGCCAGAACGGCTCGGGGAAGACCACCACCGTCCGGATGTTGACGACGCTCCTGCGTCCGACGAGCGGGCGGGCGGAGGTGGATGGCCTGGATGTCACCCGGCACGGGAAGGCAGTGCGGAAGCGCATCGGGGTGGCGCTCCAGGAGGCGGCCCTGGATGACATGCAGACGGGGCGAGAGCTGCTATTGCTGCAGGCGCGTCTCTACGGCGTGGCGGGCAGCGGGGTGAAGAACCGTGTTGGCGAGCTGCTGAAGATAGTGGACCTGGAGGACGCCGCCGACCGCCTCGTGAAGACGTATTCGGGCGGTATGAAGCGCCGGCTGGACCTCGCAGCGGCGCTCGTGCATGGCCCCAGGATCGTCTTCCTGGACGAGCCGACGACTGGACTTGACCCGATCAGCCGCGAGGGCATCTGGCGATACGTTGAGGAGCTGAACCGCGACCTCGGCGTGACGTTCTTTCTGACGACACAGTACCTGGAGGAGGCCGACCGTCTGGCCCACCAGGTGTGCATCATCGATGCAGGAAAGGTCGTTGCCGAGGGCTCGCCTGAGGAGCTGAAAAGCAGCATCGGTACCGACGTCGTCACGATACGAGTGGGCGGAGGAGCGGGTGAGGTTGAACGAGCGGCAGGAGCGCTGCGCGGGCTGGACGGAGCGGCGGAGATAAAGCCCGTGGGCGAGTCAGTCATCGTCTATATCAGGGACGGCAGCGCGGCGATACCACGGATCGTGCTGATGATGAGCGAGGCATCGGTGAACATGGCTGAGGTTACGCTGGCGCGGCCGACGCTGGACGATGTGTTCCTCCAGAAGACGGGACATCACCTGGAAGTCGGCGCGCAGGCGCCAGAGCAGCAGGAGGTGCGCGGATGATCGAGTCAACGCGGCTGACCTATTTTCTGACGGTGCGGGCGGCCTGGGAGGTGATCAGGCAGCCGGCATTCGAGATCCAGAATATTTTCATTCCGATCTTCTTCCTGGCCGTCACCGTTGGGGCGATCGGACAGGTGTCGGCGCAGGCGTTCGGCGTCGATAACTACGTTGGTTTCCAGCTGCCGGTGGCGATACTACAGGGAGTGGCCGGCGCGTCAAGCGCATCGGGTTTGGGCATGGTGATGGACATAGACCGCGGCTACTTCGACAAGCTGCTGCTGACCCCCGCGCCCAGGTTATCGCTGGTGCTCGGCCGGCTCCTATCGGACGGCCTCAAGGTGATGGTGCTAACGCTGATCATTGTTATAGTCGGTCTGATCTTCGGTTCGGGGATGGAGTCCGGGCCGTTGGGCGTGGTGGCGCTGGTTCTGCTGGCGGGGATGTTCGGGCTGGCCTACGCAGGAATCGGGATGTCGATCGCGCTCAAGACGGGGAACCCGCAGGCCTCGCAGGTCGGGTTCCTGGTGTTCTTCCCGCTGCTGTTCCTGTCGCCGGCGTTCGCACCGACAGACGTGTTCGCCGGCTGGCTGGAGTTCCTCGCGACGATCAACCCCGTGACCTACATCCTCGAGGGGATGCGCTCACTCGTTCTGGAAGGCTGGGACTGGGAGGCGCTGGCCTACGCCGTGATCGCGATCCTCGGTCTCGGCGTCTTCACGATGACGCTGACGCTGCTTGCATTGAGGGGACGGACGCAGTAGCAGAGCCTAGCGAAACAGATCTTTCTCTCGGTCCCTGACCAACTCGCGGGCGGCCCCCTCGCCCTTCGGATAGTCGTAGCCGCGAACGATGGCGACGGGGATGCCGTCCAGCTTGTTCATTACCAGCTCGGCGGCGGCGGCCAGCTCATCGGCGACGGCGAGGGTGCTGACCCGCAGTTCGTAGCCATGTGGGTCCGTCTGACCGACGTAGTCGACGAAGGGGCTCATGCCGGCGAGTCCGACCGCCACGTTGGTGTGGCCCTCGCGCCATGGGCGGCCGAAGGTATCGCTGATGATGACCGCAACGTCAACGCCGGTGCGCTCGCGAACGGCGGCGCGGATCTCGTGCGCGGAGCGGTCGGGGTCTTCGGGGAGAAGGCAGACGAGCCCCTCGGGTCCGACGTTCGAAGCGTCGATGCCGGCGTTGGCGCAGATGAAGCCGTGGTGCGTCTCAGTAATCAAGATGGGGCCGCTCTGGCGGACGATACGGACGCTTTCGCGGAGGATCAGCTCGACGAGGCGCGGGTCCTTCTCAGTCTCGACCGCAAGCTTCAGCGCTTCCTGCGACGGGACAACGCTATCAAGCGGTATAACACGGTCCTCCGCCTTGGAGACGATCTTCTGGGTGACGACCAGGACGTCGCCAGATTCAATCCCGGGTCCTGACTTCGCGGAAGCGATGATGAGACCCGGAAGGTCGTCACCAGCATGCACTTCGGGGATGCCTGTGAGGGGAAGGATTTTGACTTCGGGCATAATGCCTTCCTGAGACGTGGCGTTCTGCCGCCGCTCGTCCTACGAGAGCCTCAGGACGAGCGGGACGGGGCGCTGATCCATCATCAGATTCCCGTGACGCGGATGCCGGTGTGGGCCTTGTAGATCTTGTTGAGGTGCATCAAGACGACAGTCCAGTTCTCCAGGTAACGGGAGTTGGCCAGGGGCCCGGCATCGAGGGCACGGACCCACTCTATCTGCTCGACGAGGTCCATCACCTGTTTCTTGGCGCCCTTGTGGTCCCCGCAGATGACGACATCGCCCTGAACCGGTTTGTCGACCCGCTGGAGCTGGCCGCCGTCGAGATGGTGGAACCCCGAGATCACTTTCGCCTCTGGAACGAGCCGCCTGGCCTGTTGAGCGGCAGAGCCATCCTCCCAGTCGACCGCGACGGGGCCGTCCTTGTCCCAGACCATGGGGACCACGACGTCCACCAGAACCTTGTCGCCGATGGCATCCGCGAGCTCGGTGAGGGTGCTCTCATGGGCGTCAGAGGGGACTGTGATGAAGACGATGTCCGCTTTCTCAGCACCCTCCTGGTTGAGGCCGCCGAAGACGTCGCCCTCCGGCACCTTCTCCTTCACTTTGGCGACGGCCTCTTCCGCGCGCTCCTCGGTCCGGGAGCCGATGAATACCATGTTGCCCGAGCGCGCGAAACGCATCGCGAGGCCGAGCCCCTCGGGGCCGGTGCCACCGATGAAGGCAATGCGCGTCTGAACTTCTTCTCGCCCCGACGACCTGGATTCCCGGCGACCCCGCTGCGATGTCCGTTCGGGCCTCTCAACCTTCGCCGTTTCCGGTGCGGGCTCGGGCTCAGGTTCAGGCGCCTCATCAGCCTCCGCGACTGGTGCATTGTCCTCAGCTACCGGTTCGTCGGCCTCCGGAACAGCGTCCACCGGTTCATCGCTGACTCCAGCAGGCTCGACGGCGGGCTCCGGCGCTTCAGCGCCGGTATCGTCTGCGTCAGGAACGGGTCCTGTTGGTCCGCCGTTGCTCTCTTCTGACTCGGGATCTTTCTCGCGCTCAGGCACCGGTGGAGGCTCCGACGGTGCGGAAGCGAGGCAATACTTCTGCGGCGAAGAGGTCCATCGAACGCAGGACCTTTTCCTGCGGGAGGCCTCCCATATTCATCCAGCACATGATGTAGTTCACTCCTAGCTCGTCGCGCATCCACTCGATCTTTTTCGCGACGGTATCCGGGTTGCCGAAGAGCATCAGCTCCTGGCGGTTCTCCTTTATAACGCGGCCGCCTTCACCGAACTCGCGGTAGTGTTCGTATTCGCGGGAGAGGGCGCCACCCTTCTGCACTGGCGTGCCCAAAGTGACGAGGGAGGCGCCGTAGCGCATCGAATGCTCAGCGCCGACTGACCAGCCACGCTCATCGTTGTCGTCGACATATATGTGGACGAGCGCGGGGAGGTCGAGGCCCGCCGCTGTCTTGCCCAGGGACGCCAGCGTATCCCGGTAGAGCTGGTAGTTCGTCTTGATCTGGTCGGAGGCGAGACCCGCGGGCGCCATGATCGGGAATCCGTGCTCCGCCGCATAGCGGATCGTCTCCGGGGTCATCCAGCTCGCGACGTAGACGGGCGGGTGCGGCTTCTGGACGGGCTTCGGGAGGATGGTGACGTCCCGGGCCTGCGTGTAGCGGCCGTCGAAGGAGAACGTCTCCTCGGTCCATGCCTTGAGGAGCACCTCCATGCACTCCGCGAAGCGCGCCTTGCTCTCGTCCATCGAGAGGCCAAATCCGTCGTACTCCGCCGCCTGGTAGCCGCGGCCGACGCCGAAGTCGAGCCGTCCGCCGCTGATGAGGTCGATCGTGGCCGCCTGCTCAGCAAGGCGGATGGGGTTGTGGAAGGGGAGTACGACGATGGCCGTGCCGATGCGGACGCGGGAGGTGCGGGCCGCGACCCAGCCGGCGAGGACCATCAGGTCGGTGGCGATGCCGTACCACTGGAAGTGGTGCTCGGCAAGCCAGACGCCGTCGAAGCCGAGCTTCTCGGCCGTCTCAATCTGCTCGAGCTCTGTGTCGAAGACGTCCTGGTCGCTCCAGCCGGGGGGTTTCTGGAAGAGGTGAAAGGTGCCGAATTTCATGCGTGTATGCCTCCGGAGAGGGGTAGCGCCAGTATAGGCGACCGGCGAAGCGAGGAACAACGAGAGGGTCGCACCTGGCGTGGGAAGTTCGGGTAGTGGGTCATCAAACTGACCCACTACCGAAGTTCGGTGCGATTTGACTGCGGTGATGGACGGGTGTAGACTGCCGCCCATTGGCCTGCGGCGTGTCCAGCAGAAGGGGAGCTGGCCCTCTTCGGAATCGGTGGCAGCCAGGATGACGACCGTACCTATTTCAAGTTGACGAGCACGAGCTGGGTGCCGATAACGGTGCCGTTAGATGTGAAGAACGCAATATACACAAGTTTGCGTCTGCAAGTCTACTTGAAGGACGCAACCGGTCGATCAACATCGACGCACTGGCTAATCGGAGCCTAGAGGGAGTTGGGACAGTGAGTTTGTACAGCCGAGTCTTTGTTTTGTTCGCAGCAGCACTTATAGCTTGCCCTCTGGCGGCACGGTCCCTGCCAGCTCTTGAAGTTTCCGGCCAGAGCCCCTCGCCTACCGGTTCTCCTAGCCCGACAACGACTCCCACACCTACGCCGGACGGGTCGCCCACGCAGACAGCGGTGGCGGTTACGCCTGGGCCAGCCCCCACACCTGTGTTCATCATTGAACCAGTGCCTCCTACACCGACACCGGACACGCTGCCGGGTGCAGGAGCGGATGCATCCGCTGGTAGCGGCTCGGCGGCCGTTCTCGTTTCATTGGTGGCAGCTGGCGCAGCGCTATTGGCGGGTATAACCTCATCAATCTGGCTCATCCGTCGGCCATAGACAAAGCTTTCGTCGGCTCGCTTAATGGCCGCAGCCTGCGCCATCAGTCAGATGGTGCTGTTGCATTCCTGTCACGATCCCGCTATCATCAGCATCGACCTGCCGGGACGTGGCGCGGGGTGCGCCGCCCGGCGTGCCACGGTCTTACGGCCATCTCTCTCCGGAGGGAACGCACCCCCGCAGCGATATGGCGGCCCGCATGGGCCCAGACATCGAAGGCATGGCCGTAGCACAACACCACGTCCACCTTGGTTCGCTGTCCCACGAGTTCGGGGACGGCAGGAACGCGCTCCAGGCGCTGCGAGATGTAACTCTTGCAGTCCCGCGCGGGCAATTCCTGTCGGTTATCGGGCCGAGCGGCTGCGGTAAGTCGACCCTGCTGCGGATCATCGGCGGGCTGCTGCGTCCGACCAGCGGCGAGGCCACGGTTGACGGCGCGGCGCCCGAGCGGGCGCAAAGGGCTCGAGAGGTTGGATACGTTTTCCAGGACCCCTCCCTGCTCCCGTGGCGGAACGTCCTCAGCAACGTGCGGTTGCCGCTGGAGGTTGATTCGACAGCAAAGGAGCGGCAGGTGCCGGACCCGGAGGAGCTGCTGGCGCTGGTGGGCTTGAGCGACTTCCGGAAGTACTACCCGCACCAGCTCTCCGGCGGCATGCAGCAGCGGGTGGCGATCGCGCGGACGCTGGCCTTCGATCCTTCGTTGATGCTGATGGACGAGCCCTTCGGCGCGCTGGACGAGATCACGCGCGAGGCGATGAGGTACGAGCTGTTACGGATCTGGGAAAGCCAGGCGCCGACGCCGGGCCGCAAGACGGTGGTCTTCGTCACTCACTCCGTGGCGGAAGCGGTCGCGCTTTCGGACCGCGTGGTCGTGATGACCGACCGACCGGGGACGATCAAAGCGGACGTGGACATCGAGCTGGCGCGCCCCCGGACCGAGGAGATTGAGCGCGGGCGGCCGTTCCTGGACTACGTCGATCAACTGCGCGGACTGCTGAAGGAGCAAACGACATGAAGTCGGAGAGGACTTGGATCCAGAGGGCCGTCACTCCCCTGGCATACATCCTGCCCCCGCTCCTGGCGCTCGTGGCGCTGCTTGTGTTCTGGGAGCTATACGTGGAGTGGCGGGACATCTCGATCATCGTTGTGCCGCCTCCGACCGAGGTCGGCGAGCGCTTCCTCGATGATCCCGGCTTCTTCTGGGAGCAGGCCTGGTACACGCTATATGAGGCGACTTTGGGCCTGATCGTGGGGTCTACGCTGGCGATCGGACTGGCGGTGCTGATGGCGCACTCGCAGACGGCGGAGCGGACGGTGATGCCGCTGGCACTGAGCCTGAAGATGACGCCGCTCGTAGCGATTGGGCCGGTGCTTGTAATCGCGCTGGGGTTCGGGACGGAACCCAAGGTGGCGATGGCGGCGCTCCTCTGCTTCTTCCCGACATTGGTGAACGCGATCACCGGGTTCCGGGACGTGAACCCCGGCGCGCTGGAGTTCATGCGCTCGCTGCACGCATCGACCTGGCAGGTCTTCTGGAAACTGCGTCTCCCGAGCGCGCTGCCGTACCTGTTCGCAGCGCTGAAGGTGACTTACCCGCTGGCTTTGACAGGCGCTGTGGTGGCCGAGTGGTTCGTCGGCAATCGCGGCCTCGGACTTGTGATCTATCGGGCGAACGCGAACCTGGACACGCCGACACTGTTCGCGGCGATCGGGGTGCTGGCGATCACGGGGATCGTCATTTACGGGCTGATCGCGGCGCTGGAGCGGCGGGTGCTGTTCTGGCACGAATCGGTCAGGAACACACAGTAGGAGTTGATGGTGGTTGGTTCACAGTGGTCAATGTTCAGTCTTCGGCGGGCTATGGCGGTTGCCGCACTCGCTGTACTGGTCGTGCTCGTTGCCGCCTGCAACGACGATGACGACGATTCTTCCTCCGGTGGGACGGCGATGGACAAGATCACGTTCATGGCAGGGTTCAAGCACCAGGCGAACCTGCCATTCGTCGGGGCGTACGTGGCGAAGGAGAAGGGGTTCTTCGCGGAGGAGAAACTCGACGTCGAGATACGGGACGTAGCGACGCCGGGAGACAACTTCAAGTTCCTGGCCGCGAACGAGGTGCAGATCACAACAGCAGATGCCCAGGCACTACTGGAACGCAGAGCGGGTGACCCACCCCTGGACCTCGTATCGATCGCTTTGATCGGGCAGAGGGGCCAGCAGGGGTTCGCAGTGCTGACCGAGTCGGGGATCAAGACGCCTGCTGACTGGGAGGGAAAGACCGCCGGGTACAAGGGCAGCCAGGTTACACCCGATTATCTGGCAATACTTGGTGCGGAAGGGATCAAGCGAGAAAACGTCAACGAGGTGAAGGTCGGCTTCGCGCCGCAGGTGTTGACCGAGAAGCAGGTGGACATCTTTCCGGTGTTCGTCTCCAACGAGCCGGACACACTGCGGCGGCTGGGATACGAGACGCGCGTGTTCGAGGCTGCGGACTACGGCGCGCCGACTCTGGGGCTGACCTATGCCGCGATGCGAGGATACGTGGACGAGAACTCCGACATCGTTCAGCGCTTCGTTCGGGCGGCGCTGAAGGGTATCGCCTATGCGGATCAGAATCGCGAAGAGGCGATCGATATCGTGCTGCTGTACGCGCCGACCGCAGATCCTGAGCACGAACTGTACACACTGGAGACCGAGCTGGACGCGGCAAAGGTCGGCGCGGCGGAAACGGGGGGAATCGGCGCGCAAACGGAGGAGCAGTGGCAGATGCTACACGACTACCTCGTCCAGTACGGCGCGCTCGCGGCGCCCCTGGACGACGTCAGCGCTGCGTTCACGGACGCCTTTGTGAAGGCCCAATGAACGCCTGTTGCAGCGCAGCCCTGCGAGCCATCGGAGCCCTCTGAACCGTATGAGAGAATGGGCGGACAATGCGACTCATTCTCGGACTCTACCTTGGTATCCTGGCCGGCTTCGTCGGCCTGGCAGTGATTGGTGGGGTTCTGTTATTCGGGTCTACCGGCCCCGATGACACCGTCGAGGACGCCGCGGATAACCATGGATACGACTTCGCGTTGTGGGAGGTGCAGCACCTCCCGCGCAAGTGGATATACAAGCTACACAACCTCTATTGATGGCGACGGATCGCCCGCCGAGGACGAGGCGGCGGTCCAGCGTTACTTCGAACTGACCGGGGAAATCGCCAGACTGAGGAACTCCGACACGCCCGACGCAGCAGCCGAAGAAGCGCTGCTGGACGAACGCGGAGCGCTGGAGGGGCAGGTCGAGGACATCCTGGAGGGCCGGATGACGGCCGTGCTCGAAGACCAGGGACTGGCACTGGAGCCACCGCTGTTCAGCGACCTCGGCCTCGTATTCCCGCCGGTGGACTTCGAGCTGGACGCGCCGCCGCGGGTGTTGGCTGTATCGCCGCGCAATCGAATCGAGCTGAACCGTGAGTTCGCCCTGGAGCCCGGGTTGACGCGCGATGATTACATCGCGATCGAGAAACAAGCCGAGTCGAAGAATCAAGATGACAGCGGGGTCTCCGCGCTCGTCGTCGGGACGAGCGGAGTTGCAACGTATCCCAGCGTCGTCTCGGCGGACGACGATTACGCTGGCCTGATGGAAACCGCGTTTCACGAATGGCTGCACCAGTACCTCGTCTTCTTCCCGCTGGGCAGCAGCTACTTCAAGGGTGACGACGTACGCACCATCAACGAAAGCGTGGCGAGCCTGGGCGGGCGGGAGCTGGCACGCCTCTATTTCGAGCGCTACGGGGGAGTCGAGGAGCCCGAGCCACAGCCCGGCCCAACCGACAGAAGCCCTCCGACGTGCCGGCATTCGACTTCACTGACAGAGATGCGTGCCCTGAGGCGAGAAGTGGAGGCGATGCTGGCGGACGGGAAGGTGAGCGAGGCGGAGGCGCTCATGGAGACGAGGCGGCAGGACTTCGAGGAGCACGGCTACTTCCTGAGAAAGCTGAACCAGGCGTACTTCGCCTTCCACGGGTTCTACGCCTTCTCCGCCGGCTCGACGGACCCGATAGGCCCGAAGCTGCAGGAGCTTTTCGAGCGCGCAGGGTCACCGGGGAATTTCCTGCGGGCGGTGCGAGGAGTAACCACTCGCGACGGTCTGGACAGCGCGCTGGCCGACGCGGACAGCGGCTAAGCGGGCTCCTCCTTCAAACGATAGGGGAAGTCCACGACCCGAATATTCTCGCGCTCCTTCAGGAAGGGCCTGAGGCGGAGAACATCGCGGTTGTGGAGGATGCGTTCCCACCAGTGGTTGACAACGAAGCTCGGGAGGATCACCGTGATGCGCTGCGGTTCGGTGCGCTCCAGGGACTCGAGGTAAGCGACCATCGGGGCGACGAAGGCCCTGTACGGTGATTCGATGATCAGGAGCGGCACATCGGGCACCGCCTCTGACCACTCCTCATGGAACTTCTCGGCGTGCTCGGGGTCGTCGGTGAGGTGCACGGCTGTTACCATGCGGGACATTTCACGGGCCATGCCGATGGCGCCGAGGGAGATCTTGTTTACCCCATCCACCGGGACAATGACGTGGTCGCGAGGCGGAATGTAGCGGTTGTCGGCGGTGACGATTGGAACAGCGGAAACGACGCCGACGGGAAGCTCGTCTTTTTCAACGCTGATTCTGTCCGCGAACCAATCGTAGTGGCGGCGGATGAGGACCAGCATGACTGCGATGATGCCCATCATCGTAATGGAAAGCCAGGCGCCGTCAAGGAATTTCGTGCCGCCGATAACCAGCGCGACGACGGCTGTGCCACACGCGCCGACGGCGTTGATGGCCAAACTGCCGCGCCAGCCCGGCTCCTTCAGTTTCAGCCAGTGCCGCACCATCCCGCTCTGCGAAAGCGTGAATGATACGAACACACCCACTGCGTAGAGGGGAATCAGGTGTGAGACCTGTGCTCCAAAGGCAATCAAGAGGATACAGGCGCTACCGGCGAGCAACATGATCCCGTTTGAGAAGGCGAGCTTGTCGCCCTTGAAAGCAAACTGCCGCGGCATAAACTTGTCGCGCGCGAGGATAGCTGACAGCCTGGGGAAGTCGGCGTAACTGGTATTGGCTGCAAGTATCAAAACGAGCGCCGTCGCAACCTGGTAGGCATAGTAAAACACGTTCTGCCCCAGGACCGCCTTGCCCAGCTCTGAGACGATGGTCTGATCCTCGCTGGGCACAAATCCGAATCGGCTGCTCAGAAATGTAATACTCAGGAAGAGGAACAGTAGAATAGCCGCCATTGCCATCAGAGTCTGGCGTGCATTGCGTGACTCGGGTGGTTTGAAGGCTGGGACACCATTGGAGATCGCCTCGATGCCCGTAAGGGCGGCGCAGCCTGATGAGAATGCCTTGAGGACCAGGAAGAACGTCAACGCCTGAGTAGGCGGCACGAGCTCCTCCGGCGGGGCTGCTTGCGTGAGCGTGCCCGGGGCGTCGCCTGCGACGACCTTCGCAAAGCCGAGCACAATGACCACGGACATTGAGACGATGAAGAAGTATGTGGGAGCAGCAAAAATAGTGCCGGACTCCCTGACTCCCCTGAGATTACCCACAGTGATCAGAACAACGAGGGCAACCGCGATTAGTACTCGGTAATCCAGGAGATCGGGGGCCGCCGAGGTAATTGCCGCGACGCCGGCAGCGACGCTTACCGCAACCGTGAGTACGTAATCCACGAGCAGAGCGGACGCGGCAATGAGACCAGGGGTCCGTCCCAGGTTTTCGTGCGCGACGATGTAGGCCCCACCCCCGTTGGGATAGGCTCGGATCGTTTGCTGGTAAGAAACCGCGACGAGGACAAGCAGGGCGCCGATGACAAGGGCAATCGGCATGACGTCCTTCAGAGCGCCCGAACCGGCCAGCACGAGGACGAGCAGGATCTCCTCGGTGGCATAGGCCGAGGACGAGAGTGCGTCGGACGAGAAGACGGCAAGTGCCTTCGTCTTCGAGAGCCGCTCGTGGACAGACTGGGCCGTCGCGAAAGGACTGCCGAGAATTACGCTCTTGCCGGCGGCGACCGCGCGCTCGATGGGCCCACGCGGCTTGCTGGCCAGGCGCGTTGCCTCGATGCGGCCTGACTTTTCCCGCCTGAACAACCGTTGCTTCGGGACGACCCGCAGAAAACGGTCGCCGGGCTTCAGCCCCTTGCGTACCTCGCGAAGCTCGATGTCAAGGCCCGGGTGAGGGCTTGTGCCCCGTTCTTGCCTGGGGATGACAATGCGTTCCCGTCCGGGTTGAGCATGTGCGGGATCGCCGGCAGGGCGAGCATCTTTTGGCGCGGTTGTTTCTGGTGCCGGCTGCTCCGGCTCGTCTCTGGGGAGAGCGTCATCGTCTCCACCGCGGACGCGCTCGCGCCTGATGAAGGAGCGACCCGGGTTCTTTGGCTCGTCTGTCATTTAGCGGTCATGGTCGGAAACCAAGGCCAAGGCTAGCACCGCTAACGGCTATCCGCTATGCCCGATAGTGTCAGGACGTTCGGTGGCGGTCAGGTGCCGCCGGGTGAGCCCGGGACCGCGAGGACCGAGCCGGGGAGAAGTGGATGGGACGGTTCCAGGTCGTTCAGTTCAACAATCGCGTCAACGGTGGTGCCGAAGCGGTCAGCGATACCGCTGAGCGTGTCGCCTTCCTGCACGGTGTAGTAGAACACCTCTGCCGGCCCGGTGGGACCGGGCGTCGGTTCGGGGGTCGCTTCCGCCGTCGGTTCAGGCGTGGGCACGGGAGTTGGGGTGTTGAACGCCGGGAACCGCGGGGAGGGAGCAGGCTTGGGGGTGGGGGAAGAACCGGGCTTCGGTCTGGGAGCCGGCGCCTTGCAGGCACCCGGCTTGGAAGGCTGCTGGTCGAGCTTGAACACTTCCTGACGGCCGCCACAGGAAGATTTCGCGATGTCCGCCGGTACTTCGAACTCCTTCGGCGGCAGCTTGTAGTACGCGTGCGCTTCCTTCATGAATTGGCGCCACATGGGTCCCGTGCCGGCGGAGCTGAACGTTCCCGGGGCCATCGGGCTGTTGTCAGCGTTGCCCATCCAAACACCCGCGACCAGGTCCGGCGTGTATCCCATCACAACGCCGTCCCGGAAGTCCTCGCTGGTGCCCGTCTTGATCGCCGCGGGCCGGTCGATAGTGAGGCGGCTCCAGTTGATCGCTTCCTTTGAGAGAATATCGGTGACCATGTAGGCCGCTGCGTCATCGACCGCCCTGACCTCATCCGGGTGCTCGAAGTTGTAGAGGACGTTTCCACGTTCGTCCTGGATCTTCAGCACGGACACAGGATCCAGCTCTCGGAACCCTGCGGGGAGGTCTTCCGCCGTCGGGCGGCCCTTCATCACGCCGTTGTTCGCGATGGTCGCGTAGGCAAAGGTGTGGTCCACGAGCTTGATCTCGCAGGCTCCCAGCGTAATCGTCGGGCCGCAGTCCCCCTGGCGGAGGTCCGTGACGCCAAGTCGGTGCGCAGTGTCGCGCATCTCGTCTATCCCAACCTCCATCACGGCCCGCACAGCAGAAGTGTTCACCGATTCGGACATCGCCTTGCGTACGGTGATGTTGCCCATATGCGAGAAGTTCCAGTTGTTGACCTGCTTCTTCCCGACACCGCTGTCCAGGTAAAGCGGAGCATCCTGGATATAGGTGGAGGGCACCCAGCCCTTCTCGAAAGCAGTGAGATACGTGTAGGGCTTCATAGAAGAACCCTGGGACTGAAGGGAAGTCGCGATGTCGACACGCCCGGATATGTCATCCCGGTAATAATCGCGGCTGCCGATGTAGGCGAGGACCTCGCCAGTGCCGGGCCGCATCGCCACCAGCGAACCGTCATGGCCACCGTAGCGGTTCTCGTTCGCTGCAATGTTCTCTTCGACGACATTCTGAGCGATGTCTTGCAAACCCATGTCGAGGGTGGTGTAGATGCGGAGGCCGCCCCGAGTGACGACCTTGTCGCAGGGGATATCGCCGGGCGGATCGAATAGGCCGGCGGCGCACATCTTGCTGACCTGGTCCTGGACGTAGAAGACGAAGTGCGGCGCCTTGAGGTCGATGTAGTTCTCTACGAACGTCAGGGGTACCGTCTTGGCGTACTCGATATCTTCCTTCGTCAGCGAGGTGATCATTGGCTGGTTGGGATCCGCCGGGCTCTTGATATCCAGCACCTCGTTGAGGTGCCTCATCATCAGGTCAAGCACCTGAACCTGCCGCTGTTTCGCAAGCGCCGGGTCACTCAGGTAGAGATATGGCGCCTGGGGTATTCCGGCGAGATATGCCGCCTCGGGCAGCGTGAGGTCCTTGGCGCTCTTGCCAAAGTAGGCCTTCGCCGCCGCCTCGGCGCCAATCGAGTTGTTCACGTAGTTCACCTGGTTGAGGTACCACTCGAGTATCTGGTTGTCGTCGTATTTGCGCTTGAGCTCGAGCGCGATCACCGTTTCCTTGATCTTGCGATCGACCGTACGAGGGGCGAGTCCCTGCGATCCACCCTCGATGTAGATGTTCTTGACGAGCTGTTGGGTGATGGAGCTACCGCCCGTACCTTCAAGGAAGCCCGGGCCGAAGGGTGTCAGGTTCTCCCACGCGGCGCGTCCCAACCCCCGAAAGTTGACTCCAGGATTGCTGTAGAAGCTCGCATCTTCGGTTGCGACTGTTGCCGAGATGAGCCAGGGGGATATCTCCGTGAGAGGTACGGGGTTCTTCAGACCACCATAGTCTTCCTTGAACTGAAAGAGTGTTGTCTGCCCGGTACGGTCGTAGACGAGGCTGTTTCCGTAGCTGGCGTCTGCGATCGCCTCATCGGGCGGCTTCAGGTCGGCCGCGTAGCTGCGATACGTGACAAAAGCGACCGCGCCGGCCGTGATGAATCCGAGCACACCGACGAAGAAGGCCAGTGTAAGGAATGCGCGGAATCGAGATTGGGTGCGGGCGCCTCGGGCGCGCACCGTCTGTCTCGCCCGTTTTCGGCGGTACCGGTAAATGTTTCGCAAGTGGTCAGTCCTTCACAAGTACAACGAAATGCGAGAGACCGAAGATTCGAAGCGGAGTGTTCTCGAACGGGTACATCACGAAGCGCAGTCCGCCGCCGACAACCTTATGTCGCGCGGCAATGTGGTCGAAGCCGGGGAACACGTAGGTATGGAGCCGTGCCTTCAGGCCCGCGTGGCGATAGACACGCCGCAACTGCTGTTTTGTGTACGCCCGGGCGTGCGGGACGAGCCTGTCGCGGGCGACGTCCGGCAGGTAGCCGACGAACGGAATGTTGCCGAACACGTAGCGCTTCCCAAGGAAGACGCCATGGGTCTCGAACGGGTAGAGGCGGTTCGGACAGAAGATGACGATCCGGCCGCCGGGAGCGAGGATCCGTCGTGCCTCGCGCAGGGTCTCCTGGTCGTCGTCGACGTGCTCCAGCACCTCGTGCAGGAGGATGACGTCGAAGGTGTCGTCGGCGAAGGGCATGTGCTCGCCCACGGCCAGTCCCAGGTTCGGGACTTCGCGCGCGCCTTCTGCCACCCTCTCGGCATCGATGTCGGTGCCATAGACCTCCGAGGAATACTCGCCCAGCCGCCTCACAAAGGCGCCGACACCGCAGCCGATGTCGAGGATGCGCTTTCCCTCGAGGTCGACGTACTCGCGGACCAGGGATAAGCGTCGCTCGAGTCCGCGCGTCCAGACCTGGCTCGGATGCCCAAGGGTGGCGCGCTTATCGGGCGAGTCTACGGGGCTGCGTTTGCTCAACGTGTCGATCATTTAGAAAACAATGGGAAATGGGAGACGCGAACTGAGGCGTACAAGGCCCCGTTTCGCATTTCTCATTTCCCAACTAGCTAGAACGCCTCCGCTGCTATAATGGTTGCTGTTTCGCCGGGAACCGCCCAGCGCTCCCGGTAGGAGGAAATGATGTCCCTTTCTCGCGAACAGGTGCTGCATATTGCCCGTCTAGCGCGCGTCGGCGTCGAGGACGAGGAAGTTGAGCAGTTCGCGCACCAGTTGTCGGACATTCTGGACTACTTTGAGAGGCTGCGACAGGTGGATACAGAGGGCGTGCCGCCGACGGCGCACACACTCCCACTGCACAACGTCTGGCGAGACGACGCGCCAGAGCCGAGCCTCGACCCCGAGGAAGTGCTGGCGAACGCCCCACAACGGGAGGGCGACCAGTTCCGCGTGAAAGCGATCCTGGACGAGTGATTAGAGGTTAGGGTTATTGGCTAGTGATTTGACCTGGCTTACGGTAGCCGAAGCCTCGGACAAGCTGAAGCGGCGGGAGGTGTCGTCAGTTGAACTGACCAAGGCCGCGTTCGAGCGCATTCGGGCGCTGGACGGTGATATCAACGCGTTCCTGACCCTGACCGAGGAACAAGCGCTGGAGCAGGCCCGCGCGGCGGACGAGGCGATCGCGGCAGGACACGCCGGGCCGCTGACAGGCATCCCCGGGGCCATCAAGGACGTGATGGTGACGCAGGGGGTGCGGACAACGGCAGGGTCGAAGATCCTGGAGCCGTTCGTGCCGCCTTACGACGCAAACGCGGTGACGCTGCTCAAGGAAGCCGGCTTCGTGATGCTGGGCAAGACGAACATGGACGAGTTCGCGATGGGCTCCAGCGGCGAGAACTCGGCTTACGGGCCTACCCGCAACCCCTGGGCGAAGGACCGCGTGCCGGGCGGGTCATCCTCCGGCTCCGCGGCGGCGGTCGCGGCGGGGATGGCGTACTTCGCGCTGGGGTCAGACACCGGCGGTTCGATCCGTCAACCGGCCGCGCTCTCAGGCGTCGTCGGGATGAAGCCGACCTACGGACGGGTGTCGCGATACGGGTTGATCGCGTTCGCGTCCTCGCTGGACCAGATCGGGCCGTTCACGCGGACCGTGAAGGACGCGGCCGTCGTCTTCGAGGCGATCGCGGGGCACGACCAGCGCGACTCGACGTCGGCCGAGATGCCGGTGCCGGAGATCTCGGCAACTCTGGGGGACGGCGGCCTGAAGGGCATACGGGTCGGCGTGCCGCAGGAGTACTTCGTCGAGGGAATGGACCCACAGGTGCGAGAGTCGGTGACCGGAGCGATCAACCAGATGATCTCGCTCGGAGCGGAGGTGGACTGGGAGGTCTCTCTGCCGTCGACGCCACACGCGGTGGCCGTGTACTACATCATCGCGCCGTCGGAGGCGTCGGCGAACCTGGCGCGCTACGACGGAGTGAAGTACGGGTACGCCTACCAGGACGGCGACTCGATGTGGGAGAACATGGAGAAGACGCGCCAGTACGGATTTGGCGCGGAGGTAAAGCGGCGGATCATGCTGGGGACGTACGCACTTTCCGCTGGCTACTACGACGCCTACTACCTGAAAGCGCAGAAGGTGCGGACGCTGATCCGGCGCGAGTTCGACGCCGCGTTCGAGAACTACGACGTGATCGTGGCGCCGGTGAGCCCGACGCCCGCATTCAAGATCGGCGAGAAGGTGGACGACCCGCTGGCGATGTACCTGAACGACGTCTGCACGATACCGGTGAACATCGCCGGGCTGCCCGGCATCTCGGTTCCCTGCGGCTTCGCGACTGCGGACGACGGCGCGCGGCTCCCGATCGGCTTCCAGGTGATCGCGAAGCCGTTCGATGAGGCGACGATGTTCCGCGTCGCGCACGCCTACGAGCAGGCGAGCGGGTGGGGTCTGGAGCGACCGAGCCTTTGACCCACCCCCGAACCCTCCTCGACATCCCCACGCCAGCGCTCGTGATCGACCTGCCGGCGATGGAGCGGAACATCCGCACGATGGCCGAGTTCTTCGCGGAAGGCCCCTGCAAGCTGAGACCGCACTTCAAGGCGCACAAGACACCGGAGATCGCGAAGCGGCAGCTCGCCGCAGGATCGTGCACGGGCCTCACGGTGGCGACTGTCGGGGAGGCGGAAGTGGCGGCCGGGTTCTGCGACGACATCCTGATCGCGAACGAAGTGATTGGGCATGACAAGTGCGGACGGGTCGCAGATCTGGCGAAGAGCGTCGACATCAAGGTCGCCGTTGAGTCTCAGCTCGGGCTGGAGCAGCTCGCGAAGGCGGCTGAGGCCGCAGGATCGACGGTCGGAGTGCTGGTGGAGGTTAACATCGGATTCCGCGGCAGGCGACGACGCCCGGCGAGCCGGCGGTGGCGCTGGCGCGTCGCGCGGCGGACACGGCCGGGATCGAGCTTCGAGGCCTGATGGGCTACGCGGGCCACGCTGCGGGGATGGATGACCGCGCGCAGCGGGAGGCGGCGGAACGCTCGGCGATTGAGCGGCTGCTGACGTCCGTCCAGGCCGTGCGCGACGCGGGCCTGCCCTGCGAGACAGTGTCCGCAGGCTCGACCGGGACGTACGACATCACGGGGCGAATGGACGGCGTCACGGAGATACAGGCGGGCTCGTACGTGCTGATGGACACGGCCTACGCGAAGCTCGGGCTGCCATTCGAGCAGGCGTTCTGGGTGCAGGGCACGGTGATCAGCCGGCCCGGTGAAACGCGGGTTACCGGGGATTGCGGGCACAAGTCCTGCACGATGGACCACGGGATGCCGGACGTGAAGGGCATCGAGGGGGCGAGCGTAACGTTCCTGGCGGACGAGCACGCCATCATCACGGTGCCCGCTGGGTCGACGTTCGGCCCGGGCGACCCGATCGCGCTCTGGCCGTCGCACATCGACCCGACCATCAACCTGCATGACGTGTTCTACGTGGTCGACGGCGATACCGTAATCGACGTCTGGCCGATCGAAGCGCGCGGGTATCCCGAGCAGCGCCGTCCGGGCTAGACACCCGGAGCGGACGTAGCGCCGGCGCTGCGGGAACGGGCTCGCGGCAGAGCAACTCCCGAATCACCGATCGAGACACAGTTGCCGCCCGCGGCCTTGGCGGCGTACATCGCGCGGTCGGCGACGCGGACGAGCTCGTCGATGTCGGAGCCGTTTTCCGGGAAGGCGGCAACTCCGAGGCTCACAGTGGGCAACGGAGGCCCGGACAGCTGCCAGGCCTTGCGGGCTGCCTCCACTCGCTTGAGAAGGCGCCGGCAGAAGCGCAGCGCGCCACGCGCCGACGTGTCGGGCAGGGCGATGAGGAACTCGTCCCCGCCAAGCCGTCCCACGATATCCGACTCGCGGCATGACTCCGTGAGACATTCGGAGATGGCGCGCAGCACCTGGTCGCCGTAGGCGTGGCCCGCGCGATCGTTGCAAATCTTGAACTTGTCGGCGTCCGCGATGATTACGGCGAGCGGCCGGTCGCCGCGCCGGGCGAGCGGCAGGAGCTCCTGGGCTCGCCTCGTCACAGCCTCGCGGTTCAGGAGCTGCGTGAGCTGGTCGTGCTCGGCGCGCCAGGCGAGGACGCGGGTGCGCTCCTCCACCTTGCGCTCGAGGTCCCGGTTGAGAGTCCGCAGCTCGGCTTGTGCCTGGAGCAGCTCCGCGTGGGCCTTGAGCGTGAAGTCTCGTTCGCGGCGGAGCTGGTTGCCGATGAAGACCATCCAGAACGTGATCGTGGCAAGGACTCCCACGAACGAGACCGAAGTGGTCACCAGGAACTCCGGATCGCGGTAGCGGTCGGGGCCCTGCGGCAAGTACCACTGGTGCGGAAGCACGCCCGTTGCGTCGAGTGCGACAACCGTCATGTAAGCGGCGCCGACGGCGCAGGTGAAGACAACGGCGCGTCGCCAGGATAGGAACACGGCAGTATACATGAGCGCGTATACGTAGGCGATCGGGCCGAGCCAGCTGATGCCCCCGAGGAAGTAGACGATCGCCGTGTGGCATGCCAGCTCGATCGCGAGTAGCGCGTAAAACAGGGTCTGCAATGACCGCGTGGTGGGAGCGCGGTTGACGAGGAGGTAGAAGGTGCCGAGCGCTGTCAGTTCGATGAGAAGGACAACAAGGAAGCCGGCGGGCATCGGGTAGCCGATCGGCGCGAGGCTAAGCCAGAGACCGACGAACAGGAGGACGAGAACGACGCGAGCTCCCACGAACGCCCTGTGCTGACGTCGTGCTTCGGCCAGCGAGGGGTCGTGGTTCAGGGCGGCGACGCTCCCTATGTGTGCCACTGGCACTTACTCTCTCTCCTTACTCCCCGGGGCGGCGGGGGGTTACGGCACTGACGGCCGCTAAAGTAGGGACGAAGAAGAGTGAAGCCCTGTTGCAGCAATTCGCTGCGAAATCGCGTCTCTATGATGACAGGCGCAGACCGTTTTGTTAGCATTAGCCCATTCCCCGGGAGCGTAAGCATGGCAGAGGCCAACCCTCATACCCATAAGCGTCGGCATTTCTCCGAGAAGGTGCAGGGGATCTCGGCGTCCGGCATCCGGCGCTTCTTCGAGCTGATCGCCAACATGGACGGCTGCATCTCCCTGGGCGTGGGCGAGCCGGACTTCGTGACGCCGGAGCGGTACATCACGGGCCGCTTTCGACGCGGTGATGGCCGGGGAGACGCACTACACCTCGAACTACGGCCTGCCGGAGCTGCGACGAGGCGATCGCCGAGCACCTGCAGCGGCTGTACGGCGTCCGCTACGACCCGCAGCGACGAGATCATCGTCACGATCGGCGTATCGGAGGCGCTTGCTGCTGGCGACGCACGCGCTGCTCGACCCGGGCGACGAGGTGCTGTCGCCGGACCCGTACTACGTCGCGTACCAGCCCTGCGTGACGCTCGCCGGCGGCAAGCTTCGTGCCGGTACCGACGCAGATGGAGAACGACTTCCGCGTGTCAGCCGCAGACATCGAGGCGCGGATCACGCCGCGCACCAAGGCGATCCTGCTCGGCTACCCGGCGAACCCCACCGGAGCGCAGATGACGCGCGAGGACCTGCGGAGATCGCCGACGTGGCGGCGCGGCACGACCTGATCGTCATCTCGGACGAGATCTACGACCGGCTGTCGTACGGCATCGAGCACACCTGCTTCGCCTCTCTGCCCGGGATGAAGGAGCGCACGATCCTTCTGGGCGGCTTCTCCAAGGCCTACGCGATGACGGGCTGGCGCGTGGGTTGGGTATGCGCGCCCCGCGACATCCTCGAGGCGATGATGAAGATCCACCAGTACATCATCATGTCGGCGCCGACGCCCTCGCAGTACGCCGCGCTGGAGGCGATCACGAACGGCGAGGAGGACACGCAGCAGTTTCGTCGCCGAGTTCGACGCACGACGGCCGGCTGATGGTCACCGGCCTGCGGGAGATGGGGCTGACGACGTTCGAGCCGAAGGGTGCGTTCTACGTCTTCCCCTCGATCCGCTCCACCGGGCTGGACGGACATGGAGTTCGCGGAGCGGCTGCTGGACGAGGAGAAGGTGGCGGTGATCCCGGGCTCCGCGTTCGGCGAGTGCGGCCGCGGGCACGTGCGGATGTGCTACGCCTCGCCGTACGACCTGCTCGAAGAAGCGCTGGAGCGCATCGGCCGCTTCGTGGGGCGGCTGCAATAACTTCCCGCAACCATTCCAATTCTCTTCACGTACCATAAAGCAGGATGAAGTGGCCTCCTGACTGGCTCCCCGCGCGGCTCAAGGACTACCGGCCGAAGCCTGTTCACCTTGCCGCCGGTGCGGCGGTTCTCGTTGGAGTGGTCGCGGTAACCGCGGTCTTTGCGGCTTCCTGGGGAGGCGGATCGGAGGAAGACGAATCCGTATCCGCCTCGGGCACGGCCACTGCGAGGCCAAGTCGCACCCGCACCGCCACGCCGTCGCCGACACCAACCGAGGCACGCACTGCGGATCCGACGATTGCGCCAACGCCGGCGCCAACAGCTGCACCGACACGCGCGCCGACGATCGCGCCTGCACCCGCCCGCCCAAGCGCCCGGCTCACAGCGCTGATGTCGTGGGGAGGCTTCGACCAGCGGCTTGTAGACATGACGATGTATCCGGGCAGCAGCGACGAAGCGATCCTGGTTAACCAGCACCAGGCGACGCTCTGGAAGGTGTCCCTCAGCGGCGCCCACGCACCGATCCTCTTCGGCGACATCAAGTCGAAGATCAGCTCCTTCGGAAACGAAGAAGGGCTCTTCACGCTGGTGTTCTCGCCGCAGTTCGCGAGCGACGGGCGGGTGTATGTCTACTATTCACGCGGTGCGCCACAGCCGACAGTCCTCGCCCGCTACCAGGTTGTCGGCGGCGTGATGGACTCGAACAACGAGACCGTAATCCTGGAAGTGCCGGACTTCGCCTCCAACCACAACGGCGGGCGCATCGTATTCGGCAAGGACGGATATCTCTATCTGTCAACAGGGGACGGTGGCGGCGGCGGTGACCCGAACGAGAACGGGCAGAACGTGAACAGTCTGCTTGGGAAGGTACTGCGGCTCAACGTGACCGGCCAGCAGACCTACTCCATCCCCGGCGACAACCCATTCGTCGGGAGCGACGGCGCCGACGAGATCTGGGCATACGGATTCCGCAACCCGTGGCGAATGAGCATTGACAGCGCGACCGGCGACATCTGGGTGGGCGACGTCGGCCAGAATGCCTGGGAAGAGGTCGGGCGGGTCGTGCGTGGCGGCAACCACGGGTGGGACTGCTATGAGGGCTTCGCGGTGTTCGAGTCAAGCCGGCTGTCCTGCCGGAGGTTTCGTGCAGCCGCGGGCGGCATATCCGCACACCGGCGGGCGCTGCTCGGTGACCGGCGGCTACGTCTACCGGGGCAATGCCATACCTTCGCTCGCCGGCTGGTATGTCTACGCTGACTACTGCAGCGGCGAGATCTGGGCAGTGAACCCGGGCGACGGCAGCGACCCCGTCTTGTTGCAGGACACGCCGTACATGATCTCTTCGTTCGCCGAGCTGCCGGGAGGGGAGCTGGCTGTCCTGACGTTCGACAAGGCTATCTACCGCCTCTCTTCATAAATTCAGGAGGCCCCGCCAGCTGGCAGGGCCTCCTCATCGCCGCACCCCCGCGGCTCCTCGTTGGCCTGGAATTCAGCGCATCACGTGAATCGACCAGCCAGAATCACCTGCGCCAACGCTACGACATCGGCATCGGTAAGCTGGTCCTGCAGGTTCATCTGCTGGCTCAAATCAAGGAGAGCGCCGAGCGCCATGAACTGCCACGTCAACGTGCGTACGTCTGAATCAGCGCGGATCCTTCCCTCGTCCCGGGCACGGATAAAGAGGTTTTCGACGAAGTCGCGAAACTCGAGGTATGTTTGTTTCGCAGACTCGCCCACTGCCCGGTGCGGCGGTTCGGCTATGGCACGAGACCGGAGCTGAATAATCCTCGGGCGTTCCCGGAGCGTTTGGCGGTACCAGGCGCCGATCAGTAGGAGAGCGTTGAGTGGGTCACCGTTCTCGGATGCAATACGCTCCCAGTTGTCCCTTACCTCCTGGTCAGCGCGCTGGAGCGCGGCCATGTAGAGGTCCCGCTTCCCGGCGAAGTAGCGGTAGATCGTGGGTTCGCCTATTCCTGCAGCGGCTGCGATCTCCGCGGTACCGGCTGCAGTATAGCCACGCTGGGCGAAAACGCTGACCGCGGCATCAAGAATTTGCTCACGCCGCTTTTGGGCAGGCATTCGACGGGCGCGGGTCGCCCGGTGGTGGACAGTGACATCTGTGGTTGCCATAGTGAGCGCTCACTACTATGAGTTGCAGATACCATCCTGTCAAGCGAATCCCGCGCCAACATTTCATGTGACTTGAGTCACACTCACGCACTACGCACTTTCGCTACACTGAAGGCGCGATGGGCAACCGATACAGAGTGAACCCCGGCACCGCGCTCCGCGTTGCCAGTGCCTCCGGGCAGGTGCTGATCACCGCCGAGGACCGCGAGGACTTCGAAGTCGACCCGCCGGAGCGTCCTGTAGAGTTCCGCGACGGCGATAAGGTTGTCGAGGTCAAGTCCAAGTCGAGCAGTCTCCACATCCGCGTTCCCGTGGGCACCGATGTAAGCGTCGGCGCAATCTCGGGTAGCGTCCGGATGGAGGGGACGTTTGGCTCTGTCAAAGCCAGCGCCGTCTCCGGCAAGGTCGAGGTGGACGCCGCGATGGGGGACGTCGATATCCGTAGCGTGAGCGGGCACCTGAGCGTCCAGAGCGCAGCCGGGGAGTGCTGCCTGAACAGTAAGAGCGGCCGCATCAGCATCGGGCGGGTGGCCAAGACGGCGAAGGCCGCGACCATCAGCGGTAGCGTGGAACTGGGGACGGAGGGACTGGAGGACGTCGAGCTCAAGACGATCTCCGGTCACGTGACGGTGAACGTCCCGCGTGACAAGTATCCGCGCATACGGTTCCGGACTCTTGCCGGCAAGCTGCGCTGCGAGTCTGCGCAGGGAGACGACTTCGAGATACGGGCGGCGTCGGTCTCTGGATCGATTGACATCAAGCCGTCATGACGGTGCAGCGTGCAGCCACCGCCACGAAGGCCGCGGAGGGCGCGATCGTTTTCACGGACATCGTGGGCTTCACCGAGTTCACTGCGCTCCAGGGTGACGACGCGGCCTTGAAACTGCTCGCAACGCAGGACCGAGTAGTCGAGGAGGTGGTGGCCGACCAGGGACGGGTGGTGAAGAACCTGGGAGATGGTCTGCTCATCTGGTTCGACGACCCGTGCGAGGCCGTCTCCCGTTCCCTCGCGCTGCAGTCGAGGTTCGAGGAGGAGTCGTTCGAAGAGAACCTGCCGCTGTGGGTGCGGATCGGCATACACTTCGGGCGGCCGGCGCGGCGAGGAGCAGACCTTATCGGGCACGACGTCAACGTGGCGGCGCGAATAGTGGGTCTGGCTGCGCCGGGCGAGGTGCTGGTGTCGGAGGCGTGCAGCAGCAGGGTGGGTGAGCGAGCCAACGAGGTGGAGTTCGAAGAGGTGGGCCCGGTGCTGATGAAGGGCATTCCGGAGCCGGTGTCGATTTTCCGCGCCGTGCAGATCTGGGCCTAGCGCCAGGCGCGTCCGGCAGAGGCGCGAAGGAAGTCCCGGACGGGGCCGGGTGCGCCGGCAATGAGGCCTTCGTTGAGTAACGTCACAGGCTCACCTTCGCGACCGATGATCTCGCCTCCGGCTTCCCGGACGAAGAGGATTCCGGGAGCGATGTCCCAGGGCAACACGTACTGGTGGACGTAGAGGTCGAAACGGCCGCTGGCCGCATAGGCCAGTCCCAATGCCGCGGAGCCGATGTTCTGAACCATCTGGATGCCGGGCCAAAGGTCAGAGAGCAGCGCCAGTAGCTTTCCGGCGCGGTCGTAGTCATACCCCAGGCCGATTCCCATCAGCGCTTCGGACAGAGCCGGGGCGCGGGATACACGAGCCGCACCACCGTTCGCAAATAGACCGCCGCCCTTAACGGCGAAGAACTCGTCGCCGGTGACGGGCTGGTGAGTCAGGCCGAGGACGGGTTCGCCGTCATGGTACAGGGCAATGTTGAAGGCGAAAGTGGGAATGCCGCGCGCGAAGTTCCCCGTGCCATCGAGCGGATCGATGACCCAGAGCCAGCCCTTGTCCCAGTTGTCCAGCGAGGTCGCGGATCTCCTCGGAAAGCACTCGGTGATCGGGGTATTCGCGGGCCAGCAGGTCAAGCACCACCTTTTCGCTGGCCAGGTCAGTGTCAGTGACGAAGTTGCCGCGGCCCTTTGTGTCCTTCTCAATCGGGTTTCCCCTGTCGAGTTCGCGAAAGCGCGGGAGTATCACTTCGGTTGCCAGGCGCGACGCTTCGCGTGCTACTTCTGCCGCAGAGCGGCCGCTAGCCGAAACAGGGAGTGTGACCAAGGCTACATGCGCTCGGGCGCGCTCATGCCCATGAGGTCGAGCGCGCGGGCGAGAGTGATCCTTGGCGGCGGAGACCAGCTTGAGACGCGCCTTCGACAGCGCCTCGTCGTCGGTAGAGGACGCGGCACTTCTCGTAGAAGTCGTGGAACGCCGTCGCCAGCTCCACCGCGTAGTACGGCAGCTGGTGCGGCTCCAGGCTGTATGCGATCGACTCGACGAGCTCCGGCAGCCGCAGCATCTTGCGGATCAGCGCCAGCTCGGCCTCGTGCGCAAGCAGCGAGACGTCGCCGTCGGAATAGTCCGTTAATCTCGCTCCGCCGCCTGCAGGAGGATGCCGGCGATGCGCGCGTGCGCGTACTGGACGTAGTAGACGGGGTTCTCGGCGCTCTGCTGCTTGGCCAGCTCGATATCGAAGTCCATGTGCGAGTCGGCAGCGCGCGAGACGAAGTTGAAGCGCGCGGCGTCGGCGCCCACTTCCTCGACGACCTCGCGCAGCGTGACGATCTCGCCGGCGCGCTTCGAGAGCTGCACGACTTCGCTCGCCGCGCTTCAGGGTCACGAGCTGGTAGATGATGATCGTCAGCCGTTCCGGGTCGACGCCGAGCGCGCTGACCGCCGCCTTCATGCGGGCAACGTGGCCCTGGTGGTCGGCGCCCCAGACGTTGATCACGCGCTCGAAGCCGCGCAGGACGAACTTGTCGTAGTGGTACGCGATGTCGGAAGCGAAGTACGTCGGCGCGCCCGTGGAGCGGACGAGCACGTTGTCCTTCTCCTCACCCAGCGCCGATGAGACGAACCAGACGGCGCCCTCCCGTTCGGCGACGTAGCCACGTTCGCGCAGCAGATGCCATCGCCTTCTCGTACGTGCCGTCGCTATAGACGGAGCGCTCGGAGAACCAGTTGTCGTAGTGCACGCCGATCGCCTCGAGGTCGGCGCGGATCTGGTCGAGCATCAGCTCGACGCCGAGGTCGTGCACCTCGGGCGGGTAGCGGTTCGCCTTCCGGCCGCAGGAGCGAGTCGCCGGCGCGCTCTTGAGTCCCTCCGCCAGCTCGATCATGTACTCGCCGGGGTATCCGCCCTGCCGGGATCTCGACCTCGCGCCCGAAGAGCTGCTGGTAGCGGGCGTACAGCGTCTCGGCGAAGACCTGCGGTCTGCGTACCGGCGTCGTTCACCAGGTACTCGCGCTGCACCTCGTAACCGGCGGCGGACAGCACCCGCGCCAGCGTGTCGCCGAGCGCCAGGCCGCGGCCGTTGCCGACGTGGATCGGCCCGACCGGGTTCGCCGAGACGAACTCCACCTGGAGTTTCGCTCCTCGACCCACGTCCACGTCACCGAAGCGGCTCCCCGCAGCCCGTATGGCATCGACCTGCGCGGCAAGCCAGGCAGGCTGAGAGCCGGACGTTCACGAAGCCTGGTGGAGCCACATCGACGGACTCAATGGCTTCCGCACCGCCCGTAGCGGCCTCCGCGATCGCGCGTGGCGATATCGAGCGGGGCCATGCGTGCCGTGCTGGCCAGCCGCAGCGGGAGGCTCGAAGCATAGTCGCCGTGCTCCGGCCGCTGCGGACGCTCCACCTGGACATCGGGAAGCGGTACGGCCGGGATCGCGCCGGATTCCTGTGCGCGTTTAGCCGCCGAACGGATAAGTTCTTCGATTTCGGCCTTGATCATGGGGTGCTCAAATCACATACCGTCCCCTCAGGGGACGGTATTCTCACTGCCCGATTGTAGCCCACGCCGAGCGCAATCGCTATCGCCGGACTAAGAAACCTCTCCTGAAACACCCGACCACCGCCTGTCCACCTCCTCGCGCAGCGCTGCATGTTCAGGGCGTGCCAGTTCCGGGTCGGCTTCCAGCAGACTCATCGCCTCATCGCGCGTCTGCTCGATGAGGTCAACGTCGGTCAGCCGTGCAACTTTCAGGTCGGGCAGACCCGACTGGCGAGTGCCGAAGTATTCGCCTGGACCTCGCAGGCGAAGGTCTTCCTCCGCCAGCCGGAAGCCGTCATCGACGGTCTCCATGATCTGGAGGCGCTCCATCGCCTCAGCGGAATCGCTGTCCGTCAGCAGGAAACAGTAGGCCTGTTCGCTGCTGCGACGCACGCGACCGCGGAACTGGTGAAGTTGGGCCAGCCCGAAGCGATCGGCGCCTTCTATCAGGATCACCGTGGCGTTGGGAACGTCGACGCCGACTTCGACAACAGCGGTAGAGACCAGCACGTCCAGCTCCGCATCACGAAAGCCGCGCATGACGGAGTCCTTTTCCGATGGAGTCATCCTGCCATGCAGCAAACCCAGGCGCATCTCCGGGAAAACATCCCGTGAGAGCCGCTCATACTCCTGCACGGCCGCCTTGGCAGCCACGGATTCCGATTCCTCGACCAGCGGGCAAATGACGTAGGCCTGTCGGCCCTCGACGACCTTCTTACGCAGGAAGTCGTAGGCCTGGTTGCGCTGAGGCGGCGTGACACGCCAAGTCTTGACAGGCGGCCGGCCAGGGGGCATCTCGTTCAGGACGGTTATGTCGAGATCGCCGAAAACGGTGAGCTGGAGTGTGCGAGGAATCGGCGTCGCGGTCATGACAAGCATGTGGGGGCTCTCGCCCTTTTCGCGAAGCGCCGCGCGCTGTCCCACGCCGAACCGGTGCTGCTCATCTACCACGGCGAGCCCCAGACGCTCAAAAGTCACCCCCTCCTGCACGATCGCGTGAGTACCGACTACGATATCGACGTCCCCCGCGCCGATCGCCTCCTGCGCGGCACCTTTCTCGGCCCCACGCAACGAGCCTTTGAGCAGCGAAATGCGGACCGGGCGGTCGAAATACGGCGGTCGGAGGACGACAAATCCGGGGCCTGCCTCCTGGAACATACCTTCCGTTCCGTTGTCGGCAGCCGTCTGGTCCAGCAGCCGTGTTAGCGTTCGGAAGTGCTGCTCTGCCAATATTTCAGTTGGGGCCATGATCGCCGCCTGATGTCCCGAAGACACCGCCGCCAGCAATGCGACGGCCGCAACGACGGTTTTTCCGCTTCCGACGTCCCCTTCCAGCAGCCGGTTCATCGGCACCGCTCGCCCGGCGTCTTCCAGGACCTGTGCAATCGCGCGCTCCTGGGCCGCCGTCAGGACGAATGGAAGCGACTCGATGAATCCGCTTCGTACGCCGTTCTGTAGGGTCAGATGAGGCGCCCGATCGTCGGCTTGCCATTCCTGGCGCCGGCGGACTACTCCCACCTCTATGGACAGCAGCTCCTCGAACGCAAATCTACGTCGCGCCGCGTCGGCAGCCTCCAGGGTCTTCGGGAGATGAATATCCTTGAGGGCCTGCGCAACCGGCGGGAGTTTATTGCGTTGGATAACATTTTTGGGCAGCGTTTCCGGCACCTTCGAAAGGAATCCCGCGAGCGCGAGGCGAATCGCGTTGCGGATGTCGCGCTGGCGCAGACCTTCCGTGCTCGGGTAGACGGCGCGCAGCCCAGCCTGGCGAATCGCCTCGTCGTCCGGGTCGACGATCTCCGGTTGATCCATCTGGAACCGGCCCTTATACGCTGAGACCCTGCCGTGGAGGGCGACAGTCGTCCCCTTACGGAGCTTCGCCGCCATCCAGGGAGCGTTCCACCAGATGACGCGAAGGGTTCCATCCGGCGAACTGATGAGTGCCTCGGTCGTCCGCCTGCCGCCGGCGAACTTCAGACCAGCGGCGGAGACCTCCCCCACTACCGTCTGCATCTCCCCCAGCACCAGCTGGTTGATCGGCCTTACTCCGAGGTACTCCTCATGACGCGCCGGGAAGAGGAACAGAAGGTCCCGAACCGTCTCGACGCCTAGTTTCTCGAGGCGAGCCTGGGCCGGACGGCCAATGCCCTTCAGTATCGAAACCGGAGAGTCGAGCGTCCCGGCTACGGGGCGCTCCGCAGGCCTCGGAGGGGGTTCGGACGGGAGCGGCGTTGGACCCTCGCGTGAAGCACCGGGAGTGCCCGCAGGGATCCCATTCTCGACAGCCTTCAAAAGTTCATCGACGACCCGTCGACGTTGCACCACGTGGAGCGCGCGATATCCACCGGGTGGAAGTGAGCGAAGGACTTCGCTGAACCGGTGGCTCGTCGGGACGCCAGTATCCTGTGCAAAACGGAAGAGATAGCGGTCGAGGCCGCCGATGACGGCGTTGTCTGAGTACTTCTTCTTGCGTTCGAGCTCGAGGACGTTTCTCAAGCCCTCCACGGGCGCGGCCAAGGGCCTCGCTACTCCCCCTCCAGCACCCCTACCCCGAGCACTCCGGGGCCACCGTGAACCCCGAGCACCGGACCCAGACGCTGGACATAGGAGGTTACTCCCGGAAGCGCTTCCACCAGCCGCTGCCGCAAGTCTTCGGCGTCCTGGGCGTTGGTGGAGTAGCCGACGGCAACTTCCTGGACGCGGTACGAAGTCACGATCTGGAACAGGCGCTCCACGGCGAGCGACTTGCTGCGGACGCGTTCTTCTGGGTGCACCTCGCCGTCGCGGATGGAGAGCAGCGGCTTCACGCGCAGCAATCCGCCGACGAATGCACGGGCTCGGCCGATGCGCCCGCCGCGCCGCAGATATTCCAGGGTGTCCAGTGCAATCAGGATGCGGACGCGCTTGATCATGCTGTCAATGATCCGCTTGATCTCATCCAGACCCGCTCCATTCATCGCCGCCCGCGCCGCGGCAGCGGCGATGAAAGTCATTCCGAAGGAAACAGTCTCCGAATCGACTACTTCGACGCGGGCGCCCTGGTCGGCGAGCTGGCGCGAGGCCTGGCAGGCGTTGTTGTAGGTGGCAGAAAGCTTGGACGAGAGGTGAATGGAGACGATCTCGTCGGTTTCCTTGAGAATCGGCTCGTAGACCTCGAGGAAGTCGCCGACGGACGGCGCGGAGGTCGTCGGGTGCACTTTCGAGTGCACGAGCTTGTCGTAGAAGAGATCGTGGCTGATGTCGACGCCTTCGCGATAAGCCTCTTCACCGAAGATAACACTGAGGGGAACGACTGAGATCGAGAGTTGCGCGGCCATTTCCGCCGGCAGGTCAGAGGTGCTGTCCGTGACGATGCGAACTGTCAAGCGAGGCTCCTTCCGTCCGCCAGTATAGCAGCCGTCCCGAAAACGCGGGTCAATGGGGAATCGGCGCGAGTTTGGGGAAGGCCAGTCTACTCGACGGAGACGATATAGTCGTAGTGGGGCTGACCTCCGTAGTGCAGTTCGATCTCGTGTCCGCCGAAGCGCTCCTTGAGCGTTTCCGCCAGCCGGGCGGCGTCGGTGTCGTTCGCGCTGGCACCGCGATACAGAGTGATGAGACTGGTGTTGCTCGAAACAGCGCCTTCCAATGCCTGGACCACGGCTTCGTCAACGGTTTCGCACGCCCCCGTGAGCTTGTCGTCCAGCATTGCGATCACCTGTCCTTCGCGAACCTTCACGCCGCCGATGCTGGTCGACCGCACAGCGCGGGTAATCTCAATCGTCCGGACTGAGCCCAGCGCTTCTGCCATCGCCTCCATCGATTCTTCCAGTGTGTCCTCGGGGTTGGCTGCCAGCAGTGCCGCTATGCCCTGCGGCATCGAACGCGACTCGAGCACATGCGCGCGCTTGGAGGCCGCCTCCACTGCTTGGCGAGCGGCCATGATGATGTTCTTGTCGTTTGGCAGGATGATTACTTCGGTGGCCGGGCAGGCCTCGACTGCCTCCACGATTTCCTTTGTGCTGGGGTTCATGGTCGGGCCGCCGGAGATGACGCGCGTGCAGCCGACGCTCTGGAAGACCGATGCCATTCCCTCGCCAGCCACGACCGCCACCGTGCTGACGACCGAAGCGCCCATCGGTCCGCGCGTCGCTGGCCTCGTGCCTCTCAACGAACCGCTCAGCCTGGCGCCGGATGTTGTCCACCTTCACCTGTACAAGGCCACCGACGGAGGTGCCGTGAGTCAGGACCGCACCGGGGTCGTCGGTATGAACGTGCACCCGGATCAGCACATCATCGCCCACCACCAGCACGGAATCGCCGAGTTCCAGCATTCTGCCGCGGACATCATCGGGATCAAGCCCCGATCCGGAGACGAGGACCTCAGTGCAGTAGCCGTATAGCGACTCCTCGGTGGCATGCCTCTGTTCGGTCATCGTCAGCCAATCGCGCCCTACGGCATCGGTCTCTGCTCCAATCGCAATGTCCAGCGATTCGCCGTGAAGGTGCTTCCGCATGCCTTCAAGTAGGTACGAGAGGCCGAGGCCGCCGGCATCGACGACGCCCGCCTCCGCAAGAGCGGGAAGCAGGGTGGGGGTGCGCTCCACACTGGCACGCGCGGTTTCGCAGGCGGCATCCATCAGCTTGCCGACGTCAGCGTCGCCTGAGTCCAGACGCGAACGCACAGTTTCCGACGCTTCGCGGACGACAGTCAGGATCGTGCCCTCGGCGGGCCGCGTCACCGCCTTGTACGCGGCGGCAGAGCCGGCGGCAAGGCCCGCGGCGAAGGCGGCGGCGTCCATCGTATCCCGGCTCTCGTGCGCCTGGGCGATGCCGCGGATGATCTGCGAGAGGATGACGCCGGAGTTGCCGCGGGCACCCATCAGAGCACCGTGGGACATGGCCGCGAGCATCGCCGAGGCTGCGTCGGACTGGCATTGATCGGCTTCCTGCAGCGTCGAGCGCATGGTCAGGAACATGTTCGTGCCCGTGTCCCCGTCTGGCACAGGGAAGACGTTTACAGCGTTGACCTTGTCGACGTGTCGCTCGAGCCAGGTCATCGCAGCCTCGAACATATCGCGCACCTGGGATCCGGACAGGGAAGGCGCGGGCTCAGGAGGTGTCATGAGGAGTGAAACGAGCGGCGAGGAGCATGCACCGAGGAACGGATCGCCTTGCCCGCCGGAGGCGCGAATGTTACCATACTCGCGGCGCCATTCTAGCAGCGCCGCACTTCACTCGTAAAGGGAATTTCCGTGGCAAAATGTGACGTTTGCGGGAAGCACACTGCCTTCGGCCGCAATATCAGACACAAACACTCCGGGCGCTGGGAACGCAAGGCGCCCAGGACCAACCGCACGTTCAAGGCGAACATCCAGAACAAGACGTTCATTCTTGGTGGTGTGCCCGTTCGCGTGAAGATCTGCACCCGCTGCCTCCGCTCGACGCTCAAAGCCGTCGTCTAAGCCCGGCGCTCTGCCAGGTCAGAAGCCTCCTTCAATCGGGCAATATTCTCCCCAACCGAACCCGCATCATTGAATACAGCCGTCGCCGCGACGAGGACGTCGGCACCCGCGGCCGCGCAAATCCCCGCGTTATCCGGCTTCACCCCGCCGTCCACCTCGATCTCCGCGACGAGGCCGCGTTCATCGATAATGCGGCGCAGTTGCTTCACCTTCGGTATCGCCGATGTGATGAACTTCTGACCGGACCAACCGGGGTTCACGGCCATCACCATCACCTGGTCCACCTCCGGTAGAAGGTCTTCGACGGCCATCACCGGCGTGCCGGGATTCAAACAGATGCCGACGCGTTTGCCGGCGGCCCGAAGTTGCTGAGCGATGCGGTGCGGGTGCGTGGCGGCCTCGATGTGCACGTTAATAATGTCGCCGCCGGCGTCCGCGAAGGCGGCGGCGTGTTTCTCCGGCTCGACGATCATGAGATGGACATCGAGCACGAGATTGGTCGCCCGGCGGATTGCTTCAACAAATGGCGTTCCCAGCGTAATCACCGGGACGAATCTTCCGTCCATCACGTCGATGTGAAGGTACTCGGCTCCTGCGGCCTCGCACTCTTGCATCTCTTCCGCCAGCCGGAGCAGGTCCGACGCGACGATTGAGGGCGCTATCTTGACGGCCCGGATCAAGACCGCGCAAGCCTTTCCCGCGCCTCCTTCAAGGCCTCTGCGACACGAATCGGCGCGGTGCCGCCGGGCACGTCCCGAGCCACAATCGATGTGTGGACGTCAAGCGAAAGCACGTCCTCGTCGAATTCAGGCGAGAAGCGGCGGTACTCGGCGAGGGTCAGCTCCGGGAGGGCCCTTGCTGTCGACTCTGCGTACTGAACGAGCTCCGCGACGGCGCCGTGAGCTTCACGAAACGGGACGCCCTTGCTCACCAGGTAGTCGGCCAGGTCCGTGGCGAGCGTGTAGCCTTGCGCCGCCGCTGCTTCGGCCCTGGCGCGGTCGACGGAGAGAGCGGGCACCATCGCTGCCAGGACCTCGAGGGCCGGAACCAGCGTGTCAACCGTATCGAAAAGGGGCTGCTTGTCCTCCTGCAGATCTCGGTTGTAGGAGAGCGGTAGCCCCTTCATTGTGGTCAGGATTGCGACGAGGTTCCCGTAAACACGGCCCGTCCGCCCGCGCGTCAGCTCTGCTATGTCGGGATTGCGCTTTTGGGGCATGATGCTCGAGCCCGTAGCGAAGTCTTCCGGCAATCGGATGAAGCCGAACTCTTGACTGGACCACAGCACGATCTCTTCCGAAAGCCGGGAAAGGTGCATGATGCTTGACGCCGCTGCCGCATGAAAATCGACGACGAAGTCACGGTCGGAAACAGCGTCAATGGAGTTGCGGCTGATGCGGGTGAATCCGAGCTCACGCGCGACCGACTCTCGATCTACCGGATAGGGGACGCCTGCCAGCGCGCCCGAGCCGAGCGGAAGTTCATCTGCGCGGTCGCGGGCTTGTGCGAAACGCTGTGCGTCGCGTTCAAGCATCTCGAAGTAGGCGAGCAGGTGGTGCGCGAGCAACACCGGCTGAGCTGGTTGCAGGTGGGTGTACCCGGGAGCGACCGTGTCTCGTTCCCCTTCAGCGAGACCAAGGATCGCCGACTGCAGCGAGCGGATAGCATCCACTGTCTGATCGCAGGACTCCATGACGTACAAGCGCACATCGGTTGCGACCTGGTCGTTGCGCGAGCGGGCGGTATGCAAGCGACCTGCAGCATCACCGATCTTCTCCCGGAGGCGCATCTCGATGTTCAAGTGAACGTCTTCAAGTTCCACGCGCCACGCAAAGTCTCCGCGTTCGATTTCGTCGCGGATTTCCCCGAGCCCGCGAATGATCGCGCCCGCGTCAGCCTCCTCGATGATTCCCTGCTTGCCCAGCATTCGTGCGTGCGCGATCGAACCGGCGATGTCCTCCCTGTACAGGCGCTTGTCGTAGTCAACGGATGCGCTGTACGCGAGCGCGCGACGATCCAGGCCATGAGCGGTTGGGCTGATGGGCTTGGAGTCTTTCATATCTTCGGCTAATTATACAAACGGTTTCGCGGGACGGGCAGAAAACGACTACTTCGGGCTGCCACCGGCGAAGAGCGGTAATTTCGGGATATCGCCGATGTTGTCGACAGCGTAATCAGGCACGACCGGGCCCGCCTCAGGTTCGTCGGTCGTGGCTTCGACAGGCTCCCCCTCGGGTGGGCGCACCCAGATAGACGTCATTCCCAGTGTACGTGCGCCTTCGACATCGGCGCGCAGGCTGTCACCAACCATCGCGGTCTCCTCCGCTTCGAGGCTCATAAGCTCCAGCGCGGTGTGGAAGATGCGCGGGTGCGGTTTCATGTACCCAACGTCGCAGGAGATGACTACATGCTCGAAGAACTCCGTGAGACCGAGCGCCTCCATCTGCTCCCAGAAACTGGGGCCACTGTACCCCCGGTTGGTCACTGAACCGATTCGGTAGTCCTGATCGCGCAGCCAGCGCAGCGTGTCCAGCACATCCGGGAACAGCGTCACACCCAGGAAGACGCCTCCCAGGTTCCAGGTGTTCCAGAGCTCAGCGCCCTGCTCGGATGTGATTGTCATCCCGTGTTCGGCAGCGATCCGCCGGCAAATCTCGGGATAGCCCGGGTCCACGCAATCTCCGTGGAAAGCGCGGCCCGTCTCTTCCTGGATCGTGAGGCGGATGTCACGCCCGATCATGCGCCTGTCGCCCGACATGTCGTAGCCCCAGCGGTTCAGGAGCGCGGTGATCCGCTTCATCGTCTCGCCGCGGATTACCTCCGGCGGTGGCATGTTCGGATAGTGCCAGAGAGTATCTCCGAGATCGAAAAGGACCGCTCGTACAGCCATGTGCGACCGTATTCGGCTAGGGCACCGTGATGGGGTCGCCGGCGCGAATCGTGCCTTCGGTCACAATGTCGCAGCGCAGGCCAGCCCGGTGGACCAGCGCCTTCAACACTCCCGGCTTCGCGATGAGTCCCGCGAGGTAATCACAGGGCTCGCAAAGGCGGGTGCCTCGGACGGTGACTTCGCCCACCTTGAACTCTCTGTCGACCAGATCGTTTAGCGCGACCCCGCGCGTGGTCAGATTGCGGCGCGACTGGCCCGGCTCGATCTGGATGCCATAATCGCGCTCAATGCCCTCAATCTGCTCGCTTTCTATCAGCGTGAGGTCTCGGCCTGAACCCGGGGTATCCGAGTAAGTGCCTGCGTGTGCGAAATAGCGGTCGCCCTCAAGCCCCTTGCCGGGCACAGCGCGCACTGAATCCAGGCTCTTCAGCGCCCCGCCGGCGGCCTCTGCGATGTATATCGAGACTACGGTCCCTTCGCTCATTCAGAACTCCATCGGATCGAAGCGTGAAATGCCTGGTATGGCGTCGAATCCGCGATCAGCACTAATGATACCCTCAAGCCCGTGCTCCAGGACAACGGCGGCATGCAGTGCATCACGTGGGGCGATCGCTGGGTGACGAGATAGTAGCTCGCGCGCAGTGGTAACCTCGCGGACGCTCACCGGGAATGGGTCCGGAAAGCCGCTGACGAGGCGATCAAAGACCTCTAACCCATCCTCCAGCCGACGGCGACGCCAAAACAAGAACAAGATCTCCTGAAGTAGCTCGGTGTCGACGTTCGCGTCATGCTCCCCACGAATCAATGCCGCGGACAGCCTGGCGCATGGATCTTTGTACTCGTGAGGGTGACCCACGGCGTAGATGAAGACGTTGGTGTCAACCAGTCTCAAGAGATTTCTCGATCGCCTCTAACTGGGCGTCCATGATCTCCTCTTTCACTTTGTCCCAATCCGAGTCGAGTTCCATGTCCTGGTGAAGAAACCACTCAGCCGCCTTGCGGCGCTGCTCATCAGTCGGGCGCACAATGTAGGTGGCGACCGCTTCCCGAATCATGGCACCCACCGGCACACCGTCAGCGCGCGCCCGCTTCTCCAGGGTTTTGTATTCTTTGGGATCAAACAGGACTTCGACTCGCTTGGTCTTCATTTTTAGCCACCTCCGTATGTCTACGGATATACTATCCGGATGCATCCGGATAGTCAAGATCCTCCTCCAGCATCTGCGCCTTCGCCTGCACCGTGACGGCAGACCCCAGATGTTGATGAAGCCGACGGCAGCCGTGCGGTCGAACTGGTCGCCTTTGTCGTACGTCGCGAGCGAGAAGTCGTAGAGGCTGCGCGGTGACTTGCGGCCGACGACGGTGGCGTTGCCCTTGTGCAGCTTGATCCGCACAGTCCCGGTGACGTGGCGCTGCGTCGACTCGATGTAGGCCTGCGAGGTCCTGGTGATGCGCCGAGAACCAGAGCCCGTTGTAGACGAGCTCCGCGTACTCCTGGGCAACGCGCGCCTTGAAACGCCGCTGGTCCTTGGAAAGCGTCAGCGACTCCAGCGCCTCGTGCGCCGCCAGCAGCGTGACGGCGGCGGGCGCCTCGTAGATTTCGCGCGACTTGATGCCGACGAGCCGGTCTTCGACCGTGTCGATGCGCCCGACGCCGTGCTCGCCAGCGATCTCGTTGAGCCGCTTCACCAGCGACACGGGATCAGTCGCCTTGCCGTCCAGCGAAACGGGCTCTCCCTCCTCGAAGCCGATCTCGACGTATCGCGGCTCGTCGGGCGCCTCCGCGGGAGACTTCGTCCAGAGCTAGACGTCCGTCCGGCGGCTCCGCCCACGGATCTTCGAGCGACGCCCGTCTCGATGCTGCGGCCCTAGAGGTTCTCGTCGATGCTGTAGGGGCTCTTCTTCGTGACTGTGATCGGGATGTTGTGCTCCTGGGCGTAGTCGATCTCCGACTCGCGGTCCATCTCCCACTCGCGCAGCGGCGCGACGATCTTCAGGTCGCGGCGCCAGCGCCTGCACGCCGACATCGATGCGCACCTGGTCGTTCCCCTTGCCGGTGCAGCCGTGGGCGACTGCCGTCGCGCCTTCTGCTCGCGCCACCTCCACCATCTCCCGCGCGATGAGCGGACGCGAGAGCGCGGTGGCCAGCGGGTACATGCCCCTGGTAGCGCGCGCCCGCCATCGACAGCGCAGGAAACGCGAAGTGCCGGACGAACTCGTCCTGCGCGTCGCGCCAGACGTACTTCACGGCACCGGCCGCCATCGCCCGCGACTGCAGTTCCTCGCGCGAGCGGTCCATGCCGACGTCGACCGTCAGCGCGACGACGTCGTAGCCGCGGTCTTCCTTCAGCCAGCGAATGGCGACGGACGTGTCGAGCCCGCCGGAGTACGCGAGAACGATCTTCTCAGCCATTGGTTCTCCCGTCAGGCTGTCTGCCTGCGGCTACTTTGGCGGGTTCGCTTCCATGCGGCCGAGCGACCGTCTCGACGATCTCCACGGCACGGTCGATCTCATCTTCGGTGACGGTGTACGGCGGAATCGAAGCGCAGCGCGGTCGGCTTCACGTTGTTCACGAGCAGACCCGTCCGCCAGGCACATGTTTACCAGCATCCTCTGCCGACGGCCCGGTCCAGCTCGATCGCCCAGATCAGGCCCTTGCCGCGAATCTCGGTGACCATCGGATGGCGGTCGGCCAGCGAGTGCAGGCGGCGCTCGATGTACTCGCCTCGCTTCGCCGACCTCGCCGGGGATGTCGTGGTCGAGCATGTACTTGAGCACGGTGTAGCCGACCTCGCAGGCGAGTGCGTTGCCGCCGAACGTCGTCCCGTGCTCACCCGGGCCCAGCACGCGCGCAGTGATCCTTCGCCAGGAACGCGCCGATCGGGAAGCCACCGCCGAGCGCCTTCGCCACCGCCATCGCGTCCGGCTCGATGCCGTAGTGCTGGTGGGCGAACAGCTTGCCGGTGCGGCCCACGCCCGTCTGCACCTCGTCCAGCATTAGCAGAATGCCCGCCTCGTCGCACCAGGCCCGGAGGTGCGGCAGGTAGTCGTCGTCCGGAACGTTGACGCCGCCCTCGCCCTGCACCGGCTCGACGCAGCACGGCTGCGGTCTTGCGGCCGGTCGTCGCCTTCTTGATCGCCTCGATGTCGTTGAACGGCACGCGAACGAAGCCCTTCCAGCAGCGGCGTGAAGGGCGCGCGGTACGTCTCGTTGCCGGCAGCGGTTACCGTGGCCAGCGTGCGGCCGTGGAAGGCGCCCTCCATGACGATGATCTCGTAGGCGCCGTCACGCTTCTCCTTGCCCCACTTGCGCGCGAGTCTTGATCAGCCCTTCGACGGCCTCGGCGCCGCTGTTGCAGAAGAAGACCTTGTCCATCCCGCTGCTCTGCGCAGAGGAGCTCGGCCAGCTTCAGCTGCGGGATCGTGTAGTAGTAGTTCGAGGTCGTGCATCAGCTCCATCGACTGCCGCTCGATCGCCTTCACGACCTCCGGGTGGCAGTGGCCCAGGCTCACGACCGCGATACCGGCCACGAAGTCCAGGTACGACTTGCTCGTCGATGTCCCAGACGGTCGTCGCCTCGCCGCGCATGAGGATCACCGGCAGCCGCTTGCCGACGGGCAGGAAGTACTTCTTTTCCAGCTGCTATCGAGGTCTTCGGTCTTCTCCACTTCAGCTCCTATCGCCCACTACCGTGCCCGCCGCTCCGCCTTCGAGCACCGAGAGCAGCGCGTGCTCGCTGCGTCCGTCGACGATCACGGCGCGGCAGCCGGCAGCAGACGGCGTGCAGGCAGGCCTCGACCTTGGGAATCATACCGCCTTCGATCACGCCCGACTCCACGCAGGCGTGCGCGCCTCATCGGCTGACAACCGGCGACAGCGCCTTCCCGTCGCCATCACGACTCCGGGCACGTCTGTCATGAAGACGAGCCAACGCGGCCCCGATGGCGCCGGCGATTGCGCCGGCGGCAGTGTCGGCGTTGATGTTCAGCAACTGCCCCGTAGGCTTGCCGTCGCTCGTACAGCAACCCGATCGGCGCGACGACCGGCACCGCGCCGGTCGAGGAGCACGCGATCGAGCAGGCCCGGCGTCCACGGCTGTCGACCTCGCCGACGAAGCCGAGCGTCTCGTCGGAGACGTGGCAGCGCAGCATGCCGCCGTCCGCGCCGGAAAGGCCGACCGCAGTGGACGCCAAGCGCCTGCAGCGACGCAACGAGCTGCTTGTTCACCAGCCCGCCGAGCACGGCCACGACGACATCGAGCGATTCGGCGTCAGTCACGCGCAGGCCGTCCTCGAAGCGTGTCGGCACGTCGAGCCGCTTCAGCCAATCGCTGATCACCGCGCCGCCGCCGTGAACGACGACAGGCCAGTAGCCGCGGCGGTGACAGCTCGGCCATGTCCGCCAGTGTCGTGTCGTGGCTCCCCAGCGTGGAGCCGCCGATCTTGACGACGATCGACTCGTCTGGCTCGATTCCGCTCTCACGTCGTGTACACGCTGTTCAGCCGCACGAACTCTTCGGTCAGATCGGATGCCCCAGGCCGTGGCGCCGTCGGCTCGCCCAGGCCCAGGTCGACGCGGATGACACCTCGCTGCGGCGCGAGGCAGGCCTTCGCGGCGGCAGCGTCATACGGCTGGGAGCGCCGTCCGCGAAAGCAGGACCTCGCCGCCGGCGGGCCTCGCAGCCAGAGGCGCATCTTGACTCGTCAACGTCCGCGCCGCTGTTGCCGATCGCCGACAGGATCCGTCCCCAGTTGGCGTCCTCGCCGTAGATCGCGGTCTTCACGCCGACGGAGCTGACGATCTCGCGCGCCGCCTTGCGCGCGTCCGCCGGCGACGCTGCGCCGTGTCACCGTCGCCTCGATCACCTTGGTGCCGCCTTCCGCGTCCGTCACCATCATTCGCGCGATGCTCGTGCAGACATGTGTCAGCGCCTTCCGGAAGGCGTCACCGCCTGCGGATGACCATCGTCGATCGCCCGGCCGCCAGCGAGCCCGTTGGCCATCACGACCGCCATGTCGTTCGGGGCTGGTGTCGCTGTCGATGTCGACCATGTTGAACGAGACGTCCACCGCATCCTTGCAGCGGCTGACTGCCAGGAACGGCTGTGCCACCGGCGCGTCGGTCGTGATGAAGCAGAGCATCGTCGCCATGTTCGGGTGGATCATGCCGACGCCCTTGCACGACACCGCCGATCGTCCAGCCGTTGCCGCGCACGGCGATGTGCTTCTTCACGCGTGTCCGTGGTCATGATCGACTTCGCGAAGTCCATGCCGCCATCGGGCGTGAGTTCGATCTTCTCGATGCCCGCGAACGATGCTGTCCATCGGCAGGTAGCGTGCCGATCACGCCGGTCGAGGCGACGACGACGTCGTGCGGGTCGATGCCCAGCTTCTGCGCCGGCCAGCTGCGCCATCGGACGGCGTTGTCGCAGCCCTGCTTGCCCGGTCGCAGCGTTGGCGCAGCCGGAGTTGGCGACGACGCCTGCGCCTTGCCGTCCGTCAGGTGCTGCCTCTGATCACGAGCAGCGGCGCCGCCTTCAGCGGTTCTGCGTGTAAGTGGCAGCCGCGACGCACGGCGCCTCCGAGTACAACAGCCCCACGTCCAGCTTGTCCCAGTCGCGTCCGCACGCCGACGTGCACCGCGCCCGCGCTGAAGCCGCTCGGCGTGGTCACCGTGCCGTCCGGTATGATCTCGAATCGTTTCCGTTGATCGCTTCGTGCCTTCTCATTGCGCTCTCCTAGGGGTACACGGCGGGCGCGTCGAGGCGCCATCGTCTCGGGCAGCCCCAGCATCAGCGTTCATGTTCTGGATCGCCTGGCCCGCCGCGCCCTTCACCAGGTTGTCGAGCACGCTGACGACCACCAGCCGGTCGGTGCGCACGTCCACCGTCGGGTAGACGAGGCACATGTTGCTGCCCGCGCGTCTGCTTCGTCGACGGCGGCGCCTCGGCGACTCGCACGAACGGCTCATCCGCGTAGAAGTCGCGTGTAGAGGTCGCGCACCGCCTGCTTCGCGGCCTCGCCCGCCGGCAGCTCGCCCGGCCAGAGCGGCGCGTAGCACGTCGAGAGGATGCCGCGCGTCATCGGGATCAGGTGCGGCGTGAAGCGTCACCTTCGGCGTCGGCGGCTGCGGCGCTTCGACCTGGGCCACATCGCCGCGAGCTCCTGCACGATCTCCGGCAGGTGGCGGTGCCCGTTCAAGCCCGTAGGCCGACACGCTCTCGGCCGCCTCACCGAAGTGCAGGTTCAGGGCGAGGCCACGACCGGCGCCGGAGACGCCCGACTTGGAGTCGATGACGATCTCGGGCGCGATGATCCCGGCCTTGACGGCGGGCGCAAGCGCCAGCAGCGCGCTCTCCGGGATAGCAGCCCGGGTTCGCGATGAGCTTTGTCGTCGCGGACTGCTCGCGGTACAGCTCCGGCAGGCCGTAGACGGCCTGCGGGAGCAGGTCCGGCGCCGGGTGCTCGCCGCCGTACCACTCGCTGTACTCCGTCGCGTCCTTCAGGCGGAAGTCGGCGCTGATGTCGACGACGGGGACGCCGGCGCGCACCAGCGGCGCGCAGGCCTCGGCGCTCGCGGCGTGCGGCAGCGCCGAGAACGCGAAGTCGACGCTCGCGGCGAGCTCCGGCTCGACCGTCAGGTCGTACGAGGCGAGGTGCGGGAAGACCTCGGCGAGTGTCTTCCCCGCCTCGCTGCGCCCGGTGACGCTCACGATCTCCGCTTCCGGGTGGTTGTAGAGCAGCCGCGCCAGCTCGGCTCCGGCGTACCCGGTGACGTTGATGATGCCGACCTTGATCATGGCTGCTCCTCCTTTCCCCTACCGAGTTTGTTTGGCAATTTTGTTGGCCTGCGCTCTTGATTGAACGCCTGTTAAATCAAATAAAACAACCCCACCACTGAAAGCGGTGGGGCTCTGAAACTCTCGCTTCTGCTGACGCTGCTACCGGATGGCGCGCGCGAGCCCCCCGCTCCATGGTCGGGGCCGCCGCGGCGCTGCGCTCGGTAGCGTACGTCATGATGAAGATACGTTACGTAGTTCGTGTCGGCATGTCAAGCGGTCTTCGCTCCCACAAATCTTCGTCCCGCCGGGCACCCCTCCAGCAGCGGGCACTCACCGCACCGCGGCCGCTGGGCGTTGCAGAGGCGGCGGCCGTGCTTGATCAGCATGATGTGGAACGAATAGACCTCCTCCGGCGCCAGCACCGACTCCAGGATGTCGTGCGCCTGCTCAGGGGTGGCCTTCGCCGGTACATAGCCCAGCCTCTGGGCGACGCGATGCACGTGCGTGTCCACGGGGAGCGCCGGCCGCCCGAGCGCGAACATCAGCACGCAGGCGGCCGTCTTCGGCCCAACGCCGTTCAGCTCGCGCAGCCAGGCTTTCGCCTCGTCCAGCGGCAAGTCGCGCAGAAACTCGAGGTCGAAGCTGCCGCGCTTCTCGTAGACGGCCTCCAGCGCAGCCTTGATCCGCGGCGCTTTGATTCGTGCCAGCCCGCCCACCGCGATCGCCGCCTCGATCTCCTCCGGCGGCGCGGCCATCACCGCCTCCCACGTCGGGAAGCGCTGCCGCAGGCGCATGAAGGCGCGGCCGGAGTTCGAATCCGAGGTGTTCTGCGAGAGGATTGTGAGCACCAGCTCGCTGATCGGGTCGCCGTGCGGTCGCCAGACCGGCTCGCCGTAAAGCGCGGAAAGGCGGGAGACAATATCGTTCGGCGAGAGGGCGGGCTTGCGGCGGCGCGGCATGCCACAACCTTACCGGATGAACCGCGACGTCCGCCCCTCCAGTATCCGTTCGCGGATCCACAGAAGGCACAGTGCGGGGGTCGGCTAAGGGTTGGCTGAGAAGTAGTTCCAGACCGCCGAGGAAACAGTCGCGATCGTCGCCCAGTTGCCGGGCTGGTCCGTGAGCACTGAGATCGCGTACGGCCCCGCCGCGCCCCAGACGACCGCCACGTCGTGTGTGGCAGCCGAGTAGCTCCCGGTCTTGTGTGCGACGAATGTACCACCGGGGACCCCGGCGATGACGCCCTGCCGGTAGTACTCCTGCGCCATCAGCGACATCATCTCGTTGCGAGAGGCCTCGGATACTCCCACGCCACCGGCGACGGCCTCGATGAGTAGCGTCATGTCCCGGGCGGTGGCCGGGAGGTCCCTATTGCAGAAGCGAGTGTTCTGGATGCCCAGCGAGGCCAATGTCCCGTCCGCTGTCTTGCAGCCGACGGTGTCCTGCAGCAAGGTGGCGGTGGCGGTGTCGCTGGCGATTGCCATCGCCGCCGCCGCGTCTGCAACGGTGATCATGTCGCCGGGGATCAGGCCGAGCTCCGCCATGGTGCCCAGGTCGTTCTCAGCGTACTTCGGCTCGAGCGTAAGCAGGCGCCCCAGGTCGAGAAGCCCGGCATCGCGCTGCTTGTAAACCTCGAGGAGGATGCCCATCTTGAACAGGCTGGCCGCGTAGTAGACCTCGTTCTCATTGATAGCGGCGTAGCGGCCGTCGAGGAGGTTATGGACGACGACGGAAGTGCGACCCGGTGAACCCCCGAGGGCGCCCTGGATAGCCTCGGCGAGCCCGGTGTTCGGCTGCGGCGGGACGACGGACGACAGCCCCAACGGTTGCGCATCGCCCACCAGCCAGTCCAGCGAGACCACTGTCGGCGAACGCGTGGGCTCAGGGACCGCCGTCGGGGCGGCGGCTGAAGCGTCAAGCGCCTGGGGCGTCGGCGACGATGTCGGCACGCCTGTGGGACCTCCAATCAGCACCTGCGGGCCCTCCTCGTCGCCGGAACCGCCCCCACAGGCGACGGCGACAAGCAACAGGACAGCCAAGCAGGCGGCGATGAAGGAACGGGGCATGATAGTCATATTGTGGGCCGGGCCGGCCCGCAGAGGCCAGCGGCGACACTGTCCGGCTATATACTGAACGGCGGCGGGTGACGATTCGTCACGGGTGCGCGAAAGGAGCCATCAATGGTCGAACAGCGGGTGCGTCTCACGGAACTCGCTGCCTGTGCCGGCTGCGCCGGCAAGGCGGGCGCCGAGGCCGTGTCTCGCGTCGTGAGTCATCTGTCCGGCCTGACACAGGGTCCCAACGCAGACCTCCTGGTCGGCTTAACCGCGCCGGACGACGCGGCCGTCTATCGCCTGAACGACGAACAGGCCGCAGTGGTCACGGTGGACTTCTTCGCGCCGCTCGTTGACGATCCTTACGATTACGGCGCCATCGCAGCCACTAACGCCTTGAGCGACGTCTACGCGATGGGCGGCGAGGTGCTCCTGGCGGTGAACGTGGCCGCCTTCCCCGAGGATATGGACCCCGGCATCATCGGGGCGATACTTCAGGGCGGCGCCGACAAGGTCCGCGAGGCGGGGGCGATGATCGCCGGCGGACACACGATCATCGACGAGGAGCCGAAATACGGGCTGTGCGCACTGGGACTGGTGCACCCGGACGAGATCCTGACGAAGGCGGGAGCGAGGCCCGGGGACGCCATCTACCTCTCGAAAGCAATCGGCACCGGCATCATCACCACCGCCGCCAAGAACGACCGCGCGACGCCCGAGCATTTGCAAGCGGCAGTTGAAAGCATGACGACATTGAACCGGAGCGCTTCAAAAGTAGCGCGCCAGTCTGGCGCTCACTGTCTGACGGACGTAACCGGTTACAGCTTGCTGGGACACGGCTACGAGGTGGCCGCGGCGAGTGGTGTGAAGCTGCGGATAGACTCGTCGTCGGTACCACTCCTTCCCGGCGCCCTCGAGTACGCCGCGGAGGGCATCGTCACTGGTGGTGCGGCGCGGAACCGGGCCTACCTGGCAGGAAAGGTCGAGATCGGCGCTGACGTATCGGAGGCGCTCGAACACCTGCTGTTCGACCCGCAAACATCCGGGGGGCTCCTGTTCACGGTGGCGCCGGAAGCAGCGGAAGATGTTGAACGGAGGTTCGAGGGGGCGGGGCTTGGCGTATGGCGGATCGGAGAGGCGGTTGAGGGAGCGGGTGTGCAGGCGGTCTAGGCTTCGCTGCGGCGGGTCACGGCCTGGCGAAACACGTAGGACAGAAACGCGGCGACGAGGCCCAGCAGCGCCCCGTAGATGACGGCCAGCGCCAGCGTCACGACGAGCGCCTTCTCCCACGACATAGTCACGCTGTACTGATCCAGCGCCCGGCCGTCGATTCCCAGGGCGAACGCCAGGAAGTCACCGAACGCGAGCCCGAAGAGAGCGGCCATCAGCACAGGAACTGCCCTGAGCGCGGACCGCATGCCGGGGGGCCCGTTCTCGCTGAACGCCACACCGGCCGCTCCCAGGATGATCGCCGACGTCACGAAGACCCACCAGAACGCGGCGCCCATGCCCTGGGTCTCCTGGAGCACTCCGTAGACGAGACCAACGAGAAGCGCTCCAATCAAGAGCAACGAGGTAGGCCGCGAGCGGGCGGCGTCCGTCACGGACTGCATCAGGGGAACTCCATTCGCATCGGGGTCAGTAGGCGCGCGAGTTCCCGCATTTGAGAGATGCCAACGTACTGCCAGGACCCGCGGACGACCGGTTCGAAGTCGTCCATGGTGATTGGTTGGAAGCCGTAGCGGGAGAAGAAGGGCGCGGCATGCATCGTGAATAAGTAGACGCGGCGCGCGCCGTGGTGTTGCGCCCACGTGAGTGCCTCCCGCACCAGCCGGTCGCCTTCGCCGGTGCCGCGTAGCTCGGGCGCCACCACGACCGATCGCAGGAATCCAGCGTCGCCGTATATCTCCATACCCGCCGCGCCAACGACTTCGCCTTCCAACTCAAGCACCCAGAAACCATCCAGAAACTCAGCGATCTGCATCGCGGGGAGCGATTCGACGGCGAGAAGCCCCTCGATGGCCGGTACGTCGCCGGGAAGCGCAGGACGCAGCTTCGGGACGCTCATCACATCGCGCGGAGGATGGCGATGCGCTCCGCGACGGGCGGGTGAGTGGCGAAAAGGTTGTTCAGGCGGCTCTCGTGGCCCTTCATCGGGTTCTCGATGTAAAGGTGCGCCGTCGCCTTGTTCGCCACTTCCAGCGGCTCCGGGTCGGCGGCGATCTTCTCCAGAGCATCGGCCAACGCGTCGGGGTTGCGGCACAGGAGGGCGCCAGAAGCGTCCGCCAGATACTCTCGCTGGCGGGAAAGCGCGAGGCGGATGACGCTCGCCACGATAGGAGAGAGGACGATGAACAGGAGCGCGATGAGCATGATCGCGGCACCAGCGGCGCCTCCACCCTTGTCCCGGTTGCTGGAGCGCCCACCGGAGCCATACCAGGTGAAGCGCAGCAAAAGGTCCGCCACCAGCGCAATCATACCCACAGCAACGGCGACGAAGGTCATCAGCCTCGTGTCGTAGTTGCCGACGTGCGACATCTCGTGCGCCATCACCGCTTCCAGCTCGCGCTTCTCGAGCTTGTCGAGAAGACCGCGCGTGGCTGCGACGTGCGCGCCCTTCGGGTTGCGCCCGGTCGCGAAGGCATTCGTCGCGCTGTCCTCGATCACCCAGACATGCGGCATCGGCAGGCCGGAACCGATGCTCAAGTTCTCGACGATACGGTAGAGGACGGTCTCCTCTTCCTTCGACACCTCATGTGCGCCGGAGATGGCGATGACTGCAGCGGGCGCCGTGAAATAGATGATTATCCCGATGCCCAGCGCGATCAGGGCCGCGGCGATCCCTGTCTGGATAGCCAGCGTCAGGTCGAATTCGCCTGTAGCGTAGCCGCTGGCGAATATCCCGACGGCCGTGAAGAAAGCACCCACGAAGAGGATGAACAGCGTGACGAGGATGAAGGTACTGCGCCGGTTCTGGCCGATGCGGTCGTAGATCAGCACACGTTCCTCGGGTGTCGGCGGCGCGACCGGCGTAAACGACCCGTCGTCCGCTGCCGCCATCGCGGCGGGTTGCGTTGACACGACTGCCGCGAGAGGGGGCGCCGTGCCAACCCGGTCGAACAGCGCCCGCGCCGCCACGGCCTCGGCCGGAACAGCCGTCGTGCGTTCGCGCCTCGCCCTCTGCTCGATCTCAGGCGTCCACATCACGGGCTCGACGAGCGTCTCGTCGGGAATGTACCCGAAGTCATCATCCTTCGAAACGACAAGAAGATACGGTCCGGCATCCTCGCGAACGGTGACGAGCGAGCCTGGGGGTAGAGAGCGCACGACGGGCCCTGCAGGATCCGGCGACTGCAGCAAGGCGGTGTCCCCGGCCAGCTTGAGCGCGATGCGCCCGGTGTCGAACAGCTCCTGGGCGGTCTCTTCTGTCGTCATGCCCTCACCTGGTGACGGACCATGGGCGTCAGCCGCCGGATGTATCCGAACACGTCGCGAGGCGTGATGACGCGCAGGTACTCGCCCGCGGGCTCGTGAACGGTTATCAGAGCGCCCGCCGGCAGCCGCTCGATCTCAGCCGACCCAGTGTCCGGCGCCTCGTACACGACCGCGTCGGCGGTCAGCCTGTAGGCGGACGGCTCTTCGGAATCGGGCAGCGGTCCGGGATCGGCCTGCTGCCACTTCCCCTGCCCGTCCAGTGAAGGGACGATCGCCGGTTCAGGCTGAAAGCCCCTACCCGCTTGCGACGCCGCTTCAAGCGTCGCAGGGGAGATGCCGCTGCCCATGCCGGCCAGTAGGGCGATGCGCTCGCCAACCGGCGGGTGATAGTCGGGCCAGAGCCGCTCCCATGGCGGCTTTTCCGGCAATGGATCGACCGTCCAGAGATGCGCGGTGGAACGGGCAGCCCGAAGGCCCGCCATGCTCGCCGCCTGCATCTTCATAAGCGCGGCAGCCAGTGGCTCGGCGCTCCGGGCCAGCAGGACAGCGTCCGCATCGGCGAGAAACTGGCGCTGCCTCGTGAACGCGGCGCGGAGGACCTCACCGGACAGCGGCGCAATCACTAGCACGTACAACGGGATCAACATTGTGGCGAGAGCAATCGCTCCTTGAGCCGGATCGTCGTCGACCAGTGTGATACAGGCTGCAAGGGCCAGCGGGTAGCTAATTAGCAGCGTGCCCAGGTAGAGGAGGGCGATAACGCCCACCACCTGGTGGACGCGGAACAGGAAGCTCATTACACCCACGACGACCGTGAACGGAAAGCGCAGGAACGCCACCCCGGCTGCAAGTATCGTGCCTACGCGTGTGTCGTGGTTCCCGATCTGCGCGAGTTCGTGCGCGAGGACACCCTCCAGCTCGCGCCGGTCCAGCAGCTCGAGAAGCCCGCTCGTTACAACCAGCGACGAGGATTCCGGGCTCATTCCCGTTGAGAAGGCGTTGGGGGCACGGGCGTCGACAACGAACAGGCGCGGCTGCGGCAACCCGGCGCCGATACAGAGATTCGCGATCGTGCGGCGCAGCTCCGGGTGCTCTCTTTCTCCAAGCGGGCGCGAGCCCGCAAGGCGGAGGATAAGGTAAACGGCGCGGCGATAGATCAGGACCGGCGTCAGAAGCGACAGTCCCACTGCCAGCCCGACGATAACGACCGCCCAGGCTGTCCAGTTGTCGCCCGCCAGCGCGCCGCCGGCCGTGAGGACCCCCAGGGCCATCCCCACCAGTACCGCGAAGAAAAACGTCAGGTATAAGGCGAGAAACACCGCCGCCGGCAGGCAGACCAGCGCGAACAACGCCACGAGTACCCTGGCGCGGCGCTTGTTCTCGTCTACGCGGTTATATGCCAGCACCCGCGGCTGCGGTGCCGCCGAATCGCTCATGCTCGTCTACGCCCCTAGGACGGCTGCTGTCCCTGCTGTTCCGGCGTTTCGGGCGTCTCCGCGGGCGCGGCGGCCGGCGCTGCGGCCGGGGGAGCCGGTGTCTCGCCGCCGAAGTCTACCCGCACCTCGGCGCGGCCCTCTTCGTCGGCCTCGAAGAACGCTTCCTTGCGGAAGCCGAACGTGTTGGCGATGAACGCCGTAGGCACCGTCTCTGTGCGGTTGTTGTAGTCCAGGACATTGGTGTTGTAGAACTGCCGCGCAAAGGCGATCTTCTCCTCGATGTCCGAGAGCTCGGTCTGAAGCTGGCGGAAGCCCTCGGCAGCCTGCAGCTGCGGATAGTTCTCAGCGACGGCAAACAGATGGCGCAGGGCGCCGGTCAGCATGTTGTTCGCGGCTGCCGCATCGGGCACCGTACCCGCCTGCTCGACGGCGGAACGGGCGCGCGTGACCTCTTCGAACGTCTCGCGCTCGTGTGCGGCATATCCGCGCACGGTCTCCACCAGGTTCGGGACGAGGCTGGCGCGGCGGCGCAACTGCACGTCGATGCCCGACCAGGCCTCCCTCACCCTGTTGCGGCCGCGGATGAGGCCGTTGTACATCCCCACGAAGATGAACCCGATGACGACCAGCACCACCACCAACACGATCGCAATGATTAATCCTGGCATGCGGTCCTCCTTGACCCGACGCGCGGGCCCGGAAATAGAGACGGTAAACCATCGTCAATTGTAAAACGCGCGCGGCCCGAATAATTGCCACTCCCCCTTGACCGTGCCGCTCGCGGCACCGAATCTTGTCCCATGCCCGCGATGCGCGTCGCCGATTTCATGCCCCTCGTCCAGGAGCGGGCGCTTTCGCAAATTCCCGATGAATTACGCGATGGGCTGACCGCGCGCATACGCTCCGTCTGGCTCCAGGTGCACTACCACACGCCGAAGGTGCACTACGAGGTCTGGCTCACACGAAAGACCGGCCGCATCGAGATCGGCCTGCACTTCGAGGGCCCGCGCGAGTACTCCTACCGCTGGGCCGAGCTGATGTCCGCGCACGCGCCCGAGATCTTCGGACAACTTGGCCCGGACGTCGAAATCGAGGAGTGGACGCCGTCCTGGACGCGCATCCACCAGTCCCTTCCCTACGACCCGCTCAGCGAACCTCTCGCCGACGAAGTCGCACGACGGCTGGCAGAGATGATCACCGTCCTCCAGCCGATCGTGGAGATGGAACGAGACAATGTACCCCCGGCGCTGGAGAGGGCAGTCGAGACCAACGGAAAACGTCCGCGTGGCCGCTTCGAGCGGCGCAAGGCCACTCGCCGCTCCGGTCCCTAACCCGCCAGCCCGATGTCCGCGTCGCGGTCACCGAGGAGCGCGATCATGCCGAGCGGGCCCGAGCGGTCGACGAGGGTCGCCCGGTGCAGGCGCACGTGCCTCAACGGCTCTTTGCGCGCCAACCGCCGCATCGTCCCCTCCGCCCGGTCGAAGAACAGGTCACCGGCGCCGGCCATGACGCCGCCACCGAGCACGATCGCCTGCGGATTGAAGGTGTTCACGAGATCGGCCAGCGCAATCCCAAGGTACAGCGCAGACTCGTCGAACAGCCGCAGCGCCACCTCATCCCCCGCGCGGGCGGCGTCCGCTATCTCATCCGCATCCAGCTCACCTTTCTCTCGCTTCACGCGCTCCAACCCCGGCGCCTCACCGGCTGCGATCAGCTCCTCCGCCCGCCAGACGAGGCCGGTACCGGAAGAGTAGCCCTCGAGGTGGCCGCGCTCGCCGCAGAGGCACCGCGCGCCCTCGTACTGCACTATCAGGTGCCCCAGCTCACCGGCGGCACCCGTCGCGCCGTGGTAGATCTTGCCGTCGATGATGATGCCGCCGCCGACGCCGGTGCTGATCGTCAGGTAGACCATGTGGACGGTGCCGCGTCCCGCTCCGAAGCGGTTCTCGCCCAGGGCCGCGGCGTTGGCGTCGTTCTCCAGGACGACGCGCATGCCGAGGCGGTCGCTGAGTATCTGCGCCAGCTGGATGCCGTCCCAGCCGGGCAGCTGCGGCGCCTCGTAGACGCGGCCGTGCACGAGGTCGAGCGCCCCCGGGGAGGCGACCCCGAGCCCGAACAGGTCTCTGATCCCGAGACCGGCCTCCGAGGCCGCCTTTTCCAGCGTCTCGACCATGCGGCCGATGACGTGGTCGGGCCCGCTGTCGGCTTCCGACGGCAGGATGACCTCACCCCGGATCTCACCGTCTAGCCCGGCGACGACGGCCCGCAGCTTGGTGCCGCCGAGGTCGATCGCGCCGTAGAGCGGGTCCGGCATCAGCGATTTCCTATGCCACCGCCGTCGCTTCGATCTCGACCAGCAATTCCGGCAGGAATAGCCTGGCGACCCCCAGCAGCGTCGTTGCGGGCGTGCATCCTGCCGCCTTGAGACGGGCTTCGTAAGGTCCGAAGCCCCCCATTATCCCGTCTACATCTATCGTGTAAATGTTGATCCGCGCCACGTCTCCAAGGTCCATCCCGGCCTTCTTCAGCACTGCCTCCAGGTTGTCCAGCGCCTGGAGGAGCTGCGCGCTGATGTCCCCCTCGTGGAGCGGGTTGGCGTTCTCGTCCACCGATGTCTGGCCGGAGCACATGAGCACGCGTTGGTGCCCGCTGACCTCGACGGCCTGTGAGAATCCAAAGTTGTCCTGCCACGTCCATGGGTTAATCGCTTTGCGTTCCATTCGGGCCTCCTTCTCGATATCGGGCGGTGTCAGGACAAATCTAACATGCGACGGCGCGAGTGCCACTTACCCCTTGGAGATCGCCCCCCGAATGCGGCATCCTTGGCGCGAGATGAGGACGTTGGGTGGGAAGTGGGCCTGGGTCTGGAACGCGCGGCGCTGCGAGGGCGGCGACACGGCGCGAATCTCAGCGAGGCTGAAGTCGGCCGGCTGCGAGGGCGCCATCGTGAAGGCGTTCGACGGGCCGCGCTGGTTCGAGCAGGGACGGTCATTCAAGGAGATCGCGGCCGAGCTGAAGGCACACGGCGTTGCCGCTGGCGGCTGGGGCTACCTCTACGGCAACGACCCGGCGGGCGAGGCGCAGCGGGCGATCGAGACGGCGCAGTACGGTGGAGCGGACCTCCTGGTGCTCGACGTCGAGACCGAACTCAAAGGGAAGCCCGACGCGGCGGAAGAGATCTGCCGGCGCATTCGAGAGGCGCTGGGGCCAGACTATCCGCTCTACTTCAGCAGCTTCGCCCTCGCCCGCTACCACACCAAGTTCCCGTTCGCCGAGTTCAACCGCTACTGCACCGGCGCCGCTCCCCAGGTCTACTGGCACGCCTTCCAGTGGCCGGTGGAGCAGTCGCTGGCGATGACTTACGAGGACTACGCGGCGCTGGGCATCGCGCCGGAACGGGTGCTCCCGGTCGGCGGGCTATACCAGGAGGGGCTCATCCGCTACCCGCCGTCGGAAGAGGTGGCAGAGTTCGGAGCGCGGGCGTCCGGGCGCGGCTCGCCGGGCGTCAGTTTCTGGTCATACGAGCACATGCACGATGAGCAGTGGCAGCAGTTGGAGGCAATGGGCGGATTCGGTGACGGGGAATTGGGAGAGGAGGAGGAGATGTCGAGCACAGAGTTCGAGCAGGTCAACCACTCGCTTGGCGAGCTATCGGGACGGGTGCAACGGTTGGAGTCGGAAGTGCAGGCGCTGCGCGGAGGAGGGACGGCCACGGCCACGCCGCCGCGCACCTACACCGTGCGCCCCGGCGACACCCTTTCCGGCATCGCCGCGAACCTCGGCATCGCCGACTGGCGCCGCCTCTACGAGGCGAACCGCGGCGTCATCGGGGCAGACCCCAACCGCATCTTCCCGGGGCAAGTGCTGGTCCTGCCGTAGACCGAGGGCATGTCCCAGATGCCCCTTCATATGCCTTCGCACATCAACTATCACCTGTCACCTAACACGTCACCCCCCTACAATCGAACACAACATGCGTTTCGACTGCGACGTCGCCGTCGTCGGCGCCGGGCCCGCGGGCTCGCGGACGGCGCGGGACCTGGCGCGCGCGCGGGTTCCGGGTGCGGCTGCTCGAAGAGCACCGCGCCGTCGGCGTTCCCTCGCACTGCTCGGGGCTGATCTCGCTCCGCACGCTGCGGAGTCCGAGATCGGCGAAGAGGCGATCATCCACCGCGTCACCGGCGCCTTCGTCCACACCCAGGCCGGCTCCGAGGTCGCGCTCGGCGGCGGCGCCACGCGCGCCGTCGCCATCGACCGCGTGAAGTGGGACCAGACGCTCTGCGAACAGGCGCAGGAGGCCGGCGCCGAGATGGTGCGGGCGCGTGATCACCGGCGTCGAGCGCGACAACAGCCACGTCCGCCTCCGCACCGCAGACCGACGGCCGCGACGCCACATTCACGGCACGGATGGTCGTCGGCGCCGACGGGACGCACTCGCGCGTGCGCCGCACGCTGGGTATGGCCGCGCCGCGCGAGTACGCCTACAACCTGGGCATCGAGGGCCGACGCCGGAAGGTGCGGCGCGACGACTTCGTGCACGTGTTCGTCGGGCACGACATGGCGCCCGGCTGGTTCGGCTGGATCATCCCGACCGGCGACGGCATGGTGCGCGTCGGCATCGGCTCCAACAACGGCGTCAAGCCGATCGAGTGCTACCGGCGGATGTCCGAGCGCTTCCCGCGATCTCTTCGAGGACATCGAGTCCTGCCGGATGTACGGCGGCACGATCCCGCTGGACGTTCGCGCCGAAGACCTACGGCGACAACGTCCTCCTCGTCGGCGACGCCGGCGGGCCAGGTGAAGCCGTTCTCCGGCGGCGGCATCTACACGAGCCTCGTCGCCGCCCGCCACGCCGCGGCGACGGCATCGGAGGCGTTCGAGCGAGACGACCTGAGCGCGAAGCGGCTCTCCATCTACGAAAAGCGCTGGAAGCGGAGATCGGCCGCGAGCTGGTGCGCAGCCTGCACCTGCGGCGCTTCGGGCTCGCGCTGAGCGACGGCGAGGTGGAGCGCGTGGTCACTGCCCTGCGCGCGCGACGGGCTCCAGGAGCTGGCCGCCCGCCACGGCGACATCGACTACCCTTCGAAGGTGCTGCTGCGCCTGGCGCGCTCCGCCCCCGCGCTGGCAATGCTCTCCTCGATCATGGTGCGCAAGCCGGCGACGGCGTGGAACCTCCTGCGCGCGCACCTCCCCTTCGGCGCCTGAGCCGCCAGTCCACTCACACCCTTTTTGGCCGCACCCACGGCGGTGAAACGCTGAAATGTTCGACACGTCTTGTCCAATATGGAGGAACAATTGAAGTCCGCTATGGCAGCAATCCGCTGCGCATCCGTTCCGTATGCCACGGGCCGCATCATTCTCACCGAACACCAGCTCCAGTGGCGACCGTTCCCGCCCTACTCCTGGTACCTCCCTGCGAGTTTCAAGCCTCTGACCATTGACCTTCGAGACATCGTTAGATGCGAGTTGGGCAAGCGGCACTATTCGGCGATTGTTCCTTCAGTTGACATCGAGACGGCGGTCGATTCGTACCACTTTCATATCGCTGGCTGGTTGGGTGCGACGTCCGCCGAGGATTGGATACAAGCGGTCCGCAGGCTTTCGCCGGCCTGAAACCACCCCGCGAACACAACGTGTGCTGGTGCTATAATCGCCAATAATGGCCACCAGCGAAGCGAAGGCCCCGCCCGCTCAAGACGCGCTGCCCTTCACGCCTCTCCCCATCGCCGGCCTCCAGTTCCGCATCATCGCCTTCATCCTCGACTGCATCGTTGTAGCCAGCATCGCAATGCTGTTCTTCGCCATCGGCGGCGGCCAGGCCATCCTGCGCTACGAAGACCCGCCGGACTCCGCCATCTACCTCATGATCTATATCTCTCTGGCCGTAATTCCCTTCACTCCGCTTTTCTTCGCCTTCCTCTGGGCCTGGCGTAGCCAGAGCCTGGGTATGATGGCCGTCGGCGTAATCGTCACGACGCGGGAGGGCTACCGGATCTCTAGTTTGCGGGCGTTCCTGCGCTCGATTTTCTGGGTTCTCGGCATGCTGCCCCTGGGTGCGGGCGCCATCCCGATGTTCTTTGACCCCGAGCGACGCGCGTTGTGGGACCGCATGGCCGGCACTGTCGTGCGTGAGCTGAGGTGAGCAACGAGCCCTCGTTAGTCCGCCTCGCGTCCCAGTGGCTCGTCGGCATACTCCTGGCGCTCTCGGCGACAGCCTTCTTCCTCGCCGTCGCCGGGATGCAGGTGACCTCTCAGAGCACAGGCGAACGGATCCAGCGCCGCGCCGTCGCAGCCCTCACCGACATTGACGAGGTCCTGCCCGGCATAGAGACGAAGCTGGACGCCGCCGCCACCGAGGCAACTGGAGACACCGTCCGCGTACCAGACTTCCCTATCCCCGTGGACCTCACGCGAGACGAAGCAGCAAACCTGCGCGGCCAAGACCTGCGTGACCGCATACTCGACGAGTCCGGCCGGCGTCTGTACGAGGACGGGATGTCCGTATGGGCGGAGGGCGACCCGCAGGGACGGCAGGAAATCGACGACGTCTCTACTGCCGGAGCGGTCTATCGCACCCTCGACCTGGTGCAGGATTCGACGCACACATACTTTGTCATCCTGGCAGCGCTCCTCGGCGTCCTCACGCTCATCCTCGGGGCCGTCCTCGTGTTTAGCGTCAAGTCCGGCTACATGCGGCTGTTGGCCCTGGGAGCGATCCTCCTCGTGGCTTCGATGCCGGGCCTGGCGGCCGCCGTGGGCGTCCGCTTCGCCTTCAAGACCGCCCAAACCGACGGGGACGCCTTCGTGGAGGAGATGCTCCAGGTGGGCGTCGACACGATGTGGATCCCCATCCGAATGTACCTCGCCCTCACGATGGTGGGCTTTGCCACCGTGGGAATCGCCTCGTTCTGCATGTGGTGGGACTCGCGCCCAAAGCGGCAGACGGTGACGCCCGGAGACGTGCAGGGCGGCAGCTCACCCGACGCCGGAAGCACCGCCGCCTGACCCCGGCGTCGAGTTAACCAAACGTTCGCCCCTTCTTGACCCAGCCTAGACCGCGTGAGCGTGCTTGACCGTAACCGCAGCCCGTTCGTCTCTGTCCCTTCTTATGGAAAGCGGCGGGCTGCCCGCGCCCCGAGCGGGCAAACGCCGCAGGATTACGCCCCAGGTACCCCCATCAGGGGACGAGGAAGGACGCGGCGTTGTTCGGAAGAGCGTCGGTTATCGCAGCAACGGCCCTGCTTCTTGCTGCAATGTTCGTGGTGGCGGGATCCCGCTCCGATCCACCCGCACAGGCGGCGCTCGACAGCGAGGAACAGCTCTTCCTGACGCTCATCAACCAGTACCGACAGGACAACGGCGCAGGCGCCCTCGTGGGGACTACCACGCTCGAAAACGCGGCCGTCTGGATGAGCGGTGACATGGGCGCCAACGCGTACTTCAGTCACACGGACTCGACCGGCCGCGATCCCTGGACCCGCCTATGCGACTTCCAGTACTGCTTCAACACCTGGAAGGGCGAGAACCTTGTCGCCGGGGCGTCCGGCGCACAGCAAGCCTTCGATCTCTGGAAGGATTCTCCCGGGCACAACGCCAACATGCTGAACGCGAACTACAACGTAATTGGAATCGGGCGGGTGTACACGGCTGGCAGTCCCTACGGCTGGTACTGGACGACTGACTTCGGAGGCTACATCCCGGCAGCGCCGACGCCGTCCGGGACCGCCTCTCCGCCGCCTGCTACCGCCACGCCGACTCCCGCACCAACCGCGACGCCTTCACCCGCTCCGACGCCGACACAGGCTCCCACCCCATCACCCGCGCCCACCGCGTCACCAACACCTTCGCCGCCGCCCGCGCCGACACCTACGCCGTTCAATCCCACCGATGTGGACAACGATGGCTTCACCAACGCTGTCGAGATCGCCATCGCCACCAACTTTTCGCAGAACTGCGGCAACTTCGACACGAGCAAGCCGGGGTCTCCGAGCCGCAACTGGCCTGCGGACCTAGCCTCTGAGACGACAAGCGCCGACCGCGTGGACATGAGCGATATCGGCAGCTTCCTCGCTCCTGTCCGGCGCGTGAACACCTCGCCGGGGGATGCCGGCTACGATGTTCGGTGGGATCTCGTTCCCGGAGCGGGCATCTTCGACCACGTCGTAAACCTCCAGGACATCATCTCCCTGGTAACGCTGAAGCCGGCGATGTTCGGTGGCGCCAGCGCGTTCAACGGCCCGTCCTGCGACTAGCTCAGCCGGTCGTGCCGGTGACGTTCCTGGCTTCGTCAGTCACGAGATGTCCTTTGCTCAGGTCCAACATTACCAGCTGATTGCCCCAGGGATCGGCGACCACCGCGCAACGACCGATCTGGATGTCGAACGGTGCGACCACGACGGCGCCTCCGGCGTCTACGAACCTCGGCACGGCTTCCTCAACTGAGTCCACGAGCAGGTCTGTCTCGATTCCCGGCCGCTCGGACTGGACCACAAACTCGGCATCCGTGTCAGGCATGCGAAGGCCGGCCGCCGACGGAGACCTCCACACCAGTTTGTGACCCAGCCGGTCCCGATAAAAGGCCAACGCGGCCTCGATGTCGGGCACGTGGACGCGAAAGCAGTCTATCTTGCGGAACAGCGGCGTCTCGGCCATCGGAAATGTCCTCCCCGGAATGTGAACAGGGGCGGCGCTATGGCCGCCCCTGCCTGGCAATCGTCTCGGTCTAGTCGAGGCGCTCGATGATCGTCGCGGTGCCGAGGCCGCCGCCGCAGCACATCAGCTCCATGCCGTAGCGGCCGCCCGTGCGCTCAAGCTCGTGGAGCATCGTCGTCATCAGGCGGGCGCCGGTGGCGCCCAGCGGGTGGCCGAGGGCGATGGCGCCGCCGTTGACGTTGACCTTCGACATGTCCGGGTCGCAGCTCGCGCTTCCAGGCGAGGACGACGGAGGCGAACGCCTCGTTGATCTCGATCAGGTCGATGTCCTTCAGCTCGAGGCCGGCCTTCTTCAGCACCTTCGGCGTCGCCGTGATCGGGCCGGTGAGCATCAGCACCGGGTCGGAGCCGACGACCGCCTGGCCGACGATGCGCGCGCGCGGCTTCAGTCCGAGCTCGTCGGCCTTCTCGCGGGACATCAGCAGCACGGCCGACGCGCCGTCCGTGATCTGCGAGGAGTTGCCGGCGTGGTGGATGCCGTCGGGCCGGAACGAAGGCTGCAGCGCTGCTCAGCTTCTCGAGCGTGGTGTCGCGGATGCCTTCGTCGGTCTTGACGGTCGTGCGCGCAGGCCTTCAAGGCTTGACGTCGATCGGCAGGATCTCGCGGTCGAAGCGGCCTTCGTCGCGGGCGCGCTTCGCCTTCTCGTAGCTGCTCGAGCGCGAACTCGTCGGCTTCCTGTCGGGTGATGCCCCACTTCACGGCGATCTCCTCGGCGGAGATGCCCTGCGGCGTCAGCGCGTACTTCGCGCATCAGCTCGGGCGTGAACGGCGATGCCGGGGCCCTGCATGATGTTCGCGCCCAGCGGCACGCGGGACATCGACTCGACGCCGCCGCCGATCGTGATGTCGCAGACGCCGGCCGGGATCAGGTTCGCGGCGAAGTGGATCGCCTGCTGGCCGCTGCCGCACTGGCGGTCGACGGTCGTCGCCGGGACGGTGTAGGGGAAATCGGCCGTCAGCAGCACGTTGCGGGCGACGTTCGCGCCCTGCTCGCCGACCTGGTCGACGCAGCCGAAGACGACGTCGTCGACGATGGCCGACTCGATGCCGGCGCGCTTCACGACCTCGTTCAGGACCTTGGCGCCGAGGTTGTTGGGGTGGATGCCGGAAAGAACGCCGTTGCGCCGGCCCATGGGCGTGCGCACGGCCTCAACGATGACTACTTCTCGCATGGGGGCAGACCTCCAGGTTATGTTGCTTACGGCTGTATTCTAGCAGATGCTAAGGGTGATCATTTGCCGCGCTGAGGAGGCCCGGGGCTGCCGGTGAAGTCGATGAAGGCGAGCGGGACGCCGAAGGCGCCTGAGTGGTGCACGGAGACGATACGGCCGCCCTGGAGGGCCGGATGTGGGTCGCCGATGGGATACCCCTTCGCCTTCAAAGAGGCCGCGAGTTCATCGATTCCCTTGACCTCGAACGCGAGGCCGGCGATGCGCCCGGAGCCTGGCTCGCCGCCCGCCGTCGGGCCGATCACCTCCATGATCACGTCGCCGGGCCGGAGGAAGGCGAAGGTGTGGCCGCCGCGCTCGAACGTTCGCTTGGCGGCGATGCCGAACCAATCGTTCATCCGCTCGATGACAGCCTGGGCGCTCGGAACACGCAGCACGACGTGGTCGATGCGCATGACCGGCGACTCACCGGGCCCGTGGCCGCGCTGTCCGCCCTCGGGCTCGACCACCTCGACGATCGCGCCGTCAAAGGCCTCGGGCCGGAGGTAGCTGAGGCGGCCCGGTGAATCCGTCGCGGGGCTCGCGGTCCTCCAGCGCCGCGCCCGCGTCACGGAGAGCCGCGACATCTGCTGTGACGTCATCGCTCCAGAGGGCAAGGTGGTGGAGTCCCTCGCCGCGCTCCTCGATGAAGCGCGCGAACGGCGAATCGTCCTTCGTGGGCTGGATGATCTCCACGTAGCTTCCGCCGGCGGCGACCACAGCGGCATGAGCGCCGCGGGCGGGGGCCTCGCCCCGCTTGACCAACGGTAACGCAAGGTCGTCCGAGTAGAGCTTGAGCGCGGCGTCGAGGTCACGGACGGCGATGCCCACGTGGTGCACGTCCCGGATCATGGGCGGATTGTAGCACCAGCCTCGTTTGACCCGGTTTGGAGCGCGTCGATATGATGGGGCGCGATGCGAACCTGCGTAAATCACGCCAGGAGGAACGATGTCCCCAGCTAATGAATTTCCGGGCAACGTAATCTACTTCGCCCTGTTCATCGGCTTCGTGGGGTTCTTCCTTTACTCGGCGGGAGTGCGGCTGGCGTGGCTGCCGAAGTCGCAAGGCGTGAACCGCTTCGACCACCTGGTGGAGCGGACCGCAGGCATGGTGCCGTTCCTGCTGGGCAACTCGCGGGTGGCGCGGCCGAAGTACTGGTACTCCGGCGCTGCTGCACACGATGATCTGGTGGGGGTTCATCGTCCTCCAGATCCGCACGCTCAACTTCCTCCTGAACGGCATCGACCACGCATCTCGCTTCGAGGAGATCCTCGGCAACCTCTACGACTACGTGCTGTGGCCGATGATGGACCTCTTCAACCTCCTCGTCCTCGTCGGCGTCGCGATGGCCGCTTTCCAGCGCTTCTTCTGGCCGCCCGAGCGCATGACGCTGAACATGGACGGCTGGATCATCCTCGTTCTTCATCGCTCTAGCTGATGGTCACGGACATCATCGTCAACAGCCTCGAGTTCTACCTGCACCCGACAGAGCTTCGACCACAAGGAGCTGGCGTTCCTCGCTTACGGCGTCTACGAGGTCTGGGACGCGATCGGCCTGTCGCACAACACGGCGGAGGCGCTGCAACGTTCTTCTGGTACAACCACCTGCTCGACTTCCTGGCCTTCCTCTGCTACCTGCCGTACTCCAAGCACTCCCACGTGCTCACGATCGCCCCGCAGATCGTTCTTCCGCCGCTACGAGCCGACCGGCGTCCTGCAGCCGATCCCGAACATCGAGGAGGCCGAGAGCTTCGGCGTCGGCAAGCTGCAGCAGTTCACCTGGAAGCAGCTGCTCGACTCCTACACCTGCACCGAGTGCGGGCGCTGCACCGCCGCCTGCCCGGCGAACCTCACCGGCAAGCTGCTCTCCCCCAAGCACGTCATCGTACGACATCCGCCTCTGATGGAGGAGCAGGAGCCGGCCTGGTGCGCGGCGCAAGCCGCGCCACGCCGGCGAAGGCTCGAACGGCGCCGGAGAACGGCCACGCACGCGCCGCTGATCGAAGGCGTCGGCTTCGAGCCGATCTGGGACTGCGTGACCTGCGGCGCCTGCATGGAGGAGTGCCCGGTCTTCATCGAGCACGTGCCGACGATCATGGACATGCGCCGCTACCTGGTGATGGAAGAAGTCCAACATGCCGGAGACCGCGCAGGCAACGCTGATGCAGATCGAGCAGCGCGGCCACCCCTGGCGCGGCACCCAGCTCACGCGCACGACCTGGATCGAGGAGATGGCGGCCGAAGGCGTCGACGGTCCCGATCGTTCGACGGCATCGCAGGAGTACCTCTACTGGGTCGGCTGCACGGGCGCCCTGCAGGAGCGCAACGTGAAGGTGACGAAGTCGCTCGTCCGGCTGCTGCATGGAGGCCGGCGTCAGCTTCGGCGTCCTCGGCGCTGGAGGAAGGCTGCTCCGGCGACCCGGCGCGGCGCCTCGGCAACGAGTACCTCTACCAGCTCCAGGCCCAGCAGAACATCGAGATGTTCAAGGCGAAGAGCGTGCAGAAGGTGATCGCCAACTGCCCCCACTGCTTCAACACGATCAAGCACGAGTACCCGCAGTTCGGCGGCAACTTCGAGACGATCCACCACTCGCGTCTTCCTGGCGGAGCTCGTCGAGCAGGGCAAGCTCAAGCCGAACCAGGTCGAACGAGCTGTCGCGACAAGACGCACGACCTACCACGACCCCTGCTACCTCTCGCGGCACAACAACATCATCGACGAGCCGCGCTCGCGTCCTCGCCGCGATCGGCATCGAGCAGCGTCGAGATGCCGCGCTGCAAGCGCGGCACGTTCTGCTGCGGCGCCGGCGGCTCTCACATGTGGGTCGAGGAGAACCGCGGCGAGCGCATCAACGTCGTGCGCTCGCAGAGGCCGTCGAGACCGGCGCCGACATCATCGCCGTCGCCTGCCCGTTCTGCATGCAGATGTTCGAGTCCGGCCTCGGCGCCGTCCCCGCAGCCGAAGAGCGCGGCGTCCAGGTCTTCGACCTCGCCGAGCTGCTGGAGCAGAGCGTCGCCTACGGCCGGCCGGTGGGCGGCTCCGGGAATGGCGGCAGGGCCGGCGGCGCCGACGACCCGCCGCCGAGCCTGAATGGTGCCGGCGGAGGCTGTAGAGGCGCGGGGAGACGTCCGGCGGTTTAGGCTACTGCTCCTGACATCGATCTCGAGAACGACAGTCATGATTTTGAACCACCTCGATGCTTACGTCCGCGCCCGGTGGAGAGGTGAAGGGCTTCTTCCGAAAATGATCGTGCGTGAATCTTCAGAGTCGAAGGCCCACACCACCTGGTTATAATCGCCAGCGCCGACACCGAGGGCGTTGGCTGTGCAGTCCTTCGTAGAGGCATCGCTAAATCCGAAGAGCATCGACCGCTAACACTCGCGACGAATCCGACGGTTCCTGAACACCTCGACCATGTCTTCATCGGTCGTCTAGCGACGGTCGCTCACCTCTGGAAGCTTCTAGAACTCGACCGATTCCCGCGCTCGGCCCGAACGAGATATTCGTCGTGTCCCCTAAATACAAGGGCGTCATCGACCTGGGCCCAAGCGGGCGTACTCGCGATCTCGTAGACTCGAAGCCAGCACCGGCCGCTCGTCGCGAAGGATGTACCTGGTCGCATGCGGCGGACACGAGGAAATAGACCGCTTCGCCCAAGCGGTATGTCGTGTAAGCATCCACATCACGGCCGTCAAGTGGCAGTACTTCGACTGAACGCGATCCATCCCTGCTTCGCGGTCGCTGACCAACGGCTGCGTCGGTTCCGTCCTCGCGGCATTCCTCGCAGGTCGGCGTAGCTGAATCCAGTGTTTTATCGGTGCTGATGCCGACGACCATGGCGTTGTCCTCGAGTCATTACAAGGAGCGGCCGAGCCGCTGCAGCTCGGCGAACACCCACACCTGTCATGCCTGGATTGCCGGAGGAACTTGGATACACGGCTGGCGCTGCAATAATGACGGTCGCCGGAACTGATCGAGTAATTCTCACGTCGAATCGCCCATTGACCCTCACTCTCTCCACAACGCCACGCTCATCGACGGCACCGGCGCGGACCCGCGGCCGGGCGTGTCCGTCGCGGTCGAGGACGGGCGGATCGTGCGCGTCGCGCCCGCCGCCTCGCTGAAGGCGGAGGACGACGCCACTGTCATCGACTGCTCCGGGCGGTTCGTGCTGCCGGGGCTGACGGACGCGCATGTGCACTTCGCGGCGACGGAGGCGGACGGGCGGGTGACGCGGCCGCTGGCGGCGTTCTCGCTGAAGGTGCGCGGCGTTCATCGAGGCGGCGCTGGACGAGGGGTTCACGACGGTGCGGGACGCGGGCGGGCTGGACCCGGCCTGGGCGCAGGTGGTGGCGAACGAGGGCTGCTGCGCGGGCCGCGGATCCTGCCGAGCGGGTCGTTCCTCTCGCAGACGGGCGGGCACGGCGACTGGCGGCAGCCGCACATGGACTCGATGGAGGCGGGCGTCGGCGGGACTGGTGGCGGGGCCGGCGATCGTCGACGGGCCGGACGAGGTGCGGCGGGCGACGCGCGACCAGCTCCGGCGCGGGCGCGACGCAGATCAAGGTGATGGCCTCGGGCGGCGCCGCCTCGCCGACGGACCCGATCGACGCGACGCAGTTCACGGTCGAGGAGCTGCGGGCGGCGGTGGAGGAGGCGGAGGTGCGCTCGACGTACGTGCTGGCGCACGCCTACCACCCGAAGAGCATCGCGCAGCTGCATGGACGCGGGCGTGCGCAGCATCGAGCACGGCAACCTGCTCGACGAGGAGACGGCGAAGCGGATGGCGAAGGAGGGCGACGTTCCTGGTGCCGACGCTGGTGACCTACGAGGTTCTGGGCGAGCGCGGCGAAGCGCTGGGGATGGCGAAGTCCAGCGTCGAGAAGATACGTTACGTCGGCGAAGAGCGGCGAGGAGTCCGTGCGGATCGCGATGGCGGCGGGCGTGCGGATCGGGTCGGGGTCGGACCTGCTGGGCGCGCCGATGAGCGAGAAGGCGCGTGAGCTGGTGCTCCAGGCGCAGGTGATGGGCGCGATGGGCGCGATCGTGGCGGCGACGCGGACGAACGCGGAGCTGTTCGGGATAGCGGACCGCATCGGGACGGTGGAGGAGGGGAAGGAGGCGGACCTGATCGTCGTGGACGGCGACCCGCTGGCGGACATCGGTGTGCTGGCGGACCGCGACCGGGTGCGGGTGGTGGTGAAGGGCGGGGAGGTGGTCAAGAACATGGACGCCGAATGAGTCATCCCCACGACCGAGGCTTGAAGACAACCTTCAACCAGGACGCCGAGAACTACGACCGCGCCCGCCCTACCTATCCTGAGGCGCTGTTCGATGATCTCGTCTCGATGACCGGGCTGGGCACCGGTGCGATGGTGCTGGAGCTGGGGTGCGGGACGGGGCAGGCGACGGTGGCGCTGGCAATGCGCGGGTATCGATCACGTGCGTGGAGCTGGGGGAAAACCTGGCGACCGTGGCGCGGCGGAACCTTTCCGCGTACCCGGAAGTAAGCGTGATCGTGTCGCCCTTCGAGGAGTGGGACGCGGGCGGCGAGCGATTCGACCTGGTCTTCGCCGCGCAGTCGTGGCACTGGCTCGACCCGGAAGTGCGCTATCAGAAGGCCGCGGAGGTGCTGAACCCGGGCGGCTCGCTGGCAATCCTCGACGTCGAGCACGCGTTCCCGAAGGAGACGGACCCATTCTTCTTCGAGATCCACAAGGTCTACGACGAGATCACCGTGGAGAAGCCGTCCCACGACGAATGGCCACCGCCGTTGCCTGAAGAAGTCGAGGATATGCGCGCGGATTTTGAGGCGAGCGGCCTGTTCGAGGAATTCCAGTCGAGTCGATACGTCTGGGAACTTGCCTACACCGCCGACGAGTATATAGCCTTGCTCAACAGCTTCTCGAACCACATCGCATCGGAACCGTGGCAACTGGAGCACCTGTTCCGCAAGGTGCGGGAGTTCATCGGCGCGCGAGCGGACCCGCGGGTGCGACGACACTGGTTGGCGATACTGAACGTGGCGCGAGTGGCGTGACCGCGCCGGTCAGGAGCCGATATCGGGGCAGGGCTCGTTCTGGATGACGGGAAGCGATGCTGTATAACGCAGGAGCTTGAGAGCATCGACCGCGTTGGCGGCGCCGGAGCAGTCGATGTCGCCCTGCAGTTCGCCGTTAGGTAAGGTTTCGGTGCCTATGTTGGCGCAGGGCTCCGTTTGCGTGTAGGGCAGACCGGCACCGGCGCGCAGGAGCTTGAGGGCGTCGATAGAGTTGATGAAGCCGCTGCAATCCACGTTACCGAAGGCATTCGCGCCGGGGATCGGCGTTGGCGTTGAACTGGGTGGAGTGACCTGGTTGGTGCAGTCGACCTTCGCATAGACAAAGGAGCCGAAGTCGGGAATCACGACCGGAAGGTCGGCGGCGATACAGCGAGTCCCGCCCGGAAGCATGACCTCGAAGTCCGCGATCCGTCCCTCGTCCTCGATCAGCGTGTCTTTCGCCTCGAGCCACCAGGGCTGGGCCACGCTGGGAGGCAGAAGCGCGGAGCAGGTGGGCGGCGTCAGGCCCAGGTAATTCACGTAGAGATCCGGCTTGTCCAGTTGCAAATCGGGGTCGCCGATCGAAAATGAGCAGACCGGCGGAGTGCCGGTATCGACGCCGGGGCCGACCTTCAGATTGAGGTCGAGGTCGCCGCTGTAGGGGTGAAGAACGCGATAGTACAGGGAGGGAAAATCGCTCGAGGTGCAGGCCGCGCTTGAAATGCCGCGACCTGAGAACGCCGCGCCGATACCTACGGCGTGGGAGCCATCGTAGAGGATAGAGTCCGCCAGGCAGATGGCGGCAGCGGCCTCGTTGAACGACGCCTGCTGGTCCAGGTAGAACTGCGACTCGAGGACCAGCGTCAGCGCGATGTCGCGCGCCTGCTGGGTGGGAAGGCCGCCTCCGATGAGTTCGAGCAGGTCCCAGAGAGCGCCTCCCCAGACCTGACCCCCGCAATGCACTTCCTCGGACTCGGCTCCGTCCGCTGACACGCCGTTGTAGTCCACGTCGGGGCAGGCCTCGAAATCGGCCGGATATACATTCTCGTTCTGGAGCCAGCGGGCGCCGGGGAGGCCGCCGCAGGCCGAGGCTCCAAGTGTGACATATTCCCCCCAGCAGGGGTCGTCATTCATCACCGCCGCCAGGAAGTCGCTGAACCCCTCACCGATCGCGCCCGCCTGCTCGGAGAGCGGATAGGGTCCGAAGGCATACCCCGGAGTGATGTCGTCCTGGATGGCGTGCCCGTATTCGTGGATTATCCAGTCGGCATCTTCGCCCGAATCATAAAGGGCCGGGTTGCCCGCGCAACTCCCCGGAAATACGCCCGGCCCGTCGAAGTCGCCGTAGTGCAGGCCCCTCGTCGTCGGATCGAAGAAGGCGTTGCAGTCCGGCATGAAATGGGCGTGTGCGGAGATTGAGCGGTGGACGACTCCCATCCCTCCAGTGAACCCGAGCGCCTGGATCTTTCTCTGTGTGCGGTCGAGGTGGTAGTAGATCATTGCTTCTTCAAAGCGGTCGTCATTGCAGCCGTAGATGTAGTTGCGAGACGGCTCGTTGGCCTGGCCGGCGGACTTATAGGGAGTCGTGATTCCCGGCGCCGTGAGGTCAACCCACTCGCCCTTCAGCTTGTTCTGCGCCGGGGCGATTCCCTGGAGAATCTTGCTCATGTATTGCCCGGATAGCAGACCCTCGTTTGTGGCGTTGTCGCAATGCGGGGCGGGAGAGATGCCGCCGTTCGACTGCGCAGGATTGGGGTCGAATACGCGCCCGGAATCGAACTGGAGCAAGTCATGGTGATACAGGGTTTCGCCTGTGGCCGCATCGCTGATGACCAGCCAGGTGCCGTACGGCTGAGTGGTGCGCAGTATCAGTTGCCAGGCGGCCTTCAGAGCCTTGCCGACAGGAAAGTATACGAGCTCAGCGGGAACCACTTCGGTAGAGCCGTCCGGAGTCGCACCCAGGCGGTCAACGGCAACCGCACGCGCCGTCGCACCGGTCACGGTCACGCCGGTCGCCTCCACGGGAAGCGACGAGTACCGGCTGCGAACGATGGGCTCCCTGCCGTCTCGGGGCAGGCTCACGGTGATAGTTGATCCGAAGACCGGCACACCGTTCGCCGTTTGCTGAAGCTGAACATGGTCGCCGGTGAGGCTGCTTCGGATGCCAATTGTCCGCAGGTCGGATACGCCCGTGGTGAGTCCGTATCGGGCGCTCGTTTCGGCCAGGTAATCGCGCGCGCTCTCTCCTGGGCTGCGCGGATCCGCCGCCGTCGGATGAACGGGGGCGGCGACGGCCAGCGCCACCGCCAGGATCAAAATGCCAACGAGTGAGAGCGTTCCTGGCGCGCGGGGTGTGATCCTGGTGTCCCTTTCTCCAATCCCCTCATGTGACTGTCTCAGGGAGCACACGCGCGGGTCAATAGGGAATGGCGATTATCGACAATCGTTTTGGCGGCCCGGTGGGTTAGCTGCCGACATTCGGGCAGGGCTCGTCCTGGACGACGGACAGGCCTGCAGCGAACCGCGATATCTTGAGCGCATCGATCGCGTTCACTGTGTTGCTGCAGTCAACGTCACCCTGAACCTCGCCGTTCGAATGCAACTCTGTAGCGACGTCGGGGCACGGTTCCGTCTGCGAAACAGACAGCGAAGCTCCGCTTCGCAGCACCTTCAACACGTCAACCGAGTTGATCCCGCTATCGCAGTCGACGTTCCCGAACGCATTCGGTGGCGCGGTGATCACAGGTGTCGGAGTGGCCGGGCAGCCCGCGTAGCCAAACGCGGCGTCGAAATAGGCGTGATTGACTCCGCAGACGTCCCAGGGTTGAACGGCGACAAGACCCGCCCCGCCCACGGCCGGAGGGTCGATGCAGTCGTAGGCCATGATTGACTGAGGAATAGGGCCGGTATCGTCCACTCCGCAGTCGTAAAGCACGGTCTCGCCGGCGTTGACGCTCTCGTGGCGGAGTGACAACAGGTGCCCGATTTCGTGCGAGATGGTTGCCTGCTTCACGGCGTTGGTGTTGAAGAAACCAGCGTGACCATCATCACCAATCCAGGCCTCGCCCCAACGATAGGTCGTACAACTGGGCAGAGGACAAGACTGATTGGAGGCGTCCCAGGTCATCGCGATTCCCAGGATGTTGGGATCTCCGAAAATCTGGTCGAAAACGCGGACCACCACGTCGTCGTTAGCGTTGAAACTCCCTGACACGATGAACTCAGCGGTATCGGGCTGGGCGTTCCAGTCGGCGACGCTGTTGTTGATCAGCGGGAGCCACTCTGCGGAACAAGCGGAGTAGTTTCCGGCCTCGCAGGTGAGCGCTGAGGGATCGGCGTAACTGGTGCTGAGGTCGAGAGCCGTCTGGTACCAGCGCGCGTTGAAGAGCTTCTTCTGGGGGTGACCGGGGTGCGCATCGGCGCTCATCATCCCGGCTGTAATCAGAGCCGCGAGCACCGCCATCAAGAGGATCGTCGTGATCGGCGTGCGCACGGTTAGTCCGCGTCCTTCACGGCGACCACGGCGCCGTCCACCGACAGGTCTGAGAGTTGGCGGAGAGCACCCAGCCTGGTCCATTCGTCGAGGGGCTGGAGATCGCCGCCGGCGCCCACCTCCAGGCGGCCGAACGGAGGCGAGGTGAGGTTCCCGTTGGACTTGTAGTCGGCAAAGAACATGTAGGTGGCGCCGGCCTTTAAGGGCTCGTCACCTTCAAGGATCACCTCGACCGTGGTTGCCGTCGGGTCCGGGAATCGTCCCGCTAACCTGTTCGATCACAGCCGTCGATCCGGCGGCCAACGTCCCCGCAATCGGCTGGGTCACGGACACCGAAAACTGCGTAACCGGAAGAATTACGGGGCCACGGGCACCCGACGCGGGCTGTGGGTCAGTCTGCGTGTGACCGGCTACTCCCGTTATCTGGCCAACGAATACCTCATCGGATGACCGAAGCAGCGAGCGCAGGTCGTTTGCGTTACCGGAGGCCCAGCGGACCTCGATGCCCACCGGGGAGTCAGGGGTTGAACTGGAGTTGGCAGGCGGGCCCCCACCATCCCCGCATGCCGCGACGAAGATTGCGGATATCGACAGGGGTAGGAGGAGAATGATGGACCTGGGGTTTAATTGCATTCGTACTCGCCTGGCTGCCCCGGATTCTACCATGCAACACTCTCCATAGAGGTAGACGGAAGGGTCCGGTCAGCGTTTCCGTTGACCGCGTTGATGAAGCCCTGTGAGGAGATACGCTCGCGGGCTCAACTGCCGATGTTTGGACAGGGTTCGTCCTGAGCGACCGGGAGACCTGCAACGTAGCGCAGGAGCTTGAGAGCATCGACGGCGTTGACCGCCACGCTGCAGTCTACGTCGCCCTGGAATTCGCCGGTGACGTGGAGCTCGATACCAATGTCAGGACACGGTTCCGTCTGGCCATAGGTAAGGGCGGCGCTGAAGCGAAGGAGTTTGAGCGCATCGACGGAGCTGATGCCGCCACTGCAATCGACGTTGCCGAAGGCATTCGGCTCGGCTGTTGGGGCTGGCGTGGGGGTTGGCGTCGGATTAGAGGTGTCGCACGGGTCGCCGATTCCGTCGTGGTCGCTGTCGTTCGGCTGACCGAGACTGAGGCGGCCAGAGCCAAAAACGTTGTCCTTCCCAGCGGCCCCAAGCGGGACGGCTCGACCCTCGAGGAACGACTGAACCTGAATGCGATTGAAGCATGGATTCAGATCGAGCACGAGGGCTGCCGCGCCCGCGGCGTGGGGTGACCCAGCTGATGTTCCTGAGAAACTGCCAGGTCCGATACGTCGTGGTCGTCACAGCATCCGGTCCGACCATGTCGGGCTTCGTGCGCCCGTCTGCGGTTGGGCCCTGAGAGCTGAACGATTCGATCGAGTTGGGGCTGTTCCAAGGTACCGCCCCAATCGCGAACGCGGTGGGATTATCAGCTGGTGGTAGCAAGCTCCGAGATGCGGTTCGGTACTCGAGCGTGGGCTCTGGGGGAAGTGCTATTGCTAGCGGCATCGCGAACAAATTGAAGTGACGGCCTTGCGGCGCGTTATACCGGAAAATGGCCACTTGGAAGGAGTCAGAGTAAGGAGCGACAAACGTAATCGACTCGGAAGGACTTGCAGTAACGCAGTTCTGAAAGTTCTCAGATGACGCTACCAGGGAGCCCAGGCTGTTATAGACCCCTAGGTCGTAGTCGTTGCAGGATCCGTTCCACGGGTCGTTCCAGGTGAGCTCAAATTGCACCACTTCGCCCCCGAAGAGCCCGATGGTCTGCGTCTCGTCGCTGCCAGAGAAGTTGTGAAAGCTGTTGGCGTCGGGATCCGACCAAGTGCCATCCCAGTGCTTCTGGGCGTGATTCCCGGATGCATTCGCCCAAATGATTCCTGCGTTGGTAGCGGAGGTAACGACATCGTTCGTTGGCCCTGTGCCGTCTCCTGTACCCCAAGCAGGATAACCACGCGAATGATTCACGACTTTGATTCCGTTTGCAACCGAGTAGTTCACAGCATTGCCCAAGCTGACAACGGTATCCACCGCAATTAGGTACAGTTGTGCACCAGGAGCTACATCGTGAACGATCTCGGCAACTGCAGTGCCATGGTCAGTCGTAGCGAAATTGCTATCCGCGCGAAAGTTCGCGGTGGTGACTGACGCGGGCAATTCTGTTCCGAGCTTGCTCCCGTATCCGCTGAACCCCCCGTCTATGATCGCAACTTTCACTCCGGAACCGTCGACTCCGGTCAATTGCCAAGTTGCCGCACCTATCACGTTTGAACCCTCTGTCACCGCCAATGATTGCCCTTCGTCAGCCGGCTTAACGAAGCGGATTGACGGGTGGTTAACCAGCCGTTCCAGGGCCCTAATCGGAACCAAAACTTGAAGCAGGTCGTTGTAGTCCTGCTCGGCCGATGCTCCGGCACTGACGACGTGCCTCCTTGCCTCATCCACTTGTCCTGGTTGCGCTTGAACGATTACGCGTACGCCACCGGCGACGATGGTGGTTCCTGCCTGGTTAGCAGCGGTGAGCGCGGACGGCTCTCCACTCGAGTGAAGCAGGCTAACAGCCTCCGCCAAGGAGCTCTCGAGCTTGGGCTGAGAAGTCTTGGAAAGAGGGTAGCTCGCGACGCGTTGATTCGGCATCTGTCCGTAGGTGTTGTCTCTAGCCCAAAGCGACAACACGGCCAAGAGTACGAAACCTCCCAGGAGAGGCGTCAGGCGGCGGACCGTATGCATTATCCCCCTCGAGCGCCATTCTAAAAGACTGCGGCCACCGCAGTCTATCGCTGACACGGCGCCTTCTCGGTCGCCTCCGTCCTTCCTTGACCACTGTTCGGGCCGTACCTATGCTCGAACGCATGAGAGCAGAGATCGTGTCCGTTGGCACGGAGATCCTCCTCGGTGAAATCCTCGACACTAATACGCAGTACCTGTCAGCGCGGATGCCCGCGATCGGACTCGATCTGTACTTCCACTCGACCGTGGGCGACAACCAGGCGCGAATCGTCGACACCGTGGAGCACGCGCTAAAACGCTCGGACGTCGTGATCATGACCGGCGGCCTGGGCCCGACCGAGGACGACCTGACGCGAGAGGCGATCGCCGAGACGCTGGGCGAGGACATGTACATCGACGAGGACGCCCTGCGGCAATTGCGGGCGTTCTTCGAGGCGCGGGGATTCGCCCAGTGCCCTCGACCGCATCGAACACGCCCTCGCGAACGCGGCCGGGCCGCTCAGCCTGCGCCAGCTTCGCCACCTCTGCCGCCTGCGCATGGCCACCCTCTGCGACGTCCTCACGACCCTCCGGGCCGAGGGCCGCGTCCTCAAGGCTGGCGGCGGCTACCAACTCGCCCCGCCGTAGAGCGCTTCCGCTTCCCGGCTCCTCCTTCTACAGACACCGGGAACGGAAACGGGGAAACACTCCATCACACAGCGTGATCGCCGGCCCATCAGGAAGCGCGCCCACGCTCACACGCAGCCGATCACGGACTTCGAATCGCTCGATTCGGCGCCCGGCACCACCCGGGTGGACGGCGCCCCCGTCATCAGGTGCGTGGACGCAGCCGTGCCGAGGTTGAGGCCAGCGACCCACAGGAGCTCCTGAGCCTCGCGCTGTCGTGCCCCTTCCCGCGAGGCCCCGCGGTCACTCATAAGTCAGGGTTACCCTCCGTGATCCGTCAGATCAGAAGTCAGGGTTACTCGGGGCGGCGGGGTGGCGGCGCCGCCCAGGGCGGTGCGTGAGGTCGGGGGGAATGCCGGCGGGCCGGGCGGGCGACGCGCCTCGGGAGCGCCTGGGGCCGCTCACCAGGCCCGGAGGGCGGAGGGCAGGACCTGCCTGGGCGCCCGTAGGAGCGCGAGTTGGGCGCGAGGCCATATCCACCTATTCCCTTCCCGGGGCGTTTTCGCGGGGTGGCGGCGGGGCCGGCGGGGGTGGGACGGCCAAGGGCCAGAGGCGATCCAGGGCGGCCTCGAGCTGCCGGCGGAGGTGCAGAGGGTTGAGCCGCTGATACACGGCCTCGAGCTCCTGCCGGCGCGGGGCCGAGAGCACCCCGGTCGCCCCCAGCCGCTGATACGGGGTCTGGGCCCGGTCGTACACGCGATGCACGCGCGGGCCGCGGCGCTCTTTGGTCACGAGCTTCTGGACGGGCTGGAAGAAGTTGATGTGCAGCCGGGCGAGCGCATAGACGCGGGCGAGCTGGGCATAGGCGGCGCGGGAGGCGTACCGATCATAGCCGATGAGCGGACGGACGATGGCGCCGTTCTTCTGCTCGACGTGGGCGCTGTCGTTTTTCTGGTAGGGACGACTGCGGGTGAAGGTCACCCCCTCGCGCTGGCACCAGGCATACAGGTCGTGGTTGATGAACTCGGAGCCATTGTCGCTGTCCAGGCCGCGGCGCTTCGCCGACTTCGGCCGAGCGGTGGGCTTCCTCCGGCCTGGACGCGCCGCGGGTTGGACCGCGCCCGGGAGAACGAGGTGGGTGACATGCGTATCGACGACCTCGCCCTTCGGACCCGACGCTGAAGTTGGACGTAATGAGCCCAGTGGCTCCGGTGAAGCGGCCCTCGCCCCCGGTCACTTCCCAGATGACCGCGCCTCGCTGATACCCCTCGATCCCACTGGCTCCAATGAGGCCCTGGCCCACCGTCCTGAAGGTCAGCGCCGCCGCCCGCCCATAGGTGATCCGGCCGGACTCGACGAAGGTCCCCGCGCCCGTCATCTGCACCTCCGACTCGAACCGGCCGGGGTTTCCGCTGCCTGCTTCCACGCGCGACTGGACCCCGGTCTTCTCGAGGGTCGTCCGGTGGACTTGACTCCGGGCGGTCTTGGCGGACACTTTGCCCTGCGTGCCGGGCACGGGGGCCGCACTCCCGCGGAACTGGAGTGTGAAGACAACTGGATGCATCGGGGATCCTTCCTGATCGAGAGGTTCGCGGCTGTACGGCGAGCCCGTTACGACGCTGACATCCGGATACGGAGTTGTCAAAGTCCGCGCCCGCGGAGATCACCCCGGCCCCAGGGTGAGAGGCTAAAAATGAGTCCGTGAGCGAGCCGATTGTCATGCATGAGGCCGTCCGGGTCCCGGGGAGCGCCCTCACGATCCGTGCCGCCCGCGCCTCCGGTCCCGGCGGTCAGAACGTGAACAATGTGGCCACGAAGATCGATCTCCGCGTGGATCTTGACGCCATCGAGGGTCTGCCCGAGCCGGCGCGCCGCCGACTCCTCGAGCGTGCCGCCCCACTGCCTCGACGGCGAGGGTCGCCTCGTCGTCACGAGCCAGGTCACGCGGGAACCAGGACACGACGGCAGCAAACGCCGGCTCGTAGAGCGTGGCCGCCATGGCCACACCCAGACCGAACCAGACGGCATAGAGCGCGGCAGACTCTCGATCCGGGTCCACGCGAACATCAGGAGCGTTGCCAGGCAGGAGCCTGCCGTCATCAGCCCGCGAGCCCCATGTCGGTCGATCCAGCGCCCGACCGGCAGCGCCGCGAGCGCGGAAACCCCGAAGACCGACCGAAAAAGCACCGGTCACCGCCACTCGTGAGGCGCCCAGGTCCTGTGTCCATCGGGCGCAGAAAGACCGGGAAGCCGTAGTAGACGACGCCCCACGTGACCGTTTCGGTGACGGACAGAGCTGCGACGATGACCCAGCCGTAGGGGATATCGCGCGAGCCGAGGCGGAGCGAGGCCGGCGGGGAGGCGCCGGTCATAGGGACGGTCGGTGCCAACAGAGGCCCCGATGGTTCCTATCCTTCATTGCGCGACTCGCGCAGAGCCACGTCAGCCCGCAGCCGCCACGGCACGGGGCGTGGACCCCGGAAGGGTTCGGCGCGGCGTGCCGCGCGTGGGGAGTGAGTGCGGCCGGCGAGGCTCGCCATCGATCGGAGGAGCCACCCGTTGACCACGAGAACTCACGCGTTAGGACACCACGCCCATCCTCTGACGGGTCATCAGCACCGCGCACGCGGCCATCGCAAGGGAGGCCCCCAGCACCGAGAACACCGCCGGGTAGGACCCGAACCCGACCCACAGGAGCGAGGCGCCGACGGGGCCGATCGCGGCGGCGCCATCGGCCCAGGGCTACGGCGCCCGCGATCGCGCCGTAGTGCCGCGAGCCGAAGATCGTCGCGAGGGAGGCGGCGCGGGTCAGCGTCGCCATGCCGTTGGCAGCGCCCTGCAATACGACGAATGGCACCAGCGTGCCGATCGTCGTCAGCACGGAAGTGGCTGATCCCCAGGGCTTGGGCGAGGCACACCGCCGCGACCATCGAGCGTGCCGCGAGCCGCGCCGAGATCGGAACGAACAGGACGCGCCCAGGCAACTGCATCGCGCCCATCCAGCCAATCAGCGCGGCCGCGAACGTGGCCGAGTACCCGAGGTCGATGAGATACGGGATGAGGTGGGTGCTGAGGGCCGCGATCACGAAGTCGCTGACGAAGAACGCTCCTGCAAGGACCCAGAACGCGAGGGTGACGGCGGCTCCGAAGGGTCAGACCGTGCGGGGGGATGTCCCATCGGCCGAAGCTCCCGGTGTCAAGGCTTGCGGTCCGCGTCTGAGCAGAAGCGCGTGGATTGGAATCGTGACGACCCCCAGCACGACGGCCAGGACAGTCAGAGCGGACCGCCAGCCGATCCGCCCGAGCAGCCAGGCTTCGATGGGCATGAAGATCGTGCTGGCCAGCCCGGCCGCGAGCGTGACGGTGAGCAGGGCGTGCGCCGGCTTGCGCGAAAACCACGCGACGACGACGGCGAAGGCGGGTTCGTAGAGCGTGGCCGCCATCGCCAGCCCCATCAGAAACCAGACCCCGTACAAAGCCGGCAGGCTTCCCACTCGCCCCCAGGCGAAGGTGAGTCCCGTGGCGAGACATGAGCCGAGCGTCATCAGCCCGCGCGCCCCATGTCGGTCGATCCAGCGCCCGACCGGCAGCGCCGCGAGCGCGGAGACCCCGAGACCGACCGAGAAGGCACCCGTCACCGCCACCCGGGAAGCCCCGAGGTCCTCCTCCATCGGACGGAGGAAGACCGGGAATCCGTAGTAGACGATGCCCCACGTGACCGTCTCGGTCACGGACAGGGCCACGACGATCACCCAGCCGTACTCGGTCCGCAACGTCCGGCGCAGACCGCTGGCCGTCATGACGCTCAGTTGCAGCAGCGGCTCGTGCTCCCACCCCCCGGACGCGTCCCCACGGTCACGAGCTGCGGCTTGACCGGCTTCGCGTCTTCCCTCGTCGCCGCCACGTGCGCGGGTCGCATCCCGCCCGTGGCATCTCGGGGGTGACTCTCCCACTGTCCCCGTCGGTCGAATCACACCCGCACCCCTCCTGTCCGAACGCCTTGGCCTCGGCGTCCTGGGCGCAGCAGGCGTCCACCGCCGCGGGCGCCGGACCCCCGCAGCACGACGACCCGGGTTCGGGGAACGCCACACTCCCCAGGATTCGAGCGTCACTTGGTTGCGCGCTGCAGACGCCCGTGGCAGGCAGCGTCAGTTCGACTCGTTGCGCCCCTGGCATGTCTCCGGTCAGCGCACAGGCAATCGACCGGACCTGCTCGTAGCCCGTCAGCATGAGGAACGTCGGCGCGCGGCCGTAGCTCTTCATGCCCACGACGAAGAAGTCAGGCTCGGGCTGGGTCAGCTCCTCGACGCCATGCGGGGGACGGTCCCACAGCTGTGGACGTTCGGGTCGATCAGGGGCGCCAGGGCCCTCGGCGCCTCCATGATGGGGTCGAGATCCAGACGAAGCTCGCGGAGGGGGCCGAGATCCGGCCGGAATCCCGTGACCGCGACCACCTCGTCCGCGACGACCAAGGTGGTGCCAGCCTCGTCGAGGATGGCCAGGCCGTTCACCGCGTTGGAGACAGCCGCGATCCGGCCGACGACCAGCCGGACGGTGCCGCGCTCCAGCAACTGCCGCGCGTGCTGGCCGAGCGCCCCACGCGCCGGCAAGGCATCGGCGACGCCTCCGCCGAAGACCCGGTCGGACGGCGGGCGCCGAACGATCCAGGTGATGCGCGTCGCCGGCTCGGCCACGGCCAGCTCGGTGAGATCGATCAGGGTGTTCAGCGCCGAGTGCCCGCTCCCGACGACCGCCACGTGCCGGCCCGCGTAGCGCGGGCGCTGCCCGCCCAGGACGTCGGGGATCCCGTAGAACACGCGATCTCGCACCCGGGCTTCCCCGGGCATCCGTCCCGTCCGCGCCGAGCGGATTCGGCGATTCATACGTGCCCGACGCATCGATCACCGCGCGGGCCGTGATCGCCTCGTCCCCGGCCAGCGTCACCACGCGAAGCATGAAGGGCGCCTGCTCTCGGCCCGACGTCCGCAGCTTGTCGTAGCCGCGGCGCGTGATGCGCACGACGCGCGTGCGGAGGCGCAGGTGCGGCCGGATCTCCGGGAAGCTCGGCGAGTGGCTCGAGGTATTCCTCGACGAGTCCTGGCCCGTCGGCAGGTGGTCGGGGTCCGGCATGGTCCACCCGGCCTTCTCCAGCATGGCGACGGCGACCGCGTTGACGTTGTAGCGCCAGGGCGAGAAGATCCGGACATGCCCCCACTGGCGGACCGTGGCGCCCACCCGATCGCCAGCTTCGAGGACGATCGGGGTTCCGCCTCGGCTGACGAGGTGGGCGGCCGCCGCGAGTCCGACAGGGCCGGCGCCGATGACAGCGACAGGGAGCGCTTCGAGGGTCATGGTCGTCTCGCCTCCTTGGGCCTTGGTCGTTGGTGGATCCGGAACGTCACTCGCATCGATCCCGTCGAGCAGGGCCGGCAGACGCTCCCGCATGGACGGCGCCACGTCAACCGGATGGCCTCGCGCCAGCCCGTGCGTACAGACGAAGCGGATCGGCTCCACAGCCCCTCGCCACCGGCCGCCCCGCCGGTCATGGTCGCGGCTGCACCGTCCAGCCCGTCTCACGCCAGACCGACCGCCCGATCGCGGGATGGCCCGGCGAACGCTCTCGAGAAAGTCATGGGTCTTCTCCGCCTCCTGGGTCGTTAGTCGTCGTTAGACGACTCGTCACGGCAAAAACCTACAGGCGGCCCACCAGGGCCCGAAGCTGCCGGAGCGCCTCGGGGTTCACGCAGTAGAGAACATTCCGCCCGCAGCGACCGGCGGACAGCAG